>NZ_CP135920.1:4800000-7252500 GCF_032395985.1 Paraflavitalea speifideaquila
TCGTGTATGTTCCCACCTTCTTTGCCAAAACGGTAGCTGCTTACCAGCTTAAATAAAACTGATTACAAAGAGGTGACACCTTCCCCTTGCCTCGAAAACGAAAGGTGTCACCTCTTGCCAATAAAGGTGAGTCATCGCGCTGCCATGCCGGGCAGTCCCGCAGCATTGCGGGAGCCCACCTTTTCTCTTAAGAGGTGACACCTTTACCCATGCAAAGCGGACGAAAGGTGTCACCTCAATACAAACTTTTACTTTTTTGCTTTGGCCAGGCTGGCCTTGAATGCTTCTACCAACTCCTGATCGGTACGGCCCAACAAACTATCATTGACGGTGATCTTGACTGGGTCATTTCCTCTCCTGCCGTCTATATAGATCTTGTATTGCTTACCCAACGATTCACGCAATTTGGCCAGGTCGATGTCTTTCGTTACCTGCAAATGGAAAATATTGGTGCCGCCTTTTAAGGAGGTGATACTGATGCCAGGCAATTTGTTCAATTGTTGAAACAAGCTGGTTGATCTTTTCACCACTTCCTTTAACCGGTCATCCAATCCATCCAGGTGGTAAATAGCCATGGCCGCATTGGTCCAGTTGTGATAAATGGTACCGCCATGTACCTTGATCAGGTGCCGCATTTTATCGATCACCACCTTTTCTCCACATAATATGGCACCGCCGGCCGCTCCTAGATATTTATAGAGGGAAATGTACACGGTGTCAAAATGCGCCGCATAATCAGCAACGGGGGTACCTGTAAAAGCGGCAGCCAGGTGTATGCGCGCACCATCGAGGTGTAATTTATAACCCTTCTCCCGGCAAAAGGCTGCTATCTTTTGATCTCTTCAAGGGGTACGGTTCTTCCATCACAACGGCGCACGGGGTTTTCGATAGCGACTGCCCCAATACCACTCTTAAAAACTTCGCCTTCATCGAGGTCCCTGAGCGAAGCCTGTAACGCTTCCATGGTAAAAGCAGGTTCATTGGGAGCCAGTGGTATCAGGCGTTTTTGATGGATGGATTGGGCAGCATCGGCTTCATCACGGAATATATGGCTGGTTTCCTGTACAAATACCTTGGTATTTTCGCCGCTTAAAACGGAGATGGCCAATTGATTGGCCATAGTACCCGTAGGCATAAAGATGGCCGCCTGCTTGCCAGTTATAGTCATGAACTTTTTTTCCAGTGCTTCCACCGCCCCACCTTCGCCATAGAAATCGGCCTTGATGGCTGCCGCCTGGTTCACCTGTTGCAGCCTGGCAATATATTCAGCCGGATTATAAAAGGGGCCATCAACAAAGAGATATACAGGGGCTGGTTCGTCAGCAGATTGCCTACCGGAAGCGAGGGCGCCTAATGGCAGGGCAGCGCTTAACGCAGGCAAGGCGGCCATACCGCCCGTTTTCAAAAAGTTCCTTCGATGCATTTTGAGGTTGGATTTATTTAAAATGACAGGACTTAAAACTACCGGATTAGATGCTGGTTGCCAAATTGCTGTAAAAAACAGATTCCCCAGAACGAGGCAACATCGCCACATAAATAATACTTATTGGCAAATCGGGTCAATAAAAAAGGTCTTCAGTATAAACCGGAGACCTTTTGTTCTTAACCAGAACTATACATGACACATGAGAATAACTGAATGTTATTTTATTGACTGCAACTTATTTCATGTTACGCATTTATCCAAGCAGAATAACGATACAATAACACACGAATAACATTTATATGCCGGCACCTTCCCTACACCTATATATGGCTGTTACTGATATGCTATAACGTAATAGCAAAAATGTACTAAATCTTTTTAAATAACCAACATTAAATAACAAGGTGATAACAAGAAAGCAATGTATGTAAATAATAAGTTATGAACTTATCATGTTAAGCAGCACAGCCGGTAAGCATCCTGTCCATAAACTATAAGGGAATGTTAAAACTGGAAACTAAAGGTTCATAACCGTTAGTTGTCCATGCCCATGTTAAACAAATTCTACCATCAAATTTAAAAACATGAGAAAAGTTCTATTACTACCCGTAGTATTACTATGGTGTATTATGGCGCTCGGACAGAACAAAATCCTTACAGGAAGGATCACCGATGAAAAAGGAGACCCCATCCCATTTGCTTCAGTGAAGATCAACGGCACCACTACGGGTGTTGCAGCCAATGAAAGCGGCTTTTTCAGGATATCAGCCCCTGACAATGCAGTATTAGAAATCAGTGCTTCAGGTTATTCTACGAGGGTATTTAATACCGCAGGCCAGGGCCTCAACCTCACCATTTCGCTTAACAAGACAAGTGAAGAATTAGCAACGGTTATTGTAACTACGGGTTTGGGTATAAAACGGCAAGCCAAGGAATTGGGTTATGCCGCCACGTCGTTGAATAGCCGCACACTTGTTCAAGGAAAGGCGGTAAATGTTCAACAAGCATTAAACGGAAAAGTATCCGGCGTATCAATTGCCACTACCAATAGTGGTGTATTTGAAAATGCCAAGATCAATATCCGCGGTATCCGCTCTCTCACAGGTAATAACCAACCTATGCTGGTTGTGGATGGCGCCCCCACTCCATTGGGCTTGCTAAGCTCCATCCCACCAGATGATATTCAAGACCTTACGGTATTGAAGAGTGCGGCCTCTGCCGCCATTTATGGCCCCGATGCGGTAAACGGTGTAATCCTCGTTACTACCAAGAAGGGAGCCAGCAAAAGATCAGCGTTAATGTGCAGTCAACGGTCCAACTGGCTCGTGTAGCTTATTTCCCCAAACTGCAGGATCAGTTTGGCGCCGGTGCGGGTGAGATCGTTGACCAATATGGCAACTATGGTTATGTACCTTATGAGAACCAACAATATGGCCCCCGTTTCGATGGATCGCTACAAGATATAGGCATACCTATCGAAGACGGTTCTATCCAAAGAGGGCCTTATTCTAACCTCTACAAAAAGGATAAAAAGAAATTCTGAATACAGGTGTTACCTACCAGAATTCCATATCACTGGCAGGTGAAGATTTTTATGTGGGTATCCAGGATGCTAAAATAAAAGGGTTGATGCCAGACGATGAAAACAGGCGGACGAGTATACGCTTCAATGGCGGTAAAAATATGGTAACCTGTCGGTTAACTATGGCATTAACTATGTACAGCAAAATTACAATGTGGTGAATGAAGCTGGCATGGCCAATTTGTTCCCGGCTTATAACGGCAGTATCTTTTACGGTATTGCAAACACCCAGCAATGTGCCACTTACTTCTTATAAGAACTGGCAAACGGATAAATTTTCACAGTTTTCTAATTACTACAATGAATATGCCGTTAACCCTTACTGGGTCATTGGCAACCTGCGCCAGAAAGGCCGCGAAGATGACCTGATCGGTAATATCGATATCAGCTACCAATTTTGGCCCTGGCTTAAAGGAACTGTAAGGGCCAGCACGAACCTTGCTTTTACCAATTTCAAGAATACGACTGCTCCTGTGGTGGTTAGTGACTGGGCTGTTGCGCACCGCAATGCTACGCAATACACCAATCGCCCAGGTAATGTATTTGATGATCAAGCCACCACTACCACGCTCAACCTGGATTATTTCTTGAATGGCGATTATGACATCAATAAAGATTTCAACGTTAGGTACCTGGCAGGGGGTATGGTGCGTCAAAACCGCAACAAGGATGTGGCCATCGGTGGTAATAACCTGGTAGTGCCCTACTTGTACAATGTGGCCGTACGCAGTGGTGATGCGCAAGTGCCTTTATTTCCCAATAATATCAATACAGAAAGCAGGCTACTGTCGGCTTATGGAAGTGTGGGACTTAGCTATAAAGACTATGCTTTTATAGAATTTACCGGAAGGAATGACTGGGATAGCCGGTTGTTGAAAACCAACCGCTCTTTCTTTATCCCGGCGTGAATGCAGCAGTAATACTTTCTGATGCCCTTCCAGGAATCAAGAATAGTGAGCTCATCTCCTTTGCCAAAGTAAGGGCCGCTTATTCCAAATCGGGTAATGTAAACGTAGGCGTTTATTCCTTGCAGGCTACCTACTCACAACCCGGCGGTTTCCCTTATGGCAATACCGCCGGCTTTACAGCCAATGCCACGATCCCCAATCCCAATCTGAAACCAGAGTTTGTGAAGACCTTTGAAGTGGGTGCAGAAATAGGTTTCTTAAAGAACCGGATCAACCTGGAAGCCACCTATTTCCATCAGAAATCAGATAACCAGATCTTACAAGTATCGCAATCATCTACTACCGGTTATACCATTGGGTTGGCCAATGCCGCCAGCTTCAAGAACTATGGGGTGGAAATGGACCTGGGCCTGAACCCGGTAGTGAATATCGGCAAGGGGCGTATTGATCTTAAGATCAACGCTACCTATAATGACAACCAGGTAACCAGCACGCTCAACAATATACCCGTAGTGATTGGTGGTAACAATGGATTCCTTCAAAACTCCGTGAGCTCACCTACGGCCAATAATATTGCCATTGTAGGTAAGCCCGCTTTTGATTCCAATTGACCGACTACGTACGTGATTCACTGGGCAGGGTCATTGTAGATCCAGTAACAGGTTACCCATCCCAGGCATCTGAACTGGTGGTGAGAGGCCGCTCATTGCCCTTGTGGGTAATTGGTATCACACCTTCTTATACCCTTGGCAACTTCTCGGTAAGCATGACCTGGGATTATAAAGGAGGCCATTCTTTCTATTCCGGTATGGGTAGTGATATGGACTTTGCAGGCATTTCAAACGTAGTGCCGAATATGGCCGTCAACGGTTTGTATTCCCTAACTCCGTATACTGGGATGGTTCTAAATATATACCCAATACCAGTGTGCAAACGCAGGATGGCAACTATAATTTCTGGACAGGGGCTGCTCTCAATACGGCCATTGCCACCAATTATTTTGCCAGTGCAGCCGCCTGGCGCTTAAGGGAAATAAATATATCCTATTCACTTCCCTTGAAATGGTTTGGTAATCAAAATGTGATCAAGAAATTAACAGTGAGTGCGATTGGTAGAAACCTCCTGCTGTTTGTACCCAAGTCTAATCAGTGGGGCGATCCGGAATTTAACTATCAATCCACCGGCAATACCTTTGGTTTAAGCAGTTCTTTCAATCACCTGCCTCCAGGTTGTTTGGTGGATCTATTGCCGTTCAATTCTAATCAATCATAAACTGATTATACATGAAAACCATATATAATAAATTATTCGTTATCATACTGATTGCGGCTTCCGCCGGCTGTAAAAAGGGATACCTGGATGTGAACCAGGATCCAAACCGGGTAACCGACGATAATATTACAGCCCAGCTTATTTTCCCGCAGGCTGCACATGCTACCGGTGCCCGTTCGGCCAGTGGTAATTTCCAGTTCATTGAAAACTGGATGGGTTATTGGTCCGCATCGGGCGATTTTGCCATACAGCAAGATGAGACCTCCTACAATATTGATTTTACTTTTGGCGATCCATTGTGGCAAAATCAATACAATGTACTGTTCGACCTGTACCAGGTAAAGCTCAAAGCCCAGGACAAAGGCGATTCCTTATTGGCAGGCGCCAGCATGGTGCTTTCGGCCAAGTTGTTCCAGGACCTGGTAGATCTTTTTGGTAATATTCCTTATAGCCAGGCATTCCAAAACTCCAAGTACACGCAACCGGCTTATGACAATGCCGCCGATGTGTATGCAGCCTTACAAAAAAGCCTGGATTCGGCGATCATCTATCTTGGTCAGGCACCCAGGACCTCTTTTACCAATGTAGACATTGTGAATGGCGGCAATACATCCTTATGGATCAAATTTGCCAATACGCTGAAATTAAGGATGCTGATCAGGCAATCACAAATGGCCAGCTTTAACCCGGCAGCCGAAGTAGCGAAGATCAAGGCGAAAGGCGGCGTATTGCATGCAGGCGAAAGCATTGATGTCAATCCGGGTTATGTGAATTCAGCCGCTAAGCAATCGCCCTTTTATGCCAATTACGGCTTAACCCCCACAGGTGCCGAAGCCAGTACTGTAACCAGGGCCAATGTTTATTTTGTGAGCCTGCTGAACTCCACTTCCGATCCACGGTTGCCTCGTTTTTCAAACCACCGGCTAATGGCGGCGCTATCACCGGCACAACTTATGGTAAGGCGGCAGGTAACCCCAATGGCGCCTCCAGCTCTGGCATGGGCCCCGGACTGGCAGGAAGCGCTACGCAGAACCAATGGATCTATCCATCATTTGAAAGTATGTTCCTGGAAGCCGAAGGCATTGCCCGTGGCTGGGACCTGGGCAGCAGTGATGCTAAAACAGCATATGAGAATGCCGTGAGGGAATCCTTTACCTGGCTGGGTGTGCCCAATGCAGTGGCAGCGGCTAATACCTACATGAGTAGTCAGGCCATTGCCGATTGGAGCAATGCAGGTGGTACGGCTTTATCAAAAGCCAAGTTCATTACCTACCAGAAATACATAGCCCTGGGAGGTGTTGATCCGCTGGAAGCATGGAGTGACCATCGCCGGTTGAATATGATACCCAACAAGGGTTACATCTCCGTTAACCCTAGCAGGTTAAGGGATCAACTGCCGGTCCGGTTATTGTATCCGCAAAGCGAATACACGACCAATGCTACGAATGCCAATGCACAGGGGCCTCAAAACCAGTTTGATTCCAAGTTGTTCTGGCAACCATAAACATACTTTACCACAAAATTCGCGTGTTATGAAACTATCCATAAGATTAATTGCATTGTTTGCACTGTTCCTTTCCCTCGGCTTGGGAATGGTCAGTTGCCTAAAGGATAAAGACTTCGATGATGGGTTGATACAATCCGTTCATGGCGGCCAGCCCAGCATGATCGAACTCAAAGCAACCGCCAGTTCGGCCAGCAATTTCCTGGCCTTTATATTTGACAACAGCAACAGGGATACGACCATCAATGCTATTCCGGTAAACCTGTCTACAAATGGAGCCGCCTCAGAGGACATCAACGTTACGCTGGTGCAGAACAATCAGCTGCTGATAGACTACAATACCAAAAACGGGACTGACTTCCACCTCCCAACCCCCTGCCATGATCACGGTGTTGAATGCCGGCGGTGTAGTAACCATCCCCAAGGGGTCGAATACAGGTTATCTGCAAGTCAAGTTCAAACCTTCTTCATTCCTGGGAGGAAGCTGGGCGCTGGCCTACCAGATCAGTTCGGTGGATAAAACAGGCTATACCATCAGCACTAACCTGAAGACAGCCATCATACCGATTATTGTGAAAAATCCATACGATGGTGTATACCATGCCTTTGGTCATTTTGAGCACCCCACGGTACCAAGGGATTTTGATATAGATGAAATGGAATTATCGACTGTTAATGCCAATACGGTCAATAAATTGATAGGCGATCTTGGTTCTGCTTCCGGCACCATTAATGTGACAGTCAATCCTGACAATTCGGTAACCATTACAGCGGCCAGCGGCAATACAGGCGCCACTGCAACTGTTGCTGGTTTGCCGGGGTTGGTATTTACAATAATACTTACGATCCTGCATCACGGACCTTTTATTTAAGGTATGGTTATCCTAACCCCGGGCCAACCCGGATCATTACAGAAACAGTAACGATAAATTAGCAACCAGCATCAGGACGAGGTGTTACCAATAGGTAAAAACAAGGAGGCCGGCAATGAATTCCGGCCTCTTGTTTTTCTACGTTGTTAAGGGGCCTGTCAGATCGTTATGCGCTGGGTAGCGCCTTCTTTAATGGTATATTTTTTGATTGACCTGCTTTGGTGATGATGATCTCCAACATACCTCCTGCGGCGCGCAGCACTTCTATATCAAACACGGCACCAAAAGCATGTATAGTACGCAGGGCCATTTTATTCCACGCAGCAGGCAGGCGGGGTGTGCAATCAAAACTGTTTAAACCGGTGGGGCGCATACCAAACATGCCTTCCGTATAAATGCGGCAGTACAGTCCGCTTTCGGCAGACAGGTGGCGCTGGTTGCCCTCCGGGTAGGCTTCCACGGCATAAGGTACATGTTCGCCCAACAAGCGGCGACGGGAATAATATTGAGGTAATCAAATGCTTTTTGTGTTTCACCCGCGGCAAATACTCCCCGCAGTGCATAGAGGGTTGAACGGTCCCAAAATGTTTTATTGCCGGCCAGGGATGCCAATCCATCTTCCGTCCATAAACGGGGTGAGAACAAGGCAGCAATGGTTCCTTCCTTGCGATCGAATATATCAACGATCAGGGGTGAGCAGATCCAGGCCCGCAGGGTATCATTGCCTTCAAAATAACGATAGGTATTGAACCCTTCTACGGTAGCCCCAAAGTACTTGTCGATATTGCTGCGCAGGGTGGCTGCTTCCTTTTCATAGGTGGTCAATTGCGCCTTGGGTAAAGCCAGTTGCTTGCCCAACATGGAAGCCGAACGCAACGCATCATAATACAAAACACTGGTATTGAGGTTGGCCTTACCGGCAGGGAAACGGCCTTCCAGCTCATCGCTATTGGACTTTACCACGCCTTGTTCATTGAGCTGGCGGCGGCAATATTCAAGGCACCACCCGATCAGGGGCCACAATACACGGGCAGAATCGGCATTACCATTGGCCAGGGCATAACGCCCCGCGCCATAAGCGATCATTGCCATATCGCCCCGGTCTTTAGCGCCCTGCCAAACCCCGTCGCCTTCGGCAATGATGGAACTGGGAATGGGTTTATACTCCGGGTTCATATAATGGGCAAACCAACGGTAAGCATTCATGGCCGATCTGTTACCTACCTCATCACCCAGGAAGGCAAAGAAAGGATTGATGTATTCGGCCTGGTCATTGGCCCATATAGCGGCATAATACCGTAAGCCACCCGGCCCATGGAGGTAACCGCCCCTGGTGAGGTAAATACTTTCAGTTGCTCTTATTTTGGCAAAAGCAAAAGCGGTATTCAGCATCTCATCCGGCGTTTCTAATTGCAGCAGGGACAATATGCCTGCCACGCGCAGTTGACGTGCCTGCTCTTCAGCATTTACATTGGGAGTAATAGCCGTTGCATTGTTGCGGACCGCCTGGTAGCTAAGTGCAAACACCACTGAATCGCCAGGCGCCACTGTTTTCAATCCTTCACCAATGGTGGATACTACAAAACTATGTTGCGCAGGAGTAGACCGTTCTACAGCCGGCTTTACTGAACGCTGCAGGTATTCCATTTCTATTTTCACCGGCTGCTTACCGGTATTCACAAATACCCATTGCTCCAGGGCGATGGGCTTATCTACAGAAGGAAATAAAGTACGTTTCAGCAAGAGGTCTTTATTTTTTCCGACCAGGCTTTGCACCTGCATAATGCCTTTGTGACGGATGCTAATCACCTGTTCGGGCATATCGTCTACTGCTGCAGCATTGTATACACCTGCTTTGAATAATTTATCATTGATCAGAAAACGAGGCAGGTCATAATCTGTTACATTGTACATCATACTGGCAATGGTGCGTTGCGGCAGCAGGCGAAAGGTAGGGAATACCATGGTACGGTTGAGGGACAACTTGCCGCTGGTATCCACACGATATTGCACCCAACAGGAAACTTTTTCGCCACTCATTTCAATATGATCCCGGTGAGGCAGCCGTCCATTCACTGTCCACAGGATACTGCCATCCGGCTGAATGGCCCAGCGGTCCTGCTGCCGGGTGTTTTGTGCAACAAGGGCTTGGGTAATTAATAAAGCCGTAGCCAATAAAAAGCCCGGTCTGGAAACAATGTTCTTTTTCATATAACAGTCATACGATTTTTAATGTGCTTTGAAAATAGCTTCGAGCTGTGAGCTACGAGCTGCGAGCAAATACACTTTTATGCTGTATTTGTCGAAGCAAAAGCCTCGTGGCTCGAGGCTCGCAGCTTGCATTTCGCTCGCGGCTATTTCTTTGTCTTAATCTGCGCCATCCTCCTAATCTCAAAATGAGTGTTTAAAATTCGCTTAAATCCCATTCCTGCATCCTTGGCAGTATTGGCAAAGCATTCAGCTATTCTGGCAAAGGCTTCCAGGTGATTGGATTTTGTACTTACTTTCATTCATCAATCCATCTACTTATGCCTGTATATATCCCTAAAAATACCTTCCGCTGGCTGCTATTACTACTGTATCGTTCATGGCATTCACCATTGCGCGCCATGTACAATGGGAATCCAGGTTTGTACAATCCAACAACAAAGGCCAGCTTAGGTATACACCTGATGAAAAGGGCAATATCATTCCCGATTTTAGCCGGGTGGGTTATTACCAGGGCGATAAGGCCATTCCGGAAGTAGGGGTTAGCGCCACCATTACGCCCTCGGAAGATGCGGGTCAAAAGATACAAGCAGCCATTGATGCACTGGCAAATAAGGCGCCGGATAAAAATGGTTTCCGGGGAGCCATCCTCCTGAAAAAGGGTAGCTACCAAATACCAGTCACCTTACAAATCAAAGCCAGTGGCATTGTATTAAGGGGAGAAGGAGATACAGAGAACGGGACAAAGCTGATAGCCACGGGCACTACGCAAAAACCGTTGATCGCTATTACCGGCAGCGGCAATTTACAACCTGCCGGCAACCGGATCAAGATCACTGATCGGTATGTACCTGTTGGCAGCTTTTCGTTTAGTGTAAACGATGCCCAAGGTTTACAGCCTGGCGACGCCATCATTGTAAACAGACCCGGTACTGACAAGTGGATAGAGGATACCAAAATGAACCAGATAGAGGAACGTAACGGTACGAAGCAATGGAAAGCAGCTGAATACAACCTGGAGTTTGAAAGAACGATCACTAAAATAGAAGGCCATAAAATATTCATTGACAATCCCATCATGCAGGCACTCGATGAACAATATGGTGGTGGAGAAATTTATAAATACAGTTTTACAGGCCGTATCCGTGAAGTAGGTGTTGAAAACCTGTATATGGAATCGGTATACGGCAGCGACACTGCCGAAAGTCATGCCTGGGATGCTATTTCCATCAACAAAGCGGAACAAGGCTGGGTACGGAACGTAACCTCCCGCTACTTTGCCTATGCCTGCGTAAACCTGGGCGATGATGCACGCTATTTTACGGTTACGGATAGCAAATGCCTGGATGCCAAATCGCAGATCACCGGCGGCAGGCGTTATTCCTTTAATAACAACGGGCAATGCAACCTGGTGATGAACTGCCAAACCACGGAAGGCAGGCATGATTATGTAACGGGCTCAAAAACACCTGGCCCCAACGTATTCTATAACTGTACGGCTAAAAATACCCATGCCGATATTGGCCCACACCACCGCTGGGCGGTAGGCACCTTATATGATAATATAACTACGGATGGTGAGATCAATGTGCAAGACAGGGGCAATTGGGGTAGTGGTCATGGCTGGGCAGGCGTAACACAAGTATTGTGGAACTGCACGGTGAAAAGAGCTGCGGTACAAAGTCCCTGGGCTTCGGGTAAGAATTACAATATCGGTATGAAAGGGGCAAAATACGATGGGCGCCTGAAAGGCCGTCCCGATGGAGAATGGGAAGGACAAAACAAAGATGGTTTACAGCCTGCTTCTTTATACCTGGCACAATTAAAGGCAAGACAGGGAAGATAGCCCGGGCTACGAACCTTAAAATACAAGCTGCGAGCTACGAGCCGCGAGCTACGAGCCGTCTGCTTCGACAAATGCAAAGAAAAAGTGTATTTGCTCGTGGCTCGAAGCTCACAGCTCGCAGCTCTTAAAACATTTTATATGAAAAAGATCATCTCATTTTTATTAGTATTTTCTTCCTTATACGCTGCCGCTGCTGACGTCAATGTAAAAGGCTATGGCGCTACAGGCGATGGTACTACGCTGGATTCAAAGGCCATACAAAAGGCTATTGACGCTTGTGCGCAACAGGGAGGAGGTAAGGTGATCTTCCCGGCAGGCAAATACCTTTCGGGTACGATTGTGATCAAAGACAATATTACACTGCTATTACAAAAAGACGCCCTCATTCTGGGCAGTACGGATATTGAGCACTATGACAATATTGACCCTTTTACAGATGGCCTCGGCATTGATGTAGGTTGGGCCCTGTTGGTAGCGGTTGATGCCAGGAACATCGGTATTGAAGGAGATGGCGCCATTGACGGGCAGGGTGCTCAATTGAAAGCCAAACATGTACTGGCCGACACAAGAGGCGAAGGCAAAATATGGGGCCGCCGTCCTTTCCTGTTGCGTATTGTACGTTGCACCGGTGTAACGGTACGTGGCGTGTCTCTCTATTATGCGGCCGCCTGGACCTCGCATTACTTCCAGAGCAAACAGGTACTGATAGAAAATGTGAAGATTGTCAGTCATGGTGTAGCACATAATGATGGGATGGACATTGACGGGTGCCAGCAGGTACAGATACGCGATTGTGATGTGGTAAGCGGCGATGATGCGCTTTGCTTTAAAACCACGTCCAGCACCATGGCCTGTAAGGACATTACGGTTACACGGCTGAAGCTGAAAAGCAACCAGGCAGCCATTAAAATGGGTACGGAATCGATGGCGCCCTTTGAAGACATCAACATATCGCATTGTGAGATCTATGATACGCGCAATGGCGGCATCAAATTGCTCACGGTAGACGGAGCTCACCTGCGCAATGTTACGATCACTGATATTACGATGAAAAATGTGCGCACGCCCATATTGCTGCGCCTCGGCTCCCGCCTCCAAGTATTCCGTAAAGGCAAGGATACGCAACAGGCTACGGGCACCTTTGAAAATGTAGTGATCCGCAATGTTAAGGCAGAAGCTGCTGCCGATGCGCAATTAAAGCCCCCTCCGGCATACTGATCACAGGTGTACCTGGCCATTATATCAGCAATGTAACATTGGAGAATATTGAGATCAGCCTGGCGGGCGGTGGCACTGTCGAAAACGCCCGGGTGGTAGTACCAGAGGCGATTGATCAGTATCCGGAGGTAAAAACCTTTGGCCCCACTATTCCAGCCTGGGGTATCTGGGCCCGTCATGTAAAGAGATTGAAATTAAAGGAGATCCGGTTTACGCTGGCAAGTCCTGATCTGCGTCCCGCCTTTATTGCAGAAGACGCACAGGATATTGAACTGACGGGTTGGAAATTGCCTGCCGTGGCAGAAGCAGCAACGATCCTGCGACTGGAAGGGGTACAGGGCGCCAAAATTGATGACTTCACGGTTACCGGCGGTAAGGCCAGGTTGTTAAAAATAGAAGGAAAAGGCAATAAGGATATTAAAAGCGGGAAGGTGAAATACGCAACTTCCGTTACTGTACCCGTTGCTAAGCGCCAGGTGTTGGCAATTAGGGGTTAGTCATGAGCATTTATGCAGGAGGGTTAGGTATTTGGAATAGCTAGACCTTTGTTGAGTTGCGGGGTATCAGGGTGGAATTAAGTACCACGGTTTCGGTAAGTGAAGCTGTTTTGTTTTTCTCCAACATACGAAACAGCACAGCAGCGGCTTTTTACCAATATCAAAAGCGGGCTGGGTGATGGTGGTGAGGGAGGGGTTGAGCAGGGAAGCTGTTTCCAGATTGGAAAAGCTGATCACCTTTATATCTTTGGGAATGGATATCTTTAATTCTTCACATACATGGTAACTGGCAATGGCCAGCTTTTCTACAGAAGCAAAAATACCATCAGGCCGCTTTTTGCCCGACAGTAGTTTACGCAATACGGGATAGCTCAATCCATTGTCGCTGCTACATTGGATGATCAGTTTACGATCGGGCTTGATATTATAATGTTCCAGTGCTTCCAGGTACCCACGCATGCGCTTATTGGTAATGGACAGGTGTTGTGAAAAAGACAGGTAAGCTATGTGTTTACATCCGCTTTGGATCAAATGCCCGGTAGCCTTAAAGCCACTGTCATAATCGTCGGTGGTAATCCTGGATGTATCAATGGCATCGCAGATCCGGTCGAAGAAAATGATGGGGATGCCTTTGTTGTGCAGCTCAACAATATGGCTGCTATCCTCTGTACTGGCCGATACAGACATCAATATCCCATCTACCCGCCCACTTTGCAAGTGGCGGGTAATGGACACTTCTTTCTGGTAATCTTCATGGGTAAGATAGATGAGTACATGGTACCCTTTTTCCTGTGCAATGGATTCAATGCCATTAATGGCGAGGGAGAAAAAGTTATTGGCCACTTCGGGGATCACGACTGCTATGGTGCGGCTTTTTGCTTGCGTAAGCTACTGGCATACGGGTTGGGCTCATAATTGAGCTTTTGCGCCAGTTCAAAAACCCGTTTTTTGGTTTCCGGACTAATATCATAACTATCGCGCAGGGCGCGGGATACGGTAGAAATAGCCAGGTTGAGCTCTTTAGCCAGCCTTTTGAGGTTAACAGGTTCCATAATAGAGGGTGCTATTTTAATACTGGTAACCTTAAAGGTACGCAAATGTTTCCGGAAATGATTCCGCAAAAAGCCATCCCGAAGGCCGGCTATTTCCGAAAAAGCCTTCGTTTTCCACGCTCCACCCTCTCCTAAGTTTATTGAGCGCCGGCCTCAAAGTTTCCTGAATGCCCGGGCTGTCTTTTTACCGGGTCCGGATATGCTGAGGTAATAAACGCCAGCGGGTAAAGTGTGTACGGGGCAACTCCACCACCGGGAGGAAGTGACGAAGGTTTGTAATAAAGCGCCATTGGCATTGTACAGGGCAATGGTATGCCGCCCTCCGGAAGGCCTTTCAAGAAGAGCCTGCTACTGGCAGGATTGGGATATACCAGGAGTTCTGTAGTGGTCTCCAGCGCCTTGCCATTGCTATTAAAGAAGGTGTAGAGTGTATTATTGTCGCAACTGACGATGAGGTCGGGAAAGCCATCTTTGTTGAGATCGGCCAGTTGGCAATACAGTACATTGGCAGGCATGCTGATGGCTACGGGATCATAAAAGCCGGCATTGGCCCGTCCCATCATATAGAAAAGGGTATCATCATAATCGCCCAGCCAGTCCACCTGATTGACTAGCATATCCTGGTAGCCATCGCGGTTAAAATCTGCCATCCGAACCTGTGTTGGCCGTATTTTATGGCTGTTGAATTGGGGCACTTTGTAGGGCTCGGAAAAGGAGGTATCGCCGGTATTGAGCAAAATGAGCATGCTATCAGTACCCGGCATATTGTCAAAAGAAGCATAGAGCAATAGCAGGTCCTCTCGGTTATCCTGGTTTACATCACAGAAATTTACCCGGGCGGTAGTATTGGTGGGCCGGTATTGGGCTTTAAAACTTCCATCGGGTTGCTGGTAGTAGAACAGCAGCCAGGAAAAAGAGCTGCTGACTACCACATCGGGCAGACCGTCGTTATTTTTATCGGTTATAAATATTTCTTTGCAGGTATCCAGCAGGGAAGGATAGATCTGCTGTGGAAGGAAAGTGCCATCGCCTTTATTAATAAAAACATGGAGGGATATGGTATGACCCGATCCGCTGGTGGTGGTGACAATATCGATATGCCCGTCGTTATTAATATCCACACAGCGTACTTCGCGTCCATGTACGCCGGTAAACAGGTAGGTGCTGTTGATAAACTCACCTGCTTTATTGCCATAATAGATGCGGATACCGTTTTCCCAATAACTGGAGATCACGAGGTCGGGATAACCATCTTTATTGAGGTCGGCAATATCATTGCGGTAATAAGTGGGGGCTTGGGACGCAATTGCTCCTGCCCAAAGCTGCCACTGGTTTTACCCTGCAATATACCAAACCAATCATCTATCGCGGTATATATAAGGGTAAGATCGGGCACCCCATCGCCGGTAATGTCTTTTACCTGGAAGGAATTCACCTTTGTTTTAACGGGATAGGCAGCGATAGAATCAAAAGCGGGGCCTGGGCATGGGCCCATAGGCTACCCAGGAGTAAACCTGGCAATAGTAAATATCTCATACTTTGTATTTATGCTGTAGAATGAGTGACAGCAGGCATTGCTGCAGGAGGGTGTGTAGGGTATTGACAGGGGGATGGATGGGAACGTTGCACCCCATTCTCATTTCATCCGCTTCTATACGCATTTAAACGACTTTACCTGCAATTCATGCAGCCTGGGTGAATATACCGGCCGGGAGCAGGTATTTTAGCCTGCTTTCGGGCAATATGAAACTGGCATCTTACACCAAAAAGGACTGGGTGATCATTGGCCTGCTTTTACCTCCGGTAATCGTACTGGTCAATTATTGCGTATTCGGACAACGGTATTTCCCGGGGCCAGGTATCTTTTGGTGGCCTACTTTGCTCTCCGGAGGCTGGGGCCTTATATCCTGGTACCTGCAAAACATTATAGCGCTTTTGATGCGTGCACGATACCCGCGGTACCATCAAACGATCAGGCGGGTATTGATCTCGATGGGTCTCTATGTGCTTATGACGATTGTTACGGTGGCTATGATCTTCCTGCTTTATGACCGGGTCGGCTTTTTCAATATGAGTTGAACGTATGGCATATGTTGCTGGCCTGCTTTTCCAGCGCCGGAGTAGCTATCCTTGCCGCCAGTTTCCATGAAGGAGTGGCCTTTTATGAAAAGTGGAAAAAGGTAACAGACGAGGCGGAACAGCTCAAGAAAGAAAACCTGCAAACGCAGCTGGAAAGTCTAAAAGCACAGGTGAACCCACACTTCTTATTCAATAGTCTCAACTCCTTGTCTTCCCTGATCAGTGAAGACCCGGTTAAAGCCGAGAAATTCCTGGATGAGATGTGTAAGGTATACCGGTACCTATTGCGCAATAGTGAGGACGACCTGGCTCCGCTATGGGTAGAAATGCAGTTTATCCAATCTTACTATCACCTGTTGAAAACGCGTTATGGCGATAGTTTGTTCCTGGAAGTGGATATTCCTGATGAATTGGTTTGGTATCGCATCCCCTCGCTCACGCTGCAAATGCTGGTAGAAAATGCGGTCAAGCACAATATGATGTTGAAGGACCGGCCGCTGCAAATCGTGATCACCACCATTGCCGGTCCCCGATTGATCATTTCCAATAATCTTCAACGTAAAAAAGGATATCATCCAACAAAGTTGGGCTTAACAACATTGTCAAGAAATACAAACTGCTAAAACAGGATGATATTATTGTACAGGAAAACGAAAAGACATTTGCGGTAGTAGTACCATTAATAAAGATAGAAGAGGATGGTAAGGTATAAGATCAATGGTGGCCCGAATTAACAATTCCTGTTTATAGCAGTTTATTCAGTTGGGCGTATTGCAACTGCATGATGGTCTTGGCATCTTTGATCTCACCGGTCGCAATCATTTCAAGGGCTTTATCAATTGGCAGTTCCAGCACCTCAATATTTACAGCTCCAATATTACAACAATCTTGTTGGCAAACAGTAGGCAGGCAAATGAAAAGGGTGGGTAGCTTGTTGAAGCCACTCACCCTGAAGACTGGTAAACAGTAAGTTCCTTACTTACTGTTGCTATTGTTGTTGTCGCTGTTGTTATTGTTGTCGTTATCCATGTCGTTACTATTGCCGGAAGATCTGCTCTTCCCCGACCGTTTGTAATAGTAATCCTTTTGGGCCTGCACCACGGCTTTGTCTCTTTCCTGCCTAAGTTCACGAATGGTTTGCCTTTTTCGCGGCCAGTCAGGTCATCCTGCATTCTTACCGATTTGATCCTGTCGGCATAATCAGATTTTATGTCCTGTACTGTTCTGTCCAACCTGGATGGTCTATAGCCATTGTTATACCCATAGGGCGGGTAATACCAGGGATTGTAAAAGGCGAATACCAAGGGGAATAAAAAGGAGAATACCCCCAGCCGACGCCCACGGAAACACGGGGTCTTACGGTATGATAACCACCACGGCCAACAACTTTTTGCGCTGAAACTCCTAATGCCAGTCCTATTGTTATTATGATCATCAGTAGCTTTTTCATAACTCACGATTTGCTTATATAGACTGCAAACGGTGGGCAAAAGTTTACTGGATCAGGACATTATAACGATTCAATAACGAAGGGCAGCCAAAATGACTGCCCTTTGTTAAAACATTTAACATTTGACCATTCGGATCACGGTTGTAAGTTATCAGCGACCGCAACCTGATCAACCCATAGGTTTATCTCAGCAAGGCGGTAGCGCACCACAATACGGGGGCCTGGCCATGCATATCGCCAATATTGCGTTTGCGGTCCAGGTAGTACTGGCGATCATTTTTCTTATTGGTGCCTTCGCACACTTCCCTGATATCCCCTTTTTCGTCGATATACGAGATCAGTGCCAGCCAGGCTTTACGGGCTGCCGGCTCGTAGGTCTTTTTATCTAACCACCCCTCTTTCACTCCGGTGATCATGGCGAAGGTGAACATACCGGTGCAGGAAGTTTCTGGCCATGATGCTGCATCATCGATCAGTTGACGCCACATCCCTTCCTGCGCCTGGTATTTGAGCAAAGAAGACATCATGAGTTTGTACCCTTGCATAATACGGCCGCGGTTGGGATTGTCTTTAGGTAAAGAACGGAGTAACTCGGCCATACCTACCGCCATCCAGCCATCGCCCCTGCCCCAGAAGAAAGGCACATCGGGTGCATGGTAGAAAAGGCCATTGGGCTTTTGAGTGAATCGAGGTAAACCACCATTTCCCTGGCAGCGCGTTCAATGTAGTTTTTATCGCCGGTAGCGCGGTAAGCCTGTGCCTGTACAGCGGTGATCATGAACATGTCATCAATCCACATACGGGTCATCCAGGTTAAACCACGGTTATAAAAGTCATGGCTTTCGGGCTTTACGCGCGCCCCTTCGGGCGGACCCCATTGTTTATCGGCAATGGCCTTACCCATATGGAGGTACCGTTGATCTTTGGTTTGCATATACAGTTCCAGGGGTACGGAACCAAATACGCAATAATCCACGTGGTCGGGTACTGGTATCATGCTGGCCTCTGTGGTGAACAGGGGTTCAAAGCGGTCGGCCAGTTGCCTGGTCAACCCTTTATCCTTGCTCTCTTTGGCAAAGGTGAGTGCGCCATACCAGGCACACACTTCGGGGTAGGTAATGTACTTGGGCGGCTGGGGCCTTCCATAATTTTGGTGGGGCGATTCTACGAAACGGGCTGCTACTTTTTACCCACTTCCAGGGGTGAAGCGCCTTTGGGCCAGTTCTTCAGGCCACCATCAATTTTAGATTGGGTGTAACCGGTATACCCGGCAAGCGAAACAACAGCTGTTGCCAGCAACAGGGTTTTGAAGGTTGTATTCATAGACATCAATTGTTTGTATACACAGGTGGCTTTTATTAAAGTGAGCCACCCCCGTAATGCGGAGGTGGCTCACTACTACTTATCAACGTAAGTAAAAGTGAGCTGAATTGATTAAAATTGCTTGCTCATGCTATTTGTAAACCTTGCTATATTCTGCGCTCACCTTTACTTAACTACTGCAATAGACGGATAAAATCTCAATATGCATACCGCACAGTTTACCTCCTATTCAGCTATTTTAGCAAGGGTCGCAATTTTGTTGTTGTGACTATTTTCATACACTATCCATACACCATCCATACAGCATCTATACACCATCCATACACTATCCATACACTAACGATATACGCTGCCCCTTCCATTTACCCCTCGTTCTTGAGCAAACCTACCTGCAAAAGGAATTGGTACCCAATACAGCAGACCGAAAGTGACCAATATGACCGGTATTGACCTATTATGACCGGTCAACTATGACCTGCGGCCGGTAAAACGCCCCTTAGGGGGCCAGGATGGCTCCAGTCTGATACTTTTCAGTTTGAACAATTCCTTGCCCTGTTGTAAGGGTTTAACGGTAATGGTATATAAACCAGGTTTTTCAATAGTAGTAATAGCCACTGGATGTTGAATGAACATCAAAGGATTGCTTTTATCAAATTCTGAACTACGCAAGGAACGGAAAAGGTATTCCTTTCCATTTAGCTGCACACAGCCTTCCTGCCTGGCGCTTTCGGCATTACAGGCATATTCCAGTACTACCTTATAATCGGCCGCCCCGGTAGCACGAATATTAAAAGAGGCGGCATCTTTTGGCCCCATCATATTGGTGACGCATACGGTATGTTTCCAGTCGCCAAAATAGTGACTATAAGTAAGACTTTTTATCCGGGCGCTGTCGGCAGTAGTTGCATGTACGGCTTCAATCACATTAACCGGCAATTGGGCGGATATGGTTACGGGTGCTGATGCATTGTAGGCGGGTGGCTTGCCACTGTATTCTACTACCAATACGGTATTGGGGCTATTGGTAGCCATAGTGGGCATTTTCACCCAGAGATCTGTTCCTTTTTGGTGAAAGATTGGGGCGCCTTGCCCACCAGGGTATATACCTTATTCGCCTGCACGGCACAACCAGGCAACAATAACTTACCATCTGCCGGCCTGTCCAGTACATGCAGATAGAGCTTACCGGGTTTGGCGGTGGTAACACCCCAGGGCTGAGCCGGAATAAAACCATAAGTAGTGCCATAGATGCTCTCGCCATTTTGTTGTAACCATTTGCCTGTTGCTTTCAGGTATTGAACGGAATAGTAAGGAATATTGCCTTCACCATCGGGTCCTACATTCAACATCAGGTTGCCCCCTTTGGAAGCCACATTGGCCAGTAACCGAATAATTTCGCGGGGTGATTTAAAGTTCATGTCATGCGCTATATATCCCCAGGAATCATTGTGTGTATAAATAGATTCCCAGATTTCGTTGATGGGAGCAGGCGGCACTTCTGAATCGCCAAAATCGCGGTAATCGCCCAGCCCCTGCCCTACGCGACTGCTGAATAAACTTTTCGGTTGCAATAGGCGCAGGCTATCTACCAGTTGTTGGGTTTGCTGTTTGGTAAGTCCGCCCGGCATATCAAACCATACAATACCCAGGGGGCCATAGCGGGTTAGCAATTCTTTTAGCTGGGGAATAGATTTCTCCCGGTAATAAGCCTGGTAATCTTTTTGGACTCCTCAAAATCCCAGCGATTACCGCCTCCATTGGGCTCATGCCAATCCAGGAATTGGGAGTAATAAAAGCCGAATTGGATGCCCCGTTTGCGGGTAGCTTCGGCCAGGGCCTTCATGGGGTCTTTTTATAGGGGGTTGATTTTACAATGGTGAAGTCGCTCACCTTGGAATCGTACATGGCAAAACCTTCATGGTGTTTGGCGGTGATCACGATGTACCTGATACCGGCTTCCTGTGCCAGGGAGGCCCATTCCCCGGCATTGAAGTTTACGGGATTGAAAGTAGCCGCTTCCGCTGCATATACATTGGCTGGTATCTTTGCCTGATTCATAAGCCACTCGCCACTGCCATAATACCGTTTGCTGTTCCACACGCCCCCAATTTGGAATACAATCCCCAATGGATGAACATACCAAACTTAGCATCTTTGAACCATTGAATATGGGGATGTTGTTTACCGGAGACGGATCTATCCCACATTTCATCCTGGGCCTGGGTGGCAAGTACGGACGCTAGCAAGCCCGCAAGCATGAATCGTTTTATCATCATAGAAATGCTATTGCTCAAAAGTGACTAAATTATTCTGCAATAGAATGATAATGGTCAACTACTTGTGTCCTGAATTTCGCTTACTATTAAGCTATTTTGGCAGATATTGGATAAACCGCCCCCGGCCCTGCAAATAGAGGTTAATTACTTTGCCTGTAAGGTTTTTAGTGCCATCAGCTGGTTGATATATTCAGCCGGAATAGGACCATTGGTTTGTACGGGCACATTCCTGCCTTTTGCAACCAGTCGGCGCGGTGCTGGGCCTTACTACTTTTAACAACGTATAAGGTCAACATCAATAAAAACATTGTTTACAAAACCAGTTCATAGAAGCATATTTAGGTAAGGATGGTGATTATGGTTGCAGATCACGGTATTGCCATTGGCCAGACGCCCGACCTGGTAATACTTCCGGTACCAGAGCGCGGGCAGCAGGCCGCTGGGTGGGCGGCTTGGGTTTTACCGTATCCTGTGCGAGAACAGTACCAGAGAGTAATATACTCATTGTGAAAAAAGTACTCGTTGAACTTGCATAAGGTTCCTTTTTCCTGGTTCAAAAACAAGTTGTGCCTGCCAGAACAATCCGGCAAGCACAACTTTAGTTATTCGCGATTCGCAATGCACCTACCCGGTTCCTAATTCCAGGCCGGGAAATAGATATCATTTCTATAGGGTTCACCCGTAGTGGTCCTATTCAACTGGTTTAAGGGTATAGGACGCAGGATATGCTTGGGCTGAATATTGGGTGCCGCATCACCATTGTACAGTTTTACTCTCTCAAGCAGTTTACCGGTTCTTACCAGGTCCCACCATCTTAAATTCTCACCCACCAATTCCCGGGTACGCTCATCGAGGATGAAATCGATGCCACCACTTGTAAGGGTAGCATTGGTAATGCGCATATTGGCCACGTTGCCTGTAGAGGCGGCTCTTTCACGCACTGCATTAATATAAGCAACAGCTTCTGTAGTACGATTGGTCATGAGTGCTGCTTCAGCCGCGATGAGGTAGGTCTCGGCAAATCGGTATACGATCACAGGACGTATGGACGGATCATTTAAACCCGCTTTTTAGCGTCAAAATATTTCATGACGGTGGGCGCGATCTGTGCGCTATAAGTCCGTGGTGGCATTAATAGGTAGGGCGCTACGGCTATTTCCTGATCGGTTTTATCAACACCCGGCATATAGATGGCGGTATCGCCTATCTTTTTGATCTTAGGTTGACCAGCTACTGCACCGGGAGGAGCGCCTGGAGGAAGTGGATCGGGCCATTTGAGGTTCTCAATGTCGGCTTTGGCGGTTGAGTTAGCCAACCAGATGGTCTGGAATGTTTTGGCATACCTGGTATCATATACTCTTTCGGCGAAAGCCGTTTCCGTTGTCCATCTTGTAGGCACACAACGGATATAGGGGCGGCCATATTCCTTGCTTCGTTTCATTCCCAGTTTATCATACTGACCAATGAACATGTGGTTGAGTATATTGTCGGCGCCACCACTGTTATTAGGACCATTGTAGATAAGGTTGGTAGTATGCTGGACGGTCCAGATCACTTCAGTATTGTTCTCATTGCCTTCTTTATGTACATCTTTAAAATCGGGCAGGAGGTTCAAGCCGTAGGTGCTCTTCTTATCGATCAGGTCTTTTGCCAGTTTGTAGGCCTCTTCATAATCATTGGCTTCTTTAGCGGGGGTACCGGCTTTGGCCAGGTACACTTTTGCCAGCAAATGGCGGGCTGCCGCACTGCTTGCCCTGCCAACCTGAACGCCACTGCTTCTTGGCCCAGCAGGCAGATCGGCAATGGCTTCATTCAGGTCTTTAATGATCAGGGCATAAACACTGGCCAGGGGCTCGCGCCTGGCAGCAGTTACCGGCTGATCCAGGAAATCGGTTGTAATGGTAACATCCCGCCAGAATTGTACCAATACGGAATAATATTGTGCGCGGAGAAATTTTGCTTCGGCAATTCTTATTTTTCACATTTGCATCCATATCTACCGTTGGTGCGAATTTAATAACCCCATTGCAGGCATTGATATACTTGTAGCAGTTGGTCCAGATATTATTGCCCTGTCCACTACTATTGGTGAACCCGCTGGAATAATTATTCACATCACCGTTTCCATCTACGCCACGTTGAAATTCATCCGTTCCAATAACGGTCAGGGTAAACAGGTCCTGGTTTCCCCATAACAGTCGATTACCAGCATACGCCGCATCTACACCGGCACTAACACCTTTTTCGGTACTCAGGAACTCAGGAGTAAGGATAGACTTTACTTCTTCCTCCAGTAATTTATTGCACCCCAGGCCTGCTAATGCTGCGAGGAGGCTTGTAGCTATGATTAACTTTTTCATACTAAACTGTTTTGTTGTTTTAATTGGTGTATCAGGTTTCATGCAACGCATTTGTTATAAGGAAACACTGAGACCAAATAATATCTGTCTGGCAGGAGGTGTATCAATACCCAGGTTGGTGCCTACGGTAGGACTAGTGGAGCCACCGCCTGATTCAGGATCCAGTCCGCCAAATTCATGATTGCGGAAAGGGGAGAAAAGGATGAACGGATCTTCCACGGTGGCATAGAATCGTAAACTTTTGGCGCCGGTCCTTCTCAGAAGTGCCTGAGAAAGAGTATAACCAAGGGTGATGGTACGTACTTTTAAAAAGCTGCCATCGAAGAATCCCAGCAAACCCAGGTTGGCTGGATTTTGCCGGCCATAGTTGGCTTTAGGATATTCCTGTTCATTATTCAAAGGTGTCCAATAACGTGTTTTAATATTGTTGTAAGTACCCTGGAAGGTATTTACAAAGCCACCACCATGGAGTGTACTGTTCATGGTTGCTCCCCAGCGGGCAAACGCAACTACAGTCAGATCAAAACCGCCATAAGAGAAACGGTTTGTCATACCTCCAATCCAATCGGGCTGTGTTGTACCAATGATCTCACGATCAGCATCGGTAATAGCACCATCTCCATTAAGATCGGCCACTCTAATATCACCAATTACACTTGATGAACCCGTGGTAGTTAATCCCAGGCGAACGGCTTCCAGTGAATCTGATTTTGAATTTTGCCAGATACCTGTTTTCCGATAATTATAGAACACACCGATGGGTTGCCCTACAAACCAGCCATTACCAATATCCTGGGTGTTTCCATCAGCAAGCTGTGTGATCTTACCGCGGTTGATGGAAAAATTAAGGTCTACATTCCAGCCAAAATCATTGCGGTTTTTGGGAACAAATACAGCCGCACTTACTTGCAGCTCAATCCCTTTATTTTCTGTTTTACCTACATTGGTCAACACGGCGTCTTCAATACCATTGGTAGGCGGCAGGTTTTTGGGCAACAGCAATTTATCGGTCCATGCCTTGTATAGATTGATATTACCGGCAATACGGTTATTGAGTAACCCGAAATCAATGGCCAGCTCGGCTGTGGAAGTGTATTCCCAGGTAAGCGAATTATTGCCAACGGTGGTTTGATAGTAACCACGCGTAAATACATCTCCATAATTATAAACAACTGCCCCGAGCTGCGGCACTGTTCCGTAGGGGTCAATGGAGGCATTGCCTACTTTTCCATAGCTGGCGCGCAGGCGGAGGTTGTTGATGAAATCCACTTTAAAGAATTTTTCATTGTGGATATTCCAGGCAACGGCTGCAGAAGGGAAGGTTGCCACTTATTGCCTTTGGCCAGGCGGGACGAACCATCCGAACGCATGGTAAGGGTAAGCAGGTAACGGTCGTCAAAACCATAGTTCAAACGGCCCATATAGGAAACCAGGCCCCATTCACTATAACCACCAGAACCTGTAAGGCTGCCTGCCAATTCGGGGTTATAATTTTCCAGGTAGTCAGCCACCAGGTCCAAATTATTGAAGGTGGTAGAAGATGATTTATCCTGTTGGGAGCTGAAAAGGCCGGTAAAATTAACCTTATGCTTGCCAAAGAATGTGTTATCGTAAGTCAACAGGTTTTCCAGAGTCCAATTAGTACCAGCGCTGTTGCGGTTACGGGAAGATGATTGACCACCACCCCTATCGGTCGTTTTACTGGCGTAGAAATTGCCATAATTTTCCGATCTGATCTCGGTACCTGCATTGAGGCGGTACCTAAGTCCCTTTACCCACTGGCCCAGGTTTGCTTCCAGATATGCAGTAGTAAAGGTACCCAGTCTTTTTCCGTTCTGATTTGGCGCCTGGCAAAAATCGGCCAGGGGGTTCCATACCTGACTTTGACTGCCTGGTAAAAATTCGTTGCGCAGTTTTCCATCAGCATCATAAGGCCCAATAAGTGGGGAAGCACGCAAGGCCTGGCTCATTGGATTAAACCCTTCGCCCAGGGTGGTAGAAAAATTATTTAATGAGCTTACTCCTACTTTGAACATTTTGTTCAATTGTTGATCGACGCTTAGTTTAACTGTAAAACGTTCAAACTCCTGACCAGGGAAAATACCCGTTTCCTTATAATAGTTGCCGGAAATCGCATACTGGGTTTGTTCGGTACCACCAGATACACCTAATTGATGGCTGGTAGTAAAACCAGTTTTGTACACCAACTTCTGCCAGTTGGTTCCTTCGCCCTTCAAACCTTCCAGCTCTTCTCCTGAAAATACTTCGGAGATCAATAACGGATCGTTGGGCCCTGAATATTTTTTCTCAGAGGGAGTGGCGGTGGTCCAAACACCGAGGTACCTGGCCCATTTTTTCAACTCTGCAAACTCCTGGGCATTCATCAATTTGTATTCGCCGATTGGCTTGCTGAAACCAGTATAGCCATTATAGGAAATAACAGCCTTCCCTGCTTTACCACGGCGGGTACTAATGAGCAATACGCCATTGGCGCCACGTGAACCGTATATGGCGGTTGCAGATGCATCCTTTAATATTTCAACGGAAGTAATATCATCCTGGTTAAGGTCATTGAAACTTCCGCTAAAGGGAATTCCATCCACGATCAGGAGTGGTGCATTGCTGGCGCGCACGGAACGGGCGCCACGTATCAATATGGACACCCCTGCACCAGGTTTACTATTACCACCAGCCTTTTGAATATCAACACCGGCAGCACGCCCCTGCAAGGCCGAAGCAAGGCTCTGGGTTGGGATGTCTTTGATAGATTGCTCGTTGACAGAAACAACTGAACCAGTAAGTTCTGACTTCCTCCGGGTACCATAACCCACCACCACCACTTCATCCAGTGCTCCCTTTCCAGGAGTAAGTGATAATGATATATTCAAGAGGTCAATATTCCTGGTAATGATCTCCTGTCCGGCATACCCCACATAGGAGATCAGCAACGTAGTATTGGGGGAACTGATAAAGAGAAAGACCCATCGGCAAATGTCAAGGTAGCTTTCTCTCCTCCTTTTTCAGTAATGCTAACACCTGACAGGGGAGCGCCTTTGGCATCTTTAATCACCCCTTTAACAGTAATTGTTTTACCTGTACCCGTTTGGGCAAATGCAGGTCCTACTAGTAATAAAAAACACACCAGCATATATACCGGCCTGGCATAGATGCCCGTGTGGAATGTCTTTATCCGCCACCCGGATAATAGCTGATTAATGCAAGCAAATTTCATAACGGCAGTTTTATTAATGAATAGAAAACAACGCAATTATTATCCCGTACAGGGCACAAGAAGGCTTGTACACTGCGGCAGGCAGCATACGCATTCAAATCTATACGGATGATTATTCCCTTTAGGGCAAAGAAAATCCTGTATGCTGCACCAGGCAGCCTACCTTACAAACGAACGGTACAGACTGTAAAAGGGGTAATCAGTTCTTACCAGCTACCGCCTGATTGGCTGATAACCGGAATTTCAATTGTGCTTCAAACAAAGACCGCGGATACACCAATTGTCCTTGCAATTGATTAATACCGGCATTTTCAAAATCCACTTTCCTGTCAGACTGAAAGCCTACCAGTATGGGTGCTGCAATGGTATAGTTCCTGCGGCGATCCATATCCCAAAAATTATAATGCTGCTCTTTATTTGATGAATGTTGAAAATTCCACAGGGTTAATTGCCTGGCATGATGCGGATGGCCAGGTTCGGGACCACCCAGGTTATAAAATACACCACCGGCAATATCGTCATACAAGGTAGCATAGGGCTGGCCGGAATGAATATCAAAATTTTGATCGGTACCCAGATCGCACTGGGTGATCACGGTTCCTGAAGCACCATAGCCGGTACCAGCACCATGATGCTGCGCCCCATTGAAATGACAATTCCTGATCAAGACGCCATAACCGGTGCGGGCATGAACCGAAGCATGTCCTTTCTTCCCTTTAAAAGTCACCTCCAACACGCTCACCTGATATCCGGCACGGAAATAAATACCTTCATTCCAATCGTGAAAAGCACAATTGCGCACCCAGCTATTCTTCACATACTCCATACCCAATGCTTCATAGGCATAGTCATGGATCTCGTTCTTATGATGAATAAACTCTTCGGGGTAAGATTTCCAGTTGCTGGTAAAGAGAATGTCTTCCACGCCACATTCTTCCAGGCTGGAAAAGCTGATCAATTCAAAAGGTACCTCGCTCAATAACTTAACAGGAATGTGCAGGGGGTTCTTGAACTTTACGCGATTGCCTTCTACTTTTTCAATGGTATGAATTTCGCTGATGTTCATGCCACCCTTTTCGCCAAATAGACGAGTCCATACGGGCTTCAATGGCAGGGGTGAAAAGTACCAGCGCGTATAGGCTTCACTTTGGTGACGCAAAACAATATCCTGTCCAGGCTTCAACAAAGCGGCATCGGCCACTTCTACCCAAAAGTCTTCTCTTTCTGCATCTTTTACCACCTTCGCCAGTTTCCGGTTATCCAGCTTTTCGGGTTTAAATAATATCTGGCGGTCATTCAGCCTCATACTGGCCTGATAGATCTCTGTACCGCCAGGTCCGCTGCCACTACCCTTCAGTACAATATGGCTTTGTCTCACCCTGATCTGCTTTTGGTTATTGGTATCCGCAGCGATCAAATACTTACCGGGAGGAAAGAATACTACACCGCCCTTGTTTTTCTGCCGCATCAATAGCGGCCTGGATACCCGCGTCATCAAATTGGTCGTCGTTGGGTAGGGCGCCAAAGTCCTTTACATTGAATTGTTTCCGGTCGCGAAGATCGGGTATGGGTTTCTCGGAAAAATGATACCCCGCATAAGAATAGTCTGGCAAAACGGGTGTTGTACCAGACTTCTTAGCAGTAATATAGTCATTCCATAAGGGGCCACGGTTTGGGCCTGCCCCCAAATAGACATGGAGAAGATACAAGTTGTAACGAGCAGTTGCTTCATGACATCGTTTTATTGGGACAACAGTCCCCACCATTCACCATTACCTCATTGTGTATACTATAAACTTCCTTTCAACTCTACTTTAATTACCGAAGCAATGGGATCAGTAGCTTTTGCTGGTAATGATAAACTAAGTACATCGCCATCGCTGCTGGTCTTAACAGCATTACCATTACTCATCAATTTGGCGCTTACTACTTTGTTCCTGATACCGGGTACTTCCAGCTTGCCATTGGCAGGCCATTCAAATACCGAGAAGTACAATACGGTATTACCGCCTTCTTTCTTTTGGGTACAACGGCCCCAGGCCAATGGCTTCAGGGGCTGGCGGTTGTATTATAGATGGCCTCGCCATTTACCTTCATCCAGGCACCTACCTGTTGCAGGCGTTCAATACTTTCGGCAGGAATGGTACCATCGGCTTTGGGACCAATATTCAACAGGTAATTACCACCTTTGGAAACAATGTCTATCAAATTCTGGATAAGGGTGGCAGCAGGTTTCCAGTTATTGTCATAACTCTTATATCCCCAGGAACCATTCATGGTCATGCAGGTTTCCCAGTCTTTACCATCCATTTCTCCCACTTTAGGGATTCGTTGTTCGGGCGTTGTAAAATCGCCGGGGAAATTGGGTCGTTTCAGCCGGTCGTTGGTGATGATCTGGGGTTGTAATTTTAACTGGTCTTTTAATTTTTCGGCAAACTCATCGGTCATGCCTGTAGGTGTATCCCACCACAAAACGGCTACATCGCCATAATTGGACAGCAGTTCTTTTACCTGCGGCACAGCTACATCGTCTATATATTGGGCCATGGTTTTGGTAGTTTGTGCAGGATCCCAGTGGCCGCTATTGGCAGCGGTATAAGCATCAATACGGGCAGAGTCGGGATTGGCCCAACCTTCAGAAGTCACTTTACGGGCAGCTGCACCGCCGGGGTTGTTCCAGTCCTGGGCATGGGAATAATAGAAGCCCAGTTTTACGCCATATTTACGGCAGGCTTCGGCCAGGGGTTTCAACAGGTCTTTACCATAAGGTGAGGCATCCGCGATATCCCATTTACTGGCCTTGCTATCGAAGAGTGCAAAACCATCGTGGTGTTTGGCGGTGATCACAATGTATTTCATTCCCGCCTCTTTGGCCAAACGCACCCAGGCATCGGCATCATATTTTATGGGATTAAAATCCTGGGCAAACTTTTGGTATTCGGCTACGGGTATTTTACCCCGGTTCATGATCCACTCGCCAATACGGTTGATCTTTTGTCCTTTATAAGTACCCGCCGGTACGGCATATACGCCCCAGTGGATGAACATGCCAAAGCGGGCTTCACGCCACCATTCCATGCGTTGATCTTTCTCATTTGAGGAGGCTGGCGAAGGCTGTGCCAGGCCAGCCTGTGACAGGATGAAAGAGGCGGCGGCGAGGCAAAAATACGTTTTATCATTGGTGCAATTAATTTAAAGGCCAGAGTAATCGTAATGAACAGCAAATTAACCAGATATATCTAAACTCATTTTAGGGTATTGGCATACTATTCAATCTTTTTAGCAAAAGAACAGGACAGTTCAGGATGGAAAACAGGGCAATAAAAAGGCCCTGCTTACGCAGGGCCCAATGATTTGCTGAGCGAGGTATTTTAAACTACGATCACAACCAAGCGCATCACTCATTAAAAATTCATATTTCATCATTCATCACTCACTTAACGGGTTCCCAATCATCTGTTCTGAAGGGTGCAGCAGGCAGCCCATCGGTATTGAACAGTTCTCCTTCAGGCCAGTCCTTAAACGCATAGCGCACTGCTGCCGGTCCTTTTACCTGCGGGCTAAAGAGATAGATCCCCTCATTGGTAATTTTTGCATTGGCCGGATAAAATACTTTATCGCTGCCAGCTACTTCAAAATTCACCAGGTCTTTGCCATAGGTGGTCAATCCATTGGGTGCATTGTTGAAGGCTATTTTGGCAGTATCGGCTACAATTTTCATGGATTTATAAACTGGCCCCTGGTATACGATACCTTCCCGGTCATAGGTGTTGGCGAGGGCCCAATAAGCCAGTCTTTTGCTAACGATCAGTTTATTGGCTGGGTGAATGGTACGTTGGTCGCCGGCATCCATACATACCACCATACCACTATTGGAGATCAGGGTTTGGGCTTTATCCTGTGCTTCGCGCAGGTAAGGAACCAGCTCACGGCTATTGGGATATTGATAGGGCGCTATCTGCACATAATAGAAAGGCCAGTTACCGGTATTCCATAAACTACGCCATTCATTCACCATGCCCTGCATCAGCTTAGCATAGAGCTGGGGTTGAAGCCTATTCGACTCGCCCTGGTACCATAATACGCCCTTCATATTGTACCCTACCAAGGGGGCAATCATGGCGTTGAATAATACAGCGGGATCGTTTTTGGTCATGGTAGCACCAGCAGCAGGATATTTAACCCCTTCTACCTGCTGCAGGGAAAGGCTGTCCATCCAGGCTTCTATTGGCGTGCCACCCCAGGTAGTTTGAATGATACCAATGGGCACTTTCAATCGTTGGCGCAATATCCGGGCAAAGTTATAGCCCACTGCACTGAACTCTTTCACTGACCGGGGAGCCACGGTTTCCCATTTGGCTTTTACATCCGTTTGTTTTGTTTTGTTGAAAGCACGCTCCAATCTGAAAAGGTGAATGGCTGTATCATCCGCTTCGAGTAACATATCATCAGCCCCGATAATTGGCTGATTCCTGAATCCTTTAACGGGCATTTCCATATTGGATTGACCGGAACAGATCCATACCTCCCCTATCAATACGTTGGATAGTTTCAATAATTCGCCGTCGCTCAAACTGATCTCGTAAGGTCCGCTGGCTTTGGGCGTGCGTACGGTTGTTTTCCAATTACCTGACGCATTGGCCTGCACGGTATACTTCTTTTTATCCCAGGACGTAATAATGGTAACAGTGGCATTTTTCTTAGCCATGCCCCAGATTGCAGCATCGGTTTGCTGTTGCAAAACCATATTGTTGCCAAATAAAGCAGGCAGGGTAATAGTAGCCTGCGCCGTACAAACCATAAAGGTGAATAAAGCCGAAAGAACTTGTTTGATCATATTGCAAACTTTTTTGATTAGCTGCTTCTAAAATAGGCATTAGTTCTTTACGTTCTAATATTTCACAATAATCCTTACTGCTTTCTCAACACCATCGCTTACATGCAGGAAATACAATCCATTCTGCACGCCACTGATATTAAAGTTCACTTCATTGGTGGTACTGCCCGCAGGTACGGTAGTAGAAGCTACAATGACACCATTGCGGTCGATCAGCAGGAAAGAATAGCCCGTTTCTTTTTCTTAGTGAATTTCACTTTCAGCGGACCAGTAGTTGGATTGGGATAAGCGATCAGGCCAATACCTGGTTTTAGATAATCCAATCCCAGTACCAGGATGGTTTGCTGCACCGGAGGGGCTGCTTTAATATTGCACCCATAGGTTGGTACGGCCACTGCGGTAATATTTGGTAGTAGTACTATTGTCGATGATGCTGGGTACATCTTCCGATGGCTTGGTTGTATTGGGGTATTGTGCCGCGATCTGGCCGCCATTATCGGTAATATCAAAGGAAGCACCCGGTTCAGGCACGCCATAAGGCACTTTGGGTTCCTGTGCAATACGGGTACCCCGGGCTTTTAAACTATCCCATATTCTACCCTGGGCCTGGTCGGGGGTAACGATATTTTGTAAGGCCTGTGCACCCAGGCGATCCTGCAACTGTTGTAAATACAGGCTACGAGGCAATACATGGGTGCCCCAGCTTTCCCAATAGCCACCGCTGGTTTGCCTGGGCCCAATGCAACCAATGCCCCAGTTCTTAGTCGTTTTAGGGCTTTCCACTTCAATATCGCCTTTGTAGGCAAAGCAATTCCAGAACATGGTTTGCGCACCAGCCCATCCATGGCCACTGCCCGAAGCCCGTCGATTCTGTACATATAAACCAGCTGGCCATTTTGCAAGGACACCAGTGGGGCTTGTGCCTGTAGGGTGACTTGCCACAATAAAAGGCTATCAGTACGCCCAATGGGTTTAATGAATGGGCAACAATTGTTGTAAAGTTTTTCTTCATAAAGTTTATTGATGGTGTATTGGTTTCAGCTATGCTGAATGCTGTATTTCTAAGGGGCGGCCTCTGCATAAGTAGAAGCGATGCCAATGTCAGCGGAATTTGTTTGAGGAGAATTGTTTTGTAATACTTGCTCCGTGGGTGATGCCTTTCTTGCAGGCAAATAGCAGGGTGCTGCCCAATAGCAGGGAAGCAATCGTTTTGGAGTACATAGAATTGGTTTAATTGATGGCATTTATTGTTCCACAACTAACCCATAATTCTTTAATTACTTGTGCAGTGGTTTTGCCATTTATTCAATCCTTTTGGCGAATTGGTGTATTACTGATCCGCCCGGGAAAAATACATGTACCAATTCCATTCCCAGGTAGCGCCCTGATCGGCGGAAAAGGCCTGACTCCATACGGGTAGTTCCGGGTTGGTAGCATCCCAATTGAACTGTACCAAAATATCCCGCCCCTGGAAACTATCTTTTGTAATAAAACGGCCTACCTTATCCTCAAATGAACCCAATACGGGCGGTTCCAATTGTCCTCTATTGCTATCGGCCCAATATATACTCCACAAGCGCGTAACCGGATTGAATAGCCGGAGGGTCATGCCCTCAAAAGGTTTCCCGTCCAGGCCGGCAGCCAGGATGTCAATATTACCTATACCTAGCAAGATCTTCCGCAGATCCTGGATACCAGCAAACTCTATCCATTCCGAACAATTATTCAGCCTGGTTTTCAATTTACGATTTCGTACCAGCCAGCGGCCTTGCAGGAAATCAAAATCGTGCTGGGAAGAAGAAGCAGAAGGCGTAATGATCAGGCCGCCTTCTGCATTGAACTGTACTTGATTCATGGCTATAATTTGGAGAAGCATTGAGGCTACTCAGTAACTCAATGGCTTCCAGTGACTGACAGGAATTGTAGGTTTGTGTTGTTGTTGCTGAACACAAAGTAAAGGAGGGCCACTGACAACCCTATGGCAGTCTGTTTACCGGGTTGAAAATAATTTCAGGTATTCTTCGGCCTTAAAGGCATGTTCCCGGCGAAAGGGTTTGCCGGTATTGGTGAGGCGGACAATGGTCTTTACTTTAAAATCGCGGTATTCGTTCCTAAGCCAGCACCAGGCTATCAGGTGCCACTGGAAAGTATAGAAAACCAGGCCTACCGGTTCAATATCGCGCTCGGTATGGATGCCTTTGTTATCGGCGTATTTAATGTTCAGGATATGCTTTTGGGCGATGGCCTGCTGTAGGGTGGCCAGGTGGGTGGTTTCGGACTTTTCGTCTTCCGGTACAAAGACATTTACCTGGGCGCTCATTTGATCGGCCAGGTCTTTATCATAAGAGCGCAGCACGGCCTTGATCTTATTGAGGGCGGAAGTACTGTGTTTGGCAATGGACTGATCAGTAAAGCGGTTGGCCAGGGTTTGCAGCAGGATCAGTGCATTGGCCTCTTCGGCTGTGAATAATAAAGGAGGGAGGAAAAAGCCCTTGGCAATATGGTATCCTTTATTGGGCTCAAAACTCACCGGCACGCCAATTTCATTCAGGGCCTTCACATCGCGGTAAACGGTGCGCACGCTCAAACCAAACCGCTCTGCCAGCTTTTCCGGCAGTACGTACTTTTTGGATTGCAGTACGGTGATCAAACCCATCAATCGGTCAATGCGATTCAATGAATAGTATTATTGGCGTTTTACCTTTTTATATAAATATTAAATTCTTGATTCGGCGCGGTCAAACTATCTGACACAAGCACCGAATAATAGGAATTATCATCCGCAGGGATCTCGTAATGCCCCTTTACTGGCTGCATAAGTCCCTGCTTCAATATCCCCTGGTAATTGGTCCTGGCGAGCAATTTTCCAGTAGCCTCGTCCACCACTATCATATTATCCATGTAGTCCCAGTAAATGATCTTTCCCTGGTCAAATACCATCGTACGACTTCCACTGCCCAATCTAGCTTACCGGTCTTTAGACCGAAGCAATAGAACAGGTTGGAACTATCGCTCGCCCTCTCCATGCTACTGCAATAGATCTTATCGTTGATGTAGGCGGTACCAGGGAAGTTGCCGTCCTTGAAATTGCTCACCCAAAGATCACTTTTGGCATACCGGGGTGTGGGGCTATAATCGTCCATGCCCCAATAACAGGCAGACAAGGTAAAGGAGAGCATCAATAGGAGCAATAATCGCATACAAGCAAATTATACTGCAAATTACAACGCAATATTTCTGCCGGACCTAAATTCTTTTCTGAACGTCAACCTTTCCCCTTTATCCGGATCGCCGATAAATCGCAAAAGTAGTAGTACAGAATCCAGGATCAGGATATCAAAATCCGTGAAGGTGGGGTACCTGAACAGGCGGCCTTTTTCAAAAGCCATCCCCAGTTTCAGGCTTCGCCGTTTTTATACATACGCCAACCGCCAATGGCATCCCATACCAGGCCTCCTTTAGCAGCTGCATCCAGGCAATCGGGTAAGCGAACATGGAAAGCCGAATCAGCATGCAGGATAAGGTATACTGAATCGCGGACATACTTCTTTTTGTCCAGCAATGCCTGTGTTTCGGCAGTAGGGTACCAAACCCCGGCCATATCAGTCAACAGCTTTTGATCAGTAATGGACCGACCATACACGGCCTCCTCTGCCTGTTTATCGCGACAGGCGGATAAGGCAATCCCGGTCAAAACAGCCAATAACCATGTGCGCATAATATTCATTGAGGTTGTAAATGTCGCTGATAGTTTCATGAAAGAAAATCCCAGGCTTTCCAGCCTGGGATTACATATAAATTATTAATAATTATTTTGAAAACTTAGGTAGGCCAATCGTTTTTAGGACATAATTTGCCTTATCAACTTTCTCCTTAAACAAACCTTTATCCAGGTACTTGTCAAGTGTTTTGTCGACTTTGGCGATCACCGGCTTTTTTTTGTCTTTCTTTTCCTGCTTCATAAAAACAAATTTACTCCTTTTTTTCTTTTAACTAAAAATGCGTCAAAATCTACCTGTTTCTCAAAGGATTGCCAGCCTTCAGCCCCCAACCCGTACACATAAAAATCCGTCGTTATGGTTTCAATATTATTACTTATCCCTATTCTATACAACCTAGTACGTGCCTTACAACTACCAGTTACAAATACCATAGCATCAGGGTATCTGTCCATAAAAATATAAAGCGTGGAGGCCACGGTAGCTAATACTTTCCCGCTATCTCCATTATTAGTAACTACTTCATCATCGATTTCTCCTGTTTCGCAATCTTTGTCTCCAAAACCAAGATTGTAAAAATTGTGCAAATGTGTTTTACTATAAATCACCAACTTCGAAACCTTGCCATTCTTACCTTCGCTTACAAATTCATAAACCATTGAAGTTTCACCTATATTAATTGGATACTTTTCAAATGTCATTTCTCAATGGATATTGATCAATAAAAATCCCATACAAAATATGTATGGGATAATTATGCTAAACTAACTATTATTTACTTATCAAGAATACCCGAATCCGGTCAACCTTTCATCCTTCTCACTTCTTCCCCTTCCTACCTCTCAACAAGGCTTCCAGGTAATAATAATCGGCATAGTTCAAGGGCACATCTACTTCACTGTTAGAAGGTTTGGAACCGGTGCTGTGCAGCAACAGGAATCCATAATTTTCACCAATGGGTGAACGATAGGATCTGGTAAGGTTGGTTACGATCTTATTGGCTGTATTGCGATACAGTTTGGCATTCTTGCTATAGCCGCTCAGCTCATACAATCCAGAGGCAATTACGGCAGCAGCAGAAGCATCGCGGGGAGCATTGGGAATCTCGGGCCCGTCAAAATCATAATAAGGCACCAGGTCCTTTGGCAGGCGGGGATGGTTCAGTATAAAAGCAGCAATATTTTCTGCCTGTTGCAGGTAAATGGGATCCTTGGTAAAACGGTAACACATGGTATAGCCATATAGCCCCCATGCCTGTCCTCTGGACCAGGCCGATTCATGGCTGTACCCCTGGTGGGTGTTCTTCTTTACAACAGCACCTGTAGCGGTATCATAATCAATTACGTGGTAAGAACTATAATCAGGGCGAAAATGGTTCTTCATGGTGGTATTGGCATGTGATACAGCTATCTTATAAAAAGACGAATCGCCGGTAAGCTTAGTAGCCTCAAACAATAATTCCAGGTTCATCATATTATCGATGATCACGGGGAAACCCCATACTTCTTTGTGATGATCCCAGGAGCGAAGGCAACCTACTTTGGGATTAAAACGGGTAGACAGTGTTTTAGCGGATTGGATGATAATATCCTTATAAGCTGCATCCCTGGTAAGGCGATAACCGGTGCCAAAGCTGCAATACACTTTAAAGCCCATATCATGGGTACCGGCATTGGTTTTCTCGCGCTCGATATTGGCCGTATAGGCCTTAGCTTGTGTGAGCCATTCCTGCTTCCCCGTATACTCATACAGGAACCAGAGTACGCCCGGAAAAAACCACTGGTCCAGTCGCGGGAAGCAACCAGCTTCAGTTTACCATTTTCGATGGTGCGGGGCGATACCAGGTCGGCCTTACTTTCTTTGGCAGCAGGCACTGCTTTCAACATGACCTGTGTTTGCTTCTCGGCATCCGCCATAACGGCTGGCAATTTCACTTGTGCCTGTACAGTGGTTTGCAGCAAAATAGCAGCTACTAAACTTCCAATTAATCTCATGTGTTGGATTTATGGGATTTGAATCAATTGTATTTCCAATAACTTCATCAACTCCTGCCCCGTTACAGTGACTGGCCTGATGGTCAACCGGTGCACGCCTGGTTGGATGGTCAGTTCATTCAACGCTTTCGTCTGTACGTCTGTTTCCTTTTTCGCCTTGCTGACCACTTGCTCCTGCACAGTACCATCGAGATCAAGGCTATAAGTGCCGCCTGCTTCAGGCCCTGCAAGATATTTAATGATCACTTTGTATTTCACGGTGGCATTCGTCCTGAAATCCCAATGCAGCCATTGGTCTGGCGATTTCAACCGGTCACATAATACCTGTCTGTTTTACCATCGCCGTATTGCAATCCTTTTCCGGTTTGTACCGCATCAAAGGCCAATAACCTGGTTATAGGGATATTGGATGCTATATAGGAAATGGTGTCGGGCCTACCTTTTCCATCGAGCTCCAGCACCACTACGGTATTGGCCGTATCGACGGCTTTGGCCGACAATTGCACGGTAAGGCCACGTAGTCCCGAACTGGTTAATGATTGGTTGATGAGCAGTGGTTTCCTGGCAGCGTCCGTCAGCAGGTAAGCTTTCTTCACTGCCGAAGGGAGGCCACTCACCTGTAGCCTGCCATCGGTGGGCCATTCAAATACATGCAGGTACAGTTTATTGTCTTTCCGCGTAGATACGCCCCAATTATGCAGGGGTAAGCCTGAAATGCCAGCACCGCCCACACTTTCGTAGTTCTTATCCACCCATTGGCCGATACCCTTCAATATAGCCACATCTCTTGCATCCAGGGTACCATCGCCCTTGGGGCCAATATTCATCAACAGGTTGCCCCCACGCGAAGCCGATTTGGCCATGAGCTGGATAAAGAAGGCTACGGATTTATGGCTGCTGTCATATTTGCTATAACCATACGATTCGTTGGTAGTAGGAATGGCTTCCCAATCGCCTGTAACCGGGAAAAACTCTGCCGGACGGTCAGCGGTGTTCTTATAGTCACCAAAGCTAATGCCGGCACTACGCGCCAATCGGCCATTAACCACCACATTAGGATCTGTTTCGCGGATGGCTTGCAGAATGCGGATGTTTTCAGACAGGGGCAATTTATGGGGCGTATCAAACCACAGGATATCGGGATGGTATTTGTTGATCAGTTCTTTGATCTGGGGAATGGATTTTTCCGTCACATATTTTTGGGCTTTGGGCAATAGTTCCGGATGTTCATCATACCAGCGCGCGCCGCCATGCAACAGTTTATCTCCACCAGGATTATTAAATTCCCAATCATTACCCGGTGCATCGGGATGTTCCCAATCAAAAGCATGGGAATAATAAAAGCCAAAACGCATCCCATGTTTCTTACAGGCGGCAGCCAGCTCGGCCATGGGATCACGCTTAAAAGGCGTTTGGTCAATGATATCAAAGTCAGACACCGCCGAATTGTACATGGCAAAGCCATCATGGTGTTTGGCAGTGATAATGAAATACTTCATACCCGCCTGTTTGGCCTGCAATACCCACTGTTCGGCATTAAAGTTTACCGGATTGAATTGATGGGCCAGTTCCAGGTATTCATTGCGATTGATCTTTTCTTTACGCATGAGGTGTTCGGCATAACCACCTACCTTTTTGCCTTTCCATTCACCACCGGGCAGTGAATAAACGCCCCAATGAACAAACATACCAAACCGGGCTGTGCGCCACCATTGGATACGCTGTTCATGTGTTTTCATGGAAGCAGTCCACCATCCTTTCACCGCCTCATCTATTGCCTGCTGATCACGTTGCTTAGCACGGTTGAACATTTCCTTGTCTTCATCTCCACCCGTCTGTCCATAGGCATTGATCCCAATTACTGTTGCACAAAGGATCGTCTTCCAAATACGCTTGTGTTCCATGCTCAAATTTTCAAATTACACGATTATCAAATTGATCACCATATCAACACATTCCTCACCGGCAGGTTCCGGATCACTTCTTCTACTGATGGGGCATGATCCCCTTTGGTCCAGGTAGCCAGCCATTTATTATCGCCATACGCTTCGGCGCCAAATACCAGGAAGGGATGTGCCACCGGCCAGTTATCCCAATACCTGACATCCTGCTTAAAGGGCCATTTACTTTTATCGGCTACATAGGGGATAGGAATTCGATCCCTTTTTTGATTGACCGGCCATCGGGTGTTTGAAAAGCCCATAGGTTATTTTCCTTAGTTGAAAGGATACGGCAAACAGTTGTCATAGCATCGAGGTTAAAAAGGGAATACCCATAAGGCTTTGTTCTTCTTAACTCTTGCGGAAAACTGCCATCAGCAGCCATTTGATTGGGGAGTAAAACGGTCTTATACCGGTTGGTGCAAAAATCCAGCAATTCTTTGTTGCCGGTGAATCTGGCAAATGCAGCCACCTGCATCACCCAGCAAGTGCCATGGTTGTTGGTGGCATTCATTTCATCCTGCCCGTATTTGTGCGTTGTTAACCAGGTAAGGTATTGAGAAAACCAGGCCTTGATACCAGCCAGGGCAACCGGATCCATATTAGCTGCTCCTTGCATAGCCATGAGGGCCTGTACCACTTCCATAAAATGAATGGTATCAATGACACCAATGCCCCGCCCTGTTGCGCGCCCTTTAATGGCCTGCGCATACAACAGGTGGGGGTGCATAAGCGTAGCCGTATCCAGAAACCAGGCGCGGCAATGATTGAGGGCTTGCGCCACATATTTCTGATCGCCTGTAATCTTGTAAGCCGATGCCAGTGCCCCCATGATGCGGCTGAACCTGATCATGGCCTGCCGGTGTGCTACGAAGTTGCCGGGATTGGTCATCCCGTCCTTTTTGGATATAGGGACTATCGGGCGATTGTGGGTTGGGCCACCAGTAGTCGCCTTCGGAATAGAAATCATGTTTACCACCTACACTGCGCGGCGACAAGCTGGCACTTACCGTTACAGGCTCCTGCTGCATGGCCCAGGCAGCTTCCTTCAATACCTGCTTGCGCAATGTTTTGCTGATGGCCCTGGTATAATCAGTCGCTTCTTGTGCATGTACTGTGGCTGATACTACAATCAGTAAGCATACCAGCAGTCCTGACGATAGGTATTGCAGCATTTTCAAATTCCCCAATTTATCATATTACTAATTGGTCATTTTCTTATAGGTTACCTTCCCAATGGTATTGGGTTTACCGGTAACAGTCGCAGAAATATTTCCTCTTATTTGACCACCTTCTATTGAAACTGTGATGGTACGCCAGCTATAAGCACCTTTTTCATAGTTGAAGGTTTCACCATCATCATCATACAATTTATACGTACCTGGCTTTGTTCCATAATAACGTACCTCCAGGTCTGTCACCTCACCAACTTTGGGAGCGTGCAGCCTGGCCGGCATCATGGGAATAATGCCGCCGTCTTTACATACACCGGTATTTTATCTAAGCCCGGTGTTACTGTAATTATTTCTCCCTCACCTGCATAGGCACCGGTATTGAAATCATACCATTTGCCTTTGGGCAGGATCACTTTGCGGCTGGTTTGCCCGGTAAACAAGGGCGCCACCAGTAAGTATTCCCCAGCCATGTATTGATCTTTGATCTCTTTGGAAGCAGCTTCTGCATAAGGGTTTGCTTCCAGGTTCTCATTCACAGCTTCTTTTTCACTTCCTGTTTAAAGCCTGGTTCCAGGTTCATAGCCCTGAAAGGAGGAATGCCCTGGTAATGGTATTTGGCAAATTCGGTATACCAATAGGGCATCATTTGCATACGCAGCAAGGCCAATTGTTTTACCTGTTCGGCTACCTCGGGATAACTCCAGGGTTTGGTACCGCTTGACCAGGCATTGATCATGGCCATGGGCGAAAAGATCACGGTTTGGAAACGGCGCAGCCACTCCTCCCCTGTTTTGGAAGCCCTTACTTCGGGTGTCCACAATACACCGGCAAATCCACTGTTGATGAGTGCGGTGATAAAATCTTCATGATTGTAGTAATCGTTGTAGATTACATAAGGGAATGAAGAAGCACCGCCATTGGAAGCACGCACCAGGCCAAAGGTCCGGGAGTTTTGCTGACGATACAAGTCGGTACTATAGCGTTGAGCCAATACGCCATAGGTTTGACGTAACTGTTCGGCACTATTGCCCGAAGGAAAGGTAGCCACATCGGGCCACAGGTAATGATCATATCCATCTACTTCATCAATCTTATATCCGCTTACACCAATACCTACCTGGTCTTTTTAAGCTGTTCAAAGAAGATCTTCCTTGCCTGCGGCATGGTAAAATCGGGTACAGCGCCAACCCATACGGTATGGGAACCGGTATAGGGCAAAATGGGTTTATAAATAGAAGCTTCGGGAGATACATAAGGGTTGAGCCAGAGGTTCAGGCGGATGCCTTTATCCAACATAGCTTTCACAAACTGCTGTGGCTGTGGGAAACGCGTTTTATCCCATTCAAAAGTACATGGGTAGGATTTGCTTTGCCAGCCTGGCTCCAGTCCGATATAATCGAGCGGATAACCTTTTTTGTTCAAAATCATTGGCTTCCTTTTCTACATCGGCAGCATTGTACAAGCGTTGTACCCGCTGTGTGAAGCCCAATCCCCAACGGGGAGGTAAACAACCTCCGCCATTGAACAAGTTGAACCGGCGTACTGCATCCAGGGGCGTAGGGCCTGCAAATACGTACACCTCTACCCCACCGGCAGGTACCAATATCTCTACTGCATCGGAATAGGGACGGGAAGCCCATGTTTTATCGGTATTACGATCTTTGGCTACCGGTGGAGTTTTACTGTCTGTGCGTACACCCGAACCGGCATATACATCAATATACCGGGCGGCATTGATGAAAACACCATAACCTAGTGATGATACATAGAAAGGTGTGGGCGCATGGTTGCGGCCATTGTCCTTACCGCCAAAATGGTCTACATGTAATTGTAATATCTTACCCCGCTGGTGCACTGTTTGGAAATTGAGTCCAAAACCATATACCTGTTCTTCTTTTGCAGGGGGAAACGGAGATAGGCTTTGCCATCTTGTATACGGCCTACAATATCGGTTTTAGCTAACGGGAACCCAGCTGAAGCAATGGCCCCCAATCCCTCTTTATTGGGTGTGGCGCCGGCTGCTTTTAACAGATCAAGGGCTTCCGGCTTGCCCACAGTGGCTTTCCACACACCAGGCGCCACTTCGGTCCATACCGGCTGCTGAGCCGCCAGGTGAAAAGATACGCCTATCAAAGGATAACCAGGTACAGCTGCTTGCGTCGATTCATGATATGCTTGTCTTTTTATTTAATTGGTCGGGCTGAAGCTATCTGCTACCAGCTGCGAGCTAAATACGGGAGCACCTTCGGTTCTTAGCACCTACCCCCACTCACAACTCACAGGCTTACCACTGTATACGTTTTCCCTTTCACCGTAGGGAATTCTATTACAAATTCTCCTTCTTTACCAATCTCCACCAGTTGCGCCTGGGAACTCTTCTCATAAGCTACTTTTCCGAATGCAATATTCAACGGATTGGCATTGCCACCTTGCACAGGATTGGCTTTTACTTCCACTATTTTAACAGGGAGGTTGTTTTAATACGGCAAATACCGCCGGCGCCGGAACTGATCCTGGCTTTTGCCAGCTTGCCAGCTTTCCATTCAATATCGACGGTGAAATTGCCCCTTGCTTTAATGCCTTTGATACTACCTGCACTCCAGGCAGTAGGCAAGGCCGGCAACAGGCTCAAATAACCGGCATGAGATTGCAACAGCATTTCCGTAATACCAGCAGTAGCACCGAAGTTGCCATCGATCTGGAAAGGCGGATGGGCATCAAACAGGTTGGGATAGGTACCACCACCGCCCATGGTTTCACGAATTTGATTGGGGTCAATGTAAGTAAAAGCATCACTCAATATTTTATAGGCATGATCGCCATCCTGCAGCCTGGCCCACCAGTTGATCTTCCAGGCCATGGACCAACCGGTACTTACATCACCACGATGGTTCAATGATTGCTTGGCAGCCGCTGCCAGTTCGGGGTTTCCTGCACGGTGATCTGGCTACCGGGATACAAACCAAACAGGTGGGAAAGGTGACGGTGTTTGTCTTTGGGATCATCCCAATCACCATACCACTCCTGCAATTGTGCGTATTGACCAATATGATAAGGGTACATGCGATCATAGGCATCCTGAACTTCCTTCCTAAAGGCAACATCAGTATTCAGCAAAGTGCTGGTTCTGATCACTGCTGTAAACAATTCCTTCAGTAAGGCCATATCCATCGTACTGCCCAGGGCTACCTGGTATTCTTTTCCTTTTAGTTTAATGGTATTCTCCGGTGAAGTAGAGGGATTGGTAACCAGGTAATTGGTGGTACTGTCTTTGATCAACCAGTGCAACATGAATTGTGTAGCCCCTTTCATTAAAGGATAGGCTGTTGATTGCAACCATTTTTTATCGCCTGTAAACAGGTAATGTTCCCACAGGTGGGTGCTGAACCATACACCAGCCATGGGCCAGCAGCTCCAGCGTGGCATACCGCGGGGGTCCCACTCATAACCACCAGGTGGGGAGGTTTTGGCCCACAGATCGGAATTATGATGTGTAACCCATCCTTCGGGGATATTGTAATTCACTTTGGCAGTTACGGCACCGTTTACCGCCAGCTCTTTCATGAAATCAAATAAGGGTTGATGGCATTCAGAGAGATTGGTATTCTCTGCCAGCCAGTAATTCATTTCCGTATTGATATTGGTGGTATAGTTACTGCCCCAGGGTGGTTGTACATGATCGTTCCAGATACCCTGCAGGTTGGCCGGCCTGGAACCTGGGCGTGAGCTGGCAATGAGCAGGTAACGGCCAAACTGGTAATATAAGGTTTGTAGCTGATTGTCGTTTTTAGTACCCGAAAACTACGCAGCCTTTCATCAGTAGGCAACTTAACAGTTTCTTCATTGGTACCCAAGTTGAGCTTTACGCGATTGAACAAAGCCTGGTAATCGGCCACATGCCGTTGTTTCAATTGTGCCCAGGATGAAGCAAGTACTTTCTTCAGGTTGGCCGCTGCTTCCATACCAGGATCTTTCCCTTCTTTACCGGGCGATCTATTAAAGCCGTTAAAGCTGGTGGCTTCTGTAAGGTAAATAGTAACGGCATCAGCATCGGTAACCGCCAACTGATCACCCGATTGTTTAACAGCACCACCCTCTACCTTTACATAGAGATGTATCTGAAAATTCATCCCCTCCCCTTTGGGGTTTTCGTCATATACTACCTGTTGGGGTTCTGATTCGCGATTGGCTACAAACCTGGGGGCCTTGCCGGTCAGCACCAGTTGGTTTTTGGCTGTGGCCGCAACGGTATACCGCAACTTGCTGGTAAGTGCCGCATGGAAGTTGATGCTGTTCTTTTTATCAGCCGTAAGCCTTATCATCAGTACTTTATCTGGAAAACTGGTAAAGGTTTCGCGCTGGTATTGTACGCCGCCGCTGGTATAGCGCACCGTGGCAATGGCATTATTGAGGTTAAGGTCACGGTAATAGTTGGTGCCCAGGGTATCACTGGTAGGGAAATGCAATAACAGGTCGCCCAGTGGCAGGTAGCGGGCCGAATAGGGTCCTTGCATTTTCTTCCATAGCCCGGCAGCCTTGGTATAATCGCCTTCAAATACGGCCTTGCGTACCTGTGGCAACACTGTAGGACCATTGGGATTATTGCCCGGATCGGGGGAAACCACTCAAAGGGTATTGTCATTGAGTTGATAACGTTCAGATTTTACCCGGCCAAATACCATGGCGCCCAGTTTCCCATTGCCCAGCGGCAGGGCTTCTTCCCATGCCCTGGCAGGCCTGGCATACCATAACTTCAGGTGGGCATCAGTTTGTGCGCTCACAGCAAGAGCGCTCACACATACAGCAAACAAAAAAGCAATACGTTTCAATGGTTTGATAATTTATATGATTACTTCAATGGCTTTAAATATTTTACCACGCATGTCCATGGCAGATGGAATACCCTGGCATTATAAGGTAATAGTCACCGTTTTAAGTCCTTCACTCCGGACACTCACTACATTTACCCCTTTATTGGTTTGTATTTTGATGGTAGCCCGGCCATTGTACATTTGTACATACCGGCTTCCGTTAGCAGTGCCCTGGTTATCGATCAACTTACCATCACCGGCCAGGCCGAAACGCACCCAGGTGGCAGCATCCAGGCAAGGAATCCCCTTTTCGTCCAGTACCCTTACCTGTACCGTCGCAATACCATTTTCTTCCTTCACTTTTTCTATTCCCAGTTGGGCCGGCTTACCCCAGGTATCGGTTTGATATTGAAAGTTCATGGCATCCTTCACAAACTCTTTTCCTTTGCGTGCAATTACCTGCACATTATTGATCCCTTTATTAAATCGCAGGCTCCAGCGCAGGCCAGCGGCAGGAAAGTCCTGGCTATTGCGTTTCCTGATGCCGTAACTTTTTCCATTCACAAACAGTTCAGCCTCTTCGCAATTGGAATACACTTTCACCATCTTCTCCTCCTCTGCCGCACCCCACCGTACCGGCCAGCTATGGCCATAGATATGTACCATGGGTTGATTGGTCCAGTAAGATTGAAAAACATAATAGGCTTCCTTTTGGGTAAGATCCCGCTCCACTACCCCTTTCTGGTTCATATAGGGCACCGGGTTATCGGGCCTTACTGGTGTAGAGAAGTCTTTAAAAGGCCATTGAGCAGTCCCTGTTAGCCAAGGCATGGTTTCCTGTTCTTTCAGGTGCCAGTCGACCAGGTTACAGATATAAGATTCACTCAATCACCATCTTTACTAGCCCTGGCTGCACCACCATACAAAGAGGCATCACCTGCCCGCTCATCAGCAGCGCCTGCCGCTTTCAGGGCCAGCAAGGCTTTATCGGGGTTTCCGAATGCCGGCCGGCATGGCTATCACCCCCACTCCACATGCAGAAAATGTTTTACTTTTTTGAACTCCTCTTCCGATACCGATTTGTATTCAGTATAGATACCGCGGTACCAGCCTGCCCAGATGGAGGGAGAATATACGTCCACAATATCTTTACAGAAATCACAACGGCGGATGGCTGTTTTACGGGTAGGATCTAATTGGTGCGAAAGATCATTGAGCTCCTTCATGAAAGTTCTGATCTTTTCTTTATCAAACTCCGGGAAATCACCGGGCCAGTCATTCTCATTACCCAGGCCCCAAATGATCACGGCCGCATGGTTATAATGCTGTTCGATCATATTGCGCAGCATACGCCTGGCTTGTTCCTTGTATACATCACCACCCAGGCCACCCCGGCACCAGGGAATTTCTTCCCATACTACGATACCCAGGCTATCGCACAGGTTCAGGATGGTGCGCGATTGCTGGTAATGACCCAGCCTGATAAAGTTGACACCCATCTCCTTCATCATGATCATTTCCTGGCGCATCTGTTCATCCGTCATAGCATCTGCTACACCCGCATGGTCTTCATGCCGATGCGTGCCACGCAATAAAAGACGTTTGCCATTCAACTTAAAAGGGCCATTGTCTACAAACTCAAATTTGCGGAAGCCAATCTTTTCCTGTTGCGTAAATACGCCTTCCGGCCTTTTCAGGGTTACTTCTACAATATAAAGATTAGGTATACCGGTAGACCATAATAGTGGTTTTTTTACCGTAAAGCTGGCAATATCTACGTCACCAGTTCCAGTGAGCATGTCTTTGGAAAGGGTTTGCAGCAGTTTCCCAGCAGGATCAATCAGCTTAACTGTTAAAGAAGTATTGCTGATGCGTTGTGGATTATAAAAGCGGGATCTGATGGTGAGTTTACCGGTTTTTCCGGCAGGATCTGTTTCAGCAAGGGCAAATATTTTATCAATGGATAAAGCCGGTGAATAAACCAGGTTGAGATAGCGATAAATGCCACCATATAAGTTAAAGTCTGATAAGTCAGAGGGGATCATTTCAGGTCGCGTGAATTATCCGTTCGGATGGAGATAGGCACCTTGCCTTTGAACTGTTTTTGATAGACTTCGGTTTGTGTAAAAGCTTGTACCGCCTCAGTGATATCAACGGTAAATTCATCGTAGCCGCCTACATGCGAGCCTACTTTTGTGGTATATACATATATATCCGTCTTTTGTCCAGCGCCTTCAAAATGCAATAGGGTTCTTCCATTCGTATAGGGATTTTTAATATCCAACAGGGTGCGGTACCAGGCTGGCCCCTGGTAATAATTAACATCAGGGTCTACAGCATCGGTAGCATTTATACAGTGCGGCAGGGATACTTTTTCCCAGAGGGGCAGGCTTTCGGGATTGCCTTTTCCGACGGGCCTAACGGATTCCCAGATACCGCCCAGGTCTTGTTTAAGAAATTCCCAACCAGTATTTAGTTTTGTAGCAACCTGCGCTGTTGCCGGCAAATAAAGACCGGTCAATAGCAGGCAAACGATAATTATCCTGTTCATGCTACGAATATCTGCAAACATTGATTTTAAGCGATTAGAATCGGATAAAAAAACTCCGAAAACGTTATCGTCCCTGAAAAATCAGGTGACACTTTGTTGATGAAGTGTCACCTGTTAATAATTCCTTTTGACAATAAATAATCGGCCTCTTTAATTCCAACTATACCTGAATGGTACCATACTGGTGTTTGCAGCACCTGCAGCCGTGGAGCTGAATACATGCCCCCGGCCATTGGTAAAATAATACCCTGCTGAACGGTTTTGCACCCGGTCATTGATCACAATAGGCGCTACATCATTATTCAGGATCTTCAGGTTCATTTTCCCCTCCTGGTCAAGGCCCGAACCGCCTACATTACTATAGGTGATGGCAGTCAAAGCTGTTACATCGGGATTGGGTTCATTTTTGGTGAGAACCCAACCCAGCCTGGTATCTTTCGGGTCTATTTTGGTATTGGGGGCAACAGGGTAGTTACTGTCGTATTATTGATTGTAAGGTTATCAAAACCATACTCGCCCTGTATCATAAGATACAACAACAGGTTTTTAACCGTTTCCCTGGAATATTCCTGCCAGGCAACAGCTGGTCTGGTTGAGTCAAATGCCGGGTTTACTACCGATTTGATAGGCACACCTGCTCCGTCCTTCACTACTACCGGGAAATCGAAAAAGAAGCCACCGGATACCTTACCGCTGGTGAGCCTTCTAATGGCATCCGTATGCAGTAAAATAAAGGTTCTGCCGGGTTTTCATATTCTGTAATATCAATGCCGGAATATTCGATAGCCATTTGCATCCATTTAAAGATCGTATCGTTGTTGGGAGCGCTGGTACCCCTGGAAAGGATATAATCTTTCACTGTCATATTTACCTTAGGGTCAGCTTCTTTGGGTTGATATTTGTAATCTGTTTGCAACTTATAGCAGCCTGTCATGGAAAAGGCTGTTAACAGCAGCAAACAGGCTATATATGGGTTTGATCTTTTCATATAGTGTTCTTTATTACTAATTATTAATTAGACGTTCACTGGGTCACCCGCCTAATCTGAATAGGGTTTATTCTGTTCCAGGTTGGGATTGGCATTGAGCACATTCCTGTTCAAAGGCCACAGGTATTTTCTTTTATCGGTACCAAAACCTACTTCAACACCACCATTGGCAAGCTGTCTGGCTTTTAAGATAGGGTCCATGATCTGCATCACGCGGTTAGTACGTGCCAGGTCGAACCAACGTTTACCTTCGGCAAACAGTTCCCAGCGCCTTTCTTCGAGGATGGCATCTTCCATTTCAACTTCAGTGGTAAGCTGGGCTGCAGTATAAGCAGGTAAAGTGGCGCGCACGCGTGTCAGGTTGAGGTATTTACGGGCATTGTTCCTATCGCCGGTCTTATTCAAAGCTTCGGCATACAGCAGAAACATATCAGCGAGGCGATACATAGGCATATAAACGACCTTGTCTGTTCCCGAAAAACTGGCAGCCTGTGCACTGGTCAGGTAGGTACCAGTTGCAACAGAAAATCCGTTGGGGCCATACCATTTGATTACCCGGTCCCAGTTATCTGTTTTGGTGGGATCAATGGTCTGCTTGCCGCGTGTATCGGTAGTGCTTTTACCCCAGGTATTAAATACCTGAAAAGCTGTTTTGATCGGCGTATTGTTCCGGGCTGTGGTAACGCCACCCATACAGGGACAACCATTAGCCTCCACATTCCAATGCAGTGACCAGATGGTTTCAATACTACCGGCGGGATTGGTGAAGATACCTTTCCAGTTACCAGTAGTTTCGAGATCGGTTGCAACACCGCCACTACCAGTAGTTGTTTGGCCGGAAGCATTATAGACTTTACCAGTAGCTCCCTTTGCTTTGAACACGAGTTTAAGCCATTCAATCGCTTTATCGTATTCGGGTACAATTTCATCATCATGGCTTCTCCACATGTAAACATCTGCCGTAATAGCAGCAATAGCACCTTCGTTCAGGTACCAGATAAGGGGCGTACCATTTTTGCAGAAAGATCATAAGCATTTTTCAGATCTGAAAGTATCTGCTCTTTTACTTTGGCCTTTGTTTCCCTGGGTGCTTTGGGATTATCATCCAGCTTAAGGAAAGGTGTGGTACGGATAGGAACACCGCCCCAAAGGCGCAAAAGATAGAAATAACTAACTGCTCGTATGGCATAACACTGAGACAGGTAACTTTTTAAAGTAGCATCTGAAATGATCTGGCTGCCACGGGCATATTTATTGATGTCGGGAAATTTGGCAAGATTGAGGTTGGCCCTGCCAATGATTGTGTATAATGGTGCCCAGTCGGAATACGCATTATTAGGTGTCAGGCTGTTTAAGAACATCTCATTGTGATTGTTACCGGCATACTGGCTGGTTTCCATATTATCAGCCCGCATATCTCCCCAATACGTGATCCGGTTATTGAATTGCGACTCGCCAATCATACAAGCCTGCATACCTGCATACAAGCCGGCCATAGCAGCATCGGCCTCAAACACACTCTTAAAAAATCTTCCAGTTTACCATCCGACAATGGTTCTTCATTGGCAAACTTTTACAGCCGCCCAATGTAACCACCATCAATAAGATCGTATAGATTAATAGTTTTTCATTGCCTGATTGTTTAGAATTGAAAGTTTACACCTATACCCAACTCCCTTCTTTTAGGATATTTACCGTTGTCATCACCGGGTTGCAGCGCATTGCTGGAACTGAACTCGGGGTCATAACCAGAATAATCGCTCCAGGTCAACAGGTTAATACCATATACGTACACACTGGCGCCGGTCATGAAAGCCTTCCTGGCTATAGCCGGTTTGAACCGGTAGGCAAGGCGGGCACTGGACAACCGGATGAAAGAAGCATCTTCCAGGAAAAAGGAGTTGCCGCTGCCACGCTGGCTGCCACGGTCGTTTTTGTCAGGATAATAAGGATAAGTAGCGCCTTCCTGGCCCTGCTCTACCCAGGCACCCCAAACTGCTTCAGGCAATGCAGGTCCATTGGTATTGGCGAAATTGGTAAGCCCTTCTTTAAAGCTGTTGTATACCTTTCCGCCAATAGTAGCATTCACAATTACACTTAAAGACCATCCTTTATAAGTAAAGTTATTGATAACACCGAGGTAAAAATCAGGTTGTGCATTACCGATGATCTGCCTGTCCTGGTCATCTATTTCACCATCATTGTTAATGTCTTCCCATTCAGAATCCCCCGAGTAATGTAGCGCCAACACCTTTCTTTTTATATACCACACCTGTATAAGGCTTTCCGCCAAGGGTATAACCCGCAACAGTAACTTTAGACAGTCTTGGGTTATTCTTATTATGTTCAATGGCCACCCCTTCAGGCGTTAATTTAGTGCCAAACTCGTCATAAGCATTGTGTGCATCGGTAGGATAAATACCTATTCTTTTCCATCCATAAAAATTACCCAGTTTGCCGCCTTCCTGTATCAACCATTTACCGGTGATAAACGGCTGTCCACCTTCCAGGCTTTTGATCTTTCCGCGCTCAAACGTAATGTTACCACTCAGGTTCCAGGAGAAATTTTTGGTAGTAACCGGTACCGTGCTCATTTGAAATTCAAAACCTCTTGTTTCAATGGCGCCTACGTTCACTTTCACTGTGCTAAAGCCATTTTGACTAGGCAATGGTTCGGGATATAAAAGATCGTGGGTAGTTTTAATATAATAGTCAGCAGATAAGGTTACCCGGCCATTGAGAAAGGAAAGATCCAGACCCAGGTTCTTTTGTTCGGTAGCTTCCCAACTCAACGCTTTGTTACCAAAAGTGCTGCTTAAGATAGCGCCTGGTACGTTGTTGTAGCTGGTGCTACCCTGGTTGATCAGTTGCAGGTATTCATAGTTACCTACCCTGTCATTACCAGTTAACCCCCAGCTGTAGCGCAGTTTACCATCCGATAATAGACCAGCCGCCCAGTTCATCCATTTTTCATCGGAGAAGCGCCAGGCCAGTGAACCGGCATAGAAGTTACCTACCCGGTTATCGGGATGGAACCTGGAGGAGGCATCCCGGCGATAAGTACCCTGGAAAATATACCTGTCTTTAAAAGTATAACCTACACGTGCAAAAGCAGAAGCAGTAGAAACGGCACTTCCGCTGGAACTTTGGGCAGAAAGGTTATCCATAAAATTGCCCTTTACATAAGAAGAAGTCTCTACTACAAAATTCTTCCCTTCCAGGTGGGTCCTGTCGTCTTTCTCCCTGTCCTTTTGAACGCCCACCATAGCCATCACACTGTGTTCGCCAAATTTTTTATTGTAGTTTAAGAATCCCTGTACCAGCCAGTTGAAACCCCGGTTATTATCATTCCGGGCAAAGTTCTCATTCCCATTATCATCGAGGAAACGAGGTGCAAAGTAGAAACCCAGCATACTTGTCAATTGTGCATTGAAGCTGGCTGTAAACCGCAGGTCTTTGGTAATCTCATAATCCAATTGGTGGTTCATTTGCGCCTTCAGGGTTTCACGGGTATTTTCTTCCAGCAGGGCATTGGCTACCGGATTTCTTTTGGAGGACAGGTAGCTGGTAAGGGTTCCATCCGGGTTAAAAATACGCAGGTAGGAAGGACGGTCGAAAACCGGCCGCACGGAGTTATTAATGCTGGTGAAATTACCAAACGACCAGAAGAAGGAAAGGTTATTGGAATATTTAAGCCTGGGAGAAACCCTGAACTCCGTATTGATACGGGATTGGATCATTTTATACCAGGTATTCAGCGCAATACCCTTATCGTCCACATAGTTCAAACTACCATAGTAGTTCATCCCTTTCTGGCCACCACTCGTGCTCAGCTTCAGGTCGCCGCGTTCACCGGTATTGCCCAGTAACAGGTCCTGCAGGTCATTATCAGTATTAAAGGAAGGGTTCAGCGAATCCGTCAGGTTGCCGGTACTACCAAAAGGTTGCCGCCCTGCATTTTCCTGTACCGGCGATATTCTGCCGCATTGGCCTGTTGTATCTTATGAGCCAGCTTGCCAAATATTCTGGAATATTGCAGATCTACTCTTGGTTTGCCATCCTTACCCTTTTGGTAGTGATCAGGATTACACCGGCAGCCGAACGGGCGCCGTAGATAGAAGCAGAAGCCGCATCTTTCAGCACTTCCACCCGTTCGATATCGTTGGGGTTAATAGCAAGTGCGTTGTCAGTGATCACCCCATCCACCACGTACAATGGTGTGTTGCCATCGGCAGAAAGTGTATTAGCGCCCCTTACCTGAATAGATCCCTGTGCACCGGGCTCACCATTATCGTTCATGATCAATACACCTGCAGCCCGGCCTTGTAAGGCATCGAAGAGGTTAACGGGTTGACGTTCAGCAATCTCCTTGGCGTTTACGGAGGAAATGGCTGCACCTACGTCTTTTTTACGCATGGACTGGCCATAACCGATTACCACCACCTCATCGAGGTTGGAGTTGCCTTCATTTAAGGTAATACTGATACTGGTACGGGTTCCTATCTTTTCTTCCAGGGTTTGATACCCTACATAGGTAAACTCAATACGGGAGTGCCACCAGTAACAGGGATGGTGTATTTTCCATCGACACCAGTAGTAACACTTGTTTTAGTCCCCTTCAGGTTCACCGTAACGCCCATCAGCGGATTGCCTTTGGCATCCGCAACGCTACCGGTAATTTGCCGGGACTGGGCTTGAGCTGGAGAATAAAGAAACAGGGAGAATAAAACAAATAGTGGGAAACACCACCAGGGCCTGGTCCTGTACAGAACCCGGGGGGCAAGAAAGAGCTTCTTTTCCATAAAGCATGCAATTTTCAGTTGTTTAACAACAACGGCCTTGGTCTTAAGCAGTCGTTGTTTCGGAACGTTTTGTAATGGGGTTTATGAAACCCTGCGACCCCGACAGGTCAGTACCGGGGCGGATATAGCAATTAATAAGTTAGCCGTTTCATTTAATTGCAGGTTTAAGCAGGTTACGAATGCAATTAAATAACAAATGATCAAGTCTAATTTCCTGTTATTGCCATTGTAATAAACTATTTTGGCAAGGCATGCTTATTTTCACGAACATTAATGAATATTGAGGTTAGAAAGGGCGGACGGGGCAGGATGGGCCTTGGCGCCACCGGCTTAGTTTCAACATTCTTGTATAATTATATGAATACCAACAAACGATATTGTCTGGCACTTGACCTGAAAAATGATCCGGTATTGATTGCGGAGTATGAAACGTACCACCAGGAGGTATGGCCCGAAATACTCCAATCTATCAGCAACAGTGGTATTGAATTGCTGGAGATCTACCGGATAGAGAACCGCCTGTTTATGATCATGGAAGTGAATGCCGGTTTCTCGTTCGATAAAAAAGCATTGCTGATGCCGCCAATCCTACCGTACAAAAATGGGAAACGTTGATGTGGCAATACCAGCAGGCCCTGCCTTCGGCCAAACCAGGAGAAAAATGGCTTTTAATGAATAAGATCTTTGACATGAATATTGAACCCTGATCATTTCGAAGAAACAAAAGGAATGTTGAATCATCCATACTCAACAAGTACCTTTCAATTAACCACCACCAACAGCTAGCGTTAAAACATCTATTATGCCAGGTATTGCTTCGCCTACACAACCTAAACAAACAACCGGTACCGGGAAAACATTGTTACTTCCCTTTATCCTGGTTACCAGCTTATTCTTTTTCTGGGGGTTCATTCATAACATTGACCCTATATTATTGGCCCACTTGCGCAAGACATTCCAGTTAAACGTGGTACAATCATCCCTGGTAGACTTCTCTGTCTTCATCGCCTATTTTGCGATGGCCTTACCAGCCGGATATATGATGCGCAAATATGGTTATAAAGCCGGCATATTACTGGGTCTGCTCCTGTTTGCCGGTGGCTGTTTCTTATTCCTTCCCGCAGCTTCTACCCGCTCCTATGTGTTTTTCCTTGGCGCCTTGTTTATTATTGCCAGCGGATTGACCTTCCTGGAAACAGCAGCCAACCCTTATGCTACTGTTTTGGGCCCACCCGGATCAGCTACGCAACGCCTTAACCTGGCACAGTCATTCAATGGGCTGGCAACTGTAGTAGCACCGCTGATAGGCGGCAAACTCATCCTCTCCGGGAAAAACCATACCGACCAGGAATTGGCAGCTATGACAGCCACGGCCCGGGAAGCTTATTTCCAATCGGAGGCAGACAGTGTAAAAATGCCTTACCTCCTACTCGGACTTATCATTCTATTGGTGGCCCTCATCTTTGTGTTTGCTAAAATGCCCGACACCAAAGAAGCCAATGACAGCAGCACCAAAGGATTTTTACATGCATTCCGGTATAAACACCTGACGGGCGCTGTAATCGCCCAATTCTTTTATGTGGGCGCACAGGTATGTGTTACCAGCTTCTTCATAGTAGTGGTTACCAAAGCAGCCGGGATCAATGAAAAACGGGCAGCGGAATACCTTGGTTATGGATACGGTATAGCATTTATGGCAGGCCGGTTTATTGGCACTTTTATCATGCGGTATATACAACCGCAAAAACTGCTCACCATTTATGCCATCATCAACATATTGCTTTCTGTAGTGGTTATGTTTGCCGAAGGAATGGTCATCGTGTATGCATTGATTGGCATCGGTTTTTCATGAGCATCATGTTCCCCACCATCTTCTCCCTGGGTATTCATAAACTCGGAAATGATACCAAATTAGGCTCCTCCCTCATCATTATGTCGATTGTAGGCGGAGCCGCAGTACCTTTCCTACTGGGTGCCATTTCCGATGCTACCGGCAACATTCAATACGGCTACGTAGCTCCCCTATTGTGCTTTGTAGTGGTATGCTGGTATGGATGGAAAGGGTATAAGGTTAAGGAGGCCCTGAATTAAGAGCCGGGAGCCAGTGAGGGACTACGTTCACTCGCCCCTTGGCAGAGCAGGATAGTTACATACAGTTATCTTTATAATTTTACACATTTAATTCATTGAATCCAATGTTTTCATTAGCCAGTAAAAAAGCAGTAGTAACAGGAGGCGGCAGCGGCATCGGCAGGGCCATATCCGTATTGTTTGCCAAACAAGGAGCCGAAGTACATATCATTGAATTAAGTGGGGAAAATGCTGCTGCTACGGTACAGGAAATTACTGCTGCCGGCGGGAAGGCGACTGCCCACAGCTGTAATGTAGCCGATCAGGCCGAAGTACTGGCCACTTTTGAAAAGATCGGTCCCTTGCATATACTGGTCAACAATGCCGGCATTGCCCATATTGGCAAAGCCGATACCACTTCTGAAGAGGATTTTGACCGCGTGATCAAGGTAAATGTAAAAGGTGTGTACAATTGCCTGTATGCCGCCATCCCCCAATTGAGGGCTGCCAAAGGAGGCGTCATTGTCAATATGGCCTCTATTGCTGCCTGGGTTGGCTTGTCGGATCGCTTTGTGTATTCCACTGCCAAGGGCGCCGTAATGGCGATGACCTTGTCGGTAGCCAAAGACTATATCCAGGAAAATATCCGTTGCAATTCCGTTTCCCCGGCCAGGGTGCATACGCCTTTTGTAGATGGATTCCTGAAAAACAATTACCCGGGCCGTGAAGCCGAAATGTTTGAAAAACTGTCCAAAACCCAGCCCATCGGCCGGATGGCCGAACCTACTGAGGTGGGAGCACTCATCCTGTACCTATGCAGCGACGAAGCCGCTTTCATAACCGGCTGTGACTATCCCATTGATGGCGGTTTTATTAAATTGAACAGTTAGAATCCAACGAAGCAAAGGAATAATCAGTCATTAATAATCAGTAATCAAGATGCGTGTTGCCCTGTTCATTCCGTGCTATGTAGACCAGTTTTATCCCCAAGTGGCCATTGCTACCTTAAAACTATTGGAACACCTGGGATTGGATGTACACTACCCAATGCAACAAACCTGCTGTGGTCAACCCATGGCCAATGGGGGCTTTGAACACCTGACTGGGTCCTGCAACAGCAATTTCATTAAAGCTTTTGCAGGATATGATTACATCGTTTCCCCATCAGGCAGTTGTGTATTGCATGTTAAAGACCACCTGCACGATGAAAAGCAGGAAGCAGCCGCTACCACGATTCGCCAGCGTGTGTATGAACTGTGCGAATTCCTGACTGATATTGTTCAGGTCAAGAAGATCAAGGCTTCCTTTCCCAAAAAAGTAGCCCTGCACCAGGGTTGCCATGGTCAAAGGGGGTTAAAGCTGGCAGCTTCTTCCGAAACGGTGGTGCCTTTCTTTTCTAAACCGGTGCAATTGCTGAAGATGGTAGAGGGACTGGAACTGGTTGACCTGGACCGGCCCGATGAATGTTGCGGTTTTGGTGGTACATTCTGTGTTACTGAAGAAGCTGTATCCTCGGCCATGGGGCTTTCTCGAATTGAGGATTACACAAAACACCAGGCCACCGTGATCACCGGTACGGATGTAAGCTGCCTCATGCACCAGGAGGGACTGATCCGGAGGAGAAAATTGCCTTTTGAAGTGATGCATATATCTGAGGTGCTGGTTGCCGGACTTTAAAGACGAGTGGCGAGTGTTGAGCGCTTACATAGACTTGTATTTAATCTCCCGAAAGCTTTTGGGATCACTTACCACTAGCCGCTTTACTAACTTGAAGGCAGATTATTCAATATTGACGATAAAACATTAAATGAATACACAACATATTCCCCATCCACAGGCCGCTGCCATCTTCCTTGAAAACAAGGAGCGGGTACAATGGCATGATGAAACCTTGTGGTTTGTACGGTATAAGCGGGATAAGGTGGTTAATGAAGTGCCTGAATGGGAACAGTTGCGGGAACTGGCTTCAGGTATTAAAGACCATACCCTTTCCCGGCTGGATGAATACCTGCAGGAGTTTGAAGCAGCTGCCATCGCCAATGGCGTTACGGTTCACTGGGCTGCCGATGCAGCCGGGCACAACAAGATCGTACATAGCATCATGGCGCGGCATGGCGCGCAAAAGATCGTGAAAAGTAAATCCATGCTCACGGAAGAGTGCCACCTCAATGAATATCTCGAAGCACAGGGCATTGAAGTGGTAGATACCGACCTGGGCGAAAGGATCGTACAGTTGAACAAGGAAATGCCCAGTCATATTGTATTGCCTGCCATCCATATTAAAAAAGAAGAAGTAGGCGAAATATTCCACCAGCACCTGGGTACGGAAAAAGGGGCTTCCGATCCGCTGTACCTGGCATTGGCCGCCCGGGATCACTTACGGCAGAAATTCCTGGCAGCAGATATCGCCATTACAGGCGTCAACTTTGCCGTAGCCGAAACAGGCGCCATTGTAGTATGCACCAATGAAGGCAATGCCGACCTGGGCGCTCACCTGGCCAAAGTGCATATTGCCTGTATGGGTATAGAAAAACTCATCCCCCGCACCGAACACCTGAGTGTATTCCTGCGCGTGCTGGCCAGGAATGCTACGGGACAAAAATATTACGGCTTATTCCAGTCATTTCAGGAAGCCTGCACCAGGATCGGAAATGCATATTGTAATTGTCGACAATGGCCGTACCACCCAACTGGGCAGGGAGGCCTTTCGCAATTCATTAAAATGTATTCGCTGTGGCGCCTGCCTCAATACCTGCCCGGTATACCGGCGCAGTGGGGGACATAGCTACCACAATGCCACTGCCGGCCCTATTGGCGCCATCCTGGCTCCCAATCTCGACATGCGCAAGAATGCCGATCTGCCTTTTGCCTCTACGCTTTGTGGCTCCTGCACGGATGTATGCCCCGTAAAAATTGATATCCATAATCAATTATACCAATGGCGGCAGGTGCTTACCCAGGAGGGGTATGTACCCGCGGCCAAAACGGCCAGCATGAAAGTAATGGCAGGTGTACTGTCCTCCCCTACCCGCTATGCTTTTGCGGGTAAATGGGCACGCCGGTTCCTGCGCTGGTTTCCGGCCCTGGCCCTCAATAAAAAACTGAACCCCTGGGCCAGGCAAAGAGACTTGCCAGCGCCACCGAAGGAAAGTTTTAGGGAATGGTATAAGAAGAACAGCGGCGAGCTGTGAGCTGGGAGCCACGAGCTAAATACAGGATAGAACATCTAATACTTAGACTCACCGAAACAAAAGGCTCGCAGCTCGAAGCTAGTAGCTCGTAGCTTTGAAGAAAACAACAAACAATAGATCCATTGAGTAGGGAAAGAATATTAGCCGCCGCCAAACAAAACAAACCAGCCCTGGCACCTTTACCGGAAATGGTCAACTTTGCTTTTGCAGCGACTGACCTGGCAGCAGCCTTTACAACCGCTATTAATAAGGCAGGAGGTGCAGTCACTATATTGAGCGCCAAGGAACAACTGGCGTCGAAAATAAAAGAAGCCTTTCCCGACGCTAAACGGGTAGCCGACTTTATACATAGCGACTACCAGGCCAATGAAGCACTGTTGAAGAATGTAGCCCAACTGGATGTAGTGGTGCTGAAGGGACAACTAGGTGTAGCAGAGAATGGCGCCATCTGGCTAACCGATAAGGATTGTGTAGAACGTGTACTGCCATTCATTACCCAGCACCTGGTGCTGGTAATCGACCAACAAACGCTGGTAGGCAATATGCACCAGGCCTATGCGGTAATGGGTCAACAAAAACCCGACTATGGGGTGTTCATTGCTGGTCCTTCCAAAACCGCCGACATTGAACAATCGCTGGTCATTGGCGCCCATGGCCCCCGTAGCTTACAGGTTTTCATCATTGAAAATTGAGCATTAAACTATAATAACAGTATATGAAACTAATCCGATTTGGAGCGGCCGGTAAAGAAAAAGCCCGGCATTTTACTGGAGGGGAAAAGGTATGATACATCATCTATTACCCGTGATTATGATGAAACCTTCTTCACCGAAGAAGGGATCGTCAAACTGAAAGCCGCCCTTGACCAAAAGCCTGCCTTACCCGAAGTACCAGCCGATACCCGCTGGGCAGCTCCCCAGGTAAGGCCTTCCAAGATCATTTGTATTGGTCTCAATTATGCCGACCATGCCCGCGAAAGCAATATGGAGCCTCCCAAAGAGCCAGTCGTATTCTTCAAATCCACCTCTGCCCTGGTAGGTCCCAATGATGACCTGGTTATCCCTAAAAACAGTGTAAAAACGGACTGGGAAGTAGAATTAGCCGTGATCGTTGGCAAAAAGGCCAGCTATGTGGATGAGAAAGACGCCGCCAATTATATTGCCGGTTATGCCTTACACAATGACTACAGTGAGCGCGAATTCCAGCTGGAACGTGGCGGCCAGTGGGTAAAGGTAAAAGCTGTGATACCTTTGCGCCTTTGGGCCCCTGGATCGCTACTGCTGATGAGATCAGCGATCCCAACAACCTGCGCTTATGGTTGTCGGTGAATGGTAAAATGATGCAGGACGGCAATACGCGCAACTTCATTTTCAATGTGAATTTTGTGGTTTCCTATCTAAGCCAGTTCATGACATTGGTACCCGGTGATATCATCTCTACCGGTACACCTGCCGGTGTGGGCCTGGGGCAAAAACCCAACCCTGTTTATATCAAGCCGGGCGATGTAATGGAACTGGGCATCGACGGACTGGGCAGCAGCAAACAGGTAGCCAAAGCCTATCAACCTTAAAATTATTGCCAGATGGATCTTCAATTAAAAGACAAGGTCATTATAGTAACAGGCGGGGCCAAAGGCATTGGAGAAGGTATTTCCAAAGTACTGGCTGCCGAAGGCGCTATCCCGGTGATCCTGGGACGCAATGAAGCCGATAACCTGAAGACGGTGGAAGAGATAAAAGCCGCCGGCTGGAAGGCCAGTCAGGTTGTAGCGGAGTTGACAAAACCGGAAGCCTGCGAACAAGCCGTTAAAGAAGTGATCCAACAATATGGACGTATTGACGGACTGGTCAATAATGCCGGTGTGAATGACGGTGTAGGTTTGGAGAATGGCAGTTATGATGCCTTCATTGCCTCGCTGCACAAGAACCTGGTACACTATTACCTGGTAGCCCATTATGCTTTGCCCGAATTGAAAAAGTCGAAGGGACCGATTGTAAATATCAGTTCCAAAACTGCCGATACAGGACAAGGCGGCACTTCGGCCTATGCGGCGTCCAATGGTGGCCGCAATGCCCTTACCCGCGAGTGGGCGGTAGAGCTGCTGCCTTATGGCATCCGGGTTAATGCCATCGTAGTAGCCGAATGTTGGACCCCCTGTACGAACGGTGGATCAATAGCCTGCCGGATGCCGAAACCAAACTGGCTTCCATTGTAGCGAAGATACCTCTGGAAAACCGCATGACTACTTCCGAAGAATTGGGTAATACCACCGCTTTTCTGTTGTCATCAGCATCCAGCCACACAACCGGTCAACTGATCCATGTAGATGGTGGCTATGTGCATCTCGACAGAGCTATTAGTAAGTAATCACTTTTTGCGTCGTAATATATTTGCCCGCCCTTCAAAGATCCCTTTGAAAGGTGGGCGAATCTTTTAAGCCGTATGAGGGTTTAGTTTTTCCTCATTACCCATTTAAAGGTTTCTGTCTTAACACATCCCACACCACTTCTCCCGGCAATACCCGGTGTACCGGAATATTGATGGCATAGCGGTCACACAGAGCACGGATCTTACGATCGATCTGCTCCGGATCGTAACGGGACGAGAAATGTCCTAAGATCAAAGTCTCTATCTGCAATCCGCTTACCATTTCCATTACTTCTTCCAAATTACTGTGTTTGTTGGAATGAGGCATTATCTTATTGTCATCAGCTCCTCCCAGGAAGGTCGCTTCGTGGATCAATATTTTACAATGATTCCATCGTTCCAGGTTTTCAACTGGTGTATCGGCCGAATAGCCTAATAAGGTATTGCGTAATTCAAGCGTGGTTTGCTCCTTTCCTTTTTCCAGGATTATCCTTCTGATCTCTTCGCCGGAAAGCCCCAGCAGTTCGGGCCGTAGTTTTTGTTTTACCTGCACCACTTTATAACTTAAGCTCTTGGTAATACCTGGTGCCACTACTACATGCCCATTGCGAATGGCCTCTACTTCAATACCATCTTTAACTACAAGGGCCTCCCCTTCTGCTATCGGCCTCCAAACAGTACCGGCTACATGGGGATCGAACCGTTTGGTAAATTGCTCAATTGAAGGAAATGAACCTGAGTCCTTCGGGTAATAGACCACAGGCAATCCTTCCCGGGCATTAAGCTGATTGAATTGAAATAGCCCCATCAGGTGATCCCTGTCGGCATGAGAGATAAACACATGATTCACTTTCCGGCTTTTTGCAAAAGACCGGCACTAACGCCATCGCCGGCATCGAATAAAAGTCCCAGTTCTTCAATAAAATACCAGGTCGAGAATAAGGCCGTGGAATAACCTGTAATTGTAAATTGCATACGGCGCCAATATTAAATCAATACTGCCAATTTTCCATCTACAAAAACAGGTTCCACTATCCAACTGCTATTCAGCAAAGGTGTATACAAAAAAGCGGATCATCCTGAGCAAGGTTGGCTGGGCGATATTTGATCCGGCGCCGGGTTTATACAATTCATCCTCACTTTTACTCAATTCATCCCCCATTAGAACTTCTTTAACCCTATACAGGCTGTATTTTGTAGCATATAAAGCTCCTTAATTGGCCAATAGAACTGCCATACTACTGATATTATCCCTCTTTTGTTGCAGGAGTTATCTCCTGGCACAACGAGACAACCTCGACAGTTTACTGAAAGGAAAAATGATACTGCAAAAGTGAACCGCTTACAGGCATATGCCCAACAGTGGATCCACAAGGACAACGACAAGGCTTACCGCTTATTTGATACTACTGTCCGGATCAGCCAACAACTGGGTTACAACCCGGGCATAGCCCTGGGATACCGCCGAATGAGCTATGTACATGGGCAACTGGGGCGGTACCGCCAATCCATTCATTATTTATTAGCCGCGCTGGAATACTATGAAAAGAGCAAAGCGCCCTTGAAGGAATTTCTGACTTGCTATAATAACCTGGGTGTCAATTATGGCCAATTGGGTATGGCTGATAGCACCATGTTTTACTATATGCTGGGCATTAATAAAGCCGAGAACCGGTCTACCGCTGGGGAAACGGAAAATGACAGGCAGGGCACCATGGCCGCATATTGTCATTTACTACAAAATGTGGCCCAAATGAATGCCCATCATGGCAATATCCCCAAGGCAAAGGAATATGCACAAAAGGCCATTGCTACGGCCCGTGAAAATAAGGATAGCGTACAGCTTACGTTGTCGTTGGTTGGTATGGGCAATGTTTTATATAACAATAAAGAATATGATCAATCGATAAGCTATGCCCGGCAAGGCATCGCTGCAGGCATCCACGATAACCGCCCCATTCCGATGGGCAAGGCCTGGCACCTGTTATCGACCAACTATACCGCCCTGGCCATGCCCGATTCGGGTATGTATGCAGCCCAACAAGCAATAGCTTACTCCCGCCATAGTGACCTGCAAATATACCTCGTAGCCCTGATGGACCTATCCGATGCCTATCACAATAAAAAGACTATGCTGCAGAGACCCGCACCTTGGAAATAGCGGCAAAGGAATTTGCCAGGCTGGACAACAATTTTTTATTAGGCGTCAGCTTGTTTGAAAAGCTGGCGCAGGCCCAATATACTGCCGGCACCTACCGACGAGCATACGATTACTTAGCACAATCAGGTAAGTATAAAGATTCCACCAGGAGCCGGCAAAACCAGGAGACCATTCAGAAACTGGAAATACAATACCAAACGGCCCAAAAGGAAAAAGCCCTAGCCACGCAGGAATTGACTTTACATAAGACCCGGCAACAGGTGGTGATCTCCATCGCCTGTCTTATAGTAGTACTGATGGCGGCCACCTTACTATACCTGCATGCACGCAATAAAAGAAAACTGCACCAACAGCAACTTACCAAACTACAGCAGGAAAAAAAGATACAATTATTGCAAGCGCTCATGCAGGGTGAAGAAAAAGAGCGCAGCCGCATTGCCAAGGACCTGCATGATGGCGTGGCCGGTATGCTGGCAGCTATCAAAATGAATTTCGTTGCCTCTGCTCCCATCCATGAATCAACGCAAAAGGAAATCAATTACAAACAAGGCATTTACTTGCTCAATGAAGCCGCCGGTGAATTGAGAAAGATATCGCACAACCTCATGCCCGAACTACTGTTGCACCACGGTCTTGATGAGGCCATTCGCCGTTATTGTGTCAATATCAGCCTGGCCGGCAAACTGGATATTCAATACAATTTCTGGGGAACGCCTGGCCGGTACAGAGACGGCTTTGAACTATCGGTATACCGTATTGTACAGGAGCTGTTGAATAATATCGTAAAACATTCCAAAGCCACCCAAGCAATTGTACAAATGAGCCTGCCCAATAGTACGCTGTTTATAACCATAGAGGACAATGGGATTGGTTTTAATAAAGACAACCTGCACCGCGATGGCTTAGGCTTACACAGTCTTACTTCCCGTGTGCAGGCCATTAATGGAAAATTAGAGCTGAATACCAGCATCGGTAACGGCGTAAGCGCTTACCTCGAATTTGACACAGGAGGCCTACAGCGATAGCCCGGCCCCTCTTCGTATTTTAATGTCCGGCATACGGGGAATCCCCAAAAAAGCAGGGTATATTGGGGAGGAGATCAAAACGCATTATATCATGACAAAATATGGTATCCCGGTAGTAGCAGGTATCCTTGGTAGTTTTTGTGTACAGGCCCAGGTACAGGCAGGATTCAAAGCAGGCCTCAACATCAATACTGTTAAGTACCGGGAATGGTCGCCCAATACAGCCAGTATAGGTTTTAATGCCGGGCTGTTGGTGCACATACCTGTAACCCCTGTATTATTTCTTCGTCCCGAAGTACAGTATTCCGTGAAAGGATACCGCTCGCCCGTTGTAGGCGCCAACGGCAATGCTACCAGCCGGCTGAATTATATTGCAGTACCCCTGCTGGTGGGCTTTCCCATCGGATCTAAAATGCAAGCCCTCATCGGGCCCGAATTTGGTTACCTTGTTAAAGCCACTTCCAAATATGGCGACAATAAAGCCGATGTCACCAACCTTTACCAGCATTTCGATTGGGGACTCGACTTGGGAGGCAGCTACAAAATCACGACCAACTTAGGCGTGGAAGCACGTTACAATTATGGTTTCCGTGGATTGGTCAAGGGTATCACCACCGATGTCAGCGGCAATCCCACCGGCAGCACCAGGGATGGCGCCAACCGCGTATTCAGGCGGGGCTGTTTTATTTGCTGTAATAGTACTGGAGCACTATGCCCCAAGACCTCATTACAAGCCCATCTAGCCCCGATATGCAATTACCCGCACAAGACACACCTTCGGAATAGCAGCCCGAAAAGCCGCCCCTAATGAGCTTTAAATACAGCCCCCTCTGGCCGCCAGAAAGGCTGCCCTGAGAGTAGTGCAGTGGTAGCAACATGGCCTGGGTAATGCCTAAGGATTGCCTAACCATTGCCTGACCATTGCCTTGTGGGGGTGCAATACCTATAGGATACTTAGGCTATCCCGTTGCCATGGTAAGGCAATGTTCCCGCCATCCCACTACCACTTCCCTACCATTCCGCCGCTGAACAGCTACCACCCTGTGTGGATCAGGTAGCAGTTATCTGATAACCCAACTAGCTCCGCCACAAATCTAGTCAATCTACACGACTGGCCTTTCGCTTTTTCATCCAAAACCACCCGCCTACCAGCACCATCAATACCTGTATCAGGGCCCAGAACATGGTACTGATATCGCGTACTATTTTGCCGCCCCAATCCATAAAGTGGTGTTTATGGAACAATGCAAAACTATATCCCTCCGCCAGGTCATTGTCATTTACCAGCGCGGCCAGTTTGCCCGTGCTGGTCTCTACATAATATCGCTCGTGGCTGTTTTCAGCATACCCCACCTTCCATACCGGCAAACGCTTATTGACAAATCCGTATTCACCTTCAAATTTGGTAATGACCGCCGTACTTACAATCTTATCCTCGGTATGCCTGCTAAAACGGGCAGCCAAGTAACGGGCATATTTTTCTTCACCCGAAGGCAGGAGTGTATAGTCGGTCATGCGAACATACAAGGTATTAGGCGGTGGCACACGCATACTTTTCATCAGGTCGCGCCCGGCAGCAGGAGCCGCCTTTTTTGTTTTGGTAGTAAAGAACATGTACAAACCCATGATGGTAGTAAAAATGGCCAGCAGCATGATCAATATCTCCACCACATGTTTTCCCTTGCCCATAAAATCCAACCAACTTAGGGTATGAAACAGGGAGAAGAAAGAATCAAATGCCGCGCGTTTATCATCTACTGCAAAAGCAAAACGGTCCTGTGCTGTTTCCACATAGATGCGTACTCCATCGGCGCGGTCAAAACTTACTTTATATGCCGGCAGGTAACGGTTCACGTATTTGTATTCGCCATCAAATTGTTCTATAAGATCCACCTTACTTACTTTGGCGCCCTTACTGATATTCATGATGGATGCCATGGTATTGGTGCAACAATCATGATCGCCCTCCAGCGCAGTTACCGCGGTGGTGGTGCTACCAGGCAAAGGACCAGCATCCAGGGAGGCGAGCATTTTGTGGGCCGCATTATCCGGCTCCACTTGTTCATCTCCTTCCAGGAATTGTTTGGCCAGGTAACGGGCATACAATTCATCGCCCTGCGGCAGGGGTTTCCCCTTCCCGGCACTATAATATTTCAGGACGGGATGGTCCGGCAGTTTTACCTGGTAAAACCAATTGCCATTCATGGCCACCAACCGGTAACTGCTGAAAGTATCAATATGGTTTTTGAGAAAGGCTTCGGATAGAGATATTTGCAGTTTGGCTGTATCGATCAAAGGTTTTGATAATCGCTGTGTAGCTACCTGTGGACGGATATTGGTCATCAGCGGATGCATAAAACCACTGATGGCCCATAGCAGTACCGGCAGGGCAATGATGAGGCTGGCTATGCGGTGCCACCGGTACATATTCCGGCGGATATATTTTCGGAGGTTCATGGGTTATTTTTAGTAATAAAATTCACTACCCCGCCAATGGCCTCACTGCCATACAGGGAGGAAGAAGGGCCTTTGATCACCTCAATATTCCGTACTGCGGCCATGTTCATTTCCAGCAAGGCATTGTGGTTGAACAAGCCGGCAGTACGGATGGGGATGCCATCTTCCAGGTACAGAAACAAGCTCTTGGTGGTCATGGGTTGACGGATGCTCATAGAATGCTGTTCATTGCCCAGGTTGACCATATACACACCACTTACTTTATTGAGCACCTGGTCTACCGTAATGGGCCTGGTATCCTGTATGATTTTGGCAGTAAGTGTATTTATGGCTACCGGCGCCTGTGAACGCCGGGCTACATCCCGGTTGGCCGAGATCACCACTTCTTGCATGGTACTGTTGTTGGATTGCAGGGCTATTACCAGCCCAGGCTGTTGCTGAGCTACCCATACCTTGCTGGACTGGTAGCCTATAAAAGAGATCACCAACTCCTGCCGCTGGTTGGGCAAGGGCAATTCAAATTCCCCATTAGGATTGGTAAACGTGCCCTGGCTATTACCCAAACATTGTACAGAAGCATGGGCAACCGGTTCTTTGGTTACACCATCAATCACTTTCCCTTTGCAAGGGACAGATTGGGCAACAACATATTGTATGCATAATATACCACAAAGTGTGATAAGGTATTTAAGCACTGATTTCATAATAATCCGGTTTTGGCTGAAGTTGGAATCACCTTTGCCGCCGCAAAAGTGCATGGAACAACGGGCCACATCAATTGGAGGCCGCATGAAGTGGCCAATTCAAAGCATGAACCGGGAAGCTGGTTGCAGGCAGGACAATACGCAATACAGCTGCGAGCTTCGAGCCAGGAGCTGCGAGCAGAATACAACTTGATTTTGTTGCCTCTGTGCATCGATGGCTCGTTGCCTTGTTGCCATAGTACCTGGAACCAACAAGCATGAATGCATATACTTAGGGTCATTGCTCACCGGTTAAGCAAGACGTCACAGTACATTCAAAGTCATTAAATGAGTAGAAACAGATCAGCCTCGTGGAGGGTGGAAGATGGCGGCGGACTCCTGTTGAATAGTAGTCGCCGTATAAATGGAGATGGGTGTATCGGTCATCGTAAAAGGTTCAAAGACCATCTCATCGGATAGTTCATTGAACAACAATACTTCAAATTTCTCTTTGCCGCCATTCAGGGAGCGCTTTCCTGTTTTTCCTGGGCTTTCATTTTTTACGCAGGTAACATTTACCCTGGCAGGTGGAATTGGGCTTGGCGCGGTTCTCGCACAAGGTCGCGGCAATCGTACGCTGGTTAATGGCAAAACCCACCACCAGCCAGCATTTGCTGAAGGTTTGCGCCATTACGATCACCAGTAATAATATTGCAGCCCATTGCTTCAAGTACGAAAATTTGTGCAAAAGTAAGGCCATATTCGCATACAACACTTCCCTGGCCTGAACTAAAAAAATAATTTTTGCACACACTAAATCGGGTATTAGCTATGAGCTATGAGCTGTGAGCTACGAGCCGCTCGCCGCATCTTGAATACTGTATTCTGTATTCTCTTCTCACTTCCCCTCCTGGTAATGCTTCCTATGGGCCATCGGTGTTTTGTTGGTAATGGATTTAAAATGCCTGTTGAAGTTGGAGAAGTTATTGAAGCCGCTTTCATAACATACGTCGGCAATGCTTTTTTCTGTTTCGGCCAATAGCTTACAAGCATGGCCAATGCGTACCTCCATCAGGAATTGGGAAAAGGTCTTTTAATGCGCGACTTAAAATAACGGCAAAATGAATTGGGACTGATATGGGCCACATTGGCAATCTGATCCAGGGTGATCTCGCGCGAGAAATTCTTCATAATGTACTGGTAGATATTGTTCATGCGGTCGGCTTCCATATCATTGTAATGAAAGTCGAGCCCTTTGCTGCATACTGTTTTGGTTTGGCGCGAACCGGCAATCGTATACAATATCTGCATCAGCAGGATGATACGCTCAGTTTTACGGGCTGTTACCAGTTGCTGCATATAGCCAGCCACCGTTGCGCGCGTTTGGTTTTGATACGTACCCCTTGTTGTGCTTTGTCAAACAACTTCAGCAGATCCTTATTCTCAGGCAGTCTGAAAAAATCAGCCCCCAGGCAGGCAGGAGTAAAATGCACGATGATGGCCTCTGCCTGTAAAGTGGAATGCTTGCGCAGAAACTTTTCATCACTGCGAAACCAGTGCGGCAGATCGGCCCCCAGCAGGATCATGTCATTGGCTTTGAAGTGATGAATATGATCGCCAATAAACTGCCGTCCGGAACCCTTAATAATATGCACCAATTCCAACTCGGGATGATAATGCCAATGGTTGTAAAAATGAGACGCGATATCATGTCGCACACTAAAGGAATGTTCCGCCTCCAGGTGGATCTTCATTAAATGGGGTTTCATGCTAAAACGATTTTAATACTTTCATGGTATAAAATAAGCTGCAACAGATATTCAGATGTTAAGATAGTACAAATATTGGGTAACCCCGTGGTAAGTTGTTTTATTTATTGCCCCTACTTTTGTTACGCAATCCAATATTACAATTGGTTGTACACAACAAGTCAGGTAATCCTGCAGCAGCAGGAAACGCTTTTTTGCAGGCAGCTTTCATTGTACTAATAACAATCCATTTCATCCTTGGTGGAATTATAATTTCTCATTAAAAATAATGAGTGGGAAATCCTTTGCTCTTACTATAACCTGAATAACAACAACACATGTCAAGCCCTATTATCATGGAACTTCAGCAGGCGGGTATCGGGGACATCAACCTGGTAGGCGGCAAAAATGCTTCGCTGGGAGAAATGCTGCAACACCTCAGTCCCCTGGGCGTAAGGATACCAGAAGGTTTTATTATTACGGTAACAGGGTATGCGCGTTTCATAAGCTTCAATAAGTTGGAACACCGGATACAGGAGATCATTGGTTCCATCAGGCCCGGTGATATCGCTTCCCTGCAACAGGTCGGCGCTGCTGTGCGGCAACTGATCACCCGCAGCCCCTTCCCCGGAAATGATCGACCTGATCAGTGATGCTTACGAGCAATTATCTATCCGGTACAAACAACCCTGGGCTGATGTAGCCGTCCGTTCTTCAGCTACCACCGAAGACCTGCCCGATGCTTCCTTTGCCGGACAGCAGGATACCTACCTCAACGTAAAAGGGATGGACCAACTGCTGGACGCTGTAAAACGCTGTTTCGCTTCGCTCTTTACCGACCGCACTATCAGCTACCGCCAGGGCTTTGGGTATGACCATTTAAAGATCGGGCTTTCGGTATGTGTGCAAAAATGGTAAGGGCCGACCTGGGCGCCTCGGGGTGGCTTTTTCATTGGATACGGAAAGCGGCTTCAAAGACGCCATTGTGATCAATGGAGCTTATGGACTGGGCGAACTGGTAGTGCAGGGTGCCTTATCGCCCGATGAGTTCATCGTATTCAAACCTACTTTACAAGAAGGCTATGCTTCCATCATCGAAAAGAAACTGGGCGTAAAAGATAAAAAGATGGTGTATGGTGATGAACCCGGCGAGCGGGTAGCTATTGTGGGCACCAGTCCTTACGAGAAACATCATTTTTGTATGGATGATGCTACTGTATTGCAATTGAGCAAGTGGGTAATGGACATTGAAAAATATTATTCCGGCATTCACCAACGCTGGTGCCCCATGGATGTGGAATGGGCCATTGATGGCATCACGAAGGAATTGTTTATTGTACAGGCCCGGCCCGAAACCATCCATTCACGGAGGGAGGCTGGTACCATCACCGAATATACGATCCAGGATGCCAACAGGGCTACTAAAATACTGGCCAAAGGCATTGCCGTTGGTGATAAAATAGCCAGTGGCAAGGTACGCCTACTGGATGCCCACCAGGTACATGATATCCATAAACTATCATTTGAAAAAGGAGACGTGCTGGTAACAGACATGACCGATCCGGATTGGGAGCCCATCATGAAAATGGCAGCCGCCATTATTACCAATAAAGGAGGGCGTACCTGTCATGCAGCCATTGTGGCCCGCGAAATGGGTGTACCCGCTATTGTAGGCTGCAACAATGCCACACAATTATTACGAGATGGCCAGCTGATCACGGCCTCTTGTGCCGAAGGTGAGACAGGACTGGTTTATGATGGCACCATCACTTTTACAACTACTTCGTTTGATCTAAGTGCATTTCCCGAAATAGATACGCCGGTATTACTCAATGTGGCTTCGCCAGATATGGCATTCCGCTTTGCCAGCCTGCCTTGTAAAGGCATCGGCCTGGCCCGCGAAGAATTTATCATCAACAACTATATCAAGGTGCACCCGCTGGCCCTCTTACACCACCGGAAGTTGCAGGATGAAAAGCTTAGCGCCAGCATCAAGGAAATTACCCGGGGTATAAGGATGAAGAAGATTTCTTTGTACAAAAATTATCACAGGGTGTTGCCAAGATAGCAGCCGCTTTTTATCCCCATAAGGTGTTGGTGCGCTTTTCCGACTTCAAGAGCAATGAGTATTTCAACCTGTTGGGTGGTAATCATTTTGAACCTAACGAAGAAAACCCCATGATCGGCTGGCGCGGCGCCTCCCGGTATTATTCGCCCCAATACAAAGAAGCCTTCCTGTTGGAATGCCGGGCCATTAAACAGGCCCGTGAAAAATGGGGCTGAAAAATATTGTGGTCATGATACCTTTCTGCCGCACGGTAAAAGAGTTATTACAGGTGTATGATGCTATGCAAGAAGGGGGATTGGAACGCGGTGTAGATGGTTTGCAGGTAGTACTGATGGCCGAATTACCTTCCAATATCATCATGGCCCGGCAATTTGCCCGCCATATTGATGGGTTCTCCATTGGCTCCAACGACCTTACGCAACTGGTATTGGGCCTCGACCGCGATTCCTCGCTGGTAGCGCATATCTATGACGAGCGCAATGAAGCCGTGAAATCCATGATCACGATGTTGATCAGGGCGGCACGGGAAGCCAATATACAAGTGGGTATTTGCGGGCAAGGGCCTTCTGATTTTCCCGACTTTGCCCAGTTTTTGGTAGAGATGGGCATCGATTCTATTTCGGTCACACCTGACTCCTACTATAAGACAGTCAAAGCCATTCACCATATTGAACAGCAATTAAAAATATTGATCGCCTAAGCGGTTTAAGGTGAGTGCCCTGTGGCGTTGCCAAAGCACCAACGCCTTAATGGCCCACCATTTTGTAAGAAGTGCGGTTTGTGTATTTCAGTATTACGCTAAGTAGCCCCGCCCCACACGGCGGGGCTCACTATTTACCCATGTTAAAATAGTTTAGCCAATGGCCATAAAATAAACTGGTCAAACGCCGGTGATAGAATAGTTTGCAGTACTTTAATTCAATTGCATGTACCGGTATATTGCCCTGCTATTCATTCATTGCACGATCTTATTGACTGCTATCGCCCAATCGACGGCACCCCTACCCTATGACGATTATATGACCACAGGCAGTGGATTGAGAAACTTCTATGCAGTCCTGTCCCAAAAACAGGTTACCGTTGCTTTTCTCGGCGGTTCCATCACCAATATGCAAGGCTGGCGCAATAAAGTAGATTCCTTTCTGCGGCAAAGTTACCCCACCACGCAATTCCGTTTTATCAATGCGGGTATCCCCTCCCTCGGTAGCCTGCCCCATGTATTCCGCTTACAAAGGGATGTACTGGACCCGGGAAAAATAGACCTGTTATTCCTGGAAGCGGCCGTAAATGACCGGACAAATGGTACTGACAGCGCTATCCAGGTACGCACGTTGGAAGGTATTGTGCGCCATGCCCGCAAGAGCAATCCGTCGATGGATATTGTACTAATGGCATTTGCCGATCCTGATAAAACAGCAGACTACAACAATCACCGCATTCCCGCAGAGGTAGCCAATCATGCATTGGTTGCCCGGCATTATAACCTGCCCTTTATCAACCTCGCCAAAGAGGTGCATGACCGCATGGCGCATGGAGAATTTTCCTGGGAAAAGGATTTCAAGGACCTGCACCCCTCTCCATTCGGGCAACAATTGTATTTTGCTTCCATCCGTGCCCTGCTGCAACATTGTGCTACCAAGCTGGCGATGGTCCATGCGCTCAATGTACATCCCTATCCATTACCCAAAGCACTCAACAAGCAGGCTTTGGAAAACGGGCAGTACTATGATATTGCCAATGCCCAATATGAGGGCAACTGGACATTGAACCCCGACTGGACACCTACGGACAGCCTGCACACACGGCCCGGCTTTGTGCACCGGCCGATACTGGTAGCTACCACACCCGGCGCCACGCTTATCCTGCCTTTTAAAGGCACAGCCATTGGCATGGCCATCGTATCGGGCAAAGATGCTGGTATAGTAGCTTATGCTATCGATAATGGTCCTTTCCAGGAAATAGACCTTTATACACAATGGAGCAAATCGCTGCACCTGCCCTGGTATATCCTATTCAGCAGCGATCTGAAGAAAGGCAAGCATACGCTACAATTGAAAATACAGGAAGTAAAAAATAGCAAGAGTACGGGTAATGCCTGCCGCATTGTATATTTCCTGGTGAATGATCTATCACATCCCCTTTTACGAGCCCCTGGCCTCCAGCATACAATGGATTATAACCATACTGCTGGTTATTGTAATTCTTAAACTCATATTCAATGATATCACCCTCTTCCAGGTCGGGCACAGCTATTTTGAAATAATCTGGCCGGTAATAAGAAGTAAAGCGGTCATCGGTATAGCTCCTGAAAATGCCGGGTAGTAATTATTGCCTGATCGTTTGTCGCATGGGCTATTGCTAGAATATCTTGTCAAAAATAATATTCACGATCTCCACTGCAATGAGGATAATAATGATCCATTCAAGGGTAGAACTGTGAGAATGCTGGTTAATATCTTTATAGATCTCCAGGTTTTCCTGGATAATGTCCAGGCTTTCCTGCAAGCTTCGGTACCGGATGCGGATATCCAGCTCCATGTTCAACTGTGTATGCAGGTCATTGAGGTATTGATCGTCCCAGGTTATGTCGGGACTATCAAAGATGTAGAGGTTGCGGGCAATCTTATTTTTGAGGTTGAGGGCCTTGCCAATGTATTTGAGCAAGCCCTTTCCTTTGATGGAGAACTTACCTTTTTCTTCCAATTCATTGCTGAAGTAAGTGGTTTGCTCTAACAGAATATTGGTTTGCTCAATATAATAATCCAGTGCTACCGACTGGGCAATATTGAGCATCACCATCTTGGCCACCTCTACATTGATATGGTTAACAATGATCTTATCAAACAATACCTTGGTGGGGGAATCGGGTATCAATTCCAGCTCGATCTCTTCACTTTCCAGTTCATTGACTGCCAGGGAGAGAATTTTCCGGATGGAACCAATGATATCTGTCTGTACTATTTTTTCAACACCAAAGAATACAACGCTGCCATAATCAAATACCTGGAACCAGGAATATTGACTGATTTCGTAGATCAGTTCGGTGGGGTCTGCATAGATACAATGAAAGGCGAGGCTATTCTTGATGAGCTTGAGGTCTAATCTTCCACCTAAATGATATCCAATAGTTGTTACTTTCATAAAATCCGTCATGATCGCACTGCTAAAATACGGATTATTGAAGCATCCAGGAGCGGGAACTGCCTGAAGTGGCGGGAAACGGTGCTCAACTATGCGATCAGGTGTGGACCAATCGCAGCCAGCAAGGTGCTCTTATTGACGAGGCCCGTTTGCCGCCAGAGTACTTTACCATGGCGAAAAAGGATAAGCGTGGGTATGCCTGTTACATGGTAGGCTTGCGCTACCTGCGGGCTATTATCGACATTGACCTTTATGGTCGTTACTTTATTGCTAATTTCACGGGCTACTTCGCGTACAATGGGGTCCAAGGTTTTACAGGGTCCGCACCAATCGGCGTAGAAGTCAACAAGTACAGGTAGATCGCCCTGTATAAGTTCATTAAAAGTTAGCATAGGTTTTATTTTAAGATGACACCCTGCCAGAGGCGAGTTCAACCTGTAGTCTGGCCACTACCGGGTTGGCAATATCGGCATTTAAAAGGATCAGTTGCAGGCCCAGGTCCGATACCAGCCAATCTTTCTTCAATGCTTCGCCGGCATAAATGAAGATACTTTTAAAATGCTCCGCCGGACTGATGCCTGCGGTTACACAAACGATCAGCGCCTTTTCTACTGCTTTTTCCAATTCAATATCTTCCAACAATGCACGCTCCTGCAATGCACCTGCATAATGGATCAACTGGCGGCTGATCAATATTTCCCTTACCTCATCCAGTACAGTAGAATAGGCATCAACATACGATGGATAAATGATTAGGTCTGGAAGCATAGGCTATTATTTAAAAGTTGATTGCAATTGCCTGAAAAGTTCTTGCTGCTGCTCCGTCAGGTTTTCCGGTATCAATACCTGAATCTCCACCAACATATCACCGGTTTGACCAGGTTTATTGTAAACCGGCATTCCTTTGCCTCTGATGCGGAGCAATTTACTGCTTTGTGTACCGGCCGGTATTTTGATCTTCAGTAACCCGGAAAGGGTGTTCACTTCCTTTTCGCCCCCCAAAACGGCTGTGAAAAGATCTACAATCACCGTTTGCCTGATATCGTCGCCATCACGTTTAAATACTTCATGGGGCAATACCTGGATGGTTATATAGAGATCACCAGCTGGTCCGCCATGGCTACCCGGGGCTCCTTTTCCAGCCAACTTGATGGTAAGACCATTGTAAGCCCCGGGCTTAAGGGTAATTCGTATCTTCTGCTCATGCAGGGTAACCACCCTAGCCGTTCCCTGAAAAGCTTCTTCCAGGGTAATGGCCATTTCGGACTGATAATCTTGTCCTTTGGCTTTCCTGTTACCGCCACGTTTTGTACGTCCCCTTCCCGATTGAAGAACTCGCCAAAAATATCAGAGAAATTACCCCCTTGTCCAAAGAACTCGTTGGGGTCGCCTTCAAAATGATAGGACCCGCCGCCCTGATGGGCCCCTGGTACTGCTGTTGGCCCTGCTGAGCGCCATTAAACTGGTTCCAATTGGAACCATACTTATCGTACTTCTTCCGCTTCTCTGCATCACTTAGCACTTCATTGGCCTCATTGATCTCCTTGAACTTTTCCTCCGCTTCCTTATTGCCCGGATTTTTATCAGGATGGTATTTAACGGCCAGTTTACGAAAAGCCTTCCTGATCTCATCGTCAGTCGCCTGCTTGCCAATGCCCAGAATTGAATAATAATCTTTTGCCACGCCTGGAAAATAATTGAATAGTTAATGTGCTACTGTTGGTAGCGGGTTTCGGTCAGGTGTTGTTCTATTGCCACCGCCATGGTATCGTAATCATAGCTACCGGTGTATTTAAGTCCATTCATATAAAAAGTGGGGGTGCCATTGACGCCACTACGGATACCACTTTCAAAGTCGGCCTCTACTTTTTCGCGCAGGGCCTCAACTGACAGGTCCCTCCCAAAAGCAGCCATATTCAAGGAAAGCGCCTGGGCCAATTCGGGAAACAGCTGCTCACTCAGCAATGCCTGGTTCTCAAAAATAAGGTCATGCATTTCCCAAAACCTTTGCTGCCTGGCAGCGGCTTCTGCAGCCATTGCTGCTGCAAAAGCATATTCATGGGCATTGGATAACGGGAAATGGCGGAAGGCGAACAACATATTTTTAACATAGGTCTTCTGTAATTGTTTGACTACCGGCCAGGCTGCGCCACAATGTGGACATTGATAATCGCCAAATTCAATCAATTCGATCTCTGCATGGTGAACGCCCAACACATGATCGGTCTGATTAAGCGGAGGTTGGAGTTTTGACGCCATGACTGGTATTTGTTGATTGGGTAATGGTTTCCAGGGCTTCAATAATTCCATCCGCGCCGGGATTGTCCAGCATGGGAGATAGATAACTCCACCGGATGATCCCTTTGTCATCTATCACAAACAAAGCCCTTTCACATTGTCCCTCCTCTGCATCATAAACGCCATATTTTTGGGCTACTGCACCCTTGGGCTCAAAATCGGCCAGCAGGGGGAAATGGAGTTTGCGTTGCTCCATGTAGGCCTCATGACTCCATTTACTGTCCACAGAAATCCCCAGCAAACTGGCATTGTATTTCTCAAAGAAAGACAGCATTTCGTTGTACAGTGCCATCTGGTCGCCGCAAACCGGGCTCCAATCCGCCGGATAGAAAGCAAGGATCACATTTTTACCCCTAAGATCATGCAAGGCAATACGCCGGTTGGGCGTTGATGGTAATTCAAAATCCGGTGCCAAATCATTCGTCGTTAGCATAACAAATGGTATTTAAAAATGAATGAAGCGCAAAGGGGCAGGTCCTTACGGCCGGATAGGGACAATAAAGCTACAATAAGATTTTTTAATGGCGGAAGGGTCCCCATTGCCGTACTCAATAGGCAATCATCAAACTTCATGCCCCCACCTCTGTCAGTCGGGCCTGGGAAACCAGGTAATTTGGCCTGTTACATTTAGACAACCAGGAGCCAACAATCTGCCAACAGTCTTGTTATCTTCTCTAAATAATCAAATACCTTATATGGAACACAGACTATTGGGCAATTCAGGACTGCAGGTACCTGTATTAAGTTTTGGTACAGCCACCTTTGGCGGTGTAGGTGATTTTTTCAAAGCCTGGGGCGCTACGCAACAAGAAGAAGCCAACCGCATGGTGAAGCTTTGTATGGAAGCAGGTGTCAATTTTTTTGATACGGCCAACGTGTATTCAAGAGGAGTGGCCGAAGAAATATTGGGCCATGCGCTGAAAGGTATCCGGGATAAAGTACTTGTTTCAACCAAGTCTACTTTCCCTATGTCGGATGCCCCGAATGATTTTGGCTCTTCGCGCCTTCACCTCATCAAATCGGTAGAAGATTCTTTGCGCCGGTTGCAAACAGACTATATCGATATTTACCATATGCATGGCTTTGATGGCAACACGCCTGTAGAGGAAACCCTGCGTACGCTGGACACGCTGGTGCAAGCTGGTAAAATACGGTATATCGCCTGTTCCAATTTTTCGGGCTGGCACCTGATGAAATCTTTATCAGTGTCTGAAAGGTATGGGTGGACAAAATACATTGCACACCAGGCTTATTACTCGCTGCTGGACCGGGAGTTTGAATGGGAACTGATGCCACTGGGTGTAGATCAGAAAATTGGCACCATTGTATGGAGCCCGCTGGCCTCTGGCCGCCTGGGTGGTAAATATCGCCGCAACCAGCCACTACCTGCCGAGAACCGTGTGCAACAAGGTGGTGGACATGGACCTGCATTGAATGAAGAACTATTGTACACGATCATGGATGTATTGGACGAAGTAGCAGCCGAAACGGGTAAATCGGTTGCACAGGTAGCGCTGAACTGGATATTACAGCGACCTACCGTTGCCAATATCATTATTGAGCGCGCAACGAAGAACAGTTGAAGCAAAACCTGGGAGCAGTGGGTTGGGCCCTCACTATGGACCAGATCAAGAAATTAGATGAAGCCAGTAACCGGGAACCTATTTATCCTTACTGGCATCAGCGACAAAACCTGCAACTGAATCCCTTGCCCAAGTTTTATTAGGGAGGGTTGATAGGAGGAAAGGTTGAGAAAGCAACAAGGAACAACTCCCCAACAAAAAAGCCGCTCAGTTTACTGCAGCGGCTTTTCTGTGCATAGTGATCTATAATTTATCCGATAGACTTTACGACTCCCTTGAAATAGCCGGCTGATTCGGCCAGGCCTGCCAAAGGATCGGTCATGTCTTTTTCAAATTCAATGCTACAGATGCCCTGGTAATTACTTTTGCGGAGTGCGTTCACCAATGCAGGGAAGTCGATAACACCGCGGCCGACTTCAATGGCCTTCCCTTCTTTAGCAGCCAGGGTTACATCTTTAATGTGCAAGTCAAAGATCCTGTTCTTGTATGCTTTTACAACGGCTGCGGGATCAGCGCCTGCCCGGATAGCATGACCGATGTCCATACACAGTCCCATTTTTTCATCGCGGTCTTTGATCAGATCATACGCATTCTTAGGGCTGGGATATAACTTATCTTCTGGGCCATGGTTGTGAATGGCCAACCTGATGCCCGATGATTTAACGACTGATTCGGTATAATCCAGCAATTCAGGATTGGGCACTCCCACGATCAGGGGTACGCCTACTCTTTTGGCATAGGCAAATGCTTCATCTACCGCCTCCTTGGTTTTCATATAGATCACACCTACTGCATATACTTTAATGTCTGCATCAGCAAACTGCTTTAATACTGATTGAATTTTTCGGCATTGCTGTTAAGCGGCAGGTGAAAATCCTTTACAGAAATATACTGGATGTTCACCTTCTTCATCATGGCAATGGCCTTTTCCAGATCGAATTTGGCAAAGGTGTATCCGGCTATACCGGTGATGATGGCCTGTCCTTTTTAGGAGCAGCAGCATGGCTGGCAAGTGGTAAAGTTAATGTACCTGCGAGGCCCAAAGCTGTTTGCTGCAAGAAGTTCCGTCTTGATGTCATTTGGCTGGTTTATACTATTGGTTGTAATGAGCATGGAAGATACAACATGTAATAGTAAGGCGTTTGCCATAAATCAATTTTTTTCGGCATGCCTGTTATTAATTAATGCATTAAAATGTATTAATGTATATTTTTATTACCTTCGATCCTTCACCTCTTTGCCACATTTCCACTCTTTCCTGTGTAAGCTACCGTGTTTCTTTTATCCTATTTGCTGCTTGTTGTAGCACAAAGCTCCCCTCCACAAAACAGAAGTCATTGTTTGTTTGCGACAATAGCTATGGCTATTGGATGCTTTCATCTCATTATTGGATCAACTTAAACGTTTAAGTCATGGAAATGCATGATCTGTTACTCGTTATTGTAAAAACCCTGATGGGTATTTCACTGGGAGGGCTCTTCCTCTCGATGCTTTTTGTAGACAAAATAAAATTGAATGGCAAGGAAAAGGGAGGCCGGAATATTGTGATCACCCTGGCGCTTAGCCTGGTAGCCACTTTCTTGTTTTCCATGATCGCCATTTTTCTATTATCGGAAAACAATACAGCTTCTCTAAGCAGTGAACTGGTATCAGTCGAGGCGCAGGTATGTTCCTGGCTGGCCATCCTGGCATTTATGCCTGTATTGTTGGCTTTGTTTAAGATCTTCCTCTTGCTTTTCAGGAGAAAGCAAAAAACTACCTGATAAGGAATGCCGGTTTCGTTGCAGCCAGTAACCCATTTCCAGGCTATTGCCGGATCTTGACCGAAAATTGTATTTTTGCTAAGTTCCCTTTATCGGCATAGCATGATCCTAAAATCACTGATAAAACATAAGTACGTTATTCTCTATGGCATCTCCATGGCCGTATTGTTGTTCTTATTACGGTGGTTGGAATTACGTTTCATCATCATTGACCACTCCTTTGAAATATATGCAGGTGCTATCGCCCTAGTATTCACTGCGCTGGGTATCTGGCTGGCCATCAAACTGACCAAACCCAAGATAAAAATGGTAGTAGTTGAAAAAGAGGTATATATACACAAAGAGGTTCCCGAAGGTCCTGCCAGCCCTTTTATCCTCAATGAAAAAAACTCAACAGGTTGGGGCTAAGCAAACGGGAACTGGAGGTTTTGCAACTGATAGCCAATGGCCATAGTAACCAGGAGATAGCCGACCGGTTATTTGTTTCGCTCAATACTGTCAAGACGCATTCTTCCAATCTCTTCCTCAAACTGGACGTGAAAAAGAAGGACTCAGGCCATTGAAAAAGCTAAACGATTGAGTCTCATTCCTTAGGCCCATTCACCCATAGGGACCAAATGTTCCCTTCTTCCCAAAATCATCCCAAAGTATGAGTGGGCGGATTGTTTTATGCTCCAAATTTGCCGGGTAACCTTTCAACAAAACTTCAGCGAAATGAAAAAACGATCCTCGTTTTTGGACTGATTGCCGGCCTCATTGTTACGGCCATGATGCTCTCTTCTGTTGCCATGATCTACAATAACCAGGATTTCAAAGGCAATGAGATCATTGGGTATGCCACCATGCTGGTAGCCTTTTCCTTCATATTTGTAGGCATCAAGCAATTCAGGGACAAACATAATCAGGGCATTATATCTTTTGGCAAAGCATTCCGGATCGGCCTTTATATATCGTTAATTGCCTCAACAATGTATGTGTTGGTATGGCTGGTTGAGTATTATGTATTCGTTCCCGACTTTGCGGAGAAATATGCCAGCTGCGTCCTCAATAAGGCCAAAACTAATGGCGCCACTCCAGGCGAACTAGCCAAACAAGCCACCCAAATGGCCAGCTTTACGGAAATGTATAAGAACCCGCTATTTGTTATTCTCATCTCCTATATCGAGATCCTGCCTATTGGACTGCTTGTAGCCCTTATCAGCGCCCTGTTGTTGAAAAGGAAGGTAAAACCGCAAGTGCAAAACGTATAAATGCAGGCAACTTTTTTGGGGTAGACAATATACAGCAGGAATATGAACGCCTGGAAAAATTGGGTGAACGTTTCAATACCAGGCCTACGAAACTGGGACCAGTTACTGTAGCAACTTTTGATGATACCTGTGGCAACCTGATCCAGTTAAATCAGCAGTAAATTAATAGGTTTTTAACCTCTATACAGGCTGGTGAAATACACCTGCCTGTATCGTTATAACGATGCTTTAACGATCCTTTATCATTCCTTTGGGAATTGCGGTACGCCTTTTTCAATAATTTTGCAGTCCCCCTACTCCACTTATAATTGCACTAAACCAATTCCTCCGCACCATTACTACTGCCAGGGAGGATTCTTTATTCACTTAAAAATATACGATATGAACAAGGCTTTGTTGTATCTCCGCAGGAGTTTAATGCCCGTTATTGCCGTAGTATCAGCTGGTGTATTGTTTACCGCCTGTTTAAAAGATAAAGACAATGATGGTAGTGGCATTCCTGCCGCAGGTTTGATGACTTTCAATTTGGCGCCCGATCAGCCGACGCTGATGGTCAGACTTTCGGGTAATAACCTTACTCAGGCGCCCCTGGCGTATACGAATTACACAGGTGTATACCAGCATATTTATGTAGGCAACAGACCAGTAGAAGCATTCAATTATCCCAACAGCACGCCGATTGCTTCCAGCAGTTACAGTTTTGAAAACAATAAATATTATTCCCTGTTTGTTATTGGCGCCAATAGCGCTTACCGCAATATTATTTCGGTAGACAATTTTGATAGTTTATCGGCATCCAATGGCAAAGCCTATGTACGGTACATCAATGCCATTACCGTTTCGGTGAACACACCTATGGTTACCATTGCAGCCGGTGGCAGCAATATAGTGAACGAAAATGCAGCTTATGGCGCCGTAAGTGAATTCAAAGCCATTACACCGGGGGAGGTGGCCATTGTGGTAAAAAACAATAGCGGGGTAAATGTCAATCGCAACATTACGCTGGAGCAAAATAAAGCATACACTGTATTACTGGCAGGCATACCCGGCGCCACCAACGACAACCAGCAAGTACAGATCAGGTTTATTACCAATGGTACTTTGTCGGATGATGCCAAATAAAAAGAAATGATAAGATCCAATATATCCAGGCCCTCCCCTTATGCGGAGGGCTTTGTATTTTATACACATCTCCTATCAGGCAATTATTATAAAAACAGCATGGGTATGCGAACTAACTACAACGGGTTATCGTATATGCCCTAAAAAAGCATGGCCAAAACGGAAGCAATGGAGAAAGGAATTAACAACCTTGATCACCTTGTACAAGCGATTCAACAAACTAATCAGCACTTTTTAGACCAGGTACAAAGACAAGTAAACAGGGCATTAACCTTACGTAATTGGATCATTGGGTGCTATATAACAGAGTATGAGCAAGGCGGCGAGGACCGGGCTGTATATGGCAACAAAATGCTAGAAAACCTGGCAAGCCAGTTAAAGAAAAAGGCATCAAGGGTATCGCAGAAACCAATCTAAAGCTATTCCGGTTGTTTTACAATCATTATCCACAAATTCGTCAGTCGGTGACTGACGAATTTAAAAGATCTGATTTTCAATTAGTTGAAATTCGTCAGACGCTGTCTGACGAATTTATGCAGCGTGATGCCTTGACTCTTTCTGGTAATCAGGAATCCCCTGAGTTGCTGATCAACCGGCTAAGTTTTTCGCATTTTATTGAGCTTCTAAAAACCAACACTGCACTACAAAGAAGTTTTTACGAAACAGAAACCATTAAGAACAATTGGTCTGTCCGGGAATTGCAACGGGCAATGAATGGTATGTTATTTGAACGGACCGGATTAAGCAGCGATAAACAAGCAGTGCTTGAAAAGCACCGTAACGGAACAGGGCTTACACCCGAAGATATTTTCCGAAGCCCTTACTTACTTGACTTCTTAGGTTTAGAGGAGAAAGCAACCTATGCAGAAACCGACATAGAAGGGGGCATTATCAATCACCTGCAAAACTTCCTGCTGGAAATGGGAAGGGGTTTTGTTTTGAGGCTCGCCAGAAAAGGATCACTTTTGACAATACGCATTATCGTATTGACCTGGTTTTTTATCATCGCATACTGAAATGCCATGTATTGCTGGACCTAAAAATGGGCGAGTTCACCCATGCGGACGCCGGGCAAATGAATGTATATCTCAACTATTACACGGAAAATGAGATCCTACCGGAAGATAACCTTCCGATAGGAATCATTTTGTGTGCAGGAAAAAAATGACGCGTTGGTAAAATACGCAACCATGGGACTTCCCCAGCAAGTGTTTGTATCAAAGTATCTTGTCAATCTTCCCAGTGAAACGGAGCTTGAAAAGATCATTGAACAAGAACATCAAAAGCTACAATGACCTACTATTTCCTAGTACCCCTATCCCAGAAAAAGGAGGTTCGATGCCCAGCGAACGCAGGTATACAAATCCCTGACCACGGTGATGGTTCTCATTGTCGAGCCAATACATCATACCGCCGTATACGGTTCCTTCATATTGCCCCAATAAGGTTTCTTTTTCCTGCCAGCGGTGGGGTTTCAGTTCCGCCCATTGCTCGTTGAGGTAAACAGTAGCGTCATCCCAAAATTGCAGCAAGCCTTCTTTGGTAGCAGGCTCCGTATTGCCTGCATACAATTCCTGCAATTCTTTCCACTGGCCGGTTGCCAGGCCATGCACACCCACAAAGGTTAATTGTATTAATTCATGGGCCAGCTTGGAAAAAGGACGCATGCCTCCGATTGAATAAGTGAATAGTTTGTCTTCAGGAAATGCCTCTATTACCTTACGGGTAAGCTGGCGGTGGCCCTGCCAGTGTTCCAATAATTGGGCGGGAGTAATAACTACAGCGGGCATTGTCAGGCTGTCTTGCTTAAAATTGGTATTAATTGGTGAATACCTCAAAGGAAATCAGTGATAGTGACAGCCCTATGTCAGCAGGAAAAATAAAAGGAGAAATATATTTTACGGACTTACAGCCTTTATGGCTTCCTACAATAATGAAAAAGGTTTCTTAAGGATGAGCTCTCCTTCCAGGTTGAACTGGGTGGTGGCTCTGGGTTTTTCAATACTCTCTAATAATATCCGGGTAGCCAGGCGTCCCATTTCGGGCAAGGGTTGTTTGATATAGGCAAAGGGGGCATAAAAAATTCGAGTGCTTCCGTTTCGTCAAAACTTACAATGGCCAGGTCGCCGGGTACCTTTACAGATAGGGTGCTAATATACCTTAAACCAGCCACGGCAATATTATTAGCGCCAAATAACAGGGCATCAACAGGTGCTTCACCGGCCAGCAGTTCCTGGATGGCTTTGTCGATAGTACCTTTTTCGGCCTTGATATCTACTTCTTTGATCAGGCTATTGGCAGCAGGCAATTGATGTTTTTCCAGGGCGGCCCTATATCCCCGTTTGCGCTCCTGCAAGTGGAAAAGCTCCGAATCGTAAGTCACCATACCAATGTTACGGCAACCGCTTTGAATAAGGTGCTCTACTCCTTTAAAGGCAGCGCCATAATTATCAGGGCTACGTAATTGGTTTTCAGCGCTGGAAAATACCGGTCGATCAATACGAAAGGCACTTGCTGTTCTTGCAGGTAAATGACCTGGTGTTCGGAAAAGGCAGGCGGCGAAATGATGAGACCATCCACCTGCCGGTCTAACAAGGTATCGATCAGCTTACCGCATTTCCGGGCATTCTCGTCCGAGCTGCTAAAGATTACGGTATATTGATGTCGCTCGGCCTCATCCTCGATAATGCGTGCCATACCCGATGAGAAAGGGTTGGCGATATCGGCTACAATGAGTCCAATGGTATAGGTCTTATTGATTTTGAGGCTGCGGGCTACCTGATTGGTACGATAGTTCAGTTGGGCCGCCACTTCCCGGATGCGCTGGGCCAGTTCTTTCGACACCCTGTTCTCGCGCTTGTTGTTCAAGACATAGGAAACCAGGGCGGTTGACACCCCTACTTTTGCGCAATATCTTTCAAGGAAACCTTTCGCTCCATGTCCCGGTTTATAGATAAAACACTAAAATACAATTATTGCATTAACCAACCATCAATAAGTAAGTCAATGAATATCAATCATATAAATACCTTTATAGCATTAAAGCGGCATTAAGAAACGTTAAAAGGAATAACTGGTTAAACGTTTAACCATATGGGCGTATCTTTGCGTAGTCGAAACACAATTCAACCTCCCAGCCTGAGATTGTCAATACCTAAGAGAACGGCTGGCCAGGGTATAACATTTAAAGCCTGTGAGTATGGAAACAATAACCAATGTAGGGCTCATTGAATGTAAAACACCTACGGGTGCCTTTAACACCGATTCGCTGGGCAACCAGCATGGCTTTCGCCTGAAGAAGGTGATGGTGCAGAATGCCTCTCCGGAGATCACCCGGATGCATTACCCTCAGTCGGAAATCGTATTGGATAAAGAGCTATCATGGATGACTCAAGCATAGATCTCGTAGTTATTTCAGGTGCTGCAAAAAGTGATCTTGATCTGGTGGCAGAAGTGCTGCAAACAGGTAAGCATGTAAGAATTGTTTAGTTACAGAATGAGTTGTCAAATTGCCTGTACTGTGTGAAAGATATTACCTATGGGAACGGAGCTAAAAGCTCACTTGAGATCCCCTACACGAATGCCTGCTGAAATAGCGGGCATTTTTATTTGTTTAACCCCTAACCTATTCAACTATTTAAGTACAGCTCATGAAACAAAGCAATTTTTTAACCACGCTGAAACCTGGCTTACTAACACTTACGTTGGGCGGCATGGTAGTGGGTATGACGGAATTTATGATGATGGGGGTGCTGCCGGATGTAGCCAACTCCCTGTCGATCTCAATTCCTTCGGCCGGCTACCTCATTGCTATATATGCGCTGGGGGTTGTGATCGGTGCGCCGTTGATGACAGGCCTGACGGGCCATTACCGGCCCAGGACGGTACTCATGGGGCTCATGGGTATGTTTGCCTTGTTCAATACCTTGTTTGCCCTGGCACCCAATTATGGGCTATTACTGACGGCGAGGTTCTTTGCTGGATTGCCGCATGGCGCCTTTTTCGGCATGGGTGCGGTGGTAGCCAGTCGCCTGGCCGAGCCCGGCAGGGAAGCCAGGTCGGTATCTATGATGTTTGCCGGCCTCACACTCGCTAATATCATTGGTGTTCCGCTGGGCACCTGGATGGCGCATACGATTGGCTGGCGTTGGTCCTTCCTGGCCATTGCAGCTATTGCTGTGATCGCCGCGGTAAGCATCCGGAAATGGATGCCCAACCTGGCTCCTGGAGCCAATGGAGGCTTTGGTCAAAGCATTAAGGTTTTTAAGCAAAAGGATATCTGGCTCATCATTGGTATCAGCAGTATAGGAACGGGTGGCTTATTTGCCTGGATCAGTTATATAGCGCCGTTGATGACAGAAGTAGCCGGATTTGGTAGTGGGCGTATCAGCAGTATTATGATTATTGCCGGCCTGGGTATGGCCGCTGGTAATTTTGTTGGCGGCCGGCTGGCCGACAAGTTCTCGCCGCTCAAAACTACCAGCATGCTTTTATTAACCATGATTGGAGCGCTGCTGATCGTATCGGTAGTGAGTTATTATAAATTGCCAGCCATTGTAATGACCTTTCTCACAGGGGCTATTGCCTTTGCGGTGATAGCACCCATGCAAATGCTGATGATCCGGGCAGCCAAGGGAGCCGAAATGCTGGCCTCCTCCGCGCTGCAAGCCAGCGCCAATATGGGTAATGCGCTGGGCGCTTACCTGGGTGGGCTGCCCATTGCGGCAGGTTTTGGTTATACTTCACCGGAATATGTAGGCGCCGGATTAGCGCTCACCGGTTTTATTCTTTGTATGGTGCTTGCCAAACAGAAAAAAACACCTGTCCACCTTCCCGAAGGCAAACAGGTTATTCATTCACCATTAAAGGAAAAAAATTATGAAAACAGTATCTCTTAGTATCAACAACGGATTAAAAGGATTTATTAATCTTATTACATCGCAGACTGGATATGCAACGCAGACAAAAGGCAGGACATGGCGCTCCTACCGGACTACCGGTGATGATGGGGCTACGCCTGCATCTCCCAACAGTACAAGCAGGTTCAACCGGCTGACTGCCGGTCATTTCCTGGCAGGCCCTCATGGCATCTTTGATCCCCGGTTGGTGAAATAAGATCGGTGCTATCAGGCAGCCACAGTTGCCACCTGCTGAAAGATATTTCTAAGCTGTACAGTATGCCGTTTGGTATGGCAGATGGCGAAAACGACCCATTCCCAACGGGTAAGAAGGCCAACACCGGGAAACTCAAATTCATTACAGGTGAAGGAGAGGTCGATGGTGCGCGCTTTGACAGTCATATCATCCCAGGTGGCCCTGAAGCCCTGCAACTGGGCATTTCTATCCTGCGGCCCGCCGGAAGGAAGGATAAAATCAGGTGATTGCATTTTGGTATCGTAGTCCAGGAAAATTGACTCGATAGTCACCACATGCGCATCTGGCTTTCTTCCGGTGGTAGGGGCGGTATCTCCCTCCATCATATAGGGTATTCCCTCCAATGATTTGTATAAATGTTCGCCTACCTGACCGGCAGTCCAGCTACCGGCAAATGGTACTTTATTGAATTGTTCCTGGCTAAAGGAGGCCAGGGCATGTAATAATTCCCGGCCGGCGATATCCAGTTCTAGTAGCAATTTATCCAGGTGGGCAAAAGGCAGGTCGATAAAATTCTTTACAGGCATATACTTGGTTATTTAATGATAAAGCAAACCTACTGTCAATTGCTCAAACCAGTACTGTGCTAATCCGACAATAAAGCGGGCTGAATGCGTCAGGCAGGCGCCATGAAAATACCTATATACTGTAGAAGCTCCGCCGCACTTAACCGGCCGCCAGTCCGCTGGGATTGGCAGGTATGAAAATTGTATCAGTGATACCTTTTCATCAAAACTTACCATTATGGCTATCGTAAAAGTTATTGAGGTCATCGCTTCTTCCGAAAAAGCATTGACGATGCCTTACAAAATGCCGTAAAAGAAGCTGCTAAAACCATCCGCAACATTGACTCGGTGTATGTAAAGGATATCAAGGCCCATGTAAAGAACGATAAGATCGTTACGTACGGGGTGATCTGTAAGATCTCCTTCCGCCTGGATGGATAGACCCTTCCTATCCAATAATGCCGCAATTTATGGCCGCTTTCTGCTACTGGCATACCATTTAAGGATGCCTTTAGCAGAAATGTATTGATATGGCATTAACAAATTATCGAAAAAACGCTCATTCAGCCATACGCCCGAACCTACGGGCGGCAAGGCAGCCGGCAAAGCATTACACTTCGTAATACAAAAGCATGCTGCCACGCGCTTGCATTATGATTTCCGGCTGGAAATGGTAGGGGTATTGAAAAGCGACCGGCAAAACCGCTACTCGAAAAAGCGGTACGGAAAGCTACTCCCCGTAAGTTGGCCCGAAAAAAAAAGCAGTAAGCCTACCCGCAGCGTCTAAAGCGCCTTTCCCTAAAAAGATATCTCCCATGTTGGTCACTCTGGTGAGTGAACCGTTTGATGCACCAGGCTGGTTGTATGAGATCAAATGGGATGGTTACCGGGCGCTGGCCCTTTGCCATAAGGGTAAGGTAGAACTGCAATCGCGCAATCAAAAATCCTTCAATGAGAAATTCTATCCGGTATACCAAGCGGTGGTAGACTGGCAGCTCAATGCCATCATTGACGGGGAAATATGTGTGGTCAATGAAAGGGGATTGCGCATTTTGGTTCCCTCCAAAACTGGCGCAGTGAAGCGGATGGAGAACTGGTGTATTATGTATTTGATATGCTATGGCTGGATGGCCGCGACCTTACGGGGCTATCGCTGGTTGAACGCCGGGCACTGTTAAAGCCCCTGGTACCGGCAACAGGCGTTATACGGTATAGTGAGTCTTTTGAGAGTAGCGCCACGGAATTCCTTGCTGTGGCCGCAACCATGGGTATGGAGGGGGTAATGGCCAAGAAAGCGGATAGTATTTACCTGCCCGGGGAAAGAACACGGGATTGGTTAAAGCTTAAGGTGAACAAACGGCATGAGGTAGTCATTGGCGGTTTTACGCGTAATGAGGATTCGCCCAAGCGGTTCAGTGCGTTGCTGGTAGGGGTATATGATGGAAAGCGTTTGCATTATACCGGTAAGATCGGTACGGGTTTCAATGATAAGATGCAGCAGGAAATGATGCAGCGGTTCAAACCCTTGATCACCACCAAATGCCCTTTTACAGAACTGCCAGACGTCAATAAGCCTTCCCGTTTCAGGCCCAACCCACCGCATGCTACGGTTACCTGGCTGCGGCCAAAGCTGGTAGGCGAGGTCAGTTATGCTGAAATTACCAGCGACGGATTAATGCGGCATCCCAGATTACCACGGTTCACCAGCATAGAAAGACTTACCCAAAACAGGAAGGGAAAGATCTATATTGACTACCTGCAAAACCGGCCCAAAGCCACGCTGGCAGCGGCTTACTCACTACGACCCAAACCCGGCGCCACGTTGCCGATGCCGCTGGATTGGTCGGAGGTCAAGAAGGGTTTAGAGCTACTCGATTTCACAATGTTGAATGCAATTCAGCGGGTCAAAAGCACCGGTGATCTATTCAAACCGGTATTGGGTAAGGTGGCTAATATTGCCAAAGCGCTTCGGCAATTGGAATGACGTCCGGTTATTAAAATGTACGTCTCCCCAATGAAGAATCTGCCCTATAAGTCACATTGATAATTTCTCCAATGAGCTCTCAATGGAATCGTGAATAACTGGTGTACAAATGATAGGCTGATATGGATGTTTCTTACTATATTACTTCATTAATTTTGGAGGATAGATTAACATCCTGTCTAATGCAGGAATAAGATCCCTTCCTCCTGCATTAGACACCATCATCAATCGTAAAAAAAAAACAGAACAATGGCAACAAAAAAGCGCCCAAGAAAGCAGCTAAAAAAGCAGTAAAAAAGGCCGCCAAGAAAGCAGCACCTAAGAAGGTTGCAAAGAAAGCCGTAAAGAAAGCCGCAAAGAAAGCAGCAGCTCCTAAGAAAGCCGCTAAGAAGAAATCAGCCAGGAAACCAAATGCAGCCTTCATGGCTCCCCTCACACCAAGTACAACACTTGCTGAAGTAATTGGTGCAAAGGCTATCCCAAGAACAGAGATCGTTAAGAAGATCTGGGACTACATCAAGAAGAACAACCTCCAGGACAAAAAGAACAGGAGAATGATCAACGCTGATGCCAAGTTGAAACCCATCTTTGGCAAAGACCAGATCTCCATGTTTGAACTGGCAAAGATTGTCAACAAGCATGTAAAATAAATCTGACAAGGACAGGTACCAGATTGCCAGGTTATTTTGCTATAACCTGGCAACATTCCTGTCACACTTCAGTATTTACAAAGCCAATGCCTCTTTTATCTTCTTTTCGATGAGCTCCTGCTCAAATCCATTGGTAAAAACCTGCAGCACATTACCATTTTTATCGAGCAATACCAGTGAGGGGCAACCCGGCAAACCCAGGCTTTTAAACAGTTTACCACCCTTGTACAGCATTTTATAAGCAGGCTGGTGCTTATTGTAAAAGAACCGCATATCGCTTTCTCCATCTTCTATATTGACGGTGAGCAATTGAAAGGCTTGTCCGCCAAACTTGTTTTGTAAGGAATTGTAATGGGGCATGGCTGCCATACAAGGGCCACAGGATTTGAACCAGAAATCCAATAGCACGACTTTACCTGCGTATTGATGAAGGGAGATGCTGTCAATGGCAGCAAGCGTATAGTTGGGCAGGGTAAAACCGGCGACCTGGCTGCCCACCTTTACCAGGGGTATTTTCTTTATGGGGCGGAAAGGCATGTAGCTGCCTGCATAGCTGCTGTATTTCCAGGAGGCAGCGGTGGGCCTGGCAGGCTTTGTATTGATGGCAGTATAGGTTACCGTCAGAAAATCGCGGTCATCGCTTCCCCGGATATATTTGGAAATGAAGCTATGGGGCAGGTATGTTTCTTTATTGATGACGAGGTAATAGGGTCTCTGCAAATTGGCCACGCCAATGGAATCAGTTCCATTAAAGCCTAAAAATACCTGCCCGGGTATTCTATTTTTACACAATGGTAATGGTGATAGGCAATGAGGGTATCGCTAAGTGTTTTCTGGATCCGGTCATCGCTGATGATGGTGGGCAGGTTACTGCGCAGCATGGCCAGGAATGGAATAAATAGCTATTGCCTTCCAGTTGTTGGGCTGTTCTGGCAGTAGCGGTGTCGATGGTCATGGCCTCGTTATCCAGGCGTAGGGTGCGCTGGCCGTCGTAAACAAACAGCTGTTGATCCCTGCGTGCCTGGAACTGCAACCCGATGGGGCTTTGCTGGTTGTATTCTATATACAGGTCAGCGCCCATGGTATTGTGGTAATTGCCTTCATAATACCTTGTTTCGCGGGTTTGCCGGTAACTGAAGGTGGTGAGGCTTTGTAGTTTGGTGCTTGTTTTTGCAGCACAGCCACGGCGTTGTTGGGGGTACCGGGGCTTTGGGCCTGGGCAAAAGACGCTGCGCATAGGGGGAGGCATAATAAAATACGTTTCATGATTGTATTGATTGTTCAAACAAACATAGGCCATCTGCCAGGGGTACAACCGGCGTTTCGGCAAGGGGTTGCTACAAAAGACGAGGCTGGTTAATCGAAAAATAAAGGGTGTTTATCGAAAAGGCCTGCTTTTGCCAGGCAGGTCTCTTTTATAAAGCAGGTTTACAATATCTTTAAAAGCTATGGGGTTCAAATGGTCTTTCAGAGGGATGGATAAATACACCCGGATAGAATGGATCTTCTTTCTGTTCATCTGGATTGTTATTCCCATAGCGTCGGACCTGGAGTATGGTTTTAATGAAGAGGCCCACCAACTACAGTGGAGTTATTTTCGGGTCAGTATCATCCGGCGCATCGTGTGGGGTATTTTTATGGTGATCCCCACTACCTGTTTTATAAACTGGCTATCCAACGGTTGCTGATCAGGAAAAAATACGGGTACTTTTACTATCCATCCTTTTATTTATCGTGGTGCGTGAGGTGTACACGGTTTATGTTATGTATGGATCTATTAGCCGGCTTACTTTTTTACCGGCCGAAATGATCACGGAAGCGACCAAGGTAATGCAACTGAAGGGCCGGTTACATTTCACGATCAATTACCTGGCGGTACAGTTATTGGAAATGATCGCCCTGGCTTATTTTATCGATTACGACAAGCAGCAAAAACAAATACAGGAACTAAAACGGCTGCAAGCGGAAACGGACCTTCAATATCTCAGGGCGCAACTACAACCGCATTTCTTTTTAATACGCTTAACAATATCTATTCGCTGGCCCTGCAGCAATCGGCGCTAACGGCCCCGCTGGTAGCCAAATTATCGGATATGATGCGTTATGTACTCTATGAAACAGGGCAGGCCAGGCAACCGCTCAGCCAGGAGATCGGCTTCCTGAGCAATTATATTGACGTACAATCGGTACGGTTCCCGGAAAGCACCAAGATCCGGTTTGACACGCAGGGTATCACGGATCAAGCGCAGATTGAGCCGCTGCTCCTGCTGCCCTTTATAGAAAATGCTTTCAAACATGGTATAGAGGAAGTTCCTGGCGGCTTTATGGAGATCATTATTTACCTGAATGCTCATGAACTTACGTTATCGGTAAAAAACAGTCGGCCAGACGGGAATATGGACCAGGCAACCGCTGCCGGCTATGGCATTGGCATGGACAATACAAGGAAACGATTGCGGCTGCTGTACCGGGAAAACATTCCTTGCGGCTGCAGGAAAATAAGGACACTTATGAAGTACTTTTAACTATTATGCTGCATTGATATGGTACACTGTATGATCGTTGATGATGAGCCGCTGGCGCAACAGGTATTGGAAAAATATATTCTCAAACGGAAGGTTTGACGCTGGCAGGCAAATGCTTTACGGCTGCCGAAGCTTTTGAGGTACTGCACCAGCAGGGCATTGACCTGCTGTTCCTGGATATCAAAATGCCGCTGGTAAATGGCATGCAATTCATACAATCGCTGAAAAACCCACCCGCCTTTATTTTTACTACAGCCTATGCCGAATATGCGCTGGTGAGTTATGAGCTGGAAGCGGTTGATTACCTGTTAAAACCCATCACTTACGAACGGTTTCAAAGAGCATAGCCGTTTCCTGCAGCAACAGCCAACCCCGCTTAGCCCACCCGCCAAAGACTATGTATATTTTAAGGTGGATGGTAATTTGGTAAAGGTCTTTCATGAAGAAATCCTTTATGCGCAATCGCTGAAGGATTATATGAAGATCGTGACGCCTACGGGCAACCATATTACGCACCTTACTATGAAATCGTTGCTGGAACTGTTGCCGGACCAACATTTCAAACGCATACACCGGTCGTATGTAGTGAACACCAATCACCTGACCATAATTGGAAAAAGACAGTGTAAGCATTGGGAAAACAACGATTCCCGTGGGTGAGCACTATAAAAACAATTTGAGGAGCTAGGCCGCCTACTTGCGCGAGGGTCAGAGGTGACACCTTGCGCTTGCGTCGCAAACGAAAGGTGTCACCTCTGCCAGCAATTGGCTAAACCCTAAATAGCTAATACCTACTCCCCTGTCACAAACCGGGTTGCTTAATTGTCTTCTGTTAAAGGGGGTACCCCTATTCTTACAAATAACTTAGATTTATCTAATATGGACGCTAAAGCGGCACTGTTTATTGAATACAAGGCCCTGCTGTTCACTATGGCCTATAATATGCTGGGCAGTGTGGATACTGCCGAGGACATCGTGCAGGATACTTTCCTAAAGTGGATGGAAACGGAAGATGGTACGGTGAGGCATACGAAGGCCTACCTGGTGAAGATGGTGACGAATCGCTGCATCAATTACCTCCACAGTGCCCGTGTACAACGGGAAAGTTATGTAGGTGTGTGGCTGCCGGAGCCCTTACTCAATTATGGTATTAACTATGGCCAGCAAGGTGGCGAATAAGTATTGACGCTGTCACAGAAAAATGGGTTGGCTTGTCTTAGGTACAAAAGCAAATTATGATCTATCAAGCATCCTTATGGTTCCATATCATTGGCATTACTTTACTGGCCGGCACCACGGTTACGGATTTTGTATTGACCCGGAAATTCTGGACTTTCTATGCCAAAGACAGGACAGAGGGTATATTGGTGAGGAAAATGTCGGATAAGTTGCCATTACTGATCGTTGCCGGGATTGTGCTAATCCTGCTATCGGGTGTGGGTATGATGACCATTCTTCACAGTGTTCTTGGACTTATGTTGTGGTTCAGGATCAAAATGGCGCTGGTGGTAGTGGTGATCTTGAATGGGGTGGTATTTGGGCGACGACTGGCTACGCAACTCAACCGGCTGTTGGCAGCAGGCCCTGCGCAAACACCCGACGAACAATCGCTGAACCGGGTGAAGCGCAACCTGCAGCTCTTTCATATTGCGCAGCTGGCCTTGTTTGGGATTATCTTTTTATTGAGTGCCTTTAAGTTTAATTGATGGGAAGGCCTGACACCAGTACGCTCATGCACCGAGCCAGGCTGTATACTTCCGACAGGGATTTGCCTTACCGGGCAGGACGGTTTTTCTGTTCTTTGCGCAATTTTTTCTGTTCTTTTGCCTTGATGCAAAGATCAAGTCTGGCCCGATCCCTCCGGGCGGCCAGACGGGCTTACTCCTCCCCAGCTGTAACTTTGATTATTTACTGTTGGCAACTTTCTCTTTCTAGCTTGGGCACCAGTACGCTCATGCACCAAGCCAGGCTCATCCCTGTCATGCGGCGGGAAGGCGAGCGAGTGTTAGCTTTTAGCGCTTTTGGTTCGCCAACACCTATATGCTAACACCTAACAGCTAATACCAATTTTATATCAATCCTTGCTGAACGGCTAATTTGATCAGGGCAGCTACATTTTTTACTTCAAACTTCTGGAGGAGGTTCCGGCGGTGGGTTTCTACAGTCAGTGGGCTTAATGACAGTTGGGAGGCGATACCGGCGGTGGTGATGCCTTCTGAAATGAGTAGCAATATCTCCTTTTCGCGCTTGGTGAGCTGGGGGATGCCTTTTAGCTCCTTTACAGAAGGCCGGGCAATAATTTCTTTGACCTCTTTACTGAAGGTGATCTGACCGTTCAAAGCTTCATTGATGGAAGCCAGGAGTTCGGCCGAGGAGGCATTCTTCAGCAAATATCCACTGGCCCCATTTTGCAGGGCCTGCATGATAATGCTCCGCTCACTGTGGTTGCTCAATACGAGTATACAGGTAGCGGGGCTTATTATTTTGATCTCCTTACAAAGATCCATTCCGTTGATATCAGGCAGGGAAATATCCAGGAGTACAATATCTATTTTATTGCTTTTCAGAAACTCAATAAAGGTGGCGCCCATAGTAAAATAACCTGCTACATATACATGGTCTGTCTTATCCAGTAGTTTTAAAATCCCTTCAATGACAACAGGATGGTCGTCTACAATGGTCAGCGCTATCCTGTCTTTATCCTGCAACATACAATTCAATATTTATGGTGGTTCCTTCATTAATAGCTGAGGCAATATCCATTTTGCCATTCAGGTAATCTACCCTGCTTTTTACATTGCTCAAACCAATGCCCTTGGCCCTGGTCGTTATTTTGGGGTCAAATCCCTTGCCATTATCTTCCAGGGTCACTAAAAGATCCCTTCATTTTGGCTGCATTGGAGTAAAATGCTGGAAGCGCCGGAATGGCGGATGGCATTGGTGAGTAATTCCTGCACAATACGGTAAATGGTGACCTGTGTTTGCTGGGGAATGGTGGTTTCAATGCCAAAAGATTGGTATTCGATGTGGGTGTGGCCGGTCATCACCGATTCGCACAGGTCTTTCAAGGCTGTTTCCAATCCCAGTTTCAGGAGGGCTTCAGGCATCATATTACGGGCAATACGGCGCAGTTCGCTGATCGAATGATCGAGTTGTCCAATTACCTTGTGCAGGTCGGCATCCTGTGGTACGGGGTTGTTACGGTAAGGCCGGTTAAATTCATTTTACGCCGGCCAGCATCCCTCCTAAACCATCGTGCAGGTCGCCCGCTACGCGGCGCCGTTCTCTTTCTTCTCCCTGGAGCATGGCATGGCTGAACTGGATTTGCTGTTGCTGGTCTATTTCCTTTAGTTGTTGCTGGTGATTCAGGTCTTTTTGAACAGACAGTTTTTTATTGTTGCGATAATAGAGCAGGGCCAGCATGGCCACAATGAGCAACAGGATACTGGCCGAAGCCAGGAACCAGTTCAATAAACGGGTATTACGGGCGGTGAGAGCTGCCTTTTCATTTGCTGCCTGGAGGCCAGCGATCTTCTTATGGTTCTCGGCATCATTGAACTTCAGGTCCAGGGCCTGGATATCTGTTTTCAATTGGCTTTCATGTACGCTGTCGCTAAGTTTACTGTATTGTTTGGACCATTGATAGGCATCTTTCAGGTTACCCAGGCCGGCATGGGTTTCGGCCAGGCCTTTATACAGTTGGAGGCGGTTGGTGATCTGTGATATCATTTCGGGCTGGGCTATCAAATAGTCTAATATGGGCCGTGCATCTCGGTAATTCTTCTGATCAAAAAAGGCATAGAATTTTTGCAGCAGGAGACGTTGCTCTTCATAGCGCCTGCCTGCTTGCTTTGCCAGCGCAATACCTTTGTTGGCACTCACCAGGGCATCATTAAACTGTTTTGCTGCATTCAGATAGATGCTTTCGGCAGCGTAATAATCTACGAGGAGGGAGGAGGTGGGGAAAGGCGTTAGCATGGCTTTGGCACTGTCGAGCATGGATTTGGCCTGGGCAAGCTTTTCCCACAATACGTAGTTCTCGCCAGCGGTAATATAGGCAGTGGTGAGGGCACTTTCTTCATGGAGTTCCCTGAATACTGCAATGGCCAAAAGGCACCAGGTAGATGCTTTCCCGTATTGGGTTGTGTTCTTAAAGGTGAGTGCCAGGTCGTGGTAATTTTTAGCCAGTCCCGAACTGTCGCCCGCTTGTTGGGCCAGGGGAATGGCCTTACTGATGAGGATTTCGGCAAAGGCTTTTTCATCGCCCTTTGCCTGTTGCAGCACGCCATAATTGTGCCATGACTGTGACCTGAAAAGTTTGGCGTTCTTCGTGTCAAACTTACTAAGGAGGGTATCGGCCCTTAAAAAGGCGGCTTCGCTTTTGGGGATATCGCCGTTGGCATAAAAAAATAATACCCTCATAGAACCAGGATATGGCTAATTGGAAGGGATTGCTTTTTGCATATTGCCTTCCCTGATCCAGGTATTCCCTGGCTTTTGCGGGATCCCTGAATACCCAATAATAGGACAGCAAGTAACTGGCCTTGGTTTTTACGCTATCGGCCGTGGCCTGCTTCAATACATTACTAAGGCTGTCGCTGTACCTATTTTCATCCAGGGGCACTTGGGCGCTGACCCCTGAAATGATGGTTGCCAGCAGCAGGAAGAGGGTGGTGTGGCGGATCATGCTGGCAAAGTAAACAACAATTGGTGAATACTTTTTCACTATATCGATAATACCTAAAAACAGGTACTATTGGTATACCTGTTTTAAAGTAACTTTTGTGCCTGGACACTGTTGATGTAAAGAGCGCAGAGGGTCACCAATAAAACAGTTCTTGTCAGGGAGAAGAGGTTAGGTGCTGCAGGGATTAATAATAAGGGTTTTGTTTCAGGTTCTTGTTGACCCGTAATTCCCTGTTGGGAATGGGCCAGATGTATTGGGCATCGGTGGGCTTAAGCAGTACGGCACCCAGTGCATTAATGGCATCTTCGGGATTGCGGCTGATGGGCAGTTTGTGGCGGCGCAGGTCGAAATGACGATGGCCTTCAAATGCCAGTTCTTTGAACCGCTCTGTATCTACGGCTGCATTCAGGGCTTCTTTGGTGGTAAAGTCCTGGTCAACATAACCAGTGATCCTTTGGGCACGCAGAGCATTGAGGTCATTTTTGGCGGCGGAGAGGTTATTCTTTTCGGCATACGCTTCTGCCCGTATGAGGTACATCTCGCCGGTACGGAATAACTTAATGCCGGTGAGGTTACGATTATCCGGATCGTCGCTCATGAATTTAACCACGGCATTGGGTGTTTTACCGGCGGCCTTCCGGGCCGGGTCTATAACAATGTAAGTACTGAAACGAATATCATTGGCCTGGTCAAAAAGATTGGTGAGCTTATAGGATGCGGCATAGTATAAACGTGATCCACCGGGATTATCGAGGAAGTTGGCCTGTGTATAATTGTCGCTGAGACGTTTCTCATCATCGGCCACCACTCTTTTCAGTTTCCACAATATTTCGTCGTTGCTCTTGTCAGTCCATATCCGGGGAAATTAGCGCGTGATGCCAGTGGCGCCGCATTGATAACCTCTGTGGCATACTTAATGGCATTGTCCCAGTTTTTCTCATACAAGGCAGCGCGGGCCTGGATAGCCGACACGGCTATTACTGTGATCCGGGTATTGTCGTCAAATGAAGCCGGTATGAGGGCTTTGGCGGCGGTGAGGTCGGTGTTTATTTTGGCCATGGTAGCGGCAAAAGACAGGCGGGCCGGGTAGCTGATCTCTGACTTTTCCATATAGGGCACCCCAAAGAATCGGCTACATAACCAGCCGCGAAGTTGCGGATAAGCTCAAGATGACAATAAGCACGCAGCGCCAGCAGTTCGCCCTTGTATTGGGGTTTCAGCGCTTCCTCACCTGGCTTGGGTACAATGTCGTCGATCACTGCCAATACTCTGTTGGCATAGTCAATAGCTGCATAATTATCGCCCCAGGCATCATGTTCAAAACTGCCATCGTATTGCCAGCGGTAGGTGGCTACACCACCTCCGGTATTGTTTTCAGAAGGCAACATGACCTCATCGGTAATGCGGGAAGTATAAAGAATGCTGCTGAAGTAATTGAGTTTGGTATAGGCTCCCAACAAACCTGCATTGAGGTCTTTTACACTCCTGAAGGCTTTGGTAGGGTCAATGAGGTCAGTGGGCAACAGGTCGATCTGTTTATTACAGGATGATATTGACAGGGTCAGCAAAGCAGCGGCCATTACTGTAATTGTATAGAAAGTGCGTTTGGTAGTCATGGTGGTTGGAATTAAAAGTTAAGGTTTAAGCCCACTACATAGGTTCTTGGCGCCGGATAGCTGAAACGGGCGTATTCATTGCCGTTCTCCGGGTCAAAGCCTCTCCATTTGGTCCAGGTTACCAGGTTTTGGGCCTGCAGGTTGATCTGTATACCGCTGATGGCTTTCCATTTACCGATTACTGATTTGGGTACATTGTAACCAATGTTCACATTCCTTAACCTTACATAAGAAGCATCCTGTATATCCCTGGAAGTAAAGGTGCGCCGGGCGCTGATGCGGGGCAGGATGGCATTATCGCCCGGCTTTTTCCAACGATCGTACAAGAGGCGGGTGGATTGGTTGCTGGTAGTAAAGCTGGGGTTTTCGTTGTAATAATCTTCGTTGTTGTAGCGGTTCACCCTGGCATTGAAGGTGAACAGGGCATTGCAATAAAAATCCTTCCAGCTTGGGGAGGTATTGAAGCCCCGGTAATAACGGGTACATAGGTACCAAATTCGGCCACGCTTAAAGTAGCCGCATTGTAGGTGGTTGTGATCTGGCCATCGGGGTGTAATATTGGGGATCGCCATTGGCGGGATTAACACCTGCCCATTTGGGTGCATAGTGCGCTCCAAAAGGAAGGCCTACGCGAATAATACCGGTGTACTGGTATTCAAACTCATTGACATTGCCCAGGTCAAGTACCACATTTTTGTTATAAGCCATATTGGCGCCGATGGTCCACAGCAGGTTTTTGTTTTTGATCACATCTCCTGCAGGTCGATCTCCACGCCACGGTTCCTCATTTTACCGGAGCTGATGTCCAGGTTGCGTGCGCCGGAAGTGAGGGGCAGGTCCTGGTTGATAAAGAGGTTGCTGGTGATGCGGTTATAAAATTCGCTGGTAAGCCGGATGCGGTTATTGAGAAGGGCCAGGTCGAAACCGATATTCAACTCTTTGGCATATTCCCAATCGTAGTTGGCATTGCCTGGTTGCTTGGGTATAATGGCGGCTAGGCCTCCATAGCTAGCTTGTCCGTAAGCGGGGAGATAACCAAAATTGCTGGTAAACGGACTAGCGGTAGTACCATAGCTGGCCCTTAACCTCAGGTTGGAAATGAGGTCCACCTCCTGCAGAAAACTTTCCCGCTTCACTTCCCAGCTGGCGCCCAGGGAATAGAATCCATGCCAACGGTTTTGTACCGGTAAGGTGGAAGAACCATCATAGCGGTAAGTGGCATTGAGGGTATATTTGTTTTGATAGGTATATCTTAATAGCCCCATAAAGGAGGCCATGGCATTTTGTGTGCGGCCGCCGCTCAGGTTGGGAATATAGGTACCGGGATTACCTACGCCGGCAAAAGTATTGGGCAACCTGCCATCGATACCATAACCAATATAGCCAAAGGAACGGTCTTTGTTGGATAGGTATTCAAACAAGCCGGATACTTCCACATCATGGTCTTCGGCAAAGATATTGGTATAGGTGAGCCCCGAAGTAGAAACGAGGGACAGGTGGCGCACGACGCCTTCACCAAAACTTCCCATCTCGCCATTATCGGACAACTTACGGCCTGCATAAGAATCCGGGTTGATCCAGTCTTCATTGGATTGATCGCGGTAGTCAATACCCAGTCTTGTTTTGGCAGTGAGTCCCTTCAACAGATTATAACTGATACTCATGCCCAACACGGTTTTTAACTGATCCCGCTTGCTGGAAGTATTGAGCATGCGTTCGTAGGCATCGCTGCCTTCGCGCAGGTCCAGCACAGGATAATTGGTACCATCTTCCGTTGTCACCAGTTTGCCATCGGGTGCATAAGGATATTCATAGGGAAGGGCATAATAGACGGCGGATAGAGGATTATTGCCACTTGAGCCTCCTTCACTTTGGATATAGGTTGATTTTGAGTAACCGATATTGAGGTTTACATTGGCTGTTAATTTTCCATAACTGAAGTCGAGGTTGTTTTTCAGGGTATATCTTTTAAGCCCTGACACTCTTACCAGTCCCTGCTGATCAAAATAGTTGAGTGAGGTGTAGAATCGGATATTCTGGTTACCACCGCTGGCACTTACCTGTTGTTCTATAAAACTACCATTGCGCATGAACAGGTCGCGCCAACCGGTATTAACACCCAGGAGGCTGTCTACAATATGATCGGCTTCCTGTTTTTCGGCGGGAGTTTTGGAAGCATAGTCCGGATTGAGTTTTGAATAGGTCCAGAAGGGGCCAGCCTCATCACCTATCTCCTGGCCAATGCCTTCTTCAAACTCTTTGCGTTCGGCGGAGTTCATCATCCTGAATTTGGTAGAGGTCAGGGTGGATACACCGTATTGTGAGCGGTATTCAACAGACAGTTTGCCGGCTTTGCCTTTTTGGTGGTGATGACGATCACACCGTTGGAACCACGGGAACCGTAGATGGCTTTGGCAGAGGCATCTTTTAATACGGTAACTGATTCAATATCGCCGGGATTGAGTGATTGAAAATAGCCGGCTTCAATGGGTACTCCATCCATGACGTACAGGGCAGAGCTGGTGCCGCCGATGGACCCTACCCCCGCAATACAACGTTGGCGCTGGTGCCGGGCTGGCCGGACACAGACGATATGGACAAGCCAGGTACGCGGCCTTGCAGGGCCTGCTCAAAAGTAGCTGCGGGCACATCGTTGATCTTATCGCCGCCGATGGTAGTAGCCGCCGATACTGATTTGCTCCTGTTGTAATTGGTATAACCAGTCACCACGACTTCGTTGAGGTTAACGGCGGACAGCTTGAGGCTTACATTGATGGTAGACTGGCCATTGATGTTTATTTTCTGTTCCTGGTAACCTACGAGTGAAAACTCCAGTGTTTTAGCATTGTCGGGCACATCGAGGGTATACTCGCCTGCTGCATTGGTGAGGGTGCCCAGGGAACTGCCGGCAACCAATACTGATACGCCCACCAGGATGGTATTGTCGGGACCGGTTACTTTACCCTTGATGGTTTTATCGGGTGCGGGTTTCTTTTCGGTAGAGAAGATCACCACCAGGTTGTCTTCTTTCAGGGTATAATTGAGTGGCAGACCGGTAAAGGCTTGTGATAACACCTGATCGAGACTGGCGCTGCGTACGGTAATGTCGATCTTTTATCATCGGGTAAGGTACCGGTGTGGTATACAAACCGGTAAAGGGTTTGCTTCTCTACTTCATTGAGCAGGTGTTTAAGGGAAGCTTTGCGGAGTTGCAGGTTGATCCTTTCCTGGGCAAAGGTTTTGGCCTGCACCTGCATGCCTACGCATACCAATAAAATGAGGATATGCTTCATAAAAACAAGAGTTGCCTGCCTGGAAAGAGCCGGGGTCTTCCTGTGAAGCCAATAGCAGTCTTCATAATGTTAGTTGGTTTTCAGTGATCAATACGTTGTCTTTTCTTTTATTTGCTGATGATGATTTTTTCTTTTTCGACCTGGAAATTAAAAGGATAAGATAGTTGCAGTGCTTCCAGTGCTTTCACTACGGTTTCGCTTTCAAAGGTGCCGGAGTAACGGTAGGTTTTTACGGTGTCATCGGCAAAGGCGATCCCGATGCCATACCATTGCTGCAATTTGGCGGCAATGGCTACCAGTGGTTCGTCTTCTATTTTAAGTCTGTTGCGTATCCAGGCAATTTCTTTGGCTTTGTGGTTGGAAGGGTCAACGGTCATGGGTACAATGCGGAAAGGATCTTTATCAGGTGCAGGTGCTTTCGCAGCTACTTCATTGTTATACACCAGTTTCATACTGGGGTAAGAATTACTTTTGACCGGGATGGTCATTTATGGTTACGACTACTTTGCCCCTGAATAAGGCAGTTTCGGTATGTGCATTGGCCGGATAAGCGCTCACATTGAAGGCGGTGCCCAATACTTCTATTTTGAGCTCTTTGGCATGTACAATAAAGGGACGGTTTTGCTGATGGGTAACATCGAAGAAAGCTTCGCCCGACAAGGTGAGCTCGCGGTTGGCGGTATTGAAATGGTGGGTCAGGGTAATGCTGCTATTGCTGCGCAGGGTTACTACGGACCCATCGGGCAAAACCACGGTTTTGCGGGGCTCACTGCCCGAACTTAGGACAGTAGGTTGTTGGGTAATAGTGGCTACCTGCTCCTGGGGAGGCAGGGTGGCAGCGGGCCTGAATAAGAAATGGCCTGCCAGCACCAATACGAATACAGCGGCTGCGGCGGCTATATATTTGAAGCGAACGCTAATGGATCTTGTTGGTGGAGCGGGTTGAGCGATTGGCTCCTGCTGGAGGGCCTGCTTTAGGAGGTCAAACCGGTTGATGCCGTCTTTTAATTGGTGTAATTGGGTGGGCAGGTGGCCCTGGTTGGCATTGAGGATGAAAATGACCTGTTTGGCTTCATCGGCCAGGGGCGCCAACTCCGGGTTGTTGTTGATCCAGGTGGTCCAGGTTTGGATGGCCTGGGGATCATAACCCAGGCAATAATGCTGGAAGGAAACGTCGCAAATGAGGTCCTCAACGGTGTAGTTTGGTTTGTGCATCGGCCTGCCCTTTATTATACAGAGGGCGGGAGGATGATTTTTTCCCGGGTATTTTTAAACTATTTTAAAACTTTCGTTGTGTAGTTACGCGATTGAGGCAGATTGGGCAATGAAGGTGGAGAAGACAGCAGTGGGGAAGCCGGGAATGTCCGAAAGACGGGAAGACAGGAAGTCGGAAAGTCCGGAAGTTTGATGTAGGAGGTTGAGATCGCGGATTACACGAACTCCAGAACTGGCTAAAGTATGTAGCACAGACAATTGTCCTGGCGTGCTTTCCGCAAAGCGGACCTAGTAGTGCCTGGAAATAGTTATGATTTTACGTTAGGCGGCCAGTCCCCGAGGAGGCTTCAGTAGTTTGGCCTGCATTTTACGCCAGTGTTCTTCCTGTTCTTCCTGTTCTTTATAGCGGCCTTTGAGGCGTTGCTCTTCGAGCCATATCAGTTGCTTTTCGCGGGCTATGCGTTTGCGCTCCCTTTCCAGGAGTTCGGCGGTATTGTCATAACTGCTTTTCCAATGGTTGCGGCCAATGAGGCGGCGATAGCGGCAACGTTTGGGATTGCTGTCGCGGTGTTTGAGCCGGGTTTTATAGTCCTTCGGTCTTTTGACGGGTTGTTGTTTGCGGCCTGTTTCGAACTTAATGCCGGTAGCTTGCTGGTAGAGTACCCAATACTCTACATAGGTCTTCCAAAGATAATCATAGGCTTCCTGTGGCGTAGCTTCCTGGTTGAGCATGTTGATGGCTTCACCGGTGAAGTCGCGGTACATCCAGAACTGCCGCCAGTGGAGGGGCAGGTCGCTGTAAATAGAGGAGGCAATTTTGGAAGCTACGGCCAACCGGTTGGCATAGAACCTGGTTTTGGCAAAGGCGGGGTGTTTGAGTACCTTCTCGCGGGTAAGGCGGCTTTTCTTGCGCACAAAGTAGCGACCCTCCATCTTGTAGAAGGTGAGGTCGTCCCAAGTGCATTCAAGAAATATAGGTCCCATTACTTTGGCCATAACTGATTGGATTGCTTAATAAATTTACAGCCTATTTTTGGAATGCTGGGATATAGGTGACCAAAATGGCTAAAATGGCCGGTTTTGAGAACAGCTTCGAGCTATGAGCTGCGAGCTGTGAGCGAATACAGGTTGCTGTGTAGGGAGGAAGACTAAGGGTTGGTAGGAAGGGGGTGTTGGGGTATGGGAGTGGGCTTTGTGATTACATTATTGATTATTAGTTATTTATTATTGCCTTTGCGGGTAATGACGAATTGAGGATATGTGAATATTTAGGAAAATGCGCCTTTACCCACAAGGATAAGGCTGGGATGAGACAAGGGTTAGGCTTGGGGAAGTCCGGAAAGTCAGGAAAGTCCGAAAGACCGTCTCCTGATAGCTATCGGGAAGCCATCAAGGATAAGGCTGGGATGAGACAAGGGTTAGGCTTGGGGAAGTCGGGGAAGTCGGGAAAGTCGGGAAAGTCTGAAAGACCGTTCCGATAGCTATCGGGAAGCCATCAAGGATAAGGCTGGGATGAGACAAGGGTTAGGCTTGGGGAAGTCCGGAAAGTCGGGAAAGTCTGAAAGACCGTTCCGATAGCTATCGGGAAGCCATCTGGACTAAGGGTGATATTTATGAAAATGCGCCTTTACTATGGGAGCGGTACGGGAGGACTATGGGTTAAGGTGGGGAGAGCCGCCAGGGAGGTGCGGAAGAATTGCTGATTACGCGGATTGGAATGGATGACGCAGATTTAGGCGGATTGGGCAGAAATTCAATAATCGGTTACATTACAAGCTCCCTCGGTCTGGAGCGTAAAAAAAGCTCTCCCAGCATACTTGTGGTAGTTGGGGTCAATTATTTTCAACAATCTCTCTAAATTTCAAAAGCAGAAACTCTAGCTTACTACAATCTCCGCTTGCTTTGTATTGTTTATTATTAATTTTATAAAAATACCAATCATCTTCACCATTCTCCACAGTTCCACCCTCAAGTTCAATAGATTCTAATTTTGTAAATGCTAAATCAATTGTAATGTACCATCCAGGGTTATCAATTGTATTAATGGTTATTCCATATTCATGTTCCCTTTCACTATCGCAATGCGATTCATACCATTCCTGAAGCCATGTCAGAATACCTTTTTCCATATATATTTAGTTTTGGGGTTGGGGTTTAATCCGGTTTCCTCTTCTTCCTATTCTTTTGTAAGTGTACCTATTAAAAAAAAAGGTTAGGAATAAATAGACAATCATTTTCCATGTGTAACTTTTAATATTGTACTGTTACTCTTACGTATTTCGATATATGCCACTCCTCCCGAATAATTGGGTTTCAAAGCTCCTTCAACTATCCAAATAGAATCCTTTATCAAATGAACTTTGTAAGGCTTTTGTTTTAATACATCATCTCCATATATGGGCAACCAAATTGCTTCGGCAATTTTTTTGCAGTTAACTCATCCGGAACATCACTAAACTGCTTCTCCTGCTTTTCCTTGCCGTTGTATTCATACTTATTATCCTGCTTGCCGATGGCTTTGGAACTAACCCCCGCCATGGTGAGCCCAAAAGATAATAATGCGTTTCCCCGGTGATGGGACCGGTATAGTGCTGCACCACCAGGTAATCAAAGAACATCCCGACAGTGCCTGTCGGAACAAGCTATCCCAATTCTGGGTTTCGTTGCTGAGGTATACATAAAAATATCCGTTTGGGGCGATATTTACAATACCCGGCGAAAGGGTATTGATGGCATCAGGGCCTTGTACCGCTTGTGCTCCACTACTGGCAGTTACATATTTTAATTGTTCATCAAGTAGTATCCAGTTAAATCACCTTCAGTACCAGGGCCGGCCCTACCTTTGGACCACTGCCACCGACCCTGGCCACGAGAGTATCGGGACTTATGGCAGAAGATGGGTAAGCCGCTTCCATGGTAGCCATGTACTTTGTGGTGTCGGTTTGTTCGGTGAGCACCATGCGCACATTGCCCAGGTGGCCTTTGAGGAAATAGTCATGCTGAGGCCTATTTCTCCAATCAATGGTTTTCTTATGAAGTATTGCAAGTCTTATATGTGATTCCAAAAGATCTCCAATAAATATGCAGATCACCCAGGCACAAGCAGGCATCCCAACAGCCACCACACTACATTGCGCAAAGGAACTAAGGTGTGATACCTTTTCGTTTTCGTTTTCGTGGCAAGGGAAAGTTGTCATCTCTTTGCAGGCAAAGGTGAGCCGCTCTGCAGCGCTGCTCCGGCCAAGCTGCAGAGCGACGCACCTTTAAGAGGCAGCTTGCGCCAGGGTGTGAACAGCTACTTCAGCACTTTCCGCAATACCTGGATAGCGTTATAGATTGTATTGTAAGCGGTTTTAATACTTTGGGAGGTTTGGGCTGCTACCTGCTCATAATTGAGGCCTTCAAAAAACATAAGACGGATGAGTTCCTTTTGTTTGGGTGTGAGTTGCTCCATGGCCCTGTATAGTTTTTGTCTCAACTCCTCATCATGCTGCACCCGGATAATAATTTCTTCATAAGGCAGCTCTTCATGATCTTCTTTGGTAGAGAGACGACTAATGGCTGCATCGGTTTTGGAATGATACTCCAGCTTGTCGAGCAGCATCCTGCGCAGGGAGGTGAACAGGTAAGCGCGTACATGGGTAACGGCATTGAGCCGGGTATGCTTATCCCACAACTGAAAGAAAAGTTGGGTAACGCAATCTTTTACGAGCTCATCGTTAGCGGTGATCTTTAATCCAAAGCGCACGAGGTGGAAGTAGGTGCTATTGTACAATTCAAAAGGCCTTGTTTGTCGCCCTTTCGCAACTGTTCCCAATAATACCTGTGCTGCTCTTCCTCATTCATGCCGGAAATTAGTAAGTTTTCTTTGAGATAGATCAAATAGTTGGCTTTAGCACCCCGGTTCCCAACCATTGGGAGGCATCCGTTCGTCAGGAAAAGAGCGGTAATAGCTTATCCTGTTGACGCGCACTTTATCATTTCCTTATGAAAATAATAAAGGTAAAATCTACATATTAGCCGCATAAATAACCCCATGACCAACAACTGCTGTGCCCTGTTGATCCTATTGCTTTGCACGCAACCGCTGGCAGCTCAGTTCTATACCGTCCGTGGCAAGGTTACTAACAATAAGCTGGAACCGCTGGGGTATGCCAGTATCCAGGTAAAAGAATTGCAAAAGGGTACGCTTTCGCAGGCCGATGGCAGTTACGAATTAAAGTTGGAAGAAGGCAAGTACGACCTGGTGATCAGCATGGTTGGCTTTACCAGCAGGATCATAACGATGGTGGTGAATAAGAACACTGTCCAAAACTTCATACTGGACCCCAGCGACAATAATGGCTTAACTGAAGTAACGGTAAAAGCAAAATACAAGGACAGGGCCGAAGAATTTATCCGCCAGGTGATCCGGCACAAGGACAGTATCCTGGCAGCCCCGGGCGCTTATTCCTGCGACATCTACATCAGGGCGCTACGCAAGGATTCAATGGCCGAAAAAATAAAAAGATCAAACCCGGCAGTACGGTGCAGCAGTTGCTGCACCGTGAGTTGAATAAGTTATCGATGACGGAGATCTCGCTACGCTATGATCAATCGCTATCGCAACAGGTACATGAAGAAAGGCAGGGGGTTAGCAAGCGGGGAACACCGGAAGGCTTGTTTTATTTATCGGCTTCGGAAGGGGATTTTAATCTATATAAGAACCTGCTCCAATCACGCACGCTTTCAACGATCCCTTTTATATCGCCTGTGAGCTACAGTGGACTGGTGGCCTACCGGTATAAAACGCTCAGTACAGAAAAGAAAAATGGGCAAAAAGTATTTACGGTCAGTTTCAAGCCCCGCCAGCTGAGCAATGCTACGATGGAGGGTCAATTGAAATAGCCGATAGTAGCTGGGTGATCTTGTCGGCCACTTTTCGGATGCCGCGCTATCATTTGCCGGAATATGATTTCTTTGAAGTAGACCAACAATATGAGTGTGTACATGATACGGCCTGGATGATCACCCGGCAATCTTTTAGGTATCACTCCAGGCATGGCAAAGGAAAGGTGTCGGGACAAACGATTGTCAACTATCACCACTTTAGTCTGAACAAACAATTTCCCAAAGGTTACTTTGGCAATGAAGTAAGTGCTACCACGCAGGAAGCTTATCAGCGGGACAGTACTTACTGGCAGCAAACGCGTACAGAGCCGCTTACCGCGCAGGAGATACAGTTCATCCGGTACAAGGACAGTGTGTACAATGCTACGCATACCAAGAGGTATCTTGACTCCATCGACAGGATGACCAATAAAATCACCTGGAAAAAGATCGGCATCCTGGGCCAGGAATTGTATAACCGGGAAAAAGAAAGAACCTGGGTATTGCCCACTGTATTGGGGTTATACCAGCCTTTGGAGTTTGGCGGCACACGCATCAACCCCACGCTGGGTTATTATAAAACCTTTAAGTCGAAAAACGGTTCAGTTCTATGCCAATATCAGTTACGGACTGCGCAACAAAGATATCAATGGCAGTATCAACGCATCGCATCTATACAATCCCTTCAACCGTGGTTTTGTACGCGTTGCGGTGGGCCGCGAGTTCCAGGCCATCTTCGCCGGTGATGCCTGGATCAATCAGTTGAAGCGCAGTAATGTGTTTCTCGATCACCCGGTCAGTGTAGGACATGGATTGGAATTGGTGAATGGACTTTTCCTGTACAGTGATATTGATTTCGCTTACCGTCGTTCAGTGAGTGATTACAAGACCAATCCGCAACTAGACAGTTTATTTGGCAATGTGCTGAAGGATAACCAGGCCATCGCCTTCGCGTCGTACAATGCCTTGTATGGTAAAGTAAAACTGGCCTACACCCCAGGGCAGCGTTATATCCGTGAGCCAAGGCAGAAGATCATCCTGGGATCGGCCTGGCCTACTTTTTATGGGCTGTGGCGTAAGGGCATCAAGGGGCCCTTTAACAGTAAGGTGGATTTTGACTACCTGGAATTTGGTTTGGAACAACAAGTAAAGCTGGGGATTACTGGCATATCCTCTTACACCTTGTTGAGTGGTAGTTTTCTCAACCGGAAGGACCTGCGGCTGGTAGATTATAAATTCCAACGGCGTGGCGATCCACTGTTATTCTCTAACCCCCATGAAGCCTTTCAATCGCTGGATTCTACCTTCCCGGTATTCAACCGTTTTTACCAGGCGCATTACCTGCATGAGTTCAATGGCTTTCTTTTAAACAAGGTACCGCTGTTGAAAAGCTGGAACTGCGCGAAGTAGCCGGCGCCGGTTTCCTCATAGCGCCAGAACGCAAGTTGCATTATGGCGAAATATTTGCCGGAGTAGAACGGGTATTCAAATGGCCTTTTGCACCGCTGGCCAAATTCAAAGTAGGTATATATGTAGTTGGCTCGGCTGCCAATCAATTCCGGAATCCGGTGCAGTTCAAGATCGGAGTAACGAGTTGGGACCGGATCAGGAACAAATGGCGATGAGGGTCTTTTGAGTCCGGGGTCGGAAAGTCCGAAAGTCCGGAAAGTCGGAAAGACGGGAAGAAAAGGCTTTAGGCTTTTGTCACGGTTCTGTAGCCGGAGGCTACGAAATACCCTCACTCGCCAGAGGCGAGCGAGTGAAGCAATACCCTCATCCCGCCATTCGGCGGGAAGGCGAGCGAGTGAGGGGGCATCAGAGGTGACACCTTTCGCTTGCGTAGAAAACGAAAGGTGTCACCTCTATTGACAAATGGCGGTAGGCGCCTTTTGAGTCCGGGAGTCGGGAAGTCCGGAAGTCGGAAAGAAAAGGCTTTAGGCTTCTGTCTCGGTTCTGTAGCCGGAGGCTACACTACTTATCGTTCCCCAATAATTCTTCGAACTTACGGTGCAACTTCGGTCCATCGGATGGCCTGGGGGCATGGGTGGTGACGATAACGCCTTTTTATTGATGAGGGCATAGGTAGGAAAAGCATCGATCTGGTAATTGCCCATGAACAGTTTGCTGGCATCTACATCCAGAAAATAATGTTCGCCTGGCAACTTCTTTTCTTTGACCAGTTTTTCCAATACACGATATCGTCCTGTGCACAGATATTGACAAACACAATTCCCTTGTTTTTGTAAAGCTGGTGCAGGGCGGGAGCATATTTCATTTCCTTCAGGCAGGGGCCGCACCAGGTAGCATATACATCGAGGTAAATGACCTTGCCGGGATATTTTTTTGTCAGGTATTGGAGTATACCGGTGCGGGGTACGGCTTGTTCTTTACGGGATGCAGTCAAATAATACATACCGGAAATGGGGAGTACGGCAAAGTTGGATGAATGGGCACGTTGCATACTGCTGGTTAAATAATCATAATACAGTGATGTAGTAAAGCAGCTGGGTATTTCGGGTAATTCACTCAATAGGGCTGGTGATTTGAGGCCGAGGCCCGAAAGAAATGAATAGAGCATATAATCGCGGCTGATGGTAGCTGGTTGTTTTAACAGGATGGCTGCCCCTACCCTGGCCGCTGTCTGGTATTGTTCCTTCGCTTTCGCCTGTTGCACCAGGCTATCGCTGCCGGTAATCCACTGGGCATACCAGCCCAGGTGATAAGCAAATAGCATGGTTTGAAAATTAGCCGCATTGTGCATATCAAACAGGGTGTCACTGAACAGGTTAATGCGGGCCTGTTTTTCAGCAGGCGCCAGGGTATCATATACATAATCGGTGAGGTAGTTTGAAATAGCATACAACAGGTCGCGCCGGATGAAATTAATCACCAGGGTATCTAACTGGTTGTTGATGGCATAGGAATTGAAGCTGGCCACCTTGTTGTTGTAATCTTCTTTAATAGCCAATAGCATAGCAGGAGCCGGCAAACGCCAGTCATACTTTTTATTGGGCAGGCCCATGATAAAGTGATGGGCCTTGTTGAGCTGGGTACTTAAGTGGGCATGATCGCCGGAAATGGTGAGCCAGGCAAAGTTTGGTTGGTTTAGCCTGGCAGCATCAATAGACAGGTGTACGGAATCGCCGGGCACTACATACAAGTTGATAAAAACATCATTGTACCGTACGGTCATGTTTTGGGCAAAGAGCATTTCACCCCGTACCAACAGGGTGCCTTTTTTATTCAGTTGGGCCCTGGGTGATTGTTTAAAAAAGGGGTTCACAAAATGAACGGCCAATACGGTAGGTGTGCTATCGGTAACATGTACTACGCCTGCTGTTATGGTTACTGGTTTGGGATGGGGGTCTGGGCCCAGGCAGCAGACATAGCAATGACGGCTACCATGCATAATGATAGATACTTCATAGAAGAACAATTAATAAATGAAGGAAATTATTTCAATAACAGGATGAGCTATTGGTAGCCGGAGGCTACGCAATAGCCTCACTCGCCAGAGGCGAGCGAGTGCTGTCTGAAGGGTGCGCCGCCCTGAGAGGGCGACCCACCCTTCAGCCGGTTTCGACAAGCTCAACAAGACAGCATGTTTCGACAGGTTCCTTTAGATGAAAGGTGAGTCACCCTGCAGCCCGGCAAAGCAGCGCGGCAGGGTGGCCCACCTTCGACAAGACTGAAAGGTCGACAGGCTCCTGACAGACGTTTGCTTAAGTAAATGACATGGGAAACTATTTATACTTACAACAGCCGGTTGAGGGCTTGTTTTATGGATTCCATATTTTGCCGGGATATGGGTACCCTGGCGCCGTCTTCCATCAGTAAGGCGCCACCATCTTCGCGTAGCAGGCTTTTCACATACTTCAAATTGACCAGGTGTGATTGATGGATGCGGTAAAAATCATAAGACTTCAACAGCTCTGCAAATTCTTTCAGGGTTTTACTTACCAGGATACTTTCACCGCTACTCAAATAAAACCGGGTATAATTGTTCGATGCCTCGCAACGTATTATTTCACTCACTTTTACATAGCGCGTTTCATGCAAGGTAGGCAAGGCAATACGGGGCATATCGATACCCACCTGCCTGATATACTGCAACAGGTTTTCCAGGTTGCTGTTCTGTTGCCTGGCCGCTATTTTTTGCCGTGCCTTGTCAACAGCCTGTTGCAGTTCACGGATATCAATGGGTTTCAACAGGTAATCGAGGGCGGAGAATTTTACGGCTTGTATGCCGTAATGGTCATAAGCGGTAATGAAGATCACTTCAAAATTGATTGAGTCGATGGCTTTCAGCACATCGAAACCCGTACGATCATGGAGTTGGATATCCAGGAATAATAATTGGGGCGATGTGTACGGATGGCCTGCACAGCTTGATCCACGGTAGTAGCTGTACCTACAATCTGTATACCGGTACACCAATTGGCCAGGAGGCCTTGCAGGTTCTCCAGGTTATTGGGTTCATCCTCTATGATCACGGCATTGATTGGCATGGTTATATCCAATTGGTTAAAGTAAGTGTAATGGTAGTATTGCCTGGTTTTGAATCTATGTGCAGGGAAGCTGGCTGGTCTTTATACACCTGGTTGATGAGGTCAATCCTTTCGCGGCTAAGCTTCAAACCAAATGAACCAGGTTTAGTATCGGGGGCTCATTATTAAAACCCGGCCCATTGTCATGTATGGTAAACACCAGGTTGTGTTCCTGCTGCTGTACTTCAACGGTGATGAAGCCCTTTTCCCGCAGGCTGGCCATGCCATGTTTTACTGCATTTTCAATAAAGGGCTGCAATAGCATGGAAGGTATTTCGCTATTGGCCTGATTTATATTGGGGGCTACCTGCAAGCGGTATTGAAAGGCAAACCTTAGTTGTTCCATTTCGAGGTAATCGCTGGCTATTTTGAGTTCATCTTCCAGGCTGATCAATTCGCGCTCACTGGTGTTGAGTACCTGGCGGGTCAAGGCGGCAAATTTGGCCAGGTAATGGTTGGCTTCCAGGAGTTGGTGTTTGTTCATGAGGTTTTGGATGGAGCCCAGGGCATTGAACATAAAATGGGGATTCAGTTGAGAGCGGATGCTTCTTAGGGTAAGCTGTACCTTACTGCGTTGTTGTGCCGCCTGGCGAACCAGTCGCCTGGTATACTGCCGGTACGCAGCAAATACCAGGGCAATCAGCACCAGCGCACCTGCTATCCAAGGCCAAACCTGTTTGAGGGTAAGGGGCTTACGGACTGGTGAGGGTAAAACCTCGAATGGTATGGTGATCATACTGGCTTCTTTCCATACGGGTATCCTTGCCTGTGGTTCTACACGCAGTTCATATCGACCGGGTTGATGGTATTTGTTTTTATCGAGTACCACCTGTCCCATTTCACTCATCAACTCAAGGGTGAGTGTATCTTTTTACCTGCCCTATCTCTGAGCAAGTAAGCTGCATAAGCCACGGTTGGCCGTTTTTCAAACTGGATGATTAGTCGCTCTATGCTGTCTTGCGGAAAAGTAAAATCGAGGGGCACACCGGTTTGTGCATCAAACCGGGTAGCATATTGCCGGTTACGGGCCAGGTAGGCCAGGTTGAAATAGTCGCGGCGCATGTCTATGGTAATATGTTCCAATACAGGTTTCAGGTTGGTGCGCCAATCGAAGATCACGCCATCGCGGATGCTGTAATCCTTGCGGTTGGCCACCTCTACCATGATCATATTGCCGGGCGACTGGAATGTACCCAGCGCCGCATAGGGTTGCCTGGCTCCATAGTGTTGCTCCAATTTGGTGACGGGGCTCCAGGGCACCAGTTCCACGCTATCGTTCATCACCACATGGTATTGGTATTGGGCTTTATTGGTGGCGGTAATCCCCATCGCTATCAGGATGGCTGCTGAGCTATCGGCAATCCGGTAGCTGGTATATGTTTTACTGATGGAATGAACAATATTGGCATTGTACCTGGTGAGTTGGGGATTCAGTTTAATACCCAGTAGCAAGGGGCTTTTTGGTGTATTATTTACCACGCCCTCCTTTGGCCCCGCCTGTAGTTTATCAAAGATGCTGTACAAGGCAGTATCGCTGATGAGGGTATATACGGGTTCTTTTACCTGGGCACGGGTAGTAATGGTGAACAGCTCGAACAGAAAATGATTGCCAAAGGAGGTCCCCTTGTCTTGCGCACCGGCAGACAACGATCCCGCCATAGCCAGGCAAAAGCTAGCTATCCATTGTTTATAACTGTTATGGTGGCTATTTGGTGTCATGCTCTAATAAGTTATCCCAATCAATGATCGCCTGGCAAAACTGGTTGAAATTGGGCATACCAACAAAGGGTGTTGAGGATTAAGCAGGAATGGCCTAGTATCTGGAAAAGAAAAGTTCCACCGGGAGGGGTGAAACTTTCTAAAATAGTTATCATGCTGAACGACCTGGCCTTATTTAGCGGGTGTGATCACAATTTTCCTGAATTCAATAGGGCCATGATCGCCCTGGATATAAATAGGCCCTGGCTCGCCTTCATTGCTGTCTAAGGCGCCGCCGGTAATGCCGGGTATTTCCTGGTTGCTGATCACTGTTTTACCATTCACCACCACGGTCACCATACGACCCACCAGGGTAATATCATAGGTTTGCCACTGATCGGGACCCAGGGAAGCAATTTCGCTGGGGGCCAGGAAACCATATACACCACTGAATAAGTGGGCAGAAGGATGATCGGTAGCAGGATTGTCTTCTATCTGCACTTCATGACGGCCTCTTAAATATACGCCGCTATTGCTGCCTTTCTGGAACCTGAACTCTACATGCAATTTAAAATCGGTAAAAGTTTGATCAGAGATCAGGTTGGCGCCTGAACGGGGACTGGTTAAAATACCATCTCTTACTTCCCATTGGTTTTGACCCAGGGCTTTCCAGCCGGTGAGGTCTTTGCCATTGAACAGGTTGATGGCCTTACCCCATGCGGGGGCGGAGGCTCTAAGCAAGTAAGGGGCTTTTACGCCGGTCCAGTTGTATTTTTTTCCTTCGGGCGTTACAACAGTTCCCTGAATGCCAGAGGCGGTTACTTCACCTTCCAGTACCAGGTCCTGGTTGCCCCGCTCCCATTGGGGAGGAATGGCAAAACTAAACTTACCATTGTCAAAGTTTACTTTGGATACAGGGCGGGCGCTGCCGCTAACACTTACAAAATAACCCACCAGGGTGCGGTTGCCACTCAGTTTTACTTCCAGCCAGGAGGGAACGGGTTTTCCATCCCTGTCGATGGTAATATCCCAACGGCCAATAAGGTCCTTGGGTTCGGCAACAGGTTGTATGTGCACATGACTAATGGAAGCTGATGGTGTTGCGAGGGTACTGGCCGGCCCGCTTACCAGGAGGCAGCTCATCCCCAACAAAAAAAGGTTCTTATGCATAGGTTTTCATTATGTGGGAGTAAATATACAAAACCCAGTCGGGTACCAAGCATTGCAGGAACAAGCAGTGGTTGGATGGTTATTAAGGAACAGCAGGCGCCAGTAGCCATTGATAAGGAGGTTTATCAGGAATGCGCAGGATCACCCTGGTGGCTTCCAGGTCGAGCTTTACGCCTTCCATGTACCACTCAATGGCTCCTTCAAATTGTACGTTGCGTTTCTTAAAATCAGCCAGGATGGCTTCCAGCAAGGGAGTATGTTGCAAGGGGCCTTTTTCAACGCTTTCAGGATGGCTTTGCGGATTGTATCATATTTATCCTTGTCAATGCGGGCCAGTTTTTTGCCTTTGGGATGGAGTAATTGTATTTTTCACCCATAACGCAGTATTTAACCTGTTAAAGGTAGCCCAATTTTTGCATGCGGCCCCATTGGCTCACTCATTCCTGTGAATGGCTAACTGGCGCTTTCCCTGCGCAGCTTATTCCAAATTTTGCCCAAAATATCCCGGCTATGAAATCAGGCATCATCCGCCATATGCTTACCTATTTGCTGATCCTTCCAGCCTTAGCTGGGTGTAAAAAGGAAGGAACCCAGGGGCCTCCGGGCCCGGCAGGCAATGCCAATGTAAAAGGCGATACTATTAGGCTAATCAATAGCAATTGGTTGTATCCTGGTCAATGGGCACTGCAAACAGGGGGAGGAGCTATCACGTATTATTCAACCCGCTATGCGGACATAGCTACGGACCTCATTACTGCAGACATTATTAAGCGGGGATCGGTGGAAGTGTTTTTTAAACCCAACAACGATAGCTGGACTAACCTGCCCTATAGCTTCCTGGGTGCATTTCCTGCTATTAACCACCATTTCATGTATGAATTTAAAGCGGGCAATATCCGCCTGCATTATTACTGGTCTGCCGGGCCCACCACACCTGTACCTACGGGCTTGAATACGTATGTGATACCAGGATTCACGTTCAAGTATGTGGTAACAGCAGGCAATTAATTAAACTTACACTCAGGACAGGGCGCTACCCTAAGCACAGCAACGCCGTTAAAAGAATATATCTACATAATCCACGGCATGAGCGCCGCCGGCACAATTGTCCATTTCCTGCAAACGCCAGTATTTGCGCGCGCCTTTTGCCAGGAAATGGTAAGTACCAGTACGGTCGCAAACTTTTCCTTCGTAGATATGGCTTATCTTGGTAAGGATGGTACCATCGAAGGTCAGTTCACGTGGCGATACCACTTTCAGGGTACCGTGAATGCTTACAAAATCAGTTCCTTCCCCTCTTTGTTCTCCCTGTATGGAATAGGTACTGTCTGTTTTTTTGGTGATCTGCACTTTGCCAGGATTTTCCCAGCCAATCCATTGAAGGGTAAAATTGTGTGCTCCTTCACGCATTTTAAAAGGAAGTGTCTCTTTGCTTTGCTGCGCGTAAGTAGATGAAAAACCTGCCAGAACAAAGCAACAAACGAGGAGCCAATGCAAACGATTCATGTTTGTGTGTTTTTGAAGAGATAAGCTACGATGTCGTTGAATTCAGTAACAAATGACACGCTCCTTTAGACTACAGTTTAAGTCTGTAGCCTGAGGCTACAAAATAGGCGTCACCAGCCAGAGGCTGGCGACTGAAGAACCAGGGTGAGCCGCTCTTGGAGAGCGACCCACCCTTAAGTCGGCTTTCCGCCCGTCGGCGAGACTCTGCCTGACAGTCGACAAGGCGGACAGTCTACTACTACAGAGTAACTAGTTAATTCAACGACATCAATGAACGGCGCTAAGGTATAAAAACTACACCAGGGTGTTCTACTGGTTTACAGGTAGGGCTTCAAAATACCGGCCCACACTTTATACCCTTCGGCTTTGAGGTGCAGTCCATCCATGGTGAGGTTCTTATCCAGTTTGCCTTCTGCATCCTGGAATGCTTTGTTCAATTCAATGCAGGTTACCTTTTCTTCAGCCGCTATTTTGCGGATGCCTTCATTTACGGCAGCGATGTGCTCGTCTTTATTGTAATGATTTTTGAATTGGGTGAAGGTATTGTTTACGGGCAGCAGGGTTTGTACATAGATCCTGGTGCGGGGTGAAGCCTGTTTGATGGTTTGCACGATCTTCCGGTAATTGGCGATAATAATACTGTCGGGGGTATTGTGCTGTATATCGTTGATGCCGATGAGGAGGAATACTTTGTCGGGCTGACCTTCTGTTACTTCATCGAGGCGGGCGAGGATGCCATAGGTAATATCGCCAGAGATACCGCGGTTGCGGGCATTGGGATTGGCCAGCAGCTCGGCCCAGTCGGTACCAGCGGTAATGCTGTTGCCCAGGAAAATAATATCTTTTGTTGAATTGGGATAGGCTCTGAATTGAGCGGTTTTCACGGCATAAGCACCGGGGCGATAATCAGGATTGGCCGTGGCAGACGATGTTTGGGCCAGGGACGATTGACAACAAGCAAGGCTTAGCAAACTGGCAAAGATGACAAACTTCATATAACTGGTTTGGTTTGGGTGACCAAGTTAGTTAAATCCGGATTATTATGTAGAACATATTTACGGTTACCTGATTGAAAAATAAAAGGCAAAGCAGGCGCCTTGCTTGTTGGCCTCAATAACGCCAGTTATCTTTGCGGCCCCTAAGTCGCCGTATGTTATTATATCTATCCTTGTTGGGTTTGTTGATGTCGCTCCTGTTGCTGTACTTTAACGGCAGGCGATTTCAATCGAGTATTTACCTGGGGTATTCTTTTTCCTGGTCAGTGTGTATGGGCTTAGCCATTATATATTTGTTTATGCCCGTTCGCCATTCTGGATTGCGGTCTTTTATGTGCACTCAACCTTTCTTGCTTACCTCACGGGCCCCATGGCTTACTTTTATGTACGCAGTCTGATCCGCGACAATACGCAACTAAGCGGGAAGGATGTAATTCACTTCCTGCCTGCGCTGATCCACGTATTAATATCCCTTCCTTACTGGGTATTGCCATTTTCTGAAAAGCTGGGGATAGGCGCGGCCATTGCGAATAATATCAATTATGTATTTGTACACAAGGCGAATCTATTTACTGAGCTGACAGGCGCCAATATGGTGATGTACCTGAGCCGCCCCCTGCTGGCTGTGATCTACGCTTTTGTTTCTATTGTGATCTGGCGAAGGCACTTGCGCAGGATCAGGCTATCGCCGCTGACAACACAACGCCGGGTGATCAAAAAATGGGTGGCCTGCTTTCTTTCTTTCCAGTTGTTGCTGTTCCTGGGTTTTGCCATTGCGCTGTTGCAGGGGCAGCGGCCGGATATTTTCTTTCACCTGCTCAATGCCCGAACGCTGCAAGTGATGGTTGCTTTTTCGATGGTGGGATTACTGCTGGCCCCTTTCCTGTTTCCGCAGGTATTGTATGGATTGCCTGATTTTGACAGCAGGCCCGCATTCAAGGAAGAAAATGAAATACGGTTACCTGCCCGCACGCTTATTTCCAGCGATCCGCTTCAATCAATAACGGTTGAACCTGTTTTATCACACAATACTGTGGCCGATAAAATAGAACTTGTAGGGGAGGTACACACACCTGTTACTGAAGTCATCCTGCCTACTGATGTTGCGGATACGGTTGTGGAAGGTACGGGTATGGCAATGACAGCCGACCTATCGCCCAAAATGCAATTGGAGCTTCCCTACCTGGATGCCCTGGCCAAAGAGGTAGATCGTTATATGGAAAAAGAACAGCCCTATTTGGCGCCTGCCTTTAATATGCTGAAACTGGCTTATATGATCAATGTGCCTGCCCACCACCTGGGTTATTTGTTCCGCGAGCACAAACAGGTAACCTTTAATGACTACCGCAACAGTTACCGCATTGGTTATGCACAGGAGTTGATCGCAGCCGGATTAAGCAATGAACTGACGCTGGAAGCAATTGGACTAAAAGCGGGTTTCGCTTCGCGTTCTGCTTTCTTTAAATCGTTTAAAAAAGTAACGGGGCTGTCGCCCAGCGAATTTATCAGCCACAGGCAGGCATAGCAAGCCCCACTTGTCTTTTACCTTGTGTCATTTTTGAAAAATGGCACAAACCTCGCCCTGTATTACCACCAATTTCCACGCGGCCTGACTAGGTTTGCTTCCTGCAAAAGCAAACATCCATTCCTAATATTGACCATCCAAAATCATCGTTATGAAACTGCTCCTGCACCATCTTACGCCACCTGCCTGTTAAGGTGTTTTACCAGTCACAAGAGCCGAGACGCTCCTTCTGCATTCAATACCTATAAATAATATATATGACTTGTTATCTACACAGATCACGACATTCTTTAGGTACGCATTCCTTTTTCTTATGGCTGCTGGTTGCAGCATCTTTCTTATTATCGCTGCCCACATCGGCACAATCGCTTGTACTTCCCTATAACTGGCATATCAACGGCGAGGTGAGGGCCATGGAACAAGATGGCAATAATTTATACCTGGGTGGCATGTTTACGATGATCGGTCCGCTCTATGAAAGGGCGCAAACCTTTAATACGACTACAGGGACGGCCCAATGGTCGCACAATATGGGCGTGAATGGCGATATCCGTGTTTCGATACCTGATGGAGCTGGAGGTTGGTATATAGGTGGTGGTTTTACCTCGGTTCTTGGACAAACGCGGAACTGCCTGGCACGTATCAATGCGGATGGCACGCTGCACAGTTGGAATCCCGATGTGTCTTCTTCCTCTGCCTATATCTATGCACTGGCCCTGAATGGCTCTGCGGTATATGTAGGGGGCAATTTTTCTACGATCGGTGGTGTTAGCCGCAACAATTTTGCCGCCGTGGACGCCAGTACAGGCACGGTAGGCAGCCTGGACCTTAATGCCAATAGCAGTGTAAGGGCCTTCCTGGTGCAGGGTACTGTATTGTATATCGGGGGTGGTTTACCTCCATCGGCGGTGCTACGCGCAACCGCATTGCCTCCATTGACCTTACTACAGGCACCCCTATGACCTGGGACCCCAATGCTGATGGGGCGGTGAATACATTTGCGCTCAATGGCGCTACGCTTTATGTTGGCGGTGATTATACTTTTATCAGCGGCAATACGCGCCGGCGGGCAGCTGGCTACGATGTGACTACCGGCCTATTAAGCACCTGGAATCCCAATGCAAATGGATCGGTATACAGCATAGTGCCCAGCGGTACCAATGTATTTCTTGGCGGATCATTTGCTTCGCTGGCCGGTACTTCACGTCCATATATGGCGCAGGTGAACAATACCACAGGTGCGCTTACGGCCTGGGCGCCGGGCGGCAGCCTTAATATAGGAGGTATATTCAGTATGGCGATATCAGGCACCAATATATATGCTGCGGGGGCCTATAATGCAGCGGCCGATGGTAGTTTTGCCCGCTATGGCGCAGCATCGTTTGCAGTAAGCAATGGGGCCCTGCAAACCTGGAATCCCATGGCATCCGGCCGGGTATACACCATAAATATTTCCGGCACTACCACTTTCCTGGGGGTGATTATACGGTAGCCAATGGTACGGTACGCAATGGACTGGCGGCGATTGATATTCCCACCGGTAATCTTTTGTCGTGGGCGCCTGCTTGTGGTGGTGGGGTAAGAACGCTTGTAAAATCGGGCTCTACGCTTTATGTAGGCGGTCTGTTTTCAACCCTGGGTGGCGCTACGCGCAACCGGGTGGGCGCAGTGGATATAACTACGGGGGCACTGAGCGCCTGGAATCCCAATGTAACGGGCAACTCGGTCAATGCCGTTGCCGTCAATGGCAGCAAAATATACCTGGGCGGCTGGTTCACCAATGTGGGTGGTACTGTTCGTAACAATGCAGCCGCAGTAGATGCTACTACAGGGGCACTGGATGCAGCCTGGAATCCCAATGCCAATAACGAGATCAATGCGATCGTGGTGGATGGCAGCCAGGTAATATTGGGGGCAAGCAAACCACTATCAATGGCACCACCCGGGCCTTCCTTTCTGCAGTAAATGCTACCAACGCCAGTCTTAATTCTTTTGCGCCTAGTGTAACCAGCATGGTCAATTGCCTGTTGAAAGATGGCAATACGCTCTATGTAGGTGGTTATTTTCCTTTCATCAATGGTTTTACACGCCGCTCCCTGGCAGCCTTCAACCTTAGCACCGGTGCGCTCACCAGTTGGGCCCCTGGCACCAATAATTTTGTATGGAGTATGGCCAAGCAAGGCAATACGATCTATATAGGAGGCAATTTTACAACGGTTGGAACGGTGTCCCGCAATCACCTGGCGGCTGTATATACCAATGGCAATGTAGCGTCCTGGAACCCCAATGCAGGGTATACAGGCACTTTACAGCCTACCACCTGGGCGGTAGGCGCCAATGCCAGCTATGTATTTGCCGGAGGAACGCTCAGCAGTTTTGGGGATACTTACCGGCCTTTTTATGCCACGCTGGGACCAGCCTGGTTAATGCCACTTACCTGGCAACAGGTAAGCGCCACGATGCACAATAACCAGGTGCTGGTGAAATGGGGCACTGAACAGGAACAAGGCACCCGTGATTTTATTATTCAACACAGCACTGATGGCAGTCAATGGAACAATATCGGTACTACCACTGCCGCTGGCAATAGCAACAGTCCGCAACAATATAGTTACCTGCATGGGCAGCCCGCTGCCAGCATCAACTATTACCGCATTTTGCAGCGGGACCTGGATGGCAGGAGTACGCAAAGCAAGGTGGTAAGTGTAAGAACAGGGAAGCAGGCAAAGCGTGGAAACTATTGACCGGCCTGGTTACGGACGGGCGCTTACTGGTGCAACAGGCGCAGGCGGGTACAGTTGAGTTGTATAACGCCGACGGAAAACTGTTGTTGAAAAAACAAGTAGCCGCTGGCAAACAGGTCATCGACGTATCGGGATATGCCAAAGGTACGTATGTTGTAAAATTTGAACAGGGTGCAGAAAAATTGGTGATCCGGTAATGCGCAGTATAAGGTCTGCATACGTTCATAGATAAATCCCTGGTTCCCTACCAACAAAAGGCCTTCCATTCAGCTTCGGCAAGATGGGGGCTTTTTTGTTGTCCCATACCCTCCCACTAACGGGTAGCCCGCGCCCGGTGAACAAATACCACTATCAGGGTATTGTACAACCGAAACATTCCATTTACCTTCAATTATCTTCTTTACATCCCTATGGATGCCCATTCCTGCCACAACAGTACCAATTAGTAGCCCAATTAAAGGTTAAGCACCCTAAGAAAAATTAACCTCCAGCAAACATGGCTGGAATCCTTTTTATTGTTTGCCACTCATCTGAAAGCCATGGCTGCCTGCGGGCCAACAAACTTTCTATGCACCAATAAAACAACACCAATATGAAATCGGTAAAGCGATTCTCTGTTAATTTATCGAAATGGCTTTCACCCACCTTACGGGTTATACTATGCATTGGCATTCTGCTGATCACCTTTATCATAACGGCTACGCCGCCACCGCCGGTAGATGTACGGGTGATGAAGATGGGCCTGGGAACAGGCACCATTACTTCTAATCCCGCGGGTATTAATTGTGGTGGCGATTGTACGGAAACGATCACCGGTCCAGCCTCGCTTACGCTGACGGCTACTGCCGATCCGGGATCGGTATTCTCCCACTGGGAAGGTGATGCATCAGGCACAGCTACTACGGTAACGATCACGGCCAGCAGCACCACCTCGGTAAGAGCGGTATTTGACCTTACGACCGCCATCCCTACGCTCACCAATTTTACACCAGCCGGCATTCAGGCCTACCTCACCGCCAATCCCACGGTGAATACACCTGCCCGCTTTGTCAGTGCATTGCCTGCCGAATTCAGGCAGAACTGGATATTGATGAGCCGGTCAGAGAGCCTGCAAACGGGCACGGCCGAATTTCCGCGTTTACTGTTGCCCAATGCCAATGCCCAGATCGTTTTCACCATTGGTTTGGTAACACATGGCTCATACCCCGGCTCTCATCCCATGGCCATTGAAATGATGCAATGGGATGCCACGGAAAAAAAACTTCCGCTTTCATGAGGTCATCCTCGCCAGTATACCAGCCATGGGTACGGTACCGGCCAGAACGCGTTCGATCTCTATTGATGATAGCAAATGCTCTAAATGTCATTCCACCAACAATGTACTTAACCTCAGTACTTTTCCCGGCACTACGGGCATAGTACCCGGCTCGCTTAAATTTAAGAACAAACCCAACTGGGATACGTATGATAGCTGGGGTGGCATGATGCCCTTTAACCGCGACCGCATTTACCAGGGGTCATTGGAAGCGGCTGCTTTCCGGAAACTCTTCAATCCCTGGACCTGGTCTGCTAATGAACCGGTAAGGGCAGTAATGGAACAACTGCAACTACAACCACCCGGCGTACCGGCCGGTGATGCCATCACCCGAACAACGGGTGGCGCCAATGATGGGCATGTAAACTTTGCCTTTGATGGGGTTCGATCGTGCTGACAGAACCAGCACCTGTAGGCAGTGGCGCCTCCATTACCACCAATTATAATTTTACAGGGGTGGCAGGATCGGGTACGGCTACTACGGTAGTAAGGGGCGGTACGTTCCTTACGCTGCACCACTCGGCTACGCCCACCAATGTAGAAGGACGCGGGGTACAGCTCTTTGACCTGCTGGGCGGCGCCGACGGCAACCTCAATCCGCAACGGATAACGGATGAACTGATCAATCACCGCTTTGCCACCGGCAGTGTACCCATCGATATACGGCCGATAGCGCTGGCCATCACCAATAATATGTTGTCTATCAATGCAGGCTCCAATACGGTGCAAAGTGCAGTGGGCGGATCGCCCCTTACAGTTGCTCTCTCGTTCTTCAATTCCAGGAATGGGATGAGTATTAATGAGCTGGTGACGGATACGAGGAACCGCTCGTTTAGCATACCCCGGCGAAAGGCCGATCTGCAAAAAGTTAAATGTGAACCGTACGGATGATATATACCTGGCTGTTGGTGCGCCTGCTGTTGGCATGGCACAACAATACGGCGCGGCTACAGCAGCGGGTACAGACGCCTCACTGGCCAGGGTGCGCCAGGAAGTATTCAGAAGGCCGATTGATGCAGGTGTGGGCGACCGTACGTTTATGGGTGGCATTTATGTAGATCGTGAACTGGAAAGTAATATTGAGAAAATAGCCTTGTACCGTTATTTCCTTGAACCGCTGGGTATGTCGGTCGACAAATGGTCGATGGGTGTACGTGGCCGGTCGAGGTCGTATACGTTTGCCGATGTGTTTACGTCTTATACTACGGTATTTTCGTCGGGCTTAAGTGCCAGTTTAACCAGCAACCCGGTGGGCGGCATTACCAATCCCGGGAATAGTGCGGAGGTGATAGCTGCAGTGAATAGTACTTTAGGTAGTTTACCTGGAGTGAACGATGTGCCCAAGTATACGGATATACAAAGGATCTTTAATAAAAGTTGTATTGAATGCCATGGCGGGTTGGACTATCCGCCTTATGTACGCTTCGGTACCTTCCTCGATGTGTCGGAAGATGAAGCGCCGCCTGCCGGTACCCCTGCCGGTGTAAGTCCGCGCCTGGCCCGGTCTTATGACAAAGCCATCCTTTATACGAATGGCGGACTTACCAGTGGTATATATGAGCGGTTGATCCGCGCCAGTGAGGATTGTAATATTATGAACCGCGAACTGATGCCCTGCGGCGGGCCGGCACTCAGCAAAGCTGATATTGAAACTATTCGCCGGTGGATAGTAGGTGGCCGTCCATCCACGAATGGCGACCCGCATATTAAAACGGTGAATGATATCAACTACGATTTCCAGGCCGCGGGTGAATTTGTGTTATTGCGTGACGAGGGAATGGAAGTACAGGCGCGGCACAAAGCCGTACAAACGGATGCCCCGCTGGGGCCAATGGACACACAGGGCTTACTTCCTGTGTAAGTGTGAACAGCGCCATTGCTATCAGGGCAGGCAAACAACGGATCACTTATCAACCCAACTTAAATGGTGAACCCGATCCATCGGGACTTCAGTTGCGCATTGATGGCAAACCGGTGCGGTTAACTGCTGCGGGTATTCCACTGAATACGGGCGGCCGCATCATTCAAACCAGTGCTGCCGGTGGCATCCAGGTTGAGCCGGGAGGCGGCACGGTATTGATCATTACCCCGGGCTGGTGGGATCATTACAAAGTATGGTACCTTAATATTGATTCGCGCCATGTAAGGGCCACAGATGGGCTGATGGGCCTAATAACTGCGGGCAACTGGCTGCCAGCGCTTCCTGATGGGAAATGGCTGGGCCCCATGCCTAGCAGTTTAACACAACGTTACCACGACCTGTATGAAGTATTTGGCAATGCCTGGCGGGTGCATGATACCACTTCGCTGTTCGATTACGCCCCCGGCACTTCTACCAAAACATTTACGAACCCTTCCTGGCCGGGCGGTGATTCTACTAAAAATTGTATTCCACCGGATGTTCCGGGTGGTATTAAACCACAGCGCCCCATTCCCAAGGCCGAAGCCGAAAAAATATGTGGTGAAATAAAAGATGGTAACCGCAGATCCAATTGTGTATTGGATGTAATGGCAACCGGTGAAACAGGATTTGGCAAAACCTATGTGGAGGCCGATAAGATCAATAACAACGCCATACCCGATGCCCCGGTACTGACTTTCCCCGATGATTTTAAAACAGGGCTGACGATGCCTGTAAAATTTGAATGGACAAAATCTAAAGATGCAGACGGGGACCCCATCACTTACAAACTGGTGGTATGGCCGGTCAATGATGGTCCCAATAACAACAATGCTACCCTGGTAGGCGGCACCCCCGCCTGGTGGAAAAGGCAAACGGGTTGCACCGCATTGGCCGGATTGGCAGGGTTGCTGCTATTCTTCCTTCTTTTCTTCCTGGGTATGCGCAGAAAACCCGGACTGCTGTTATTGGTATTGCTGCTGATCTTACTGGGTGTAGCTGCCACGTATTACTTCTGTGGCCGCGCAAACAAAGGCAGCACCACCGCCACGATGATGCATGAATTTGCCAACCTGGAATCGGGTAAAGCTTATTACTGGAAAGTGATTGCTGATGATGGTAAAGGAGGCAGTTCAGAAAGTGTCATACGCCGTATCGAGATCAAATAAACGGGGCTAAACAAGCTCCCAACCGCCGACGATAAATGCCTGTTCACCGATCAAGGGGTGAACAGGCATTTATCCATGGTAGGTTTGTAGTTGCAAATACCTTCCATGCACATTAACCAACAACATAAGGCTAACAGCTTCTTTCGCCGTGCACCTAAAAGGAAATACTGGCCATCCTGGTGCTTTTATTGGCCTTTGTTTTTTTCCGCAGTGAACGAAAAGAATTAAACACGATCCTGCCACAACTGCACAAGGCCAATACCTGGTGGATAACGGCGGGCCTGGCATTAACCGGCATCTACATCCTGTTTCAATCGGGTATCTATCTAAAAAGTTTTGCTGCTATTGGTCTGCGTTTTTCCTGGATCAATTCCATCCTGCTTTTCCTGAAAAGGAATTTTATCAGTGTGTTCCTGCCTGCCGGCAGCATCAGCGCACTGGCTTATTCCCCCTTCGCAGATCCGCAAGGCCGGTTTTAGCAAAATCCAGGTATACCAGGCCAGCGGCCTCTTTGGTTTTGCCAGTCTGCTCACCGTGGTCGTAGTAGGCTTACCTGTCGTTATCCTGTTGCCCTTTATGGTAAAACAGGTTCAACCAGGTTATATGGTTGGCGGATTGGTGATCATGGTGTTGTTATTGGGTACGCTGGCCCTGGCCATACGTTCCATCGCTCAAAAGGGAAAGCTCTATTTATGGTTAGCAAAAAAGTTTCCCAAGGCGATGCCTCAATTGGACGATCTGTTCTCGGCCCGGGTAGACCTACAACAATATACAGGGGCCATTCTCTTCTCTACGGGTGTAGAAGTATGCGGTATCCTTCACTTGTACCTGGCTATGCTGGCCCTGGGTCTGCCGGCCTCGCTGATGGCGGTAGCAACAGCCTATACGGCGGGTGTATTGATGATGGTAGTATCTCCTTTCCTAAAGGGGCTAGGGGCCGTAGAAATATCGCTGGTATATGTATTACAACAATTTGGGTATCCCTTGCAGCAAGCCCTGGCGGTGATGGTATTGTTCAGGGTATTTGAATTTTGGTTGCCTTTACTGGCTGGCCTGGTAGCTTTTGCGTGGAAGGGACGAAAGCTGTTTTTCCGGGTGGCCCCTGCCCTGCTTACTTTCTCGCTGGGTATTATCAATATCATATCGGTTGTATTGCCACCGGTACATGGCCGCCTGCACCTGTTGCAGGAATACCTGCCCATGCGTACGATGCATGCCTCCAATGTGTTGGTATTGTACATTGGGCTGGGCCTGGTAGTTACGGCTGCCTTCCTGTTGCGCGGCTTACGCAGCGCCTGGATCATTGCGTTGGCCCTGTCTTTTCTTTCTCTCGCAGGGCATCTTACCAAAGCCCTCGATTATGAGGAAGCGCTACTGGCGGGTATTACATTGTTTATATTGCTCACCACGGGCAATCAATACCGCGCCCGGAGCAGTTATAAGTGGATCAAGACGGGGGTTCAAACAGCGCTGCTTAGTATATCAGCCGCCTTGTTATTTGGGTTCTTAAGTTTCTATTTTATCGACCAAAAACATTTTGGAGTTGACTTTACCTGGCGGCAATCCCTGCAACATACGTTGAATAGTTTCTTGCTGGTTGAAGACAGTGGCCTGCATCCTTTGACGCGGTTTGGACATGAGTTCATTGTTATCATCCGTGTGGCCGGGTTTCTTACCTGGGCATTTCTCTTATTTACGCTGATCATACCTTATACGAGGCGTCATAAGGTCAATGAAACCTTTCGTCAGCGTGCGCAATTCCTGCTGAATCAATACGGCGGTTCGGCCATGGACTATTTCAAAGTATACAGGGACAAATTGTATTTCTTCTCCGACCTGCAGGAAGCATTTATTGCCTACCGCATAGCTGGTGGGTTTGCGATTGTGCTGGAGGAACCGGTATGTGCTGAAGCCTATAAAGCAGTGGTATTGATGGAGTTTGACCAGCATTGCCGGAAGATGGGTTTGAGGACTGCTTTTTACCGGGTAAACGAAGACAGCATCCCTTATTTCCATGCCATGAAAAAGAAAAAGCTGATGATTGGCCAGGAAGGGATACTGGAACTGGCGAAATTCAACCTGGCAGGCAGGGATAAAAAATCGCTGCGCAATGGCCTGAACAATTTAGAAAAGAAGGGATATGTTGTTACGGTACATGAAGGACCGCAAAGCACAGCATTTGTACAGGCATTGAAATGGGTATCGGACGATTGGCTGCAAACCTTTACCCGCACTGAGCTGGTCTTTGCGCAAGGTATGTTTGATGCGCGGGAGTTAATGCAGCAAGACATCATTACGGTGGCGGATGGAGCCGGCAAGGTCATTGCTTTTCTGAACATCATTCCCGACTATGCAGCGGAAGAATGCACGTATGACCTGATCCGCAAAACCCATGAGGCCCCGCCTGCCGCTGCCGATGCGCTGATACTTGAATTGATCAATTATGCGCGCAGGAAACAGAAATCGTTCATCAACCTGGGCATGGTACCGTTAACAGGTATTAACCAACCCGACAATACGGCCGAGCAATTATTAAAATTGTTTTCGCCCAATGCCAAACGGTTCAGGCAGTATTATGGCCTGCGGGAGTTCAAAGAAAAGTATGCCAGTTTCTGGGAAAATAAATACCTGGTATATGAACATGATTTTGACCTGTTCAGTTTACCTGCTGCACTTAGGAAGGTGATGCGGCCGGTGTTATAAAAATAACTACATCCCGGTCTGTACTGATTAAAAATCATGTAATTTGTATTTCCAAAACCCTGATTGTTATGAAGTTTAACCGGCGAAATTTTATTGGGAATAGTGTTGCAGCAACAACGGCCCTCTTTTTAAACTCAATAGACACCTTCGGATCCGCTACCATGCTCCCGGAAAAGATATCAGCAGGTTTTACCTTAAAGATCATGGCGCCTTTTGGGGGTTCAATGGCGCTGTAACTGATTTTTGTAAGAAGGCAAAACAGGACGGTTATGATGGGGTGGAAATTCTTTGGAATGCTGATCCCACCACGCAAAAGGAATTGTTCAGTGCCTTAAAGAAGTATCAATTAGCCGTAGGTTTTCTTTGCCGGGGAGACGAAGCGCTTCCCGATCCGCATTTTGCCACTTTTAAAAGGTATTGAAGGAAGCAACCGATAATACTTACCAGCCGCCATTATATATCAATGTGCATTCGGGGAAGGACTTTTTACTTACGAAGAGAACAAGCGGTTTATTGATTTTACGGTAGACCATGCAAAGAAAACAGGTGTACCCATTTATCATGAAACCCACAGATCGCGTATGCTGTATTCAGCACCCGCCTCTTTGCATTATCTACAGGGCAACCCGGATCTTCGGCTCACGCTGGACATTTCACACTGGTGTAATGTTAGTGAAAGCTTACTGGAAGATCAGCCAGCCACTGTTGAACTGGCTATATCCCGTACAGATCATGTTCATTCACGGGTTGGTCACGCTCAGGGTCCGCAGGTGAGCGACCCACGTGCCCCGGAGTGGAAATCTGCCGTAGAGGCGCATTTTTCCTGGTGGGATAAGATAGTTGCCTTAAAAAAGGAACAAGGCAAAACGCTCACGATGTTAACGGAATTTGGTCCTCCTACTTATATGCCAACTGTTCCATTTACCAACCAGCCAATTGCCGATCAGTGGGCAATCAATGTGCACATGATGCAGGCGTGGAAAAAAAGATACTTGTAAAAAGACTTTTTGTACCTTAAAACAGTTAGAAGTTTTAAATACCCCCATGGATATATTACAAACATTATACAATGAGTTAATTGGCTTCTTCGGTATTGGCGGTATTATTAAACTGGGGCAATCGGGCGATTATAGCGCTCTTTCTACCTTAGGAGGCATACAATCTTTGATAGGGCCCATCATCCCTTTATTGCTATTACTGGAGATCATACGGGCCCTTTTTACAAACGTTTTAAAATAGAGGATTACCAGATGCCTTTCCTGGTGTTTGTGCTAAATCGATTCATATCGCGGTTTATCTCCATTGCAGCCGTGGCCTTTTGCATCGGGCTACTTGAAAAGTGGGCTATTTTTACCACCACTTTTACCTGGTATTGGCTTATATATGGTTATATTATCTGGGAATTTTCGCATTTCGTGTATCATGCTTTAGCACATAAGGTTCGGCTACTATGGTGCCTGCATTCCACGCATCATGCCCCACAGCAAATGAACCTCTTTGTTAATTTTGCGCATTTCTTTTTAGAAGCGCCTTATGCGGATGTGGTCCGTACTTCGATCTGTATATTGCTGGGGGTTAATCCTGCCTTGTTGTTTTTCATTATGTTCATTGACGGTTTCTGGGGATCTTTTATACATATTGGAGAAAATATACTGAAAGACGCCAGGTTGGGTTTCTTAAACAATATTGTATTGACGCCTTCTCATCACCGGGTTCATCATGCAAAAAACCCATTGTATATGGACACCAATTTTTGCAATCTATTAAATATCTGGGACCGGATCTTCAAGACCTACCAAACAGAAAGAAGGGATATCAAAATTGAATATGGCATTACGCGGGAGATGAAACCCAATAGTTTATGGGATGCTTATTTTGGTGAGTTTATTTGTTTGGGGAAAGATATTGTGGCTGCACCCGGCATAAAAAATAAGCTGTTGTATTTGGTGATGCCACCAGGCTGGAGCCATACCGGAAACCATAAAACAGCCAAAATGGCCAGGCAATCGTTTATCCAGGAAGAACAGCAGTTGAAAGAAAGCCCTGCTGCTGTTGCCTCGGAGACACCTGCATAAAAAATGATAGCATGAAATATTTCCTTTTAGTAGCCAGCTTTTGTTTTTTACCAATGGCCAGGCGCAAACGGAAAAGCTGCCCATTAAGTTATTGAGCAGTAATATACCCGGCAAGCCCATTATATTTTATGCCTCGGGTGATGGTGGCTGGACCAGCTTTTCCAATGCGCTGCTGCAATCCTTTAACAAAGCCGGTTATCCTGTGATCGGCTTGAACTCCAAAGATTATTTCTGGAAGAAAAACACCGGCGCAAACGGCAGCGGATGTAGGTGCTTTATTAAACAAATACCTGGCTGAATGGAATCGTGATTCATTGATACTGGCCGGTTATTCTTTTGGCGCTGATGTGACACCTTTTATACAGAACTACCTGGATAAAAACATTGCCGCTAAAACGAGCCATATTGTATTGATGCTGCCTTACAAATCAACCGACTTTGAGGTACACCTTACGGAGATGCTGGGCATTTCAAGAAAAGAGGCTTACAGTGTGCCCGATGAGATCAATAAAATAGTCAGACCTATCTTGTTTGTATTGGGCACTGAAAGGAACCAGTTTCCCCTCCAAAGCCTGTCCATCCACAACTACAACACCATCACGATTGAAGGAGGGCACCATTTTGATGACAATGGCAGTAAAGTGGCCCAACAGGTATTGGCCTGGATAAAATAGGCCATTTGGCTAAAAGGCCATCCAAACAGTCGCAATTCCCCCTCTGCAGGTGCCAGCCAGGCTCCAACTTTGCAATACAACCAGATCAGGGTGAGCCGCTCCTGGAGAGAGCGACCCACCCGACAGCCGCCCTGGGCAGGATTCTGTAGACTACTGTCAGATCTGTAGCCGGAGGCTACGAAATGGTCTCACTCGCCAGAGGCGAGCGAGTGTTGAGTGTTGACAGAGGTGAGCGAGTGTTGAGGCAAGCATGTGTTGAGGAGGCGAGCGGGTGTTGAAGGCACGGGCAGATCATCAATAAGCCAAGTAGGACGCTATGCTGAAGTAAACGACATTGATTTATCATTCACAATTAAATAAGTAGCTATGATCATTGTTCAAGAAACTTTTGTTTGCAAACCGGGGAATGCCTCAAACTGGCCAAATTATTCAAAGAAGTAATGGCCGATAGCACGGAGCTGGTCAATATCCTGTCTGACCTTACCGGTCAATACAACCGGGTTATCATTGTAAGTCAGTATAAAGACATGGCCGATTTTGAAGGCAGTTGGAAAAGGATGGAAGCTGATCCCGAGAAAATGAAAAAGATGGGAGAGAAAATGGCCGGGTATACGGATCTGTATCTTACGGGTTCAAGAGAGATCTTCAGGGTTTGGTAATGGGGAGCAAGTTGCTTGATACGTTGGAAGGTTGAAAGTTAACGAGTTGATAAGTTGACAGGGTAATGAGGATTGTACTTCTTACCCTTTCAACTTATCAACTTTTCCGCTTTTCAAGCTACTCTTTAATCAAATACTCATACAAACAATTGACAAAGGGTTTCAATCCGCCGGGTTCGGTAGAATAATAGCCGTTGGTAATGACCACGATGCCCCATTTCTCTTTGGGTTCAAAGAACATGGAACTGTATAAACCATAAGCCGAACCGGTATGCCCTTTAAGTGTTTTGCCATTGATCAGGTTATCTGTGGTCGTGATGGCCAGCCCATATCCTTCTTCTTTTGATCGTGGTGTTTGCATCAGCCGCGCATTTTTCCGGCTGATGATCCTTTTGCCATTCAGTTTACCCAGGTTCATGTGCATCATCATATACCTGGCCAGGTGGGTAGCGCTGATCTTCATACCGCCGGTTGGTGAAAATACAGGGGTACTGTATCCCCTGGTATAGTTGGCGATCTCTTCGCTGCGGGGGCATAAGCGCCGGGCGAAGGGATGAATTTATCAGAGTCGGCTTTGTATTCATAAATAGTGGCAAAGCGTGATCTATCCAAGGAATCCACGCAATAACCACCATACAAACCCAGGGGATCGAGGATATGGTGTTTTACATACTGATCAAATCGTTCGCCCGAATACTTTTCCAGGATAGCTCCTGCCAGGTTAAAGTTGAGGTTGCAATACATATATCCGCTATCCGGGGCATATTGGTTGTAACATTTGGCCCAATTGGGATTTTTACCGGGATTGATGGCATCGAGGGTAAAATAACCCTGGCTATCATTGATGGAAGAACGGTGTGAAAGGATCATCCTGAGGGTGATCCTGGTATCGGGATAACGGGGGTTCCTCACCTGGAAACCTACCAGGTCGCTAACATCATCATGCAGTGATAGTTTCCCGGCTTTTACCAATTGCAGGAGGGAGGTAGCTGTAAAAGATTTTGAAATAGAGGCAATGCGAAACAAGCTGCTATCGGTGAGTGGGGTATTTGTTTCAAGGTCCTTATATCCGAAGGAATGGGTATAAATAAGCTGATTGTTTTTAACAACAGCTACGGACAAGCCTACCACTTTTGATTGCTTCATCCATTCCGCTATGCAGTTTTCTGCTGCAGCAGACTGCGCATGGCTTTGCTGAAAACACAAACCTGCAAAAAGAAAGAACAGGGGAAGATAAATAGCAGCCAGGCGGTTCATGGGGCGACTGATTTTGATGAAACCGGAAGCTATTAAAACTTAGTAGCATGGCCAATTAAAAGTAAGTGGCACCAGGAATGAAATTCAATAACCAGGCTAATGCTGCCAATCATTCTTTCAGCCATTTGTTTTTATGGGCAAGGGATATTACCTGCGCCCGGGAGTTGACATGTAGTTTGTCGTAAATATTGGCAATATGTTTTCTTACGGTGAGTACGCTTACCTGCAGGGCGGCGGCAATCCGTTTAGCATCCCAACCGCTTACCATGTGTTGGAGTATCTCTTGCTCCCTATCTGTGATATTGACGGGGATGGTTTGTGCAGGGGCGGTGGCTAATTCGGGGGCGGTGGTGCGGCTCAATAACTGCAATGCTTTGCGGGCAATGGCCGGGCTCATGGGCGCACCGCCTGTTTGCAGCACCTCTACTACTGCACCTTCCAGGATGGCCGCCGGTTCATGTTTCAATATATAACCGGAAGCGCCGGCCCTGATGGCCTCAAATATTTTGGCATCATCATCAAATACGGTAAGCACAATAAACTGTATCTGCGGATACAAGGTTTTTGCGATACGGATCGTTTCAATACCATCCAATTCGGGCATTTCAAGGTCCATGAACAGTACTTCGGGCAGTCCCGTATGGGGCAAGCCTTTCAATTGTTCCAGGCATTCATTGCCATTGTAGGCTACAAATACCAATTCCATTTGGCCCGACACTTTCAATTTCTGCATGAAGGTGTTACGATTTACAGCATTGTCTTCCGCCAGCGCGATCCTGAATTTCATAACTTCAATTTTTAGCAGGCATAGGTTGAATAATAACCCTGGTTCCCGATGGATCAACAGTTTCCCAGCTAATATCCCAACCGGCCAGGGCGGCCCTTGCCCGCATGTTTTTTAATCCATTACCCCCTCCCTGCCTGATTAATTTCGTTCATCATTCCTTTTCCATTATCAGCCACACTTACCCGCCAGTTCGTATTACCTGTTACCTCAATCCATACCTGGTTGCCCCCACTGTGCTTTACAGCATTGGTAATGGCTTCCTGGATCACCTGAAAAAGATGGAATGCCTGGGTGGGCGGCAGGGCCCTATCCAGTTCTATATGCTCTATCACTTCCATATCGATACCACTATGGCTTTTCCTGATCCTGTTCAGCAGCACCTTGATCCGGTCGCTGATGGCCGTGAGGGTAAGGGTATCTTTATTCAAGGCCCAGATGGTATCGCTCAATTGGGCGACCATGGTTTGTGAATTATTATTCAATTCTTCCAGGGCTGTTTTATTCTCTTCGCTGATGCCATTCGTTTGTATAATATCCAGGTTGGAAGCAATGGAAGCCGCATAAGCGCCCAGGTTATCGTGCAGATCGGCCGCTATGCGTTTGCGCTCATTTTCTTCGGCATCAGCCACAGCCTTCACCGCCAGGGTCTTCTCTTTGTCTATAGCCTGCTGCATTTTTTGCCGCTGTTTTTTCCGGTAATCCCTGAAAAACATGAAGGCCATTAAAAGCACGAGGCCTCCAATACTTACTGCCAACAATAAGCTGTTATTCGTTTGAGCAATGGTTAGTTGCTGTTAAATGATGGTATTCTCTTTCTTCTGTACCTCATATTTTGTTTGCATCTCTGCAATGGCCTGTTCGGCCTGTACATCCGACAAAGAGTCCTTGGCCCGGATGATCTGCTCCAGTGTTTGTTCGTACGCCGCATTGTTTCCTTTGATCTTATAACATTTGGCCAGCAAATCATAATAGCCAATGCGCATACTTAGCGTATTGGCAAAGGTTTGTTCGGGTCCGGCCCTGGCGGCATGCAGTTGCCCCCTTTGCAATTTCTTATGGCAGTAATCAATGGCCTTATCTATTTGTTGGGTGGTGATGTAGAAATTAATGAGTGCTAAATGATCATCGATCCAAACAGCCCCATCGCGCATTTTATCCCTAACCTGGATCATTTCCTGCAAAGCAGCTTCAGCCTTGTTGACGGCATTGGTTTTCAGAAAAATAGTTGACTGTCTTTGCAAGGCCATGGCGAGTACATGCAGGTTTTGCCCCTGCCGCAACAATTGTATACCCTGTTCACCATAATAAACGGCCGTATCCAGTTCATTATTCAATAAATACCCCTGTGCCAGGTTAACATAGACAGATGCGCGCACCATATTGAACCGGGGCTCATTCGTCAGGTTCACTAGTGCCCGCCTGAACCATTGCAATGCTTCTGTTGGCAATTCCCGGGCAAGGGCAATAGAACCAATGGTGTTCATATTCGTGCTTATCACCAGGGTATCCTTGTACTTTTCGGCCTCTCCCACGATCTTATAAAGTACAGCCAAAGCTTCGGCATATTTGCTATGACTTCCATAATACAGTGCCTGCTGCCGGGCCGCCTTAAAATAAATATCTCTTTCCCCCGGCTCCCCTGGTTTGTGTGCTGCCAATACGGGGCTAATGGTGGCAATGGCACTATCTACCCAACCCCAGCGCAGATAATCATTGGCCACTGCGATGGTTGCCAGCGCTATCGCTTTCTTATCGCCGGTTTTGGCGGCCAGGTCCCTGGCCTTATAGGCATAATGATCAAGCGTATCACGATCCAGGCTTTGGTATTCTTCGCACAAATTAAGGATGGCCGTTAATTTATCCTTTTCAGTACCGGCATGATAAATAGTTTGCAGTAAACTGTCTATCATGCCGGTTTGAGCAACTGAATTTGTTGCGGGCAACAGGAAGAACAACAGGATTGTTGTAATACGAGGCATGTACACCCTATTATTCCTCAAACTTACCGGATTCCCCGCTATTGGCTGCATTGCCCTGCTATTATTTGCTGCTGGGTGGGATTATAGCCATTGTTGGCCACATAATAGCCGCCGGTTATGGCCCCTGCCTTTACCACCCTGGTAATCCCGCATAAGTTCTTCAACACTTTGTTTCCGTTGATACTAATGTTGGTAATGGTACCATCCACATTACTTAATCCGTTCAGGTTGGCCAGTTTATCATTCTGTCCCAATGTAATGCCGTATTTCATCGTCACCACTTTTCGAGGCCATCAACATCGAGCAGTGCCGGGTTCCGCGCAATAAAGATGCTCACCACGTTGGTTATAGCAGCCAATCCTTTCAGGGTAGTGAGTTTGGTATTGTCGGTGATATTGATCGCCCGGTTTTCATTAAGCCCCGAAGAGGTCAGCCTGGCCAGGCCCGTGAGTCCGGTTAACCCTGTTGTAATGATGCGCAGGTCCATCCCCACGCTTTCCAGGTTGGAGAAGCCTGAAATATCGGCCAGGTTCTTGCCGCCGATGGTAAACATAGCCCCTACGGTTTTCAGGTTCTTAAAACCCTTGATGCTATTGAGTGGACCGTCAAATCCAACCAACCCGTCTCCGGATCCTGCAGCGGTTTCCAATCCGAGGGAGTATTTGACGATTGTCAACTTATTAAATCCGTTGATCGTTTGCAACCTGATACTGGCACCGGGTATATTGGCATTTGAAATGGTCAGGTCGCCGTCCACACTTTCCAGGTTGGCAAACCCATCCAGGTTGGTGATGCCCGGACAATTAATAATGGTAAACCGGCCACAGGTTTTTAAGGCAGGCAGATCGAAGGTGGTTAAAGCTTGCACGACTTCAAATCCGCCATCCAGGTGAATACCGTTGGGCAACTTTTCCAGCGCATTCATATTGATCGTAGCCAGTTTTATATTGTGGGTAAGGTTGACAGATTCAGCTTCCCTGAACATGGGCAAGGTAAAGGTGGTGAGCGCCCCATTTTCCTTGCAGGCAATATTGCCTTTTTCATAAAGCGGGAAATGAGCTGTTTGCAATACCTTGTTGGAGGTTATGGTCAGTCCCCGGTTGACTTTAGTTTATTGGCCACGGCGGTAATATCGGTGAGTGCATCATTGCGTGTGATGGATACCCAATCTGTCATCACAGCCGGTATATTGATGCCTTCGAGAGAAGCTAACTTCGGGCACTGATCGATGGTGAGCCTGCTGGAGCACACAATATTTTTAAGTGCGCTTACCGAAGTCAGGTCGGGATTGTCAACCAGCGTCATGCCCCATCCTCCCAATGTACCACTGGCATTGGCAAATGTACTCAGGTTAGTCAGTAGGGTGTTGGATATCTCGATTAAGCCACACTTGTCAACCGATTTCAAACCCGGAATGGACAGGGTTTTCAACAATGGATTACCCGTAATGGAAATATTATCATTGCCCAGGGGCTCACCGATTCAATGGAGGGTAAGGTAAGTGCCACCAGCGAAAGGTTGTAGTTGATATGAATACCCTGCACGGTCTTGCTGGCCAGTTTGGGAAAGGCCGCACTGACCAATTGACCGTTTTCTACCAACGACAGATAGGACATATCTTCAACTTCTGCCAGTCCACCCAGGCTCGTTATATTGTTCCGGCGCAATTCCAAACCCCTACTTTTTTCAGCTTTACGATGCCGCCCAGGTCGGTCATATTTGAAACGTACAACATGCCGCTTACAGCAGTATATCCTGAATCGATAAATGCTTTCAGGCTGGTAGCATCGTTAATGGAATAATTGCCCTGGAATACTTTATCATCCCCTGTACCTGGGTTGCCCGTGCCGGGGTTATCGCACACTTTTACCGGCTGCTGTAGCATATAGGCCACAGAAGGAGTTACGTTGATCTTGATATCCTGGCTTTTTTGCCGGTGGCCACATCATAAACGGTCAATACTACGTTATCGACCTTATTGGTCAAGGCCCGCATGAACAGGTATTGTGCCGTGAATCGTCCTTCGGCGCCAAATACGGGCGCCGTCGTACTTTTACAATGGTATTCCCACTGCGCATACTAAGGAAGGCATACCCCGCAGTTACCGGTTTGTTATCACAATTCACTGCCTTGCCATTTACATTCACAATGGTTTCGCCGTTGCCACCGCCACCACCTGCAGGAGGCAGGGTGATGGTAATGGTAGTGGGCGGATTGGTAGGCCTTACCTCCATGGTTACACTTTGCCCTTCATCTGCAAATGTAGGCGCCGCAGGAGGAGTCTCTCCTCCTGTAGGTGTATGATTGGGATTGGTGGGATAATCAGGGCCGCCGGGCTGTACCGGCATCACGGTTATTTCCATGATGTCTGTCATACTGGGCAAGGGGAAAGTGACGGTGCTGGTGCCACCGGGAGGATTGTTGTTGGGATTGGGGGTGGGTGGCGGAAAGACATTCGTATACAAGGTTGTTTGTGTCTTTTTATCGCGCACCTGTAGTAAAAAGTCGGGCGGGTGATTTACAATATCACTGACCTCATCCGGCGGCATGCTGGTAATATTGGGTATGATCCAACGCAACACCATTGGCAATATCATCAGGGGATTCCAGTGGTCGTAGTTCCAGACGGAAAAGTGAGTAACCTTACCTACGTACTTTCCATGTTGATAGGCACCTTTCCCTTCCTGTTTCCAGATGCCTTTTTCTTCATCAAAATACCACATGTCTATAGAAGGGGTAGCCGAGCTTTGCAGTTTTTGCGGTACGGGTAAAGTCACCATTACATCTTTGCCTGCTTTGATCTTTAGTTTATTGCCTTTATCATCGAGCAGGTCAAGGTTCGACATGCCATAAGAAATAAGTGCACCTCTTTTGTTATCGGCATTATCTGCCGCCAGATCGCCCGGCATGCGGGCAAAGAAATCGGGGCTGGTGGGGTTTATATAATTGGCTACTACATTTACCTGACCGGTATAGCCATCAATGGAATTGGCAGGCAATTCGATCTTAATACCACCGCTCGATTCTACCGCACCGCCAGTTGTGGCGCCGATGGTGCCAATACTTTTTGCGCCAGCAGCTTAATTAAAGGGGTTTGGACAAGCCATTCTTCATGGGCTGGAAGATGCGTGACCCTTTGAAAAACCTTGCTTAAGGGCTGTAATATAAGCCCGCGCCTGGTCGAGTTGTACATCGGTGAGGATATAAATACCGTTTACATCCGTCACCACCGATTTACCGCCTCCTGTAACAGCCACGCCGGCCAGCGGTTTATCCTGTTCATCGACAATTCGTCCAAATACGCTGGTACCAACCGTTATGCCTTCTTTAGGCAGTCCGGGAATAGAGGGGTCAGGTTCGGTGTTGCCGCCGCGGTCATTTTGCGGCAGCCATTGCTGATAAGGGCTACAAGTAGCAGGTAGTATAGTATCTTTTTCATTGCTCAGAACTTAAAGTGAATGATGGGTACAAAACTTCTACCTTCTGGCCGGGTATAAAATACTTAATTTGTAGTAGAGTGCAGGGAATACGCTACCCGGTTTATTACTCTATAAGATACTGGAAGACTTTTTAGGGCTGCCCGCCTGGTTGACCTTTATCGTCGCAGCAGTAACCCTGGCCTATGGGCTGTTTGCAATATCATTGGCGCTGCCGCCAAAGTCACACCCGGGCAGGCTGCGGATATTGGTATATGCCAATTGGTTTTGGACACTTGTGAGCGTGGTGTTATTGATCCTGTACCTGCCGGGCGCCACTATTTTTGGCGCTATCTTTCTGGTACTACAGGTACTGGTGGTTGGCGGACTTGCCTGGTTGGAGGGAAGGCAGCTTATTCTGATAAAAAGGCAGCCTGTTTAACCCATTACCTGGCTACACCAACCGCACTATTGCCTGTGCGCGCCAGCCAATCTTCCCGCTTTATTTCATACACAAAGTTCAGCTTGGGAGGTTCACCATAATATTGTACTGTTTGTTCGCCTGTTTTAACGGCGCCCAAGCGGCCTACAGCTATCTGTGAACGGATATTGGTAGCCCCTACGTGGAAAATGGCCTTACCCACATACTGAAACATATAATCAAGCATGAGCTGCTTGATGGAAGGATTGAAACCAGTGCCCCAACACCTGGTAGCATAAAAAGTATAACCAATGGCCAAACTGTTTTCGGCCTCATTATACTCGTAATAACGGGTACTACCCACTATTTCGCCGGTTGCTTTATCAATGATCTTAAAAGCCCCTTTGCTTTCCATGGCTCCTTCAAAAAAGTAGTGTACACATCTTTTTCCAGCGCTCTTTATTGGGGTGCTGCTCCCATATTTTGGGATCGGAAGCCACTGCATACAAAGCCTCAAAATCCGTTGCTTCCAAAGGAAGCAGGAGGGCCCTGTTATTTTCCATAATGGGTTGAATCGAAAATTGCATAGAAGATAATTGTTGTTGACGCAGTAAAATTACCGGCAATGAACAACACTTTCCTAGTCCAGTTTACACAAAGCAGGTAGACCAGGCTCAAAGCTTCCCTACACCTTATCTTAATTATTGAAGATGAAATAAGGATGGTCCAGTTGGTGCAGTGCGGGCTGGAAGAGGCAGGCTACCAGGTGACCACCGTTCATGACGGCGAGGCAGGTAAAAAAATGGCCCTGGGCAGTACTGATGATAAAGTGGTGGGCTTTGATGCCGGCGCCGTTGATTACCTGGCAAAGCCTTTTGAAATGCGGGAACTGCTGGCCCGGCTAAAGGCCTGGTTAAAAAGAAGCACCTCTACAACCGCTTTTATCCCATTCCGGTCAACCTCAATATCAGTGCTTTTCAGAAGACAGGTATTACCAGAAATGTTTACTTTGTAAAAGTAGAACGCCGGAGGAGACCGGCCAATCAATAAAATGATTGATTTCTATCACATTTTCAGTAATATCATTAAAAGGTTGAAAGGAATTAACCCGACAAATCCTTTGTTTTGTAAAGAATGGAAAGACTGCTTTAAAATGAGGAATACTATTATTACCCTACTTTTCCTTTTGCAAGGTTATGCCGCATCCGCACAGCCATTGCCTGCAATAGATAGTATGTTGAAACTGCTGGGAGGCATGCTGAGCGGTATAAAATATTCTTTCATCAATATGAAAGAAAACCTCGTTATGCTACCTGAGAACGCCCAGGCATTTGAACGCAACCTGGACATGCTGGATACCGGCATCCGCGAAATGCGGCGTGTAGCCCACAACCTGATGCCCGAGATACTACTCAAATATGGACTGCATGCCGCCTTGAAAGAATTTTGCAATGAGATTGGCCGAAGTGGGGTGATCACGATCGTATACCAGCCAATGGGACTAGAAAAACAGCAATCGATCAGACCACTTCGCTGGCCGTTTACCGCATCGTACAGGAGCTGGTACACAATGTAATAAAACATGCGGCAGCAAACACCGTGCTGGTCCAGCTTCATGCTGCCGAACAAGATAAAATATTGTCGGTAACGGTGGAAGATGATGGCAAGGGATTTGAACCGGGTGCGGCAGACAATAGAGCAGGCACCGGTTGGATCAATATTCAAAACAGGATAGATTTCCTAAGAGGCAGGGTGGACATTAATTCTACTCCGGGTGGAGGCACTTCTGTTCTGGTCGAGATTGATTTATAAGTAATTTCAAGTGCATTAATCAGCCATTTGCAAAAACAATACCATTATGAAGCAAGTCACGCTTACCCTATCCCAGGCCAGGAAGATCATTCTCCATGCAGCCGGGCTTTCAAAGCCTACTTATTGGGGAAAAGGGCGTGAGGCGGTGTATAAACTTATTGACCACCTGGGTTATGTACAGATCGATACCATTGCAGTAGTTGAGCGGGCCCATCACCATGCCATTGCAGCCCGTGTACCCGATTACAAACCCGAATACCTGGCAGAATTGCAGGCCGATGGAAGGATCTTTGAATTCTTTACCTCCGACTCGGGTTATATGCCCATGCCCCACTTTCGCTTTTCACTGCCAATTAAAGAAGCCTTTGCAGCCAACAGGCAACCGCTGACCCAGCCCGAGGTCAATCTTATGCAAAAGTGCTGGACCGGATTGCCCGCGAAGGTCCCCTCACGGTAAAGGACTTTGATAATGACCGCCAGGTAGCCAGTACAGGCTGGTGGGATTGGCGGCCATCGAAGATAGCCCTCGAAAGATTGTATATGGACGGGCAACTCATGGTAACGCGCGACAGCAACTTCCGGAAAATATACGACCTGCCCCTCAACCTGGTACCAGACGATATTGACACCACCCTACCCACGCAACAGGAATTTGCCAGGCATGCTATCCTACGGGAATTAAAAGCACTGGGTATTGCCGGTGTAAAAGAAATAGCCTGGCGTGCCCGACGAGCCCAAAACAACCTGTTGAAAACAGAACTGGAAAATCTCCTGCAAGAGGGTAAAATTGTTCAGGTAACTGTAGAAGGAATGAAAGCCGTACCACTATATATGCTGCCTGCTTATAAAAATAAAACGATCAACCTGACCGGTGACGTTTTTATCCTTTCGCCTTTTGATGTATTGAATGTCTTCCGGCATCGCCTGCGCGACTTTTTCAACTTCGACTACCAGGTTGAATGTTTTGTACCTGCACCCAAACGGAAGTATGGCTACTTCTCACTACCCGTACTATTGGGCGACACCTTTGTGGCCAGGATGGACTCAAGGCCGATAGAAAACAAAAGACACTAATCATCCATAACCTACACTTTGAAGCGGTGAAATTAAGCAAAGCAAACCTTGCCAGGATCACAGCAGCCATTCAACAATTTGCCCAATTCAATCGTTGCCACGATATCCAAATTAAGAAGTCGAACAACAAACAATTCCTTACCACCATTAAGGCAGGGCTTTGATGATTAGACATTTTACACGCTACATCACACAAAAGCCAATACGCAATCAATATGCTAATGAACCAGCAGTCACTTGATACCTTTCCGAAAGTCAACGTTCCGACAACCAACTAAGGAAGGCGGTAGATTTTTCTTTCCCGATCAACAAGTCGTCAGGCGCCTTCACCAGCAGGTGAAGCAACAATTTCCGGCCATAATAATGTTCCACTTCCTTTACTGCACTGAAGTTGATAATGTATTGCCTGTTCAGCCGATAAAACTGGGAGGCCGATAGCTGGCTTTGCAGTTGATCGAGCGACTGAGTCACCACATAGGTCTGCTGCTGAAAACTCACCAGGTGGGTGGTTTCATGGCGGGAATAAAAAAAGGCGATCTGGTCCGCAGGAACAGTCACATACTTATTATCCTGGAATACGAGAAAACTCTTTTGCCTTCCTCTTTGCCCAACTTGCTGAATAAAGCCGCGAGACCGGGCTGGCTATTACGCTGAAAAAAATTACCCCGCGACTCTACCCTGCCGATGGCTTTTTCCAGGTCCCCTTGCGAAAATGGTTTGAGTATTTGCCTTTGAACCTGGCAGCATATACCGCAGGATCAGGATGTGGCGCCCCATTGGCATCACCTTCCAGGGTCACCGTAGGTACCGTAATGGCAGGCCCGGCGGCCAGTTTCTTCTCCCAGGCATCATACCGTGCCTCTCCCTTCACCAGCCCAAGGCGCCAGCGGTAATTGTGTATCACGATGGCCACAGGGCCGGGATTGTCGAATGAAGCGGCTGATCTTTCATATTCAGCCTCATCGAAATGCCATTTGGGAGAAGCCGTTTGCCAGATCAGTTTGTTGAAATCGCGGCGATTGGCCTCATATCCTTGCTGCCCCCGCCCGGTGGCGAAATAAAACTGGTACCACCAACTCTGTTCGGCTTTGGGTGACAGGGGCTTCTGGTTCGCTTGCTGACTGCCGATCAGGTAACCGCTTACCGATACGAGCGCTTTGACCCGTTCGGGCCGTAAGGCAGCTACAATATCTACCGTACGTGCATCCCAATCGAAGCCACCGAGTATCGCCTGATCAATATGCAGTGCGTCCATGCAATCGATCAGGTCACCTGCCAGCGCCGCTTGCTGGCCATTACGGGGTGTTGATGCCTGCAGGAAGCGGGTGGTGCCGTAACCCCGCAGGTAAGGAATCAATACCCTGTAACCCCTGGCAGCCAGCAGGGCCGATACGGTGGTATACCTATGCATATCATAAGGCCAGCCATGCACCAGGATCACAGGTTGGCCATTGGCCGGACCTACTTCGGCATAACCAATATCCAGGATACCGGTTTTAACTTGTTTGATCTCGTCAAAGGAAGATGAAGGCTGTGTGGTATTTCCGGCCTGCTGCGCATTGCCCGTTTGACTGGCAGCCAGCAAAGTGATACTGAAAAGTAGAGCGGTGGTGATGGAACGGCGGTTATTGGTATTCATCTTATAACTTGTTTAGTGTTAATTGATGACACGAAATTGCCGGACTTAGGGTCGCTGGAGAAAGACAACCCTGTGAAGTGGACAGATTAACCGGTGGTCTGGACAAAGGCCGGTATTCTTCAATCTTTTTTGCTATTTTACATTCAGAAAGGAAACCATTGTTTGAAATGTAAAGCCTCCATATTAACCTTTTGCCTGCTGATCTACATCATGGAATTAGCTGCTTTACCAGTGTATTGCAACCCAGTTCCAATCAAACAAAGCAGCTGTAGCAGCAAAAGACCAACAGCGCTTGCAAAAAGGCAAGCACTCCCTGCAAAAATCACCTACGGAGAACAAAAGCAATACGGCCGACTGCTGTTTGAACTGCCCGCTTTGCTATGTAATCACCCTCACTAGCGTTATCAATCCTGGAAGATCTACCGGAGTTGTAAAAACAGAATACCCGCTTTATCAGTCAAATTACATTTTCACCTACTGCTCTACTGCGTGGAAGCCACCAAACTTCGGCTAGGTACATACCAGCTATTTTTCTACAATCATTTTAATTTCATTTAAACTCAACAATATGAAAAAGTTATTTCTATTGGCTGCTATTGCTATGTGCATGAGCAGCACAGTAGCCTTTGCCAATGGCGGTAAAAAAATAAAGAGAGCAAAGCAAAAACAGAAAAAACTGTACAAAGCCTTGCCCTAAACCTTGTCCCAAACCAACCCCACCTTGCTGCGACAAAAGCAAGTGTGACAAAGGTTAACCGCCAAGGTTTGATTTAAATAGTAAAGCCCCCGATAATGGGGGCTTTACTATTATGCATACCTATTACTTTGCTGCTGCTTAAATTCCTGTACGGAGGCTTTCTGCGTAGGCATTGGGCAGCGGACTGTCCTCTACTGCTTTTGCTGCCTTTTCTACATCATACCTAAATCGGATAAATTCTACCTGAATACTGTTTTTATCTGTAATGGAACTGTTGTCATTAATATGTAACATAACATATCCTCCCTGTGGATTACCGTCTTTGGGTTTGCCCACCGAACCAATGTTGATGGCGTGGCGGAAATGGTTGTTATCATTAGCCCCTAAAATACGATGATAAGGCTTATGCGTATGTCCAAAGCACATGATATCTGCATCGGCATCCTGCATAATACGCAGCATACTCTTCTCGTCCCGGTCTTCAAACAAGTATTCGTTTATTTTCCTGGGACTTCCATGTACCAGTAATAAATTCAGTTTATCCTGGTTCAGTTGAAATTCAATCCGGAGATGCGCAGGCAAGGTCCTTAAGTATTTCCTTTCTTCCGGCTTAACAAGCTCATTCGTGAAGGAAATGGAGACGGCTCCATTAGCCTTTTCCTCGTCGGTTTTATAAGCGCAACCACAATCATCACTGGCTCGGCCAATGCCAAAATCATAATTACCTGCAATCGTAGGGATGCCTCTTTTGCGTATTTCATGGATCACTTCATTGGGCCAGATATTATAACCTACCAGATCTCCCAGACAATAGATGGCATCCGGCTGGCGGCTATCCACATCTTTAAGGAAGGCTTCCAGGGCAGGCAGGTTGGCATGAATGTCAGAAAACAATGCAATGTTCATGTTGGAGTGATTAAACCGTTTGAGTAGTTGTGTAATATTTTTTTCGTAGCCAGAAAGCCACATTAACAAGGGCAATGAGCGCCGGCACTTCAACCAATGGTCCGATTACCCCGGCAAAAGCCTGGCCGCTATTAATGCCAAACACCCCAATGGCTACAGCAATGGCCAGTTCAAAATTGTTACCCGCTGCCGTAAAAGAGACAGCCGCATTTTGCGAATAATCGGCGCCCTTTTTTTGCCCAGAAAAAAGCTAACGAGGAACATGATCGCAAAATAGATGACCAATGGGATAGCTATTCTGATGACATCAAAGGGAATACGAACAATCAGTTCTCCCTTTAAACTGAACATGACAACGATGGTAAAGAGCAGGGCTATTAATGTGATGGGTGAAATAGCAGGTACAAATTGCTCCTGGTACCATTTTTCTCCCTTTGCCTTTAATAGTACAAACCTGGTGATCACACCCACTGCAAAGGGAATTCCCAAATAGATCGCTACACTTTCTGCTATTTGTCCAATGGTAATATCAACAGCCAGACCTTTTAAACCAAAGAAAGGAGGTAATACAGTGATAAAAACATATGCATAAATGCTAAAGAATACCACTTGAAAAATGCTATTCAGCGCTACCAAACCGGCTGCATATTCCCGGTTGCCTTCAGCCAATTCATTCCAAACGATCACCATGGCAATACAACGGGCCAGGCCAATCAGGATAAGGCCGGTCATATATTCAGGATAATCTTTTAAAAAGAGCATTGCCAGCAAAAACATAAGTAAGGGGCCAATCACCCAATTGAGGAGTAGCGATATGCCCAGTATCTTCGTGTTTTTAAACACCTCCCCATTTTCTCATACCTAACTTTTGCCAAGGGAGGGTACATCATTAAAATTAGTCCAATCGCCAGTGGAATATTGGTAGTGCCCGAAGAAAAGGAATTGATAAACGTTGTTGATTTGGGTACAAAATACCCGATACCCACCCCCAATGCCATGGCCAGAAATATCCATAGCGTCAGATACCGATCCAAAAAACCAAGCCTTTGCCTTTCATTGGCCGGATTACAATTATTAGCACCCATTAGCCATTCATTGATTGGTTATCTACAAAATGTCAGTAGCGATCCTGCTGGGTGTAAGTTTAGCTACAGCAACCGGGTTCGCAACAGGCCGTTTTTTCTGTTGGCTTTTCTGCATAAACGGTAATGCTGAAGATGCCTGTATTACTGCTTCTGAATTCTTTTATTTCCTCTTGCGAAAGGTAACCAGCTAGTATGTCATCAGGAATTAGGATGGGCTTTTCTTTTGTATGGTGATATTCGTAAATCCATTATTGCCTATTAATTCAAGGTACACCTGTTTTTGAATGGCGCCAGAAACGCAACCGGCATACATTTCTGCAGCTTCCTGGATAGCGGGGGAAGGTTACCCTCCAATACAATATCAGAAATGCTGAAGTGCGCACCAGGCTTCAATACACGGAATATGTCTTTAAGCACACCGTCCTTATTGGGCACCAGGTTCAGTACACAATTGCTCACAATTACATCCGCTGTATTGGCTGTAACAGGCATATTTTCAATATCACCCTGCCGGAACTCTACATTATGGAAGCCTAATTTTTCAGCGTTCTGCCTGGCCTTCTCAATCATTGCCGGCGTAAAATCAATACCGATCACCTTACCTGTTTCGCCTGTTTCGGCCCTGGCGATAAAAGCATCGTTGCCAGCTCCGGAGCCAAGATCAATCACCACATCGCCCTTTTTAATTTGAGCAAATTGCGTAGGCAATCCACAACCCAGGCCCAGGTCGGCATCGGGATTGTAACCTTCCAGGTTGCTGTAATCATCCGTCATAATGTTAACCGTTTCAATAGAACAGCCACCAGCCCCACAGCAGGAGGCTGCATTGTCTGTTTTATCCTGTAAGGCAATCTGACTGTATTTCTGCCTCACCATGTCTTTGATCTGATCGGGCGTTTGCATTGATTAATAGTTAATTGTATTATTGCAATATTGCGATTATTAGGGGCAAAAAAATGCTAACAGCATTCATCCTTGTTAACATAGGATACAAAAAAGGCATCAAATGCACTACGGTATTGATGCCAGACTTTGGGATCAATGCAGTAACAAACACTGGTACCTTCAATAGTTCCTTTGATCAAACCGGCATTTTTAAGTTCTTTAAGGTGCTGACTGATGGTTGCCTGGGCCAGCCCTAATTCTTCTACCAATTCACCACAGATACAGGCCTGCGCCTTAACCAGGTATTGTATGATGGCTATGCGGGCAGGATGCCCCAATGCCTTCATCATCTGCGCCAGCCTATTTTGCTTATCCGTGAATATTTCTGATTTCGTCAGACCCATATCGCAATATTACGATTAATAATTGAATTGCAGCATTCTTTTTTGCAAAAGAATGCTGGAGGTAACATGTGACACATATCTGTTGCCCTTTTCCCATTTTTTATTACTCTTATACATATCTGTGGGCTTGACCGCCCTTTTATACCAGGCTAACTTTGCTTTCTCTAATACTTGTTTCCATGTACAACCCAAAAGGAATAATATTAACGTATACGCTCATAGCGGCTATCCTATTGCTGGCTTCCTGTAAGAAAGAGCGTTCTCCCCATACAGAAGAGCCAGCAGTACACCCTGTCCCGAGGGAACAGGGTGTTGCTATAGGTAATGCTACTACCCAACCGATCGGTGCCGCAGGCGGCCAGTTCAGCACACCAGATGGACGGCTGACAATTGTAGTTCCTGCAGGAGCAATTAGTGTGACCACTGACTTCTCAATACAGCCGATTACCAATACACTCCCGCTTAGTTCTGGTGTGGCATATCGTTTATTACCGTCACCCACCAGCTTTCAGAAACCGGTTACCCTGCTGTTTCACTATTCAAACGCGGATCTCGCCGGAACCAGTGCCGGGGCACTTTACTTTGCCTTTCAGGATCCACAGCATGTTTGGCAGGTCAAGTCGAGGTCAAAGCTTAATGAAGACAGTAGCACAATAACAGTAGAAACCATGCATTTTAGCGATTGGGCCTTGTTTGAACAATATCAGTTGCAGACAACAGATGAAGTAGTTGGGCACAATGAGCAGATCCATCTTAAAGTAATGGCCAATGAATTGACCATAAAAGATGCTGCCGGCATTATTGAAGATATTTTACCAGTAGGTGATATGACCGTATTTAATAACCCTTCCGCGATTGCTGACTGGAACGTCAATGGCGGCGCCACTATTGTCGCAGCCGGAAGTGAAGCAACCATTACAGCACCTGATAAAACAGGTGCTATGGAAACCGTGGTGCGCGTGCCCACTTCCGCAAAGATTATTGATCTCGATAGCAAGCGTGAAAAGTTCAGAACGGGGATTCAGTTACACCATGTTGGTTTCGCTGTACTGAATAAGAAACAGTTTGCCACGGTTATTTCTGAGGATGGAAACGAGGCCTTTGACAACTTGATTATTGGCACCAACGGTGCCAGTACAGTAATAACCGTGCTGAACTCACAGACAAGCACAAAGTTGGTTCTGGCAATAAAAACGGTTACCCCTGACCTAAACAATCTTTATACGTATACCAGTGAAAGAGCCGTCGGGATCGCTTATCTTATACACGATGCTTATGGTTCTGACTATTTAACGTGTACTAACCCCTCGAAAAAGCTTTTTCCTCGGGCGGAATAACTGTTACAAATTGGGGCAACATTGGCTCCTATGTAGAGGGAGTATACAATGGTGTGTTTTATAAGGGCGCCTGCCCGAATAAGCCAAAGACTTACACTGTTTATGGCCGGTTTAAAGGGATGCGATATTCCTAAAACCAAAGACATTGTATGTCTTTATGATTATAGTCTTTCCTGTTCTTCAATGCTGCTGGCTCTTTTGGAGGTAAGCTTGCCGCCAATATGGTACCGTACGCTGAAGCTGATGCGGTGCGCTTCGGGCCGGTCATAATAACTGTAATCCGTTGTGTTGGCAAGTGAGGCTCCGCGCAGGCGGTAAGTGCGCAGGCAATCCATAAAGTTGAGCTGCAACGTAAGGTTGTCCTTCATCATGGATTTGCGTATACCGGCATCCATAAAGAATAAGGGATCTTTGAGGTAAATGCCCCATAGCTCACGCGAATGAAAGAAAGTGGCTACTTCGAGGCGGAACCCCATGGGCAGCCTAATTTGTTGCTGGGCCTGTGCATTGAAAGCCCAACGGGCGGCGATGACATCATCGCCTGCCTGCGGCAAGGGATAACGGGAATAGTTGGCGCCGGCGGATACCTGCATGCTCCAGGGGCCCGCATTGAAAGGCGCCGAGAAGAGCAGGTCGAACCGCTGCATATAGTGGAAGTTGGCCGTCACGCTTTTAATGGCATTGGTGGCAGAGTCATGGAGTAGCCTTTTGGTCATATAATTGTTGCGCAGGGCGTAGGTGGCCGTTACAATGTATTTGCGGTGGATGGTCCAGGCGCCGGAGATCAGCCAGGCCATTTCCGGCACAAGCGATGGGTTGCCTGAATAATAGAAGTATTGATCCGTATACCAACGTACAGGGTTGAGGTCGGAATAAGTAGGCCGGTTAATGCGACGGCTGATGGATAAGTTCAGCTTGTGTTGTTTCAGCTCACGGTCTATGGATAAGCTGGGAAAGAAACTGGTGTACGCCCACCGGTTGCTAAAGCCGTCCTTCACGGTATACCCTTTGGCATCGGTATGTTCTACCCGCAGGCCAATCATAATGCTGGTGCGTTTTATCTTTTTGGCAGCAGAAAGATAAGCGGCAGATACGCGTTCATCGTAAATAAAATGATTCGACATAGTGCTGGCTTCCTTATAAGAACCGCCGATGAGTGAATCGAAGCGGAAATTGTTGTCATTGGTCACGTAGGCATATTTGAGCCCTCCTTTGAATAGTATCCCTTTATGAGGCCATTCGAGATCTGTTTTGGCCGAGCGGATGGTGATGTATCCTGGTTGATGAGAACGCAGGGTATTTTTTTCCAGGAGTGAACCGTCGGTACCACTGGTCACGGTGGTGGTCATGAGCGCATCGGAAAGATTGCGGTAACTGATGTAGTGACCTTCTGTACTTAGTTTTTTACCCGTGGTATCGATGCGCCAGGTCCAGGCCAAATTGGCTGCATCGTAATGATAGGGTTCCACAATATTATTGTCAGTTTGGATAATGGAATGCAACTGGTGATTGCCCATGTATTTATATACCAATGCATCTTTGGGTGCTGCAAAATCATCGAAGTAGCCATGATAGTGAGCGCTCACTTGGTGCCGGCTGTTGAGCTGCCACTCGGCGCCCAGGCGCCAGGTGTAAAATTTGATCAGGTAGCGGCTGTCGCCAGATCGTTGAAGCTGAAAAGCAGCACCGTTTTCCTGTATGGTATTGCTACTGGTGCTGATCACTTTACGGTTGGGCGTATTGTAATCGAAGGAACCATAGAGGCTCAAAGCACTGGTGTTGAGTGTAGCGCTGATGTTTTGATTTGTCATCCAGGTGCTACCCCTGGTCACTGCCGAGCGCAGGTCAATGGCATAGCCGCGAATGGTACGTTTGCGGGTAACGATATTGATGATGCCTGCATTGCCGGCGGCATCAAACTCCGCTGCAGGCGCGGTGATCAGTTCTATCTTCGCTACATTATCACCGCTCAGTCCTTTCAGAAAGTCGGCCAATTGTTTCCCCGATAGGTAATTCATTTTTCCATCAATGAGTACGTTCACTCCTTCTGTTCCGCGCAGGCTGATATTATCGTCCTGACTTACACTGATGCCCGGCATCTTCTTCAACAGGTCGAATACCGAAGCGCCGCTGGTGAGGGCGCTATTGGCCAGGTTCATAACAATACGACCATTCTCTACCTGCAAAGTGTTTTTAGTAGCGGTAACGGTTACCTGCCGCATAGAATCGGTGTGGGGAAACGCAAGGGTATCCTTTTTCACAGATGGCTGTTTGGTACCGGCCGTACCGGCAGGCGCTGATTGTGCCCGCCCGGCAGCCGGGATCACTGCCGCAAGCAATATAACCAGGATAATAGAATAAGGAGTGTTCATGGTAGTGTATTACATAGATCGATGAAACAAGCCGTTGCAGGCAGCAGGCTTTAAATGGTTTCGAGGTATAGCTGTTGTAGTTTGTGTGCATCAATATCGTTTGCACTTAGCACATGGACGAGCTGTCCCTGCTTCATGATGCCGATGGTGGTAGCTACGTTCACCGCATTGAAAATATCGTGGGTGGCCATCAATACCGCTTTTCCCTGCTTGCCCAGTTGCTGCACGATAGCTGTAAACTCGTTGGTGGCCTTAGGGTCGAGGCCGCTGGTGGGCTCGTCCATGAAAATCACGTCGGCATCTTTGGCAAGGGCGATGGCGATACCCACTTTTTGCCGCATGCCTTTGCTATAGGTACTCACTCTTTTAGAAAAGGCTTCGGCTTGCAGACCGGCCTTTTGCAGCAATTCCTGCAACTGTTCTTTTTGTACCTGAAACCGGCGAGGCGGCTGAAGAAGTCGAGGTTTTCCAGCCCGGTAAGCTGTCCATACAACATCACCACCTCGGGTATATAGGCAATGAATTTTTTTGGTGTCGTTGTTGTTGGGCGATACCGCCACGCCATTGATGGAAGCCAGGCCGCCGCTGGCGGGAATAAAGCCCAGGAAGATATTGAGGGTGGTGGTTTTGCCTGCCCCGTTCTGTCCGAGCAGGCAGAATATTTCGCCTTTGTTCACCGTCAGGTTCAAGTTGTTAAGCGCTGCATGGTTTTTATATTGTTTTGATAACTGTGTTGCCTGTAGTGCATACATATAATTAGCATTTATTGGTGTGAATAATACTATTTAAAAGTGTTCTATACCCTGTACCGTAACCGGTAGTACGCCAGGGCGCCTGCAATGGCCGTCAACAACCACAGCCATCCCAATCCCCTCAACAACATGGCTGCTGCAGGCGGGCGTGGAATGGATGTAAAAACAGGTATATGGTCGAAGTCGGCCCTGGTCATCATCCTGCCGGCAAAGAGCGGTTCAAAGCAGAAATGACACAACTGCCGGTGAAAGACTGTGGTGGATTCCCGGAAGGCAAATGCGTCATCAAGCCCACTATGGGCCAGGGTATTCAACAGGTTTTGCGTATTGACGGCCGGGTTGATGAGATTGAAAGCGGCGATCTTTTGATGGCGCCCCACACCTGCTGAAAGTAAGCGTCTACTACCGGTTTTGCCTCTACATCGGCCAGGGCAACGTAGGCGGAATACGCCTGAAATTCCAGGAAACTGGCAGCAGCTGTCGTATCTGCATTCCTGTACTGCGGGAATAGTTTGTAAAAACGTTCCAATACTTCGCGCTTCTCCTGTTTCGTTTCGCCCAGCCCTTGCTGGCGGCGGATATAGTTGGTGAGTTTGGTAGGGTCGGCCTGGCTTTCATCTGTATAGCTCAGGTTGAGCAGGGCCGGTAGCACCACGAGGAAAAGCAGCCAGCTACCGAGACTGCATAGGGCGTTGAAAGCACTGGTGTAGCGGAAGGCATTGATGAGCAGCAACAGTGCAAACCAGCAGGCAGCGTACGATAAGGTGATGAGCAACCACCATCCCATGGAGGCCAGGGCGCTGCCCGGCAGGCCGCTCCATACGAAGGCTATCACCGACAGGAGCAGCAACAAAACTGTTGTGATGCCAAACCAAAACAATCCTTTCCCCAGGATGATACGATGAAGGGGCACGGGTTGTATTCGCAACATGGGCAAGGTGCCTTTCTCTTCTTCGTCCGACAGCAGATTGTAGGCGAAGCTGATGATAAGTAATGGCAGCAGGTAGATGATAACGAACGACAAGTCGAAATTGCCGGCCAGCAGTTTGCGCGGATTGGCGATCTCCGACCGGAAGAGCTGCAGGTACAGGTTCTGTGCGTTGAGTGGCAGGTAAAAGGCATTCACATCGCGCTGACCAATGGACAATCTCGACAGCGGCGCCGGCTCGTCAATGGCATAGTAGTTCAGGAAGAAGCGCACTTTGGATGGATAGGCGGCTTTTTCCCAGGCGGCCCTGCCCGCTGCTGAAGTGGTGTCGGCTTCCAGCCCCTTTACCAGTTGTTGCTGGTCGAGGGCATTCTGCCGGCGGATGTATTGTACCGTGTCTTCCTGCCGGTCGATCACTGCATTGCCGTAGTGGATAGCATACAGGCCCGCACATAGGAATACAGCCAATATCACCAGTTGTCCGTAGTTCCTGGTAAATATTTTCCATTCGCGCGTGCTGATGAGAAGCAGTGTTTTCATGTTTTAAAGTCGGGAAGTCCGAAAGTCCGAATGACCGGAAGTCGGGATGCCGTTTTTGATGAATAATAGATAAGAGCATTACATCAGGTGACCAGGTGAACACGTTTCAATACGCTGTAAAAAAGCAAACAGGCCAGTACCAGCAGCGCAGCGAGTGACAACAGTTCCCTGCGGTAGCGATGCAGTACCTCCTGTAAGGGTGGCAGCTGGTATTCAAAATCCGGCACCGATGCATAGAGCGCCTGCGAGGCTTTATAATCCCAATCGCCCAGCCTGGAATGATGCATCATATCCTCATTCATCTGCTGCACAAAGCGCCGACGGTAGGCTTCTGTTTTTTGCTGAAAATCAATATGCGTATAGAGATCGGTAGCCGACAGGGCCATGGAAAGCCCTTGTACGGCCAGGTAGGGATCTACCATACCGGCCAGGCGGCAGAAATCATCCTGTTGAAGCAGGGTTCGCTGCAGTTGGTGAAAATGTTTATCGTACACCTGGCTGCTGTATTCTTCTCCGGCCTGCATCACGTAGCCTTCAAAATTGAAAGGCAGTTCACTCACCTGCTTTACATGGTATTGTTGCAGGAGTTTTGTTTCCAGTTCCCGCGCGCGATCATCTTTGGTATTGTGCCCGTTGATACCCTGTACGATATCGCGCTGGATGGCTTCACGAAAAGTATATTGAGCGGGAAGCGGATAACGATCACTGCCCATATTGGCCGCGGTTTTAGGTAGGATGATACAGCCAGTGATCCAGATGGTGAGCAGGGCAAGCAAGGCATTGCCGCTGGTTTTGCTGATGGCCGATATGAATACAGTGAGCAGGGTAAACAGGAAAAAGTAAGTGCCGTATACAGCCATCAGCAGTAGCGTGCGCTGCCACCTGTCACTGCCCGCGCCCGGTGCCATGCCTGAGTAAAAGACAGTAGAGAGCAGCAACGCAGGCAATAACAATAATAGCAGGGCCGTAAACTGGCCCAACACCTTGCCAGTCGCTAGGGTGGTAAAAGAAACACCGCTGCTTAGTAGTAGTTTGAGCGTGCCCTGAGTCCTTTCCTGGGTAATGGTAGCAAAACCCATAAAGATGATAAGCAGGGGCACCAGCAGTTGCAATACAAGTGCTACCGTAAGTTGCCCGAAGCGAATGCTGGCGCCATGACCTTCGGCAGGCTTGAATACGAAATCATTTTGCCGGTGCGGTTCGAGGTAAGCATAGGCCCCGGCATAACTGTCGAGCCCGGCATCGAACATGCTGAACCAGGTTTTGGGCTTATAGGCAAAGGTGCCAAAGTGTGCTGCTATATGCGGGTGCTTGGGGTCCTGGTGCAACCACTGTTCCCTTTTTCCCGCTTTGCTTCGTCCCGTATATATTTTGCTGTATGATAATCGCGATAGCCGCTCCAGGCCGCCACCCCAGCAGCAGCAGGATGATGCCTGCTATCAGCAGGACCATCTTGCTGCGGTATACCGTGGTCAACTCTTTCATGGCTATCTGTAACAAGTTGCGGATCATGATCTCTTATTGTAGTTTACCGAAACCGCTGCAACGGCCTCCGGTGAGGATATTTTTTTACTTACACTGCTATTGGCAAGCTGGTAGCTGTACAGGCTGTTCTCCGTTTTACCGGCAAACGCAAAAATGACCTGATCGTTGCCGTAGAGACGCATGGTAGCGCCATTAGAACCAAATACATCGGGCAGACCGCCCAGTTTGCCGGCACTCGTTTTCTGTACTACATCCAACTTATAAAACTGATGGGAAGGACCGTTGATCTCATAGGAGTCCGCGGGTTTCACCAATGCAAGGGTAAAGGCCAGGCCATTGTCGAACAAGGATACCCCGCGGCATTTATACCCTGTGGCTGCATCGAAGTCGAAGAAATAAGCAGGATCAAAATCAGTCTGCCCCTTTTTGATGCGCAGCAGTCCACTGGGGCGGTTGGTATAGCCGAGGGCTGCTACATAAATATCACCGTTCTTATCGATGGAGAATGAGTCGTAAGCATCAAATACACTACCTGTGCGGTAGTCTTTGATGAGTTTTTCCAGCTTGCCCGTTGCGAGGTCGATCACGGCCACATAAGCCGTGTCGTTGTATTTCTCTACAAATCCGGCGCCTTCATAGAATACACCCATAAACAGTTTGCCATCGCGTGCCTTCATACCGAGGTAATACATCACAGGCGCTTCTGCACGCAGGATGGACGACAGGTCGATCTCGCCGGTGCGCTCCATCGTGGTGGGATTGAATTTGATCAGCTTGGCCAGGCCGCCGGCTACTGAAGCATAAGCCTCGGTAGGGTTTACGAACTCAACGGTGCTGTAGGTTTTGGCGCCAGGCACGACGAGCTCGCTTGCCTTGGTGGCCTTCCCGTTTTTATCAAAGGCGTACTTCGTCATGGTGGCGGGGAATTGTACACACTGGCATAAGCTGCGCCGTTATAGACCAACATCCGGCCATTGCCGGTGAGTTCGGTAGCATTGTTGTTGCCCAGTGATATGGTGTCAAAACCGGCAAGGCCCTGAATATAGGTGGTTTGTGCATTGCCGGTGCCAGCTACCAGGGCTATGGCATATTGGTTGGCGTCTTTGTTGACGGGGTCCCCGCCACTGTCCTTGTCTTTACTACAGCCACTGTCGGCGATCATACAGAAGAGTAAGAGGGTTGCTGTCAGCGTTTTGTTACGTTTCATTTTTTAGAGTTGCTTTTATTGATCAATGAATATTTTGTTTTAGAGGCATCGAGTAGGTTTCGACAGGCTCCTTTAGACCAGGGTGAGCCGCCCCGGAAGGGCGACCCACCCTTAAGGCGGTTTTCCGCCCGTCGGCGGGACTCAACCTGACAAAGAATCATTCTATAAACACCCTACACTTCAGCGTCCAGGCGCGGCCAGGCAGTTGCACATTGAAATTGTCGTACACCTGTGCATTACCCAGGTTGTGCACTTCAAAGCTCAGGGCTGCTTTGTTGTTGGCGAAGGCATAACTCACACCTGCCTGTTGCACCAACTGCGTAGGGATGACGGCCTTGGTATCCCGCCGTCCATCGTTGGACCAGTAGAGGTAAAACCAGTTGACGTAGTTGATGCCGTACCAGCACTGCAAAACATGCTGCCTGCGAAAGAGGTTGCGGCGTGTCCATTGCAGTTCGCCATTGGCAAAGAGAAATTGCTTGTTGGGCAGCCGCTGGTTATAGTACCGGTCGTCAATGTTTCCAGTATTCTCCTTATCCGACTTGTTGATGATATGCTGAAAAGTACCATTGGCCCATAGCGAAAGTGTGGGCGTGAACTGGTAACTCGCTTCAGCTTCGATACCGGCTGACAGGGCTTTGAGCAGATTGCGGTACTGGGAGCTGCGGGGCGAAGCCTGCAGAAAAATGATATTGTCGGTAAGCCGGAAGAACCCATTGACGCCCGCTGTAAAGGCCGCCCGCGTATACCGCGTCATCAAATTGATGTTGTGGCTGTTTTCCGGTTGGATGGCAGGGTTGGCTTTTACCAAACTAAAATCACCAAACACCTCCATCTCATCCGGTAGCCTGGTGGCATATTCGTAGGATAGTTTAATAAGCCAGTTTTTGTTGAGATCGTATTTCAGGGCTTCACTTACCCCCATTGTTGTTTGGAGCGTGTCGCTGGGTTGAATACCATATTGTCGATGGTGAAACCATTAGCCTTGTACCAGTAATATTTGACCGACGTGGTGCTCGTAAGGCGCCGCGCAAACTGATGCTGCCAGGCGAGGCCCGCCGTATTCTTCTGCATTCGCACCGGGTGGCCATAGAAATCCTGGCCATAATAATGTTCCGCAATGGTATCTTTTCCTTTGCGGGTGAACCAGGTGCTGGTGAGTGAAAAGCTGAACTTGTTGCTGCTGTCGGCCAGGTAGTCCAGTTGCAGCCTGCTCACGAGGTTATAGGTAGTAAAAAGCAGATCGGTACGTGAGCTGGCTATTTCTCCATAGGCAATTCTTCTTTCATATACTTTTCCGTCCCAGGTGTAAGCATTGTACGAGGTATCGAGGAAGTTTTCTTTGATCTGCCCGGCATTGCCGTAGAAAGATAAGTTGAGCTTCGGCAGCAACTGTTGTTTTACATAGCGTATCCCCGCATTCCAGGTGTGTTCATCACGGGTTACAGCGCCATACGGTTCTGTCATTACCAGGTTGTGCTGCACGTTCTTGTCCATACCGTAATACGAAGCATTGATGCTGAACAGGTCGGCCCAATTCTTTTTAAGGATACCCGCCTCTGCATTGAACTGGTAGTCCCGGTAGCGGTCGTGGAAACGCTTTACTTTTTGTGGCTTGGGGTTGCCCAGCCGGTCTGGTACATCGGCAGTAATGCTGTAATTGTTGTCACTGTAATTGTAAAAGCCGCCGGCCTGCAGGAAGAAGTGCTCACCCAGGTTTTGGTAGGTGTTCACCCCTGCTTTGTGCGTATTGAAAGAACCCATGCTGTAGGAAGCATCGGTATAATTGCTGAGTTGCTGACGGGTGACGATGTTGACGGCGCCGCCGAGGGCATCACTGCCCAGTTCGATGGGCACAATACCTTTATACACTTCAATACGGTCGATGGCATTGACAGGAAAAATATTGAGGCGGTTGCCGGCGCCGAGGAAATCGGCAGGGATACCATTGATGAAGAACTTCACCTGGCGGCCACTGATGCCGTTGATGGAGAAGTCGGCCTTGCTGCCCAAGCCCCCATCCTGCCGTACACGTACCCCTGGGCTCTGGTTGATGAGCGCCAGCGTGGTGGCCGGGCGGTTATAATATTTTTTTGGCGTCGATCACGGTGACAGCACGATTGGATTGTTGCAAGCTGCCGGAAGACACAGCGCTTACCTGTACCGACTTTAATTGGGTGGCAGGCTTCTTCAGCGTGTCCAGGTATATGGATGTACCGTTTGCCGCTGTGGTAGAAGTTTGCGCCTGGCTGTTGTACAGGAAAAGCAAAGGGGCCAGCAGGGTTAACAGGGTATATTGTTTGTTCATGGTATTTCAATAATTAAGCCCTGGGCAAGCATTTCATCATAAGCATTGCTATCTGTTGCCCGGAGTTGTTCTGCGCCTGTCATGCCGTCTGCCAATTCCCAAAAGGCCCGTTGTACGCCAGTGAGCCGCCAGGCTATTTCTCCCGCACGAGGCAATATGTAGGTCACTGCTTCTCCTGCCTCCTCTTTGTACAGGGCATGGTGCTGCTGGTTGCGCAGCGCACGTGGCTGCTGCCCGGTATGCAAGGGAATGATGATCCTTTCTTCGCTGTACACGAGGAAAATACTTTTAGCAGTAGTGGTAATGTGGCGTTTATCACCTGCCTCGATGTAGCATACATCAATCGCCTCAGGCTGCTGGTAGCGGCCACTGGCATACGTAATTAGTTTGGCAGGTACGGGTTCCGGGCCAGGGTTATGGATAATAATTTCACCCGGAGAATGGGAAATGATATCCAATTGTTCTACATAGAAAAATCATCTGCAGCAGTACCTGACTGTTTGAGTGTGCCGTCAAGGTACATTTCCGATAGCAGCGTGTATTTGCCGGGCGCTGCGTTGGCAGGGATCGCCCAGGTAAAATAGTAGTGCCGCCCGTTCTGTATATTGGTCAATATTTCCACCAGCTTTTCACGTGGTTGCTGGCCGGCGAGGTAGGAGGCCAGTACAACCAAGGGTGTATGCTTATTGAGGTATTGAAAATTGCTGGTTTGCGGTAAGGTAGGTGCAGCAGGCGCCGCCGTAGAGGGCAGCAACAGTACGTGCTCTTCAAAAGCACCTGCGTTTTTCCATCGGGGGTATGAATGCCGATGCGTACATACGGAGATACAGCCGATGTCATGCCTGCCGGGAGGGTGAGGTTCCAGTGGATGGTGACGTTGCTGCCGGCCACGGCGCGTTTGGGGAAAATACTCATGTCAGTTCTTTCTAAGACTTTTGATGACTTGTTTACTGTACTGCACAGGGTATTGCTGAAACCATTTGATCATTGTATCATGGCCCAGCTGATCGTAGGTAACGGTCATAAACCTGGTTAGTTTTTCATTGAATACTTTCCTGGTTGTGGCCACATCTGCAGCCAACTGTTCCTGATGCCTTATTTTCTCCACTTTCGAGGCAGGCTGGTGGTGCAGATAAGTACCGAAATATTGATGACAAAAATCCTGGTAGGTGGCCGTGAATAGGATGAAGTTGTGCCACATTTCATCTATGATCAGCAGTTCGTCGGGTATGAATACGTCTGGCTGCCCGCAGATGAAAAGGAACTTCCTGGTTTCGGTAAAAATATCTGCGGCTTCCGTTTCCGTTACTTCAAACAGATCGGTGAAGCGCGACAGTACATCTTCGTTGTTGTATTGCAGCAGTGTTGTGAGGTCAGTACTTTGCATGGTGGTTTGGTTTTGGTACAAACAGCGGGGAACATGGCCCCGCTGTTTTTTTACAACAGACTAACCATTAATCCTGTGAACTGCAGCAATGGCTGCCGCCGCAGCAATGTGTACCAACGCCTGTCCATGCGTTTTCTCTTTCTTCGATGAGGGAAGCAATGAGCGCATCGCGGTTGATGATTTCCATAGTAAAAATGTTTAATTGATAATGCCTACTATTTTGGAAAGAGGTGTTCGGCGATATCCTCTATGCCATAGTTGCACGGGTACCGCGTGCCGCAAGGCAATTCAGTATGCTTAGGGGACAATCTGTCCCACGGCGGATCTCAGACTTGATGTAAGGAATTAGTTGCAGCGGGCATAACCATGCCTTATCAGGCGATTGCCTGCCGGGTGATGGTACGTATCACCATTGGCCCGTCTCCTATCCAGGAACGGCCACCAGGTAATCGTTGTACCAGGCAGTGTTAGGCGCGGGGTGGTCCCCGGCCTTCTGTAACAAATAAGCGATCGGGATTGATGGAAGTGAGCAGCCTGCTGTAAGTAGGTGCTATGTGTACAGGCGCTATCACCAGAAGTAGTTCGCCGGTAAAGGGCGCGTCTTTGGCGAGTTGGAAATCACAGATGTCACAGGTACTGTGTATGGCGCCGGCTTTTGTAAGTACGTTTTCCTGGAAGGAAGAATGGTCGGAGCTAAAGGAGTTATGTGTGTGCAAAGCTTTCACCGCATGTACCAGCATCATTACCGACAGAAGCAGTAATGCGATCAGTTGCCTGGTAGGTATATGCCTTGCGCGATACATGGAATCAAAGATAGGGGAATTTCTACTAAATGCAACTAAGTTGTATTTTATTTTACCAGCGTGGCCCGCCTGTAGTAAATAAAAAGCCCTTCAGCAGCGCTGAAAGGCTAAGATCATTACTGCACTTGTATTTTTCCAAAGCGGTATACTATCGGTACTTGCACAGCATCATCTGAATAGGTTATTCCCACGGCAGTTAACCTGGTGAATAGATTATTCAACCCGGCTCTTTTCTTCCAATTTGATCAATTGTTCTAAAATTCTAATGGAAGCATCTTTCTTCACTTCCGCTAAATCCGATTTGCCACCCTGAAATATTTCTTTTACCCATACCAGGGACTCATTATCCGGAAATTTAGCCAGTTGATCGTTCAGCCAGATCCCGGCATTAGCCCTGCTGGTTGTTTTTCCAGCGCCCACAGGGTAACCAACGCATTGGCCGGAATGAAATTCCTGACCGTATTGTCAACCTTAGGATGAAAGCGGGTGATCTTATCCAAAGATGCTTTAGCCTGATCCTTGTCGCCTGTTTTATGCCCGCACTGGTACATCAGCCAATCTTCCAAGCGCTCGTCCACCTCCTCTTCGTATGGTTTCCCTACCCCTAAATGCTGAGGCCATTCCCGGGCTTCCCTGATAAAGGTCAGTGCCTTTTTATACTTCTTATTCTTTATTTGCTGTAGCGCCTGCATCAATTTCGCTTCCCGGTACAGTTCACGGCCTTCTGTAGCCCCTTCAAATGGAATGATGTTTAATTTGGAAAGCAGCCTATCCCCTTCAGCATATTGCTTATTTAACAATAATGTTTTGGCATAGAGCATGCCCATAATGTAAGTGGAGGAATGTGTTGAATAGAAATTTCCAGCCACCAGTAGCGCAGTATCCTCCCGCCCCTGACGGATATAGCATTCGCCCAGCAACTTGTGATAACGCCACTCCTGGTTATCCAATGCCATGGCCCTGGTAAGATCCCGTAGTATTTGCTCCGGTTTGTTTTCACTGGCCAAGGCACGGGCAGCATAGAAAGGCGCATAATCCGGAATTTCCTTCAGCTGTTGCAACAGCATACTGCTTTCTGCTAGCCTGTTCCTGTCTTTATAAATAAGCGCCAGCCAATATTTGGGTTTCCAGTCATCGGTTTGTTGGGTCACCCATTGCAACATAGCGGCAGTTTCGGAACGAAAAGGAAATATGAATGCCGGTGATGATTGATTGGCCTTTTCCAGTTGCGACTGAAACGCCCTACCCTGCTGGTGATTAAGATAAGCCAGCCAGTACACCACCAACGCATTGGAGGGGCCAGTTTCAGTACTTCTATGGCTTCTTCTATACAACCTGTATTAAAGTAACTGATGGCAAGCTCCAGGTAAGACTCCCTGGGTTGTTCGTTGCGGATCAACGATGTAAAACTATCCCTCTTCTGTTTCGACGATTCCCATAAGTAATTTTCAAAACGTGCAAAATGGCTGAGTGGGTCCAGGGTCAATATTGTATCCAACACAGATACCGCATTTTGCTGCTGACGGAGATAACGAAGGGCTATGGCTTTTGATTCATAAGCCGAAAGGTCATAGCGATTAAAGGCAAGCGCTTTATCCGCATAGGTCAATGTCTTTTGATAGTCCTTTCCTCTCAAATATAATTTGCTTAAGGCAGTATAGGCGGCACTGCGGTAATCTACTGACAGAGCCGCGAGGTCCAACCCATCTTTGGCGTCAACCAGGTGACCCAACGTTGCATTCACTAGTCCATAGTAATAATTCGCGGCACCATCGTGGGTATCAATAGCCAATGCCCGGCGTGTCAGTTCCAGCGACTCCGCATAACGCAGGTTCCGAAAGAACAGGGCCGCCAGTTTCGTTAAAGCCGGTAAAAAATTGGGGTCCTTTTCCAGCGCCGCCACTAATTTCATTTCCGCTTCAACATAGAGCTTTTGATCCATAAACTCTTTTCCAGCGAGGTATAATCCATAGACACTGTTCCAGTCAAATTCCTGGGAACATCTACCGGCCGGGAAAGATCGTTAGCCGCTGATGGCAGATGATATACCAAGCCCGCTTTCGGGAGGCTTGCTGTGAGGTTTCGGGAATCGGCTGTAAGTTTAAGAGAGTCAGCAAACGTTTGTAATACCCGTCGGGAAATGGGCTTCCGATATATTACCTGGTCACCGGCCTTTATTTCCAGTGTATCATCAATCGGTTGAACGGGTGAAAAATAAAGTTTCAACCACCCATTTTCGGGCTTCATGTTGAACGCCCCAAATTCGTTGGCTTCCACGAATCCGCCGGTACGCAATACAGGGTACCAATATTCAATCCATTCATCCGTGGAATAGGGTGCGAAGCTCCTATGCTTAAAAGGCGACAGGGTACTTTTCTCTGCATTTTGATTGAACAATCGCCCCGATTGTACTTCAACATACTGCCCATCATCATCGGTTAATAACTTCTCCCAGATCATGCCCTGCTGTGACAGGCCCCATATCCATATTTTCTTTCCCGCCTTATCATCATGAGGCGCGTATCTTACCATACCCAGGTCATCATCATGCCAATAACCCCCAAAGAAAGGTGTATACTTTCCAAATACATGATAGGATTTGTAGCCGCCGAAATTGTTTTGTTCATAGAAAGCCAGGTTCTTACCGTTGGACTTATTCATTGGCCAGTCGGCATATTCACCGTCGTGACCGAGGTATTTGGTTCCGGGGAAAATAAACTCCAGGTTTCCTTTAGCCTTTAATCCTGCATTCATCCAGTGATAATAGGGCTGTTCCAACGGCGTACCATTATGCCAAAAAGACCTTGTCGTAAAATAGGCTTTATCCGCTGGCAGGTTAATCTCGATACGCCAGTTTGTTCTTGTCAACTGGTCCTGCACGCCAATAATACAGCTTACACTACCGTCCTTATTGGTTCGTACAAGGTAATCAACCGGTGAGGCACAATTAGGCGTATGACCAATAATGCCATAGTTGGTTTCAATGCCACCGCTGGTCCACGGTCCCCGCATCGCGATATCACGAAACTTTACTACCTGGTTATTATAAATAAACGATTGATTCGTTGATTTCTCAATAGCAGACCAGATCTTCCCTCCTATTTCTGGTAAGATGGAAAGTTTAATATAATCATTCTCTAACTCTACTACTTTCCACTCCTTTTGAACAGGAGCGTTGGTAAAACCGTCAAACCGGAAATAGGGATAAATTTTGCTGAAGGAAGGAATAGGGTTGGGATCGGAAAATGGATAAGTGGTGAATACCTTATTATACTCATTGACCTTTGCCCTTTGTGCCATTGCATATTGCAGGCAGAACAATGCCACAAGCAGGACCAGCGATGTTTTTTTCATACCAGGAAACGCGTTTGCCGGTTTTGAGAATTATTAGAAATGGACGCCACTTATTTTACTTCCTTCACCACCAACAACCAACCCTTACCTTTTGGCACAGTCAGCTTTTCCAAATTTTTATTGGATAAAGTGAATGCCTGCGAGGGCTGAAAATTTTTAATGGCTGGAGCCTGTACGATACAATTAGCCGGGTTGATGCCTAATTTTTCCCAATCAATATTTATATCTACCGTCGTATCGGAATTGGCCCAGCTCGCGATGGAAATAAGTGCAGCCCCCTTCTTCTTATAAACGGTGGCCAATACTTTTGAATCAGTGGTCCTGACCGGGCAATTTTCACTCCAATAACCAATCATCTCAGTGCCTTTCATACCAAAATCATCCCACAATTGCCAAAGGGCCCTTGGGTCAGCATCATTGCTCCAGGGCATGCGATTGGTCATCCGTAGATCATGCCGCGCCATGGATTACCACCCCCTTCCAGCATCTCGCCCATCAATCCGAAAGGGATACCGCTCACTTCCGTAAGGAAGAAATCCGGGTCACTCTTTTCATAGTCAAAATATTCGCCAAACCATAAGCGGTTGAGATAAGGGAAATGCTCCATGTACAAGTTGGCACTGTTATTAAAGCCATCGCTTTTATTATATTGGTTGGCCGAGTGCAGATCAATGATGCCAGGATGATTGTTTAGTGTAAGTACCCGTTTGACCCTTTTCATCGTAATGCGGTCAAAAGCTACGTCATCAAATAAATGCCATCAATACCTACATTTTTACGAGCCAGTTTATCCCTTCCACATAATAGTTGTGCCACCGGCTCATGCCGCTGTTGACAATAGCAGCATCCTTAATTTCCGGAACAAACCAGGCAGCTATATAGTCGCTGTCAACGTGCTCCTGCAGCCAACTAAAGCCGCCTCCTTTGCCAGGAGAATAGATCTCGTGACCAAGGCTTCTTAAAGCAAAAGTCTCATAAGCATGATTCGACAATTCACGGACGGTGTTATAAATTTTAACCTTCAATCCCTTCTGGTGCGCCTCGTCGATATAAGTCTTCATTTTAGCATGCTCAATGAAGGGATAGTTGATCCAGGGATTGATCTCATTGGCGTGATGGATATTGATCACCGTAGCCCCTGTTGCTTTAACTGTGTCAATTTCCTTGTACCGATGGTAAAAACGGGTAGCCCATTGAAAGTCTGTATTGATCGGATGAAAAGGCGTTATCAGCAAAGTGAAATTATAAAATAACACCTCCCCTTTTTTTCATGTTCCGGCTACCACTGTAATTGTTTACCAAAACAGTATTATCTTCCTCACGAATACTGATACCTCCTTTGTTGTCATTACCCCACGATGAAGGCAATACCAACGGCTTCTGCAAGTAAAAATTGGTATTCAGGGGCGCACATAACGTTCATCACGCAAGGAATACTGCAGACCTGCATTTACATCTCCCAACCAGGCGCCGTCCTGGTTTTTATTCGCCACATCCCACTTCCAATCAAAGCCCGAAGGGCGGTAACCGCCCCGCTGGCCAAGCCCCATCATATATTTGGCAGCCGATTGATGCATCGGCAATTGTAAGCTGGTATTGTCAAGCGATACATCGTTCAGTGCCGTTACTTTTACTTCATAAGCGACAAAGCCATCAAACTCAGCCGAGGCCGTTACCTCCATTTTTAACGCATTCGATATACTGGTACTGGTCCACTTAACCGTTCCCGCCTGTATAGTTGTAAACTTCAGGCCAGTATTTCTCCAGGTCAGCTTTTTATTCCCTGCCAATTCCGCCATCCACTGTATTGGTTGAACCAATATATTTTTAGGCGTGGCAGCATAACCCGTCATTTCGGGGGTGAAATAAGTTTGTATTTGTTGCGGGAACCCGTCTGGTTTGATGATCATTTTTCTACCCAGCATACTGATGGTGTTCCCTTTAACCTGTAGGGGCGTATAAGGTGCGATGACACTATTTTCCTGGGCAAGGGTAGAATTCAGCCAATGCAACCTGGTCATTTTCCAGGGCTCACTGATCCCTCCGTCTGTTAGCGTTGCAGTACCTACTGTAAGTTGGATGCGTATGGTTTGAGGAGCCGTATTTTTGCTTTTATTGTTGCAATGCCCGAATACAATCCTTCTTTTGCCTGGGCCGGTATGTTGATGCCACACCATAGCGCCTGGATCTCCTGTCGGGGATAGCTATTGTTTTGGCAAATGACTTTCCATCATAATTAATGCCGGTCGTATTAAAGCAGGAGATCAGCGAAGCTGGTAATTTCGTCCCTGCCGGGGTTGTTAGATCACTAAAGGTAACATTTACCTCATCCAGATCTTGCAGTGCATATACTCCCAGTTGCCAGGTATAGAATTCCCCTTTGCGCGCCTCTGCATTAAAAGATGTTTGCACCCCTTTTTGTATCCAGCTATATGGCAGGTCATTCCTCATCCGGATGGAACGCTCCCGATCTTCCGGGAAAACGAGAAAAGGCTTTCCTGCATTCCGCGATAGTAACTCATCCGTTTCTTTTGCAGTGGCAATAACTTCCATGGGGAAATAGCTATTCAAAGCATCTATGGACTGAAACTCCACGACGGCAGCAGTTGACCTGGATGCAACCTTCGCTGCGTCAGCCATTGTGTTTATCCAGGGCTCCGAGGCCGTGTTTTCCGGCTTCAGGTAGGTTCCCCTGGGATAATTGGACCTGCCTTCATTCTTATAGGGCATATAATAAATATAATACTGCCCTTTACCTGAAACCGGTTCAAAGTAAACTTCTCCATACTCCCTATTGACGACACCGGGTTTAGTATTCAGTATCTTCAGTCCCGTTTTGGCATCTGCCACGATGATACGCCTGTTTTGCGGATCCTTATCCCTCCTTCGCCAGGGGATAGTAACCTTCGCTAAGTTACCCTCACCTTCAAACAAAACAACAGCGCGATGGTTGCCCAGTGAATCCGGATTCCAGCAACCGTCGCATACGGTATACCTGATCTCCTGTGCAGTCGAAAAACGGGCGCTAATGCCAAAGCCGCCCCTAAAACTGTTTCTGATAATGAAAAACTAATCCGTCCCATATGCTTCATGAAGTAGTGAAATATTTTGTGTTCCCTTAATAACTGGGCTTTTTGCCCTGCTTTTTCCAATAGTCGATAATGGGTTGATAAGGACCGTACTTATGCTGCGCAACAGAAAAGGTATCGGCAAATGGAGCATGGTCGTAATCAATTGCTTTTTCGTCTATATGCGGATAGTCAAAGGTCCTGGGGTCCGGCCTTTTATGCAACACATCATTGTTTACATAAGCTGCGATGTCCAAAGCCTCTTCATCGGTAAGAAAAGGTTTATTGACCATCACTTTATCATAAGGCATGTTCGCTTTCAACCATTGTGCCTGTTTAATGACACGGTGCATGCTGGAACCCGGTTGATAACCACTGGCGCCCCACAAAGGAGGATACACATAAGTTGTCTTATCCGCATTGAGCTGGCCTTCCCCGTCTTTTCCGTGACATCTTACACAATTGAGATCATACAATATATTGCCCCGTTCGGAACTGGCTGCCATGGCGGGAAAATCTACGCTCATGTTCTTACCACCTTTGAAAGGCTTCCCTTTCGGTACAAAACCATTGATCCACTTAAAGTAGGACAGGAAAGCAACCATTTCTTCACCATCCAGCGGCAATGGCTTGCCGTTATGGGGCCTCATAACGCAATTATTAACCCGTTCTGCCAGGGTTAATATCTTCCCTTCCCTTGCCCGGTATTGCGGATAATTATCGTGCGTGGCCATCAGGTTAAACGAAAAGGTTTTGTTCCCGCATCCTGGTGACAATTGGTGCAGTTCATGATATTTCCCAGGTAGCTTCCTTTAACCCCTTTGGGGCCTATATAATAAGCGGTATTGATCATTAGTTCTCGGCCGTAGCGGACTGCATCACCAAATTTATCCAGTCCAATCAAAGCCGTGTCTACAATAATGAATTGCTCCTCCTGGGATAACGCGGGTTTTCCTCCCCTGCCGATGACAGACAGGAATGGAAAGCAATGACGCAAAAACTGATAACCACACAGATGGTAACTACACGTATCATGATCTTAATTAAGCAGGTTATTAAAACAAGATTTACCAATCATTCGCTCGTAAAATAACTATTCCAGAGCCCCTTCGGAATATATTCGGCCCGGTAAGGAACGAAGTAACAGTTCAGCTCCCATAAAATGTTCCCCTTTTCACCAGTCACCATCACGGCCCCGGTTTTGGAACTGGTTTGTAAGAGGTTCCTGTTCGGCAACACATAGGCGCTTCCCATGCGGGAAGTATATTTGGACCTTGGCAAAATGGCATTAATTTTTGCGGTGGCTGTCCAATGAACCGTATCCAATGAAAAAGAAACAGCCCCGGATTGCTTTTTCCATATCGAGTTATCAAACACCATGAGGTCTCCATAGGGATTGATATGTACTGAATGCTGAAAAGAGAAGTAATTGGTGGTATCCATTTTGAAATCACCACCCTTGCCCAGCTTCCACATAATTTTTCCGGTAGTTGCATTGATTTTCCAAACCTGGTCCTCCACAGCCAACGATACCAGGTAATTGCCATCTGTATCGAAGCTTAATGAATTAATATGAAACCGGTCATAGGCAAATTGCTGTATAAAAGGATCGTTCTTGATATCCCACACATCCCAGCAATTCCACTCCCAGATCTTATTCCCCGCCGTATCCATCACCATGATGCCATCACCACCCAGTGTGTCGATATTCTTCCCTCCTACCAGTTTCATGTCGAACACTTTACTATTCCTGGTTAGCGTTACAACATGCCCGTTCTTGTCCATCTTCACATCATGGTGTATGACCTTGTATTTACCCCCAATACAGTGTCCATGTTGATCCGCCAAAGCTGATTGCCATTCAGATCTATCTCGGCAATGGCCGTACCGCCCGCAAAACCCATAGCTCCGCGGCGGATCGGTTTTTCCATCTCCCGCAAGGAGTCGGCTTCCTCTTTCGGCGTGTCGTCAATAACATCTTTCATCGGCGGTCGCAGCATGGCCAGTATCGTTCCCCTGGGTGTGATGGTAGCGGCCCTTACGCCGATATCGTCGGTTTGCCAGTACCACCTAACCGATCCTTTACCATCCACCATGGCAATATACCCGGGCAATCTGGCATTGCACAGCATTACCATACCATTGCCCAAAGCACCGGCATCATGTGGATTATCTTCTTTTACCCAATTATGTATTAACCAGGGAGATTGTTTCCGTGTATGAAATGAAAAGGTTTTCGAGGAAGCATTGACAAGTTTATCTATAACTACTTCGTAATGGTAGGTGGCATCCGGTTGCAGCAGCAATAACCTGACCGTATGCTCCATTGCTTTACCAGTGGTCGCGGTTCTAAAAATTTCTCCGGAACCCTCTTTCCAATACCTGATATACAACGCTGCTGTTGCATTCAGTTTCACTTTCACGTCTTCGTTCATCGCATAGTTTCCCGGTGAACTCAACTCAATACTTTTGATCGAAATCGAGTTGTTCAGGTACAAGGCAATACCGGTGGCTGCCAGGCCCAGCAAAACCACCAGGATCAATACTACTTTTGTTCGTTTTCTATTCATCACATACACTTATCTTGATCGGATAAACTTCCCCCTGGCAACAATCATTGCCAGGGGAAAATGATATTATCAGGGGATCCTTGTTGCGTTGGCAGCGGACATTTTATTATTCAACTGAGCATCCACCAAAGGATACGGGAAATATTGAGATTGGGTTTCACCACCGGCGCCAGGCCACGGGCAATCAAATAATCGTTGCAGGTGGATTCATATTTTCCAAAACGGATCAGATCCGGACGCCGCTTGTATTCAAATACCAATTCAAAGCCTCTTTCATCAAGTATCTTCCGGGCCATATCTTCTTTGGTCGTTGGGGTCGGAAAACCCGGAGCCGCACCATATTGTGGAGCGCCTGCCCTGGCCCTTATCTGGTTGAGATAAGGCAAGGCTGCCGCGGGCCCGCTTAATTGGTTTTCAATTTCGGCCTTATTCAAAATAACATCCTCAATGCGTAAAACAGCAATGGTACGGCCATCATAGTAAGAATTAGACACCATTTCATAGGAGTACTTTTTGGTGGCCACATTCTTTAAGAACTTCGTAGTATCATTGGGCGGAGTTGTTTGTCCCGGAGCCGGTAACATATAATAGTATCCATGTGATGTAGTAGCATCACGGGCAGCTGCACCTTCATAGTTATAATAAAAGAACTTCTTTCTGGGATCCTGGTCATTGTACTTTCTCCAAAACTCTAATGAAACAGCATAATACTGCCAGCGGTCAGGAACTTCACGGCTGTCCATCGGCCCAAAATGGTTGGTGATCTCCCCACCATTTAAAGCAGGTTCATGCAGGATACAAAAAATAAACCCTTTGTCAAATTTGTTGCTTTCGGACCATACATTCTTGAAATCCGGATTCAACTGATAGATCCCCTGGGTTTTCAAGTCCAGCACCATATCGATATAGGTTTTGGCATTGGTATAGTCATGCGCCCGGAGATACACCTGTCCCAGTAAGGTAGCGGCTGCACCTTTTGTTGCCCGCGATAAACCTTCATTCGCATTCCAGGATAACGGCAGGTTCTCGATTCCATACTTACAGTCTTCCATGATGACTTTATCCACTTCCGATACAGGACTTAAGTCCATGTCTAAAGTTTTGCCCGGCGGGATAACCGTAGTGATCAATGGAACAGGTCCCCATCCGTCGGTTAGATCGCGGTAGGCCAATGCCCTTAAAAACTTCGCCTGCCCAATGATCCTTTTTTTCTTCGTTTCATCCATCGTTACCGCATCAATTTTCGACAACAACACATTGGCATTGCTGATCACCTCATACATATATTGCCAGTTATACCGTATGTAGCGGTTATTGGCGTCATAGGTAAAATTGCTGAGTTTGGTTGGGTCACCAGCCGCCGTGGAAAATCCCATATCCGTTGTATAATCAGTTGTCATAACGAGGTACCCGTTATAATACATCCAACCATCTCCCGGAAAAGGCGCCAGATCGGCATAAATGCCTGTCAACGCCGCATTGATATCACTTTCTGTTGAATAAGCGTTTGCCGTAGTTAGATCACTGTATAGCTCCGGCTCTAATTTTGTACACCCCACAGCAGTCAACACCGCAAGTATTATAATTGAATATTTCATTGTTTTGTTTTTATACCTACTAGAAATTGAGGTTTACACCAATCGTAAAGGAACGCATGCTGGGATACGAGTTAAAATCGAGCCCGGCGCCGGCATTGGCTGTTTGTCCACCCGTTGAATTGGATTCATATCCCTTGGTATCCACTTCAGGATCCCAGCCACTGTATTTTGTGATCGTAAACAAGTTTTCGACCGTAGCATACAGGCGCAACGATTGAAAGATCTTCGAATTGGCCGGCACGGTATAACCCAGTGTAACATTTCTCATCCGTAAAAAGGAGGCATTCTCTATAAAATGAGAGTTGACATAGCCACCGTATTTGGAATAATAAAAACCGTTGCGTGGAATATCAGTATTGGGGTTTGAAGGCGTCCAACGCTTCAACGATTCAGTAGTCCTGTTCCATTCCAGGTTCATGCGCGACATATTGAGCAGCTTATTGCCCACTGATCCGTGTACAAAAACAGAAAGATCAAAGTTTTTATAATTGAACGTATTGGTAACCCCATAAATGAATTTTGGATTGGCAGAACCGAGGATTGTCCGATCAAAGTTGTCAATCTTCCCATCCGGTTTTCCGTCAGGCCCGGAAAGGTCCTGGAATTTTGGATCCCCTGGCTTGGAATTGGGTTGCGCCGCATAGTTTTCTCCTGCTTGCAATACACCGGCATATACATATCCATATAAAGGAGCCTATCGGTTCACCTTTCCGTATCACCGCAAATTGCTCTTCAGAAACAGTTCCTATGGGCTTTGAGGAGGTCAGGGAGATATCGCCGCCGCCGCCAATATCGAGTACTTTGTTTCGGTTGATCGCCACGTTAAGCCGGGTATCCCATCTAAAGACACCCACCAGGTTGCGCGTGGTCACTTCCAGCTCAACACCCTTGTTTTCGACCGAGCCAACATTGGCAAGACCTGAAGTAAAGCCGGAATACAGCGGAAGGTTTTTCTGATCAGCAGATCAGATGTTTTTATAGTATCCATCTATTGTAACGAGTAAGCGGGAGTCAAAAATCCCATATCCAGGCCGGCATTGTATTGGTCGGTAGTTTCCCATTTCAAAGCCGAATTCTCAGGGGTTGACTGATTAAGGTGTGTACCGGCTGTATTACCGGATCCATCAAATGAAACACGGGTATTGCTCATTAAAGCCAGGGAGGCATAATTCCCTATCTGGTCATTACCCGTTTTACCATAACCGAGTCTGAATTTTAAACTGGAGAACAGGTCCAGGCTTTTGATGATCTTTTCCCTGTCCAACCGCCAGGCAAAAGCACCTGATGGGAACGAACCCCACTGATAATCTTTACCAAAACGAGATGAACCATCCCGGCGCAGGGTGAGTGTAAGCAAGTATTTATCGAGGTAAGAGTAATTGAACCGGCCGAAGAAGGATATCAATATATTCTCAGATTTAGCCGATGAAATACCCGTTATCGTAGAAGCCGCTCCTAAGTTATTGAACGAAAAAGGTCGGTGGAAAACCCTTTTACACCAATATTACGGAGTTCCGAAATGGTCTTTTCATAGGCGTAACCACCCAGTATACTAAACGAATGATCTCCCTTGAGCTTTTTGGTATAGTTCAACGTTGCATCCAGCAAGTGGTGCGTTAAAGTGCCATCATTGGTACTGGCCACCCCATTGTCAATGCCCCCTGGTAAGTAGACCGGGGTAAATACCTTCCCGTAAAATTATGTGCGATCTCAACACCGGCATTTACCCGGCCGGTAAGCTCCGGTATCGGTTTAATTTCTAAATAGGTGTTTCCGTTTAACCAATCTTTTCTCAATTCATTCTGGCGGCCGAGCAGGTTGGCTAATGGATTATCTCCCTTTCCCCGGAGGCCGGCCAAAGGTACCATCCGCATTGTATACAGGCACCGTTGGATCATAGGTTAAGATGCCCAGCAATACGTTTTGCTGCAATATGTTTCCGCTATAGTCCTGGATATTTGAATTAGAACGTTGTCCGTACACCGACGCCCCCGCTCTTATATAATCGTTTATTCTTTGATCAACATTAATGCGGGCCGAGATGCGGGAAAATCGGTGTTCTCTAAAACGCCCTTTTGCTTAAAGTAGCCAAGACTGGTAAGAATCTTTGTTTTGTCATTTCCACCTTCGTACTGAATGGTATGGCTTTGTACAATGCCCGACCGGGTGGTTTCCTTGATCCAATCAGTATTGACGGTTGATTTCAATTGGGATTCGGTATACACCGCAAACTGTTGTCCCTGTTGTCCATCAATTTCCTGGTACAGTTCATTGGCCAGCAACATGTATTCCTTTCCATTCAGCATATTCAGCTTGTTAATGATCTTTTGCGTACCCATATACCCATTATAAGAAACCTGGCTGTTGCCATTGCGGCCTCTTTTGGTAGTGATCAGGATAACACCATTGGCCGCCCTTGCCCCATAGATAGCAGTAGCAGAAGCGTCCTTTAATATTTCCATCGAGGCGATATCATTGGGGTTGATATCCGATCCGTTCGATGTGGGAAATCCATCTACTACATATAAAGGTTCATTGGTACTGCTGATAGAATTGGCTCCGCGAATCCTAACCGAGATGCTGCCACCGGGCGCTTTCGAGTTTTGTGTTACCAACACCCCGCAGCTTTCCCCTGTAAAGCCTGCGCAGCATTACTGATCGTACCGCCGAGGGTAAGATCGCTGGATTTCAGGCTGGTCACAGCTCCTGTCAGATCACTTTTCTTTTGCGTTCCATAACCAACAACAACTACCTCTTCCTGTTGAACAGCTTTGATCCTGAGCACTGCATTAACTTCCTGCTTGCCAGCGATGGAGAGTTCCAGTCGCTCGGTCGTCACCGAACTAAAAACCAGCATAGTTGCCTCGTCAGGCACTTCCAGTTTGAATATTCCTTTATCGTCGGTGGTGGTACCAATTGTGTTATTACCTTTTACGTAGACAGAAACGCCGGAAACGGGTTCGCCTTTTTCATTCGTAACACGGCCGTGAATGGGCTTCAAAACAGGAACCGCGTATTCATTAACCCCGGCATCAGTTGATGCCACCCGCTCTTTGGGATAGATCAGGATCGTATTATCCTCCTGCCTGAAACCTAGCCGAGTTGAAGACAATATAATCTCGAGTGTGGTGGAAACAGAACGTGTGTCTTTTTCCAAATTGATATTCGTATACTTGGCTACCTGCTGCAGGATGTAGGCAACCTTAAATCCCGACAGTTTCTCAATTTTATTAAGTGCATCACGTAAAGAAACATCACGCAACTCAAGCGTAATTAATTTGTCTTTCAATGGCTGGCCGAATCCATTGCCAGCAACCAGGAATTGAATGGATAAAATCATACATATGACCAGTCCAATACTCACTTTCCCCATAAAAGATACATTTAATTGAGGTTGCACCCTGGCCCATCGCCTACATAGGCGAATAATGCCAGAAGTAATTGGCTTTTGCATAAATTGCAATTGTTTAAAATGATAATCGATTGTTTTAAGCAACCCCTCAAAGCTTTCCACGGCGGGAGGGGTTTTTCATTTATCCCCCAGTTGACGGTGGAGGTTTTGAATGATGAATGCGCAGCTTAATTTTTCTTTTCATCCAGCTAATTGTTTGGTTTTCGTTTTATTTTTCACATCCCTGGCCATCCAGTAATACACTTTTATTTTCTGTCATGGTATAACTGGAATTACTGATAATACATAATACGTCCAGCACTTTCTCTAAAGGTTCAGTACCATTAAAATAGGCTTTGATCGTACAGTTTTGTAAAGCGGGATTCTTGAATTGTATGGGTACATTATACCGGCGGTTCAATAATTGAACAGCTTTGTCGAAAGAGATATCTTCAAATGCCATCTCCTGTTTTGTCCAATCGGTTACGATCGCCAAAGCATTGACCTTTTGTTGTTGGCCAGGCTTTTGTTCCTCAGCATTATAGGTTACTTGTTGGTCTGGTGTCAAAACAGCCAGTATCTGTTGTTTCTTTTCTACCCGCACTTTTCCACGGGTAACCGCTATGGTAATTTTTTTTGATCCCGGATTGGCATTTATGTAAAATGCCGTACCTAAAACAGTTGTTTTTACCTCGCCGGTATGAATAATGAAGGGTCTTTTTCGTCGTGAACGATATCGAAATAGGCCTCGCCCACCAGGATCACCTCTCTGGAGTTACCTGAAAAGTTTCCGGAATAATCAAGTTTGCTGTTGGCGCGGAGCACCACTGTACTACCATCAGGCAAAGTGAGATGCCGGGTATAATCCGTTGTTTTATCCAGGATGGTCTTGTTGAGTAAAGGGCTTGCCGGCTCCGGCTGCTTCTTGTCCTTGCTTACCGGCCATTTAAGTACTGCTATACTCAATATAATGAGTGCAGCCACTGAAGCGGCCATTCGCCAGGGTGTTATCCAGCTGTTTTTAACAACAGGTGTATTATTATGTTCTTCGGAGATGGCATGCTGAAGTTTATTGAATATTTTTTCCTGAAGGGCGCTGGCTGTTTCCTCGCCAGGCCATTCGATCGAATCCGGAGCCTGTTGGTTATACCACTGTTCAAATAATTCCTTTTCTTCAGGTGTAATGGTTCCCTTCAGCCATTTTGCTGCATATTCTTTTAGCTGTGCCTGTGTAAGGAAGGATGGCATGAAGATTACTGGTTTCCTATATAGCGTGCCGGAAGCCTCTTCTACCCTTAGTCTGCCAAAACTTTTTTTTTTTTCACCAACCCTGGCCTGCCATTTAGCGGAACCATACCTTATACTAATCAATTCAGTATACCATGTAAAGCAATCGCTGCACAGAGGTTCTTAGTTGTTTTAACGCTTTACCCATATGTGCCTGTACTGTTTTGGGAGCAATGCCCATCACCTGACCAATTTGTTTTTCAGAAAGCCCGGCCTCCCGGCTCAACCGGAATACAAGCTGGCATTTTTCGGGCAACCGCTGTATTTCTTTCTCCATTTCACTCCTGAGCTGCTCATAATCAAGCCACTGGCAGGTACTATCATCCTCAACAACCTGCAACCAGGGTACATCCGCTTTATTCTTCTGGTCTCTTTTGTGTAATAATAATTTATGAAGCACTTCATACTTCAGCATAGAAGCGACATAGGTATGAAAGCTATGCTTCAATTGAATCGTTTGGCGCCTCCGCCAAAGGTTGATAAAAATAGTTTGGACAATTTCTTCTGCATCTTCTGCCGACTGCAATTTGAAATATGCTTGCGTCAGCAGCTTCTTCCAATACCGCTCGTAAAGAACACGAAAAGCCGCCTCGTCGTTCTGCTGAATGAGCAAAAGCAGTTCAGCATCAGTATATGATTGGTAGATTATCAAGCAGTAGCAGTTATTATATACTCTAAGTTAGGAGAAAGGATGGTACATTTATTAGTCAAACGATTGCATGAAATTCTATCACGACAAAGCCCTCCAGCTGTCGCTGAAAGGCTTTGTGTCCCTCGTTGGGGCCATTGTCGAACCTATTTTGGAACGACGGCAAGTGGAAGAATTACATCTACTTTGACTATTTACCCGTTCAGTACTTTTATCTCAGTCCGCCGGTTCTGTTGATGTTCATATTCTGAGCACCCTACACCATTAGCGCATCGATTCATTAACTGGGTTTCACCGTATCCTTTCGCTACCATTCTCTCACGGGCGATGCCATTATTCACCAGGTAGTTCACTACGCTTTGCGCCCTGGACTGCGATAATCGCATATTGTGGCTATCACTTCCCCTGGCATCGGTATGTGCTGCAAGCTCAATATGCAGCGCTGGATTATCGCGCAAGAAGATCAACAGTTTCTTCAAATCACTACTGGCATCACTGCGAAGGGCGGCGCTATTCAGATCGTAATAGATATTGTTGAGCGTGATCTTTTACCTTTCGTAGCTTCTTCTACGCCCAGTTCGATCTGTACATACAATACCTGGCTTCTGTTCAGCCCTTTTGTGGATACCCGTTCGATATTAGATATATATCCTGCTTTTTCCCCACTACCGAGAAATCAGACTCGCGTTCGAGTTGAAACCTGAACTCGCCGGTACCTGATTGAGAAGAGGCCTGACTGACACCATTATTGGTTTCATTGGTGAGGGTGGCCAATGCACTGCCTTCGGGAGACTGTGTGACTTTGTTGACCACTTTTCCTACCAAGGTAAACCTGGGGTCATTATGATAGAGCGTACGTTCGATAGAACCTGTTGTATTGAAATCTGCTATAAGGATAGTGGCGTTGGTAGAGTTGATATCATTCAGCGTTGCCATCGTTTCGTAAGCCGCAGACAAGGTTTTTGGAAACCGTGCAATACCCTGTTTATCGGTATGGGTTGTCTGCTCCTTTCCATCAGCACCTTTCATCACTACTGTAGCATGGTACAAGGGTTGTCCTGTCTGTTCATCCTTCACGTGTACGATCACATCTCTTTCTGTTATTACGGGTACCGCAGGTTTTTCTGCAACAGGCACAGGTGTTGTTACAGCGCTCTTTGCCTGGTGCACTAATTGTCTTGACTTCCGGTCAAACAGGCGATAACTGATCCCGGCAAAAGCCCCGTAGGAAGATAAGGCAGTTTGCTGGTAAGCGATTACCGGATCGTCCGGCTTGGCATTGAATACGGCATATTGAAAAGGTTGCTCACTGTTGAACTGATGCAGGTAATAAGCGCCTGCCTGTAAGCCGATACGTTTGCCCGGATAGAAACTAAAACGTACCTGTGCTTTGGCTGCCGGATGATATTGTTCCTGGTAACCTGTATGAAGGAAGAGCGGGGTAAGGAGGGAACTGGTTGGGCCTGTAATCAATGTCTGTGCATACAAAGCAGATCCATCTGTGCGGGTAACACCGCCACGAAGATTCAATTCAGCCGTAAAATGATTGTTGACAGTTTGGTATTTAAAGGAAGGTCCAATGCCGGCAAAATAGCGTTCCAGCTTAGTGGAGGAGGTCGTATAACTATTTACAACCCAGGGAGCAACCTGCTGGCTGAATCCTGTTGAATCATGATGCGGCGCATCGTTCTTGAAAATGTCCGCATCCAGGCCGATACCCCAGAAACCCCAGTATTTATCGATACTCAGGCCAGCCATGTAGCCTTTTAATGGCATTTTGACCGATCCTGGCATTTTACTTTTCGTAGCCAGGTCCAGGCCTCCACGAAGGGAGATCTGCCAATACCGGTCATTGCGTTCAATGGTGTCTTTTTTTTAGTTTGGCAACCTGCCCCAATCCATCGAAGGCCAGTAACAGGGAGAAAAGCAGGGAATATACCAGGTATTTCATAACATCCTTTTTAGTGAAGAAATGTTTACATACCGGTATATCCATGAGTAAAGCCGTTTGTTACCCCCTGTGTGGATTGGAAATGGTGGGTTAAGAAATATTTAACAAGTCACCTAAGGTATTTTTGGGCCTGTCCCACCTGGCAACCCTGCCTGGATTACCTGCCAGGTAATGTTCTAAATTATTCTTCTACATACTTCAATGCAAATTCCACCCAATTCTTTACAGAACTGTCCAGGTAAACATCCGGCTGGATCCCGATATTGTCTATCGGAAATTCGGGCAATCGCATGGCACGATAGGTAGGCATAAACACCTGGTAACCGGAACATCCAAAATCGTTTAAATATGCATTTCCGTAATCCAGGGCGCCATAACTGGGCTTACCCAACAGCTTGACCTTTTTACTCTGTTTTGCGATGAACAGAAAGTACTCTGCCGAACTGCCTGTTCCCTTATCAGCGAGGATAACAACATGCCGGGGGCTTTTGGATGCCGGCTTAACCTGTTCGATGTAGACAGGTTTATCAGCATCGTTAAAGTTGACGAATTTGCCCAGGTTCTTTTTAGCAGTTCTATGTTATTGTCTATGCCGCTCGTTGGACTGCCCTTTTTCAGACTTCGTTTGTAAGCCTCCAGATTTCCGATATAGGTCTGCGTAGCAAGAAATTCAGCGCCTGTGTTTCGTATTGTTTTTCCCGAGATGTAGGGTAACAGTTTTTGATAAGCATCTGTGGTCCCTCCGGGATTACCGCGCAGGTCGATGATCAGGTTTTCGCAACCTTCGATACCCTTTTTGTTGCTGGAGATCAATTGACCAATTTCTTCAAGATGCTGGTATTCAAAACTTGGTAATTTAAGGATAGATGTCCTGGCAGACAGTTTTTTGAAATAAAAGCCTGTAAGTTCCTTCATTTTTCTTTGAGCTGAGCCGGGGTTACCGAGGGCGAAGGAACTTCTCTGACTAATGCCATCCCAACCGCATCCAGGTATAGGATACCCTCTTTGTACACATTGTAGTGTCCGTTCTTTTTTGACCGGTCAAGCAGTGCATACTCAAATGAGCCGTTTTGAAATAGCTTAAACTTGACATCTCCGGCTTTCCACAGCGTTGATGTTGCTGCGATGATAAAACCGGTATATTCATTGTTGTCTACCTTTTGATCCCAATTTTATAGCCTTCTGTTGACCATACCCCTTCCAGTGGATCCCGCGTGCCCTTAACTGTATTTTGAAATCCACCACATCAACCTCTATGGTTTCTGCCAAACCGCCGTTGCCGGAAGGAAAAGGAGAGCCGTTCAAACCAACCCATAAATGGGGATCTTTGAAGAAATCCGTATATTTTCTCAGCACCTGCCCGCATCCGGCACTATCCACCTTGCCTGCATCTCCGCCCAGCTTTTGTTTTAACTCGTCGTAGGAAACTCTTTCTTTGGTTTTTACTGAAAACCCGGGATACTCTGCCTCCACTTTCTGTATAAGTTTGTCCAATACCACCACGCAAGAGCAACCTGATTGCTGCGCATACATCGAAACAGACATCATACTAAACACTAGCCAGACCATTATACTTTTCATATCGAACAACTGTTTAAAGAGCCGCAAATTTAGCTGCTTTTTGCCAGAACCTTTTCGTTCCGGCTTTGGCAACCCTTAGAAAAGCCACCACCTCCTATTTCCTGCCAGGTAATAGCGGAATTGTTGTTGCTTTGGGTAAGGGGCGCCAGCTGCCTGCCCAGTCTTTGCGAAAAGTGGCTGTTTTTGCGTTTGTCGCTATTAGCATACTCGATCTATACTGAAGGTATACTGATGCTATAGTGTAGAGATAGGGATTGTTAATTATTGATTACTGATTATTGGTCGCTGATTACGGGCCTCTGGTTGTTAATTACTCCCTGCTTTGCAGATTTCTTTCTCTCGTTCTCTGTACTTTTCTTCTTCGTCCTTGTCTTTATTTTGTCTTTCAGTAATTCTTCCTTACAAACGTACGACGCGAGAAAGGTCATCTCCAAATGCATTTTGACAGATACCGCAATTTTTGTAAGAAATGATGCATAATGATTGATTTTTCAAGCATTATAACTCAAAACTTACAAAGTTTTCGGAATCAATCAACGTGGATTTGGAAACGGGTATCTGCGTATTGTATGTTTGTTGTCGGAACCATGATTTAATCGCAGATTAACGGATTAAACTGATTTCGCAGATTGAGGATATATGAACTTTTGTTTCGTTGGATCTCTTTTGAGCGGCATGAGTTCTTTTTCAATAACACTACCGTACAAACGTAAGAAGAAGGATATGGCATTTCCAAATGTGCGATTGTCGATTCGGCTATTTTTGTCGAAACCGCTATAAATCGACATAATTGATGTCGATTTATAGCCGAAACGACATAAACCGGCAAGTGGGTATTGGAAACGGGTATCCTGGTGTTGTATGTTTGTAATCGCAGATTAAGGGATTAAAATGGATTTCGCAGATTATGATTTTTGCTTCGCCGGGTTTCTTTTGAGTAGACCGGGGAAGAACAAAATAAAAATGCTGATCGACTGTGTGGACGGGGCCCCTAAGCACAGTTGATGAATGATAAGTGTTGTGCAACACGAATTGAGGAGTAAGAAACAGCAGTTTGGAGTTAGGAGTTAGCGGTTATCTTTTATCAGTTAGGAATTAGCGGTTAGTCAGGAATTGGTTTTTCGCTATTGGCGGTTGGTTTTTAGCAGTTTGCTTGTAGGTTTTGGCTGTTTGCTATTTGTTTTTCAGGTAGCTACCGGCTGAGGGCTATTGCCACTGGTTTTCGTTTTGCCGCTGTGATCGATGAAGGCCTTCGGTGAGCCAGCCACCAGGCACTGGACAATGGTCCGCAGGCAGCAGGAAATGAAAGGCAGGTTTTGGTTGGGAATAAAAGCAGCGAGCCTCAGGCTACGGGCGAAGAGCCAATTGCTATTAACTGTGAGGAGTTAGCGGTTAGTTATTAACTTCAGGGCTTTGGTTAAGTAGTCATTTAATAACATTTAAACTGTATCATAGGTGGCCCCGTTCGCAAGAGCGGGGCCTTTCTTTTTAAATCTACAACCGGGTCTACAGGAATTTGACTTGATCCCTTTTTTATTTACCGCCTTTAAATGCAAGCTTTCAATGCTACCAAACAAAAAGCCTTCCGGTAATAACCGAAAGGCTCTGTGACCCCTCAGAATTATTACATGATCCGTTTCGCATTGGCCTTACTCAAAGCCCTCACCACGCTGTCGCGTGGTGAGGGCTTTTTGCTTCTCCGCTTTTGAAAGCAAGCTTTCAACGTTGCGAATCGAGTAGGTTGTGAGGGATTAATTCCCTCACAGACCTCTCACACCACCGTACGTACCGACCGGTATACGGCGGTTTGTCAGAATAACTTAGTTTGGTGAGTTGTTTTCCAGTAATAGTAGTTTGCGAACCCTACGTATCCATGCCTGACAAAGTATTCATTATTTAATGCCCTTGTCAATATTGGACTGTGTGCAATGCGGCAATAGCCCCTACGGCTATTTGACCACTCATAGGCTTTCCCAGGATTGATTCCCAGCCTTTTCAGGTTAATCCACCGCGTTTTTGGTCTTTTCCATTGTTTCCATATTCCCATCCTTAGACGCGTTCTTACCCATCTGTCCAGTTCCTCCATTCTGCTTTTGGCTTTGGCTATCCTAAAGTAGTTCACCCAACCAACGATTGTCGCCTCCATCTTCTTTATCTTGTCTTCCACTTTACCGGGGGATTTACGCTGAGTTCGCTCTTTCATCTTTTCTTTAATCTTTCTCAGCGATTTGGGCGCAATACGTATTTGCCAGCCCTTTTCGCTTCGGTAAAAAGAAAAACCCAGTAGCGTACTGTCATTGGGGCGGCTGACTTTACTTTTTGTGCGGTTTACTTTTAACTTTAGCTTCTTTTCTATGAACTCTGTGATTGTAGTCAGCACTCGAGCCGCTGACTTTTCACTTTTCACATAGATGCTACAGTCATCTGCATATCGTACATACCGGTGGCCTCTTGCCTCTAACTCTTTGTCCAGTTCATTTAAAACAATGTTGCTCATCAGCGGTGATAACGGAGAACCTTGAGGAGTGCCTTCTTTGCGTTCTATCACTACTCCATTCTCCATTATTCCGCAGTTCAGGTACGCTCGCAGTAGCTTCAGTGTCCGCTTGTCCGTTATCTTTTGGGCCAGCGCCGACATTAACCGGTCGTGGTTCACCCGATCGAAAAACTTCTCCAGGTCCAGCTCTACTACCCATTCATTGCCGTCGTTCAGGCTGGTTTGAGCCTGATACACTGCCTGATGAGCACTGCGATTCTCTCTAAACCCATAGCTATAATTGGAGAACTCCGCTTCATACTGCGGACTCAACCACTGGGCTATTGACTGCGTAATTAGCCTGTCGATTACTGTAGGTATTCCCAACATCCTTTTACCGCCTCCGTTTTCCTTGTCTATTTCTACTTTCTTCACTGCCTGGGGGCGGTACGTGCCTTCTAAAATACTAGTACGCAGTGTTTGCCAGTTGGTATTCAGGTAGTCGCGAAGTTCATCGGTCTGCATACCATCTATACCTCCAGCCCCTTTATTGGCAGTTACCTGCTTAAAGGCTTTTTGTACATTGCGGATATCTAATATTTCTTCCAGCATACTATTACTTAAAAAAAAATCATCCCAGCGTTATTCCCATTGGTTGCATGATGAGGCTCAACTCCTCCTGTGTTTTACTTTTAGCTTCCGGCTTATCCTCACACAGGTAGTTTTCTAATGTTCTTCTATTGTAATCGCCTCAATCATAAACGTCTTGTTCATTTTCGCCATTCTAACATTCGGCCCTTCGGTTTGGCTGTGAGTCTTCCGTCTTTGCCCTTTACGGGGAGATGGCTCGTTTCCTTCCTACTACGGCTTCGGCTGACTTCTGCTCTAAGCGAAGAATCGCCTGCAGACCTCCCGGGGTAAGTATATCCGCTTTCCGTTCATGTAGCCTCTGCATTTACGTTCTGACAGTCTGCACAGTGTAGGGTTTCTGTTTGTGTTGCAACATCACCCATGTCAGCCCGCCTTGTATGCAATTTCTGTTCGTAGGCTCGAACGTTTGCCGCCGGCTTCTTTCAGATTCCACCTCGCGATGGACACCCTTGCCCTTGGCTAATACTATGCACTGTAACACGTATTCGGGACTTTCACCCTAGAGCTGATATACATGCCCGGCACACAACAAAAACATTGATGCCTTTTGAGCACCCGCGCCCATGAAAAGTGTGAGCCGTTGAAAAATGGTAACTTTCCTATATACAAAACAAGGAGGTTACTATGGTAAAGTCAACAATTGAGTTTGACCAGGTAGTAGCTGCAGGCTGCGGTCTGGACGTTCATAAGAACAGTGTGGTAGCCAGTATTGGAGGTCAAGGGATAGTGGAAGAAACCCGAAGTTTTGAGACTTTTACTGCTTCTTTAGAGCAGTTGCGCCATTGGTTAAAGCAAACTGGTATTACCCACGTAGCCATGGAGAGCACCAGTGTTTACTGGAAGCCTGTCTATAATATCCTGGAAGAAGACTTCGAGATCCTGCTGGTTAACGCCCGGCATGTAAAAAATGTGCCTGGCCGCAAAACGGACAAGGCCGATAGCCGTTGGCTGACCAAATTATTGCTCAGTGGATTATTGAGCGGCAGCTTCATTCCACCTTCAGACATAAGAGAAATGCGAGACTTGTTCCGCTATAAAAAGAAACTCACCGGTCAGATTGCTGCCGAGAAGAACCGCCTTCAAAAGATACTGGAAGACGCTAACATCAAGCTCGGCAGTGTCATCAGTGATGTGTTTGGCAAAAGTGGGTCAGCTGTGATCGATGCCATCATTGGCGGCCAAACAGATCCTGCTGTTTTGACCTCCCTGGCCCTTGGTCGGGTAAAAGCATCCAAAGACACCTTGCATAAATCCCTGCAGGGGCGTATCACTGCTCATCATCGCTTCATGCTCAAGACAATCAAAAAGTCTATAGCCCAAATACAGGCAGTTATCGCAGACGTTGACCAGGCGATCGACGAACATCTGCAAAGTCACCAACTGTCTGTTGATCTACTGCAAACCATACCAGGAGTTGGGAAAGATAGTGCCGCTACTATCATTAGTGAAATTGGTGACAATATGGAGGCTTTCCCATCTTCACATCACCTTGCATCGTGGGCTGGTATTAGTCCTGGCAATAATGAAAGTGCTGGTAAAAAAAAGCGGCCGAATAACAAAAGGCAACCCCCAACTCAAAACCGTTCTAGTAGAATGTGCCTGGGCTGCTACACATTGCAAGGGCGAGGGAAAGGACTACCTACGTAACAAATATTATAGCCTCGCGGTACGAATAGGCGCTAAAAAGGCGCTCATCGCTATAGGGCATAAGATCCTGTGTGCAGTCTGGCATATGATTAAAGACAAGCAACCTTTTACACAACCCGATCCAATTGTATTACAACAAAAAATAAAAACCAAACAGCTTAATGCATATCTGCAGAAGATCAAACAACTCGGATATGAAGCTGTATTGCAACCTTAAAGGCCGAGGCTTTACTGGTATATAAACCGGCACAAAAACTGGCTTCACCTATCAAGCATCCGCAGCTGTGCCTCAGAGCACGTAGAAAAAATTTGATCCCTTGATAGGTTGATAAGGAACTTCTTGAAGGCTTTTCAGAAAAAAGCCCTCCAGCTATCGCCGGAGGGCTTTGTGAACCGGATTGGAATATCTTCAAACCGTTTGATGGAGGATTTGAGGCAGTTGTATAGAATTAAGTCATTGATTTACATAAAATAAGGTAACAAAGATTATTGGATAATTTAGCTCGGTGACTCCAAAAAAATTGACCATGTACACGTTAGTCTAATTTGATATCTGAGCCCATTTTGAGCCTTTAATGAGCCAATTTCCCACTATCGGGCTCCCTTATCCTTCACCCGCAGGTGATCATTTTCACCTGCCGACAATACCTGTTTGTTGCCAAATCCCATGGAAAGAAGTAAATTTGGGAATAAATCATTCTTTAAAAATGGGAGAGCCTTTATCATATAACCACCTTAATCAGCAGCAACAGGATATGCTTCGCCTGTTTAAAAATCCTATGCCCGAGGAGGACTATATCCAATTGAGGCGTTTGGCAGTACAACTTCTGGCTAAACAACTCGACAACCAGATGGATGAATGGGAAAAGGAAAAAGGCATTACCACTCAACATTATGATGATCTCGCTAAAAACATCTTCGCAAGCCACACTCCCCCAACTGATGCTTGTAGTTCTTGACTCAAATGTTTTACTGGTTGCCATAGGAAAAAGGAGCCGTTACCGGCCAATTTGGAGCGCCTTTGTTGAAGGCAAATTTGAAATTGGATTGTGTCAGGAAATCCTGCATGAATATGAAGAAGTGATAGGAGTACACGGCGCACCTGGGGCTTTTGAAATCATCGCAAATATTCTTACAGAATCTCCGGACGTTGTTTTCAAGCATATATATTACAAATGGGAAGTAATTACCGCTGATCCCGATGATAATAAATTTTTGATATTGCAGTATCCTGTAACGCAGATTATCTTGTTACGAATGATGCTCATTTTAATGTGGTGAAGAACCTTGAGTTTCCTAAAGTGAATGTTTGCAATATCGAGACATTCCTGGAAATAGTAATGAAGATGGCCTGAGTTGGGCGAACAATTCCTATTCTTCCAGTTCGTGTATATATCCGCTTTCGAAAGAGCCCAGCCCTTTAGCTACCTGCCCATCACTTAGTAGCTGTTCAAAAACTTGTATCGTCATAAAAATAATTTTATCTATTACCGTTCACTGAAAAGGCTTTGTCATTTTCCCCTGCTAAATCGGGGGCGGATTTTAACGTCTCATATGTTTAGGTAATATAATTTCATTAAGACCTTGTTTTTAGAATGGTCCTTTCCTGCTGGTGTAGCAATGAACCGGTTTGAATTATTCCAATCCGGCTACCAAACTGGAATCAAACCACAAAAACATTGAACCCAACCGGATTATACAGAATGGATTAAATGGGGATGATGTGCAGGCAAAACAAAACCCGCTACGAGAGCGGGTTTAAGTTTGAAAATTCAATGTGGTGACCCCGTCTGGATTCAAACCAGAAACCTTTTGATCCGTAGTCAAATGCTCTATTCAATTGAGCTACGGGGCCTTGTGAACATCTACCTTGTGTAAATGGGCTGCAAAAATAAAGATATTATCGATTGCTCCCAAACAGAATTCAATAAAATTTCCACATTTATCAGGAAAACAATTATTTATATTCCTACCCCATCCTGCCAATGGACGAGTCACCACTAGCCTCTAGGGTGGTCCCAGGGTAGAACAAGGGGAGTCGAAGGGCACCGGAAGGGTAGTAAAGGCGCATTTTCATAAAATATTGACCCCCTACTATAAAGCTTTTTCAGGAACATACACCTATATGATATAAAATATTGATTATCTGACGTTTAGACAACCTTCACCCCCACCCCCACCTATTCAACTATCCCAATCCAGCCGCAGCTTCTTGATACGCATGATCACCGCTACCTTGGTCCGTCCAAAATGTTCTGCGATATCTGCAATACTCACTCCATCACCATACATGATCGTCAGCTCATCATCCAATTCATTTGTCCAGGTTGTATAAGCTCCCTGGTGGTCATCCCGTACCCTCTCATAAGAATAGGTACGCGTGGCCGGGGTGGTTTTATAGGGTTTACTCATCACCCTGGCTCCTTGCTGTAGACTGCCCGAAGCCGGGTAAGTTGCCCGTTTTGTAATTGGCAATGTTTTCACATGCGCCGAATAAGCCAATCCATCGGGCATAATAAGTTCTGGCATAAAAATACTCACCTTGGCCCTGGTTACTGCCACATACAATAGGTTGATCTCCTCATTGAGTTTGGAAATATTCATTTCCTCCTTCTTTTCTTCCCTCAGCTTTTTCAATCGTTCCTCTGTAATAAAATCATCGGCCAAATGTACCTCATCATACTCAATCCCCTTACACCGGTGCACCGTAGAAAAGAACATCTCTGCTTTGTCTTTCTCTCCATCCGGTACATGCTTGTCGCGGATCTTCTTGAGAATGGCCGGTATCTCATCACCATATTCCTTCACCACTTCCACCATCATCGACAATTGCATGTCTTCCGTTTTGTCGATATATTCCTCCAGGTCCTTCATATCCTTCATGCCTGTAATCAGGCTGTCTTTTATATACGCGCGTTTATCATTATACAGGTTCAGCACATCGTACAAAGAAGTGCCCTCATCAGCATAAGTATAGGAGTTGATATTACCCTCGAAGTAGATCTTTTTCAATTTACCTTCCTGTACATGCCCAATGGCCGCCAGTAATAACCCCAGGTTAGAACGGGCAATCACCGCTTTTGATTTCAATTCCTTGTTCTCGCCCTGTCCATTGATCGTCACCGCCTCCTCCTGGTCAATATGCTGCTTATAGGTCAATACCCGCAGGGCAAGGTTGGCAATATCCTGCCCAAAGCGGAAACTGGTAGACAGGTGATAGGTTTTGAAATTGGCTTTCTCCAGTGAGTTCACCGCAAATCGCCAGCCATAGATCTGTTGATGCGTATCGCCTACAATGACCTTGGTAGCCGGTTGCTTGAAAAACACATCCAGCATAGCGGCTGGAAGCGTCCTGCCCTTCATCAAAGAGAATATGATCATAAGGTAGCCGGGGAGCGGACAACTGGAACTTTTTGAGGTAGAAATCATGAATGATCTCCACTTCGCCTTTATCCATTTTGGCCAGCAATAACCGTGTATGCTGTTCAATTTGTTCGTAATTATTTTTACAAACTTGATCGCTTGTTTATCCGTAACAATATCCAGGTAGTTCAGGTCCTGCACCCGTTGCTTGTCGCTGTTGCAGAAATAGGAAACAAACTTATTAATGTGATTGGCCAGTATATATTCTGCATGCCTTTCACCAGAAGCTGGCAGGTTAAGCAAGGATACGATCTCCGTTGTTTTATAACCCTGCGCCCGCACTTTGTACTGATGCCGGAAGACGATATGCTTATAAGCCAGTGAGTGAGCCGTTTCTACTTTTACATGATGAAGTCCCAGCGCCTCAAACCTCCGGGCAGTTTCCATCTTCACCGCTTTATTAAAAGCCAGGTACAGGATACGGCTTTCCGGACGCGCCCTGGCATACTCGATGACGGTCGTCGTTTTCCCCGATCCTGCTACCGCATTGATCCTGATATCACCCGTAGACTCCACAATAGCCTGCTGTTCCGCTGTTAATTGCATGCTTCAATCTAAATAATCCAATAAAATTACCCTTTCTCCACGCTCGCGCCGCCATTTTTTGCCCACAGTCTGGATAACCTTCCTGGCCACTTACCTGCAAATCCACACGGACCTTTTTCACTTACAGGTCAGCTCCTGTATTCTGTCCCCTACCTCCCCTACCTCCCCTCCTTCCATCCTCCACCCAGCGACCGGTACAACTGCACCTGCGCTACAATGATATCCTGTTGCTGCCGGGCCAGTTGCAATTCCGCCTCCAATACATTTTTCTGTGCCGTAATTACTTCCAGGTAATTGGCATATCCCGAAAGGTAAAGATCGCGTGCCGTTACCACAGCTTCCTTTAATTGCTTTACTTCCTGGTGTTTTAAGGTATAGGAGCGTTTATAATTTTCCACCTCACTCATATTCGTTACCACTTCACTATAAGCGTCTAATAGCGATTGCTGGTATTGGTAAACCGCCTCGTGGTTGGCTGCATTGGCCATGGTGTATTGCGCCCGCAGATCACCCTGCCGTAGAAAAGGCGTCGTAATACCTCCCAATAAGCCATACGTTCCCGAGCCCTGTTTAAACAACAGGCCGGGTGTAAAAGCATTCAATCCTATATAGGGACTGATCACCAGTGAAGGCAGAAAGGCCTTACGCGCTGCACCCACATTTTCACGGGCGGCCTGCAATTGCCATTCATACTGACGGATATCGGGCCGGTTGGATAACAGCGAGGCTGGCACCCCTGTTGCGATGGTAACCGTTCGTACCTTTTGTAACATCGAAGTATCACGCATAATGGTTTGCGGGTAGTTGCCTGCCAGCGTATTCAATTCATTTTCCACGGCCACCCGTTCCTGTAGTAAAGTAAATTCAATGGCACGTGTATTGAGTACTTGTGCCGCAAACTGTTGTACTGCCAACTCAGTAGCCCGGCCTCCTTCCTTCTGTATTTTTACAATTTCCAATGCCTCTTCCTGCAAACCTACGTTCCTGCTTACAATGGCCAATTCAGCATCCAACGCCAGTAAGTGATAATACCCCTGCGTAAGCCTGGCTACCAGGTTGGTCACCACAAACTGCTTTGCCTCTCTGGTAGCTAATACATCGGCCAGGGCCGCTTTTTCAGGTGCTTGAGTTTACCCCATACATCTATTTCCCAATTACTCCGCAACCCTATGAACAAGTCCGTAGTAGGCCGTACAGGTATCTTCCGGTCCTTATCAATATTGGGAGATAGATTCGTATCAAAATTACCTACGCCATTCAGCGTATAATCGCCATACCGGTCGGCACTGCCACTGATCACCCCATCCAAGGTAGGCGCCATGGCGCCCCGCCGCATGGCCAGTCTTGCCTCTGCCGTCAACACCCGCTGAAGCGCCACCTGCAGATCGGTATTGTATTTCATAGCCGAATCAACAAACGATGCCAGGTGTTGATCCGGGAAGAATTGACTGAAAGCCAATTGTACCGTATCCGTTGCCAGTACGGAATCCGGCCGGTTGTACTGTTGAGGCAGCCCTCTTACCTCAGGTACAGGCAGAGGCGCCATCACCTTACAACCGGCAGGCAGTACACTGATGACTATAGCAAAAAGTAAATGCGCTTTTTAATATTGTTGTACATACTGTTTTCAATTTTATAACTCACCCGGGTAACTTATCAACCTCATCCCCAAGTTTCCGGTCTTCCGTCACTATAGCTATCGGGAAGGACTTCCCAACTTTCGGTCTTACCCCGATACCTGATCAGGCTGCAAGCCTTGTTCGGGCAATGCATTTACCGGAATGGAGATTACTTTTTCTTCTTCCTGGAAGCAAACAAAACATAGAGGCCTGGCACCAGGAAAATACCCAGCAGCGTACCTGTAAGCATGCCGCCTGCTGCCGCCGTACCTATCGACCGGTTGCCCATGGCCCCAGCTCCACTGGCCACACACAAAGGGATCAATCCCGCAATAAAAGCAAAAGAGGTCATGAGAATGGGACGCAACCGCGACACCGCTCCTTCCCGCGCAGCCTCCAGCACCGTTAACCCTTCCCGTTGCCGCTGCACTGCAAATTCAACGACAAGGATGGCATTTTTACCCAGCAACCCAATCAACATCACCAGCGCTACCTGAGCATAGATATTGTTTTCAAGTCCCGTTGCCAGTAATAAGGCAAAGGCCCCGGCTATACCCGCAGGAAGTGAAAGAATAACCACCAGCGGTAAGAGAAAACTTTCATACTGCGCCGCCAGCAACAGGTAAACGAATAACAGACAGATAATAAAAATGTAAATAGCCTGGTTGCCCGACAGTATCTGCTCCCGCGTCATACCACTCCATTCATAACTGTATCCGCGCGGCAATACCCTGTCAGCCGTTTGCTGTATTGCAGCAATGGCCTGCCCACTCGTATACCCCGGCGCCGCATCACCATTGATCATAGCAGCCGTATACATATTGTTACGCGTGATCTGCTCAGGGCCAAATACCTTCTCCATCTTGATAAAATTGGAGTAGGGTACCATCTCCCCCTTGTTGTTCTTCACGTACAACTTCAAAACATCTTCTGGATTGGCCCGGTATTGTGGCAGTGCCTGCAACATCACCTTATACATTTGCCCAAAGCGAATGAAGTTTGTAGCATAATAACTGCCCAGCAATGTTTGAAGATTGCTCATCGCATTGTCGATCGTAATCCCTTGCTTGGCAGCCATCTCCTGATCTACATGGATCATATATTGCGGAAAATTGGGATCAAAGCTGGTAAAAGCTCCTGATATGGCAGGGTTGTTTTGTAGTGAAGTGAGGAATGCATCACTCACTTTCGCCGTCTCACTCAGGTCCGTACTACGGTTCTTATTCAATAACCTCAATTCAAATCCACCTGCATTACCAAAACCAGGTACCGTAGGCGGTGCAAAAAAATCAATGGCCGCATCGGATATATGCCTTGTTTTTGCTTTCAATTCCGTGATCAGTTCCGGTACCGTTTCCTCCCTTTCGGCCCATCCGTTGAGGTTGATCATCGCCATACCATAAGAGGCACCCGATATATCACTCATCAAGCTATAGCCCGCCAATGTACTCGTATTCTCAATACTCCTGATACCGCCAATTGCCTTTTGCACTTCATCCAGCACATCTTCTGTACGTTCTACCGTAGAACCAGGCGGTGTGGTAACATTCACATAGATCATACCCTGGTCTTCCGCCGGGATAAAACCCGTGGGCAACAACTTACCACTGCCCCAGATGGCGAAACAAAAGAAAGCCAGCATGACCAGGGTGACCAACTTACGGCCCGCCATCCATTGCACCATCCTGCCATACCTACGCTCCGTACCATCATACCCTTTGTTAAAGGCCCTGTAGAAGCGTTGCAACAAATTCTTCCGGCGTTTTCCTTCGGGCGTATGCTTTAACAACAAGGCACAGAGGGCAGGAGTAAGCGTAAGCGCATTGATACCTGATATTACAATGGCCATAGCCAGCGTAAGCGAGAATTGCCGGTAAAATACACCCACAGGCCCCGACAAGAAGGCTACCGGTACAAATACAGCCGACATTACCAGGGTAATGGCTACAATGGCGCTGCCTATTTCTTTCATCGCCGCCACCGTAGCATCCATGGCGCTCATATGGAATTGGTTCATTTTTACGTGCACCGCTTCCACCACCACAATGGCATTGTCTACTACAATACCAATGGCCAATACCAGGGCAAACAGCGTCAGCATATTAATGGAAAAGCCCAGCATTTGCATGAACGCCAGCGTACCCACCAACGCCACCGGTACCGCCAACGCCGGAATAAGCGTTGAACGGAAGTCCTGCAAGAAAATGAATACCACTAAGAACACCAGGATAAATGCCTCTATCAAGGTACGCAATACCTCATGGATACTGGCATCGAGAAAACGCGATACATCATACGCATAATTGTACACCATGCCCGGCGGGAAAGTATTGGCTTCCAACTCGGTCATCTTTTCTTTGATCATACCGATCACTTCCTGCGCATTGGAGCCAGGCCTTTGCTTGATCATGATCGAGGCCGATGGGCGGCCATCTGTTTTGGACACCATATCATAACTCACCGTACCAAATTCCACATCGGCCACCTCTTTCAAACGCAGTACCGATCCATCATTATTAGCCCGCAACACCACATTTCGGTATTCCTCCGGCGTATTAAACTTGCCCGTATACTTCAGTACATACTGCTTGGCTTGTTGATCCTTGCCCGAATTTTCGCCCGTTACACCAGGCGCTGCCTCAATATTCTGTTGCCGCAAAGCAGCAATGATCTCATCCGTGGAAATATTAAAAGAAAGCAAACGGTCCGGCTTCAACCATACCCGCATTGAATAATCGCGCGAACCCATGATGTCAACAAAGCCTACGCCATCAATACGCTTCAGCTCCTGTAATATATTTATATCTGTAAAGTTGTAAATAAACTCTTCATCAGCAGCAGAGTCCGTACTCATCACATTCAGGTACAACAACATGCTGTTTACCTCTTTTTCTGTGGTTACCCCCGCTTTGATTACTTCTTCGGGCAACTCGTCCAATACCGTGGTAACCCGGTTCTGCACGTTCACGGCGGCGAGATCGGGATCTGTACCTACTTCAAAAAACACTTGTACCAACGTAACCCCATTATTACTGCTCACCGAATTCATATAGGTCATCCCTGGCACCCCATTGATGGCCCGCTCCAATGGCGTTGCCACCGCTTTGGCACAAACCTCAGCATTGGCGCCATTGTAACTGGCCGTAACTACTACCGAAGGCGGAACAATATCCGGAAACTGTGTTACCGGCAGCGTAAATAAGGCCAGCAACCCCAGCAGTGAAATCACCAATGAGATCACCAATGATAATACCGGCCTGCGTATAAACTTTTCAAGCATGTCTTGTTTTTAATATTGATCTTACCTATTATCCATTACCATCACTTCCCAATCAAAGCAAAAGATTGCCAACTCACTCCTCCCCCATCACCTGCTCCATCGACACAGGACGTGGAATGACCTTATTCCCTTCCCTGATATGCTGTACCCCTTCATAAATGATCTTGTCTTCATCAGAAAGGCCCGATTTAACCAGTATAAAGTCTTCCACCCGCGTATCAGGCACAAAACTTTTCATCCGAACCATATTATGCTGATCCACTACAAATACATAGTTCTTATCCTGTATCTCAAAAACAGATCGCTGGGGTATCATCAACGCCTTGGGCGCGGGCGCTGTAAGCATCACCTTACCACTGGCGCCATGCTTCAACAATTTGGAGGGATTGGGAAAACTGGCACGGAAAGCAATAGAACCTGTTTCCGGTTCAAATTCACTTTCCATGGTTTCGATCTTTCCGGGATATTGATAAGTAGTGCCATCGGCCAAAACCAGGTTGACCGCCTGCCCGATGCGGTTTTCCCTTTCATCACCCTTTACATAGTTCAGGTATTCATTTTCTGATACATTGAAATAAACATGCATCTTATGAATATCTGATACAGTAGTGAGTAAACTGCCCTCCGCAATAAGGCTGCCCAGTTTGAGCGGTATCCGGTCGATGATACCATTAAAAGGAGCACGAATAAGCGTATAAGAAAGCCTGATACGTGCTTTTTCCAGTTGGGCTGATGTTTCGGCCACCATAGCCGTAGCCATGGCCAGCCTGGCCCTGGCCAGTTCCAGCTCCGAAGCAGACAATACATTTTTACCCACCAATGTTTTTACCCTGGTCATTTCTACCTCAGCGGCTTTTACTTCGGCATGGGCGCTGGCCAGGGAGGCCTTCTTTTCCGATAACTGTACTTTGAATTCGGCATCATTCAGTCTGAACAATGCTTGTCCTTTTTTACCAGCTGACCTTCATCAACCAGCACCTGTTCCAGGAAGCCATTCACTTTTGCACGCAGCTCCACATTCTGAAAAGCATTGATGGTGGCTACATACGAACGGTGCAGCAGCGTGTCTTTATAATCCAACTGTAACACCGGCAATTCAATGTCTTTTTGTTTTTCCTTCGTATTGCCTTTTACCGTGCAACCTGTGAGATACAATAGGCCCAGTAAACCGGCAATTGGTAGAATCTTCATAACTATATATTGGTTTAGAATAATGCCTTGCCAGGTGGCAAAAACAATTTTGCGCAGTCCATGAATTGGATCATGACGGCCAATAGCGCATTGGTAGTTTATGGACACAATGAAAATTGCCTGTTAACAGGCAACAGAGATCAACAGCAACCTATGCTGATTACTAAATCAAAAGGGAGTAAACCGGAAAAGAAAGATATAATAGAAAGGAAGTATACCATGTTCATTACTGCTGCGAAGCGGCTCGTCCAGGCTACTGTGATCAAAGGAGCGTGAACCATCGCCCGAAGCCGTGCTGGATACCGTAAAGGAAGCAGCAGCGCGGAACCTGGTACGGCATTTTAACTGTTTATGCCTGGGCGGCTGGGTAGCGATGCTTACGTTTTCGTCCTGGTATCCCAACGCAGCCTGAGTGTGCGATAAATTGTAATAACTGGGATTGTCGCAACCCATACGTTGTTTTTCCCAGCGAGGGCCTTCGGCCCTTGCCAGGTATCCCATCAGGATACAAACAACTAATTGTATGACGATTTTAATTTTCACAATACCTGCCGGCCGCAAAATTAAGGGTATCCGTTGATATAGACTGGTTTGTAGTTTATTCAAATGATATTTAACAGTTAGCTTAAAAGTTATTAAAGCTTTTATCCTATAGACGTATGCATACAGTTATCTTATTATCATAGATCAAAGTGCCTTCATTGATCTATGATAAATAACTCTCATTTTAATAATGCTATTCCACCCTTGGGAAGGGATCAATATCCCACACATACATAAACTACTGAAATTAAGTCTCCTGCATTTTGGCACGTCTATGGGAATAATCATATCGTACCCAAATCGTATGTCATGTACCCTTTTTACAAATTGCTTAAACCCTTTTTCTTTATCCTGTCACTCCTCCTGTCGGCAACCTTTGCCATTGGACAATCCTGTACACCACAGGGCGACCCCAACACTTATGGCCTCAATAACGTTTGGATAGCCTACCTGTATCAGGGCAAAAATTTTGAGAATTATAAAGGTTATGTAAACAAAGGCAATCCCGCCAATCCGTATTTCGATGAAGGTTTTGGCGGTAACCAGGCCAATTATTCAACCAATGGCTGTGCTATCTATACCGATACATTTAGTGTTCGTTTCAGGCTCTCTAAAACATTTGCTGATTCCAATTACAGCTTTACAGTAAGTGGCGATGATGGATTCCGCCTTAGTCTCGATGGAGGCGCTACCTGGTTCATCAACCGCTGGGGTGATCAGAGCTATACGACCGAACAACGTACCATTGCCCTTACGGCGGGCACTTACAACCTGGTGCTGGAGTTTTATGAAAACTTTGGCGCCAACCGCATCACCTTTGATGTAGCAGCCGTTTGTACCGGCAATGGAAACCCTGCTATTTTTGGCGCAAACAATTCCTGGATTGGCTATTTATACCAGGGCAATAATTTTGACCAGTACAAGGGTTTTATTTCCAAAGGCAACGGCAGTACCATGAATTTTGATGAAAGTTTTGGAGGCTCCAATACTACGTTTGCTACCAGCAATTGCAGCATTACTACCGAATATTTCAGCGCCCGCTTCCGCTCAAGAACCACTTTGACGGGTAGTTATTCCTTTACCGTAGGTGGCGATGATGGTTACCGGCTTAGCCTTGATGGAGGCACTACCTGGATCATCAATGAATGGCAGGCCCAATCATACAAAACCACCACCCGCACTGTCAACAACCTCAATGGCACCTATGATATGGTATTGGAATTTTATGAAAATTCCGGTAGTAACAGGCTCTCCTTTTCTGCTACACAACTTACTATCTTGCCCGTGACCATTATTGATTGGAATGCCAAAGCCATCAACACCAATAATGTGGCACTCAATTGGAAAACAGCCGAGGCGGTAAACTTTGATCATTTTCTTATCCAGAAAAGTACTGATGGACAACAATTTCGTGAAATAGCAAAGGTGACGGCCAAAACCGACGGCCTACTCCAGACCTATAGTTATACCGAACAACAAGTAAAAAGCGCCAAAGTATGGTATCGCCTCGCGATGGTCGACAAAGATGGTTCTATACGATATTCAACCATCGTAGCAGTATCTCTCCAACAGCCGGATGCCATCAGGGTCTTCCCTACGATCATAGAAAGTAAGCAAGTATTTATTGAAGCCAATAAAAGAATGAATCGCGTAATGATAGAGCTTGTAGACATGAATGGGCGCATTGTACAATCAGAACAACGCACGTTGACTGCCGGCAGACAGTTATTTCAGCTCCATGCCACCCCCACCGGACATACTACAGGCACTTTTATGATCCGCATCACCGGCGATGATGGACTATTGGCCAAACAATCCGTTATTATCAGATAAATGGAAAGGTGAATCAACAGGTAAGCCGCCGGTGTTATGCCGGCGGTTTTTTATTTCTTGCCACTTATCCGGGCAATGATCCAGATAAGTAAAGCACCCACAATAACTACCGCCAGCACACCAGTCCATACACCGGCCTTAAAAATGCCCCCAATCACCTCGCAGGATGATAGATTGATCATTACCAACAAAAGCATCAGGCTAAATACAATACGGGTCATAAAATAGCTATTTACACAGTTCATGCAAAACCATTGCCACGGACTTCCAACTTCAGTTTTCCGTATTTTTATCCCATGAAGATCCATTTCTGGTCGATAGGAAAGAAGCATGAAAGTTATGTAAATGCCGGTATCGAAGATTTTACCGGTCGTATTACAAAATACTATCCGGTTCAGTGGAGCATTATCCCGGTACCCAAAAATGCGGGTATGCTCAGTGAAATGGACCTGAAGAAAAGGGAAGGCGAAACCATTCTGGAATGGCTGGATAGCAGTGATTACCTGGTGGCATTGGACGAGCGAGGCAAATCTTTCAGTTCGGAAGGATTGGCCAAATTCATCCAGGCCAGGGGCAATGAAAGTGTTAAAAAAATAGTTTTCCTGATCGGTGGGGCCTATGGCATTGATGAAGCTGTCTTGAAAAGAGCCAACCATACCTGGTCATTGTCGGCACTTACTTTCCCCCATCAGTTGGTACGCCTTATCCTGGCCGAGCAGGTATACCGCGCGTGCAGCATTATCCGCAACGAAAAATACCACCATAGTTAAAGGGGCACCTCATTAAAATAAAGGTGAGTCACCCTGCTGCCCGGCATAGCAGCGCGGCAGGGTGACCCACCTTAAATAAAATTACCCCACTAAACCTGTCAGCTTTTTGATTAGATTTGAGTCCAATAGCAATAGCAATGAGTATTACTTTAATTATTATCATTATAACGGCACTGGTTTCCATCTCGGCATTTTCCAGCGATAAGATATACAATGACCTGATCTTTTATCCACCGGCAGTAACCTACCAGCGACAGTGGTACCGCTTTTTAGTTGCGGTTTGATCCATGCCGACTGGATGCACCTGATCTTTAATATGTATGCCCTATACATGTTTGGCGTGGGAGTAGAAGGCTTTTTCTCCAATTATCTTTTTCAGGATAAGGGGAAACTGTTCTATATGCTGATGTACATTTCGGCCCTCGGTGTTTGTTTGTTACCTACCTATGGCAAACATAAGGACGATTCGTATTACCGTAGTCTGGGAGCATCTGGCGCCGTATCGGCAGTTATTTTTGCTTATATATTGGTCAATCCAATGGCCAATCTCGGCCTCATCTTTATTCCTGGCATCCGCATACCTGGATTTATTTTTGGATTTATCTACCTGGGTATCTCGTCCTATCTTGACAAACGTGGTGGTGGCAATATTAACCATTCAGCCCATATATGGGGCGCTCTGTATGGCATGATCTTCGTCATAGTAATGGCTGCTATTTTTTCAGACTACCCCGTGCTGTCGCAATTTGTCAGCCAGGTGAAGGAGTACTTACATCTTTAATTCAAACTGAATCAGCTGTTCTGTACTGTTGGTAACCTTAAACCGGTCATCAATACGCACGCCCACTATCCAAAGGATCTTTTTATTGCTTTCCAACACCCACACTTTTTCTTTGTCGGTTTTGGAAACCTTTTGATCGATGAGAAAACGAGCCAATTTTTTTCTTTTTCATCATGCCCAGTGGATAGAAATAATCCCCCGTTTTCCAGGGGCGCAGTAATAAGGGATACTGCACCTGCCTGGCATCAAGACAGGCAATGGCAGCAGCAGCCGGTGGAGTAAACGGATGACTGGGCACTATCAATTTCAAGGTAATACTCCCTCCTGCAAAAGCAGCGTTCTTCTCTCCTTCCTCTATAAGTATATGGCTGGCTCCTTCCACAGCCAGTGGGGCAATGATAAGCCAGTTACGGTTCCTGATCATGCGGTGCGAACCGGAAGCTACATATCTCCCCGACTCACTCTCCAGCAAATGGATCATATCAGGTATTTGTGCAGCCGTAAAGCCATAAGGTTTGCCGATCTCATATACTAAGGTGGGCAAGGGATTGGCCTTCTTTAATTTCAAAACCGGAATATGAATTTCATTGCCTTTGTATTCCAACAGTTTTTTCAGGTGTCCCTCCACCGATTGATGGTACAATACTTCTACATCACGAAAGCGGTTAATATTCCCTGCCAGGTTATTGACTACTTCGGGATAGATATTTTGCAACAAAGGAATTACCTGATTACGCAGGTAATTGCGGGCATATTTATCCTGCGCATTGGAGCTGTCCTCCACCCAGGCAAGCTGCCTACCGGTGGCAAACTGTACCAGTTCTTCCTTTCGGGCAAATAGCAAGGGACGTACAATTTTACCCTGTTTAGGCAAAATGCCCCTCAATCCTGCCACACCCGTGCCTTTGAAGAATTTCATGAGCACCGTTTCTATATTATCATCCAGATGATGGGCCGTTACGATGTGAGACGTGAGAAGTGAGACGTGAGAAGTGAGGCGTGAGACGTGAGACATGGGATCATCCTTTTTCACATCTGACGTTTCCCGTTTCACGTTTGACGTTTTACGTTTCACAATTTCCTCAAACCACCCATAACGCAACTCCCTGGCAGCAACTTGTATGGATACTCTTTGTTGGGCAGCATATCCTTCCGTATCAAAATGTTTGACCAGCACTTCTTTTCCATACTTTTCCCCCAGTTCGCGCACAAATTGTTCATCCCGCTCACTCTCCTGCCCCTTAGCCGGAAATTACAATGCCCTATCACAAAATCATACCCTGCCTGGTAGCATAGCTCACACAATACGACCGAATCAACTCCTCCGCTCACTGCCAGCAGCAAAGTATCTTTTGATGTAAAAAGATGTTCCTTACCTATGTAATCAATAAATTGCTTTAATAAACTCATTTTATGGATGTCAAACAAATGATGAACAAAAATATTAGTGCCTACCAGGGCCTCCATGTTTATTTCGCTCAGTGATCCTCAGTTATCCTGCAGGTCGTCATAAGCCCCCTGCAACTCCCCATACGCATGGCGGTCGCCAGCCACTTTAGCTGCCGCCAGCCCCTTTTCAAACCATTCCAGCGCCAATGCCCGCTCACCCGTACGTTCCAATAACTTACCCAGGTGGTAATAGGAACCCACATACCCCGGATCCTGGGTCAATATTTCCTCAAATAATTTCCGGGCGCCCGCCTCATCCCCCAATTTCACATATTCCAGCGCCAATGCATGTTTCAGAAAAGGGTCGTTGGGGCTGGCCTGTAGAAATGTTTTAAGTTTGTCAATTCGTTCCATCTTTTTCCCCCATTAAATATTTCAAAACTATCTTTGCGGCACTTATATTTGTATAAGGATTGGTTGCATAAACAACCATCAATCCCACCCTGGGACTAAAAGCATCAGGGCTACAAAAAATAAACGTTATGAAGATCTTAGTTTGTATCAGCAAAACGCCGGACACAACGGCAAAAATAGCCTTCACGGATAACAATACGAAATTCGCACAGGATGGTGTACAATGGATCATCAATCCATACGATGAGTGGTATGCCCTGGTTCGCGCCATTGAATTAAAAGAAAAAGATCCCTCCACCGTCCTGCACCTCGTTACGGTAGCCGGCTCTGATACGGACCCCGTAATTCGCAAAGCCCTGGCACTGGGTGGTGATGAGGCTTTCCGGATAAACGCTGATAGCCATGACAGTTTTTATATTGCTTCTCAAATTGCAGAAGTAGCCAAACAAGGTAATTACGACCTTATTTTTACCGGTAAAGAAACCATTGATTACAATGGATCTTCCATCGGCGGCATGGTAGCCGAACTGCTCAACCTGCCGTATGTTTCATTGGCCATTAAGTTTGACCTCAACGGTACTACCGCCACCATTACCCGCGAAATAGAGGGCGGCGAAGAAATATGTGATGTACCATTGCCAGTAGTAGTGAGTTGCCAGAAAGGCATGGCCGAGCAACGCATACCTAATATGAAAGGTATTATGGGCGCCCGCACCAAACCCCTGAAAGTGGTAGAACCCGTAGCCACCGATGCCCTAACCTCCATTGTAGGTTTTGAGCTGCCTCCTGCCAAAGCAGGCGTGAAATTGGTACCTGCCGACAATCCTGCCGAGCTGGTAAGGTTGCTGCATGAAGAAGCCAAGCTAATTTGATAATGTGGCAATGTGGCAATTTGAAAATGTCCCTGTACACAGCCACAAAGCAATTAAGCTCATTATCAAATTTTCAAATTATCTAATTCTCAAATTAATTATATGTCAGTCCTTATATTCATAGACCAGGCCGACGGCCATGTAAAGAAAGCATCACTGGAAGTCCTGAGCTACGGCACCAAGGTAGCCGAACAACTGGGCACCACTGCCGAAGGTGTGGTACTGGGTACTGTAACGGAAGACCTGGCCGCACTGGGTAAATATGGTATCAAAAGGTGCACCATGTATCCAATGATACCCTCAACCATTTTGATGCGCAAGTATTCACCGCTGTAATAGCCCAGGCAGTAACTGCTGCCAATGCTACCGTAGTGATCTTCTCCAATAACGTAGATGGAAAAGCCATTGCCCCCGTCTGGCAGCCCGCTTAAAGGCTGGATTGGTTTCGGTGCAGTAGCCTTACCCGATACCAGCAATGGATTTGTGGTGAAAAAGAACGTATTCTCCGGGAAGGCTTTTGCCAATATTGCCCTTAGCTCCCCATCAAGATCATATCACTCAATCCCAATTCTTATAAAATAGTGGCTGGCGAAGGCACTGCTGAAGTGGCAGCATTGAATGCAACTGTTGAAGCGTCCAAAGTAAAGGTAACCGCCGTTAATAAGGTAACTGGCGAAGTGCCCCTGAGCGAGGCCGAGATCGTAGTCAGCGGTGGCCGTGGTTTGAAAGGCCCCGAAAACTGGGGTATGGTCGAGGAACTGGCCCACCTGCTGGGAGCTGCTACGGCCTGCAGCAGGCCCGTAGCTGATGTACACTGGCGCCCACACCACGAACATGTGGGCCAAACGGGGCTGGCCATTGCGCCTAACCTCTACATTGCGATCGGTATATCCGGCGCCATACAACACCTGGCCGGGGTAAACAGAAGCAAGGTGATCGTAGTGATCAATAAAGACCCCGAAGCACCTTTCTTCAAGGCCGCCGACTACGGTATTGTAGGCGATGCCTTTGAAGTAGTACCCAAAATCATAGAAGCGGTTAAAAAAGTGAAGGGAGTAGCCTGATTTTATGCCTCCTATACAATAAAAGCTGTAAATGCGGTTGATTCACAACCGCATTTTTTTAAGTAAAAAACCCTTAGTTTCGTGCTTTCGTATGAAAAAAATCGAGCTGGAAATAGTAGCACTGTCACATAGCATTACCCAAACACATTCGTATGCAGTTGTATTGGGGGAAGTGAACGGTCTACGACGTTTGCCCATCGTGATCGGCGGTTTTGAAGCACAAGCCATCGCTGTGGCCCTGGAAAAAATGCACCCCAGCAGGCCATTGACGCATGACCTCATGAAGAATTTCATGAATGCTTTCAATATCGACCTGCAGGAGATCATTATCTGCGACCTGCAGGAAGGCATTTTTTACTCCAAACTGGTCTGTGTAAGTGAACATGATACTGTAGAAATTGACTCCCGCACATCCGATGCCCTGGCACTGGCCGTACGCTTTGGCTGTCCTATCTACACCTACGATAATATCCTGGAAAGTGCCGGCATCTTAATGGAAGATCCTTCCGGAAAGAAAAAGCAGCCCAAAGAAGCGGTAGCTGCTGAAACTGGTGGCGCACATGATGACCTTAGAGCCATGACCCTCGAAGAACTCAATACCTTGCTCAATGAGGTGCTGGACCAGGAAGATTATATCCGAGCCATCGCCATCCGCGATGAGATCAATAGCCGTAAACGAGGCAGGTAATGATATTGTTTCCCAATTGCAAGATCAATCTCGGTTTACACATTACCCGTAAAAGACCAGATGGGTACCATGACCTGGAAACAGTGTTCTACCCCCTCCCCTTGCAAGATGCCCTGAAATTACCACCACCCCTCAAACAGCCCAGGGATTCCCCCTCCATACAGGAAGCAATACCGTTGATCTTCACCTGACTGGCTTACCGGTCCATGGCCATGCTGTCGATAACCTGTGCGTCAAAGCCTGGCAGCTCCTGAAAAACGATTTCCCCAATTGCCGCCTATCCACCATTGCATTTGCACAAGGCCATCCCCATGGGGGCAGGCCTCGGCGGAGGGTCTTCCGATGCGGCATTTACCCTCCAATTGCTCAATAATAAATTCAGGCTGGGCATATCGCCTCAAAAACTACTGGAGTATGCCCTGGAGTTGGGCAGTGATTGTCCATTCTTTATCATCAACCAACCTTGTATAGCCACCGGCCGGGGAGAATTGCTGCAACCCATTTCCCTCGACCTCTCAGGCTGGTCATTCCTGCTGGTATACCCCGAAGTACATATCAATACGGGATGGGCCTTTGAGCAAATTACTCCTGCCCCGCAGGAGAAGCCCATTAACGAGGTAATTGCACAACCCCTAAGCGCCTGGAAGGATACCCTGATCAATGATTTTGAAGCCCCTGTATGCCGCCTGCACCCCGCCCTGGGGATATCAAAGAAAGCATGTATGCTTCCGGCGCTGTATATGCGTCCATGACGGGCAGCGGTTCCAGCTTTTATGGCATTTTTCCTACTGAAAAAGTCCCTGACGGCCTATTTCCTGACTATCCCTGTTTTACTTTAAAGGATAATTGCACCGATAGAAAGGATGCTCCATCCTATCGGGCAGTACAACATGACACAACGGTGTGACTAGGAGGTGCCGCCAAAATTGCGTATCTTTGCCTCTCAAATTACTACCTATCAATACAGGCACTTATATAGTACATTTCCTGTTGCAGAACCTCGATCTGCTCAACCACTAAGGTGGCTCCCCTACTACCGGCATACACCCATGCCGGACCCTGTTGTTATAGTCTCACCCATTTCTTCACACTTATTTCTATTTGTATGCAATCCACCATGATGATGTCCGATAAAACAAAATATTACCTCGATCTGGAAGAAAAGTATGGCGCACACAATTACCACCCCCTGCCCGTCGTACTAACCAGGGGACAAGGTGTTTTTGTATGGGATGTAGACAACAAGCGGTATTACGATTTCCTAAGCGGTTATTCGGCCGTCAACCAGGGCCATTGCCATCCGGCCATTGTTGCAGCACTCATGGAACAGGCCCAGCAACTCACCCTCACTTCCCGTGCTTTTCACAGCGAGCTATTGAGTGAGTATACGCAATTCATCACCACCTATTTTGGCTATGATAAGGTATTGCCCATGAATACAGGGGTGGAAGCCGTGGAAACCGCCATCAAACTTTGTCGCCGATGGGGTTATGATGTTAAAGGCATCCCCTCCAACAAAGCGAAGATCCTGGTATGTACCAATAATTTTCATGGCCGTACAAGTACTGTCATCTCTTTTAGTACCGACCCTTCCTCGTACGATCGTTTTGGCCCCTTTATGCCGGGTTTTGAAGTAGTGCCCTACAATGACCTAACGGCACTGGCAACTGCCCTGCAGGATAAAAATGTAGCCGGATTGCTGGTAGAACCCATCCAGGGTGAAGCCGGCGTAGTGATCCCCGACGATGGTTATTTAGCTTCTGCCAAACAATATTGCGAGGATGCACAGGTATTGTTCATAGCCGATGAAATTCAAACCGGCCTATGCCGCACTGGCAAAATGCTGGCCTGCGATTATGAAGGCGTGCGCGCCGATATCCTGATCATTGGCAAGGCCCTCAGCGGAGGCACCCTGCCAGTATCAGCAGTTTTGGCCGCTGATGCGATCATGCTCAACATTAAACCGGGTGAACATGGTTCTACCTATGGAGGAAGCCCCTGGCCTGTAAAGTGGCCATGGCTGCACTCAATGTACTGCGTGATGAAAAAGATGGCCGAAAATGCCATGGAAATGGGGCAATTATTCCGCCAGGAATTACAAGCCCTCAACTCCCCCATATTAAAACAATTCGTGGAAAAGGGCTTTTAAATGCTATTGTGATCGACCATCCCCACCCCGAAGCAGCCTGGGACCTTTGCCTGGCCATGAAGGAGGAAGGGCTACTCGCCAAACCTACCCATGGCGATAAGATCCGCCTTTCGCCGCCACTCCTCATCAACCGGGAGCAGGTACTGGAATCCGTTAATATTATTGCAGGTACCTTGTCGATCCTGGACAAACCCTGATCCGGATAACCATTTTCCAAATTCTTTTATTACCTGCCAGGAAAGAATTCTATAGGCTACTACGATGTCCATAATGGTTGGGTTGGCCTATTCAATGGTCAACCTCAACCAACCGGAACGCATGTATAGAATATCGAATACTTACCTGCTGACACAGCCCCTCCCAGTGAAAAGAGGTCGCAAATTCATAAGATAAGCCACCCTATACGAACCAGCAGAATATACCAAAATGTCAATACCTGCGTTTATTAGTTCGAGATAGTATTTTTCACCATTACACTCCTAAACAAGCATTCATGAAAACAACCATCCGTTCTCTCACCCTGCTATTAAGCATGGCAATCTTTTCAGTGCCTGTAAAAAGACAAAGACAACAATGACCCCAAAGGTTCTTTTACCCATAATGGGCAAACCTACACCACCAACAATGCCACTCATATTGGCTTCAAGAGCAGAACTTCGGGTCAGATCACTTATTCAGAAATTTTACTTACGTCAGGAGCTTACTCCAGCAACTATTCCGGAAAATTAAGCGGGGTAGAAATTATTTTTGACAATGACAAAATTACGGCTGGCTCCTACACCTTTAAAAGGGATACTGATCCTAATTATGACCCCACCAAACACTTTTTTGATGCCAATACCTATATAGATGTAACCTTTCCCAATTTAACCAACGGAATTTATTTGTATGATATCACAGGAGGAAGCGCCACCGTTACGGTAAATGGCAGCAACTTTACCATCGATTATAGCCTGGACTTTAATGGAAAAAAGTAACCGGCTCTTATTCCGGTCCCGCAACAAAAATTATAGAAGAAGATTAATATTTACTATTGACCAACGGATGGTGGCAACATCATTCGTTGGTTCTTATACCGCCTTTATTAGCGCTTATTAGCCCTTTTTCTCCACTACCTTCATATCAGGCAGCAAGGCCATCGCCAGCACCCCAATAGCCGATACCAGCATTATCCACAGACCCGCCAGTTTAGTAGGGCAAATACCATTGTAGCAACCGGAAAACACAATAAAGCTCTTAATGGCATAGGCCACAATCAAAGCCCCTACCAACAAGTTCCAACGTTTAGCCCATACCCGGGGATTATGAAGAAGATGGCCGCCACCACAGACAGTACGATGAACACCTTGCCCGGCTTGCCATAATTATTGTTCTCCGAAAAGAACCCCGTAAAATGCTTATTGAGGTCGGGATGAAACGTCCAGGGCAAAAAACAGGCTACAACAAGTACTACAGCGGCAGCTATGCCAATCCATTGAGAGTATTTCATATTGAAAAAGAGGGGCGAAGATAGTTAAATCGGTTGACAGGTTGATGGGTCAATGAGCCCCAGGCACTTAAATAATAGATTTTGAAGGGGTTATACTTAGTGACCAAAGAGCAGGCCCGGCATTGGTCAAACCATTCACTGCAAACCCGTCAAAGGCCCAAAAATAGCCCGGGTAGAGACCCAGGCTGACCAAAACTAACTGCTAATATGAGAAAATGCACTTCTTAGACTCTTTCACAAGGGCCAACATTGCGTACCCTACACATTAAAAAAATACGATGATTGTTTTAATATGGTTGGGGGAAACAGCTTTCTGGCCGGTATTACTTACAAGGATTCTTGCCCAGCCACCCCTTCTTATCAACGCTCACTGTAAGGCTGGTTACACAATTATCGTTGTCACGGCTGGCTAGCACCGATTCCACCTTCATTTTCTTGCCCCTGATCTCATTGCACAGCATGGCAAAAGTGATACGTTTGTTATTGAGGATAACAGGTGTATTTTCTCCCTCACATAAATACTGGCCAAAGTCCTTGGCAATCATCTTTTCGCACACCACCGATTGCACCAGGTTCCTGAAGTTATCGTCGCTGATCACCTTGGTGGCCGGGCGCCGGATGGTTTCGGGCAAACTGATCACCTGGGTATCCTTAGGTTGAGCCACAGGCCCCGAAGATGGGGGTATTACCAGCTTTCTTTTTTAATATCTGAATTCAATAACGGGTCATCAGATACCACCACCGACTTGAGATACTTCTTCTGCCGGTCCTGGTCCAATATCAACACCACTAGGTAAGTACCCTGGTGCTTGAACTTAAAACTTGCCTTGGTACCAGCTTGTTTGGGGAAGTTGCTGTTGTTCTCAATAAACCATTCATAGGTCGTAGCAGGCCGTGGTGTTGTAAAATCGAGGGTTTCACCCGTAGTAGCCTCATTTTCCCCAATAATATCTGCCCCAAAGGCAGGCTCAATATGCGGCGTTTTAATGCTGATCTTCTTTTCATACACACATACCTTATTCACCACCGCCCTTACTGTAAACCGGGCTTCCTGTTTATAGGTATGTATCGTATGAAATCCCTCTTCCCCGGCTACGCCATCTCCAAAATCCCAGACTACCTTACTATCGGGAGCATAGGCGATCCTAAAGCTTACTGGGTCGCCCGTATGGAAGGCCAGCGTATCAGTAACTGTACGCCCGTTCACATAAATATCATAGGCAGCGCAGGTATCTTTTTCTCCCTGTTGATGATGGTATAGCTGAATAAGGTTGCAGAGATCAATACCAGGACCAGCATGGTGATCCATACATGGTAATCAAGGCCTGCTATCTTGCGGGTAAATATGGTGGATGGTTGCATGGTAATGGGTATTGATTATTGGGCTCCGCCCTGCCTTGGTTGCAATAATATTTTCTGATAATCACGCACCTCATTTTCCAACTGCTCAATCTTTCGATCTTTCTTCTCCAGCTCAACAGCACTATTATTTACATCCCGCAATTGCTTTTTTGCCACTTGCAGGTTCTTAAGGTTGTCAATGATCACATTGACCATACCCTTAAAGGAAATGGAGTCATTGGCGCTCATGGTTAACATGGCATCAATGTTCCTGCTTATTTTACTGTCCATCAGGTAAGCATTGTCGGCCGATAGATTGACAGAATCCAGCAGGTTCATCGTTTCTTCCAGTTTGATTTCAAACGACTGCATAAACGCCTTTTCATTCTCGGCACGGTCCATTTCCTTGCGCAGCTTCTGGTTTTCTTTGAATGGCACCTGGAAACTAAATAAGATGGTAGTGGTAATAACCCCAATGGTTATTACAAAGAAGAGCAAGAAATAGAGAAAGGATCTTCTTCTTGCATCCTGGTTAATGGGAGGCATAAATGATATTTTATACGACTAATAATTATTTACTTCAAAAAAACGACGTCTTGTATTGGCTTCGCCAGGCTCGGGTTTATCCAATCTTTCTTCCTTTACAAATGGTCCCGTATCCTTTTGCTTACCTATAAATTCCAGCGTGTTCAGCTTTTCAAATAAACGCCGTGTTGTTTCTACAAAAACCGTTATCTGCCCAATATTTTGGTTAATGTCATTATTATCATACCTGATATTGGCCATACCAGTGAGCAAGCTTTCCAATTCACCTTGCTTCAACTCGCTCCAATCACTGAGATAGGTTACCATCAGGTCTTTCCCCGATCCTATCCGCAAGTCAATGGTATTCTTCATCACCCTGGCCAGGTTGGCAATGGCCTGGAAAAGTGCTGCCGGCGATTCATGCAGCATCATCCAGCGAATATGCGTTATGGCCTGCCCCAGGTACAGTATTACCCGGTCGCACAGAAACATGATCAGCTTGGAAATATCATTCTGCTGGTCCTTTTGAAAGATCTTTTGCACCACCAGTGAACAGAGTATTTCCAGCCTCGCCATATACTGATCAATTTCAGCATGCAGGTTCACCAGGTCGGGCGAAGCACTCAGCGTATAACAAGGTGGTATATAGTCATAGTCTACCGTTACATTATTACCATTCACCAGCACCTTACCCACCGTGATGGCATAAGGATGGTTCATGAACTGATTGAACTCATATTCACTCACCAATTGTATGGTATAGGAAGGCAATACGTGCGGATACCGGGGTGGATTTTCGGCCAGATCGGGATTGCCGGCTGGTTGCTTATCAAAGGGATTAACAGCTAAAATGACCCACCATTCGGTAGCAGCTTTGGCTTCCTGAAAAGAAAAGGAAAAAGACAAGGCTGGTGCCCCATCTGTGGCCGCCCTGCTAAACCCATTGAATGCGGGCAGGTTGATCCTGATACCGCCAGGTGTAACGGCCTGGCAGGCCAATACCGTTACCCGCAGGGTTTGCTGGTTGTCCAACGACAGCTTCACATTATACGTGTCTTCCCCTGGAAAGGTAGCTGGCAGTATGCCAAAGCGTATAGGTGAAGTGGCCAGGGCCCCCACCTCATGCAAGGCATCCGTCCAGGCATTGTCCTGGGCAATAAAATGTCCTTTATTGATCTTCATCCCATCAATCCAGTTCACCGGAAAATGTTTGGGATAGTCTCTCATCATGGGTAATAATTAATGGCTGATAGATATACGCTCACATACGATCACCGTGCTTTCTTTGATCCGGTTGTCCCTGAATGAACTTTCAGGGTCTAGCACCCGGTGAAACTGATACCATTTGCGCTTTCGTCTGAACCACCAGTGATAAGCTTCATGTGTTTTATTTTCAAAGATGATCGGCGTTTCGCTTCTTACTTCATTGTAATGATTGATCAGGTGATAATACAGTTCCCCAACGTCATATGCTCAGGTGCGGTGGCAGTGAACTTATTCCTTCCCTTATCACCCGGGCTATTGGTCAGTTCAAAAGACAGCCAGCAATTTTTCACCCGATTGTTCACCGCGCATCTCCAGATTAGAAGCATCCAGCGGGTATTGCCAGGTTTTGAACGAGGCTGCGGGAATGGCCCAGGCTGCTTCAAACGTATACATAAACAATAAAGGAATGAAAAAGGCAAAGGTGCTAATGAGCATGGGATAGAACAGGAATGACTTATCCGCAACGAAATATTGCAAGGCCGAAAAAACTACAATGGTAAAAGTATAAGCGATAGCCCGAAGATCACTTCGCCCAGGATGACCTTACTGGTACGTTGACCGGCCGTTTTAAAATACTTACGGCCTATCAGTATATAGATCACCCCGAATAAGAAATACACCAATGCCAGTATCCAAAAACAATGAAGGAATGGCTGGAGATCACCGAGGATAAAAAGCTGCGCCGGATGCCATCAAAGAAGATAGGATCCCAAACGCATAAGGTTTCTTACCGCCCGACGTAAAACCAGGTACTAATTGTTTTACAGCCAGTGCGATGAATACCGAGCTGACCAGGAATATGCCTATGTAGGTATAAAAGAATTTGAGTGTCATAATTGTGCAGCAACTGGGCTATTTTTATCCTTAGCTTCTTTCAATTCAGCCTTCCATTCCTCACCATCATCACCTTTGTACCCATCCAGCTTTACAAGGAAGCTCTTGGCAGGGAAAAATGGTGTAATATGGATATCAAGGAATACATGATCAGGCTGGGTATCATCTTTTTCAAACCGGAGGATCTGAAACTTCTCGATCAGTTTATCAGGCCCCTGGATACCATCCAGGAACTTTACAATCTGTGAGCGCAGGTTCTTCTCCATTTGGGTAGTCCACAGTTCAAAGGCACGCCGGTTCAGGAAATCCGATAATACTTTGGCAATGAAATCAAATACCCGGACTACCGAATACGTTTTCATACCAATATTATCACCTGTAAACAGGGTTTTGGCCGAGTAAGGCATTACACGGCCCCACTCTACCAGGGGTACCAATCCCGCATCCTCCAACATAGAGATATCTTCTTTGAGGGTGCCAAAACGAATAGCATCTACCTCATCAATGGAGCCATAGGTTTTACCAGCCACCGGTTGTGATAATTTAGTACAGTACATTTTACCAGCCAGCGCTGCCGAGCCTGGCACATAGAGATCCTCTTGCTCATCAACATCTGTATTCTTACCCCGGCACACCATATAATTACAGGTCATGATCACATTGGCCTTATGCGGATCGCCACTGGTTAAATTAGCATCTGTAAAGATATCAAGCGCTTCGCCTGGCGACTCCACATTCAGGAAATCAGTCACCAGCATCACCTTGTTATTATAGGCCATCTTGGTCCACTTATCCAGCGTGGTATTGTTTTTCAGGTAACCAGGCACCACCATCAGTGAGTAATTATGCCGCATATCCAGCCTATCATAATTGGTCTTTAATTCATTGGCCACATACTCAATAAACTTAGGCTCCGTGAGGTTGGTCAATTGGCGCAAAGGCGCATTCATGATATTTACATTCTTCAGCTTGGAAGATTCTGTATTCTTGTAAAAGAGGTGTACCGTACGGTAATTCGTTTCCAGCTCGCGGGTAACTTCCAATACTTTCTTTACGTTTCCTTTCAATAATTTATCGGCCGCTTTCGACCGCTCGGAGGCTTTATCCACCATTTCTGCTACGGAGTTATTCTCCGACAATAGATCTATCCAAAGGTTCAGCTTCTTCTTGAGGTCGCCACGCTGGCTTTTTTATCAGGATCGGTGAGGAAGATATTCCTTTTGGCTTTACGGGCTGGATTCATACTGTCAACCCCATCCACCACAGCTTCCAGAAAATCATAACCGCCTTTACTGGCCAGTTCCTTAACAGCTGTTTCCAAGGATGGTACCTGTACCGCTTCTTTGTTGTCAGCCTCTCTGTATGCCTGTTGATTGGAGCTTTTTAATTCATTTTCCATATAAGAAAGTTTAATAGTTCGGTATTCAATACAATGGAGGGCCCAGGTTATTCCTGCCCTTCAATGGCTTCCAGTTCTGCAGCCAATGCCTTTAATGCATTCACAAAGGCAGCCCTGGTTTCAGGATTCTGAATAACATTATTAAGTGACTGATTTTGTTTAAGCTGGCTGATCACCTTCAGGTAGGCATCGTTTTCCAGGCTCAGGTTTTTGAGGAAGGCACTTTGGTTAACCAGGGCTTTTACTTCAAAGTCGCCCAGGCCGGCAAATGCAAAATTCTCTTTGGTAGTAGAGCCATCTTCTTTATTCAACTCCACATCTACGTTAGGCTTAAAATGCTCAAATACCTTTTCTACTGTTTCAAGGCCCTTTACAATTTCGGGCAAGGGGGATCTTCATTCGTAAGCTTCTGAATAAAGAGTGTTTTATTGGGTGATATTTCAATAAAACCTTCTCCTGCGGGTTCCGGCGCAAGTATCGTAGTAGCAATACCAGCTTTATTTTGTGGCATATTTGGATGGTTTTGTAATGACTTAATTTATTATCGTGAAGGCCCTCCCGTTAAACAACATGGCTTAGTCCGACACTTCATTGGATATAATGGAACTATGTAAGTTAGATATATAAACACACATAGTTTATTACCACTTTGTGTTATTCTTGCTTGTTACTCAATAGACCATGCCAGCTCCTCATTTTGCAATCCCACCACGATCTGATGACCTTTTTCACCTCTCCACCGATAATGTATTTGGAAATGGGACGGCTCAGTTGGTTCCTAATAACCCCAGCCACCTGCCTGGCGCCATATTTAGGGGTAAAGCCATTTAAAGCAAGATATCGTTTAGCCTCATCAGATATCTGCAAACCAATGCCTTGCTTTGTTAATGCTTCCAGTAATCCTTTCATTTGAATATCAAAGATCCGCACCAGGTTACCTTCACTAATGGGGGCAAAGGGAATGATCTCGGTTAGCCTTGCCAGGAACTCGGGGCGGAAATACTTCGACATGATCTCCATCAGTTTGTTGGAGCCAGGGATAGTAGCTTTATCAAATTGCTCCGTTATCCATTCACTGCCAATATTAGAAGTAAAGATTATCAAGGAATTAGAGAAGTCTCCCTCTTTCCCCAACCTATCATGCATAACACCTTCGTCCAGGATCTGCAAAAAGGTATCAAATACTGAGGCATGTGCTTTTTCTATCTCGTCAAAGAGTAATACAGAATAGGGCTTCTGCCTGATCTTATTCACCAGCATACCGCCTTCTTCATAACCACATAGCCCGGCGGGGCGCCATATAACAAAGCAGCGGAATGCTCTTCCTTAAACTCTGACATATCAAAGCGGATCATCGCTTTTTCATCATTGAACAGGAACTCGGCCAGCGATTTGGCCAGTTCAGTTTTCCCCGTACCCGTAGGACCCATGAAGAAAAATGATCCAATCGGTTGCCCCTTCTTGTTCAGGCCGCTGCGCGATTGCAATACCGATTCTGCGATGACCCTGATCACATGATCCTGCCCCACTACCCTGCGCTTCAGGTAACTGTCCATATTCAGCAATTTGTCTTTTTCCTGCACTTTTATCTTACCAAACGGAATGCCAGTCTTATAAGAAACCACCGCTGCGAGGTCTTCTTTATTCACATCACCCTTAAGGTCATCGGCTAAAACAGTCAACTTGTCGAGGCTCCTGGTCAGGTATTGGTCAAATTCCTCCGCAGTTTCAAATTTATCGGTCTGTACCGGATCTTCTAGTTTGCCCAGCAATACAGGGCTAATCTTACTTTGGATCACCGTATCCAACCACTTGTAGTCGGAAAAAGTTCCTGACTGGAAACATGGCCATTGTTTTTAACCTTTCAAACTCAGCCTTCAACTGCACCAGGTCTTGCTTATTAGTATCTACCATCAACTTAATAGCAGCCATAGTCCTGTCGAGCAGGTCAATGGCTGAATCGGGGAGTCTTCGATCTTTGAGGTATCTTTTGCCAGGCGCACACATTCACGAATAGCTTCTTTCTCAATGACAAGTGCATGATGTTCAGCAAATTTAGGAGCCAGGCAATCCAACATTCTTTCTGCTGCCACTTCATCGGGCTCCCTACCTGCAATACTTCAAAGCGACGATTAAAGGCAGGATCAGATTCTATAAATTTCCGGTATTCCTCAAGCGTAGTAGCGCCTATAACCGTTAGTTCGCCCCTGGCCAGCTCAGGCTTTAGGAGATTGGCAGCTCCTGCACCAATACTGCCTCCCTTACTATCGAGCAGCACATGTATCTCATCTATAAATATAACAGCCTTGGGAAATTGCTTTACTTCTTTGAGGATATTTTTGAGCCGGTCTTCTATTTCGCCCTTATAGGAAGCGCCGGCAATCAAGGCGCCCAGGTCCAGTTCAAATACCTGTGCTTCAGCCAGTCGTTCAGGTACTTGTTTATTAATAATATCAAGGGCTAATCCATCTATCAAGGCTGTTTTACCTACTCCCGCCTCTCCTATGATCATTACATTGGGTTTAGTACGCCGGCCCAGTATTTCCATCATCATCCTGGTCTCTTTATCCCTGCCTACAATGGGATCGGTTTTACCCGCCCGGGCCAATGCAGTACGCTCAATACAATATTTGTATATAGCGCCTGTGGAAGCCGGCGCGCTTTTATCGGCTCCCTTCACAGCCTGCTGGATGCTACCTTCATTGATAAAGGCATCCAGTATTTCTTTTCAATAACGGGGAAAGATTTCAGCTGGGCGCTGCTGAATGCCACACCTGGTTTAACAAGGGCTGCCAGTACACAAATGGGGGATATCTTATCCAACCCCAATTTAATACGTATATGATCTGCTTCATCGAAGACCGTTTTCACCACGGGATCACCCATTATACTATCCTTGGCTTTTCCCACCTTAGGGCAAGCGGCCATATGTTCTTCGGCCCACTCCTTTATATAACCGGGATCTTTATCAATAGACTCCAGGAAGTCTTTCAATCCTACCTCATTATGAACTAAGGCACGCAAAATATGTGCAGGGTAGAAATACTCGTTATGATATTCCCTGGCAAGAGACTGGGCAATTTCCACCGCAGTTTTCATGGATTCATTAAGAACAATTGTCGACATGTATTTGATTAGAGCTGTTTATCGCAGCACATGAACGTAATTTTCTAAGCGAGTAAAGGGGATTAACTATAGGGTATCCGGGGGCAGATCCAGTAAGGCTTGTAGCGTAATTGCCTTTTTAAAGTGAAGCTAAATATAGAAAATGTAGCCGAAATATCCTAATTTCCATTATTAATTTTGCGTATTACACCACCGACGAATAATTGATTATCAGGAAGAACGATTACCCCTTTAATACAGGTCACAGGTCAACGCCAAAGACTAAACTAAATCCTGAAAAGTACGAATAACAGGAATCGGCTACGAATGACGTTAATACGGTGCAAATGGTGCACAAATTACAGGATTAAAGAGCAATTTGATATAACACAAATGAGCTATCATGAGTACTTATTACAAGCTACCCCTACAATTTGACGCCGTAATGAAAGGCAACGAACTGGCTTCGTGTAGCTTATCGCATTCTGTTACACAGAATCTTGAATTAATCCTTACTACCCGCTTCGGTGAGCACCGCAGCGATCCCAGCTTTGGCAGTGAGATATGGAACCTTGATTTTGAATTGGTTTCCAGTATTGCCGCCTGGGAAGAAAGCCTCCGCAAATCTTTGCTGCAATCAGTAACCAGCCATGAACTACGACTTAACAATATAGCCATTAATGTGACCATCAGCGACCTTGAAAAGTTCAGTATTTTCAAGCAGGCAACAGAACTGAAAAAGCGTGTCAATATCAGCGTTACCGGTACGATCCATAAAACCGGCGAACCTTTTGTCTTCAATACCAGCATGTTCTTAAGTCCGCTTTCCATCGAATAAATAATTACCATTATGCTTTCTGACATAAACAGTTCCAAAGAAGTAATCAAAAACAGGATGATCAAGCATGCCCTCACCTATTGGGGTATCCGGCAGGTGGAAGACCTCGACCCATCGGTGAAGTTGATACTGGAAGCTTTGTCGCTGGAGCTTTACATGCTGGGCAATGAAACCAGGGATGCCCAGGTACGCATACTGGAAAAGATTGCTGGTCTGCTGGCACCAGATTCCCTGACAGCCCCGGCACCAGCCCACGCCATCCTGCATGCCGCCCCTACCGAAGCCACCGAATGGTTAAGCAATACCAGTAGCTTTTTTATGCCCTCCAGGATCCCCTCTCCCGCCAATGATGGATCGGGCACCGCCATCAATATACATTTTACCCCGGTAGATACAGTTCAGCTGAATGACCTCACCATAGCCTACCTGGGTACCGGCAATAACCTGTATGCCTATGGTTCAGGATTCCATAAACAGCTACTCATCCGTGGCCAGGGATTCAACGCCGAAAACAATACCCTACACCTGGGACTGAAGATCAATCCGCAGGTAGATCAGCTGCAAAACCTTTTCTTTTGCTTCGACACCAAGAACCTGGAATCCAAACTTTCCCGGCATATTTACCAGCTATTGCCACTTTCAAAATGGTATATAGGTAATACTTTGTTGGAAACCACACCTGGATTACAATACCAGGCACCTGATAACCAATCGGGCAGGAATGACAATATCTTTATGGACTATGACCTGCTACCATTGATAGAAAAGGATATTAAGCATTATTACAACCCTAAATACATTACCATTACGAGCCTCGATACGGTAGTCGTTCAACAACAGTCCTGGCCCACTGCCTTCAACCGGAGTTTTCCGGCCAATGAATTGCAGAAGATCACCGATAAGCTATTATGGATCACCATTGTTTTCCCGGCAGCGCTGCAACAAGAGCACCTGGACGAACTATATGTTTATCCCAATGCCTTTCCCGTGATCAATAAACGCCTGTTTGACCAGAAGCACCGTTTGAAAGGGGTAGTTATATCATTCCCTTGAAGACACGTGATTTTGAGCATTTCCTTTCTATCAAATCCCTTTCGGATGAGACCAGGTCCTTCAAATCCGTTCCCTACCGGAAAATGGAAGAAGAGCAAACAGGTACTTATACTTTGCGCACAGGTGGTGTAGAACGGTTTGATACGCGCAATGCCCATGAAATGATCAGCTATTTGTTGGAATTACTGCGCAGTGAAAGCGCCGCCTTTGCCGGATATGGTTATGATTTTATTGCTACCACCCTACGCGAAATGAACCAAAAGATCCATGTGATGGAACAGAAAATGCAGGGCAATGCCAATAATGCAACGGAAGCCCCCATTACCTGGTAGTAAAACCATTTGAAGACAGCGATGTGATGTATACCGAATACTGGACTACCCTGGCCGAAACAGCCAATAACCTGCGGGCAGGGACTAAGTTGCAACTGGAAAAAGGTGTAAAAGTAAAGGCCGATCAGCTGATGCTCGTCACCACCAGCCTGGGTGGCAAGAACAGGCTAAGGCCGGGTGAAAGGGTTAACGCATTCCGCTATGGCATCATGACCCGCAACCGGATCGTGACAAAAGAGGACATACGCCATTTCTGTTTTTATGAACTGGGCGACCGCCTGCTACAGGTCAGGGTAGAGAAAGGAATTGACATGGGAGCAGGTCCCCGGGAAGCTTTTAGAAGAACCATTGATGTATTGCTTACTCCTGCCGATCCCCATGCTTTGCAAAACAAGGAATGGGAAATACTTTGTGAACAATTGAGATCAAAATTACAAGCCCGTTCGGGTATCAGTAATAATTACCGGATATTGTTACAGGAAGGATCAGCTATCCGGTAGCGAAAGCAAAAATACAACTAAGCAAAGGGTAGGTCGCCCTCAAATGGGCGGCTCACCCTGATTCAAGAATGGAGGTTAATTATACAGGAGATGACAGAACCTTTATTTACATCATTGGAATATGCCCGGAAGGATTTTAAAGCCGAAGTAATAGCGGCCGAAATGCTGGAGCAGGGAGCGGATCCCGACCGGATACTGATCCTCATGATGGGTGCCATGAAACGAACAGTGAGTAAAGATGTGAGCCTCATTGAAGAAGTGGTGTCGGATTATGATCGTCGCAGCTATACCCTGATCAAGACAGCCCGGGAAGGGATCTATGATATGCTGCCGCAACGCTTGTTTCACCAGGCCCCTACCTCCCGTTCACTTAGAACGGAGAAGGAGCTTATCAAGGCCATTAAGCAACGGGAAGAAGAAGAACGCAACGCCCGGAAATTTTTCCTTCCTTTTGAATGCGCCATCAACTTCCTGCGCGCCCAACTAGCCTTGTACGAAACCCGCCTTGATAAGCGTTCAGAATACAATGACCTGGTTTCCATTTTTTCCCATCACTGGCCCATCTTCCAATACCTGGATGCCCGGCAAGCGGATATCTTCCTGCACCTGCTGCCCATTATTCATGATATACGAGATGATCACCGGATAATAGAAAATGTACTCGAAATGATGGTACAGGTACCGGTACACATTCAATTAAGACAGCAATTGCCATTCTACAATAGCCACCCCATCCTCAGCACTATGAGCGAATGCAGCTTAGGCATTGACCTTACTACTGGCAATACAATGATAGCGGAAGGGATGGACGAAATAGTGGTCAGCATCGGACCGGCACCGCATACCATACAACAGCAGTTCATGCATGGAGGTAGTAGTCAGCAGGTATTGCAATCCCTATTGGATTACCTGTTGCCCGTTCATCTCGATATTGTTACAAAATTTGTATTGCCTGATAATGAGCAGTTCACCCGGTTAGCGGATGAAGAAAGCGACCTGAATGCGGTATTGGGTGAGGATACGTTCTTGTGAGTGGTCCCGAAAACTTTCGGGCGTGAATCGCTAGATAGATAATGGGTAAGATCTTATTATTTTAATAAGATGGCAGCGTACAATCCAAGGATCATGACAACCAAAGTAATAAACGTACTAAGAAACCACCGTTGCGCCGTAATGGTGCTGTCTTTCATTTCATTGCGCACGATGTGAATATCTTCTTTCACATGAAAAATATCTTCTTTGACTAAGAAAACATCTTTTTACTAGCTAGTATGTTTACTTTGTTCTCCACTTCGTGTTTAACTTTTACTTCTACATATTGCGTCAGGCATTCCGCTTCATTTCTTCCAAGTTTCTGGGCAAGGATCTCGTAGAGCCTGGTCATTGATATGGTTTCCATGGATCATTAGTTTTTAAGTTATTACTATTTCCGTCCTAATTTCTTACATCCACACAAATATACTATTTTTTCAATGCAATCAAACTAATTTTTTTAGCACCCTCTTTATCACTTATCCGGCTGGCAAACTCCGAAGACAATTAAAGCCTATCGATCCCAGTTCCAGCCATTGTTTAAAGTGATTGCTTCTAAAACGGCAGGCCCCTGTAAGATGGCAGCATAATCATTATCAAACCATATACTGTCCAGTGTTGTTTTATTTTCAGCGAGAAAAAATTGCAGCACTTCATTACACAAAAAAGGTCATTATAATTGACGATAAAAAAATTACTCCCTCCTATTTCCTTCTTGAAAGCTTCGGGCACATCATCTCTTTCCGCATAGTCTGTTTTGGCCAACGTTGTTGAGCGAAGCTTGTCAATAGATACATAATTACTGGTACCATCAGCCAGTTTGTTCTCTACATAACAATTATCTTGTCCTGCCATTAACTTGTATTTAGCACCCAGCCCCAACAAAGAAGCATGAATATTAGACAAATCAATAGCTCCGGATGTGATAATTATAATTGAATGTGGCATTATTGGTTCTGATTATTTAATGACAGCCGCCAGCAAATCTATATCATTTGTTACCAAAACTTTGTCACCTGCATTTTTAACCGTCCGCACAGCGGCCTTGGTGGTTCCATTGGCCCCTTCCACAAAGCCGATAACAGGCTTGGTCACATAGGGTTCTGTTTTATTCTGGATCTGGTCCGTAATTGCTGCGGCACTGGATCCCCCATTTTTATATTGAATGGCAGCATGCGTAGTTAATACATCCACCTCTCCCACTACTTTGCCGGTGGCTGTTTCCACTATCTCCAGGTTTTTGCCTACTACCGTTACGCCCCTGCTTTGAAGTCCATTGACAAAGTCATCCAACCCAGGATCGGATGCTTTTCCCTGCCGGTAATGATAGCCCGGCTTACAATCCAGGCCCAATACATCCACCCAGCCATTGGGATCATGCACATAGGCATAAAAATCAGGTTGCCCCGATACCATTCTAATTGGGTCCTGACTAATATACCGGCCCTCCCCGGGCGCGTAATACCTAAACCGGTTGTAATACAAACCTGTCTCTTCATCCTCATACTGTCCCTGGTAACGGAAAGGACAATCAATGGATTTGCCCGTATACTGCTTCCTGATCTTCCCATAAATATCATATTCCACACTCCAGCTTGCCTGGCCTTCACCATCATACATTTCTACCGGTGTACCCAGGTAATCGGCAATAATACTATATTGTTGCGTGCCCTGTAGCTTTGCTGCCGGACGGAATGTACCTTCATCAAAGATCCAGGTAATGATATTCCGTGTCGGCTCCGTTTTATCCTTGCTTATATCACCCCATTCATTAATAACAGTTACCGGCCGCTCATTCAAGGGATACTTCCATTCGTGCAAGGGGATATTCCCATTCCATACCCAACGGGTGATATGTCCGTCGAAGATCTTCGCTGTCCGCCTGCCCAACGCATCATACTCAAATCCCACCTTTTTCCCATCGGGGCGGATCACCTTTTTCAACATACCATTACCCTGCCATTCATAACGCCAGCATTTTCCGTCTGCCAGGCATTTGGACAATAGGTTGCCTGCCTCATCATACTCATACCGCGTTCCATTGGCTGTTAACAAGCGGCCACCCGCACCGTAGGTCCTATCGTCCTGATTCCGGGTACGGTAAAGATTCCCGGTTTTATCAGGCGTACGGAAATCCAATTTATTATCCTCATACTTCGCCCAGGCCAGGTTGGCAAATTCATCATAACCATACTGCACAATACCGCGGGTAAGTCCATTCACCATGCTTTGCAGCCGGTCATTCACATTCCAGGCATAAATGCGTTGGCGCATCCTGCGTGTATTATTACCTACTGCCTGTTCCACCGGACGACCATTACGATCATATTGAAAAGTAGCTACAATACCACCCGGCAGTAATCGTTCCGTTTCAAGGCCCAGTGCATTACAACTCAATTTGGCTGCCCAATCAGCTCCTGCTGCATTGCCGGCTTGCAAGCTGCTGATATTCCCGGCTTCATCACGATCTACTTTAACCGTAGCTCCCAAATTACTTACTATTTCATAGCGCCTGCCCAGCCTATCGTACTTGCTTTCCACAAGGTAGCCATCCTGGTTATCGCTGATGATCCTTCCGGCGGTATCCCGCTGAAGCGTCACCTTGCTGTGCTCATTGGCCGCTTCTATCATCCTACCATTGGCATCATAACTGAATAATTCCCAGCTACCATCACTGTGTTCGATACGGGTGATGCGACCGGCAAGATCATATTCATATAGAGCATGCTTATTGCCCGGCTTATCTACCCGTATTATCTTGCCTGTACCATCACGGGCATAATCCCTGATAAGCCCATCGAATCCCGTTTCCCGAACCACTCGTCCCCCATTATCATACCGCAGCCGGTATACTTCTTTTTCTCATTGATGAGCGATACCAGCTTTTCTTCGGTATTATAATTAAAGCGAAGAGCAATACCATTTTCTTTCCTGGCAGCAAGACTGCCCATAGGAGTATATTCAAAATGCACTTTATGGTGCGTGTCTTCAGCATACACCACTTCTTCATACGCGTTGTAGCGAAACTGTATCTTATTGCCATCATATTGCCGCACCCGCACTACACGGTCCAGCAGGTCATAACTAAACCCTTGTGTTTGACCTTCCGCATTTATGGCCGTGGTACACCTGCCCCATTCATCATATTCCCAACGCGAAGTAACACCCCAGGCACCGTCATACTTACCAGGTTATGGTCATTATCATAACTCACAAATGTTTTTTGCCCTTTATCGTTTTGTATGGCAGTAACCAAGCCATACTCATTGTGTTCAAAACCAGTAACAGCCCTGTCGGGCGCCACTACCGATTTCAATAAACCATCTTTATACACATATACCGTAGCATTACCAGCCGCATCCGTCACCATCTGCACATAACCTGCTTCATCATACAGGTAGGCCGTCACTGCGCCATCCGGCTGTTGAACAGTCGTCATATAACCACGGTCATTGTACACATACCCCGTAATATTTCCTTCTTCGTCAATATCCCGGTACAGCTCTGGCGTATCCGTATATTCATGAAATACCGAATTACCCAGCGCATCTGTTTCCTGGATGCACAGGTCACTCTCATCATAGTAATACAGCTTCTTTTCACCCAGTGAATTGGTTACTACATTGTATCCCTCGCGGTATTCTATAGATCCTTCCAATAATCCCCCATCACCCCAGGTATGTACGCAGCGGGCGCCCGTAGTCACCCCATCGTATTCCCAGTAAAAGGTTTGTCCGTTGCGGTCCGTCTTCTTCACCATCAAATGGTTGGCATAACGGATATGCGTGGTTTTACCATTCGCATCAGTAATGGCATTCAGATCGCCCGCCTCATTATATCCATACTCCACCAGGCTCCGACGGATACCCCTGTGTTGCGCTTCTGCTTTAATTATCCGACCCAATCCATCCAGTGTCAGTAGCACCTCGCGCCCCGCCGTATCAATGATCTTTTCTAGTACATGCTTCCGATTGTAAAAAACCGGATAGACAAACCAGCCTGATTGGCAAGCGCCACGGGTTTGTAAACATGGTCATACCACTTTACGAAATGCCAGGTAAGGCGGCTATTGTGATCAAATAGCTCATAATGATGATGGTCTTTACAGGTAAGGGTAAGCCGTTCAGCCCGGTTATAGAATTGATCACCCTCCGCTACCAGTAAGGGGAAACCCGTAGCCCGGCCATCGGGCAGGGTAATGCCTATGCCATTGTCTTGCTCCATCACCAACATGGTAAGATCGTAGCTGCAATGCGTACCATGCCCCATCAATCCTTCATAGCCCGAATCGGAATACCAGCTTCGTTCCCATTTAAGGGGAATAGGCCCGGGCAACTCAAAATCCACCCCATCATACAGCACACTGCCATTGATGAGGTTCACCGGTTCAAAACCATGTTTACAGAATTTCTTCGACAAACTTTGCGTGCATTTGAATTTCTTCAGCACCTTGTGGTTAAGGGCCTTCAGCGCTTTCTTCATCAACTTACCGCCCGCTTTCAACAAAGCGCCAAAGCCAAATGACATGACCAGCCCCATGAGCATACCCATCAGGTCGGGCAGGTAGGGACCACCTACCACCACTGGTTTACCAGCCGGGATAGGAATGGCTGCCGAAGTAGGCAGGTACAAAGAAGGGATTGGTTTAAACTTTTTGCCAGGCGTAAGCGACAAAGGAATACCTGCATCGTTGCAAGACATGAGCAGGAAACCTGCACCGCTGAAGTACGATCCCTCCGCCACGACCCGGGGACTGCCGAAAAAGTTTTTGGAATCATGACCAATCATGGGCGCCATGGCAAAAGGACCGCCCATGGGTATATGCACTTTACAACCCAGCATACCATCGGTACTGGCATTGCCCCTGGGCATGCCATTTACCCGCACGGTAGCCCCAATCTTGGGGATCCAGTCAAAGGGATCAAATACCAATCCGATAAAAGGATGTGGAATAGGAACAGGTGCACCCAATATGAGCACCATGTGAATATCAATGCCAATGATTGGCAATAAATGTCTATTAGCCGGTAGCATCCGTATACAGTTTTACTTCACTTCAACAGCTGTATTCACTTCGGCCCAATCAAACAGGATTACGGCATGTGAATGGGCCAGCCTTATACAGCCATGTGAACCGATCAGATTAAGGTTTTTAACAACCACTTCTTTCTCTGCGATCGTAGGAAACCAGGATCGCATGCGAGACATAGAAACGGCTGCAGTATCAGAAACTACGGTGGCCAGGGTGCTTTGTGCGGCGGGGTTTTCTATATAATTGTACGACTCATGAATAAAGATACCAGTATCATTGATCTGTAAGGCATAATTCATTTGTGCATTGTACTTTCCGCTTCTGCGTACTTTTTCCTTGCGCAGGATCTTGAACCTACCCTTGGGTGTAGCATGCCTGGTATCACCTGTAACACAGCCAAACACATGTACTGCCACATCATCCTCGTAAGCATACAACCGCTGGCTGGCGATGTCCACCTTTATTCTTTTCACAACCTTTGGCGCCGGTCCAGGATGTACTTTTTTACTACGGGAGAAGGTTTGGCCATGACTACACGCATTCAGGGGTGTTAATACAGCTACTACTTAAGTTTTGTCAAAAATGTTTTATATTCCTTAACAGCATACTGATCAGGGTTTTTATCAATATAGGCTTTAAACACAGCTTTTATTTTATCGATATAGCCAGCCGGAATTTCCTTTTGCAGGGTTTTAACGGCCACATAGAAATAATCCATCGAATCTTTTTTTAGGAGCAATCGAAGGCACACTCAGCAAATAGTCCCAACAGTTGTCCATTTTCACAAATTGCGGGAACCGGAAGATATTCTTTACCACAGCAATCTTTACGATGCTGTTCTTATTGCCGGTTTGGCTGGCAATGAAATCAAATGCGGCGTCGGGATAAAACTCATATTTCTTTCCAATAAAGCCTACAGCAGAAACAATGTTCCGGAGAATTACAGCATTGTCTTCATACCCTGTAGCCAGACCAATGATCTCTTTAATGTAAGGCAGGTTGGCATACTTTGCTTTCCTTGCACTGGTAAATTCTTCCGCCGCTTCTACATTTATTATTTTGGAAAGTTCCACGGCCTCTTCTTCTTTCAATGTTTTCTTTTTCTTTAATAAAGCCTCGATCTGTTCCATATTGCTTTGCTTCATAGTTTACAGTTACTTACATTTTATTTTCCCAGCATCATCTACCTTCACCGTTTTACCGGTTTTCATTTTCAAACTTATTTGCTTCGCCGTCTTCATCGTTCTCCCCTCTTTCAGGTTATCGGGATCATAACTATGGTAATAACCCGGCGTTACCGGTCTTTCCGCATTTTGCAGTACCTTATCCCTGGCGTGGTACAAGGCCGAACCTTCCAGGTCTCTTGCCGCTACTCTGTCATCAAGATCATCCACATAAGTAACCTGGGTAAAGGTCTTTCCATCACGCGCATGTTCCTTTGTACGATCTTCCAGGTCACGCTCCGTAATACCATGATACACTACATTACCATACTTGTCTTTCAATTGGTAATAGATATACAGACCGAATATATCCGTCTGACTGTTCGGGTCATCCACAAATGCATACAACGCCAGCCCACCTTCCAATCCAATAGGGTCTTTGCTGATGTAGATCCCTTCATCCGGTGCATAATACCGGTACCGGTTGTAATATAAGCCTGTTTCTGCATCTTCATACTGCCCCTGTAGCCGGAAAGGGCAATCTACAGCATTTCCGGTATTTTGCTTCCTTACCTTTCCATAAATATCATACTCCACACTCCATATTGGATTACCCGCCCCATCATACATATCCACCGGCGTACCCAGGTAATCGGTAAGGATACTGTATCGTTGGGTACCCTGTATTTTACCTGCCGGCCTGAAAGCTCCCTCATCAAATACCCAGGTGATCATATTAGTCACAGGTTCCACCTTATCCTTATGCACATCTCCCCACTCATCGATCACTGTTACCGGCCTTTCTTTCAAGGCATACTTCCATTCATGCAACGGCGTATTGCCATCCCATACCCAACGCGTAATATACCCGTCAAACAGCTTGGCTGTTCTCCTGCCCAACGCATCATATTCAAAGCTTACTGCTTTACCATCTGGACGGATCACTTTCTTCAACATGCCATTACCCAGCCACTCGTAACACCATTGCTCTCCGGTATTGGTGGTTTTCAATACCAGGTCGCCAGCTTCATCATATTCATATTGCGTACCGTTGGCCGATAGCAGGCGGCCGCCGGGACCATATTTCCTGTCCCGTTGATCCTTGGTACGATAAAAATTCTTTGCATGATCCGCCTGGCGACAATCGAATGTATTGTCTTCATATTTAGCCCAGGCCAGGTTGGCAAACTCGTCATAACTATACTGTACCAGTCCCCTGGTAAGGCCATTCATCATGCTTTGCAGGCGGTCATTCACATTCCAGGCATAAATGCGGTGGCGCAAGCTGCGGGAAGAATTATTGACTGCTTGTTCCACCGGCCGGCCGGCCCTGTCATATTGAAAGGTGGCCAGGATGCCGCCAGGAAGCAAACGTTCCGTCTCCAGCCCCAGTATATTGTACCCATATTGCGCCTCCCAACTGGCGCCTTCCTGGTTTACAGCTTGTAGCTGATTGATATACCCTGCAGCATTGCGGCTAATGTTAACAGCAGCACCTAAACTACTGACCATCTCCATACGCCTGCCCGGCTTATCATATTTACTTTGCACCTGGTGACCATCCTGGTCCTCGCTGATCACACGGCCCCGCGCATCCCGCTGAATGTGAAGCCTACTGTTTTCATTGATCGCCTCTACCATCCTGCCATTGGCATCATAATTAAAAAGCTGCCAGTTCCCATCACTGTGTTCTACCCGCGTAATACGTCCTGCCAGATCATGCTCCAGTAACGTAAACTTTTACCGGGCCTGTCTACCCGGATCACTTTACCAGCCCCATCACGTGTATAGACAGTCGTCGAACCATCAAAGCTGGTTTCCTGGACCACTTTTCCACGAGCATCCCGTTTTATGCGAAATACTTCATGCCGCTCATTGACCAGCGATAAAAGCCTTTGTTCCGTATCATAATGATAATGGATACGAACGCCATTTTCCTCCCGGGCACTGAGATTACCCAGCGGTGTATATTCAAAATGTACTTTGTGATGCGCATCCTCCGCATACACCACTTCATCATAAGCATCATAGCGGAATTTAAACCGGTTGCCATCATATCCCCTGACCTGTACTAACCGGTCCAGCAGGTCGTATCCAAAACTTTTGGATTGCCCTTCGGGATTGGTGGCCGTGATGCACTTACCCCAGGCATCATATTCCCACCGGGATACTGCACCACCTGGTACAGCTATACTGGTTAAGTTATGGTCCTCATCATATTCCAACAACGTGTGCTTCCCTTGCTCATTTTGTATGAGGGTTACCAGCCCACGTTCATTGTATTCATAAGAGGTTACCGCACGGTCGGCAGCCACTACCGATCGCAGCTGTTCATTTTTATACACATACACCGTGGCATTGCCTCCTGCATCCGTAATCATCTGCACCTGGTCACTTTTATCATACATATACGCGGTAACAGCTCCATCGGGTGTTTGTACCGATACCTTATTACCCCGGGCATCATATACATAGCCCGTTATATTACCTTCTTCATCTACTTCCAGGTAAAGTTCCGGCCCATCCGTATACTCATAGAATATGGAATTGCCCAACGCATCCGTTTGCTGGATACATAAATCGTTTTCATCATAGTAATACAACTTCTTTTCCCCTAGCGAATTGGTCACTACATTGCAACCATCATGGTATTCAATACTACCTTCCAACAAACCACCATCACCCCAGGTATGTACACAGCGGGCGCCGGTAGCCGTACCATCATATTCCCAATAAAAGGCTTGTCCATTGCGGTCTGTCTTCTCTACCATCAGGTGATTCGCATAGCGAATATGAGTGGTTTTACCATAGGCATCCGTTATCCTTGCCAGGTCACCCACTTCATTATAGCCGTATGCTACAAACAACCGGCTGGATCCATGATGCACGCCCTCTACCTTCACTACCCGGTCAAAGGCATCCAGCGTAAGCATGATCTCACGCCCCGCCGTATCAACGATCTTTTCCAGGATATGCTTCCTGTTGTAGAAAAACGGATCGCTAAACCAGCCTGGTTCACAAGCGCTACCGGCTTAAATACATTGTCATGCCTTTTTACAAATTGCCAGGTTAGCCGGCTATCGTGATCAAACAGGTCATAATGATTATGATCTTTACAGGTAAGCGTTAGTTTTTCGGCCCGGTTAAAAACTGATCTCCTTCCGCTACCAGTAAAGGGAATCCCGTGGCCCGGCCATCGGGAAGGCTAATGCCAATACCATTATCCTGCTCCATCACCAGCAACGTAAGGTCGTAATTGCAATGTGTACCATGCCCCATCAATCCTTCATAACCTGAATCGGAATACCAGGTCCGTTCCCATTTAAGAGGAATAGGGCCGGGCAGTTCAAAATCTATCCCTTCATACAGTACACTACCATTGATGAGGTTTACCGGTTCAAAGCCATGCTTACAGAATTTCTTCGACAGGCTCTTCGTGCATTTGAACTTCTTGAGCACCTTTTGATTAAAAGCAGTCAACGCTTTTTTCATGGCCTTCCCGCCTGCTTTCATGAGCGCGCCAAAGCCAAACGACATGGCCAGACCCATCAGCATACTCATCAGGTCGGGCACATACGGACCGCCTACCACCACCGGTTTACCTGCCGGAATGGGAATGGCTGCCGAAGTAGGCAGGTATAAAGAAGGGATCGGTTTAAACTTTTACCGGGCGTAATAGACAAAGGAATACCTACATCGTTGCACGACATCAACAGGAAACCCGCTCCACTGAAATAAGAACCTTCTGCTTTTACTTTGGGACTACCGAAAAAGTTTTTGGAATCATGCCCAATCATGGGCGCCATGGCAAAGGGACCACCCATGGGAATATGTACCTTGCAACCCAGCATACCATCCGTACCCGCATTGCCCCGGGGCATGCCATTTACCCGCACAGAAGCGCCTATTTTAGGTATCCAATCCATGGGATCAAGTACCAGTCCAATGAAAGGATGCGGAATAGGAACAGGCGCACCCAATATGAGTACCATATGGATGTCAATGCCAATGATGGGTAATAAATGCCTGTTCGCCGGTAACATCGTAGTTGGTTTAGGTTACAGGTTCGCGTTGTTTTGGGAGAATGGACTCGTGCTTATCTTTCGCTGATTCTTTCCATTGTGGGCCCAGTAAAGCAGTGAACTCCTGGTCGATGCTTTTGACCTCATCCCATCGTTGTTTTCCTTCATACCATTGCAGGTTATCAAGGGCCACCGGTCCTAATTGACTGCTTTGCTGTTCTTCAAGGGGCATGGCCCGACCTGCATTGAGCGCCTTGGTGAGCAGATCGGCATATTTCTCCGGTACGTTTTTTTACTTAAGGTATAGGCTTGCCGGTAGGCATTGATGGCCATTCCCGGCAGGGCATATTCCTGTGCCGTATCGCCTTGCTTTTCAAATCCGGCTACTGCAGCAGGCATTTTTCTGTAACTGGCTGCTGGCCGCGATATAACCATGAAACTGTATGAGTAAGGGGCGGCAGGCATCTCCTTCTTTATTTAAGCCCTGAGTAGCCAGGCGCAAACCTTTTGTAAGCAGCCCATCTATTTTCTCAAATTGTTTGAAGTTGAATAACATACCTGCATATACAATATGGGCAGTGGCAAACAGGCTTTTCAAGCCAGATCGTTGGGTAATAAACAATGCTTTTTCGCCCCATTCATCTACCCGTGCAACATTGTTTTGCTGTACTGCTTTCCCCATTTCCAAAATACATTCATTGAGTTTGGCTACCGGGGCATTGCTATTGCCCGACTTAGCGATCTTACTGATGGCCCCATCCAGGTCCAGCTCCACACTCAATGATTTGGTGTTATCCGGGTATTTTTTCATCACGCCATCAAAGTAGTAAGCTCCTATATGATCTACAATCATGAAAGAGACAGATGGAGGAATACCTTTTTTCAATAACCCGATGAGCCATTGTCGGTAACCATCCATATCATGAATGGCGTGTGGCAACAGGGCCACTACCAGGGGCATCGTTTTATCGGGCAGTTGTTCGCGGAAACGCGTCAACATGGCCAGCAAACGAGCATCAGCATCCGGTCCCCTCCCCCAGTGCCTTCAACTGCCGCTATCTGTGCAGGTGTCAATACCTGCTGAGCTTTTTGATCGGCCTGGAGTGTGTTGATCCAATCATTGTATAAATGCAGGGAATGGTCGTTCTCATTTTCAAAGGGCGTCAGCAGCGTTACCACCAATTCGGGAAGTGCGCCGTGTTCGGTTGACTCCAGTTTAAGGAATCCTTCATATAACCGGGCCTCTTCCGGCTTGATAAGCCAACGCACCATCTTTAGGTGGGGAAAAGGTGATACCTCTTTGATCCACTTCGATTGTATCTTATGTACCAGTTCTGCTATGGGATTGTGTTCTGCCAGCATGCCTGTTTTAATTGAGGTTTACCGTACCACCTTTTACATTCGTCATAGTGGTGCCGTCTACATTGATCGTGCCTTTACTTTGAAGCAGCAGGTTGGCATCGCCATTGACACTGGTGGAAGGGGAAACCACATCCACTTTGGCATCGCCCTTGATCTCCGTGGCGGTGCCTTGTACAATGGCCGAGGTACCCTGTGCTGTAAAGGAAGCCGTACTTTTCATCTCAGCCTTGGTTGAACCATGCGCAATGATCTCGGTTCCCGTGACCTCTATCTTACCACCCGAATTCATCGTAATTTTTGAGGAACCGCATTCCAGCGTGATCTCCGTAGAACAATTGATATTGATCTTACCGGCTCCATCCAGGTGGATCTTATTACCGGCGGCATCAACCACCGAAATGGCATCGCCGTCGAGGCTAATCACACTCCCCGAAAGCGCCGTAAGGCTTTTTGATTTATTACCCTGTCCACCACCGCCGCCTGTTTTACCATGAAACAGGCTGCCCATTACAAAGGGGCGGTCGGGGTCATTGTACCGGAAAGCAACCAGTACCTGGTCGCCCGTTTCGGGTATCACTACCAGTCCACGATTGGGGGCACCACCCTTACCACCACCGGCATCAGGAGTCATCACCCTTATCCAATCGGTCATTTCACCACTGGCTCGCTGCCACAGCATTTGCACCCTTACCCGGCCCTTATTATCCGGATCCGCATTATCCATCACAGTAGCCACCTGTGGCTCTGCAATGGGCACCACTACCTGCTGTACAGGGATCATATCTAATCCAGTAGGTATCGCTTCAAAGTTGTTGTAGTATTTACCGTTCTCATTAACATGATGTTCAATGGAGGTGATCAGGAATTTTCCATAATCTTCCTTCGTAAAGGAATCATTTTCAAATTTGGAGAACTTCACGTTGGCTACAGCACCAATGCAAATGAAGGGATTATCACTGCTGCCAGTCAATACTTCCAGACGGGCAGCCATCGCTGTTTTTTGTTTTTTGATAAAGGCATCCAGGTCCCCCTTGCTTTCAACCCGGGGTTTTATTGGAAAACTAACCGATTCGGCAAAGACCTTATTCGATTCTTTCAGGGCAAAAGACCCATACTCATCCAGACCTTCTACCTCTTTGGGTGATTTGCCGGAGATAAAACTATCATCCTTCGACAAGTAAGAATAACCACTGAAATTCAACGGCAGAATACGCAGCGTAAACTGCATATTGTGCACATCCTGACCGTAGGTAATATCAACATCGGGTGATGAGGAGGGCTTACCAAAAAACAATGTTTTACCATCATAGTATAGCCATTCCCCAAAATCGGCTGATAGGCGGTTAAGAAAATGGAAGGTGCTTTCGCGGTATTGACAGATGTAGGTGAGTGGCGGTTTGTGTATGGGAGCCAATTGCACATCACAACTTTGGGCGGCGGGCTCGGTAAGTTGGTTGGCAATATCGTCCAGGCTTTTCTTATAAAAGGAGAGCAGATGCGGACCATTTTCCAGGAGGATGGTAGGGCTGTAACCTTTCAATACCAACTCACTGGTGAAATTATCGGACTGCTCCATACTCACCTCGCAAATAAGCCCCTGAACTCATAGGCTTGCTCACGTGTATTGGCCTGTACCAGTTTGATCGAGGCCATTTTACCAATCAATTTCTGGCTATTCTTCAGCTTGAAGGAACTGCCCTGCCCCAGTACATCATACCGGATGCGAATGGCAAATTCATGATGGGCATTAAAGCGCTGCTTGATAACAACAACACTGTAATTATCAATTTTCTGGTCTTCAATTTCAATATCGGCAATGACCTGGTTTTGCATCTTACAAAGATTTATGTTCCTTCTGCAACGCCGGCGCCGGTTTTATCCAACAAGGGAAGGCTACCATAGGTATATACCCCTGGAGCCTGCGTTATAAGGAATAACAGTTCATGCTGACATTTACACAAAGGCAAACATCAACTAAATAAAGAATCAAGTACGGTAAGTGGTTTTCCTTCAGGAATTAAAACAAAGAGATAGATACAACTTTGAATCTAACGGGGAGTATGGGGGAACGATATAGAAACAGTCGAAAGGAATCCATGAAATAACAAATACTAACTAGGAAGGCCATTCATTCTTATGTTCAGCATTGCCTACCTTGATCTTTTGCGCTGAAATAGTGAAATCGATCTGCATCGGTTTTGCCCCTTTAATATCGATACTTTCCTGGAAAGCAATTACATAACCCTTTTCAAAAGTGAGTTCTTTCATCTTTGAGTCTTCATCACTTTTCTTAAAAGTGATACTGCCATCAACAGGTTTGTATTGATTCACCATCGCTTCAATAATACTGGTATCATCAGTAGATTCAACGGTGAGATTAATAGTACCACCATAAACACCGGAAGCGGGACGGCCCTTGGCATCTACATCACGACGAAGTGCATAATCGCAGGCAAGGACATCGATATTATCTTTGCTGCCGAATTTTAGCTTTGCATTAAATGACATCTTGGAAGGTTTTAAAAAGTGATTAATGATTTATTAGTCGCATAAAATAGTCAGGGGAATAACAAATTAATTATTTTTTTCAATTGTACGAAGGGGTGGAGGATGATTTAATGATTAAATTAACGTATCCTGCCAGGCAGGGCCAACAACCTATCTGTTGCTATTCATGGGGCACTAATCAACCTTCAATCATACAGTCTACATTAACCGACTAGTAAGCAGCGAATTACAAAGCGTGTTTAGGGCATAAGTAAAGATAAGTCTCCACTTAATTACGTATATCCCTACCCATTGTCCATAACAAAAGAATTTTTCACAGGAATCTTTTCCTGCAAGTTATACTACCTGCATTATTCTTTTAGGTACTCAAATGAGTGAGGAGGAGCGAATTGTTACCTATTAGACATTAGGAGAGCCACCCCAATGAACATAGAACATAGAACATAGAACATAGAACATAGAGCATTGAAAATTGAACATTGACCAGGACGAGGTAGTAAAAAGTAAGGAGTCCGTTTTTTTACCATTCACATTAGTTAATTAACTGCTTTAGCTTGATAGCCAACTACTAACAGTAAAAGCTACAAGCTAACAGCTAACCCCTATTTTTCCAGTACCGGCATCAGGAACCGGGTCACTTCCGGCGTTTGGTGTTCCTGCAGCATAATGGCTTCCATCTTTTTACAATTTCGGGGTATTGTGCGGCCAGGTCATACTGCTCCTGCGGGTCTTTGCTCAGGTCAAACAAGGCTGTTTTAATCACTCCCTTCAGCAGGTTCAGCCGCAGGGCTTTCCAATTGCCCATTCTCACCGCCTGCTGACCGCCATATTCCGGGTATTCCCAATAGAGGTAGGCATGTTGTTGCTGTTTTTCTTTTTACCCAGCAAAGCAGGTAAAAGACTAATACCATCAATATCGGTTGGAGGTTTCCTACCCAGCAGTTCGCAAAGCGTAGGCATGATGTCGATGGTAGCGGAAAGATGATCGGAAGTAGTCCCTGGTTGAACTTTGCCCGGCCATTGTACAATGAACGGTTCCCGTATACCCCCTTCATGTAAAAACCTTTACCCCAACCATAATCGCCGCGGAAGGGGCCTCCGCTGTTGAAAAATACCGGGTCCACACCCGCATTGGCAGCAGGCCCATTGTCACTACAAAACATAATGATCGTATTCTCATACAGGCCATTTCGTTTGAGCGAAGCTACAATTTGCCCTACCTGCTCGTCGAGCGTAGCAATCATGGCGGCATAGGTAGCATGTGGATAACGGCATGGAAAATACGAATCGCCCAGGAAAGGTTTTTCATCACCAAACCTGGCATGGTAATAGTCTACCCATTTCTTAGGCGCTTGTAATGACACATGCGGCAATGGCGATGGATAATACAGGAAGAAAGGTTTGTTCTTATTCTTATCAATGAAGTTAACTGCCGACTTGATCAGGAAGTCGGGCGTATAATCTTTCTGTTCGTAGATCGCATAGTTTGCAGGATCACTTGAATCAAGGTCTTTCGGGAATTTCACTGCAGGGTCCATTACTTTATTGCTAAGCACTACCCGGTCTTCATTCTCCCATAAATGACCACTATAATAAGTATGGTCCTGCCGTTGACAGATGAAACCATAGAAATAATCAAACCCTTGCCGGTTAGGAACGCCGCTGGTAAAGGGAGCCCCAATCCCCATTTGCCAACCATACCAGTAGTATAGCCTTTTTCTTTCAGTACCTCTGCAATCGTAAGCGTTGAATCGGGAATGGGACGTTGACCTTCCAGGAAAGGGTTTTCTTCCATGGCTTTAAAATTCCATACCGGTCCTCTTTCACCCCATTCATCATTACCCCGTATATAGGCCCTGCCCGAATGCTTACCCGTCATCAACAAGTAACGCGAAGGAGCGCAAACCGGGAAAGCATAGTGCTGTGTAAAACGCATGCCATTTTTGCCAACTGGTCAATATTCGGTGTTTCGATCTTCTGCTGGCCATAACAGCCCAGGTCGCCATAACCCAAATCATCAGCATAGATGTACACAATATTGGGTAAAGCAGGTTTTGACGCCTTCGCTTTTACCAGTTGTGCCATCATGGTATTCACATACATTAAACTTGTTATCAGCAGTAAGCCTTTCCTGATCATGTTCATTCAATTTTATTATTGGGTCATCAATGTATCATGCGCGATGAAAGTAGGTCATTTTAGCAAAGGCCAACCAGGAAATCACTGCGCATACGTTTGCACATCGTGCTATAAGGAGCACCCCATTGAATTGCACTATATTAGCAGGGTAACCCGTATTCCGGTTACGCACGCAGCTGTATGAAAATGATACTATCCACCCTTTCCTGTTTACTCTACTTCCTGACCAGCATGGCACAAGGACCGGCGCAGCAGCAACGTCCCAATATTATTTTTTTCCTGGTTGATGATATGGGCTGGATGGATACTTCCCTACCCTTTGGCGATTCGGTAATGGCCCTCAACCGGCAATTCCATACCCCCATATGGAAAGGCTGGCCAAGGCAGGTATGGTATTTACCAATGCGTATGTAAATCCGGTATGTACACCCACACGTACCTCCATACTAAGCGGTATGAGTGCAGCGCGCACCCATATCACCAACTGGACGAATATTACCCGCGATCAGCCTACAGACTACCCGGATAGTTTATTACAGCCGCCGGTGTGGAATATCAATGGCATCAGCCCCACCCGTTGACTGGTGCTTATACCACCAAACCTTTTCCGCAATTGTTACAGGAGTCAGGTTACCAAACCCTGCATGTGGGCAAGGCCCATTGGGGCAGCCAGGGCACACCGGGCAGTGATCCGCTGAACCTGGGTTTCATAACCAATGTAGCTGGAGGATCGTTGGGACATCCACAGAGTTATTATGGAGAGCGGAACTTTGGCAATGAGCCGGGCAAAGCAACTTTTAATGCAGTACCAGGGCTGCAGGAGTTTTATGGGCAAGATATTTTCTTATCAGATGCACTTACTCATAAAGCCAAGGAGGTGATGGAAGTACCCATCAACCGCCGGCAACCTTTTTCTTTACCTGGGGCATTATGCCGTGCATACGCCCATACAGCCCGATAAAAGATATGTAGACCGATACCTGGCGGCCGGCCTTTCACCCGTTGAAGCAGCTTATGCTTCGCTGGTACAAGGCATGGATAAAAGTCTGGGAGACATTATGGATTACCTACGCGAGAAAGGGATAGACAAAAACACCATCATCATCTTTATGAGCGATAACGGCGGCCTGTCCAATGCGGGCCGGGGCGGCATTCGCAATACCCACAACCTGCCTTTGCGGGCAGGCAAGGGATCGGTATATGAAGGGGGCATCCGCGTACCACTTATGGTGCATTGGCCCGGTGTCACAAAGCCCGGCAGCCGTACCAAACAATATGTAATGGCCGAAGACCTTTTTCCAACCATACTCGCCATGGCAGGTATTCCCCTTCCACAAGCAGGCAGCGAAAAGTCATTACTGCAAGCTGGTAAAACAACCCAGCCGGCGGCAAAACAACTTACCCGTATTGACGGACGCAGCTATGTACCTGTGTTGAAGAATCCTTTATACACAGACACTTCCCGTGCACTGGTATTCCATTACCCCAACCGGTGGACTACCCGCGAAGACGAAGGCATTGCCTGGGTCAGTGCCATCCGCAAAGGCCCCTGGAAACTGGTGTACCTAATGAAACAACAAAAGCTGGAACTCTACAATCTTGATACCGATCTGGGTGAGCAGCATGACCTCGCATCCACCTATCCACAACAGGTAGCAAGGCTTGCCCACTTATTGGGTGATGAACTAAGACAGCGGGACGCACAAATGCCCACCTGGAAAGCCAGTGGCCGCCAAGTGGCCTGGCCCGATGAATTGAAATAAATGACCACTCACCACTTGGTAGTACTCCTCCCGTGGTGCGTGATCATGAAATATCAGGCGCTCAAAAAGAGTACGAGCATTCTACCAGCTTCTGCCAGATCGTCCAATATAGTTTCATCACCTATTGCACCATAAACCAATGAATCGGTACAATACAGCTTATCCGTGGTGCCGAATAGCTGTTCCCCTATTGTCCCTTCATCGGTACCAGCCGGAAGATCCAGAAAGTTTACCGCATAGGTGGGTTGATTCATCGACACCGCATTGGCAAAAAGATGCCCGAGTCGCCATGTTCAATTCCGGCCAACACCTGGTTGGCACTCATGGACTGCATCCCGGAAATAGTCTGTAAATAAGGCCCTGGCGCTGTGGTCAATCCACCCAATCCCTTTTGGAGATTAGCACCATGTGTGCTAAGACTGAAAGTAGTGGAAGAAAAATTGGTGAACTGGATCATCATATCGCCTCCGGCCAATGGTGCAGGATTGCCTCCTTTGCCTGGTTCAGGCAATGTCAAATTACCTTCAAAAACAGGATGAGGGCTCGCCACTTTACACACAACTGTTTCAGATCTGACAGGACTGCCATTTTCAGTAGAACCTATGGCATAATAACTTTCACCTACTTTAAAATGATTGGTGTGTTCGCCGTCGAGCTTCAGGTAAGATTCAAAGGTGGAGTTGAGCAATTGCTGATCGAGGGTGCCAGATAACTTATCTACCACCACTTCGTCTTTCAAGTTGTACAAGGACAACTTGGATAGTTTTGCATAGCCGTGAGTTTAATGATTAAATATTGGAAACGGCTATAAATTTATATTTCATCTACACTTGCATAAAAATAATCATTCGTTATCTACTGGTTTTGTGTCAAAAAAGCAAAACCTCACTATTAGCGCGCCTTCATAGGAGTTATATAAGGTATAAGGTAATACCTTACCGCTAAAAGCGGTTAGCAGATAGCAGTTCTTATCTAGTAAGGGTGGCTGAAGCCGGCTTTGGGTGGGTCGCCCTGCAAGGGCTATTGTGTACCCACATCTTTTTGTAAAGCATATCCCTGATAAATGGTGTAAAACTTAGTTAGTCCATTTATCAGGGTATTAAACCCTGGTTTTCTTTGGGATGCATATCCTTTCCATCCCCCAGTCGTGCTAATATCCAAAATGCCCAGGCTAAGTTTTGCTGCTGAAAGGGATTTGATTGTTTCTCTGTTTTGCCCTGTACCTTTTTATTGATATTTGCCAAACACGCTACTTCCTCATCCTCAAACATTGTTCCCGTATCAGGACTATCCCCTTCCTCCATACCGTAGGCAATTGACATCTGAAACAACTTAATGATCGTGTCCAGCAGCATGAGGGTAAGTTTGCGGATGCTCCAACCACTTTCCAGCTCACTGCCTTCAATATTAAAACATTCCTTTTTAGCACTTTAAATACCTCCTCGATAAACCACCTGCATCTGTACCATTCTATCACCGTATGGGCCTGTTCAAAGTCTTCTACCGGCCAGGTAGTATATAGACGCCATAATATCGGGTCTTCAAAGTCTGTGTTTACCTCCCGCGCCTCTATTACGGTTAACTGTACCGATGACCCTGGCATGGACGCTGCCTTCTTATGAGGCTTCTTTAACTTTACTTTGCCAATTTTTACGGCTATGTCAGCCTCCCTCTTTTTCCTGGTTTTGTCTTTATGCTGATAGCTGATGGTTGTCCTATAATGACCCGCTACGGGCAATCCCTCTATATGATCCCAAAGCTTTACACCCTGTTCCAGCCGCCTGTTATGGTTGCTGCGTACCAGCAAAAAGAACTTGCCATCCTGGGGAGCCATGGCAAACTGTTCATAAAAATCGCCCTCCCTGTCATGAATAATGATCACTGCCTGGGCTGCCGACAGGCTCTTGTAAGTCTGTTCATTGGAATCCACCCATACCTGGCTCTCCTTTTCTGATACACTCTTGCGCTGCTGAACATAATGCGACACTTCCTGTCTCTGATGCTCCCTGGACCACACCTCAATACCCGAGTACCCATAGGGATAGCTCGTTCGGGCATCTATTACCAGGCTCGGATGTAACTTAAAGCCTATCCCTCTTATCGTATCGTTGATCGGACCAAGACTCTCATCATAGAGGATCCGTCCACTATGATCACATAGATTGATCTCGGTGGTATCCTGTATCGATAAAACTACATTGCCAGCACTTACCTTACCGCAACGCTCTACCATCTCCCTGATCAACAGGTCTTCTTGTACTTTATCATTCTTTAAAAACGATAATATCCTTTTTGTTCTGCACGACTATTGGATATCGATTGAATACTACTATAACCTGCTCGAAATAAAGAACTTAGTAATTGTTCCCCGCGACGCTCTATTCGTTTATCCCCGAATAAGTAATTATAATTGCTTTGATTCATAGTCACAAAGCTATTATTTGTGGGTACACAATAGCCCTGCAAGGGCGGCTCACCCTGGGAGGATTGCTAGTGGCTGGTCGCGGGCAGCCATCATCTAGCGGGAGCTGTCACTCACATTTATTTCATGAATAGAGGGAGGAGCAGTAGCCCGGTTGATCTTCAATCGAAGTTTACCAGCATGGTAACTACGCGGCAACCTGATCACCTTACAATCTCCCATGGGCTCATGTCCATAGTAAATAGTATACCATTGACCATTCTGAAATATATCTATTTGGTATTCCTGTATGCGGGGCAATCGCGCCTGCGAAAATCCATCGGGCAATGATTTGGTATCCTTGTACTCAAAAATGCTGATCTTATTAAATGCTTGTGTTGGATCGAGGGTAATTTCCACAGTAGCCAGCGTATCGGCCGAAGCCCATCGGCTGTCGAGATTGCCATCGGTGAGCTTTGCTGCATCATACTGATTGTCTTTATCAGGCCATACACTGCTAGCTGTTGCCGGCTTTAGTAAGGAGATATAACGGCCATTGCGGGGCAATGGTTTACCCCCTGCCAGGCCCAGGCGTTTGCCCAGGTTGATCACCGCCAAAGCTTCATATTCCCGTATCCTGCCCGTTTGATCGGGCGGTACATTGATCACCAGCGAATTGTTGTTATCAGTACACCAGTAAAACAACTCCTCCAGTTCATCGGGTTCCCGTACAGGCAATGGCATTGATTTCTGAAACCAGTTCCATCGCTGGCTGAGGCATAAAGTATGCTCAAAAGGCAGGTAATATGATTTGCCTTCATGCAGGTATTGTTTCTTATCAAACTTATGGGCCAGCCGGGGATCCCAAAGGCGGAAGTCGGAGGGGAAGTATTGAAAGTAATATTTATTATCAACCGTCATGTCCGAAGGAGGGGTAAACTTACGTTTGCCTGCTTCGTTTACAATAGTATGGTTCACGCTCACTGCACAAGCCGCATTGAATTGCTTCACCAGTTTATAAACCTGGTCAATACCCCAGTCCGTAGGTTTCCTGTCCCAGCCACCATCCAGCCACAATTCACAAACAGGCCCATAATTCGTAAACAATTCCGTTAACTGATTGAGCATGTATTGCACATATACCTGTGGATCTTTGTCTTTATAAGAAGCCTCATGCCGGTCCCAGAGAGAGTAATAGATGGCAAACTGTATCCCATATTTTTTACAGGCAGCCGCTACCGCTTTAACCACATCTGTTTTAACCGGTGAGGAAGCTACATCATACGTGGTGTATTTACTGTCCCACAAACAAAATCCGTCATGGTGTTTGGTAATGAGCAATACGTAACGAAACCCGGCTTCCTTAGCCGTACGCACCCATTGATCAGGGTCCAGGTGGGTGGGGTTGTATTTGTCAACGGGAATCGTACCATCCGACCATTCTACATCCGCAAAAGTATTCACACCAAAATGGATGAACATGCCATACCCTCTTTTGATCATGGCCTGCTGAGCCGCATTGGGTTGAGTAGCCGGCTGCAATACCTGAGCACCTGCACCCAAGTAAATGTATAAGGCCGCCAATAGAGTAATGAGCTTTTGCATGAAGGGGACACCTTTTTAATGATGCCCTAAGATAACCGATAAGATTGAAAGTAGCCCACGCAACCGTATGCATGATGTGATGATTTCCGTTAAGCCAACCACCCCATCTGTTAAGCCAGCATATATGCATGGTCATGCTACACGCCTATCAGCCAAACCAGCAGGCACCAATGGATTACCACCTTCCTCCTGTAAGTTTCCCATTCCCGATGCTTGTTTTGGCATTCCCGATAGCCAGGAAGTAGCCATGTGTTTTTGTAGGCCAACCGATATATCCAATGGAGCATACACCGTGACTATTAAAAGAGCGATACTCACTTGTCGTAAATCAGGTGGAGATAAAGGATACAATTAACATTTACTGCTCTATTGCAATACTGCCTGCACCTTGCTAAGATCTAGCGTCTCCAGTATCTCTTTCATTAAATCATGGTCGCGTTTGCTAAGGACAACCGACTTGTTACGTGGGTATTTGTACAAATCTATTAAAACAAGTTGGACTGCATAGGGCGGTAATGCCTTATTGAAGAAATTAGAATTACATTGCATATAAGGGCGGCCACTACGCGCCAGCATGGGCTGCCTTTTTCTTCGGCTGTATAAGCAGCCAGTTGCTGCTGATTGGATTGCACCTCCCTGCTGGCTTATCAATCATGGCTTGCTGGTTGCGTAAAAACTGGCTTCATCGGCCTTATACATACTGTCTATTTTCTGCATTTCTTTGAGGTATTTCTCCTTAGCCGTTTTAGCTTTCGCGGGTTCAGATTTGGCCAGCATATCAAACCCTTCCAGCGCCCCTTTCATACCCGCATCCTTAGTCTTTAGCCATTGTTGGTAAGGACTGCCTTCAGCAGATGACTTTTTCAATTCCTCCACCTGTTTTTGGCTGCCGCTATAGCCAGTAGCAAATAACGTTCCTTTGTAAGCGGCACAAACAGCGGTTCCTTGTTTTTTGTAATGGCTACCAGGTTTCCGTACACGGGAAAGCCCTGGATATGATCCGTAACATCCGGCTCTTCAAAATAATCATCCTTATTGAGGCCGTTGTTGCTAACGATGATATCAATATTATTAAAAAACAGCTTCAAAGAGGGGCCTTCCTCTTCCACTTTGACCTGGGGATTATTACCTGTTCTATAAAATTCCAGGAAAATAATACCTGATTCTCCTGTTATTTGTTTTTTAACCTCACATCCATATTCACACAACGAGGCATAGGCGCCGGCCGAAAATCCCTTAGGCGGATTCAATACCGGCGTTTGGTGTATCTGCTCTATCACTTTTGCCATATTGCCCAGCATTTGCAGTTGTTGTTGCTGGGTAAAACCAAAATAACCGGCCCTTTGAAAGGAATAATATTTAGGGGCGCCGGAAACCACTTGCCCTTATCCAATGCTGGCATGCGCTCTTGCGCCACACAGGTAATGCCTTGCACCAGAAAAACGATCTGTAAACACCTGGCAGATATATGCATGGAATAATATTTTGTATCAGCCATACAAATTATTACAACTGCCCCAACTGGACATACACTATTGTCCGAACTGAAAATTTAGTCTCCTGAAACGACCCACAAACTGCCCGGACTGGACGAACCTTATTGTTTAATGAATTTCCTGGAAGCCGTATGTTGATCGCTTTGCAGACGTAACTGATAGAGACCAGGTAATAAAACAGATATTGGCAAGCGAATGCGGTTATATCCCGCAACGCCGCCTAGGTTTCTCGTATATACTACCCGCCCAGACAGATCGCCGATCATGACGGTGGTGGAGCCAGCGGAGACAGCATTCCAAGCTACCACCAATTCGCTAATGGCCGGATTGGGACTTACCTCTATCAATTCAAAGGCCGAAATACCAGGTTTCACCCTTACTACTTTTGAGTATTCTTTTGTTCCGTCCATATCAACCGTAAGCAGGCGATAGTAAGCGGGGGCAGTAATTTTTCCGGGATCCTTATAACTATACGTCAGATCACTGTTTGAGTTACCTGCTGCCACCACTTTCCCCAGGCTGATGAACTGGCTGCCATTACTGCTTCTTTGCACTTCAAAATAATCGGTTTGCTGCTCCGTGCTGGTAGTCCATTGGATTTGTACCGCTTCATTAGCCAGGGTGGCTGTAAAGCTTTTCAAACTGATGGGCAATACGCTAAATGGCGGAGAAGCACATCCATTATTAACCGATCCCGGCGATATACTGACGCCAGCGGTGGGTGTGGGAAACTGGTAAAAATTGCCCTCAGTCGAAGTAGTGGGCACATTGTACTTAAAAGCAGCATTACAAGCCGGTACCCCATTGATCGACAAGCTGGCCGTGCGCTGTTCAGGTGAAGCACTGGTGTTCAGGAAAGTGGGCGTGGTGGGTGAAACAAGGTTCCGGTATAAAATGTACACGGTTCCAAACTGGGTGCACCAGGATGTAAAATTATACGTTATGGTGATATTATTCGACATAAAGATCACCACCGATGAATTGGGAGGAATGACCGCACCATCGTCTATCACCACTAGACAAGCACCCAGGGAGTCAGATTGGAAGGATCAGGCGGAGAGAAATCATTCAAATTAGCCACAGTAATGTTACCGTTGGCAGGTAACGCGATGCCAATATCATTCACATTAACAGGATTGGAGCCCGTACGCAGGAAAATAAACTCGTTATTGTTTTCTAAACCGCAGGCGTCTACCATAATGCCGGCTATATGTGGACATTGAGACAAGGTTGCAGCAGGACTGGCCAGGCAACAGAGTACCCAGAAGCAGAGGATTCGCATATAAAGGTGTTTGTTGAATAGCTTGTTGTCAACGCGTTGCTACTAATCATTGAGCGAAGGGGTAATACGGCAGAGGGAGGAATAATGGGGGATCTGCTTAAAAAGGAAATAGGTGTATAAATATCCCTTATTGGGACATAATTACCTAATACTATTTAAGTATTGAGGTGTAAAGTTCATACCAGATGGTGGGCAAGACCTTATTTGCCATATACAGGCTTTACCTGGAATGATAGGATAATACGTAGATATTACGTATACAATCCGTAGATATTCCGTATATATCACGTCCTTTATAGAGACGGAATATGTACGGAATATAATGCTATTGTATAGGAATTATATACGTATTATATAAAAAGCAGCACTACACCATTAATACATTAACAATGGTTCCACCTGGAGACTTAAGGGAATAAATACTACTTACCATTCATGCGATATGGGCATAATATGCTGTATATCAAACCTTTCACAGCCAGGGTAAAATGCCTGGCAGCCCCGAATATGGTGTGGATGACCTACCTGGGCCGCTATTGGGTGAATAGGCAGAAGGGCGTGTATCGCAGTTTCGATACACGCCCTTTATGGCTTTAATTGCCTTGATTGCTTATTTTTCGGTATTGGTGCCGGTAGAATGGTGGTCATCCTTCTGTGCAGCTTTCATATCGCGGGTATTCTTTTGTACGGCAATGGCCGCAAATACGCTAAGGGTATACGACATGGCATAAAACCCTTTTTCACTTTTGGTGAGGCCGGCATTCCAAAGGCCAATGGTAAGCAGCAGGATCGACAAAAGTGTGGTAAACCAGGCTATGCCATAATAGAGGTTCGTAACAGGAATACCCTCCAATTGATCGCGCACTGCTTTTTGTACGGAAATGGCAGAGAAGAGGCCAAACATGAGTACCGTGAAATAGTAACCTTTTTCATTCAGCTCCATCTGGGCATTCCATAAGCCAATATTGTAAGCGATCATCCCTGCCAGGAGGGCTATCCAGGAAGCAGCAATAAAAGCATTAGAAGGTTGCATGGGGTTCTTGGGTTCCATATATGTTATTTTATGGATCCAAAACTACCAAGCCCCTCCCCATTTTTTTTGACAACAGTCAAAACAGTCCATCACAAATGTTAAAGCCGGCTGCGGATTCGACTAAGCGTTTCTTGTGATATGCCCAGGTACGCAGCTATATATCCCAATGGTACCCGGTCGATTATATGTGGCGCTTGCTCCAGCAGGTCCTGGTATCGTTCACCAGCAGTCCGGAATTGGGCATTGACGAAGCGTTCTTCCAGTCGTATATAATATTTTTCGTAAGCTATGCGTACCAGTCTTTCTATTTCGTGGTGTTGATTGAATAGCGCCGTGAGGGTGTCTTTGGAGAGGGACCACAATACGCAGCCTTCTATGAGTTGTATATTTTCTACGGCAGGCTGTTGGGTAGTGAAACTGTGGAAAGAGGTTACAAAATCATTTTCAAACCCAAACCAGTGGGTGATCTCTTTTTCTTCTAAATTATAAAAGCCACGCAGGCATCCCTGTTCTAAGAAATAAAGATGCCTGCATATTTTACCCTCAGTAATAAGCATTTCATTTTTGGGCAAGATGACCTTAGTAAAACTATCCTGCAGTGTTAGCTGTGCAGCTTCGCTTAAATGATAAAAGTTCTTCAGGTGTTGTAACAGTTGCTCCATGCAGGAGTAAATGTAGGAAAGAATACAGGATACAACTTTATAATGGGATGATAAGCCTTCTCCTGCCGGTAACCAATCAGCATACTACCAATCGCAGCAATGAACTTGTTATACATGCGCTCAGGCATCCCGCACTAGATAGCATCCCTACTAAGCAGGTAAGTTACCAGCTTTCTCAAACCGGTAACCAGTTCTCATTTATCGCCTACTGTTAATTCGTGGTGGCTAAAAATGCTTCTATCACTGGCAGCGCCACATACTCTTTTGCCCAGGCTTCAGGGTGGTTATTTCTCCAATATAATCGCCATGACCACCAGGAAAGATGGCTAACTGTGCGTGTTTGATCTGCCGCGACATTTCCACCGCATGCTCCAGGGTATTTACATCCTGGTTGCCGCTGATAATAAGTGTGGGCGCAGTGATGGCCTTGATATCTTCTTCTTTTGTTTCCTGAAAGTTTTGCATTCGCACCACATCTCTTTTATACATGGCATACAGGGCATCTTTATCGGGATTGATCTGCAAGAAAGCATCTTTGAATGCCTGAGGCATTTGTTCAAAACTGGCCTGTGCCATCATACCAAAAAACCAGGGCTGGGCGCCCGACTTCTTGTAAAAAGTAGAAGCTACAATGACCTTATGCACCAATTGAGGATGCCGGATGGCCAGTTGCAAGGTAGTACTGGCGCCATTGCTGAATCCAAATACATCGGCACTGGTAATTTTCAATTGCTTCAACAGTTCAGCTACATCATCGGCATCCTGTTCAAAGCTCAGTGGGCGGTTAATATCGGCAGTATGTCCATGCGCCTGCATTTCTACCGCAATGACTTGATGGGTTTTGGCCAGTACAGGTAATATCCTGCCAAAAGTGGTACCAATGGTAGAGCCTCCACCATGAATGAGTACCAGGGGAAACCCCTCGCCATGTACTTCATAATACATTTTCAAGCCATTCACCTGGGCATAATGGCCATTGGATTGTGCGGTTGCCGCACCGGTAACGTTGATCATAAGCAAGATGGCAAAAAGAGTTTTCATATATATCGCTTTTGCCGACCAAAGGTATACCAGCACCAGCTGAAAAACGGGTGCTAATGCGACAAATATGCTGGGGAATATGGCCGATCAGGGCGCTACCTGGTGACAACAGTTATCTTACCGCCAACCTTGAATAGATCGTGTGGTACAAAGTATCCTTTGTTTGTTTTGTTGTTCACTTTTATAGAGGAAAGGTTCCTCGTTGAACCTGTTTTTGCAATGGTGAGCCATTTACCGGTGCTGGTCTTCCATTTCACTTCATCAAATAGGGGCACGGTAACCAGGTATTCGGGATCGGTGGCTGAAAAAGTATACAAGCCCAATGCACTGAATACATACCAGGCCGACATTTCTCCAGCATCATCCATTCCACACAAGGCCAGTCCTTCCTCTCCTATCCCATACAGACTGTTGAGAATGGTATCGATGATCTTTTGCGACTTCGCCGGCTTGTTGATAAAGTAATACGCAAAGGGCGCTTCGTGATCGGGCTGGTTGCCATGGCAATACTGGCCAATCATGGTTTCCACATTGCGGGCAATATGTTTGGGATTCCAGGGAACGGTAAATAGGGAATCCAGTTTGGATTCAAATCCTTTGGCGCCGCCATATAAGCCAACCAAACCTTTCATATCATGCGGTGCAAAAAAAAGATACCTGCCAGGCATTGGCTTCGCGGTACATGTATTCATAGTAAGGATATTGGGGATCGAAGGGAGTGATCCAGGAGCCATTGGTCAGGCGGCCCCGCATAAACCGGGTAGCCGGATCAAACATATTCTTATAGTTCTTTGAACGGGCCATCAGTATCCGGTAATTGGCTGTATCACCCAGCTTTTTAGCCAGCTGCGCTACCGAATAGTCATCATAAGCATATTCCAGGGTTTTGGAAACACCCGCATTGGCTTTTGTTTCTACATGGGGATGGGCAATATCCGGATCGGAGATATAGCCTTTTTGATATACTCTTCAATATGGGGCCGTGCGCCACCGGGTGTATTGGCATTCTTCAACAATATTTCATACGTAGCTTTTATATCAAACTGATCAATGCCACGCAGGTAAGCGCCCACAATAGAAGAAGCGCCATGATCGCCATGGAAGAAGGTAGGTATGAACCCTTTTTATCTCCCACGTCTTTCATCGATTTGATCACATCCAACGCAACCTGCGGAGACACCAATCCCAGCAATACATCCTTATTGCGGTAGGTATCCCATAAAGAAGGCTCGGTATAATAATTAAAATTGGCTTTTACTACCTGCCGTTTGGCATCGGTATATTCACCATTTACATCACTACGCAAGGCGGGCCACAACAAGGAGCGATATAATGAAGAATATAGCATTCCTTTCTGTTTGGGTGTACCTCCTTTTACTTGTATGGAGGATAAGATGGTTTCCCATTGCCGGTTGGCAGCCTGGCGAATATCATTGAAAGACCGGTTGCCAATTTCCTGCTGTAAGTTTTGCCGGGCATTGGCGGTACTTACAAAGGATAAGCCTATTTTCAATTCAACAGGCCCTGTGCTGCCATTGACCAGGTGTACAATGGCATGACCGCTGGGCCGGCCTTCGTCTTTCTTTTTCCAATCGGTCTATCCGGGTATTCAGCACGGCATAAAAATAAACGTTCTCGCCACTCTGGAATCCCTTTACTGCCGAATCACCTACCTGCTCTATGTTCCAGGCAGACACGCGGCTATTGGCCCGGGCCAGGTCGAACAATATTTGCCGGTTGGTATTGTTGTCATAGCGGTATTGGTGATAACCACAGCGCAGGGTGGAGGTAAGTTGAACATCCACTTTATAATCTTCCAGGTATACCTGGTAATAACCAGGTGCGGCTGATTCTTTTTGGTGTGAAAAGCGGGATCCAAAGGGAGCACCTGGATTAGACAAGGGTAATACGGGGATATTACACAGGTTCCAATGGCCTTTATTGGTATGGGTAAAACCCAGGATCACTGAATCTTCGTATTCATAACCGGCGCCCGAACCGTATTCGGTCATGGGACTTAACTGTACCATGGCATTGGGCAATGAGCTACCGGGAAAAGTTAATCCTGCCCAGGAGCGCCACCCTTTGGGCAATTCATATCCCAGTATCCTGGGATCGGTAAGAGGGGCGGTACCAATAAAAGTATTTACATAGCTGGTAAAGGCAGGAACTTTCGGCGTTTGTGCTGACAGGGTACTAAAAACCAGGGTACCTGCTATACCTGCCAGGTATTTGAGTAAGGTGCTCATAGTGCTGCAAAGGTTGGTTGGCCACCCTCTTTTGAAAGGGCTTGACAGTTATACAAATGGATAGCTGTTGACAATATTAAGTAAATTTCCCAATACCTGTGCAGCTGAAGTACGCTAACTATAACAATTTAGCAAGAAATGGAATACAGAATACAGAATACAGGAGACAGAATACAGAATTGAGAAGGAGGGCATAGGTACACTGTAAGTTTGAGCTAGTTGACAAGTTAATGGGTTGAAAGGTTAACAGGGAACGACACCCACTAGCCGCTAGCGTCCGGAAGCCGCGGAGTAACTAACCCCGATTTCAGGTAAACGTATTGACGATAGCTGGCTACGGATTGCCGCTTTCACGGTTCACGGTTTCTTGTCCTTACTGTTGCGCACCAATTTTTCCGGGCTATTGCTGAAAAGGGAAAAAAAGGCCTGGTGAAATAGGTGGCCTATATGGAGAAAAACTTTTTTAAAGGGCGCCATCATCGATCCAAAGCTAAAGCGTGGTACCAACACTGTTTGTTCTTCCAATACCTGCCCTGTATCGTGCGGTGTTTCTTTAAAAACGCGGGTATTCAGTTTGAAAGCAATATGCCTGATCTTTTTCAGGGTGGCGGCATCAGGATCATCGATGATAATATTGCCAGAGGCATAATCAAATATTACTTCCTGGGCTATCCGTTCACCTGGTTGCCTGTTGAGCCAAATAGCTTTGCCGGGACTCGGGTAGCGGTAATCAGTTCCATCGGGTAGGGTAACGGTGGTTTCATTCTCCAAACGCATGTCTGGATCATTGGCCACAAAATTGGTCCATTCTTGTAAAGTGATCTCTGAATTATCAGTATGATCAAACAAGTCCTTTCTTCGGGTAATGTAAAGTTTACTTTCCATAGCAGCGCGGTTATGGTGATAGAAAAAGCAAAGGGTTTGCCAGTTTCTCCCTGTGCAGAACCATGTGATGCTCAATCAAAGTTTACTTAACCGGGAAGATAAGGTGTGTAGGAAGCGCCCCAAGAACAATATGGGGAAAACGATTGTGCTATACTGCCCGTTTTTCAGCAGGTGTGAACCGGAAAGCCCCTTCCGGATAAAAACATGCTTCCTCCATGCTTAATCAAAGTTAGGTTATTTCTACGGTTGCTCCGCCAGCCAATTTGCCCGTTTTATGGACCAAAAACTCCTTTCCCGCAGGTAAATTGGAAGGGCAAAATGTGCATCTTACAAATCGCCCGCACCGGCCAACCTGAAGACCTCCTTATCAGCATGTTCAAACAAAGACAAGGTGGTACCATCTGCCGTACGTATAAAAGCAATACTGAAACTTTCGCGGTGACGCCTGAAAAAATGCAACAACTTTTCTACAGATTCTTTCGTTGCACTAAGTATGATGGTGATGAGGGATTCTGTTGTAAACTGATTTTCGTACTGCATCTTTTCTTTTTCAAATTCCATCTTGATCAAATCATCCAGTTCCTGATCTTTTGTACGAAATCCGATCGTTAAATTACCAAGTTTCATGCGCTATTGAATTTTGAGTGTGTCGATACGAAGCAGCTAATCTTGGTAATTTTGGGGGCATTGTGCCTACCATTTTTGGGCGTATCATTTGTGCCCTGATAAGGAGAGGCGAAGATACCTTTAACAATGCTAGATTAGAGTTAAATTATTGTAACTTAAATAGTTCTCCACATCTTTCATTTATTAACTTTTCGGGTTACTGGCCGGCCTAAAGGCATCCCTTTTTCCAGGTATCCGCAGCAGTCAAAAACGGGCGGCCAGTGTATCATATCCGCACAACTTCCCTGTCGTCCTGCTAATTAACCACTTGCGTTTCAAGGCATTAATAAATGGCAAGATGTTGGATCAAACTAACCGGGTGATTTGGACGGCTATCACAGAACGGCCCATCACTTTCAGAATAATCAACCATACTATGATCAAGAATTACCTGAAGATTGCTTTCCGCAACTTATGGAAAAATAAAGCTTTCTCTTCCATCAATATCATGGGACTGGCAGCAGGATTGGCCGTTTGCCTGTTGATCGTGTTGTATGTAAAAGAAGAATTGAGTTATGATCAATACAATGAAAAGGCCGACCGTATTTATCGTATCGACGCCGATATCCTGTTCAACAATACCCAGGTTAATTTTGCAGTAACCCCGAACCGCTGGCAGCAGCCCTGCTGAACGACCACCCACAGGTAGAGCAAATGGTGCGTTTCAATGATATGGGCGATATCAGCATCCGCAAAGGGAATGAAAACATCCAGGACCACCATGCGGTATTTGCTGATTCTTCTTTTTTTTACGTCTTTACGGCGCCCCTGATAGCAGGTGATAGGGCTACCGCTTTAAAAGAACCCAACTCCATCGTGATTGATGAAAGTGCTGCCAGGAGATACTTCAACAGCACGGATATAATAGGTAAAACTTTACTGATCGACAATAAAACGACCTGTAAGATCACGGGTGTAATGAAGGATATGCCACGTCAGTCGCATGTACATTTCAGTTTTATTCGCCCCCTGATCGATGGCTTCAGGGGTAATGCCGACAACTGGCTGGGCAATAATACGCATACTTATATTCTGGTAAAGCCGGGTGTTAGCCAATCTTTCATCCAATCATGCGTGGATGCTGCCATCAATAATTATTTGGGCAAACAGTTGGAGTCCTTTCTTCATTCCTCTTTAAAAGAAGTAGAAAGTAAAGGCAACCATTTTCGTTATCCATTAATGCCGCTGAAAGATATACACCTACACTCCAATAAATCGTATGAATTTGAAGCCAATGGCAATATCAGCTATGTGTACATTTTTCCGTAATCGCCGCTTTCATCTTGTTGATAGCCTGTGTAAACTTTATGAACCTGTCCACTGCCCGTTCGGCCAACCGTGCTAAAGAGGTGGGCATACGCAAGGCTGCCGGTTCACGGCGCAGGCAACTGATCACACAATTCCTCACCGAATCCGTACTATTAAGTTTCTTCTCTCTGCTGCTGGCTATTTTACTGTCGGCTATGTTATTACCCCTGTTCAATATCATATCGGGCAAAGAATTGCAGGCAAGCACTTTATTAGCAGGCTGGTTATTGCCTGTCATGATCGCGCTGGTATTGATCGTAGGGTTGATCGCCGGCAGTTATCCCGCCTTTTATTTATCATCTTTTCAACCGGTAGAAGTATTAAAAGGTAAGATCGCCAAAGGCTTTAAAAGCAGTTGGCTGCGCAGCACGCTGGTGGTTTTTCAATTCAGCATTTCCATCGTCCTCATTGTTGGGACGATCGTCGTATACAATCAACTGGAGTATATGCGCAATCGCCAGATCGGTTATAACCGTAATGAAGTACTTGTGCTACAGAATACCTACCCATTAGGAAGGCAGGTGAATTCATTCCGGCAACAGTTGCAAACTATTCCCGGCGTAGAAAACGCTACCGTAACAACCGATCTGCCTACCAGCGCCACCTTTAATCAAAATGGCTGGTTTACAGATGCCACGATGGATGCCACCAAGGGCATCATCATGGCCAATTACCAGATAGACGAACAATATATCCCTACGCTGAACATGCAAATGGCAGCAGGCAGGAATTTTTCAAAAGAACATTCAACGGATTCAACGGGCATTATCCTCAATGAAGAAGCGGTAAAAATGCTGGGCTTCAAAGATCCCTTAAAAGAAACGCTGTATGGTTCCAACAACGATCAACCGGTTCCTTACCACGTGGTGGGCGTAGTGAAGGATTTTAACTTCAGCACCATGCACAATAAAGTAGGGCCGCTGGTGATGCAACTGGCCCGCCGCAATGGCAATATTGCAGTGCGTGTCAATACACAACATATTCCTGCCATCCTAAGCAGCATTGAAAAGCAATGGAAACTAGCTGTACCCGGTGAACCGTTCCGTTATTCTTTTATGGATGCGGACTTCAACAATATGTACCAAGCCGAACAACAAACCGGGAAGTTGTTCCTGACCTTCGCTATTATCGCCATCCTGATCGGTTGCCTTGGTTTGTTTGGACTGGTGACCTATGCAGCCGAACAACGCACCAAGGAGATCGGGGTACGTAAGGTACTAGGCGCCAGCGTTGGCGGTATCGTAACCATGTTGTCCAAAGATTTTGCCCGGCTGGTACTCATCGCTTCTATTATTGCCTTTCCGCTGGCCTGGTGGGCCATGCACCAATGGCTGCAGGATTTTGCTTACCGCGTATCCATCAGTTGGTGGGTATTTGCACTGGCCGGATTGGCAGCGGTACTCATTGCGTTGATCACCGTATGCTTCCAGGCTATCAAAGCAGCCATGGCCAACCCGGTAAAAAGTCTGCGATCGGAATAATCGGGACCATAAGCCAATAGACGTAACCGGCTCGAAGGGCGCAGGTGGAAGTGCTATCCGTTCATACCATTGTAGGGAGGGGGATTTATTTTTTCCTTATTTTCATCGCTTTTAATCCCCCATGCACATGAATAAAATCATACTAACCGGCTTATTGACCTTCACAGCCAATGCCCTGTTGGCACAGCACCCCCTCATTGGAACCTGTATTCAGGAAGATCAATGAGGAGGTACAACAAAATTCACGGGCTTATAGCACGCTGAAAGAAGCTACAGAAACCATTGGCCACCGGCTAACGGGTTCTGAAAATGGTAAGAAAGCGGAAACCTATACGTACAACCTGCTCAAATCGTATGGTTTTACTGATGTACGCTATCAGCCTTTTGAAGTAGAAAGCTGGAGCCGCGGTACGCTCACTGTGACGGCCGGCGGCAGTACCAGCCAATTACAACCCATCAAATCAGTATCCCTGGCGCACTCACCGGTTAAAGCAGACCTGACTGCCGAAGTAGTGGATATGGGCAATGGACTGGATAGTGATTATGTACGCAAACCTGGTGTGGTAAAAGATAAGATCGCACTGGTATACCTGGGCATATTGCCCGGCACTACCGGCAGGTATTTGCACCGGTCGGAAAAAACAGCCATCGCTATTAAGTATGGCGCCAGGGAATCATCATTATCAATACGGTTGATGGCGGCACTTTGTTGACCGGCACGGCATCAGTTACCGGCAAGTTGATCCCCATTCCCGCCGTTTGTATCGGCAAGGAAGATGGCATGAAGTTGAAAGAGACGTTGAAAAGCAGCCCGCTTTTCAGCCGCATCCTGATGACCAACAACTCGGGCCTCATCAAAGCACGCAATGTGATCGCCACCGTCAAGGGTAGTAGCCTGCCCCAGGAAAAGATCATTGTAGGCGGCCACCTCGACAGCTGGGACCTGGCCACTGGCGCTATTGATAATGGCATTGGTTCTTTTTCAGTATTGGATATGGCCCGCACTTTTAAAAAGCTGCAACTGAAACCCAAACGCACGGTGGAGTTTGTGATGTTTATGGGTGAAGAGCAGGGCTTACTGGGCTCCAAAGCGTATGTAGCAGCCGCCACCAAAAATAAACAGATTGACCAGATACGGTTCATGCTCAATTTTGATATGACAGGCGATGTGCGCAATTTTTATTCCAGCGCCCCTACTGCTAAGGAACTGTTCCAATCCATTGGCACAGTGATCAACCAGATCGATACCACTTTCAATAATGGCTTTTCCAGCAGTGCCGGCTTGCACAGCGATCACCAGCCTTTTATGCTGCAAGGTGTACCAACAGGCGGTGGCGGCGGCGCCCGTGGTGTTAATGGCCCTGCAGGCTGTTACCATGCCGATTGTGATGTATTCAGTCTGGTGACCAGTGAGCAAGGCATGAAAAACACGGTACGTTTTGTAACCATGTTGCTGTATGGATTGGGCGACGCAGCAGCTATTCCTGTAAAGAAGCTGAATGATGAAGAAACAAAAGAATTCCTGCTCAAGCACAACCTGAAAGAACCGCTGGAACTGGAAGGAGAATGGAGGTGGAAGGATTGATCGTCTGAACCATGATCCATTGGATTTATAGGATTGGAAGAAATTTAATAAAGGGGCTGCGGTCCCTTTATTTTTTGCTTCTATCCCCATGCCGGGATTGTGGGGTGCAGGCAGGAATAAGTTATGGCCCGTTCATTTGGAGAGCTGCCTATTTTGATTAATTTTGTCCCAGCAACCGACCGTACCGCTCCCAACCATTCAATTCCTGCAGAATACCTACCCTGCCGTTGATTATTTATTTCCCTATCCTCTTGATTGATACACCGTTATCTGGTATGCCTGAATGAATAAATTGTTTGTACCCTGCACCAACAATCGTACAGCTTATGCGTAAGTGCTTTACCTGTCTGATCTTTATATGGGCATTTGCCACCCTGCCATACCTCCATGCCCAGGAAGTACAGCCCGATACTGCTGGTACTACCAGGCAGGATTCTGCCATGGGCAGCCCTTTCAGGATCTTCACCAATGCCACTTTCATCACCTTTATTAGTGAGCTATCCACACAAACCACGGCACAAGCCATGACCGAGAGGAGTAAGCTCCCGGCTTTACAGGATCAATATTTTCGCGCGTTTGCCTTTGAACATCATTTGAGTCCCGAGCAAGTACGTAGCCTCATGAATTCCTGGGTGGCGGGCCGTACAGTGGCCGAAGATGAAGCGGATGTACTGCTGCAGGGCGCCCGGCATTACTACCTCCGGCAATACCAAACCTCTTCCTTGTATTATGAACAGGCTGCCGGCGATGCCGAAGAAGCAGCAACAGTTTGCGCCACTTTTACACTGGCAGGCAATAGCGCTGTTGCCGGCGGCAACTACCAACGGGCTATCCGGCTGTATCGAACAGCCGACAGTATACTGCTGCTGCCCGCACCGGCCGACAAAACATATTCCTCTCTCCTGGCAAAAAATACGACCTGCAGCGCCTATTGGCAGCTGCCTTGTTGGAAGCAGGTAGTCAACTCAATGATCAACACAGTTATGAATCCTTAACCGCCGCCGCGTTATTGGAAAAAAATATATTGGCCCGTTACCAACCCGCCACCAATCCACAGGAATGGGCCAAAACACAATGTCGCCTGGGCGCTATTTGGCAATTGCTGGGCGACCAGGCCAGTGGCGCATCAGCCGGTGATAGTTTATACATGCTGGCCATATCGGCCTACAATGAGGCCTTGACCGTATATACGCAAAAAGAGCTGCCGGTAGACTGGGCGCGGATGCAGCATCACCTGGGTGTAGTATTAAGTAAGCTGGGGGCTATTAAAGAAGCTACCGCTTCTTTCCGGTCGGCACAGGCCATCTTTACAGAACAGGATAATCCCCGCGACTGGGCATCTACCGCCTACCACCTGGGCAATATGCTGCAATGCCAGGCCGGCAAAGCAAAAGGAGCCGAAAGCACTGACCTCTTTACACAATCAACCCTTGCCTACCGTCAGGCATTGGAAGTATATACAGCTATTGCCACTCCCGAAGAATGGGGCTGGACACAACACAACCTGGGTGTATCGCTTTTGAGCAGGGCCGGCGCGAAGGAGGCAGGGACTTATTGTCGCAAGCCGCTACCGCCTTCAAACAAGCGCTGACGGTAAGAACGAAAGATTGTTATCCTGCCGATTGGGCCAGTACGCAATACAACCTGGGCACCGCACTATGGGAAGAAAGCGGCCGCGCCGCCGGCGACAATGTAGCCTTATTGGCAGCGGCAGCCACTGCTTACGAAGCAGCACAGACCTACTATACACCCAAAGACCAACCCGAGCAATGGTTCAATGTACAAAATGGATTGGGCCTCATCTACGAACAACAAAGAGAATGGACAGCAGCTATTCTGCATTTTGAGAACCTGCGCGATATGGAACCCATGTATGCCGCTCAAAAGTAATTGAGCTGCGGCGCAAAGCAGGGAAATAGAAACGCAGGTTATGCAAAGATGAGATGGATTGCGCAGCTCGTTGCGCGCAGCTAGCAGCTCGTAGTTAGTTGCCGATTGCCGATTCACGAGCCGGCGCTCCCTCCTCACCTTCCTGGCTAATATAAATACAATGATCGCCAAGGCGCTTAACACGCCATAGCTGAGGCCCAGGTTGTGGCCATCACGGGCGGGAATACTAATATCCTAGGCCCCTGCTCCATCGCTGTTCATGGAATGGATATAGAGTACATCACTTTTTGCGTCGTAGTTGACCGTTGTATTGTAAAGACTGGGTTCAAAAGATCATCGAATGCTTTGGCGGGCAAGGAAAGATTCTTTGTTCCAATGCGGATGACGATCGACTTATAAATAGTAGAAGGCATACCACCATCATGCCCCCAATATTGTTTACCATTGATAAACTGGATCTGATCAGGGTTTTCTTTGAAATAGGTAAAGCGGTACTTACGTTTGTCGAATTTTGCTTGTGTCACAATTACCTGGATGGAATCCTTTTTGAAAGAGATGCTGTCGCCTTTTGTGGTGGATGGCATTGCAGGATAGGCACTAATTGGCAGTAGCCTGTCGGCATACACATATCCCTGGCGTTCTTTTTATTGTTGGCGTAGTCGATGTTCACCCAGTTACCCTTGGTTGCTAAACCATACACCAGGTGCCCATTGGGTAGTTTATCTACCACCTTACTGCTGGTTCCGGCATCTTCCCTTACATTACAAATACCATCCTTATCATGGATGACGGACACCTGGGCCATGGTTAATTTGGCGACGACTAGCAGAAACAGGAGGGTATAGAGGGGTTTCATGGAATACAAGATAATGCGGTGCAACTTCATTTGCAAGTTGCATCAAATTGGTCCAACAGTTGCCGATCATACAGGGTTACCGCACTCTATAATCCACTATCACTCCATCAACCAATAGCTTGTTGCCTACCGTAGTTTGTTGCCCGCCAGCAGGCGTGTGCACGATCACCGCCGCCGAACGGGCTGGAATGGTGAGCGTAGTGCTGCCGGTCACATTTTGAGCTAAAAATTTACCAGTAATAGTATTGTACAGATCAGTCTTCTCCCCTTTCTTAGTTTGGATAGTGATTATTTTAGGGCTGGTGTAAGGATTGTAGTACAGGTAACTGGGATAGGCCTTTTCGTGAAAGAAATCTGTAGCCAGCAGATTCAGTTGCAAAATGCCTTTTACATTGGTAGTACGGATAATACTGCCAAAGATACCCACATGCCCACTGCCATATACACTGAACTGCGACTCCTGGGGATTTTTATTGGCCACCCATAAAGGACCATCTCCCTGTGCTACAGGTGCTTTAAGGTGCTTGTACTGTTCAAAGCCCGATTGTTTGATGATGCCTTCATAAGCTATCACGCCTTTGGTAACGGCAGCCAGCTGCGGAATAGTCTGGTGCGTCGCCGGTATGTATTGGGGATAAAGAAGCGGGCTGCATTGGCAGCATTGAGCATCCATTTACCAATTGCCTGGGCATAGGATTTATCATAGCGCACCAGGGGCACCAGGGGCCAGGCTGCATCATAAGTATTCATCAGGAATCCATAACCACCATGATCTACCGTACTACCTACCGTACCGGAAATATCATAACCATTCCATTTGCCCACCAATACACCCCAACCTTCCCGGCATACGGCGGTACCATCGAAGGTCCAGCCAAGTATTTTGTGCACATCATAATCTTTGCCCAATTCAGCATTGATACGGGCAGCCAGGTAAGCGCCAAAAGGAATGAGTAGTTCATAGGTAGGATTGACAGTCTGCGCTTGTAAAGCCGCCAGGGCGTTCAGGGCCCCTTTTAAATAGCGGGGATCACCAAACTTTTTATACGCTGCATACAACAACCAGGCATGACCCGCCGCCGCATCGGGCTGTGCACAGATATTGTTCTTTTGTGGCTGCATTTTACCATAATCAAAATATGACCAGTTATAGTTGCCATTCAGTATGGAATCGGCCGCATAAAACTTATCGGCTATGGTACGGGCTATTTCCGTAAAGCCGGGCTCATGGGGATACTTATCATAAATAGCATAGAACAACAGGTTGGGATACACATCATACCACCAATCGCGCCCATAACCGCCACCCAACAAAGCCACCTCCGGACAAGTATTGTTCATCATGATATTCCAACCGGTTTCCCGGTTGAAGTAGTTCTTCAACATAGCCACATAATTGTGCTGCTGTTTCGATTTGTCAATGCCGGTCAGACTGGCGCCCAATACAGCACCCATATTGGCCAGTGCTTCATGAAACATACCCTTGTTGTGTTGCAGCCCCTGGCGCACATCGCCAATGGCGGTATACATGCCCAGCACCGGCTGGTTGAAATTCTTGTTGCTGCTGTCCATCCAAACCAAGGGCCAGAAAGCGCCTTTAGCGTTGAAATCGTATACGGTTTTATCGAATTTTTGCGCGAGGGCTTGGTAGTCGATAACCTGCAAAGGTGCAGGCAGATGGGCCATTTGGTCTACTCTTGATAAAGCACGCTGTTGTACCTGGGCAGTTACGGAAAGCGCGCCCATGGCCAATACGAAACTGAGTTGGATAATCTTCATCGGGGAATGTTTTTTCGTCAATCGTATTCTAGCTCTTTTCCGGGGCTAAAGCTTCGCCTTTGGCGATGATCTTTTGGCTACCCAGATGGAACAAAGTTGTAATAGGGCAATGATCACTATGGCATAACGTAATGCAATTTCGGTCGAAATACCATAAGCCAGTAAGAGAAAAGTGCCAGCACCAATAAAGCGGCCTACATAAAGTCCAGCTTCATGATTAAGGATATAGGCAAATTCACCGCGCTTTTCAATTTTAGATACGATGTCAATAACCTTGAACTGGATGGGAAAATAAGCCAGGTCCAGCAAAGGCTTGGCAATGAGTAGCAGCAGGATGAAAAGGATCACCCCCAACTGGTTAAACAGGATGCCATTTAAAATAGCACCCAGGGCAAACAAGCACAGACCGGCAGCAAATATCTTGATTCGGTCCGAAGGTTTGTAAGCCGGCCCAGGATGTACATGATCACGGCGGCAATGATGGCGCCGATGGATTGAGCCGATCCCAGCGCGCCTTCCTGCCCCAGCAGCAGCATGATGAGCATGGCGGGCGCTGTAACCAGGAAACCCTGGGCCAGGCCCTTCAGCATGGCCAGTGATAGCAACCTGTACCAAAGGGGATGGAACCTGAAGAAGATGTATTTTTTCTGTTCGGGATTGGTGAAGGTGCCACGGAAACAAACGATGGAAGCACAGATGGTAATGGCCAACACAATTGCAGTAATGATCACATAGGCCGTATGCGCCTGTCCACTGCCGCCCTTCCATTCAATAAACCAGCCAATACCTACTGGCACCACCACGGCAATGATGGTATAGAAAAAGTTTCTAACCCATAGTAATAGTTGCGGTTCTCATCATTGGTGATGGCCAGGGCCAGGTAATCGCGATTGGCCCAGTAAAAGCCAAACGACAAACCCATGGTAATGCCGGCTATGCCAACACCTACCAGGTCGAGGGTTTTGAGCGACATCATGATGATCATAGAAACACCGCTCAGCATCATACCCACCGAATAAAGCTTGCGGATATTAACATGTTTGAGCAGGAATCCATTCAGCAAAAAGGTGAGGGGTATCCCCGTATAGATAGTCAGCTGGTAGATCACTACCTTGGCAGGATCGTTGGAATTGCGCATCACATAAGCCGCCACAAAAATATCAATCACCGGCAGCACCAGGGCATATACCAGGTTAGTCATTGTAAGTACCTGGAAGTTATGGGGCTGGGTTTTAAAGTGGGCTACTTCCTGCTTGAGTTTATTAAGCATCATTGAATTTTAAAGATGAAAGAATCTCCGCCAGGGAGAAATCAGCTGCGCACACCACTTCGTCCGAAGCGCCATAGTACACCGTGATGGTATCACCATCGGGGTGCACAATATGCCCATTGGTGAATACCACATTGCCAAAGAAACCGGTCAATTCATACGGGGCAGTTGGTATCATAATAGGCATTGTTGAACGGGCAATGACTTTAGAAGGATCGTTGAGGTCCATCAGGAAGCCGCCCAGGCAATATTGGTGGGCAGCATTGGCGCCATGGTAAATTTCCAACCAGCCTTGTGCTGTTTTGATGGGTGCTGCGCCAGCACCTATACGTTTGCTGTCCCAACTATCTTTCCGGGTAGTGAGCAGGCAGCGATGATCGCCCCAATGAATACCATCGGGCGAAGATGCCAGCCAAATGAAATTACCGCCAATATCTACACTACTGGGCCGGTGCAGGGCATAATACTTACCATTGATCTTTTCATCAAAAAGGGCGCAATCCTTATTATGAGGAGGCAACATCATACCATGAGCAGTAAACTCTTTCCAGTTGGTAGTGGTGCGCAGCCCCACTCCTACCCCATTGGGTGATACCGCCGTAAAGGTGAGCCAGTATTTGTTATCGAGTAAGCTCACCCGGCAATCTTCAATGCCAAAGGTTTGCAAAATGCCCTCGCCCACCAATTGTGGATAGCCTTCTGGTTCATAAAAATGGAGCCCGTCATCACTACATACCAGGCGCAGGTGTGAGAGGGTGGTGAGGTAATCCAACCCTTTGTAATTGATCACGCGTGGATCGCTGGCATCCAGCTCCGGATCATCGGCCGGTATCTCCATGATGGTAATACCACCTGTATTGGTAAGTACGGGAAAAGAGATCATGCCTTCCTGCTGTTGGGGCCTTTCGGCTACCCGGATCAACAGCCAGGTCTTACCTTCATATTGAAATACACCTGGGTTTAGCAGGCAGGCTATTTCAAGTCCTTCTATACTGGGTTTCAGATCAGCCGGCCTAAGTATAGGATTACCGCTGTATCGCCTCGCCATATCATTCATGTCCTTTATTTTTTATACTTGTTCATAGCGGCTTTCACCGTTGGGTATTGACTCACCTTTTGCATGGTCAGCAAGGCTTCAATGGTCGATTCGGCCCCTGCATTCCTGTTTACCACCATACCGGTAGCAATGGCATCATAACAAATACCTGTACTGGTGGAATACATGGTAGCGGAGGCGCTGTTATTGCCCATGAACCAGGCAGCGATGCGTCCGGCCATCGTGGCATACTGTTCATCTTTGGTAAGCTCATAAGCAGCAATAGCGGCAAATACCATGGGCCTGATGCCATAGGCGATCTGTTCATAATCGCTTTGGTTGTAGCCCACCAGGGTATTGTTCTCGCGTTTTATACTGAAGGAACTTTTATATCCATTGCTAAGCATCCAGGGATAAAAATGATCCACTTCTAACTTGGCTTTGGCTGCATAGGCAGCATCGCCTAAAAAGGAAGCTGCAGCAAAAAGTGCGGTAGCCTGGTCATTGCCATAGGCATGCCAGGCAGTACCGGCACTTAAGAAAGCTCCATAGGGAAATTGATTGGGGCCACCCAGTTGCATCAGTACCATACCATCGGCCAGTTTTTTGATATAAGTTTTAATCACCGCATCACCATTTTCCCGGGCATAAGGAATGAGGGCCAGGATCAGCGTAGCCGCCTGGTCGGCCCTTCGGGCAGCCATTGAGGTATTTCAATGCCATCTTTGAGTGCGGTAGTGCTGGGTGCATTTACCAGGTCGGCCTTGATGGCTGCCATGAGCTTACTGGTGGCTGTTTCCATTTGCCGGGCCAGGGCCGCATCTTTTGTTTTGATAATGGGCGTTGCTTCGGTAAATGCCTGCAAGGCACGCCAACTCCACCACTTGGGTTGGTTGATGCTGGAGATGCCGTATTTATTGATGAGGTTGCCAGTTTGAACGAAATTGTAAAAGTACCCATTGGCCGATTGCATGTTCAATACAAAGCGCGTCATCCCAAAAGCCTTTTGCTGTATAGCCTTATCGGTGGCAAAGCTGCTGCTGCGCACATAATACAATAAAGCACGGGCCACATCATCCACACAGGCAAAACCTTCACCAGGCGCAGCTACAGGCGCATAAGAAGGCGCATCAGCATATATATACACGCCGGTACCTTTTTGCCCATTCTCAAAATTCACGGATACCTGCAGGTTATTGAGGTGGGAGCCATTGGTAAGCGAGGTATCGGGTGCAGGGCCGGGGCCAGGCCCCGGATTATCATCGCCCTTATTGCTTTTAGAACAGGCGCCGGCAAGTACTGCCACCAGGCAGGTAAAGATCAGGGCCTGTAAATAGTTATTCCGGATCATTTGAATACTTGTTCTGAGGTACGGAAATAGTTACAATGTTTTCTCCTGGGTATATATCGATAGTACTTCTGCATCAGTCAGCGCGGTATTGTACAGGCGGATATCATCCAATGATCCGTTTAAGAAACTTTCGCCCCAGTAAAAATTGGGGCTATTGGTATTGACCAGTTCATAATAGCTCTTGGGCAATTCATTACCGATGGACATATTGACCGGAGGGTTCACCGTGATGGGCGTACCACTTACCGCAATGGTTTTGGCCATTACCCCATCAATATAAAATTTCATGGTGCCATTGGTATAAGTGACCGTTACTTGTGTCCATACATCCTGTGGTACGGTTCCGGGATTGGCATCTATATCGTGGTAACCATTGTTGGAATCCTGAAAAGTAAAGAAGGGGAAGTTGTTGCTTTGCAACTGGAACTTATACCCATTCCACCGGTTGAGGGATACCAGGTAATTGCTTGGACTGGTAGTATGCCGTTTTACCCATAGAGAAATGGTCAGGTTCTGGGGGTTCAGTTCGGCGCTATAGGGCACTTCAATGGTAGCACCGTTCTTAAAGTCGTAAGCCATACTTACGCGGCCAAATCGGTCGGTTACCAATTGGGGCAATACCCCGCCATCTTTGGCAACCGCGGCACTACTGCCGGTAAGGCCCGTAATGAGGGCGCCATGATGCCCATGGCCGGATGAATCGTTGGCATTGCCATTGAATTTCCAGAAGGCCATGAGGTTGGCTACAGATACTTCCTGCAGCAATTTGGATTTGAAGCTTTGTCCGGCATTCAGTAAGCTGGTCAGTGCATTGTTGACCTGCAGTTGTGTATAGCTGCCGGTATATACCTGGCCTGCCAATGTCAATACCGAATCGAGTGCTTTTTAGCACCTACTACATATTGCCCTGGCTTGGAGCCTTCCACCGATTTGCCCGACACGGTGGTTAAACTATCTATTACTTGTTTAAGCCTTGTTTTATCGGCATTGTAATCCGGTGCAGGCTCATCGTCTTTGGAGCAGGCTGCCAGGGAAAGGATGACGGCTGCCAGTAAAAAACGGTAGATGCCTTGTATGGTATGCATGATCGTTATTTTAGGAATGAAACAATTTATTTGAACAGGTTGGGGTTGGCATCGCGCTCACTTTGGGGCAACGGAAACCATTTTTGGTTGTCGTAATTGAAATTGGGAGCGCCCGGCTTTAAGGCCGCTTCGGCATAGGTTTTACCATACCGTATCACATCAAAGAAACGTTGGAATTCAAGCGCCAGTTCGGACCGCCGCTCTTTGCGGATGATGGCGCGCAGCTGTGCAGGATCGGTAGTACTGATATCGGGTAGTAAGCCGGCAGGCACCGTGCCAAATCCTGGCAAAGTATTGTCATTGAGATAGGATTCACGGGCTCTTTTGCGCACTTTATTGAGGGGCGCCAGGGCGGCAGCGCTTTGTCCGCTTTCATTGAGCGCTTCAGCCTGCACCAGCAGGATATCGGCCAGACGCAGGGCTTCATAATTCACGGTACCTACGTTCTTAATGCTGGTGCCTACTTCACTCAAAGGCTGCACCATCTTTTTAGTGATATACCCTGTAGTAGTCCATGATCCATCGAAAGGCGTTTCAAAATAAGGGCGGCCGCTTCTTGCGAGGGTATAATCCAGGCGGGGGTCTACTTCGCCATTGGTGGCTTTCTCATAATTATCTACCAGGCTTTGGGTGGGAAAAAGAATCCATAACCATTCAATGAGCGGGGGCAAACCAGGCATTCAGTTCATTGCCCAGGCCCAGGGTACCTGCAATATGGTTGACCGACAGGATGGCTTCGGTATTTTGCTTGGCAGCTGTACTAAAATTGTCATAGTATTTAGGAGTAAGCTGATAACCCAAGGCCACCACTTTATCGGCTGTTTGCGCGGCCAGTTGGTAATGATTGGCCAGGTTGTTATGAAACAAATAGGTCTTGGCCAGCAGTGCCAAAGCAGCACCCTGTGTTACCCGTCCAAATTCTGCCTGCCCCGGCAGGGGCAGGTTGGGCAGGGACTCCTGTATATCCTTTTCTATTTGTGTATAGATGCTGTCCTGGCTACGGGCTGGTGTTTGTGCCTCCACCGCTGTTTCTACCTTGAGGTGCAGGGGAATCTTACCATAAGCATTGGTAAGGATGAAATAGTAATAAGCCCGCAGGAATTTGGCCTGTGCCACCGCCGATTTGCGGGTAGCTTCACTGATGGCCGTATTACCTGCACTTACGCCATCCAATACCACATTGCACAGGTATACACCATTGTAATAGTTTTTCCATACGGCTTCTACCGCCGAGTTGGTGGGCAGGATATTGAATTTATCCACCGCATCAAAGTCAGCCTGGTCGCCTTCATTGCCGCCCTTAATGGCATCATCCGATGCTACATCGCCCAATACCCAGATGGCATTGTTGGCGCCGGAGTTGAACGTAAGAGGCCGGTAGGCGGCATTAACAGCCAGCTGTGCATTCTGGTCTGAAGTAAAATAGTTGCCGGGCGTATAGCTGCCCTGTATATCCTGGTCCAGTATCTTGCTGCAACCAGTGGCTGCCAATGCAAGGGAACCTATAATAATGGAATGTTTGATTGTGTTGCGCATGGCCAATTGATTTAACCGTTAGAAATTTACGTTTACCCCTACTATTAATATGCGGGCAGAGGGATAAGTACCCCAGTCGATACCGGCAGCTTTGGCGCCTTCACCTCCCGCATTGGCGCTGGTAGCCATCTCCGGATCGAGGCCGGTATAGCGGGTAAAGGTGAGCAGGTTCTGACCGCTCACATAGAGTCTGGCCGAGCTGATCTTCACTTTGGCAGTAAATGATTTGGGCAGGTTGTATCCCAACTGCACGTTTTTGAGGCGCAGGTAAGAACCGCTTTCCAGGAAACGGGTGGAAGTGATCTTATTGTTTTGAGCGCCTGTCCAGGATAAGCGGGGCTGGGTGTTGCTGGTACCTTCGCCATGCCAGCTCTCAGTAGCCGTACGCTCCGTAATGTTGAATGAACGATAGAAGCCTTCTATATCCGTATTCACCTGGTTGTAAATCTTATTGCCCTGCACACCCTGAAAAAAGATGCTAAGGTCAAAATCCTTATACCCTACCGTACCGGTAAATGCATAGGTGATCTTGGGAATGGCGCTGCCGGCAAATACCCGGTCATTCTGATCAATCTTACCATCTTTGTTCACATCCCTGAACTTTACATCACCAGGCTGCACATTGGCGCCTTGCGAAGCATGGGTAAATACATCCAGCGCATTCTGGAAAATACCTTCCTGTTCCAGCAGGTAAAAAGCGCCAATGGGCTGGCCCACGGCCACGCTGGTTACAAACACGCCATTGTCTACCCGGCCAAATGCCAGTTGCTGGTTATTGAGTAGTGACAATACTTCATTGTGAACAGTAGAAAGGTTACCATTCAACCCGATGTTCCAATCCTTGGTGAGGGACTTCTTATAATCCACTTCAAAATCAAAACCACGGTTGAGGATCTTTCCATTGTTGATATAAGCAGGGGCGGCAATAGAGCCGGCGCTGCTGGGATCTGCAGGATTTACCAACAGGTCGCTGGTTACCTTGCGGTAATAATCAACAGTGATATTCAGATCGCCTTTCAGGAAACCTATGTCCAGGCCCACATCGGTGGTGGTACTGGTTTCCCATTTTACATTGGGATTACCTTTTTGGTAAACGGTATAAGCTGCATTGGCAGTAGTACCAAATGGATAATAACCATAGTTACCTATCAGAGAAGTATAATTGTAATAGTTGATCTCCTGGTTGCCCAGTTGGCCTACACTGGCGCGTAGTTTCAGGTTGGAGATCCAATCTACATTTTCCATGAACTGCTCACTGCTGATGCGCCAGCCTACGGAACCGGAATAGAAATTACCCCAGCGATCAGACGGATCAAGTCTGGACGAACCATCGCGACGGAAGTTGAAGGCAGCAATATAGCGACTATCATACTGGTAATCGATGCGGCCAAATACGGATGACAGGGAAGCACTGGACTGACCACCACCTACCGAAGGGGTGATGCCGGTGCCATTGCCCAGGTAAATGAAACCGGGCGATTGATTGGCAAAGTTTGTATTGGAAGCACTTATCAGACGCGAGCGGTTGTAGATGATCTCCGTACCCGCCAGGAAATTGAACTGGTGTTTGTCCAGCCGCCAAGCGTACGTAGCGGTATTGGTCCAGTTGTAATTGAAATTATTGGTATTGGACTGCGCCAATGAATTGGGCGAGTTTTGCAAACGCTGTGGACTGCCCCAGGTAGGGAAGAACTGTTTGTAATCGGTAATAATATAATTGGTACCGAAGGCCGTTCTTAGTTTCAAGTGATCAATCGGTGTTACTTCCAGGTATACATCTCCCAATAAAGAGGAGTTTTGAAAGTTGCGGTCGGTATTTTGCGCCAGGCCAACAGGATTGAGGCCATCACCAAAGAAAGCCGAAGGATTGGGAATATCTACCAGGTTGCCAGTCTTATCATATACGGGGCTGGCAGGTGCACGAAACAAAGCGTAACGCATTACACTGGCGCCCGGATTGCCTGCACCAAATCCATCACCCGAACTACCTACCTGCCGGGTTTTGGTATAGGCCAGGTTGATGTTGGTACCCACCCGGAACATATTATTGATACGGCTGTCGATAGCTGCACGGATATTGAACCGGCCATTAGACGAGTTCATGATCATACCCTCTTGCGTAAAATAACTGGCCGAGAGGAGGTACTTGGTATTCTCCGAACCACCGCTTAAAGACAGTTGGATATTGCTCATAGGTGCGCTGCTCAATACTTCTTTTGCCAGTCTACATTGGGCAAGGTATCCAGCATACCCATTGGTATTTGCTGACGGCCATCAGCCGCAGCAGCTGTATTAAAAGCCGTTACATATTGGCGGGTGTTGGCCATCTTGATCAGGTTTACCGGTTGTTGTACGCCTGTATAAGCATTGAGGCTTAGGCGGGGCTTGCCGGTTTTTCCTTTTTTTGGTTGTGATCACCACCACCCCATTGGAAGCCCGGGCGCCATAAATAGAAGCGGCAGAGGCATCTTTCAATACAGAGATGGATTCAATATCATTGGGCGAGATCTGGTTAATGCCATCCTTGGTGGGCACGCCATCAATAATGTAGAGGGGATCATTGTTGTTGATGGTGCCAATACCTCTTATACGCACCACTACTCCATCGCCAGGCGCACCGGTATTTTGGGTAATGGTTACACCAGCGGCTTTACCTTGTAATATCTGGTCTACCCCACCCACCGGCAGGCCGGCAATATCGCCGGTATTGACCGTAGAAACAGATCCTGTCAGGTCCTTCTTGCGTTGTGTAGTATAACCTATTACGATCACATTATTAAGGGTACCGGCTTCGGGTTCCAGCGACACCTGCAAGGTAGATTGACCACCTACAGCCAGCGCTAATTTTTTAAAACCCACAGAACTAAACTCCAGGGTATCGGTGGGCGACGCTTTGATGGAGAAATGACCACTGCTATCGGTGGCGGTATATACCGTGCTGTTCTTTACCTGTACGGTAACGGCTGGTATGGGTTTACCCTGAGCATCGGTGACGATGCCGGCCACCCTACCCGTTTGCGCCATGCCTTTATTGGCAAAGCATACCAAAAGGAGCAGGCAGGCAAGCAGCTTATTTACCTGGCTGCGTAGCTGCGCAGGAGCAATCAGGTAATGCATAATCTTTTTTTCATACTGCAAACTTTTAAGCGATCATGAGCGGTTATGGCAGCAGACAGCCAAACCGGCTAATAGTTTTAGAAAATATAATAAGGGCCATAAGAATAAGGTAATGGTGCAGCTGGATTATCCAGGCCGGTTCAATGGAGCATAGTGACCGGGGGCTGGTTGGCAGTAAAAAGTTGCGGATGGTGGCAATGAATCGTTGGCATAATAAGCGTAATTGATACCGGAAAATTAGATTGTACGCCGACGGAATGGCTACACTATGGTAACATTTTACTGTACCGGGGTATCATTTTAGCAGTACTAATTGGTTGAAGGACAGTTCATGAAGCGTTTGCTGGTGTTGGTACCACTCAAGAGGTGACACCTTTCCTCTTCAGAGGTGACACCTTTCGTTTGCGGCGCAAGGGGAAAGGTGTCTCCTCTTTAAGGTGTCTCCTCTTTATATCACTCCCCGCTTTTCGCGGTACTCACCGGGGGCGCAGTGGTAGGTTTTCTTGAACTCCCGGAAAAAGTAGGACTGGTTATTGAAACCAGTACGGTAAAAAATTTCCATTACGCTCAGTTGTGTATTCACCAATAAACCGGCCGCATGGCGCAACCGGGTGAGGCGAATGAACTCGCCGGGGTCATACCGGTAAGGGTTTTTATTTTGCGGTACAATTGCATTTTGCTCAGGTTGCAGGCTTTTTCCAACAACAGGGCATTCAATTCCGCTTCGGCCAGGTGCTCTTCAATAACGCTGATCACCTTCGACAAGAAAACTTTATCATCACTGTTCAGACCGGCTTCTTCCAGTTCCTGGATGGTGCTGCCACGTTTGAACACTTCCAGTAGTTGCTGACGGTGTTCCAGCATTTTACGCACGCGCAGCTTCAGGTGGGCCGATTGGAAGGGTTTGGCCATATAAGCATCGGCTCCTACTTCATAACCTTCCATATGGTGATCCTCTGCGCCACGGGCCGATAGCATAATAATAGGTATATGGCAAGTGGCAGGTGCATTTTTTACACGGCTGCAAAAATCGAGGCCATTCATATTGGGCATCATCACATCGCAGATCACCAGGTCGGGCATAATACGTTCCATTTGTTCCAGGGCCTTCAGGCCATCCATGGCTTCATGAACAATGTAATCATTTTTCAATATGTCTTTTACCAGGAAGCGAATACCGGCATCATCTTCTACCAATAGTATATTTTTCCGGTCGCCCGTTTGCAGGGTTTCCAGCAATGCCTGTTTGTTATTATTAGTAGTATCTGCCAGGCTCACCGGTTCGGGATGGGTAGTAACAGAACGGTATAAGAGCGATGGATGGTGGCTCATGACCTTTACATCCATGGGCGCACTGTTTTCCATTTCCTCCGTCAGGATGGGAAGGATCACAGTAAAGATGATGCGGTCCTGTTCATTGGCCACGGTGATAGTACCCTTGAGCAAGTGCACCAGTTGGCGGGTAAAAGCCAGGCCAATACCGGTGCCAAACTTACCCGTAGTGGCCGCTGCGCCTGCCGGATTCACATAAAACTGATCGAAGAGCCGTTCCAGGTCTTCTTTCGATAAAGTATCGCAGGTATTGACCACGGTGATCTCCAGTTCCTGCCGTTGGATATTTTCTACAGCACTGAAATATACCTGTTCATTTTTGGTGGAATGTTTGAAAGCATTGGACAGGAGGTTGAAGATGATCTTTTCCAATTTATCCTTGTCCATCCAACCCGTAATGCCGGGCTGAATACTCAGTTCATATTCCATTCCATTTTTTTCACTGAGCGGTACAAAAGGCTCGGCCAGGTGTTGCAGCAGGGCCGAGATATCAATAAAGCTGTATTGGTTGTTGGCAAAGCCTGCTTCGCCTTTCCTGAATTCGAGTAATTGTTGTACCAGGTAAGTGAGGCGGCTGGACTGCTGGTGGATAAGCGATAGGAAATAAGGATTGGCCTTGTCCATATACCGCTCTACAGATCCCATGATGAGGGTGAGTGGGGTTTGCAATTCATGGGCAATATTGGTGAAGAAGCCGATGCGGCTTTGGTGCATGGCTTCATCTTTTTCGCGCAGTCGGTGTTCTATTTCCAGCTGGTGCCTGATCTCCTGCTTGTTCTTGCGATAAACATAGATCATAAATGCCAGCAAAGCTGCCACCAGGGAATAAAATACCAGGGCATACCAGCGCAGCAATACATACTGCATTACCGTTACTGTGAGCACCGAAATTTCGGGCGACCAACTGCCTTCGCCATTACTCCATTTTACCCGCAGGCTATAATGGCCCGGTGTAATATTGCTGTACAGTATCCTACCCGAAGTGCCACTGTAATGCCATACTTTATCATAACCTTCCAGGAACCAGGCATACTCACATTTTTCGGCATTGAGAAAACTGATGGCTTTCATGTCCAGCTCAAAGAAATTGTCTTTTCGGCTTACATCAATATGCAATGGTTGGCGGCTCACCGTGTCCCATACCTGGTAACCATCCATACCAGTTTCCTGGCCGCCCACTAGTAATCCCGACAAAAGCAGGTTGGGCTGCCAGCGTGAACTGCGAATATGGGTCGTAAAAATTGGTTGAACCCATAGGTGCCGCCAAAGAAGAGACGCCCTTCGCCATCCTTCCATACAGCACCATCCGAAAACTCATTGCTTTGCAAACCATCCCCCTGCTGGTAGTAGGCTATCTGGTCACCATTGCCCAGCCGGGCCAGCCCCTTGTTGGTACTTACCCATAGTTGACCCGTACTGTCTTCTGTAATACCATGAATGGTATTGTTGGGCAGGCCATTGATGGTGGTGAGCTTGCGGAATACCGGCTCCTTTTGAATGCCTTCGGCTATATCAAGACAATTGAGTCCATAACTGGTGCCTACCCATAGCCGGTTGCGGCTGTCTTTATAAAGTGAAAGCACATCGTTGTTGCTTAGGCTTCCTTCATAGGTAAAGGCCTTGAAAGTTTTGAAAGTGCGGGTACGCTTGTCGAACAGGTTGAGTCCGCCATAGCGGCAGCCGATCCATAGCTGGTCATTGCCTTCGGCGGTAAGGGCATAGATAATATCATTGGCAGGGCCAGTATGGCTGTTGTTGAACATAAACCGTTCAATGAATGACACCGAGAGTTGGCCGTTGCGTTCTTTCTTAATTTTCGTATGCACCAATCCATACCCACTGGTGCCCAGCCAAAGGGATCCATCAGCATCCTGTTGGATGGTGTATACTGAACCAAATTCAGGACCTGCTTTGCTGCCATTCAGGTCGGCCCATTTATAGAAACGTTGAAGGGTGGGATCATACACACCAATACCCGTTGCATCGGTACCAATATAAACCAGTCCATCTGTACCTTTTGTAAGTGCATATACCGCGTTGTTATCAATCGAAACGGGTGCCGCAAAGTAAGTCTTATGCGCTGCCTCCTGCTGCTTCCAAAAGTCATGCAGCACCATGATGCCGCTGCCCTTAGTGCCTACCCATAGATCGCCTTTCACTTCAGCAAAAGAACGAACGGCCCGGTTATAAGGCAGGCCATTGCCAGCTGTGCCAATGGTACCAAAGGATTTTGTTTTGGGATAAAGTTTGATGATACCATTGCCATCGGTGCCAAGCCATAAGATATCTTCACTACCAATGGCCCAGGAGGTAATACGGATATCCTGCAACTGGCTGGTTTGTTCCTGCAGCCAGCCATCGGGTTGAAACTGCTGATTGTACACTGTATACCCCTTGTTGGTCCAGGCCAGGAAATAATGTCCCTTATAATAGGTCATAGCAGCCAGCCCCTGCGGCAAGTCCATGATCCGCTCGACTGTACGGGTGGCGGTTTGAATACGGAACAGTTGGTTGTTGAGGGTTGTATAAAACAATTCCTGTCCCACGCGAAAGAAATTGACAGCGACAGCAGCGGGTATGTTTTGCAGCAACTTAAAGTGTTGTCCTGACTGGTTGAATACGGCAATGCCGCCATTGGCATCCAGCATCCATAACTGGTTGTTTGCATCGAAGCAGAGTTTACCCACAGCTGTATTTTTCAGCAAGGGACCTACATTGCGAAACGTATCGGCAGGCGCATCGTACCAATTGAGCCCGGTTTTACGGTCCAGGCACCACACTTTGCCTGCTGTATCAATAGCCAGGGCATATTCCTGCTCGCTGATACGGCCCTTTTGCTGCTGGCTGTAAAAATAATTGTAGAAGCGGCCCGATTGTTTTTCGTAACGGGAAATGCCTTCCATGGTAATCACCCATATATTGCCGCTTTTATCTTCTGTTACCTGGCGGATCACATTGCTGCCGATGCTTTTAAAATCATTGTCTTTGCTGTAATTGAATACATGGAAGTTATTGCCATCGTAGCGGTTGAGTCCATCCCAGGTGGCGATCCACAGCAGGTTGCCCGCATCTTTGTAGATATAATTGATGGCGCTATTGGAAAGGCCGTTGCGGTTATCGTATTGTTGCAGGAAGAAGGGGTCGTTTTCTCCGGCATGCGTTTTTTTGAAACAACTGTCCATGCAATCAACAGGCAGGCAAGCACTACTATACACCTCATAACACCGGGGGATTTTAATGCGTTCTTAATGTGGCGGTCCACAGGATGAGGGCATATAGGAAAGGTAGTACTAAGGTAAGCAAATCGGAACATATCGATTGCTTACCTCGTTCCGTACATCATTCTTGCTTATAGCAAGACAAAATTTACAGCGGCGTAATAATAAAAACTGCCGCCAGGATACACTAGAGCTATCCAATGGCGGCAATAATGCTATACAGCAAAAAATAAATTAATTAATTAGTGTCGACTTTCAAGATCAATAATCAGAGAAAATAACATGCGTAAAATAATAGGGCGAATAGCCATATTCAAATTCCTGCAGCCCCAGCGAAAATGAGCTGCTGAATACATAACCGGGATGTAAACTCCGTAACCGGGCAAGTTCTGACCCAATGGACCCAAAAGTACCTGTAGGGTTTTCCAGATCCATATCAGTATACCAGGTATAACCGTTAAATGCCGCCTGAGCAACAGTTTTGTTGGTTTCGGGTACTGCTGCGGCTCTGTTGCTTTGTCCGCTGACAGCAAATGCTGCCACCGCACACAGGATAAGTAAATGTTTCATAAATGAGAGGTTTATTAATGTGAATGTATAGCCTTGTTGGGTTGTACTCACGAAAGGAGGGAACGGAAAGGGGCTATCACAAAGAAGCCCGCCAACAAGATACATTTTTTTCAGCAGCAACAATAAACCACCTGACTGATCGGCCATTGTATTGACAAGGATCAATCAGAGCAGGTGGTTATCACCTTTCTTTAATTGAGGAAATGACAGAAGTAAGGAATCTATAAAGTTTACCTATTATATCTGTTAAAATTTTATCTCCAACCCAATGAGTATTGCTGCGGCCGAAGGTATACCCATATAGGACTGCAGAATGGTGGGATCACCGGCATAGCCATTCCTGCCAGTCCATAAATTTTGTCCTTCTACATACAGCTTCCCACCCTTCAGGCCCATCGGATGCAGCAGGCGCAGGGGAAACTCATAAGACAATCCAATCGACTTGAGCCGGCAGTACGTCATATCACGCACAAATCCGGTGGATGCCTTGAGGTTATTAATTCCTTCGGTGAACTCTTTAGTAGTGCCCGTGGCTTGTATGGAGCTGATATCCCCGGTTGTCTCCACCTGCCATCAAACGCAGCCGGCAGGTTCATTTGCAGGTTTCGATTAAACCTGCCCGGCACCATATTCAGGTATAGCCAGTAGTAAGTAGGATCAATACCCATCTGGCCATGCAATTCCAGGCAGAACTTAAATTCAAATTGAGCCATCCTTAACCGGGACGTCCAGGCGCCATGGTACCGGGGCGACAGCGCCCCCGTATGATTAGATCCTGTTCATCCAGGTTATTGTCCTTGTTCTGGTCCACAAACCGGTATTTCCCTGTTGAGGGGTCAACGCCATCAAATTCATAAGCTTTTGAACAGTCAGCGGTTGCCCAATGATCAACTGATCCTTGTACAGGAGCTGGCAAGCCCTTCAAACTTTCGGAGTTTGTTTTTATACGTGGAAAACACCAGCTCAGTAAAAAAGGATTGCCTATTGTTAGCCGGAGTATGGTAACTCAGGCTGATCTCATAGCCCGCATTCTCTACTTCTGCATTGGCGTTGATGAGGCGTTGCTTGTCCACCGTTCCCGGATCATTGATCGTTATTACCTGGCGCGAGGTAAGGTTGGTATACCTGGCTACACCAATTGACCAACGTCTGGCAATCTCCAGTTCTATAGCAGTTTCAAATTTCTTGTTCAATTCAGGCCGAAGTCCCAGACCTGCCTGGCCATTGCCGGGTTGGCCGCCTCCACTTCCACCAGCCGATGGTTGCCATACACCAATGGTTTGGTACAATGCCGGATCGTTGCCCGAGGTACCATAACTGGCGCGTAGCTTTCCGCCTGTAACCCAGTCCGCATGATTCCTGAAAAAGTCTCTTCTCCAAAAAGCCAGGCAACCCCCAGGCCTCCATACAAATTCCACTTTTTCGATGTGCCGGTCATCCCGGTGCCATCGGTACGGGCTGTCAGGTTCAGGATGTATTTATCCCGCAACCGGATATTGAGGCGGCTGAAAATAGCCGCATACCGGTAGCGCGAAGAGCCTGCTTCCACATGCGTGGAGTCGGCCCCCTGGGGGTAAACAGCAGGGCATCATCGGTATATCCGCTTCCGGCTATTGTATGGGCTTCATCCTGCTGGGAAAGGAAAGTACCGCCCAGCAACAGTGATATGTCTTTTTCCTTTTCCTTCCTCACAATGGAGTAATGCAATTGCGGCTCTACAATGAAACTTTTATACCTGGCATAAGCAAAGAAAGCGGCGCCAGTCAATGCCGCCGACGGCATTTGCGCTATTGTAGGATAGGCTTGCCGCTCTTCAACCCGGGCGTTGTTGATACCCATGTTGAGTTTTAAGGTGGTTTTAGGTGTCACCTTGTACTCCAGCAATAGCCCGGCCAGTAAACTGGCCATATCAGCATAATAACGATTTTGTAAATGGGCCAGGGATTGGTGAAGGCAACCCCTTTTCTTCCCATATATAGCTACCCGTAGCCGGGTCTCTAAGCTGTGGCAGGTTGGGGGCAATCTAAACAGCTGCACCAGATCGGTAACCGTTAGGTTGTCCCTGGCCGTACTAAGCAATAAAACAAAGTTGGCCTGTAATTTTTTGGTCAGCTCTCTATTGTAGTTGAAGGTGGCCGACAACTGTTCATTGGGCAGGTTGGCCGGCAATACAGTGTTGTACTTCCGGTATCCCATCCCCAGGTAAAAATTATCTTTTTAGTTCCCCCACTGGCCATCAGGTGCACATCTGTTATAGCTGCCGTATTGCCCAGCATCAGTTCGGGCAGGTTTTGGTTCCTGGTAGTATCCCATATTACCAATTCAGGATTTCTACTGGGATCCTGCCAGTTATTACCGGGTGTTTCGCGACGCATCGCTACATATTGCCGGGTATCCAGCATGGCTGGTATATAGGCTGTACGGGCGCCTCCCAGCATGATATTGCCTGTAAATTGAAATTGGCCGGTACTGCCTTTTTTTAGTGGTAATCAGGATGGCCCCATGCGCCGCCAATGATCCATAAATGGCAGTGGCATCGGCATCCTTTAGCACTTCAATGCTTTTGATATCATTAGGGTTAAGCATTTTGAGCAGGTTCAAACCACCGGCTGCATTACCACCGGCATCTGGTATGCCGGCGGAAGAATTGTATTTGCTGATGTATTTATTACCGGTAACCAACGGCACACCATCAATAATGATCAACGGATTGTTCAGCGGCATATCATTAGGCCCCAATGTTTCTCCTATCCGTTGCCTCCAGCCTCGTATAGCGATAAAAGGCGTGCTGCCAGGAATACCATTAAATCCAATAACACTGATACCAGGTATCCTGTCGGGCAGGGAAGTAAGCGGATTAGGATCAAATTTTTTAGGTAGTTCCTCCCCTTTTATTTTATCAATGGCTGCTGTTTTATACCGCTGACTGGATTTACCATACGCTATCACCACCACTTCATCGAGGCCTGTACAAAAACGGGGCAGGTAGATCCTCGACGTGTCCTTCACTGAAATGATCTCCCGTCTGGTTCTATAACTTTCTTTGGATAAAAAACCTCGGCCTGCTCGCGCACATTGGTGAGGGTAAATTTTCCATTCAGGTCCGACACCACACCCGTTTCTTTGCCTGCAATCATCACATTGACCCCTTGTATGGGTATGCCATCTTCATCCTGCACATACCCCACCAGCGTATAGGGGTCCCGCCTGGCCACCTGCGGAATAACCACAGGCTCCACCTTGGTCAGGATAATGAAATTTTGGTAGATCTTATGCTGCAGTTTATAGGGAGGTAAGATGGTTTTGAACACCTCGTCCAGCGAAACCCTGGCGCCACTGTAGTTGATACCCTTCACATGGCGAATATCCGGCGCTGCATATCCAAACTGGTAAGCCGTTTGCCGCTTCACCTGCTTGATCAGCTGGTGGATGCCTGCATTGCGCAGGTCCAGCGTTACATAGACTTCCGTTGCCGGCGGTTCTTGCTGGGCAAATCCAGTAGCAGGAGCTACCAGATACACCACCAGCCACCACCAGTGTAGAAAGTTCTTTTCTTTCATGCTAACATTAGTTTTGATATTGATCCCATTGCCATCCTGCCATAAATTACCACTTCCCGGCAATACTTCCAGGTCATGGCATGCCCAATTTTTATATTGGACACCCGGCAAGTTACCCCGGTCCCAGCAGTATAGGACAAAGGGGTGCCCGCCTCATGGGAAGAGACGGGCATTAAAAGGCTTAATGGCAATGGAACCCAGCATAGGAAAAGGCCGTACCCCCTTGTGGTTCAGTGGCAATTGGATTTCAAAAACGTGCAGAAACTGGCCGGAGATCAAACGCTGTAGTCAGGATGACAGTTCACAGCGTATCAGAGCATTTAACCAGTTTGTAATGGATAGGTTTGAATGGTAACAAAAAGGATAGGTTTAATGGTATAGAAAGGCGACTGATAGAATATTTTGTTGTACTTATTTACTGATCAATACTTCTTTTCCATCTTCACTTATTTTATAATGAATAGAACCGGTCATCGTTAAAATGGTAAGGGGCTTATTAATATCCTCTTTACGCGCTATACGGCCAATCATAAAGCGCTTGTCTTCCACGCCCTCACCATAGGTAACTTTTACATCATACCAGCGTTCCAGCGCCCGCATAATATCAGACAGCTTATCGTTATTGAAATAAAAGAATCCTTTTTGCCAGGCGGTGAGTTTTTCCAGATCCACATCCTGCTCCAACCCGATGTTGGCATCCTTTACCTCGGCCAGTTGCCCAGGTTTCAACAGCACTTTCCTGGGGCCGGCACTAACCGCTACAGCACCTTCCAATACAGTGGTAGTAGTAGCCGGGTCATCGGGATAGGCGCTTACATTAAAGTGGGTACCTAATACCTCTATTGCTGCATTTTTAACGTTTACAATAAAAGGTTGGGCAGCCTTTTTAGCTACTTCAAAATAAGCTTCCCCAGTCAGCTCTACCACCCTTTGTCCTGTTCCAAAGGATACCGGGTATCTAAGTTGGGAGGCCGTATTAAGCCATACCCGGGTACCATCGGACAATACCACTTTGTAGGTGCCGCCCCGGGGTATTACCATCCTGTTGTACCCCGTATCGGGACTGGAGCCAGTATTATCCGGACTGTATTGCAGTTCGCCACCCGGCTTGACGCTGACCAGCGTATTGCCCTGTTTGATGGGCAATACGACCTGATCATACTGTAGACGTACCACCGAATGATCGGCCAGGTACAAAACCGACTGTCTTGCATCCTGCTGTTCCGCTACGATTATTTGTTTTTCACTTTTTTCCAAGGCCCGTTCTGGTATAGGAAAATGGCTGTTCCCAATACCACTACAATGCTGGCAGCAATGGCAAGCCATTTTCTATACAGGTATCGTGGGGGGCTGCCATTTCACGTACAGCCTGCTCTACCCCCTGAATATTGATACCCAACGCTTGCTTAAATGTTTCCCAGGTGCCACAGTACTCTTTGATCCTTATTTGTTCGTCCAGTTTTTCCTTTGTAACTATTTTATATCCGCTTGATCTGATTTCGTTTTCGAGGGCTTCCCATAAGATGCGCTGCTCCGCCCGAAGGGGTACTCCCTCGCCTAATAATAACCTGATCTCAGCAAGGTCTTCGTTAAGCTTTTGCATGATTTAATGGTATTGACTATATAAGGATGGTTCCGGGGAATTATTAACAACTTTCCGGCACTTTTTTTTAAGACCCTGGTGTTAAGAGGATAAACCGCTCATTATCACCAGTATGCTGTACACCAACGCATCAAAAGGCCGTTGTCCGAATCGCGCATTTTCTTAATGGCCTTCGATTTTTGCACCCGGATGCTGTTTTCGCTGGTGTCCATTGCTGTAGCGATGTGACCGATCGACTGGTTATCAAAATAAAACATGCGAATGATCGCCTCCTCCTGCGGATTCAAGTGCGTCATGAGTTTATTCAATACTTCGCGGATGGTCAATACTTCATGCAGGAATATTACACTGCGTTGTTCTATATCGGGAAACAGAATGCCCAGTTCGGTCTCGGCCAGGGCGGCCTTTTTTTCCTTATCCAGGTGTTTTAAGCAGGCATGGCGCACAGTGGTAGTACAATATTTTTTGCATCGATCGCACCCCCGAACATCCGGCGCTTTTCGATCATATCGATAAATACATCCGTTACAAGATCCCTGGCCGCCTCCAGTTCAACAAACCGGTGGGCATACTGAACCAATACATGAAAATAGGATTCATAGATCTCCTTCCAGAATTGCTCTGTTTCGGGTCCGGTAATTTGTTCTACACCAACAGGGTTCATAAGAAGTGGGTTAGATTAAAAAGCCAGTTTTGGCGCTAATAATTTTACGCTTAAAGACAAAAAAATATATGTAATTATCAAGGGTAGGAATGATTGGTAGCTAAAGCCACCAATAGAAAGATAGAACGTTCCCTGGAATCGGGAAAATGTTTATGAGGATAACTGGGTCTCATAAGCAGCTGCCTGGTTGTAAAGTTATAACGAATAACTATACCAGGTAAACCAATGTAAAGATCAAAAAACAGTTCCCAACTGTACAGCTAATTCCCATTAATAGCGTTCGGCCAGGCATCTGGCCCTAATTATGTATTCCATGCACGAGGAGGCAGCAATGAACCTTTCATAAATTAAGAAACCGCTCCGGAAAGGCAGCGGTTTCTATTGTTGATAAACTAATGGCTATACCTGGCCCACAGGCAAAGGTTTGCTCACTTGCACTACATGTTGTAACATGATATCGGCAGTTTGCAAAGCGCCTTCTACCCATCCCTGGGCATCAGAGTAGGCTTCCCCGCAAATGTACAGGGGGCAGTCGGCCAGGGGGTGAACGATCTTGTCTCTTATTTCCCAGCTTTTAACACCAATATTCCAGCTATTCCATCCGCCGCCGTATGGGTCCTCACCCCAGTCGCGGAAGGCAGCGCTTTTTATCGGGGGATTACTTTTAAATCGTGTACCTGGGCTAGCTGCCGGGCTATTTCCTCTCCCATGCGCTTGGGTGCTGCATATTGGCCCCATTCCTGGTTGAGCCCGTAGGTGGATGACAGGCCCCTGGTATTTTTCAGGTTGTCATCGGCACCTTTGAAAGTATCGGCAAGTGATCTGGCCCTTCCGAGACGCCAGGCCAGGCTTCGCTGGGGCCTCAGGCCATCCCAGAAGCCGGTATTATTGCCATCGTCATAGCTAGCCAGCAACATGCACTTGCCTGCTGTTACGGGATGACCGTCATCCTTGGGCCAGTAATAGGTTTGCCTCACCGGGATATCGGTTACGGTACGCCCCTGCTCTATCGGTGGATATTTGTCTTCCACTCCCAGTTTCCGCCACCAGGGTTCATCGAAGGTGGTAAACAATTTGAAGAGCGGGCGGCCTGTTACTGTGCCCGTAAGGGTATGGATCTCCTGTAGCTTGGGGCTTTTGGGAGCCAGCAGGTCGAGTGAGCGCCGGGGCATGGCCAGTATCAGTTGCCGGGCGGTGATGACCTCATCCTGGAAAGTGAGTTCAAAATGATCATTTTTCCATTCAAACCCAAGCAATTTTTTATTGAGGGTAATGCTGCCGCCGAGGTCCTGGAAAAACTGTGTCAATGCGATAGGCACTTGCTGGAAACCATTGGTGAAACCCATATACTCTGGCGTAATACCAAAATCAGAAAGGAACCAGGGAATCGCATCGGCTGCATTCCAGTTTACCAGGGTAGTATCATAGCCACCACCATCCAGGCTAAACTGGTATCCTTCAGTGCTCACCACGCGGTACAACAGGTTCCAGAAGCCCCATTGGTAAAGTGGCACCCCTTCATAGGTAGCGATCTTCACCATTTCGCGGCGCTGTGCATCGGTAGCCTCACCTATTCCGGGTACTATTTTTTCGATCGCATCTACAATGATCCCTCCCGGGGTTTTCGCATATTCGCCGCTGGCCAGGCGATAGGGTACCTTATCGGGATTGTTCACGAAATCAGACAACCGGAGGTAGACGCCACGCAGGTAGGCAATATTCTGGTTTTCATCTACAGGAAAATCAAACAGTTTGATCTTCTCTTCGGCAGGTAATTTCATGTTAAGGTCATCGATCAGTTTCATAATGCGTTCCTGTACATTTTTCAGTACGCGCATACCGCCCAGTTCGGCTATCATATTATCAATACCGGGTGGTCTTACCGAGAGTAAGCGACCGCCAATATGACCGGCGCCTTCAAACAGGGCGATCTTTTTTTATCGCCGTATTTTTCTTTCAGTTTCCAGCCGCTGTATACGCCGGAAACACCACCGCCTATGATGGCGATGTCGAGTTGTACGTTTGCCATAAGATATCCTCCTTGTTTAATGATGTGTTAGAATAAAACTGGCATGTTAGCGGGAATGGTGGTACCGTTTTCGTGTTCCCCCGCTTTACTCTTTGACTTTAAAGCTGCGCCATTGGCATGAAATACGTCAAGACCGGGTTGCAAAAGATAATGCTGACTGATGGCTGCACCAGCACCGAGGGCCGCTTTACCGGCAGGTACGCTGGGTGTATCCTGGGCTATACGCATATCCAATATGTAGGAGCTTTTGGTTTGCAATACGTGGTCAATTCCTTTTTCTATGGCAGCTTTCACGGCGCCTGGTGTTTCCACCTTTTCACCAACGGTAATGCCAAATGCCCTGGCCAGTTGTACATAGTCGATAGCGGGCCGCTCCAGTCGCAGATAGGGAGGGTCCATTGTTTTGGGATGCCATTCATAACCGGGGCGCTGCCATAAGCTGCTACCACCTGTTGCAGGCCCAGTTGTAGTGTATGGTATTCCTGGTTATTGGTGATGATAAAGAGAATGGGCAACTGCTCATGGGTGGCCGTCCACCATACCTGCGGACAAAAGAGAGCTGATCCATCGCCCACAGCATTGATCACCAGTTGTGTAGTAGTGCCCTGACATGTTTTTCCCTCCAGTTTTATGCCTAGTGAAGCAGGCATCGACCAGCCGAGGGAGCCACCGGCCACACAATAATAGCTCACAGGCCGAGCTCCGGTAGTACCCAATGGAAGATAATATTGCAGTGGTGCGCCATCCGACACCGCTTCATGCACATAAACATATTTATCCACCAGTTTCCTGGCCTCAATGGCGTCTTTCAATGCTTTGGCGATGACTACAGTCCATATTTTTTCTTCTTTCATCGCCTCCTGCAGGTAGGCATCCCAGTTTTTGGCTCTTGTGGCTGCCAGCTGTTTTAGCAGGGCATTTCTTTCTGTAGCCCCCTGCGGCGATAGTGCTTTTACATATTTATTCAGCACTTGCAGGGAGACTTTTACATCTCCCAAAATGGCTACATCGCCATAATAGTTTTTCCTATATCCCAGGTATTGTTGGTGAGATAGATCTGTTTCAGGTTGTCCGGAAACAGGGGACCATCGGCATATTTGAATACGGCAAGCTGTGCCTGCGCGCCAAATCCTACCAGGAAGGCTACATCATGTTTCTTGAATATATTCTGAATATTGCCTTGGGCTCCCGGCAATTCCCCTGCCAATGGTAGTCATTGTTGGGGAAATTAGCTATGCTACTAAAAGTTTGCAGTACCACCGGTGCGCCTGTCAGTTCTGCCAGGTTTTCTAATTCCTCCCAGGCATCGGCATAACCAACAGCATCACCGGCCACGATCACCGGGCTTTGGGCCGTTGCGAGTAATTGGGCAGCTTCCCGTATACTCGCATCATCACCAGTAAAATGGGGAGAGATACGGGTTACGCCTTTCACTTTGTCGGTATCCTTAATGGCCACCATGGTAAAGTCCCAGGGGATGGATATAAATACGGGTCCGTTAGGGGGCGCCATGGCTTCTTTAAATGCCCGTTGAAGCACCAGTGGCATTTCTGCGGGTGTACGTACCTCATGGGCCCATTTAGTATACTGTTTGGCCAGTTCTACCAGGTTGGAAGCCAGCAATGGCTCCTGGGTAACCAGCTCATGCTGCTGCTGGCAACAGAGGATCACCAGTGGTATGCTTGACCGGTAGGCATTGAACAGGTTACCAATACAATGGGCGATGCCTGGGGTAACATGTACCATCAGTACACCCGGCTTTCCGCTCATACGGGCAGATCCCATGGCAGCGCCAATAGCAATGTTTTCATGCAGGCACTCGATATATTTTACGCCATTGGATTCATAACTGGTACCATCTATAATCGGTATTTCATTGGTGCCGGGCACTCCAAAAATATAATGGATACCAAGATCTTTCAGGATATCGAACACGTAGTCGCGTGTCCAGCGTCCGGTAGTAACGGAGGATTGCTTTGCCATGGATTAAATGGTTATTGGTTAGCGATAATAGCTTGTCGAAACCCTTGCGAAGATGGTTGGGTGAGAAGATGATTCAAACAGCATCACCTGAGTGAATGACCATTGTGTATCCGTACTTGCTAATCAGAGAAATAACCTGTGCTTGGTTTGCGGGAAGTAGCTTTTACCTGGCAATTTTGAAGAGTTGAGTGAAAAACGAGACCACGCTGTTCAATCTTTGCTTTCTAAATCCTCGTTCAGTCCCTAAAGTGAAACGCTAAGTTAGCCATGATTTAATTATTGCCAAATTATTTTTTTTTTTGAAGGATACGCCTGCCTTTGCGAAGTAGGATAGGCGAAGTGAGCAGGCAGGCAATGCTGCAACACACCAGCAGAGCAAACTATATGCACAGTAAATAGAATTTCACCTGACCTATTAAAGAAAGAGGCTGCCGACAGCCTCTTTGGCTTTTACACTATTTGGAAAACTTCTTAATATATCGTTTTACATAATCGTAATCACTGAACAATTGTTTATTCTTGTTTATCCATAAGCAAACCTCACCCGTATTATAGATAAAGTAATTCATGGTATCTATATCATCATCCACTTTACCCACTTTCATGGCCTGTCGTAAAGGACTATAAATCCATTTTTCTCATAAAGCAGCCCGTCACCAATCACAAAATCTGATTTATTCTTCCTGGCATATTCTCTATTATGCCTGATAATTAATGCGGCGGCATATTTAAGCGGCGTAAAATCGCCTTGACGTGCACAACTGATCAAATAATCATTTATTCTTGCAGGCACCTTATTAAACCGGGCTATTTCAAATGTATCCCCATTAACGAAGTATTGCGGTGAATAATTTGTAATATAATCCCCACATTCTTTCATAAACTGTAAATGCTGCTCCTTCATTACGCTTTTATCTGTATTAAAACCAACAATGCAGGCAAATAAAAGAGTAATGAAGGTTATTCTGCTAAGGACCTGTGGTACTGGTGGTGGTGCCAGCCGCTTTTTTAAGTTTTTCTTCTTTTTTTCTTAACAACATCATTTAATATATTTTTGCTTTATCGATGGCTGCCTGAGAAAGCTCCTTACCTAAAGAAACTTGTTGCAAGGCATCATTCTCATCCTTATAGAAAAGCCGGTACTCATAATCTGCTTTTCTATTCCGCCTTTTCCCGAAGGTGAAGTATAACCATAAGCTCCAATGGTTGCTACTCCCGTTTTTCAGTAAAGGTTTTAGCCACCGAGTATATAGGCGTTTTGTTATCACTGAAAGCTACAGTTCTTCCGGCATTGCATCCGGCAAAAACAACCAGGGCATTGTTAGCAAATTTAATATTAACGTTTTTGGTTATGTCGTCAATATCAATAGAGGTATAGGCTGCTCCCAGGCTATTTGTCCATAGATTTGTCTCTTTATGACCCACCACTTGCAGGCCGTATTGACCGTTATCGAGAATAATCCCCATGGGCCCGGCATGACTTGCTATAGATAAATATTCAATGGACCCCTCTTTCGTTGTATTTTCCTCCATTATCCGTACCAGGTCAACCCCAGTATGACAGGCCACTGAAATGGTAGCATTTTTTCTACTTACATCTCTATCTGATTCAGTCTTAAACTGAGACTCATGCCGCTCTGTTATCGCTCCTGTTGCGTTTCTATGCACACCAGCCCCATAAACAGCAATTTTAGCTTCCAATCCATCAAGGTCAATTGCTGCTATAGGCGTGTTGCTTGCAAATTGGTAAGGCGTTAACATCGAAAATGTTCTAAACAATGGATCAACGCTCAAAAATCTTCCCACCCTCGGGTCATAGATTCGCATGCCATAATCCTGCTGGTTACCCAATCCTTTCACTTCATTGTCATTTTCCTTACCATTAAACCCATACCTGTAGTCACCGGTATTAACACTTCTACCAGGCTGCACCATACCAAAGGGATAATAATCCTGTGCGCTGACTACCTCGGCCTCATAATAATCTACCGCCCCTCCGTTCAAATGTGGCACCTTCCTATCGGTGATGGTGGCCAGTACATTGCCCAAGTGATTACTCAATTCATACTGGGTCATTCCCCTCATGAACTCTTCATTATACACGACCCCAATACCAGGCACAGTACTGGAAGGAATATTCAAAGTGCTGTTCAGAACTAAGTTACGATTTTTTATTCCCATCCTCTCACTTCCGTACACTAGTTGTTCGTCGATCGTTACCCCTGCAGCATTTACTATATAGGTGCTGAGCGTATTTCCCTGTGCATCTCTTACATACCAGGTAGTAACTGGTCCACCGGGAACACCTGCCCCACTCAGTGTTTTGCTGATCCTGTACCCCGTTGCATCATAGGTATAATCGATGATCACACCATTGTTTTTCGTTATCCGTTTCAGCTTTCCATATACCGTCCATTCTATATTAGCGATTCCTTCTTTCGTGTCTTTGATCAGATTACCAATTGCATCATAGTTGTAATTACCTGCCGTCTGCCCATCCAGGTCATTGACGTAGGTTGCATCCGGAACACCATCTGTGATATAACCCAATTGATTGGTACCGGCCAGGTAATTGTATTGCAGCCTGTCCATGGCCAGAGAAGCACCCGCCTTATCACCATCCCGGTTGTAAGTAAGTATATTTCCATTCGCATCATAGGTTATTACCTCACCATACTTATTAGCTGCAGTTAAACCACCCCATTGGTTCGTAAGGCTGTCAAACCCTATAGAGGCATTCATATTGACCAGGCGGGACAACTGATCATAACCATAATTGAACAGCATAGTTTGCAGGCCTTTTATGGCCACACTCATACTGCTGATATTAGCATTGTACATCTGTTTATAACCTGCCCCAAGAAAGCACCCGGCTCTGCAAAGGGCAAAACCGTGGCATCGATGGCCTTATAATCACCCATGTAATAATTCAGCGAGAATCCGATCGCATCCCGGGCTGTAAGACTTGAAATACTATTACCATCTGTCCGCATATCAAAAGCAGGATTCAGTGCCGTGCTGTTCACTCCTTTCAACCAACTCTGCAAGGTATATGCATAATCCATACCTTGTACTTTGTTATTACCGATTTCCAAGCGGGAAAGTGACCCATGTCGAAAATAACTGTACCGCGCATCCCGTTCCTCCACATTCCAGTCGCCCACAAATGCTTTCCGGTGCGAAGTGTACAAATTGGTGATCCTGTTCTCAGCATCATATTCATAACGATGGTATAGTTCGTCCTGCCGACCTGGCTGGTAACTCATCAGGTTCACATTGCCACTGATCAGGTCATATCCATAAGCCACCATTTTAAAACGGTTGTATCCATTGGCGGCCATCGCTCCACTGGCATAATCATGTAACAGGGTGTCTATATTACCATGAATATCGTAGTTGAAATAGGTAGCCTGTGTATGATTCAGGTAGGTAGGCATATTGCCAGCATACTGCAACTGGTCAAACAATTGCATATAGCTTACCCGGTTGCGCAACGTGTATGCCTTCTGGTTGAATTGGGTATATACCTGGCTAATGGTAGCCGCTTTATCATACTGTGATCGGGTTACCTGTGTATGCGGGTAAGTGGCATTGGTGAGATTCAACCAGCTATTGAGCAAACTTATATTCCGTGCAATGGCATCTGTAATACCATTGGGCTGTTGTTTTTGGCCTGATTCTACCACACGGCCCAGTTCATCGTATAAGGTATAGCTGTACAGGTTGGTTTTCTTTTGTTCCGCATTCCGGCTTATTGCCATTCTACCCATCCTGTCGTACCACAAATTGGACTGTCCTCCATCCGGGGTGAATTGACTGATCACCTGGTTGAGGCTGTTATACCGGTACAAGCTAAACTTTGTGTGAGCAGGTGTTTGAACTTGTCCGGCAGCCCGTTTCTGCTTTATCTGGGTCAGCCAGGTAGCGCTGCGATCTACCACTACCCCAGCCGGAGCAACTGTTTTCACGAGGTTACCAGCCTGGTCATAATAGTACAAAGTATAGTGGTATTCGCTGATCGTGCTGGTCATCGTCAGCCCTTCCATAGCTGCTGCCGATAAACATTTTTGGGTGTATTCGTTGTCAAAATTACCCAACAGGGAATCCCTGCGGTAATTATACATCTCCTGCGCTACAGACCAGGCCATGGCCACGGAGTCCTTGCAGGCATTGGGCAATATACTGATTGGCAAGGGGACAAAGGTAGGTTCGGTGTTGGCGCTGCACAACAACAGGTCGGATGCATACACTTTTACCGGAGGCGTATCGCCGCCACAACCCGGCCCGGCACTATAGGAAGTACAGTTGTTATCGATCACCATTTTACCTTTGGCTGCATACAAGTCCTTAATATCCAATACATTCATATAGGTGCCCAGGGCTTTGTTTACAAAGGCAGCAAAGACCTCACAACGGGAGGCATTAAAGGTCACATTTAACACCGGGCGTTTTGCTGTATTGCTGCAATCCGGACCGCCAAATTCATACATCTTATACACATTGCTTTCATCATTCATCTTATACTGTACCGGATAGTTGACCCCTGTTGTCAACATATTGCTGTACATAGTACTTATCATGCCCTGCACATTCTGGTTGGGATAGTCCTGTGCACTCCAGAAATCGCCCGCACCACCGGCTACCTGGTTAGTACTCACAGGAGCCAGGTTGTAACCGGGCACCCCGGCATAGCTGGCCGGTTGATCGGCAAACGGGAATGTGCCAGGTATATATATCCCTCTAACCTGTTGTATTTGCAAAAAAGGCGATTGATTCGCATACCGGAAATGAGGAGCATGGGACCACGGCGGGTTATAGGCATAGAGATTCAGGTAGGCTGCTTGTATACTGGCATTTTTGGGTAACACAGACAAGTTATAGGTATTGGCCGACCGGACTGTATACCAATACCCGTTGGTCCAGGTCATGGATTGCAGGTACTCGGGATGATATCCCACTGAACTCCAATCAGAAAAGGACGCAGCCCCTTTATTACAGGCACAGCAGTCGTTTCGGTAATAGACAACTGGGATACCGGGTACCGCGCTACAAACCGGTTCCAGATATTCAGCAAAGTGTCCTGGCGAACAGCCACCGTATCACTCAGGGCAACTGGTTCAACTTATAGCCACAACTGTTGATCAACCAATCCGCATAATGCAGATGTGAATATCCTTGCCTCAGGTGCTCGTTCATATACCATTGGAAGAGTTGTTTGGCGGTCATTACCGAATCCATCCAATAACCCGTGGAAGCGAAAGCGGCGAACATTTGTTTGGAAGCCCTGGGCTTGATCGTATCCAATACCGTGGCCATAAACTCGGGCATATTGGGCCCTCCTTTCGATAGTGGGGCCGCCATGGCCAGGGCATACTTCTCCCCAGCCGGGTCGCGCGCTTCGCGCAAGGCGCTTCCACTATATATATAAATGCGCACGGTAGCCCCTTTGGTATGATTGGGAAATTCGGCTATGAAGTTCTGATAGGTTTTTACCAGGTCAGCACAGCTAATAGCAGCAGGCCTGCTGATGCCGGTAGAAGCCAAAGTCAGGGTATCCCGGGGCAACTGCCATCATTGATCTCTATAGAACCGGCATAACTGCCAGGTGTACTATTACACAGGTCTATAAAATTCAGGTACTCCGTCGCCGTTTTGTCAAGTCCGGTTTTATCACGCATATATCCTGCAAAAAGGTGTTCTTGCGGGCAGTATCTTCATTTTTCGTAGGCATTACGGTTGTATAAGTTTGTCTGAATGCAGTATAAGCAATGTTCACTTTTTCACAATCTGCACATACAGTTTGTACATTTCCGCATTGGAATACGGGGGCATTACAATTGCACCCGGAGGTGTTGGCAGGCGTTGGCAGGTAAATTCATTGTTACACATACGGCGAAGACTATCCAGGGCACCATTACTGATATTGGTTTTATACACCGCCAGCATAAAGTTGCTCATAGAAGGATACTTCGAGCTATAACTGGTTTGATACACCTGGAAAAGCCCCTTTATATTCTTGCACTCACAATCAGTAGGCTTGTCGGCAATGGGCTTATATACCGTGATAAATGGCTTTTCATACGATCCCGGGGCATCGATCAATACCCCGTTGCACAAAGTGATATCCTGACTTACTCCAGGCGTATTCCTTACATAATCAATAATGGCCTCATTAAAGCTCTTGAAAGGCCAGGTACTACCCGGCTTCACCGTACTGGCGCCCAGTGGATGCGTTTCATCACCTCCTTCTTTACAAATGGCTATCAGCCGGTTAATGATAGCGGCCGAATCACGTGTCTTCTGAAACCCGCAACCCGCTTCTACCAGTTTATCCCACCAATAGGCTGCGTAGTTGCGGCAGTTCTCGCTAATGGAATTGGTAAGCGCCTGCTGGGCTTGCTGCTTCAATACATTGCCATCGGTTTCATAAGGATTTACCCCAGCGCACCTGCATTGAGGTATTTGCGGGGATCTACAAACAGGCGATAACTTTCATTTTCCAATACCGGGTAATTGAAAGAGAAGAGAAAATCGGCCGTCATCATTCTTTTTTGGCCAGGTAGATCGTCTTAAACCGGCGCCAGGCCTCATCCAGTTCCGTAGCGCACAACAAGGAACTATTGTACACATTTGCCAGGTTGCTATATTGGCTTACGCAGGCTGCTTCCATCAGGCCGTTTGGCTGGGTTTTACATTTCACCATCATATTGCTCAGCGACCAAAGGTTGGTCCATGCAATCGGGATGGGCCGGCCTCCAAATATAATTGCGTTCGTCACCATCGCCCGGTTCAGCGAATCGGTCATTCTTGATTTATAGGAAGTATTATTCTGGAAAAAGGGATCGGGATTGTTACCGGGAAAACTGGTTGCAGGCGCTGTAGTCATCTGAAGCGGGTTGAGGTAGCCGGCTGATACCGCTGCCGGATAGGTATCAACTGTACCCATGGCTTCATCCCATTTGTTGCTGGTGACAAGCTGGGAATAATTTACATACACCTGGTATTCGGGATGGAACATCAACATAATGATCTTTAGGAAAGGTTCGTTACCGCCAAACAGCCGGGAATAAACATCATAAATGCCTTTGTACCGCGCAGCATAAATGCCATCTCCTGTCATTTGAGCGTACATCAGGTCGGCATAGGTATTCACATCATCATTGTCTGTTTTAACGATGTCGCCATTCGTATTACAATCGCCCAACTGCTGCTTCACCAATACCATTTGCTGCTTATAAATATCCTCAAAAGTTGTTCTGTTATTATTGGCCATGTAAACGCTATCCCGGTAATAATTTTTGCCGGACTGGCTGATGGATAGCTCTTTGGTTATAGTATAGGAACCTTCGCCCAGGGTTATGGTGAATGACTCGGACAATCCTCTCACCGGATCAGCACAATTACTGTTGATACTGTTCAGCGAAAAGTTGGATTTCTTATATACATAAGGTTTGCCACCCGTCATGCTCTGGTTATTGCATTCATCAGCAATGGTGATGGTGAGGTCGTACAAACAGTCATAGCAGATCTCCTGACCGGCCCAGTTGGCCATCCGCAGGGTTTGTGGGTTTAAGGAATACGTGAAGGTATAGGGTCCGGCCATGGGTGCTACTATACTGCGGGTAAATACCACATTATTGTCTTTGACCACATTGTTTACCGGCGTCAGCAGGGCTTCTGTTTGGGTAGTAAACTGAAAGCTGTTCAATGCCTGCATGTTGGCAGGCGGCGCGCCTGCAAGGGCTGTTGCAATGGTGCGTCCTTTCATATCTATATAAGTCACACTATATTGCCCATTGGCATCCCGCACCATATTTTTCTGGTAGTGGGCTGCATCTCCCACATCTGTTCCAAACAAGGCGTCCAGGTCGGCCTGACTGGCAGAGGCATAATAATTTTTGGTTTCATGGCCGGAACCTAACCGGAACAGTTTACCCACCCCTCCCTGAGCCGCAATACGGCCCGTATTATCCTGGGTGTATTTTGTTTCAGAGAAGGGAAATGTTTCTGCATCCGGGATATACCTGTTAAATCCTACCTGTTTTAATGGGTTCTGTGGCGAATAATATTTGGAAGCCCCTGTGTCAGTAGCCATGCCGGGCGCAGCGCCATTGCAGTAATCGGCTGTAGCGGCCAGGCCGTCATAGAGGTCCTTATTGTATTCAGAGCCCGGCGCATTCAGGCTCCTCGCAAACAAGGGGTATATTGAATAATACTGTTTAAAGTAGGCGCCGGCAATACCGCTAATACAGCATTGCCCTGGTGATCATACAACGACTCTGCTACCACGGTGGTGTTGGTGCTATTGTCCTTGGTCACCATTTGTCTTCCCCGCAGCGTTCCATCAAAATACTGCACAATGCTTTTTAGCTTCCCTTCTTCCGCAAAACTGGTGGCAGCCTGCCAGTTAAGATTTCCCTGGTGGCCAATGAACCAGGCTTTCCCCAACCCACTAACAAGATTGTATTCAGGGCTCCATTTAGAAGTGATCCGTTCCCCATTGGCCAACGGCTGTACAGCCCTGAACCTGAAAAATACATATCCATTGTCATTGAACAAGAGGGAATATTATACATTAATCCCGTAATCGTAACCCTTGTGGCATTGTTCCTGAAAATATTCTGTGCAAAAGCAACTGTTCCCGGCGTTCCATAGCGGTTATCAGTGTAGGCTTCATTGCTGATATAGGTCCATTCCAGGTCATAAGCTTTTGCCCATTTATTGAGCGGCCAGCTTACCAACAAGGTATCGCGGTTGTCGGTTATATTGTTGGCATAACTATTAAAAGCGCCTAAACCACAATCCGCACAATCGGTCGTATAGCTCCTGTCGATACGCATATCATTCGTAAGCTGTACAATTGATTTTGCCAGGTTGATATTAATATTATAGGCGCTAATACCCGTTAGCTCCACTTTAACCCGCCTTCCATTATTGAAATAGAAAATATCCGATTTTTATAAGGGTTGTTCTTGCTGTAGGTGATGGTAAAGCTCCTGGTGGTAGTGCTAACGGTACCTCCTTCGTTTTGCAGAACGCTCACCAGGGTATTGAGGGTAATACTAAAGGTATCAGGAAGCACGACAGTCCCAAACTGCACAGGTTCATTGAAAGCGAATGCAATGATATTCGCAATCTCATTGACTGCTGTCACTGCAGGCTTTAGATTGGGCGCTTTTAACAGCGTATCGCTTACGGTTAAGGTATCGCCCGTATTCAATGGATTGCTGGCGCCATTCAACACATTCGTATATTCCTCATACTTCCATTGCGCCCATGCATCGGAACTAATGAACATAGCACCAGTCAGCAATACCGCTAATAAAACGATTCGTTTCATATTTCAATTATTTGAACCTTATTATTCAATACCTATTATATTTCTACCACACCAGCATTCTTTGCTACCATTAATTACCTCCCAATACCGGTATCACCGTATAGCCTGTATACATGCTCTGCGGCATAAATGTCTCGCCTACCTTATAAATAAACCTGGCTTCGTTGAAGAAATTCAGGTCCAGTGTGGTTTCATCGATTTTAGTAAAACTAATAGTGGTAACACCTGTAATAGCTTTACCGGGATCCCCTTCACAACCTGCACCCGGCGTGGCAGTTGTACAATTACTGTTAATGTCCAGCTTACCACTGAACTTAAAAAGCTCCACCACCTGATCATAACTTAAATAGGTGCCCAGGGCCCTGTTTACAAAAGCCGTAAATACATCACATCGGGCAGCTGTATATCCCACATTCAGCACCGGCCTTTTAGCCACATTACTGCACTCAACACCGCCGAAATAGAAATTTTTATATACGTAACTTTCATCATTCATTTTATACTCTATAGGATAGTTCACTCCCGTGGTCTGCACCTTGTTATACATTGCACTTACAATGCTTAAAACTGGCTGATTCAGATAATCCTGGTTGCTCCAGAAGTCCCCGCCTGTAGGAGGTACCTGGTTGGTACTGGTAGGTGGAAAATTGATGGATGGCATGCCGGCATACGCTTCGGGCCGTATGTCAAAATTTGTTTTACCGGGTATAAGCACTCCTTTTAGCGGCTGCAGCTGCATATATGGGTACTGGTTAGCATACCGGAAATGAGGCGCATTAAACCAGGAGGGGCAAAAAGCATACAGATTAAGAGCAGCCGATTGTATACTGGCATTTTGAGGTAATACAGACAAGTCGTAGGTAGTGCCCCCTTGATATATACCAGGAACCATCTGTCCAATTCGAAGGACGTATATATTCACCGTCATACCCATCAGCCCCGTACAATGTAGTGGTGGAAATCCCCTTTGTCACAGGCACACTTACCGTTTCGGTAATGGATAGCTGGGATACCGGGTACCTGGCCACAAAACGGTTCCATATATTTTGTAAGGTATCCTGGCGAACGATGGTCGTTTCATTATAAGGCAACTGGCTTAGTTTATATCCACAGGTATTTACCAGCCAGTCTGTATACACTTCGCCTGAATATTGAACACCCAGGTGCTCATTCATATACCATTCAAACAACTTCAGGGCGCTCATAGCAGAATCGACCCAACTGCCCGCCGCCAATAAACTGGCTTTCATATTTTTTTGGAGGGGGTGGCGGCGTGATCGTATCTCTCACGGGTCTGTCCCTACGCGAAGCAGCCTGCGGAACGATCCATAGCTCTTTTATTTCCTGGGGTACAGGAGTGGTTGCAGGTCTGTTGTTATAGGCAACGCCACTTTGCGAAACATACATCCGTACGGTGGCACCCTTAGTATGGGCAGGAAATTCGGCAATAAAATTTTTGTACGTTTTTATCAGATTGGCGCAGGTTACCGTACCCGGCATCGCTATCCCTGTAGCCGGCACAGCCAGGGTAGTTACCGTATCCATACAGTTGTAATAAGCCTGGCTGTAAATAGCAGCATCGTAATAGTAAGCTATACTCTTCAACAAATAGGTGGCAGAGTCGTAAATCATCTCTATCTGCCGGTATTGATTATTAGGCAGGTATTGGATACTTAGTTTTTATAAATGCCCCCGGCCGGGTCAATACCAGGTCTTTTAAAGACACTTCATTAAATAAAGAATCCAGCAGTGGAACATTAATAACCCTGGAATAATTGAGCTTATCATAAATATAGATGCTCTTGGTATCGTGATCGGCCACTACATAATATTGTTGTCCCTGCAGGTACTCCATACTACTGTCTACTATTCCCCAAAAAGATTGTTATACAGCGCATACTTCCCTTCTTTATGCTCCAAAATAACTGACAGTGCCGCACTATCGGCAAAATCATAGGATATATTATAATTAAGCAGGTCAGTAGCCTGGTACACCTGTCCGATCCTGCTCATCTCCATCAGCGCTTCGGTGCGGCTGCCCAGCCTTTCTCCCAAAGGCAGCATTCCCTCGTTCTGGGCTTTTGCATGCTGTTGGAAGATGATCCAACCCAATGTGGTCATTATAGCTATTTTCAACAGGTATCTCATATATGACTTTATAAATGGTGGTTATTGTAAAATGGTTTGTGTGTTCTGCCGCGTTTCCTTAATCGTCATGATCCCCTTTCGGTTTCTTTTTTGAGGCGCAACAGGTTACCCTCATCATCGTACTCATAAAAGGTAGAATAGTTGTTTTCATCCAGTTCCGCCATCAACCGCAGGGTGACGGGGTCATACACAAACGATTTCAAATTGCTGTTGAATGGATGGATGCGGATATCATCCACCAGTATATTCCTGGTACCGGGTTGGAATACGAGCTGTATACCAGTAGCGTTGATGGGTATATCGGTTACTCCTTCATATCGCTGCCAGCCTTCAATACGCACGCCTGTGGCATTTAAGGTCATATCAGCACCGGTGGCGCCTGTATATTGAACTTTGATGGGCGCCAGGCCGCTGGTGCTGGCCGTATTGGTATGGTCGTCCTTAATTTTTACCCAGGCTGTTACCACTGACCTGGTGCCTTCGATCGGCGCTACCTTGGGCAACAGGACGCTTTCGGGTTTGATCCTGTTGAGCTTTACACAATAAAACCATTCCTTTTTGTAACTGCCGGTGGTATCAATAACACCGGGCGGATACAAAACATTTTGAGGAATGATCACCCTCGCCGGACTGTTGTCCCTGCTCCAGGAAGCTGAAAACGAAAAATCATAATGATCCGTGTCAAACCACCAGAACTTATGAGAACGTTCGGTGACTGCATAGATCTCAATATCATACAACCTTCCCACCATCAGGAACAGGGGCACACTTCCTGATACATTGGTAGCTACCGCCACCCCATTCACCTTCATGCTATACGAGGTGGAACGCCCGCCGGAGTGGGTTAAATAAAAACGATACGTATCTGAATAAGGTGCTTGTATTTTTCCCCGCCACCTGATCTCTGTCCAATTGGTGGCGCATATAGAAGGATGACAAGGCTCTTTTTAGCCCAGGAAAAATTGATGGTATTATCCAGGCGTGTTGCCGTGCCGCCACAGGCAGAATAGGAACCCATCAACCCGGTGCCCTTGGGAAAAGCAGTTTCTTTTAACACCAGCGAAGAATCGACTCTGATAGAAAGATTGACCGCCGTATCAGCTTTCCCGGTTAAAGGAAAGGAGATCGTTTTCGTTTGATTCGCCGGCAGGCTCAGGCTGTATAAACCGGTGTGACTATCCTCACTGGTAATGTTGAACCCATCAAAGGTGCGCGTGTCTTTACAGAGATAGGTACACTTATTGGTTTTGTAATCGTAATCTTCTAAACCATCAAAGAAGGTTTCCCGCATTTTGGCATTTTGGGTGGCAGCTATTGCCAATTGTTGGTTATACCCATATTGACCTGCATTATAACGGTACAAAGCGTCATAATTCTCCATTTCGTATCCTTTCCGGTTGAAGAAGTTTTCTGCATTGTTCCAAACCCATTGGGTGGTATCCGTAGTAGCAGCAATTCCGGTGGTGGAAAATATCCAAAAAGGATTAAAGGTAGATAAGGAACCATCTGTCCTTACATTGACCGGGGCGGTCGCCAGGTCATTCTCCCGCCGGCTATCACGGTCACCATAGAATACATAACTTTTGTCCACCCGCCAATTGCCCAGTATGCCAAACCGGTAAGGATTGACCACCGTATCAGAAATATATTGCTTGCACAGCAGGGTGTCGATCCTTTTAAAATTTCGGTACGACATGTTAAGGGAAAGTGGAACTGCATAAGACTGGGTGCGTTCGCTGGTATTTTGACTATAGGTATACATGTCCTGAAGGGTCAGCCGGAATCCATACGAGCCTCCGCCACCCAGGGCTTCTGTAACCAGCGGCAGGATGTTAAAGTCTGTTTTGCTGCCGGATGTTCCATTGCCCATTGTACCCAGACTAACAGTAGAGCCGGTGTACAATACATTGTCAACATGAGTATTGTTGAACCAGGGCGTACGTATATTCTGCAATATGGTTAGGTTGCTTCGTCCGTTGGTAGATCCATTGTTGGCATGCGCATAAGTTCTGGATACCCAGTCGGGGATACACCCATCATCCCTTTTACCATCGCACCCACGGGCATCTACCCGCCAATCCCATACGGTACGCGGTATCTGTGCATTGAAATTCAGTACGGCACGGTATACGGTATTGTTCTTGCGAAAGAAATCATTATCAATTGCCAGCAACTGGTTCCTGATATCAAAATCTATTAGTGATACAGCATCGTAAAAATAGCCGCCCCTTCCTTCAAAACTGATCCGCCTATTCCTGTAAAACTCTACGTTATTGCTGGCGATAAAGTATTGACTCTGCGGAATGCTGCTGCGGGAAACAAGGTGCGAGCCCGTTTTACCATTCCAGGTTGACAAGGATACTTTCTTCATCAATAAATTCCTCCTGGAATACAGGGTAACCGTCTTATCCTCTTCCAGTATATAAGACGAATCCTTTACATACCAGTGATTAACAACTTTCCACAGGTTTTTATACGTTACCGCAGAAGCCTGCAGCACTTTGGTTTGTGCATCGATGGTAATTTTATTGACCCCATTCACCAGGCGCACGGGGTTGGCCAAGGATACCAGAGAGCCTGCGGGACTAGCGGTAATATTCCTTCTTCCCGACCGGATGATCCTGAACTCTTTAATACCCGTACAACTGTATGGCCTGCCTTCCTGGTCTATAAAATAGATGCCCTGGTGCTTTTCTTTTCCTTCTCCCGCATCTACAGCCCATAGCTTAATGAACGGCTTGAGTGCGATGCGCCATTTTGGATCGCCGCACAAAGCAGGATCAAAACCAATCGGCGGTCCTGCCGCTGCTACCCGCATTAATGGAGTAATGGGCTGCAAGTCTTCTTCAAACTCCCTTTGCACAATGATCTCATCGCCACTTTTGAAGAACTTCTCCCAATTATCCACCGTATTGTTGTCATAATCAAACAACTTGCCTTTGATGATCTTCAATGACCTTCCGGTAGCATCCGCACCCAGGTTAATACCAATATTGGTATAGGCAGGCGCCATACCATCATAGGCCCACCAGGCGGGATAGGTAAGGTTGTATACAGGGTCATTGTATTCGTTATTGGTACGTGTTATCACTACCTGGCCGCTTTCAGCATCCCACACCACATTCCTGGTAGATACAATACTGCCCTTATCCATCTGCACCACGCTATCCAGCAAAGCATACCGGTTGATCACTTTTACCACGGCAGCAGAACGGAAACGCATGATCTCCTTTTGGGGAAAAGGAATGGCCGAAGGAAGGGGTATGGGAAAGATGCCCCCAGGGATCACATCTACATTCACACCCAGGTTGGTAGAAGTTGTTTTAGACAACTGCTGCCGCAGATCCACCATTACCTCGATATCCTTTCCAACCGTACCCGCTATTACTTCGCCTTTATTGCCACTCACCACACTCACCTCATTGTTCAACTTTTTACGGTCGGCCTTATCATTATCCACTTTATAAAAATACCGCAGGTAAGAAATAGGATTGACCGGGTCCGTTTCAGCATAGTTGGCCTGGGACTTCATTTTGCCATTCATATCGTTCAATTCTATCTTAAAACCCTGACTCACATTCATGTATTGCCGGGAGTCGATCTTCAGGAATTCTGACAGTTTGGAGCGGAATGGTTTCTTGGCATAACCATCCAGCGGTGTCATTTCAGTCAGTGTTGGAAAGTCTTTGGCTGTATAAAACTCCGTTTCACTCGATCCGTTGGCCGATTTGTAGGCATGGTGGATGGTCCTTACCCTTACTTTGGAATAGCCCACCATGGCCGAGGGGAAGAAGGATTCACCCAGGGGTTCCTCAGAATACATAAGGTTTACCGGCGCCAGCAGGTTGGTCTTTTCTTTTAACTCTTTGGCGATCCGGAAAGGATTCTCATCCCCGCCAATCTGGGGTTCATAACTGGCAACGCCGCTACTGATGGAAACTAACTTTCCATTGATGTTTTCGGTGGTGGTATAGGTATACTCTTTACCATAGGAAGCATCCTGGTGTTTGCCGGCAGTCAGCGCATTGAAATTGTCAGTAAGTTCAATGCGTTTTACCCGCATACCTCCTCCATATCTTTTAAAGGTAGGCTCATTCAACCGCACAAATGTTTTGGCAAGGTCTACTTCCTTGCACCAGCTTTTCCCCTGGGCAATCCCGTCAAAGGTTGAAAACAATTGCCGGTACTGGGCGACAGAGCCAAATATGACCTTGATCATATCTGTAAAACTTACATTACTGCCTGTTTCAGAATTGGGATAGGCTTTAGAAGGAAGATTGAGCCGCAGGAATTGAATGGCTACCTTTTAAACGGGCTGACACCTTCCACCTCTTTTACTTTTATCCATACCCTGTTGGTGGTACCGGCTACCAGGCCAATATCCTCTATATCGGCATACAGTGGTATCCATTCATTACCGTTACCCCATTTATCCGTGGCCGGCATCGGAACATTCAATTTGAAGAACAGCTTGGTTATACCCTGAAAATATAAGGATTGTAATTCCCGTTTATCCGCCACTGCTACGGGTAAAGTAGCAAAAACATAAAATTTTTCACCCCTGTTTCATAGATAAACTTATTGGCAGTACTGGTAGGGCTAACACCAAATCCGTCTATCTTAAATAAACGCGAAGCCCGCTTGTTTTGTACAAAACCATAATCATCACTTTCATAGGTCACTTTAAGTTTGGCCCCTGATGGTTGTTGTATCTCCGTCAGGCTCCAGGCCGCCACATGCGCTGCCGTTACCGCACTGTCCTGCACCACGTAGGGAAAATCGTAGTTATCCATCCCTGCCGGATTGGAAGCAATATCTTTATAATTACCCCACCGGTCATAACGGGCAGGATTGTAATTGGGGTTGCTGCCTGTATAATTGAAGCGGTAAGGGTTTTCCATTTGCCATTATTGTAGCGAAACCAAATAGCTTTCAAGGTGAGCTTTCCCTTTGCCGGATCGCCACTTATGCCCTTACAAAGCGAATAATCATAATCAAAACGAACTGATTTTACCGGCCGGGCGTTGGCAGCATTCTTTACCCAATCGGCCTTCGCATAGAGATCAATCCTTTCCAGCCTTCTTTGAGAGCGGGCAGCATCGTTGATCAATCCGCCGGTCGAATCAACCGTATTCAGCACATCGGCCCGGTCCCTGGAAGTGATGAACACCGCTACAAAGTTTTTGGATTCGATGGTATTGAGGTACCACAACTCCTTTTTGCCAAAAGCATAGCTACCCTTGTCATCCCGGTTGTATGATTTCAACCCATCATTATAGTTGGCCATAAATCGCGTACCGGAATAAGGGATGCGCCATTGGAAGGGATTGGCTTCTGTGCAAACCTGGCTATAATTAAAGCGGATCGCATCACCCAGGTCATCATCCGTAACCCCATCTCCCCGTATATCTACATAATCCGGCGACAGTATCTCAGTCAACAGGAATGAATGTGCATAGGCGGGTGTCTCCTGCCTGGAATAGTAATTTTCTTTGCCTTTATTATTGGCAATGGATGCATCTGTGGCATCATAGGCAATCAATCCTTTGTCTATATTAGCCATTGACTGCTGAACGGAAAAAGTAACATCCTGCTGCGTGGTCGTATACACCGGAATGCCATACACATATTTCTTCCCGTCACTTCCCAATACATCAATTTCCGAAATATGGTTAGTTTTCCTCATCGGCCCTTCTCTTTCTATTTTCGTCAACCCGGTCATGCAAGCCGTATCTCCACCCAGGTTTAAGACCAGCGGCTGCCCAAGCAGGTTTTCGGGATAGGAATATATTTTCTTATTGAATCCATATTTAGCAGCCTGTCCGGCGGTGTAATAAGTGATCAACTGCGTACGCTTGTCGCGTGTTTTACGCATGATAGGAGCAGCTACATTCAGGTAACCATTGATCACGCCTCCGCTACGTATCTTTTCAAACTTCGAATCCAGCACTACATTTTGTCCCGTTCCACTCAGCGATGCACGCAGCAGTTCATCATCCCCCAGGGCTGCATAGAAGTTTTTATCCACCGACGTTTGCTCACCTGGATTTTTGAAGTACACACTTTCGTAGGTAGTATCATCATTGGCAAATTTCAGATAGGGAGCCAGCCGGTTATCATCTTTCCAGGCTTCATTGGTAGTAGAAGCATCCACCATCATCAGATCGGTTCCTACGTGTACATACCCACCTGCGCCTATATCCACCGACAACCTGTCGGAACCATTGGTTGTTTGCATTTTATGGTCCCTTATATAACCCACATCGCCCCGGTAGGCTCTGAACATCCCCTGTGCCCTCTCCACTGATAGAAAACAGGTCGGGTGTAAAAACAGGCAGCGCAATATGAGGCGTTGATTCGCTGTTGAAAGCCAGCTCTTTTTCCCGGTTAAAGTCCATTAACCCATCAGGGTCATTCATGGATTTGGTATAATGAAAGTAGCCATAGGCGGGAAATGATTTGGTGGTATAGGCCAGCTTTTGACTTTGTACCGAGCCCGAGATGCCAATACCTGGACTAATTCCCCAGATCTCGCCTCCTACCTTTCCGGTAAAACTGTAGGCCGTATTCTTGTAAGGCATGGTCATCGTAGGAATATAAGTTGGCGTGGCAAACGATATCTGAGAGGCCACCGGCATACCAAAACCAGAGGTGGAAAATCTTGACTTCTCATAAGATTTGGCCGACTGTTTCAGCTCCCCATGTAATTGCAGTGAGCTGATACCAGTACGGTTATTGTACGAGGTGCCAATACCTCCTCCTATTGACCGCTTTTTTTCTTCGGAGTTGATAGAAAAGGATAAACTGGGATTTAGGGTGACCCCATACATGGAGTTGCTGGTGATGGATAAACTACCCGTTAAACTGCCGGAAACATTTTTACCACCGGCAATATTGCTGCTGATAGAAGGGCTGACACCTGTTTCTACGCCCCAACCCATATAGTTGTTGTAGAAAACGCCCGCACTTATTTCCAGCCCTGCAGAGATCATTTTCTTCAACTCGGGAATACCGATCAGCTCTATATTAATCGATCCGTTAACACTTACTGTTTTGTTTTCCTTAATGGATTCTGTTTTGGTTATGAGGTCCTGGCCGTTGAAATCATCGGGCAGGCCACGCATGGTGCGGGTGATCGCGCCAGGGTTGATATTCCACCCGGTGCCCACCCAACTTGCCTCCTGGTCCATCGTTACACCGCTGCTATAATGAACGGAAACGGGATAGCCACCCACATCCATCAATGGAATATTATAGGCAAAACCACCTGAAAACAGGTCCACCATGTTATCAGTACCTGCACTCTGGAAAGAGGAGGATTCAGGTTGGGCAGGTCCTATATCAGCAGCAACCCGCCGGGCTTTTTGCGTAGTCCCGCTAATGGGTGCAGGTCGCTCAGTAGCCAGTACCTTATTGTCAGCCATACTAACCGGATCCCAACCCACGTTGTTCAGTGGCTTAGTGTAGCGATACAAACACGGAAAATGATTGCCGGCATTTACAAAATAGGGCCTTGCATTGGTGATAGCTGCATGTAGCTGCCCTAAAAGATCTACATAGAAAATACTAATCAGCAGGAAGGCAATGTGCTTCTTATATTTTTGCCCGAGTAGCTTTAACATACTATCGTATTTGAGTTCTGTAAACCGTTTACAATAATTGATATCCTATTTCTTTTTGCCTTTGTATTCAAACGACATCTTCCACTCCTGCCCCTGCTTGTCGATAAGGCTGAATTCGTACAGGTGATCCCGGATAAATTTCCCCGCTTTCGCCAGGTCTATCTCCACGATATTGATACCTGGTGAAAACACAGGTATAGATTCTTCGTTTATACTTACAGGAATGTGATCGCCGCCCGTAACATCCACCACTCTTATTTGAAACAAACTGTCCAGGCTTTCATTGTACCAGGAGAATTTCAATCCCTGTGCTACGATAGAATAACTTACCTGTTCATTTTTCCTAGCCAGTTTCGTGTAGGCCAATCCATCGCCTGGCGTACCTTTTGGCGGCACTTTATCCGCTACAGAAAATGTCCATACATCACTTTTTATATTTGTAGCAGCTTGGGCAGTGATCTGCCAGGCATACAATTGCTTCTTCTCCAGGGCCATGGCCGATGCAGGATAAGTGAAAGCAATATTCGTTAGCCGGCCCACTCTATACACAGGCGCATTATCCCTAATGGCATCAGCTGCCGTTTGGTTGTTGTTTACTTTTACCAGTGTGTATTCGTAGGTACAATTGCGCACCAGGGCCATAGGAGCAGGCGGCATCCAGCTAAAAGCAGGTTGCTGTTCCTGTAATTCACTTTTATTCTCCGGGAATATAAGTTGCGGAGGCGCCAATACATCTACCTGCACATCTATGCAGGTACTTCCATAACTCGCTCCCTTATTGCTTACCAGTTCATAACATACCTGGTAATGGCCCACAGGCAGCAAACCCTGCCCACCCAGGGTCACCTGTTCATGAAGTGCGTTGTATACAACCGGCATCACATCAGCCACCTGTATCTGCCGGGCCCCGCCGGGCACTACTATATTGTTGGTAAGCGCAGTAAGCATCTTGTTGCCATTGGCTTTATTCAGGATCGTCAGGGAAATCTGGCAGGTGCGGACAGCCGATGATGGATTTGAAATGACCACATTCCACAATTGCTCCTTCTGGATCAATGCCCCCGGCGGTATAAAGGCATTCACCACCAGGTCCTGGGCATGAACAGCCCTGAACATGAGCATGGTCAGGACAACACTTACATAATATATACTATTCCGTTTCATAACTTTTATTTAAAATTGGTAGTGAACCCAAGTACTCCTATCGTATTGTTGTATAACTTATAATTGATATCCGGATAATAATTGCAATCCACCTGCAACGATACGGTGCCTACTTTGGGGATGGTCAGGGCAGTAGAACCATAGCCCCCACTTTACTTTCATAATCAAGAGCCGACAAGCTGTTGATCTTAAATCCACCCTTCAGGGCTATGATCTCATTAAGCTGGTACTGAATGCTTCCATCAAATACAGTATAACTGTAGAGGTTGTTTTTGATTACAGAAGTATTGAAGGAAGAGGTGTATTTTTAAAATTGAAGGTCTGCGTCAACGCTATATTGGTTGAGTTGCCATAGAAATAGGCAGAAGCGCCGTTATCATTCAGAAAACGATTGAAGATGATAGAAGAGGTAGATGGAATATCCCCAATCCGGTAAGAATAGCTGGTCATACAATTAATGACCTGGTAGCGATTCTCATAGATTGTATCATTAATACTTACATATTGATAAGAAGGAATATAACCCGCTGTTACAAACCATTTATTCCTCCTAAAACTAGCATTGATGGTAGTAATGGTATTCCTTCCTGTATATACCTGTTCTACATAAGGATTTTGATAATCATTGGTTTTTACTCCCAGGTTCACCGTCAGTGCGTTATTAAAAAGACTTGCCCCCTGTATCCCCCATTGGCTATTATTGGCATTGAGGCGGTAGGCGTTAAATCCATAATAATTAACTCCGTAGTACTTATAAAAACCATTGACATTTACGCCCAGCCGCGGCAGCAGGCTATAGGCCGTAACACTATAGGCCTTATTGGTATTATCCGAAAAACGAAAGGAACGTTTGGTACCTGATCCGGCTGGCTTTGCGTAATCAGACTGGGCTATTTCACCTTGTAAAGTGAGGTACTTCCAGGACAGTTGTCCCGAAAGACTTACCCCCAACGTACGCTGTTGCAGGGCACCTTGGGCATTGCCGGTATAAACGGGATGTTGTTTGCCGCCAAAGAGGCTTACCAGTAAATAATCTTTATTCCGCCCTTCTATACCCAGCCCTGCCTGGTACACAAAATTATTGATCCTGCGCCGGGAGGAGTTGAGCACAAAATCACGTAACCCAAAATCTGTCCATCCTGCCTGTAATACCGTAAATACCTGACCAAAGCTGTAGCGGGTATTGATGCCATTGATTGAAATATTCTGAAAGCTCAATTGTGTAAGCGATGGCATGCTTCTTCCTATGGACAATTTTTTAAAGCCATCCCACCAGGTTTTACGGTTATCATCCGGCGCGGTGGTATCTGCGCGCAGGCGCTTCAGGTAACCGGCATATTTAATCAGCCTGTCACCGCTTCCTGCTGCATTATCTTTACCATTTTGTATAAGCCGTTGAATATCGCCCGCCGCATTTTTATATTCATTGGTCAAACTGTCGGTCATGAGCTTCAGCGAGTCGAGGGTATGTTTTGCTTTGTCATACTTTTCTACATAGCTGGCAGCCCGGGCAATTGAATCGGCGCCGGAAGTTATGCTGCTCAGGTAAATATCTTTATTGGCCAATATTTCACGGTAATGTATGTATCGGTTCAGGCAGTCCGGGTTATCGGGTACACGCAACAAAGAAGAGAAAGAAGCCAACTGCTTTAACTGATCATTAAAGTATAGCTCCAGCATTTGCGTTTTCGCGTCCCAGGTATTTTGCAAAGCAGTTTGTTGACGGCCACGGGCAATGGCCGACAGGTCATTGGCTCCAAGATCGATGTTAAAATCGAGGTAATTTCTAAAGTAACGGGAGTTGGTATACCGGCCAAACAGAGAGACCGTGAAAGGAATACCCGCCAACAGGGCAACTTTGGTGGTGTAATTCAGGTTTTGTTGAAGAATATTACCATAATCATATACACCTTCTATTCTTGAAATATAAGTAGCATTGTAACTGAGCGAATGACCATTAAATAATTTATCCTTCGATAATTGAACTTCGGGAAGGCATATCTTCTTTTTCTGTATTTTTTCAGTTCATTAAAAGCGGAGTCGGATGGGAGTTTGCTGTTGATCCCTTTCAAGGGCTGTTTGAGTTGAGCAATCCAGGAACTATCTACCAGTGCACAGGCACAACCTATATCCTGCCTTGCCTGGGCTGTGAGCATAATCACAAGCAGGAAGAAGGTTAATAGACTACAGGTTCTGACGTTAGGGCATAACGTTTCCATACAAAGGATAAGGTGGTTCCAATGACAAAAAGAAAAACATTATTTGTTGCAGGCCAGCACGATCAGGAAAGACATAGGTCCTCCTCTCATGATGTCCATGACCAATAGTTGTACATTATTTAATCGAAAAAAATAAACAACCCTTATGCGCGTGGAGACATACAGGGTTTTTGTTATTCAGAGAATGGAGAGTTCCTCTTTCAATAAATGTACGAAATGGATTACATTGCATCCAAATTCTGCAACAATTATTTTTTTCTCTATAACCCAACACAAGGTTAACCGAAAATTTACAATGCCTTTCCATCCTTTCAAAACTATCTTACTTACAGTTGTATTGTTTTTTTGTTATGTTTCATGCCTGTTAGCACAAACCAACGTTAGCAGAAAGAACATAGTTAGAAGGAACCCAGCCATAGGATTACATTACGGCATATCCAACTTTAGTCATTCTCCATTCGAGATCAACAGGATCAATCACGGATATGCTTTATCTTATTTAGATGGCCTTTCGGGCAAGTACGATTACATGATACAGGGAGGTAGTATATCTCCCAAACACCCGTTAGGAAAAGCGTTAAACAATGGCAACAACTTACTACACTTCATTAATATATATGGTATCCGAAGATTATATGCCGATACTGTATTGATCAATCCCTTTGCAGGGGCCGGACCAGGTATTACATTGTATAATACCAGCTTTAGCCCTACCCTGCAGGCGGCCACCGGTTTTCAGTTGCGTATTTCCAGCACTATCTTCCTGCATACTCAACTGAGCTACCAGTTCCATTTTTCTTCCACGATCAACAACAATGTTTCAGCATCAATCGGCTTGCTGGGAACCATCCTGCAACGAAAAAGCAAAACAAAACCGATAGCAACCAGCAGGCAACCCATATACAACAACAAGCTGCAGATATAGATAAGGATGGGATACCCGATAGCCTGGATGCCTGCCCCACCCTGGCAGGCCCTGCCGCCTTTAATGGTTGCCCGGACGCAGACGGCGATGGAATTCCTGATAACGAGGACCAATGTCCGGCATCGCCTGGCCTGGCAGCCTACCATGGTTGCCCGCCACCTAATACCAACCCGCCGCCCGTTATAATGCACATAGACACCTTAAAAACCAACGACAGTATTTCCACTATCATAAATGAACTGGCCCAGTACATCTATTTTGAAACCAATAAGGCCACCTTGTCGCCAGCATCAGCAGGGGTATTGAATAAGATCATTGCCCTGCTAAAAACGCAGCCCTTTAAGCAACTACAGATAGAAGGTCATACCGACAATAGGGGTACGACAAAAGGAATGAGCAATTAAGCGGTGAACGCGCCCAAACTGTGTTGGAGTACCTGGCAGCCGCTGGTATTGACCGAAGCAAACTAATTGCGAGGGGCTTTGGTTCCACCAGGCCTGTAGCGCCGAATACCACAGCCCGTGGCCGGGGCCTGAACAGGAGAACAGTGTTTATCCTTTATAGTCATTAAAAGCAAGCATCCTCAATTTACACCCGCCCGTTGAAGTTAAAGCTCTTCAACTGCCCCTGCCCGCCCCTGGCAACAGCACGTTCTCCCCTTTTGCTGACCGTAGCAGCTTAGCGTTCACGCTTCAGGACGGTCAACAGCCTTGCCTGTATGTCGTCGTCCTTTGTATACGCCGTGAGGTCGCGTACGATACTGGCGGCTTCACCTGCCCGCCCGAATCCGGCCATGTATTCCCGTGTACGTTCATAGGCCGGATCGTTCATGCTCTTGTCGGTGCTTACTCTTTTGATATTGCCATTGCGATTTGCTTTACTGGTGATAAAAATGGCTGGCCGGTCCAACTGATAAAATCTTTATACAGCCGGGACAAGCCAGGCGCGCAATCGTGCCCACTTCGCCCGGCATGGCTGTTATCCTGAGGAGGGATTGCCTGGGTATTGCCTAAGTATTGCCTGGGTATTGCCTTGGCGGGGTAGGATTCCTCTGGGATTCCCCGGGGATCCGGATAGAGTAGGCAGGCAATCCGGCTACCAGTTTCAGACAATACAGGTATCATTACGCTACCATCCCGTCCAGCTATGTTGAGTGTGTTTGTCATATACGTCAATTTTGATGACACAAAGCTGGCACGATTCTGCCGACCGTTTTACCAGGTTGTTACCAGCCTGGTAGAGATTTATTTTCGCAACAGGGCATAAAAAAGCCAAATCGATCACCCGATCTGGCCTGCTGTTTTATGTAAGAAATCAGTTTGTTTTTAACCGGATAACGGTAAATGAATAAGCAGGTAGTTCAAACCCGGGAATATCGGCCAGGGGAATGATGGTATTGACCGGCCTGGCATTTTTATCGGCAGGCTGTCCTTGCAATACGGTCTTCATAGCCGTAATACCAGTGGGATGGACACTTCCGAGATCCAAGGCTGTATGCACGGTCACGGGCAGTAGGTTGACCAGTTTGATGACCAGGTCCTGGGTTTTGGTGTCGCGTACCACCGACCAGGCGATCCGGTTCCTGACGGCTTCCTGGTTATTGGACAGGAGGCAACAGCAGGCAGGTATTGATCGCCGGCATGGAGGCCGAAGAGTTTTTGTACTTCATACCCTACCGTAGGTTTCACTTCTGTGTTGTTGAAATAGATCAGGTCGGGATTCCATTGGGTATGCCCTTCTTTGGCCAACAAGGGAGCATAAGAACTCATGGTCACCACATCGCCATTGCGCTCCAGTGATGTGAGGTACAGGGCTTCGGCCAGCGCCGTTTCCAGGTTATTCGGTCGGCCCGGCAAATGTGCCGCATATTCGCCCAGGTACACTTTCGATTTACGGCGGTCGTACTTATCGTAATAATCCTGGTTGTGGATGAGCCAGCCGGGGATACATAGTAATGCTCATCAACCATGGGCACCTTGAGTTTGCCGGCCAGTTGCCACCCTTCTTCATAATCGGTGCCCTCATAAAAGGGCCCACCGTACCGATAACCGTGATGGCCGGATATTTGGCTTTCACGGCCTGGTAGATCATGGTAAAACGTTGCTCAAAGAGATCGGTGATGAGGTCTTCATTGCCAATGCCAATATATTTGAGGTGGAAGGGTTGGGGATGACCAGCTTCGGCCCGCTTCCTGCCCCAGGTAGTATTTACATCGCCATTAGCATATTCAATCAGGTCCAGTATATCTTGTACGTAGGCTCCCATTTGATCAAGGGGAATACCACCCTGTTGCCCGCCACCCGTAGCGCTGCTGCCCGAATTCTGGCAGGGTACACCAGCGGCCAGTACAGGCAATGGTTCGGCGCCAATATCTTCACAATACCGGAAGTATTCAAAATAGCCCAGGCCAACGGTTTGGTGATACCCCCATAAATTACGTTGTGGAATGCGGGCTTCGAGGGGACCAATGGTATTTTTCCAGTGATAGATATTGCCGAGCCCATCGCCATGGGCTACACAGCCACCTGGAAAACGGATAAAGCGTGGATGGATATCCGCTACCACCTGCGCCAGGTCGGCCCGCAAGCCATTGTCTCTTTCTTTAAATGTTTTTTGGGGAAAGAGGGAGATCATATCCAACTGCAGACATCCCTTACCCAAAGGCACTAATTCCAACCTGGCCTGCGTATCACTGTCATTGGCAGTAAATACCGCCTGCAGCTTTTTCCATTCATTGGCAGCAGGTACAAGGGTTGTTTGCGCCAATATTTTACCTGTACTACCCACCAGACGCACCTGAAGTTTTCCCCTGCCCGCGGTTTGTTTCGTAAAAACAGACAATTTATATTGCTCGCCCTGCCGGATGGGTATGCCATCAAACCCACTATTGCTCAATACCGCACCGGGCATCTTCGTATCCAGTACCGCATAATGTGCATTATTGGCATGAATGGGCGCCGTGGTACCTACGGTAAACGTGGTTTGATCACCTTTCAAGGTCCAGGCGTATGTACTATGCCAATTGGTATCCCGGCCTTCTTTATCGCCGGGGGCGTATTCAAAATCGCGGTTCTGGATCAGCTCGGCATAGAGGCCGCCATCAGCCGCATAGTTAATGTCTTCAAAAATACGCCTGTCAATAAATTACTGATAGGCTTAGTCCGGTCAGCTTGTATAGATAATTGTACCTCCACTGGTTTGAGGTTGGCAAAGCGTTGTCCATCCTGTGCTGCTTGTTCTCCATAGAGTGTATTCCGGTATTGTTTCCCCTCCCAATGGCGAATGAGTTGATCAACGTTGGTCCAGGCCACGCGATGCAGTTGACCGGTGGTTTTGCCCGAAGGCAGTTGAATGGTGGTGCTGGGATCGACATATTGAGCAACAGGTACTGCCGCTGCCGGTGTATAGGTTTTGAAGTCTTTAGTGGTTACCTGGAAATACCTGCCGGAGGCATCGGCATAGGTGATGGTGTATTGGGGCTTTTGCTGGTTGTATTGTATGATGGGCTTCAGTACATTGGCGCCGGCGGTCATGAGGGGTAGCTTTGACGCCCCCAGGAGATGAGGTCGGGCGAACTGGCATGGGCAAATAATTTTTCTTTGTTGTTGAGCGCCCATACGCATTGCCACTCGCCACCAGCGCCCCGTATCAGGTATGGATTGATCATTTTCTTTTCTGATCCCCAGCGACCATAATCGCTCCGTACAAAGGCATACTCATTACCGATCAATTGCCAGTTTACCGCATCGCGGCTCCAGGCAAAATGCAAGCCATTGTGGTCATTGTTCTTGCCCGTACTATAAGAGAATAGGTAAACAGAATCGGTAGCGCTTTGCGCAGGTTGGGCTTTGGCCAGGAAGGACAGAGCAAGCAGGCCAATGGTCAATACCAGGATATACCGGGCTGGTGTTGTGATCGATCTCATAGGCAAACAAGTTGGTTGGGCGTATATAAATGTCAATATTACAATTATATTGGCATATACAAAAGAAAGGTCCGGGAGCCGGAAACACCGGAAGCCGGTCCCGATAGCTATCAGTTGGAAAGCCGGGAAGAAAAACTTTTAAAAGGATCCGATATGCTTCTTAATAGCAGTCCATCAGTACCTGGCCATGGGATTGGTAATGGCTGATGCTTTTGCCATTTCGATCCTGGCAAATGGTTTCCAGCCAGGCCACCACATCATGTTGCATGGACAGGGAGCCGCACAGCATCAGCACGCCGCCTCTTGCGAGGGTTTGGGCCACAAAGGCAGCATCATTTGCCAGCAGGTCTTTTACATATTGTTTCTCCTCTTCGCGTGAATAGGCTACTTGCAAGCCATCAAGCTTATTGGCGGCCATATGCCTGGCCATGGCTGCTGCAAAAGGTTCAAATGACAACTGAAAACGGAAACCGCAGTACAAATAACATTCTACCGATTGATTGTTCTGTTCTATCATCCCCAGGAAGGGGGCAATACCGGTGCCATTGGAGATCATGATCACAGTGGGAACATCCTGCGGGAACAGGAAATGGGGATTGGGCGCTATACGTGCCTGCAGCGTATCGCCTGGCTGAAGTTGGTACAGGTAGCTGGACCCCAATCCATCCGGATGCAATTTTATGCAGAGTTGTATTTGCCCATCTACTTTACCAATGGAGTACAGCCGTTCGCGGTAATCACTGGCAGGATAAACAGCCAGCAGATCACCGGAAGTATATTTATTGCGCCAGGAGGTTTTGAGGCGTAGGATAAAAGGCTCATCGGCATGGGTGATGTCCGTTTTCTCCACCACCGTCATCGTTTCCAGGCCGGTTGGTTTTTGCTTCAGCGTTCCGGGCAGGGCAATACCGGTAAGCCCCGCTTTTTGCGACCAGGTAATGAGCCACTGGCTGAATTGATCGGGCGACTTATCATTGATGGTATGAATTTCCAACGAGGGCACTGCCCAGGGCTGAGCGGTAAGGAGGTTGTTGACCTCAAAGGCAAACTGGCAAAAATCGGGATAGGCATGTGAGCCAAAACCCACTACTGAAAAATGTACCCCTGGCTGTTGAGGGTATTTTTTCACCAAGGCAGCAAACCGGTTGGCATTGGTAGGTGCATCGCCCAAACCATAGGTAGCGGTAAGGACAATGATATGTTCAGCTTTAGGAAACAGCTGGTAATTGTTGAGTTCAGTACAATAAGCGCTTTCGCCGCCAGCGATCAGTTGTTGCTGCAAGGCTTTGGCATAAGTGAGTGTGCTGCCATTTTCGGAGCCAGCCAAAATGATAAACCGGCATTCCTCCGGTTTGTACCGGTTCTTGCTACGGGCTTCCAGGCGTTTAAGACTAATAGCAAAACCAGAGTAAATAAAGAACAGGATATTGAGGCAGGCAATGGCCAGGACGATGGCCCAGACGATGCTAACGCGGCCAGTATGCCAATCGAGGCTTAGCCGCGATAAGATGGTGGTCATGGGATAAACCACTTCACTCAACTTTTCACCGGTAAACTGGTTTACCACAATCTCGCGGTCTTTCAGCTTCAGGGTATAATAATCTTCGGGAAATTCAGAAAAAGGGTATTCAATACTTTGTACCTGCGCCAGCTTCACTTGCTTAAAAACGGGAAAAGCAGCAGGCTTGATGGCAGGGGTTTCTTTAATATTGTCCACATCAACCTGGTGAGCGATCTTCTTTTCGGACAGCAGGCCAAAACGGGCCAGGGACAACCAGGTACCAGTAAGGGCTATGAGGATAATGGGTATCAGTGACCAGCGGCCCAGTACCACATGGTAGTACTGTGCGAAATTGCCTTTGACGATGCGGGTAAAAACGTTTCCAGCCCCGCTGGCGCTTCACCACCAGTAAGGCGCCGGTAATAGCAATCAACATCAACAGAAAAGCAGCGAGGCCCACAAAGAACCTGCCTACTTCATGTAAGAACAACGAGCGGTGCAGGGCCGTTACCCACTGGTAAAAAGCATGTTGTTTGCCCGGTTTTCCCAATACTTTACCGGTAGCGGGATCAACGTAGGCCTCCAGGGGCTTGCCGTTGACGTCCGTTCCTTTTACCACAACAAACTGGTTGGCATCCACACTCACGGTGGTGACAGATGAAAAAGAGGATGGCAGGGCAGGAATGGTTTGGGCCAGCGAGAGTTCATCAAAACGCTCCCCTTTATAGGAGGGTATCTTACCGGTGATGGGCTCAAAAGCGAGGACAATACCGGTCACCGCAGCCAGTACAATAAAAAGAAAAGAAGATACGGCCAGTGCGAAATGGCTGTATCTCCAAACAGAAATGGTCATGGGCGATTCATTAGTTTTGAGCCAGCCGTACATAACGGATATACCCGGTGCCTTCGCTCTTGGCGGCCAGTCCCTCGGTAGTGAGGAGTATCTCCAGGTCTTTCTCGTAGTACTTCTTGTCTTCTACCGCTGTTTCAAACCGCAATTTATAACCCGCATTGATCTTGGCATTGTCAATTTCCAGGATGGTTACCGAGCGGTCGCCACCGGTAACGGAAGGGCCGGTAACAGCATCTACATTCACGGGCTTTTTGCTGCGCCACTCATGCCATGACTTGAGGCTATTGTACCATTTTTTATCAGGCCCCATTACGCGCAATGTTTTTCGTATTTGCCTTTGCTGTCGATCAGCGACACCACGATATAAGCGCCTTCGCCCACATAATTGGTCATCTGCACCATGCATTTGTATTGTGTACTGCCGCCATTCTGCGCCCTGCTCCTACCCGGCAACACATACAACAGGATCAATAACAGCATCAGCTTATAAACAGTTTTCATCATCATTATTTTAGGAAATCTACAGATACATTGGTTTTTGACAGGAACTCATTTTCTTTGGCCAGTTCATAAGCGGTTTCCTGGAACGCGGTGGTTGCCTCTTTTGGGCACCGATACTCAGGAGGTACTTCAACATGGCATCATCTTTGGCCAGCATGGCTGCTTTGTGCAGCGGGGTAAGACCTTCTTTGTTTTTGGCATTGATATCCACCTGCAAAAGTGTTATCTTTTTCAACAAAGACAATTCGCCTTTGGCAATGGCCAGGTGATACAAGGTATTGCCGTCTTTTTGAGGAGTGGTGATATTATAACCCGCCTGTTGCAATACGTTCATTTTAGCACCAAAAGCATCCTGTGCGCCACCTTGGGCACTGTAGGATTGTACCAGGTAATAAGCCAGGTTATTGCCAGCTGCATCATACACATTTGCATCGGCGCCTTTGTTGAGCAGGTATTGAACCACTTCGGGTGAATTGCTTCTAACAGCCAAGGCCAGTGCTGTGATGCCTTTTTATTGGCCTGGTTAATGCTGTTGGCGGGCAATAGCAAGGTTAAGGTAGCCGTATCTTTATTGGTAGCAGCAGCATTCAGTAAAGGGGTATTGCCTTCCAGATCGGCCTGGTTGATACTGACGCCACGGCCAATAAAATAGCGAATGATCTCCTGTTGGTTGGGCTTGCGTGCCAGGTAGTGCAATAGGTTTTCGCCGTTCTTATTTACCGCCGTTGGCTTCAGGTGAAGGCTTTCAAGGTATTCGTAAACGGGCATTCCATTGCCAGCACCGCTAGCTCCCTACCCTGGCTGGCCATCAGGAAAGCCTGGTCGGTGGATTTAACGCCTTTTGCAGTAGTGATTTCATCAGTTCAATGTTGCCACTCCTGGCCACATAATTAAAAGCGGTATTGCCGGCTGCATCGGTATCCTGTAAGGAAAGTCCTTTGGATATAAAATAATTGGTGAGTACCTGGTCTTTGTCATTGGCGATGGCGGTTAACAACAGGCTAGCCCCATCCGGGTTCTTTTGTTTGATATTGGCGCCGGCACGTACCAATGCTTCATAGATCTTTGTATTGGCCTGACCAGCATTGGCCGCAAAGCCCAGCGGGTACTGCCATGGCTATCGAGCAGGTCCAGCTTAGCACCTTTGCCGAGCAGGTACGCTACAATGGGCAGGTTGCCGCGGGCAGCCGACCAAAAAATATAGGTACGGGCATCGTGTGTTAATTTATTGACCTCATTGCCTTTTGTTCGATCAGGTAGGTGATCACTTCTGTACTGGCATTGTTGTTAATAGCATATACCACGGGGTCAAAGGCCGACCGGTTCAGTTCCGACGGGTTATTGCCTTTTTCCACGGCTGCTTTTACCGTGGCCAGGTCGGGATTGCTTTTCCAGAACGCGGGGTCTAATAATACATTGTTCTGCGCTTGCCCGTACAAAGACGCCGCTACAAAAGGAGGACCAATAGTCGTTTCATCTGTATGTGTTTAACCTGGTATAATGATGATAAGAAGTTGCCTGTTAATAACATGGGGTGAAGGGGTGACTGATTTGGCGGCAAAAGTACCCATCGGCCCGGCTTTCTGTTTACAGAATCGGGAAATTGTTGGCTGGCATCCGGGAAAACCGGCCCTAAATGCTTGATTTAGATCAAGGAAGGCAAGGAAAACAAGCAAAGGCAACAAGGCAGCAAGGTGCCGAAAACATGGGCTACGCTGAATTTCGCCCGAAGCGCACAATTTGTCCCACCCTGGCGTGCGTTCACTGCTGCGCTGCCTGTATTTCTTCTGGATCCTAATTACTGTCTTCCCTATCTGCTTAACCCATTGGCATCAGTGGTCAGCACTTCACTCATATAATCCAGGAAGGGGCGCATGTTTTTGAATGCCTGGCTGGCTTCTTTCACAAAATGGGGCTTAGTACTTCTTCGTCGGTGAACCTTTTGATGAGCAGGAATTGTTTGTAGCGCAGCAGGTCGATGGCTTCATGATCGGCGGGGTAACCTTTGGGGCTGTTTTTAATTGATCGCCCTGCAGGCTGCCGAAGTTTTGGAGGAAGGAGCGGCTACTGATTATTTTACGGAGGGTGGTGGCATCGAAGGCAATGTCATCGCGTATCAGCTTCAGGTCGGCGGTATTGGGCGCCCAGAAACCACCGGCGATGAGACTATTGCCGGGGCCCACCTGGTAATAATAGCCGCCGCGGCGGTATTTGGTGGCCCGTTTAAAACGGCCGCCCCAATTGTCTTTATAGGGTGTTTTATCGCTGGAGAAGCGGGTATCGCGGTAAATGCGGTAGAGGCTTTCTTTGCCCGAGCGGGTTTCTATTTCATCATGGGCATTCATTTGTTGCAGCAGGGCTTCGGCCACCAGGATCATATTGTCTTGCTGGGCGAGGTATTGCTCTTTGCGGGCATTGAACCAATCGCGGTTATTGTTTTTACGCAGGGCTTTGAGGAAGTCGATCCCTGTTTTGGCTACTTGCGGCAGGGCGTTGTTTTGTTTGGGCATGCTATACTATTTGTGATGGGTACAACAGTTAGGGGCGGGCCGTTGTTCGGATGGACTGACCAGCCTGAATGGTTGCGGGCAAAAATAGGAAAAAGGGCATGATCTTACTTGCCCTGGTAGAAACGATCACAGGTGACACCTTTCGCTTGCTTCGCATACGAAAGGTGTCACCTGTGTGGTGAACAAAGTGCGATCAACTAAATCTATTTCGCTGGTGCAGGTGGTGGCGGCGGATTGAGGGCCGCTGCAGGCACCAGGTTCTTCACTGGCTTAATTGTTTTGAGGTATTCATAAATAGCCTTTACATCTTCATCCGTCAACTGGGCCAATGATTGCGTAGGCATGGGTGGCATGAGGGGACGGGAATTGGCTACGCCACGGTATTTGCCTTCTTTGATCGCCCTGCGAAAATTGTCGTATGTCCAGCCGCCCAGGCCTGTATCATCAGGTGTGAGGTTGGCCGCATAGGTAATACCCCAGGGTCCTATCGCCGCAGTAAGATCACCCTTCAGTAAAGCCCATCTTCCATCGCGGATGACGGCCGTATCATACTGACCAATGGGGCCTGCCGCCGCATCATAGCCCGACAGTAGTTTGGTCATATCCGGTACAGGTCCTTGCGGGGTCATGATCTTGGGGGTATGACAATCGTTACAGCCAATTACGTTGACCAGGTATTTACCTCTTTCGGCTTGTTGTGTTTCTGTGGCCGGTTCTTTACCGCCGTCTTTACCGGCCGTTTCATTACAGGCCACAAATGCTACACTGATGGCCAATAGGGCCGGGTACATGAATCGTTTCATATTGAGTTGTATTTAAGAAATTAGTTTCACCAGCAGGATGTCATGGATGGTTTGGGCGATAGCGCCCGCCTTATTTGCGAAATATAGGAGTACTTAGTTGGTAAAATGGTCCTTCCCGCTCAATGATCAGGGAAGGGCTTACGCCGGCAAACGCTTTGAAATCCCTGATAAAATGAGCCTGGTCGGCATAACCATGATCAAGGGACAGGTGTGCCCAGGATATTTTTTTGTGAGCAGTTTGTATTACCTGCCGGTAAGCATTTCTGAAGCGGATGATGCGCGTATAGGTTTTCGGGCTGGCGCCAAGGGTGTCACGAAAACTACGCTGCAACTGCCTTTCGCTTATATATAGGTCTTTACAAAGTGATTCAATGGATATATTGCCTTTGGCCTGCCGGATCAGTTGGATGGCCTGTTGCCAATGCTGCTGCCGGTAATGGATCCTTTTAGCTTCTCCTGCAGGCAGGCCTCTGCTATGCGGATCAACTGTGCCGGTTCTTCCACCCCATACAGGCGATTGACCATTTCGTCAATAGCGGCATTCCGGAAATTACGCACATCGGTATAGTCGTTGAACAAGGCCGCTGCGGGTACCCCGAATAACCGGATGAATGATTCGGGCTTGAAATTGATGCCAAAGCATACCGCATATCCTTTGGCTTTCCAGGTAACCGTGTTGCTGTACAAACCAGCAAAGAGCGCATGTGGCAACGCTTGCCATTGGCCATCGAGCGACAACAAGCACTCGGGTTCATTGACATGCACAATGATCTGTACCATACCGAGGGGCAAGCATACCTGGTGCGGCGATTCCGCTGCGGGGTCACCATTAAACACCTGCAGCCAATAGTTTTCTATATAGGGCTGCAGCGCTACCGAAGGCCTGAACTCTTTATATACAATAATCATTATACTTGCTGAACGCTATTGAACGGGCACAAAGATAACAGCAACCAATAGCAAACCATTGAAGAAAAGCGACATCTTCATGTGGTTTTTACGGGCTGAATGACCTTTGAGGCAAGGTGAACAGGCTTTTCAGCCAGGAAAATACCAGCAAATTCCGCTGACAATAGCTGTATAGGAATGGTGTCTTTTACAGGAAGGTAACCATACTTTAAAAACGATTACTATTTGTATATCCCCTGCAGCTTACTTTTGTGATGGTTATTTACTATTGAAACCTTTCTATTTATGCAAGCTGCCGACATTTTACAAGCGCATATCGCTAAAACCATTAGTCTGTCGAAAGAGCAATTCGGTTATTTCTTTTCCCACTTCTCCCAACAGTCGTTCAAGAAAGGGCAGGCCATTGTATCCGAAGGTGATAAAGTAGAGCACGAATATTTTGTATTGGAAGGCTGTTTAAAATCTTTCTTTATCAATGATGAGGTGAAGATGTTTATCCTGCAATTTGCCATGCCCACCTGGTGGGCTTCCGATTACAATGCCTTGTACAATGGTCACCGTGCCACGGTGCAGGTAGATTGTATTACCAATGCCGAAGTATTGCGCCTTTCCAATAGTGACCGCGAGAAACTGTGCCGGGAAATACCGGAAGTGGGCTATTTCTTCCGCTGGCGTACCAACAAAGGTTATGTGGCCTTACAAAAAGATTGTTGTCGTTCATGAACAGTGATGCCAAACACCGGTATGAGGAGTTGATGCAACAATACCCTGAACTTTACAACCTCGTTCCGAAGCAACTGGTGGCGGCTTACCTGGGCGTAAGCCGTGAAACCCTTAGCCGCCTGCATCATTCCTGATCCAATCTCATTTACCTAAGCTGTTAACTTGTCGATTGTCACCCTTGCTGAAAGGTGTCGTTTTTCCGACTCCAGGGTGAGCCGCCCTTAGAGGGCTATTGTGTACCCACATCTTTTTGTAAAGCATATCCCTGATAAATGGTGTAAAACTTAGTTAGTCCATTTATCAGGGTATTAAACCCTGGTTTTCTTTGGGATGCATATCCTTTCCATCCCCCCAGTCGTGCTAATATCCAAAATGCCCAGGCTAAGTTTTGCTGCTGAAAGGGATTTGATTGTTTCTCTGTTTTGCCCTGTACCTTTTATTGATATTTGCCAAACACGCTACTTCCTCATCCTCAAACATTGTTCCCGTATCAGGACTATCCCCTTCCTCCATACCGTAGGCAATTGACATCTGAAACAACTTAATGATCGTGTCCAGCAGCATGAGGGTAAGTTTGCGGATGCTCCAACCACTTTCCAGCTCACTGCCTTCAATATTAAAACATTCCTTTTTAGCACTTTAAATACCTCCTCGATAAACCACCTGCATCTGTACCATTCTATCACCGTATGGGCCTGTTCAAAGTCTTCTACCGGCCAGGTAGTATATAGACGCCATAATATCGGGTCTGCAAAGTCTGTGTTTACCTCCCGCGCCTCTATTACGGTTAACTGTACCGATGACCCTGGCATGGACGCTGCCTTCTTATGAGGCTTCTTTAACTTTACTTTGCCAATTTTTACGGCTATGTCAGCCTCCCTCTTTTTCCTGGTTTTGTCTTTATGCTGATAGCTGATGGTTGTCCTATAATGACCCGCTACGGGCAATCCCTCTATATGATCCCAAAGCTTTACACCCTGTTCCAGCCGCCTGTTATGGTTGCTGCGTACCAGCAAAAAGAACTTGCCATCCTGGGGAGCCATGGCAAACTGTTCATAAAAATCGCCCTCCCTGTCATGAATAATGATCACTGCCTGGGCTGCCGACAGGCTCTTGTAAGTCTGTTCATTGGAATCCACCCATACCTGGCTCTCCTTTTCTGATACACTCTTGCGCTGCTGAACATAATGCGACACTTCCTGTCTCTGATGCTCCCTGGACCACACCTCAATACCCGAGTACCCATAGGGATAGCTCGTTCGGGCATCTATTACCAGGCTCGGATGTAACTTAAAGCCTATCCCTCTTATCGTATCGTTGATCGGACCAAGACTCTCATCATAGAGGATCCGTCCACTATGATCACATAGATTGATCTCGGTGGTATCCTGTATCGATAAAACTACATTGCCAGCACTTACCTTACCGCAACGCTCTACCATCTCCCTGATCAACAGGTCTTCTTGTACTTTATCATTCTTTAAAAACGATAATATCCTTTTTGTTCTGCACGACTATTGGATATCGATTGAATACTACTATAACCTGCTCGAAATAAAGAACTTAGTAATTGTTCCCCGCGACGCTCTATTCGTTTATCCCCGAATAAGTAATTATAATTGCTTTGATTCATAGTCACAAAGCTATTATTTGTGGGTACACAATAGCCCTTAGAGGGCGACCCACCCCAAGACTGCTTTCCCGCCCGTCGGCGGGACTCAGCCTGACATCGTGTTTAGTTTAGTGACGCAGATCACTAACCCCTCCCCCTGCCAGGAATGTGATACAGGTCACACAATCAACTCCTAGTATAGGCGCATCTTTGTGTGGCAATAAACGCACACAATTATGAGACATCAACAATTTACAATCGCCACTGCGCAAAGCCAAATTGAATGGACAGGCCGCAAGATCACTGGCGCACACAATGGCACCATCGCGCTTAAGGAAGGAACATTAACTGTAGCTGATGGTCAACTAACCGGTGGTCACTTTATCGCAGATACCACTTCCATCATCGTACTCGATGTAACCGACCCGGCTACCAATGCCCAGTTTGCCGGCCACCTGGCATCGGACGATTTTTCGGTTCGGCGCAATACCCGGAAGCCAGGCTTGACATTATCTCTGTCAACAACCAGCATGTAGAGGGTACCCTCACCATAAAAGGGATTACGCATCCTGTTTCATTTTATGTGAAGCTCCAACTCACCGGTGATGACTTGACCGCTTCGGGTAAGCTGGTGATCGACCGTACGCTGTACGATATGAAATACCGCTCGGGCAATTTCTTTCAGAACCTGGGCGACACCCTTATCTACAATGATTTTGATTTAAACGTACGCATCACCGCCAAAGCTGCCGCCGAAGTAGCATTGGCTTAAAACTTACTATTATGCCTTTCGTTAAAATAGAGCTGACGCGTGAAGGCGTTACCCGTGAACAAAAACAACAATTGATCAAGGGAGTAACTGACCTCATTACGCAGGTGCTTAACAAAGACCCGCACCTTACGCATATTTCGATACAGGAAATAGAGCTGGACAATTGGGGTTATGCCGGCGAACAGGTATCTGTATTGCGTGAGCAAGGTATCACTGCCGATAAGAAATAGATACCGGCAATTGGATTTTGCACTGAATGGGAGAAAGCAGGATAAGAAAGGTGCATCAGAAACCCTGCGGGAGCTTTTGGCGCTGCGTAGCCAACCGGTTGCAGTGACTAGGCAATGCTACTTCCCCCTCCGGGGAGGTTGAGGCCACGGGTAGTGATCTCCATCCCGGAACGGCCATCAAGCTGTATATAGGCGGGTAATTGCGTCATGGGTAGAAAGCTTTGCCTCAGTGCTGGCATCGCCCATTCAAGAGAGCTGACGGTCAGTTTGCGTATATACAGGGTACCGGTTTTTCGCCCAGGAGGCCATACATCATTTGTTTGGCTGCTCCTGTTACCTCCCAGTCAACAAGCGCCTTTTTGTCCGTATACAGTTCAAGGTTATACATTCCCTTAACTGGCGCCATTTGTAGTGGTGAAAACCAGATATCCCCGGGCGTAATGGCCACCGACGGATAATTATGCAGGATGGGAGTACCTGCCGCCACAGGGGATACAACGCCACAAACTCCCAGCCTTCCATTTTTGGTGCAGCTTCAATCAACATTTCTACTGACTCGAAATATTTTTTATTACCATAAGCGGAGATTACCAAACGTGCCCAATTGTTTGGTTCATCAACTGTAATGTCTGCAAACAGGTTGAGAAAACCATACCGCATGAGCTCACCATACATTTCTTTTTCCCAATAAATGACCTGATCGCCGGGCAATCTGGACGGATATTTAAACTTTTCCTGGTGCTCCTGAAACCATGTCCAGAAATGGTGCGGATTGATCCATAACATACGGAATGCGCTGGCTGATATCATAATGGGTCGATTTGGTTAGTTATGCATAAGAATTTCTATCAACTTGCCCTCATGGCTGTAGTGCATGGCGATCACAGATTCGGAATAACGGGCATCAATAAAATAATCAAATACTGCCATCCACTCTTCTTTTTCGGGATAAAAACCTACCCGCTCCAGCCGAAACAATTGGAATAGCTGGTCCATTGGAGATATGGTTGGGCTAAGAAAATCCACCCGCTTTTGGAGGGTGGGCCGCCAGACATTTTCAAGGAGGTATTGAAGGTAGTACCGGACAATCGTACTATCCTTGTCCATATAATCTTTATGCAGGCAGACCATGCTCTTTTGGTCCATGGAGACCAGGCGTCCTACCATCTTTCGCACAGGCTCCAGTTTCTGTGCAGCGATCCAGTCCCGTTCAAAATTGAGATCCAATCTAACTTGCTCTCCTCTAAGCTCGAGCTCTCCTGGATATTCTTCGTCCAGGCAGTTGATTGCAATGGGTGCGAAATACGGAATGTTAACGGTAATCATAGTCATTAAATTGAATGTTTATAAAATGTAATAATGCTACTATTTGCCGCCAAAACCCAACGCATAATTTATGGTTAAAGGCCCTGGCAGGTAAAGGATGGTTGAGGTTTGATCGTGACTAGTAGTAGACCTATCAAGGTATACTACCTGTTTGCCTGGTTGGATGGAGTAACTGGTATAAATGTGATGCAGGTCACGGAATTCTCCATAAAACCCTGCCTAACTTTACAACGTGGTAAATGCAACAACAATGAAAAAGTTTTATTACCGGTCCTGGTGGTCTGCTGCTGGTGGAGCGCCAAGGCACAAAATCATTCAACCATGGAAACTCAACACAATGACTCAGTCCAAATTGCCCAGGTATTGGAGCAATATTATTTCAAGGGCATCTATGAGGGCCATGTGGAGATATTATCCCAGGCCTTCCATCCCGGCACCTTACTGTATGGCGATGTACAGGGGCAGCCTTATGCCAAAACACTGGCGCAATACCTGGATGCTGTTAAAAACCGGCAAAGTCCGAAGGACTCGGGTAAACCTTTTACCAGTGAGTTACTGCATGTTAAAGTGATCAATTCGATCGCTGTAGCGGAGGTAAGGATGAAAATGTATACTTTCAATTACTATGATCTTTTGTCTTTTCACAAGATCGATGGTAAATGGGTCATCGTTAATAAAATGTTCAGCGACGTAAAACAATAAAAAGTGAACCATGTGGTACAATACGAAAGCAGCGGCATTATTGGGCATTGACTACCCTATTTTGCAAGGCCCCTTTGGTGGAGGGCTTTCATCTGTTGACCTGGTAGCTACGGTGTCTAATGCGGGTGGATTGGGCGGTTATGGTGCGTATACGATGGAGGCGCAGGATATCTATACCCTTAACAGTCAGATCAGGGCAGCTACTGATAAGCCTTTTAATCTCAACTTATGGGTATCGGATACCGATGCGCCTGATGGCAACATTACCGATGCGCAGTATGCCAGGGCCAGTGCGTTGTTCAAACCTTATTTTGATAAGGCGGGCATTCCGCTGCCCGCCAAACCGGCGCCTTTTACGTCGCGGTTTGAAAACCAGTTGCAGGTGATACTGGATATCCGTCCGAAGGTCTTTAGTTTCATGTTTGGTATGTTGCCGGCTGATGTGTTGGAGTTATGCCGCCAGCGGGGTATTGTGACCATTGGCGCCGCCACCACGCTGGAGGAAGCCCTGGCTTTGGATGCCACGGGGTGGATATGATCATTGCTTCGGGTTTTGAGGCGGGTGGTCACCGGCCTTCGTTCCTGGCTTCTTCCGAATCTTCCCTTACCGGCACTTTTGTATTGGTGCAGTTGATCCGGGAAAAAGTAAAGGTGCCGGTGATTGCGGCAGGTGGTATTGCCAATGGCAGGGGTATAGCGGCTGCGATGACGCTGGGCGCCGAAGCGGTGCAGATCGGTACGGCTTTCCTGGCCTGTGATGAAAGCAATGCCTTGCCTGCCCACAAGCAAATGCTTTTCTCCAAGGCGGCACAGTACACTACTTTATCCAGGGGCTTTACGGGCCGGCTGGGTCGCGGAATGGCCAACAGGATCACGCGTGAGGTGTTGGGCCAGGAGGCGCAATTCCTACCTTTTCCTTTACAAACCACGTTTATGTCGGCGCTTAGAAAAGCGGCCATTGATCAGCAGCAGTGGGACATGGTATATTTCTGGGGTGGACAAATTGCACCCATTTTAAAACATCATAAGGCGCAGGAATTAATGCAGTCGTTGCTGGAGGAGACGAGCGTTTATTATATACCCTGATCTATTGCCCGGGATAATGGATAGTGCCCTTAACCGGTGGCTACTACCTGGATAAGTATATACGTATATGTTAGTAGGCAACTCCATCACCTTCCCAATACGGTAAAAAAATGTACTGGCGCTTTAGTACAAACAACCGGTTTAGTTGTTATTAATTAATGCAACAGAACAATTAAGTGATCATTAACATTACAAGCAGGCCATTTGGCCAGGAAATCAGTCGCAATTAGATTGTTTTTATGATCATAGAAGTAATTAATAAAAAACATTGATTATATTTTTATATTAAGATATAAGTTGTATTTTTGAATTAATCATACCTGCCACGCTTCCCATCTGAACAGCGCACCCGGGCGGGTTTTTCGTTTATAGCCGATGCAGTTTACCAAACTTCCGCTACCAATATCTCAACAAATTTCATTGCTTAAGTCGAGGGGCCTTAAGATTGCCAATGAAGCGAATGCCGAACATTCTTTAAAGAATATCAGTTATTACCGGCTAAGCGCCTATTTCCAACCCTTTCAAAGGTACAATGATCCTAATCATCAATTCATGCCCTGGGCAAGTTTTGAACGCATTATGAACCTTTACAGATTTGACAGAGAATTAAGGGGCATTTTAATGGATGCTATTGAGCGTATTGAAATAGCGCTTCGGTGCAAGATCATATACGAATATTCCATCCGGCATGGTTCTCACTGGTTTGATGATGCAGGTTTATATAGCAGGAATTATGCACAACTTAGGGCGGCTATTAATAAAGAACTAGACAGAACCAGGGAGGTATTTATTGACCATTATAAAAATAAATATACCCATCCTGCCCTACCTCCTTCCTGGATGACTATAGAAACTTTATCCCTGGGTCAGCTATCTAAGATGTTTAAATCGCTGGTAAACAGTGATGCAAAAAAGCAGTAGCCGCTTATTTTGGAATACATCATACAATATTGGAAAGCTGGATCGAACACCTTACCTATATACGAAATATTTGTGCGCATCATGGGCGGCTTTGGAACAGGATATTAATAGTAACCCCCACCATTCCAAGGCACACGGTACTACCTTGGATCAGTCAAGCGCCCCAGAGAAATGATAAATTGTACCTGAGTATTTGTCTCATTACCTATATGTTGAAACGTATCACTCCCACTTCAAATATCAAAGGGAAATTATTAACATTGATCAATCGTCTGCCCTCCATTGACCTAAGAGCTGCTGGTTTCCCACCTACATGGAGAAACGATTTGTTTTGGAAAGAAATATATGTACCCTGGTCGTACAAGGCAAGGATATTATTATTCCAATGCCGCAATTTGTATATAACTCCATAATTCTCTTTTTTTTGCCTTCCAGGAATTGCCTCTTTACGGGTTTCCGTAAAAATCCTTTATTCAGCCACTTTACATTTAGGGATTGGTTGAAATTAACGTAGGATAGAAAATTCAATGCAATAAAAATAAATATGAAGATCGTTTAGTACCAAACACCCGTTTGGTTGTTGTACTATCAATAAGAAGTGGCAACATAGGGTATCGAGGACAATGTTGACATAAGTCATTCTGAACTATCAAAAGTTTTATATATTTTACCTCCATCATACCCTGAACCTGACAGGTATCAATAACTATTGGCACAGATTACCTACTTTATTTATACCCCTGACGGTTTCAAATCATTGGTGGAGCCTATTTGAGTGCGATAACGAGTTCATCTGTTCGCTACCCATACTTTAGAAGCGGGGTGGCGAAGCTATGCAACAAACAATTGCCGGATTGCCAGCATTGTTTTGCATTTCAATAACAAGGTACCTGCAGAACTATTTTCAATAAACTAAATCAGCATGTATGCGGCTATTACTAACCTTGGTAACTAATGAAGAAAAACCGGTAATCCCTATCAATTATCAATATCCGTTAAGTGCAGCTATTTACAAGATCATTCAACGGGCTGACATGGACTATGCCGCTTTTTTACATGATTCAGGTTATGCAAAAGCTGGTTCAGCCAAACAATTTAAGTTATTCACTTTCTCAGATATCCGGGTGCCTTTTGCACCGCCCTTCAATGATCGCTTATACCTGCTCAGACAGGAGTTACAAGTTATTGTTTGCTTTCATATACCTTATGCTGCCGAAAGCTTTGTAAAGGGGCTTTTTATTAGTCAGCATATAGACATTGCCGACAAGGTTTCCAAAGCCAGTTTTACCATCCGGCAGGTGGAGGTGCTTACCACCGGCCTGCCAGAGGTAGACCACCCAACCGTGGTATTACAACCCTTATCGCCGATTGTAACCGGCAAAAAAAATGAGCGGAGCCTATATGACTACCGAAATCCGTTGGAGGCTGATTATACAGAATGCCTGTTGTATAACTGGGTGGAAAAATACCTGGCAGCGTACAAAGGTCATCACTATGATGCGGCCGACCTGAGATCACAGGTTACTATTTCCGTAAAGCAAATGGCGCGACCACCCAGGGAACGGAAACCCATCATCAAGGATGGAACTGACAAGGTTAGTAAATTAAGAGGCTATATGAACTTCCAATTGCAGGTAAAAGCCCCTTACAAAATGGTGGAACTGGTTTTGGACGCTGGCCTTGGTTTAAACTGCTCAGTTGGAAATGGCTGTTTGGAACTGGTGAAGGTGGCATGAGTAGCCGAGCCCAAAAACAAACAGGCTAATATCCAGGCTCAACACAAACTTAACTATACGATTGACCTTTTTACCAGATGGAAAAACAACAGTATCTATTAAAACTAGACATTTCGGGGATACAATCTTTTATTTTTGATGTCAAGTCAAAAGGGGCCGCCAATGAGTTGAAAGGGCGTTCAATTTACGTTTATTCCATAACTGAAATCGCACACCAATTGCTATTGGATAAGTTTCCACATAACTTTTCAGTAGTATACAAAGGTGGCGGAAATCTTGTAGTCAAAATAACAGCCAATCAGGAAGAGCTGGAGCGGGTCACTCATACATTTCAATCTTATTTCCTCTGGGATCAGTTATTTCCGTTTATAGCATTCATAAACACCGATGGCATTGATTTCAAAAAGCAAATGCAAACCTTAAACCAAGCACTTAAAATAAAGGAGCTGCAAAGAACCTTTAGCCCAGACAAGAAGGATATAGACAATGACGCGCCAGAAAACCACTGGAAAGATTTCACGAAAGAACTGGCTACGAGCCAGGGATTTGAAATAGTAAAATGCAATGAAAATGATTCAGTTAAGAAATCAGGCCTTACCAAGGCTGGCTATATATTCAAGCTCACTAATTCAAACAATGCTTTTACTAATAAGCTGCTGAACAAAATATACTTACTTGAAAACGGTTCAGTGGTAACCTTTGACCAAATCGCCGCCAACTGTATAAATGAAAGGAAAGTAGATAACAAGCTGGCAGCACTGAAAATTGATGTTGATAATCTTAGCAAAATATTCAGAGAAAGGAATGAGGCCGAATACATGATCGTATCGCGGAAAATCGACCAGTTCTTTTCAGAGACAATTTACCAGCAACTATTGAAAAATGGCATTGACAGTGGGAATATCTATCCCTTATTTGCAGGAGGGGATGACTGTTTTTAATTGGCGCCTGGGACATTCTTTTCGATTGTGCCAGCAAATTAGAAACAGCCTTTTCACAATTCAGGAAACACTCCGCAAGGAGGTTCCTGGGATAAGCGACCCTCTAACTATTTCTGGCAGTTTGACCGTGTTTAATCCAAATTTTCCGGTTGTACGGATTGCAGCAGAGGCTGACTATGCGTTATCCTTAGCAAAGGATAACGGCAAAAACAAAATAGCAGTCTTTGGAGAGGTTTTGTCCTGGCAGGAATTTGAAAACGCTGGTAAGAATGCAGCATTACTTAAATCAGCAATTGCTACGGGTGGAGAGTCCAGAGGTTTCCTGGAACGGGTTAAATCAAGCGAAATAGGGTTCAGAAGTTTACAGGAGAAAGCTGTCAACTTCAACTCAATCGAATTTCCAAAAGTTTACCGCCTTAAATATTATTTACGAAATGTAAAGCGGGAAAACCAGCCCATTATTGAGCAAATTTTTGAGACCTATAAGAATGCTTTGATCGCAGATTTTATCAGCCCCAACAAGCTTAGTAGTGCTGCCCAATTCCCGGTAGCAGCTCGCTGGGCTGAACTACTGACCAAAAACAATGCTTAAATAATTAAACCTACTTATTATGGATAAGCAGCTCAACCAACCTCAATCAAGATTCCCAAAGCCACCGGAAACACTGAAAGACCTGGCTACAGGTGTAAAGAATAAATATTTCGACAAGGGCCTTTATGAACAATTACTGGATTATTCCAACGAAAGCGATCTAAACAATGTCTTTAATGCTTTAGAAGTGTTTATCCGGGAAGTAGGAAAAAATCTATCCATCAGCCAGTTGCGCAATGTGTATGCCCTTGTACTGGGAGCAGGGAATGACCGGCAAAAACTGATTTGCAAGCGTCCCAATCTGGCTTATGTAGCAGCAAGGTTGGATAAAAACACGGATGGGAAGAAAGTGATGGCGCTTATTGATGATCTTATACAAAACGTTACAACAGATTCCAGGCACAAGAATTTCAAAAAAACGATGGAAGCCATGGTAGCGTATCACAAATTTTATGGAAAGAAAAACGGTTAATTTTTTAGCTTATGAGACTAAAAGCAAAACAAATACTCAGAGGAACCATCACTTTAGAAACGGGTTTGCACATCGGTGGATCCAAATCCTCTATGGATATCGGCGGGTTAGATTCTCCGGTAATTAAAACACCTCAGGGTGTGCCTTATATTCCCGGCAGTTCGCTAAAAGGGAAAATCAGGAGCTTACTGGCCAAACACACCAAGGGAACGGAATCACCCATTGAGGAGGATGAACCAATAATAATGAAGCTTTTTGGGTTTCACGGAAAGAATGAACCTCCTATAAAGCCAGTAATTTCACGACTGATATTCAGGGATGCTTACCTGGATGTTGAACACTTTAATAAGGAATTTGAGAATGCCATCCTGGACACGAATTTCACCCAGGAGAAATATGAAAATACTATCGACAGAAAAAGTGGAAAAGCTGCCAATGGTGGTCTCAGGAACATTGAAAGAGTACCTGCTGGTGCTAAGTTTAATTTTGAAATAGTATTGGATGTGTATGATGATGATGATGAAGGAGTAAATCTTTATGAATACCTTTTAAAGGGCATTTCCTTGTTGAATGATGATTACCTGGGCGGCAGCGGCACGAGGGGGTACGGCAAGATAAACATGGAATACATTGAACCGGAAACCAAAACCTATTCCTAATAATGGAAGCCGTAATTTTAAAAACATCGTCAGGCGCCAGGTTTCATTTTGGAACATTTTCAAACAATGACAATGCTTTGAACAGGTGTGCTGAAATCATTCATTCAGATATAATATTTGGCGCCCTCATACAAGCCATCAATTCCATCTCTCCCCAATCATTACATACCATTAAGGAACAATTTGAGAAAGGGAATATTAAGATATCGTCTGCTTTTTACTGTATCGCAAATCAATCAACGGGAAAATATGTATACCTTTTACCCAAACCCATGAGCCAGGACCTTGCTCTTTCTGATGATTTTAAAAAGCTGCGTAAAGTTAAATACATTTCAAAAGGTGTCTGGGAAAAAGGTATAGGTGCAGCAGACTGGTTTAACCAATCCGGAAATTGCCATAGCCCAGACGGGAATTTCGTCGTATTGAAAACTGAGCTTGATCAGTTAACTCCATTCAGACTTTCGGCTTTACAGGATAGCCAGAAAGTACAAGTTAGAACAAAACAAGAAACCGGCAACCTGTATACACAAACCGATCTGGTGTTATTGGGAAACCAGGAAAACAAGATTTATTGGTATTTTTTATTAGAGGAGAACAACTGCTTGCCAGAATGTAGCCAATTATTACGGAAGGCTATTGAGGTCATGTCTCAAAGGGGTATTGGCGGTGAGCGATCAACTGGTTGCGGCAAAATTGATGCCGTTGAATACCGTACTTTTTCACTAGCAATTGACCATACTGGCGATCAATATGCAAGCATTTCATTAACCATACCAGCCTCAAAGGAATTAGGAAGGCTCCAGCTCTATAAAGTAATTACCAGAGGTGGCATGCACCTGGGGCCAGCGAAAAGGCTTCCGGTTATACATGCCATCGGTGAAGGGGCCGTTCAATCAGCTCCCCTTTCCGGTGCTATAGTAGATTGTTCTATTCCGGGTTATCCTTCCTGGCGATACGGATGCAATGTTTCATTGCCCCTGCATATTAATCATTGTACGACAACAAATCCAGGCTTATGAAGCATATACCACTTACGATCGATACTCTTTCACCCGTATCCATTGGCAGCGGCATTAAGCTTTCTCCTTACAGTGACTACATTATTGAGGATAAAACCGTTTATTACATCAACCACGAGCTTGTGCAACATGCCCTGTCCCAAAAAACAACGCTGATAGATGAGTATGTAAATGGTATTACCACCGGAATGAATAATAATAAAAGCGGCTTTAACCTTAGTACTTTTTATACCAGCAGATTGAAATTTGATTACAAAAGTACTTCAATTAAAAAGCTACTACACAGGTAACTACCGCGAAAGAATTAAACACTGCTATTAATCATTGCGGAACACAACTATATATTCCTGGAAGCACACTAAAAGGTGCTGTCAAAACAGCGATGTTATACGATTGGCTTATCAAGGACGGAAAGCATCGCCTGCAATTTTTATTGGAGAACCTACAGAACGAAACAAAAAGGCGGGAAGTAGAGCGTGAATTGGAGAAGAAAATGGAGGAATTTTCTAAAATTCGATTTACGGACAGTGTTCCGTTTGGCAAAAATGACCTTACTGTTTTAGAAACATGCCGGTTGGATTTAAAAACGGGAACAGAGGGCATTCCTCAAATTTGGGAGGCTATTCCCAGCAACAAATCTGCCGAAATAGTGGTAAGCATTCCTGAAGATAATACAATCAACCATCTATTTACCATTCTCAATCAATATGCACGTCACAACAATGACCGGGAATGGCAAATGCTTGAAAATTTCGAAAATAAAATTAACTCGAAAAGTTATAATATACCAATTGCCGACTTTCATCATTCTATTAATGAAGCTGCCTCGGAATCCAACTCACAAACAGGGATATTAAGGCTTGGCAGTGGCAAAGGGTATTATTTTAATTCGGTGGGCCTGGCTGTTTATGATTTTCAAGGGGGCGCCCATTTTAAGAATTTCCTAAAGACCTATGGCCAAACAAAGTTTAATAACCCTGACCATTTCCCCATAACCCGGCTGGTAGCAAAACACTCCTGGACACCCTTGGGATGGGTATCCATCAAACCCAAGCCAACACTACCTCCCATTATACAATAGGATATGCAACAAGATACTGTCAGTAAAATAATACAAAACTATAAGCAACTGGAGGAGTCAATTGTAAAACAATTGTTCATCGAAATCACAAACCATTACCCTACCACAGGCGCTTACAGGGAAGAAGTTTGGAAATCGCTTTTCCGGCAAATCATCCCCAAAAAATTCTCTATCGAGCAAGGCGTATTCATCATTGATTCAAAAGGGCAGGTTTCCCAGGAAGTAGACTTAGTCGTATTTGATGAACAGTATACGCCCTTCATATTCAATTATGGCAACATCATGTTTATACCCATTGAAGCAGTTGCCATAGTGATTCAATGTAAAAGCAATACCCTGAAAAACCAGGAACTGAAAAATGGATAGATGCCGTTAGGCTTTTAAAAACAGACCCACGCTCAATCGCCCGGATGTATGCCGGCGTAATAAGTGAAGGACAAACAGATCAAACTACTAAAAGCCAAACAGCAACGCAGCCAATTAGCATCCTCTGCTACTTGTGTAAATCCGGAAAGGAAAACAGCACAAAACCTATAAAAAACCTGTTCGATTTTGAAATATGTGCCAATGAATCCAGCAATCAACTAACCCTCACCTCCGGCGACAAAAACCTTGACGAGTGGTACAAATATTTAAACCATGCCGGAACTTCTACCAACATAAGGGCAAACAAGGAAATATCAGAATTAACATTACGCAACTATACAGTTACCGGCAACACTATCCTATCCCTTAAATTCCAACTTAATCAATTACTAATGCTCATCAACAATCCTATGCTTTTTCCTCACCAGGCTTATGTAAATATGTTTAATAAAAACATGCCCGTCGTCCAGTAGTTTTTTCATCAACTTTCAGAAAACCTGTTGATGGCAAAGTACTGAAATTAGAATATCCATAGTATACAAGCCATAACTACACCAAAAATCCCTTTTCATATCCCCGGAGTGTAAATTCCGCTGATGGTAACCCCTCATTCCGGTGATGGTAACCCCCTGCAAGAAGGCCCAAAAGAGAAAGAGCTATTTTGAAGATTTCAAAGATATGATTTGGGGGATAAGGACTATTATTTTTCTTTCTGCGTGATTCTCCTTTTAATTCAATTCGATGGCATCTGGCTGTCAGTCTGTCAAGGATTGCATCTGCCAGGGTGGGTTCATCCAGGTAATCATGCCATGCAGATACAGGTAATTGAGAGGTAATGATGAGCGATTTTTTTCGTACCGGTCCTCCATGATTTGAAGTAATGCCAGCTTTATATTTTTGTTGATATGCTGTAAGCCAAAATCATCCAGAATGATCAGGGGTACCTTTTCCAATTGGTTTAACAGCTTTACGTAGCTTCCTTCAGTTTTAGCCATGAGGATGGCTTCAATCAACCGGTTCATGTTAAAATAGCGCGTTTTAATGCCCATCATACATGCCTGGTGTCCCAGGGCGCAGGCAACTACACTTTTGCCGCAACCGGTAGCGCCCGTAATCAGTATATTTTCTCCGGCCCCGATGTAGTTGCCTTCCAGTAAACTGCTCCAGGTGGCTTTTGTGAGGTTACGTTCAGGGCTACAGTCTATCTGCTGGGGCGTGACATTAAAACGCAGCCTGGCGGCTTTTAACAAGGATTCCATGCGTTCGTTGGTACGGTGCAGTTGTTCAGCCTGTAGTAAATGAGCCAGTAGTTCGTGTCCTTCGAGTTGCTGGTTAACCGGCAGTTCCAATTGGCATCGGTAACTGGCTGCCATGCCGTTTAACTTTAAGTCTTGCATTTGCTCAAGGGTTTGTGTCGTGTTCATTGTTGTTGATTTTTATAAGTGATTAAAAATATCGTTTGGCGCTGTAGGAAGCATATGATTGGTTGATAAAAGCATTCATTCAATACCGGTAGTAAAATCATATGCTTCCTACAGTGCAAGCCCGCGGCAGGCGTCGGAGGGCTGGCGTGTGTAATAGCTGTATCATCGTTTTGATCCCTATTTGTAATTTTCAGGGCCTCGGATATTATCGTGTTCAGGCAACTGTTCTTTTTGTTCGTCCTGCTCTTCATCAAAAAGCAATGGTTGTTTATCCAGTCCGGCTTCAAGGATATTACGGATCATTTTCAGCGTTGGCCTGGGAACGTTGGCTGCTCTGCGGCAGGCCGCTTCCAGACGATCTTTCCCATATGCGTCTTGCAGGCGTATCATGGCGTGACAGGCCTTGTAGTTCTGTTCCGGGTATATGCTGCTATGCAGCAGTCGGTCGGCTGCCTGCCGGGTATATTCGCCTACCCATCCGGCTTTCTGAAGCAGTTGCTCTACCGTCCATCCCCGTAGCTCAACCATATGCTGATGATTGGCAGGCATATGCTCATGGATACGGTTAAACTTAGGTTCGTTGCTGCTGCGCACATGGAAGGCAATGCGTTCGTTTTGACAGAATACTTCTACTGTCCTGCTATCATAGCTCACCCATACTTTGTATCCGACATATTGATATGGAACCGTGTAATAATGCATGTTATCGGTGAGTTGGATGGCATAGTTTGATTGCACCGTTACCTGTTTGCCTTTTTCACCCGGAATGGCTCCGGGGAAGCGGTTTTAACACGGGAAGCTCCTGGCGCATAAAGATGTCCATGCGGCTCTCCGAACTGTTCTTGTATGGTTTTCGATTAAGGACATCCAGGTGCAGGCGGATGTGATGATTGAGCGATTCGATGCTATGGAACACGTCTTTGCGCAACCGGGCATAGATATGTGTATAGACTATGTTCACTGCATTTTCCACCATTCCCTTATCGGTAGGTTCTTTCGGGCGGGTAGCGCTGAGCGTGGTATTGTAGTGTTCAGAAAGCTGGTTGCAAAGATCAGTAAAGGCAGGCTCGTATTTATCGGCGCGTTTTACGGCTGTTTTGAAGTTATCACACAGGATGGTTTTGGTAACGCCACCAACGTACTTGAGGTGCTCATTAATGCAATGGGCAAAGTCGGCTGTTTTTTGTGATGGCACAGCCTTGCAGAATATCAGTCCGCTAAAGGGCAATACACCAACAAAGACTTCGCAGGCAATCACTTCGCCAGTTTGCCTGTCTACATAACTGAGCTTCTTTCCGGCAAAATCACCTTGCATGAACTCTCCCGGAATATATTCCCAGTGGAAAGCGGGGTCAGTGTCTTTCAAATATTTTCTAAACAGGTAGCAATACTGGCTATAGCGATAGGGTTCTTCATTTTGCTGGCAATATTCTATCCAAAGCAACTGTTTGGTAACACCGGTTTTGTGTAGTTCTTTCTGCGCCTGCTCAACGTGAGCCAGCAGGGCTTCGAAGCGTTTACCACGGATGATTGTATCATCGCTGTTATAAACAACCGCTGCCAGCTCTTTATCACTAGCTAATAATGATTGGCTATCATCATCATCGATGACTTCCATTTTGCGCAAGTATTTTTTAACCGTTTTACGGCTGATACCCGTTCGACGGACTATTTCCTTTATGGGAACGCCGTCTTGCTTTAATTGTTTGACTTGTTTTATCTGGTTCATATCAACTGCTTTTTTGAGCCATTTTCCCTGTTTAATCGTCTTAAAAAGGGCAAATGAATACAAATAGCACTGACTCTTTGGAGGCTTCTGCTGAAGGGGTTACCATGCTCCGGAATGACTATTACGCAAGTGGGTAACGAAAGGGGTTACCATGTGCCGGAATGACAGTGCGGGGAAAAGAAAAATTATTACAGTGCACCAAAAAAGAGGGGAAAAAGTTACGGGAGATATAAAATCCAGGAGGATAAAAACGAAGCCGAGGGGTGGGGTTACCATCACCGGAATGAGGGGTTACCATAAAACGGAATGGGGGTACCATGCTCCGGTATCTGGGTAATTGATACCCGATACAATAGTTGAAGAAGGATCATTTGATAGGGTTATTAATTGTACCATGCAGGAATCGAGATAAATGGAATCGGTGGCCATTGCCTGGGAGTAGCTGACTTTTAATTGTAATGTATAGGGGAAAAGGGGACAATTCCCCTGCTAGAATGCAGGAAAAGATGTTTCAGCCTTGCCATCAACGAATAGTCCAACCTGGTTATTCAACAGGGAGTACCATAATTCTGTTTTTGTATCGGGATAACTAATCCCAAATTTATTTGTATCAAACCATTTACTGTGCCTGGCCCATCTATAGGCAGTATCATACCACCAACCATTTTTTTATCAGTCAACTTTACTTTAGTTAATTCTCCGCCAACTTCTATAATAGCAAAAATGGAAGTTATGACCGGTGTTTTTCAATACAAATATGTGCTGTCTTTTTCCTGTCTTTAGACTGCTTGGCCGGATAAGGGATGATAAAGTTGAAATTGCCATTTAAGACTTCCTGGTAAGCGTTTTCAAAAACTGACCTGTCCCAGTTATAAACTTCACAGCATTGCAGGACAGCCGCCTGTATCACATTGAGGATGTAAAGATTCCTGGCATCCTTATCCAATGTCCTGCAGTGGTCATAGCAGAATGCAGGCGCGACCAATACAACGGAGCCAAATTTCGAGGGGTCATTCCATATTTGGTGGTAAGCCGGCTGAACGCTTATACTGACTACCCCAGGAGGTTTGTATCCCTACATTTTCCTTACATACAGATCACTGATATAATTATGCAGTGAGGTTTCCTCCCAATATTCCGGAGTGGAGTTGGCATAGGGTGTTGGCAGGTAGAGTGTAATATCGTCAAAAGGCCTTCCCATATTCAGTAGTCTGGTTTAGCGTTTATAAAGATTATCCAAAAACAAGAAGGATATACAGTCTATGGCCAATATAATCATTTTTACCAGCATTTCCTATTGCATTAGTCAACTTACCTGTAATTCTCTCAAGCAACCTATTATCTCTTTTAATCGAACTAATGATGCACAAAAAAGCTGTTGCCGGGAGGCGATCAGCACACCCTTGCAACAGCTATTTGATAAAGCATGGCTTACTCCATGCGTTGAGATGGATTAATTATCTTCCGGTCTTCTCCTGCCGCCACTGCCAGCCGCACCGCCACTTTGCTCCTGCTCACGATTGATCTGCTCTATATCCACCGGCCTTTCATTGGTATCGCCCATTAAATGCAAGGTGAAATAATCGGCCATACGCCAGAAGAAATACTCTGTCATATCACCATAACCATGGCGCTGACCAGGCAATATCACCAAATCAAAACGCTTATTGGCCTTGATCAATGCATTGGCCACGCGTATGGTGCCACCCGGATGCACATTGTTGTCGATATCACCGGTAGTAAGCAGTAAATGCCCCTTGAGGTTCTTCACCAGGTCCTGGTTCTTTTCAATGCTGTACAGGAAACTGGTATCGCCCTTATCACTAATGGTTTCTTTTACGCCATGGTGCTGCTCACTCCACCACCTGTTATAGATAGCATTATCGTGGTTGCCGGAAGAAGATACCGCCACCTTAAAGAAATCAGGATATACCAACATAGCCGCCGTACTCATAAACCCACCGCCACTATGCCCATGAATGCCCACCCGATTAATATCAAACCAGGTATAGCGATCGGCCAGTTGTTCGGCCGCCGCTTTCTTATCGGCCAGCCCATAATCGCGTAAATTACCATAACCATAATTGTGGTACCATTTGCTACGGGCAGGATGGCCGCCGCGATTGCCCATGGTGATCACAATAAAGCCCAGGTTGGCCAGCCTGTCGGTACGGTCCATACCCCTACCAAAGGACTTGTTGACGGCCTCTGTTTGCGGCCCTGGATATACATATTCAATCACCGGATACTTTTTGGTGGAATCAAAATCCATGGGCTTGTAAATAACGCCATAGATATCTGTAATACCATCATCGGCCTTTACCTTGAAGGGCTGAGGAAACTTATACCCCGTAGCCATCAGCGAGGAAAGGTCTGTCGTTTCCAGGTCCATCACTTTACGGCCATCGGCTGCATACAAAACAGACCTGGGTGCGGTATTAACGCGGGAGTAATTGTCTACAAAGTAAGTCTCATTGTCGTTGATGCTCATGCCATGTTCAAACTCACCGGGATTGAGGAGTTTGAGGCCACTGCCATCGAAATTCACGCGGTAAGCATGGAGGTAGTAAGGGTCCTCGCCTGGTTCGCGGCCATTGGCGGAGAAATACAGTACTCTTTTGGCTTCATCAATTCCCAATATGCTTTCGGCATGCCAGGTACCTGAAGTGATCTGGTTCTTCAGTTTGCCGTTTTCATCATACAGGTACAGATGGGCCCAACCATCGCGCTCGCTCAATGGATCAGTTCCTTGCCTTCTGCAACAAGTCCCACTCTTTTTATTTCAATGTAAGTATTGAACCTTTCTTCAATGAGGGGTTTCACGGTACCGGTATTGATGTCCACCAGGCACACATCCACCTTCTTCAGGTCGCGGCCTGTACGGGTAAAATAAAACCTGCCGTTATTGCCCAGCCAGGTGGTGGGGCGCCAATCATCATCCCTGGTATTGGCCGGGGCCGGGGTAGACCAGATGGAAAGGGCCTGGTCTTTAAAAGCGGATACGGGCATTTCCCTGCCACTACGGGCCGTCATATCAAATAAGTAAATATGATCTACGGGCGCTTCTTTTTCGCCAGGCATCCAGTATTTATAGGTTTCGAGTGTAGGACGTGGATCGGCCACGCTATTGATCACCCACAGCTCTTTTACCTTGCGTTCATCCCTGCGTACCAGGGAAAAGTATTTGGAATCGGGCGACCAGTAAGCAGTCACCGATTTGCGTTTGTCTTTGTTCTTTTCCTTATCTACATTGGTCTCATTGCCAAAACCACCGGAATAATAGGCATAGTATTCCAATCCATCGGTGGTGAGTTTATTTTCAACAATGGTACTATCGTCTTCTTTCTTCAAAGCCTTTTCATAGTTGGCTTTGTCCATCCAATACAGGTTGTAATTTTTTTTCCAAACAGGATGGTATTGCCATCGGGCGAAATGGCAGCCCAGGAAGGCTTACGTTTAGGTTTCCTGAAATCGGGCAGTTCGATCAGTTCCCGGGTATTGATATTGTATTCAAAATAGAAGGTTTTTTCTCTTTTACCGGCGGCGTTGCGGCAGCGCCTTTTTAGCGCCGGCGGCAGTGGTATCTTTCTTCTCTATTTCCGTGGTACTCTTCACTTCAAACTGTATCCAGTTCTCATCTTTGATGAAACGCATGCTATCAATGCCCAGGTGTTGTGCATCGAAGGGATCTTTACGATGCGAGTAATTTTAGCGGCCAGGTCGGCATTGTCGAACAGCTGGTGCTTCTCGCCTTTACAGGGTCAACGATATACCATTTCTTACCATCGGTGGTTTCATAGTCATACCAGAAGCGGTCGGATTTCTTGAGCCAGTGCGGGTCTACACTGGTGCTGAAGATGAGTTTGTCCAGTTTGCGCGGTGCAAAGCGGGAAGCCTGTTGGTAATTGGCTTTTGTAACCAGGTTATTTTGTGCGGATGCCGCCGACACGATCAATAAGGAGGTGACCAGGTGTAAATATCTCATGTGCAGGTTGGGTTGATGTTGGCGCGAAGATCGGGATTTCAATAGTTGCGCGTGGGCCAACCAGCAACCGGTTGTCAGGAAATACTACCTCCTGCATAAAGCTGCGGCAACAAACCTGCCAGATTGATAAAGAGAGGAGTGAGTAGTAGCTCTTTCTCTTTTAGTTTTACCAGTATTCCTTAAATTTATTGTATGGAAACCCACACATTTATAAAGGAAGCTGACCAATGGTTTATTGACCTGCCAGCCTACCTTGCCAATGGAGGCGACAAAGGCGATCTTCAAATGGTAGCTGGCGCCGATACCATGCTGGATGTAATGTCTGGCAACCAGGATCGCGTTACGATCGAGCTGGCTACAGCACCCTTTACCGGGGCCGATGTATTAACCCTGCAGGAACTTTGCGATACCGAAATCGGCGGGGGTATGTATATGATGGAAACGTTTGAAGGTAAAAAAGTAATGCAACAAATGTGGTTGTGTGCAGTTACGCAGTTTGTGTTTGGCTATATGCCTGAACAAATTTTTGTGAAGCGGGTGCATTGATCAGGAGGCTAATCCTCATTTTACCGACCTTTATTTCATGCAATTATTTCAGCAAATATTGGACCTACGGGAACGCCCGCGGGGATTTCACCTCATCACGCAGGAAGTATTGCGGGCCCTGCCACAGATCGGTCAATTGAGGGCAGGCATATGCCAGGTATTTATTCAACATACCTCAGCTTCGCTCACCCTGAATGAAAATGCTGATCCTACGGTACGCCTGGATTTTGAAACCTGGTTCAATAAAGCAGTACCAGAAAATGATCCTGATTTCCTGCACAATGATGAAGGTCCCGATGATATGCCGGCCCACCTCAAAGCAGCTTTGCTGGGCAGCTCGGTCATGATTCCTGTTAACAATGGCCGGCTGGCCCTGGGCACCTGGCAAGGTATTTACTTGTGTGAGCACCGCGATCAGGGCGGCAACAGGCGACTGGTGATCACCGCCTGGGGTGAATAGCAATCGTATGGATATTTAAGGGCCGTGCATCTTATCCGGAGCACCATTTTGCAAATCCACCTTACAAGATATGAGATACGTATACTTGCTGTTATTAGCACTCCTTTGCCTCCCGGCCTTTGCCCAGGTAAAGATACCCTGCCTAAGAAAACAAGGCAGGGATCGGATATGGTGATTTTCATAGCAACGGTTGACCTTGCCAATGCCACTAAAGAGGGCATTTATTTAAAAGGTTATGTTGTTCATCTAGACTATGAACAGGTCAAAAAATGGCACGGTAAAAAGTAAAAGTAAGTGGGGTGATAACTATTGTAGGTGGTGTGAACAATAAACCCGGGGCCGCTGTAGAACAAGGCCGGGCAGTAGCTACGAAGCACCTGCTGACGCCCAACATTGAACTGGTCAAGAATTGATCTCTCCTTTGCTTCCCTTGCTTCCCTTCCCCCGATCAGCTAAACGCTCCTCACTCCACAGCCCTTCTTTGACCTGAAAAGGCCAACCCCATCCTGGCCGAAATGGTATATTTTATGTCCTGGCCGACAAGCCCGCCTGCCACTACCTTTACGAGGAAATAAATCAAATATTATGAAGAAGGTAGCTATTAATGGGTTTGGAAGGATTGGCCGTATGACCTTAAGGGCCTTGCAAAATAAACCCGGTATTGAAGTAGTAGCGGTGAATGACCTCACCAATGTAGACACGCTGGCACACCTGCTTAAATACGATAGTGCGCATGGCCGATTCCCCGGTACTATTTCGGCCACGGATAAAGCCCTGGTGGTAAATGGTAAAAACATTTTGTTCCTGTCGGAGAAAGACCCTGCACAACTGCCGTGGCAGTCGCTGGGCATTGATGTGGTGATTGAATCTACCGGCCGCTTTACCGACCGCGCGCAGGCGCAAGCGCATATCCAGGCAGGCGCTCAAAAAGTACTGATCACGGCACCTGCCACGGGCGGTGTGAAAACAATTGTACATGGCATCAACAATGAACTGATCGGCAATGATACTATTTACTCCACCGCTTCCTGCACCACGGGCGGCATCGCACCTGTACTGTATATCCTCGACAAAGAATTTGGTATCGAAACGGGTTTTATGAGTACGGTACATGCCTTCACGGCTGATCAACAATTGCAAGATGCTCCGCACCGCGACCTGCGCCGTGCAAGGGCGGCCACCTTTTCTACCATCCCTACCAGCACCGGCGCAGCCAAAGCCATCGGAGAAGTATTGCCCAACCTCAAAGGGAAAATGGATGGTTATTCGTACCGCGTGCCGGTAATTGATGGTTCTATTGCGGATATTACCGTGAACCTTAGCAAAGCTGTTACTGCCGAAGCATTGAATGGGCTGTTCAAACAATATGCGGAAGGAGCATTAAAAGGGATCCTGGAATATACGGAAGAGCCGCTGGTATCGGCCGATATACTGGGCAATACGCATTCATCGATTGTTGATGGGCTACTCACCAAGGTGATCCAAAAATCGGTGAAGGTGGTAGCCTAGTATGATAATGAAGTAGGCATTTCGCACCGGATAGCAGAACTGGTAGGAGAACTGTAGGGAACGTAACTTCGTATGCAAATCAAGTGTATGGGTGCTCCGCGCAACGGTAAAAAGAAGGTGGTATTGGTGGCCATGCCCGGCTCCTATTTATTGGATGTGGCCGGGCCGGCGGATGTATTTACCATGGCCTCAAGGGTAGCTGCCAAAATGCAAGGCAAGGATACGGCTGGTTATGAAATTATATTGGCTTCGGCCACGCGCTCCAAACGGGTAGTGAGTGCAACGGGCATTCCCCTCACCTGTTCGGTACGGGTATCGGAAATCAATTTTGGGGTAGACACGCTGCTGATCGCAGGTATGCCCTTTGCTTTTGCCGCCCAAATACCGCCTGTTTTTTTTACCTGGCTACAGGAACACCAGCGGCAGGTGCGCCGCATGGGATCGGTATGCGTGGGCGCTTTTGCGCTGGCCAAAGCCGGCCTGCTGGATCATAAGCGGGCAACCACGCACTGGGAGTATTGCGACCAATTGCAATTTGAATATCCGCTGATAGAAGTAGACAGTAGTCCCTTTTATGTAAAAGATGGTTCCATTTATACCTCCGGTGGTATTTCATCAGGTACCGACCTGGCACTGGCCATGGTAGAAGAAGACCTGGGCCGGGAAATAGCGCTCACGGTAGCGCGTAAACTGGTACTGCACCTGAAACGACCCGGCAGTCAACTTCAGTTTGGCCAATCCCTGCCGCCACTCGAACTTACCAGTCCCCTCGTAAGCATGCTGCAACCCTGGCTGCTGCAACACCTGCGCAAAACGCTGCAAGTGGAAGACATGGCGCAACAAGCTAATATGAGTGTGCGAAACTTTGGACGGGTGTTCTTTAAAGAAACAGGTTTAACACCTGCCAAATTCCTGGAGAAACTACGCATAGACACTGCCCGCAAATTCCTTTCGGAAACCGACCTCAACATTGAACTGATCGCTGATAAATGCGGACTGGGTGGCGCGGTATCGATGCGCCGGGTATTTTTGCGGCATTTGCAAATAACACCCAGTCATTACCGAAACAGTTTTCGTACTTCGCTGGCCAGGGCTATTGCGTGAGCGGTGAGACGGGATACGTGGGACGGCAACCGGCAGTCTTTTGCTTCGATAGGTTGGGTTAGCCCCAAGGGCTTTTGTCTGTTCTTTTGCCAGGGGTGCCTGGCGGCACGATTCTTCTGTTCTTTTGCCTTGATGCAAAAGAACCAAAGATCAAGTCTGGCCCGATCCCTCCGGGCGGCCAGACGGGCTCACTCCTCCCCTTGTGTAACTTTGGTTGTTTGCTATTGGCAACCTGAAGATTTGAATGACTGGTAAGCTTACATAGGGTTGACAGGTTGCAAGGAGGAGCAATGCTCAATTTGCAATGGTGGGGCCAGGGCAGGGTGTAAGCCATCCGGGGCAATGAAACTAAAGATCACTGATACTCCTACCGACGCACACTTGTTGCTGTTGAAGGACGAAGCCGATTTTGATCGCCGGTTCTATACCCGCGATCAGCATAATAAGTATTTTACCATTGCCTGGAAAGTAAAACCCAGCTATGGTATCATCGCTACGGACGACAAGGCCATTGTGCCCAACATACAGCACGTTATGTACAAGGGGTCCAATACCAAAGTAACCGAAATAAAAGGCAGCCACGTGGTGTTTATGCCGCAACCCGAAAAAGTAGCTAAGGTAATTATCGAAGCAGCGGTAAAGGCATCCGCCAAATAACAAAGTCTTCACTTAATAAAGGTCTCTATGGGATCACTCCTGACAGATCATTCACAGGCATATACTATAAGGGCGCCGGCATTCCGGCGCCCTTTGTTATGATACAATCGTTTGATGGATTTATAGGTTCGTGATGTCTTTGGCTACTATGGACAGGTTATTCTCCAGCAGGTGCCCCCGCGCTCCATACTGCGAAACGTAGCCTCCGGAAGAGCTCGTTTATAAGTAGCGATCTGGGCAACGGGCACTACATCGTCGTCCTGGCAATGGTAAAAGAATATCGGGCTATTGGTAGAAAGTTTTTGGGCAAAATCTTGTTGGAGTATTAACCCCTGCTTCCATGACTCTTTACCGCTCCAAAATGGCGGAGCCAGGAGAAAGATGCCGGCGGCCTTTTTCGTTATTTTATTTTCAGCCAGGTATTTCAACAACATCGATCCACCTAATGAATGGCCCATCCAAATGGCATTGTCTTCCAGCCTGTCGATCTCTGCTCCGATCCGCTTCAGCCAGCCATAATCCGGCTGCTGTTCCTCCCAGGGCATTTGAGGATAAGTGAACTGATACTCCTTTCGCAAGGCTGCTTGCAGGGATGTTACCAGTTTAGCACCATCCCCATAACCATCGTCGCCACCGCCGTGTATAAAAAGCACTTGTTTATTCATAGCTATTATTATTTCTACAAACTGTTTAACCAACTGGCCTTTTGATGGGGCGCCGGTCGGTAAATACGAGCAGCAGGGTGACTAACCCGATCACAAAAAAACTACACACAATGGGGAAAACGGTTTTGGTCATCAGGTGACTAATGATCGCTCCCAATGCCGATCCAATGAAGAAGAAGCAGGTGCCATATACAGCGGAGGCTATGCCTGCCATCTTGCCCATGGGTTCCATGGCCAACGCGCTGCTGTTGGGCTCTACGCCCAGGTTAAGTGCCATCAGTACCGCCACGGCCAGGAAAAAAATATCATGCGCGGTGGATCGCCCATAACAAGGGTATACACCAGAAGGCCAGATCCCGCTATGGTATAACCAGTGAGGAGCCATTGTATAGAACGCCGCGCCCCATAAGTGGCTGACAGGCGGGCATTGATAAAGGTGCATAAGGCCATGGTCAGTCCGATACCTGCAAATATCCAGGCAAATAGTCCGGGCCTGCCATAGATCTCGCCCACTATATGTTCGGAGCTGGCCACGTAGGAGCTGAGTGCTGTGAAAAGAAGCGTGGTGATACCGGTATAGCGAAGAAAGATGCGGTTGCCCAGCACCTGCCGGATGGATTGGCCAATAGTTGGCCAATTGAGTAGGGTGCGTTGCGCTTTCGGCAGTGATTCTTCCAGCCGGAATGACCAGCAAAAAACCAGTACGGCAAAGAGTGGTGGCGTAAAGAATACCATTTGCCAGGATGCCAGCTTCAGGATGGCCATGCCTAAAAAGGGGCTAGTACGGGTGTAAACAGGAAGATGGTAAGTATAAATGACATGATGCGGGCCATCTGATCGCCTGCAAAGCGATCGCGTACACTGGCGATGGTGGTCATGAATACGGCGGAGGCGCCCATGCCTGCCACAAAACGTGCGGCACACATCAATGTCAGTGAAGGTGCAAGAGCTGCTGCCAGTCCGCCGACAATGTAAAGTGGAAACCCTACCCGCAGGATGGCCAGCCGGCCAAAACGATCTGAAAGGGTGCCAAAAATGATCTGTGTCACCTGGCCCATGAAGAAAAATACGATGACCTGTGCAGTGGCGGTGGAGCCGTGCGGAAGGCCAAAGTGTTTGCGGAGCTCCCAAATACGGGCAGCATGATATCAATGCCAATGGCGGTGAGCATCATGGTACAGGCCGACAGGGCAATGAACTCGGCAGGTTTCATTTTCATAGTTTGCATGGCTGTTGGAGGTTGGAAACAAAACTACTGGTTAATCAGTTAGCCGAAGGGGGCTAGTGAGACAAGCTTGCGGGTAAAATAAGACAAAATGATGTCTAACGCGGTATTTCCGGCCGGTCAAAGAGGGCTTTGTTTCTGTTTATTTTGTCGTATTTTTATAGTACAAACTGTACAGGATGCGTTTACTCCTCTGCCTGGTTTTCTGTGTCGCCGGCTTTTCCTTAAAAGCGCAAACCAATTATCCCAATGGAATGATGGGTTTGCACCCGGCCCAGTTTAATCAATACCCTATTATACCGGATAGCAGCAATGCCAAAAAGAAATGGTCGCTCAGTAAGTATGGTGGCATTTCGACGGGTTTCAGCTTTTTCAATGGCGGACAGGCTACTTTTTTATCGGCCCCTATTGGCATTCAGTTGAACCGCCGGCTCAATAATAACCTGTACGCTTTTACCGGTCTTTCTATAGCGCCTTCCTACCTTAACTTTAACAATGGCTTCAGCCATCCACCGGGGTTCAATAAAAACTATCCCGGAGGTAATGTATATGGGTTGAATCAATTTGCCATTCCTGCCAGGGTGGAAATGGGATTAATGTATGTAAATGACCAGCGCACATTCTCCCTATCGGGTAGTGTGGGCGTAAGCCGGTATGGGTACCAATATGGCTATCCCGCTCACCGGTACAACAATTTCCCCATGCAGCAACCAGTGATGCCTTACAGGCATTAGTATCCTTTAATATCCCCTTTGGAATTTATTACGCGCCTTCAATATAAAAACCATCCTGTAGCGGCCAATGTAGATCCTTTGCTAGAAGTATTGGACAGTATTAAACCATTGAGCAAAAGGCTAAGAAAGTACATTGCTCAACAAATGCTGCCCTGCAGCATCCAAAAAGGGAAGTTATTATTAAGGCCCGGAGAGATCTGTTCGCACATTTTCTTTGTAAGATCGGGTGTATTACGGGGATTTGTGAAAAACGGGGCCACGGACAGTACTACCTGGATCACGATGGAAAACCAGTTTGTAGCGGCCATCAGCAGTTTTGTATTCCAGGCAAAAACGATTGAATATGTGCAGGCCATTGAGGATTGTGAACTATTGGCACTTTCTCATGCTGATCTGGAATACATCTATGAAAAATTTCCTTCGTTTAATGAGGTTGCCCGCAAGATCTATGAACAATATTATGCGGATGCCGAAAACAGGGCCTTGCTGACGCGGTTAAAAAATGCGGCCCTTAAATACAATCACTTCTTACATACGCATGCCAATCTATCGAATAGAATACCTCAAAAATACATTGCATCCTATTTAGGTATTGCGAGTGAAACACTTAGCCGGTTGCGCAGTAAAAATGCGGCTGCCTCCAGGACAAAACGTAAAAAAACACCTACCAGCTAAAATACCTATTGACAATTGTCAAGAAATGGATCGTTCGCCGATGTACAGGCTATGGCCTTGTTATTCACGCAAGCGCCCTGCCCATGCAGGTTTCCCGCCACTGGTTTTCTTCCGGTTGTAGCTGCATGCGAAACAGCCGTGTTCTTACGGTTCTTTCTATACGCCAAATATGATTGCTTTGCACCATGTACGCAATACCCAAAACCCTCCAAACTGTTATCCTTTTTCTGATTGTCTTTTGTGCTTCTTCTTCAGCAGGGGCCCAATGTACTTATTTCATCAAGCTGTCTTCGGGTAAGAGTACACCACAAGGATATGTATTAGGTATCAGGTTCGATGGTACTTTGTGGGCCTGGGGTTCTAATGCTTCCAATAAGCTGGGCGATGGTGGTGGCGCAGATCTGCTGGTGCCTACACAAATAGGTACGGACAACGATTGGCTGGACGTATCTGCGGGCGGTGTTCATAGTCTGGCTGTGAAAACCAATGGCACGCTATGGGCCTGGGGAGCTAATGGCTTTGGCGCGTTGGGCGATGGCACCAATACGGATAAAGCAACACCTACGCAAATAGGTACAGATACTGATTGGAAAACTGTTTCTGCCGGTTACAGGCACTCGCTGGCATTAAAAAATAATGGTACGATGTGGACCTGGGGTAACAATACTTATTGCCAACTGGGCCAGGGAAGCGACTGCACTCATAAAAACATCCCCGTGCAGGTGGGTACGGGTACCGACTGGATGATGATATCAGCCGGTAGTGATTACAGCCTCGCGGTACAAAGCAACGGCAATTCCTGGGGATGGGGCAGGAACAATCGTGGACAGTGCGGCACCGGCAATTCCGGAGATCATAATGTGCCTACGGCTATACCCACTGGCAACTTCGTTTATATCAGTGCAGGCAACCTGCATAGTATGGCCATCGCGCCTGATGGTACGGCCTGGGGCTGGGGTGATAACTTTGTAAGTCAATTGGGCAACAATCAGCAGGGCGGCCTTGAAAGAAGCCCTATACAGATCGGCGTACAAACTGATTGGGTAGGGCTTTTGCCTGGTGAGGGTTTCACGATCGGTATACGGAATAATGGCACGGCCTGGTCGTGGGGAGGAGGTGATACATATGCCTGGGGAACCGGATCGCCTATCTCCAGAATACCCAAGCAGATCGGCACTGATGTGAATTGGGAGTCGGCGATTGCCGGTTGGAATTTCGGCGGGGCGATGAAAAGGATCGCTCGCTGTGGACCTGGGGCCGTAATACCAATGGTAACCTGGGCGATGGTACGACTACTGATGTACTGCTGCCGAAGCAAATCATTGCGGCGCCTGCCGGCATTACGCTCGCGGCTGTGCATACGAGTATAACGAAAATACAAACACGCGTTACGGATTATATCACTGATTGTTCCAACCTTATAGCCCGTATTCAACAGTATGGAACCAATTTGGGCTTTAGCGGACCTATAACGGCCAATGTGTGGCTGGCATCGCAACAACCTGCCCGGTATGTGAAACGTTTTTTCCAGATCGATCCTTCCATCAGTAGCGGTACGGGAGCGAAAAGAATCACCTTGTATTTTACGCAACAGGAGTTTACTGATTTCAATGCCGTGAACACGGTAAAATTGCCCATTGATGCAGCAGACGCGGCCAACAATAAAGCGAACTTACTGATCGAAAAATCCTGGGCACCAGTGCTGATGGTTCAGGCATGCCGGGTTCCTATTCAGGAGCTAGTATTAACACCAATCCCAATGATGCGGATATTGTTTGGAATGGGCTGTACAACCGTTGGGAGCTGAGCTTTAATTCTATCGGTGCGGGTGGCTATTTTATCAAGACGCAAACTGAAAGCATTGTACCCAAGACATTGGACAAAGTGGGCCTTACCAGTGCTACTCCAGCGGCTGTTGCTTATTCGCTGCGGTTATTGAGCAGTGCCTATGCAGGCGCGGCTATTACTGTTCGCCGTAGCAGTGACAATGCCACGCAGAATATCGGTTTTACCCCGGACGGGCACCTGGATACTGCTTCGTTAAAAGCCTTTGTTGGTTCTGGTAATGGTTATGTAGCGCGGTGGTATGATCAGAGTGGTAACAATTTTCCTGCCGAACAGGGCAATAATGCCCTGCAGCCGGTGATCGTAAATAGTGGTGTGGTAGAAAGGATCAACCGTCTTCCGGCCGTATACTTTAACGCAACGCATCTCCTGACCAGGAAAGAATATATGTTCACGCAGGGGGCCTCGCTGGTGGGGGTTGCCAAAGGCAACAACAACACGCCTTCTGCCTTCGTGACCAAAACAGGAACAGCTGCGGGCAGTAATCCTGCGCATCCGGGGCCATTTGATTATACGAATGCCGGCGCGGAATTTACGGTGGGTGATGCCAATACGGCTACCTATAATAGTATTCATGCAGGCAACAGCACTCCCCGATCGACGGTGAATGACCAGGCAGGTGAATCGGTGTACAGTTTTGTGATCCCTTCTATGGGCACTTATTATAACTACGTAAATGGAGTACAGGCAGGAAACCAACCTGTACCAGCTTTTGCGGATGGCGGCAATAGCCTGATGCTGGGCAACCGGAATGATGGAAGCAGTGCTGCTAACTTCCATACTCCAGAAATAATCCTGTTCAACCTGGCATTGACCACGGCCGACCGGCAGCAGGTGGAAAGTGCTCAATCGCTCTTTACCTTTCTGCTGCCTTACCCGTACGGTGGTTATCGGTAAAGGGGCAGGTATTGGATAATGGATCCGCGCGTATCAACTGGCAAGTGGAAGAACAACAGGTCAGGAATTACCAGGTAGAAAAAGTACAGATGGCGTAAGGTATGTAGTGGTTGGTGAACTTGTTTCCCAGGGTGATGGTCAACACGCTTATTCCTTTACATATAACCAATTGCTTTCGGCCACTGCCTACTTCCGGATCAGGCAAATTGACCTGGACGGACGGGCTACACACTCTTCCGTCATCCGGTTAATTGCAAGCGGTCAGGGCAGGATCAGCCTCTATCCCAATCCTGCGCAGGATGTGGTAACGGTAACTGTAGGTAATCAACTGCTTCATACTGTGGCGCTGCTATATGACCTGCATGGTAAACAATTGCAGTCGGTGATCATTACGGGCACGGCTTTCACGATCCGTCTTAAGGACTATCCGGCTGGTATTTATTTGTTGAAGACAAGTGATGGGCAGGTAGTAAGGATTGTAAAAGCTTAAGGCGGACGTATTGGATCAACTCTTTCGTTTTTTTTGCCTTCAATACACTTTCGTTCTTTGGCTTGATGCATCTTTTTCTGTTCTTTTGCCAGAGGTGCCTGCCGGCACAGTTCTTCTGTTCTTTGCCTTGACGCAAAAGAACCAAAGTCAAGCCAGGCCCGATCGCTCCGCGCGGCCTGGCGAGCCAGCTCCTCCACAGGTGTTGCTTTGGTTATTTGCTTTAGGCGACCTGTAGGTTTGAATGACTAGCAGGTTCTTTGTTCATTTGTCTTGATGCATTTTTTTGTTCTTTTGCATTGAATACTCTTTCGTTCTTTTGGCTTGATGCATCTTTTTCTGTTCTTTTGCCAGAGGTGCCTGCCGGCACAGTTCTTCTGTTCTTTGCCTTGATGCAAAAGAACCAAAAAGTCAAGCCAGGCCCGATCGCTCCGCGCGGCCTGGCGGGCTCACTCCTCCCCAGGTGTCGCTTTGATTATTTACTTTGAGGGTCTTCAGGTTTTAATAAAGTCCTTTGATCAGGCAGTCTTTCTATTGCTTTGTACTGCTGAACCGCTGAGGCTTTACGGAAGGCGCCTTCGGCAATGCCGGGTGAGACAGCAGTTGAGCGAAGTAAGACCACCCGATCAAAGAACTTTGTGAAGCGGTTGCCCGCGGTGCAACCTATCTACATCCATTGTTGCTTTGGGTGGGAGGCGCCAGCTTCCCTGCCACTTTGTGCAAAAATGGGCTGTTTTTGTGTTTAGTGCTATTAGTATACTCTATCTATAGGGAAGGTATACTGAAGCTATACTGAAGGGATACTGATTATTGATTACTCAGAGCTTTGTAAATTCTTTACTGTTGTCTTCTGTGCTTTGCTTCTGGTCCTTATGCTTATTCTTTCTTTTCTTTTTCAGTAACACTGCAGGGCAAACGTACGACACTGGCCAGGCCATTTCCAAATGTGTTTTTGTCGTTTCGGCTATTTTATGTCGAAAGCGCTATAAATCGACGTAATTGACGTCGATTTATAGCCGAAACGACATAAACCGGCAATGGGGTATTGGAAACGGGTATCTGACTGTCGTATGTTTGTAATCGAAGAATGAATCGCAGATAGAATCGCTGATTAATGGATTAAAGTGACTTCGCGGATTATGAACTTTTGCTTCGCTGGATGTCTTTTGAGGGGTTTGGCGGAGTATACATAAAGAAGCTGATCGACTGTGTGGACGGGGCCCCTAAGCACGGTTGATGTACGAGGAGTGTTGTGCAACACTTGGGAATACCAGCTTGGAGCGACGAGCTACGAGCTGTGAGCCTTAGGAGTCAGCAGTCAGGTTTTAGGTATCAGCTATTAGCTTTTGCTTTTAGCGGCCAGGTTGGGCTATTAGCGGTTGGGTTTTAGCAGTTGGCCTTAAGGTTTCGCTATTAGCAGTTTGTTGATGGCTACCGGCTGAGGGCTATTGCCACTGGTTTTCATTTTGCTGCTGTGATCTGTTAAAAGCTTTGGTGAGCCAGCCACCAGGGCTCGACGGCACAAGTACGCCTGGCACAGTTACCGGGCTGCAAACTTGCGCCAGGGACTAAGAGGTGACACCTTTTCGTTTTCGTGGTAAGGGAAAGGTGTCACCTCTTTCCTGATGAAGGTGAGCCGCTCTACAATGCTGCATTTGCCAGTCTGCAGAGCGACCCACCTTTCGCCAGGGGCAAACAAATAAAATTTGGATGACAGTTCCTTGCGCCAGGAACAGCAGAATGGAAGGCAGGTTTTGGCCGGAACAAGGGCCTTGGCTTGAACTGTTAGGAGCTAACGGTTATATAGCCTGTTTTTGAACATGTCAATGTTTGATAAGTATATACAGCAATGCATGCCATCACCTGTATTGACCTGGTGTTACTATGCAATGGCCCCGTTCGTGAGAGCGGGGCCATTTTTACATATTGACTCGTACTAAAAAAACTATACATGCTTGTTGAAGGGTTGTAAGGATTGTACCAATGGCTTTGTACTTTCTAAACATAATGGAGTCTTAGCCATATACTTATTGCATCCATCAAATGGATTTTCTACCGGGTCAAAACATTCTCCTGGTAGCCTTCATCAGTTTAACACCTGATTTCGGGGAATATGAGGGGTGCAGTGTAATGGCTTTGTCACTGAGCCTACAACTGCCTACAACTAAAAAGGATCGCCGAAGCGATCTTTTTCAGTTTCGAGGCCCCGCTCATAAGTGATTGGGGATTTAGCAGGGTAAATATTTGTTTACTGCAACAAGGCAGATAGGTGCTCTTTTATAGGGCATCAGGCTTCCGCTATCATCCAATGTTCTTCTTCCAGTACCTCTTTTACTGCTACGATCAACGCCTTTACATCTTCCGGGAAAATTTGCCCGATATTACCAATGCGGAAGGCATCTGCTTTTCCCAGTTTACCGGGATAAATAACGAAGCCACGTTCGTTCAGTTTTTTGTAAAAAGTATCAAAATTGAAGTTTGATCATCCGGGTACAAAAACGAGGTAATGATATGTCCCTGAATTTCCGGGCGCAGGTATTGTCTGAAACCGAGCTCTTTCATGCCAGCATCCAATACCTGCTTGTTGGCCTTATACCGACCTTCCCTGGCTTTTATACCGCCTTCTTCTTCCAGTTCACGCAGGGCCTGTCGAAAAGCCATGATGCTAAGTGTAGGGGGTAAAGCGGAACTGGCCACTGGCCTCCAGTCCTGCCCATTGTTCGTACAGGTCAAGGCTTAAACTCCTTGCCTGTGCTTTTGCTTTTTCCAGTTCTGTTTTTTGCATAGGGCAAAAGCAAAACCGGGAACGCCTTCAATACACTTATTAGACGAGGAAACAAGGAAATCGATCTGCATTTCTTTCATATTCATTTCCACCCCACCAAAACTGCTCATGGCATCCACTATGAAAACCTTATTGTACTTTTTGCAGACTGCGCCTATTTCCCTGATTGGATTAAAAGTCCGGTAGTGGTTTCGCTGTGAATACAGGCCACCTGTGTAATCTCAGGGTGTGCCTGCAGAAATGCTGCAGTTGCTTCAGGGGATACCATCTCATCTTCCGCAAAGCGAACCACCTGGTGATTCAATTGGTGGATGGAAGCCATCTTTGCCATACGTTCGCCGTAGGCGCCATTGGCAAGTACCAATAAGACGTCTTTCTTTCCTACCACACTGCTAACAACGCTTTCTACTCCAAAGGTGCCGGAGCCCTGCATGATCACGCACTCGTAACCTTCCTGTTTTGATAAGTGTGCCAGTTGCAACAGGCCGTTCCGTATATCCTTTACTGCATTGACAAAGGCGTAATCCCGTGATCCCATATCCTGCATCATGGCCTCTTTTACTGACCTTGAAGTAGTAAGCGGCCCCGGCGTGAATAGTAATTGAGCTGGTTTCATTTGTATAATTTTATGTTGATTGTAGTTTTTCCAATGTTCCGGTTATTGGGCCTTTTATACCAGCCTTACGGTTGAAGAAAATAGCAGACAATACCAGGAAGAATAAACAGGTTGCCGTGAGTACATAACTAAAACGCATCATGACCTTCGCCCAGGGCTGGTCTTTCATAAATAATTCTTTATACAGCAATAAGGCAACACTGCCCAGGTAACCAATGGCGTCGCAGATGTAAATAAAGAAACCTGCATTTGCCTTGATCTTGAATAAAGCGATCAGCCGTTCAAACAGGGCAACCTGTATGGGTATATAGGCAAAAAACAAGCCCATTCCTACTAATAATACCCACCAGAAAGGAGTCAGTAAGTTTAACTGGAACAGCAAAGTACTGGCGCCGCTTACTACGAGGCCCAAGGCAATCAGCCACAGTGTAGCCCAGAAACCTTTGATATTACTTCTTATGAGGGACAGACAACCTATGGCCGCTAACACGATCAGTCCTGTAATCAGTTCTGTTTTTGAAAAAATAGTTTTATCCCAGGTTCCCCTATTTCTTTCCAAATTTCCACGGAGAAATTGTCGCGAAAATCCCGCATGGTCACCAGTAATGAATACAGCACAACAAAACAAACAATGCCAACCCCAAACTCCTTCAATACATGTCTTTTATCGCTTTTTGTCATGGGTACCCGTTCTGCTCTTAATAATATATCGGTCTGTGACGGTTTAGGTATTACCGACAGCATCCAGACAAACAATAAAAACACCGGAAGAAACAGCCCCCACCAATGCGGGCATCCAGAATTCTGAAACGGCGGGAAACCAGTCGTGTATTTCGAAATAGGCCGTTTTCAATATTCCGGAAGAAATGATCAGGCTAATGCTAAGCCCTATTGCCAATACTTCTGTAAACCGCCGCCCTTCGAGGTAACTAAACACAATACCCCATACCATACCTAATGGCAGGCCATTGAGGAATAAAAAAGAATATTACAGGGTTGGGCAACAAGACCGAAAAACAACAATGAAAGCTCTGCAAAAAGTATAAGGCCAATGATCAGTTTTTGCGTTGGGCAGGTTTTAGCTCAGATATGATCTTAATGCCGATGAATTTGGAGACCATATAACCCAATACCTGGGGAGATAATAAGAATGCTCTTATAATGAAGATCCCACAAAATGAGGCCACTGTAGGTGCCGGCAGTAAATGGTTTCCGAAAAGCATACATGCAGAAATAAGTTCCAAATGCTGCCAGCATGCACCAGGCAATGAAGAATAGTTTTGATTGGCTAAGCAGCCTTTGTAGTTGGTTCATTACCTATTTGGGAGCAATGCCAGATTGCGTTAATATGAACAATTAGTGACCCTTCAACACGGACTTCACCGCTTCGCCAACAGGATGGCCCGGCGTAAACTGAAAGCCCAGTAAGTTGGCAATGGTTTGTGCAAACTGGTCCTGGTAAATTTGACCAGGTGTTATCACTTCACCCAATGGTTTTGAATCAGGGCCCATTACCAGTAAGTAGGTTTCGTTAGCGTGTGGGGTGCTGGCGCCATGACTGGTCCATTTGCTATCTTCTCCCCTGCCATGATCGGCACAAATGATGAGGGTGGTCTGGTCTTTATAAAATGGATCTTTTGCAGGTACTCCCACAGGTCTCTGATCATGAGGTCGGTTTTGTAAGCTGCATCCAGGTACTTATTGTATGCGCCGTCATGGGCAAAGCAATCCAGGTCGCCAAAATCAATATAGAACAAACGAGGATGTTGTGCTTCCAGGTAGGCTTTTGACAGGCGATAAGTGCTTACATCCAATCGTTCGCCCTGCCCCCAGGTATCGGGCATCATGTGCTGAAATGCATTGGCTTCTTTTGCTGAGGGGTAAGTTTAGGGCCTTTTACATCTTCGCCCCAGATATTCACGGTGATACCATTGCGGTTGCGATTGAGTATCCAGGCCACCACATCCCAGGACGCAAACGCAGCTGTTTTGCCTTCAAATCCTTTTTGTCTGTTAATAAACTCCATTACATTCTCATTAGGATTATCCATCTTGTCATTCGAGTTTATCGCGGGATCGAAATACCCTGTCCACGTTTCACTGCGGCCAGGATAGGAGAACCAGTAGGTGTTTTTCAGATCTACGTTATTGCCTAAAGTGCGGTTTCCGTATAGCTGTCCATTTTTTGCGATTTGGCTCCAGGTAAAAGGCATTAATTTTTCCCTGCGCTCCTGAACAGTAGCCGCCCAGTATTTCTGAAAGGTCCAGGCTGAATCTTTTGTGTACCTTTTGTTGAATAACAAGGCCGAGTCGGCGCCGAGAAAAATCTCCCGCCACCGGTAACCGTCCAGGGAGATCAGGATAACGTTTTTAGTTTTTCTCTGCTGCGTAAATCCTTTCACTACACCAAGCAGCAGCAGTAGAAAGAAAACAGATTTAATTTTCATTGCCCGTAATTTTCTTCTTTATTGAGTTTATACAAATGATCTTGTTTCGCTGCTACCAGGGCATCGAGAAGGTTTTTACCACCGTGAAGCATTTCATGGCCTCGATCACGCCTTCCTTTATTCCCAATCCAGAGTCCTTTATGCCGCCGAATGGCGAACTCTCAATCCGGTAACCCGGTACTTCATTGATATTTACGGTACCCACCTTTAGTTCTCTGATAAAACGAAGGGCATATTCCATATTATTGGTAACAATACCGCTCGACAGGCCATAAGCCGTAGCATTGCTTAGAGCGATAGCGTCATCGATATCTCTGAATGTGAGGATTGGCGCCAGTGGGCCGAAGGATTCATGCACGACCATATCGGCATAAGGTGGCACATCAACAATGACGGTGGGTTCCATTAAGGCGCCTTTCCTGTTTCCGCCCAACAGGACTTTTGCGCCCTGTGCTACTGATTTCCGGACTACTTCTTCCAAATAAAGGGCGGCGGTTTCATCAATCACGGTGCCTACCATGGTTGACGGGTCGGCCGGATTGCCACAGGTATATTCTCTTGCTTTGACAACAAACTTTTCTATGAATGCCTCCTTAATGGTTTCCTGCACCAGGATCCTTTTCACAGCCGTACAACGTTGCCCGCTGTTGCGGAACGCCCCTTCTGCCGCCAGGAAAACAGCCTTATCGAGATCGGCGTCTTCCATGATGATAATAGGATCATTGCCTCCCAATTCGAGGATTACTTTTTTGTATCCTGCTTTTGCCGCAATGTGTTTACCCACAGCCACACTTCCTGTAAAAGAAACAATGTCTACCCGTGGATCATTTACCAGGGGCTCTGCTATTTCAGTGGTAGGGCCAAGCAATACGCTCAGCATATAATGTGGCAATCCAGCTTCGTACAACAGCTCTACCAGCTTAATAGCCGTGAGTGGTGTTTTCTCGGATGGCTTTAAAATTACCGGGGTTCCTACGGCGATAGCCGGCGCAATCTTATGGGCCACCTGGTTAAGGGGATGGTTAAAAGGGGTGATGCAGACCGCCAGTGACAGGGGCTCCCTGGTGGTGAATATTTTCCTGGCTTTGCCACTGGGCGATATATCGCAGGAAAATATCTGACCATCGTCTTTTAAAGATTCGATGGCGGCAAACATCAATACATCATGGGCACGGTCGGTTTCGTACCGGGCTTCCCGGATGGCTAATCCTGACTCTGCGCTGATAACCTGGGCAAATTCCTCTTTTCGTTCTACCAGCAATTGCCTGGCTTTTTCCAGGATGCTGTAGCGGTCGTATCTCGATAATTTCTTGCCGCCTTTTAATGCTGCCTCAATAGCTTGCTGTGTATGGGTGGCATTGGCCAGTTTGACTGTACCTACCAGCCGTTTATCGTAAGGGCTACGAATTTCTACCACCTTATCTGAATCAATGGATTTTCCAGCTATATAGCAGGAAAGATCAATGACAGCTGTTCCGTTCGTCTCACTTAGCATTTCTGCTGCTGACACTATTGTATTGCTCATTTTAATTAAAGGCTTTTAGGATTTGAAAATGGCTTTTGAGTTAGGAAGCAAACCGGCAATGGCCTTTGCCCATTCTCCTCTTTATAGCTCAATTCGTTCCATTGACGGTAAAATCAAAAATGTCAAAGTTTCTAGGATCGCCTGATGCTTTCATTTTGTAGGCTGTATTCAACTGGTGAGAGATCACCATGGGTACCATTTCCTCATATCGGCCACCATGTGAACGAAGTGTGCCATCCAATGCAGACAGGTCATGGTACTTCGGGCGTCGTCCTACTACCACGTCTCTTCCTGACAGGACAACCAAATCGCCAATCCGATCTTCCGGCTGTTCGAGCACATGGACGGCGGTAGCCCTATCGTACACTTCGGTAATGCCGGGTTGTACTGCCAGCCAGTTCTTTATTTCATCAATTTTGCTTTTATCGGCTAGGTGCACTACTACATAAGAGCCCAGGGCGCCGTGGTGTTTTACGTAAGGATCGGTTATTGGACAAATGACGCGGAACTCATTTTCGCCGAACTTTTCTTCCAGCATATCTTCTACAAACAAGACATTGGGTGAGCCGTCTGCCTTTACTTTTGCATTCATGCCATGGTCTGCCGTGGCACCAACAATAGCGCCCAAGGCTATCAACTTTCCAATCTCTTTGTCCATGGCTTCATAAAAAGCCAATGATTCTTCAGCTTCGGGGAGTAAGTATGCTGCATATAATCGGTGAGGGATAGGTAGAGGAAATCGGCCAGTCCCTTTTCAATAAAAGCCACGCCTGCACGCAATACAAACAGGCTGGCATCGGCGCTATAGATAGCCGGTGTTTTGTGGCCCACGCATTCTTCTACATTGTCTATGCCATGGGTTTCCTTCTTTGCCTGGTTGGCTTTTTCGGCAGAAATAGCGATGCCTTTCATTTTGAAGGAAAGGATATCTCTCAGCTTTTCTTTAGCTGTCACAACAGCTACCTTTCTTCCTGCATTGGCTGCAGCAGCCAATAAGGTTTCGGCACGCAGGTATTCGGCTGAATTCATCATCACCTCCTGATCTTTGGCAGCATCATAAAGAAGTTGCCGCTGATGCCATGGACGGACGGGGGCACACCGGTAACGATGGAAGAATTATTGACATTGGTAAAGGAAGGCAAAGCGCCGCGCACCATACCGCGGTACCCATTTCTTGTCATTTGTTTCAGGTTGGGCATTCTGTCGAATGACATGGTCGTATCTATATACTCATCAGCCGATCCATCGATACAAATAACTACAATTGGTTTGCCTGCCGGTTGGTATTTTATTCCGTTTGCTTCAAATGCCTGTGTTGAGATTGTCATTAGATTAGATTAAATTTATTCGCTTAAATATTTTCAAGTGGTGCCTCCTCCGGAGGATACTGCGTTCTGCATGTTGGGGCCTGAGGTTTTAAAAGAGCCGTGAGAACACGGCCCTTTGTTTATGCTTGCCTATGAGAAAAAGCTATTTTAATAACCACATCAGGTCATTCCTGGTATCGGATCCTCCGAACTGGCTTTGAACAGCGGCTTTTACATTGACCCCATTATTGGTGTACTCTGATTGCGGATAAGACCAGCGAACAGGTATTTTTCCACCATTTTCATTAGCCGGACCAATGTCAAATGTGGGCACTCCTGTACGGCGTTGATTGAAGAATGCCTGCCATCCTGAGTTTTGAAAAAGCCGGCATATTTCTGGGTAAGGATTTGTTTCAGGCCGTCTGCATTATTTCCTTTGTAGGCCACTTCAGGTTGTGTCCAATAGGCTGCTGTTTGTGTTACGCCATAAAATGCCGTTGATGTTTCAATGCCTTTTTATAATTATCGGCTGCATCTCCGCTTGTCCAGCCCTTGTTGATGCCTTCGGCAATATTAAAATAGGTTTCGCTGGCGCCTAATTGAATACAGGGAATGCCATTTGCATCCTTCAGCCAATAATCCCTGTTTATCGTGGCATATTTACCCAGGTTGGTTTGGGTTTGAATATCGCTTTGATATCTCCCGTCTTAGCTCCTTTGTACCGGGCAAATGGATTGAGTGGGTCATCGGCAATGCCGGTAGCTGGTGAAGCAATTTTGAATATCCTGGCATCTTTTAACGAGGTAAGGATATTGACCCAGGTGGCACCTAATATATTCCTATTGACGTAGAATTTTGAATCATCCGGCCAGATCGGGAAATTGTTGCTAAGGTGGCTGCTGTTGTAGGTCATAGTCATATTATCCCCGTTGCCTGTCATTACAGGATATTTAGCAGGGTTACTTACAATGGCATTGAACTTATCCTTAATTTTTAAGTCGGTATCTGCTTCCTTTTTGCTGAGGCTGATCAGTATCCGCAGGGTTAGTGCGTTCACCGCTTTTCTCCATTTGGTGACATCACCATTGAAAAACACATCTCCCTGCACAGCAGTAGATGGATTTTCGCTGATAATAGCTCCTAATTCGGTATTGGCCTCTTCCAGCCATTGGAGGCATTGTTTGAACACCTCCTTCTGACTATCGTATTTTGATAATAAGTGCCTTTGGCTGCTTTCATGGCATCGCTCAAAGGAACATCGCCCATTTGTCCGGACATCCGGCTGTATAACCAGGCTCGCATGAATTTGGCGATGGTCTTATAGCTTTTGGTGACTGCATTGCTACCGAGCTTGTCTGCCTCTATTTCCAAACGGTCCACATTGCGCAGGGTACCATAATACAGGTCACCCGATCCCCAGGTATAGGCCTGGTTGCCATAATAATCAAAGTTCAGGACAATGGATTGGGCCATCCGGTGCGGATAGGAGTAATTAGTCCAGGAATTATCATACAAATCATATTCAATACCGGTAAGGATCAATTTTGGAGATCCCTGATCGGAAGCATTCGGGTTCTGCTGTAGTTCTTCAATTTTCTTACATCCTGTTGACAGCAGCGAAATGATTCCGGCTGCCAGTATGCATTTTTTATATACAGATTTCATCGTTGCTGTTTTTGAAGTTTAGAAAGTGAGGTGAAGGTTCACGCCAAAACTTTTAATAGAAGGGGTTTCCAGTTCGGTACTTGTACTGGTCCATTGGTCAAGATCGATGTTCCTGGCGCTTTTGTCTTTGGCATGGTACCAGAGGTTGCGGCCAACCACCGACAGGGAAGCTGCATTGAAGAACTTTTGTTTTGACAGCAATTTTTGGGGTACATTATAGGTAATGATCACTTCTCTTAGTTTCATAAAGGATTTATCAACCAGGTTGGCAATACTGCTTCCCAGTATCCTTTGGCAAATGATTCCCATTTAATGGTTTTAGCGTTGCCCTTAAAGGTCCTGGTGTCTGAAATGACATTACCATCTCCATCGACGACCAATGTGCCGCCGGTAATGTTAACACCTTGTCCGACATAAGTACCGGCATAACCCACCGTATTACGGTTGTTCCAGTCAGCCAGGCGGTATTCATTGGCCGATTCAGGATGAGCGCCAGCCTGCCATTGCTTTTGGTTCAGATAATTGACCAGTTTGCCTCCATAGCGACCATCTACCATAAAGCCAAGGCTAACATTTTTGTAACGGAAAGTATTTTGTAAGCTGGCCATCCATTTTTCATTGCCCAAACCCACCAGTGTAGTATAGTTATTGAACAAAGGCCTTCCATTGCTGGCATTATAAACGATTTGTCCGTCCGGTGATTTTTGGAAATCGGAAAGAAACAACATGTCGGTTCTTTCACCCACTTTTACCCGGTTATAGGATTTTAAGGTATCGTACACTTCTTTCAGGTAACGCTGTTGTGTTGACCAGTTGATCGTTACATCCCAGCTGAAGTTTTGTTTCTTTATGGGCGTAGCTGTTACGATCAATTCTACACCTGTGCGTTTGTAGGTCAACCCGTTTCGCTGCAATGAAGTAACACCGCTGCTGGAAGACAGGGGAAGGTAAAAGATAGAAGGGCCTTCAATATTTCTGAAATAGGTAATATCCATACCCAGTCTGTTATTGAACAAACGCAGGTCGGCGCCAAATTCCAATGCCTTGTTAAATTCAGGCAAAATTTCCGGATCATACAAAGTACCGCCATAATACAGGGAGGGGTTTCCATTCCATCTTACACCGGTAGAATAGACAGGGGATAAAGAATACAGGCCAAGATCGGTTCCCACTTTAGCATAGGAAGCTCTGATCTTTGCAAAAGAAACAAAAGCAGGCAGCTTCACCATTTCGGATATAAGTGCACTCAATGAAACAGATGGATAGAAGTAGGAGTTATTTTGCTTTGGCAGTGTTGAAGACTGATCCATGCGCCCTGTTAAACTCAGGAAGAGCATTTTCTTGTAGTCAAAGTCGGCATAACCATATATGCTTTTACGCTGGTAAGCCGATTTGCTTGTTTCTGCAGAAGGTTGGTCAACACTGTTTTGAACGGTCCATAATTGTGGCACCAACAAACCATTATTGGTATGGCTGTATTGGTAATTTGTTTTCCTGGATAAGAGGTTGGCGCCCACTGATCCTTTGAAGGAGAAATTCCGGTTAATGTCCTTATTGTAAGTAGCCAATACATCGGTATTATTCTCCCAGAAAAAACTGAATGATTCATTATAGCCGCCTTTCTGAAAATAATTACCATCGCCATTATACTGGGAGGTAGAGATGGGGAAACGGTTTTGGCGGTTGAGGTAGTTGGTGCTGACATTTGTACGGAAGTGAATATCCAGGTTATCCGTGATATTGTATTTTAGTTTGGCATAACCATAAATATCATCTTTATAATAGCCTTGCAATTGCTCATAAGCTGTAAACCAGGGGTTACTATATTGATAGTATTCCACATTTTTCTGTTGGGTTCCTACTTTACCCGGTTGCCAGTAATCCCTAAGGTCGCGAACATCATAATTGGCTGCGCCCCAAACCATCATGGAATAGATGGGACTGGCCGGCTGGTAAGCAAACCTGGGATAATTGGGTGTGTATTGTTTATTGTAGTTGATATTGGCTTCCAGCCTCAATTTTTCAGAGATGTTCAACCCGCCTGAAAAATTGATGTTGGTAGTATTGAGCTTTGTATTGGGCACCTGGCCACGCTGGTACAGCTGGGTCATGGAGAAACGGATATCCCCTTTATCATTGTTGGCTGAGATGGCGAGGTTATTGGAAGATAAAATTCCATTCTGCAGAAAGTTGTGCAGGTTGTTTTTGCCTTTCGCTGTCCAGGGCAAGGGGATCAGTTTACCGGTAGAGGGGTCAACTTTACTATCCCATTGATTGATGAGTTGACCTTCAAAATGGGGCCCCAAACATCATAGTCGGCATCATTGGTACCACTGCCCTTACCATCCACAAATTCATATTGAAAGTTGGAGCCGGGGCCATATTCGGATTGCAAACCGGGTTCGGCGTTAAAGCCTGTTTGAAGCTGGGTACTTGAGTTGAATTCTATGGAGTAGCCCCGTTTATTTTTGGAACCTCTTTTGGTGGTAATTTGAATGGCTCCATTGGCCCCGGCTGACCCATACAAAGCGGCAGCAGACGGTCCCTTCAACACAGAGAAACTTTCGATGTCATCCGCGCTCAGGTTCCAGGAATCAGAATTGATGGGAACACCATCTACTACTATAATGGTACCTCGTCCACGCAATGCAATACCTGGATCGCCGAAAAGGTTGGAAGAAGCGGCAACACGCAGGCCTGCTACTTTACCTGTCAACGAATTGAGGACATTGGGCTCTCTCGCTTTCACCAACTCATTGCCTTTTACCTCTTGCACAGCGTAGCCAACCGCCTTTTTTTTTTTTAATACCCAGGGCCGTTACTACCACCTCATCCAGGGCTTCTTTGCCTTGCTGCAGTTGCAAGTCGATGGAGGATTGTCCTTTCAGCAGTACTTCCTGTGAAGCATAGCCAACCCTACTAAAAACAAGGGTACCGTTTGCAGGCGCATTAATGGTAAACCGTCCCTGAAGGTCGGTACTGGTTCCCGACGCAGATCCTTTTACAATTACGGATACACCAGACAAAGGTTGATTGCCTGGATCGGTAACAACGCCTTTGATCTCGGTTTGGGCAAAGGCAGCCCCCATACCGGCCAATACAGCCACCGCTGTAAGGAGTACCGGCAACATAGTTAGTTTTAGCAGTTTCATTGCAGTTGTTTTGGGATTAAGAAACGTGTTTAGTATATGTATCCTTTGTTTAGTATAAATATACTACTAATTACTAAACAAAAGTTTAGTATTAGTAAACATTATTACGCAATCGTGTGCTCTTGTAAAGACAAACGTTTGCGGAATTTCGTAATCCTAAGCAGGTGGGCGTAATTCTGAAGGGGAGCAGGAAAATCTACTGGAAATAAAGCAGTGGCTATTGATCGCAGCTCATCCCGGGGAGGTTATTTATGGCCATCTATAAAAAGAAATAAACGACGAGCATCAGGGCATCGCCGTCGCCAATATTGGCCAGTTTGTGCGGCATCCGGCTGTCTAAAAAAATGGATTCGCCTTCACTGAAAACGTAGCTTTTGCCATCGACATGGTATTCTACTTTCCCTTTTACCATGTAGTTGTATTCAACCGATTCCGATTGTATCAACTTGTTTCGCCGGGCTCCTTTTTCATTTCGAGCAAAACAAAATCAACCGGGACGCTTTGAATAGTACGGGTAAAAACGCGGTGATACAAAAACCTTTGGCATATTCTTTTCAAAGGTCTGGTAGTCTTTAGGCGATTTGAAGGTAACCTTGGCCTGGGTTTTCTTTTTGGGGTGATGTCTTTAAAAAATCGGTCAGGTCAAGATTCAATGCCTGCACGATGCTCATTAATACCGAGAGGGAGGGAACCGCGCGGTTGTTTTCAATCTGCGAGATCAGGCCCTTACTGACATCGGCTTTACTGGCCAGTTCCTGCACAGTAATGTTCTTTTGCTTGCGGATCACTTTGATCTTATTGCTAATCTGTAAGAGCATGTCTTCCTGCATAAATTATCTTTTTCAGCGATAAATATATCGGTTCCCGTTCTAATTTCAAGAAGTTCAGGCTTTTCAGGTTTTTACGACCGTATTTTTCAATGAGGTACTCCGGCCTGTTTTGACCGTTATTGGCTACCATGCCTGTTTTTGTCTGCTTATGACGGAGGTGTTCATATTGGTGTCTGTAGAAAAAGGGCCGAAGCCCTTACTGATAGACGCGGCCGGGCACGGGGGAAGGGCCTGGCGGCTGGTGCTGACCATGAGGATGCGGCCTTTGTACTGCCTTTCAAAGGCCGCCTGGCGCCCAGGGCCAACAACGAAGACGGTACACTGCTCAATGCCGACCAACGCGCAAGTAGTGGAAGCCACGAGATAATACTTCATAACAAAACATTTAAAAATGAAAAATAACAGCAAAAGCTGCCTGCAGCATTCAATGCAGCATGAGCGCAAGGCCAAAAAGGACCGGAATAAATGCGCGGCATACATTGGCAGAACCGACTTGCAGCAGCTGGTGCGGGACAGGTCGATGCTGGCTGGTACTGAAGCTTTATGCCGGACCGTTTTTGGCGGCCGGTGGGGGAAGGCAGCAAGGCAAGGAGGCAGTGGGCAACGAGGAGAAGAAGTTGCTGGCTGGGTTTGCAGTTGCCGGTTACTGTAGACAGATTTTTTAGGATGGGTGGGTAGGCGGGGGCGGATATGGGTTGGTGTGGGCCGGCATGCTGCATTATTTTGCTGGCGGTTTTTGATGTTTTTGGGAGGAAGTGATCGGGGCTGGTACGAGGTGCGGGTGGGGTGAGGAGCAGTGGATGGTGGTGGCACTCAAGAGCTGGCGGGGTGATCAGGCAGCAGGAGGCAGTTGTAACTGGTTGGCGGAATACTTGTTTCTCAGCAGCGCGTGACAGGCTTCCGCAGAGCGGAGATGTTGTGCTGGCTGAGGGTACGGGTTCCCGTAAATAATTGGCATCTGCGCCGATTATCTTGCGATTGTTTCGGTCTGGTTGATGCAGGGACTTAATGCTCTGCCGATTTCTTGAAATCTTCCTAATAATTAAACTCCAAATTATGAAAAATGCCTCTTAGTAATTTTGATCAGTCTAGCCATTGCCTGCGGCAAATCCAGTGATGCAGACACAGAAACACCTAATCCCAATAACGGTGGAGGTTCGACCGGATGTGGCACTTATAACGGGAAAACTCTTTACAAAGGGGCAGGTGGTGGCTGCTACTATTTCAATAGCAATGGCAATAAAACCTATGTTGATCTTTCGAAATACCATTGTTAATATGCTACCAGGAAAACCATAGAACCCTACTTCCCCTACTGTCGTAGGGAAGAAGCTAAATAGAACTATGCTAATTTAGCACTGAAGTAACAACCGGAAGCGGATTTATGGAAACTGGGAGATATTGAAATGGCCCAATTACTACACAAATGCTTACGCCCCCGGGGCGTGCTTTTCGGTTCATAGTTCATCTACTCGCCTTATGGCCCAATCATGACCTACGCTGTTAAAAATATCCCAGCCGAATCCGATTATCTACTCCCCAACAGCAGGATCAGGCGGCTACTGTATTCTCCAGGCGAATTGACTATAATGTGATAATCTTCTTATATGGATTGAATAAAAGGGAGCCGATCCAAACTAGCACCTCACACTATATATTTTTCTTGAAAAAGTGACGAATTTTACCCAGCGTCAGTTGACCGGCAATCATGTCACCACCACGTCGAGGAACTTCTGAAGGAGTATTTCCTGATCAGTCTTAACGATGGTGGCCCAATACCATAAATATCCTGGATGGTAGCTGAGGGCTGTCAGGAGAGCAGTAAGCCTATATCATAGTTATCTTTGGAAACAGTAAGCGGGAGGCTGCTTATTTTCGCGTCGAAGAGGGCAGATAATTTAAGAACTGTTATCCTGGAACAACTGGTTATATTGTAATACCTTGGTTTTGAAGAGCGGCCAGCAGTCGTCGAGCATCCTTTCAAATCTTATTATTGGGGTCAGACGACTCATGATGGTAAAAAATCATAAGTTCGCGGTGAAAAGACTTGTGCGTCAAGGCTTTTTAGTCGTTGATCAGGCGGCTCTTAATTGTACCATTGTGGAATTGAAATTTACCACGCCCCCGTAACCCCAGCGGTTTGCAAAGCCTCTTAATTGTACCATTGTGGAATTGAAATCTTGGTATGTACGCTTAACTAATACAATATCAAAGGCTCTTAATTGTACCATTGTGGAATTGAAATAAACCTACAATCGTAACACAGCCAGATTTGCGTTTTTCTCTTAATTGTACCATTGTGGAATTGAAATATGTTTGCGAGTGGGAATGTAAAGATTCCTGGTTTTCTCTTAATTGTACCATTGTGGAATTGAAATTCTTTTTATTGTTTAAATTGTGAAATGACATTATACTCTTAATTGTACCATTGTGGAATTGAAATAACGTTGTTGTATCGGTAATGATTGCTTCTCCTTGTCTCTTAATTGTACCATTGTGGAATTGAAATAAGGGAGGTCCAGGGTAGCAGCCACAGCGGCAGCTTCTCTTAATTGTACCATTGTGGAATTGAAATAGACATCTCCTGTGGGGATCGATGCTCCGATCCAAGGCTCTTAATTGTACCATTGTGGAATTGAAATGTGGTGCGCGTAATTGTTGTACACCCTGTGACCGGTCTCTTAATTGTACCATTGTGGAATTGAAATATTACTTAGTTTCATTTGGAGTATCCGCGGTGCCTTCTCTTAATTGTACCATTGTGGAATTGAAATATTTCGCAGCATTATTTAGACCAGAAAATAAAACGCGACTCTTAATTGTACCATTGTGGAATTGAAATGTATCATACTACTATAGAACGAGCCCGTAATGAGGCCTCTTAATTGTACCATTGTGGAATTGAAATGATGCAGTACAGGGTTCATATGAGTTCCCAAGAGCCTCTTAATTGTACCATTGTGGAATTGAAATTTTTTAATCGCCGCTCTGAAGACTTGGCCTCCTGGTCTCTTAATTGTACCATTGTGGAATTGAAATCCGCTTCGTCGTAGGTGTCAAAAAGGGCGATTTTAGCTCTTAATTGTACCATTGTGGAATTGAAATACACTTTCGATCCGAGGGTATCTAACAAATGGAATGGCTCTTAATTGTACCATTGTGGAATTGAAATCCGATGCGGTCGGGTTAAAGGGTACAGGACCGGCATACTCTTAATTGTACCATTGTGGAATTGAAATGGATAGCTTTACAGAAAATGGTGACGAAGGAGATACTCTTAATTGTACCATTGTGGAATTGAAATGGGCGGTAGAACTATTGCCAAGTGCTTCCATGTCGAAGCTCTTAATTGTACCATTGTGGAATTGAAATAAAACAAACAGAAGGAGACACCTAAGAAAATTAAGAACTCTTAATTGTACCATTGTGGAATTGAAATATGATTCCCTCTTGCGTAAAAATGCGAACAGGCGTCTCTTAATTGTACCATTGTGGAATTGAAATAAAATGCTTAAAAATACCCTTTTGATTTTAAATATCTCTTAATTGTACCATTGTGGAATTGAAATTTCGGTTGGGAATAATTGGTTTAGAAACAGGTCGTCGCTCTTAATTGTACCATTGTGGAATTGAAATTCCTAAAATAGCTATTATGGATACTATTGTTATCGCCCTCTTAATTGTACCATTGTGGAATTGAAATAAAACGAATTCGCCATTTTCCAAAGAATAAAGAAAACTCTTAATTGTACCATTGTGGAATTGAAATTTATTTCGCCAATCCTTACCATATAATTGCCCTCTCTCTTAATTGTACCATTGTGGAATTGAAATACCTCGAAGTAGATGCCATCCACCCAGGTAAATAAATCTCTTAATTGTACCATTGTGGAATTGAAATATGGTATGGCTTCTTGTGCTTGTAATAGCATTTAATTCTCTTAATTGTACCATTGTGGAATTGAAATAACATGATTTACGATTTTTGGATGTAAGTGGCAAACTCTTAATTGTACCATTGTGGAATTGAAATGAAACAAACAATCCTTCGTCTCCCTGGTCACCACAACTCTTAATTGTACCATTGTGGAATTGAAATAACATGATTTACGATTTTTGGATGTAAGTGGCAAAAGCTCTTAATTGTACCATTGTGGAATTGAAATTTTAAGAAAAATGTAAAGAAAAATGATGTAGGGCAGCTCTTAATTGTACCATTGTGGAATTGAAATTGTACAAATACAAAAAAACGATATAACACAATTAAACTCTTAATTGTACCATTGTGGAATTGAAATATTACACCACGGCTAGACTATAGCCAAGGAAACAACTCTTAATTGTACCATTGTGGAATTGAAATATTACTTATTTTCAATGGGAGTGTCTGCGGTGCCTCTCTTAATTGTACCATTGTGGAATTGAAATTGCTAGTAACAACGACGGGTGACTACAATATAGAAGCTCTTAATTGTACCATTGTGGAATTGAAATTAGGATATAGGCCTGCCCCGTAGGGCAGGGAGCCGCTCTTAATTGTACCATTGTGGAATTGAAATTTTACTGTTAAGTGGATGGGAAGCGACTACAAGATACTCTTAATTGTACCATTGTGGAATTGAAATAATATTGTTGATTGCTTATTAACCCTGTTGGTGTACTCTTAATTGTACCATTGTGGAATTGAAATTCCAGAGTATCACCATCGATTGTGCCATGCTCCTCCTCTCTTAATTGTACCATTGTGGAATTGAAATTTGTTGGAAAAGTATCCGACAGGCCAATTCGTCTTTCTCTTAATTGTACCATTGTGGAATTGAAATAAAATATAGCCTTGGTAAGTGTTGGCAGTTTTGCCTCTCTTAATTGGTGTACCTCCGAGTAGCTAAAAATTAAGATATTATAAAAAGTTTACTTTTGGGCTTATCAAAAATGTAAACGTATGGAACAAAAGCAATCAAGTGGCTTATCGAAGGAGCAAAAAATGTTCGCGTTGATAGCTGAACATGAAGCCAGTTCGATGACAGTAAAAGATTTTTGTGAGTTGTATGATCTTTCACCTGGTACATATCACTACTGGCAGAAGAAATATCACGCCCGGTTGGAAGATAAGCCGATGGAGAATCAAAGTAGTTTCACTTTGCTAACAGTGACAGGGCAGCAAGAGGTTTCCATTTCCCAGGATCTCTTTGCGGAATACCGGGGCATCCGTTTTTACCGGGAGCCATCTGTGAGTTTTTTAAAAGCTTTAATCAGTTAACTTATGTTACAGATCAACAACGGCACCCATTACTGGTTGTATCATAAGTGGGCGGATGTAAGGAAGAGTTTTGACGGTTTGAGCGGGCTTGTTACCAACGAACTGGGAATGGAAATTCAGACGGGTGATGTATTTATCTTTTGAACAAACGGCAAACGCACCTGAAGGCGTTAGAATGGGAAGGGGATGGTTTTAGCTTATACTATAAGCGATTAGAGGAAGGTACCTTTGAGTTACCGGCAGGTATTATGGAAGGCACTCACAGTAGTATTACGGCTAAACAATTAAGTATGATCTTACAGGGCGTTTCTTTGAAGAAAGCGTTTTTCGAAAGCGGTACATCGGTACGATGTAATCCTTATGGATCATGGGTTGAATATATTTGACGTTGCCATCGAAAAAATGGCAACGTTTTTTATTTTAAGAAAAACAGGCCGGGTTATCCACATTTTTTGGTGCTGTTTTTAAAATCATTTTTGAATGCGGGTTTATCCACGCATCGGCTGTATAACTTTCGGTTATACGATATAGCTTAAATGCATAGCCGGGCTATCTTTGTATAATGTCAGCAGCAGCAGAAAATATAGATTACAAAGCGCTCTATGAGCAACTGCTTCCAATGCTGCAACTACAGCAACAAAATAATGGACAATTACTACAAAACAACCAGGAGCTATTACAAAGCAATAAAGAATTACGCGATCAGGTAACGCAGCTTCAATATCAATTGTATCAACTAACGAAGTTACTGGGTGGTTTTAAGACTGAGAAGTTTGTTCCTTCCCCTTTACAGCAACAGCAGGAATTAGGCCTTTCCTTTGAGCAGGGGTATAAAGCAACCAACCTTGCTGATGTTCAAAAGATAAGTTACGTAAAGCAAAAACAGGTTCAACGGGAAAACGGGTTAGCCAATGCCTTTCCGGATCATCTACGGGTGGAAGAGACCGTGATAGAGCCTCCGGAAGATGTGAGCGGATGCGAGAAGGTGGGAGAAGAAGTAAAGGAACAGCTTGGCTGGAAGCCGGGAGAAATATTTCTCCAACGTACTATTATCCCTCAGTATAAATGCTCTGTAGCAGAACGGCCTGATCAGCATCGTATAGTGCAGGCGCATCTTCCAGAGCAAGCCTTGTCTAAGAGCATTGCCACGCCGGAGTTGTTAGCACAGATCATTATAGATAAGTTTATAGATCATAAACCGCTGAATCGTCAGTTGGACTGCTTCAAGAGAAGTAATGTCACCATTGCTTATTCAACCATTACCGATTGGGTACGGCAGGTTGCGAACGTGGTAGCGCCACTGGGCCATCTGCACCTGCATGAGATGTACCAATATGATTATTGGCATGGTGATGAAACAACCATACAGGTTCTGGACAGGAATAAGAAGAAAGATACCCACCAGGGGTATTACTGGACGTACTTAACGCATAACGGGCAACTGATCTACTTTGATTATCATCGGGGGAGGGATACATTGGCAGCCAAACATATCTTACAACATTTTAAGGGTCACTTGCAGGTAGATGGTTATGATGTCTATGAAGAGTTGGACATCAAAGGAATACATGTGTTCTTTTGTATGGCCCATGCCCGTCGTCATTTTTATGAGGCGAAAGGCAATGATAAAGTTCGGGCAGAATATGCTTTGACCGAGATAGCGAAGCTTTATAAGATCGAGGAGCAATGTAGAGAAGAGCAGCTCAACCCGGACCAGATCAAAGTGCGGCGGACAGAACAATCTGTGCCTATTTTAAAAGAACTGGGAGAGTGGATGAAGCAGGAGTATGTAAAGCTAAAACCGAAAAGCCCTATAGCACAGGCTATAGCTTACAGCATCAAACGCTGGGACGGCTTAAGTCTCTATGCCTCTACTAATCATTTGCATATTGATAATAATCCCATAGAGCGCTGTATGAAAAACCTGGCTGTCGGACGCAAAAACTACCTGTTCTGTGGCTCGCATGAAGCGGCCAAAAGAGCAGGCCTCTTATACTCGCTGCTGGTTACCTGCAAACTTAATACCGTAAACCCTTATGAGTGGCTCCGCGAAGTGCTTAGTCATAACATCAACGAGATGACTACCGCGCAACTCAGGAAACTCTTACCCCACCAGTGGAAAAAACACAAGCCATCACTACGGCTTAAAGCAAAATTAGGCAACTAAACAATACGATTTTTAGGCTACTCGGAGACACACCTTAATTGTACCATTGTGGAATTGAAATACTAGCCAAGGCAATCGCCACCCCTCTTCCCAAGTTCCTCTTAATTGTACCATTGTGGAATTGAAATCAATATCTGCCATTACACTGCTGCTGCTGGTGTTATCTCTTAATTGTACCATTGTGGAATTGAAATTGCCTATTAGCATACTTAGGCGTAAGAGGAGTAGGATACTCTTAATTGTACCATTGTGGAATTGAAATTAAAAACGGGAGGGAAACCTCCCCATAAAAAAAAACCTCTTAATTGTACCATTGTGGAATTGAAATGGAAGTAATAAGCAACTCATCGTCCGAAGCAGAACTACTCTTAATTGTACCATTGTGGAATTGAAATTGTACAAATACAAAAAAACGATATAACACAATTAAACTCTTAATTGTACCATTGTGGAATTGAAATCATAATTTTGTTGGATAACAGCCGAATAGATATATTCTCTTAATTGTACCATTGTGGAATTGAAATTTTGAAAACCCAGGCCGGTCGTACCGGTTGTGTTCTCTTAATTGTACCATTGTGGAATTGAAATAGCGGATTTGAACACACTTAAATATAAATGCAAAAACTCTTAATTGTACCATTGTGGAATTGAAATTCGTTGTTCAGTTTTTGGTAGGGCAAAACCGCCATCTCTTAATTGTACCATTGTGGAATTGAAATGGCGTTCGATAAACTTTCCGATGCAGATAAGAAGGGACTCTTAATTGTACCATTGTGGAATTGAAATATGGGTACCTCACTTATGGCTACGAGGTTCTTGTCACTCTTAATTGTACCATTGTGGAATTGAAATGAGAATATACCCAGTGATGCAGTGTACTATGATTCCCTCTTAATTGTACCATTGTGGAATTGAAATTTAAGAACGGCAGCGAGGAAACGGTCGCAGCATTGGACTCTTAATTGTACCATTGTGGAATTGAAATAAGCCTATTTTATCAAGCGCGGATTTGAATACTGACTCTTAATTGTACCATTGTGGAATTGAAATGAACCTTTACTCTATAATACTCATAGGGTACCCCAACTCTTAATTGTACCATTGTGGAATTGAAATAGCAATATGCAGGATTGGAAGGCGAGGAAGTAGAAACTCTTAATTGTACCATTGTGGAATTGAAATTTCCTACGGCTGACCTATTCGACAGGATGAAATCGCTCTTAATTGTACCATTGTGGAATTGAAATGTGTCTACCAGTACCTCGTGGTACCGGCCTGCTTTCTCTTAATTGTACCATTGTGGAATTGAAATGCTGTAGGAATAATCCCTACGGCGTCTTTGTGTTCGCTCTTAATTGTACCATTGTGGAATTGAAATTGTATCACATGGCTGGTTACATGAACCCCTAGGCCTCTTAATTGTACCATTGTGGAATTGAAATGGGATTACGGAACGGTAGTGATAATGTTGTTTTAGGTCTCTTAATTGTACCATTGTGGAATGAAAATCTCTCTTAATACGGTTTCCCGTAATACCAAGAATCTACTTAACTGTACCTTTCGTGGGTCAAAAAGATGAATAACCATTGTAGCATTAAAGAGAAAGTACACAAATGCACTATCAGCCTTGCAAATGCCGGAAGTGCGCGATTCTGAATAAAAAGTTAGACTCCCTTTAGTACACCGAGCAACTTTAGTTGTTATTGTAACAGGGGTTGACCTTTATTTTATGGCCTGGTCTATTGTAGTGGCAACCAATAAGCAAACCCTAACACATATATGTATTATATCATTTTGCTAACTCTTTGAACCTGCCCCCGAATCCTTTAGCCTTGAATCGGAAGTAACAGATGTGCAAAAATGAGGACAATGAGACATAGTATCCATGCTAAATTTATTAATATTTGCAAAGAAGGCCTTGCTCCTTAAATACCTCACCTGCCTTATGCGATTGCTATTAACCTTATACAGCCCTGAACATAAACCGGTAATTCCGATCAATTACCAATACCCACTTAGCGCAGCCATTTACAAGGTCATTCAAAAGGCTGATACTGGCTATGCAGCCTTTCTCCACAATACAGGCTATGGCAAATCAGGCTCAGCCAAGCAATTCAAATTATTCACATTCTCCGATATCAGGGGGCCTTTTGCACCTCCTACCAACGACCGGTTATACCTCAAAAGTCAGGAAATAAAAGTGATAGTTTGCTTTCACGTACCTCATGCCGCAGAAAGCTTTGTGAAAGGGCTATTCATGAACCAGCAGCTTGAAATTGCCGATACCGGCTCCCGCTCAGTATTTACGATCAGGCAGGTAGAGGCATTGCCTTCTGGGCTTTCTGCAGAAAAGAACACACCTGTTTTACTTCAACCCATATCGCCGATAGTAACAGGCGTAAAGAATGACAGGGGACACTACGACTACCGAAGTCCGCAAGATGTAGACTATACAACTTGCCTGCTGCACAACTGGATTGAGAAATACCTTGCTGCCAATCCGGATACGGAAGAGACAGCAGCCGGATTACGTAATCAGGTGGCACTGGAAGTAGAATTACTGACCAAACCGCCCCAGGAACGCAAGCCCATTATCAAAGCAGGTACATCAGCGGCCAGCAAACTCAGGGGTATACCCGGTTTATGCTGAAGGTAACGGCACCACATGATATGATCCAATTAGCTTTGAACGCAGGAATCGGCATCCACTCATCTCTTGGCTTCGGCTGTCTTGAAATGGCCGGTTAAAAGGGTTAGTCTTTCACCAAGTTTGCATAAATAAATATCCTTAAATAAAAAATGAGTCTTGAGAACAAGACTCATAAATCCGTCTGGTACAATTATTTATCAATCAGTGCCATATAGCACTTATTTCAATTCCATGACGACGAACTGTTGTAAAGTTAAAAAATCTTCGCGCTTTTCTGTAAATATTCCTTTACTTTACATTAAATATGTAAAGATAAATAAGATATTAAGTGATATACATCACTTTGAAATTATAGAAAAATGGCACAGGAACTTACCACAGATTCAGGCGGTATTATTGATAAAGCGACCATTATTCTATTAATAATCATTAAGATAGATTATTTCGTGAATGAAGGCATGACAGAACAAGATGCGCAAAAACAAGCATTATGCTGGTATGATGAATATTTGACTCAGGATATGAAAGAAGCCGTAATTGTTAAATTCCAATTATATAAAAAGCTGAAAACACCCCATAAAACATATGAGTAGCATTAATTGGCTAACCCATCCTACGGGTGATGTATTTGCCGATATCGGCGGATTGGTGATAGCATACCTGCAGGAACGATCGCCTGAAAAGTCCATACCGGAACTTATAGAATGGGCAACCAGCATTTATGTAAAACAATGGGACAATAACCTGCATAGCTTTTTCCTGAATTCAACCATTACGCATAATTCAAACAAGGGACAAAAAGGCTATGACAAGACAATGGCTTATTACCAAGGTTTACTGGAAGGCGAAAAAGGCATCCCCGGCTATTGCAGGATCACGGGACAGCAAACCACTGTTTACCCAGCCGCGAGAGATAACCATATCATGTCTGGCTCTGCCACACTTATCAACTTTCATCACGGATTTGAAAGCGGGCTGCAATTATCCAAAGAGGCATTGATAAGAATATTCTTTGTCCCGCTGGGCGTAGAACAGGTAGGGGACAAAGTGGCTGCTTTGATAAGCAATAATGAAGAAGTAACCCGGTATTTTGTACACAGAAATGTAGATCAAAACTGGAATGCGCTGGGAAAGAAAATGTCAAAATCCATTGTCAGATCGGACTTCACGAACCCTTCAAATGCATTATTTGATTACGCCACGCAATGCATAGACCATTTACCCGCCGCAGCTTACCAGGAAGACGAAGACATTTCTGATACTAAGAACATTACGCTAAACCTGTATCATTTTACCAATTTTGGAGCGAGCCCAACAATCCACCTCCTATCCCTGCGGTCCACGGTATTTGACTTTTATGCTATTTGTATTTCCCGGTATAAGAAAGATTGGCAACATTTCATCTACAGGCAATACAGCGCCAGGCTCAAGCAGGCTACTTATGACAGTGAACAGGAAATTTGGTTCAACAACAAAGAACAGGCAGATTACGCAACCTTTAAATCCTGGCGTAATAAGATTTATGAAGCGCTGCTAACGGATAATACACAGGTAGTCAGGAACGCATTTCTAAGACATACCAGGAAATACAGCTTCAACTTCCAGATTGTAGAACAATACCAACTAAAAATTCGAAATATGCATAAAGGAACTTTGGCCAAGATCAAAGAACTGGCCGACTTCATTATTGCGGATAGCAGCGATGATGAGATATCAAAATCAATTACGAATATCAATCGTCAAAAGTCGGGCAATGACCTTCGCAGGTATTTATTAAAACTGGTGGGCCTTTATAATGAAAAGCACAGTGATAGTCCAAAACCACTTATAAGCGTAGAGGAATACACGGAATATCTTTTCCCCGACGGCTCTTACTGGAATGAGATCCGTGACATACTCTTAATAGCTATCTATCAGAAATTGCACGAACTGAATAAAAGGTATTGGCTGAAGCCGGTGATCTGGAAAACGTGGAAATAGACTAATTCGGCATTTTCCAATTACGCTGAACATTACAAGATTATTTCATCAAACATTAATAGTATTGACATGAACCTGAAAACACAAGGTTTCGTATTGCTGGATGTAGATGTTGTTGCTCTCAACAATGCAGGCAAAAGCACCTCCAGCAATTTTGACAATGCAGTTGCCACTAAGAAAATTTACAAGAATGGCCGTACTTATACTTATGTATCGGGACAAGCCTGGCGGTATTGGTGGCGGGAAGCCCTGAAAGTAAATGGCTGGGCATTATCTCCTGTAACCCGGGAAAGCAAGATCGCTTTTACCGATGCAGACCCCATACAATATGCAGACGATGATGTATTTGGTTATATGAAAGCGGCCAAGGATGTGGTGCGGGATGAGGAAGGGAATCCAGAACTGGACAAAAAGGGGAAGGAAGTGAAAGAAGATGTTACAGTTACGAGGGTTTCTCCATTAAAGAACTCGGCCATAGTCTCCGTAACAACAGTTTCTCCCGCTGAAAACTGGTCGAGCATGGCCAGGCAGGAAGGCGACAGTGTACCCTATGTTAAAGAAGAGTACTCTGCTATCATGAAAGGAATGTTCTCGCTCGATCTTTTCCAGGTAGGCACGTTCGCCACTTATAATAAGACGGGATTCAAGAACCTGACGGAAAAATTGAAAACAGAAGCGCTCAGCAAAGGCGCTACAGAAGTCAATGACCCTTTGTAAAGACCAAAAGCGGTGAACCGCAAAAGCTAGTGCAGTTGGCCAGGAATATCCGGACTAACAGGGTGATTGAAACAATTGCTGCTTTAAAGACGATATCCGGAGGAGCTATGCAGACCAATAACATGGCCGATGTAACTCCTAAATTCATCATTCTTGCTACGATGGCATCGGGCAATCATCCATTCTCTCATGTTGCTGTTAATGAAGGCCAAAGAGGTGAAATTGCTTTGCTTAACGTTGAAGGGCTGAAGGAAGTATTGAATGATTATAAAGCCCAATTTAAAGGAACGATCTTTATTGGCAAGCGGTCGGGATTCCTGGATGACTACAATGATTCATTGAAAGGCCTTGAAAGTGAATTTCCGAACGTGAAAGTGTTGAGTATAAACCAGGCCATCGATCAGTATTGTGAGCAGGTAAAGACACAACTGCCCTGATATGGAAGTATATAAAATTGATATCAGGAGCTGGACTGCCAGTTTCCGCTATCCCAACCTCATCAGTGGCACGCAACCCACGCTGGAAGTACCGCCCATCAGCACGGTACTGGGCTTGATCAATGCAGCGGCTGGCCAATACCTCCGGCATCAGCAGCTCCAGCTGGGCTATTATTTTGAGTATGAAGCAGCGGGAGAAGACCTGGAAACGATTTACCAGGTAAGCAGCAAAGACGGCAAGCCAACCAATAATGCGAAGTCAAATATTATATACAGGCGTTTCTTATATAATAACTACCTGCGTATATATACCACTGATGCACAAATTGCCGGCTTCTTATCGCAACCCTATTATCAACTGGTGCTGGGACGCATGAACGACCTTGCAACAGTAGAAAAAGTGTGGCGGGTAAACAAACTTGAAAAAGTGGAGCATTCGACAGCCATCAGTGGACAGCTCATTCCACTCAGGTACCAGATGCCGGGGCAAATACAGGCGCTGCCTCAATACTTCACGAACGAATTTCCCCGGAAAAACCTGGGAACAAGCCCCTACTCTATCATTCATCACAAATCCCGATTATCATCCAGGGATATAACCACGTACCTGGATGTGCTACCCGACGGCAAAGAAGTACACATTTACTTTCATGAATTGAATTTCCAATAGGATGGCATTATTGGCTAAATCCACCGATAACCGACAGGGAACTGCCGCCAGAACATTGAAAGAGCATATTGATGATTGTCTGGCTGTTTGGGCATTTATACAGAAAGCGTTTCCGCAAGCGGCTACTTTGTCGGGCATGGGACCGGCATTTTGGGAGGTGCTTCGACTTTCCATCATTCTACATGACACAGGAAAAGCACACCAGGAATTTCAGCGACTTTTACAACAGAAGCCGCACAAATGGAATGCCCAAAGACATGAACTGTTTTCAATTCCTTTTGTGGAAGCGATACTAAAACAGGACAAAGTATTATTGCGCCTGGTAAGATTGGTAGTAGCCGGACATCATAAAGATATTGAGACGTTATTGAACAAAATAAATTATTACCGGGGCCGGATACGGAAGAGAGGTATGATACAGTAGAAGACATGGAAACGTACGAAGAAGCCTTTCGGCAGGTGGATGTAGCGGCCGTACGCCAATTACTGGCCCATTATGGTTTAACTATTGACGAGGTGGAAGCGAAGCCTATTAACCATATTATCTATAGCTATGCCCGAAAACCTGCGAGGTTAAACCAGGATGAATACTTTAAATTGATGCTACTGTTTGGAGGATTGAAATGGTGCGACCACCTGGGCTCAGCAATGGTAACAGACCTGAAAATGATTGAATATGCTGATTTCGCATTCCTTGAACAACAACGGAAAGGATTGATTGAAAAGGGAGGAGATCTTTACCAGCACCAAATTTATTGTTCAACTATCTGTGGCAACATCTTGCTTACGGCCCCTACTGGTTCCGGCAAAACAGAAAGCGCGTTATTATGGCTGCGTAATCAGCTTAGGGAGACAGGTCAGGGTAGGATTTTCTATATTCTTCCCTACACGGCCTCCATCAACGCGATGTATCAACGCATTGATAATGCCATGGGTGATGGGAAAGCCGGCATGCTGCATGGTAAGCTGAACGATTACCTGAATAATTACTTTGATGACCTGCAGTATAGTGTTGAGTTAAAAAAGAAAACATTCAAGCCATTAAAGAGAAGTTTAAAAGTGTGGTAACACCGCTGAAAGTAGCTACCCCTTTCCAATTGTTAAAACATTTGTTTGGCCTGAAAGGTTATGAGCAAGGCATCTTTGAAATGGTGGGTTCGTACCTGGTATTTGATGAAATTCATGCTTATAATCCTGAGACACTGGCTCAAATAAAGGTGTTATTGGAATTTGCGACGGGGCATTTGAATGCACGCGTAATGATCATGACGGCTACTATGCCAGCATTTATGCAGGCTATGCTGGAAGGCAGTATTGGGAAACATACCATTGTAAAAGCAGATCGTACAGTGTATGACCAATTTAAACGCCATCGTGTAGAACTGCGAGAAGGTCTACTGGGTGATGGCCTGGCTGAGATCAAAAGACAATTGAGTGCAGGGAAGCAGGTGCTGGTGGTATGCAACACTGTAGGATCATCTCAGCATGTCTTTGAAAAACTGAAAAATGATGTTCCGGACGGCGAGGCTTTGTTATTGCACGGCTCCTTTTCGGGGCTGACCGGGCAAAGAAGGAAAAAGTGTTATTAAGAGGTGGTATACGATTACTGGTAGGTACGCAAGCCATTGAGGTGAGCCTGGATATTGATTATGATATTTTATTTACAGAAGCAGCCCCTATTGATGCCTTGATCCAGCGGTTTGGCCGGGTAAACCGGAGGAGAATAAAAGGTGTGTGCCCCTGCATTGTGTTCACTACAAATCACGACAGTGATTTTTTCATTTACCCAAAGGAAATCATCGGAAAGACTTTACAATCCTTGCAGGGAATTATCACTGCACATGAAGGGGTGATTGATGAATCGGTATTACAGCATTCGATAGATGAAGTATATCCAAACTGGAATGGAACGGACAAGGAAAAGTTTGAAGCTCAATATAGTTATTTGAAGGGAGCGCTGGAGGGCCTTTCGCCCCTATTTGAAGATAAACGTACGGAGGAGGACTTCTACGATCAGTTTGACGGGATCAAAATATTACCTCAAGCGAATCGGGCCGCCTACGAACATTATCTAAACACCTTTGATTTTATCAATGCTGAAAGCCAAAAAGTGCAAATCAGAAAAGGCCGGCTATTGCAGTGGAAGCAAAATGACAACATAAGGTCGGACATTACTGTCTATTCCAGGAACAATAAACAGATGGAACAACGATACCTGATAACCAATAAGAAATACAACGAGGAATTAGGCCTGATAGCAGATGAGGAAGCCCCTGGAATACAGCAGAAATACTCTAGCTTATGACGATCAATGCCACTCTCATCAACCTTTATCATGTATGCCCACGGGAAATGTGGCTGCATGCGCATGGCATCAGGATGGAACATACCAGTGATACGGTTTATGACGGCAAGCTGCTGCATGAAATGAGCTATCCACAGCGGGCTGAAAAGCATACGGAGATTGAATTATCAGCTGTATTACCGGATGGCACCCCGCTTTCCGGAAAGATCGATTTTTACGATGCCAAAGATAAAATCATTCATGAAACCAAGCGTAGCAACAAAGTAGAGGAGGCGCATGAATGGCAGGTAAAATATTATATCTGGCTTCTTGAGTTGAACGGGATTACGGACGCGCATGCGATATTGGAATATCCAAAACTGCGGCAAACTGATGAAGTATGGCTTGGCCAGGCAGACAGGTCTTATTTACAGGAGATTGTCCCGGCGATAAAGCTATTGTTGAAAAACGATGCGTGCCCTCAGCGCATTGATGCAAAGATCTGCAAAAGTTGTAGTTATTATGATCTGTGTTATGTGGGAGAATAAAACCAGCAAGAATGATTTGAATTTAATGACTCATGAAAAAATCTTACTACCTGTTCAATCCTGGCCGTATGAGCAGGAAGGATAATACGCTTAAATTTACGCCGGTAGATGAGGAGGGCAAGGAAGGAATGCCCAAATTCATTCCTGTAGAAACGGTAGACAATCTTTATTGCTTTGGCAGTCTGGATGGAAATAGTGCTTTATTCAATTTTTTAGGTCAGCAGCAGGTAAGTGTTCATTTCTTTGATTATTATGAACATTATACGGGCAGTTTTATGCCGAAAGATTATTTGCTAAGTGGTAAGGTATTAATAGCACAGACTGAAATGTACAGCAAGGCCAGGAAGCGGCTGGTATTGGCTCAAAAAATCATAGAGGGGGCAGCTTTCAATATGCTGAAAAACCTTCGCTACTACGATAACAGGGAAAAAGACACTTCAGCACAAATAGATCGCATAGAATCGTTGATGTTAAACATACCCCAGGCAACAGACATTGAAATGTTGATGGGATTGGAAGGCAATATCCGCATTACTTATTATGAGGCTTTTGACCAGATCATCAATGATTTTGAAATGGGCAACCGGACCAGGCAACCTCCATCGAACGAAGTGAATGCTATGATCTCTTTTGTGAATATGATGTGTTACACGCTGTGCCTGGATCAGCTCTATCATACACAGCTAAATCCCACGATCAGTTTTCTGCACCAGCCTGGTTTCAGGCGTTATTCGCTGGCGCTAGACCTGGCAGAAGTGTTTAAGCCTATTCTGTCGGACCGGTTGGTATTTGCATTGCTCAACAAAAAGATCATTGGCAAAGCTGATTTTGACCATAAGCTGAATAGCTGTTTACTGAAAGACAGCGGTCGTAAAAAGGTTGTAAAAGCCTGGGACGAACGGTTGAATGAAACGATCAAGCACCGTACGTTGGGCAGAAGTGTGAGTTACAGGCACCTGGTAAAGCTGGAATGTTATAAACTGGTGAAGCATATATTGGAAATGGAGGAATACAAACCATTTAAAGCATGGTGGTAGATGTATGTAATACTGGTATATGATATAGAAGAAAAGCGCGTGGTTAAGATGTTAAAACTTTGCCGTCAATACCTCAACTGGATCCAGAATAGTGTGTTCGAGGGGGAACTGACGGAGGTGAAGCTGAAAGAATTACTACAGAAAGCCCGGGAGATCATGCAAGAGGACAAAGACAGTATTATTGTCTTTACCAGCCGCCAGGGGAAATGGCTGGACAAACAGGTGGTAGGCAAGGAGAAAAATGAATTGGGCAATATTATTTAGTCGTCGGGGAGGGTAAAATGGTCTATTTTGTTATTGCTACCCGGTTTTACTTTTTGAAAATCAGTGTGCCGTGAAATAGCTATGCACATTCTCCGACTGGTGCATTGGAAAGCGCTTTTCTAGCCGTTTTTGTCGCCAGTGGCTGAAAAACGGGGATTTCTACGGTAGGTGGGGAGGAAAAGCGGGTGAATGTCAGGATATCCACAATTGTGAAAACAGTAAATAAGCAGTAATCATTCAATTACTTAATTTGCCTGCGAATGCACACCAAAGATGAACTGATTAAGCTATATGAGAAGGACAGGGGTGAGTATCTTTGGAAGTATGTGCAAAATAAACATGCCGGAGGACGAAATAACGGTAAGGGCAGCATCTTTGAAAATTTCGTAGCCATTTACAAACTAGCTTATTTGATGCAGGTGAAAGCGGATCCAGAGCTTACATTTATTTCATCGCAGGTAAAAGCCTTTATCGATGATCTCGTGATTGAAAAAATGGCTGAGAAGCTAACCGAATATTATCAGATTAAAGATGTTGCGAACCTTCGCTGGAACAATGGAGATCATCATTTGTCGGACGATGTCGACGTTCAATATGCGCTATGCGCCCAACTTGGTCATAAAGCCCATTTGGAAATTGTAGTTTCCCTGGCCGATGTACAACAGCAGTTGAAAAATAACTTGCCAGTCAACATCCAGCGTAAAGTAACGGTGACCCATTTTGAAGGGGCCAATTCCATCAATAATCTTATCCGCACCAACAGCGAATTCAGAAAGGCCCTGGAAGGCATTTGCGCACTGAAAAATCCTTCCATTGACAAATTGGACCTGATAGGAAGTTTATTGCTGGGCGCATGGGCTGGTGTTGTTCCGGATCGGGTACCCCTGAAACAATATATTGACAGGTGTGTTTCGATCAACCCCAATTTTTTCAAAGGAGGCAACGCACAACTGTCTGATAAACTATCCGGCATATTGAATGGGGATCCCGGGCTTTAAATTTGAAGTGCAAAATAGTTATATTGTCTGGTCTTACCTGGCTACCGACAATGGTACTGTGGGTTTAAGGATCGGCAGTCAGGAATTTGAACAATGGGAAAATGATATTTTTCAACTGGCGCCCATACAAACATTTGAAGATCTCGAACCTTATTTGTCAGTATCATGAGTAGAATGTATTCTTCCATAGCGAAAGACAATAATGTTACCGGTTTGCTGGACGCTGGTAGACACAAGCACCTCCCCAACGGATTATGCGGATACGCTCTTTCAACTGGGTAAAACATTTGGCGAGGTGTTGTCTCGAAAATTAAAAAACAGTCAGACTGTTACACTTGCCTGTACCGTTGAAGATGCAGATTATTTATGCCGGGGTATTTTAGAGCAACTCAATCTTCACAGCGTTGAAGTACGTCTTGTCGTTTTCTGGAATAAGCGATTTAATGCCGGTTCAGAAAATAAAATACCCGTAGCTCCCATTCTAAAAGAATATCATGAAGATCACTACGATCAGTCTAAGGTGATTGTCGTGGTTAAGTCTATTATATCCAGCTCTTGTGTCGTTCGAACCAATCTTACTCATTTAATCGAGCGTGTTACACCGCAACAGATTTTTGTGGTTGCCCCCGTTTTGCTTAAAGGGGCTACTACTGACCTGGAGCAGGAATTTGACCAATCTATCTCCGAAAAGTTTGAATATTTATATTTTGCTGAAGACAGCGAAAGCAATCAACAAGGCATTGTTTTTCCGGGAATCGGTGGTGATGTATATGTTCGGTTGGGATACGAGGATCAAGCGGATAAAAACAGATACGTTCCTCAACTCGTGAAGGAACGGCGTAAAGCAAAATAACATTACACCGAAAACAAATCAAGCATTTGCCGCTGCAATACATCCCCAAGCAGGCGGAGGTGGTAAACTACCGGATCGTTTTTCCTATACCTGGCTTTGCAGAACAAACAGGCGTATTGGTGGTTACCAATTCCTGGCCCGGCAATCGCCATGCTACCGATTACCCACCAGGCCGCAACTGGTATACCGACAAATCGGCTGCCGCCTACTACGATGGGAAAATACAGGGCGGGAAAACGGTTGCCAAGTGGAGGAACGATGTATTGCTGGATTGGGCGAAGCGATTGGAATGGTTAAGGTAAGGCGGCATTGATTGTAGAATCGATCGAATAATCATCCTTTACTCGTTTTTTTAAATTCATCCCATAGAATCGCGGGGATGTCATGGCCTGTAGATTACAGCAAAACCCGCCACAGTGGCGGGTTTTACTTTATCGGCTTTGGAGGTCCCGACCAGATTTGAACTGGTGTAGGAGCTTTTGCAGAGCTCTGCCTAGCCGCTCGGCCACAGGACCCTTTATTTACCCACACCCGGCACCGTATGCCTGATTGGGGTGTGCAAAAGTAGGATATTTGTTGGATATTTGACAACAACAGCAACACATTTTTATGCAACGTATCCCGGAATCGGAACTGATTATCAACAATCGCGGCGCCATTTATCACCTCGATGTACGTCCAGAAGAGCTTGCACACACGATTATTACTGTTGGTGATCCAGACCGGGTACCCCAGGTCAGTAAGCATTTTGACCGCATAGAAGTCCAGCGCAGTCACCGGGAATTTGTAACCCACACGGGCTATATTGGCCAAAAACGGCTGTCGGTGGTTTCCACCGGTATTGGCCCCGATAATATCGACATCGTACTGAATGAACTGGACGCCCTGGTAAATATCGATTTCGACACCCGCACGATCAAACCCGATCATACCACCCTGAATATCATTCGCGTAGGTACTTCCGGCGCCCTGCAGGCCGATATACCGGTGGACAGTTGGGTGGTATCCACCCACGGCCTGGGCATCGACAACCTCCTGAATTTTTACCGCCATGAGGAAAATGACGCAGAAAAGCAGCTCTTGCAGGCCTTTATTACACAAACGCAGCTCAATCACCGCATTTCACAGCCCTATATCAGTGCCGCCAGCGCCACGCTCATGAAGCATTTTGCCGGCGACGGCATCCATGCCGGTATTACCGTGACCTGTCCCGGGTTTTATGGTCCACAAGGCCGCATCCTGCGCCTGGGCTTGAGCAATCCCAATCTTATAGACCGGCTAACGGATTTCAGCTTCGGCCAGCACCGCATTACCAATTTTGAAATGGAAACCTCCGGCATCTATGGCCTGAGCGGGCTGCTGGGCCACCATTGCCTGTCGCTAAGCGCCATTGTAGCCAACCGAATTATTAAAGAATTCTCAAAAGATGGCAGTTTGGCAGTGCAAGGTTTGATCACCAAAACATTAGAAGTGTTGAGTGAAACAGCGAGTGGGAAGTAACTAATGGCGGGCGGGGAGGCAAAAACGGTTAATGATTAGTAGCAAGTCGTTAAAACTAAATCATTAACAGATGTTAAATTTGTCGCACAAAAAGCTGGAAGTTTATCAAATTGCCTTATGGCTTGTTGAAGAAGCGTGATTTGTATTGATAAACCAGTTGCGCAGGGCGGTTATTCCTGTTTGTAGTAATATTGCAGCAGGAGCTGCCAGGAGGTCAAAGCCGGAAAAGAACCATTTTTTTCGAGGTATCAGGAAGTTCACTGGCAGCAATTGATAATCAGTTTGAAATTGCCCTAAACTTAAATTATTTAAATAAAGGAAATAGAGCAGTACATGGAATCCGTATTTAGAATGTTGAGCAGCAAAATCAACAGTTTAGACACAGCAACTACTAGCCACTAGCCATTCACTAAAACTATGCATTTAAATTTTCACAAATTCCAGGGCACGGGGAATGATTTCGTGATCCTGGATAACAGAGATCAGCGATACGACGAACTGAACACCGAACAGATCCGTTTTTGTGCGACCGCCGCTTTGGCATTGGCGCCGATGGCCTCATGCTCCTGAATACCAAACCAGGCTACGATTTTGAAATGAAATATTACAATGCGGATGGCCGCGAAAGCTCGATGTGCGGCAATGGCGGCCGCTGCCTGGTAAAATTTGCCTGGCACCAGGGTATCAAAAAAGCCTTTACCATTTTATTGCGGTAGATGGTCCGCATGAAGCGGAAATTGATGACGACGGCACGGTAAGCCTCAAAATGAAAGATGTGGCCGGCATCCGCGAAAGTCATGGCGATTTTATCCTCGATACAGGCAGTCCCCACTATGTAAAGATGGTGCCCGACGTGATGGGCTTTGATGTATATAAAAGGAATGGACATCCGCTACAATAATACGTATGCCAAAGAAGGTATCAACGTGAACTTTGTAGAACAGAAAAAGAAGATGAGATCATTGTACGCACCTACGAACGCGGTGTGGAAGATGAAACGCTGTCCTGCGGCACGGGCGTTACGGCCAGCGCCCTGGTATGTTACCACAATGAGCGCGGCTTTAATGATGTAACAGTACTTACCCGTGGCGGCAAATTAACGGTTGAATACGACCGGATTGCCGATGATACCTACCAGAATGTATGGCTTTGCGGTCCCGCAGAAAAAGTGTTTGAGGGAGGGATCGAACTGAAATGATCCAACAACCCTTACCCCCTACCCTTAACATAGAAGAGATACTGCGCGAATCGGAAAAAGCTTTCCAACGCTTTACGGCTTTCTGTAAAGAAATTCCTGCCGATACCTTCTTCCGGGAGCCTGCCGGTCATTGGTCGATTGCACAAAACCTGCAACACCTGGTGATCTGCACCAAAACGGCCACGGCCGCCTATGCACTGCCCCGTTTCCTGGTACGCCTATTTGGCGGCAAACCCAATCGCCCTTCCGCCCCTATCCCGAACTGGTAGAACAATACCAGCGAATACTGGCTACGGGCGGCAAGGCAAAAGGCCGCAATATTCCCAAACATTTTAAAGCTACGGCCAATAAGGAAGAACTGATCAACCATTGGCGACAGTTTACCACCATTTACCTGCAAGCCCTGCGCAAAAATTGGAAAGATGCCCAACTGGACCATTACCTGGTAGAACATCCCCTATTGGGTAAGATCACCCTGAGGGAATTGTGTTATTTCACCATTTACCATACCGATCATCATTTGGAAATTGTGCAGCGGAGAATTCATTAAAACAGCTGAGAGCTACAAGCTGCGAGCTATGAGCTGCGAGCTGCGAGCGAAATACAATTAGGAGCTTTTTTTCGTCGCCAAGAAGTTCTAAGTAAAGGGCCCGGGGCTAGGCGCCTGCAACGGGTTGTTGAGGGCCCCGTAGCCCGCGGTCCGAAGCACGTAGCTTGTGAAAGAACCCTATATTTAAAATTGAAGATTCGACCCTGTTTACCCTTACCTTTGCGCCGGCAAAATGATCCAGTACTTTAAAAATATCAACCACCAGACGGTCGCCATCGACAAACCGGAAAATGGCTCCTGGGTAAATGTATTGCCTCCGCTGAAGCAGGAGGAATTTACCGAAATGTCGGATGGACTGGATATCCCGCTCGACTTTTTGACGGACTCACTGGATATTGATGAAAGAAGCCGTTTTGAGGAAGACGACAATGTGAAGCTGGTGGTGATCAAAACACCTACGGAAAACAACTCTTTCAATGAAAGTGATGCCCTGTACATCACGATCCCGATCGTGATCATCCTGACGCACAACCAGATCGTAACGGTGAATAGTTTCGACAACGGGGCCATCAAAAAGTTCCTGCACACTTTCCAGAACCGTCACCCGGACAACCGGAAGATGATGGCGCTGAAGATCTTTGAGAAGATCATCCAAACGTATATGGAATCGCTCAAGGAGATCAACCACCGCCGGAATATTGTAGAGCAAAAGCTGTATGCCGCCAACCGGAATGAAGAGCTGCTGCAACTGATGCGTATACAGAAAAGCCTGGTATACTTTGTAACGGCCCTGCGCTCGAATGAAATGTTGCTGATGAAGATCGAACGCACGAATTTCCTCGCCCTCAATGAAGAGGAAAAGGAATTCCTGCAGGATCTGATCGTAGACAATTCACAGGCGCTTGAAATGGCCAATATCTATACCAATATCCTCAGCAGTACGCTGGATGCCTTTGCCAGCATCATTGCCAATAACCAGAACGAAGTGTTGCGCCGCCTGTCGGTGATCACGATCGTATTGACCTTCCCGGTACTGGTAGCCAGTATCTACGGCATGAACGTGCCCATCCCTTATAAGGATTCTCCTTACGCTTTTTATATACCGGTATTCCTGTCACTGGTCATATCACTGGTGATCGGCTGGTTCTTTTTGAAAAAGAAAATATTCTAACATGTTTAATGTGCGCGTTTACGGTATCCTGCTTGGTGAAAACAACCAGGTACTGGTAAGTGATGAATACATTCGTGGTGGTCATTATACGAAATTTCCCGGCGGCGGATTGGAATTTGGAGAAGGTACCCGGGATTGCCTCAAACGGGAGTTCAAAGAAGAAATGGACCTGGAAGTTCGTATCGGCGATCATATTTATACCACAGACTTTTTCCAGATGAGCGCTTTCACACCCGATCAGCAGATCATTGCGATCTATTATTTTGCGCATGCGCTGGAACCTATTAAAGTGCCGCTGCGTACCAAACTATTCGACTTCGACGAGCAACAAATGGAAGTATACCACCGCACAGGTGAAACGGAAACTTTCCGGTTTATTGATTGGGAGGATTTTTCTGCGGAGGCAGTGACGTTGCCGATTGATAAGGTGGTGGCTGACCTGGTGAAGAACGGGGGAAATGAGAATACAGAAGAATACATGATTACTTTGAATACTTCGGCAATCGGTCCCGCCATGCGGCGGGAGGAATCTTTCACTTCGATCATTTTCGGCAGTCGGCAATCTTTTGCATCAAATACTTCGGCAGGCGGCAGTCCTTTGTGTTGACTTTTGATTGGCAAAGCTCACCTATTGAGCAAGATAGTGGCGATCCTGGAAAAGGATGAAAAAGGAGTAACTATGGTTTATATTATTTGCCATTTTACTTCTTTTCGCAATACACCTTACAGCTAAATTTGGATATTGAATGTGGTGGCAAGATGATTAGCGATTTACTTTTCGCATTCCAACATGGCAAAACACCAAGACAAAATGCATGTTACTTATTTTAAAGGTTAAGGCAGCCATTCATTCTGCAAAAAAACTTATCATATGTATCATCATTTTTACGCTCAGGGCAAAATAGCCAGGACCATCTTCCTCCTCTTTTGTTTTTAGGTATGCAAGCGCATGCCCAACGAGAATATGCCACTGGTCAAACCAATGGCGTTACAGGTTTATGTTTGCTATGCGGCGTTTCCAATCCCAACAATCCGGTTAACAGCGTCAACCTGGAAGATTATTCTCAATTCAACATTACAACCGGATTGCTTGGGGTATCAGTACATCAAACATTGATCTTCCCATCGGTTAGCAGCACCGGCTGCGATTCATTGATCGTTGGCATTGGAAGCAGCAATGCCATTCTTTCTGCCAACCTGTTTGGAGGAATTACTGTGCAAACCTTTAACGGCACCACCGCCAATAATGATGCGCAGGTGGTGGACAGCAGTATCATACGGCTATTGCAGAACAATACCCGGGCAGAAATACTATTACATCCCGGTCAGTCCTTTGACCGCGTAAAACTAACCTTAAGCAGCGGCCTGGTGGGGCTGCTCAATGGATTCCACATTTATTATGCTTACCGGAATTCCGGCCGGCCCGCAAACCCCATTTATACAGTTCCGCAGGGTCGTACTTGCGGAAATGTGAATTTGCTTGTATCCAATTACGAACCAGGTATCTATTATACTGCTAGTGTTAACTACACTGGGAGTGGCAACCTCAATTTTGATACTTCCTACACGGTTTATAACAGCAATAGCATTCCAGTGCGGGACCTGGCATACTACTTCAATGCTACTGCGGCCGTGTCTATCCGGGCTGTAAATCCGTTTACCGGTTGCCAATCGGATAGTGTAAAGCAGCTCTTTATATTTGGCGGGCATGCTGCGCCTGTAAAGGTTACCGGAGACAGTGTAGTTATCTGTAAGGGGGATACAGCCATCGTGAATGCCAATCTCTTTAATGATCCAAACGGGACCAACCTGGCATTGATCCGCTGGTATGACAGTCCGACCGGTGGCAATTTATTGTACACAGGGCATAATTTTAGCGTTAGTCCGGATACCACCACCACGTACTACGTAACAGCAGCTTTTGAATGTGATTATCCTGTACGTACGCCAGCAAGAGTAATAGTACGAAAGCTTGCTGCTCCTGACTATGTGGTTCCCCAGGGTGTAGCATGCGGAATTCAGCATTTACCGGTACTTAATCACGCAGTTGGCTACAGCTACCGTGTACGGTTCCTATACCGCAGTTTCCAGGGTACAGTAGCAGACACCAGCTATGTAGTAAGCAACAGCAATAGCATTACGACACCGCCCATATATCCAAAGTTTCCGGTTGATGTCGATGTGTTTGTTCAGACCATGGATTCGGTGACAGGTTGCAGATCGGATACTGTGCATATGATCTACAGTATGGGAGGGGCCACAGCAATGCCGGCGGTAGATGAGGATAGTTTGAATATCTGCCTGGGAGACAGTGTTACGTTGCATGTATTTGTGCCTGGCTTACCGGATGCCACTATCAGATTTAGGTGGTATGATACTCCCACCGGTGGGAATTTGTTATCCAGCAGCAACTATTATCGTGTAAGCCCTGACAGTACAACTACCTATTATGCTGCCTCTGGCTATGAGTGCCAATATCCGGAAAGAGCAAAGGTAGTAGTTACTGTATCCAATTGCTTCAACAACCTGGTTGCTAAAGAAACAGCTTCCAGGCTCAACGGTCCTCTTCAGGACAAGCCGAAAAACCATGCCTACAACTATTTCCCAATCCCACGAGCGGCCTGATCAGGATTGAAACAGACCAATATCTTGCTGGCAGCCTGCTTTATGTATACGACGCAAATGGGCAGTTAATGCAGCAGGAAGTGCTCCGGTCAAACTATTACACCCTTAAAATGAATACTGCATCCTCAGGAATATATCTTATTAAAATAGTATCCGCGAAGACCAGGGAAACATTCCTGCATCGCATCCTATACCAACGATGATCGAACATTGGACAAGCGTTATCCAGCTTTGCCAATCATTCATTGAAAATCAAAAAACCTTATCTGTTATGTTCAGTACCATTACTGACGCACTTGTAAATCATCAACAATCCGTGTACGAGGAGATGGAAAGGATCTTTACGTCGCCGGAATTCAAACAAAGCTATTTCCTGTCTGCGGATGCCCTTGTTGACCGCGCCTATAAGCGCTTAGGTTTTGTAGCCAGTGAGTTGAAGGACATAAAAGGTTTAATCACCCATCCTCACCGTTTGTTCTTATTGCATCGATGGGCAGCCATGACCGATACTTCCCTGGCAGTCATTCTCACCATCCATTATAATTTGTGTTCGGGCACCATCCTGGACCATGGAGGGAACAGAGCGGATGTGAAACCTTATCTTCAATTGCTGGAACAGGAGCTGCCGCGGGCATTTACCTGCTAACGGAGCTTGGGCATGGCAACAATGTGGCCAACCTGGAAACGGTTGCGGTTTATGATAGTAATAAACAGGTATTTTATTTACATACGCCTTCGGATAAGGCGCGCAAATTTATGCCCAACACTGGTCATGCTACTATGCCTAAAATAGCGGTGGTAATGGCCCGGTTGATTGTAAAAGGCGAAGACTGTGGCATATTCCCTTTCCTGTTTACCCTGAGAACAGCGGATGGACTTAGGGAAGGCGTGCGGGTGGTTCCTCTTCCTCACCGGGCGGGAGCGCCTGTTGATCATGGTCTTACTTCATTTGACCAGGTGGAATTACCTTTTGAGTCTTTGATCTGCAATCATGCTACATTACAGCGGGATGGTACCTTTTATTGTGAAACAGCGAATATCCGACAACGGTTCTTGTATTCTGTAAGCAGGGTGCAAACAGGTAAAATATGCCTGAGCATGTATGCTATTGGTCACCTGCACGGTGCTTTAAGCATTCTAACCAGGTACTTAAGGCAGCGGTTAACATTTTCGATCGGCGTTAGCCAGGTACCGGTAAGTGTTTACCGGTACCTTCAGGAGCAGCTGGCGGTTCATTTTTCACAGGCCTATGCCTATACATTTTGGTTGAATGACCTTTCCAATCAATATGTTCAATCGCTTGACGAGGATCGGCTTTTTCAACAAAATTACCTATAGAGGCCATTCAACAAATAGCGCTGGCCAAAGCGAGTATTCTATGGGGAGCGCAGCAGGTGCTTGTTAATTGCAAGGAACGGTGTGGCGCACAAGGGCTATTTGAAATGAACCGGATAGTTGATTACCTGCTGCTAACGCAAAGCGCCATACCCCCTGAAGGGGATAATATTGTAATAGCCATTAAAGTGGCCAGAGAGTTGTTACCGGCTCCCGGTCCATTGGTCCCTGATGCGGTGAATGTACGGGACCCAGGTTTTGTGCAGGTGTTACTTGCCAAAGCGATACAACATTTAAAGGCTAGCATGAACCGGGAATTGGCGATCTCAAAAGATTTCAACGCCTGGAATCAACAGACGCCAAATGCGCTTCTGCTGGCAAAACTATACGGGCTATATTATGCCATAGCAGCTTTTAATCGTGTATTGACAAACATGGGCCTGGAGGAAGATCGAATAACACTGCAATGCCTCCTGCATCTTTTCTCAATCCATGAGCTTGAGCAATATGCAGGGTGGCTCAGCGGAGAACAACTGACCACTACTTTGCAATGGAAGGAACTTTTATTCTCTAAAAACCAACTGCTCGACAGGGTCATCCCCTTGCTGCCCAGGCTGGAAGCTGCACTGGCCGTGCCAGACAATGTATTACAGGCGCCGGTTGCAGCAGATGATTATATTGCTGCAGTTTGCAGATTGGAAGAGCATTTTGTGGATTATTTGGCCAGGTAATACAATACCAGGTCATCTGACCGCGAAGGGCAGTGCAGCCCATGTTCACTGCTTCATGATCACCTTTACGGGTTGGTAAACGGGTAAGGTAACCACAAAGGTGGCGCCTTCATTGGCCTTGCTGTTGGCGGAGATAAAACCGTGGTGCTTTTCAACGATCTTTTACAAAGGGCCAGCCCAATACCGGTACCTTCAAAAGCACTGCTCACATGCAGGCGGCGGAACATTTCAAAGACCTGCCCGGCATACACCTGGTCAAAACCAATGCCATTGTCTTCAATAAAAATACGGCAGTACTTGCCGGTATTCTCCTTGTTGGTATTAGGCTTATTGGTCAGTCCGGCAGTAAGCTCATAACGGATACTGATCAGGGCGCCACCTCTGTTTTACTGTACTTAAGGGCATTGCTGATGAGGTTATAGAACAAAGGCCTGATCAAACCGGGATTTACTTCCAGTGCCGGCAAAGGTTCTACCACGCTGATCCGGGCATCCTTTTCTTTGATGGCCGATTCCAGGTCGCCCATGGCTTCGGACAGGAGGATATTCAGATCGGTAAATTCAAAGTTCTCTTTTTCACCGGTGAGTTTGGAAAAAGCCAGGATATCCTTAATAAGTGCCTGCATACGTGCGGCGGCATTCTGTATGCGACTGATATAAGTATTGGCTTCTGCATCCAGTTCGTTCCGGTAGCGCGTAGCCAGCAGATCGCTGAAAGTACGGATCTTTCGCAATGGCTCCTGCAAGTCGTGTGAGGCCATGAAAGCAAACCGGTCCAGGTCGCGGTTGGCCGACTCCAGCAACGTAATATTGCCCAGCAGTTGCCGGTTCAGTTGTTTGATCTTTTCTTCGGAAGCCTTGCGCTCATTGATCTCATCCTCCAGGTTCTTATTGATGGCTTTGAGCTTTTGCTCCTGCATGAGGAGGCGCCTGTTCTTCTGGTACAGGTCGATGAATACGGATACCTTGGTGCGCAGCAATTCGGGATTGATGGGCTTATAGATATAATCTACCGCGCCTGTACGGTAGCCTTTGAAAATATTGTCTTCGCCATAGTTGTTGGCGGTAATAAATATAATGGGAATATGGCGCAGCTTCTCCCTTTCGTAGATGAGGGCGGCGGTCTCAAAGCCGCTGAGGTTGGGCATTTTCACATCCATGAGGATCAGGGCAAAGTCGAACTCCGTCAACAGGATCTTCAGCGCATGCCGGCCCGACGCAGCTTTGATGAACTGGTAGCCGTCTGGCTCCAGGATGGCCTCCATGGAGAGCAAATTATCTTCCCGGTCGTCTACCAATAAGATCTTTTGCTGCATGCTGTAGTGGGTTTCTATTTAATGATATTAATACTTAGGACTTGGATCGCTGTAGCCACTCGCTCACTTTAACAGGCTCCTTTAGGTCACAACTACGTAGAGGATTGCCACCCGCTTATTGCGGGACAAGCTCTACAGGGCAAATGAATTTATTGATATTCATTTCTACAAAGCTGTCGCCCCTTTAGGGGAGAGAATACCCTTCGACAGACAGCTTCGACGTTTGTCTCGATAGCAGAACTTGTTCCGCTCCGCGGGATTTCTCACTGCGCTCCGCTTCGTTCGAAATGACACCGAAGGTAGATTCCACCCACTACTTATAGAACCATACGCGCATCAATGACAACAACTGATCGATCTTCAACGGCTTGGTGATATAATCGGAAGCGCCTGCTTCAATACATTTCTGCCGGTCGCCCTTCATGGCTTTGGCCGTTACGGCAATGATGGGCAGTGTACTGTTCTTATGCTCCCGCCTGATCTTTTGCGTAGTTTCATACCCATCCATTTCAGGCATCATAATGTCCATCAGTACCATATCAATGCGTGGACGCTCATCCCGGATAATATTGATGGCATCCTTACCACTTTCGGCGGTGATCACATTGATATTATATCTTTCAAATACGGTGGTAAGGGCAAACAGGTTTCTTACATCATCATCCACCACCAGTATATTTTTACCGGTGAGGATATCCTCTTTCATCCGGATATTCTCGATCACCTTTTTCTTTTCCTGCGGCAGATCCTTGTGGTTAATGTGCAGTTGCAGTACAGTTTCTTCCAGCAGGTGTTCCAGCGAATTGACGCCTTTCAGGATAATACTGTTGGAAGTACGTCCCAGGTGCTGCAATTCTTTCTTCCCAAAATCCTTCCCCGAATAAATGATCACCGGCGTATGCTTCTGTTTGTTTTCTATTACTTTGTTCACAATATCCGTACCTGAAATATCGGGTAATGTATAATCAAGGATGATGCAATCAAAATCGTTTTCCTTATCAGCGATCTGCGCTACGGCTTCCCGGCCCGTATCGGCCAGTACCACTTCCATATTATCGGCCTGCAATATTTTTACGATCTGGGAAGAATCTACCTCATTGTCTTCCACCACCAGTACCTTTTTCACGCTCTTCTGGTGAAAACCCATGATATCATCAAACAATTCATTGAGCATGTTATTGTCCAGCGGCTTCAGCAGGAAACTGCGGGCGCCCCGTTTCAGCGCCAGTTCTTTATTCTCTTCGCCCGAAATGAGGTGAATGGGGATATGCCGGTAATTGAGGTCATTGCGCAACAGGTCGAGCACTTTCCAGCCACTCGTGTCGGGCAAATTCACATCCAGGGTAATGGCGATGGGTAAAAGCGGTTGATGCAATCAAATACTTCAATGTAATTGGTGGCCACGATGGCTTTGAGGCCCAGCTCATGCGCTTTATCGATGATGATCTTGCCAAAGGGCAGGTCATCTTCCACGATCAGTATCACCTTATCATTGGGCTGTGTGAGGTTGCGGTCGTCGCCCGCTTCATTGATCATTTCATTCACCATGGCGTGCATTGCCTGCCCTTCTTTACCTTCCGTAGTAGCGCGGATGGAATTGATGAGGGTATCTATTTCTCCGCTATCAGCGCCCAGTTGATATTGGCGATACGTAGAAAGTGTTTCCTCCTGAGGTATCAGGCTGGCCACCACATCCACCGGCAGGAACAGGGTAAAAGTGCTGCCAAAGGAAGGCTGGCTTTCCAGTTCAATAGTACCGCCTAACAGTTCGGCCAAACCGCGACTGATGGACAGGCCCAATCCCGTACCACCATATTTGCGGCTGGTACTACCTTCTGCCTGCTGGAAGGCCTCGAAGATGATGTTCTGTTTTTCCTGCGGAATGCCGATGCCCGTATCCGTAATGGCAAAGGCCACCACTTTCGCTGCATTGTCCAGACTATGGGTGCCCGGTTTCCAGTTTTTCTTCGCTGCATACATACGCAGCCGCACCTCTCCTTTCTCGGTAAACTTGAACGAGTTGGACAGCAGGTTCTTCAATACCTGGTTCAACCGCTGCAGGTCTGTCTCCATCGCATCCGGCAAACTGGGGTCTGTTTCAATGGTAAACCGCAAATGCCTGGCTTCGGAAATAGGTTTGAAAGTAGTTTCCACAAAGCCGGCAATCTCCGCAAAACGTACGGCCCCGAAATTGGCTGTAATAAAGCCCGATTCGATCTTCGACAGGTCAAGGATATCATTGATCAACTGTATCAGGTCATCCCCACAGGAGTGGATGGTTTTGGCGTAGCGTATCTGTTTATCAGACAGGTTGCCTTCTGCATTCTCATACAATTGCTGGGCGAGGATGAGCAAACTATTCAATGGTGTGCGCAACTCATGCGACATATTGGCCAGGAATTCTGATTTGTACTTGGACGTAAGGGTCAACTGCTCCGCTTTCTCTTCCAGTGAACGCCGGGCTTCTTCCACCTCTTTATTTTTGGCTTCCACTTCATTCTTTTGTTTTACCAGCAGCAAGGCTTTATCCTGTAACTCATCGTTGGTCCTACTCAACTCTTCCTGCTGTATTTTCAACTCACCCGCCAGTGATTGTGACTGCGTAAGCAGTTCGGCCGTACGGGTGTTGGCTTCGATGGTGTTCAACACGATACCAATACTTTCTGTAAGCTGGCTAAGGAAGTCGAGGTGCGTTTCACTGAATATGTCCAGCGAAGCCAGTTCAATCACTGCCTTCACTTTGTTTTCAAACACCACCGGCAGGATAATCAAATTGGCAGGCTTGGCTCTGCCCAGTCCCGAGCTGATCTTGATGTAATTGCCGGGTACATTGGAGAGGATGATCCTTTCTTTTTCAAAAGCTACTTGCCCTACCAGTCCTTCGCCAATGGCAAACGCTGTAGGAATATTTATATCCGTCTTATAACCATAGGCTGCAAAAGGTTCAGCATGCCATGGCGTGTATTTTCCTGTTTCAGAATATAGAAGGCCCCATAATGGACCGATACTACCTGCGCCAGTTCCGAAAGGATTCGCTGCGTTACGGTTTTAAGGTCTTTTTGTCCCTGTAGCATTTGCCCAAACTTGGCCAGGTTCGATTTGAGCCAGTCCTGCTCCTGGTTACGCAGCGTCGTTTGCTTCAGGTTACTGATCATCTGGTTGATGGTATCCTTCAGGGCTTCCACCTCTCCTTTGGCTTCTACGCGAATGGTTCGTGTAAGGTCGCCTTTGGTTACCGCACTGGCTACTTCCGATATCGAGCGCACCTGCGTAGTGAGGTTCTGCGCCAGCTGGTTCACGTTTTCTGTTAAGTTTTTCCAGATACCCGATGCTCCGGGCACACTGGCCTGGCCGCCCAATCGCCCTTCTACCCCTACCTCCCGGGCCACAGTAGTTACCTGGTCGGCAAATACCGCCAGCGTATCGATCATTTCATTAAACGTATCCGTAAGCTGTGCTACCTCTCCCCTTGATACAATACTTAGTTTTTGTTTCAGGTTACCCGTAGCCACCGCCGTCGTTACCTCGGCGATATTGCGCACCTGCGAAGTAAGGTTGGAAGCCATTTTATTGACGGAGTCTGTTAAGTCTTTCCAGGTACCACCTACGCCGGGTACATCGGCCTGGCCACCCAGCTTACCTTCGGAACCTACTTCACGCGCCACCCGCGTTACTTCGATCGAAAAAGGTTGAGCTGCTTCACCATGTCATTTACCTCTTTGGCAATCCGCGCAAACTCGCCCTGCAACAGGTGCCCCCGATTTCCAACGGCATTTCCTGCGACAGGTTGCCTTTGGCCACCAGGCTGATCACATGCGCAACCTCGATGGTGGGATGCACCAGGTCCGAGATCAACGTATTGAGCGAGTCTACACCCGTACTCCAGGCTCCCCTGGCATGGGGTACTTCTATCCGTTGCGTCAGCTTACCCTGCTTGCCAATGGTATTGCCAGCCCGGGTAAACTCCTGCATCATTTTATCATTAAGGGAGATAATATCATTGAGCGTATCACATATCTTTCCATTGAGGCCTACCTCATCAATGGGCATGCGCACATTGAAATTCCCATTCTTTATCTCTGTCAGTACATGCAATAAAGCCCGTTCATCAAGCTGTGCGCCCAACTGTTGCCCGCTTCCATCATACACTAACTGTCCGGACACCCTTTTTTTGTTGTCAGCTGCCGGAATGGCTTTCGGAGAACCATTGGATTTGGGAGATCCATTTTTTTGGCAGTATCAATGCTATTGCCATCCGTTGACCGGATGGCCTTAATTTTTGGGCAGGTCATAGTAAAAGTTTAAAGTGAGAACGTATACCAAATAATAAATCATGCCAGATTTTGGCGCAAAACGGGACACTGCCTGTATTGGTTTCCAGGGGATATTGATGGGATATACTTAAACAATTTCCCCAATATGGGTAATATTTCCACATTTTGGGCAAAACCACACATCGCCATTTTTAGCTATTTGTAATGGCAGATGTGATCAGGAATAAGGTTATAAAGGCCATGCCATTGGTTTGTTACCTGCTTTATGAAAACAGGCATTATTTTTCAGGAGGCTACTAATGCCCACTATCGTACCCAGGAGGTGCATATACCTGCTAAACTGTATACATGACTGAAAAAACCATTTTATTAGTCGATGATGATTCAGAAGACCAATTCCTGATGCAGGAAGCTTTCAGCGATAATGGCATTGGTGATTCCCTCCTGTTTGCCGACAATGGCGAATCGGCCATTGAACTATTGCAACAGTTACCAACGCAGCAATTGCCTTCCCTCATCGTGATGGACCTCAACATGCCGCGCATGAATGGACGCGAAACATTGAGTTTCCTGAAACAACATCCCCGGTTTCATACTATTCCTGTTATTATCTTTTCAACCTCCGTGAATGACCTGGAACGCACCCGGTGCAAAGAGATTGGCGCCGCCGCCTACATCACCAAACCCACCACCTTTACGGAATGCCAGCAAATTGCCTGGTGGTTCCATAAAATAGGCAATGAAGAAAAGGGTATCCAATATACCGGGTAGTGCGTCCTTTTACCATTATCCAACCATCTACCACTTTCAAACATCTTCAACCAGTAGTTTTTTCCTAATTTGTAGAGCGATCTCTACGTTTCTTATTTACAATCAAGGAAATAAAGCAGGGTAAAAAGGCTTGCTTTTTGAATTGAATGGGGAAGCCTTTCGCATAACTGATAGTATTACAAACAAATGCAGGACTGATTGTGAAACAACCGACCACTGTGCCTACTAAACTCAAAAGATTGGGAGGATCTTCCTTAAGACCATCCTGATCACGCTGGGCATATTGATCCTGTTGCTGATCCTGCTACAAACACCCCCTGTTCAGCACTTCCTCAGGGGGAGGCCGTGACCTGGCTGCAAAAGAAATTGCAAACCCGCGTAGCTGTCGACAAACTCTATATCGGATTTCCCAAAAGATCGTACTGGAAGGCGTTTACCTCGAAGACCGCCAAAAAGACACCCTGTTCTATGGTGGCCGGATGAAGTTTGACGTGAACCTGTGGAAGCTGTTCAAGAGTGAACTGGTGGTCAATGAGATCAACCTCGAAGACCTCACCGCCCATATTAAAAGAACCTTACCGGATACGACGTTTAACTTCCAGTTTATTGTAGATGCCTTTGCTTCCAAAGAGCCAGCCGCCCCTTCTACCGATACCAGCACTATGAAAATGCAGATTGAACGCATTGTGCTCAATAGGGTGCGGGCCCGCTACAATGATGTGGTGAGTGGCAGCGATATGACTGTTTTTGTGGGCCACCTCGATACGCGCATCGATGCCTTTGATCCCGCTCATGCCGTATATGCTGTTCCTTCTACCAGGCTCAGTGGCTTACGGGCCAGTATCTACCAGCGCAAGCCCCTCGTTACCCCGGGTCGCCGGCCACGGATCAGGCAGAAGCAGCCGGAGCCCCCGCCATGCAATTGAGGTTCAAACAAATTGCGCTGGATGATTGCCAGCTCGATTACGGCAATGATGAAAGCGCCTTGTATGCCAACCTCAACCTGGGAGAACTCACAGTCAATATGCGGCAATTGGACCTCACCCAAAGGCTCATCAGGCTCAATGAGGTGATACTGAACAATACCACCACCTCCATCCGTATGGGTAAAAAGCCCGCTACTACAGTAGTGGTGAAAGCAATAAAACAGGAAGCACAAGTCCGGGCTGATGCCGGATGGACCGTTTCCGTCAACAAGCTCCAGCTGGAAAAAATGGTTTCCGGATGGACGACGACAATGCCCCCAAGGCAACAGCAGGCATGGATTATGCCCACCTCCATCTCAGCAACCTCCACTTTGCTGCCAGGGATATTCGTTACAGTGCCGATACCATCAGCGGGCAGATCACCAACGGCGCTTTTGCCGAACGATCGGGCTTTACCCTGCAACAACTTAAAACCACTTTTCAATATACCAACCAGGGCGCCTACCTGAAAGACCTGCTGGTGCAAACGCCCGGCACTAAACTGGAGCGCAACATTGAAGTATCCTATCCTTCGCTCGATGTCTTGCAAAAGAATATCAGCTTACTTAAGCTCAATATGGATATCCAAAACAGCCAGGTGCAGGTAAAGGATATCCTCAGCTTTGTACCCGACCTGCGTACGCAACCTGCCTTCTCCAATCCACAGGCTACCTGGTATATCAACAGTAAAGTGAAAGGATCTGTCAACGACCTGCGCATTGCTTCCTTCCGGCTAAAGGGCATGCAGCAAACCAATATCGAACTTTCGGGCTATATCAAAGGGTTACCCGATATGAAAAACTGGAAGCCAACCTGGCCATTAAAGATATTAGCAGCAGCGCCAAAGACCTGCGCGCATTCCTGCCGGCCGGCACCCTGCCCAACAATATCACCATCCCTTCTCAATTCAACCTGTCGGGCCGCATCAACGGAACCGAAAAACCTGGCCGCCGACCTGCTGCTCAATACCACCCTGGGCACCGCTACGGTAAAAGGAACCGTGCAAAACCCAGCCGACTCGAACAATATTGGCTATGATGCCGTGGTGACGACCCAATCGTTCGACCTGAAGCAGTTACTCCAACAGCCCGACCTGGGGCTGCTGACCATGAACGTAACGGTGAAGGGAAAGGGGCGGGTACCCAAAACAATGAATGCTACCGTAGATGGACATATCGCCCAGGCCCAATACAAGGGATATACCTATCGCGATTTCCGTATGAATGGACAAATTGCCCAGCAACAGTTTAAACTCAATGCCGCCATCCAAAACGAACCCATCCATTTCACCCTGGATGCTAGCGGCAACCTGGCCAGTACCTGGCCCTCCATTAAAATGCACGTGGTAATAGACAGCATCAACACCCAGGCCCTCCACCTCACAGATGATCCCATTCTGTACCGGGGTAAGATCGATGCTGATTTTCCCAGTACCCATATAGATAGCCTCCAGGGCCATTTGCTGGTTACCCGCAACCTGCTGGTGCTGGGCGAACGGCGCATTGAAACAGACACGCTGGAAGTTTTTGCCGACCTGAACGATTCGGGCCAGGTGATACGCGTGAACAGCGAAGTACTCACTGCCCAACTGTGGGGCCAATACCACCTGACCGAACTGGGTACGGTGATGCAAAGGTCGCTGCAAAAATATTTTTCCAATGCACCCGACTCCCTCACGAGCCTGCCACCTTATGATTTTTGGGTAAAGGCTACCCTCGTCAACAAACCCTTACTGCAAGTATTGGCGCCCGACCTGAAGCGGATGGACCCTGTAATACTGGACGGCCATTTTACCAGCAATGGCGGCATCAACGCTTCTCTACAAGCCCCCTGGTGGTGAATGGTACCAACGAGATCAACCACCTCTCATTAACCGCCCATACCAATGAGGAAAAATTACAAGCACTGGCCACCATCGATGCCTTTCGCAGTGGACAATCCCTAACGGTTTATGGTACTTCGCTCAATGCAGCTTTGGCCAATAACAAGATCAATTTTGCCCTCAACACCAAAGACATCAACGGCAAAAACAAATACCATTTGGAAGGCCTGCTGGCACAACCCAGCAATGCCATTTATGAGTTTTCACTGCGCCCCGATTCGCTGATGTTGAACTACCAGGAGTGGCTGGCCAGTAATGACAATAAGATCCGGATCGACTCTGCCAATATCACCGCCCATAATTTCTGGCTCAGCTTTATGGACCAGCGGCTCACCATCCAAACCAGGGTCAATGAACCTGGTCAGCCCCTGGGTGTCGATTTTTCCAGGTTCCGCATTGCTACCCTGGCCAGCTTTATCCAAAAAGATTCGCTGCTGGTAGATGGTGAATTGAATGGCAGCATCAAGTTTGCCAATATTACCAAAGCACCCATTTTTGCCGGCGATCTCACGGTGAACAATGTAAGCATGAACAAGGATACCCTGGGCGATCTGCGTGGGGTAGTGAACAATGCCCAGCCCGATCAATATGCAGCCGATATTACCCTTACCGGCCGTGGCAATGATGTAGGCGTAAAGGGGTATACAAAGTAGCCGGGGTAAGCAGTTTCAATTTTGAAGTAGCCGTCCGCCAATTACAACTAAGCGCCCTGGAAGGCGTTAGCATGGGCAGTATCAAAAAAGCATCGGGCACGCTCCATGGACAATTTGCCATTCAAGGCACGATGGACAAACCCTCTGTAGACGGCGAATTGAATTTCAACAAAGCCATGCTCATACCCGCCGCCTTGAGCAGCCCACTAAAAATAGACCAGCAAAAGATCCGCATCACCAATGAGGGCATCGTGTTCAATAAGTTTACCATCCGTGATTCAGCCAGCAATAGCGCCCAACTGGATGGCACCGCCTACACGACCAATTTCAGCAATTATAAGTTCGACCTGTTATTCAATGCCAACAATTTCCAGGCATTGAACAGTACCAGGAAGGACAATAACCTATACTATGGTGACCTCTTCTTTAATAGTCGCCTCAATATCAAAGGTACCGAACTGCATCCCATCATTGATGGTACCCTGAAGGTGAATGAAAAACCAAACTCACCGTCGTATTGCCTCAGGACGATCCCGGCGTACAGGACCGCGAAGGCATTGTGCGTTTTGTAGACCGCGATTCTATTCCCGAAGATTCCATCTGGATATCTGGCCTTGATTCCCTCAACCGCACCCTGATCAGGGATTACGATATCTCCGTGAACATTACCATTGATAAAGAAGCCGAGCTGAGCCTGGTGATCGATGAGGGCAATGGTGATTTACTACGGGTGAAAGGTGAAGCCAACCTTAATGGCGGCATCGACCCCAGCGGCAAAGTAACCCTTACCGGCGCTTATGAACTGCAGCAAGGCAGCTATGATCTGTCCTTCAATTTCCTGCACCGCAAGTTTGATATTGTAAAAGGAAGCCGCATCACCTGGGTAGGCGAACCTACCAGGGCCGATGTAGATATTACTGCCAAATATGTTGCTAATACTGCTCCCATTGACCTGGTGGAAAGTCAACTGGAGACCATGAGCGCCACTACCCGCAACACTTACCGGCAAAAACTACCTTTTGAAGTATACCTGGTGATGACCGGTGAACTGATGAAACCCAATATTAAGTTTGATATTAAGCTGCCAGAGGATAAGAACTACAATGTAGATAAATCAATAGTAGAAGCTTCCAATACCAAGTTGGAGCAGATCAGGCAGCAACCAGCCGAGTTGAACAAACAAGTATTTGCCTTATTACTCCTCAACCGCTTTATCCGCGAAGATCCCTTTATCACCGGCAACAGCAGTCCCGGCGCCGAAGGTTTTATACGGCAAAGCGTAAGCAAATTACTGACCGAACAATTGAACCAGCTGGCATCCGGGTTGATAGCAGGTGTAGACATCAACTTTGATGTACAGTCGCAGGAAGATTACAGTACCGGCCAATTTAAAAACCGTACCGACCTGAATGTGGAAGTGTCCAAGCGGTTGTTGAATGACCGCCTCACCGTGACCGTGGGTAGCAATTTTGAATTGGAAGGGGCACAGAATACCAACCGCCAAAGCAATAATATTGCAGGCAACGTATCACTCGATTACCAATTGAGCCAGGATGGACGGTATAAAGTACGTGCCTACCGCAAAAACGAGTATGAAGGTATATTGGAAGGATACATTGTTGAGACCGGCGTAGGATTCGTCATTACCATTGATTACAACAAGTTCAGGGAAATATTTGAATCGGCTAAGAAACGACAGGCCAGGAGATTGGAACGGCAACGCCAGCGCCAACTGCAGGAAGGAAAAGAAGAACAACCACCTGCCCTGCCTGCGCGGGGAGCAACTAGGGGAATATCAGCTGCGAGCTATGAGCTACGAGCTTTGAGCTGCGAGCCCAAAAACAGCGAAGCAAAGGACTGCCGATTGTCGACTGCCAAAAACTATTGAAACAAAAGATTGACCATTCACTTTGAAAACACAATCATTCACATACGGTTTATTACTGCCCCTATTCATCTTCATTCTATCCGCCTGCAGCAATACCAAACACCTGCCGGCCAATGATGCCTTGTACCTGGGCGCTACGGTTAAAGTGAAAGGCGAAGGGCTGAGCAAGAAAAAGAAAAGCGATTACCACCGAACTAAGTACCCTCACCAGGCCCCGGCCCAACCGCAGGTTCCTGGGCATGCGTATCAAATTATGGATCTACAACCTGGCCGGCAATCCCAAAAAGAAACCTCCTTCCGCGGTAAGATGAAAAACAAGACCGGTGAACCACCTGTATTATTAAGTGATGTAAACCTGGCGAGGAATACGGCCATCCTGCAAAATTACCTGGAGAACAGGGGCTTTTTCAGGCCCAGGCCACCGGCGACACCACCATTAAAAATAAAAGGCCACTGCCACTTATACTGTTACAACCGGCAAACAGTATACCATCGATACTGTTCGGTATGAGATGGACAGCAGCTTCCTGGGTAATACCATCCGCCAGGCAGAAAGCAAAACATTATTGAAACGGGGAGAACCCTATAACCTCGATGTGATCAAACTGGAACGCGAACGCATTGACGGCTATTTAAAAGACAATGGATTTTATTATTTCAACCCGGAATACCTGTTGATAGAAACAGATAGTACCATTGGTAACAACCGTGTGAACATGTATGTGGTACTGAAACCCAACCTACCCAAAAACTCCCGCGAGCTGTACACCATCAAAGATGTATTTATCTATACCAATTTCCGCTTGAACCAATCAAGCTCCGATACTTCCAGCAAAGGCGCGAAGCTATACAAAGGCTATTATGTAATAGATCGCAACAACCTCTATAAACCCTACCTGTTTGAACAGGCCATGCAGTTTGAACCCAATGATATTTACAACCGCAAAGACCATAACTTATCCTTGAACCGCCTGGTCAACCTGGGCGTATTCAAATTTGTGAAGAACCGTTTTGAACGGGTGGCCAATTCGCCCTTTGCCCAACTCAATACCTATTACTACCTCACCCCCTACCCCAAAAATCATTGCGGGCCGAGCTCAATGGTACATCCAAAAGCAATAACCTGGTAGGTACCAACCTGGCGGTATCCTGGAAAAACCGCAATACTTTCCGCGCGGGTGAATTGCTCACCATCACCGCCTCTGGTGGTGCCGAAGTGCAGTACAGCAGCGCCCAGCAGGGTTATAATGTGTACCGCATTGGCCTGGAAGGCACCTTAACCTTCCCCCGCTTCCTGGTGCCTTTCTTTAAGATCAGGACGCGAAGCGGCTTTGTACCCAAAACCAATATGATGCTGGGATACGATATGTTGAACAAAAGCAAGCTGTATACACTCAACTCCTTCCGCGCTTCTTATGGTTATGCCTGGAAAGAAAGCCTGTACAAAGAACACCAGTTCAATTTTATCAGCATTAACTACGTACAACCCCTGAACGTTACGGCTGAATACAAGGGGCAGATGGATACCATTCCTTCCCTGGCCAAGGCCATCGAAAAACAGTTCATACTGGGTAGTACCTATAACTTCACGTACGATACACGGATAGATAAGCAGGCCCATGCTACCGGATTCTTTTTCAGCGGTACAGCCGATGTATCGGGCAATGCGGCAGGACTGATCTTTGGCGATAGCAGCCGGGGTAAGTCGGGTCAGCTATTCGGCGCCGTTTTTCACAGTATGTAAAAGGAGAGGCCGATTTCCGGTATTACCTGCAAACGGCGCCAAAAGGCAGTTGGGCCAACCGCCTCATTATTGGCGCCAGCCTGCCGCATGGCAATTCCAGGTCACTTCCTTATATCAAGCAGTTTTTAGCGGCGGTACCAATAGCATACGCGCCTTCCGCAACCGCAGCATTGGCCCCGGCACCTACGATGGCAGTGCCACCAACACCCTGCCCGATCAAACTGGTGATATTAAACTGGAATTAAATACCGAATTACGCGGCAAACTATTCAGCATTTTTGAAGGCGCCGCTTTTATAGATGCCGGTAATATCTGGCTCTACAACAGCGATCCCAATAAACCCGGCGCCCGCTTTTCTAAAAACTTCCTGAAGGAAATTGCCGTAGGGGCAGGTGTGGGCTTGCGCATGGACATCACCATCCTCATCATCCGATTGGACGTAGCATTCCCCTTACGCAAGCCCTGGCTGCCAGATGGCGAACGTTGGATAATCGATAAAATTCAATTGGGAAACAACAGGTGGAGAAAAGACAACCTCACCTGGAACCTGGGTATTGGCTACCCATTCTAAATACCGAGGGCCAGCAGTTCATCCAGGCGTTCATGCCCTTGCGATACCCCTTTTTCCATACCCGATCGTACCATACCATCACGATCGGCCACCGATTGAAAAATGGTCTTCATCGTCACTTTTGTTCTGCCGCCCGGTAGGGATTCAAATACCGCCGTATCGAGCGATACATGTCCTTTTTCGGGCAGGCCTTCAAATTCAAAAGTTTGGATCAGCCGTTCGGGAGTCGTCACCTCATGGATCACACCCGAAAAGGCATAGCTACCGCCCTTCCCATCCAGGTGTACATAGCGATAAGAACCGCCTGCCTTGGGGTCAAAATAATCAATGGTCATCGTATAACCCCGGGGCCCAGCCATTGCGTTAATAATTCCGGTGTAATAAAGGCTTTGAACACTTTTTCACGTGGCGCGTCAAATTCGCGCGCAATAACCACCTCTTGTTTGCCGGGCTCGGCCGTAACGATGGTAGGATTTTTCTTTGTCATGGCTTATGTTGTTTGAGTAATCAATTTATGCTTCCTGCAGTTGTGAAATGCTGATCTTCGACATTTGCATCAAGGCCTGTATTGCCCTGCCACCTTTTGAAGGATCCTTGGGCTGCATCAACTCACCCATATTCACAGGCACTACCTGCCAGGAAACACCGTACTTGTCCTTCAGCCAACCACAACGACCTTCCTTGCCACCATCAGCAGTCAACTGATTCCAGAAATAATCGATCTCCTGCTGGTTATCGCAGTTAATAAAAAGCGAGATCGCTTCGTTGAACTTGTATTGCGGTCCTCCATCCAGTGCCATAAAACGCTGGCCATTCAGTTCAAATATCGCTGTAAGCACCTTGCCGCCCAATCCCGGAACCGACTCGGGATAACGCGCCATCGTAACGATCTTTGAATCCCTGAATACACGCGTGTAAAATTTACCGCTTCTTCGGCCTGGCCATCGAACCAGAGAAATGTGACGATCTTTTGCATTGATTGTTGTTTTTAGTTGATAAATCGTTGTAGCTGTTCTATATAATGAACCTATTATTATCGGCAGTCGTGAATCGGCAGTCGATTGCCTCGTTGGTTAATGTTCAATACTCAATGTTCAATGATTCTTACAGCCGCCACCGTCTCGCTGAGGACGGGTATTTTGAAGACTCTCGCTTCGTCGTAGCCGGAGGCTACGTAATAGACTCACTAGCCGGAGGCGAGCGAGTGTTCAAAAAGCTCGCAGCTCGTCGCTCGAAGCTGGTTGCCCCCTCACCCTTTCTTCTTCGCAGCTCCCTTTTTCTTAACTCCCTTCTTCACCGGCTCCTCTATATCCAGCAACAGGTTATCCAACTTATCAAACCGGTGCTCCCACTCTTTCCGGAATGGCTCCAACCAGTTGGATACCGCTACCAACTCCTGCAAGCGCGCCTCACAATACCGCTCACGCCCTTGCTGCTTGATCACAATCAAACCACACTCTGTCAGTATCTTAATATGTTGCGAAATAGCCGGCCTGCTCACATCAAATTGCTCGGCAATCGCATTTAAGTTCAGCGAATTAAAAGCCACCAGGTTAATGATCTCGCGCCGGGTAGGATCGGCTATTGCCTGGAACACATCTCTTCTCATAGTTGTATTATGTAAGTAATCGCTTACAAATGTATACGTAAGTATTCACTTACGCAAATATTTGAAGGCGAAAGTCGCATTCTCCCCCTATTTGTCGCCCTCCCCACTGTATAGGGGCTCAAAATCTTTTAGACCGGGGTGAGCCGTCCCACCTACGGGCGGGAAGGACGCCCACCCTTAATACAGCTTCGACAAGCTTCTTTAGACGGCATCAACAAAGCCGGAGGCTTTGAAATAGGTGTCACCAGCCAGAGGCTGGCGACTGAAGAGAGCCTTTAGACCGGGGTGATCTCACCAACTGGCGGGACCTGAAGGGGGACCCACTCTTAAAACGCCTTCGACAGGCTCTGGCTGATAGTCGACAAGTTCTGCCTGACATCTTTCTTAATTCAACTACAGTGGACTTAAAGTCATGATTGATGGGCAATAAAAAGCCATCCAGGAGCATGGATGGCTTGCTATTGTACAGGTACAATGGTCCGGGAAATCAGTAGCAGCGCTACAAAAGGATAGGTAATGGTACCCTTACTTATTTCCGTTTCTTATGGCTATTGATCATATTATTGAATTGACGCACCACCATTCTTACCAACAGATCGGGATGTACATTGATCAGCTTCGCAATCTCATAGATCTCTTCCACCGATAATTGTTGTGGGTATTCAATGAAGCGTGTAACGCGGTAATTATTGAGCCCCAATCCTTGGTCAATACAGTCTTGGGCAGGTATTTAAAGATATCCCTGAACTCGAGGATCTTCTCCTGCTCAATATAATCCTTTACTACTCTGTATCGTTCATCCATGTACATTTGCGTTAGTCAAAGTAAATGATTAATCAAATTTTAGTCATGTACGTTTCATACTTTTTTGTGTAGAGGTGTGAACTTTTTTAGTTAGAAGATTAACTTTTTATACTGTTAGCCTCCCATGAAGCATTGCTCAGCGTTTAACAGTCCCCGCACTTTCCCGGCACACAAACCAAACAAATTAGCACAAATATACTAATATATTTAGCATTTACCCGCCTTAAATATCCACCGTCCGCCTATATCATCAACCCTTTTACCCTGTCCGTCGCCCCCTTAAAACTACCTGCGAGTCAGCCTCTTATAAGCGTCCTCCTTTGCGCCCCTCCGGTTATCCTGCTGATAACACCCCTTCCCCCTACAAAAATGATGGGCCCCCCTTGCAGGAGGCCCATCGTTTATCAAAGGCATATTTTATAAACTCAATGACCAGCTATTGTATATACTCCCCTGTCCATCGAAATACCCAACTTTTCCCAAAAGGCTGCCGGGTTAAAGCCCTCCTGTTTGTACCCGGCCTGTACCGCTTCTTTGGCCTTTTGCAATGCCTGTTCATGCGCCCATACCGCTACGGTAATAAACACCAGGCTGCCCTGTTCGTCCGTACGTTCATACGCCGCATCTTCCACAAAACCTGGCAATTTTTTGATGAACTCCCGGTTGATCCTTACCCGCTCCAGAAATGCTTGCCTGCCAGCCGCCGGTACCAGGAATTTATCAATGAACCGTACCTGACCAGCCGCTCCCTGACGCGTATAAAACTGGTTTACATCCAATGGCAACAACCCCAGCTCTTGCAAAAGCCCAGCCGGTCAGTAAGTACCTGCCCGTTGGTAACCTTTCCATCTTTCATCCCAAACACCCCCATACCAGCGCTTCTTACCTTTTTGCCCGTACCGGCCAGGCCATTCAAAGGCCCCAGGTGCGTGCCTGTCACCGTCCACCGTATCATTACTTTATCCCCTTCTGCCACCAGCTCATCCAGCTGCCAGTGAAAATCCGGAAACGCTATTATAAGCGGCCGTAGTGGGTCGCCAAAACCCGCGGCTCCTTTCAGCCCGCCAGGCCCTGTATATTCGGGAGCTACATATTCTCCCAATAATTCAAACCTATGCGTATTCAACGCTTGCTCATACATTCCCTGTATGGTGGCTTTGTTTTGTTCGATAATACTCATATCTGACTTCTTTTTTGACTTTGGTAATAGTGGTTTGTGCATGGGCAGATGCCGTAAGGATCAATACCGCCAGTAATAAACTGCCTGGCAAAACGGATGGTTTCATTTTTGCAGTGTTTTATGAAAGCAAAACTCGCTGCAAGCCGTCATCCCGCCTTGTAAAAATCATTGATCTGCCCCGGGGATGACCTCCGCCACATGGGCCCACTCCTTGCTACACACCTTTCATTCACCAAAAATGCAGCCATGAAACCATTTTTCTTGTTACTCTTCTTCACTATTACCGCCTATTATGCCATTGCCCAGGAAGATGCATTTGTCATCAATGAAGCGACCAAGATCAACCGCCAATTGGTACCGGCACCTGTGATCGACTCCCTCCACCGCTTGTTCCCCAAAGCCACCCCTATTGAGTTTTATACCGTGCCCCCGGCAACAGCCAAAAATGCCTGGGCCGATGCCGATACCATGGTATCCTATTCCGATCCCGCTAGTTTTTACCTCCTCGTACTTAAAAGAGGCGATCAAAAGTTTTACAGCCTGTTTTCAGCCACAGGCCTCCTCATTATGACCAAACAACAGGAGGACCTCACCTACCTGCCCGGCACAGTAAAGGAATCCCTGAAAGGTATCCGAAAAGACTATCCTGGTTTTAAAGTAAGAAGCTCCCGTTTTTACAGGAATGAAAGCCGCGCCCGCCAGATGTATTATGAGGTAATTGCAGAAAAAGGCAATAACCAGCAACGCTTTTTTATGATGCCGGTGGCATCCTCGTAAAAATTGATGCCATACAAAGAGGAGGAAGTTATTAAAAGCCCTGGGAAGGCTGCTCATTACCCGGCTCGCTTTTACATAATATTGGGGGCCTTCATAAAAGCCGTAGGTGTACGACCCGTAAACAGTTTGAAGTCTTTATTAAAATGCGGCTGATCATAATACCCCGCATCCAGCGCCACTTCGGCCAGGGACTGCTTATTGACCATCCGGTGCACCACCATTTTCATTTTTGTGATATAGGCAAACTGTTTGGGCGATACACCCACCGCCCGCCGGAATCGTTTTTCAAAGGCATCCTGGCTGATATAAAGCCCCTTCGCCAGGTCTTTCATGCGGATCATACCCTTAGCGGCATGGATCCGCTCCATAGCTGTGGCGATCAAAGCATCTGATTCCCGGTCATACAACCTGGATAATAAATACTGTTCCACCAGGTTTACCCGGGCAGCATTGTTTCGCGCTGCCGCCAATTGCTCTTCCAGCAACGACAATTGATTAAATCCTTTACAACTATCCAGCGCTACATGCTCCTCAAACAATTCATGCAAAGGCTCCTGAATAAAAGCAGTAGCCCCTGCCTTCCGGAACACCACCAGCACATTACCCGTTTCCGGGGCATACTGGATAAGCCGGTCAGATTTACGAAGGCCCGATAAAGTAAAAGGCGATAAATGGAGGGTAGTATCCTGCATCAGAAACTGTACCTGCCCTTTAAAGCGGAAAGCCATTACCAGCGAAGTATCCGGCAGCGTCCTGTTCACCATCACTTCCTGGCTCTCAATAACCAGGTAATGTTTGATAAAAGGCGATAAGGTGGCTATAGGCAAAAATGTTTCCATGTACAACCAGGCAATTAAACCAGTGCTAAAGATAACAATTGTCCCGACAGGAAGTTTACCATGATTGTTGTTGATAGAAGGAGCATACCATAGCCTGTTGAAGATGGTTTCGGCAAGCTCAACCTGACATTCTCAGTCTAAGGGAATCTGCCAAAGCCGCCCGCCGGAGCTTATTGCTCAAAAGGCAATACTACTGTAAATACGGCCCCTTCGCCGGGTTTCCCGACAGCACTGATACTGCCCTGGTGATTGAGCACGATCTTTTACAAAGGGCCAGGCCAATGCCTGTACCGGCAAAAGCCTCCCGGCTGTGCAGCCGTTGAAATATATTGAAGATCTGTTCTGCATGTTCCTGTCCAAAGCCTATCCCATTGTCCGCCACCTGGATCATACAATACCTTTTGCCGGCAGCCAACTCAGGATAGGCGGTCAGGGTCTCTGCATCGGTTTCCCCGGCTATTACCCTGATATGGGGCGCCCGGCCCGGATCACTGAATTTAAGGCCATTGCTGATGAGGTTCGTCATCAGTTGATTGATCTGCAAGGGTATCCCTTCGATCACCGGTAGCTCCCCATAGTCGATTACCGCTTTTTTTCGGCCATCAGTAACTCCAGGTCTGTTTGTACGTCCTGTATCACCCCTTCCAGCCCAACCGGCACAAACAATCCTTCCTGTGTTGATAACCGCGAAAAATCCAGCACATCCTGTATCAGTTTACTCATGCGCGCAGTGGAAGCATCGATCTTATCGATCAGTTCCAGCGGCGGCAAATTCCCTTTTTGAGCATCCCTGTAAACACCCGCACCTTACGCAAAGGCTCCTGCAGGTCGTGCGATGCCACCCAGGCAAATTGTTCCAGCTCCTGGTTTGAACGTCTTAACTGCAGGTTAGAGGCTGCCAGCTCCGATGTACGTTCAGCCACCTGCCTTTTCAGCTCCTTTGAAAACTCCACTACCGTGGCAAGCTGCTGTACCTTTTCTGTGGTCTCTGTACAGGTTACCAATACCCCGGCCACCGCATTCGATTCATCGCGTACGGGACTATAGCTAAATGTCCAATAAACATCTTCCAGGTGGCCATTGCGGTAAATGGGTATCAACTGGTCTTCGCGCCAGATTGCCGGTCCTCCGGCCATCACCTGGTCGATCAGCGGTTTGATCACCGTCCATATTTCAGGCCATATCTCCACGGCAGGTTTTCCCAGCGCATCCGGGTGTTTACCATTATTGCCCAGGCTGGGCCGGTAAGCATCATTGTAAAAGCATAATAATTCCGGTCCCCAGAACAGGAACATCGGGAAGCAATTGTTCAGTACAATACTGATTGTTGTGCGCAGGCTCTGGGGCCATTGTGCAGGCCCGCCCAGGGAGGTTTCCTCCCAGCGGTAAGCGCGGGTCAACGCCCCCATTTCTCCTCCACCTTGTAAAAATTGCCACTGTGGAGCTATACCAGCCATTATTAAATTCATTGTAAGTGAATACAGCAAACCATTTGTTAAGATACCAACCTTTTTCAGCAGCCAGCTTAAGCAACTATCCTGTCCAGCACATGCCGCAAGGTATTGACCAGGTCTTCAAAATTGTATGGCTTGGTAATAAAATCTTCTGCTCCCATTTCCATGGTTTTAGAGATCGTCAGCGGATCAGCAGAAGTAGAGTAGATAATAGTGGGAATGCCCGACAGGCCGGGATTGGACTTGATCAGTCGCAAACATTCCAATCCATTCATAACAGGCATATTAAGATCCAGGAAAATAACATCGGGGACTGAGTGGGAACTGGCCAGTTGCCGGATGGCATCCTGCCCATTGGCGGCTCCTGATAATTCGATGGTGGGATCTAAGGCGCAAAGGGCTGTATTAAAGATCCATTGTTCGTCCATATCGTCGTCTACAAGGAAAAGCCGGCGGGTATTCATAAGCGTATTTTGGATTATGATCAAATATAATACATTCTCATCAAAACAACATCTAATCTACAGCATCCACCAAGAGAAAGACTGATAGAAAATATTCTACCGCTTTCAGCCCTGTATGGGTTGTCCAGTTGTATTAAAGATGACTACTAATCAAAATGAAAGCTAATCACAAAGGAGGTGCTTTTGTGGCCTTTACACGTTACCCCCTTATAGAAGTGCCATACAAATATAACCATTTTGCTACTGAATAATTCAGCATAACCTGCCAATTGTTATAAATACAAGCTCCAGGCCAGCGAATTATTAACTGTTTCATGACTTATTTTTTTAAAAACCATTTCTATTGCTATGGCTAGTAAAATAACGAATCTGGCACCGTACTTCTTCCCTTACCCTTGTTGAGATTGACCGTTTACAGGCCTCACTCTGACCTTTTACAAGCATTGTATAGTTTGGGTAATTTAAACACAAGGGGGTCCGCCGATGCGGAGCCCCCAATGAAAAACACCTGCTTTATCAAACGAACCTCTGCACCCAGTTGATCATGGCGATACCCAGTGATCAGGTTGAAGAATGAAAAGCTATGTGTAGAAATACACTGCCTACGATTCGACTTACTGCTATTCCTGTTCTGTGAAAAAACGGTCTATTATCCTTGAAACACCGGTCATCATGTGTTGGGACAACAAGCGGCCTGCCAAAAATTGTGCCCCGGTATCAACAACCTCTTTCTTAATTCACAACAGCCAATACCGGGGCACAAGAAAAGTGAAAGGCATAAGAACTTCACCCATAAACCGGCCCTGCCCCTTGCCTCCTATGGCAATTATTGGCAACCCGCCATGACCGCCGAACGTCGGAACGATAGCATATTCCGCGTATACACCGATGGCGTATAACCCGTAAACTTTTAAAAGCCGTAGTAAGCGTATTCCGGTTACTGAACCCGCATTTCAAGGCCAGTCCTTTAAAATTTAGCTGCACTACCATCCCTTGCTGCAGCAGTTCCTCACAGTACTTCACCCTAAACTGATTGAGGTAATCATTAAAGTTCACCCCAATTTCCCGGTTGAGGTAGGCGCTCAACTGGTACGATGGTATCTCCAGGTCATCTGCCAGGTCGCGGATCGAATAACCAAAACGCAAAAAGGCTTTTGCTCATGCATAAAACAATGTAACCTTGCCGCAATATTGGCTATCCGTTCTGTTGACAATTCGTAAGTATAGCCGGGCTTATCGTTCTTTCCTGCCATTGGCAGTTGATAAAGTAAATCGTTAGACATGGAATAAAATTTAATGTTAGTAGTGTAATGTTAACCATTCATACCCGGCTGGGTATGCTGGATGCATTCGCTACATTGCTCAACTCCCGGCATAGCAAATCCTTGTACGGAATCACGCTACACACTCATACATTAAACCTGGGTGGGGTATCCTTAACATGGCTTGTTATTAACAGCCTGTAGTAGTAACCAATTTTCTTTAATCTATCTACGGTGATTGTTGAGTTAACCGGTGAAGCAATGTTCTATGCGGTTTGCTGGAAGCCGGATGACCTGGGGAGATCATGGTTGGGAAACGGCCACGACAGTTGTCCAATGACAGGGGTTTTCCCGGGCTGCATGAACAAATGGGAGGACGAGGCGAATAAATAGTTGCATTTCCGCCTAAAGTACCTGACTCGACTTGCTTGTACAATCATAAATTCATTTTTGGTGTTACACAATGGGTGGTTGGAAGTTCCTGTCTGATCAATGTATTTCAATTTACTATCTAAAGCCTACTTAACCCTAATTAAACAACTCAAAAGCAGCATTGATTTATATTTCTTGGCAGCATTTTTATTTCAGGAGATACATCAATGATAAGACTAAAGCAAGGAACAGCCAGCATTTGTTTTAACAATAGTGGGTAATGCTTATAAAACTTGCACAAAACAATAACCTAATTCGTAACGCGCTACCAACAGTAAGCAAAACCACTTATCAATTTGTAAGCGACTTATTATTCACTGGGGCATTTGGGTATTATTGTCAGGTTGTTGCTTCCTTTAACTATTCGATTTAACATATATCAAATCGAGGAGCTGCGAGATATAAGCTTCGAGCTGCGAGCCAAACTAAAGTACGATCGTCCTATCACCCTCATCACTCAATCCTAATTTTTAATATATTTATAGTACCATTAAGTACTAACCCTCATGAGAAACTACCTGCTGATCGTATATACAGGCATGCAACTATTATGTTTTACTGCGAAGGCACAGCAAAAAGATGAGACCTCCCTCACCTCTGCTGATACCGTTACCAATTTTTCCGCCTTCCAACGTTCCCTTTCTTTTTCCGGCGTATTGCAAACCCGTTATATGGCTTCCCTCAACAACAACGTTGATGTAAATGGAAAACATTTCGATCCCAATACCACTACCACCCCTAAACCAGTACGCAATACCTTTCTCGTAAAACGCGCCCGCTTCATGATCAGGGCCAATATCAACGATCACTTCTCGGCCAATATCCTCGTCAATTTTGCCGATTTCAACGGCAGCCCCTCCAATAAAGTACTCGAAAACGCCTATATCAAATACTCCCTCAATAAATACTTCAATGTACAAGTGGGCCAGTTCCGTCCCTTCTTCGGTATTGAAGATGCACTGCCTGTTGATATCATCCGCACCCTCGATTTCTCCAACCAGTATTATGCTTTTGGCCGCAATGGCTGGCAAAGCTTCCAGGTAGGCCTTTCTGTTTTTGGCAATATTGATCAGCAAGGCAACCTCCGCTACTTTGCCGGTCTATACAATGGCAACAACCGCAACCAGGCTACTGACGATGATGATACCAAAAACGCCTATGCCCGCCTCGAAGCCACCCCTACCCCCATATAACCTTCGCCCTCAATGCCGGCACCGGCAGTACCAATGGCAATACCAATACCCGCAGCGGTACCGGCAATGCCTGGGGAGCCGATGCCACCACTAAGATCCCCTCTCCCACAAATGGCAACTCCTCCTCATGAGCGAATACAAATCAGGTTCCGATTTTATAGCATACCATACCAGTACCCAACAACCCAAGCCATCCCTTAGCCAGTTCCGTACACAAGGCTTTTATTTTTTCCCCACCCTTCGTTATGAATACAAACGACCCAGGGTAAGGGCCATTGAATTTTCTTCCCGGTATGAATACCTCGATGAAAATTATAAACAACATGATAATCCACGGCAAACCATCATCCCCAATGTATCGCTCATCTTTGCCGATAATTTTTATGCCGTATTACAGGTAGGTGTGGCCATCGATCTCTACAAAACCAAGATCCCTTTCACCACCACCTACAACAATAACCTGGCCTACGCACAATTACAGATCCGGTTTTAAACAATACCTAAAAGCACGTTTATGAAGGAAATCAAACCCAAGGCATTACTGGCTACCCTCATCATTGCATTGATCATCTGGTTTATTCCAGTACCCGAAGGCGTTAAACCCAATGCCTGGCACCTGCTGGCTATTTTCCTGGGCACTATTTTTGGCATCATCCTCAAAGCGGCTTCCATGGGCACCATGGCCATGCTGGGCATTACCCTTTGCGCTGTTACACAAGTATTGGCCCCGGGCGATCCTGCCCATGCGGTTACCAATGCATTGAGCGGCTTTGGCAATTCCACCATCTGGCTCATTGGCCTTGCCTTCTTTATCGCACGCGGTTTTATTAAAACCGGCCTGGGCACCCGCCTCGCCTATAACTTTATCAAAGTATTTGGCAAAAGCACCCTGGGACTGGCCTATGGACTCAATACCGCCGATCTGCTGCTGGCCCCCGCCATCCCCAGCAATACAGCCCGCGCAGGCGGTGTGATCTTCCCCATCATGAAATCCATCGCTATCAATATGGGCTCCTTGCCCGATAAACCCGAAACACATCGAAAAATAGGCGCTTACCTTACCCTTGGCAGTTACAATGCCAATATGATCACCTCCGTGATGTTCCTTACTGCTACCGCCAGTAATCCCATGGCCCAGAAATTTGCCAAAGACCTCGGCATTACCATCACCTGGGGCAGTTGGGCCATCGCCGCTTTATTGCCCGGGCTCGTTTGCTTTTTATTATTACCCTTGCTACTCTATAAATTCTTTCCACCCGAACTCAAGCAAACAAAAGAAGCTCCCCGCATGGCTGCCGAAAAACTGAAAGAGATGGGCCCCGTTTCCCGCCAGGAATGGCTGATGGTGGCTACCTTCATCATACTCCTCATCTTATGGATCTTTGGCAACCTCATAGCAGTTGATGCCACCACGGGCGCTTTAATTGGCTTGTGTATCTTGTTGCTAAGCGGTGTCCTTACCTGGGAGGATGTAAAAGCCGAAAAAGGCGCCTGGGATACCATCGTATGGTTTTCTTCACTCGTCATGATGGGGTCCTACCTCAACTCACTGGGTTTTGTAGGTTGGTTTGGCAACCTCATCGGCAGCAAAATGGCCCACCTCAGCTGGCAAGTGGCTTTCCCCATCCTCATACTTGTATACTCTTATTGCCACTATATGTTTGCCAGTGCTACCGCACAGGCCGCCGCCATGTATCCCGTATTCCTCGCTGTAGGCATTGCCGTAGGTGTGCCTGGCACCATGCTGGCTATTTTCCTGGGCGCCTGTGCTACACTTATGGGATCACTTACCCACTATGGCCACGGACCTGCCCCCATTTTCTTTGGCAGCACTTATGTAGACATGAAAGACTGGTGGAAACATGGATTCTTCATCTCCGTTTTCTTTCTCGTTATATGGTTTGTCGTGGGAGGTTTGTGGTGGAAATTGCTCGGTTTATGGTAAGTGCTGTAAAGCATACCCAAAACTTCCCTAACTTTAAATAACCCTTATTCCCCTCCCCCACTGCCTAACCCAGCCTGCCCTACACTGTACCCCCATCCCTGCTACCGTACCAGCATCGACGTTTGACAATTGCCATCTGCCAGACAATCGAGGCAAAAGATCGAACATTCACTATTGACTATTCACTATATGAAGCAAATCTATCTTTCTGTAGCACTACTTTGTTTCGTCTCATCACCATTCTGGTGCAAGGAACTGTCATCCAAATTTTATTTGTTTGCCCCTGGCGAAAGGTGGGTCGCTCTGCAGACTGGCAAATGCAGCGTTGTAGAGCGGCTCACCTTCATCAGGAAAGAGGTGACACCTTCCCCTTACCACGAAAACGAAAAGGTGTCACCTCTTAGCCCCTGGTGCAAGTATGCAGCCTTGGCCTTGTGTGTGAGCGTACTTGTGCCCCCGAAGCAAAAGATTGCCGACTGCCGATTGCCGACTAAAGATTCACTACTATGAAGCATTATGTACGCTCCGTAATTCTCATTTGTTCCATAGGCTGCTCCTCCACCATCGCTCAGGATATCACCCTGCACGACTGCTATCGGCTGGCTGCCAGCAACAACAAACTCGTACAACAATCCAAGACCTCCCTCTTGCGGGCACAGTACAACCTTGGTGTAGAAAAACAACGTTTTGTACCCAAGATAGATGCCCTGGCCAGCTATACCTACCTGAGCCGCCCCTTGAGATCAATTTACAAACCGTGAGAAATGGCATACTCGATGGCAGTTCCAAACAAGCTGTCAATGCAGCCAATACCGTATTTCAGGAGATCACCGGCAACCAGCTATCCCAACCGGTACAGGACAAAATATATAACACCTCCAAAACCATTCTCGGCGCTGTATATCCCGATTACAATCCGGCGCTTAGCAAACAATCCTATTTCCTGGCGGGTCTCTTTGCCCGTCAACCCATTTTCCTGGGCAATAAGTTAACCGCCGTCCGCAACTTTGCCGAAGCCGAAGTCAACTCCGGTATCATTGGTACCGCTCTAGCCGAAAAAGAGGTTCAGTTTGCCATCACCCTCCAATATATACGCATACACTACCTCAATACCCTGTTGAAAATACAGCAAGGCGTGGTGGATGCGTTTGATAAGAACAAAGCCTATGGTGATGAAATGGTCAAAAATGAGATCCTCGCCCCTTACCAAAAAAGCTGGACCAAAGTATTACTCTCACAGGCACGTACCAATTATGCCAACCTGGGCATGGAAAAACAAAATGCACTCGTTGAATTAAACAAATTATTGGGTATCTCCCTCGATTCCGCCCTTACCATTAATGATACTTTGGTGTATAAGCGCGGCATCATCCCACTTGATGACCAAAACGCCTGGCAGCAAAACCCCGTGTATCAAATGGTGCAAAGTAAAATTGCCTCCGCGCAAGTGGGCGAGAAAATTGCCCGTTCCTACAACCTGCCCAATATCTTTGCCATTGGCAACCTCAACCTCTACCAAAATCAATTGCCCGTTACCATTTCTCCCTGGATGGTGGGCGTTGAAATGCAATGGAATATTTTCAGCGGCACCCAAACACAAAAAGAAAGCTGGCCGCCCACCAGTTGGTAGAAGAAGTAAAACTGGCCGAAGCCAATACCAAAGAAAACCTTCAGATGCAACTCCGGGTTACCCGCAATAAAATACTGGCCGCTCAAAATGAGATCAATACAGCCGATAGCGCCCGCCAGGATATTGCCACCACCCGCCGCCTCGTTAATGAACGCGTACAAAACCAGCTGTCTTCTCTCAAAGACCTGAATGATGTGATACTCATCCAGAGCGAAGTAGAGAAAGGCTATCATACCGCCATCCTGGCCTATTACCTGGCCCTGGCCACTTACTGGAACGTATATGGTACCCCTAACCGCATTACCGAACTAATCCCGTAAAACATGCATACAACTCAATACTTTATTGCGTCAAAAGCTACGAGCTTCGAGCCGCTAGCTGCGAGCCTAATACAGCGATACCGCGTGGCCTCTTTCCCTCTTTGCTTTTCGCTCGCAGCTCGAAGCTCGCAGCTCACAACTTGCCTTTCTCACTCGTTGCCTTAATGCCTCTTTCAAATCATTCAATATGAGAACGTTCATCAAACAATACTGGGCCCTCTTCATCCCCATCCTTGTACTGGTGGTGGCTATATGGTTTCTCTTTCGGAAATCTCCCACCGAATCCAATGCCCCCTGGGCATGGTGGATGCGACCAGCGTTGATGTAGCCGCCGAATTCCCGGGCCGCCTCGATAGCTTGTTTGTAGAACAGGGCGATACCGTCAAAAGCGGACAACTATTGGGTGTATTGCGCACCAATGAAATTGATGCCATCCGCGCACAGGCGCAAGCCGCTGTAGATGCCGCCAAAGGACAATTGGAATTACTCGAAGCAGGCCCGCGCAAAGAACTCATCAGCGCCACCGGCAAACTCACGGAGATTGCCGAAGATCAGTACAACCTATTCAGCAAAACCTACGACCGCATGCAGCGCTTGTACAATGCCGATGTGATCAGCGGACAGGAGCGCGATATCTTCTTCTTCAAATACCAGGCTGCCCAAAAAGAAATGGAAATGGCCAAACTCAACCTGGAGATGTTGAAGAACGGTACCCGCCCCGAGCTCATCAAAAGTGCCCAGGCCATTGTACGACGGGCTGAACAGGCTGCTGAACTGACCAAGGCCTTGCAGGAACATACCCGGATCCATTCGCCCGCCACCGGCGTGATCAGTTCCTTGTTATCCACCAGGGCGAGATCGTATCCATCGGTTATCCCATCATGACCGTCGAAAAAGAAAACTCTTATATTCTGCGCTTCAATATCCGGCAGGATATTGCTGCCTCCCTGCAACCCGGCACCAATGCCAGCGTAAAGGTTCCCGGATGTAACCCAGAGGAGTTTAAGGTGGTCGTCTCTACCGTGGCCCCTTCCCTCACCTTTGCCAATTGGGTACCCTCCAAAGAAAAAGGGCAGTTCGAACTGCGCACCTTTACCATTGAATTTAAACCCGCCGCCCCGGAACCATTCAGGGATTGCGTTCCGGCATGACGGCATCACTTCAACTACCCTGATGCGAACCACCTGCCAGGTCATGTTAAGAGAATGGAAGCGTATCTTCCGGTTGCCAGTACACTACCTTGTATTGCTGGTGGCTCCGCCCATATTGTTCTTACTCTACGCCTACATTTACAATGAACAACAGGTAGAGCGCCTGCCCATGGCCCTTTGGGATGACGACCAGTCTGCCCTCTCGCGCCAATTTACCTTTCTGCTGCAACAGGGAAAAACCTGCCACTTCACCACCCAGGTTAGCAGTATTGATGAACTGGAAGACCTTATTCAAAAGGAAAAATACTGGGTGCCGTTCATTTTCCTAAAAAGATGGAACAGGATATCAAGAGCCGTCACCCGGTTAATGTAGTAGTATATACCAATGCTGCTGCCGTAGTACCTGCCAAACTCATTTACAAGGAAGCCGCCCAGGTGATCATCACGGCCGGTTCGGGTGTGATCCTCCAGAAGTTTGTAAAGACCGGCATGGACAAAGACAAAGCCATGGCGCTTGTTCAACCCATTGCCCTGGTGCCGTATACCTTGTACAACCCCACCTATAACTACCAGCATTACCTGGTACCCGGTCTTATTACCGTGGCCCTGCAAATGATCATCATCATGGTGGGTGTATTATTGTTGAATTATGAAGCCACCACCAATACCCGCCAGCAACTCTGGTATATAGCCAGGGGCTCTGCCTCTGCTGTGATTGCCGGTAAAACCCTGGCCCACCTCGTCATTGCCTGGATCAATTTTATACTCGTGGCCTTTATCATCTTTCCCTTGTTCAACCTGGGCATTATGGCAGCGGCTGGTAAATTCTTTGTGGTGTATACCTTGTTAAGCCTGGCCTGCCTGGGCATTGGCCAGCTTTTTCGGCCATCTTCAGCGATACCATGGTGGCCACCGATGCCGCTTTGTTTTATACCTCCCCGCCTTTGTATTCAGCGGCTTTACTTTTCCCCGCTGGGCCATGCCCTGGTACGATCAGTATTATGCCAACATCATGCCCTATACCCATTTTCTCGATGCCTTTTTTAAGGTGTATTATATGGACCTCCCCTTACGCTATGCCATTACCGAAATGGGCTATCTGCTGCTTTTTATTGCCATTACTTATCCCATGGCCATCCTTCTATACCAGCAACAACTTAATCAACTGAAACGTGCCATCACCTAACCAACTGACCATATTGTGGCGACTGATATTACGCGAGGTGCACCGCATTGCCCAGGATCATAGCCTGCTGCTGACCCTGCTCATTGCCCCCTGCTCTATGCTTTCTTTTATGGCAGCATTTACCAGTACAAGGAAGAAGAAGCCGTAAAACTTGCCGTGGTAGATGATGACCATACGTATTTATCGCGCCTTATTACCCAGCAGGTCAGCAATGCCCAGATCACTTCCGTATTCCTGGTACCTTCTATCGAAGATGCCAAGGAGGCCATGTACCAAGGCCAATGCCAGGGCTTTTTGTATATCGAGTATGGATTGGAGCAGAAAGTAAAATCCCTGAAGCAGGCCCATGTGGTAGTAGCACTCAATGCGGCCCGGTTCCTGCCCTCCAGCGATCTGTTGTTGAGTATTAACCAAACCTGCCTTACCCTGGGAGCGGGTGTGCGCCTGCAATACCTTCAAAAATCGGAGGGCATGAATACCGGTGGGTCCATGCAGGAAGTGATGCCTGTCAACCTCGACTACCGGCCTTTGTTCAATAGCCGCAGTTCTTATGGCGCTTTTATGTTGCCCGGACTACTGGCCATTATTTTACAGCAAACCTTATTGATCGGCTTGTCGGCCAGCGTTGCCCTCGAAAGGAAGAAGAAAACCGTTCCCGCCTGGCTGCAGGCTGCCGGTGGCAGTCCTTCCATGGCTATCTGGGGCAAGGGATCTTTTTATATCTTTTGTTTTGTGCGTATGCTTATTTTTTTATGACCGTTAATTTCAGGATACTGGAGCTGCCCATGCGGGGTGATGGGTTTCAACTGGCCATTGCTTTTTTCTCTTTATCATTACCCTTATACCCATGGCTCAGTGGATTGGGGGCTGTTTAAAGATCCTTTGTTGAATGTGCAGGTCATGGCTTTTTCCACCTATCCTTTCTTCCTCATTGCGGGTTATACTTTTCCTTTACAAAACATACCTGTGCCCCTCCAGTGGATGTCTGCTTTATTGCCTACTACCCCCTTTATCAATATGTATCAGTCTATTGTACAGGGAGGCGCTTCCCTTGGTCAAAATATGCCCCATATACTGCACCTCATAGCCCTCTTGTTTCTGTATACCTTCCTGGCCCTTGTTCGGCTGCGCAAGATCAACAGCAGGCCTGGGTGAACACGAGGTATACATATATACATTTTATCCTAACTTCATAAAAACCAATACCACTATGGAGTTCAAAAAACCAGCATTCAGCGGGTCACCTGAAGAATTTGTTGCTTTTGTGCGTTGGTCCGAAAGTGGGGGCGCATGCTCAATAAGGCAACTGGGTTGCCGGCTACCCGGGAAGAGATTGCGGAAACCATTATGACCCTGATGGAGGTAGACCTGGGCGGTTATCCCGATTTCAAAACATTGGATGCCTGTACCAATCCCGGTGATTTTAGTGAGCGTTTTGAAAAAGCCATCGAAGCCAATAGAGCCAATCCCGATTGGTTTTTGTTTTTCGCTTCGCGGGAGGACAATTCTTCTACTACAGAATATTAAAATACAATTCCCCATTGTAGGGGTTAACATCTAGGTGAAAAAAATTACATCTCATTGTGAACTTCCGGTTCCCATTATTTGTAGTTTCGCTATGGCAGAAAAGGCGATTTCTACTACTGCACAACATTCGAACTTCCCTTATTATTCTTTCCCCCTGCCACTGGGCAGATACTTGTTTACTGGTAAGGCAGTATACATATTGCTATTTTATTGTTCAAAAAAACAACCGGATCGAATAGATCCAGGCCGTTAAACCTGCTTTCTATGAAAGAAGTCACAACCTTGTCCCCGAAGGACCTGGAAAGGGTCTTGCATGCTGCAAGCATTATTGAAAACAATCTCAAATACCACTACAGGATTCCCGAGCTGGCCGAAAAGCTATTAATCAACAAAAACAAACTGAAGGAAGATTTTAAAACAGCCTTTGGCATGGGCCTCTATGGCTGGCTGTTACAAAAGCGGTTGGAAAAAGCCCGGGAATTATTATTGGCGGATGTTACTATTCGCACCATCGCCATCTCCGTTGGATTTATAGGCTATCACGCAGAAACCAACTTTATTAAATTCTTCAAAAAAATATGCACCAGCCACCCGCCACCTGGCGCAGGGAGCAATTGGAGAATAGAAGGATAGAACAGGAAGCTAAGCAGTCGGCATAGAAACAACTAAATGGAATATAGATTCGGCTAAACAGCATGTTTATACACTATAACTTAACACAACAATTAAACGCATCCATTCCATCCTGCGTAATCAGCCATTCTTCCGTACCTCCCTGGCAGCTCTCCCCACCTTAACCCGTAGCCCTCCCGTACCGCTCCCATAGTAAAGGCGCATTTTCATAAATATCACCCTTAGTCCAGATCGCTTCCCAATAGCTATCAGGAGACGGTCTTTCGGACTTTCCCGACTTTCCGGACTTCCCCCAAGCCTAACCCTTGTCTCATCCCAGCCTTATCCTTGTAGGTAAAGGCGCATTTTCCTAAATATTCACATTTCCTCAATTCGTCACTACCCGCAAAGGCAATAATAAATAACTAATAATCAATAATATAATCACAAAGCCCACTCCCATACCCCAACACCCCCTTCCTACCAACCCTTAGTCTTCCTCCCTACACAGCAACCTGTATTCGCTCACAGCTCGCAGCTCATAGCTCGAAGCTGTTCTCAAAACCGGCCATTTGCGGCCATTTTAGCCATTTTGGTCACCTATATCCCAGCATTCAAAAATAGGCTGTAAATTTATTAAGCAATCCAATCAGTTATGGCCAAAGTAATGGGACCTATATTTCTTGAATGTACCTTGGGACAACCTCACCTTCTACAAGATGGAGGCCGCTACTTTGTGCGCAAGAAAAGCCGCCTTACCCGCGAGAAGGTGCTCAAACACCCCGCCTTTGCCAAAACCAGGTTCTATGCCAACCGGTTGGCCGTAGCTTCCAAAATTGCTTCCTCTATTTACAGCGACCTGCCCCTCCACTGGCGGCAGTTCTGGATGTACCGCGACTTCACCGGTGAAGCCATCAACATGCTCAACCAGGAAGCTACGCCACAGGAAGCCTATGATTACCTTTGGAAGACCTATGTAGAGTATTGGGTACTCTACCAGCAAGCTACCGGCATTAAGCTCGAGACAGGCCGCAAACAACAACCCGTCAAAAGACCGAAGGACTATAAAACCCGGCTCAAACACCGCGACAGCAATCCCAAACGTTGCCGCTATCGCCGCCTCATTGGCCGCAACCATTGGAAAAGCAGTTATGACAATACCGCCGAACTCCTGGAAAGGAGCGCAAACGCATAGCCCGCGAAAAGCAACTCCAATGGTTCGAAGAACAACGCCTCAAAGGCCGCTATAAAGAACAGGAAGAACACCGGCGTAAAATGCAGGCCAAACTCCTAAAGCCGCCACCCCTCAATTGGCTGCCTGATCCACGAAATCCTTTCCGCGTAATCAGCGATTCATCCCTTCCTTTGCATTTCTTCTGTATGGTATAGGCCGTATTCGTATTCCTTCTCCTGTCTCCTGCATTTCGTACCTTTGCACCCATTATGCAACTCTTCATTAAAAATATGGTGTGCGATCGCTGCATCCTCGTGGTACAGCAACAGTTGGATCAACTCGGCCTTACCCATAGCCATATCCAATTGGGCGAAGTGGAACTGACCGGCACACCTGCCGCCGGCAAACTGCAATCCCTGCAAACCAACCTCCAGGCCCTGGGCTTTGAAGTGCTCGACAATAAAAAAGCACCACCGTCGAAAAAATAAAGAATACCATCATCCACCTCATTCATCATGCAACCAATGAGGCAGCGCCCATGAAATTGTCCGTCCTCCTCGAAGAAAAACTCCAGATGGATTACCATTACCTCACAACCCTCTTTTCTTCTGTAGAAGGTATTACCATTGAAAAATATGCCATCCTCCAGCGCGTGGAAAAAGCCAAAGAACTGTTAATGTACGATCAGTTGAGTCTGGGACAAATTGCCGATCAACTCGGTTACAGCAGCGTACAACACCTGTCCCAACAATTCAAAAAGATCACCGGCCTCACCCCTCCCATTTCAAACAGCTAAAAGAAAACAAACGCAAGCCTTTGGATAAAGTGTAGGAGAGAATACAGGAGACAGAATACAGAATTCAGAAGCTTTGGATACGCCAATAATGATTAGTTTCCAATAACTAAGCGCCCCCTGTATTCTTCTGTATGCTGTCTCCTGTATTCTGTATTCTAATCCCCCATAATTATATACATATCGGCTATAATCCTGTAACAACACCCCTGTTGACCGGTCCTACCTTTACAAAAATGATCGGACTATGTCAACAGCAACAGCCATTCCCACAAAACGCACAACAACAGCCGCCACTACTACCGGCCGCCCTACTATAAAAGAAACCTATCCCGTACTCGATATGACCTGCGCCGCTTGCGCCATCAGCGTCGAGTCCATGCTCAAATCAGTACCCGGTGTGGCCGATGCCGGCGTCAACTTCGCCAACCAAACCGCCTGGGTCGAATATGAGCCCGCACGCGTTACCACCGCCCAATTACAGGCTACTGTACGCTCCATTGGGTATGATCTACTGATCGATAAAGACAACCAGGAAGCAATCAAAGAAGAAGCACAGCGCAATCATTACCGCCAGGTAAAACAACGCACCATCTGGGCATCCATCCTGTCCCTGCCCATTGTAGTTATTGGTATGTTCTTTATGGATATGCCTTATGGCAACTGGATCATGATGGCCCTGGCTACCCCCGTGGTATTTTATTTTGGCCGCAACTTCTTCATCAATGCCTGGAAACAAGCTACCCACCGCAAAGCCAATATGGATACCCTGGTAGCCCTAAGTACCGGCATCGCCTGGTTGTTCAGCGCCTTCAATACTATTTATCCTGCTTTCTGGCACCAGCGCGGCCTTCATCCACACGTCTACTTTGAAGCTGCTGCCGTGGTGATAGCATTTATTTCCTTAGGTAAACTTTTGGAAGAAAAAGCCAAGTCCAATACCTCTTCCGCCATCAAAAACTCATGGGCCTTCAACCCAAGACGGTATTCCTCGTTACCTCCAATGGCGATATTACCGAAGTGCCCGTGGCACAGGTAAAAATAGACGACCGCCTGCTGGTAAAGCCCGGTGAAAAGATCCCGGTGGATGGTTACCTCGTTTCCGGCCAATCTTATGTAGATGAAAGCATGATCACCGGCGAGCCCGTACCCGTAGCCAAGAACAATGGTGACTTTGTATATGCCGGCACCATCAACCAAAAAGGCAGCTTCCAGTTTCGGGCAGCCAAGGTAGGCGCCGATACCCTCCTGGCGCAGATCATTAAAATGGTGCAGGAAGCACAGGGTAGCAAGGCCCCCGTACAAAAGCTGGTCGATAAAATTGCCGGCATCTTTGTACCGGTGGTCATTGGTATCGCTATCCTTACTTTTATCAGTTGGATGCTCCTGGGCGGCGACAATGCCTTTACCCACGCCTTACTTACATCTGTAACCGTATTGGTCATTGCATGTCCTTGTGCCCTTGGCCTCGCTACACCTACCGCCATCATGGTGGGTGTTGGAAAAGGCGCCGAAAACAATATCCTCATTAAAGATGCCGAAAGCCTGGAACTGGCCCACCAGGTAAATGCCGTGATCCTCGATAAAACAGGCACCATTACCGAAGGCAAACCACTCGTTACCGACCTGGTCTGGAACAACCAGCCACAGCAGTTAGCACAACACCAGGATATTTTATATGCACTCGAACAACAATCCGAACACCCCTGGCCCAGGCCGTGGTACAACATATACAACCCGTTGAAAAGAACATCACCTTTCAAGCTGTGGAAAGCATCACCGGCATGGGCATCAAAGGTGTGCAACAGGGCATCACCTACCTGGTAGGTAATAAAAGTTGATGTTGCAATACCAGGTGTCCATCAGCCCCGATCTGTTGGCCAAAGCCGCCAGCTTGCAGGAAGATGCCAAAACCGTGATCTGGTTTGCTGCCAATAACCAATTACTAGCCCTCATGGCCATTGCCGATAAAATAAAACAAAGCTCTAAAACAGCCATCGAAACCTTGCAGCAAAGGGTATTGAAGTGCACATGCTTACCGGCGACAACCAACATACCGCCGAAGCCGTGGCACGTCAGGTAGGTATCCGTTCCTTTAAGGCCGAAGTAATGCCTGCTGGTAAAGCTGCCTTTGTGCAGGAATTACAGCAAGCTGGTAAAGTAGTAGCCATGGTGGGTGATGGTATCAATGATTCACATGCCCTGGCACAGGCCGATATCAGCATAGCAATGGGCAAGGGCGCCGATATTGCGATGGACGTAGCACGGATGACGCTTATCAGTTCTGACCTCAACAGCATTCCCAAAGCCCTGCTGCTGTCGCGCAAAACCGTGAAGACCATCCGCCAAAACCTCTTCTGGGCCTTTATTTACAATATAATAGGTATTCCCATTGCGGCCGGCGTATTGTACCCCTTTAATGGTTTCCTGCTCGATCCTATGATTGCCGGTGCCGCCATGGCCCTGAGCTCCGTCAGCGTAGTAGCCAATAGCCTGAGGCTGAAAGCCGCGAAGTTGTAAAGGCACCAAGGCATCGAGGCATGCCGACTGCCGGCCCTGTATTTCTTCTGTATTCTGAATTCTCTCCAAACAATTATATACAAAGGCACCGTAATAATGTAACAACAACCCGGGATATCGATCCTAATTTTACAACACCAATCAACATTAACAACAAAAAATTATAACGATGAAAACAGTACAATTTAAAACGAATATCAAATGTTCAGGATGTTTAGCAACCGTAACACCCGGATTGAACCAGGCAGCAGGTGAGCAAAACTGGAAGGTAGATCTTCAGTCGGCCGATAAAGTACTCACCGTATCATCCGAAACAGGTGACGAAGCCATCATACGCGAAGCAGTTGAAAAGGCAGGATTTAAAGCGGAAGCAATTAAGAACTAGGTATGTGTATTTACTTTAGTTGTCACCCTGAGCCTGTCGAAGGGTTTACTAAGGAGCTTAATCACATTAAAAGGCTTCGACAGGCTCAGCCTGACATTCATTTCTTAAGTAAACGACATTGAATTAGGCATTAGCGGTTAGTAATGAACGGCATTGTAAAGTAAAAAATCCGGGAGGCACGAGCCCTCCCGGATTTTTATTTTCATTGCTGATCGCTAATCGGCTAATTTTCTAATTGATCAATTTTCTAATCCCTACTGCTTTGTCTTTATCATTTTATTTACCTGTACCGGTTTACCGTTTACATTCAGCGTAACCAGGTAAATACCTGTAGGCAGGTTCGCATGGCCCGTAGCCACCCGCAGCGTACGGTATCCGGCGGCCAGTTTGCCAAACCCTTTTCTGAATACCAGCTTACCACTTAGGTCATACACATCCACGCTCACATGATTATCAGCGGCAGTATTGTTGAAATCCAGGTTGATCTGGTCGATGAACGGATTGGGGTACACCCTGCCGCCCGTGATGGGGCTGGTGTTTGCCCGGGCTGTTTCGCCGGCCACACTGCTAGTCCGCGTAATTGGCTGCTTGTTGCTGCGGTTCAGCACCGTGCCTCCTTCGGGTGCATCATCATAAGACGCTATCACCAGGCCGGCGCTGAAACCATACGCCGCTTCCTTAGTGGTGGAGAAGTCGAGCAATAACTCACCATTTGCATCAGCCTGCACATCACCGATGTAAACGATCTTGGTCGAATTCATCCAGGAGTTCAGGTACACCGTGCGGCCATTGATCGTATAAGTACAGGTATAATTACCAGCACTCCATCCATTGGTACTCATACTGCCCAGGAACCCGATCCGGTAACGCTTGGCCTGGTTAAGGCCCGTCAGCTTCATTTGGGCCAACTGCGTATTATCGATCCAGTAGTTCGATTGCAATACCACGTCGGGAGCTATACCCGAATTGCTGCCCGTGATCACCCCAAAGTTATTATCACCATTCATCGTTTTTCGATGCTGAGCGTCAGCCCGGTCGGCTGATTAGCCTGGTTGGGCAGGTTCTCGAACACGAAATGCTGATCGGGCAAAGCCTCCAGGTTGAACCAGGGCGAGGCAGCATTGTACTCCGTAGCAATATTAAAGTTCACATAAGTAATAGAAGCAGGTGTGATCGTTTTACCCACATTGCTCCATTCCGTATATACACCACCGATCTTGCTGCGCACCCGATACCAGTACTTGGTATTGGGGGTCAGGCCGGTGCTCTTATAGGTAGTCGTATTCGCTGCCAGGTCAACACCCACAGCACTCGAGAAGTCTGAGGTGGTAGCATGTTGCAATTGGAAACCGTCCACAGCATCTTCATTGCTGTTGCGATCACTCCAGCTCAGGATAGCTGAATTACGGTCCCAGGGCTCTACATACAGGTTTACCGGATTCAGGTTGGTACCTGGCGTAAACTCTTCCAGCTGCACAGCCGTCAGGAACTGGTAAGTTGCACCCGACAGCTTCGTCATGTCGATATTGATCACGCCACTCACCGGTGTCAGGTTGTTCAGGTTACCCGTTTGGTGCGTATTGTAACGGGCATTGAGCGTATCGCTCGTGCTGCCGGCAGCATAACGGGCGCTGCCATCCAGACCTTCATTCTGCGAACCAACGATCACCACGTTGTACATTTTGCTATCGTCCAAACCGGTAAACCGCACCTGCCGCGTTTCCGTCTTGTTGTCCCACAATCCACTCTTCAACACCACATCGGGGAACACACCGGTGTTGTTGCCTGTTTGATGACCGAGGATCGAAACACCCTGCCATCCGCCCACCAGTTGGAACCCAAAGGGCGTAACCGCATTGTTCTCATCCTTCAGGTTATTGAGCGTGGTACCGGCATTGCCATAGCCGATCATATTGTTCCAGGGCGCAGGAGCATTATCACCAAAATTGCCAAAATTGAGGTATACCGAGCGGGTATTCTTATCGCTCACGGAGAGCGTCAACTCCACAGTTACCTCGCCGCCTTTATCATCCACCGCTTTCACCGTAAAGGCCGTACTGCCCAGGTCGCTCACAGAAGGAGCGGCGATCAGGCGGTAGCTATTGCCACCCAGCGATTGCAGGCTCACATAAGCCGGGTTATTCACCAGCGTAACCGTTACCACATCACCCGGTGTATCGGTTACCGTAAAGTCATCCTGTACACTGGCATCCGTCTTCACCGCCAGGCTGCTCACCAGGCCGGCAATCACCGGTTTATTATTGGCCGATATTACCCCCACCGTGTCGCTGGAAACACCCCCACCATAATTGTTGGCGCTCACTACATAATAATGGTATTGCGTGAAAGGCGATACCGTTTGATCGGTATAAGCCGTTGTACCCGCCTCCAGCGTACCCAGCAGGGTATAAGGACCCGCCTGTGTAGCGGCACGGTATACATTATAATAATACTCGTTGTAAGCCTGATCAGTCCAGGTTAGCTTCACACCGGTGCCAGCTATCGGTTCTGCCTCCAGGTTGGTAGGCTTCACCGGCTTGGTACCATCATCGTACTGTGCATCCAGCACCAGTGCATTCAGCACCCCACCGATGCCGTTGGCTGCGTCTCCGATCATCGTGATGAGTACTTCGCCATTGGCCGCGGGCTGCACCTGGTAGATCGTATCCGTAATATTGGCATTCATATAAAGGGGATCACCGCCGTTTCATTACCGATCTTATAAGTGGTAACGGCCGTAGCCGGAGTTCCCCAGGTTGTATTGTTATTGCTGCCCATGAATACAAAATTGTATTTCTTGGCCACGTCCAATCCATATACCCGCAGGCGCAAAGTATCCGTAGAACCAGTCTGCCACCAATAACCCCAAAAGATGCCATCCTTCATTACCGTGTTGGGGAATACGCCGCCGCCCTGTACGCCACGGTCTGTGCCATTGTAAATGCCACTCACCAGGTTAATACCCGCCGTAGTTGTAGCCCCCTTCGTATTCTTCAGGTTGGCAACATTGAATACGCCCCCATTGTAGGTATCCACATCATTCCAGCCAGCACCACCGGCTGTAAAATACTTCATATTGACCTGGATCTTTTCAGTAGGATCATGCTCCGCTACCGTCACATTGAATGTCCTGGTCGCCGAACCGCCAAAGCCGTCTTCGACTTTCAGCGTCACCTGGTAAGAACCACCCTGCACAAGATTGGGAGCCAGCTTCAGCGAAGCACGGCCATTGCCACTGTCTACAAACGTAGCAAAGGAGGGTATTGCAACGGCCCTCCACACCAGCGTACCATTGTCGTCATCGTCATTGGCCACCAGCGCAATACTACGCGTGTCACCTTCATTCATCAGCACATTGGCAATGGGGTCGATCACAGGCAGGTTATTGCTGTTGGCCTCCATATTATAGATGATCGTGTCTTTTCCACCAAACGCATCTTCCACATATACTGTAATAGCATAAGCACCCTGATCGGCTATTGAAGGAACCGATACGATATCGATACTATTGGCAGTAGCGCCTTGTGCATACACAAACTGCGGCAGCGTACCCACCGTAAATGTCAAAGGATCACCATCGGGATCATTGGCCACTACCGTTAAAGTATGCGTTGTATTGTACCTGATCGTAAAGTCATTTATATAAGCAAAAGAAGGAGCTGTATTGGGCATTACCACAGCAACCTCATTGCTGAAAGCGGAAGGAGTAGCCACACCCGTAGCCCTTAGCTTATAATAGAAAGTCACATTCGCAAACAACGTCGTATCCCTGAAAGCAGTAGCCCCGGCTGGTAATATCGCCACCACCCGGTAATTACCGTTGTTCGTAGTAGACCGCAGTATCTCAAAACCCGTCTCATCACTGGCATTGTCGTGCCAGGTCAGGTTCACCGTAGTGGCCGAAGCAGCCAATGCCGTCAGGGCCGAGGGAGCAGCCGGGGCCGCTGGCGTGACCAGCGTGGTGCCGGATGATTGTATGTATACCGACTCATCGGTTAGACCAACAGCCCGTACCTTATAGAAATATTGCGTATTGGCCAGTAGGCCGGAATCAGTATACGTATTACCGGTTACCGTAGCCACCTGCGAATAAACACCGGCAGCACTGGTGGAGCGTTGGAGCTCAAAGCCCGATTCATTGGTACTGTTATCCACCCAGGTAAGCTGGATCTTGTTGTGAGCAATACCCGTAGCTACCAGGTTGGTAGGTGCCGCCAGGGAGGGAGCCACCTGCTCGGCAGATTTAAGTACAGAATCAGGTACTGCCTGCTTGGTCAAGCCGGCATCGTTCTGCCAGTTCAGCGTCACCGATTGCCCGCTGGTCGCTTCAAAATAAGCCAGGGCAATAGAGTGCATGCCCGCCGTAAGCAGCATACTGCCCGACGACTTGCACGTATTGCCATGCATATTATCGTTATTGATCGAAGGCGTTCGCGCAAAGCCATAAGGCTGATCAATGAACAAGCGACTGCCATCATCCGAACATACCTCGAATATATAATTGGCGGTAACAGGTACATTGATATACCCTTGCCATAGGAACCCAAAATTGTCGTTGCGATTCCTGGGAGTCAGATCAATATTGGCCGTAGTGCCCGTCTTGACAGGCGTAAGCGCGTTGAGATCGGGCAGGCTGGTCCAGGTTCCTTCATAATACCTGTAAGAGAGGCCATTTACACTCAGCTTGGTAGAAATGATGAGCTGATTGCTGGGCGATGAATAATTGCCTGCTGCATCACGTGCTTTCACGTACACCGAATAAACCTGGCCACTGTCGAGGTTAGCAATCGTGAAATTGGTTTGCGTAGTCGTATAGGTTTTGGAGCCATTGATGAAGATATCATACTTACCCACCCCTACCTCATCAGTAGAAGCTGCCCACGAAACGTTGGCATAATTGGTGAAAGTACTCAGCAATTGCAAGTTGGAAGGGGCTGTAGGACCTGTATTGTCTACAGCCGTTTTGACACCGGCTTCATTGCTCAAGGCAGCAGCACCCGAAGCGCCTACCGCCCGCACGATATAATAGTATTGCGTATTCGTTGTCAGCCCCGTATTGGTATACGTGATCGTATTGGGCGGTGTGATCGCTACCAGTTGGTAAGGACCGCCGGGCGTCAGGCTGCGGTAGACCTCAAAGCCCGTCTCATTTTCACCCGCATTGGGGTTATCACTCCAATCCAGTTGGATGCTGGTTAGCGACAGTGCAGCCGCAGCAAGGTTTTTGGCCGGCTCGGGTTTGGGAAGGCCATTGGCATTCACCACCGTAAATACCGGTGAAGGCAAAGCGCCACAACCATATTGTTCCACCACCCTGGCTGTATAATTACCAGCCGCCGCCGCATAAGCAGCCTGGTTACCTACCACCGTAGCGCCCTGCAGCCATTGGTAAGAAACATAACCAGCCGGTAACATCAGCGGTACCGTAGTGCTGCCATCAGGAGCAGGCAATACCTTACTCTTCAGCCCATTCACCTGCGGCAGCGGTGTTTGCGTCACCGGTTTGGAACTGATCACCGCCGGCCTTGGCGACCAGACCGACCAGGGGCCGGAAGCAGTACGCTTGAAGCGGACACTATAAGTACCCAACGCCTTCACCGTAATTTCATTACCACCAGCAGCATAATTGATGATAACACCCGGATCATGGACCGTTGTAACCTCATTGCTCATAGAAGCGATGGTCGTCTCCCCCTTTTCCACTCATAAGCTACAAAACCCGGGGTAATACCCAGCTTTACATTGATAACAGAATCGGGACAAAACTCATTGCGTTGGAAGAAAATAAGTGGATTGGCCTTATGCGCCGTATTCATGAACTCCTTGAAACCGGGTTCACTCAATGCGCATACCAAACACTGTGACCCTGATCGGGATACAGGGTATATTTGACATCTCCTCCTATATTTTTCAAATTCACATAAACACCCTGCGCGATCGTTGGGCTGGGCCTGGTATCCTTACCACCCGTAGCAAACCAGGTGGGCACGTGTACAAAAGCACCAAAATTGGTACTACCCGTAGCCGCAGCCGAAGGAGCACCGCCAGCCACCATTTTCGCATGATCAGTAATCATTCCCCAGGCAGCGGAACCACCTTCAGATACACCCGCTACAAGCACCCGGTCAATATCCATACGCACATGCTTTGCCAGTGAGTCCATCACCTTGTTCAAAAGATTGGCATAATTTGAATAGGGTATTCCCCAGCTGTATGAACAACTGTTATTGTTCACCTGCGGAAAAACACAAATCCATCAAAGTCCCCTTATCCACACGGTCCTTGAACTGCTGACCACCATATACCAGCTGCCTTTCATTGTTGTAAATGCCCCCATTGGCAGGACAGCCGGAAGCGCCCAAACCATGGAAGAATAGCAGTAGCGGGTATTTCTTATTGATGCTGTCGGGATTGCTGAAGCTTTTGGGAAACTTCAACCGGAAGCTCATCTGTATGCCACCGGCATTAATATAATAGGCCTTGTAGGAAGTAACATCCCAGCTGCCAAAACCGGTACTAATACCGCTGGAGGCCACACTTACCCATTTTTGCATGCCGGGCTGGCCGGGATTGGGATTGGTAACAGAACCCAATGGCGTGGAGCCATTCCACCGGACAAGCGTATCTGCAGGATCGAACACATTTTGTGCTTGCAGCATGGCCACACAAAATAACATACTTGTTACTGTTAGAAGTAATATTCGCTTCATATTGCGCTAAGGTTTAAAACGTTAATTCAGTTTTTAGATACCTCACAGGCGGTTATGCATAAGGATATAAGCCCTGAAGTGGCTACATCAGGAATGCAGGCAAAGGTGACAGCGTGGTTTTACTTAAGATTAATTGAGGGTGATAACTAAATCCAATGGATATATGGAAGGAGGCTTATTGGAGAAGGCAAAGCTAATGATCTTTTGTTAATATCATGTTAGTATCCTAGTAATATATTTAATCGTGATATCTGAAAATCAAATCGATCAATGGCTTTTCCTCCAGTTTTACCTTAAATACTGCCTTTCCCACTCCTCCACTCCCTCACGGCAGCTTTCGGCACCATCAACCTATTAAATGAACCTCCCCATTAAAATATAAATCATCCTCAAAATTTTATAACACCCATTAGTAGATATTCACTACTTTTGTAATACCAATGAAGAAATTCATAGTTAGCATATTAGCAATTCTCTACATGGGCACTTCTTCCGGAGCTACCCTTCACATGCATTTCTGCATGGGTCAGTTGGTGGAAATGGGCCTGTGGCACGGGAAAGTCAATAAATGCGCCAACTGTGAATCCAAAAGAAAGTCAACACCTGCAACAAAAAATGTTGCGAGGACAAACACAAAACACTCCAGGCCGCCCAGGACCAAAAAACAGCCGAAGCCGGCAGTTTCAAATTGGTAGCCTTTACTTCTACCGCTACTCTAGTTAATTACCTGGAATTACCCCAGGTGCTGCCACTGGCTGTAGAGCAAACATTGCCCCCAGCACATGCACCTCCCCGAAGTAGCAAAGTCCACCTGTTTATTTTGAACAGCAGTTTCCGCATCTGATCTTTCCTCCTGTAACCGGGCCTTCCAATACCATCATAATGGCTATGCTATAGCCCATATTGCCCGGCGCCTACACTTTACTAGTACCTATTTCTCCAAGACTTAAATCTTTTGGTTTTATGACTATCACTATACGCCGTGTGGCCATTCCGGCTGCCCTGCTCATCACTACTGCCATGGCCCTAATCTCCTGTCGTCAACATAAAATGAATGATATGGAAATGCCAGCAAAAACATCAACTATCCTGCCGCTTACGTAGTCAATGGCGAAAGCAATTCTATTTCTGTTATCAACCTCGCCACCAATACGGTGAGCGATACCATACCATTAATGAGCGAAGGCGGGTCCATGTCCATGCCTATGTGGCCCCACCATGTATATTACCACAATACCAACGGGGCTCATCATTTGGCCGTAGGCGTACCCGGTATGGACTTGAGCGCAGGTCATGCCGGTGGTATGGCAGGTATGAAAGGAAAGATCCTCCTGCTCGATGCCGTTAAAGGCACCATTACCAAAGAGCTCGAAGTCCCGGCTATGAACCACAATGCCACCTACTCACCCGATGGCAGCGAAATATGGACCTCTCAAATGGAAAACAGCGGTAAAGTATTGGTATACGATGCCACCACCTACGCACTTAAAAATACCATCGCCGTAGGCAAGCAGCCGGCCGAAGTAACCTTCTCACCCGATGGCGCCAAGGCCTATGTAGCCAATGGCGGTGATAATACCTTATCTGTTATTAACCCTGCTACCAAAGCCGTGATGGCCACCATCCCCGTAGGTGCCGATCCCGTAGCCGCCTGGATAGGATACGATGGTAAAATGTATGTGGACAATGAAGAAGGGCAAACCATCAGCGTGATCGACATCACCAGCAATACTGTGGTGCAAACCATTAACCTGGGCTTCATGCCCGGCAGCGCTGCCCACAATGCCGCTAAAAAGAATTGTGGGTAACCGATCCCGATAATGCCAAAGTCCATTATTGGTCATGGAATGTGGCTACCAGCCAATGGGTTCATGCAGGTGCATTCGCGGCAGGCGCCGGCGCCCATGCTACCGCATTTACAGCCGATGGCAATACCGCCTACGTTACCAACCAAATGGCTGCCAGCGTATCGGTTATTGATGTGGGCAGCCATACCAGGATCAAAGACATCACTGTAGGCAAAAAACCCAATGGCATTACCATTAAGCAATAATGTTTCCTTTTAATCTAAAACTAAACAAATGAAAAAGTCAGTTTTTCTCCTGGCCGTCCTGTTTGGACTCCTGAGCTCTTCCAGTTTGTTGGCACAATCCAACCAGACCGATTCCTTTAAAGTGTATGGCAATTGCGGCATGTGCAAGAAAAGAATTGAAAAGTCACTCGCTGCCGAAGGCATTGCCAGGGCCGAGTGGAATGTAGCCACCAAAATGATGACCGTTACCTACGATCCCGCCAGGATCACCAATGAGGCCATTCAGAAAAAGATTGCAGCCGTTGGTCATGACACCGACAAGTTTTCTGCCGATGCCCAGGTATACGACAAACTACCCGGTTGCTGTCTTTATGACCGTAAGAAGGCAGCCAAACAGGATGACCATTCAGGCCATAAACACTAATCAATTGTCAGACTGCGTCTCCAAGCGTAGGTCGCCCTCCAAGTGGCGGCTCACCCTCTAAGGGCGGCTCACCCTGACCTAAAACTGTTTTTCTTCCGGACTTCCGGACTTTCCGACTTCCGGACTTCTTCACAACCACCAAATAAAATCATTCAGTATGAAACGTATTCTTGTAAGCACATTCACGATCGGTACGCTATTCCTGGCAGCCTGTGGCAACAACGAAGCTGGCTCCGCCCATGAAGGCCATGAAGCAAAGAAAGATTCCGCTGCTCCAGCCGCTGCTGCTGTGCCCGAAAACCTAACCACCATTACCCCCACCTTTACCCAGGTAGATCCTGCCATCAGCGCCAGCCTGCAGGAAGTATGGCAACATTATTTCCACATCGAATTTGCCCTCACCAATGATGATGCCAATGAAGCCGGCAATGGTGGTGTAGCCCTGGTGGATGCGATGGCCAGGGTGAACAAGGCCGCCATGCCCGCCGATCAAAAAGCACTCTATGAAAAGAATGAAGAAGACCTCCGCGAGCATGCCGAGCACATTGGCAAAAGCACCGGCGCCATCAAACACCAACGCGAGCATTTTGAAAAGATGAGCAAGGATGTGTATGAACTCATCATAGGTTTTGGCGCTGGTAAGCCTGTATACAAAACATTTTGCCCCATGGCTTTCGACAACAAAGGCGCTTATTGGATAAGCACTGCCGCAGCCGTTAAAAATCCCTATTTCGGAAAAGAAATGCTTACCTGCGGCGAGGTACAGGAAGCCATCAAATAAAATAAGCTGTGAGCCAGGAGCCGCGCGCTTTGAAAACCAGCTGCGAGCGGCGAGCTATGAGCTTCGAGCCTTTTGCGTCGAACCATTTGCATCGAAAATGATTCAATTGCCTTTCGCTCGAAGCTCACAGCTCCTAGCTGTACGCTCACAGCAACACAAAGAAACTACACATGGTACACCGCATTATAGAATGGAGTTTGAAGAACAGGTTTATTGTACTGGTTTTATCTGCCGGGTTATTCGTATGGGGTTTCTTCTCTGTTAAGAAGAATCCCATTGATGCCATCCCCGATCTGTCCGAAAACCAGGTCATCGTATTTACCGAATGGATGGGGCGCAGTCCCCAGCTCATGGAGGACCAGGTAACCTATCCCCTCGTTACCAGTTTGCAGGGCATGCCCCGTATCAAATACGTGCGGGGAGCTCCATGTTTGGCATGAGTTTCATTTATGTCATCTTTAATGATGATGTAGATATCTATTGGGCGCGCGAAAGAGTATTGGAACGATTAAGTACCGTTACCAGTACCCTGCCTACCGGCGTTACCCCCAATTGGGCCCCGATGGCACCGGTGTGGGCCATATCCTGTGGTATACCCTCGATGCCCCTACCGTCGACCTGGGCGAGCAACGTGCCCTGCAGGATTGGTACATTAAGTTTGCCCTCCAAAATGTGGAAGGCGTAAGCGAGATCGCTTCCTTTGGCGGTTTCAAAAACAATACCAGGTAACCCTCGATCCCAATAAACTACTCTATTACCGCTTATCCGTGGCCGAAGTGATCAATGCTATCCGCGCCAACAACAATGAGTCCGGCGGCAGGAAGTTCGAGCTAAGCGATATTGGTTACATCATCAAAACCTCCGGCTACCTACAATCCATTGAAGAGATACAAAATATTCCCATTAAAACACAAAACTCCATCCCCATCCGCGTGGCCGATGTAGCCGCTGTACAAATGACCGGTGAAACCAGGCTCGGTATTTTCGACCAGGATGGTGAGGGTGAACGCGTAGGCGGCATTGTGGTCATGCGCTATGGAGAGAACGCCGCCGCCGTGATCGAAAAAGTAAAAGCCAAAATGCAGGAAGTGGCCAGGGGCCTGCCCGATAAAGTGAAGTTCGACATCGTGTACGACCGGGGTAAACTCATCAACGAATCCATTGATTCCATCAAACGTACCCTCATCGAAGAAATGATCGTTGTATCACTCGTTGTCATCATATTCCTTTTCCACTGGCGCAGCGCACTGAGCATCATTATTCAGATACCCATTACCCTGGCCACCAGCTTTATATTACTCAATGCCTTTGGCATCTCTTCCAATATCATGTCACTTACAGGTATTGCTTTGGCCATTGGCGTGATTGTCGATAATGGGATCATCATGAGCGAAAATGCCTACAAGCATTTGTCCGAACGGTATGCCACCTGGCTTAAGCAAAATAATCAACCCGTTTAATTATGAAATGGTTTAGAAAGAAAACAAAACAAGCCCCTGGATCACAGAGGAAGAAAGGCTGAAAGTCATAGAGCAATCCAGCAAGCAGGTGTCACGTGGCGTATTTTTGCCACCGTGATCATCATTACCTCTTTCCTACCCGTATTCATGCTAACCGGGCAGGAAGGGAAACTGTTCCACCCACTGGCCTGGACCAAGACCTTTATTATGATCGCCGATGCCCTGCTGGTCATTACCCTGGCTCCTGTACTCATCTCTTTTTTTCCTGAAAGGCAAGTTCAGGCCCGATAATGCCAATCCTGTCAACAGGCTGCTGGAAAAATATACACCCCCATTATAAAACTGGTATTGAAATGGCGCAAGACCACATTGGCCATCAACATCATTGCCCTCCTCCTTACTATTCCACTCCTGCGTTCCCTGGGTACCGAATTCATGCCTCCACTCGATGAGCAATCCATCCTCTTCATGCCCATTACCCTGCCCGATGTATCCAATGCCGAGGCCAAACGCATTTTACAGGTGCAGGACAAGCTCATCAAATCCGTACCCGAGGTTGACAAAGTATTGGGCAAGGCTGGCCGCGCCAGCACCGCTACCGACAACTCACCCATCAGCATGATCGAAACCATCATCATGCTCAAGCCCGCCGCAGCATGGCGCAAAGGCCTCACCAAAAAGACATTATCAATGAGCTGGATGCCAAACTCCAGATACCCGGCGTGGTCAATGGTTGGACCCAGCCCATCATCAACCGCATCAACATGCTCTCCACCGGTATCCGTACCGATGTAGGCGTAAAAGTATATGGACAAAACCTCGATACCCTGGCCGCCGTATCAGAAAAAGTGAAGAAGGTACTCGAAGGCACCCCGGCGTGGCCGATCTCTACGTAGAGCCCATCACCGGCGGTAAATACCTGGCCATTGCCCCCGCCGTGCCGACCTGGCCCGCTATGGCCTCACCATCAACGATATTAACCAAACCATCGAATCGACCCTCGGCGGCGCTTCCATTGGCAATACCGTAGAAGGCCGCCAGCGCTTCTCCATCAGCGTAAGGCTGGCACAGGAGTACCGCAACAGTGTGGAGCGCATCAAACGCATACCCCTCACTTCACCCAACTTTGGCGAAGTGCCCCTCTCAGCCGTAGCTGATATCGCATTCCAGGATGGCCCACCGATGATCACCTCCGAAAATGCCATGCTGCGCGGCGCCGTATTGTTCAATGTGCGCGATCGTGACCTGGGCAGCACCGTAAAAGAAGCGATTGATAAAATGAACCAGGCCAATGGTGTACTCCCCCAAGGCTATTACCTCGAATGGAGCGGCCAGTATGAAAACCTCATCCGCGGCCAGCAAACCCTGCTGTGGATAGCCCCCATTGTACTCGTCATCATCTTTTTCTCTTTGTACTTCGCCTTCCATTCCCTGCGCGAAGCATTCCTGAGCCTCATTACCGTACCCTTCGCCCTTATCGGCGGCGCTTACATCATCTGGTTCTATGGTGTTAACCTGTCCGTAGCCGTGGCCGTAGGGTTCATTGCCTTATTCGGCATTGCCGTAGAAACAGGTATTGTTATGGTCATCTACCTCAACGATGCCATGAACCAACTCGTAAAACTAAAAGGCAACTCAAGGGAAACCATCACCCGGGAAGACCTGCGCCAGTATGTGATCCACGGCGCAGCCAAGCGCTTGCGGCCCAAACTCATGACCGTTTGCGTATCCCTCTTTGGCCTCGTGCCCGTACTATGGGCCACCGGCGTAGGTACCGATGTAATGAAACCTATTGTTCTGCCCATGATTGGTGGCGTATTGACCTCCTCCATCCACATCTTACTCGTCACTCCCCTGATCTTCCTCATGAGTAAAGAATATGAATTGCGTAAATACGGAAAACTGGAGATACATGAAACAAATCATTAAGAAAATAACCTACCTGGCACTGGCCATAGCCCCCTTGTTTGCAATAGCACAGCAGGCACCCATATTGCCATTGGATACCATTCTAAGCCGCATTGATCAAAACAATGTGCTGCTGCAATCCTATGGCCTCAAAGCACAATCCTATCAATACAGCGCCGATGCCGCCACCGCCTGGATGGCCCCCATGGTGGGTGTAGGTACCTTTATGACGCCCTACCCCGGACAAATGATCATGGATGCCAAAGACCGCGGCAGCCTCATGCTCCAGATCGAACAGGACATTCCCAATACCGCCAAGCTGAAAGCGAAGAAGAACTATATCGCCTCACAGGCCAATGTAGAAAAGGCCACCCGCGATATTACCCTCAACGATTTCAAAGCTCAGGCCAGGCGTTTGTATTACAACTGGCTCATTGCCCGCGAACGCATCCGTGTATTGCAGCAGAACGAGCAGATCATGATCATGATGAAGAAGATCGAGGAAGTGCGTTATCCTTACAACCAGTCACAACTGGGCAATGTATACAAGGCCGATGCAAAGATCGAAGACAACAGGAACATGATGCGTATGCAGGAAGGCACCATTGCCAAAGCCAGGGCCTGGCTCAACAGCCTCATGAATGCCCCAGGTAACGCCCTCTTTGAACCCGATACCACTGTACAGCCCGTGTTTATAGCCGCCCCTCCCACGATACCGCCATGCTGGCCACCGTACGAAAGGATGTATTTAAAATGAACCAATCCATCCGCTCCATGCAACTCAACATCGAGAGCATGAAGAAGGACAAGCAACCCGATTTCCGCATCCGCTTCGACCATATGTACCCCTCGATGCCATGATGCCCAATGCCTTTAGCGTTATGGGTATGATCAGTATTCCCATTGCTCCCTGGTCGTCTAAAATGTACAAGTCGGGCATCAAAGGCATGAAATACGAGATACAGGCTATGGAAAAAGAAAGGGCCGCCATGCTGCAGGAAACACAGGGTATGCTCTATGGCATGCAATACGAGATCAGGTCCATGCAACAACGCATTACCGCCATGGAAACCAGGATCATCCCTTCCCTGCAAAAACCATGGATGCCAGTTTTCTTTCCTACCAGGAAAACAAAACAGCCCTGCCCGTGGTGATCGATGCCTGGGAAGCACTCACCATGATGCAACTGAACGTACAAGATGAAAGATTGAAACTTTACGAAATGATAGTGGACTATGAGAAAGAATTATATCGCTAGTACAGCAGCCGTTTTAACAGTGGTCCTTGTGGCCGCTTCCTGCCAGCAGAAAACACCTCCTAAGGTCCATGCCGGTCATGACCAGGTGCAGCTCGATACCGCCCTCAAAGCCCTGACCCAACCCGTCAATGCACAGGTCATTGCCGCCATTCCCGTCATCAGTTCTAAAAAAGGCACCCGTACCTATACCATGGAACTGAATGGTGTGATGGCCTATGATACCCGCAATCAAACCAGCATTGCCAGCCGGGTAGCAGGAAGGATAGAACGCCTCCTGGTCAAATACAATTACCAGCCTGTTAAGAAAGGCCAGCTCATCATGGAGATCTATTCCCCCGACCTGGCCGCCGCCCAAAGAGAATTGCTCTTTGTTGCCAGGCAGGATGATACCGATGGTTTGCTGTCCAAAGCCAAACAACGCCTCCTCCTGCTGGGCATGCAGCCTGCACAAATAGAACAAGTATTGAAAACGGGACAGGTCATTTACCGCGTACCCGTATTCAGCAATGCCAGTGGTTATATCCTGGAACAAGCGGCCGCCGCAGCAACCGCTCCTGCAGCAACCGCCATGGCCCCCACTGCTGCAGGTGATGGCATGGGTGCTATGGGCGATCAATCTGCCGCAACAGCACCGGCCCTCGCCGCTCCCACCTCCACACCCGTACTCCTGCGCGAAGGCCAGTATGTAGCTGCCGGTCAGCCCGTATTTACCATTTACCAACCCAATAGCCTGGTGGCGGAGTTCTCACTCACCCCACAACTAGCGGCGCGGCTTAAACGCGGACAGGCACTCACCTTTTATTCGCCCAACGACAAGAACAATACCATTACCGGTCATATTGGCCTCATTGAACCTCTTTTCAGGAACGGACAGAACTTTACCCTGGCCAGGGTATACCTCAACAAGAGCGCCTTCAGGCCCGGGCAATTGCTCACCGCCTCCCTGCCTGTGGAATACGAAGGTGGTTTCTGGCTGCCCGCACAAGCCGTTACCCGCCTGGGCAATAAGTACATCCTGTTCAGGAAATCAAACAATGTATTTACCCCCGTGGAAATTAATATTACCGCCGCCGTGGCCAGCATGATACAAGTAAGCACCGATATTACCGGCTGGCAAATAGCGGCCAATGCCGCTTACCTCGTCGATAGCGAGAGCTTTATTAAAACCAGTAACAGCCCACAACAATAAGATTATGGAAAGAAAGCAATTCCTGCGCACCGTTGCCCTGGCTTCCCTCGCGCCCTCCTTGTTCCTGGTGGCCTGCAACGCCAAAGACAAAAAACAAGCGGCCGCAACCAGTAATGAGCCGCAAAAACCTATACCTGTCCCATGCACCCACAGGTGGTACAAACCAAACCAGGCACCTGCCCTATATGTGGTATGGACCTGGTGCCTTTTGATAAGAACAACAAAGATGCCTTCCTGGAACTCAGCGAAAGCCAGATCGCCCTGGCCAATATCACCACTACCATCATTGGCGCCAATGCCTTGTCCAACTTCAAGCAATTGAATGGCCGCCTGGTGACCGATCCCCAGCAAACCAGTATCCTATCCAGCCGCGTGGCTGGCCGCATAGAAACCCTCTATGTAAAAGAAACCGGCGTGAAGGTCAGCAAGGGCCAGCCCCTCTATAAGATCTATTCCGAACAACTGGCTACCCTGCAACAGGAATTCCTGCTGGCCGTAGCACAGGTAAAACAATTTCCCGACAATGAAAAGTTCCGGCAAATTGAACAGGCCGCCCGTCAAAAACTATTGTTGTACGATCAAACACCTGCACAACTAAACCAGCTACAACAATCCGAAAAATATCTCCCTATATCACCTATCCCGCCAATGCCAGCGGCACCGTGGCCGAGCTCTCCGTTACCGAAGGCCAGTATGTAGCCGAAGGTGGCGCCATCATGCGCCTGGAAGCCTATCAAAACATCTGGGTGGAAGCCGATCTCTATCCCGCCGAGGCCGCCAGCATTAAAGTGGGACAATTGTTGCAAGTAGTTATTCCAGGCTGGGAGAACAATACCTACCGTATGACGGTACAATTCATCAATCCGGCCTATCAAAATGGTACCCAGCTTACCCAACTCCGGGGCAGCATCCCCAATCCCAATGCCCAATGGCAACCGGGATTACAAGCCAATGTATTGCTGCCCATAACCAGCAGGGCCGGTGTATTGACCCTGCCCGTAGATGCCGTGATCAGAGATGGCCGGGGCGCCCATGTGTGGATAGAAACCGCCAAAGGCAAGTTTAAACCCGTTATGGTGAAAACAGGTGAGGAAGATTTTACCCTGGTCGAAATTACCGAAGGTGTAGCGGCAGGTGATAAAGTAGTCGTTACCGGCGCCTATCTCCTGTACAGCGAATACATTTTGAAGAAAGGCGCTGATCCTATGGCTGGCCATAATCATTAAGTATTGAACATTGAAAATCGACCATTGAATATTGAAAATTTTACGAAGAATGGGCACAAGGTACGCCAACGCACAGTGGATTGGCTGCATACTTGCGCAGGGTTGGTTTTTTGGGCCCCTTTAGGGGTCACCGCTTTGTAGCAACATGTTGCGAATTCGACCCGGCGCCGTAGGCGACGAACCTCGGTGGTGCGCCTACAGCGCACAAAACACCTTCTTTACGTTTTCTACAAAGCGTGAGCCCCTAAAGGGGCTCGTAAAAGGCAGCTTCGACAACCTTCGACAAGGTGACAGTAATAGTAAATGACATTGATTGAAAATTACAACATGAAACCTTTCGCCCGTCGCACCTGGAGGATACTAATTGTACTGGTCATCATCATGGCCGGGTTACAATTATTTCCCCGACCTTTGAAAAACAACAGCACCGCTCCCCAGCCAGCCCGTATACAAAATGGCCTGCCCCTGTCCGACACCGTCAACGCCCTGTTAAAGACCGCTTGTTACGATTGCCACAGCAACCGTACCCATTACCCCTGGTATACCAATATACAACCCCTGGCCTGGTACATGAACAACCATATTGTTGACGGAAAAAGGAATTGAACTTTGATGAGTTCTTAAACTATAGCCCCAAAAAGCAGATCAGCAAACTGGAGTCTATTGCCTCCCAGGTACGGGAAGGCGCCATGCCCCTTTCTTCCTATACCCTTATCCATACCGGCGCCGGCATCAACAAAGCACAACAACAACTCATCATCAACTGGGCCAATACAACAGTCACTTTACTTGAACAAAAACAGTAAATCAACTATCATGGAACACCAACATCAGCACCAACAGTACACCTGCCCCATGCATCCCGAAGTGGTACAACCTGCTCCCGGCAAATGCCCTATCTGTGGCATGGACCTCGTGCCGGTAACCGGCCCTGTAAAAAAGGAACCCCAAAGTGCCCATCAGCACCAACAAGCTGCCCAACACCACGACCATGCCGGCCACCAACATCCACCAGCCACTTCTTCACACCAGCGTCATGATGCCAATCCACCCATGGGCCATGCTGGCCATGATCACCATGCCATGATGATCGACGATTTTAAAAAACGGTTCTACATCGTGCTCCTGCTCACCATTCCCATCATGCTCTTGTCGCAAATGATCCAGCATTGGTTGGGCATCCGGCTCCGTTTCACCGGCGACGCGTATCTATTACTCGCCTTGTCGTCCTTTGTATTCTTCTATGGCGGCTGGCCCTTCCTCAAAGGCTGGTACCAGGAAATGCGCCACTGGAATCCTGGCATGATGACCCTCATCGGCTTTGCCATCACCGTGGCCTATATATACAGCGTAGCCACCGTAGTGGGCCTGCAAGGCATGGATTTCTTTTGGGAGTTGGCCACCCTCATCCTCATCATGCTCTTAGGCCATTGGATCGAAATGAAGTCTGTAGCCGGCGCTTCCCGCGAGCTGGAACTACTCATCCAACTCATGCCCGATGAAGCCCACCTCGTACAAAACAACCAGGTTACGGAAGTAAAAACAGCTTCCCTCCGGGAAAAAGATACCGTACTCATCAAGCCCGGCGAAAAAGTACCTGCCGATGGCATCATTACCCAGGGCGACACCTACCTCAATGAATCCATGCTCACCGGCGAGTCCAAACCCGTGGAGAAAAAGAAAGGCGACAAGGTCATTGCCGGTTCCATCAATGGCAATGGCGCTATCCAAATTACCGTATCCCATGCCGCCCAGTACTCTTACCTCTCCCAGGTCATCCAACTTGTACAGGATGCCCAGCGATCAAGATCCAATACACAACTCCTGGCCGACAAAGCAGCCCGTTGGCTCACCCTCATTGCCATCCTGGCCGGTATCGCCACCTTCCTGGCCTGGTACCTGGCTGGCAAAGACCTCGCCTTCTCTATTGAACGCATGGTAACCGTTATCGTCATTTGCTGTCCACACGCATTGGGACTGGCCGTACCCCTCGTAGTAGCCAAATCCACTGCCTTATCAGCCCAACATGGCCTGCTTATCAAGAACAGGACCGCCTTTGAGAATGCCCGGAAAATAACCACCCTTGTATTTGACAAGACCGGCACCCTTACTGTGGGCAAATTTGAAGTGTCCACCATCCAATCCCTCCTGCCCAATTTGTCTGAAAAAGAACTACTGAAATATGCCGCTGCCCTGGAACAAAACTCAGAGCACCCCATTGCTACCGGCATACTCCAAAAAGCAAAAGAACAGGCCATCACCATCCTGCCTGTACAAAACTTTACCGCCCTTACCGGCAAAGGCATTGAAGCTACTGTAGATGGCCACGATATCAAAGTCGTAAGTCCCGGTTATCTCGATGAAAAAGATACCCCTGCCTGCCGCCTTTACCGACAGTGCCGATAAGACCATTGTATTTGTATTGATCGATGATCAATTGGCAGGATTCATTGCTTTGTCCGACACCCTCCGTCCCGAATCAGCCGAAGCAATTGCCACCTTGCACGAGCACAAGATCAAATCCGTATTACTCACCGGCGACAACAGGCAGGTAGCTGCTGCTGTAGCCAGGGAACTCAATATGGATAACTATTTTGCAGAAGTACTGCCCCATCAAAAACTGGAGAAGATCAAAGAATTGCAGCAGCAGGGTGAGTTTGTAGCCATGACCGGCGATGGGGTGAATGATGCCCCTGCCCTGGCACAGGCCGATGTAGGCATTGCCGTTGGATCGGGCAGCGATGTGGCGGCGGAGACCGCCGGCATTGTATTGGTCAACTCAATCCGAAAGATGTGGTAAGCCTCTTATTGTTTGGTAAAGCCACCTATCGTAAGATGGTACAGAACCTGGTATGGGCCACCGGTTACAATATTGTAGCCCTGCCCCTGGCCGCCGGGGTATTATACAAGATGGGCATCCTCCTAAGTCCCGCCGCCGGTGCCGTACTCATGAGCATCAGCACCGTGGTCGTAGCGATCAATGCCTCTTTTTTTTGAAGATCAAGTAAACAAGGCCATTGGTGAATGACCAGGTCAAGCATCAACATTTCCCACTAACCAATAATCAATAATTGATTATTACCTCTCTTAGCAGTTGAGCAAGGATAAAAAAGCATGGCGCAAACCAATTGCTCCACCCTTTCAGGGGATGATTGGTTTGCGCCATACAGGTATAACGATCGAATGTTGAAAAAGAGGCCCTGCTAGGGAGTTTTAGTTCTTCCCAATATCAGTGACAATAGGAACAACACGATGAATATAAAAAACAGGATCTTGGCAATGCCTGCAGCACTGGCTGCAATACCACTAAACCCCAATATAGCCGCTATAATGGCTACTATTAAAAAAATGACAGTCCATCGTAACATAACTAAAGGATTTAATTGTTTACAATCGGTCAATTCCTATCAGACCGGTTTCCTATATCGCGATCACATAAAATACTTCTCCCTGCGAGTTTGTGCTTGTTCTCGCAGTCCTGCTTCAGGAATTGCAGTCCTTTCAAAGCAGCAAATAGGAGGAAACCATTCATCGCCTGCGCTAATGTGCCCGTAAACTGCCCACCACCAGTGATACCACAAACCCTATCATGAAAATAAAGAACAACACCCTGGCTATAGCCGCCACACCAGCGGCAAAGCCTCCAAATCCAAGCAATCCGGCAATCAGCGCTACAATGAATAGCCCAATGGACCAGCGTACCATAACAACTTATTTTGTTTGTTATTCTACAAAGGTCTGTTTAAAAACAATGCCTTTCGTAATTGCTTGATCCTGAATCCACTCCTGCGTAATTTATTCCACGTTTTGCCCCATTCCCCATTAGCCCAAAATGATAGAGGTGACACCTTTCGCTCACGAAACAAGCGAAAGGTGTCACCTCTTCCCCTATCCCGGCGCAAGGAACTGTCATCCAAATTTTATTTGTTTGCCCCTGGCGAAAGGTGGGTCGCTCTGCAGGCTGGCCGGTGCAGCGCTGTAGAGCGGCTCACCTTCATCAGGAAAGAGGTGACACCTTTCCCTTACCACGAAAACGAAAAGGTGTCACCTCTTAGCCCCTGGCGCGTATGCGGCTCGGCCTTGGGCGCTGGCGTACTTGTGCTCCCTGTTCCGTTCTGTATGCTGTATGCTGAATTCTTTCACACCCCTGGCGCAAGCTGCCTCTTAAAGGTGGGTCGCTCTGCAGGCTGGCCGGTGCAGCGCTGTAGAGCGGCTCTCCTTCATCAGGAAAGTGGAGATACCTGGCACCCGATCGCCGCTGGTGAGTGAGTGAATACCCCCATCTGGCGCGTATGCAGCCCAGCTACTGTGCCTTGGCGTACTTGTGTCTCGAAGCAAACGATTGCCGATTCACGACTACCGATTGCCGCACTAAAAATTATAGGTGAAACTAAGCTTCGCAAAGAAAGGCGTGCCGGGTGAAAAATGGACCGATACCGGTGCCGCTTCATTGAACAAGCGGCTTTCTGTATCAAACTGCGTTTCCTTCCATTGTTTATCAAAGATGTTTTGAATGGCCAGCCCTAATTTGGCTTGTATACTTATAGCGACGATTATGGCCGTATGGGCATAACTGCACAACCTGGAGATAAAAACCGCTTCAAAGTACCTTCCTTAAGAAACATTGCCTTGACAGCCCCTTACATGCACGATGGCCGTTTCAAAAACCTCGATTTCGTATTGCAACATTATGCCATCGACGTGCAGCCTACTGATAATATAGACCCCCGCCTGGTACAGCCTTCCGGCCGCACCGGCCTGCCACTCACCGCCGATGATTAACAAACCTTAAAAGCCTTCCTCCTTACCCTCACCGATTCTGTATTCATCAGGAATAAAGGGCTATCTGAAGTGAATATTTGTCCTACTTGTGTGCGGTATTAGCTGTAAACTTGATAGGTTAACAAGTTGAAAAGTTAACAAGGAAAAAACACCTGCTTTTCCCTTTCCAACCTATCAGCCTTTCAACCAATCAATATTCCGCATACTGTCTTCTATATTCTGGATTCTGCATGCTACTCCCCTATCCCCACACTTTCCTTCACCCCCGTAAATATAGATTTCCAGATAAGGTTGAAAAAGGATTTATGAACATCCCGCTCATAATGCACCCTGGCCCGGCGCACCTCATCGTTTTTGCCAGGGTTGCCATTCTTTACCTGCATATTGGCCAGCAGACTGGCAAACTTCTTTTATCAAGCGATTTGTCCACACTGTCTTTCTTTAGCAATGATATTTTTAAGTCATCATACAGCAGCGTTAGGCTCCCATCCGCCACCCGGTCATTACCAATAAAGTTGAACCGCAAACTGCTGATGGTGCCTGTTTCTATTGTAGCCAATCCCATGGGTTCGGTTAATTCATTCAGGCCTTTGGCGCTCATGCTCCCCATTTCACCTTCAATTGTAAACTTCCCGTTAACCGGATAGAAATGGATCAGCGCTTTAACAGGCGCTTTATTTAAGAAGCGGGCATTGAACTGTACCTGCATCGGAATATCTGCCAGTTGTTGCCGGTGACTGCTAAGGTTCTTAACCCTGATGCCTGCATCGTAAAACTGCACCTTACCACTCTTTTCACTTTTACCATTCCGTTCTTTGTATTCAATAAAAGAATGATTAAAATGAGCTTGCCCGATAGCCAGGTCAAAAGGCAGGTTCATAATAACCTGCTGTGGGTACGTGCCGATCCGGTTCTTTTATCATGCGGATAAGAGAGGTCACGGTAAATACGGATACTACTTTTGCCCGATACCAGCGCGTATGCTTCAACTTGTCCCTGCAGCAGCAAGGGTATATTCAGGTTGGCTAGTCCGATCTCTTGCAGGTCTACATCAAACCGGTCGTTGGCGTATTTAAATTGTTGCAGAAAACGTTGTTCAGGCAGTTGGGGATCAATGATGAAGCGATGAATGCCCAACTTTTTTTCCCCACTGTTGAGGTGGATATCCCGTACCTCGTAATGGTACAATTTGTTCTCACTGGTCCAGTGTATTTTTTACAGCTTACCAATGCCTGCTCGGCAAACAGGATACGTGTACTGTCTTTATCATGCACACTATCCACCGCAATCCGGAATAGGTCGATGCTCACACTGTCAAATTCCATCCGCATATCACCCGTCTTCCAATCCCGCGTGATCAACCTGGCATTCACCACCGATACTGTATCTATTTTGATCAGGTTCAGGTTGCCCAGTATTTGCCGGTATACTTCTTTATCAGGTACCGACCGCAGCGAATCCTTGCCCTTACCCGTAAAAACAGTTCTATGCGCGGCGATTCGATCACCACTTTGCGCCCATCAATGGCACTGTTCAGCAATGCCCTGGGCGTTTTAACCCCTGCTACCGTAAGCAAAGGAATATGGATCTTTACCAATACCGAGGGTGCTGCATCCCCCTGGCAAGCCCGTTATACACATTGGAATCTGGCTCCAACCGCAAATTGGTCACCGTAAGATTACCGGCGATCTCATCAATATCCAATTTATCCGTTTGTATGCCATACAGGTTATCCGTTTTATCCGATACCGTTTTGGCCATACTGTCCTTCACGATCTTGCGCTTATACCTATTCCACGTCACGATCCCTCCCGCAATAAGGAGCAATACCACAATGGAAATGATGATTTTCTTTTTCGACATATGCAAATGGTGGATTATTGATTATTAGTTATTGATTATTAATATAGATCATTCCGATGTTCTAAAATGCTGCCCATCATTGGCCAATCAAATGATGCTGTAACCTGTTTACTATATTCTCTATTCTAAAAGAAAATGCGGTCCAATCAGGAACGATCAAACCGCATCTCTCTCTTAGGGTGGTTTTCTTATAAACTTCCTTATGGTGCTTCTTTAACTGGCTACAGCCAAAAAATTGATCTGGCCTTTATATTTTTATAGTACACAGTTTCTGTCATTTTAACCCGCAATAAGGCAAACCGGGATTATGCGTTATTGCACCGTTGGGCGCTACTACGGTATCCCTTTCATGCCCCGGTTTCATCCGGCTGGATATACCTGTTACCTTCCTATAAATGCCTATCACTTTTTCAATGTACTTCAACGAAACCGGGAATATACCGGTAGCCACAGGCAACTCTTCCGCACAGCAACACCATAGGTATTGGTTGGCACCTATAAAAACAGTTTCTACCAGGAATCGTTCCTGTGATTCTTTATCATGTACTTTCAGCGAGCCAAAAATGTTCTTTCAATAAAGCGTTTTACAAACTTCAGATTCTGTGGCAGGATAAAGCGCATAGGTCGATGTTTTTAGTTGTTAGTAGTTTATTTGTTTAGTTGTTCTCATTCTTTCTTTAAGCCAGGATCATCGGATGTAACTTATAAGGCCGGAGGCTGGGCTTTTCCTGTAATAGGTATTTGCAGATAGCGTGCCACCAGGATTGAAAGCGGTTTACCGTACGTTGCCGTTGTTCAAAATAAGAAGCATGTTCTACCCGCACTTTAACAAGCATTACCTGCCTGTATGATGGGGAGTTGAAGTTTCCGGGATACCCGCCAGGTCATGGATCGCTGCCTGATCAGTAATCACCAGCGCATTGCCGGAAACCTGTAAGAAAAAGGCTTCCCCTTGCGGTAAAAGTCCAGGCGGGCAGGAAACTCTTTGTCGCCTTCCTGTATAAACAGGTCAGGATTATGCAGGAAGAACCAGATATTGCCTGCTTCATCTACCCGCAGCACAGATATAATAGAAGTGGGTAACTTAAAGATAGCATTGCCCGTATTGGCAAAAAGAGCGCTACCGATTTCATGGATACGGTCGGTTAGGAAACCGATTTGAATATCGCTTAACATGGTGCAGATTTTAACTTACTATTTTCAAACAACATGCCCATGCCTAAGCCGCCATTCTGTAGAAATCTCTACCCAGGTTATCAGCACATTAAAAGGAGTTAATGAACTTTGTAGAGCCTGGCCTTTATTCTACACCAACCTATCCCACCTGTCCGAAAAGGAGAAAGATCTCCATAGTTCCCACTCCCTCGATGAGGCCGATGAAAACCATGGGCAAAAAAACAAAAAGCTTAAAGAAACCATTGCATGCCTGAGTGGCAAGAGGTAGGAAAACTTTCGGGAGTCAGTTGCGAATGGAACATTGAGCGTTTTCCAATAATTAATGATTATTGGCTTATGCGAGCATGCGCAATTAATTCATCGCTCTTAATAAGGGGATCTTTACATAGAAAGTAGTACCCTCACCTTCCTTCGTCACAAACCAGATCTCCCCTTTCGCCTGCTCCACAATACTTTTACTCATGGCCAGGCCAAGTCCCGTACCCGACGACTTCGTAGTAAAATTAGGCGTGAAAATTTTTGATTGTGTAGCTTCCGGTATACCACCGCCATTGTCCGAAACACTGATCGTAATGTATTCTCCATTGAGTTCTTCCTGGATGCGGATGATATGCTGCGGCCGGTCTTCACTGGCCTCAATAGCATTCTGCATCAGGTTGGTAAATAACCGGTTCAACTGCGTTTTATCGGCAAACAACAATACCTTATGCGGTACCGGCTCCCAACTAAAATCCAGGTTCTCCGTAGCCTCGTAAAGCGAAGTAAGCGAATACAACATTTCATGCAGGTCAAATACTTCATTGCGCGGATTACCAATATTGGCAAACTGCGAGAAATCTGATGCGATCTTCGACAAGTGGTCTATTTGTTCCACAAGCGTACGTGCTACACTGGTGGTCATTTCCTTTACGTTGGGCGAGTTATCGTCAATGGCTTTTTGCAGGTATTGGATACTGAGTTTCATGGGCGTCAGCGGGTTCTTGATCTCATGCGCTACCTGCCGCGCCATTTGCCGCCAGGCTCCTTCCCGCTCACTCTTAGCCAGCGATTCCGCACTCTCATCCAACTTCCGCACCATCTTATTGTATTCAGTTACCAATACCCCAATCTCGTCATTGCGGTGCCAATTGATCTCCTGGTTCATTTTGCCCAGGTTAATATCCCGCAGCTTTTGCGTAATGAGCGTAAACGAAGAGGTGATCCGGTTGGTAATGAACAAGGCAATAGCACCGGCCACCAGGAATATAAACGCATTGAGGTTAATGATGGTCACCAGGAAATAGGAGATCTCCTGCGTCAGCTCTACCTCTGCGCTGTAGGAGGGCACATTCAGGTAAGCCACCGCATTCCCATCATCATCCCGCACCGGTGCATAGATACTGAGGTAATCTACCTTCCCTACTTTTTCATCCGTAACCGTTTGTACCTGCCGCAGCGTATGCAGGCGGTAATAAGCCAGCGGGTTCATTTTTCACTCAGTACCCCCGGTAATAGATATCAGGATTGGAAGTTACTTTCAGATCGCCCGATGTATCATACAGGTTCACATCCATCCCGTGGATATCCGAAATATCACGCATCAATTGTTCCACTTCATCACTAAAACCTGGTTCATACAACATCACCCCTTCATTGAAAGTAGAGTGATCGTCCAGCTTTTTCTCTACCTCATTCACCATGATCTGGATGGCCCGTGTTAGCCGCTCCTGGTTATTACGATGATACCGGTTGATAATAAAAATACGTTGGCCACCCCAATAACTACAAACAACAGCAGGCTGATCAGGATGATCGTACTATGTATCTGCGAACGGATGCTCAATTCAAAATACTGCCGGAAGGGAGTTTTATGCAGGCGCGAGCGCATCAGGAAAGCCACAATCCGGTAAAAGGCCAGCAGGAACAGGAAGGTACTGAACAGGTAGGCAAAAAGCGTGATAGCCTCAATGAAGGAGTTATTTTTCCGCGCTACCACTACTACCTTATCCGGCGTACCCCGGTACCACAGTTCCTCATACCCTTCTTTTTTACAATGCTGTATTCTTCCTTACGCGATTGTTTATTGAGCGAGGTAGGAAAAGCATAATCATTATAATGTACGATCAATTGCAGGCTATCATAAATAGCATAGGCATAGGAGGGTGAGTATCCTGGCGTTAACTCCCGTGTTTGTTTAAACAATTCAGGCACCAGCGCCTCACTCTTGTAGCGCTTGGGGTCCGACAATACAAACAGGTAACCAATAGTTACGTCATTACTATCTATAACCTCCTTCTTAAAAATATAAGAGAACTTATCGAACGACCGTTCAAAATACCGCAGATCGGGTATATTGGTGGCCTTTGACTGATTGCGGAATATAGTATTGAGCGTATCATACGAACCCCGCTCCGTATTGTACAAGGGGTTCATATCCTTATCAAACGTAAATAACCAGGTATCGTATTTATTGGCATAACCAATAAACCCTGTATTGCTGATACTATCTTTCAGCCGCGCATTTTCTTGCTGGTTATAGAAACGTTGAAAATTAGGTTCCAGGAAATTATTGTCCAGGTAAGCCAGCGCAATACTCAATAACCGCTCATTTGAGGGGTCTGCCTGCGAAGCCAGCTTTTCGGCAAAACGTTTCCGTTGTTCAAATTCGATCTTCCCGTTTTCAAAGAGAATGACCGCCGCCATCGAAAAAGAGAATTCAAAGAGCCAGAACAATACTTCCGATACATTAAGGCGGTAGTTCAATCCCGCAAATATCTTTTGCTGCATCAGCCACATGAACAGCAGCAGCCACAACAACGTATACAAGTTCAGCTCTACCATGGCATTATTGTGCTGGAAACTTAGCAACAACAAACCCAGAAAGGCCGTAATGATATACACCACATAGTTCCGTTCTCCTACCAGTTTACCAATGACCGTGAGAAATATCTGCGACAATAAAAATAACTCAGTCCCAGTGTGGCCATCACTGCAAAACCAACAAAACTATATTGCTCAACCAGGCTGAAAAAGTTGGTCACATTAAACGACATCTTCGCATCCGATACCAGCGTTTGCAACACATCGGCAAATGTGAAAGTGCAGATCACCAATAGGATCAGGATGCCTGTAGCCGCACCCCAGTTTTTCCAGAAACCTGCAAAAGCATAGCGTTTGGAATTATTGAGCCGGCGGTTCACAAAGATCACCATCCAGCAAAACAAGAGCGAATTGATCATCAGGTCGCCCAGTGAACTCAATACCAGGCTCGAACCATAGATATAGGGATCAAACAGTTCAAACTGCCGCAGGTCCAATATTTCCGGGAAGAAGTAGGATGATAAACGAAGGATCAACAACACGCCAATCAGAAAGGAAGCTCCATACCAAAGTCCGTATTTGCGACTTATTTGATCGGCAGTTTGTTGTAAATATAAAAAGAGCAGGAAGAAACCGCCAATCACCAACAGGATCGACCAAATATTGTGCTGTTGCAGGTGTTCGTTGATACGCTGCAGGTAAAATAACGTATTGCCCCGTACACTTTTTACCGGGTAAGCCGTGGGCGATAGTACCAGATCAACCCGCTCCACCGCTTTGGCATAACCCGCAAACTCTTTCTTCAGGTTCTCATTCTCTACAAAATACTTCCACACCACCGGTATAAACCCTTGTATCGTAAATTCCCGGTTGCCGGCCAGTGTAATACGCCGGCTGCTGTATACATACTGCCCATTCCTGAGATTGGTAAGCCGGCTGGTATCCATGCCCCAGGAGAAAGATACATCCGGTAATATATTCTGAGTATTCCAAAATACCAGGTGCGGTGTATTGGCCGAATCATGCGCGTGTTCATAGATAAACACCTCATAGCCCTTTTTCGTATCCAATACCCGGTTCAACCCCGCTTCATCATGGCGTTGATCTACCAGTTTGCCCACCTGTGCTGTATCACTGGCAAATTCCTGAAAGTCCTTTTCCTTTTGCTGGATCCTTTTTCAATGAGGTTTACATAATACCGCGCCGTGGTAGTACCAATGACGTACTTATTGAGAATAAAGGCTACGCCGAAAAGGCCAATCGCAGCCAACAGGTAAATATTCTTACTGAGCCAGTTTTTCAGCAATTGCTTCAAGTGCCGGGGTTTTGTTTTTTAATGCTGTTCCAGATGGCATCCATTTCGGCCAAAGACATATCTGCCAGGGATTTCCCTTCCTGGTTGGCCTGTTGCTCCATGCGGGTAAAACGGCTGATAAACTTCTTATTCGTCCTTTCCAGCGCATTTTCAGCATCTATCTGCAAAAACCGTGCATAATTAACCAGGGAGAACAACAGGTCACCGAACTCCTCCTCTATTTCCACGGGCCCCTTCACCGCCACAGCTTCCTGCAACTCATCCATTTCCTCCTTTACCTTGTCCCATACCTGCTCCCGCTCATCCCACTCAAATCCCACCTGTTTCGCCTTTTCCTGCAACCGCGTGGCTTTTACCACCGCCGGCAGCGCCTTCGGCACTCCGCCCAATACCGAGGTTTTACCCTCTTTTAACTTCAATTTCTCCCAATTCTGCTTCACTTCCTCCTCATCTTTCACCGTAATATCTCCATAAATATGTGGATGGCGCGATACCAGTTTATCCGAGATCCCCTGCAAAGCCTCTTCCAGCGTGAACTTCCCCTGCTCTGCACCAATTTTGGCATAAAATACCATGTGCAGCATCAGGTCCCCAATTTCCTCTTTAATCCCCTTCCAATCACCATCCGTAATGGCATCCGCCAGCTCATAGGTCTCCTCAATCGTCAGCGGCCGCAGGGTCTCTACCGTTTGCTTCCGGTCCCAAGGGCATTTTTCCCGCAGTTCATCCATGATCGTCACCAGGCGCAGGAATGCTGCCGCCAACTTATTTGTTTCCATCATTAATATGTTTTAGACCTGGAAGATCGTGATCGTAAAGAAAAATATGAACAGGATAAGAAGCGTAAAAAAGCCAGCATGTTCAGCAGGAAGAATTTGAGTATCGTTATCCCCCGGCCCTGGCCGTAAAACTTACGCATGGCCTTATAAGTGTAATAAACACCGCACAGAATAAGCAGGCCTTCCAGCCAGCCAATCCAGTTCTGGTGCGTATACTGCCGCAGCTCCGTCACCGAAAAATAGAGCAGCAGGAAAATAAAAGTAAAAATATAGAGGTAAATGAAAAAGATACCATGCTCTACATAAAAGAACTGCTTATGCCGGATGTACAACAATTTCATAAAGAAAGCATACAATGGCAAGGAAATGAACAACAGGTATGGTAAGGAATGCATAAACTTGTCTATCAGGTCCTGGATAAGCTTTCCTTCATTATCCCTATAACGGTTATTCAGTTCAATATTCCGGCGGGCCGCTTTTCGTTCCCACCAGCCATCTTTGATACCAGGCGGCAATCCATTCTGTATTGAATCATAGTCAGCCACCGATTTATAATATTGATGCGCTTTTCCCCAGGGTATCCGGGTGTCCGTATTTTCCTTCTTTCCCTTCAGCTTATTTTTTAAACTATCCGTACGCAGACTGTCCGTCTTCTTTGATTTTTCATTCGCATCGATCACTTTCTCTTTGGCCTGAGTAAATGACTGGATGATCTCCAACGAATCCTCCCTGGAATGGGCTGTTTTCAATACCAGCCGCTGAGCAATATCCAGCTGCACCGCCGAATCCTTCACATTTGTAATGATATCATCAGGATCGAAATTACCCTTGAACCAATCCTTGGGCTTGAATAGCATAAAAAGATAATGAAGAACATCGCCGAACTGAATACGTACATCCGGATCGGATGCAGGTAACGCGCCCGGCGTCCCTTGATATATTCCTGTGGCAAAAGCCCGGTTTGGTGATCAAGTACCGGGTCGTACTGAAGAATTTACCGTCAAAATGGGTAATATCATAAAAAAGTGACTGATCAGCCCCCACACCGTCTCTTTTGGCTCGATATTTTCCTGTCCGCATTCGTGACAATACCTCCCGGACAACTCAGCATTACAGTTTAAACAGATTTTCTCGTGACGTTCTTTGGAATGGGACACCTGTGAAATTTTGTTTAAAAATAAGGAAAGACAGTATTTTACAGAAAAATTTGGATATCCTCGATATGGAAAACAGGCATTTCTTCGTTAGCACCAGCATGAAAACAACGATTTTCGTCCTCTTCTTCACTTGCATGGCCATGGCCACTTTTAGTCAGCATTATTATAATGACCTGGTAGTGACCGGCGAACAAATGAAGAAAAGGGCCGTATGGCTGCAACAACGTGTAAAGTCCGTACGTTTCAACAGCCTGGATGGCAATAACCAACCCATCGACGGATTTAAATGTGAACAAAATGTAAAGAATAACTTTACAGAGATCATCACCGAAACCAGCACCACCCTGGCCGGCACCTCCGTCAATACGGCTTATTATAATACTGCCGGGCAACTCATTAAAACAACCGATACCACTGATGGCAATAGGACCGAGATCACTTATACCTACGATGCCAATAACCGCATCACCAATATTGTAAGCCATTCTTTCTCCCCCGGCAATTATGTCAACAAGGAGCAACACCGCTGGAGCTATGATGCCAATGGCAACCCCATACGGATGGACAAGATCAAGAACAACTCCGACACCACCACCATCACCCTGGTGCCCGATGAAAAAGGAAATCCCGGCGAAGAAAAAAGCATACACAAAGGTCAAAACCTGCCTACCGTTTATTACTATTATGACGATAACAACCGCCTGACAGATATTGTCCGGTACAACAACCGCGCTAAAAGATTATTGCCCGATTATATCTTTGAACATGATCAGCAGAACCGCGTAACTTCCATGCTGGTAACCATCGAAGGCGCAGGCGACTACCAAAAATGGTATTATACCTATGATGAGAAAGGCCTGAAAGCACAAGATGCCTGCTTTTCCAAAACCAAGGTGCTGATCGGCAAGATCGAATACAAGTACCAGTTTTAAGAGAAAGCATACTGAAGACAGCATATAGAATCCAGCCGATGGAAGACCTGCGTATAGAACAATGAGCAAATCATCATTGTATGCAGAAAATCTTATTAGTCCTTACCTTGATTGTATGGGGAGAGCAAACCTACTCCCAACAGCCCCCAATAACAAGCAGATCGCCCCGAAAGCAGCCGTATTGGGTAAAACAACCCTCTTATCCGACTTCGACCTGTACCGGCAGATCCTCGAAAAAGCCCATGCCGGCCTGTATAAATACCATTCCCAAAAGTCTGTTGACAGCATCTTTGGCCATTACCGCCGGCAGATCAGCTCCACTACTACCCTGCTTGCTTTCTACCGCTATTGCTCCTCTATCCTGGCCTATATCGGCAGTTTGCACGATGACATTAGCCTGCCCCAAAACTATCTGAGCAAGATAGCCGCCCAACCTGTTTTTTTCCCGTACCCGGTGAGCCTGATCAATAAGCAACTCCTGGTCAATATAGATAGTCAGGCCATCCCGGCTGGCGCCGAAATTCTATCCATCAATGGACAATCCATTCCTTCCCTCTTGCCCCGATTGTATAAATACTATACAACCGACGGACTGAATACCACTGGCAAACTGACCGGTATCAGTGCTGCATTCTCCTTGTTCTACCGTTATGAACTAGGCCCTGCTACAAAGTTCAAGGTTATGTACAAAGCCTTCCAGGCACCGGTGGCCAGGACAGTTACCCTCAAGGCCATCACTTATAAGGAACACCGCTCCTTTCGTAAACAAAGGCATTCCCTCTACCTCGACACCTTATTAGACGACCGGTACCAGTTTGAGTTGATCGACAGCCTGAATACCGCCATCCTTACCGTTAACAGCTTTTCGCTGGGAGGTCCCGACTCCAAAACACATGCGGCCTACAAACAATTCCTGCTACAGTGTTTCACCACCCTCAAAGAAAAGCATATCTCCAACCTGGTAGTAGACATCCGCAAGAACGGGGCGGTACTGATCCCAACGACCTCCTCACCTTTTCTTACCTGGCCCACCATCCCTTTAAAGAAAATAAAGAGGCCTACACCCTTTTTCAAAAAGTACCCTACCGCCAATATTTTTATACCGACGACAGTACCGACATAATTGACATAGAAGAAAATTTCCAGGAGGAGCACAACCAGTTCAGCCAAGGCAGGTATTACCAGAACCCCACTTTTAACCCTTATTGGCAACCTGATAGCCTGGCTTTTAAAGGCAACCTGTACCTCCTGGTTAGTCCAGCCGTAGCTTCGGCAGCTTCACTTTTGCCAGCATGGTAAAAAGTGAAGGTTATGCTACCCTGATCGGTGAAGAAACCATGGGTGGTTATTATGGTCATACCGGCCACAACAAAGTGGCTTATGAACTACCGCACACCCGTATCAACTTTTCTTTTTCTGTGGTAGACCTACAGCAATATGTAACCCCCAAACGGGATATACCTTTCGGCTCCGGCATCCTGCCCGATAAGATCGTCACCCAATCACAAAATGATTTCATTGAAAACCGGGATGCCGTTATGCACTACACATTACACCTGATTAGGGAAGACAATCAGTAATAAGTGTATAATATACACACGAATACATAACAAGTAACAATATATTGTTACTTACTTACTCACCTATTTGACCGATCCAATTTTTCTATTATTTTGGCGCTCAAATCAATTCGTATCCAATATGAAGAAAAACCTTTCTTTGCGTTATCCTTTACTTGGTCTCACTGCACTGACCCTTTTATTATCCTGTAAAAAGACAAAGACGAAGCTCCCAAATCCCCTTCCGAACGTATCCTGGGCACCTGGAATATGGTGAAGGAATATGAAAAGACCTATGCCTACAATACCGGCGCCTTCAAAGATTCAACCGGCGCCAATATACCCATGGGCGTTTTCACCCTCGATTTCAGAACAGACGGAAAGATCTATATCAAGATATTGGACGGCAATCGAACAGAGTATGATACTGTTGGTTACCAGGTTAAAAGCGAATCCCTCATGGTCATTGATGGCGACGATTACACCATTCAAAAACTTACCGACAATGAATTGAAAACGCTTGATAAATATGATGACGGCACCAGCAACGTAGAACATTACCTGGAGTTCAGGAAATAATGATCTCTAATAAAAAAGCGTCATTCCTGTTCCTGGGAATGACGCTTTTTTATTTATATATGTTCAACTTACTTCTCTTTCCAGATCAAACTACTAATATACCCCACCAGCACACAGGCCAGCACGGCTACGGCGGGATACAGGAAAAAGCTGACGATATTGGCCGCCTGCACAAAGAACAGGCAAATAGCACTAACAATAAAGCCAATGAAAATACCCATACTATTGATACGCGGAAAGAAAATGCCGGCCACAAACATGCCCGCCAGGCAGCCACCAAATAAGCCAATGATCTTGAGGTATTGATCCCAGATAGAAGCATTGCTTAAGTACACCATATACATGGCAATAAAGAAGCCCAGAACACCCAATACAACCGTTGTACGGCGGGCAAATGCAAAACGCTGCTTGTCTGTACTGGCAGGCTTCAGGTATTGATAGAAATCGGTAGTTACCACGGTAGCAATGGAGTTCATACTGGAACTGATGGTAGACATGGTAGCGGCAAACAATCCGGCAATCACCAGTCCCGCCAGGCCCGATGGCAATTGATTGGAGATATACCAGGGGAATACATCATCAATACGGCCATTGGGATTGAGGGCGGCAGGATTGTGTTTAAAAACACCCACAGGGCGGTACCCACACAAAAGAAGATGAGTGAAGCGGGGATCACCAACAGGGCATTGGTATAAATGGATTTCCGAGCTTCTTTTTCAGTAGGCGTGGTCAGGTAGCGCTGCACCACTACCTGGTCGGACGAATAGGTAACCAACTGAGTCAGGAATCCCCCTACCAGCACCACCCACAAAACAGGTTCGGTGATCTTGCCATGCATGATGGCCATGCGGAACTTATTACTTTCAGCCGCTTCAGTAAACAATTGTCCAAAACCGCCGGGCAGGGAATTGGCCATAAAGATGAGGGCCATCAACGCACCACCCAACAAAACTACTACCTGCATCACCTCGGTCCACACCACTGCTTCAATCCCACCGGATACACTATAGGCGGTGGTGATCACCGTGATACCAATAATGCAAACAAAGATATTGATGCCCGTTACGGCGCTCAATACCAGCGCGGGCAGGTAAATCACAATACCCAGCCTGCTAACCTGGAACAATACAAAGGTGAGACTGCCCAGCAATTTTACCCGTTGATTGAACCGGATGCGCAGGTATTCATATACACTTGTTAGCTGCATCTTACGGAAATAAGGCAGGTAGAAATAAACGATCAACGGCGCTACTGCTACGATCATAATATTGTTGAGCAGGTATACCCAATCCGTAGCATACGCTTTGGCCGGAATAGCAATAAAGGTGAGGGCGCTTAGCTTGGAACCAAAGATGCTTAGGCCTGCGGCCCACCAGGGGATCTTACCACCACCCAGGAAGAAATCACTCGTTGAGCTTTCCATCTTGCGCGATACCACTACGCTGATGCCAATCACCAGCAGGAAATAAATGCCTACAATGATCCAATCCAGCAAATGGAAAGCACCGGCAGGCTGTATAGGGGTCGCCATCAGCACCCGTGCTGTTCTTACTGCCGGCCTTACTTCACCCGAAGGCAATACCAGGCTGCCATTCCATACTACGGCAGGCGTAGTCACCGGCGCCCATACGCTGTTATTGGGCTGTGCCGCTGCATCGGCCTGCTTGTTGGTGAAGATGGTATCCATACCTGTCCATACGTTGGTAATATTGTTATAAGCCCATACCTGGCCGGAAAAGCCAGGATGTTTTTCTTTTAAGATAGGCCCCTGTCCATTATAACGGCCATCATCACCGCCAAATACCAATAGGTGAGATTGGCCGGTAGTAAAAGCCGGACTGGGTGCTGCTGCAACCGGGCTGGGCAGGTCGGCAATACGTTGCCAGCCTTTGGCCGTTGTATAACGATAAGCATCTTTCAGGTATACCCGGCTCACCGTACTATCACCCGCCCCTTTCACCAGGTCTACCCCACTCAACAAATAGAAAGCACCATCCAGCGTGCCGGTTACCGCCAGCATACGGGCAGGCCCCGGCCAGGAAGGCAATACCTTCCATTGGCGGTTGGCAGGGCTTGCCGACAGATCGAGCGACCAGCAAACCCCTTCAGCCTGAGTAGCAGACGGACTCACTGTACCGCCGGCTATATAAATGATGTCGCCTATCAGCACGCCACTGGCATTGGCCAATGGTTTTGGCAAGGCGGGCAAGGCTTCTGTTTGCACCTGGCCATTCGCATACCGCACCATGAACACATCCGCATAATGCTGTTTCACATCGCTGCCACCAATACAGATCAATCCATCCCGCCAGTTTACCGACACACCATATCCCAATGGACGAGGTAGCTTGCCCACTTCCTTCCATTGACCGTTGACGGTTTCCAGCGCATATATTTTGTCTTGCCATGTCTTGGTGCTGCCCGTCCAGGGTGTACCCCCATCCGGGAAATTAGCCCCTCCCGCCACCAGCAGGGCCCCGTTGGACACACCGGCAAAGGACCAGCTAAACCAGGTGTACCTGGCAGAGACGGCAATTGTTTCCAGCTTAGGTAAGAAGGATGGGGGCATCGCCAGCCAGTGAGCTAAATGGCAATACCAGCAAGAAAAAGTATAGGATGTATTTCATGTTATATATCGTGATCGTGAATCGTCTGCTTAGAGGTGACACCTTTCGTTCGCGTTGCAAAGGAAAGGTGTCACCTCTCCAAGCAAGAGAATCGTAAATAGGTTTGCCACGAAAGCAATAATCAATGTTCAATGCTTAGAACGGCTCGCAGCTCATAGCTAGTAGCTCGCAGCTTGTATTCCCCCACCAGCATAGTGTTTATCCCCCTCAATTGGCGCAAGGAACTGTCATCCAAATTTTATTTGTTTGCACCCTGGCGAAAGGTGGGTCGCTCTGCAGACTGGCAAATGCAGCGTTGTAGAGCGGCTCACCTTCATCAGGAAAGAGGTGACACCTTTCCCTTACCACGAAAACGAAAAGGTGTCACCTCTTGGCCCCTGGCGCAAGGAACTGTCATCCAAATTTTATTTGTTTCTAAAAAAATAGGAACTTTAGGATATGGAAAGAGAGCGCCGAAGTCGAATTTCGACGGATGCGTTCATCTAGTGTAGCTCTGGTCTATCCAGAGCTACTTTTTTATGTCTTATGGAAAGAGAGCGACCGAGTCCCCATCTCCGGATGCATGTCCTGATTAAATGATTCTCCCTTTTTCCATATTGTATAAATGAGAATAAGTAGCTTTCGCTGGACTGCTACATATGCTTTCATTTTTACCAGTGTTCTCATATATACCCTGACATATAAATCAGTAAATGGTTTGATATTGTACCTCACCACGCTAAATGCCGGCATGAATAGGATTCGTCTTATACGGCTGTTGCCAATTTTTGATATTTTTGTGTTCCCCTGTCTTTTTCCTGATTGATTTTTGACTACATCGTATCCACAATAACTTACCAGTTGCGCCTGGTTTTGAAATAAAGTAAAGCCATCGGTCTCGGCAATAATAGTAGCTATACTGATCAGGCCTACACCTTTAATGGAGTTAATAGCTTCCACTTTTTCCCATAAGGCAGCATCCTGACGAAGTGTTTTTCGATAGCAGCTGCTACCTGTTTAATTTGTACTTCGACTTCTGCAAGGAGCGTCCTGAAGCCCAAAGTGACGGTGTCGTTTTCCGTCCTGGCGTAAGTCATTGTCTGCAACTGATTGCGAAGCATGGTTCTGGTATCCTGAAGCTGTTGATGGAACCGGGTAAGTTGTCTTAATTCATAAATCTGATTGCTGAAGGGCACCCATAATTTCAGTGTTTGTTGAGCTGCCATCATTGCCAGGCCTTTTGCATCTATTTTATCGTCTTTTGATTTGATACCGAGGGAACGCATATAATGCCTGGCTTTATTAGGGACCAGAACACTTACGGGATGCTCTTTTGATATAGAAACCAGACAAGCTGTTCATAATAAATCCCTGTCGCTTCCATGCAAAAAAGGATGGGCGCCTGAGTAGAAATATGCTTTTTACCCAATGCAGTAACTCGTCAAAACCTTTGGGGCTGTTGGAAATCCCTGCTTTGCTGGACCTGATAGTCACCTTTTGCGTCTCATCAATTACGGCCAGACATGCGTCAAACTTGTCCTTGGCGATGTCCAGGCCAATTGCATACTTAAGTAGCTTAGCCATAGAACATTGTTTTAGATATTAACTATGGAAATGACGGTCTTCCTGGCTTTTACTCATAGATGCTAAGTGACAAGTTTAACCTGTCCTTTTGGGAACTGTTCAAGCTCGAAAGAAGATAGAAGTCGGAGATATCCCTTGCGCCCTAAATCGTTTTTGACGTTTTTGTATGCAGTAAAAGGTGCTCCGACTACTTGTCATTTTATGGTAAAGGTATGATATGAGTATGCAGCCCAGCCTAGTGTGTTGGCGTACTGGTGCCCTTCCTGCCCGCATAATGTTTTTCCAATTCTTCAAAGAAACCCACTTCCTGCAGAGACAATTTCAAAGCAGTGGCTTCCTGTTGGGTCAGACTTACCAGCGGCAGCCGGCAAGGTCCCAGTGAATAACCCAGCATGTCCGTAATGGCTTTTTGTGCCGGGATGGGCGAAAACTTCAACAGGCAACGAACCATCTCTACCAGCTTCAACTGCAATTGTTGCGCTGCTTCCTGTTTACCTTCTCTGAACAAGGCCATTACTTTTAAATACAAGGGCGCCGCAAAGGTATACGTACTGCCAATAGCGCCGCCTGCACCTACTGCCAAGGCACTCAACAGCATTTCATCATAGCCATACAGGATATTGAATTTACCGTTCTTGTAGTTAAGACAAGCCTGGTATTCAAAAATAGTAGCGGCGGTATATTTAATACCAGCCAGGTTGGGAATGGCATCCTCACCCAGTCGCAGAAAATCGATCATATCCATGCCCACACCCGTAAGGGCAGGCACGTGGTAATAATAGAAAGGCAGGGAAGGTGCCGCAGCAGCGATCTCCGCCATACTGTTCACCAGGTTCTGTACCGAGCCGGGCTTAAAGTAAAATGCCGCCACCGCCGAAATAGCATCCGCCCCAATACGCGCGGCATGAGCTGCCAGCTTGCGCGACTCGGCAATGGAAGTATGTCCTACATGCACCAATACCAACACCCGCTTGTTCACCGCTTTTACATAGGCTTCTGCTACTGCCATACGCTCTTCAATCGTCAGGTTGGGACCTTCGCCATTGGTGCCACAAATAAATACACCGGCTACGCCGTCCTTGATTAACTTGTCCACCAGGTCGGGAATTGGACTAAGGTTTAATGATCCATCTTCATGAAAGGCTCCAAACGTCGCCGCGATCAATCCTTCAATTTTCATCATGTTATTGTATTTTAACTTATTTGATTTTATTGCTGGGTATTACGAGCCTCTTTAGGGGCTCCCGCTTTGTAGAAAACGTAATCAATGGGTATTGTGCGCTGTAGGCGCACCACCCAGGGTTCGTCGCCTACGGCACCGGATCAAATTCTTAACCTGTTGCTACAAAGCACGACCCCTAAAGGTGTCTGAATGCCCATTGAATGTTGACGCTCTATGTAAACGACATTGATTCTTTATTAACGTCATCAATGTTCAAGGCTCAATGTTCAATTCACAATCCCATTCACCTCTTCATCCACTCCAATCTAAACCGCTTCAATACCAGGCTATAATTAAAGCCTGTCCCTACCGTATTCGTTTCATACAGGCAATACACCGTTCCTTTATCGTCAACAGCCAGGTCTGAATAACCGGCAAAGGAAGTATCGATCACTTGTTGAATACTCCATGTTTTGCCTTCATCATAACTCAACCTGGCTGTCAGGTTCTTACGCGGTGGCCTGGGTGCATGCCGCGTGTCGGGATTGGTAAACAACAGCGCAGGTTTGCCTTTATCATAGACCCGGATAATGGAAGCCATACATACTGGTTCATACAATTCATCATCCAGCACCGGCGCTGTCCATCCGCTAATACCATCGGCGCTATAACTCACACCCCGGCGATGGCTATCACCCGAATGACGGATATTCAGCATCACCCGCCCGTCTTCCAGTTGTACTGCCATGGTTTCACTGGGGTTTTTCACTACACCACCTGGTAGTATCTCGCCCCGCTTCCAGGTTTTACCCAAATCATCGCTATATATGGTAGCGATGCGGGAAGGGTAATGGCTTTTATGTGGTAATAGTTTAGCTGGTTCACAGATCCATACTGCCACCAGTAATCGCCCATTTTTCAATTGAATAGAATGACCAGGACCGGGCGCCAGTACCTGCCAGTTGTATTCCGGTCTAAAGGCATCAAAGGCATAGGTGATATCAACAGCCGGGGCCCAGGTTTTACCATCATCCGTTGATTTGGTATAATAAGCATGGGCATAACCGCGCTGGAACAACAAATGAATATTGCCCTCCGCATCCACAATAGGCGTGGCATTGCTGGTAGGCATGCCGCCTTGCCGGGGAGCAATGACCTGGATGGGCTCCCAGCTTTTGCCACCATCGGTACTGCGTCGCATCAGCATGTCCATATCAGCCCAATCGCTGGCCGTACCGATCCTGCCTTCACAAAAAGCCAGCAAACTGCCTTGTTTGGTAAGCACCAGCGCCGGAATACGCATGGAAGCATAGGAACCTGCAATAGGCTCAAATACCACGGTAGTTGCAGGTTCAGCATTGCCGGCCTTTGGTACAGACCGCCCCGTTCTGCATCCTGCTACCACGGACAAAACCAGTAATAAAAAAGCTGTACGACTTGTATCATGTTTAATATCTAATGTTCAATCTAATAGCTAGTAGGCATCTGCATGGCCAACCAGTTTTTCATCCACCTTGCCACTTACCACCCGCCCCTCGAAGAACTCCGGCAACAATTGTTTACACGCTTTCCTCGCTGCAGCCACTTCTGCTTCCGGTATCCACTTATAAGGCCAGCGCAAGCGGGTACCAATATCGGCCCAGCCACCTACTGCTGCCAGGAATTTATCCAAAGCAGGATTGGAATAACCGGCATTCTTATAAGGAACAATACAAGTATCGAAAAATTGCAGGATGCGTTGTTGCACGTCCAGCGCACTGGCCAGGTCGGACTGCATTAAACGCCACCACCACTGCGCTCCCTGTGGACTAATACAAGCCACATTGGAATAAGCGCCGGCAGCCACGCCTGCCTGCACGCCCGTAGCCAGGAAATGCCCAGGCACAAATACGGATAAGCTATTGACATAGATCCGCATGGCATCATACCAGGAGCCATCGCCACCCGCCACTTTGATACCAATCAATTGCGGCACCAATTCCTGCAGCCTTCCCAATTCAGCCGGCAGTAAGACTGTTTTCGCATGGGGCGGATTGTACAATACCAGCGGTATGCCATTCGCAGCTGCTGCCATCCTTTGTAAAAAGTAACTTGCTCACCCGCACCGGTACTTACCCAATCGGGTAGGATCACCTGGAAGGCGGCCGGTTGCAAGGCTACCGTTCTTTGCATCCGTTGTAAGGATATCAATGGCGATGGATGATTGGCACCTATTTGAAAGGGTACCGCCGCCGCCTCACATTTAGCAGCCATTATTTCCTGCACCTTGTCAAACTCGGCTTCTGTTTGGTTGTGCAATTCACCGGCTGTACCATTGGAATAAATACCGTCCGGTACAGCCCGGATCATATCATCAATCTCCTCTGCCAATCGCACATAATCAATACTATCATCACTATTAATGGGCAATAGCAAAGTGGCCCAGTTTCCCTTCAATGTTTTCGCTGTAAGCATGCTTTTGTTTTTGTCAGGCTTCTTTAGACCAGGGTGAGCCGCTCCAGGAGAGCGACCCACCTAAACCGCCTTCGTCAGGCTCAGGCTGTCAGATCATTATAACAACTCCTTCAAACTCACTTGCTGAAATACCATATCCGCCATACTGCTTTCATACAGGATACCAATGGTATTTTTATCTATGCTGGTTAAACAGGAATATCCCCTGCTCTTTCCTTCATCCAACAATATCTTTTTGCTATCTATCCAGGTCTTCCCATCATCATAACTCACTTTGATCGTCATGCGGTGGCGGGTGGTTTTAGAATCGGGGTTGGAAAACAGCAAAACCGATCTTAGCTTGCCATTCTCCGTATAGTCATGCCTGATGATGCTGGCCATACAGGTAGGCTCTATCAAGGCACCACGTGATGAGGGATGCGCCTGCCAGGTAACGCCCAGGTCATGGGTCACTGCTATTTCCCGGCCATTGGTGCTTCCTGTATCCGTTCTGTTCCTGTTGGAACGCATGTTCAGCATAATGCTGCCATCTGTTAATTCAACGGCCATGTTTTCGGTGGTGGATAAATCCGAACCCCGTTCACTGGTTTTCCAGGTTGTGCCGCCATCCTTGCTATAGGTGATATTGGAAAAGGCCTTGCTGGTTTTATCGCGTCCCTGCGTAGGAAATACCAACGTGCCATCTTTGAGTGTGATGCCTTGTCCTGGCGCGGGCGCCCACAACCACCAATCGGCCTGTTTACATAGTTGCGTAAGGTTCACCGGCTGGCTCCAGGTTTTACCATGGTCTTCACTTTTACGATCAGGAACTGCGAAGTTTGCTGCACATCAAAGCCCGGTTGTGATCCTTTATCCCGCCACTGGTGATTCCAGGCCGTGCTGTCTTCGTTAAGCCCTTCAATCCATTTGCCTTGGGCATTCAGTACCCCATGCATCCACAGCCCCGCAATGAAAATATGGCCTGTGTTTTTATCTACCAGGATACAGGCATCGGATACCCCATTGAATTTTTCCGGTAATCCACCCCAGGCGCCCCTGTCCATAGCGATCTGCATGGGCTGCCAGGTACGGCCTTTATCTGTGCTGCGACTAAGGCCAATATCAATATTCCCTTGCAGGTCGCGGGCACTTTCACGCCTGGCATCATAGATGGCCAGCAATGAACCATCTTTGGCCGTTGCCAGTCCGGGAATACGGTAGGTATGCACCCCATCCTCATTGTGCTGGCGCAGGGCATAGCCAATACGCAAGGGACTGTACACTGTATTGGGTATTGCAACGGGGTTTTGATGCCCCTGCATGGATGAGATTGCCCGGATATATATCTTATGCAAAAGATCGGCTTTATCATTCAACTCTACGGATACCCAGAACACATTGAAACCCTTGTTCAGTTCCTGCAGCTTACCTATCCACATAATATCCGACATACGATCTATACTGTCCAACAGCTTCATCTTGCCTACATTGGTCAGGTTGGTGAAGGATGAATCACTACCCGCGTAATACAGTCTTACCCTTTTGATATCTTGTAGATTTGAAGTACCATGCAGGTTCAACCGAAACCCTTCCGTAAAAGACTCCTTCGTTCCGGTATTATGAACCAGTATACGTAGCACCGGATTGTCTTTCTTTTTATCAGTACCGGTACCTGGTAGTTTTGTTGTGTAAATACCAACTCCTCTCCTGGTCCCGCAGCCAATAATATGCACGGCAATGCCATGCACATTATGATGGCTACAGTGGTTTGAAGGAACAGGGGATAGATCTTTATCTTCTTAAGCACGGACATATTGTTTAATTATCTGTTTTATATTCTTTCTGAACATTGAGCGTTGAGCATTTATCGGTTCAAAGGCTTTCCAGGAAGAGGTGACACCTTTCCCTTGCGACGCGAACGAAAGGTGTCACCTCTTCTTGCAAATTTTCAATGTTCACTAATATCCCGGCGGCTGCACCATCTTGGTATTCCTGTTCAGTTCACTTTGCGGCAGCGGGAATAAATAAAAACGATCATCCCAGGCCCGTGTAGCAACCCTTGTCCGGGTATAGAAAACGGGATCTGTCAAGCTCGCTCCATTCAATACATTCAGGCCGGTAAACTCACCACCCTGCCGGTCGTCAGCATCATTGACCGATTTCCAGCGGCGCACATCATAGAACCGGTGCCCCTCATAGGCCAGTTCAATACAGCGTTCCAGTCGTATATGTTTACGCATATCGTCTTGTGAAATACTGCCCGATAGCGCAGGGATACCGCCCCTGGTGCGAATGGCATTGAGGTAAAACAGGATATCGGCATGACCGGGATTCGATTCATTCAAAGCTTCGGCATAGTTGAGGTACAGTTCGCCCAGGCGGATGTACATGGCCGGGCGCACAATGTTGCCGGCATTATTGGACAGGTTACGCGCCGGGTTGGTATTCTTGCGCACCAGGTAGCCCGTACGGGAATACCTGACTTCACTACCGCCACCATTGCCCGAATTACCCGCTGGCCAAAACTGTACGTGCGTTTGTCCTGTTTTTGCAATAAAGGGTACCGTGGAGCCATTAAAAGTAAATGTATTGTAAAAACGGGGTTCCCGGTTTACATACATATTAGAGGTACCTGCCACATAATAATTGGTCTTAGCGCTATTGGTAAACCCTGTTTCGGAATATCCGCTGCCTGTTTCATTGATCCTTTTACCATTGAGCATCCGGTAATGATCTACCATTTCCTGTGGCGGGGTGAGGTTGGAATTGGTAGTACTGCCATTGGCAGCGCGGGGCGCCGCATCAATTTCCCATTGGGCATAGGCCGTTACCGTCCGTATCCAGATACCTTCATCCGACCAGCCCGTCAGGTGCAGGTCGCGGGTACTATTGAAAGCCGCTACAAAAGCATCCGCATTGGTTACCTTGAATATCTTTTTACCCAGGGATGCGGCATGATCTATTGCTTCTTTGGCAGCCGTGGCAGCCCTCGCCCATTTGGTGGCATCATAACTGGTATTCATCAAGGCCTGTCCGTCTTTATTCTTGAAATTGGCCATGCCTGCATTGCCATTGAACAGGGGACTGGCATCATATAATGTGATCTGCGATTTCACGGCCTCAATGATCAGTTTGGTGATCCGGCCGGTTTGTGACAGATCATCGGCGCCTGTAGCCACTACCACATGCCTTTCGGGCACCATTTCTTTGGCCGCATCCATTTCAGACAATACATAATTAATGCATTCCGTCCAGGTACTCCTGGCTTGCTGGTAATTATCATCTACCTCTCCTATTTTATCACCTACCAGTACTACCGGACCATACAGTTTCATGAGCGTCCAGTAAAAGTAAGCGCGCAAAAACGGGCTTCCCTTTGTATTGTTGCACCAGGACAGCGCCATTGGGTTCATCCAGCAAATTACTTGCGGGGTTTTCTATATTGGCCATGAAAATATTGGCCAGGCGTATACCTTGGTAATTGACCGTCCAGATATTCACGGCTGTTACCGGACTCAATGCATTGGTGGCTTGGGCCGAAGGTGTGTTGAGGTCCAACTCTTCACTCCAGGCCGCAAAATACCGGGCCGAGCTGGCCGCAGTACCCCAGGGGTCCGGCATCTTGCCATAGATCCCTGCCAGCCAGTTTTCCGTTTCGGTTTTATTCTTGAAGATAGCATTCACATCTACCAGGTCTTTGGGTACCGCATCAAAGTAACCCTTCGTGCAACCCATGGGCACCAGGGTGGCAGCACTCAACAACAGGCCAATCGCCACAGTTGTATATGTATTCGTTTTTTTCATTGCAATAGCTTTTATAATGTGATCAATCCGAACCAGGGTGAGCCGCCCCCGAAGGACGACCCACCCTTTGAAAGCCCTTCAACAAGTTCAGGGTGGCATTACCCAGGATTCCGGGTTTAAGGTGGGTCGCTCTGTGGGGCAGCTCCTGTGTTGCTGCAGAGCGGCTCACCTTACCCTGTTTAAAAAGTAACCCGCACGCCAAAGTTGTAAGCTTTGATATTGGGATAAAAACCGCCCCGTGTAACAGTTGTAGAGCTGGTGCCCGTATCATTCAACTCAGGGTCCCAATGTTTCCATTTGGAAATGGTGAGCAGGTTCGTACCATTCACATAGACCCGCAGGTTCTTAATGCCCAGTTTTTTTACGCGTCCTGCAGGAAGGGTATAACCAAACTCTGCACTCTTAAGGCGGATAAAATCGGCCCGCTTGAGCCACCAGTCACTCACCAGGAAATTGGAATTGGGGTCCTGGTTACTGGTGAGGCGTGGATAAAAGGCATTGGGGTTGGGATTGGCTTCCGTCCACCTGTCCTGGATAATGGCATAGAGGTTGGGACTGTTGGCGCCTGTAGAGAATGGATAAGTACCATCGCCACTACCATACAATAACCATACTTTGCCCGTACCCTGCACAAAGGCGCCGATATCAAAACCTTTATAGCCAAAGGAGAGGTTGATACCATACATCAGTTTGGGTGTGCCCGATACATTCACCCGCGATACATCGAAATTATTGATCACTCCATCACCATTCAGGTCTTTGTATTTGATATCGCCGGGCCTGATATCGCCACTCTGTGTAGCAGAAGTGTCAATGTCTTTCTGGTCTTGAAACAAGCCCAGGTTGGTATATAATTCTTTGGAATCTACCTCCTTTCCTTTCCACTTCATCCAGGGATAAGGTTGTGTGGACTGGCCATCTGCCAAATTGATATTGTTGTTATAGGTCAGCGTTCCCGTAATATTGATCCAGCGTGATTTGCTGAAGGCTTTGTTGTAAGAAAGCGTGAGATCAATACCCTTGTTGAGTACGATGCCGATATTGCGCGTAGGGTTCACGCCACCAAAGCCCGATGTTAAAGGAATCGTTTGATCGGCGCGTAAGATATTCTTGCGCATTTCACGGAAGAGTTCCAGCACCATCTTCAATCCATTGTTCAGGAAATTCATTTCTACACCCAGGTTATGCCGGTAAGAGGTTTCCCAGGACGGGTCTGTAGCGATCTGTGATTCTGAATATCCCCCATAGCTGGGTGATAATGAGGTAGGCGTACCAAACTGGTATACGTTGCTCGCCTTGCTCAATTGGCTCAGGTACAGGAAACGGGTGGCAAATCCACCATTACCGGTCAAACCATAGCTATATCGTAATTTGAAGTAATTGAGTACATCCGCTACGGGTTCAAAGAATTTTTCATTCGATACCAGCCAGCCCACACCAAAGGAAGGGAAGAAACCGAAACGTTTACCGGGGCTAAAATTTTCAGAACCGGTATAACCAAAGTTCACTTCTCCAAAATAGCGGCTATCGTATCCGTACGTAGCGCGGCCTGTTAAACCCCTGTTGCGGAAAGGCACTGCCGTGGTGAAGGTAGTAGCATTACCATCTACATATTCCGACTGGTTGAAAAGGAACAAACCACCCACTTCATGTTTACCAAAGGTGCGGGCATAGTTTAGCGAGGCTTCGGTATACATACGGCGGGTGGAGGTACGGGCCGAAGCAAAGAAAGGATATCATTGCTGGTATTCACCTGCCGGGTGATCAGTTTGCCATTGGCATCGCGCCCTTCGGCATAGAAGGTAGGCGAAGCATGGGTAGTAGCCACCAGCGCATCGGTATATACATCGAAGGAGAACAGGCCCGAGATAGACAAACCCCTGGTGAGGGCGCTCAACTCCTGCTTTACACGGATATTGGGGCGCAGGGTGGCAGAGTATTCATTGCCTGCACCAATACCAAAGATGATACGGGCGGGACTGCTTCGCCCATCAGGCGTAGAAGACCATTGACCATTGGAATACCTGGCCGGAATAATATGTGAAGGCACCCGGAGGGATTGTTCAAAGGCGCCGTTCTGTGGGTTATTGGAACCATCATAAGGCCCATTGCGCTGGTCGATGATGGTGGCAATGCCCAGATCGAGCTTGGTGGTATTGGTTACACTTACTCCAATATTGGCGGTGAAGTTATAACGGCGGTAATAGGTCTTGGTATCATAACTCCTTTCAGGCTGTGTTTTCAATAACCCTGTTTCGTTATAGTATCCGGCAGAAATATAGTAATTGGCTTTTTCCGATCCGCCGCTGATGTTTACATTGGCCCGTTGGGTAAGTCCAACATCCCGGAACAGTTCTTTGTACCAATCTGTATTGGGATACAGATCGGGATCGGTACCATTGCGGTGCAGGGCAATTCTTTCATCCGAATAGAAAGGATCGCGGCCCCTTGTTTTAAGGGCTTCATTGTAGGTTTCCATCCAGGTAGGCGCATCCAATAATTTGGGTACCTGTACAAACTGGGTGAAACCCTGGTTGACCTCTACATTGATGGCAGGTTTACCTGCTACGCCACGTTTGGTATTGATGAGGATTACGCCATTGGCGCCCCGTGTACCATACACAGCCGTAGAAGCGGCATCTTTCAATACCGTGAAATTTTGGATATCCTCCGGGTCTACATCATTGAAACTCCGGTCGGGTACCCCATCAATAATGATCAGGGGCGTGCGGGTGCTGGTGCCAAAAGTAGCGACCCCTCTGACAAGTACCCCTGCGTTGTCCTGACCGGGTCCGCCCCCTCGAGGTGGTGATGATACCCGAAATACGGCCGGCCAGCATACCGGCAATATCGCGTGCAGGCAACTTCAGGTCTTCCGGTGTTACGGTCGATTGGGCGCCGATCACGCTTACTTTTTCTGTTGTCCATAACCAATCACGGTTACTTCATTGAGGCCGCCGGCTACCGGCGTCAGCCGCACACTGAGGTCTACCCGGTTGCGTACGGCAAAGACCTCGGTTTTATAACCGGTGAAGGAAAATTCCAATGAATCCAATGGACTTACCATAATACGATACGCACCATCATTCCCCGTAATGGCCATAATTTTAGTGCCGGCAATTTTTATGCTGGCGCCCGGCAACGTGCGGTCCAGCTCATCGGTAACCTTACCGGTTACCTGTAGAATACGGTCCTGGCCTGTAGCAGGTACACTGCACACCACCAGCAGGGCCAGGAACAAGGTGTAATAAGCAATTGTTTTGTAGGTCATAGCGGTCAGTTATGTAGGTTAGGGGTGGCGGGTTAGTACCCATCCGTTTGAAGCAGTTTATTATTATTGGCCAGTACGGTGGTATTCAATGGCCAGAATAAAGGCGTTGTTTTACCCACCAGGTTGGGCACATAGGTATATACATCGATGGTGCCGCCTTTGTGAAAACGTATCAGGTCGTACCAGCGTTTGTTTTCAAAGAACAGTTCCCGGCCTCTTTCATTCAGTATCTCTTTTCTACGGTGCCTTTATCCGTAGCACCTGTATAATCGCCATTGCCGGTACGCGCCCTTACTTTGTTTAAATAAATAATGGCTTGTGAGGTATTGTCCAGTGCCGCATACGCTTCGGCTTTCAGCAGGAAAATATCTGCCAGGCGGTAAATGATAATATCGTTATCCGGTATCCGGTCGTCGGGATATTTGGTGCCGGGGTATTTGGTGATCCAGGATATTTTAGGGCCCGATGCCTGCCTTTCAGTGATCCAGGTATAGGGCCGGCGTTTGTCATTGGGAAAAGCATCAAACAGCGCCCTTGATTTGGGGCTGATCTGGTAAGCCCCCTGGCCATTACCAACTGCCGCTACATAAGGCAGGCTGTCGAGGTTCAAGGCCCCTTGCACGCCCAACAGGTAGGGCAAGGCATTCAAGGCATAATTGGTTCCGCTTTCATCACGTAGAAAATAGGCGGCCAGCACCGCTTCGGTATTGGTACCTGCCCGGATACCGGTTACATTTTTAAAATCAGCATTGAGTGTTATACCCGATGCTTCCACTTCATTGATGGCCGTAATGGCATCATTGTAAGCGGCATTACCGCCAACCAATACCTTACCACTCCACAAGCATACATCTGCTTTCAGCGCCTGTACTGATCCATAGGCAAAACGGTATTTGGAGGGATAGGTCTTTACATTGAAACTGCTCATGCTGCTGAACAGGTTAATGGCGGAATCAATATCGCTTCTTACCTGCTTAATCACCTCCACTGCTTTGGAGCGTGGCAACAGGGGTACATTTTCGTTGACCACGGCTTGCAGCATCAACGGTGCATCGCCAATAATACGGGTAAGGTGGAAATAGAAATAGGCACGCAGGCTATAGGTTTCAGCAAGGATGCGTTTGCGTGTATCCGGGTTGGAAGCAAAATCAAACCCTTTTATTTTTTCCAGCAACAGGTTGCAATGGCCAATGGCTTTGTACCAGTCGTTGTAATTGATGGCACCCGAGGAGGGCGAAATAGTTTGCGCCCAGGCTACCCCAAAACGGGAGTTGAGGGCCGATACCAGTTCCTCACTCCGCTCGGTGCCATAGGTAATATTATTGGCAAAGCTGCGCATATAGGTGTAGATACCGGTAACATAAGGCTCGAAGTCCGCCTCATTTTGCCAATAGCTTTCTTCTGTAATGGTCGACTGGGGATCAACCTCCAGCAGTTTATCACAACCCGCCAGTGCCAGCAAGCCAATGGTCAGGATAGTTATTGTTATAATATTTTTCATATGCTCGTTATTTCTTTTTGAATGTATAGCTCCTGCCTTTTTCAGGACTTTCCGTCTTCCAGTCTTCCGGTCTTCCAGTCTTCCAGTCTTCCAGTCTTCCGGTCTTCCAGTCTTCCGGTCTTCCGGTCTTCCGGTCTTCCGGTCTTCTTAAAACCTCACCGTCGCTCCCAGCGAAAACTGCCGGGGCCTGGGGTAACCACCCGGATCGAAACCGGCATAGCTTTCGGGGTTGAGTCCTTTGTATTTCGTGATATAACCCAGGTTGAATACGCTGGCAAATACATTCATATTGGTAGCGCGTATTTTCTTCAGGATGGTCCTGGGCACATCATAAGAAAGAGATAGCTCGCGGAAAGCCAGGAAATCACCTTTTTCGATCATGACCGATACATCAGAACTGTAGGATTGATTAACACCCAGTGTAGCGCCGCGCAGGTAGTTGCGTTGGCCAAAGTCGAAATCAGCAAAAGAAAAGCGGGCATATTGCTTACCGGCATCGCCTTCTTTTTGCCAGATATCGGGCCCCAGTGCTTCGGAAGGTGCGCCTTCATTAAAGGCCCGGCCTGTACCCAGTGAACGGGCCAGGGCGCCATTACTGATGAGGTGGCCCAGGGCATAGTCAACTGCTACCCGCAGGGAGATGCCTTTATAGCTGAAGGTATTTTGCATACCACCAATCTTATCGGGGGTGCGGTAGCCCATAAATACCTGGTCCTTGCTATCAATTACACCATCGCCATTGATGTCGGCAAAGTTGAAATCGCCGGCATGTTTTTTAACAGCTATACCAGAGGGTGAGGCCAGGTTATCTTTGGTAGTAGCATTCCATGCAGTAGCCTCGGCTTCAGTAGCAAATACACCCAGCACTTTATACGCCCAGAGGCCATAGGGACGTTCGCCTTCGGCAAAACCACCAGCTTCTATATTTTGTTTGGAAGCAGGATCGTATACAATATCTCCACCCTGGCGGTTCTTAGCCCGGCCATTATTGGGTAGTTCTTTTACCACTGTTTTATTATAGGCAAAGGACAGGCTGGCCTTCCAGGTAAATGAGGCCGTCCTGATCACCGTACCACCCAATTCAATCTCTACACCTTTATTTTGCAACACCCCATTGTTATAGGTAATAGAAGGGAAGGGCGCTTCGGATGGCAGGGGTTTGGAAGCCAGTCTGTCTTTGGTGAGCTTATTATAAAGATCAATCGAGAAATTAATACGGTCATTGAGAAAACCTGCATCCAGGGCCAGGTCGGTGGTTTCTGTACTTTCCCATACCAGGTTGGGGTTGCTAAGGTTGGTGCGCAGGATACCTGATCCCACGGCATATTGCGTGGCGCTATAGCCACCATAGGTATCCGTAAGGTCCAGGCCACTTAAACCGCTGGTACCCCAACTGGCCCTCAGTTTCAGGGAGCTAACCGGTTTTACTTTCCAGAAATTTTCTTTGTGGATATTCCAACCTGCCGACAGGGAGGGGAAGGTGGCATACCGGTTGCCCGGCGCAAAGTTGGAGAATCCATCATAGCGCAGGGAGGCACCAAACAAATACTTATTGTTAAAATCATAGGCCAACTGGCTAAAGAAGCTAACAGAGCGTTGTTCCCTGAGGGTGGTCGCAAAATTGGTTACATTGAAGTCACCACCCCACCGATCACCGTTGTTGCCGGTTCTACAATGGTATAGATATAATCATTATTGGCGCGTTGCGAACCAATGCTGATAATGCTATTGGTCACCTTGCGAAAGTTGAAACCACCCAGTACCATGAACTGGTGATCGCCCTGGATATTGAAATCATATTGCAGGATCTGATCTGTCATCAGGTCGCGCATATTATCCGTGTATTCATTTTTTTGCCGTTGGGTAGCAGGTTGTATTTCATTGGAGGGTGTACCCTTGCGCATGAACAGTTCGCGGTAATCCTGTATGATGTAGGAGAAAGCCGGTTTCCAGTGCAGTCCTTTAATAATCGTGAGGTCGCCTGCTACCCGGCCAATCAATCTTTCGGTATTGACGCGGAAATCATCATACTTCAGGGTATGGAAGCGGTTGCGCACCGTATATAGTTCGCCCGGTGTGGGGTTGCCATCATCTTTATAAATGCGGATCAGGGGCGTGATGCGTGTGCCCCGCACCAGTTCATTCTGGTAAGCATCCACAAAATTGGGCAGTACGTTCTGGTAGTTGATCATGGCATCGATGCGGAAATTCTCCGTTGCCTTGAAACTGAAATTGCCCAGCACATCATAACGCCGGTAGCGGGTACCTACAAAACTACCGGCCTGGTCGGTATAACCGGCGCTCATATTGTAACTGGCTTTTTCGCTGCCACCGTCAATAGATACGTTGGTGTTATTGGTAAGCCCTGTTACCCAGATCATATCCTGGTAGTGGTTATCGGCATACAGTAGCCTGGTACCGGGATTGATGGGATCGTCCATCGTCTTATACCCATTGGCCAGTAGCCTGTCTACATAAGCTTGTCCTTCAATGGCCACAATATTATCATACAGCGCTGTGAGGTTGATGCTATTGCCATACTGCCCTTTGGCCGTATATACCCGTGTACCGGCTGAAAAGCCGCCGTTATTGAGCAGGTTGTTCTTATCGAGGCCATCAAAGGTATTCTTCACCGTGGTACGTGCCAGTGGCAGGTATTGATCGGCGTTGAGGTATTTGTATTCCCGCGCGGGTGTTTCCCAGGTAGTGCGGTGATTAAGTGTAAGGCCCATTTTGCTATTGAACTTGCCGCCCTTTGTTTTCACCACAATAACACCATTGGCGCCTTGCGCACCATATACGGCGGTACTGGCAGCATCTTTCATCACCTGGAGGGATTCAATATTATCGGGGTTGATGTCATTGAGCGATCTGAATACCCCATCAATGATGACCAATGGACTGGTGCCATCAGACGCCCCCAGGGCGCTGCCATTGGCATTGCCCAGGCCGCTGCCATAAGCATTGAGTTTGGTACCGCCCCGGATAATGATATTGTTGGCTCCGCCGCCTGGTTGTCCGGTAGCAATGGGAATGGATACGCCGGCTATTTTCCCCTGCATGGCTTGCAAGGGATTGGGATTGGCCGTGTTTTTCAGTTCTTCGGGATTGAGCTTTGATACCGCCGCGGTGATCTTGGTACGGGATTGTTGGGCATACCCTACCACTACAATATCCGTGAGGGTGGTATTACCCGTTTCGAGCGCCATATCAATCCGGCTGCGCCCATTAATGGGGGTTTCTTTTTCTCCCAGGCCCACAGAGCTAAATACCAATATGCCCCGGGGATCATTTACTTTTAAGGAATATTGTCCGTTGGCATCCGTAGCCGTAGCCCGGGAGCTGCCTTTTAACGAAACCGTCACGTGGGGCAGCTTTTCGGAAGTACCTGATCTGGTAACAGTACCCGTAATGACCAGTTCCGTATCCTGTGCAGCAGCACCTAAAGAGAGGAGTAACCAGCAGCCCAGTGTGAGGCAGGTGATCAATTTTTTCATAATGGCTTGCGTTAGCTTGTGAGTAGATTATTATGTACTACATATCACAAATATAGGGAACTCCTGTATCCAGCCAAGTTTTTGGGTAAAATTTAATTCGATGGTTAGCTATTTGATAAATAGGTATTTATATAAAAAAAGAGGAGAAATCAAGGAATACCATCCAGGGGTGCCTGACGCTGCTTTCCGGAACAAAACCCCTTATTAAGTATTACATATCAACACCATTCACTACATTTGCCGTTATGAAGACCGAGCAGGAACTATTTAAACTGAAGCCTATCGCCTCCCTCACCATGGCCGACCAGGTGGAGACCCAGTTACGGGATTATATCATCAAGCGTTCCATCCGGCCGGGTGATGCCATTCCGAAGGAAATGGAGATTGCCGAAGCCCTGGGGTGAGCCGGAATGTGGTACGGGAGGCGCTGAGCCGGTTGCGGATGCTGGGCATGATCGAGTCGCGCAAAAGCGCGGCATGATCCTCACCCAGCCTGATGTGATGAAGGGCCTGGAGCGCATTTTGCATCCTAACATGCTGGATATGAACGTGCGCAAGGAGTTGTTTGAACTGCGCATCGTGCTGGAGATAGGCCTGGGCGACCTGCTCTTCCGCCGCAAAACCAGGGAACACCTGCAACAGCTGGATGCTATCGTCGATCGTGAGCGCCGTGCGAGCACTTCTATTGAGCGCATCCGCTGCGAGGTAGACTTCCACTCCACCCTCTACGAAATGGCCGGTAATGAGACGCTAAAGCGTTTTCAGACGATCCTCATGCCGGTTTTTGAATACGTGGTGGAATATGAATCCAAATTAGAACATACTTCCGTTGGCTCGGTTACGCATGCCGACCTGGTACGCATCCTCCATGGCGACAAACCGGAGGAATTTCCCAATGCCATGCGACAACACTTGCTGCCTCACCTGGAGCACTTATAAGGCCATTTCACTTTACTTACGGTTTACTTTAAAGTTTACTGCCGGCTTACCTGGTAGCTGGCTGGACTAAGGGCAATCCCAGGCCTCTCCGGGATATGCCCCGGAAGGGCTGGCTACTTCATGGCCGTCATACTCCCCCGCTTCCTGCAATAGCCCTGTTTTACGGCTCTCCCATAAAGCTTTGTTCAATTTTCAATTGGCATTGAATGGATCTTTTTAAACAAACTGCCCCTATTGCACTAAAAACTCCAGACTTATAGCAGCTGAAATGCAGGCGGGTGCTGGATTACAGGCCTGCACATTGCCCCGGAATTGCACTGGCACTCACTAAACATTGCCTACTACACTAGAGAGCCAGTGCAATACGTAGTGAATAGGCAGGCCATACCACCTGAATACTCCATGCATCCCCTGCCCGGCCGGATTGCCCCCGGGGCATAGCATTCCCAACCCGCTGTTCAACACCCAATCCCCCGGGCATGGCTCTTTTGGGAATATCGGGGAGAAGTGCTATATTTAATATGTATTACATAACAACATATAATCACTAAAACGAGCTGGTCTATGAAAAAACGTTCCTATCGGGGAGGTTATCCCCTTCGCTTCTACTATTATTGATGGCTGGTGTACTCTCCTGTACCCGGCATGTAAATCCCGCCGAACCGGCTACGCCTTCCGCAGAGGATGTTGCCACCAATGCGGTGGCCGCTGCAGCAGTAGCGCCTTATCACAACACCACGGTATTGTTCAATGGCGGCTCGGAAGGGTATCACTCTTACCGCATCCCTTCGATCGTGCGCACCAATGCGGGCACACTCATCGCTTTTGCGGAAGGCCGCATGAGTGACAACAAAGATTATGGCAATATCAACCTGGTGTTTAAACGCTCTACCGACAATGGCACCAGTTGGAGCGCCCTGGGCGAAGTGGTAGGGGTGGGCCCCGGTACCTGGGGTAATCCTACCGCGGTAGTAGACCGCAATACGGGGTGGATTTGGCTCTGGATGTCGTGGAACTCGGGCACGGTCAACCAGGGTGGCACGGACGGCTATGACCCGATCGACACCTGGGGCGACCGGAAAGTGTATGTGTCATGGAGTGAGAATGACGGCGTGAGCTGGGCTACGCCGGTGGACAAGACGAGCTCCCTGCTGCCGCCCGGCTTTGTCTGGGATGCCATGGGCCCCGGCGTGGGCTTACAAACGAGCGTTGACCACCCAGGCAGGCTTATTATCCCCGCCAACCGGCGTAATATTTACAGTGATGATCATGGCGCCACCTGGCAGTACCAGCTGGTGCCCAATGGATCGGGCGAACCCACGATCATTGAACTGATCGACGGCAGGCTACAGCGCAATGACCGGCCCGGCAGCGCTCAATTTGAAACAGCCAAAAGACGGTGGATCTCTACGGGCAGGATCGAAACAGGCTGGAGCGCTTTTGCCCCGCACAATACGCTATTGGACCCCCGTTGCGAAGGATCGGTATTGCGGTATACGGGCGAACCCAGCCGTATTATGTTCCTCAACCCGGCCAGTACAGAAAGAAGGTGCAAAATGCGCATCCGCATCAGTTATGATGAAGGAGCTACCTGGCCCATCAGTCGCAGAACACACGACTGGCTCACAGATGAGGAAACCTGCGACCAGGGCAAGGGTGGTTATTCCAGCATGGCCAAAACGGCCGACTTTGCCGTGGCCGCCCTGATCGAGATCAATGAAGATGTGAGCAATAATGCCACGAGTCATCGCTCGATCGAGTTCCATAAATTCAACCTGCCCTGGATATTGAATGGGGTGACGGAACCGTAACAACCAGCTGTGAGCTACTAGCTGCGAGCTGTGAGCCAATACAAGCTACGAGCTTTGAGCTGCGAGCTTTGAGCCGTTTGCTTCGAAGCATTCGGGTATTAGCTCGTGGCTCGCAGCTCAAAGCTCGCAGCTCGTAGCTTTCTCTCCCAGATGTATCTTCCGCTTTTTTAACACAAAATCCTTGTAAACGCACACAATAACACGCATCTTGCTGGTATGATGAACGGGTATTACATTCGTGATTCATTCCAACTCCAGTTTATGCGTATCATTTTGCCCATACTACTTCTTTGCAGCACTTTTTGCCTGGCCCAGGACGATGAGTTCCGGGATTTTCGCAATAAGAAAGACAATTTTGTGAAGGTGTCACAAAAGATATCCGGGCCGATCTGGCCTCCTTCCTCATGGCGGGTATTGATGAAAGCATTACCAAACTGCCCCTGAAGTCGGTACCTGTAAAATCTTATGGCAATAATTATATGACCTGGTCCAATGGAGACATCCAGGTAACCATCAAAACGGGTGTATTTGACCCCTCCAAACACAAGATCATGCTGGAAGAAAAGCATGTGGTTAAAATTGATGGCAAACCCTATTATGGCAATTATGGTGAAATGCCCCGCACTACTATTGAATCCATTACGGTTATGGTTGGCAAGGATACAGTAGCCATTCCACCCACAGCCTTTTTTGACCTGTATGAACCTGCTTTTTTTTTACCAGGATACAGATGGTAGTTCCAAAACGCGTAATGGCGTTTTCTTATCCAATGATGGCCGCTCCTTTTATATCTATATCCTGAATACTGCCTTCAAAGGCAATGAATATACCTGGGTGATACAGGATAAAAAATACCTGCGCCGGGTAGTGGATTTTGATGTGCTGAAATAAGGATCCCCCACTCACACATTTGAGTGATTTCAACATTGCCTCATTCCCCCAACTTCGCAAGATGGCTCCCTCTTTCTTTAAACGGTTGGGCGTGGTGGCAGGGTTTATTGTTATGCTGGTGATCACCGCTTTGATTGGCCTGGTGGCCTGGTGGTCGTGGCAGCAATACGTGGACCAACAAACTTACGACCGCATCAGTACGGAAGGCCAGCGGGTAACTGTCCGGGCCGACCAGGTAAGCCGGGCATACCAATCGTGGAAAGACCAGTTTACCAATGTGGCTTACATTACTTTTACTTTTCAAAACAAACCGTATACGCTTCGTTATCACCAGGATACTACCTGGCTCAATACGGGCGACCGGGTAGAGTTGTTCTATCATACCGGGTTAGGGGCTTTCCGGCAACCCCGCTCGTTCAGCGCTTTCAAAGACTATAGCAACCAATCGCGCCTTATCCGGTTTACCATTATCAATAGGTGGAATGATGGCAGTAAATGGCTGTTGGCCTGTATCGTGCTTAGCGGGGTATTCACTTTGCTGTTGACGGGCCTGCTGGCAACCCTCACCGGCTTATCATGGCTCCGCCTGCCGGGCAGTCTTATTTTCATCGCCCTGCTGCTCACCGGCGTTGGCTACCTCACGTATAATACCTGGCAATATTACCGCTACCATAGCCGGTTAAAAACCGGCAGCCGGGAGGAAACTGTAGCCGTACTAAGCACCAGCCGCCGATCGGTATCCAAACGCAGCAATTGGTTCTTTACCTATGAAGCCACGGTATTATATGACAAAAAGAAAAGACCATCCCCATTGAAGAAGAAGAATATGCGGTACTGAAACCCGGAGCCCCCTGCAGGTATATTACAATAGCCAGCTCAATGATATGATGTCGGTCAACCACCACCCCGACCCTACCAACCTGGTGGCCACGCTGTTTGCCTGGCTCCTGTTCCTGGTCTTTGGCCGGCAACAGTGGTTGAAAATAAAGAATCGCAAGCCATGAGCTATGAGCCGCGGGCTACGCGCTTTACTACAACTGATTTGTCCGCAGGCACCCGTTTGCTGTCCACAGCGCTTTGCACAATGCCCGGAACTTGCATTTCAATCCTAAAGTATGTTGGCATTCTCCTACTGCATTGAGCCAATTCTAAAGCTTTTGTTAGTTTTTTCATCCAGTGATTTATATTTATTCATGATTCCGGTCATTCAACCGGTCCCATTTCGAGGTTGAGCCCGTATCCAACCCTGATCCTTATTAAAAATATGACATGAAGTCTTTCAGCATCAACGCCAATCATATTCCCAGCAAGATCAAGCAGATCGTACATGCCATATCCATGTCCATCGACAATGGCGGCCTGAAGCCCCACAGTAAACTGCCTAGCATCAATGACTTCAGCAAAACCTATCACTATGGCCGCGATACGGTTGAAAAGGCCTACCGGGAACTGATCGAAGAAGGATATGTATATGCGGTGCCGGCCAAAGGTTATTATGTAGTGGGACGCAAGGATAAAAAGCTCAAAATATTACTCATCTTCAATAAACTTAGCTCTTATAAGAAGATCATCTACTATAGTTTCCTGGAAACCTTGCAAGACAAAGCGGTGGTAGACCTCCAGGTGCACCATTATGATATCCGCCGCCTGGAAGAGATTGTAGAAGCCAATATGGGCAAGTACCACTATTATGTGATCATGCCTCATTTCTTTCATAAGACGAGCAAGAAAAGTTACCTCCGGGTACTAAAATCAATCCCACCTTCGCAATTGATGATCATGGACAAACATGTACCGGAGCTGGGGAAACACCAGATGACGGTATACCAGGATTTTAAGCAGGATATACACGAGGTGTTGGAATCATCGGAAACACTGCTGAAGAAATACAAGCAGTTGGTCATCGTGTTTCCCATGCAAAGCAACCACCCCGGGATATTGTAGAAGGCTGTAATGAATTTTGCCTCAAGCACCAGAAAGCCTTTTCTGTGCTCTCCAGTCTTGATAAAGAATTACCTCAGGCCGGCACGGTATACATTGTAACGGCCGAGTCGGACCTGGCGCAGTTGATCAAGAAATCAAGGGAAGCCAATTTACAATTGGGCAAAGAGGTGGGTATAATCTCCTTCAATGAAACGGTATTGAAGGAGTTATTGGAGATCACGGTGGTGACCACTGACTTTGAGGGCATGGGAATCACAGCCGCTCAAATGTTACTGAACAAAGAAGTAAAACAGGTAAAGAACCCCTTCCGAATGATTGTTAGAAAATCATTGTAAGGGGTGGAGACTATGACTTACTGATGTATAACCGAAGTTCCGGTAAAGCCACCATCTTTATATTCTCCGTGGATGATCACTGTTTTATGGCCTGCATACAAACGGGCAGCATCTTGCATGCCTTTCTCTGTTGCATTCCATATTTTCATTCCTTTCTTAGAGCCTTTGTCGCACACTTCAATATAATATCCGTTCTTCAATTGAATGGGTGCTACTGGCGGCCTTCCTGCGCTTCTCATGATGCTATTTTTATTTAAGATAATCTATTTAACTGAGGTTGTTAGAGAAAACCCGGTCTGTTAAGGTATAACACATTTAAACAGGCTCGTGTTGTTGGCGGCAAACAGCGGCGAAGGTACTCTTATTTCGCCGCAAAAGCCGTATATTATTTATGCCTTATACCAGGTTATGAAACCTCCCCCAAACCCAATACCAGTAAGCCTTTCAGGGCATTTAGCCTTAGGACTTGTTAAAGAAAATATAAAAAAACTTCCCTAAAATTTGGAAACAACGGAAAATTATTTCCATCTTTGCATCGCAAAACAAATTAAAAACAGCAGATGACAAACCTCGTATTACATATTGAACTAACAAACGGATTTAGCCGCAGAGACGGCAAAACCGGTTGCGGGGAGTTATCCTACTGAATAAGTTGAAACAACGAATTCACGATAACACGGGCCCCGCAAGAGATTGCGGGGCTTTTTGTCACTAAATTTTAACAGATGAAGCTACTATCAACAGGCCATACTACGTGTACGGAATTGCAGGCATATCTTTTATGCCCCGGCAATAAACGCTATGCGTATATACCCCAGGGTATGTGGCTCATTATTAACAGGGAGAGTATAGCCATTCGACCATGTTGTGTACAAGGGTACGCTGTGTAACCACAGCCGTACAACAACCACAGCCCGGTCGGAATAATCGACCGGGCTTTTTATGCCCCGCCTCCGATGACTTAGCTCAATGGCAGAGCAGTATCCTGATACGATACCGGTTGACAGTTCGAATCCGTCAGTCATCACCAACCCTGGTCCGTAGCTTAATTGGCAGAGTATCCGGCTTTTAACCGGAGGGTTGTGCGTTCGAGCCGCACCGGACCAACTTTTAAAAGACAACAAGGCAGTGAGGCAACGAGGCATCAAGGTTTCGGGGCCAGGCCTGGAAGATGAAGGCAGAAAAACACTTAAAATAAATAAAATGAAAAGGAATCAACAGTTCATAATGACAAACAGGATATGCGGGGCCCGGTGGCACTGCAGCTTCCGATCGGAACAAATAACCTCATTATGGACAAGAAACTTATTCAGCAATATGGGGAGGACATCCTCTCCTATCGCCTCCGTACTGCCCGCCAAAAGAAAAGGATGCAGTATGAAGATTTTGACAAACAGTTATTAAGGCTGCACCGGGAACACAATTCCCTGGATCAGCAAATAGAAGACCTGGGATGGGAACCTTTGGATCCGACCATACAAAGAGGCTGGAACCGCTTTTTTGTATTGCGTGATGATATAGCCCGCAGTAAACATGCGGAGTTCTATGAAAACTTGCTGCAGAAGATCAATACATCAGACTGGAGCTACCGAAGGGATTTTAAGATCCACAAAAGGCGATATGGCAAGGGAAAGTACCAGGTAAAGGGACAAAATCTGAAAGAGCCTTCTGAATCGGAATTTATGAAGATGGACCTTACGGAAAGGGGAAAGCACCAATTCCATGAGGTCTATAGCTACGATTGGCGTCACAGACTGGAAAAACGCTATGTTTTTAATGAACCCTGGCGTTTTGTATTGCGTGTACGCCCTAATATGATCACCCGCATAAAAAGAAGTGACACATTGATTGAAGCCAGGATGGATGCCATTGAAGATTATTTGGAGTGGAACGAATTGCAACGACGTCTGAATAAAATAATGCATGGTCATACTCCATATAAGTATCACTGGCCGGCAAAACCGAATGTATATCAATATAAAAACAAATCATTAAGTCAGATCATGGATCTAATCAGAGAAACCTAAAAACACAAACAATGGAACAGCAATGGCAGCGGTTGGATGGTACAGCCATTCACCGGCCGATCGAAGAAGAAGTAAGATCGGTTTTGGCAAGGGAAAAAGCCCATGGGCATCAATTAAAAGTTTGTATCGGTACCGATAGCCAGGTAAGAGCAGGTAATACCGCTTTTGCCACGGTGATCGTATTCCTGCGCAAAGGTAAAGGGGATTTATGTATGTACTGGGCGACAATTCGCAACAACCGATGAGCGTAAAAGAACGGATGTTGACGGAGGTAGCCAAAAGTATAGAAGTAGCCTACCAACTGTGCGGTTTATTCACCAACTACAGTGTGGATATGGAAGTGCATGCCGATATCAACACCAATCCCAACTTTAAAAGTAACCACGCGTTGAAAGATGCGATGGGCTACATGATGGGAATGGGATTTGCCTTCAGGGCCAAGCCATACGCATTTGCCAGTTCCTGCTGTGCCGATAAAGTTGTCTGATACCAATCCAGGTGCAGACGAAATAGCTTGCTTAACGGCAAGAAGGGTATTGACCTGTTGAACGGCAAACCAGGTGGCTGTTTCAAAGAAGCAGCACAGTGCAGCCGTAGTAACGCGCTGTATGCTATTGCCGCACAGGGTAATATCCTCCATCAAATGTAGGTTGGAGGTTCGAGTCCTCCCCGGACCTGGCGGTATATGTGCAATACCTGAAAGGAGTAAATGCCCTGCGTACTTTCAAAACCATAACAGCCGATAAGAAGATCCAGATTCGCAAGCCCAATTTTGACCTGGGTCAGGCATTGCTCAGAGCGGTGATTGATAAATCCAAGGCAGGGCGTGGTTTGGACAATATCAACCTCGAACAGGCCATGCAACTCCTGGCAACATCATACCAGCGGGCAGGAAATCAGGAAGCAGCAGAAGCTATAGAAAGGGATATCGCGGGTTATTTCAGCGGATTATCCATAAAACAATATGTAAAGGAATATATCACCCGTCAGTCGGCCACGGTTTTGGCGGCTGACAGGTAGTTCGTAGCCGGTTGTTAATTAGGGAGGCAAGGGTAACCAATCGGGGAGGCCCTTGCCTTTATTATGGCTACAATTGACAGATAAGTACAGTGCCACCATTATGTGATATTGTAAAATGAAAAGAAGCCTCCCGGAGGGATGCCAGCGCTAAACCAAAGCCATTAACCATTAAACCCTAATTTTTTGAATAACGTAGCGAAAATTAATAATATTTTTATCTCCCCTAATATTATCAGTGGATTATAGTATAACAGCCTTAAAAACCTCAAATTTTAAAGGCCTGAATTAACCCTCGATGACGAAGCAATGTGAAGAATACATTTATAGAAAAAATTTGGTCGCGGATAAACAACATACTTGTATGGCATTGTTGCGGGTATTTACCGGCTACCGATCATCTACGCATAATCTTTCATGTTTACTGGCGCTAATTAAAATTTTTTTCTATTTTATCTGCTATAATATTATTGCTGCCAATATCTCAATGCTTTTTAATGGCCTGTTTGGTAAAGACTCGCTAATAGCTGAAATTCAGAAAAAGGTTTTGCCCAACCTTCTCACAGGAGGACTATAACAATGGCGTATATGTTATTTACCTACACTCATTTACATAGAGATATTTAAAATATTTAATAAACTCCCTGTCAAAAGGTAAATTCGTAGTACTTCATTGCTCAAATTACTACGCTATAATTCAGGCAGGAGCGAGCTCCGAACCCACATTCATTGACCCTCATTACAAATCTTTATACCCGCTTATACAGCCGGATTATTGTTTTATTGTCCGTACCTAACTACAAATAATAAAGCAACTACTGTTTTACGTACAAGCTGCAAGGCATTCCGGCCAGGCGTTTATTCTAACCCTTCGAAGGCCCGGCATCCTGATTTTAAAAACTAAACCCTTATCTGACCATGCGTACTAAAAATCATTTCTGTAAAAGGTATTAAACGCCATGGCTAAAGTAAAAGATTATATAGACCTGCATCCGCTGGAATGGATAAGCACTGAAGAGCTTGCCAGAATGCACCAGGTAAATAGGAAAGACTTGCAAAAATGTTTTAAGCAAAAATTTGGGAAAAGGGTCAGCGAATACCAACTGCTAAACCGAATGGAGGCTGCAAGTGTAATGCTTGCCAATGGCGAAATGACCAAAAAGAAATAGCTACTAAGTGTGGATATGGCAATCAAAATAATTTCAGTTACGCCTTTAAGAAAAATAAAAAAATGTCACCCACTAACTGGCAAAAAGGAATGGAAACAGTGCCATGGAATAAGTATTAAATGATTCCGGCACGGACTAAATTCATATAAAAAAGTACTAAACTCATATAAAACAGATTTGCATTGACGTTATTTTCGTTCTAACTTACATACAGAAACTAAGAGAGGCTCCGGTAGTTGTTCGCCGGAAGATTTGTAGCGCTATATGAAAAACGCATTCAGCTTTTTTGAACTCAATCAGCATTGCTCACCAGGGCAAATAAAAAAAAAAATAACGGGAAATACTTACTCCTAATCTGCTGACTGTTGGACAGTGAGAGGGACAATGTTTGCTTAAAATTTCGATCGCTCAAATAGAGATGGTGGCAACCACATTAAAACACCAGTCCTCCGGTTGGCAGGTTTAAATCCTTACCTGTTACACTCCGCACAGTTGAAAATGCAAGTACCCTCCTTGATTATTTAATGTTGTCCAATACCATATTGCCGGTAAATTGTATCGGGACCGGTATTATATGGTATAGCTATTTTCAGGAATAAAGGATAAGGCTTAAGTAAGATACCGGAAGGGGAATACCTTACACTATACTACCATTAGATACTATGGAAAAACATCATTACATACCGCAGATTTGAAAAATCAAAACGTATTTTATAAACTAATTTCTTTCAAATGGCTGAAGAAAAGCAGCATTGTTGAACTAATAGCCTTGCTTTTTGTAATACTTTTTTATATACCGGTATCAGCAAACTGATGGAGTATTCGGTATTTAAAGAACAAATTGCTGAATCACCTATACTGAAACCAATAGCCGCCATCGCTGCCTGGCTATTGCCTTTAACTGAATTTATAGTATCTCTTTTATTGTTTATCCCTCGCTGGCGGCTGAAGGGATTATATGCATCATTCACATTAATGTTGCTCTTTACCATATACATCACCGCCATCATGACCTTCAGCAGGGACCTGCCCTGCAGTTGCGGAGGGGTGATAGCGTTATTATCGTGGCAGGGGCACCTCGTATTCAACAGTATATTTATCGTACTCGGCATTACGGGCATTGCATTGGAAAGACGCATAAGGAAGCAACAAATATTGAACGTTTAAACAAACAGTGGCATAGGCACAAGTGCATTGATAATTGCTGACTAATGATTGACAAAATTGACCATTCACCATTGACAAGTTTATGAATGACCTAACTACCATACCGGCCAACCAGGTTTCATTTAAGGGCTTTTTATTTGAGAACCGGAGAAACAGGATTATGCTGTGGCTGACATTAGCCGCTATCATTATCCAGTTTGCTGTATTCAAATATTTGTATCCCTATGCCAGTTATATACATGGCGATTCTTTTTCTTACCTGGAGGCAGCAGAAAAAAAACCTGGATATTAATACATATCTGATTGGGTATTCCAAATTCCTGCGCATGTTCAGTGTTTTTAACAGAACGGATTATGTATTGACAGCCTTTCAATACCTGTTTATTCAATGCAGCGCCTTATACTTGTTATTCACTATATTTTATTTTTATAAGCCAGGCAGGGTTATACAATATATACTGCTGGGTTTTATGGTTGTAAATCCCCTGTTCCTGCACCTTGGTAACCTGGTAAACAGCGATGGGGTTTTCCTGGCCCTGAGCCTTACATGGTTCAGCCTACTGCTGTGGATCATTCACCGGCCTTCGCCAAAGGTAGTAGTGTGGCATGCTGTGGTACTGTTCATTGCTTTTACCGTGCGTTATAATGCCCTTATTTATCCTTTCATTGCGTTGCTGGCATTTTGGTTGTCTAAAATGCCGCTGAGGCAAAAACTGGCTGGATTAGGTATGGTGGTAATACTTTGTGGTTCTTTTGTATGCTTTACCATGTACAAATACAAAAGCCTTACAGGTTACTGGCAGTATTCTCCTTTCAGCGGCTGGCAGTTTGCCAACAATGCCATGTATACATATCGGGATGTTGACAGTGCCGACCGCAAACCTGTACCTTCCAGGTACCAGGCCCTGGACAGTATGATCCGGAAATTCTATGACAGGACACGCGACTTGAGTATATATCCCTATGAGAAAGCGATGGCCAGCACCTTTTATATGTGGAGCCGGGGCATGCCGCTGATGCAATACCGCGACAGCCTGTTTAAAGCAAATGATAGTATGGCTTCAGAATTGAAGAAATGGGCCAGCATGGGGCCGTTTTATAAGGACTACGGTTTGTACATTATCCGGCAGTACCCCCTGCATTTTGCTGCACATTTTGTATGGCCTAACAGCCGTAAATATTTTGCGCCGCCGGTGGAATACCTGCAATATTATAATTCCGGGTATGAAACTGTGGATAGTCAGACTGTAAAATGGTTTGGATATGAAAGCAGGAATGTAACAACCAGGGCGGATGATAGGAAAACATGGGTATTGGATTATTACCCCATCCTTACAGGTATCATCAATGTAGTGATGCTTGTTGGATTACTATACTATATACTGCTCAAGGGCTGGCAATACAACCGGATATTTAATAAAACACTAATTATGGGGGTACGGTTTGGCTGTTGAATGCCGGGTTTACCATCCTGGCTTCGTCTGCGGCCCTGCGGTTCCAGTCGTTCCCGATTGTTCTCACCACCGTCTTTGCCCTGTTGCTGGTCGACTGGATGGCACAGTTGATGTTGAGTATGAAGCGGGAGGAAGCAATTAAAAAGCAGCAGGAAGGGAATTTATCGAATGAAGTAATGGCTCGCATTTGACGTTTCACGTCCCACGCTTTATTGACCATTGACCACTCACAAAAACTTATCAATATGAAGCAACTCATTTTATCGCTCACCATCGCTGCGCTAGCCGGTTGTTTTGGTAAAGAACCGAAAAAACAGGCAATGAAGGGAAGCCATTACCAGATTTCAGCCTGCTGCTTTTGGACAGCAGCACCCTGATACATAGCCGGGATATACCTGCCGGCAAATCCGTTGCTATTTTTATTTAAGTCCTTACTGTTCGTACTGTAAAGCGCAGACAAAACAAATAATAGAGCATATAGAAAAACTAAAAGACATACAGTTTTACTTCGTAACCGGTCACCCGTTACCTGCCATGAAAGATTTTTACAATGAATACCACCTGGAAAAATATCCCAACATTATCGCCGGTATAGATACCGCCTTTGCAGTAAGCGACTATTTTGAAATTAGCGGGGTTCCTTATATAGCGATATATGGGAAGAATAAGAAATTAAGCAAAACCTTTGAGGGAAAAATTTACAGCAGTCAGATAAAAAAGCAACTGAAGAATAACTCATTTCACAAAGATAAACTTATCCGGATGCTTCACAGGAGGGGTAATGCCTATCACCTTTTTGCTGAAGTTATTTATGTAAGCGTAGGCATTTTTAAAACCAAAATTTAGCTTTTGAACTAAAAAGCAATTCAGGTATGAAAAAATTAAAGATCATGCTCATGTCTCTTGCTCTATTTGCAATAGTAGGCGGAGCTTTGGCATTTAAAGCAAAATTTGTTACAGATTTTTGTACTACGACTCCAGGCATTGCTGGTAACTGTCCATCTGGGTTGAAATGCCCAAATTTACGAATTGATCAAGCGATAACTGATCAAGGAGGAGTTGGGCCTTTTTGTACAGCAATTCCTCCTAATGGATGTAATCCTAATACTCCTTGCTCGAATGCAAATCCAGTGAGGCTCACAGCCAATTAATACCTTTTAATCATTACGAATAGCCTCTTTGATTAATAGGAGCGGCTGTAGTACAATAATTTAGAAAAAGTGATCCACCAAACAATACAGTATGATGGATCACTTAGTTTATTGAGGGAATGAACTCTTTTCATTTACCGGGCATACCGGGCAATCCTTCCCGCATGAACCATCCACGTCCAGTTCATACCTGCTTTCAATACCTTTCAATTTGAAGGGCAAGCCCCTCGTCATCCACTTCGGTGGAGGAGCCGCCTTCAGGTAATGATCAAAAAATTGTGTATAGCGAATGGTAAAATCTCTTAAATCTTTCAATCGGGTTATCACATGAAGTTCCTCATTATAATGCAACCACCATGCTTTCTTTTCAAGCCTGCGTAATGCCGTAAATAGCTGAATAGTTAGCTCTACTCTCCTGTTGCTGTTTGCTTCATTGATTGCTTCACTTCCTTTTCCTCTTCCTCCGCAAAAATCAGTACAGGAGATGCTACTTTATCGAGATGTAAAACAGCAGTATGATCAAGCCACATTGCCTTGTTCTCCCAAATCATCCCCCATCCCCGGCATAAGCCCCTTTTTCTGCCCATTCTAACCAGCTTCCATTTTCACGATCAACCGATAAAGAATGACTTATAACATTGGAATAGCCCGCGCCTTCGCCAATTGACATGGCTGCAAAGGATTTGGAATGGGTAAATAAATAAGTGCCAAACCGTCCTGAGTTACTATGGCCGCAGGCGCCTAAGTGCGTGCTATCCACATAAGGCAGGGTACGCATATACCGGGCTGCCCCCTCAACCGTGTTCACCGTACTGGGACCCCATTGGCCTTCACGAAAATAGATATCCGGGGTAAATACCAGGTAGCCATGGCTTGCCCACCAGGCCGGCCGGTCGAAGACGCCAGGGTGGTGAGGATATAATGGCTCCGGGTAACGGTATAAATAACTGGACAGCTCTCCATAGAAAGATATAATGACCGGGTATTTTTTTAGACGGGTCAAAATTTTCCGGCTTGTATAAAACACCCTGACTGATAGTTCCATCCAATTGTTTAAAGGAATGTAATTCTGTTGTGAGCCAATTGTACGCTTTCTGCGGTTGCAGGTTGGTTAAGGGTTTATATTTTTAAAATCTGTGGTCACAAAATAGTTAGGCGCCTCGGTAGCCGTTTGGCGCTGCACAATCCAGGTAGCTGCATCCCTTGCTTTTAATGGCTGCATACCATAGTTATATAGTCCCACATGTGTTGGCCGCAGGCTTCGCATAAGGCAGGGGCCCATAAACAGTAATTCCGGGTCATTAGCCGCACCCAACGGCTTCCTGAAAAAGCCATTGTATTTATTTCGGAGATTAAACGCTTTTAATAGCAGCGCTTCCTTTTTGGGAACTTTTGGAATCACGGGATCATAACGATCACCATTCAGCAGGCTTAACATTACCTCATGCAAGCGTCCATAACCATTGGTCAGGTTGATGGCGGGCTTTTTACCGGTGATGTCTAATTGCCAGATATCAAAATTATCATACACCAGCAACCCGGCCTCGCCCTCTATCCAGGCTGCGATCCCGACTTCCCAACGAGGCTTTTCATCAGTTAGCAGGTAAGATGATGTACTACCCAGCAGTCCGGCAGGCGCGCCCACAGATATGTCCGTTGTTTTGCGGCTACGCAGGTCATAACTAAAATAATGACAATCCTGGCCGGCATCAAAATAAACCAGGTAATTACCTTCCGGGGAAACCAGATATTATAATCATAGTTTGCTTTTGTTGGCAATAAACGGCGGGTACCGTCTTTTAGTGATAGCACCCAGTTGCTGTCCCTGTCATAATCCTTTTCCCAAAAACGGTCCCCGTAAATTTTCTTTCCCGGCTTTTTAATAACAGCAAAATCACCTTTTAGTAGATATAGCTTTTCACCCTCCTTCTCCAGGCACATTGCCCGACGCTCTTTCACATTGATGATTGCCTTGTAAGTTACAGGCTCCTTCAACAGTTGGGATTGAGTACTTTGAAGAATGGTATCCTGGTAGCTCCATATATCCAGTTGTACTGCATCGGGGCCGGGCTTCCGGGAATCCGGCTGCGGTAGTAAAGCAAATTGAATATAACGGTCATTATCCGTAAATGATGCTGTGCCCTGTATGAATAAGCCCGCATCAATACCCGCTGTTTGTTGGTTTACTTTTAGTACTGCTTTGTCCATGCCGGCTGCATAATACCAGATGGCATTTGCATTGGCATTTTGCAACGTAAATACCAGTTGCCTGCCGCTTCCGTCTATGGTATAATTGCTTACCTGAATGCTGCTATCGCTGGTTTCCCAAATCGTTTGGGCTGCTCCCTGTGGCAGGCTTACATATTGTAAACTTGTGGTGCTTTTGGTGTTCTGCTTTTCTTCTACCTTCAATAACAGCAATTGCCCATCCCTGTGGAACAGGTAACCGGTAACATACGAAAATACCCTTTCCCTGTCTGTTGCAAGGTGATAAATGAATAAATCCTTTGATTCGTTATTGAGCTGGCCAATCAGCCAATTATTGCTCTCGTCAAAACTATAATCAGCTACTTCATTAAAGTGTTTTACTTTTCCTGTCAGCAGGTTTTGCAATACGAGCGTGTTATTATCCTTTAATGTATAGGCAAGCCATTCATTCCGGTCATTATGTGGCAATTGATAAGAAACCACTCCCTTCACGCAGCGTGGCTGTTCGCCTCCTGTGGGCAAATAGCAGAGTGTTTCCTTGTCCTGGAATATATATTGTTTGCTGTCGCCTGAAAAAAGCCCGGGCTTCCGCCAGGGAAAGTCTTCCTCCAGGAATTATTGGTACTCTGTACTACCAGGCTATCCGGCCGCTTGTAAGAAGGCCCGAATCCTCGTTCAATGGTATAAGCAAAATACCGGCCGTTGGGACTGCTGGACAGATTACCCGGCTCCAGCACCGGCCAGTTATCAATAGCTTCAAAATCCAAAGGCGGTTTATTCCCTTTGGCAAGCGTATGACTCCAGACATATTGGTTGAGGTCCCATTGTGCGTATCCGGTTTGGGAAATAGCTGGCTCCCGGCCAACAGTAAGCTGTGCCGGCACACCAAGGGTATTACTCACTAAAAAAATAAAACAAGCACTTGCTTCATACTTGGTACTTTATGAGTAAGGTAAGAATAAAAGAACAGTACTATATAAGGGTTATTATTTATATTATGCGAAAGGGGGTTCAGGCGAAAAATAAAGGACCCTTAATGGTAGCCCCATACGGCGCCATGGGTTGGTTCTCCTCTTTTCATTTGCCTGACGACTTCTTTAAAAAGTTCTCTCTCCGGCCATAGAGCTGCCGCTTTTTCTTCCCATTGGATGGCTTCTACTGTTCTTCCTGCTTTGTACAGTAAATTGGCATAGGTATCCATTATTGATGCGAAACCCTTTTCGACAGGATGGGGATTCTGATCAAATATTTTCCTCATCCATTGGATAGCTTCATCAATCAGTTGTTTATCGGTAGTATGCAAAAAAATATTCCATGCAACGCTGTTCAACTGCGCTCTTTGATTATGGTCTGTAAGATCGGGCGGATATTCCTTTAAATATTGTAAACTGTATTTTCCGAATGCGTGATAATTCCTGTTCCTTTCGTACCAATGTTTCCGCGCCTGCAGCAAATTTCGTTTGGCATAAGTAGTATTAAATCCCTTCCGGATCTCTCTATACAGTTTTTCCCAATCAGCCTCCTGGTAATTGGCTTTTAGCCCCGGTCCGGTCAGTATCATTCCAGCATCCATAGCTATGGATGAATCCCTATTTTGCACTATCAAAAAGGAAGCACCAGCTCATCCATAATGGTACGATCTACAACTGCGGCTGCATATCCTTTTTATTCATCACCTTATCAATCCTGTCTCCATCTTTGTAGAAGAATTGGAATATTCTTGTTTTGCTACTTAGTAAAAAAGAGGACCACAACTCAATATGCTCCTTCGAATAACGCTCTTCCGGGTTTAACCCCATTATATAATCTGTATGCCTTTTCACTAGGTTCATGGCTAAAACTGAATCCTCTAATTGAAACGCTGTTTTAATCATATAGGGCATTCGATTGTAATGGAGAACCCCTTTTCGATATTCCGCTACCAGGTGGTCGTATTCCGCATAGGGATCATTGTAGGTTTTTCCGGTCGCCAGGGCATTCTTTCCAAGCGTTAAAAAATCATTCACTGCCATAAAGCCTGTTGACTTCTCCACAACAATTCTTTGAGGAGATAAAAAGATAAAAGTGGGTAATTCCAACACTTTGTATGCACTCTTAATGGTGGCTGCATCGTTATACCAGCTTTGAACAAATGCATTGTCCTGCTTCGTTTTGTCCATCTGGACCTTTACACAAACAAACCGGTCATTATAATAATTGCCCACTGTATCATTAGCGTACACCTCTTTATCCATCTTTTTGCATGGCGCGCACCAGGTAGCGTAGACATCTATGAAAATGTACTTATTTTCTCTCTTTGCTTTTTCCTTTACCTGCTGCCAGGTTAAACCTTCTGTCCATTGAATGGCGGAGATTGTTGCCAGTTTTGTGTTATCTATTTGCTTTTCTTGCGTTTTTGCTAACAAAGGAATCATAAACAGTAAGAGCAAAATCCGTTTCATAAATTTCTGTTTGTTTTTCACTTTCAGTATCCTGCATTTTGCGTCATGTTGGGCGAGATCAGCAAATCCGTTACTGGCAGCGGGAACCATTGCTGGTACGATTGCCAGGGTGCGCCATTCGCTTTTTGTGGTGTTACCACGCTCATCACCGCATCAATCTTACCTGTCCGCTTCAAATCAAACCAGCGATGCCCCCATTCAGAAAATAGTTCCACTTGGCGTTCATGAAGTATAGCTGTTAATAAGGAAGCTTGATCATTGGCTGTTGTTGTGGCCAATCCTGCTCTCGTACGAATAGCATTCAGATCGGATTGCGCCTCTACAATTTTGTTCTGTAGCGCCCTGGCTTCAGCCCTTATTAAGTATAGCTCAGCCAGTCGAAGCACCATAAAATATTCCTGCAACCCATCAATGGTATTTACGCCAGGCGAGGCATTGATTTTGTATTTATATGGATAGATCACTGTATCCAAAACCAAAGGTGTAGTTGTAATTGGGTAAATGGTCGTATCTAACCAATTTCCATAAACAGCCCGCTGGTCATTTGCTTCAAAGCTATTCAACAAGTGATCGCTTAGGTAAACAGGATTGTCAGTACCTACAATGCTGGGGCCTGTTGGTGGAATAACCAGGGTTTGGCCTTCGCGTGTATTAAAATCAATATCGGCAGGTTGTATCTGCCAGATGGCCTCGCGGCTGTTTTTCAGGAATACATTGTTTAAGGAAGGGAGTAAGTCATAAAGAGCATTATTGTTTATCACCTCGGTTGATTTAGCCTCTGCCTTACTAAAATCTCCTGTGTACAAATACGCCCGGGCAAGTAATGCTTTAGCTGCCCACCTGGTAGGGCGCACTCTCTCTGAAGTGTTTTTACCAGCGTTACATCCAGGTAATCGTTGCTTAATTGCTGCTCCGCTTCCAGCAGGTCGGTAATGATCTGTTCATATACCTTTGCCTGGGGTGAGCGGGCCAGCAGGGTATTGGCCTGAGGGTCTGTGGTCAGTGCCAGCGGCACATCCCCAAATTCATTCACGAGGTAGAAATACATAAAGGCCTGCATGAATTTTGCTTCTCCCAGTAACTGCTGTTTTACGGCAGGAGTTAAAGTAGTTGAACGGGTTAGCCCTTCGATGGCAGCATTGCATTTAAAAACAAAATTGTACAACAAGGGCCAGTGCTCTGCTCCGGTTGCTGAATAAATCTGTTTGTAATAAAGCATTTTGATAAAAGGCCAAGTAAGTTGGCTGTGTAATACCCGCGGCAAGTGTATATTCGTCTGCCGCCAACCCGGCAAATAAAGCAACACTACCAAATGTCAAACTTCCCTGAAAAGGAGTAGTATTCATGTCGCTATACATTGCAGTAAGCACAGATATAGCAGTAGCATCGTTGTTATACACAGCATTTTCCGCCACCTGGTCAGTAGGTATGGGGGTCTCAACAAGTTTTTGCAGGCTGTTGTGTTTAATAGCAGGAGTACACCTATAAAATGGGACAATCTTATAGTAAGCGTTTTCCCTTTTATCTTAACGATGGCAGTCATATTGAATTAATTTTTAGATTGATCATTATAATCACGTCATTCAGGTACCCTGCTCACAATTCCATGTTCACTCCTACCGTCCATAGCTGTAAGGGTGGCAGGGACCTGGTGCTCCTATTCTCCGGGTCTAATCCCGTATAATTGGTGATGGTCAACAGGTTTTGTCCCTGGAAATAAAGCCGTGCAGTTTGTATGTGTGCGTGCTGCAGCCACTGGGCGGGTAATTGCCAGGATAATGACAGGTTCTTTAAGCGTATAAAAGAAGCATCATAACTGTACCAAACATCACTCAGTAAAGGAAGGATAGCTATACCACGGCGGCGGGAAGTATAACGGGCAAATTCAGCATTATCTCCCGGTTTTTGCCAACGGTTGTTTATTAATGTAACCGGCTGATTGCTTGTACTTGCAGCAAAACTTCCAGGTGGAACGGTTGTAGTGAACCCATTAAAATAATATAAATCTCTTGATCCCTTTTGCCGTACAAATTGAAAATGAACATCCAACTGAAAGCCATTATAGCTGATGCTTTGCTGCATGCCTCCATAATATTTTGTGAGGTTGCCAATCAAAACGGCTCTGTCTTCGAAGAAATCCGGACTGGAAGTTGGGTTGCCATTCTTGTCATATACCAGGTAATCGCCGGTTGCCGGATCGACACCTGCATTTTTATAGGCCTTGATGACAGCAAGCGGTTGACCAACAATGACGCCAAAATCACCGGTAGCATAGATTGTTTTTCAATATTGGGGAAACTGATGAGTTTATTCCAGGGAATGGTAAGGTTGAGGCCACTGGTCCATAAAAAATCTTTCTTTTTAATGTTAGTGGTATTGAGCGTAAATTCCCAACTGGTATTTTGAATAGTAGCCGGCAGGTTTTGCGTAATACCGGTAAAACCTGTGGTAGAGGGGATCACATAACTTATCAACTGGTTGGAAGAACGGTTGCGGGCATAAGTGGCCCCCAGTATTACCCGGTCCTGTATCAATCAAGGTCTACTCCTCCCTGCCATTTGCGGGTTTCTTCCCACTGCAGGTGCGGATTGGGAATACGGATGGGGAAAGACCAATAGCATCCTGGTAGAGAATGCCGGGCCTTACAATTCCATACAAACTCAGGTGCTGGAAATCGCCAACCTGGTCATTACCGGTAGTGCCATAACTACCTCGCAGCTTGCCAAAGCTCAGGAAAGGAACGCCCTGCCGTATCCATTTTTCTCTGCTGAACAGCCACGCCAGTCCTACGCCCCCAAAGTTGTGCAGCTTATTGGCATCCCCGAATTTGCTGCTGCCATCACGGCGGGCGGTTAGGTTAATGATATATTTATCATTCCATACATAGTTCAGCCGGCCAAACAAGGCATTAAATTTCGACTTGCTAAAGCTGGATACATCAACACTAATTGATTGGGCTGCTCTCAATGTTTTCATCAGCAGATCACTGGAATATCCTATACCGAACAATGTAAACACTTCCGCGCTGTTTTGCTGGAGGCTGGCGCCCAACAGCCCTTCTATTTTGCCTTTGCCGGCCCTGCCCGCATACTGCAACTGGGGCTCAATAACCCAGGAACTCATATCGCGCTGTACATGTGATGCAAAACGCTGAGAAGTGGCCCTTTCTTCCGGTCTATAGGATTCCAACCGTACAGGTAGAAATAAATTGCTTTGAATATTACTGTACCCGAAACTGCTGCGGATTTCCAGGCCGGGCACTATAACGTAGCTAAGGTTGATATTGCTTACCAGGCTTTTGGTTGTATTGTTGAATTCACTTGACCGGGTATAGATTAGTGGATTTTCCCAGGTAGAAGTGCCGGCCGCATTGGGCGCCCAGTTCAGGGTGCCATCTGCATTATACAGGGAGGTGCTACAGGCGCTAAAACCAAAGCTCGCTGCGTTAAATCTGTTCCCTGGAGATGATTCCGGTCATACATATAATTGCCGGACAATTGCATTTTGAACTTTTGATTAGCAGAACTGCCGTTAATATTAAAGTGAACTGTGCCTTTTTATCGTCAAAATCTCCGGGAAATACGGTGGTTTGCCGGTTGTAGGTAGCTCCTGCCAGGTATTGCACAGCGGCTGTACCGCCGGATACACTGGCATTGATATTGGTATATTGCGCTGTACCGCCGATCAATGTTTTTGCCAGTCTGTATAGCGGGTGGTATCCCACAATGTAAGATCAAATTGATTGGAAGGGATACTGGCAATACCGTCGTTTTTAAATGCTTCATAACGCATATCAAGATATTGCCGGGTATTCATCATATTCACCTTGCGGGTCACTTTTCCCCAGCCCTGCTGCAGGTTGAAATGTAGCGTGGTGCGTCCTGCTTTCCCCTTTTGGTAGTGATCAATATAGCGCCATTGGCGGCACGGGAACCATAGATGGCAGTGGCATCTGCATCTTTTAAAACAGTGATTGATTCAATGTCGGCAGGGTTTATATAATTTAGCGGGCTACCTTCCTGTAACATCAGTTCCCGGGCGGAGTATTCCAGCACCGAAGGAAAAGGCACTCCATCAATAACGATAAACGGTTCAAGGCCGCTAGCAATACTGTTGCGGCCTTGGATGCGCACGCTTACTCCTCCACCCGGCATACCCGTTAGTTGTGTAATCTCAATGCCCGGTACCCGGCCCTGCAACGCCAGCAAGGGATTTTGAACGGGTTGCTTCTCAATATCTGCGGCCTTCACCGTAGCTATATTACCAGTACTTAAGCGCCGTGTTGTTTGCCCGTAGGCTATTATTTGTACTTCATCTAATTTTCCTTCACTTCTTTTTAATGAAAGAATAATGTTGGTATTATTTTTATAGAAACAGTTTGCGTTTCAAAACCTACATAAGAAATTTCAAGCTCTGCATTTTCATCAACACCTTTTAAAACAAACGATCCATCCCCTTTTGTAACAGTTCCAATATTTGTTCCTTTTATTCTTATGTTTGCGCCAACAAGTGGGTTACCATATTCATCTGCAATTACACCTCTTACCTCAATGGGCGGTAACGCAAAGGGCCTCTCATTTTTCAGGACATCAACGCTATTGCTGCCCTTAACATCTATTATTAATATATTTTTCCCCACTATGCTGTAAGTAAGGGGTTGATCTTTAAAACAAATATCCAGGGCATCCAATAAGAGTACATTTTTAGCTCGATGGTTACATTCCTTGCTTTTTGCAGGGCCGTAGACTCATAAAAGAAAACATAATTGGTTTGTTGCTTAATAGCATTGAATATTTTTGCAAGGGCGCATTTTTTCGGAGAGTGTCACAGTCTGAGAATTTCCTGCGGCACTTACCTGCAGGCAGCCGGCCAGTAATATAATGGCGGTTATCTTCATAATCCGTCCCGCCTGAGGCGGATTTTTAGTTTTCCGCTGCAAGCGGGATTAGTTTTGGTTCAACTCCGCCCCATAGCAGAGTTTTGGGTGATGCAAAAACTTGCATAACTTTGCTGTTGTCCGCGCGGATGAATCCATCCGGACGGGGGTTAATGAATGTTGTGTGTATCAAAACAGTTAACCCATTGCAAGCCGGCAGTGCACCAACACTTCCGGCTTTTTTGGCTCCGGCCACTCTTAATCTCCCCGCCTCATGGAAGAAATAGCGGCGAAGCCTCAACCAAGTTAACTAATCATTCCAATCTGTTTTTTCTCATAAGGCAGCAACAGAATTTTCAAGGAAGGCTATAACCCCTTATCAAGAAATTCTCTGTATTTCTTAAATGATAAGGCTTTGCTGCTTGTAATATTTTCCATGCCATACCACCTGTTGTGTCACATTGGCATGGAATGGAACGGGTTTACAAAAGGGTACTAATACCATCATTCCTTCTCCGGTAAAGCCTGGTGTTTTCCAATAGCTTAAGCTTAGCATAGTCACATGAGAAAAGAGTTAAAACTATTACCGGAAAAATTCAACTCACTTCATCCAGTTTTTAAGGATGAAATTGACTCTAAAAACATGGCTATACTTCAACCAATAACTGCTTAGCTTATTAAAAAGTGTATTTGCAAGAACTTAGAGTAAATCCTTTTTCATTGTAGTTCTTCAGAACTAATTTTATTAATTCCAATCACGGCATCACAATAATCTTTTTCCCTTCTATCCTGAATCGTATATTGTATCTTTCCAATATGGTTAATACTTGCGAAGCTGTGGTGTTGCGATGGATTTCGCCGCCAAAAAGCGTTGAGGAATTTTGCCTTCATAAACTATCTCCACATCATACCACCTTGCAATCTGGCGCATCACAGTTTCCAGATCATCACGGTTAAAATGAAAGTAACCGTTCTTCCAGGCCATTACCTGCTCAATATCTGGTGAATGGTGAATAGTGAGTGGTGAAGCCCCCTCCCGACCTCCCACGTTAGTGGAGACTTTCACCCCTGCTTGTTCACCAGGCTTAAGCAATACTTCTGATTTAATACCACCGGCTTCTTTGTCACCCTGAGCTTGTCGAAGGGTCACTCTTACACTTCCTTCAAGCAGTGTTACCTTAATTTCAGGTTCATCATCGTAAGCATTTACGTTGAATTTTGTTCCAAGTACTGTCACACTCATATCGTCTTTGCTTACAATGAAGGGTCGTTTCCCCCTCCTTCGGAGGGGCTGGGGAGGCTTCAAAATATGCCTCACCTGTGATTGACACTTTACGTTCCTTTCCAACAAAAGCAACAGGATATGTCACCGACGATCCGGCATTCAACCAAACTTTTGAGCCATCAGGGAGTGTCATGTCTATCACTTTACTTCCTTTTGGATTAGTAAGAGTATTATACTTTAATTCCCGACTCCCGACTCCTGATTCCCGACTATATAATATTTTTCCATCCGCCAGCTTCAGCAACTTTACATTTCCCTGAACTGCCATCAGCCCGTTGCCAACTGAATCGAGATAAACCGTTTTACCATCAGCGAGTGTGATCGTAGCTCTGTTTGTTTCAGGCGCTTTTACATCGTTTGTAACAATTTCAGACTTCTGACCTCCATCCCTGGCGCTACCGGAATCCCGTTTTTCAAGCACAAGCAACCAGTAACCGGCAACCAGCAACAAGACCGCCGCAACGGCTGCATACCTGCGCCATATGTTTCGCATAGATACCACCTTCGACGTTTTAAACTCCGGATTTCTAAGTGTCAGTTTTTCCCATGCTTTTTTATGCCCATTTCTTTCCGTGCTTTCTCCCGGACTTTAATTTTTCAATGAGCTGCTCAGAATTAACTGATTGTTCAAAAAATTTCCTGTTAAGCGCCGATTCATTAAGCCACTCATTAAGGTCATTGGCTTCATCAAAGGTTAATTCCTTGCGGATATATTTGAAAACCAGTCGCCCAATTTTTTTCGATATTATTTTCAATTGCTTTTGTATAAGAATTGGAAATGCTCTTTTAATGAAAACAAACGTGTAGGGCAAAATCTGCAAAAAGTTAGCCTTAGATTATAAAAGTTTTTCTTCTGATGTTGTCATTTTATAATTTATAGTGCGACTATTTATATACCTTTTGATGCGACGGGTTAATTAATCTATGAATTATAATAGTCAATGATTTGTGTGGCCTATTATGTCGCATTGATAGCTATAAAAAGCGTCGCACCAAAAGCTATAAATGACAGATGTCAAAAATGGAACCCGATGCTAATTTATCAGGAACCGGATACTACATATGGTATTCTCGATTTTGAAATCCTTATACACCAAGCAAGAGGTTATTAGATTTTGATTGATACCCAATAGCACCAGGTTAATCAAAAATGCAATTTATAGCAGCAGGTAAGCAACAAATTAGCAGCATGTTCGTGATATTTCTATTCGTCAATAATCTAAATGCTTAGCATCAGGTTACATATTGACATGAAGAGTAAATTAAATCATCTTTGGATGAAGTAAATCTTGCAATCTGATGGCGTCGGGTTGGTCAAAAACAGAATCAAGATGCATTCATATCGAAATAGTACAGCATAGGATAAGAAAAATGACAAAATAGCTATCGCTCAACATTAATTGCAAAATTTGAAGTGCTCTCCGTTTCTGACTATACACTGTATCTACAGAAATATTCAGGAGTTTTGCAATTTCAGCGGGTTTCAGGTCTTCGAAATACAGCATTTTGAAAATTCTCCGGCATGTATCGGGAAGCTCATCTATTGCTTTATGAACAGCTTCCAGTAAATCGGATTCAATTTCATAGTAGAAGCGCAATCCCTCATCTTCTTGTATTATTTCAGCAAATTCTTTTTGCCATTTTTTCTGCCAAGCAATATGTTTCAGATAATTGAGAGAAGAGTTGCGTGTAGATATGTAGAGAAATGCTTTGATGTTGGCATAGGTGTCAAATAACTCATGGCGTTCAAACAACTTCGTGAAAACATCAATGACGATATCTTCTGCCTGTTCTTTACTGCCCGTCAGCTTACGGGCGAAATAATAGAGTTCGGGATAGAAATGTTTAAACAAATTGTTAAAGGCGGCGGTATCGCCTTTTTAAATCTTAGAATAATATCATCGGAAAGAATTTTCATTTCGTCAGGTAAAACGGTGATAAACAAACGAAGCCTGCATTTTCGATGCAATTTTCAGGCTAAATTCCAGGAAGGTATTCTGTGTTAGTGGATATGATTAGGTGATAGGAGAAGTGAAATGATAAGGAGCTGTAAAATAAGCAAAGTTGATGCATTATAAATTTAGCAAAAAAAAGCCGGATTTTTAAGGGAAGTGCAGTATATGCAAAACATTGTCTCTGACGGCCTGGTTTAATAATTTTACCACGGAAATCTCATAAGCCTGTTGCTAAAATAGTTTCTTTTAAAAGAAAAACAAAATCGTTGTAGTAGTTGGTGGCAAATGCCGCTGCCAGTAATGCTTAAAGTGTAAAATGTTAATTTTAGTTTGATGGATGGGGGCTCCGAGATATGGCAAGAGGTTAATACACATGAATATCTTGAACGGGAAAGTCAATGGTAATAACACTTATTAAATAAATAACAATGTCCTAATCATGCCCTTCACCCGATTTCCTTAAGCTTCTCCCGTATATACTGCACATATCTTTCCCTGGCCAGAATGGAGGCCAGGAGGCGGTCATGTGAAGTAACTGTTTCCGGTTTTTCATCATACGCCTTAATCATGGGAAAATTATCCGGGTTCATATTGGCACGTAAAAATATTGCTGGTCACTTTCTGATGCTCCCTGCTAATAGTACAGATAAAATTCTTCGTATTTGGAAAAGAAATTCATGCAAAGAATGATTTCGCGGTTCCAGTATTGCAGCAATTCATCTTTTTGGGAAGGAGCAAAAGCTCTGCCCTATACAAAAGGGTATAGTACTCTACCTGGGCTGTAAATTGGGGTTTGATATTTTTAAAGAACTCAATTTCTTCTGTTTCATTTCCAAAGGCATAGTTTTCGATATTTTTCTGAAGCCGAAGCCAGGTTTGTTCACTGATCTGAAAGCAACACTCTATACACTGAGTACCGAATGTTCCCTGCAAGTACAGGTTTCGATTTCATTTATCAGCATTTCATATAATGGCCGCCATTGTTCCAGCATGGATGAACTTGCTATTATTGATTAAAATAGAAAATGACTTTCAAGGAGACAGCGAAACGTGCCTATATTATAAAAATGACTTAGCTAAAAATAAATAAATGTCCAGTAGCTTCGAAAGTAACCAATGCTCAAATCAGGCGCTTGCCAGGAAACGGTTGGTTGGATCATCAGGGTTCACAAAGCAGACACCATAAAAGAAACGATCTTTTTATAAGCTCAAAGTCTTGTTGTTTAAATTCGCATTTAATTCTTATAATTCTTGGCTCAAATGTGTAGCGGTTTACACTAAGGAATCTCCTACATATTTTTTATATCACCGATGAACTCGCTGAATTATCCGATCAATACGAAAATATTTTCTAAAATCAGTGTTGTGCCATCTTTGAATATTTTTATGATTAAAAGGCAAGCTGAAACAGATACGAACAAGTCATCGAAGATGAAGTCCATTTTCAAAGTTTGACGTAACTTTGGTCAGAATGTTAGAAGCCCAACCACTAATCACTCAGCTAACGTAGTAATCAAAAGCAGGATTTATCTTCTCTGATCTGATACCTGGATCACAAAAGCCGTATGCAAAGTTTATTAAATTAGTACCAAACGATCATGGCAGATTTTATTTCTCATCTAAAAATTAAACGTCATGAAAAAGAACACACCCCCTTTTCGGGAATCTCTTTGGGGCAAAGGGCAAATCCGCAGGGTCTGAAAAGACCACGCCGGTAGAAGTCTCTTATTATTCACAGACCCATGTGTTGCATCAACGGATGCATAAAGAAAGATTAACTAATGGTGAAACAGTGATGGCCAATATTTCACCGGTGCGACTGGAGAATTGTTCCTATGGTAAAATGGTTCTCTATTTCTGCCCGATGGAAACTATTGAGATCATTGAAAAGGTTAATGCCGGGGATGGGGGCTGTTTGCCGACAGAGGCAACTATTGAAGGTTTAACGGTACCCAACCGTTGCCGACCGGGGCTTTATTCATTAAAGAATATAGTGTTATCTTCTAATGGTACCCTACAAGTAATAGCTACTGAAAAACTGTTTGGGAAACTGTTTGAACTCAAACGGCCTTAATTTCACTGTGAACAAAGCTGAAATGACATGTTACAAAAATGCCGGCCAGGTCTCGGCATTATTTAGCGGTCAAAAGATATTGCTTATGATGCTATCCCTGTTAAGATGCACCTCGATTTTTTTTGACTGTTCACCGTACCGTATTAACAAATTATAGGTACCGGGTATTTTTATCTCCGGCAAAAAAATACGCCCTGTTCATCAGACTGGGAAGCTATATCCGGGTATTCATAAGATCTACCCGTAATCATGACAATAACACTATTCAAAGGCTTGCCGGAATCAGCACTATGCACAATCCCTTTTACGCTTTTTGTTTCAGTCATATATTATTGTTTAATAGGTGATGGAAATAAAACAACGGTAAAGAGCCACCATTACGCAATTTATTCCAGAGGGTATCATGATCAGGCCGGGGTTTCCATAGCCGGATACTGTTAACTACCTGGTGAAGGCAAGCAGTTATAGATTTTTATTACCTGGGATTTCTAAAGACGAGAGGGTTGCGGAAATCATTCCGGTTAATAAGGAATGTTGTTTACTGTTGAATAGCAAAGGTAGGCGCTTTTATTTCAACAATTCAAATAAATGTATATTATATGGCTTGCGAAGCAGTCCGGCATTTACATGGTAGCCAACAATCAGTTTTGTTTCTTTTTAGATTTTAAGATGCCTGGAAGATTCACCTGCCTGTCCTTTTTGAATATTAACTTAAATGCAAACAGCTTGCGAATTTATTTCAGGCTTAAAAGAAGATTTAAGCCGTTGTCGGGTGTGTCACGAATCAAAGTTCAGGATAAGTTCTTTGAATGCTGAATAAAAGATGGTAGTAGACCTACCGCGTACGCTGTGCAGACAGAGTATGCAAACCACCTGAAGGTGCTGCAATCAAAAGTTGTGGTGCTGAACGTTCAGGTAAAGACTTCGATATATCGAAATCAGGTACGTGTAAAGAAGCTGAATTTCACTGAACCGCTCATGAAGTGTCGAAACGGCTCCTTGTCATGCAAAAGCCAAAGTTTCCACGACTGAGGCTACAAACTGTAACGGATAGCTGCTTACTGGTTACAGGCTGACCGGCATTAAGGCGGCAGGAGCTTTACACAGGCTTTTATTCAGAACGTGAGAGGCTTCCTTGTTGATGTGCCAAAAGCTTTGCAGGAATCTGTAATGGAGACTGTTCAACAAATGTTCTACAGTTCATACTGCAACTCAATTTCGTTACAAACGGGAAATGCAACAAGAAGCGTCGGACGAAGCCATAGTAGTGAAGAAGTTCTTGTAATGGGAATGGAGCGAAGGGCTTCGGTTATCCAGTCACAGTATTTTATCACAACCATTAAAATGGGAGGATTGTAAAAGAAAATGACAAAGTCATTGCCTATTAGTAAACGGATGGTGTATAACAGCTATCTGAAAGTTATTGCAAAGGATGGAAGTGCAGGGATAGATAGACAGAGCATTGAACAGTTCAACGAAAAGCTGTCTGATAACCTGTACAAGCTTTGGAATCGCATGACATCAGGGAGTTATTTTCCACCACCGGTGCGAACGGTGTTTATTCCCAAGAAGCAAGGCGGTAAAAGGCCATTGGGCATACCAACAGTCAGCGATCGCATTGCACAAGGTGTAGTAAAGGATTATTTAAAACCCGAATTGGAAAAAGTCTTTCATCCAAGTTCTTTTGAATACAGACCAGGCAGAAGTGCACACGATGCAATAAAACAATGCCAGGACAACTGTATCAAATATGCATGGGTGGTTGATGTAGATATAAAGGGTTCTTTGACAACATCAGTCATGACATCATGCTGCAACTGTTGCAACAGCACACACAGGAGAAATGGGTGATGCTGTATGCAGAACGTTGGTTGAAAGCAGGAGTGGAACAAGAAGATGGAAGCATTAAAGCAAGGACAAAAGGCACACCGCAAGGTGGTGTAGCCAGCCCGCTATTTGCTAACATTTATCTGCATCAAGCTTTTGACAAATGGATGAATGAAATGAATCTGCAGAATCCCTTCGAAAGATATGCGGATGATATAGTTATCCATTGCAGCAGCAAGGAAGAAGCCGAACAGTTACTGGAAAAACTAAAAGTAAGGATGCAGCAGTTTGAGTTAGAGCTGCACCCCGATAAAACGAAGATTGTGTATTGCAAGAATTATCAACGCAATGATAAGCATGATAACAACAGCTTTACCTTTTGAGTTACAGCTTCCAGCCCAGAACAATCAAAGATAAGTTTGGCAGAAAGAACAGGCTTGTGGTGTTTAGTCCTGCTATCAGTCAGATGGCAAAGACAAATATCCGCAAAGTGCTGAAAGAAATCCTGAAGACAAGATGGAGTGATAAGTCGCTGGAGTGGTTTGCCGATGTATTGAATCCCAAAATAAGAGGATGGATGAACTACTACACCAAGTTCAACAGGATAATAGGACTCGATGTGTTTTATTATCTCAATGAATTAATTCGTCAGTGGGTTAAGAACACCTACAAGATAAAAGGGAAAGTATGGCTGTATGAGAAATATCGTAACATACAGGCTGCTAATCCAGATATGTTCTACCATTGTCGGTTGGGAGTAAAAGCATGATGGATAACAAGAGCCGTGTGAGTTGAGAGGCTCAAGCACGGTCCTGTGAGAAGTTTGGGGTGAAACTCCCTTGCTTACTCGACTGTTATCACCGACAACGACATGTTGCCATTACATCAAAAAGACTTTGTAGAAAATAATGCCGTAAATCAGCCTGAGCAAACATTAAGCGATAACCAGAATGTTACCGTAAAAGAAACTTTTACCATTTTGTTTGATTAATTCCAGCTTCTATAAAAGCTACCCTTCAATTATCGTTTCGTCATACAATTAAAAGTAAAAGGGCTCCATGAAAATTAGTGTTTCTCGCTAAGGAGCATGAACATATTGAATCCATCCGGTTCCGTTTAACGGTAAACCGGAAAGCAGAGCTTATCGTTCCCCTACTAATTTTATTTTTTTCAATCAACCCCAATCAATCCCCGATCAAAACGCAAACAGTTACGCCCATTTTTCCCGAAGGTATAGTTGGTAGTAATAGTACATATAGGTAGATTCCTATTGTATGAATCAGTTAACTGTATATTGATTAATCAACATTTTGCAAATTATAAATTAGCAAATCGGATGAAAACAATTTCCAAATCAAAGACGGCAAATTCGGAAAAATCTAATGATGATCTAATGACAAGGCCTATGATCCCATTGCAGCAGTGCAGGGATATAATGAACCGGAGGGTATTAGTATATACTGATGAGGAATTAATATTAATAAGACAGCCTCTTCGGCATTTATCCACCCCTGTCATTTATTGAAGTCCCATCAGGGTATGCCGCCCTGAGAGGGCGACCCACCCTAAAGCTACAAAGTGGCTGCTGAATGTTTTGCCCACCAATAAGCCTGCTTCACTTTATTTACAGTTATAGGTAAAAGTTTGTTTGAATGAGGCGTTTACACATGCCGGTTTATGCAAACATAGGCAGCCCGCTCCTATCCCCAGGCTTTACGCAAAAATCTCAGCCAGTTGCCATGCATAATATTTTCTATATCAGCGGTTGAATAACCCCGTTTGGACAACAAGGCCGGTATCTTTTGCAGGTCGGCAATGGTTTCCAGGTCATAAGGACTTTGTTCCTTGCCAAAGGCCCCATCCAGATCGGTACCCATACCTACATGCAGGGTATTACCAGCCAATTGGCAAATATGATCCAGGTGGTCCACCATTTTCTCCAGGTTGCATTGCATGCCTTCGGGGTAGATTGTTGTCGCACCCAATTGGGCACCATCATCCAGGCATCCAGGGCGCCACCAATCACGGCCCCTCTTTCAATCAATACCTTAATCATATCATCACTGAATTGCCGGTTGTGGTTCACCAGTGTGCGGCAATTGTTGTGGCTGGCCCATACGGGGCCTTGGAACAAGTCCATTGCATCCCAAAATGCATCGTCACACAGGTGGGTAGCATCCAGGATGATATTGAGCCGTTCCATTTCTTTAAGCAATTCCTTTCCCTGCTCATTGAGGTGGCCCGTAGCATCAGTACCATTGGCATACCTGCCCGGCCCATAGTGGGCAGGCCCTACAGCACGCAAACCATACTGGTAAGCGGTTTCCAGGTAATGGGGAGTTACCAATGAGTCGGCGCCTTCCAGGCTTAGGATATAACCCACTGGCTTGGTATGATTGGGAGTTTCATCCATCCACAAGTTCAGGTGTTGCTCCAATGCGGCGGCATCTTTGATCATCACCATCTCCCCTGCTGCTTCCATGGCCTTGTACCAGGCCAGTTGGGCCTGTGTTTGCGCCCAGGCCTGTTCGGGCGAATGCCAGCCAGGCAAGGGATTACCTGGCCCTACATAACGGGCTATCTGGGTAGCTACGACCAATCCAATATTCCCCTGCCTCAATTCGGGCAGGGCCACGGTTCCTTTTGCCCGGTCGGGCTTATCTTCCAAACCTTTCTCCCTTTCCCGAATGGCCATAACCGGTTGCCGCAGGTCGCGGTTCCATTCCATGGCATTCATGCTAAGGTCCAGGTGGGCATCGATCGTAAACATACGCTTGTACAGATTATTCTTTTGTATTCTAAATAAAATAAGCCGCCCCGCAATACGGCGGGACTTTGCTGCAAAAGTGGGGCTACAGGGCGACCCACCTTTTAGTTAAATATTGATCTTTCTATCGCGGGCTACAACTTTCCATTCTTCCACTGCCAGGTGATCCTTGACCACCAGGGCCCTTTCGTACAAGGCCACGGTGGGGCAAATATGCATGGGCACGCCATACAACACATCACCAATGGTATAGGCAGCAGCATCGGGCACTTTCAATACCAGGTGCTCTTCGCTTTGCCCGATGGGAGTAGCATCGGGTGCATTCACAAAATAAACTCTTGGAAAAGGGCTTTCGGCTGCAACCGATTTATGGCCCAGGTCTACACAAATAGTTTGGGCGTCGATAACGGAGATCACCCGGGTTATGACCAGGGCTGCATAATCGAATGCCATTTCCGGCATCTGCAGTTTATAGCCCCTGTCCCAAAATACAAAGGTACCCGGACTGCATTCCACTCCTGCCCGGTGCACATGGATAGGAAATGTGGGTGATCCACCAGCTATAATGATGGGGTAACGCCCAACTGCAACCGTACCCTGCCGGCCAGGGCCTGCACTTTGGCAAAACCTTCATCGCTTTGCTGCTTTCTTTTTATGACATCTGTTTCTTTGATCTGGCCATCATAAGCATGTAAGCCCAGCAGGCGCAAACCAGGCAAAGCAAGCGCCTGTGTATACAGGGCCAGGACTTCGTCACCCGGCAGGATACCGGTGCGGTTCATTCCTATATTGAGGTCAATGTATACATCCAGCGTAATGCCATTCTTTACAGCCACAGCAGATAGATCAGCCGCCACACCGGGATTATCCAGCAAACAGGAAAAGCGGGTGGTGGGATAAGCTTTCACCAGGTTCACCAGCCTTTGCATCTTAGGACCAATGGGCTGGTAGGCCAGCAATACATCGGGGGCCTTTATCAGTGCCAACATCTCTGCTTCGGCAATGGTAGCACATTTGAATTTGGTGATCCCTTCATCCAACATCAACTGGCATACTTCTGCTATCTTATTGGTCTTGACATGCGGGCGCAACAAGGATACATTGCCCGACAGCTGTTTCAATAAACGTATATTCTCCTTTATCCTGTCATAATACAGCACCAATGCGGGGAATCAATCTCCGCAATATTGTTGATGGTATACCAATCTACAGGTTTATTACCCATCATATATTGTTCAATTTAATGTAACTCAAACATGGCTTCTATTTCCACCGGAATATTATCGGGCAGGGAGCCAAATCCTACTGCACTGCGTACGCCTATACCATACTCTTCGCCCCAGATGGCTGCAAACAATTCGCTACAACCATTGATCACATAGGGGTGGCGCTCAAAATCGGGGGTACAGTTCACCATGCCCAATATTTTGATCACCCGCTTTACCATATCCAGGTCGCCTACATGGGTACGGATAGTAGAGAGGATGGTGAGGCCCACCTGGCGGGCGGCCATCTTACCCTGCTCTATATCGAGGTCTTTACCAATACGCCCGGTAATCAGGCTCTTGTTATTGAGCACCGGGCCATGGCCTGAAATATACAGGTACTTCCCATCAATTAAATAAGGTTTGTAAACACCTAATGGTGTGGGTGCCGGAGGTAAGCTTAACCCTAACTGTACAAACTGCTCTTCTGCGCTTTTAAGTGTCATATCCTTCATGGTGAGTTTTTAGATCCATAAACTTAATATCAGTACACCTATTAGCCCGACGATAGAAACAATGGTTTCCATGACCGACCAGGTTTTGAGTGTGTCTTTGATGCTGAGGTTAAAGTATTCTTTAAACAGCCAGAACCCCGAATCATTCACATGGGAAAACATAAGGCTGCCCGCCCCTACGGATAATACCATCAGGTTGGGGTTAACGGCCGATTGGGCCACCAGGGGCCCAATGATACCAGCGGTGGTGAGTCCGGCCACAGTGGCCGACCCTACGCAAACCCTGATGATGGCAGCCATGAGCCATCCCAATACGAGTGGATGTAAAGGCCAGGATTGTAAAGCAATGGCAATTTCATTGCTGACGCCACTATCAGACAATACTTGTTTCAAGGCGCCAGCCCCTGCTATAATGAGCAGGATCATAGCAATATCTTTTACGGCATCGGTATACATATCCATCACGGCCTTTATGGAGAGGCCGGTACCAGTGCCCAATGTAAAGGTGGCCACCAATATGGCTATCAGCATCACCACGGCGGGATCGCCTGCAAAGACAGTACGGCTTTGGCCTGGGAAGAAGCCTGCGGAAAGCAGTAAGGCAATGCCGTAGTGACCATCAATAAAAACACGGGCAGCAGGGAACTCATAAAGCTATTGGCGGTTCCCGGCAGTTTGGCCGTTGCAATGTCTTTAGGCCTGAATGTTTGTAAGGGTTCGGAGTGTACCTTTTTCAGAAACTGTGCAAACACAGGGCCTGCAATGATAATAGCAGGAATGGCTACTACCAAACCATACAATAGGGTAAGCCCCATATTGGCATGCAGTTGCCCTACGAGGGCAACGGGTGAGGGATGCGGGGGCAGAAAACCGTGGGTAACGGATAAAGCAGCCAACATGGGTAAACCCACATAAATAGCGGGCAGCTTATATTCATACACCACCGAAAAGATCAAGGGTACCATTAATACAAATCCAACGCCATAATACAGGGGAATGCCAATGATAAAGCCGGTAACCATTAATGCCCACTGCATATAACGCGGGCCAAACGCTTTCATAAGTACCGCCGTTATTTGCCGGGCAGCGCCGCTTTCGGCCACGATCTTGCCCAACATCGCCCCGAAAATAATAATGATCACCAATGAACCCAGGGTATCGCCCATGCCTTTTTGTACTGAACCGATCACCTTATCCAAAGGCAACTGTAACAGGATGCCCGCCAGTACCGACACCAGCAGGAATGCCAGGAAAGTATTGAACTTGCCCCAGGTGGTGAGCAGGATCAACAGACCAATACATACCAGTACAATGATATATGACATGCTAAGGGCTTTTACTATCGGTTAATTCAAATTTTCTTCTTCCCTTCAGAGCTGACACCTCTTAAAACGAAGGTGAGTCACCCTGCTGCCCGGCACAGCAGCCCGGCAGGGTGGCCCACCTTTGTCTGCCTTGCAAACGAAAGGTGTCTTCTCCAACAAAAATATCAATCAATCACTATTTCATCGATCATCAGCAGGGCCCTGCTGCCTGCCCCATATTCTGTGGCAGGAAGTACGCCTTTATTAATACTGTTTATTTTCACATACCTGGCTTTCACCGGTTTGATCACGGCCCGCACGGTATTAATACCGTTGACCGGAAAATTCTTTTGTGTAAATACCTTGCTGTAATGTACGCCATCTTCTGATATCAGCACCTCCAATACTACCGGCGCCCACACCCTTTGCCAATGATAGTTTAGAAAATTGATCCCAATGGTACGAATAGATTGGGCAGCACCCAGATCTATCACGGCCTCCAGGTTATCGCCATCAAAGCCCAACCATTGCGCATCATTGTACCGGTGGGTACCGGCAATTCCATTCACCAATGTATTGATACCAGGGTTCCACCGCGCCATGGGCGTATGGGATAAAGTAACCGCAGCGCCAATGGCCTTATGCACGCTTACAGCTTGCTCATATACCCGGCCCAATGGCCGCCCTTTTTCATCAAATGCCTGGGCCTTGAGGGTACCCGGTCTTTTCATGCTCACAGGTGCAGTATACAAGGCGCTTTGCAAAGAAGGTATACTATTATCGGTGGTATAACGAATAGCAACGCCCGGATAGCTGCTGTACAGTGACAGTTCTACGCTGCCCCGCCGGGCCTGTATACCGGCACCCATCACTTCATCATAATTGGGAGCACTGTTGATGCCTTGTTGCGCCAGCAAAGCCGTTTGCTGCCGCAGGCGTTGTAAAAAATGGTCATAGTTGCGCAGGCTGGCCGGTGTCCAGGCCAGTTCGGCCAGGGCCAATGCACGGGGAAAGATCATATAGGCTGCCAATTGCTCATTGTTCATGTATTCACTCCAGGCCTGACCTTCCACGCCGGCTATATAAGTTTGAAAGGAATCGGGTAAGCTGGCAGCAGGTTGATAGCTGTATACTTTGCTTAAGGGAATATAATGGCCGGCAGCCACCGGCTCGGTTGTATGGCGTGACTGGTAATAATTAAAATACACATGGCTTTCCGGTGTCATGATCACGGCATGTTTTTGCCTGGCTGCGGCAATGCCGCCTTCTTCTCCCTGCCAACTCATCACCGTGGCATTGGGTGCCAGGCCGCCTTCCAGTATCTCATCCCAGCCAATGATGTCGCGCCCTTTGCTGTTCAAATATTTTTCAATGCGTTGTATAAAATAAGATTGAGGTCATGTTCATCTTTCAATGCCTGGGCCTTCATGCGGGCCTGGCATTTGGCACAGGTTTTCCACCTGGCCTTGGGGCATTCGTCGCCCCCAATATGGATATAGTGCGAAGGGAATAATCCCATTACTTCATCCAGTACTTGTTGCAGGAAAGTAAAGGTACTGTCATTGCCTGCACAGAACACATCATCAAATACGCCCCAAAAAGGAGCGGTCTCATAGGGGCCGCCTGTACATCCCAATGCCGGATAAGCCGAGAGGGCAGCCAGGGCATGGCCCGGCATCTCAATTTCGGGAATGATGGTAATGCCCCGCCGGGCGGCATATTGTACCACCTCTTTTATTTCTTGTTGTGAATAATACCCACCGTATCGCTGACCATCGAAACGGTGGGGTGTTTCTTTCTTATGTCCGATCAATGTCTGCTTACGCCAGGCGCTGACCGATTGCAACCTGGGGAATTGTTTTATTTCGATGCGCCATCCCTGATCGTCGGTAAGGTGCCAGTGAAATGTATTGAATTTATACAGCGACAGCAGGTCGATGTATTGCTTAATAAAGGATACCGGAAACATATAGCGACTCACGTCAAGCGCCATACTCCGGTATCCAAAGCGGGATAATCATAAATGATATATCCCGGGATGATCAAAGCCTTACCCACGGTTGTTTGCCATAACTGCCGCAGGGATTGAATGCCATGTACCATACCGGCTACATCGTGCGCCGTAATGGATACCTGGCTCTTTTCTATACGCAAATTATAACCAGACACCTGGGGTATGGCAATGGTATCCAGTTGTAATACAATCAAATTGCTGGCAGGTCTTGTAGTTACCAGGGCAGGCGCGGTACCTGCACCAGGCTGTTGTTGCAGGTACAATTGAAGCAACCCTGCGGCTGGTTCAAGTACGCTATTGCTATAATAAATAGCCGTAGCCGTATCGACAACAAAACAGCTATCCATTTTTTTACTTCCACCGGCCAGGGAATAATGGCCGGCGGCGTTTCCTGAATGCCCTGGGCAAATAACCCGGCGCCTGTCAGTAAAAAAACAATACAATACTAGCCAGTTTTCTCATGCAAAAGTTTAAAGGTATCTAACACGGAATAAAAGCTGTGAGCTACAAGCTTCGGGCTGTGCGCTTCGGGAAGTGGGAATACCAATAATCCCGCTCTCCTGAAGTATTAAAATGAGGGCATAGAAATGCCCCCATGCTTAAAATCTCTGACGTATGAAATTGTGACCTATTGGTTATTGTTTGTCCCACCATATCCGGGTATTCAGATCATCTGCACCTTGCCGGCCAATTGCCGTACCGTAGGATGCCGGATTGAGCGTTTGCTCGGCAAACGGATAAACGAACCGGCGGGGGAATTTGCCACCGGTCGCATTACCTGGATAGTTATTGGGCACCAGCGCAGGATAACCTGTTCTGCGATAGTTATTCCATACTTCCTGTGCATCGGGAAACAAGCCTACCCATACCTGGTTATAGATCTGTTCTGTTTGCACCGCTACAGAAGCACTGGTCTTCAACGCATGCCCCGTTACATAACTATTGATGCGTGCTGCATCAATGGTATTGGCAGTACCGCTGATAAGGTCCCATTGCTGCATAGCTGCGCGGATACCTTTTTCGTGCAGGGCGGCAGCAGTTTCACCCGTAAACCAGGTGCGCAGTGCAGCCTCAGCCAATAAAAAATTAGATTCGGCAGCTGTAAATATCAACAAGGGCGCTTCCACACGCAGTACTGTTGATTTTTGGGTTCTGAATACGTTACAAAATCGGCCGGTTTAGCACCATTGATATTCGCAGGCAATCCCTTCTGGATACTTTCTGTAGAATTGGGCACACCACCAACATATACAACCGAGATGACACTGAGCCTGGGGTCATTATTGGATTTGAGGGAATCAATAAATGCCTGATGATACTTACCTCCCTCCGGATTGCTCACCCCATCGGAGTTCACATAATTATCATTGAACATTTGGAGGGCAATGGGATTCTTATTGAGGTTCTGACCAGATGCCAGATAGGCCACTTTAGCAATATCGGCATAGTCCCTGATCACCCCACCGGCAATGGCTTTGGTAACCCAGGTTTTGGCTGCCGTGGCATCCACTTTGGTAAGGCGCATACCCAGGCGCAGCATGAGTGAGTAGGCAAACTTTTTCCAGCGATCGGTATTGCCCTGATAGATAAGATCAGCCGTCCCAAAAGTGGTGGTATTGGCCGGATTGAGCGCGGCGGCCGCCTCTTCCAGTTCTTTCAACATATCGGCATAGATGGCGCTTTGGGTATCATACCTGGGTTGATACAGGGAAAGGTTGAAACCCTGCGCGGCTTCACTATAGGGAACATCACCATAGAGATCTGTCAACCGGCTGAAGCAGTATGCACGCCAGATACGGGCTACTGAAAGCATATTGATCCTGGCAGGATCGTTTTTACGGCCTTGATCACCTCACCGATCTCATTGATCTGGTTGGGATAAGAGTTGGTAAAAATAACATTCGTAAGGTTTACCTGTGAGGCTACGTATTTGGAACCAAAGCCTTCCACATCATTAAAGCTGGTGGTGTATTGCATCGTACCCAATAAAAGCTTACTGGTATTGCCACAGTTAAGTGCTCCATCATACAATGCCTTACTGAAGATGAATTGAGGCGTAGGGGTTGATACGGCATTGGGGTTGGTATTGATCTCCTCAAAGTCTTTATCGCAACTCTGCAGGGCCGCAGCACAAAGCACCACTGGAAGAAGCCTGGTATATTTTTGAAGGAAAAATTTCATCGCAATTACTTTTAGTAGTTAGAATTTAAGCATAAGGTTCACGCCATAAGAACGGGTACGTGGCAATCCGATCGACTCAATACCTTGCGCAGCGCCATTGGTAAGGCTTTGCTCAGGATCGAAATTGTCGGTCTTCTTATACAGGATAAACAGGTTGCGGCCTACGAGAGAGATATTGGCCGATTGTACGCCCAGTTTGCTCAGGAAGTTATCGGGCAACCGGTAGGACAGAATTACCTGGCGCAGTTTTACAAAGCTGGCATCATGTACAAAAAGTTCAGTATACCTGTTGAGACTATTGTAATAAGCCGCCCGCAGGTTGGCTACCGGTACCGTATAGGAATATTTGGCGCCGGTTGGCGTTACCCCATCCAGCTTCAAACCATTTTCGCGGCCTGCCAGGGTAGATTTCATGAGGCCCAAACGCGTAGCATATACCTCCATTACAGAGAAGATGCTGTTGCCAAATTTGCCATCCACGAGGATGTCCAATGAAAATTTCTTATACCGGAAGGTATTCGTGAAACCAGTTGTTACAGGTGGTACGCCTTTACCCAACTCCTGGTTTACATCTGTTTGTACGGGCAGGTTGGAATTGGGATCATACACAATGCTTCCGGAAGCATCCCGCAGCATACGGAAACCATAGATGGCGCCAAACGTATTGCCCACCTTATTGTTGATGAAGGCATTTCCATTCACCGAAACACCCAGTTGTGCCAGGGCGATGCCATCGGCCAGTTTCAATACTTCGCTTTTATTGTACGCAAAGTTGAAGCTGGTATTCCAGCTGAAATCCTTTTTCTTTACGGGTGTGGCATCGATGAGTAATTCGATCCCTTTATTACTTAATTCGCCCGAATTTAGGATGGCATTGGTATAACCCGAAGAGGTGGAGATGGGCACACTTACGATATCGTCGGTTGATTTGCGATCGTATACGGCTATGTCCAATCCCAGCCTTCCGCCAAAGAATTGTGCATTCAACCCCGCTTCAAGGGTAGTAGAGGTAAAAGGTTTCAGTTTGGCATTGGTAATGGAAGTAGAACTTACATTCTGTAAGGGCACGGATCCATCACTGGGTACGGCACTATAAGCCAGGTTGATGGTATAGGGATCGGGACCGCCACCGCCTACCTGCGCCCAGGAGGCCCTTAATTTCACCAGGTTCACGGCAGCAGGCATCTTTACTACATCCGACAGGATAAAGCTGGAACCGATACTGGGATAGAAAACGCTGTTGTTATCGGGGCTAAGGGTAGAAAACCAATCCTGACGGCCAGAGGCAGTAAGGAACAGGATATTCTTATAGTCAAGATCAATTGATCCAAACACTGAGTTGGTTTTGATATCACCCGATACAGGCACCGTAGAAGAAGTTTTCAAATTGGAAAAACTATAGAAGTACGGTGTGGTGAAATCACGGCCTGATAAAGTAAGCTCATTAGATTTGGCCCGGCGGGTATTGGCGCCTGCCAGGACGGTGTAACCTATTTTCTCAGCAATCGACGATTTATAGGTAGCCGTGATCATGCTGTTGGTTTCGGATACATCCGATTTAATACCATCATATTGACCGTTGGGCCAGTATTGTGTACCGGTGGGCACGATACTGGTGAAGTTGTAATTGTAAAAATCACGTGTAACTATTCCTTTCACGGTCAGGTTGTCCAGGATATCATAAGAAATAGCAGCCTGGCCAATGAACCGGTTCCTGTTATCCGATTGCTTAAACTTATTCACTACAAAATAACCATTGGTAACAATGGTGGCATCATTCCAAACCGGCTCATTACCATTGGCATCATACCCAGGTTTCAGCCAGCGTACGTCCACCGTATTCGCTACTTCATAAGGCATCCAGTTGGGATTGCCCAGGGCGTCACCGGCAATGGGCCGGTTGTTACCTTTTTCTACATTGTATTGAACAACTGACTCCATCCTCAGTTTATCGCTGAGTTTGGCAGAGATATTCAGGTTGACTGTTTTACGGTTGTACTTATTATTGGGTAAGATGCTTTTTGCATTCATGTCGGAAAGTGACAACCTGTACACAATGGCTTCATTGCCTCCTGATAATGCTACCGAGTTGGTAACCGTAGTGCCTGTTTGGTAAAAATTCTTCAGGTTGTTTTTTTGAGCAGTATAGGGATGCATCTTTCCATCAGCAGCCATAAACTCCGATCCGTCGATCCTGGCTCCGAATGAACGGCGGCCGGTTGCCTGCGCCTGCGCCAGGGTGGTAGGTTTGATACCATTATCACCTTGACCATATTCATATTGAAAATCGGGAAATACGGCTACGTTTTCCAGGGTAAGCGTACCATTGTATTCAACACCAATACCCCTGCCCCCTTTCTGCATTTTTCCTTTTTGGTAGTAATGAGGATAACGCCATTGGCGCCCCTGGAGCCATACAAGGCAGCAGCGGCCCCGCCTTTTAACACCGTAAAGGTTTCGATATCATCGGGGTTAATACCACCAATACCATCACCGCGGTCGGTACTGTTCCTGATGGAATTACCATTGGGCGTACCCACTCCACCCGGTACACTATTGTCGATGGGCATACCATTAATTACATAAAGTGGTTGGCTATTGGCGGTGAGTGAACCATTTCCCCTGATGAGTACACGGCTCGATCCGCCGGGGCCTGTAGAGATACCGGTTGCATTTACGCCGGCAATCCTTCCCGTAAGGCCATTGGCTACGTTGTTTTCACGGGCCTGTGTAAAGTCACTGCCGCTTACTTCGGATACGGCATAGGTAACTGCTTTCTTCGATTTGCGAATACCCAGGGCGGTTACCACTACATCGGCCATTACTGCGCCGGGGTCTTTTTGTAATTGTACAGCTACGGCATTTTGTCCGGCGGGTACTGCCACAGTTTGCGCCAGGTAGCCGATGGAGCTGATAATAATTTCCAGCTTACCCTGACTGTTGGCAGCAGGCACTTTGAGGGTGAAGAACCCTGCATTGTCGGAAGTGGTTACTACCTTTTTATTAGCAGCCAGCACAATTGTAGCGCCGGGCACGGGGTCATCACCGCTTTTGATGGTACCGGTAACAGAAACCGGATCACTGGCTGTTTGACCAAAGCCGGCAAAGGAGGTGGCCAGAAATAAGGCTAAGTATAGCAGCCATAGCCTCGTTGACGTAATTTTCTTCATGAGCGTTAGTTATTGGAGAATCATTAATAATTGCAAAAAGCAACCAAATCTACTGCAAATTTTTCAAATACTGCAAATAATACGCAGAAAATAGTTTCCTGTATTGCAAATATTGCCTAACTAAATCATTATAGCAAAGCGCTGTATTTGGAGTAAAGACCCTCATTAACAATTTAATAGCCAATCTATTGCATTCACAACCAATTACAAAATGGCAAATTAGGCAGGCAAATAGCGTTTGCAATTCAATAATTGCCATCAATCAGGTAAAAGTTGTATCATTGCAAATATTGCAAGAAAGCCCGGAAGATCGAAAGTCAGGAACACGGGAATAAAATGGCAACACAATGTTTGTTTTGCTTACGGACTTACGGACTTTCGGACTTTCGGACTTTACAGAAATAATCAGGGAGTTATGCCAAGCAACCAACAACAGCCACCAGTACCGGTAGCATTGCAAAAAAAGGAAAGGAAACAACTGATCATTAAGCAGGTAAATATCCATACCCGCCTGATGTTTGCCGACCTGGTGAAGTTGATCGACGTATCGGAAGATACGATCCGGCGTGACGTGAATGAGCTGGCCGAAGAAGGTCAGGTGATCCGGATCAAGGGTGGCGCCATGTCGGCCGCCTATCATATTGGCGATGACTCCAAAACCTACTCCCGCAACAATAAACTGGTCATTGCCGACAAAACGCTTAGCCTCCTTAAAGATGATATGATCGTATTGATCGGCGGCGGCACTACCATCCGTGAATTTGTAAAAAAGATACCAGCCACTTTAAGAGCCACCTTTCTTACGGTCAACCCACTTACAGCGGTAGAACTGCTGGATAAACCGCTGATCAAAACGATCATGATCGGCGGGCAGATCTCTGCCTATAGTCAGATGACGGTAAGCGGAGAGGTTTTTGAATACCTGGCCAATATCAAAGCCGACCTTTGCATCATAGGCATCAATGCCATCGACATTGTTGGCGGTCTCACTGACTCGGACTGGGAAACGATCCAGGTAAAGAAAGCGATGTTCAAAGCAGCTGAAAAAGTAGCGGTACTCACCATCTCGGAAAAACTCAACTCGGTGATGCAAATGAAAATAGCGGATGTAGATGATATTGACTACCTCATTACCGAACTTCCACCGCATAGCTCCGAACTGCAAGGATATGGTGCGAAAGAAGTGACGATCCTGTAACCGGCAATCGCCGGTCCTTTACCTCGAATGCAATAATCAATGCTCATTTCCCATTACATTTTAAATGGGCAGCCTTTATTCCCTTTTGGGTTTGGCTTGAGTTATACCAGCTTTGCCTACAGCAACCTGCAGCTCGATAAGGCTGGCATTGGCAAAGAAGAATCCACCACGGTACGTTGTACCATTACCAATACGGGCCAACGGGCAGGCGATGAAGTGGTACAACTGTATATCAGGGATATGCTGGCCACAGTGGTCAGACCAGTCATGGAATTAAAAGGCTTTCAACGTATCCACCTGGAGGCGGGACAAAGCAAAGAGGTTGAATTCTCCCTTACCCCTGCCCTGCTGCAAATGCTGAATAAGGATATGCAGTGGGTAGTGGAACCGGGTGAATTCAGGATCATGATAGGCGCCTCCTCCCGCGACCTGCGGCCGAAGGCTACGCTTACTGTGAAGGAATAAAATGGTAAATAGCTGGCAGGAAATGGTTAATGGTCCCTATATGCGTCGGGAAGGAATACGGGTTCCGGGTTGTGATCCGGCAAAAATTGATGTATAAACTGGTTACCAGAATACTGGGAAAGGGGGAAACTATCTTGTTTTTTGTGCATATTTGCAATAATCAACCAAGAAAATTGCAGGCGGCTACACCAAATTATGACCAATCCGACTTATTGCTTATTGCAGAAGGCGATGAGAAGGCCTTCTTCAACTTCTATAGTTACCACGCCAGCCAATTACGCCCCTTTATAATCCATTATACAGGATCAGCTACTGATACCGAAGACATTATCCAGGAAACCTTTATCCGGGTATGGCTTAACCGCGACCGGCTGGCTTCCATTGAAAATATTCCTGGCTGGATCTACCGGATTGCCGCCAGGGTGTACCTCGATCAGCTTGACAGGGAAATAAAACGCCGTAAACGCAAAGACGCTTTTGGCCGCGCATTGTACGGGACTGGCTTTGATATACCAGCCGAACGCACTCAGGTACAGGAAATACACCACCGTATCCGCCTGGCTCTCAATACACTATCTGAACAGAAACAAATCGTATTCCAGCTCAACCGCGAAAAAGGTTTGAAACCGGCTCAGATCGCCGCCCAGCTCAATATTCCCGTAGGCACGGTGAAAAACCAGTTGTCTGCCGCCCTTCGTGAAGTACGGGAACAACTGCTGGCATCCGGCTATGGTCCCATTACCATTTTATACCTCCAGGCGCTCCTTGCCTACTATTTTTCTAAAATATCCTGGTTTCCCGCGTGACGTTTTCCCCCAGTCCGGTCTTTTACCTGTTGGCCCCTGACCGAATGCCTTCACAAAATCATTATCAACTCATTAATCTATAATCCAATGTCATTGAATAAGGGATCATTCCCTTTCATTCAATGTCATTTATATTAAACTCATCCAATGGAGCAAAGCCGTATAAAATATTTATTACAACAATTTGCCGCCCGCGCCATCACGGCCGATGAGCAGCAGGAACTGGAACAATTGCTGGCAGCCTCCAACCGCGACGAGCTTGTGGAGGACATCGCCATGCTGGCCGAACGGGATGATCATTCATCCTATATGGTTACTGAAGAAACAGCAGCCCGAACGTTCAGCAACATCCTGGCGGCCGATAAAACAAATACAGCCGGGTCAACAGGTATTAACCGGATGATCAGTCGCCGCTGGTTCAGTGCTGCAGCCGTGGTATTACTCCTGCTATCAGCAGGCGCCTGGTTCATCTTCAGCCGCCGGCAAAAGCCGCCCAGCATTACCCAGGTTAAGCTGCCCAAACCCGAAAAAGAGCCTGGCCGCAATACCGCCATCCTTACCCTGGCCGATAGTTCGCAAGTTGAGATCGACAGTTTAGGTAATATTACCCTGCCCCGGCAAGGCGGCTCGCAGGTATTAGTAAAAGACAAACAACTGGCCTATATACCTCAGCCTGGCGGGGACCCGGCAACCATCGCCTACAATACCATTTCCACTCCCCGTGGCGGTGAATTTACCGTTACCCTGTCTGATGGCACCAAGGTATGGCTCAATGCGGCCTCCTCACTCCAATTCCCCACCACTTTTACAGGCGCCAAAAGAGAAGTAGAACTGACGGGAGAGGCCTACCTCGCAGTAGCGGAAGACAAGGATCACCCCTTTGAAGTAAAGATCAGGAATGTGAATGTAGCTGTACTGGGTACCCAGTTCAACATCAATGGATATGAAGATGAAAACAGCATTGTAACCACCCTGGTTTCGGGCGCCGTACGCATTACGGCCCCTGGCAACCAACCACGCATCCTGGCGCCCGGCGATCATGCCGTGGTGGAAAACAATGCAGGTTACCTGCACGTGGAAAAGGCAGATATAGAAGAAGAAACAGCCTGGAAAAACGGCCGCACCTATTTCAATGGCGCCAATATCCGCCAAATCATGCGGCAGGTATCCAGGTGGTACAATGTAGATGTACAATACAAAGGCAATGTGGCTAATATGGATTTTACCTGCACAGTTTCGCGCAAAGACAAACTGTCTAAACTGTTGGCCCTGCTGGAGCTCACCGGCGCAGTCAACTTTACGATGGAAGGCAACACAATAATCGTTCAACCATAAAAACACCATAAAAAGGGACTGATAGAACAGCAAAAACAATGAGAAAACAGTAGACCAGAAAACGCTATGATCCATAAAAAGCCGGCAATGTTAGCGCATTACCGGCGAAGCGTTGGATCAGACTATTCGCAACTAACAATTGGTAAAAAGTAAAACCCAACACTCGAAAGTATGAAAATTACTGCTTATGGTAACCTCCCCGCATGCGGGGACGGCTTCCAGCCAAAACTCTATTGATCATGAGACTAATGCTATTGTTAACCGTCGTAGCTACTTTGCAGGCCTCCGCAGCCGGACTGGCCCAACATGTTACGATCCACCTTAAAAACTCGCCACTCGAAAAGGTCTTCCTCGAAATGCGGCGACAAACCGGTTACCAGTTTGTATACAACATGCAAATGCTGAAGCATGCCGGTAAAGTAAGTATTGCGGTGAAAAATGCGCCCCTGGAACAGGCCCTTCAAATTTCCCTGTCAGGCCAACCCTTCACCTATACCATTGTAGACAGCAGTGTGGTGATCAAGCCGGCCAAAGCCCCGGCCATTACCATCGAAGCGCCCGATGCCATCAGCGTGTCTGGTGTGGTGAAAAGCGGCGAAGGCACGCCGCTGCAGGGTGTATCGGTCATGATCAAAGGCAGCACCATTGGTACCACCACGGATAAGGATGGCCGGTTTGAACTGAAGAGTGTCAGCGAAAAAGGCACCCTCGTATTCAGTATCATAGGTTATGCCTCCAAAGAAGTAAAATTGACGGCTTCCAGCACTACGCTTATGATCGAACTGCTGCCCTCGGAAAATAGGATGCAGGAAGTTGTAGTGACGGGCTATCAGAATATCGACCGTAAACTGTTTACCGGCGCTACGGCCAAAGTAAATGCCAAAGATGCCGAACGCAATGGGGTGCCGGATATCTCCCGTATGCTCGAAGGCCAGGTGGCCGGCGTAACGGTACAAAACGTTTCGGGTACTTTTGGGGCTGCACCCAAAATACGGGTACGAGGCGCCACCTCTCTCTGGTGAAAACAAACCGCTCTGGGTAGTAGATGGTATCATCCTGGAAGATGTGGTCAACATCTCCAATGAAGCCCTCTCCACCGGGGATGCCAATACGCTGATCGGCTCCTCTGTAGCCGGCCTCAACCCCGACGATATTGAGTCTTTCACGATCCTCAAAGATGCCGCCGCTACCGCTATGTATGGCGCCCGCGCCATGAACGGGGTAATCGTAGTAACCACCAAAAAAGGAAGGAACACCAACGGTAAAGCCCAGATCAACTATTCAGGCACCTTTACCACCTACCTCAAACCTTCTTACAAGCAGTTTGATATCATGAATTCGGCCGACCAGCTCTCTGTGTTGCTCGAACTGGAAAACAAAGGTTATTACAACCACAGCAACGTTTCCCGTGGAAAAGACGGAGGCATCTTCTTCAAAATGTACAACCTGATGTATGAATACGATGCCGCAACAAATTCCTTTGCACTGAAAAATACGCTGGAAGAAAGGATGAAATTCCTGGAACGGTATGCAAAGGCCAATACTGATTGGTTTGACCTGCTGTTCCAAAACTCACTCCTCCAGGAACATTCCTTAAGCATCAATTCAGGCTCACCCAACTCACAAACCTACTTCTCTACCTCACTGATGAAAGACAATGGTATGACCATTGGGGATAAGGTAAGCCGCTACACAGCCAAGTTTCGCAACACCATTAAAATGAGTGAGAAATTAAGGGGGAAGTGTTGGTGAATGGTTCTATCAGGGACCAGCGCACACCCGGCACGCTTACCAGGAACTCTGACCCTGTATATGGTCAGTATTCCCGCGACTTCGATATCAATCCCTATTCGTATGCCCTCAATACCAGCCGCCTTATGACGGCGTTTGACCAAAACGGCAACCAGGAATATTTTGTGAGGAACTATGCGCCTTTCAATATCATCAATGAACTGAACACAAATTACCTCACACTCAAGGGGCTTGACCTGCAGGTGCAAATTGGGCTTAAATACAAGATCATTCCCCAACTGGAATATTCTATTGACGGGGCTTATCGCTATGCCAATACCACCCGTGAACATTATGTGAAGGAAGGCTCGAATATGGCCGAATCATTCCGCGCCGATTATGATGCCACGATCGCAGCCGGTAATATCAACCTCTACACCGATCCCGATAATATTAACTCGCTGCCGGTGGTCGTACTGCCCGAAGGAGGTTTTACAATACGACGATCGACAACCTCAAAAACTTCTATTTCCGGCAAAACCTGGAGTTCGACAATACCTTTGGCGACGATCATCGCGTCAACATCTTTGGTTCGATGGAACTGAGGGGTACTGACCGCCAGAATTCCAGCTATGAAGGTATCGGCTACCAGTATGAGAATGGCGGACTGGTAAACCCCAACTACCGGTATTTCAAAAGATGATCGAAGGCGGCGATCCTTATTTCGGTATGGGGTATAGCAAAGAACGGTATGCTGCCTTCATGGGAAGAGCCGCCTATTCCTACAAGGAAAAATACAGCCTCAATGCTACAGCCCGTTATGATGGCTCCAACAAAATGGGTAAATCGAAAGTAGCGCGCTGGCTGCCTACCTGGAACGTATCGGGCGCCTGGCATATTTCAATGAATCTTTCTATACAGATAAAATTGCAAAGATCATTTCAGGCGCCACCATCCGGGGTACCTATGGTATGACCGCCAGCATCGGCAATGCCCGCAACTCATCGGCCGTATTCTACAACCAGGTTACCTATCGCCCTTACGATAACGAAAAAGAATCGGCTATTTACCTCAGTGGTCTCGAAAACTCAGAGCTTACCTGGGAAAAGATGTATGAACTCAATATCGGTACCGACCTCGCCCTGTTCAATAAGGTCGATATTACCATTGATTGGTACCGCCGTAAATCGTTCGACCTCATCGGCACGCTTAATACCTCCGGCATCGGTGGCCAATTTGTAAAAACAGCCAACTATGCAGATATGGAAGCCAAAGGTTTTGAATTCACCATTGCCGGCAATCCCATCAAGATACCGGATGGATTCCGTTGGAGAACGCAGTTCAACTTCGGCGTCAATAAAAACAAGATCACCAACCTGCAGATCAGCCCCAATATCTGGTCCAACGTACGGGCAGAAGGCGGCATGAGAAAAGGATATGCCCAACGCGGCCTTTATTCCATCCCCTTTGCAGGGCTCGACCCGCAATATGGGTACCCCGTATACCTGGCTGCCGATGGCAAAAACACGACTACCTATGTGCGCCTGCAGGATGAGGACAAAAACTACATGGTATACCATGGCCCTACCGACCCCACATTCACGGGTGGTTTCTACAATAACTTCTCTTACAAACGTTTTTCTATTTCCGCCCTGGTTACTTTCTCTGCCGGCAACTGGATCAGGCTGCAACCGGCTTTTGCTGCCGCCTATTCCGATATGTATACGATGTCAACACGTATGAATGACCGGTGGCTGCAGGCGGGCGATGAAAAACGCACCAATATCCCTTCCCTGCTGGGCGTATATCATGTGGTGAACGGTGTGCAAAACAATGGCGCTACAATAAACGGTGTATATCCTTATAACGCTTACAACTATTCTACGGAAGCGGTGGCCAAAGGGGATTTCATCCGCCTGAAAAGGATATCCATTGATTATGAACTGCCCGCCAAACTCCTGTCGCGTTTCAAGATCCGTACGGCGCAACTTTCCCTGGTAGCCAACAATATTGCTTTGTTGTACTCAGACAAGAACCTGTTTGGCGCCGATCCGGAATTTTTCAACAATGGCGGCGTGGCCATGCCCATCCCCAAACAATATACACTGGCTGTTAAATTAGGATTTTAAGCACCTTAAAACCGAAAACAAACAATGAAAACACCCTCTATCATCATAGGCAGCCTGTTATCGCTGGGAATGCTGTTGTGCACTTCCTGCAATAAATACCTGGAAGAAAACCCCGATAACAGGGCAGAAATAAATACTGTGGAAAAAGTGGCCGGACTGCTGGTATCCGCTTATCCACAACGTCACTACCTGTTTACAGAAACGGCTTCTGACAATGCGGAAGACAGGAATGCAAAATTTTCACCTTCACAACCGCAACCTTACCTGGACCTGTATTTCTGGAGAGACCCGGAAGGATCGGGCAATGGTACACCGGCCGAATACTGGAATGCCTGCTATGCAGCCATAGCAGCGGCCAACCATGCCCTCCAGGCTATTGAGGAAAACAATTTCAACAGTAAAGTGATACCCTATAAAGGCGAAGCCCTTATTGCCCGCGCCTACGCTCACCATATGCTGGTAACCCTCTTTGCCGAAGCTTATGAGATCGGTGGCGCCAATGCCGGTATGGGCATCCCTTACGTAACGAAACCCGAAACGGTGGTATTTGCCAACTACGACCGTGGCACGGTAAAAAGTGTGTATGAACACATCGAGCAAGACCTTACGGAGGGCCTGAAGCTGCTAAAAGGTATTACTTTAAAAGTGCCCAAATACCATTTCAATACCCAGGCTGCCAATGCCTTTGCTGCCAGGTTTTACCTGTTCAAAGGAAATTGGGACAAGGTTATTGAACATGCATCCGCTATCCTGCCCGAGAATAATTTTTACGACAACCTTCGCCAATATGCAGGCAACCTGTACAACCTTACGGGCGATGAACACCGGCAGGAATACACGAAAGCGGAAAGGCCCTTCAACCTGCTGCTGGCCAATACCTACTCCGTATTCCAACGCAGTTCGGCTGTAGGAGCCACCCGTTATGGATTTGGTGAACAGATAAAGGCTCATTGGACCGGCACAACCGTATATGGCGCCTCCTTCCGCACCCGCCTCTTTAGCTGGGAGCCCCAATTACAGCCCCGGCAAATACAATGAATATTTCTATTATACCAATGTAGCGCAAGGTATTGGCTACCCCTATATCATGATGCCCCTCCTTACTGTAGACGAGGCACTCGTAAACCGCGCTGAAGCCTATATCCAAAAAGAAAGCTATACCTATGCGCTCAGCGACCTTAATGAGTTTGGCAGGTCCCGCATTGTAGGCTACACGCCTTCCACTCACGGACTTACCATTGACAAGGCAAAAACCTTTACCGGTAAAACCGATCCCAAAGAAGCCATGCTGGAGGCCTTGCTGGATACCAAGAAAAGGGCCTTTCTCCAGGAAGGTATCCGCTGGATGGATATCCTTCGCCACAAACTCACCGTTAAGCACAACCACATTGATGCCAACGATACAGAGACTTTTACGGAACTGAAGCATGGTGATAAAAGAAGGGTATTTCAATTACCCCAGGAAGTAAAATTGTCTGGTTTACCATTAAATCCCCGCTAAACATGAAACTGAAAAATATCATTTATACAACACTCTGCGCACTATTGCTTCTGTGCACCTGGTCTTGCAGAAAGTCTGACACCCTCGATGTAGACATGTCGAAATACATTGTGGATGGCCCGGCACAAACGGAATTGGATAATTGGATCATGACCACCCTCACCAATCCCTATAATATCCAGTTGGTCTACCGGTTTGAAAGGAACCTCACTGATGTATCAAAAGACATCTCACCCATCAAACTCGAAAAGTAAGGCCAACGGCCGAAGCCATCCTCAACATTTTCCTCAAAACCTATGAGAAAGTAGCTGGCCCGGCCTTTATCAAAACCTATACGCCTAAGCAGTTTGTGTTGTATGGATCACCCGCATACAATTCCAACGGGTCTATTACCCTTGGCACGGCCGATGGTGGCCGCCGCGTGGTATTGTATGAACTCAACGACCTGGATTTCACCAAGGCACAGCAGGTAAGCCGTAAGATGCGCACCATCCACCACGAGTTTACCCATATCCTGAACCAGCTGATCGCCATTCCACCCGAATTTCAGCAGGTGACCAAGGCAGACTATAATGAAGACTGGACAGGCTCGGGCAATACGGCTACCCTGGCGCAAACGCTTGGTTTTATATCTCAATATGCCAGAAGTAAGTATACCGAAGACTTTGCTGAAGTGGTTGCCCACCTGCTTATAGAAGGACAATTGTGGTACGATGCCTATGCCAAGGCCGCCGGTACGGACGGACAAACCAAACTCAAAAGAAAGGAAGCCCTGGTGGTGGATTATTTCAAGCAGTTTTTCAACATCAACTTCCGCGAGCTGCAGTATGAAGTGGCTAAAGTGTTGCGCGAAAATTATAACGACAATACCAAGACGTTCATCTATGCGCTGCAAAACAGCCTTATTACCAATCCCCTGGTGGTAAACTTTATTGACGGCACCCACTATGAGGAATTTGGTCAGTCAGAAAAGTTCAGGCAGATATGGGAAGCTGTAAAAACAGGTCTTGGTGTAAATGGGCGTAAACCTGCCAATTTCAATATCGTGTTCCTTTCACCTACAGTGATGCAGGTACAACACAATTATACCAATGCTGCCGGCAACGCACTTACCGCCTGGTACGATTTCAACCTGACCGTAGGCACCAATGGCGATATCACCTTCGCCCGTTTTGACAATGGCAGCACTGTTACCCAATATGCCAACGGAAGAAATGTGCAGGTACTGGCAGGCTATACCCCTTTATCAATTACCTCAATGCCAACACCTTTAAAGGCGATTGGATACCCGAAAAGCAGGCCCCCGCAATTTCCTGAAGTTCGGCGGCTTTTATGTGAAAGGTGAGGCCGACAATTACTTCTATGGTAAATTCTAAAACTGTAAAGATGAAAAAACAACTGCTTTATATACTGTGCGCCGCCTTGCTGTTGGCTGGATGTGATAAGGACGACGCCAAAATTTTCGATGAAACACCCGAAGAGCGCATGTCCGCCAGGATCAATGAGCTCAATACAGCACTACTTTCCTCCGAACATGGCTGGAAAGCCTCCTGACTACTTCGGCCAAGGGTGGTTATGGTTTCTACATGAATTTCGACAAATCGCAGGCGATCTTAATGGTGGCCGATCTCAACGACGAAACCGCTACCAAATCCAATACCTCCTCCTATCGCATCAAATGGGTGATGAATGCCACCCTCATATTTGATACCTACAACTACATCACTATGCTGCAGGACCCCTCTGCAGCAGTGTATGGAGGAACTGCCGGATCGGGATTACAAAGTGATGTGGAGTTTGAATACCAGCGCAGCAATGCAGATACCATCATCCTGCGTGGGTTCAAATACAAGAACAACCTGGTATTGGTAAAAGCAAAGGCAGCAGAAAAGGACCGTTACCTCAGCGCTGCTTTCAAGGCCAATATTGATGAGATCAATAATTACTTTGCCGTTAAGAGCAACAACTATGTAATGGTAGCCGGCATTACCAATAAAGTAGAGTTTGTGTTGGACAAAGGCAGCAAGATTGCCAAATTGCAATACGTCAACAACAACGGTACCGTGTCGCAAGTCACCGGTAAATACAATTTTGAAGATATAGGGATCAACTTCCCAGACGGTTTAACCGTGGAGGGTGTTACCTATGTAAAGGGAAAAATGGAAAATGGTGAATTTGTACTGTACTCCACCAATGGCACCAAATACACCGTGAAGCAAAACGATATCCCCATCCTGCCCATGCCGGTGCTGTTTGCCTACAATGGTACTTATAAGGAACTGTATATCGGCAGTTCATTACCCGCAGGCATCACTTCAGGTTTTAATGCCGTGTACCAGGCCTGCGTTACCAAATTTGCGGCCATGGCGCCCACCCGTACACTGGTGGATGTGAAGTTTACCTTATCCAATTCTACCACTGCATCGGTGACTATCCGGAACAACAATGGCACTACTACCTTCACAGCGGTAGCCACGTATAAATATACCTATGAAAATGGGGTGGTTACCCTCAACACCCCTTCTTATGATGATAACTGGAAGGCGCGCCTCACGCAGCTCATCGACCTGCAGAACTATTTTCTGTCGGGCCCTTTCAAAGTAGATTATGTTCAAAGCAGCAACCCCAATGTCACCAATATAGGCGGCCTGTACCGGGTTGCCGACAATACCTCATTCTTCTATGGAAGACTGCAGAAATAACCCTTGCTCCCTACCGGGGTATAAACAAAAGCGGGTGCATTCTTTAGTGAATGCACCCGTTTTGATTGTGGGGAAAGCATTGTCCATCTGCCGCATACTATACTAAAAATCAGGTATGATAATACGCATCCACCGCGTTTTGTCCGGTATAATTAGGACCGGCCTGGTCATCGGCTCCTTTATAGGTAAGATTGATAACTAAATCCCGTGGCCCGTTACAAGAAATGATCTTCCTTCTAACATTGTACTCCACCTGGTACTCCCCGAAAAGCCTTTTAAGCATGTTATTATCCGCATCACCTTCCACCTTGATACTCTTCAGGTCGAGGTTGGCGATCAACATCCCTTTTGGCGAAATGGCCTTCAGTGCTTCTGTTATCACCTTTAACTTGTCACCTATATAGTGAAGCCCGTGCACACAGGTGATCAGGTCATACTGGTCGTCCGCAGTCCAATCAACCAGGGAGCCGGTCTCCCATTGCAAGCAACTGATCCATGCCGGTACAGGTTGAAACTGATTGACCAGATCGATGCCTCGCAACCTGGCACGATCCTGCATCCCTCTACCAGCCAGCTCATGCGCATATTGAAGCAATGCATTCCCTTCACCGCAACACAAGTCCAGCCATTTTATTTGTTCCTGTTGCTCCAAACACCCATTCAAATACACTTCGGGTTTAAACTTCAGATTCTTTTCATAACTATTGACCCCACTGGCTTTTCGCTTGCGGTTCATATTGTTGTTGGCCACTATATCGGACCAAATCAGTTCATGTTCTTTCAGTAATTTCATTGATACAAAACAGAAAAATTGTGCTGCCTTTTTAAAGATTCATTGTTTCCAATCTATTTCATAATCAAATCCCCTGGTACTAATTTTTTCCAACCATTTCTTATACAAATTATTCCCAATAACCAATTTTCCATCCATCATGGAGAGCGTTTCTCCGACAATAAATTTTTGTAGGTCAGCCCTGAACTCCTTTTGTACATCCTCTAACAAAATGGTATTCTTTTTAGAAAGAGTATATAAGGAATCAATGCTTTCAGATATAATGGTTAATCCATTCATAGTTGGCATGGCAAAATGGTTCTAAATAATCAATAATATATAGCAAATGTAGCAATTTCTGAATTCAACTGATCACCAATCAATTACTTCACAAAACCATGGTATTCAATACCTTCATGAACAACTCATCCCATTCACGTAGGTGGTATAGTTCAGTGCGAAACTCCCACAGAAATCCAACTAAGGGATTATTCACTTCCTTCATTACCCGGTTAGTCCCAGCCGGGTAATGATTCAGTTTTTCACCATTGTTTGGTGAATATTACCCAACAAGGCAAACGGTGGATCTTGCAGGGCACATTGTTGTTAATTTAACGCAGCAAATTAAACAATCGTACAAATGACACCCAATAGCACCCGCAACTTGCTGCCTTACCTGGTTCCCTTTTTCCTGTTGATTGTAACTGGTACCCTGCAGGCAACGGCACAAGCATCAACCACCCCCGATACCATAGGCAAGCAGCTTTTCATACCAGCCAAAATATACCGTATTCCCGACAGCAACGATTACAACAACAATGAAAGCGATTACAGCTACCAGCGGATGGTACAATCAGCCAACATCGCTGTCTTCTGGCACAAAGAATTTGGCAACGACCCCACCGCCAATCCCGATGAAAGAAGCGCTTCAACGCACCCGAAGCATTGAAGGAACTGGAAAGGTTTTATGCCTTCTATGTCAACGACCTCAAACTGGTACAAAAGGCCATTCCATTTCTGATAAGTACAAGATACTCCTCTTTGTTATCGGGGGATCGGAAGGCACTGCTTTTGGCGGTGGCATCGACGATAAGGTAGGCGCCTTGTGGACGCCCGCTACCAGGGTGAACAAAGCTCCTTATGGCGCTCTGGCGCACGAACTGGGTCACTCTTTTCAGTTCCTGGCACGCATCGACAATGGACGCGGCCCTCGTGGCGCTATCATGGAAATGTCGGCCCAATACATGTTATGGCAGGTATATCCCGGATGGATGACCTTTGAGAACAACCTATCACATCCCTGCAACCCGCCGGCGAAGGATGGTATAAGATAGCCCCTACTCATTGTCCGCAGAACTATGGGTATAATGGCATCAAACTCATGGTGCCTGCTGCAGGGACCAGGATAAAATTGGGTTTCAAAGGCATTGCTGGTTCAGCAGGATACAGTAATGTAAAAACCGATAAAGCAGGCTGGCGCTACGGTTTTGTTGCCTCTCTGAAAGATGGCAGCCGGGTCTATGGCAAGGTATTTAGCAATTCCAATAGTACCGCCTCCTTCAAAGTACCCCGGGATACCGAATACCTATGGTTGGTAGTTAGTGGCGCACCATCCGAACATTGGCCTGTATCGTCAGGCAGGCAAAGGGGCAAAACAACAAAGAAGCCCAGCCGCCTGCTGAAGAACAATGGCCTTATCAATTTAAACTCACCGGCACGGCCCCCGACCCATCGGTGATAAAATAATTCTTGGATACTTAGGCCATCGCTCCATTTAGTCCAATACATTGCCCGCTGATCCATTTTGCGTCATCACTGGCCAGGAAGGTCACCACCCGTGCAATATCCTCCGGCTCGCCAATGCGGTTAAACGCATTGAGCGATGCCAGCCGGTCGATCAGCTCCTGTGGTTTACCCTTGGTAAACAGTTCCGTATTAGTAGGTCCTGGCAATACCGCATTCACATTGATGCCCCGCCCCCTATTTCTTTGGCAAATACACGTGTTAGCTGTTCCACCGCCCCTTTGGTGGCCACGTAAGTACCATAGCCAGGCATCATTAACCGCGTAGTGGAAGAAGAAAAGTTGATGATGCTGCCTCCATCCGACAATTTGATAGCCGCTTCCCGGAGGGTATTGAATGTGCCCCGTACATTAATGTCAAACTGCCGCGTAAAATCTTCATCCGTTGTATCCTTCAGCAACCTGGTGATCATGATACCCGCATTGTTCACCAACACATCGATCCGGCCAAAATGCGCAATAGCAGCATCAAACAGTCCGGTCACCTCCACAGCCTTGCTTACATCCGCCTGCAGGGCAATTGCTTCCCCACCTGCCGCCTTGATCGAGGTGACCGTTTCTTCGGCCGCCGCCTGCCCGCCCGCATAGTTAATGATCAGTTTCCCGCCTGCTGCTGCCAGTGCCTTAGCTACTGCAGCGCCAATACCCCTGGAAGCGCCCGTTACCAGTATTACTTTGTTACTTAACCTGTTCATATAATTTCGTTTTGTGTGGTTATTATTATTGATTGGCCCCGCCATTCACCAGCAGGTGCTGTCCATTTACAAATGAAGAAAGCTGAAAAATCAGGCCGGTAAGGTATCGAAGCGATGGGCAGCTCCTTAAAAATATCCTGCAGGTAATGGATCGAAAAGCCCGATTGGGTATCCACGTCCGTAGGCGAAAGGCCCATGAGGGTATACAGCTCACCCAGGTTTTTACAACGATATTCTTTTGTGGCATCCAATAAAATTAATTAATTTATATCTGGGTGACTACGACAATGCGGAAAAACAAAGTTCCTGGCTAATTGAATGTGGGCTATATGAACTCGAACAAAATATTGATAGCGTGTTTTTATCCGGCAGCAAGGAAACAATTTTCGCTTTACTCCCGATTATCGATAATTACAATACCGCTGAAGGAAGAATTTTTGGCGTAAACCCCAAACACGCAAAGCGTCTTTTATTTATCCCAGGCTCTACTCGCCAGCTTTGAGAAAACCGATCAGCGATTGTTGAAGTGGACATTAAAAGTGCCCATTAGAGGTAAAGAATATACCGTTCCTTATAAATACCATGTGTTTGAATCCGAGCAAAATTCCCTATGGAATTTAATGTACTCTTACGGTTACCGGAAATGTACCTGGTCAGGGCGGAAGCACGTGCAGCAAAGGGCAAGCTGTCAGAGGCCATAGCTGATGTAAATACCGTCAGGGAACGAGCGGGACTTCATAAAATAGTTGCTTCATCACCTGCCCAGCAAATCATCCGGGCCCTCAAAGATGAAAACAGGCACGAATATTTTACAGAATTAGGACACCGGTGGTTCGATATCAGAAGATGGCAAAGCAATTCTGGAGCTGGTAAACGAATGGCTGATGATGTGTTAACAGAAATAAAACCCCAGTATTGGGCAAGTTATAAAATACACTTCCCAATACCGGGGATGAAATACGTAATGCGCCGCAACTTACCCAAAATCCAGGGTATTAATGATGATGCCGGCGGCGGCATCCTTACCGGTTTGAATAAATAACTGTTCCCGGGTAAAAATCATGGTATCCAAATTCGTAGGGAGACAGTCCCATGCTGGAGGCGGATGAAAAAGTGTAGCCGGGAAAAAGTACCTGGAGTCTGTTGATTTCCAAATTAATAGCAGATGTTGTGCCGGTAGGATCCGTCAGTTCCTCATCTTTGAACCAGGTGAATGCAATAATTCTGGTGGAACTTTGAGCGAGAACAATTACTGGCTGGAAAGAAGTCAAATTAATAGTCAGCAACAGAGATAAACATACTGCAATGACAGCGTTACAATTCTTTTTCATAACACAACAGTTTAATGATTAATAATAAATGACCTGTTTTCTCAGGCAAACAAAACTTGAGTGAGGAGCTTAAAAGGGAGGATAGCTGTAGGTAGCTACAGCTGCTTCTATCATTGCAGATTTGGTACGAAGTTACTATCATAGACGAAAGCAGCCATCAATTGGATTGATGGCTGCTTTTCCGATTGCTGTTGAATAAGGGAATTTATTTTTCGTTCAGCTATATCTAACTAAAAATTAATTGGTTGTTACACACTTCCGTTGACATTAAAATTTAAGGCGTAGGAGGTGATATTTATTTTTGTCAAGCAAAAGAATGCGCTGCCTCTTAACTATTTACCGAAATAAATTCTTATTTCTTTGGCGACAAGCCACATTATCAAGAGTTTTAAATAACGTAAAAATCAACAATAGCTTGAATTGAATATTATTTACTTTTGCTGCTCTCACTCACTAGCTCTCTTAGTATCTCCGGTTAGTTGCATAATAAAAGAATTTCAGGCTATCGCTGCGTTCCTCTATTCATGGATGATCTACAACAATAGCTTTCGGACTGGAAAAACCGGTCTGCCATTAATCAAACGCTATACTACCAAAATCTTAATCTATGAAAATGCCAATCGTTGATCGAGGGAAATGGGATGAACTCGCTTATGGTCGAAAAAAATGGGAAAACTTTATTGCTACTTTTCTTGCGCCGGTGAGCTCGGCCATTATTGAATCACTGTATCTCCAGCAGCATTTTTCAGTATTGGATGTTGCTACCGGAACAGGAGAGCCCGGACTGACAGCCGCGGGTTACCTTCTCACAGGAAAAGTAACAGGCATCGATATCTCGGAAACGATGCTGGAAATAGCATATTCCAACGCACGGAAAAAGGCTATTCCCAATTTTAAAACCGTTTGTTGTGATGTAACTAACATGCCTTTCACCGATGGTCACTTTGATGCAGCGATGTGCAGGAATGGCGTATCTTTTTCCCAGACTTAGGAGCCGGGCTTCGAGAGATTTGCCGGGTTGTGAAACCGGGTGGGCGGATTGCCTTATCTACATGGAACTTACTGGAAAAGAATCTCTGGATTAAAATAGTATTGGATGCCATCCGGGATGTCACCAAACGGCGACCATATAATTACCATGTTCCGGGCATGTTTTATGGTATGCAGGCTGGCTTTATGTCCGACTGGCTTGAAGAAGTGCAGCTGTGCCAGGTAGAAGAGAGAGAGCTTACCGGCATTGTCGCGTTTGATTCGATGGACGAATATTGGGATTACGTGACTTCCGTTAGCGCCGCAGTGACGGATGCATTGAAAAAGTGGATGATGGTGTGCGAAATGAAACCTACAACCTGGTGAAGGAAAGATGTAAAACACATATAGTCAACGACAAATTATACTTCCAGTGGACTTCGCGGATCTCTACTGGAACGAAGTCTTATTTAGAGTCTGTCCATTAAGTCATAAAATTTTGATTAGTAATTAGTTGAGTTGATCTTTGAAAAGATATTTTTGCAATTTTGTGTCATGCGCATGAAATTATTTGAACCCTTGCAATTGAAGTTTCAGCAAGCTGACTGGGCCAACAATCCGGAATTTGGATTGATGGATACCATCCTTGATCATCACCCGGGGTTGTTGAATTATGTGGCAGAAGATATTACGGAAGGCAACAAATGCAGTGATTTTGGCAGACAAGCGGGCAGACCTATTCAAAAAGCAATTGAATATTTTCACCAAAAGCATTAACCAGGTAGCCAATGCAGTAAAAAAGTCAAGCTTTAGTTTTAGAGGAATGTGCATCGAACTATCCCTGGAACAATTGCTGCCCGTAATGGAGCATGTATATAGTATTGCTGAGCCTAAAGAGCTTATGGGCTTGAAAGTACCGAATGAAGAGAAAATATTTTCAATCTATGAGCAGCATACAGATATCATTGTTAAAGGTCAGCGGGAAGCTGCATTTGGTCATAAGATCAATCTGGTGACAAGTAAAAGCAATCTGATTGTAAGCTGCGAAGTGTTAAGGGGCAACCCATCAGATAAATCGCTGTACGCGGGAACCATTGATAAAATTAAGAAGACATATGGGGTCGTTCCCCGTGATATTGTAACCGATGGTGGCTACGCTTCTAAAGATAACCTGAAGTATGCAGAGAAAAAGGGTATTGTGAATATTGTATTCAATAAGATAGTAGGCAGTCTTCAAAATAAAGTAAGCAGTAAGAACCGGGCAACCAGATTAAAGAAATGGAGAAGCGGCATAGAAGCCAATATCTCCAACATAAAAAGAGGGTTTGGATTGTTCCGTTGTAATTGGAAAGGATTTGAACATTTTGAGGCCAAAGTAATGTGGAGCGTTATTGGGTATAACATACGGGTAATGACGGCGGCCATGCTGTCTTTACTAAAAACAGCCTGATACCGCCTACTTATAAAGCAGTACAGGGAAAGGCATGTCCTGGAGTAAAAGAAAATGGTAAAAAACGCTTATCATGCCTCAAAAAAATGCTAAACCCTGAAAATACCTGAAAAAGTCATTTAAAATAATATCCATAATGTCTACATTATTTATAGACTGTTTGGTTAGACAATAGAAATTGAGACTTTATGGACAGACACTATTTAATAATATACACTCGAAATTACAGCCCCCGGCAAAGAAGTTTCTGCCTTATCTTGTGCAACAATCCTGGTTTGGCTACATCCTTATTGTATGGTAGAGATCTTCGATAATATCCGTAAACTGTATCGCTTTGAGCGCCCCTGTCCGGAGCTCCTACCCCATATTGAATTCTTTTCTGAAACAGCGCCCGAAGCCATGTATCATTATATAGGCGAAGCCCCTTTCACCGTAAAAATGTTTCCCAGCTTTACCCCCACCATTTGGATTAACCTGGGCGCCCCTTATCAGTTAAAGCATGGTTCAAATCTACAGCTGGTCGATCAACATACAGATGTACTGGTATTGCGCAGTGACATTGTCGAAAGACGCAACTTACCTTCCGATAATATCTTCACCATCAAATTCAATCCCGGTGGTTTTGAAGCCTGCTTTGGCTTCTCCCAACAACAAATAGGCCACGAGGTGATCAACGTTAACCAGCTGATTCCGGATACTTTACTGCAGAAAATAAAAAGAATGGATGGCTTCGATGACCGCATTCAGGCAATAGAAACCTTCCTCCTGGATAAATTAGGCCGGCAAAAAAAAGCAAGGTCATTACCTCCTCACCGTTCAGCACATCATTGAAACTTTTACCGGCGCTGGTATGCAACTCAACCTCCAGCAACTGGCCAGCCGCCACCACCTCACGGAAAAAACCCTGTACCGCTGGTTCACACAGGCCATTGGCACCAATCCCAAACATTACTTTGCTACCCTCCGGGCCCGCACCGCCCTCACAGCTTACCTCCACAACAAAACGCAGTTTGAATGCTTGACCTACGGTTATTACGACCTTAGCCATTTCTATAAAGAGGTGGTTAAATTTACCGGCCGCAAAATCACCCAAGCCAGGCAGTAAAATCTAGCCAGTTTAGAATTTCTTTGAAATCGGGTTGTACCTATGCCCCATTATGTTGAAGAAAATAACCCTGTTATTACCCATACTGGTATTCCTGTTTGCAGCAAGTCAGGCCCAAACCGTAAAAGTTACCCTGTCGGGTATTTTGCGCGATGGCAACAACAAAAGCCTGTTGCCCTATGTCAATATTGCGCTTAAGCATGCAAATGACAGTAGCCTGGTAGCCGGCACCATCGCCGGAGAACAGGGGCGCTTCGTGATCGAAGGCATCCCCAGCGGAAATTATATAATATCCTATTCTTATATAGGTTACCAGCCCAAAAATCAACCCCTGCTCGTGGGGCAACTGAACAATTTCCTCGACCTGGGCATTATCGAGCTGGCGCCCGATGCACAATCGCTTACGGAGGTAACGGTAACCGGCAGGCAGGAGCCCATAGCAGCGAAAATGGACAAGAAAACTTTCACACTGGCCAACAACCTTACCCAATCAGGCGGCTCAGTACTGGAAGCCATGAAAAACCTGCCGGGTATTACCACACAGGATGGTAAAGTGCAGTTGCGGGGAGCGACAAGGTGATGATCCTGGTAGATGGTAAACAAACCGCCTTGACCGGCTTTGGCACTCAGAGCGCGCTCGATAATATACCCGCATCGGCCATTGATCGCATAGAGATCATCAATAATCCTTCCGCCAAGTTTGATGCCAATGGCAATGCCGGCATCATCAATATCATCTATAAAAAAGAGAAAAAGAAGGATTCAATGGCAAACTGGGATTGGCTGGCGGACTGGGCGCCTTGTGGAGAAAAAGACAACTTCCCTACCATTGGCGCTCAATACCAGGGTACTCAAAGATCAACCCCTCCATCTCCCTGAACTACCGGAAAAAGAAGATCAATTTGTTTTCCAGGGCGATGACCTCTACACAAAAACACTGAATAAGAATGAATTTGTAGACCGCTTTTACGACAATGGCGATACAGTAAAACAGCAAACAAGAAGAAACCGGACCACCAATATTGTAACCCTGCGATCGGGTGTCGATTGGTTCCGCGATGCCAATAATACCTTCACCGTTTCCGGTTTGTTCAGCAGCGAAAGATCCTCGACCGTGGCGAAGAACCTTTCTTTAGTGCTAATTTTAAAGACCGCTATCGCCTCTGGCAGTTCCTGGAAGATGAATTAAAAACCACTGTAACCGCCACCGCAGCCTGGCAGCATAAATTTGCCCGGCCTGGACGATCACTCAATGCCAACTTCAACTATACTTTTCACCGCGAAGATGAAAAGTATTTCTTCACCAATATAATGCCCACCTTCACCGGGCTCGATTCGTTTAAACTGATCTCAGATGAACATGTGGCCGATCTCAATATTGATTATGTACAGCCCTTGCGCTATGGCCGTTTTGAAACAGGCTTGAAGTTCCGTCGTAGATCTATCCCCACCAACATGCATTTTAAGCCCGGTCTAAACTCACCACTGGATGTGAATGCCGGCGGCAAAGCCGACTATAGCGAGACCATTCCGCCGTGTATGGCAATTACGTAGTAGAAAATAAACAATTTGAACTGGAAGCCGGTTTACGGGTAGAATATGTGCACGTAGAATACGATGTTAATCCCAACCACCCGGTATACAAGAGCGACCGCTATTCTTATTTCCAACCCTTTGGTAACCTGCGCCTGGCCTATAAAATAAACGAGACCAACAGGCTGACCTTCTTTTACAACCGCCGGGTTGACAGACCCAATGAAGTAGACATCCGTATCTTCCCCAAATACGATGATGCCGGGATCATTAAAGTGGGCAACCCCGCCCTCCGCCCACAGTTCACCAATACTTTTGAGTTGGGGTATCGCACCAGTTGGCACCAGGGATACTTTTTCTCCTCCGCCTACCACAAACGTATGAAGGCTACCATTACCCGTATTGGCAGCGTAGTACCAGGCAGTAACCTCATCTACAATATTTTTCAAAATGCCGGCAATAGCTCCAGTTCGGGCGTGGAACTCATGATCTCACAAAACCTTACGCCTGCTCTTACCATGAGCCTCAACGCCAATGGCTATAAAAATATCATAGACGCATTTACCGTAGTGAACAAATACCCGGTAGAGAATACCTTCCATGCAGACCGGGAAGATATTCTATCAGGCAATATCAAACTCAATGCCCAATGGCGCTTACCCCGCCAGCTGGAGATTCAGTTATTGGCCGTGTACCATGCCCCGGACTTAGTGCCACAGGGAAAAACCTTTGCCCGTTTCTCCATTGATGGCGGTATTAAAAAGACCATTCAGAAAGGCAAAGGAGAATTGTTCCTGAATGCCACCGATATAGCCAATACCCTCAATACGAAAAAGGAGATCAAGGGCAATGGCTTCCGCTATATCAGTACCGACTATTACGAAACCCAGGTATTCCGCATCGGATATGGTTTTAAATTTTAGATCGAAACCGATCTTCTTCAGTCGCCAGCGGCTGGCTGGTGGTGCCGATTTCAAAGCCTCCGGCTTTGTTGTCTTTCACTCGCTCGCCTCTGGCGAGTGAGGTGATTTTGTAGCCTCCGGCTACAGACCCAGACAGCTATCTAAAGGGCCCGTCGAAACCGACTTAAGGCGGGCTCACCCTACCGCTCCCAGATTGTCCGATTTTTACCTTTCTTGCTACTGCGCAGGTACTTAATTTGCATCAAATTAAGCGCCATGAAAACCGTATACCTCTTGTTAGGTATCCTCTGTACAGCAGGGAGTCCCATTTTTGCCCAGGGATACACACCCAGGATCGAAACCGGCGCTTGCCAGATCAAAATAGCGGCTGGTTTAATAGCCCGCTGTGGCTACCTGGTGGTGCCCGAAAACCGCCAACAGCCTAAGGGCCGCACCATTAAAATACCCTTTGTATTCGTTCGCCAGCCCGGTATGGACTCCGTCAAAAACGTATTCCTTACCACTACAGGCGGCCCCGGCTACAGCACCATTGCCAATTTCGACAGCCTGCGATACAATTCAGACTTCTTTCAATTTGGCCCCTTCATTGCCTTCGATCAGCGCGGCACCAAACGATCACAACCCTGCCTCGATTGTCCCGAAGTAGGAGAAGCCTACAAACGCGCCTACAGAGAAAACCTATCGAAGGACAGTCTCGAATTAATGGCCGTAAAACAGTGCCGCCAGCGCCTGGCTGCTCAGGGAATTGACCTCTCCGCCTACAACACCATCGAAAGCGCCGCCGATATCAACGACCTGCGCAAGGCGTTAAAGCTCGATTCACTCAACGTATTTGGGATTTCCTATAGCGGCGGCCTGATGCTTACCGTAGCCCGCAACCACCCCGAAGCCGTGAAAGCGCTCGTATTGAACAGCCCTTTGCCCAGTTTTGTGAACTATGAAGAACATGCCCTGTTCAATCACAATGAAGCCCTCGACCAGGTATTTAGCAATTGCGAGGCCGACTCTACCCATGATGCCCGCTATACCGATCTAAGACAGCGTTTCCATCAATATTTTACCGCTCTGGCAGGCAGGTCACTCTCCATTCGCTATGCCGAACCCGGTAAGCAGGATAGTTTCACCATCCATTATTCAAAAAACGAGTTGACCGATGCCGTGATCGACCACATGAACAATGCCCAGTTAAAAACAGTGCCCTTTATAATGAATGAGATCATCAATGGCAACCATGCACCCTACGTACGGGAGCAATTGAATGGCATTTTTACTGGCAATCCTGGTCTGTCGCAGGGTATGCGGTACAGTGTTTATTGCTCGGAGCAAATCGCGTACAGCGATGAAGCACTTATCAAAAAACAGGATGCCATCCTACCCTGGCTGGCAGGTCATCCCTTCAACAATGTAAACCATCCGATTTGTGCTTGCTGGAATGTAAAACGGGAACCGCCCATCGTCAAAACGCCTGTATATTCCAAAGTGCCGGTCCTGATAGCAGGGGGAGATGCAGATCCCTGGTGCCGGCCTTTTATAACCGCCTCATCAAACGCACCATGCCCAATGCACAGATAATAACCGTGCGCAACAATACCCATGGCGCCCGGCTAGCAGTGAAAGGCGTAGACTTTCTCAAAATGTTCATCGCCCATCCTTATAAAAAACTGGTATCACCCATACCAGAAGTAACCGTAGAGTAAACTGTAAGTCCCGGCTGGGTCCCAGCCGGGCTTATTGTACACCCAGCTTGGTATCAACCCAGTCGCGCCACCACTTTTTATCATATTTATTGCGCTTATAAGGCTGCTTTAACCTATCCTTACGTTTCACAAACGTATCCTCGGCTGCTTTGGCTGGCACTACATACCGGTGATTCCTGTTTTCCCATGCCTGGCAATTCAAACTGTTCCACTCCCCCAGGTGGGTCATATAATCATTTACATTGTTAAGTATATGAGCAATATGTCCTTGCTCATGCGCAATGACCCTGCCCACATCAAGGCCTGGTTTATTCAGGCACACAAAAAAGCATCATTCAGGAGGATGGAGTCCACAACACAAAAAAACTGTTTATACGCGTTATGATAATCCCAATAGGTTGCTCCGGGAATAAGACAAATATCTTTCCTACCGATATACACATAAATTACCTGTCCTTTGCTGTCCTTTAATTCGCTCAACGCTTTATACCCTACAGGGTCATTGTTCCTGTATTCCAGGATATCCTCTTCCACACAACGCCACCGTTCATGTACTTTTAAATAAAGGTTCTTTGCTTTTTAATTTGATCGGATGCCTTTTCCAGAATATTAGTATACAATCCGCGCCGCCTTAGGCTGTCCTTGGACAAATCCTGGTGTGGATCAGCCACACTATCATAGTATCTTTTCGCATCGACACAAGCCTGCCATTTTTGTTTCAGCTCCTTGTCATGCGCATTCAGGATTGTTCCACCCGAATGCAAGTCTACGTTATCAACAACAGGGCCGTCTTGTGCCAATACAATTACCGGCAAGCTCATGATCAGCACGAGCATAGGAATAAGGTTTCGCATAAGCAAGGCTTATGGGGTTTATTACTTAAAAACAGTACACAGTCATAACCAATAACCGTTCAATTGGTCAGCAATACATCATTGTGGTAAACAAAGGCAGGTAAATAGAGAGAAGCAATACAACATTAAATACTATTCTAAAGAAAGTCAAGCGGGGAATCACTGTAATTTATTAAATACTACCATTCGCATTAACAGGTATCTATCGGTACACGACATTTATCAATAAAGCTCAATTCCTTTGACAATTATTAATAAAAAGCAGGAAGCCTTCACACTTCCTGCTTTATCAATTACAACCACGCCAACTCGCGGTATTCGTTTAATTCATATAATCCGTGGTCCTCCGATTCATGCCATTCAGCTCGCAGCTAGAAGCTGGAAGCTCGTAACTTGCATTCCTAATACAACGCACAAGACTTGATCAATCCATTCGCCATCGTGATCTTTTTTACATCTCCATCTTCTTTGATCTCTACAAATTTCTCCAGTCTTTTGAACGCGCAACCGTATAATCCTGGTCATAATAATAATTCGTTGTTGTACGCACAGGGGCCATGCTGAGAAACAGTTGAACCCGTATATATCCTGGACGTTTTCGCCTGGTTAAAACTATGGATGATCTGAATAAAATACTTACCTGGTTTCAGCCCTTCAAACACAAACCGGCCATCCCTGTCTGCATAGGCCTGAATGCGGTATTGATTGGCTTCAGTCGACATTAAGGTAAGCATCTGGATTTTTGTCGTACAGTTCAATGGATTTGGTATAATTGGTAATGGCCTGGTTATACTGTTGCCGGATAAAGTACACATGACCGCGGTTACCTGCTTACCAGTATCATCAGCTACCTGTTTTCAGGAATACATTCTCTTGTCATTAGCTCTTCCCACTCTCCCGAACCTTCGGCTTCCGGACTTCCCGTCTTCCCGTCTCCCCGACTTCCCGACTTTCCGACTTCCCCGTCTTCCGGACTTTTCCGTCTTCCGGACTTTTCCGTCTTCCGGACTTTTCCGTCTTCCCGACTTCCCCACTTCCCGTCTTCCCGACTTTTCCGATTGCTCAAAATTCCCATTTGCGTAACCACAATTTCCCGCTTGATAAGTTCCCCGCCTGCTCCGTATTCTAATTTGCGGCCTGAAATATATTGTACAATATGCATTTAAAACACTACACTGCTTTAGTACTCGCCTGTTTGTGTTCCCTGTTGGCTATGCCAGTATGGGCGCAGCAGGCCACAGGGTCGGTAAAGGGCCATATCACTACCAATGACGACCGTCCCGCAGCCTGGGTCACCATTCAATTAAAAGGCTATAAAAAAACGGCCTCTACTGATGAAAAGGGGCATTTTACCCTGAAAAACATCAAACCCGGCACCTACGAGCTGGAGGCCAGCCTCATAGGTTATATAAGCGCTGTTAAAAGCGTTACCGTGGAAGAAAATAAGACCAGTACCGTCGATCTCACCATGAGTGTATCCAATCAGCAATTACAGGAAGTGATCATCAGAAGCAGCAAGGGTATGTACAATGCCAGACAGGGTTCTGCCTCACTCCGGTTAAATGAACCGCTGTTGGAAGCCCCCAGAACATACAAGTTGTGACCGCTGCCAACCTGGCCGATCAGCAAATTATCAGTATGAGTGATGGTGTGATCCGCAATATCAGCGGCGCCGTGCGCATGGAACACTGGGGTGATCTATATGCCAATATCCACATGCGCGGTTCCCAAATACAGGCTTTCCGCAATGGCTTCAATGTAGTAAGCTCTTTTGGGGCCCGCTCACAGAAGATGCCAGCATAGTAGACCATATCGAATTTGTAAAAGGTCCGGCAGGTTTCATGCTGGCCAATGGCGACCCAAGCGGTTTGTACAATGTGGTGACCAAAAAACCAACCGGGCAAACCAGAGGTGAAGCAACTTTTACTGTAGGCAGCTTCGACATGTACCGCACAACACTCGATCTCGATGGCAAGTTGAGCAAAGATGGCAGACTCCTTTATCGCCTCAACCTCGCTGCACAGAACAAAAAATCATTCCGCGATTTTGAATTCAATAACCGGTATACATTTGCACCCGTCCTCTCTTACCAGGTGGATGAAAGAACAAAACTTACCGTTGAATACAACCTGCAAAGCGCCCGGATGTCCGACGTGGGTTCTTATTACGTATTCAGCCCTGCCGGTTATGCCAGCTTGCCACGCAATTTCACAGCCATGCCGCCTGGCCTTGATCCTACAAAGATCAATGACCACAGCCTGACCGTTAACCTACAACACCAGTTAAATGATGATTGGAAGCTGACTGCCCAAGCCGCTTATTATAACTACCAGCAGAAAGGCTCCAGCATGTGGCCAGCCTCAGTAAACCCCGATGGTAAAATGATCAGAAGCGTAGGCGTCTGGGATGCAAAGAGTGTAATGACATTGGGCCAGGTATTTGTAAACGGTAACGTTACTACCGGTTTAATACAACACCGCATACTGGCAGGACTGGACATGGGTACCAAGGAATATTTTGCCGATTGGTCACAATCACACCCATTGGATTCTGCCGGCGCTGAATTTGACCCCGCCAACCCTTTCTATGGCGTTCCGGTAAACGGATTTCCCATTTGGGACCGCAGCCTCAGCATTGAAGCCAGATCGGCAAAAGCAGGCGGCGATATCAACCAGAAGTATGCTGGCTTGTATGTTTCCGATGAACTGGGCTTCTTCGATAATACCGTAAGGCTTACCCTGGCAGGCCGCTATACATTTGTAAAACAATCCTCCTTTGGCGGCGCATCTGAAGAAGCCAAACGCGTTACACCCCGTATTGGATTGAGTGTATCGGTAGACAGAAATACCTCAGTATACGCATTGTACGATGAAGCATTTGTACCACAAAGTGGCCGGATGAGGAATGGCGGTAAAATACAACCCATCACCGGCGGAAACGTAGAATTTGGTATCAAGCGGGATTGGTTCAACGGACGTTGGAATACCACAGCCTCTATTTACCGCATTATCAAGAACAATGAACTGATAGCAGATCCCCAGGATCCCACGTCCGGGTTCAGTGTGGAGATAGGACAAAAAAGGCCGAAGGGTTTGAATTCGATGTAAGAGGTACGATCCTCAAAGGATTAAACATCGTGGCCAACTATGCTTATACCGATGGTAAGTTTACTGAAGTAGCAGCCGGCGGTAAGTATAAAGTAGGCGACCTGGTACCTGGCTTCTCCAAACACACCGCCAATAGCTGGCTCAACTATAAAATATCCAATGGCATACTGAAAGGTGCCGGTATTTCAGCCGGCTTTACCTGGCTGATAGACCGGGCTACCTCGGATTGGAGTGAAACGCCTAACAGGCAGGAATTACCCGATTATTTCAAACTGGATGGTGGTTTGTTCTGGGAAAAAGACAAGATCAGGCTCACCTTCAATGTATTCAATATCCTGGATGAGAACCTGTACAGCGGCAGTTATTATGACTGGCTCAAAGCCTATTACTGGCAATCCGAACCACCCAGGAATGTGCGGTTTGGCATCAGTTATAAATTTTAATTGATCACCATTATACCTTGTTTGTGTATTGAACAACCGCAACCTCGCATGCACATTGGCAATAAGCAGTCTGCACTATGAGCAAAACCCAAAAGCCCGCCCCGGTATTCAAGGGCGGGCTTTTTATAAACATACATAATACACAGTCCTTGATCTTAGGGCGGCTCACCAAGGGCGGCTCACCCTCTAAGGACGGCTCACCAAGGGTGGGTCGCCCTCTCAGGGTCACCCTCTTCAACGATCTTACTTACCGGCAACCGCTATCGCCCGCAACTTTTCCATGGCCTTTGTTACCGCTTCCAGGTAAGACATCCAGGGTGCGCGGTCGTACTTTTCCAATTCTGCAATGACCAGGGGCAGGTATACAAAGCGGCGTTCTTCCGTATAATATTTATGCAACCGGCCGGCAGCCGCCATATTACCCAGCTTACGGGCTATCACCACTTCCCCTGCCCGTACAAAATATTCATACAAACAACTGTTCCAGGTATTGTATCCCTGATTATCCATTGCTTCTTTTACCGGCTCATACAGGATAGCTGTTTCCTTTACCAGCATTGGCGGAATGAGTGCCACCACGGGATTGGAAAAAGGATGTCCAAACTCATGAGTACTCAGCTCCCGGATATGATCAGCATCCGCAAATCCCATATTCAGGGAACCGGTATCCTTGAATTGCTGTATGGCAAACGGACCAAAAAGGTTCATGATCCTTGTTTTACCTCCGGCACTATAATTGACCCCAAAGGCCATCCCGGTAGGAATGGTAAGGCTGGGCAATAACGTATACTCATCAAATTGCTTCCGGTGAAATTGTTCCATGGTCTTGATGAGCCGCGCATCGGGTAATACAGATTGTATCTCCTGCAAGGCTTTTTTGTAAAGAGGCGCACTTTCCCTGAAATAGGCATCAAAATCCACCGCCTGGTACAAGCGGTTGGCAGCAGCCACAAATTCAAACACCTCCTTCACCGAGGCTGCACTGTCGCCAGGCCGGATAAAAGGCTTCAAAAAAACGCATCCTTCTCCCGACTGATCGCAGCATGAGGAAATTCAGGAAGATGAATGAGCAGCAAAGCAAGATGATTGCCGTCGTGTTGTTCTCCAAAGCGGGCCACTGTCAATAGGTCAGCATCGTTGGCAAAGGACTTGTATTTTTATACAGCATCAGGTCATAGGCAAACCAATCGCGTTTTTAGTACCATTTGGCATCTTTGCTTCTTCCCGGTCAGCATCACTGGCCATTGTACCCACAAAAAAGCAAATCCCAGTAATTCAATGTTCTTATAAAACCTTACCCCTATTTCCTTCCCCTGACTTTTGTTGCTGAACAATTGTCCGTTGGCCAGGCTACTGGTCAGCAGGCAAACCAGCAACAGGGCAGCTATTTTTGAAAAAAGCATGCCTGCTTTGTGAAATACAAGCCAGCGGAGCGGGCAATGAGCACTGATACTTTCATACAATTCTTTTAATTGCAAAGAAAGCAGTCCCGTCACTCAAATGCTTACCAGGTGCGGGTGTACAAGTCCAATGATCGGCTTATTGGACCTTATTGCCTGAAATACTGGGAGGGCGATTTGCCCGTGTGCGTCTTAAACACCTGGTTAAAGGACGATTTGGAGCTGAAGCCCGATTCCAGCGCAAGGGCCAGCAGCGTCTTATGACGTTCTCCAGGATCTTTGATCTTACGGATCACTTCCTGTACCCGCCAACTATTGATGAACTGGTGGAAATTGTTAGCATGATAAGTATTGATAAGATAAGACAGATACCGTACCGGCAGATCCAATTCGCCGGCCAGTTCTTCCAACGTAAGTTTTGACCGTTTATATAATCCAGCCTGTTCTAAACACCCTTGTAGCCGGTCTAATTCAGTTTGGTCATGGTAGCCTGAAAATGCCTGCTGAACGGGCAATTTGCTTTTTATCACCCTGGCAACCTCAAATAAGGACGATTGGGCATACGAAAGGAAACTTAAGGTAAACAACACCAGAACCAGGACCAATTCAACCGCTGGAAATACCGGTAACTGTAAAACGGCATCCCCAATCCATAAAAGCGATAATACACATAACAAAATATAGATCGCTAAGAACCTGGCAGGATGTAAGGCAGGAAAAGAAGCTGCAGAACCACCTTGCCGGGCCTGGGCAAGCAGTAACCGTCCGCCTGCTATTAATACGCCTGCCATCCACAATGCCGGCGCAATTTCTGTAGCCAGCCACCAGCCCGTTTGGCTGAGCAGGTTTACTCTTGCCCCGGTATATTGATTGTAAACGTACAGCGTCGATTCGGTTAATACCTCCACCAGCGCAGGCAAATAAAACAACCAATGTTTTGACCGGAATTGAAAAGACCGTGTAGTATTAAGCCGGATGAAAAACCAGCAGGAGGGCGGTATCAACAGGAATGATTCAAATAACCAGAATGGAAAAGCATGAGGCGAATGGTGATAGCCCGACTGCATGCCCCACACATTAAGCACCACCAGCGAAAGTACCAGCAATAGCAGCCCCAGGAAAAAGCGGGAACGGTGTTTTTGTTCACCCGGCAATAACATCGCTATACTCAAAAAGATGCCCTGCCCTCCTGCCAGCAATAAGGCACTTGTTTGCCAACTATCCATGACTAAAAGAATTGCCCTAAATGTAGATCACTGTTTTTGCAGTACAAAACTATAATAGATCAGGGCATTTGTTTGCAGGTCTTTGTGAATACGTGACCCCTTGGTACCGGCAAATTGGCTGAAGGCGGGACGCATCCATCCCTTAATATGTTTCTTGATCCGCTTTTGCTTTATATCGTCCTCTTTTTCAATAGCATGGATTACATTATGGGTGATATTCTCTTCCGATACCAGCTGCAGGCCACTACCTTCCAGTTGCCCTTTCAGTTTTTCCATACCTTCGGGTCCACGAAGGTCGGTACATAAAAAGATGCCCCCGGTTTCAACACCCTTTTTACTTCCGACAGAAAACGGGGCACCGATCCATAGGCATGTGAACTTTCTACATTGATCACCACATCATAACTTTCATTGGCAAAGGGCAGCTTTTCTGCATCGCCTTGCATAAAATCAAGGTTACTTTCCTGGTGCCGTTCTTTCGCCAGCCGGACAGCATTTTTGGCAATATCCATTCCGGTTATCCTGGCCGGGTATAAATAGCGGCTGATATAACTGGCTCCTCCACCACGGCCACTGCCTACTTCCAAGACATGCTTGTCTTTAATGGACGTTTTTTGTGCCAGGAAATGATACAATTGTATGGGGTAACGGTTGATCTCATCATGTGGCAGCAAGGTCAATGAAACATGTTCGGCTCCCGGGGCGTACCCATAATTCATAAAATGCCAGTCATTAATTTTAAAATACCGGGCAAGACCTTCATATACAGGTTTCCAGATCATTCTTCTAAAGGCTGGGTATTCTGTTAAAGACAAAAATGCTTTAGCTACCATACGATATTATTTTAGTTAAGAATGCCAGTGATGTATAAAGAATGTGGGTTAGCCGGACCATCTACGGAGAAAGCAATGATACACAAGGTGTCACCTGGTCAATTCCGGCATTGCTGCGTTTGATTGGTCAGGTAAGATAACTAATAAAACCCATTATTCCACCAATAAGCAGTTCCCCAATAATTTATAAAAGGTTAAAAATCACCTATAAGGCCCTCAATTCAAATAAAAGGTGACCATTTGGATAAATAAACCTAACTTTGGAACATTCGTTTGAGCCTTGCATCCAGTATTGTCATAATCTGCTCTTTAGCTGCGTTTTTTATCCTTTACTTCTTGCCTTACTCAGATTTTATTATTTAAAATTTTATACATGAACATCTATGTTGCGAACCTCGCTTTTACTGTCCGGGATGAGGAATTGAAGAATTTATTTACGCCTTTGGGACAGGTTAGTGCCGCTAAAGTGATCAATGACAGAGAAACCGGACGCTCTAAAGGTTTTGGTTTTGTAGAAATGGAAGACGACAATGCAGCCCGTGAAGCCATTAGCCAACTGGATCAATCAAGCATTGATGGCAGACAGATAAAAGTATCAGAAGCCAAGCCCAAACCAGAAAAATCGTTCAACAATAGTCCTTTTAAAAACGACTCTAATTTCGGCAAACGTAAGTGGTAATATTAAACTCAGGTCCGTGGTAACTCACGGACCCTATACACTCAACAATTTGATTCTAAACAACAATCCTGTTTAACAGGAATCACTAAATTTATAATATGGCAAGATCCCAGGAAACATTTAACAAAAGAGAAAGAGAAAAACAGCGCATCAAGAAACAGCAGGACAAGCAGGAGAAAATGAAGGAGCGCAAAAGCAACAAAGACAAAGGCAATAGCCTGGAAAACATGATGGCTTACCTGGATGAAAATGGCAACTTAACCACTACCCCGCCCAATCCCGCCAAAAACGAACTTTTGCCCAGGAAGATATCCAGATCAGCGTTCCCAAGCAGGAAGATCGTGCACAAGACGAACCCAGAACTGGAGTCGTTAGTTTTTCAATGACAGTAAAGGATTTGGGTTTATCAACGACAGCCAAACCGGCGAACGGATCTTTGTACACGTGAACAATTTATCCGGCCCCATCAAGGAAAAAAGACACTGTGACCTTTGAAGTGGAAAGAAGCCCCAAAGGCTATGTAGCCGTGCAAGTGCAAGTTATCAAACAAGGTTAATTAATTACTACCTCAAAATACAGCAGGCATTCCTCCCGGCATGCCTGCCAGGTTTTTTTATGCCCAATGATCCGGCCTATTGCTTGGGCAGTTGAAGCAGCTAAAACACCTCTTCAGCTATAGCTGTCATTTTTGATGGCCTATCTGCCTATACTTGTGCATTCGATCGTAAACCTCAACATTATTTCCTGTATGAAAAGAATTGCACTGGTAACCGGCGCCAGCCGTGGCCTTGGCTGGGAACTAACCAATCAACTGACCGCCAAAAACCATTTTGTATTAATGGGTGTGCGCAATGCGCAGCAAGCCGTTCCTGCCTGGGAAAAACTACCCTGCAAACAATCGGCACAAACCCTCGTTATCGACATGGCCAATCCCCTCTCCTTCCCCTGGGTTTATGAACATATAGAACGCACGTATGGTAAACTCGATGTACTGATAAACAACGCGGGCGTCATGCTGGATGGTGAATTAATGAACAATTCAACAGCCTCCATCCTGCCAGAAACCCTGAAGCAAACTTTTGACATTAATTTCTTTGGCATTGTGGAATTAACCAATTGCCTGATTCCCCTGCTGCTGAAAAGCGCCGCCCCTTCCATTATCAATATCAGCAGCAATATGGGTTCCCTCCATCTGCAGGCTACACAACCCGGTATGCCCAAAACCTTTGCTTACAATACGAGTAAAGCGGCCTTGAATTCTTATACCCTACACCTGGCCAGTTTGCTCAACGATACCAATATCAAGGTCAATGCCATTCATCCTGGCTGGGTAAAAACCGATATGGGTGGTCCCGCTGCACCGCTTACTCCAGCTCAAGCCGTAGCCCCCATTATTGAATTGATCGAACAAGGCGATCAGGCGCCCTCTGGCAAGTTTTTACACAATGGACAAGAAGTGAACTGGTAACGGCATGGCATCTACTTGCAGGCAAAACCTTATTTTTAAGCCTTTAAACAATAAGTTATGCATGCAGGCCAAAGATACTCCTTGCCAGAGATGCTGTTATGGACACGCGGTGATATTGTGCTCATGGCCGTTCTATCCTCCATACCCGTAGTCATTTCCAAAATAACAGGCTGGACCTGGCTCGGCATTCCCTGGATACCCATTGCCCTGGTTGGCACTGCCGCCGCCTTTATTGTAGGCTTCCGCAATACACAAACCTATAATCGCCTATGGGAAGCCAGGCAGATCTATGGCTCCATTGTAAACAATAGCCGCTCCTGGGGCATGATGGTACGCGACCTGGTGGGCAGCAGCAATAACAGGCAGCTGACCCCAATACGCCGGCAATTAGTAATGCGCCATATTGGTTGGTTAACCGCCCTGCGTTTCCAGTTAAGAGAACAACGCACCTGGGAAACCAGCCGCAGTAAACCTTCCAATAAACGATATGCACTCAAGTTCAGCATCGACGAATGGGACAAGGACCTGGCCTCCTGCCTGCAACCCTACCTATCTGCCGAAGACCTGGCTTACGTATTGAGTAAGAAAAACCGGGCTACCCACCTGATAGCCCTCCAATCAAAAGAACTGAAAGTATTGAAGGAAGCAGGTCAAATCGATCCCTTGGACTATGTAGAACTGGTAAACCTGCTCACGGTATTATACGACCAGCAGGGAAGATGTGAGCGGATCAAAAACTTTCCCTATCCCCGTCAATTTGCTACCATTAGCCAAATGCTTACGCGGTTATTTGTATGCCTGGTACCTTTTGGCATGCTCAATGAATTTCAAAAACTAGGCGATCTCATGACCTGGGTAGCCATTCCACTGGCCACCCTGATTGGCTGGGTATTTCTCACCATGGAACGCATTGGCGAGAATACGGAAAATCCTTTTGAAGGGGGCGCCAATGATGTGCCCATTACTGCCTTATCGAGAACCATCGAGATCGACCTGCTGGAAATGCTCGATGAACCAGTTATACCGCCTGCCATTCAACCCAAAAACATGATCCTGACCTAGGCTATGCAGCAACAGTTGTATCCTGCCAATGAGCCCCACTACCGCGAATAGTCCAGTGTATTCCGCGATTGCTCCATCCTTTTACCGTCGCCAGGGTGTACCTTGCTGATGCTTTCTACTTGAATGAAACACAAGCCGCCGATCCCAGTATACCATTTGCACGAACGCACCAATAGGAGCTTTCAACTGCTCTCATTAGATCGATATCCCGACATCTCGCATTGGGACCAGGCACACCGCGATGATAACTATTTGCTGCTGTTTCAGCAATCCGGCTCCAGTATCGTCATGGTCGATTTCCAGGAGATCACCATTGCAGGCTGCGCCATCTATTGCATCCTTCCAGGCCAGGTGCATTACGGCGTTTCTACAGGCAATACCACTGCGTGGGTATTGGCATTGGATCCAACCTGCATCAAAGAAGTTTTTCGCACTGTATTGGCCAGCTTCGCCATTATGAACAAGGCAGTGCCGCTGCCACCTTCAAAAGGTGAATTATTCAGCCAAAGCTTTTCACTGCTCAAGCAATTGGATGAACAATCCGAAATGACTATAGAAAACCAGCCGGTTTTTTCCATGCTCGAAGTATGCATTGGTTTGTTTGTAGCTGCCTGCCAGGGCGATAGGAGCCTCATAGCGCCATCGGCGCTCCGACCCCAGCTCATCACCAGGCAGTTCAGGACCCTGTTGCTATTGAACTTCCGCGACATGAAGAGCCCCGCTGAATATGCAGCTGCACTCAACATATCACCCTCCTACCTCAATGAAGTGGTGAAAGACACCACAGGCCATCCCGTTAGCTACTGGATACACCAGGAAATTATGCTCGAAGCCAAGCGAATGCTCTTTTATACCAACAGCACCGTTAAAGAGATATCCCACCTGCTAGGATATGCGGACACCACTTATTTTATCCGCCTTTTCAGTAAGATCGCCGGCATGCCTCCCTCCAATTCCGGAGCAATTACCGCAAATAGTCCAGACCTTCCCCGGGATGCTTCATTGACTCGCCCTACCTGCCTTCCGACCTTTGTCTTATTCAAAACAAGACAAAAAAATGGAAGAAAAAGCACCCAAAAACAATAAGAAGAAGCTGCTGATCGGCGCTCTGCTTATAATCGGTATCCTGGTATATGCCGTCAACGCCTACCTGAACGGCCGCGTATATGAAACTACCGATAACGCCCAGCTCGACGGCGACCTGCTACCCGTCAGGGCCGGCATCAGCGGTTATGTCGCTTCAATCCGTTTTAAGGACAACCAGGAGATCAAGTGCGGCGATACCCTCATCGTATTTGATACGGCTGAATTAAAAGCGGAAGTAGAAAGAATAAGTGCCGAACTGGAAAATGCTCGACTGAATGTGGCCGTTTCAGGGGTATGGCACAGGCCAGTTTAGAAAATGCCCAGGCCGCCGTCTTTGAGTTAGCGTCCGGCAACCAGGCTATACAGTCCGCCAAAGCTACCTATGATCAGGCCGTGACCGATCTTAACCGGGCCCAGCAATTACTGGCTATCAAAGCCATTACCCAAACAGCTTATGAGCAGTTGCAAACACAGTCAGAGATAGCAAAGGCAGCATACTTAAGAGCCAAAACCCTACAGCTATCTTCTACCAGCAGTTCGACGGGATTAAAGACGCGGGCGCAGACGGACGATAAACAGGTGGCGGTTGCACAAAACGTCATCCTGCAGAAAAAGCCGAACTCGACGCAGCCACAGCCCGCCTGAAACATGCATTCATCATCGCCCCGTTTGAAGGCATCGTCACCCGACGCAATGTACAGACCGGCCAATACATCACCGCAGGACAAGCCCTGTGCGCGGTCATCAATCACCGGGACCTTTGGATAACAGCCAACTTTAAAGAAACGCAGATGAACAAGATCAAACCCGGCCAGCAAGTAGCGATCTCCGTTGATGCTTTCGAAAACATCCAACTCACCGGCACGATCGATTCGTATGGCGGCGCAACCGGCGCCCGCTTTGCACTGGTTCCTCCTGACAATGCTACTGGCAACTTTATTAAGATCGCACAACGATTCCCAGTTCGCATCAAACTGGACAACTACTCCGGAAACGCCCCCTGTATCCCGGTCTAAGTGCATTTGTAAAAGTAAAAGTGAACTGACATGACAGCAGAAACAATCTATCCAACCGGCGCAGCCAAATGGATCCTCGTGCTTACCTGCGTGTCCTGTGCCGTCATGGAATTGATCGACAGTACTATTGTAAACGTATCCCTGCGGGAGATCAGCGGCAATATCGGCGCTACGGTAACGGAGATCGGCTGGGTTTCTACAGCCTATGGCATCGGCAACGTGATCATCATTCCCTTGTCGGGCATGCTGGCTAACCTCTTCGGCAGGCGATTGTACTTCACCTGTTCCGTCATCATCTTCACCATCACCTCTCTTTTTGCAGTCTTTCCAACAGTTTATGGACACTCGTGCTATGGCGTTTTATACAGGGTATGGCCGGAGGCGGCCTGTTGTCAACAGCCATGTCCATCGTGCTGGTGCCTTCCCGCCCGAACAGGCAAAGACCGGTTTTTTGATCTTTGCCCTGGGCATCATGATCGGGCCGGTATTCGGCCCCGTACTGGGGGATTTATTACGGATACACTTTCCTGGCACTGGATCTTTTTCGTCAACGTTCCCATCGGTATCATCGCTGGGTTTTTATCCTGGATCTACGTTACCGACCTGGCAGACGCTGTGAAGCCGCCCCGGATCGATTGGGCCGGGATCCTATTCATTGCTTTGGCCCTGGGCTCACTGCAATACGTATTGGAGGAAGGATCGATACACGACTGGTTTGACAGCGCCGAGATTCGCGCCTTTTTCTGGATCTCCATCCTATCCTTTATTGCTTTTGTCTGGCGCGAACTAACCACCCCCATCCGGCCGTAGACCTCCGCCTGTACAAGAACTTCAATCTGATATTGGGCAATATTATTGGTTTGATGTACGGCATCATGGCCAATGGCACACTGTTCATATTCCCTTTGCTGGCACAGGTAAGCCTGGGCTGGACTGCCACACAAACCGGGGCATTTCTGATCTCCGGTGGATTGGTAGGCGCCATCTCCATGATCGTGGTTAAAAAGGCATTTCCGGCAACCAGCCCAAAAGTGTTGATGACCACCGGTCTGGTATTGGTCATCATCTCCCTCATACCAATGGGACTCGTTTCGCCGGATGCCTCCAAAGACCAGTTCTTCTGGCCATTCATCATCCGCAATATCGGCGTGGCTTTTGTCGCCCCCAACATGATGAGCATTGCCGTAGGTACCTTGCGCGGCAGAGATCTCGCCCAGGCCACCGGTCTTTCCACCATGACCCGGCAATTAGGAGGCGCCATCGGTGTAGCCCTCATCAGCATTTACACCACCAATAATATGGCCTTTGTACGCAGTAACCTGGTTGGCCATGTTACTGAATACAATACAGCAACGCAGGAAAGAGCAGCCATGCTCACCCAAACCTTTGCCAGTGCAGGTTATGCAACCGATGAGGCAGCCAGGGCGGCCCACCAGGTGCTGGACAAAAGCATTATCAGCCAGCAAACCTTACTCAGTTACAACCACGGCTTCATTGCCTTTGCTTTCCTCTTTGTACTGTGCATACCTGTTATCCTGCTTATTAAAACACCCAAAGCCAAAAAGAAGCGGTGGCACAGGCACATTAAACTAAACATTACAATGAAAAGAATAATTGCGCTCCTATTTAACATCATAGCGGTAGTGGTTAGCCAGGCTCAAACCGCCACCAACACCCTTACCATATCGCTTAACGAAGCCATACAGATCGGTTTGAAAAACAGGTTTGATATCAAAGCCAACCAATATAACATCAATATCGCCGAGACCCGGATCAGGCAGGCACGAAACAATTGGTGGGCGGAGCTAAGCGGCGACGGACAAATCAAGTATAGCCCGCAACTGCAAAATTCAGTAATACCGGGAGGGGTGCTTCCGGGCTTTGAACAGACTACCCTGGTACCGCTGATCGTAAAGAACGAAACGGTATTGGGTCTCAACCTCAGCCAGCCCATTTACAACGCCAACCTGATCAATGACAGCAAACTCGCGAAAAACCAGCTTGCCCTGCAGCAGGAAAAGAACCGCGCTGCCGAGATTGAGATCATGCTCACCATTAGCCAGGCCTATCTCAATGCCGGGTTACGTGGGTTGCAGAAAAGAGTGGCGGGCGACATGGCAAAGCGGAACAAAGAATACGAAGCCATTGCGGAAGGCATGGTTAGAAACGGAACGCTGATCGAGAACCATTACCTGCGGGCCAAATTAGACCGGGAAAATGCCGATCAGCTACAGCAGCAGGCCGGGCAGAACTATGCACTTACCTTACTACAACTACTGTACCAGCTCAACTTGCCGGACAATACAACCCTGCAACTGAGCGATTCCCTGGGCCTTGCAACACAAGACCAGCTCACTGATGATCAAATGACTGGCCAACGTACCGAAATACGCCAGTTGGAAATCATGCAGGAGGAAAATAAGCTGAACCTGAAGAAGTACCAGCAGACCACCCTGCCATCAGTTTCGGTAGGCGCCAATTATTCCCAGCAATTCCTGTCCAATGATTTCAATTACGGAAAAGGGAGGTGGTGGAGCCCATTCAGTTATTTCACACTGAACATCCATATTCCGATCTCTGCGCATGTCAAGAATAAGGCAGTGATGGCTGAATACCGGCAAAAGATCAGCCAGCATGAATTAATGCTGCTGCAAAAGAAGGCGGACATCAACTACGAGGTACAGCAGGCACGTACCACACTCGCCAATGCGGTCCTCAATATGAAGAGTGCCAGGAGCAGCTATGAGCTATCCAAAACCATCCTCCAAAATCAGCAGCAACAGTACCGCCTGGGCGCATTTGACTACACCGCCTTATTGGATACAGAGAAAAGCGTCAGCACCACCGAGCGCAACTACATTCAAAACGTTTATGAACTGATACTGGCGCAAATTCAGTTGCAAAAGGCCACCAACCATTTTAACACCAATCAATAACTTATGCCTAATGTACCTAAATGGGTTGCCGACCAGATGGAGAATTTATTGTCCTCCAAATACCTTGACGTTGAGGTGATCGAAACGATCCGGTACAGCCCCGAAATAAAAAAATAACGTTCCGTGCACCATTGAACCATATCGGCTTCTATCCTGGTTCATCCATGGTATTTCGGGCTAGTGACAGGGAACTGCGCCATTACACACCATCGGCCTTTGACCGCGAGCGGGGAATGTTTGAAGTACTGTTTCACATACATGGCAATGGCCCGGGCAGCAAGCTGGCAGACCGGTTATTACCCGGAGAGCGTTTAAAAGTATCCGTACCTGGCGGAAAAAGTTGTATGACAAGGACAAAACGACCCATTTCTTTTTCGGAGACGAGACCAGTCTCAGCTTCTATATAGCCCTATGTAGGGAGATCAACAAAAACAACCAATGTATCAAGTGCATCTTTGAATTGAACGAGATCAACAGGCGCATCCCGGAAGACCTGGGCTACGATGTCGAGACCGTACCAAGAACCCCTGAGGAGCCAGCCAGGGAAGCCATTACTTTATTAGAAGAATACTTAACAGCCCAACCCGAACTATTGAAGCAATCCGTGTTTTACCTCACGGGCAATATAGCTTCCGTGCAAAAGTTCCGAACGGTGCTAAAAAGCAGGGTATCAATTCTAAAAACATCAAGCTGCAAGGTTATTGGGCGGAAGGAAGTGTTGGTTTATAATTAGGTAGTTTTCTTCACGATCTATCATCCACTGCTGCCCTTTTTACAGACTATTCGCGGCGCCGCATATCCTGGTGTTTATTGACGACGGTTTTATCTCCATACTGTTTAAAAACCAACAGCTTACCAAGTTGACCAGATAGCTTTTGGCGGACCGGTAGCCTTCACCTGCGAATATGCCTTTGAACCGTTTAAGTTTTTCCGGATTTGTCTGCACATAAATGTTTCTGATCTGATCACCGGCTGGTTCAATCGACACCAGCGCCCTGGCAGTATCACCGGAATAACTGATAATGGAAGGCATGCCATTGACGATAACGATTTCCCGGTGCAGATCAGGAATATACTGATCTATTTTTGGGAAAATGTTTAGCAATAACCTGCTTACATTGGCCTTTCCAAAAATGGGTTTCGAGAAAGCAGAAAGGCGCTGACCATTTACGAAGAAAGTAGCCCCTCCCCCTCTGTAAAGAGAACAATATCGTCTTTCAATACCTGGATCAGGTCTTCCAGGTTTCCTTCGGAAACTGCGAGGAGGAAGGTGTTTAACATTTTCTCGTGCACTTTCAGGTCCACCTCAAAGCGCCGTACGTCTTTGCCCAGGTTGGCTTTGGCACGTTTAAATAGCTGCCGGCAGTTGTCCTCCGTTTTATCAAATATATCTGCCAGCTCCGAGTAGTCATAGGCAAATATTTCCTTTAACAGGAATATCGCCCTTTCATTGGGCGTTAATTTTTCCAACAGCACCAGTATGCCAATAGAGAGCGCGTGGTAAGTCTCTATTTTTGAATGCGTACTGTTGCTTTCCTGGTCACCCAGTGGCTCTGGCAACCAAATGCCGGTATATTCTTCGCGTTTTACCCTGGCGCTCTGCAGGTAATTAATACTTTTATTGGTAACAGCCTTAACGAGGTAGGCTTTTGTATGACGTATCTCTTCGGAATTGATTTCCAACCATTTCGCAAAGGTATCCTGCACAATGTCTTCAGCAGCATCTATATTGCCCAGCATATTGTAGGCTATTGAAAAGAGGAGTGATTTGTATTCGAGAAATATTGCTGTTTTATTGTTCATGAGGTCAATAATTTTAGCCTTCCATATTACAGTGCTGCAGGGAAGCCTTGTAACAGAAGACAAATTACCCGGTCTGTTTGTGACAGCTAAAAGTCCATCCGCATACCAAATGTCGGGAAAACCGCAAGGCCAAGAAAATAAGTCTTTCCCGTGAGCGGCTGGAATAGAGCGGAGCTTTCATTGAACCTGTTCAGCACATTTACTACATCAAAGAAAGCTGTCCATCCAATTTTCTTCAATTGGAATTTATAATCAGCCCGCAGGTCGAGGCTGATAAAATCAGCCAAGCGCTCACCATTTTTTTCTATTACTTCCTGCCCATACCGTAAATAGCCTGAATTATCAAAAACATCGGCATGCACGATGTATTTATCAGTAGGGCGGCCGCTTGCATACCTGAATTTGCCGGAGATGATCCATTTGTTATTGGGCTTGTAACTGCCAAGCAAACTGATCACATGCGGAAGATCAAAAATATAGTTGTATTCGCCCAATCCATCATGGTCATTTCTTCTGGAATTCATGTAGGAATAGCTAATCTGTCCGTGGTATTTTTGAGAGAGGCGCTTGGTAAGACTTACATCAAACCCATGGGCCTTTCCCGTTCCATTGTTGTTCAACAACGGCTGACCACTGGATGACCTTACAGCGAGGTCATCCATTTCTTTATACCATCCCTCTGCAATCAATTTCACATCAGGGCTAAAGTATATTTTGTAGCCAAGTATGTATTGAATCGCACGTTCAACCTTTAACCGGTGGCCCTGCGGCTGAGAAGCAACATCCGCCAGGGCGGGATCCTGGTAATAAATACCTGAAGCAAAATTGATACTGTGTTTTGCTCCCAACTCAAGCGTCCCACTGATCCTTGGCGACAACGTATGTTGTGCCGCAAAACCAGTGTAGTCATATCTTACACCAGAATTTAAAGTGAGCCCCTTAAACAGCGTAAAGGAAAGATCGAGATACCGGAGACATTCCAGGCGGCATCTTCAAAAGCTGCATTGAAACGGCCTGGTGTAAGGATGAGATAATATTGTGCGGGATTGGGCCTGTAATCCGTAGGCAAAAACTGTACAGCGTATCAGTATGCTTCAGTCTGCGGTTATAATCCATATTCACCCTGGCCACATCAGTTCCCGCGGTGAATGAAATATGTTTTCCCTGCTGTGTAAAAATGCTCCGGTAACCCACTTCCTGTTGTTTGTTCTCAATTTTCCGGAGGTCCCGTTCAAAATTGATCTTATCAGTTGGTACAATATCCCCATCGGGCTCAATCACAGGATTTGAGTAACCAAGATCGTTGTTAACGTCCATCATCCTGAAATAAAGGATATTTTTCCAGTAGCTGGATTTCCCTGTCAGCGTACGCAGGTTAAGGCCGGCAACCGCTTTGCTTACTTTTGACCGGCCGATAAAATTGGAATTGTTGTCATCATTGAGGTTTTTGCTTTCCAGCACATTCTTGAGAGTACGCTTATAAGTTTCCGGATTGAACATGGCAATGAAGGATAATTTGTTGCGGGCGTTGATCTCTGTAGTTGTTTTGAGCATATAATCCCCATAGGAAGGAGATCCGGAATGGCTGAGGCCAATCATTTTGAGCAGCAGATCGAAATGCTGGTACCTGGCGGAAGCAAAGAGGCTTGTTTTTTTTTGTCGATGCCTGAGGGACCATCGTACATAAGTGTAAAACCAATGAGGTCGAACTGACCACTGTATAGGGATTGGTGCGGTTACCCTCTTTGATGCCGAGGCCCAGGTAGGATGAACCTTTTCTTCCATAGCGGGCGCCAAAGCCGCCAGCCTGGAAAGTGGCATTCTCTACCACACGGGGGCAAATATGCTGAAACGCCCGCCGTTGGGATCATTAAAGCCAGTATTGAACCCTTCGATCTCCAGATGAGAGACCTGGAACAGGGGTATATCATCGGCTATAAACAAATTATCTGAAGTGCCCTGTCCACGCACTGCAATGGCAGAATACTGACCGCCACTGCTTACCACCCCGGCAGGATGCCGATCGCCCTGAAAATATCGCCCTGCGCCCCCGGACTTCTGAATATCTCTTCCCTCGAAAGCGCAAAAGCAGATACGGGCATCTGGGGATTGTTTTCTCCTTTAAAAGCCCTTACGGTAACATCGCTCAGCTTCACAGTTTCCTCCGTCAGTTCTGTTTCAAAATACCAGACTTTACCGGGCACTATATTTATATCGTTCAACGTTTTATCATAATAACCAATACTGGTTATTGTTATACTGTAAGTACCGGCAGGCAGGTTGGGAATAAAGAAAATCCCTGTGCTGTCTGTAACCGTTACCATATTTTTTTCCCTGATGGCTATCGTAGCCCCCGCCAGTGGCTGCTTTGTTCTGTATTCAATTACTTTTCCTTTGATGCCGCTTTTGTGCTGCGCCACCATTATAGTACTGATGAACATTGAAAAATAGTGTAAAAGACCCTGTTATACATGTTTATTTATTTAAAATAATAGTAAAAACCGCCATACCAGGCCAGGATGGTCCGGATATGCTACATACAGGCTGGTTTATTACCGAAACATATGACAGGAGAGAGATCTTTTTGTGACAGCTAGCTGAAGAGCCTGCAAATCAGGCTACCGATTATTCTTTCCAATCCAATACCCCAATAAACGTATACACCCGGGGCTACAGCCCCTGCCATTTTATCCAATAAAAAAATGACCCGCATAAAAATGCGGGCCTTTAAAACACCACAGCGTCACATGAGGAACAATCGACACCTTAGCAGGCAATTATTTATCCCACCACATGCGGGTCGACAATTCATCAGGTCCCTGCGATGAAAGCACTTCTGCATAATGGGCACTGTTGAGGTCCTTCTCTGTTAGCGGATAACATTGACGGCGGGGTATTTTACCATCCGTATTCAACGGATCGAGCGCAGGCGTCAGCACCGGATAACCCGTTCTTCTCCATTCCGCCCAGGACTCATAAATATTATTTACGTAAAAGTTGAGCCACTTTTGCGTTTGAATACGCTCCAGCTTTTGCTCGAAGCTAAGCGTGTTGGCAGCCGCAATATTGATCGTAGCCTGTATACGGTAATCATTCTTTTGCTGCGCAGAGACAGTTACTACCGGGTTGGTAGACACCGCCGCCCATTGGTCCATCGAAGCATTGATACCTTTTTCGTACCAGGTAGCCACCGTTGCATCCCCACCACTTACCCAGCCGCGCAAAGCTGCTTCCGCCATGGTATAGCACATTTGAGCATACGTCGTTATTTGCAAGGGTGCATTCTGCGCATAAATAGCACGACCCAACAAACTGAAATCAGCATAATCATAATATTCATTTTTGCCATAAGGCAATCCAATGTATAAGCTGGTATTATTGATCGAAGGGCGGGCAAAAATGGGGAGCCGGGGATCACTGGTTGCTTTCAGCTTGTCAATAAATGTAGCAGAAGTACCATAATCGTACCGCCCGCTACGCGTGTAGTTCGTATAAAAAGGGTTTTCGTAATTGGCATTGCTCAGGTATTTGTAAATCGCATTGTCTGCATTACTGCCCATGATACCGGCTGTCACAGCTTCATTGAAGGCCGTTTTCCCAAGTTCGGCATCTGCGGTGCGGCTCATCCGCAGCGCAATGATCGCCCGCAACGAGTTGCCCCAGGTTTTCCAGGCATTGGCATTGCCATCAAACAGCGGATCATTGCTAAGCCCGCCCGTGATCTGTGCAGTAGCCTCCTTCAGTTCCTTCAGCAGGTCCACGTAAATATCCCGTTGCTTATCAAACACAGGTTTCGTATTGCCGCCGCCCTGAAAAGCCTCTTTGTAAGGAACATCCCCCCAACGGTCAGTAATATGCAGCATGAAATAGGCCTTTAGAATACGTGCATGCCCCAATTGATTGTTATTCGTGCCATTGTCCAATATCGCCTTCGTATTCTTAGTGGCAGCATCAGTATTGAGGTTTATGATCGTTTGGAGGTCCATCAAGGGGCCTGCATAAATAGGATCATAATTGAATATACGGTTTAAATAACGCGACTCCTGCGTATAGATAAACTCCGCCATATGCTGTACGTAGAGAGCACCGGCAGTATTGCGGGTCGTGGTAACGCCAAGCACGGCACTGCCAAACAGGAATTTAGTACTGGGCGTAGCCGGAGCATTGGGACTCGTATTGATATCGCCGAAATCTTTTTTACAGGAGGAGAGCACCATTGCCACCAGTATCACAGGCAACAGCAGCTTAATAGTTCGTGTGTGCATAATGGATTGTTATGAGATTAAAAGTTCAGTTTGAGGTTGATGCCCATCGTACGCGTGCCAGGTAATTGACCACCTTCGCGCCAAGATTGCTCCAGCTCCGATGGATCGAGCCCTTTCACTTTACTGTAAATAAGCCATAAGTTTTGTCCCACCAGCGATACAGAGGCTCCCTGTATGCCTGTTTTGCCGAAGAGCGATTTGGGCAACTGGTAACCGATAGACAATTCCCTCAATTTAACATAGCTAGCATCAAACATCCAGTTCTCCCATACCGAAAACAAAGCCGTTTCATACAGTTCCTGTGCATCTGCATACACTTCATTTTCTTTCATCGTATTCGCGTTCAAACCATTCAACCTAACGCCACCACCATTGGCTACCGGATCTCTCTTGGGTTTCCTCTCTCGTTGAGGCCCACTGTTTCTTCAGATAATCCCGATGCAGCATTGAACATCTTCGTGGTAGAAATGAATCTACCCCCGCTGGAAGTCGAGCGTGAAAGCGAGGAATACATTTTTGTAATGAATGGAGTTCGAGAAGCCCCCGTAAATTCGGGCAGGATCGTGCCCAGGTCTTTATTGTCTTCTGTAACATACAAACCATCGTCACCGATGAGGCGCTGACCAGTAGCCGGATCTTTCTTAATACTGTTACCGATGATCATGCCGTAAGGCTTGCCAACCTTCGCATTGAGCGATAAAGCAGGCGAACCTACAAAACCAGTGGATAAACTGGAACCATCCAGGCCCGATTGAATATTGTCAATACCATCCGCCAGTTCAATCACCTTATTGCGGTTCACCGCGAAGTTGAAATCCATATCCCAGGAGAAATTGGGTTTCTTCACCGGCGTGCCGCCCAACGTAAGTTCTACGCCATAGTTACGGATATTACCGGCGTTGATCAGTTGAGAAGTATAGCCTGTTGAGCCAGGTACATTCACAGGGATGATCTGTCCTTTGGCTTCGCGGAAATAATAATTGAGGTCCATCCGCACACGGCTTTTCAGGAATCGCAGATCGAGACCGGCTTCGTAGCTGGTAGACAGCGTTGGCGCCAGGTTTTCATTCGTGCGCCTGTTGGGTATCGTTTGGGTGGAATAAGTCACATTGCTGGCGCCAACGGGTTTTACATAGTTGATACCAAGCGGGTACGACGCCAGGGTATTATACGGACCAATATCTGTACCCACACGGGCTATCGAGGCCCGGAACTTACCAAAGGACAGGATATTATTTTTGCCCATCAGCTCCGAAAAAGACAAACGATCCCGAGGCGCCGCCATATACGTACGAGTTATTGTCTTTCGACAGCGTGGAAGATATATCGTTGCGCAAACTCAACTCCAGGAAGAGCATGTTGTGGTAACCGACATTGGCATATCCGTACAGGCTATTCACTTTCTTCACACTCATGGCATTGCTCGCTGTTTTTCACCGAGCGAATTGCTGACGTTGTACACGTTGGGCAGGATAAAACCACCATTCGTAGAGGCGTTGACAACGTCCGTTTGCTGAGTCATGAGTTCGCCCAACACCGCTGCATTCAGCGTGAAGTCGCTGAACGTCTTTTCATATTCTGCCGAACCCACGAAATTGGTTTCCCTGAACTTGCTTTCCGACGTAGCGAATCTTGGCGTACCCAGCGTGTAGGAAGCAATCCGCGCATCACCATTGACATTCTGGAAATTACCCCTGGCGATGGCCGACAGTTTCAGGCCGGGCAACAGTTTCAGGCTCACGAAAGCATTTCCATACAGCCGCTGTATATAGTTGTGGGCAATATTTTCATTGACCTCTGTATAGGGATTATCCCAGAATTTGGCCGTAAGGTTGGTAGGCGAAGTGATATTCCAGGTCGTATACGTGCCATCTGCCCTTTTATAACGCTTCAGTTTTTCCGTTTCCACATTGCGCTGGAAAAATTGGTTGAAGGAAGCTGCTGTTTGTGTGCTATAGCCTTCCGCGGGTACATTGAAGAGGTACTCATACACATAATTGAAGGAGGTACCCACCGTTAACCGGCTGGTAAGATCGATCGTATTCGTAAGTGCAAGCCAGTTCTTTTGCTGGCGCGAATTAGGCACCACACCAGTCCGGCTAAGATTGGTGAAGGAAACACGCGTATTGCTGGCATCCCCACTTTTGAAAAGGATACAGTCGTGTTGTTCGCAATGCCCGTACGGAAAAATTCACGCACATTATCCGGTTGCGCTACAAATGGCTTGAGTTTGCCAAATTCCGGATCAGTAGGGTCCCAGGCATACCAGGGCGCATGCAGCGTGCCGTCCATTTTGGGTCCCCAGCTTTCATCTACATCATACCGGTAATACTTGGCGCCATTCATAGGGGCCAGGTAAGCCGGATGCGTGGCAGGATTGTACGTGAACGTTTGCCAGGTCTGCGAAGAACCTCCGCCATATTCATCCTGGTAATCGGGCAAAATATACACCCGCTCAATCGTCGTGTTGTGGTTGAAGTCCACACCGATACCTTTCTTGCTGCCCTTCTTGGTAGTGATCACCACTGCCCCTTCCGAACCCCTTTGACCGTAAAGGGCTGTAGCCGCGGGGCCTTTCAATACGTTAAGCGACTCTACATCGTCCGGGTTGATACCATCCGCGCCTACAATCACACCATCCACCACATAGATGGGACTACCGCCGCCAAGCGTGTTTACACCACGCAGGCGGATCATCGAAGTACCGAACTTGGCGCCCGATCCACTGCGCACCTGCACACCAGCTATCTTACCGGCGAGGGCCGTATTGATATCCGCAATTTTTGTGGTCGTAAGCTTTTCGCCGGAGATCTTTTGGTTCGCATAACCTGTGGAACGCTGAGTACGAACAACACCCAATGCCGTAGTAACCACCACTTCGGCCAGCTGGTTACCGCCAGGCTTCAGCACTACGCCCCAGGAAGTAGTCGAAGCCACCGGCAGTTCTACAGGAACATAACCCTGTGCGCTGAAAATGATCACAGCACTGTTCTCCACATTGCGTAGCGAAAACTTGCCGGAAGCATCAGCCGTGCTGCCTTTTGTTTGACCTTTTAAAAGAAGGGAAGCATAAGGGATGGCTTTACCATCCTCATCGCGCACCTGACCCTGTATGGTCTTTTGTGCGTGCAGGGCAATAGTGATTAGCAGCCCTACGGAGAGCAGGAATAGAACTTTTCTCATTGTACATTAGTTTTGGTGAATAAACCCGTTAGGCTTATTGGAGCACCGAAACTAATTGGCCGCTGCACCATCGTTTTGCCTAATCAACCGGCGAAGCCATTGCCAATACCAACAGGCAACAGCGTTGCTGTTAATTCATTGGTCAGCAGTTTTGGCAGGTTGGTCAATCGAAGGCAGTCGTTGGCGTGTACCTTGTCAATGAGAGTCCTGGACCTTACAGGGGAGCTTAGGAGAGTTGATAACCTATTGAGACAAGGCTTGACAGTATCTTCCATTGGCGTAGGCAATGCCGCCTGCTAAAGTCCAGCCACTTTGCGGGCCTTGTTTCGCTCGATGCCTGGCGTAAATGATTTATGATAACCACCTGAGTATTGGCCCTATCAATACCCTTCTCTGCATAACTGTGTAGCCTGTGTAGTTCTGAAAAAAAGGCCCCGCTCTTGCGAGCGGGGCCTTTTCTATTGTTAAAAATAACTACTTCTCCAATACCTTATCCGCTATTGGTTACAGCTAATAACTAACAGTTAATTCATAACTGCTAATAACTGGATTCAGACAACTAACTTCCGGTAGCTGTATGTCTCGTCCAAAACCTGCCTTTTATTCCCCGTTGCTTGCGGACCACTGTCCAGTGCCTGGTGGCTGGCTCACCAAAGCTTTTATTGATCACAGCGGCAAAATAAAAACCAGTGGCAATAGCCCTCAGCCGATAGCTATCTGCAAAAGCAAATAACGGCAGCTAAAACCTAAGAAGCCAATCCCTAAAACCCAATCGCTAAAAGCTATTAGCTGAACCCAAACTGCTGATAGCTAACACTAAACCATCAACCTTTGATGATTGACCGTTCAATGCTCGTAGCTCGAAGCTCGCAGCTCACAGCTGCCTTCATTTCGTGTTGCACAACACTACCATACATCAACCGTGCTTAGGGGCCCCGTCCACACAGTCGATCAGCATTTTTATTTTATTTCCACCACATCTCATAAGAGATGCAGCGAAGCAAAAGTTCATAACTCCTCAATCCGCGAAATCAGTTTGATCCGTCAATCCGCGATCAAACCCGGGATTAAATCCACCACATCTCATAAGAGATGCAGCGAAGCAAAAGTTCATAACTCCTCAATCCACGAAATCCCTTTAATCCCTTGATCCGCGATTCAATCAGCGATCCGCCTTCACAATCGTCAGCGACTTCGCTCCATCCTGTTGACGCAAAAATACCGGCTTCCTACAAACTGGTAATAAGCTATCCCCATCACCACAACGATCGGTCGCCGCGTCCTGGCAGGCAGCGGCATCAGCAGCGTCGCCGCTGTAAGTTGCTGCACATCCAGGTAATCACTTTCCTCTCCAAACGTCAGGTATTTCATCCCCTGAAGTCCAGTACCGCTGTAGCAGCGACTATCTTGAAATGAGTCACCCGTCCGTTCCAGCGTAGATCACACATCGGATCAAAACCAGGTATCTCCAGTACACAGAGCCCTTGACCACGATTGATCGTCACATCGAATGTTCCGTTAAAGATCCTCGGCAACCGTTTTCGTTTATTAAATTCAAAGCCTTCCAGCTTATTCAACTGACCGGCAACTATCTTCCGCGATCCAACAGCATGCGCCCTATCCTGACGCAATACATCAAATACCCGTGAAAACAAACGATTCGCCAATCGGGCCTCCCCAGGTTGAACAATTGCTGGTGAAAGGCATCACGGATCAGCTTGCTGCACTTCGCCACCCTGCAAAATTCAGCCTGTGCGCCGGTTGGCTTTACAGGTTTCTTATATGTACCGGTTGTATATATGCGCATAATAAAAAGTTTAAGCATGAATACAGAATGATTTTTATAACTCCTCATCACAAACATACGACACGCAGATACCCGTTTCCAACACCCCATTGCCGATTTATGTCGTTAGCGCTATAAATCGACGTCAATGACGTCAATTTATAGCGGTTTAGACATAAAATAGCCGAAACGACATTTTGATATTTGGAAATGGCCTATCCGTTATCGTATGTTTGTTTGACAGTGTTATTGAAAGAGAAAAAAATAAAAGACAAGAAAGAAAAGAGAACAACAGCAAGGGAACTCACTTCAGCCATCTCTTCAGTATACCTACAGTAAAGCTTTAGTATAGATAGAGTATACAAAAAGCACCAAACACAAAAACAGCCCATTGTTACTAAAAGTGGTAGGGAAGCTGGCGCCTCCCACCCAGGGAAGCTATGGATGTATATAGGTTGCACCGCGGGCAACCGTCCCAAAACAGTTCTTTAGTGAAGCCGTCACTTACAAAGCATGGACCTGGCGAAGCAAGCGCTAATACCGACTGTCGATTGCCGGCTCGCGCAGTCGCGCAGCCTCCGGCTTCGAGCAGTTGACAGCCGCGCAGTCGCCAGCCTCCGGCTGGTGACGCCTATTTCAAAGCCTCCGGCTTTGTCACAGATTAACTAAAGAACATTTTTATCATTTTTTAAAAAACAACAATGCCCAAACAAATAAGTCCCATCGTCAAGCTCAAAGGAGCCATTGACGATATCAGTTTCTACAAATCCCAGGACGGGTTCATGGCACGACAGAAAACTTCCATTTCTGCCGAACGCATGAAGACAGATCCCAAATTCGACCTCACCCGCAGGGCTGGTCAGGAATTTGGCGCTGGCGGCAAATCCGGAAAACTCTTCCGCGACGTATGGATTACCGAGCTCAACAAAGCCCGTGACAACCGCGTCACCAGTAGGGTTACTCAGGCCATGGTGGCCATACTGCAATCGGATCCCGTCAGTGATCTCGGGTTTCGGCGCGTGGAAAATGGAGACCTCACATTGTTAAAAGGATTTGAGTTCAACATCGGTGTCACCTTTGCGGCCACCGTCAAAACCCTGTTTCCTTTTATCATCGACCGCGTTTCAGGTCAGGTATCCATTAACCTGCTTTCCCATATTCCAAAGTTGGAAATAGCAGCACCCGAAAATGCCACCCATTACAATTTCTTTGCTGCAGCAGCCGCAATTGATTTTGCAACAGGTGAGTATTCCATTACCCGGGCAAACAGTGCCAACCTGCCATGGGACAATAACCCTACTACACTCTCTGTATTGCAGATGGCTGTGGCGCCCAATACCCCGCTCCCCATTTTCCTCCTGCTGGGAGTCGAATTTGTGAAGCTCGTCAACGGCAAGTCATACCCACTCAGTAAGGGCCTTAGCTCCTTACAGGTCCGGGAGGTCGACCAACTCCCTTAACGGGTCAAAGGGTGGGTCGCCCTTCCCGCTAGTTAACGGGAAGGCTCACCCTGGTAGATAGCCCACATACAAAAAAAGGGACCGGGTCCATCCCGGTTCCTTTTCAAAAAAATGATCGAAGCAATCGTGTATTCGCTCACAGCTGGTAGCTCGCAGCTGTTTTCGAAGCAACAGTGTATTCATTGCTCCCGCCGCATGGCGGGACCGAAGCTATCGAAGCAACCGTGTATTCTTCTGTCTCCTGTATTCTGTCTCCTGTATTCTGTATTCTGTATTCTGTATTCTCTTCATCCAAAAACGAACATCATGATCTACAAAAACAAGATCTCCCGCACCGCCATTCCCGGCTACTCCCTCATTCCCAAAGGCGATCACCACCAGGTAAGAAAGATCAGCCTCACCGCCGATCGCGTAAAAAATGATCCGGCTTTTCACCGCACCCGCCTATGTGCCGGCGACTTTGCAAAAGCAGCCCGCCTTGGCAAACGCATCCGAAATGCATTGCTCCAACACACCACCATCAAAACCAATGTCCACCTGCTGGCAGGCAGATTATTTACTGCCCTGCGCACCAGCACATCCGCCGGCCGCGATTTCTCCACCGCCTGTTTCGATAACCTCATTGACTTCAACTTCAATTTCCGCATCGATTGGCAGCAATGCACCACCATCCTTCCCGAAGTAGTAGCCAATACAAATAAAAACTGGATCACCACCAGGCTGCCCGCCTTCATTCCCTCCGAGGCATTGGTACCGCCCGAAGGTTTTACCCATTGTCGCATCTTTACTACAACAGCAGCCATTAGCTTCCAGGACGAAGAGGAGACGCAAACAATAACCAAGACCACCACACTAATCCCCATTAAACAGATACAGCTAAAAGCCAGGCATCTCACGGCAGAATTGACCCACATGAAAGACCGCCTCATCATAGTGGCCGTCGGTATCAACTGGTATGCCCCCGCGGGTTATAAAGGTGCCCTGATCAGGAAGCCCCCGGCCCTCTTAGCATCATCTATATCCGGCACCAATGAAGCCAGGTTTTCGGTCTTTCTAACTTTTTATATTTTTGTTATGGAAAAACGCAACCCCAACATCTCAATAGTAGAGCCCTTGTAATTGGTCCCCCACCATTGAGTACCACTTATTCTTTTTACAACGATCGCCCCTTGGATCATTGTTAGTGCTCCATCGCCCAACCAGCCATCACTATTTGTTAAACCTTGTCTTTACACGCACAAAGAAAGGTCCGTTCAGCTACATCCTTTCCACAGCATCATGACTGAATGCTGCCGCTTCCCATTATGCTACAATAGGCCAGGCTATTGCAGCATTTTAACAAACCATTTTTATTAACGACTAAACTAAACGCCATGCAATTGCTTCCTTGCTGCGGCTGGCCCATGCCTAACGGACCACCATGATCATCAACCACCTCCCTTAGCGACTACTCCATTGCAACTGTTGTTGCATTTACTTAACCAATAAATAAAATTAAAAAATGGATAAATATGGCAAGTTCCAGAGACTTCCGGATAATTGAAAATAAACACGTACAGAGCTTAATGAAAGTATCCCCCGGCGGGCAACCAGTTTCTTGCAGGAGACCAGGAATTATTTCAAAAAGCCTGAGGGGGCCCTGGTTTACCTTCCGGAGTTCTGTACTAAAATGAACCTTGATATAGACAAAGTCTGTGCATTCTTTAACTGGGATTAAAACAATATTGATAACCACAAAAAAATGAGATATGGCTTCAGCAAGATTGCCCTTGGTGGGTCTCGGACCATAGGATCCGCCACAGTCGCTTCAACGAAGATCACTGATCAAATTACTGAAAACGCAATGAAGAAAAATAATTTGATCGGTCAACCCTACAAAACCGGCGGTCACTCACTCGCCGCCGGCTTTTATGACTACAAAAAGCGGTACACTACAAAAACAAAAAAGCCTCCTAAGTTTTAAGACTTAGAAGGCTTCTGAAGTGCCCCACGTAAGATTTTTATCGAACCGGTTTATTGAGGATTTAAACCTGATTTATCAGCTTAAACCCTTATTAAGGTATTGAATTACAGCCTTTCGCAAAGATTTTGACACTTTATAAAGTAAAGCTAATATTATCGAATCAACCCAGGCTATAAATCTTAGCATCTACCTCTTTTAGCGGCTGTACCATACTTCCCTTTCTATCGATTAAAACCGGGACCGGCCCCGGTTGTTCCGTCATTTTGTGTCAGACGTTCCGCTTTTTGGGTTAAAACGCAGGCATCAGGTCAAGCTACTTTTGTTTTGTCAAAATGCAATTAAGGATGAAGCATAAAGCAAAACTTAAAAGAAGCATTATCAAACGATTTATAAATATTCAAAAAATAAAATTATGCAACTAAAAGGAAAAACAATATTGATAACCGGCGGCACAGCTGGTATCGGTTTGGAAGCAGCAAAGCAATTTTTAGCCAATGGCGCAAAAGTGATCATCACCGGCAGGAAGCAGGATAAACTGGACGAAGCCAAAAAATTATATCCTGCATTAACGGCTATAAAAAGTGATGTAGCCAATGCAGACGACGCCCAGTTGCTTTTCAATAAGATTAAGGAGATTGGAGGAATTGACATCCTTTACAATAATGCCGGCGTTATGAGCTATCCACCAAATTTGGGAATAGCGGATGACAAACATTTTGAATTGGCAAAGTATGAAATGGATATTAACTACCTGGGTGTGATCCGCCTGAACAACCTGTTCATCGAAATGTTGAAGTCAAGGAAAGAAGCGGCCATCATCAATACTTCTTCCATTTTAAGCTATGTGCCATTAAATCTTGGCGCAACCTACTCTGCCAGCAAAGCGGCCATGCACTCTTACACAGTGTCGCTGAGAGATCATTTAAAAATACTGGGCAGCAGGGTGAAAGTGTTTGAGCTGTTACCACCTGTAGTGGCAACAAGCATGACGGAAAGCATGGAGACCAAAGGAATCTCTCCGGAAAAATTGGTAAACGCATTGATTGCCGGCATCAAGAATAACCGGTTCACCATACGTGTTGGAGATACTAAAATCGTGTATGTATTCAACCGTTTATTTCCCAAACTGGCATACAGATTAGTGAATCCTGCAAAAATGCCCTCCAGCTTCAATCGTAAACACATTTTCTCTTTACATTATAATATTGAAAGATCATGACAACAAATATTTTAGCACCAGACGAACTCCATACCATTCTCACCAATCAGAGGAATGCTTTTTTGCAGGATGGTCCACCCACACTTGAACAACGCCGGGCTGATTTGAAAAAATTTAAATCAGCAATGGTTGCCCGGAGAAAAGAAATTGAAGAAGCGATAAATACTGATTTTGGTCATCGCTCCCGGCACGAAACTGCAATCGTAGAAATTGTAGCCGTTATAGAGGGCATCAAATACCTAAGCAGCAATCTGAAGAAATTCATGGCTCCAAGCAAAAGAAAAGTTGCATTGCACATGCGTTTTGGAACGGCGAGAGTGGAATACCAGCCACTTGGTGTAGTTGGGATCATATCACCATGGAATTATCCGATCAATTTATCGTTGATGCCGGTTGTTACTGCTATTGCTGCCGGCAACCGGGTAATGCTTAAACCATCAAAGTTTACACCTGCCACTAATGCGGTGATTGCTGCGATGTTTAGTGAAATTTTTCCAAAAGAGCAGGTAACCCTTGTGAATGGTGATGGCGCCGCATTCAGCAAATTACCTTTTGACCATCTTATTTTTACCGGCAGTACAGCCGTAGGACGATCTGTGATGAAAGCGGCAAGCGAAAACCTCGTGCCCGTTACCCTGGAATTGGGAGGTAAATCGCCTGTCATTATTTCTAAAAATTATCCACTGGAAAAAGCCGCCTCCCGTATTGTGTATGGTAAACTCCTAAGTGCCGGGCAAACATGTATTGCACCTGATTATGCATTGGTACATGAAAGTGAAGTGGATGCTTTTATCAAGGCATATGATCACCATGTAAAATTGGCTTATCCTGAAGGACCAACCGGAGACGATTATACTTCAATTGTGAACGAACAACAATATGCAATCTTAAAAAGCCTGATGGATGATGCTCAAAGCCACGGAGCTAAGATAATAGAAGTGGGTGTTCGCCCCGGTGATGCAGCAAAACGTCCGCATACAATGGTACCAACTATTGTGTTGGGAGTAACCGATGAAATGCGCATTGCAAAAGAAGAAATTTTCGGGCCTATATTACCAGTATTATCTTATCAATCTATTGACGATGCCATTAATTATGTAAATGCCCGGCCAAGACCATTAGCACTTTATTTTTTCACACATGATGACGACGATAAAAGAAAAGTTTTGGACAGAACTGTCTCTGGCAATGTGACGATCAATGGAACGTTTTCTCATATCGCACAAGATGATCTTTCTTTTGGCGGCGTAGGCGAAAGCGGCATGGGTGCGTATCATGGCATAGAAGGTTTCCGAACACTCAGTCATGCCAAGGGAATTTATGAACAGGGTATTTGGAATGGTATGGACCTTCTGCATGCTCCCTTCACTAAAAATACGGACAGGCTTATTAATCTCTTTCTTCGTTAATTCGTTAACTTTAAGAGTAATGAAATGGAACATAAAAAATATTCATTTTTATACCCGGGTTAATGAATATTTTTTGCGTGAAATTCCATCTGACCTTATTAAAAGATAGAAAATAAAAAGATGAAACATTATAAATCAATCATTGAAATGTGTACCTCCGAGTAGCTAAAAATTAAGATATTATAAAAAGTTTACTTTTTGGGCTTATCAAAAATGTAAACGTATGGAACAAAAGCAATCAAGTGGCTTATCGAAGGAGCAAAAAATGTTCGCGTTGATAGCTGAACATGAAGCCAGTTCGATGACAGTAAAAGATTTTTGTGAGTTGTATGATCTTTCACCTGGTACATATCACTACTGGCAGAAGAAATATCACGCCCGGTTGGAAGATAAGCCGATGGAGAATCAAAGTAGTTTCACTTTGCTAACAGTGACAGGGCAGCAAGAGGTTTCCATTTCCCAGGATCTCTTTGCGGAATACCGGGGCATCCGTTTTTACCGGGAGCCATCTGTGAGTTTTTTAAAAGCTTTAATCAGTTAACTTATGTTACAGATCAACAACGGCACCCATTACTGGTTGTATCATAAGTGGGCGGATGTAAGGAAGAGTTTTGACGGTTTGAGCGGGCTTGTTACCAACGAACTGGGAATGGAAATTCAGACGGGTGATGTATTTATCTTTTGAACAAACGGCAAACGCACCTGAAGGCGTTAGAATGGGAAGGGGATGGTTTTAGCTTATACTATAAGCGATTAGAGGAAGGTACCTTTGAGTTACCGGCAGGTATTATGGAAGGCACTCACAGTAGTATTACGGCTAAACAATTAAGTATGATCTTACAGGGCGTTTCTTTGAAGAAAGCGTTTTTCGAAAGCGGTACATCGGTACGATGTAATCCTTATGGATCATGGGTTGAATATATTTGACGTTGCCATCGAAAAAATGGCAACGTTTTTTATTTTAAGAAAAACAGGCCGGGTTATCCACATTTTTGGTGCTGTTTTTTAAAATCATTTTTGAATGCGGGTTTATCCACGCATCGGCTGTATAACTTTCGGTTATACGATATAGCTTAAATGCATAGCCGGGCTATCTTTGTATAATGTCAGCAGCAGCAGAAAATATAGATTACAAAGCGCTCTATGAGCAACTGCTTCCAATGCTGCAACTACAGCAACAAAATAATGGACAATTACTACAAAACAACCAGGAGCTATTACAAAGCAATAAAGAATTACGCGATCAGGTAACGCAGCTTCAATATCAATTGTATCAACTAACGAAGTTACTGGGTGGTTTTAAGACTGAGAAGTTTGTTCCTTCCCCTTTACAGCAACAGCAGGAATTAGGCCTTTCCTTTGAGCAGGGGTATAAAGCAACCAACCTTGCTGATGTTCAAAAGATAAGTTACGTAAAGCAAAAACAGGTTCAACGGGAAAACGGGTTAGCCAATGCCTTTCCGGATCATCTACGGGTGGAAGAGACCGTGATAGAGCCTCCGGAAGATGTGAGCGGATGCGAGAAGGTGGGAGAAGAAGTAAAGGAACAGCTTGGCTGGAAGCCGGGAGAAATATTTCTCCAACGTACTATTATCCTCAGTATAAATGCTCTGTAGCAGAACGGCCTGATCAGCATCGTATAGTGCAGGCGCATCTTCCAGAGCAAGCCTTGTCTAAGAGCATTGCCACGCCGGAGTTGTTAGCACAGATCATTATAGATAAGTTTATAGATCATAAACCGCTGAATCGTCAGTTGGACTGCTTCAAGAGAAGTAATGTCACCATTGCTTATTCAACCATTACCGATTGGGTACGGCAGGTTGCGAACGTGGTAGCGCCACTGGGCCATCTGCACCTGCATGAGATGTACCAATATGATTATTGGCATGGTGATGAAACAACCATACAGGTTCTGGACAGGAATAAGAAGAAAGATACCCACCAGGGGTATTACTGGACGTACTTAACGCATAACGGGCAACTGATCTACTTTGATTATCATCGGGGAGGGATACATTGGCAGCCAAACATATCTTACAACATTTTAAGGGTCACTTGCAGGTAGATGGTTATGATGTCTATGAAGAGTTGGACATCAAAGGAATACATGTGTTCTTTTGTATGGCCCATGCCCGCCGTCATTTTTATGAGGCGAAAGGCAATGATAAAGTTCGGGCAGAATATGCTTTGACCGAGATAGCGAAGCTTTATAAGATCGAGGAGCAATGTAGAGAAGAGCAGCTCAACCCGGACCAGATCAAAGTGCGGCGGACAGAACAATCTGTGCCTATTTTAAAAGAACTGGGAGAGTGGATGAAGCAGGAGTATGTAAAGCTAAAACCGAAAAGCCCTATAGCACAGGCTATAGCTTACAGCATCAAACGCTGGGACGGCTTAAGTCTCTATGCCTCTACTAATCATTTGCATATTGATAATAATCCCATAGAGCGCTGTATGAAAAACCTGGCTGTCGGACGCAAAAACTACCTGTTCTGTGGCTCGCATGAAGCGGCCAAAAGAGCAGGCCTCTTATACTCGCTGCTGGTTACCTGCAAACTTAATACCGTAAACCCTTATGAGTGGCTCCGCGAAGTGCTTAGTCATAACATCAACGAGATGACTACCGCGCAACTCAGGAAACTCTTACCCCACCAGTGGAAAAAAACACAAGCCATCACTACGGCTTAAAGCAAAATTAGGCAACTAAACAATACGATTTTTTAGGCTACTCGGAGACACACTACTGAGACACACGGCGGACAGAACAATCTGTGCCTATTTTAAAAGAACTGGGAGAGTGGATGAAGCAGGAGTATGTAAAGCTAAAACCGAAAAGCCCTATAGCACAGGCTATAGCTTACAGCATCAAACGCTGGGACGGCTTAAGTCTCTATGCCTCTACTAATCATTTGCATATTGATAATAATCCCATAGAGCGCTGTATGAAAACCTGGCTGTCGGACGCAAAAACTACCTGTTCTGTGGCTCGCATGAAGCGGCCAAAAGAGCAGGCCTCTTATACTCGCTGCTGGTTACCTGCAAACTTAATACCGTAAACCCTTATGAGTGGCTCCGCGAAGTGCTTAGTCATAACATCAACGAGATGACTACCGCGCAACTCAGGAAACTCTTACCCCACCAGTGGAAAAAACACAAGCCATCACTACGGCTTAAAGCAAAATTAGGCAACTAAACAATACGATTTTTTAGGCTACTCGGAGACACACTTCTCAAACACTGGCCCCAATTGTTCAATATGTTCCAGCACCAGGCTAAAGCCCACTATATCATACTGTCCTTTGGTAAAGGTCCAGGGAGTGGTAATATCCGCTTGAATAAACTGTACATTAGGTGAGTTGATCTTTACTTTGGCTACGGCCAGCATCTCTTCCGACAGGTCTACGGCTGTTACTTCCTGCGCTTTCTTGATCAGCCATTCGGTATTTTTCCTGTGCCGCAACCAATTTCCAGGTAACGTTCAAAAGGGATGGGCGACAAGGTGGCCCGGAGGGCCTTCGCTTCGAAGTCCCTGGTTTTATTGAGGTTGGTATCGTATTGTGAGGCCCAGGTATTATAGGCTGTTCTAGTATCCATATGATTATTTTGTATGACTATAAGTCGCTAAGGATTTTTATTACTTGGCCTGAAAATAAAGCGCATGGCCACATCCCTCGTGAACCAGGTGAATGCCCAGTTGAAAAAGGTCTTGAACTTATTGCGGTAATTGATCAGTGACCAGATATGGATAAAACCCCAGATCAATGCTGCAATGAAACCTTTGAAATGTAATTTACCAATATCGGCCACCGCTTTTGTTTTTCCTATAATAGCCATGGTGCCTTTGTCCCAATAGATAAAGGGTTTTAATGGTTTGCCGGGTGCCAGGCGCAGGTTGTTGGCCAGGTTGGTGCCTTGTTGCATGGCTACCTGGGCCAGTTGGGGGTGACCGTTGGGGAAGGCAGGGTCGGTGGTCATTAGACTGCTATCGCCAATGGCATAGATATTTTCAAAGCCCTGTACTTTGTTGTGTGCATCAACCAATACACGACGGCCCCGGCCAATGCTTTCTTTGGGCAGGCCCGGTATTTCAGTGGCAATTACACCCGCTGTCCAGATCAGGGTATCGGTAGGGATCTTGTCTCCATCGGCTAGTATCACATTGCCATCCACATAGTCTTTTACCTGTTTGCTCAACAGTATTTTGATGCCCATTTTCTCCAGCGACTTATGGGTATAATCCTGTGATTGGGCGCTCATGGGGCCTAATACTTTTGGACCAGCATCTACCAGGTAAATATCACCTGGCTGACCTATCAGCTCGGGATAGTCTTTTTGTAGATACCATTCTTCATTTCGGCCAGTATGCCGGATATTTCCACTCCACTGGGACCAGCACCGGCCACTACCATCGTGAGCAATTTCTTACGCTCTTCCGGATCGGTAGTTATAGTAGCTTTCTCGATGGTTTGTAATATGTAATTGCGCAACTCAATGGCATCATTGATCGTTTTCATCGGCACGGCTTTCTTCATAACATTCTCAATGCCGAAGAAATTACTTTGGGTGCCTGTAGCAAAAACCAGGTAATCATACCCCAGTTCACCGGATGATAATTCTACCTTATGCTGCTCCGGTAGTACGCGCAGGAATTCGCCCATACGAAAAGTGACATTCTTTTATGGTGGTACAACTTACGGAATGGATAACTGATATTGGAAGGTTCGAGAAAGCCGGCAGAAACCTGGTAAATAAGAGGAGGGAAGAAGTTGTAGTTGTTTCTGTCGACCAGGGTAATTTGAAAGCGTTGATCTTTAGCTAACTGCTGGATCAGGTAGACGCCGGCGAATCCTCCTCCGATGACCACCACTTTTTTTGCTGTCCGTTCATAAATTACATCCATTTTAAAGGTCAAATGTAGCTCTACTTTGTCACATTAGATAAATCTAATGTGACAAAGTAGAGCTACACAATTCCGAGAAAATAGATCACTATGAAATTCTTCCGAATCAATTAACTAAATAACGAAAATGCAATTCCATATTTGTAAACATAAAGTATTAGAAACCTTTTTAATTTCGACTTCCCAGGTAGGAATATTATTTACCATTTTAGTAATACTTTTCTCTAATTCTGAATTATTCGATTCAACCTTTCTGCCTCTCTCATTGCAGAAAGGGCTTTGGCTTTATCTCCTAGTTTATATAAAAGATTTCCATAAGTGTCCCAATAGTTGAAATCCCCTTTATTTCTTTCTACTAATTGCCTTGCTATCTCCACTGCTTCGTATAAGTGCAGTTTATTATTACTGTGAAGAAAAACGCTACTCCAAAGTTGATTATTTAAGGCTGCATCTGCTAGCCAGTCACTTTTGTCCACCCCATATTTTCTAAATTTCATTAAGAAATAGTGAACGTGATAATCCCAACTCTTTATTTTTTCGTAATAGACAATTTTAGAATCTAACACTAATCGATCTGCAGTCAGACTGTCATATTCTCGAGAGATATTATTATTAATTAGCTGCCATTGTTCTTCCTTGAAACCTTCTTTGCTGTATACTATTGGATCTATTTCAGTTTTTCTGATAAAAATGTCACGAACTTTAGTAACAAGCTTTTCGCCGTAAATTGAATCAATAAAGCGTTGATTTGAAAAAAAGAAATTCCTAATTTTATTAAATTGATTTGGATAATCAATAATCAAACTTGCCACACTTTGTACATTATCTTTCTTGGTCAATCCCCAGTTTGGTTCTTTTTCTAGGTACCCATAAACATAATCACTTCCTACTTTTTCATAAATTTTAAAGTCTCCAATTTGTTTCGCATGTCTTAATATTGGGGAATACAACGAAGCATTCTTAGAAAATGATTTAAGGTTTCGAATTGTCGTGTAAAATTGACTTGAACTATCTAAGGTCTTTCGAAGAATATTCACCAATTCCTCTTTTGTTTTAATCCTACTTCTTTATGCAAAATCGTTCCTTCTGAAGAAAAAAATAACAAAGTAGGATATGATCTAATTTCAAATGAATCTTTAAACATTCTTGAAGTTAGATACATACTCTTTGTAGATTTACTATCCTTAGTTGTCGTATCTGCCTGCATTTTCAATAAAACATAGTTTGTGTCAATTAATTTTATAATGTCACTATCTAGAAATAATTTATCTAATTGTTTGCAAGGTTTACACCACGTTGCGCCGTAGTCGACAATTATAAATTTATCACTAGCTCGTGATTTTGTAAGAGCTTCACTCCAACTTTTTGCTTTAAAGGTATAAGATTGAGAAAAATGCGAGTAGGTAAAAAAGCCAATACTAGTAATCCTCCCCAATATTTAATTAAGTTATAATTACTCATTTATTAATTATTTATGAAATCATTATGCAGTTGTCTAAATAACTTATTAAACAGCTTAGGTCGATATTGGATGACAAAAGGATCACGCCGTGCTCTAGTATCCTAAGTTCTGCTCTAACTTAGGATTTAAGAGGATATCGTTAGAAGGTATAGGATACAATTGATCAGTCGTAACCCAAATACCACCTTTTTTGAGATGTCACACTGCTCATTATATTATCTATTATATCATACCTTTTTAGATCAAGCCATCTATGTCCCCATTCAGTAAATAATTCAATTTTTCGCTCCTGAATTATAGCCATCAATGCTTCTTCTTTATTCAAACTGTTTGGCAAATTGGGTAAGCTTCCTGGAATGTTATCTCTCGCTCTTGCCCTAAGCAAATTAACATCAGAAATGCCATCTTCTATATTTCCTTGCATTACCCGGGCTTCTGCTCGAATCAAATACTGCTCTGCTAATCGTAACACCATTAAATATTCTGTAACAGCAAGACCATTTGTCGCATTTTTATATTTCGTTGGATAAAAATAATCTCCAGTAATGTCTGAATAGACACTAGTCCAAATTTCTTTTCTTCTATCACCAATCTCAAAAGCATTAACCAAATAAGGGGAGAGAAATACTGGATTTGATGAATTGTTAGGCCCTGTGGATGGTAAAATAAAGATTCTTGCATCTTCCGTATTCCAATTACTATTTACAGGTTGTAGCTGCCATATAGCTTCTTTGCTGTTTTTCAAGAACACATTCTCGAGCTCGGTTAGGCCATAAAAGGAATCTTGGGTTATTATCTCTGTTGATTTTGAAATTGCTTTGCTATACTCTTTATTATATAAATAAGCTCTAGCTAGCATAGCTGAGGCAGCATATTTGTTTGGCCTAATTCGTTCAGAAGAAACTTTGAGCAAAGTTCTATCTAAATAGTCTTTACTCAAAAATTGCTCCGCTTCTTCTAGATCCTTTATTATTGACGCGATCACTTCGCTTTTAGGAGATCTTGATAAACCAGAATTAATCTTATAATCAGTTCCGTGGATTAAAGGTACATCTCCATAGATATTAATTAAATACCAATACAATAAGGCCCGCATAAATTTTGCTTCGCTTAAGAGTTGCTTTTGTACAATAGCAGATATGGATGTATTATTATTCAATCCTTCAATCATAGAATTACATACAAACAAATGAGAATAAATTATACTCCAAAATTCATACCCTCCCGTGTTAACACTTAAGTCATTTCGATAAAATGCGAGTAACTGTAAGCTACCCACGCTTGAATGTAACGAGAGTTCATCGGCAGAAAGGCCTGCATATATACTAAAGGTGGTTAATCCTCCACTTCCTAAGTATCCATCGCTACTAATTTTTGAGTATAGATAGGTCATTGCGGAGATGGCAGTACTATTACTTTGAAAGACGTTTTTTGATTAACAGTAGTAACTGGTGCCGAAACCTCAATTAGCTTCCTGCAACTTGATATCAACAAAATGCATAACAGTATTATACTCCTAGACAAGATATTTTTGTTTATGAATAACTTCATGACGTCATTTTATATGGTTAATTAAAGAATTGCATTGACTCCAAAAGTGAATACTTTAAGTGGAGGCAGTGATGTCGAGCTTCGGCTCTCAGGATCTAACCCGTCATAGTTTGTAAAAGTTGCAAGATTTTGCGCGTTAATAAATAGTTTACAATTACTAAAATGAAGTTTGGCTATTAATTTTTTGGAATAGTCCAATATAGTGAAACATTTTTAAGCCGAAGAAAAGAGGCATCGCCAATGGCAAGATTACTGTTTCTGTAATTTGATAATGCATCTCCAACATTAGAATTCGTGCTAAAGCGCTGGTATTTTGAGTTGTCACCTACCTTTTGCCAACGATCTAAAACAGACGTAGATTGATTGCCATATCCTGAATTGAAATTGCCAGGAATAACATCATTAAAGAATGTGGGAGCAATCTGTTTCACATATTGAAATAAAAAGCTTAGTTCAACATTATTGAATCGTATATTATTTTCCAATCCTCCATAAAATTTGATATCAGGATTGTATATATATGTTCTATCGGTAGCATAATCGGGTGAAAAGGTTGGGTTTCCTTCTACTGAGACAAAGATGTATTTGCCCGTTGTTGGGTCTACCCCTGTTGATGTGTACGCGCGTGCAGTATTAATGGATTTCCCTATAATTAGGTATGAATATGTTGATTTCTCAAGGTTCTGAAATTTCAATAATTTATTCCTAGGAATTGTCAAGTTTGCATTTGTGGACCACTTGAAACTCTTATTTTTTATATTATCTGAGTTAATCTGAAATTCCCAAGAAGTATTTTGAAGAGTTGCGGGAAAATTTGAAATAACTGAAATAAAACCGGTAGTTGTAGGCAACGAAAAGCTTAACAGTTGATTAGACGATCTATTTCGGATGAAGGCTGTGGTTATGTATATGCTATTGAAAAGACCCAACTCCATTCCTAATTGTACTTTTTTTTGTCTGTTCCCATTGTATATGTGAATTAGGAAGGCCTAAAGGTTCTAGACCAATAATATTCTGATATGGAACACCAGTAGAATATGGGGAGTACAAGTTCATAAACCGGTAATTACCTTTGGTCATTCCCAGTGGTTCCATAACTTGCCTTAAATTTACCAAAACTTAGCCACCTCCATTTTTCTCTTATCACTTTCTCATTAGAAAAAATCCAAGCTATTCCAAGCGATCCAAAATTCTCATAAAGATTCTCAGAACCAAACCTGCTGCTTCCATCTCTTCTAACGTTAAAATTCATCACATAACGATCGTCCCAATTATAATTTATTCTACCGAAGATGGCATTATAATTATATCTTGAGTTTACTGAACTAAGTACTTGAATAGCTGCTGCTGATCTAATATCCTCTAACACCTCGTCGCTAATAAAATTACTACCTCTCAATTCTTGGCCCAAGTTTAGGTTTTTTTGAATTGTCCCACCAAGGAATGCGTTAAGTTCACCACGAGCGATTTTAAGGGAATAATTTAACTGAGGTTCAATTATAAAGGTAGTAATACTGCTTTTGGTATAAAATGCTGAATTTGAAGCAGTTGCCATTACTTCTGGGCGTCTGGCTTTTTTGGATTGGTTGTTACTTCATCTGTTTCTAATCTATTAAACCCTACGGCGGTGGAAAAATTCAATTTGTCCCAAATTCTATAACTAAAATTAATATTACTTAATAAGTTTATTGATTGACTTCTATATCTATTTAAATTTGCGGCTAATGGATTATTTATTGTAGAAGTTCCTGAAGGGTTGGGAGCCCAGTTTAAACTTCCGTCAGAATTTATCAAGGAGGGGACTATTGGTGCTAGTGTAATTGCTAATCTAGTAAGATCGGTAGGTCTCAATTGGTTATCGTCGTATAATATGTTATTAGAAAATTGGATTTTAAATCTTTCATCGATACTTCGATGGTCAAAATTAAATCTTATAGAAACTTTTCTATCGGAGAAATTCCCAGGACTCACCGAACTTTCTTTATGATAGCTACCTGCCAATAAAAATGAATTTGAAAAGTTACCACCAGATAAGCTAACAGAGGCATCAAGATAGTGGGCAGTATGTCCAATTAGTTCTTTTGCCAATCCGTATTTTGGGTTGTGTCCCAAAACCCATTTAAATCATAATCAGTTGATGAAATTGAACCGTTATCATTAACTAAGGCCTCCCTTCGCATTTGCAAATACTGTTTGTTGTCAAGCAAATCCAATCTTTTTGTAACTTTTGCCCAACCATTTCTTAAGTTTATTTCTAATTTAGTTCTACCTGATTTACCCTTTTTTAAGGTTATCAATATCGCCCCATTCGCAGCTCGTGATCCATAAATTGAAGTTGCATCAGCATCTTTTAATATTTCAATACTTTCAATGTCGTTGGGATTTATAAAACTAAGAGGGTTACCCCCACCAGCCGGATTTGATCCTCCGCCTCCAGTTGATGAAGACCCTAGCGGTCCACCAACAGTTGTTGGTAGCATTTGGGAGGCATATGGAACTCCATCAATAATAAATAGAGGATCATTGCTATTCCCAATACTATTTTGTCCTTGTATTTTGACTGTAATTCCACCACCTGGCAGCCCAGTGGTTTGAGTCACTACTAAACCAGGAACCCTACCTTGTAGAGCAAGTAATGGATTGTTTACTGGCTGTCTTTCGATTTCTTTTCCAGTTACTTGTCCAACATTGCTAGCGCTAAATTTACGTTTTTCATCATAGTAGCCTTTGCGTATTATTACTTCTTGCAAACTTGTTTCCTTTCGTTTAACAACTAGATTCAAATTTCTGGCTTCCAATATTTTTACTTCCAAAGTTTCGATCGATATTCCAGACACTATAATTACTTCGTCATTATTCACATTTTTAAGAAAAAAACTCCCTCGGCGTTAGTTAGTACAGTGATTGATTTGTCCTTTAACATAACAGTTAACCCCTCTACAGGGTCTCCTTCCTCATTGATCACGCGACCACGTACATCGATAGGTAGCGGGAGATTAGAAAGTGCCGCTGTATGTATTTTTGTATTCGCTTAATTATAGTAATGGTTTTCCCTTTAATAGCGTAATCGAGTGGTAAATCTTTTAAGATCAGCCTCAACACTTCTTCAATGCTGGCCGATTGAATTTTTACGGTGATGGTCTTTGTCTGGTCGACTGAAGAGGCAATGAAAAATACATAGGGAGTTTGCTTTTCAATAGCGCCACAAACCATCCCCAGCGATTGATTTTTGATATCCAGGGTAATTTGTTGGCCGTAGATGTTTCCCTTTGTCTGGATAATGCCGACCAATAATAATAGTAGAGTTAGTTTCATAACTTTTCCTATTTGTGCGTTCAGGTTGTTGATAGCAAGATGTGCCGTTGTTGACCAGTACCTGTCTGTTTTGAGTTCATAAGTAGATTTTATACGGTTTACCCCATTAAATTCCATGGCAAACCCTTTGCTGGCTGCAAGTTCATGCATAGCTTTGGTGTGTTAAAATGAGTAATAAACGATTCCTGTTGTTACGTTTTAACCTAAACCACTACGGTCGCACCCGGCAGTGGTTTTCTTTTTGAGTGGTTAACGTTTGATCGCGTGAGGGGATCTGATACCGTTTATAGGCATAGATTCGAGACTAATGGACCAAAAAGTCAATGGGGCGAATCGATCGGATAGAAATAACAGGAACGTATTTGATTAACTAGCATGAACTGAAGAGGTCTTCGGGTAAGCACATACGGGAATTTGAATGTCTGTCTCATGATTGGTTGGGTTGCTTTGTTTGAAGGATAAGGCCAGGTTAACTACTGCAGAGGTTCTACCCAGCTGCAATGATCTATAATAATGAACAATTGGGCGATCTTGAAAATGAACACCTGAAGTAAAAGGTAAAACGGAAGGTAGAGACCAACCGTTACCGTTGTTTCCTCATTCTGCTCCAAAAATGGGCTCTCCCCATGTATTCCAATAGTTGACTTTATTACAGGATAATTTTATTCCCTGAAACGGTAAATTCAACTTGATTCAATCTTAAAATGTCCAACACATCTTCCAGGGATAAACTTCGCTCCATTTTGCCGGTAAAATTGAGGACCGGAACTGGCCGCGTGTACACCACTTCAACATTGTACCACCTAGCAAGCTGCCTGGCCACCGCTCTAATATCGGCCTTTGAGAAGTAGAAGAAGCCTCTCGCAAATGCCGTGGCTTCCTCTACATTGGCGTCTGGTATTAAGGTAAGATTTTCATGGTTATACAGCGTTTGTTGCCCAGGCCTAAGAATAGTTTCCTTCTTTTGTCCCAACACGTTTGCTGACAATAATATTGAACCCTCTACCAGGGTTGCCTTGCTGGCCGGCTCATCCGGGTAGGCATTAATGGCGAACTTGGTCCCTAAAACCTCAATTTCAGATTGATCCGGCATTCTTACTATGAATGGGCGATTCTTCATTTTTGCTACTTCCAGGTACACCTCGCCAGTAACGCTGATGAATCTGTTTTTTCTGAAAAAGAAGTAGGGTAGGTAACGGAAGAAGCCGCGTTGAGCCAAATAATTGTCCCATCGCTGAGACGCAATTTGTATTGGCCCCCAACTGGTGTGCGCAATGTATTTCTTTCAATGCCTTTAGTTTTCAACCCACGTTGGTCCTCGTAAGTGATAACACCTTTACGGGCGTTTAAGATAGCCGTGCTTTCCTGTAATGTTATTTTCTCCGAAGCAATAGTATCTAAAGCAATTTGCTTCCCATTCGCTAACACCAGCACGGCCTTATTGCCACCGGGTAATGGTGCTTCAGCAATAGTCGTTTTGTCAATAATTTCAGGTTGCCTACTTCTGAAGTTAATAATCCAATAAGTAGAAAATAAAACAATCACAACGGCTGCAGCCGACGCTATTCTTTTAGCCCACAAGCTCATTGCTTTTCTATTGTCCACTTGAACGACTTCAGCTCCAGGAAGTTCAAATAGTCTTTCACGTAATTTTGCTTCAACAATAGCTTTGCGAGTATTGATCTGCGCGATACCTGATAATTGCTCTTTGAGAACGTCGCTATTTTGCAAAGCAACAGCAGCTTCCTCGTTTCGTTTACTCTGCTGAATCCATGCATCAAGCTCAGCCCGTTCGTCCAAGGAAATTTCCCCTTGTAACAAACGCATCCATAGGTAAGTGGATCTTTCCAGGTTAATTTTCAAAACGATTACTTATTTGTATAACGACGAGCTACCCCTTCGAATATTTCAAAAATTAAAGGAAAAATATTATTGAGATAATAAAGTCGAAATATCAGGAGTGGACGGCGCAATAAATGAGGGGTAAGAACGCGCTGGCCCTGGTATGATGTAGTTTGATTTTCAATCGACTGAGTGCACGCAGTCGTTGGGTAACGACTGTTTGATAAGGTTTCGCCAGGATATCCCCAATTTCCGTAATAGATTTATTTTCAAAGTACTGCAGTTCCAAAATCCGCCGGTATTTCTCAGGCAACCCTTCTATGGCTTGATAAAGCTGTACAATAGTTTCGGCAACTGTCACCTCGGCTTGCATCTCCTCAAAAGAACTTATTTCGTCTGTTGGCTGGAATAAATATTCCAACTGAGGGCCCGCCGCCTTAATCACCTGTTGATGCCTGAAATAATCATAGCAACGGTTCCGGACAGTTACATAGAGGTATGCTTTGACATCTCTAACCTGATGAAAATCACCTCTCTTCTCCCAATACGTGCAAAGAACATCCATGATAATGTCTTCTGCCTGAGCCTCGTTCTGCACAATGGATTTAGCAAGGCTGGTCAAAGGAGTATATACTTCCTCAAATAGCGCATTAAACCGTTCACGTTCTCTTTTTCACGTTCGGACAAGGCATAAGCAGGCCTTACGGAAATAGGGAATACAGGCGTAGGGTGATCGTCGCCCTCACCATTATCAGAAATGGTGAGGAGGCGCTTTAAAATAAATTTTTCCCTTATAGTCTCCCAGCGACTTCGGATGATCCCCAACTGTTGAATCAATAATTCTCTATGTGGAAGAGAAAGCCTAACCATTATCAATAGTTAATTAGTTTTGACGGGTAAATGTACTAATATCCTCAAAATCATAACAATAGTATATCACGCAACCAAATTTGGCACCAGATAATAGAAAGGTGGTTTGAAAAAGTTAACGACTGACTAACGGTGAATTAAGGATATGGGGAAATTTCAAAAAATAAGGTGGGTAAACCGACGCACAAGCAGCCACAAAATAGTGAAAAACTGGTATAATCCTTTGTTTTGTATTGTTTTTTAAGATCAAAAATGACTTTTTTCACATATCACCTAGCAATAAAATTCACTCTTGAATTAATCCGTGTTCCATATCTATTCAATATTTCTGTTGTTTTTTTGAAATATATCGAAAGGCCAATCGTCTTAGAATCAAAAAATATTATGAAATTCAGGTGCTCCGTTTTTGTATTTATTGGACTGCTTATTATATCCTCCATTGCAAATGCTCAGTCCGATTTTTCCGGATCTTGGATATTAAATTCAACAGAACATGTATCCGGCCCCGAATATGCCAATGCGTTGGCCAAACAAGTAAACATTCAACAAAGAGATTCGCTCTTTGTTGAAACCATTAGTGTAGGAACTGAAGGTAAAGACATAATTAATGCACATACCCTCTCCATGAGTGGAACATCAGTAACTTATATTAACCCTACAAGTAAAAGAAAAATCGTAAGAAGTTTGACTTGGTCAGAAGATAAAACAAAGCTCACTATTACTTCAGTTTATTCCATGCCAGAAAATGAAAACAAAATTGATCTGACAAGAATCGAAATATGGCAATTATCAAAAGATGGGATGCAATTGAACATAGATAAGAAATCAATAGAGGCAAAAGGCGATAGTTGGGAAGTAAGAGGCATATTTATTAAACAATAGTTCCTTCGTGATTTGGAGGCCGTAAAAACTAATCATATTGCTTGATACTAAAGCTCTCGTAGTATAATAATAAAATATGCAAGGCAAATAGTAAATGAAAAAAATATTCTTACTTGTCGTTCTATTCGATAGTCTTATTAAAATTTCTGCGCAAGATTATAAGAATTCTAAACTGCCAATTAATCAAAGAGTTAAGGATTTGCTTTCCAGAATGACCCTTGAAGAAAAGGTTGCCCAGTTGCAAACGAACCACGCCAATGTAAGTACGCTTACAGAGGCGATTCTGACCAATTCTACCAAAATGGATTCCATTTATGGCAATGGCCTAGGTATGATCAATCCCGCATTTGACGCTACCAAAGAACAAGTGATCAATAGGCACAATGCCCTCCAGCAATATCTTAAGACTAAAACAAGACTCGGCATCCCCGTGATCTTTATTGATGAAGCGCACCATGGCTTGTTGGCTAGGGAAACCACCGTATTTCCGCATAGCATTGGCCTGTCCTGTTCCTGGGACACTGTCCTGCTTCGTAATGTTTACAATTATATTGCCCGACAATCGGCCATCTGGGGTACCAACTTGGTGCTAACACCAGTTGTTGATGTGTGTCGTGATCCCCGCTGGGGGCGTACGGGAGAAACGCTGGGCGAAGATCCCTTCCTAACAGGTTCGCTGGGCAGCGCAATGGTACAAGGCTTCCAGGGCAGCCAGGATGGTTCTATTGCCCCGGGGCATGTAGCGGCAACACTCAAACATTTTGCTGGCTATGGTCAAACGGAAGGGGGCGTAAACCAAGCTCCGTCCAATTATTCGCTCCGCACGTTCTGGGAGGCACACCTGGAATCTTTTAGGATATGTATACAAAACGCCAAGCCGGCGGCCATCATGGCCTCTTATAACGAAATAGACGGCATTCCCGCCCATGCCAATAGCTGGTTGCTGCGGGATGTGTTACGGGGAGAATGGGGCTTTAAAGGGGTTGTAGTGTCGGATTGGTATGGTATTGATCAACTGTGGAATAAGCATTATATCGCTGCTAATGAGCCTGCAGCAGCTCTGAAAGCCTTCAAGGCAGGCGTGACGCTGACCTCCCGAATGGCAGGAACTACAGGCATCTCATCCAACTCGTAAAAGATAAGAATCTGCGCATGGCAGAACTGGATAGTGCCGTAACAGCCGTGTTAAGGCTTAAGTTCGCAATGGGATTGTTTGAACAAGGGTCTATGGATGCCGCTAAAGTGCAAGAAAGCATCACCAATCCCGAAGGGCGTGAGTTAGCGCTCAAAGCGGCTGAAGAATCGATCGTACTGCTCAAAAACGACAATAATTTGCTGCCTCTGAAGAAAGACCAGTATAAAAAGATCGCCGTAATAGGACCCTGTGCCGCCGTCAACTATCTTGGCGATTATTCCGGTATCCCCCTGCACAATACCAGTCTTTTGAAGGCATTCGGGAGAAAGTGGGTACCGCCGCCGAAGTGATCTATGCCAAAGGTGTCAACCTTACCACCAATGGCGATACCATTAGCCAGAACAATTACCAGTATATAAATAAAATTAGCCTGCCCACAGTGGCCGATAATCAACGTCTGATCAATGAAGCGGTACAAGTGGCGAAGCAATGCGATATTATCATCCTCGCCATTGGTGAGAACGAACAGTTTTCCCGTGAATCCTGGCTGTCAGACCACTTTGGTGATATGGCAGATCTAAATCTCCAAAGCCAGCAGGAAGACCTTGTAAAAGCCTTGGCAGCTACTGGCAAGCCGCTAATCGTTTACTTGGTACATGGCCGTCCTTTAACCATCAACTGGATTAATGATCATATACCTGCCTTAGTGGACGGTTGGTTCATGGGTGAGCAAGCGGGCCAGGCTGCTGCCAACATACTCTTTGGTGATGTTTGTCCTTCTGGCAAGCTCACCATCACTTATCCCCGTTCAGTAGGCCAAATACCCATGTATTATAACCATAAGCCCGGAGCGCAGTTCTTCGAATACGTGACAGAAAAGAACACGCCACTTTTCCCATTTGGACATGGCCTCAGTTACACTAGTTTTCAATATTCCTCTCCGAGATTGTCAGATACAGTTTTGACAAGGAATAGTACGGTAATAGTATCCCTGGATATCACCAATACCGGCACCCTGAAAGGAGACGAGATTGTGCAATTGTACATCCATCAGAAAATGGCATCCGTCACCCGGCCGGTAAAAGAACTGAAAGGATTTGCGCGGGTTACACTGGCGCCAGGAGAGAAGAAAACGGTTCAATTTACATTGGATGCTACCAAATTGGCATTTTGGGATTCAGAACTAAAATACCGGACAGAAACATCCACTATTGAAGTAATGACCGGCAAAAACTCAAATAACTTGCAGAAGATAAATCTAACGATTGAAAATTAAGCACATCTATAATTGACTAAGGCGCTATAAATGTTTCTTAAGCTCACATAGATATCTCTCTACAACAGAATACCCAAGAATAGATGATAAATCCCAAATCCATCATTTACTTATCAGAACTTAGATATGAATCTTAAATCCATGAGAACAGTTTAAGAAATCTACAGTCAATACATAAACATAAAATAACATTAATGAAAATCAAATTATTAATCGCAATCTACATCCTCGCCAGGGCAAATACTTTTGGCCAGAGCATCATAGATACGAATACTATTAATAATTGGCCTAAACTCCAAAACCCCAAACTAAGCAATAATGCAAATTACTTTTCATATCAGCTTAAAAGCAATAACAATACATCAAATTTTTTAGTGGTTCAATCAACTAAAACCAATACTTCTAATCATTTTCAAGAGTATGATGACATATTCTTTACAGGTGATAGCCAAAATGCACTTCTCCAAAAAAAAAAGATTCACTATTTAAGTACGGTCTCGAAAATAAAAGGCTAAGATTCATTGAAAAAGTAAATGATCTCTATTTCAGTCGAAACGCAAGTAAAATATGGTATGCTTATTCGGTAAAATCAATTCCAGGAAGAATTGTAGTTAAAAATATTTCCGATAAAACATCTTTAACCTTTGACTCAGTTAAACATGTACAATTTGAGAATAATGCTAACACGGTAATACTTCATTGTGAATCAAGAAAGGGGGATTGGGTGAACCTACAATTAATTAAGTGCTCATTGGAAAAACTAATAATTGATACAATTTGGATAAGCAGTCAAAGAGGCAATCAAAGAATTTCTAATATTTCCGAATCAGAGAATGGAAAACAATTGCTTTTTCGACAACAAGTTCTAAGGCGGTGGAGATTTTCGTTTTTGATGTAGAGAGGAATTTCATGAAATCGATTAATGATTCGCTTATTAACACATTATATCCAAATTTTCGCATTAGTGATACTAAATTAGATCTTTCGGATAATGGACAAACGGTATTATTTAATCTTGAGTACAACCTTCCTCAATCATTAAACTTATCTTCATCTAACGATAACGTAAATGTAGAAATTTGGCATTATGAAGATTTAAAAATTAAACCTGTATTAAATAAGCAGAAGGAGTTTCAAAATCACTTCCTCGCAGCCATAAATTTGCAATCGAACCTATTGATTAAATTAGAATCGTCGGAAGAGTCATTTGTAGCAATTTCTGAATTAGGAAACTTTGCTATCACTAATACAAATGCCTTTAATACAGAGCCTTGGCTTGAAGGGTACAAGAAAAAAAAATACAACGTTACGTCACTAACAAATGGAGAAAAGCACTTTATTAAAAATGACGATCGAAGTGATCCATTTTTTACGCCAGATTGTAAATATGTTATTTTTTTTTATAAGCAGGATGGTAAATATTATTCATTGAGCCTGACAAATTATGAGACCAAGTTAATATCCTCTAATGTAACCTTCTTTAATGAATATTATAAATACTTAATACCATCCGGTCATTGCCCTGATATAGGAGTAGCAACTTTTATTAAATCGACTAACTCATTTTTAGCATATGACAACCATGACATTTGGCTTCTTGATCCATTGGGCGTGTCAGAACCAATTTGTGTAACAAACTTTTTTGGAAGAAACAATAATATTAAACTAAGACTCATTGAAACAAAAATTAAACCATCTGTTTCAGAAGACATTTTCGTCACATCGGTCAATGAGCAAACAAAAGAGAATGGATTCTATTCCTTTAAAATAAATGCGAATAGTATTCCAAAATTGCTTTATAAATGTTCTTGTTTAATATATACTGAAGAATCCCAATTCCGCCGTCTGCTTTTCACCTAACTTACTCAAATTTAATAATAAAAGCACGCAATGCAAAGTCATGGATTGTACAGCGAATGAATAGTACGACTTTCCCCAATTTTCATATAACATCTGACTTTAAACAATTTAATCAGCTGACCTATTTGGCCCCACATACCATATACAATTGGCCAAAAAGTGAACTATTCACATGGAAATCAAGTGAAGGTAAATCCTTACAAGGAGTCTTATATAAGCCATCAAATTTTAATGCAAAAGAAAAATATCCGCTAATAATCAACTTTTATGAACAGCTTTCGCATCGATTAAACGAATTTCCCACCCCTGACCTTACAAGCGACAACATCAATATTCCATGGTTCGTTAGCAGAGGGTATCTTGTATTTACACCAGATATTAGCCTAGGTTTAGCAGCAGGAAGTAATAAGACTAACGCTCAAAATGCATTTGACGCTATAATGTCGTCAATTAGGGAACTAAATAAACAACCTTGGATTGATTCGGAAAAAGTAGGAATTCAAGGTCATAGTATGGCTGGCGGATGCACGAATTATATAATTACACAAACTAACTACTTTAAAGCAGCAGTTGAAGCGGCTGGCACTAGTGATCAGATAAGTTCATATTTAAGATTATCTGGGGCATTAGGCAATCCTGAAAATCAAATCATGAACTTTTTTGAATTTGGGCAGGGTCGTATGGGGGCATCACCTTGGGAAAGGCAAGATTTGTACTTAAGTAGTAGCCCTATTCTATTGGCAAAAAACATAGTGACCCCATTATTGATTATGCACAATAAAGAGGATTATGCCGTTCCATGGATGCAAGGTGTTGAGATGTTTCTGGCATTGAGACGATTAAAAAGAAAGCCTGGCTATTAGAATATCAAGGGCAAAAACACAATTTAAGAAATGAAAGTGCATATGATTTTACCATACGGATTACGCAATATTTTGATCACTATCTTAAAAATAAGATTGCCCCGAAATGGATGACAACTCCTGCAACTATGGGTACATCAATTTCACCTAATAACTATGATTTGGATTCGACAAATCAAATGCACTAATATCATTATCGCAATTGTAATACTCTCCAAGTTTAAAACTCTTCCCTATTTTGGGGGCAGATGTAAAACCTAAAGCAAGTTGAGCTACTTTAGGTCAAAAATCGCTTGTAAAAATATTCCACTACCCAAGGCACAAGCAAAACCATGTGAATTGGCGAACATTTAGTTTAGCGAATGCATTAGCTTGTATTTGATCTAACCTGGATATAGGAATCTTCCTGCATAAGACTGATTGCAGATCATTACAAACGCAGGTTCCGAACCAGAAAGGTGTGTCTCCGAGTAGCCTAAAAATCGTATTGTTTAGTTGCCTAATTTTGCTTTAAGCCGTAGTGATGGCTTGTGTTTTTTTCCACTGGTGGGGTAAGAGTTTCCTGAGTTGCGCGGTAGTCATCTCGTTGATGTTATGACTAAGCACTTCGCGGAGCCACTCATAAGGGTTTACGGTATTAAGTTTGCAGGTAACCAGCAGCGAGTATAAGAGGCCTGCTCTTTTGGCCGCTTCATGCGAGCCACAGAACAGTGTGTCTCCGAGTAGCCTAAAAAATCGTATTGTTTAGTTGCCTAATTTTGCTTTAAGCCGTAGTGATGGCTTGTGTTTTTTCCACTGGTGGGGTAAGAGTTTCCTGAGTTGCCCGGTAGTCATCTCGTTGATGTTATGACTAAGCACTTCGCGGAGCCACTCATAAGGGTTTACGGTATTAAGTTTGCAGGTAACCAGCAGCGAGTATAAGAGGCCTGCTCTTTTGGCCGCTTCATGCGAGCCACAGAACAGGTAGTTTTTGCGTCCGACAGCCAGGTTTTTCATACAGCGCTCTATGGGATTATTATCAATATGCAAATGATTAGTAGAGGCATAGAGACTTAAGCCGTCCCAGCGTTTGATGCTGTAAGCTATAGCCTGTGCTATAGGGCTTTTCGGTTTTAGCTTTACATACTCCTGCTTCATCCACTCTCCCAGTTCTTTTAAAATAGGCACAGATTGTTCTGTCCGCCGCACTTTGATCTGGTCCGGGTTGAGCTGCTCTTCTCTACATTGCTCCTCGATCTTATAAAGCTTCGCTATCTCGGTCAAAGCATATTCTGCCCGAACTTTATCATTGCCTTTCGCCTCATAAAAATGACGGCGGGCATGGGCCATACAAAAGAACACATGTATTCCTTTGATGTCCAACTCTTCATAGACATCATAACCATCTACCTGCAAGTGACCCTTAAAATGTTGTAAGATATGTTTGGCGTGTACCTCCGAGTAGCTAAAAATTAAGATATTATAAAAAGTTTACTTTTTGGGCTTATCAAAAATGTAAACGTATGGAACAAAAGCAATCAAGTGGCTTATCGAAGGAGCAAAAAATGTTCGCGTTGATAGCTGAACATGAAGCCAGTTCGATGACAGTAAAAGATTTTTGTGAGTTGTATGATCTTTCACCTGGTACATATCACTACTGGCAGAAGAAATATCACGCCCGGTTGGAAGATAAGCCGATGGAGAATCAAAGTAGTTTCACTTTGCTAACAGTGACAGGGCAGCAAGAGGTTTCCATTTCCCAGGATCTCTTTGCGGAATACCGGGGCATCCGTTTTTACCGGGAGCCATCTGTGAGTTTTTTAAAAGCTTTAATCAGTTAACTTATGTTACAGATCAACAACGGCACCCATTACTGGTTGTATCATAAGTGGGCGGATGTAAGGAAGAGTTTTGACGGTTTGAGCGGGCTTGTTACCAACGAACTGGGAATGGAAATTCAGACGGGTGATGTATTTATCTTTTGAACAAACGGCAAACGCACCTGAAGGCGTTAGAATGGGAAGGGGATGGTTTTAGCTTATACTATAAGCGATTAGAGGAAGGTACCTTTGAGTTACCGGCAGGTATTATGGAAGGCACTCACAGTAGTATTACGGCTAAACAATTAAGTATGATCTTACAGGGCGTTTCTTTGAAGAAAGCGTTTTTCGAAAGCGGTACATCGGTACGATGTAATCCTTATGGATCATGGGTTGAATATATTTGACGTTGCCATCGAAAAATGGCAACGTTTTTTATTTTAAGAAAACAGGCCGGGTTATCCACATTTTTGGTGCTGTTTTTTAAAATCATTTTTGAATGCGGGTTTATCCACGCATCGGCTGTATAACTTTCGGTTATACGATATAGCTTAAATGCATAGCCGGGCTATCTTTGTATAATGTCAGCAGCAGCAGAAAATATAGATTACAAAGCGCTCTATGAGCAACTGCTTCCAATGCTGCAACTACAGCAACAAAATAATGGACAATTACTACAAAACAACCAGGAGCTATTACAAAGCAATAAAGAATTACGCGATCAGGTAACGCAGCTTCAATATCAATTGTATCAACTAACGAAGTTACTGGGTGGTTTTAAGACTGAGAAGTTTGTTCCTTCCCTTTACAGCAACAGCAGGAATTAGGCCTTTCCTTTGAGCAGGGGTATAAAGCAACCAACCTTGCTGATGTTCAAAAGATAAGTTACGTAAAGCAAAAACAGGTTCAACGGGAAAACGGGTTAGCCAATGCCTTTCCGGATCATCTACGGGTGGAAGAGACCGTGATAGAGCCTCCGGAAGATGTGAGCGGATGCGAGAAGGTGGGAGAAGAAGTAAAGGAACAGCTTGGCTGGAAGCCGGGAGAAATATTTCTCCAACGTACTATTATCCCTCAGTATAAATGCTCTGTAGCAGAACGGCCTGATCAGCATCGTATAGTGCAGGCGCATCTTCCAGAGCAAGCCTTGTCTAAGAGCATTGCCACGCCGGAGTTGTTAGCACAGATCATTATAGATAAGTTTATAGATCATAAACCGCTGAATCGTCAGTTGGACTGCTTCAAGAGAAGTAATGTCACCATTGCTTATTCAACCATTACCGATTGGGTACGGCAGGTTGCGAACGTGGTAGCGCCACTGGGCCATCTGCACCTGCATGAGATGTACCAATATGATTATTGGCATGGTGATGAAACAACCATACAGGTTCTGGACAGGAATAAGAAGAAAGATACCCACCAGGGGTATTACTGGACGTACTTAACGCATAACGGGCAACTGATCTACTTTGATTATCATCGGGGAGGGATACATTGGCAGCCAAACATATCTTACAACATTTTAAGGGTCACTTGCAGGTAGACGGTTATGATGTCTATGAAGAGTTGGACATCAAAGGAATACATGTGTTCTTTTGTATGGCCCATGCCCGCCGTCATTTTTATGAGGCGAAAGGCAATGATAAAGTTCGGGCAGAATATGCTTTGACCGAGATAGCGAAGCTTTATAAGATCGAGGAGCAATGTAGAGAAGAGCAGCTCAACCCGGACCAGATCAAAGTGCGGCGGACAGAACAATCTGTGCCTATTTTAAAAGAACTGGGAGAGTGGATGAAGCAGGAGTATGTAAAGCTAAAACCGAAAAGCCCTATAGCACAGGCTATAGCTTACAGCATCAAACGCTGGGACGGCTTAAGTCTCTATGCCTCTACTAATCATTTGCATATTGATAATAATCCCATAGAGCGCTGTATGAAAAACCTGGCTGTCGGACGCAAAAACTACCTGTTCTGTGGCTCGCATGAAGCGGCCAAAAGAGCAGGCCTCTTATACTCGCTGCTGGTTACCTGCAAACTTAATACCGTAAACCCTTATGAGTGGCTCCGCGAAGTGCTTAGTCATAACATCAACGAGATGACTACCGGGCAACTCAGGAAACTCTTACCCCACCAGTGGAAAAACACAAGCCATCACTACGGCTTAAAGCAAAATTAGGCAACTAAACAATACGATTTTTAGGCTACTCGGAGACACACTGTTTGGCTGCCAATGTATCCCTCCCCCGATGATAATCAAAGTAGATCAGTTGCCCGTTATGCGTTAAGTACGTCCAGTAATACCCCTGGTGGGTATCTTTCTTCTTATTCCTGTCCAGAACCTGTATGGTTGTTTCATCACCATGCCAATAATCATATTGGTACATCTCATGCAGGTGCAGATGGCCCAGTGGCGCTACCACGTTCGCAACCTGCCGTACCCAATCGGTAATGGTTGAATAAGCAATGGTGACATTACTTCTCTTGAAGCAGTCCAACTGACGATTCAGCGGTTTATGATCTATAAACTTATCTATAATGATCTGTGCTAACAACTCCGGCGTGGCAATGCTCTTAGACAAGGCTTGCTCTGGAAGATGCGCCTGCACTATACGATGCTGATCAGGCCGTTCTGCTACAGAGCATTTATACTGAGGGATAATAGTACGTTGGAGAAATATTTCTCCCGGCTTCCAGCCAAGCTGTTCCTTTACTTCTTCTCCCACCTTCTCGCATCCGCTCACATCTTCCGGAGGCTCTATCACGGTCTCTTCCACCCGTAGATGATCCGGAAAGGCATTGGCTAACCCGTTTTCCCGTTGAACCTGTTTTTGCTTTACGTAACTTATCTTTTGAACATCAGCAAGGTTGGTTGCTTTATACCCCTGCTCAAAGGAAAGGCCTAATTCCTGCTGTTGCTGTAAAGGGGAAGGAACAAACTTCTCAGTCTTAAAACCACCCAGTAACTTCGTTAGTTGATACAATTGATATTGAAGCTGCGTTACCTGATCGCGTAATTCTTTATTGCTTTGTAATAGCTCCTGGTTGTTTTGTGGTAATTGTCCATTATTTTGTTGCTGTAGTTGCAGCATTGGAAGCAGTTGCTCATAGAGCGCTTTGTAATCTATATTTTCTGCTGCTGCTGACATTATACAAAGATAGCCCGGCTATGCATTTAAGCTATATCGTATAACCGAAAGTTATACAGCCGATGCGTGGATAAACCCGCATTCAAAAATGATTTTAAAAACAGCACCAAAAATGTGGATAACCCGGCCTGTTTTTCTTAAAATAAAAAACGTTGCCATTTTTTCGATGGCAACGTCAAATATATTCAACCCATGATCCATAAGGATTACATCGTACCGATGTACCGCTTTCGAAAAACGCTTTCTTCAAAGAAACGCCCTGTAAGATCATACTTAATTGTTTAGCCGTAATACTACTGTGAGTGCCTTCCATAATACCTGCCGGTAACTCAAAGGTACCTTCCTCTAATCGCTTATAGTATAAGCTAAAACCATCCCCTTCCCATTCTAACGCCTTCAGGTGCGTTTGCCGTTTGTTCAAAAGATAAATACATCACCCGTCTGAATTTCCATTCCCAGTTCGTTGGTAACAAGCCCGCTCAAACCGTCAAAACTCTTCCTTACATCCGCCCACTTATGATACAACCAGTAATGGGTGCCGTTGTTGATCTGTAACATAAGTTAACTGATTAAAGCTTTTAAAAACTCACAGATGGCTCCCGGTAAAAACGGATGCCCCGGTATTCCGCAAAGAGATCCTGGGAAATGGAAACCTCTTGCTGCCCTGTCACTGTTAGCAAAGTGAAACTACTTTGATTCTCCATCGGCTTATCTTCCAACCGGGCGTGATATTTCTTCTGCCAGTAGTGATATGTACCAGGTGAAAGATCATACAACTCACAAAAATCTTTTACTGTCATCGAACTGGCTTCATGTTCAGCTATCAACGCGAACATTTTTTGCTCCTTCGATAAGCCACTTGATTGCTTTTGTTCCATACGTTTACATTTTTGATAAGCCCAAAAAGTAAACTTTTTATAATATCTTAATTTTTAGCTACTCGGAGGTACACACAGAACAGGTGTAATCGGCAACTACAACTACACAGTTTTCGGCAATCAGGAATACATAGAAATCGGCAACAACTGATACATAGTTTTCGGCAACAACGGTGCAGAGAAATCGGCAACAAAGAGTGCAGAGCTTTGTGGGTTAATCAATACCCCATTCATGGCGCTGACACCGTATTTATCGAAGCTTATGACGTATCACGAAGTACACAGATTATCGAGAGAAGGATTTTCCATCAGTTACATCAGCAATCACCTGGGTTTAAACTGGCGTACTGTAAAGCGCCTGTTGGTGGTAGAGGATGACCGTGATTACGAGGAGATACTGCAACGTGGGGTAGAAAAGGATTGTATATTGGATCGCTACGAAGTGTTTATAAAGTTGAAGCTGGAGCAGTATCCCGACACCTCATCGGCACAGATGCACGACTGGCTGAAAGAACATTACCCTGATCTGCCTTCCGTATCTGTGAGAACCGTATTTAATTACGTATCCCGTGTACGCCAGCGGTACCAGTTAGTGAAAACCGAAGGGGTACGGGTGTATGAGATGGTGCCGGAGACACCTTATGGAGCGCAGGCACAGGTCGACTTTGGGCAGTACAATATGCGTAACACACAGGGTGGTAGGGTTAAAGTATACTTTTTTACACTAGTGCTGTCAAGATCCCGGTATAAGTACGTCTTTTTCTCACAGGAACCCTTCACTGCCATCACCGCTATAGAAGCCCATGAGCATGCCTTTGCCTTTATAGAGGGACTGCCTGATACAGTGGTATACGATCAGGACAGGTTGTTCATTGTAGATGAGAATAAGGGAGATCTGATCCTTACTGAACAGTTCAGGGCCTATAGCAGCCAGCGTAAGTTCAAGCTGCACTTCTGCCGTAAATCCGATCCGGAAAGCAAGGGAAAGGTAGAGAACGTCGTAAAATACGTAAAACAGAACTTCCTGTATAATCGCTCCTTTAGCGATATAGATACCCTGAATGCAGAAGCACTGGCCTGGCTAAGCAGAACAGCCAATGAGTTACCCCATAGTACCACCCGCAAACAGCCCATACAGGAATGGATCATAGAAAAATCCCTGCTTCATCCTTATACGCCACTGGTACTGCAAGGGCCTAAAGGAACGCTTTATGCCGTTCGTAAAGACAACAGCTTCTCCTATAAAGGCAACTTCTACTCTTTACCTTCCAGCACCTATCAGGGACGCGGCAGCCAGGTGCTGCTGGCAAGGCAAGGCACCTGCATTGTTGTCTATAATTTAGAACACCAGGAACTCTGCCGCCATCTGATCAGCTCTGGCAGCGGAGAGAAAATTATTAACAATGATCATCGCCGTGACAAGAGTCCTGCTATACAGGAGCTGGAAGACCAGTTCTGCTCACTGGTCAGTGATGCTGAAGCTGCCGGCAGGTTCATCTCTGCCATCCGGCAGGATAAACCTCGTTACATACGCGACCAGTTACTGCTGCTGATACAGGTGGCGCAGCATTGCCAACCGGTTATTGCAGCGCAGGCATTAGCCTATTGTCTGAAGATTGGAGCAAAAGGAGCTGCCGACTTTAAATCAGTGGTGCTGCATCTGAACAACGAGCTGGAAGATCAGCAAGCCCCTGTAGTGTACCTCAATCCACTAAACCACAAAACACCCACAGAGGCACTAATACAGCCTGACACCAGCTCTATTAACGATTACGATATGTTTTAAACACACACAACAGCAATACATGGAACAAAAACAAATGATCAGGCAGTACTGCCAGCAGTTTAACATGACTGGCGTAAACAAGGTAATAGACGAACTTATTACCGATGCGGAAGCCAGGGCGCTGGGGTATATTGATTATACCCTGGGCTTCCTGACCACCGAAGCAGAGTACCGCAGGCAAAGAGACATCAAAAGCGGCTAAAACTGGCCACCCTGCCCCGATACTGTGATCTGGCAGCTTATGACCCAGCCTTCACAAATGGCCTTAGTATTACCCGGCTACATCAATTACGGGAGCTACACTGGATGGATCAGATTTTTAATATCATCTTGATGGGGCCATCCGGTACAGGAAAAACATTCCTCTCGGCAGGACTATGCAATGAAGCGGTAAAGAAAGGCTATAAGGCTTACTTCCGCACTATGGACACACTTATCGGCACGCTTAAGATGAAGGAGATTACAGCCTCCGCAAAGGCTGAATACAAGCGTCTTTTAAACGCCCACCTGATTGTAATAGACGACATCATGCTGTTCCCCGTAGAAAAGAAAGAGGCGGTATTACTGTTCAATTTTATTAACCAGGTTTATGAAAAAACATCTTTCATTATTACCACCAATAAAAAACCGGCGGAATGGGCACAGATGCTTAATGATGAGGTGCTGGCAACGGCACTACTGGATAGGCTACTATACCAATGCGAAGTGATTAACCTCACTGGAAAGAGCTACAGGCTTAAAAATCGCAAAACTATTTTTGAAGAACAGAACAACTAAATCTACTTTTGAGCTCTGCACTCGTGTTGCCATTTTTGTGTACTCATTGTTGCCGAAATCTCTGCACTCGTGATTGCCAAAAACTCTGCACTTTGGGTTGCCGACTACAACAGGTAGTTTTTGCGTCCGACAGCCAGGTTTTTCATACAGCGCTCTATGGGATTATTGTCAATATGCAAATGATTAGTAGAGGCATAGAGACTTAAGCCGTCCCAGCGTTTGATGCTGTAAGCTATAGCCTGTGCTATAGGGCTTTTCGGTTTTAGCTTTACATACACCTGCTTCATCCACTCTCCCAGTTCTTTTAAAATAGGCACAGATTGTTCTGTCCGCCGCACTTTGATCTGGTCCGGGTTGAGCTGCTCTTCTCTACATTGCTCCGTGTACCTCCGAGGAGTTAAAAACTAAGGCGTCGAAAAATGTTTACTTTTTGGGTTTATCAAAAAAGTAAACAAATGGAACAGAAACAAGTAAATGGGTTATCGAAGGAGCAAAAGATGTTTGCACTGATAGCCGAACATGAGGCCAGTACAATGACAGTAAAAGATTTTTGTGAGTTATACGATCTGTCGGTTGGGAGGTATTACTACTGGCAAAAGAAATATCACGCCCGGTTAGAAGATAAGCCGATAGTGAACCAAAGTAGTTTCACTTTGCTTAACGTGACGGAGTCGCAAGAAGTTTCCAGTGCCCAGGATCTCTTTGCGGAATACCGAGGTATCCGTTTTTACCAGGAGCCATCTGTAAGTTTTTTTAAAGCTCTAATCAGTTAACTCATGTTACAGATTAACAACAGCACCCATTACTGGCTGTATCACAAGTGGGCGGATGTAAGGAAGAGTTTTGACGGTTTGAGCGGGCTTGTCACCAACGAACTGGGAATGGAAATGCAGACAGGTGACGTATTTATTTTTTGAATAAACGGCAAACACATCTGAAGGCATTAGAATGGGAAGGGGATGGTTTTAGCTTATACTATAAGCGATTAGAGGAAGGGACCTTTGAGTTACCGGCAGGTATTATGGAAGGCACTCACAGTAGTATTACAGTGTGTCTCCGAGTAGTGTGTCTCCGAGTAGCCTAAAAATCGTATTGTTTAGTTGCCTAATTTTGCTTTAAGCCGTAGTGATGGCTTGTGTTTTTTCCACTGGTGGGGTAAGAGTTTCCTGAGTTGCCCGGTAGTCATCTCGTTGATGTTATGACTAAGCACTTCGCGGAGCCACTCATAAGGGTTTACGGTATTAAGTTTGCAGGTAACCAGCAGCGAGTATAAGAGGCCTGCTCTTTTGGCCGCTTCATGCGAGCCACAGAACAGGTAGTTTTTGCGTCCGACAGCCAGGTTTTTCATACAGCGCTCTATGGGATTATTATCAATATGCAAATGATTAGTAGAGGCATAGAGACTTAAGCCGTCCCAGCGTTTGATGCTGTAAGCTATAGCCTGTGCTATAGGGCTTTTCGGTTTTAGCTTTACATACACCTGCTTCATCCACTCTCCCAGTTCTTTTAAAATAGGCACAGATTGTTCTGTCCGCCGCACTTTGATCTGGTCCGGGTTGAGCTGCTCTTCTCTACATTGCTCCTCGATCTTATAAAGCTTCGCTATCTCGGTCAAAGCATATTCTGCCCGAACTTTATCATTGCCTTTCGCCTCATAAAAATGACGGCGGGCATGGGCCATACAAAAGAACACATGTATTCCTTTGATGTCCAACTCTTCATAGACATCATAACCATCTACCTGCAAGTGACCCTTAAAATGTTGTAAGATATGTTTGGCTGCCAATGTATCCCTCCCCGATGATAATCAAAGTAGATCAGTTGCCCGTTATGCGTTAAGTACGTCCAGTAATACCCCTGGTGGGTATCTTTCTTCTTATTCCTGTCCAGAACCTGTATGGTTGTTTCATCACCATGCCAATAATCATATTGGTACATCTCATGCAGGTGCAGATGGCCCAGTGGCGCTACCACGTTCGCAACCTGCCGTACCCAATCGGTAATGGTTGAATAAGCAATGGTGACATTACTTCTCTTGAAGCAGTCCAACTGACGATTCAGCGGTTTATGATCTATAAACTTATCTATAATGATCTGTGCTAACAACTCCGGCGTGGCAATGCTCTTAGACAAGGCTTGCTCTGGAAGATGCGCCTGCACTATACGATGCTGATCAGGCCGTTCTGCTACAGAGCATTTATACTGAGGGATAATAGTACGTTGGAGAAATATTTCTCCCGGCTTCCAGCCAAGCTGTTCCTTTACTTCTTCTCCCACCTTCTCGCATCCGCTCACATCTTCCGGAGGCTCTATCACGGTCTCTTCCACCCGTAGATGATCCGGAAAGGCATTGGCTAACCCGTTTTCCCGTTGAACCTGTTTTTGCTTTACGTAACTTATCTTTTGAACATCAGCAAGGTTGGTTGCTTTATACCCCTGCTCAAAGGAAAGGCCTAATTCCTGCTGTTGCTGTAAAGGGGAAGGAACAAACTTCTCAGTCTTAAAACCACCCAGTAACTTCGTTAGTTGATACAATTGATATTGAAGCTGCGTTACCTGATCGCGTAATTCTTTATTGCTTTGTAATAGCTCCGTGTACCTCCGAGTAGCTAAAAATTAAGATATTATAAAAAGTTTACTTTTTGGGCTTATCAAAAATGTAAACGTATGGAACAAAAGCAATCAAGTGGCTTATCGAAGGAGCAAAAAATGTTCGCGTTGATAGCTGAACATGAAGCCAGTTCGATGACAGTAAAAGATTTTTGTGAGTTGTATGATCTTTCACCTGGTACATATCACTACTGGCAGAAGAAATATCACGCCCGGTTGGAAGATAAGCCGATGGAGAATCAAAGTAGTTTCACTTTGCTAACAGTGACAGGGCAGCAAGAGGTTTCCATTTCCCAGGATCTCTTTGCGGAATACCGGGGCATCCGTTTTTACCGGGAGCCATCTGTGAGTTTTTTAAAAGCTTTAATCAGTTAACTTATGTTACAGATCAACAACGGCACCCATTACTGGTTGTATCATAAGTGGGCGGATGTAAGGAAGAGTTTTGACGGTTTGAGCGGGCTTGTTACCAACGAACTGGGAATGGAAATTCAGACGGGTGATGTATTTATCTTTTGAACAAACGGCAAACGCACCTGAAGGCGTTAGAATGGGAAGGGGATGGTTTTAGCTTATACTATAAGCGATTAGAGGAAGGTACCTTTGAGTTACCGGCAGGTATTATGGAAGGCACTCACAGTAGTATTACGGCTAAACAATTAAGTATGATCTTACAGGGCGTTTCTTTGAAGAAAGCGTTTTTCGAAAGCGGTACATCGGTACGATGTAATCCTTATGGATCATGGGTTGAATATATTTGACGTTGCCATCGAAAAATGGCAACGTTTTTTATTTTAAGAAAAACAGGCCGGGTTATCCACATTTTTGGTGCTGTTTTTTAAAATCATTTTTGAATGCGGGTTTATCCACGCATCGGCTGTATAACTTTCGGTTATACGATATAGCTTAAATGCATAGCCGGGCTATCTTTGTATAATGTCAGCAGCAGCAGAAAATATAGATTACAAAGCGCTCTATGAGCAACTGCTTCCAATGCTGCAACTACAGCAACAAAATAATGGACAATTACCACAAAACAACCAGGAGCTATTACAAAGCAATAAAGAATTACGCGATCAGGTAACGCAGCTTCAATATCAATTGTATCAACTAACGAAGTTACTGGGTGGTTTTAAGACTGAGAAGTTTGTTCCTTCCCCTTTACAGCAACAGCAGGAATTAGGCCTTTCCTTTGAGCAGGGGTATAAAGCAACCAACCTTGCTGATGTTCAAAAGATAAGTTACGTAAAGCAAAAACAGGTTCAACGGGAAAACGGGTTAGCCAATGCCTTTCCGGATCATCTACGGGTGGAAGAGACCGTGATAGAGCCTCCGGAAGATGTGAGCGGATGCGAGAAGGTGGGAGAAGAAGTAAAGGAACAGCTTGGCTGGAAGCCGGGAGAAATATTTCTCCAACGTACTATTATCCCTCAGTATAAATGCTCTGTAGCAGAACGGCCTGATCAGCATCGTATAGTGCAGGCGCATCTTCCAGAGCAAGCCTTGTCTAAGAGCATTGCCACGCCGGAGTTGTTAGCACAGATCATTATAGATAAGTTTATAGATCATAAACCGCTGAATCGTCAGTTGGACTGCTTCAAGAGAAGTAATGTCACCATTGCTTATTCAACCATTACCGATTGGGTACGGCAGGTTGCGAACGTGGTAGCGCCACTGGGCCATCTGCACCTGCATGAGATGTACCAATATGATTATTGGCATGGTGATGAAACAACCATACAGGTTCTGGACAGGAATAAGAAGAAAGATACCCACCAGGGGTATTACTGGACGTACTTAACGCATAACGGGCAACTGATCTACTTTGATTATCATCGGGGGAGGGATACATTGGCAGCCAAACATATCTTACAACATTTTAAGGGTCACTTGCAGGTAGATGGTTATGATGTCTATGAAGAGTTGGACATCAAAGGAATACATGTGTTCTTTTGTATGGCCCATGCCCGCCGTCATTTTTATGAGGCGAAAGGCAATGATAAAGTTCGGGCAGAATATGCTTTGACCGAGATAGCGAAGCTTTATAAGATCGAGGAGCAATGTAGAGAAGAGCAGCTCAACCCGGACCAGATCAAAGTGCGGCGGACAGAACAATCTGTGCCTATTTTAAAAGAACTGGGAGAGTGGATGAAGCAGGAGTATGTAAAGCTAAAACCGAAAAGCCCTATAGCACAGGCTATAGCTTACAGCATCAAACGCTGGGACGGCTTAAGTCTCTATGCCTCTACTAATCATTTGCATATTGATAATAATCCCATAGAGCGCTGTATGAAAAACCTGGCTGTCGGACGCAAAAACTACCTGTTCTGTGGCTCGCATGAAGCGGCCAAAAGAGCAGGCCTCTTATACTCGCTGCTGGTTACCTGCAAACTTAATACCGTAAACCCTTATGAGTGGCTCCGCGAAGTGCTTAGTCATAACATCAACGAGATGACTACCGCGCAACTCAGGAAACTCTTACCCCACCAGTGGAAAAAAACACAAGCCATCACTACGGCTTAAAGCAAAATTAGGCAACTAAACAATACGATTTTTAGGCTACTCGGAGACACACAGAAAGGAGTAGACACACTATCGACACAAAAGATTGCAGATTGCCGACTCACATCTTCCTCCGCAATCTTTCGGGCGAATCACCAAACCATTTACGAAAGGAATGTATAAAAGCAGCTGGCTCCGCATAACCCAATATATTGGAGATACCGGCAATGGTATACCGGTCATGGCGCAACAGAAAAGAGCAGATCTGCTTTTTATTTCTTCCAGCAGTTCCCGGAAAGTGATGCCTTCCGCTCCCAACCTTCTTTGCAAAGTACGGGGCGTCACATACAAAGCGCCGGACACCGTTTGGATATCTGGTAGTTGCGGATCAGACATGGATAGTAGGGTAACTTTCACCTTACCCGCAAAACTATCATCCGGCTTTAACTGCTCTATCATTTTAAGGTATTCTGGCACCAGTATATCCACCTGCAAATGACTCGTATTACGCAAAGCGGCTTTTAGCACTATGGGCTCAAAAGCAACCGTGTAAGTTTCCGCATAACTCCATGCTGCCGGATAATCCTCCAGGTAGGCAGGTGAGCTGATGCGAATAGCTACCCCTTCGCCCGCCATTAACCTGATCTCGCGTCCCACTACTGCCAACGTATATTCCAGGATAATGCGATTGAGGGCAGATAAACGATTATGAACACTGAAGTGAATGGCAACAGCATCTGTTGTAATAGCCGTTTCCGCTTTAACCAGCGGCACGGCTGCCGCCAGGTAAGATTGCAGGTAATGCAAGGCCTCCTGTATCGTAGTAGCCTGCAAGGATATCTTATAGATAAGCCCCAGCAGCTTCATCGAAATAAAATGCCCGCACTGAATACCCCAGGCTTTGTCTTTGAGCTGCTCATCAATGAACTGTATTACAGTATACAGGTCCTCCTCTTCTACCGTTGCCTGCTCATCCATAAGATCGACAGGAGGCTGTTTGATCAATGCTTCCATATCCTGCCAGGCAATACCCCGTACCCGGGCATAATCCATAAATGATACAGGTGTAAAGCGAGGAGTTTCATATTGTCGCAATTTATCAATTCCCCGCCGTCCCGCCAATCTACTTTTGTGTTATACAAAACAATTAAAACAATGAATATGCTTAAAAATGTATTGCTAATCAACGCACTTAGTTCAGGCGCTACTGGTTTATTATTGGTATTTTTCCCGGTCTGGCAGCCGATTTATGTGGCGCCGCCCTATCCTGGCCCTTTATGGTAGCAGGTATTTTTCTGGTTGTCTTTGCTGCCCTGGTATTCAGCCAAAGCCGCAAACAGGTCATCCAAAAAGGATGGGTAAAACGCATCATCGCGCTGGACATCATTTGGGTAATAGAAAGTCTGGTCATTGTCGTTCCCCAATTATTCGGACTTTCTTTCCTGGGATACTTCCTCATCGGAGCGGTAGCCGGCTGGGTAGCCCTGATGGCCTTCCTGCAAGTAAAGGGATTAAATCAGTTGGCAGCCAGGTAATAGCCATGAAAACCAGGACGCCCGGACCACAGGATTCCGCCTGGCTGGTCCGGGTTTCTTATTGTTAGCCAGCCTATTGAAAACGGGTTCAACAATTAGGGAGAAGAACTGTTACTATACAGCCAATCATTCTAACTTAATTAACATCTTATCATGGAAGCTCAAACATCAACGAAGCCAATAACAGAAAAAGAATTATTCATAAAAATGGTAGTATCCAACTGGGAACTGCAAAATGCCCGGGTGAATAAATTGATCGCCAAACTGTCCGACGAACAAATGAATACCCCCACTGCGCCAGGCCGTAATACCGGCACCTGGATATTGGGCCACCTCATAGCAGTGAATGATGGTATGATCACTTTATTGGGATTGGGTGAAAAATTGTACCCCGAATTGGAAGCAGCCTTCACCGGTGAGGTCAATAAACCCGGTGTGGTAGCACCTGCACTGGCTGAGCTGAAAAATCAGTGGAATGCCCTCAATGCAAAGCTCACGGAGTACTTCACGGCCCTGCCTGCCGAGGAGTGGTTTACCCGGCATAGCGCTATTTCACCCGAAGACTTTGCCAAAGAACCACACAGGAATAAACTGAATATTCTGATCAACAGAACAAACCACCAGAGCTACCACCTGGGACAATTGATATACCTGGATAAAAAGCAGTAAACATTAATCATTAACCTGATCGCTCTTTTTAGGAGGCCCGGCTGCTAAAGCCGGGCTTATTTTGTGGGGCACTACAAGGAATTGTATTGCCCCTATGGGGCAGAATACACGGTTGATTTGATTGTTCTACAAAGCTGTAGCCTCTACAAAGCTGTAGCCCCTATGGGGCTAATACACGCTTGATTTGATTGTTCTACAAAGCTGTAGCCCCTATGGGGCAGAATACACGCTTGATTTGATTGTTCTACAAAGCTGTAGCCTGACACCAAACAGTTGCTCCCACCATCGGGAGGCAAAATCCGATGGGACAGAAGAACAGGCTCAATACATACGCAAAAAAAATATTTATAGAAATCAGAGGACAACTCAATCAATGTTGTAAAAATTAACCATCAATCACATGCTATCGCTCCAACATGCCTTATTTTTAGGAAAACAAGCTAAATATGAGCGAATCCATCACGATGCTAAAAAGCAATACGTCCTATTCACCTGTGGGCCATTGCCGTGGGGTTAGTGATCCAGGGGAGTATTTTGGCTGGAATTATGGCTGGGGCGTGGCCGGAACGGTGGGTTTCCTGATGGCCACGCTCATTATTACCATACTGTACATCACTTTCATTTTTAGTTTTACGGAGCTAACGACTTCGATACCCCATGCAGGTGGTCCGTTTGCCTATTCCTATAAGGCTTTCGGCCCGCTGGGCGCGCTGGTGGCGGGTTATGCCACGCTGGCGGAATTCCTGCTGGCCACGCCTGCTATCGCCTTTGCGCTGGGTAATTATGTCCATTTCCTCTACCCTTCCCTGCCGGTACTTTGGACAGCCATTGGCTGCTATGTGGTGTTTACGTGCATCAACCTGCTCGGCATTAAAGAATCGGCGATCTTTACGCTGGTAGTCACGCTGCTGGCGGTGGGAGAACTCCTGATCTATATGGGCATTGTAGGGCCTTCCTTTAAGGCCACTAATTTTCTTCATAATGCCATGCCGGCCGGATGGGGCGGTGTATTTGCAGCGCTCCCCTTGCCATGTGGCTGTATGTATGCATTGAAGGGGTAGCGATGGTAGCAGAAGAGGTAAAAGATCCCGCCAGGACGATCCCGGCCGGTTATATTTCCGGCATCCTCACGCTTATGCTGCTGGCTATTGGGGTGATGGTGTTAACAGGAGGTATTACAGACTGGCAACAGCTTACAGCGATTGACTATCCGCTGCCGGAATCGATTGGCATTGTACTGGGCAAAAACAACAGCATTACGAAACTGTTTGCCGGCATTGGATTGTTTGGCCTGATCGCATCTTTCCACTCTATCATAATTGGATACTCGCGTCAAATGTTTGCGCTAGGCCGCAGTGGATACCTACCGGACATACTGGCCAGGGTCAACAAAAAATATCAAACGCCGCATTGGTCGCTATTGGTGGGTGGACTGCTAGGCATCATCGCCTTGTGCCTGGGCAAAACAGATCAACTGGTGGTCCTTTCTGTATTGGGCGCTGCACTGATGTACATCATGAGCATGATCAGTCTTTTTGTGTTGCGCAAAAGAACCTGCGCTGCACCGGCCTTTCAAAGTGCCTTTGTATCCCTGGTTCCCGGCCATCGCACTTATATTGTCGATCGTGGCCCTGCTGGCCATTATGTATTATAACCGGTGGCTAAGCCTGTTGTTCTTTGGCGGGCTGGCTATTGCTGTTTTGATATTTGCAGGGATGGGCAAACACCGGCAGACGGAAGGGAAAGGTGTAATTTTAACGGAAGGATATTAGGGTGAGCCGCCCTGTGCCTGGCACAAAGCATGGCAAGGGCGACCCACCCTGACAACATAAGCATAGAAGAATCACATGTCGTACAAAACCACCATCAGCCATTTCGTATACCGGTTTGATGACCTCAAAACGGTATTGGCCAAAGCAACGCCTTTCCGATCGGGTGATGCGCTGGCTGGCATTACAGCGGGCAGCTATGAAGAGCGGGTGGCAGCACAGATTGCGCTGGCTGATATTCCGCTACGGGATTTCCTGCAGCAGGTTATTATACCTTATGAAACGGATGAAGTAACGAGGCTTATTATAGATACGCATGATGCCAGGGCCTTTGCCCCATTAGTCATTTTACGGTTGGGCAGTTCAGGGATTGGTTGTTGAGTGATGCAGCCGATACTTTGACCTTGCGGGGGCTGGCGCCGGGGCTTACTCCTGAAATGGCAGCGGCGGTGTCCAAGCTCATGCGTAACCAGGACCTAATCAGTGTAGCGCGCAAAGTAGAAGTTATAACAAAGTTCAGGAATACATTGGGCCTTAAAGGAAGGCTGTCGGTACGGTTGCAGCCCAACCATACGACCGATGATCCGAAAGGCATTGCCGCCAGTATGGTAGACGGATTGCTCTATGGCAGTGGTGATGCAGTGATCGGCATCAATCCGGCTACGGATAGTCCCGCCGTGGTGATCCAGTTATTACAAATGATTGACGGGTTGCGTCAGCAATTCGATATTCCAACTCAGTCCTGCGTATTGTGTCATGTAACCACTGCTCTTACGATAATGCCGCAAGCGCCGGTAGACCTCGTGTTCCAATCCATTGGCGGCACTGAACAAACGAATAGCAGTTTTGGTGTGAACCTGGCGCTCTTGCAGGAAGCGCATGAAGCGGCGCTTTCGTTACAACGCGGCACGATTGGCAATAATGTGATGTATTTTGAAACCGGCCAAGGCAGCTCTCTATCTGCCAATGCGCATGCAGGTGCAGACCAGCAAACCTGTGAGGCGCGGGCCTATGCGGTGGCTCGCCGGTTCAGTCCATTACTGGTCAATACGGTGGTGGGCTTTATTGGTCCGGAGTATTTGTATGATGGCAAGCAGATCATCCGGGCGGCGCTGGAAGATCATTTTTGTGGCAAGCTGTTGGGACTGCCCATGGGTGTGGATGTATGTTATACCAACCATGCAGAGGCTGACCAGGATGATATGGACAACCTGCTTACGTTATTGGGTGTGGCGGGTTGCAATTATATAATGGGCATTCCGGGCGCTGATGATATTATGCTTAATTACCAGTCTACCTCATTCCATGATGCATTGTATGTGCGGAAGGTGTTGGGTTTGCGTCCTGCACCGGAGTTTGAGCAATGGCTGGTGAAGCAGGGGATCATGAGCAGTGAGGGAAATTTGCTGACAGTGAGTGAGGGGCATAAATTGGTGAGTCGCGAGATGTGAAAACCGGCAGTCGGCAATCCGCAGTGGGCAGAGCTTTGGCTTTGAAAGTACTGTGGGGCAAATTGTGCGTAGAAAGCAGGCATATTGCATGTATTACTGAGTAAATATAAACATGAGCGATATCAATATCCATCATAGCATTGCAGCGGCTGATCCCTGGGTATCGTTGCGGGCTTTTACACCGGCACGTATTGCGTTGGGCAGAACGGGTACCGCTATTCCTTTACAGGAAGTATTGCAATTTCGCATGGCGCATGCGCATGCCAGGGATGCGGTACATTCGCTGCTGGATACAGACAGCCTGATCACACAACTACAAGCGTTTCCCATAACCGTGAACCTGCTACAGAGTCAGGCTGCCGACCGGTACACTTACCTGCAGCGGCCGGATAAGGGAAGAAGACTGCATGAGGAATCCGCCGGCCTGTTATCTTCACCGGACAATGATGGTGCGCCACAAACAGTGTCCATTATACTGGCCGATGGCTTAAGCGCGACAGCGGTGAACCGGAATACCATTCCTTTACTGGCCATATTGCTGCCTATGCTACAGGAGGCAGGTATTGCATTAACGCCTCTGAGCATTGTACAACAAGGCCGGGTAGCAATTGGTGATGAGATTGGTAGTTTATTAAATGCTACACTCACGGTGGTACTGATCGGCGAAAGGCCGGGCCTGAGCTCACCTGATAGTCTGGGTATATACCTCACCTACCATCCACAAGTGGGCCTCACGGATGAAGCACGGAATTGTATTTCCAATGTGCGGCCGGGAGGATTGTCTTACCAGGCGGCAGCCAATAAATTATTTTGGCTGATACAGGAGGCCATGCGCATGCAACTATCGGGTGTAGGATTGAAGGATAATGCAGGAGCGTTACTCCCGAACCAAGTTCCGGAAACAGCAACCTGGAATAGTAATTGCACTACACAGCTATCTAAAGATCGATGTCTTCCCATTTTAAGTCAGGGGCGTTCGTAGCCCTCCCATTTTCTGCAAAAAGTGGCTGTTTTGGCGTTTAGTGCTATTAGCATACTCTATCCATACTGAAGGTATACTGAAGCTATACTGAAGCCATACTGTAGGGTAGCTGATTGTTGGCTTTGTTGTCAGGCTACCCTGTCATACTGACTTCAAATAACGCTCAGCAAACATACAACATAGTCTATGCCAAATCCAAATGCGGCATGGCCGATTTGGTTATTTTTGGTTGTTTTGGTATAAAATCGACGTCATTGTAGTCGATTTTATGCGGTTTCGACCAAAAAGGCCGAATCGACAATCAGGCATTTGGAAACGGGTATCTGAATGTTGTACGTTTGCAGGGAACAGTTACCAAAGCGATCGACCATGTGGACGGGGCCCCTAAGCATGGTTGATGATGATGAAGAAGTGTTGTGCAACACTGCTGAATACAAGCTGCGAGCTACGAGCTTTGAGCTACGAGCCTTTGGCTTCGGTCTTTCAGTTTTTTGATCTGGCTTTCGCTGTTGAGATATAGCGATTAGCGGTTGGCTGATGGTGATCGGCTGTCAGCTGAGGGCTATTGCCACTGGGGTAATTTTCTGATACGTGTGATCAATGGTTATGGTGAACGTCGACTACCAATCAAAGAGCAGGATGTTATCAAACAGAAAGTGTTAGGCCCAGGTTTTGGTTGTTGGTTTATTTCGATCAGCGCCTGACGGGTAACCGGCGGCATCGTTGCGGGCACGCGGGTCTGCGCGGAGATCAATGGATATCAGGAAGGTAAACTATACCGCTCGTCTTACTATAGATATGATAAAAGCCCTGCTCATTGGAGCGGGGCTTTTGTTTTAGGGAATAGCCACTTGCATTGACCATACTTTATGATTAGATTTACACTTGTATATTATTTCTATACCCCTCAGCCAACATCACCATGCATTCTATTTATGTTATCCCGGTATTATTCGCCGGTTTGGTGGCAGTAACATTAATAGGGACTATTGGCGCCATTGCTTCACGGCGGCTTAACTTTAACTACATGTGGTTAAGTATTGCCTCTTGTATTGTATATACGTATATCGGGTATCGCGTTGCCGCCATTGAAGGGCCCCTCATGGCCATTATTGTCAATAATTTGGTAGGTTTCTATGATGCTACCGTAGGCCTTAAGCTGGCCATTGGCCTGAGAGCCAATTTTGAACTAAGTGAAGAAGATAAGAAATACCTTTCCCCGCCATATACCATTTCTTCCATGCTCTTTATTGCCACGGCATTGGCACTCCTGGGTTATTATATTGTTACGCATTAGGCGAGCGCCGCCCCTCGCCCACTAAACAAGTCGATACTTCTGTCTTGTTATCCATCTCCGTGTCACCATTCCTGCTTTTAATGAATTCTTTATTGGTCTGCCCCCAGGCTTCCATTTGCACCAGTATGGGTAATATGCTTTTGCCCAGTCCGGTCAGTGAATATTCCACATAAAGGGGGAAACCTCCAAACACTTCCTTGGTAATAACGCCAAACCTGATCAATTCACTCAACTGCATTTCAATCACCCGGGGACTGGCCGTATTGATGGCCCGTTGCAATTCACTGGGACGTTTGGCGCCACGGTTAATGGCATCAATAATACAAGGTTTCCATTTGGCTCCAAATACTTTCATCGCCAGGTAGATACCACAGTCCAGGTCTTCCTTGATCTTTTTTTCGTACATCTTTTTTGTTTGTAAAGTTAGAACAATACTTTCTTCCTCCTAGTTCATTTCATACCGAACAATTATTCGGTACAGGAATAATTGTTCGGTTATTTTTCATATCCCGCCAATGTCCAAATTTTGCGATGTCAACATTGAACAACCAATCATTCTCTACTAATATGAAAATCACAAGAAGACTGGAATTGAGCGATGTATTTCAACTATTGCGGTGGGCAGCAATCATTTTCATTACCTGGACATTTATGCATGGCGCCGATCATTATCTGGCATTTACACGCGAAGCACTCGGTAAATACTTCAATTACCGTTGGTTCCTGATAGCCCATATCACGGCAGGTGGTGGTGCACTCATACTGGGGCCTTTACAGTTTTGGGAAAAACTACGCAATAACAACTGGAAACTGCATAGGATCATCGGCTTTCTCTACCTGCTGGCCATTTTAACCAGTTCCATTAGTGCGGTGGTGCTGGCGCATACCACGGCTTATGCCATTAACTGGGCGTATGCCTTTTCTGCGCAGGTTTGGGTCAGTGTGTGGATCATTGCAACGGTCATTGCTTATTGGGCTGCCATTAAACGCAAGTTCAAACTGCATAAAGAATGGATGGTACGCAGCTATATCGTCACCCTGGCATTTATTGTTTCGGGCCTGGCCCTCAAATTACCGGTGGTAAAGCAATTGGGTGATTTTGCCGATATCTCCCCTACTTTCTTTTGGATGGGCTGGTCGGTGCCTTTGTTTGTGTATGAGGTGGTGTTAGCGTTTCGTAGAAAGAGCTGATTTATGAAGGCTGATCCAAAATAGACAAATATTTAAGTGGGATTACAACCTACTAATGACCGGGACAACACGAATTGGACAAACCTGGCAATCTTTTTTACCAATATTTTTAAGAAGCCGGCAACAGGTTGAGATCAATGGCTAAAGCAGGAGACAATTATTGTGGATAATGGGAATGCTTTTTCGCCTCTATTTTGAGAGTGTTTCTAATAATTCCTTAGCAGGGACAATCTTTACTTTTCCGTCTTTATCACCAATGGCCAACGATTCATCATTGGCGGCACTTTTTTCAACAAGTTTTCGCACGGCATCCTTGATTCCTTGCAAAACTTTTGTTGAAAGCTCACTATTATATGTTGGTTTATTGATCACCTTGATTGCTTTGATTCAATATGATCTGCCAAATATCGGTATTTTTATGACCGTATCAATTCCTGATCCGCCTTCGGCAATAATATCTGGGTCCGCATCCATATTACTAACGATCAGCCAGTTATTACAAATTCCAATATACATTTTCATCAGATTGTGAAGCCCACGACAATATCTTCTTTCAATAATATTGACAGGGATATTATGCCCTCCGTGGCTCACCCGCTTAGCAACTCGTTCAATTGCTAATTCGGGAGAATTTAACCAAAAAAAAAGTAAAGTTACCTGGTAACCGATTTCTTGCGCCTTTTTAACTAAGGATGCATAACTTCTAGTGGAAAGAGTAGTTTCAAAAGCAAAATCCGCTTTTTCTTCCATCAATTGATTAATTCTATGAAGCATAATTCTACCTGCTTCCAATGCTACACTTTCAGCATTAAAAGGCGAAAGCCCAGCCGCAATACTATCAGCATTGACAAATTCCCGACAATGAAGGATTTCTGGCAATATTGTATAACTCGCAGTTGTTTTCCCTGCACCATTGCATCCTGCTATAATGTATAAGTTAGGCATTCAATAAATTCACTAATCTAGGCTATTATATCATGAGACACAACTGCAATAACAGTAAAATTGCAGGGAAAGACTTTGCTCCCTAATTCGCAAATATCTGTGTAAAGTAAAGTGTACTCTTTTCATCCCGCGCTACTCCAATACCCGTAAGTTTAAACTTGCCTTCGATATTCTTTTTATGGCCGGGGCTCCTGAGCCATCCATCCACCGCTTCCCTGGCCGACCGGCTGCCATAAGCTACATTTTCGGCCGTAGCCGTCACGCCTGGTATTTTGGACGTAATGACCTTACTGCGGTATGAAAAACCATCATGTCCAAAAGGCGACCGGTGCGAAGCCATAGCAATGGTATGCCGGCGGGCTTCCGCTTCAATCACAGGATCAGTAGCCAATGCTGGTAATCCCTTCTTTTGCCGGTACTGGTTGATCAAATCCAATATCTGGTCTTCCAGGCCCGGGGCTACGGTAGCCGTAGAGGGCTTGGGCAAGGCGGGCCTGCTGGTGGTTTTAGTACCGGTGGCCGACTTGAGGCAGTAGAACCCGGCCTACTGCTGGAACAGGAAGAAAAGGCAATGATAAAAACACTGATATACAATACAATTGTGTAAGAAAGTCCCCTTTGCATGAATAACTAAATTTACTATACCCCCTTACTAATTTTATACCAGCTTTAGTGAATGAACATACAATTTAACACAATCGGAATCATTTACTTGAAAGGCATTGGGGTAGCAAGCTTCCAACCGGCATTTATTAATGCCCGTTACCCAATGCTATCAAGGTACCGAAAGCAGCAACCCATTACCGATTGCCGATTCATTTCCTCATAAATCCAATTCCATCTTCACATCGGCCGTAGCAAAGGGCGAATGTTCCACTTTTACATGCCGGAAACCATATTTCTCATACAACCCGATCGCTGTTTTAAGCTGACTATTAGAGAAAAGCGTCAGTTTTTGGCTTTCCACTCATGGGCTGTTTGCATACATTGATCAATCAGCTGGCGGCTAATGCCTTTTCCCTGCCAGGCAGGCGTAACAGCCATTTTAGCAAATTCATATTCCCCCTCTCCTTCTTTCATCAGTGCAGCCGAACCAACTACTTCATCACCTGCCATCGCCAGGAAAATGATGCCACCCCGGTCCATGATCGTACCCCGGGGATCATCCAATACCATCAGGTCGTGTGATTCCGTCAGGTTGTATTTATCCAGCCATTCCAGGTTAATGCGTTTGAAATCGGCTGCATACCTGTCTTCGTATAATACAATAGTGATCATAAAACCAATTTTAGGCTTGTTAAATAAATAAGTAAATGAAAATGGAACTGCCTGGATGCAAATAGGTGCACCTGCTGAAGGCATTGTGTTTTACGTGGACCAACGAGTAGAATGGCAAGATAATAAAATTTTGCCACAATAGGCAAGAGAGCGCCTATTGATCACCAAAACGGACTTTCCTTACAGGCAGCTTTCCAGCTCTTCCATCATTCCTTTACTGCCAATAAATAAGGGTGAGCGTTGGTGCAATTCGGTGGGCTGCACATCAAGTATCCGTTGTATGCCATTGGTAGCTTTGCCACCCGCCACTTCGGCAATAAAGGCAAAAGGATTGCACTCATACAGCAAGCGCAATTTACCCTTGGGCTTATCCGTCGTGCCGGGATACATAAAGATGCCTCCTTTAATGAGGTTGCGGTGTACATCGGCCACCATACTGCCAATATAACGTTGTGTATAGGGACCGCCATTGTCCTTCGTTTTGCGTTGGCATAGGTCAATATACTTCTGTACACCAGGAGCGTACTGAAAAAGTTACCGTGATTCACGGAGTATATTTTACCAAACTCAGGGCATTTGATATTGGGGTGACTAAGACAGAATTCTCCTATTGAAGGGTCGAGGGTAAAACCATTCACTCCCCGGCGCGTGCCATATACCAGCATGGTAGAAGAACCATACACCATATAACCGGCAGCAACCTGCTTACGCCCCGGCTGCAGAAAATCTTCCGCCACCACCGGTGTACCAATTGGGCTCACCCGGCGGTATACACTGAAGATGGTGCCAATCGAAACATTCACATCAATATTACCGCTACCATCCAGCGGATCGAACATACAGATGTATTTTGAGTTACAGCTTACTGCATCCTCAAAAGATACAAAATCGTCCAGCTCTTCACTGGCAATACCCGCACAGCTCATACCATGCTGCAATACGCCCATAAACTGGTTATTGGCAAAAATATCGAGCTTCTTCACATCTTCACCCTGCACATTCACCGCCCCTGCATCACCCAATATATCCACCAGGCCCGCCTTGTTCACTTCCACATTCACCCTTTTGGCAGCCCTTCCCATATCGCGCAGCAAGCCACTTAACTCACCCGTAGCATGGGGAAAATCCCTTAGCTGTTGGATGGTAAACTCGTCCAGGGTCATTACTTGCCGGTTGATGGTGCTCATGTAGCTGGTTTTAATGTTGGTTTGGTAAAGTGGGGCCAAAAGTAAGGCGAAAGCCCTGAAAGTCAAAGTATGCCGGGCCCTTCAAAGCCAAGCCAGAACTGCAAAAACGGTATAGCTGAAGCAAAAAGGGGTAAATATTTATCCAATTACGCCCCCTCCGCCCGGATAGACCGAAAGACCGGGAGTCCGAAAGTCGGTCCTGATGTCTACCGGTCTTCCGGACTTTCGGACTCCCGGTCTTTCGGTCTTCCGGACTTCCCGACTTTCCCGGCTTTCCAACTCCCTCTTCTACGCTAACTATCAATTTTTAACGACTTTTGCCCCCGTTGCCGGGTGATCCACAAAACCCTGTCAACCTTTCAACTTATAAACTTATCAACCAAGCATGAAGGTTTTTAAATTCGGGGGCGCCAGTGTACAAAGTATCGAGCGGGTCCACCTGGTGGCAGACATATTACAGAGTTACCCCAATGAAAAGATACTCGTCGTTATTTCCGCCATGGGCAAAACCACCAACGCCCTGGAAAAAGTAGTCGATGCTTTTTTCAACAACCACCAGGAAGAAGCCCTCCTATTGTTTGAAGCCGTGAAGCAATCGCACCTTACCACCGCCAAATACCTGTTGGTAACCCACTACAATGATGCCCTGGAACAACTCGTCAACTTCTTTACCGAGGTAGAATGGCTGCTGCATGATAAACCGGTAAGGGGTTACGACTATTATTACGACCAGATTGTTTGTGCCGGCGAGCTCCTGTCTACCGGCCTGGTAAGTGCCTACCTCAACGAAACAGGCATTGCCAACCATTGGATCGATGTACGCGATATTGTACGTACCGATAATAATTTCCGCGATGCCAATATTGATTGGGCCTTTACCCAACAAAAGATCAACGACGAAATACTGCCCCTGTTTGAAAGCAATGACCTCATCATTACTCAGGGATTTATTGGCGCTACCGATGAAAATGAAAGCACTACCCTGGGCCGCGAAGGAAGTGATTATACAGCCGCCGTATTTGCCAATATGCTGGATGCCGAAAGCCAAACCATCTGGAAGGATGTAGAAGGGGTAATGAATGCCGACCCCAAGGCATTCCCCGATGCACAATTTATCAGTACCCTCAACTATACCGAGGTCATTGAAATGGCCTATTATGGCGCGCAGGTGATCCACCCCAAAACCATCAAACCATTACAAAACAAAGGCATCCCCTTGCAGGTAAAATGTTTCCTTGATAAAAACCTGCCGGGTACTGTCATCCACAATAAAGCGGTGAAAGACCTACCTCCCATCATTGTGGTAAAACCGCAGCAGGCCCTGATACACCTACATTCCAGGGACTTCTCCTTTGTAGGTGAAAAACCGGTGGCCGACCTGTATGAACTGCTGGCCGAGATCAGAACAAAACCCAACCTGATGCAAACAGGTGCTGTAAGTATACAGGTATGCCTGGACGACCGGCCCGATAAAATTGAAAAGCTGGCACTGGAAGCATCCGCCTTCTTTGAGGTAGCTGTGGAAAAAGGGCTTACCCTGCTCACTATCCGCCACTACAATGAGGAAATACTGCAAAAATGATTGCCGGCCATCGTATTGAGCTCAGGCAACAATCGCCCGAAACGGTACAGGTATTGATGCAACCCAACCCATAACGTTTCTCATCATGCAAACGCCCATCGCTTTTTACGAAGAAAAGATCCAGCAATACGGTACTGAATTACAGCTGTTACAAAAGCGCAGCCTGTTGGTATCGGGTGCCCGCCTGGTTAGTTTCCTGGCCCTGGCCTGGAGCATCTGGCAATGGGCACAGCAAGGAGCCGATATTTATAAAATTGCCACCGGTGGCTTCCTGGTACTGTTTATCCTCTTCATCCGCATTGCACTTACTTTGAGTGATAAGAAAAAGCTGTTGGAGAAATTATTATTCCTCAACCGGAATGAACTGGGCATCCTGCAATACGAACCCAACCAGTTTAGCAATGGCGTATCATTTACCAACAACGACAACTATTCAGGCGACCTGGATATATTTGGGGCCAACTCGGTATACCACCTGCTCAACCGTACCACTACGCATCATGGTACACAAGCCCTGGCAGGATTACTACAACAATCTCTCCTTGGCAAAGAGGCCATTGAACAACAACAACAGGCAGTACGGTCGCTTAGCACCCAAAAAGAATTAAGGCAACTGATCACCGCCCATGGATTGCTTCATGACGAAAAAGAAGGCAATCTGCACGATGTGGCTTCCTGGTTGCGCTGGCAGCCCATCCTACAGGGAAAAAAATGGCCCACTACCCTACGCCTGCTGGTACCTGCTTTGAATGTGGGAAGCCTTGTTTTTGTTTGATCACCGGCAACTACCTGCCCCTGCTGGCAGGCTATTTCATTGGCTGGTGCATCATTGGCGCCTTTGCCAAACAAGTTAACCAACAACATAGCCTGCTGGGCAAAAAGCAATCCATTCTTGACCAGTATGCAGCTATATTAAGGTTATTCAGTGGCATCAATACCGCCAACGCCACGTTATTACAAAGAGAACAAGCCACGGCTGCTGCTGCGCATCAGGCTATAAAAAATTGTCAAAGCTATCAGGTCTCTTTGATCAACGCATCAATATGATCGTCCTGCTGTTCCTGAATCCCCTCCTCTTATATGATCTGCAATGCATGGCGTCGCTGGAAAAGTGGAAAGCTACCCATAAAGACCATTTTGCACAATGGATCAATTGCGTAGGGGCTATTGAAACATTAAACAGCCTGGCTACTTTCGCCTTTAATAATGCAGCCATGCACTGGCCCCTGGTTAATACTACCGGCGTATCAATAACAGGCAAAGGCCTGGCCCATCCACTGATCCCCGCCGCCGAATGCGTAGCCAATGATTTTACGCTGGGCGTAGAAGAACGCCTGGCCCTGGTAACAGGCTCCAATATGAGCGGTAAAACCACCTTCTTAAGAACAGTAGGTGTTAACCTCCTGCTGGCCCAATGCGGCGCCCCGTATGTGCTGCCAGCTTTTCATTTACCCCCATGAATATTTTATCCTCCATCAGGGTAAGCGATTCTTTACAGGAGCATACTTCTTATTTCATGGCCGAACTGAAAAGATTGAAACAGATCATCCGCCATTTGCAGGAACGGTCCACACCCGCCCTGGTGTTGATTGACGAAATATTGAGAGGCACCAATTCAGAGGACAAAACCCATGGGTCCGAACAGTTCATCAAAAAACTGCTCCAATACAATTCCCTCACCATGTTTGCCACCCACGATCTTTCTCTGAGTGTATTGGAACAGGAACTACCCGGACAACTTAGCAATTACTGTTTTGAAAGCATCATCCGGGATGGCGAACTCATTTTTGATTATACCCTCCAACGCGGCGTAGCCAAAAACAGGAATGCTTCCTTCCTGATGCAGAAAATGGAGATCATTTAATAAGCCGGAAGCGCCATAGAAGCAAAAGCCCCTCTGGATAGAGGAGCCTGTATTCACATGAGTAGAGGGGGCTTATTTATTCAATTCAGCTTCCAGCAACAACTTTAATTCTGTACCCGAAGGCCGGGGTGCATCTATGGACACAATATTCCCTTTTTATCAAACACCATAAAACGCGGTATGCCCTTGATATCATAATTGCGGGCAATATCACTCCACCCGGCAGCAAACAACTGTACCCCTTTGAGCGCTTCTTTAGCGATATAATCTTTCCATTTTTGATGGTCTTTTTGCTCATCAACCGATACACTCATAAACACAATATCCTTGCCCCGCATTTCTTCTTCCATTTTCTTCAGGTGTGGGATTTCCCCTTTACAAGGGCCGCACCAGGTAGCCCATACATCTACCAGCACTACTTTCCCTTTGAAATCAGTAAGCGAAACCTTTTTACCATCCAGGTCAGGATAAGTGAAGTCAATGCCAGCTGCTCCCGGCTTGGAGGATTCCCTGGCTAGTTTTGCCTTGATATCTGATAAACGCCGTTGCTGATCTGCCGTCAATATAAACTTCCCATAATTTTTATCCAGGTCCTGGTAACCCAGGTAGGTTTTGAGACCGCTGGCATTTTGCAAAACCATCTCACCCCTCAAAGTATCGTTCAATACACGGCTCAAGCGCTCATCCAGTTGCATATTGAGCTTATGGCCGGCCACCATATCTTCCACCATTGGCAGGAAAGAAACCAACCGCACACCCATGGGATACCTGAGCAGGTAACCATCACGCGTATAATCTTCAGCTTTTATCGACTGGTAATAAGCCGTATAATCTTCAGCCGTTGGATGAACAGAGTTGGGACTGGTAATAAAACCAATGGCCCAGCTCAGCACATCTGCCTTACGGCGGCGGGCAAAATCCTCATCGAATGGCGCATTACCTGTTTTGGCAGGTTGCCAGCCAGCAAGGCTGCCTGTAAAACTTTCCAGCTGGGGAAAGAATTCTTTAAACGTGGCTGACTTGCCACGTAGCAAATAAACCGCAGTTTCTTCCACCGTAGCGGCATGTTGATGCCAGCTAGCCAATGCCAGGTTTTCATTACTATTCTTTCCGGTTAACTGGTAATTACCCTCCCCGATCGTTACATTCAACTGGTCACCCGGTTTGAAATAAAGGAGTGTTTATCCATGAGTATCTGCTCACTCCCTACTCCGATAATATAAAAGCCCTCCACAGCCGGATAGAAAAGAAAACCAAACCTGCCCGAGGTATCAGGCCTGGAAGCGGCTATCTCTTCAAGTCGTCCGTGATTGACCGTATAAAGTTTTACCGCTTCTTTGGTGGGGCGGCTCAATAGGCCATTAACCGTTGTTGGTTTGGATTGTGCAATAACAAAGTGTATGCACAACAAAGTGCATAAGGACAATAAAAACTGTTTCATGGTGTTGATTTGTTTGTTGGATGCGAACAAAGGCGCTATCCGGCGGAATATAATTTTAGCGGACTCGATAAGAAAAGCTTACAATTTTACCTACGCCACTCCAGCTGTTCTGCAGCACAAGCGGCCCCTGCACGGGTTGTACCGTAAATATTTCCAGCGTGCCATTGGCGCCCTCAGGCTGGCCGGGATCTACACTGGCAGCTACCAGCTCGCTGTTGCGGAAACGCAGCTGCGTAAACACTTTATTGCCTTTGTCCATCATCAACTTACTGGCCATGGCCGATATATCGTAGGAATATAATTTAGCCCCCACTGTATAAAAGATATAACCAAAATCAGGGCTCACCGCAAAGAAAGAGGCTTTATCAATATCCGTAGCCGTCATTTCATCATAATCCACCTGCTTGGTACTGCTGCCCAATGTAAAGCGCGCCAGGTAATATTTGCTTCTGTCTGATTCACGCAGAATGGCAAATACATTCCCATTGGCAAAGGGTGTATATGTCATATAGGCCAGGTCTTTGCCTGTATTGTAATCAAACAGCGTATCTGTAGCGGGCATGAAGCTCATCGATCCTTCAGATCCTACATGCCTTACAAATCGCTTGTTGTCCATATCATAAAAGGCCGTCATATTGCTTCCACTCGAAGCATTGGGTGCCATGAACGGGGCAACCCGGAAGGTGTTCGCTTGACCTTTCAATACATTGACCGGCAGCCCCAGCGAATATTAAATACATTATCATAATAATAAGCATCTGTACCCTCTATCATATACACAATACCCGATGAGCCAAGTCCAAAGGAATGCGGGGCAAAATTATCAGGCACATTAGATACCATTTCATACTTGATATTCATGGTACTTTTATACTGAAAGGTTTCCGCATCGATCCTTTCCGTTGTTTTATCCGTGCCCAGAAATATCGCATAACCGTTGGCTGCCTGCGACAGCCTGAAACAATTGACAGCCACCGGCTTACCCTGCAACTCAGGCCCGATCCCGTACTGGTCAATACATCCGGTAAAACCGTGTACTGGTTATTCAGCTTATTGATCATATCCAGCCGGGCCTTGCCATTCACCTCCGTCATCAGCATCCAACCCTCATAAATATTACTTGTCACTTCCAGTTCAAAGGATTTCTGCCACTGAATACCCGTCAGCGTATCAAGCACCCGGTAATAAATCGTATACCTCCCCGCAGTAAGGTTTACTTTGAAACGGAGTCCTTTATTGTTGCCCAGGTCCTTGCGTTTATCAGCAAACAATGCTCCGATCTTCATACCAATCCACTCATATTTGTACCTGGCCGAATCAGCAGCAGCAGGGTCTGTAAAGTTCAATTGCGGGATGATCTCAAAGTAACTGCCCTGCATAGCAGAATACCGATCATTGATACCGCCAAAGATTACTTTATTGGGATCCTCATAATCATAGTTCCCAAGGTCCTTGTAACAGGCATTCAACATCAATACAACGAATGCACCTGTCATATAATGTAGCAAATTCAGTTTCATAATGTTTACTTTTCAGGTTATTGAACCGATGGGCCCATGATCATATCCGAGCCATCCTCTTCCTTAATGATATTACCGGCCGCTTTTTGCTCATTCAAATACCGTTGCATGAACCTGCCAAAGTAAATAAGCTCCGCAATAGTGATAGTCGTATTGAGCCGGTCTACCGGAATACCCATCAGATCAGACATGAGGTAGAGTTTTTCCGGGAAAAGACACCCAGGAAGGTATCCAGCCAATAGTTGGGCTTCCTGAGTATATCATTCACCATAACCCGGTGCCAGGTGGTGCTGACGCTTTTATTGCCACCGGCCGAAGTTAATTTCCGGGTATAGTCTACATTGAAATTTTCATTCCCTTTCAATTCCAGGTAAATATTGAAAGAGGTGGTGAGCATATCAGGGGTTCGTTTCAGCTTGATATACACCGTATCCGTGAGTTTGCCTGCAGCGATCGTAAGATCACTGTTCACTATTTCATAATGCTGCCCGGCAATGGCCGTAGAAGAGTCATTGGTTTTCAATACATAAGCCCGGTCCGTATTCATAATCGTCCCGGATGCTTTTATCGGTATGATGATCACTGAGTCCTTTTTCCGGCAGGAGTAAAGGCAAAAGTAAAAATAGTAGAATCAACCAGGATATCGTTGAACGATTCCTTGGGTTGAGAGGCATACATAAAGTACACCTGCGGCTTGCCATCAAAGGTCTTAATATCTTTGGTGCAACCCATCAGTAATCCTGTAACCATCAATAGAGAAAACAGGTATTTCATGGTTGTTAGTTTAGGTGTTAACGGTATTGGGTTTCCGACAATGGCAAGGGGAATACATATTTCGCAGCATTCATCGTTATATTTCCCGAAGCGGCTGCACCATTGGGAATGGACGTAATATTCCTCCGTTTATAATAGTAAAACAACTGTCCTTCGCCCCAGAACTCTTTTTGGTATTCCTTCTGCAATTCAGTATTCAGGTTGGCCGAAGGGGCAATATCTACCAATCCGCGGTTCTTACGTACCGTATTAAAATATTCCCTGGCCTTGGTGGCATCTGGTTCACATTCTGCCATGATATAATACATTTCACTAAGCCGCACCATGGGCATCTTGTAACGGAATGCACTATCCTTGTTCTGTATATCCGCGTACTTAAAAAGGTCTTGTAGTTCTTACCACCTGTAGAAGGCAGTATCCACATCGAATTGTAGCGGTAATCATTTTCGTTGTTCTCAAATACCGTTTTCAGCCTGCTATCGTTGGGCGCCAGTATATACTTTTCAGGAAGCTCTGGTGCATACATCAGCTTGTAAGTATTATACAGATCAATATTGAACAGGCCGAAAAGCAATTCGCTGGCGAACACCCGGTCAGGGTCCGTACGGTCAGAAACGATCCTTTGTGCCTGGATCCAGGGAAACCACTTACCGCCATTGTCAACTACCGACTTCGCCGTTGCCAAAGCAGCTACCTTGTCATTCCGGTAAAGGTGTACCCGGGCCTGTAAGGCTTTTACAGCATAATAATTCATGCGCAGGTTCCTGTTGGTAAGCCAGCTTTTTCATCTGTCCTGAAATACTTAACAACACCTTCCGAAATAATGGGATCCGCCTGCAACAATCGCTCTGCTGTCAACAGATCAGCCAAAATACTGTCAATAGCCTGGTTGGCCGGCAGCAGTTCCGCAATTTGCGTGGCAGCCTTCCGGTAGTAAGGAATGGATTTAGCAGTAGAATCCTTTGTATTGTAAATGGGACCATACATGCGCAACAGGTCAAAATGCATCATAGCCCGGATACCGATGGCCTCACCCCGCAACAAAGAATCGTACCTGGCAGGAATCGTGGGTCCGGCATACACATCGAGATTACGTATAAATGCATTGGCATTAACGATCACGACATAACCTGATTGCCAAATACCAGCCATTTTGCCTTTGGCCTTCGAGTCATCGTAGTTATAGTTCTGCAATGTCAGCTCATCATGGCTGGAACCAATATTGTAGCGCTGTGCCAATATCTCCAGTGTACTCATAGAGAGCTGCCGGCCATATAGGTTACTGTTCGCCAATTGCAGGTATATACCGTTCATCGTTAATGCTGCGCCGTCCAGGTCATTAAACAACTGGATCTCTGTGAACTTATCTTTAGGCTTCACATCGAGCCATTTATTGCAGGCCCCTAGGACAGACCCCATCAACACCAATAGAAATATGATAGTATGTTTGGAACGCATAATCGTAATTTGCCTGGTTTAAAATGAAGTATTGATCGTGAAAGCTACCGTACGGGCAAAGGGATACTCTGTTCCCCGTTCACGCTTCATGGTCGAAATACGGAATATATCGTTGAGGTATCCATTCACCGACAGTGAGCGCATGCCCAGCTTTTTAAGCCATCCGGCTTTGCCAAATTCATAGCCTATCCGTACCGACTCGCCGGTGATCGTATTGTCTGGCTGGACAAACCGCGAGGAAATGGGTGTAGTAGCCGTAATAGAAATGGCTTTGAATTTAGAAATATCCCCTACCTTCTTCCACCGGTCGTAAAGCGCCCGCTTATCCTGGTTGAAAAACACATTATCATCACTGATATTTTCCACTTTCTGGTACAATGCATAATTGTAAGCGTCGCCTCCATAGCGGTAGCGGATCACCACCCTACAGAAAGCCCCTTCCACGAAAAATTGGAATTGACCACCCCTTCTACAATGGGCCGTTCACTACCCATTACACGCACATCCCGTGGATCATAATCAAAGGATACCGTACCATCCTGTTTTAAAAACACTTCCCGTCCTGTACCAGGATCAATACCCTGCGAAGGAACAGTCCACATATCCTCAGGACTGTATCCGTCCTGGTACCTTCTTAACGATTTCCCCATCTCCTCTGTTTTATCAAGTCCTTTCAGCTCGGCATTCAACCCGCTATACGTGGCTTTTTGTACAATACCGGTCACCCCAATACTCCACACCATGCCCCCGTTGGGTTTATAAATGGGGGAATACCTGACATTGGCTTCAATGCCCTTATTATTAAGGTGCCCTACATTTTTAGGATAAGCATAAAGCCCTGTTGAAGAAGGCAGATCAAGCGGCACAATCAGCGGATCTGTATATTTCTGATACACGTTCACAAAGCCGCCTAAACGGCCGTCAAACAGCGAAAAATCAACCCCTATATTCGTTTGCTGAGTATTTTGCCAGGCAAGGTTGGGATTGCCCAGCGTGGTAAGCGTTAAGCCCTGTCCGAATAAATTGAGCGATGGTTCATAAGTATACACCGAAACAGAAGTGACCTGCGAAAAGTTTTGATTGCCTGTAGCACCCGTATTCATTTTCACCCGCAGCATCTTGATCCAGTCCTTGTCTTTAAAAGCAGCCTCATTGTGCAGGTTCCACGCCACTCCTACCGACCAGAATGGGCTGTATTTCTTATTGGAGCCAAAAGATGTGGACCCGTCCATGCGGTAAGAAAAATCAGCCACCCATCGCTTGTCATAAGTATAACTGCCCGATACCAGGAAATTATTCCGCCTGAACTGACTGTACAAGGTCTTTGGCCGGTCGTTGGGACTATAACTATACGCAAAGGCAGGATTGCCATTGGTACCGTGAGGAAAACCCACTACCTTGGAAGAAACGGCCTCATTCTTCTCTTCCTGTATTTCCACGCGTGCATTGGCTGATACATTATGTAAACCATTGAATAAACGGCCATAGGTGACCATCGCATTCGCCTGGTAAGCAAAAGTGTTGACCCCTTTACTTTCATAACTACCTCTTTCAAAGAGCCCTGATTTGTCAAACATGCTGTGTTCCGGCGCATAGAAGATCACCTGGTCGCCAGCCCCTTTGATACCTGTATGGCGCCGCGCAGGTCCAGGTCGGCACTAAGCTGATAGGTCAATTGCAGGTTATTCTGAAACGAGAAATTCTTAGTTTCAAATATATTGTTGAGCCGCGCATTGTACAGCGGATTCACTACATATTCCTCCCGCATGGTACGTTTCAACGACACTTCGAGGTATTTATCAACGCCCCCATCCCCATTGTATTTTTCATAATAAGGATTGGCCTTGGCAAATTCCTGGTAACTGCCATAGGGCGATTCATTGGCCGTATACCCATTTACAAAAACTTATTCAATACGTTCAACCTGTTCTTCCGGTAAGTAAGGTCTATATTGCCCTGCCAGGTCTTACGTCCCGATCCTTTCATCACCCCATCATTTATTTTATATTGTAGCCCTGCAGCATAACTGTATACATTATCTCCCCTTCTGCACGGATCGAATGCCCTTGTGAAAAACCCATTTGTACCGGTTCATTGAGCCAATACGTATTCACTTTCCTACGCACCCTTTCCAGCCTCGATGAATAAAGACTGTCCAGGTACAGTTGATCTTCGATCAACGCTGGTTCGTAGATCTTGTACCGGCCGGAGAGTCGTTCAAACTCCAGCTTTTCTTCTCCATTCATCAGGTTGTACCCGCTTAGATCGGGCATATCCAGTTTAAAATCGCCGGTATAATACAATTGCAACGCGCCCGATTTGGGTCTTTTCGTTTCGATCACCACCACGCCATTTGCAGCCCTGGCCCCATAAATAGCAGTAGAAGCTGCATCTTTCAGTAAGGTGACCGATTCGATGCGATTGATATCCAGGTCAACTACCGATCGTAAGGTCGTTTCAAACCCATCCATGATAAACAAGGGCTGATTGGGATCGGCTGCAAATTCATTCTGCAATGCTTTTGAAGAGATCGCTGTCTTACCCCTAAGCTCAATCTGCGGCAATTGATTGGGATTGGAACCGAGGATATTATTTTCTGACACGATAAAGGAGGGATCCAGCGAGCGCAGGCTTTGGATCACATTCTGGTTACCGATCGCTTTGAGCTGGGTATTGGAGAAAGAGACGGAAGCGCCTGTAAAACTTTCTTTGCGCCTGTTTACCATACCGGTGATCACCATATCCTGCAGGTTATTGTCGGCTGCGGCCAATGAGATCGTCAGCTCCTGCCCGTCTTTTACTTTTACTGATCTTGCTACAAAACCTACATAACTGATGGTGAGTGTTACGTTCTCGCTGCCTGCATCTATTTCAAAACTGCCATCCGGCTTCGTCACCACCCCAATCTTTGTACCCCGCACCACTACACTGGCGCCGGCAATGGGCGCCCCTTTTTCATCTACTACCTTTCCTTTAATGATCGGTAAGAGAACCGGGGAAGTAATAGTTGTTGAAACAGGGTCGGGTTCTTTTCGGCGGAGCACGATCGTTCTGCGTATCGCCTCCCAGGAAAAGGCTGACTTTTGAAGCAAAGGTCCAGCACAGCCCACAAGCTGGCTTCCTTTACCTCAATAGTAACCGTATTGGCCTCTTGCAACCAATCACTTCGATACACAAAAGTATACCCCGTTTGCTCCCTGATCTTTTTGAAGACCGATTGGGCGGAATGTTCTTTTCGGACAATGTCACTTGCTGCGACATGGTTTCTGCACTTACATGAAGGCAGACACCGAGTAACAAAATAGCAGTCATTCTCATAGCCAACCCAATTTTGGAGCGGCTGCACAAAACCTGCCTGTACAGAAGTACAGACATGGCTTTGCCATGCGCAATTAAATGCATAGTTTTGGTTAGGTTTTGGTGATCAATAACAGTCTGTCAAAAAATTGTTAGTTATCGCCTTCCAACCGGTAGTGTTACAGCACTCCCGGTTTTTTTTTGCGATCACTATAGTCGTTTTCTCATTTAGCCGATATCATTAGTTTTTGTCCTTGATTGAATAATGCAATCCACTTAACTCCAGGATGCGCAACACTTCCGACAGCAATAAAGTACGTGGGAACTCTCCACTAAGCGAACCTGCAGGTACAGGTCCTTCATAAACAACCTCCACATCATACCAGCGCTCCAATTCACCCATCACCACCGAAAATCGCGTATTATTAAAATGGAATAACCCTTCCTTCCAGGCCATCACCTGGTCTATGTCCGGTTTTTTGATTATTGACAATTGATGATTGATGATTTGCGCTTGCTGGCCCGGTTGTAAGGTTACTGTTGATGTTGTAGCGTCCCCATTGCCGATTGCTCCCGCCGCATGGCGGGACCGATTCATGACCTTCACCTTCCCTTCCAATAAAGTCGTCTTCACTCCCCCTTCATCCCCATAAGCATTGATATTGAAATGTGTACCCAACACCTCCACCTCCATGCCTTCTTTCATCTTTACTACAAAAGGCTTTGCAGTATCTTTGGCCACTTCAAAATAAACTTCCCCGGTCACACTGACGGGCCTGGTACTTTCCACAAACCGGGTGGGATAAGTAATAGAAGAGGCCGCATTCAACCATACCCGTGTTCCATCGGGCAATACCACCTGGAACTGCCTTCCCCGTGGAGTGGCCATTGTATGATACCCCACAGCAGCACTTGCTTGTACTTCATATACCAGCATACCATCCCTGACCACTGCTTTCATGCCCAGCTCTTCTACTATCCCTGTTTGCGTACTGTCCAATAAAATTGCTTTCCCATTCGCCAGCGTCAGGATAGCCCCATCTCCTCCCGGCAAAGCATCATTGGTAAGCGAGGTGACCAGCGGTTTACCTGCCGGTGGCGATTGGGTACGATACCAATAAAACAAGCCTCCACCCGCTATTACAATCAATACAGCCGCTATGGCCAGCCATTTGTAAACACGCCTTCTCATACTCACAACCATAGCCCCAGGCTTATCTGCTTGTAATACAGTATACAATAGCGGATCGAACCGGAGGTTATCATACGTACTATCTGGCACCTGCTGCTCCAGCAGTTCTGCCAGCACAGCGATTACCTGTTCCTTATGGGCTTCCTGCTCCACATACATGGCTAATTGTTGCCTCTCTTCGACACTGATCTTTCCTTCCAGTTGTTTTTTCACTAACGAACGTAATAGATCCGGTTGCATCGGTTGCATGGAACACATTTATACCAATAAGACCAGCGGAGTACTGACTTATACCAATGCACTTTAAAAAATAAATTACCACTTGAATAACAGCAGCGAAAGAATGGAAATGGAGATAGTATAGCCCTGTTTTGCCAGATGGCCACGCAGGAATTCCAGCGAAGCTGTGAGCGTATTGCGAACCGTTTGCACCGAAAGCCCCAATTGGGCAGCTATTTCATCGGCTGTAAACCCCTGTTCACGATTGAGTAGATAGATCTTTTTCTTTGAGGAGAGAGCTGTTGGATCGCTTCTTGCAAAGCAGCTTTCAAAAACTTAACCTGTATGAGATCCGTTGTTTCTGTGTGCATTTCCCCCGCTTGTTCACCAACCACATCCAACGCCTTTTTCTCCACCAATGACCGCTGGAACAACGAATAACAAATATTACCCGTGATCCTGAACAGCCAGGCCCGGGGATTGGTAAAACCTGGTAATTTATCGCGGTTGAGCCAGCAGCGCAGAAAGGCTTCCTGGATCACTTCCTCCACCAGTTGATCGGCATGGGTAATACTATAAATAAAAGGGCGTAACTGGGGCACCATCTGCCTGTAAAAGAGCGCAAACGCCGCTTCATCACCGGCAGCTATGCGGGTAAAAAGGGAGGTATCCGGTACGATATCATTGGTATGTTCGGGGATGTGACTGCCTCTTCCATTGCGAAAAGGCTAAAATTAATCAAAAATAGATAGGATAAAAGTCTAATGACACAGTATCAACCCAATCAATCGTTTGCGTAACCTGCCTACCAGGAAAAAGCCCCTACCTAAGCGAAGGAATGCACCCTTGCCGATTCGCGACTGTCAATTGCTGCTGTCACCATTCCCACATACAAAATCGCGTCGTTCACATACAAACCTCCCCTGGCCCCCGGCAGCACAGTACTTTAGCAGGTACAAGCCAAACTTTATGAGCAAGACAATCATCACCTGCCTCCTGGTCATTGCACAAGCAGCCTTACAGGCACAGGTAGGCATCGGTACAACCACTCCCCATGCCAGTGCCGCTGTTGAAATTGCAGCCACGGATAAAGGTTTGCTGATACCCCAAATGACCGCCGCCCAACGTACCGCCATTACCAATCCGGCCACCGGTCTGCTGGTGATCCAAACGGATCTGGACAAAGGGTTTTATTACAATGCCGGTACGCCCGCTGCGCCCAATTGGCTCAATCTGAGCGCTTATAAGCTGCAGCAGAACATCAATACCAATGGAAAATTCATTTCAGGCGATGGTACCAATACAGGGCTCCAGGTGTCGGAAGGTGGACTGGTCATTGGTACGGGTACTTTCACGGGTACCAGTAACAACGGTACCCTCAGCCCCGGCTCTAAACTGATCTGGGCCCCGCACAAAGGCGCTTTCAGGGCAGGCGTGATCACAGGAGCCCAATGGAATGATGTGAACATAGGTAAATGGTCCGTTGCCATGGGATGGAATTCTTTCGCCGCCGGCGAAGCGTCCGTTGCGCTGGGTTTTAGTGCAATGGCCACCGGGCACAACTCTGTAGCGATAGGGAACAATGTATCTACCCAAGGGCAATTCGGCTCCTTTATCTTTGGCGATGGCGCCAGCACTGGCCCCTATACCAATACAACCTCCAATCAGATGCTCATGCGCTTTACCAACGGATACCGCTTTTATGCAGGCTCCCAAACCAATACAGCATCTATGGCTGTTGACAACACCGGCAGGATAGGCATTGGTAAAGATAACCCAACCGAAAAACTGGATGTGGCCGGTAATATTACCTATTCAGGCACCCTGAACATGGGTGTACAAACCGTTTGGGTCGATTACTCCGTGAGTGGCAATTCCAGGACCACCATTCCCTGCCAATGCCCCGCAGGCACCAGGCTTATCGGCGGAGGAGGTGGTCACCGGGACTCGAACGGTGCGGCACGGGATATCACAGTCAACTACAGCGCCCCCAGCACCGAAAACCCCCATACAATATGGCGTGTTATTGTCACCAATTCATCCGGCAGTTCAAGGGCAGTCCGTGTATATGCCATCTGTGCCAAAGTACAATAATACCAATAGGATGCCCTTATCCCCTCATTACCTCCATGCCTGGTTGCCTTAAATAAATAATTTTATGCCACGAATTATCCTCCATAGCCTTCTCTTGCTTTTGACTACCGGCCTGCAAGCACAAGATGCCCTCTATGTAAAAAATGGAACGGCTATCACACTCCAAAACGGCGCCATTATAACTGTGAAAGGAAATATTACCCTCGAAAATGGCAGCACACTCGCCAATCAGGGCATCATCTATATAGGCGCCAGCCCTACCCTGGGCACCGGCCACTGGACCGATCTTTCCACAACACCTGCCAACTATGGTACAGGTAAATTTATATTCAATGGTACCGGCAGCCAGGTGATCAAAACGCCCCATACTTTTTCACGACTGGAAATAAATGGCAACAACCTGGAACTCCAGAGTAATATCCATGCGCAAAAATGGTACCTGCAAAAGGAACTGTTACCACCGGCGTGTACACAGCCATTGTAACCGATCCTTCGGCTGCCGCGGTAGAAGCCGATCCATCCAATCCCGGCTTCAACCAAAGCTGGATCAATGGCGCCCTGCGCCGGTATATAATACCAGCAACTGTAACCGCGTACCAATTCCCCGTAGGTAATACCAGCCGTTCCAACCTGGCCACCTTAAGCAATATGAGTAACACCCCCATTACCGGGATCAGCTATATAGAGGCACGGTTTATACCCAAACCTGGTACCGACGCCGGCCTGATGGTTTCGGAAGGAGGTGCTGCCTATGTATCCGTCGCTTCCGAAGGCGTATGGAACATCAGCGCCGATGGCATTCCTACCAATGGCAAATATGATCTACTCCTTTACTTCAACGGCTTCTCCGGTTTAATGGATAACACTTTCGGCATTTTGCAGCGCCCCTCGACCAGTACCAATGCGGCCGACTGGGTACGCCCCGCCGGTAGTTCCTGCAGCCTGCCAATACCCCCGGCAGAACCGTAGCCAATGGTTTTGCCGCCAGGAATGGTATTACTTCTTTCGGACAATTTGGAATTGGTCTTGCCTCCTCCACCGCATTACCCGTTACCCTGGTCGATTTTCGGGCGCAACGCATCCTCCCGCACTGGTTCATCTATCCTGGGAAACAGCCACCGAACAAAACAACCGTGGCTTCGAGGTGGAAAGAAGGTGGCAGGATGAAACCCTGTTCAAGACAATCGGGTTTACACCTTCCCTGGCCACAGGTGGCCATAGCAATCAATTGCTGCACTATCAATTCAATGATCCCAATGCATACAAAGGCATTACCTACTACCGGTTAAAACAGGTGGATCTCGACAACCGCGGTACCTATACCCTCATCAGGGCAGTAAAGGGGACAGGCGAAACGACCGTCACCGTATTGATGTGGCCCAACCCCAATAAAGGCCAGTTCAGCATCCGCCTGGAAGGCAATACCAAAAAACTACCCGCTTTCATTACAGATATCAATGGCAGGATAGTTCAACAAATAACCATCTATCAGAACACCCCGGTAAATGTTACCGGACTTACTGCAGGTACCTATATCGTAAGTATACCCGATGCTTTTGCCAATGGAGAAGCATTCCGGGAAAAAGTGTTGGTAATTCCATAAGATCCATCAATAAACCACCAGATAAAGGGAACTGTACAGGTCATTATGTAATTTCAGGTGACTTGCCGTTCTTTCCATTTACCACAAGCCACTCGCTTCCTGTTGACGCTAAAGATTGCCGACTACCGATTGCCGTCCTTTCCCTACTTTTACCCAAAATCCGGGTATGGACGTTAAAATAGATGAAAGCTGGAAGAAGCCACTAAAAGACGAATTCAATAAAGCGTATTTTAGCCAGATCGTGGGGCACCTTCGCATAGAAAAAGCCGCTGCCAAAACCATTTATCCACCCGGCAGCCTTATTTTCAATGCCTTTAACCTTACCCCCTTCGACCAGGTTAAAGTGGTATTGCTGGGCCAGGATCCCTACCATGGACAAGGACAAGCCCATGGCCTTTGTTTCTCAGTGCAGGATGGCATCAAACCGCCTCCTTCCCTGGTCAATATTTATAAAGAAATACACAACGATGTTGGGCTTCCCATTCCAAACCATGGCAACCTCACCAAATGGGCCCAACAAGGTGTATTGATGTTAAATGCCTCCCTCACTGTAAGAGCGGGAGAACCTATGAGCCATGCCAAAATTGGATGGGCCGATTTTACCGATGCCGTCATTCGTAAAATATCCGATCAAAAGAAGGGCGTCGTATTCCTCCTCTGGGGTAAATTTGCCCAGGCCAAACAGGAACTCATTGACGCAACCAAACACCGGGTATTAAAAGCAGCCCACCCCTCCCCTTTTTCTGCCGACGCAGGTTTCTTTGGCTGCCGCCATTTCTCCCGTACCAATGAATACCTCGTACAAGAAGGCCTTGATCCCATTGACTGGTCGCTATAAGAATAGCTTCGAGCCGCGAGGTATGAGCTGCGAGCTTAAAGACAAGAAGCTTTAAAGTTAGCAAGAAACACACCCAATTAGCAAAATCAACAACCCAAGGCTCGCAGCTGTTTTCCGTATCTTGCGCCCATGAAGTTCATCAAAGAGATCCTGGGCCGCATTTTTGCCCTCTGGGCTATCCTGGTATTTGCTATCACCCTGCTCCTATTCATGATCCCCTTCCTATTGTTTACCTATCGCCTGACCGATCCTAAAAAAACATTCCGCTTCATAGCCCAGTCCAGGATATGGATGGGTATTTACCTGCCCCTCATCGGTTGCCCATTGCGCGTACGTGGCAAGGAAAATTTTGCACCTGGCCAAAACTATGTCGTCGTATGCAACCACAACTCACTGATGGATGTGCCCATTTCCTCCCCTGCTATTCCAGGCGGCAATAAAACCATTGCCAAAATTGAAATGGCCCAAATACCCGTATTTGGTATTATTTATCAAACCGGCAGCGTCCTGGTCGACAGGAAAAGTGAGAAAAGCAGAAAAGACAGTTTTAGCAGAATGAAAAAGTATTAAGTATGGGATTGCACATGTGTATCTACCCCGAAGGCACCCGCAATAAATCAGATCAACCCCTCAAATCATTTCACGATGGCGCTTTTCGCCTCGCCATCGATACCTGCAAAGCCGTGATTCCCGGCGTGATCTTCAATACCCGTAAAGTATTACCTGCCAGCAAACCCTTTTACCTGATGCCCCATCCACTCCAAATACATTTCCTGCCCCCGTTCACATTGAGCCAACCGATACCGCCGAATCCCTCAAAAACAGGGTGCATAAAATAATGAGCGATTACTACGAACTACACCGGAAATAAACATTTATACCATCCCCTCCACACAAAAGGTTGTATTGCTTCTCTATCCTATATGCAGCCTCCTGTATTCTCTCCTACTGCCCATAGAAATACCGCGTTCTGTTAATGCGCAGGTCACGGAGTATGCCCGACTTGGGATTGATCGTGAAGTTAAATGAACGCATGGGGCCCACCGGTGTTACATTGATCGATAACTGCCAGCAATGCATTTCACGCGAAATAAACATTGTAAGCGTTTGTATAGCAGAAGAATTAAAATCGTAATAAGTATTCATTCCCATCTTCCATTTGGGGTGAGGTTAAAATCACCATTAATACTCACATTCGAGTTCGTCTTCGTTTCAAAACCCGAATAGTTAGGTTTAAAAGTACGGGTGAAATTAAAAGAGTACGATAAATTCACCGACCAGGCAATATTAAAATCAGCAAACTCAGCCGGGTTTTGTCGCGCATACTGCAATTGCTCCATCTGTTCCTCGGGCGTCATGGGCCGCTGGTTCCTATCACCAAACTGCCCCTCATTTTCTTTCGCCTTTTTCTCGTCCTTGGGTTTACTTTGGAAAGAGGTAGACACAGCAATATTACCATTCGTAATACGACCGGGCGAAAACCTTCCCCCTTTCCAGGCATATTCATTGATACGGTATCCCATCTTATTCACCTTATATGGGTCCAGGTTGGCCCCTGCCGTAATATTGATCTTCTCAAACAAAGTACTTCGTAAATACAAACTGATAGTAGATAACTTAAAAGAATCTGCCAGGAAGTTATAACCGCCGTTAAAACCAAAACCATCAATCAACCGGATCTTCTTAATGCCCCCTTCACTCGTATCTTTTTTTTAGACCGCGCTTTGGCTTCCAGATTATTGTCAATCCCAAAACTGATACCGCCAAACTCCCCTTCGCCAAAGGGTCCGAAAATGGTACCATCATAATAAGAGAAGCGATATTTGTTCTTATTAGTATCTACCTGAGTAGTGTAGTAATCCCTTTTTGCCATATCAGGTTTATAACTGATCGAAAAAGTAGGCCGTATTACGTGCCGAATAGCCGTGATAGGACTATTAGGACCAAAATTTTCAAACTTTCCAAAGAGTGCGGTACTCAACCCCAGGCTAAAAGAGATATCCCGTGCAGTATAAAATCCCCGCTCAATAGTAGTATCTATTTTTCTGGCAGTCTCATTCCAATGACGCGTAAAACGCCGTGAATACCATTTTTCCTGGTAGCTGACGCCCGGCGATACCTGCAGCGGACCCAGGGAAGGCAAAGAAAGCTGGATCGGTATATTGTGCTGAGCACCCCATTGCATCGTATCAATGAGCTTGCTCAAACTGAAATCTTTCTCGTAGATGCTGATCTGGTTGGCCAGGTTCGTATTCAATCCAATACCCAGTTTTTCATACCACTTCGATTCTCCGATCACTTCTTTACGCTGCAGCGGGTAAAAAGTATTCACCGTAAAGGCCACATTGGGCAAGTTCATATTGATCAGCTGCGTCGTATTGTTCTGGTTGTGGTTGGCACTCGCTGTAAGGTTGAACTTACTACCCCAGGTTTTGGAATACGTGATCGAAGAGTTCAGGTTATTCTGAAAATTCCGCATCGGGTTATTCGTCACATACTGGTTGTATTTGGAACTACCTGCATTCACATTGGCCGAAAAAGTTTGCCCCGGCCTGGCCCGGCTATCTACCGTATGGCTCCACGCAATATTAAAGGTTTGTGCCGTGGTAAACTCCTGCTTTGGATCATTACTCAACAACCGTGTACTTTGATACGATAAGTTCATCGAACCACTGTACCGGTACCGTTTGCGATAAGTAGGCGTTACAAAAGCTGCCCAGCCTCCATAAGAATAGATATTCGTACGCAAGGTCACATCAAAATAATCATTCAATACCTTATAATAACCCAGCCCTTCCAGCCCCAATCCAAACTGGTCGCTGGCTGTAAACTGCGGAGGCAGCATACCCGAATGCCGGCCCTGCGAAAGTGGGAAAAACCCGAAAGGAAGGTATACCGGTACAGGCACCCCTTCAAATTCAGGATGTATCGGTCCCGTTACCGCCAGCTTCTGGCTCACCATCTTCATACGTGGCGTACGGAAAGCAAAGTGGGGCGTGTCAAGATTACACGTCGTAATAATACCCTGCGCAGCAAAATATTCCGTGGGTGATATCTTCTTGATCTTGCCACCCTGCACAAACATTTCCCCTGAGCCGTGATCGTAGATTGCGTAATACCTTTCTGCGTTTTCGTATTGAAACGCATAAAATCAGCATCCATCTTCGTATCCGCTTGTATCATTTTGGGCCGCCCGATAATATTCCCGGCCGAATCCCTGCGATAGGTAGCAATGATCTCATTTTTCTGCTGGTCCATTTCAATACTGTCCGCCGTAAGGTCCATATCCTTATACTTCACATTCCCTTACTAAATAAAATGATCCGTTTATTGGGTACGTCCAGCACCATCGAATCCGAAGCGGAATAATGCACCGGCGCATCCAATGAGTCTTTCGACATCTTCACCTCAAACGTATCTGTTTTTGCCTGGTAGTATCCCCGGCCTTCAGCGAAGCTGAGTCCTTCACAACAGGTATTGTATCCTTTTTGGGTTTCGTTGTATCCTGGAAAGCCGTTAATGTATTGTCAAAACCAGTAGATGCAGAAATATTACCCAGCATATTCATCGTTATTAATAACAATGAAACCAGGAATATCGGCAATGAAGGTTGATTTAGGCTATTTTTGCGTCCGTTAATCATATGCAGTGGTGGGCAAAAATAGTTATTAATGCATTAAGATTATGTGAAGATTGGATAGCCCATAAAATCATAACAAAATATGTTCAAAAGGATTACAGGCATAATATTCCTCGCTGCTTCCCTCACTACGTTGATCGCTTTCACCGTCAGGAAACCCGGCCCCCATAAACAAAAACCCGTACTGGGCACCATTATTATCGATCCCGGTCATGGCGGCATGGACCCCGGCACCCTGGGCAGCTTTTCACGCGAATCGAGGGTAGCACTGGCCATTTCCTTGAAACTGGGCAAAGCCATCAAAACTGCCTTCCCCGATACCAAGGTGCTGTATACACGCACTACCGATATTTTGCCCGGACAAAGAACCTTGAAAGAATCTTATTATTATAGATCCGACTTTGCCAATGAATCCAATGGCGACCTGTTCATCAGCATACACTGCAATGCCATCGGCAAAAACCAGGGGCTGGTATGAAAAAAAGATCGTATCCTATAAAAATGTCACTACCGGCAAAGGCAAAAAGAAAAAGACCAAAAAAGTACCCGTATATAAATCTTATTACGTTAAAAATACCCACAAAGGTACCGAAACCTATATCTGGGCCGCCGACCGGGTAGGCTTTAAAGGCGATGCCATCAACCAACGACAGGAAGATAGTGGCGAGAAGACCGACAGCACCCTTACTTTCGATATGAGCTCACCCGAAGCCCGCATCAGAGCCCAGTTGTATGAAAAAAAGTACTTTGCCAAAAGCCTCCTGCTGGGCAACCTGGTGGAAGATGCATTTGAAAAGGGAGGACGTAAAAGTTATGGTGTTAAACAACGCAATGCAGAAGGTATTTGGGTGCTCCAGGCCACCGGTATGCCCAGCATCCTGGTAGAAAGCGGCTTTCTTTCCAATACCGAGGAAGAAAAATACCTCAACAGCGAAAAAGGCCAGCATGAAGTAGTAGCCGCCATTATTACCGCCCTCAAAAAGTATAAAACCACCCTGGAAAACACTAAGTAAGTCAGTAAAGTCGGAAAGTCGGTAAAGTCGGTAAAGTCGAAAGAGTCGGAAAGTCAGTAAAGTCGGAAAGTCGGTAAAGTCCGAAAGTCGGAAGAGTCCGAAAGTTGGAAGAGTCCGAAAGTTGGTAAGTAATACAATTGTGGCCTTGACGTTTTTTTTCCGGACTTCCCTACTTCCCGTCTTCCCGACTTCCCAACTTCCCGTCTTTCCGTCTTTCCGACTTCCCGACTTCCCTACTTCCGGACTTTCCGTCTTCCCGACTTTCGGACTTTTCCGACTTTCCGGTCTGGATTTCCCAATTCCGGCAATAATTAACGTATTAATAAGCATCTTCATCCGTTATTTTTGCATCTTGTCTTTATATTCACCCGTCAATAAATAAACCCGGATTATAATATGATTAAAAAGATCATTTGTTATTTGCTCATGGCGACCGTAGGTACAGTACTGGCCTCTTTTTATAGGGAACCAGCCAGGCCAATGCAAAAACCAGTGATCAAAACCATTATCATCGATGCAGGTCATGGCGGATCGGATAATGGCGCCCGCGGCGATTATTCCTTTGAGAAAGACATTTGCCTGGGCATTGCCCTGAAGCTGGGTAAAAAAATGGAGCAGGAATTTCCCAATGTCAAGGTCTTGTATACCCGCACCAAAGACGATTATCCTTCTATTAAATCAAGGGCCGATTTTGCCAATACCAATAAAGGCGATCTGTTTGTATCCATTCACGTGAATGCAGGACCCAAAATTCGCCACTCCGATTTCGCCGGCTACCGAACAGAAACCTATTATACCGGCAAGGGCAAGAACCGCAAAAAAAGAACCCGCAAAGTGCCCAAATACAATATCTATTATACCGACAATCCCTCCAATGGCACGGAAACTTATATCTGGGCTGCCGACCGTGCCGATGCAAAAGGTGAATATGTCACCGAACGCATGTCCGAAGAGGTGAATGACTCTACCGAATATGCCCCCGATATCAATGATCCCGAATTCAAGGCCAAATCATTGCTCTGGACCAAACGCTATTTCGACAGAAGCCTTCAGTTGGCCACCATGATAGAAGAAGAATTTGTGAACGGCGGGCGTGTAAGCAGGGGCGTAAAACAAAGAAATGAAAAAGGCATCTGGGTGCTCCAGGCCACCGCCATGCCCAGTATACTGGTAGAAACCGGCTTTATTTCCCATCGCCCCGATGAAGATTACCTCAACAGCAATAAAGGACAGGAAGAGGTAGCAGATCATATACTGGCCGCCATCAAACGCTATAAAATAGCTACAGAAACAACCGCTCCTGCCCCCAAGCAGGGCTTTTGAAAAGAATACAGCACACAGAATACAGTATACAGAAGCTTTTAGATCGCAAACCTACCCCCTTATCAAGTTCCCAAGGGCCGGCTTGTGTACCCGCTTTTCTCCCCATCCAGGTTTCCAAGGCTCGGATTCTGAATTCTGTATTCTGTCTCCTGTATTCTGTAATCTCTATTCTGTATTCTCCTCCTCGTAATTCCCTATTTTTGTTGATCATATGCTTTTTTGAGGGCCGATCAGTAAACCACCCCCAAAAAGTATTATTTGCATACAAAATAGCCGGTAATGAAAATTTCGAATGAAACCAAGGTAGGTGCACTCACAGCAATAGCGATCGTAATCTTGATTTTGGGCTTTAACTTCTTGAAAGGTAGAAACCTCGCCGACCGGAGCGATAAAATATATGCAGAATTCCCCACCGTGGAAGGTCTGCAGGTCTCCAATCCCGTTTTGATCAATGGTCTCCAGGTTGGTAAAGTATATGGGATGAAGGAAAAAGACAAGAACATGAGCGCCGTAGTGGTTACCATCAGCCTTACCAAAGACATTAATATTCCCCGTACCTCCCTGGCCAGTATTGGCAGCGAGTTGTTGGGTACTACCTCTGTAAAGATCAAGTTGGGCAATGGTACCGATTATATACAGGATGGCGACACCTTACATACCATGAAAACCCTGGGTTTTAAGGAACAGATTCAAAACAGCCTCGACCCCACCCTGGCCAGCGTCAATAAAACCCTCGCCTCACTCGAACAAGTATTGCAAAATTTAAACAGCATACTCGACCCCAATACCAAGAACAACCTGCAATCCATCGTTAAAAATCTCACTACCTCCTCCAAATCATTGGAGAAACTGCTCGATGCCCAAACAGGTATGTTGGCCAAAACACTGACCAATACCGAGTCCATCACCGGCAACCTGGCTAAGAACAATGATAAGATCAATGCTACCGTAGACAACCTCGAAAAAGCAACCGGCAAACTGGCCAACGTAAAACTCGATGAAGCAGTTGCCAGTATGCAAAATACCCTTAACAAATTAGGAGCTACCGTAGATAAAATAAACAGCAGCCAATCATCACTGGGAGCCCTGTTAAATGATCGCAAATTGTACGACCAGCTTTTACAAACCAATCGCAGTTTGACTACCTTGCTCGACGATTTCAGGGTACACCCCAAACGATATGTTAACATATCTGTTTTTGGTAAAAAGACAAAAGTGGTCCCCTGAAGTCTCCCATATATGATTCCACTTCTACATCGAAACCTTGAACATTGTAAGATGCAAAAGCCATTCTTACTAATTGTTTTTTTTGCGTTGATGATTTCCGGTGCCGCAGCACAGGTAACTGCTACCCCACAACCGGGTGCCGATACCATGAAGGTGGTGGAACTGATCTATGCCGACCGCTTACGTACCGAACAAAGAGACTCTGTAACCGAAGTGCAGACGCTGGCCGGCAAGGTGCACCTGAAACAAGGCAAAACACAATTCTATTGCGATAGCGCCATCTACAACAAGTTTACCAAGATTGTAGAAGCTTTTGGCCATGTACATATCAATGATGCCGATAGCATCCACACCTACAGCGATTACCTCCTGTACCACGTAGATACCAAACTGGCTACCCTGACCAAAAATGCCAAGCTCACCGACGGGAAAACTACCCTCCTTACTGATGAACTGCATTATGATGCCAACCAGAAAATAGGCGAATACTTTAATGGAGGCAGGGTATTGAATAACCAGTCCGTACTTACCAGCAAAGAAGCCACCTATTACGGTGAACTGAAGGATATTTACTTCAAGAAGGAAGTCGTATTGAAAGATCCCAAGTACAACCTGCGATCAGATTCCCTGCTATACAATACCAGCACCGAAACAGCCACCTTCATTACCCTTACCCATATTGAAGACAGCGCCCAACGAAAGATCTCTACCCGCGAAGGATTTTATGACCTGAAGAACCGCAATGCCAGTTTTGGCAAACGCCCCATTATAGAAGATCTCAAAGCGAGGACCAAGACCATTGCCGACATTGTGGAAACAGACGATTCAACAGGCATTACTACCCTCATTGGCCGGGCTGTGCACATCGATAGCGCCCAGGGTGTATCCCTGCTGGCCAATTTCATCCGTACCAACCGAAAAGAGGAAACCCTCTTTGCCACCCAAAAGCCACTGATGATCATCAAGCAGGACAAGGATTCCATCTATGTCACAGCTGATACCCTGTTTTCGGGCAGACTTAGTAAAATGAAATTGCTCACAAAGACCGATTCCCTGACCGGTAAAACAGATACCATCAAAGGGGCCATTACCATTAACACAAAAGACAAGCAAAAGAACGATAGTGCGGACCGGTACTTCCAGGGGTATCACCATGTGCGCATTTATTCCGATTCCCTGCAAGCCGTGGCTGATAGCATGTTCTATTCCGGCATCGACTCAGTATTTCAGTTGTTTACCGATCCGTTGCCTGGGCCAGCAATAGCCAGATAACCGGGGATACCATGTACCTGTATACAAAAGATAAAAAGCCGGCCAGGCTCTATGTTTTTGAAAATGGCTTTGCCGTGAATAAAGCAGGCAAGGATATGTACAACCAGCTCAGGGGCAACCGCCTGAATGGTTACTTTATAGATGGGAATATAGACTATATGCGTTCCAGGGGCAATGCCGAAAGTATATTTTATGTGATGGATGAGGACAGCGCCCTGGTGGGTATTAATAAGGCAGAAGGAGATATCATAGACCTGCGCTTTGCCAATAAAGAGCTCAATAAGGTGGTGGTGATCAGTGAACCCAAAGGAACCATGTTCCCTGCCAAGCAAGCCACCGAACAGGATAAGCTCCTGCGCAATTTCAAGTGGCTCGAAGCAAGAAGACCCAAGACCAAGTTCGAACTCTTTGAAGATTAGTATTCATACCCACACCTTCACGCAACTTTAACAAGCACATTTTAATACTCCGGCACCATTTTCGTTCATAATATTGGCGCAAGGAATTGTCATCCAAATTTTATTTGTTTGCCCCTGGCGAAAGGTGGGTCGCTCTGCAGACTGGCAAATGCAGCGTTGTAGAGCGGCTCACCTTCATCAGGAAAGAGGTGACACCTTTCCCTTACCACGAAAACGAAAAGGTGTCACCTCTTGGCCCCTGGCGCGTAGGTAGCCAGGCCAAGCGCGTAAGTGCACTTGTGTCCTCGAAGCAAAGGATTGCCGATTCACGACTGCCGACTGCAAACTGCCCTTAAATCATAACTCAACAATATGAAACGGATTGCTCTTCTCTTTTCCATTACCTGCCTGTTTGCTTTCATGAGCCAACGATCAGCTGCCCAGGATTACCGGTTTGGACTGGGTGTGCGCCTCAGCAATTCAACTCCTACCCTGAATAGTTCCGTTAGCGGAAAGTATTTTATTACTGAACGCAGTGCTGTGGAGGGATTGGTTTCCTTTGGCAGCCGTTTTGGGATGGGTGCTTTGTTGGAGATCCACCAGCCAATAGCCCCCAACCTGCGCTGGTTCTATGGAGCGGGTGCTTATGTGGGTTGGCAATATGGCGATACCTACTTCGGACCCACCGGCGCCCTGGGCCTGGATTATAAGTTTGAGAATGCTCCCATCAACCTGTCGCTCGATTGGAAACCCGAACTCGACATCATGCCCGATATCAACTTTGTTCCCGACGCATTTGCCCTGACCATCCGTTTTACCTTGAAATAAGATCATCCCCTTTATATACTTCAACACCTGCCTGCCTTGCCACCACTATTCAACCGGTAAGCCACGCAGGTGTTCCTTTGCCCTCCCCTGGGCACCTTACCCTTCAACATATCAACTCCGTCTTCAGCATAATCCGTCCTGATCCGCGCAACCGGCGATTCCAATCAGTGCAATCTGCGATTCCTCCCTTTGCAAAATCCATGTATTAATCAGCGAAATCTGTGATCCGCAATCGTTTGCATCTGCCGATTTATGCTGATTTAAGCAGGATTAATCACCTCTTAATATCTTTTTCTCCATTATTTGCCATTTTATGCGACAATCTCCCTAATTTGGGGCGTCAACCAGGCTAATATGCTTAAAAAGAACGACAAGCTTACATACTCCGGCAGGTAAACCTGCATAACAAAGTATTGTCTTCCAGTCTGAGCAGTGAGATCAACGTTTCGGAAGATACAATTCGCAGAGACCTGCACGAACTAGCAGAAGATGGCAGGATCATCAAGGTACATGGCGGCGCCCTCTCCCACTCTTTTCATGACGTATACAATCCTTCAGGCAATATCTACCTCCATGATCACAAGAAGGTCATTGCCGAAAAAGCAGCAGCCCTTATTGAAGATGGGATGTATGTGTTGACCAGTGGCGGCACCACCATCCTTGAACTGGCCCGTGTATTACCACCCCAGCTCAGGGCCACTTTCGTATCCGGCAGCCTGCCCGCCATCGTAGAGTACCTCCACCATCCCAATATTGAGGTCATTGTCATTGGCGATAAAATATCCAAGAACAGCCGCATCACCGTCGGTGGCGATGCCATTGCCAAGATTGGCCATATCCGGGCCGACCTCTGTTTCCTGGGCGTGGATGCCATCCATGTACAACAGGGGGTAACCGACCATGATTGGGATGTAGTACAATTAAAAAAGCCATGATCGAGTCTTCACAAAAGGTCGTTTGCCTCAGCATTGCCGAAAAGACCAATGCCATTAAACCTGTTCACGTATGCCCCGTAAGCAGCATCCATACACTGATCACTGAATTACCGCCGGGCGATCCCTTGTTACAACCCTATGTCAATGCCGGCATTGAGGTTATTTGATACCACAGCCATTTCATAAGCAGTATAGCTAATCCGTACCCTTTTTCCTTATCCATCCGGTTCGCAAAACACAAACGAGGCTCCATACACACTAAATAACATTTTATGAGAACGACTAAACCACTATTCCTGCTTGTATTGCTTTGCCTCACGGGCTTTGCTTATGGGCAGACCATTACCGGTGAGATCATCGACAAATCCAGCCGGACACCTGTGGCTGCTGCCACCATTATTGGTAGCAAAAGCAAAAAAACAGCCGTATCAGATGCCAATGGAAAATTTACCATCACCCTCGATGGCGACAAAACCATTGAAATATCCTATGTAGGGTATACCACCCAATTCGTACCCGTTACGCCAGCAACTAATTATTCCATTGAACTGGAACCGTCCAACACTTCACTTGACCAGGTAGTAGTGGTTGCTTATGGTTCTCAGAAAAGCGAATCTTACAGGTGCCGTAACCACCGTTGATGTATCCAAAACCATGCAAAGCAGGCCTGTAAATGATCCTGCTAAAGCCTTGCAGGGTGTGGTGCCTGGTCTTACCATCACTTATAGCAATGGTGGACTCACCGCCGGCCCCGGCATCAATATCCGTGGTATTGGTTCTGTAAATGGACCTAGCAGACCACTCATCATGGTCGACAATGTTGAGACTGCCGACCTTTCTATCATTAACCCGAATGATATTGAAAGCATATCCGTACTGAAAGACGCAGCCTCCACCTCAATTTATGGAGCTCGTGCCGCTTTTGGTGTAGTCCTGATCAAAACCAAATCAGGTCGCAAGAATCAGAAAACAGCAATAACTTATTCCAATAACTTTTCCTGGAACAAACCCACAGTACTACCCGACTTTGCCAATCCTGTTCCGGAACTCACAGCCCTCAATGAAGCTTCTCAGCGATCTGGCATCACCAATCCCGAGATCTTTGGTATGAAGCTGACCACTCTTAGAGATGGGATTGCCAACTGGCAACAAAAATATGCCAACAACAGGAAGAGCAATGAAATGGTGGAAGGTGAAGACTTTGAATTCAATACTGCAGAAGGCCGTATGTATTTCTACCGTGAATGGGATGCTAAAGACATCATGCTGAAAGACTATACTAATGAAATGCAGCAGAACCTCAGCATCCGTGGTGGTAGTGAGAAAGTAGGCTATTATATGTCTGCCGGCTACAGCCACGAAGGCGGTATCCTGAAAATGAACCCCGATGATGTTAAAAATACAATATCACCGCCGCAGTAAATGCATCTGTAACCCCCTGGCTGGATGCTGATGCGAAAATGATGTACCGTAACTTCAAATACGAATACCCCTATCAGTACCAGGACTATTGGTATTATTTCTGGCGTTGGGGTTCCTATTTCCCTTATGGTACTTACAACGGAAACTATTTCCGCCACACACCTGCTTACCTCGCACAAGCCAGGACGAATGACGTAACCGACAACTACAGCCGTATTGACCTGGGCGCTACTATTAAGCTCTCCAAAGAACTGAACGTTCGTATTGACTATACCATTGGCCGCGACAACGTGATGCGCCATGAAGTAGGTGGTTACATCAATGCCTACGACTTCTGGTCTGCTGGTTATCCAAAGATTGCCAACATTGCTACCGTTTCACAAGACAGAACTTCCTATAGCAGCGGTCGGTACATTGTCAACACCCTCAATGCATACGCTACTTATAATAAAACCCTCTTCACTGACCACAATCTGAAATTGACTGTGGGTGCAAACATGGAAGATAACGAAGACCTGAACTTTGCTGCCGAGAGAAGATCCTTACTCGATCCCAATAAAGGAGAATTGTCACTCGCTACCGGCGATCAACTGGTTTCCGGTTCACATGGCAAAAACTCCTACGCTGGTTATTTCGGTCGTTTGAACTACGATTACCAGGGCAAATACCTGCTTGAACTGAATGGCCGTTATGACGGTTCATCCGCTTTTCTCCTAACGACCGTTGGGCATGGTTCTCTTCTGCTTCTGCCGGTTACCGCATCAGCGAAGAAAAATTTATGGACCCACTGAAGCCTTACCTCTCTGACATGAAATTCAGGGTATCTTATGGTTCTGTGGGTAATCAGAACGTGGGTGGCAACTACTATCTGCCTACCATGAGCAACTCAGCCGTTAACTGGATTCCACCAGGCAGTAGCGTTCGCACACAAACAATCAATGCTCCCATTGCCATTCCTCAGGCACTTACATGGGAAAAGGTAAAAACGCTCGATCTGGGTACAGATATCCGTTTATTTGAAAGTAAACTGGGTATCACTTTCGATTACTACGAGCGTAGTACCGAAGGCATGTTGATGCCTTCTTCTGTTCCAGCAACATTCGGCACCAGCGGTCCCCGCATTAACTCCGGCAATATGCGCAACCGTGGTTGGGAATTAAGCATCGATGGAAACTATAACGTTACAAAAGACCTCAACCTCTATGGCCTGATCACCCTGGCCGACAACAAAGCCGTGATCACCAAATGGGACAACCCTTCCAACCTGATCACCCAAAACTATGTAGGTAAAGTATGGGGTGAGATCTGGGGTTTTGAAACAGATGGATATTTCGCCTCAGCCGAAGATGTGACCAAATCGCCCAGTCAGGTAGCCATCCAAAACGGCAACTTTGTATATGGAGCAGGTGACGTAAAATACAAAGACCGCAATGGTGATAATGTAATCAATGGCGGTAAACTGAGTACTAATGATCCAGGTGACCTGAAAGTGATTGGCAACAGCCAGCCCCGCTATCAGTACAGCGCAAGGCTCGGTGGTACCTATAAAGGATTTGACCTCGATATCTTTATCCAGGGCGTTGGCAAGCGTGATTATTGGGGTATCGGTAATATTGCCATTCCCTTGTACCAGGGTGCCGACATCCTCTATGCTCACCAATTGGATTACTGGACACCCACCAACACTGATGCGAAATACCCCCGCCCGTACATTGGTAACAATGGTACTAAACTGGCCGGCTTACCAACCACAGGCAATAACTTCTATCCTCAAACTAAATACCTCCAGAACCTGGCTTATTGCCGTTTGAAGAACATTACCCTGGGTTATACATTACCTGCGGCATTGCTTTCAAAGTACAAGGTCCAAAAAGTACGTATTTACCTGAGCGGTCAAAACCTTGCTGAAATTTCCAATGTAGGCCTTCCCTCGATCCGGAAATTACCGATGGTGGCGATTTCAACTTCCTGGGACGTACATTCCCCTTCGAGCGGAATTTCTCCTTTGGATTACAGGTAACACTTTAACCAATTCCTGCAGTATTTAAAATTTGAATTATGAAACTTACACATAAAATATTCGCACTTTCCGCAACCGTTCTGTCTCTTACAGGATGTTCAAAATACCTGGAAACCGAAACCCCAACCAGTTTATTGATGGTTCCTATTGGACCAGCGAGGCCAATGTAAGAGCCTATAACTGGGAATTTTATAACTCGTTCACCGGTTTTGGTACAGGTACTACCGCCGATTTCTATTTCTCAACCTTTTCCGATGACCAGGCTTCTACAGGCCTGGGCTTATATGCAGTGTCGGCGCCTGCTACCAATGGCACCTGGAGCTGGACACTCATCCGCAAAGCCAATATCATGATCAGGCGCGTTGAAACCGTACCCATGAGTGATGAAGCTAAGAATCATTGGAAAGGCATTGCCCGTTTCTTCCGTGCTTTCGATTATTTCGATAAGGTAAAGACCTTTGGCGATATACCCTGGATTGGTACGCCGCTCGATATCAGCGATACCGCTGTTATCTACAAACCCCGTGATCCCCGTAAGCTCATCATGGACAGCGTACTGGATGATATTGATTACGCTATTAAGAATCTTCGCGCAACCGATCAGCCCAACACAGTAAATAAGAATGTGGCCCTGGCATTCAAATCCCGGGTATGTCTTTTTGAAGGTACTTACCGTAAATACCATACCGAGTTGGGCCTTAATGATGCTGACAAATGGTTATTGGCCGCTAAAGATGCATCAGAAAAGGTGATGGCTGCAGGATTCATATTAGGCAGTTACAAAGACCTGTACAGTTCCTTAGACCTGGCAGGTAATAAGGAAGCCATTTTATACAAAGCCTATGTTCCTGGCGCCATGACCCATTCCGTGATTGGCTATACCAATAGCACCACCCAAATGCATGGTCTTACCAAATCGGCTGTTGAATCGTATGCTGCTACCGATGGACTGCCCATCTCTCTCGCCCCTCTATGCAGGCGATGATGATGTGAAGAAAGTTAGAACCAATCGTGATAAACGTCTGTTGGCAACCATCGACACCTTCCTCTGTTACAATGGAACCCTTGTAGGTGGTCTTAGCTCTAGTACTGGCTATCGTCCTGCTAAGTTTCTGAACGCCGCTGCTACCAGCTGGCGCCCAACAACGAAACAGATGCACCCATCTTTTATTTGAGTGAAATCCTGTTGAACTATGCCGAAGCAGTAGCCGAACTGGATCAACTGGGCAAATACGCCATTTCAACGGCCGACCTCGACAAGTCAGTGAACCTGTTGCGTACACGCGCCGGCATTGCTAAACTGGAAGCTCCTGGTGGTCAAGCTGTAGCAGTAGGCGGAACAACTTTCGTTGATACTAAAAAAGATCCCACGGTTACTTCCCTGGTATGGGAAATACGTCGCGAAAGGCGCGTGGAGCTGATGATGGATGGTTTCCGTTACCAGGATCTCATGCGCTGGAAGAAAGGCGAATACATGGACAATGCCAAAAACCCCGATATCTTCCTGGGTGCCAAAGTACCAGATAATGGCAAGGTATTGCGCAACGCAGCTGGTTACATTATGACCTATGCAGCTACCGCGAAGAGAACCTTTATCGATCCCAAGCACTACCTGTCAGCCGTACCAACCGGACAAATATCCCTGTATCCTGCAGGTGTGCTCAAACAAAACCCGGGTTGGGAGTAGAAGAGATAAATGATAACGAGCTTTACTGTCAAAGAAAAAGGATGCCGTAAGCGACATCCTTTTTCGTTTTCCATCCCTATGGCAACACGGGTAGTATATTTATAAAATGGAATGTTTCTAATAGTTTTTCCATTCATTCAAATTTTTGTTTCTTTTTCAGGTCTGATATACTAAATTTCAATCTAAGTAAAATAGTGCTTACCGTATCTTCCTTAAAAGTAAATTTCTGCACAAGAATACTGTCACCCAAACACTCATAATCGAAATTTTCATGTTCATCATGAGTGCCTATGTATACCCTGAAATTTGTATAATCTGTCAAATAATCTGAATACAATTCTGCCGAATATGCGCCACCAGAATAAAGCGTATATTTCTCGCGGTAAAGGCTCCCACACACCGTTTTTGTATTAAATAGAGTCTGTCCATAAAGTCATAAAATTTTGATTAGTAATTAGTTGAGTTGATCTTTGAAAAGATATTTTTGCAATTTTGTGTCATGCGCATGAAATTATTTGAACCCTTGCAATTGAAGTTTCAGCAAGCTGACTGGGCCAACAATCCGGAATTTGGATTGATGGATACCATCCTTGATCATCACCCGAGGTTGTTGAATTATGTGGCAGAAGATATTACGGAAGGCAACAAACGCAGTGATTTTGGCAGACAAGACGTTCCCAGTGTAGAACAGATCGTGAGGGCGGCAATTTATAAAGAGTTGAAGCAATTGGATTACCGGGAGTTGGAATACCATCAGGGTGATTCCCGTATTTGCGCCCGGTTTGTAAAAATTGATGATCTGCGTCCATACAGTTTCCAGGTGTACCACAAATACATCTCACGAATCAAAGCAGAAAATCTGGAACGGTTGCTGGTAGAACTAAACAAGATAGCCATTCACGAAGGGCTGGAAGACATCAATCAATTGCGCCAGGACAGTACGGTAGTAGAAACTAATATTCACTACCCTACAAACAATTCCCTGGTGTGGGATTGTATTAAAGATAGTCACCGGTTGCTGGAGCAGTTGCAGGAAGAAGCGAGCCAGCTTGAATGGCAGGATTATCGCAAACGAGCCAAGCGGTTATTTTTAAGATTAATAATACACGAAGCGCAGACAAGCGGGCAGACCTATTCAAAAGCAATTGAATATTTTCACCAATAGCATTAACCAGGTAGCCAATGCAGTAAAAAAAGTCAAGCTTTAGTTTTAGAGGAATGTGCATCGAACTATCCCTGGAACAATTGCTGCCCGTAATGGAGCATGTATATAGTATTGCTGAGCGTAAAGAGCTTATGGGCTTGAAAGTACCGAATGAAGAGAAAATATTTTCAATCTATGAGCAGCATACAGATATCATTGTTAAAGGTCAGCGGGAAGCTGCATTTGGTCATAAGATCAATCTGGTGACAGGTAAAAGCAATCTGATTGTAAGCTGCGAAGTGTTAAGGGGCAACCCATCAGATAAATCGCTGTACGCGGGAACCATTGATAAAATTAAGAAGACATATGGGGTCGTTCCCCGTGATATTGTAACCGATGGTGGCTACGCTTCTAAAGATAACCTGAAGTATGCAGAGAAAAAGGGTATTGTGAATATTGTATTCAATAAGATAGTAGGCAGTCTTCAAAATAAAGTAAGCAGTAAGAACCGGGCAACCAGATTAAAGAAATGGAGAAGCGGCATAGAAGCCAATATCTCCAACATAAAAAGAGGGTTTGGATTGTTCCGTTGTAATTGGAAAGGATTTGAACATTTTGAGGCCAAAGTAATGTGGAGCGTTATTGGGTATAACATACGGGTAATGACGGCGGCCATGCTGTCTTTACTAAAAACAGCCTGATACCGCCTACTTATAAAGCAGTACAGGGAAAGGCATGTCCTGGAGTAAAAGAAAATGGTAAAAACGCTTATCATGCCTCAAAAAATGATAAACCCTGAAAATACCTGAAAAGTCATTTAAAATAATATCCATAATGTCTACATTATTTATAGACTGTTTGGTTAGACAATAGAAATTGAGACTTTATGGACAGACACTAAATAATTCCTTTTACTTTTTTTTATCAATGCACCCCCATAGCAAGAAGCCCAATAAAATAAACACTATCTTCCCAATAGGATTGACTTTAACTGCCAGTTGAAATAACCTATCCTTTACCATACTCTAATGAGAATACCGTTAGAAATATTGTTTCTGTTAATTGGTTTTGTGAATCCCCTTCCCGCATTTTCCATCTCACTTTTTATTTCCGAAAAACCCCTCCTTATAACGGCCTTCCTTTTCCACATTTTCCGAATCAAAAATAAGTATGCCGTAATCCAGCTAAAAAGCCCTGGCTTTGGCAATTTCATTTTTCCCTGGTCCGCTGACCTTATATTCATCATCCTTTGGATCCTTGTACACTATGGAAAATACTTGCCCACTCGCATCATAAACATTTAACTTATCTGAATGTGTAAACTTTAGCAAATTAATACGTAGCACACCACCACCTTTCAGGAAGTTTTGAGCATTCGCATATTGTACCTGTACTGATAAAAACAACACCAGGATATTGATAATTCGTTCATACACACTTATTGACCAAATTAACACGATTTTTGGCCAAAACTGCACAGTTACTAATTGAACCGTAGCAATTTATTTTTTTCCTATAATTTGTAGAAGAAACGCTTCCATATAATCTATGGTCGACGTTTAATAATTCTTGATTGTTAACCCCTCCCAATCAAAAATGAAAACCTCTTTTCATCTTATTATTATTTATGATATACCGCCGGCAATTTGGCTGTTTAGTAAAAGAACTATACTTGAAGAGCTCAACTCACCATATAAACCCCAAAACTCTAACTTATCCGAAAATGAAATTTAATACGAAAATATTTATTGGAGCTATTTGCTGTTTACTTAAATGCTTAATGATCTACCCCCAGGAATTAACCAGGCCAGAAACTAATAGAGTCATTCCCCCTCGCCTACAGCTGCGTCGCTTGGTCGATATGGGGAATTTCCGGTTAGTTTAAGTACAATTACGTGTGGTCAACAATCTGAAGTGATCTTCTTGCCCAAAAATAGGCCATTGAAGTGCGGATATACTAAAGAAATCAAATACACGACAATTTCTTCCTACATAGACCCGATAAAAGGCATAAAAATTTTTCCTTGTGAAAAAAGTGACTCTATATTTTCCCTATCCAAAGGGAAAGTATTAGGCATTACTAAAATTGAAGATGAGCTCATTTGCACAATTCAAATTTCACATACAACTTATACCTATGGAGGGTTAAATAGTACTTCCCTAAAAAAGGTGCGAAAATAAAAAAAGGTGATTTTATTGGAAAACTGAGTGAAGAGGAATACAACAAATATATTCTCGTAGTGATAAGTAGAAACAATAAAATTATTGATTTTAACCAACACGTTACCTTGATAAGGAATAGTAAGTAGAATTATATCCCCCAAGGTTGGCCCCTTCACTGGCGCAAGATTGAGGGGTGGGTTTGTGTGATGGTATCTTGTGCCTGTATGATGGCTTTGTCATATTCAGGAAGCATAGGCCTGCTTGGATTTGTAATCCCGCAAATAAGCTGATATGTTTTTTTCAATATGCCTTATGGCCCTGTATTGTAAATATCGCCCAAAACGGATATTTTTATGTTTACGTCAGCAATGAAACCCAGAATTGGGATAGCTTGTCCCGACAGTAACTGTCGGGATGTACTTTGATAACCTGAGTGTACAACATATTACAGGTCCTATCATCGAAGAAACCCATTATTATCCTTTTGGGCTCACCATGGCGGGTATCAGTTCCAAAGCCATCGGGAAATTGGATAATAAGTATGAATACAACGGAAAAGAAAAACAGGAGAAAGAATTTAGTGATGGTGATGGACTGGAATGGTACGACTATGGTGCCAGAATGTATGATGTACAGATTGGCAGGTGGATGGTGATAGATCCTTTATCGGAAAAAATGCGTAGGCATTCCCCCTACAATTATGCATTTAACAACCCAATGCGGTTTATTGATCCGGACGGAATGCTAGCTGAAGACTTAATTAAAAATGATAAAGACAGAGCTGTAGAGGAGAAAAAGAAATTACTTAAACAAGAAATCCATCAGGATACGCAATTGTGGACATATAAGGCTAAAACATCGTTCCAAGGAACTGCTGACGCTGTGTTTTCGTTCGATTTCGAAGTAACAGTAAATTCAACAGTTAGTACATATGAAGTTGGTGAAGGAAAAACAAGAAGACTATTACAGAGACTGTCACGACCACCGATATTAAGATTTTAGAAAGTACAATATCTTTTAATGCTGACGGAATTAGTGGGTTCAGAGACTTAGCAAGTAGAAATCCCAGAGAATATTCAAAGCAATCACGAATGGATGACAGGCAAGGGGTGACATACCTTAATACCAACATTAGCATGGATGCCTCTCTGCTAATTGGATATAATAACTTTTCTTTTAGTACTGGCTGGGACCCTGTTGGTTATAATGTCCAGATACTTGCAGATAATGAAAAAGACCCATCAGTTATAATGATGGGGTTACATGGAATAGACAATAGGACAGCAAGCGACTTCAAAATCAGCGTGGAATTAAAAAGCAAAAACAAGTAAGCATTGACAATCCTCCAGATATAAAAAAAAAATTGAGTTATGAAAAAGACTATTTTAATTATAGGTAAAATCCTGGATGTCTTGTATTACATTGGCGTAGTCATGTTGCTCCTAAGTAATATAGTATTTTGGAAAGGACAGAAAAATCAATACTCGGCCCATTTTGGGCCGGGCTTTCTATTTGTATCATACTATTTTGCTTGTTGACTTTTATTGTATACAGGACAATAAAATGGGTCAAAACGAAGAAAAAAAAGAAAGAATGAATGAATTTTTGCATCCTCACCGTGATACAACACTAAGTTTTATCCTTGAATGGTTAAGTATGAAGATTACCCTGCTGAATATTCGATTGGCAAGAACCTATTACAAATACATTTTGCTAATTCTACCAGCTTTGATTTTCCCTTCACTGGCGCAAGATTGAGGGGTGGGTTTGTGTGATGGTATCTTGTGCCTGTATGATGGCTTTATCATATTCAGGAAGCATAGGCCTGCCTGGCTTTGTAATCCCTCACATAAGCCGAGATAATTTTTATCAGTACGCCCTGTTCTTCTTCGGGCAGGGCGTCTACCTCTTTAAAGCGTTCTATCAGTTCTGAGGGTTACCTCGTTGTCCGTACTACCTGCTGTATGGTCCAGATAGCTATCGGGATTGAACAGTGCCGCGGTTACATCGTGGGGCCGTCTCTCCAGCCAGCTTTTGAAAAGGAGTTTGCGGGCCGCATTCTTATGGTTTCTTCCAGGGACCAGGCCCTTCCCATCACTTCCTTCACCCTCTATCAAAAGGCCTCCCTGTAAATTCCGGTGTATCTGACCCGGAATCTACAGTCAAACACACTTATTGACCAAATTAACACGATTTTTGGCCAAAACTGCACACATACTGATTGAACCGTAGCAATTTATTTTTTTCCTATAATTTGTAGAAGAATAACAATGTCTCCCATGAATCCACTTATGATTACAATTAAAGAGGTGTTACTGCAAGCGGGGGAGCAGGCAAGAGGAATTAATATGAGAAGGACAACTATCTTCATATCACTTCTCTTTTTATTTGCATGCAATAAAGGTATGTGGGTCACTAAAAATGCTTATCGTCCCAAGCATCCAAAATTCTCAATACCGAAGGAGCCGTTTAAAGCGAATGAATCAATCAATAACCATTCGCTTTACGTTTCTACAAAAAGTTTGTTAATTACGATGGCAACATAGTAATCGGCTATATGGGGTTTTATTCTGATGGAAGAATGATCATTGATAACACCTGGAAAAAGAGATGAATCAGACATTAAATGAAAGGAACTCATTTAATACCGCGTCCTCCATCGGCTACTATACCACTAACGGAAATACAATTAAGTTGGAATGTTTTTACCCGGCGAAGGTGGCCGATATGAAACAAGAGAAGGAATAATTAAAAGGATACAATAATTTTAATGGAAAAAATCCCGCAGCCATTAAGAAAAGAAATCCGTTCCGACACCCTGGTGAAATCCAGTTTTCCACTACAGGATAAATAGAAGCAAAGCCCCGGGAGATCCTTAGGGCTTTTTATTTCCCTTCCCATCGTCCGGGCTGAATTCAAATCCCCAGCCTCGAAAAATCAACCGCCTTCATTGTATGCGCTCCCTCTATTATGGATCCGATCACCCTGGATCACCGGGTGCAGCCACCCTGTCATGCGGCCACTCGGCCGCATATTCCTAATACCAGCCAGTACAGGCCCCATCGCCAGGCGAAAAAGTTTACCAGCCCCAGTGGCACGTTTGAATTCAGCTGCATTGAACCAGCTATTGAAGAAGTTGTCTCCATGCTTCATGGCATGTGCGTTGGTCCCTCTTTTACCTTTTCCCGCTTACCATACCCATTCGTATAGAAAGTTTGCTCACCAAAACACCATGCACCACTTGGTATTTTTCTGGTAATGGCCTGGTCAGGTCCTGAACAAATCTTGGTCCATCGCTGCCTTACTCCTGGCTAAGCCCTGGGTTCTCCCTGGTCAGGTCCAGGCGAGTAGTAAGGCAACAGTAAAGGAACCGTAAAGCAATAGTAAGGGAAGTAATATGCTGTATACTCAGGTTATCAAAGACCATACCGACAGTTCCTGTCGGGACAAGCTATCCCAGTTCTGGGTTTCATTGCTGAGGTATACATAAAAATATCCGTTTGGAGCGATATTTACAATACAGGGCCATAAGGCATATTGAAAAAAACATATCAGCTTATTTGCGGGATTACAAATCCAAGCAGGCCTATGCTTCCTGAATATGACAAAGCCATCATACAGGCACAAGATGCCATCACACAAACCCACCCCTCAATCTTGCGCCAGTGAAGGGCCCTTTTTCTTTTACATCGTCGCTCCTTAAGCCTGACTTTATCTGCGTTTTTCTAACAGAAATAAAAAGCTCAACAAGAAGCATATTGTTCCTTTTCCATCTTACCCAGCCGGATATCATTTTATTAGGCGGACAGCTTTCACATGTTTTCAGACATTCAACATAGATCCAGTCCCCGACTACCCTGACTACCTTATATCCGTATTCTTCAGAGCCAGCAATCTTTTTAAGTTTTATAGTATCACTGTATACGGTGTTTGAGGCATCTACTTGTATAAATACATCCTTGATAAAGGTTGCCCAGTACTGAAATTTTGAATACTGTTTAAGTTCTTTTAGATAGATAAATTTGACTTGATTGTCTAGGAAAACTTTGTAACGCCCCTCCTTTTCTCCATTTTCCGAATCAAAAATCAGAATACCGTAATCTGGATAAAAAGCCCTGGCTTGGGTAATTGCATTTTTTCCTGGCCCGCTAATCTTGTATTCATCATCCTTGGGGTCTTTATATACAGCTGCAAATACTTGCCCTTTAGCATCATAGATATTTAACTTATCCGCATGCGTAAATTTTAGTAAGTTAATACGCAGCACTCCCTTCCCTTGCAGAGTGTTTTGAGCATTCGCATATTGTAACTGTATTACTAAAAACAAAACCAGATTATTAATAATATATTTCATATTCTTTTTAATAGACCACATATTGTGTATTTACCCTTGGGGCATACCCCTGCAAATGCAAATGATTCGTGTGATCAGTACGAATACCCTTGGCTTTTGCAGAACTTGTATGGGGAAGTAATCCAGGAATTGATGTTGCCGTAAGTTTAAACTTCTCCGAGATCATATCTTTCCAGCCAAACTTAAATAATGAATTATTAAGCCCCGATTGTCTTGTAACATCGACAATTTTATTTCCCAAGATTGCTGGTCCGCCGGTTGCATCTGTCCTTAAATACCTTAGATCCCCGCGTTGGCCTAGTTTATGCGAAACGCTTGGTTTAGGGAGCTTCCATCAGCTTTACTAAAGCCATTAATTGTAAGATCTGAAACGTGGGAGTCGGCCAGAGCCCCAAGCAAGGATGCAAATGAATTTCCCGCAATATAAGCATTAGGTTCGTTACCTGCTTTAACAGAGAAACCAAAACTTCCCCCAAGCGCTACCCTCTAAACTTGAGGGCAATTGAATTAAACCTTTTGCATTTTTATCAAACTGCCCTACAAATGTTGATGAAGTTGCAACTTCTGGTGGCCCTCCATCAACAGCAGCAACTGTTGAAGTTTGTTCCACCAAGTAAAATCTATCATATGTGTCATTTGTAACTGTACGCTCAATTCTTCCATCCCTATAAATCTTAAAAATATCAGTAGGATACATTCCATCCGGATCTATAAACCTCATAGGATTATCAAACGCATAATTATAGGGAGAAAATCTGCGCATTTCTTCAGCCATCGGATCAATCGCATGCCACCTGCCAATCTGTGGATCATAATACCTTGCCCCATAATCATATTCCTCCAGCCCCGTGCCATCGGAAAACTCTTCAGACTGCAGCTCTTTGCCATTATATTTTGAGCGATTGACCGGGGTGGTTCCAAGCGATCTAGGCGAAATAGCCTTCATGGTCAGGCCAAAGGGATAATAGTGCGTCTCTTCCAGGATATTGCCCCTTTTATGAGTTACCTGGAAATTGTCAAAATAAACAGCCTGCTGACTCTCATTATTTAAAAATACATAAATCCAGCCATTTTTCTCCACATGAATATCGGTAAGTGCAAGAGGAGCTTGCAAAGGACCATTTATTTCCACCTGTCTGGCGCCTTTGGCAACGGCCTTGAATTGTTCATCAAAAACGATATAGTTAAGATTGAGATGGTCCAAAAATCCGGACAGTTGAATTGCTTAAATTTGCAAATCAATGACTGGCAAAAGACAAAACAGACGCGCAGAAAGTACGATGCTACCTTCAAGGAAGAGGTTCTTAAAATGGTGGCCTCTGGCCGCCCTATATCTGAAATAGCCCAGGCACTGGGCGTAGGCGAGAATTTGATATACCGATGGAAAAGCGGAACCCAAAACGCAAACAAGGGCAACGCTGGTACTAATGCTTCTAATAATCTCCCGGATGCCACTGCTGAAATAGAACGCCTTAAGGCGGAGCTGCGTCGTACGGAGCAGGAACGGGATATTTTAAAAAAGCCTTGGGAATCTTAGGCCGCGGGATATAAAAGCCGTGTATATGACCATCGACAAATTGCAAGGTGAATACCCCATTCAGCAGTTATGCCAGGTACTGTCAATCAGCAGAAGCAGCTATTATGATTGGCGCAATGCAAAAACACACCGGATCAATCCTGCCAGCCAATCAATGGAAGACCAGGTAATAACCGTTTTTAAAGCCCATAAGCGCCGCTACGACACCAGAAGGATCGTGGCGGAGTTGCGCCACCAGGATGTACAAACGAGCCGCTACAAGGTCCGCAAGGCCCTTTACCGAAATGGATTAAAAGCTATTCAACCACGCTCATTTGTACCCAAAACGACCAACAGCCGCCATCCATACCCAATAAGCCCTAATGTGCTCAAGGAAAAAGGCCTACCTGGCTCCATAAACGAGGTATGGGTTGGCGATATAACCTATATACCCATGGCCGGGGAACGTTCCGTTACCTGTCTGTATGGATGGATTTGTATTCCCGCAGAATTGTGGGATGGGACCTGCAGGATCATATGAAAGAGTCTTTGGTCCTGGCCTCCTTGCGAAAGGCATTAGCGTTGCGTAGACCACCGCTGCATCTGCTAGTACACTCAGACCGGGGTGGCCAGTATGCGGGCAAAGGTTGCGCAGGCTTATAGCCAGGTATCAGCTAACGCAGAGCATGAGCGATGCAGATAATCCTTACGACAACGCCCACATGGAGTCCTGCTTCAGCCGGTTTAAAGCTGAACTACTGGAAGGCGGCGCGTTCGAGAATGCCGAAGATTCCCAGACCGAAATTTTTGAATATATCGAAATGTATTACAATCCTAAAAGATTGCATTCATCAATTGGTTATTTATCACCTAACGCATATGAAAACACACTGTAGCGATATGCAAATAATCCAACGCCGGCTCATATCACAAGGCTGTCTGAGTCCACCAAATGAGTACCTGAGACATTTTTATCAAAGAACTTTGAATGCTCCGATACCGGAAATATTCCTCACTGGTTGCTCCTCAGCAGAGCCAGTTTCCGCTTCTTTCCGGTAAAACAAATGTATGAATATTTAGTGTATGCGAATAAAATTGAAACCCTTTACAACTCAATGTGGACAAGTTTTTGGCCGGAATGAAAGGTTCGATTTTTAAAGAAAAAAAGAACCAAAAAAAAGAAAAAGAAAAGGAATGGGCTTCGCCCATGGATTATTTTATTAGGTTTGTGCAGGCATTGGATCAAAGCATATATCCTGATCTGATAACATGAGTTCTACAACTGAAACATATCTATTAACCTAAGAGACTCAACTGTCCGGCTAAATCGACCCACTTCAATGCTCCTCTGTTCATCAAAGACATGGTTTGTGTTAGTTTAGGGTTTACTTAATGGTTTCAGGTTATATTAACAGGTAACAAAACCATCATACAGTTACTGTTAATTACAGGAATGAAGCTAGTTAAAAGTAACAAACTCACAAAGGGGAAACCAATAAGTGTGCTTAATTAGGCAATAAGTGTGCAGTTTTGGACTAAAAGTGTGCAGTCCGATTTTACTTAATTCCTGCTCCTACCCATCCATCTAGTCGGACAGGGAACTCCCTCCTATTAAAACATCAAAAGGCTCTACAACAGGGGCATGCCCACCCACAAAGCAGCCCAAAGAGCAAGTAGCATAAAATATCCTGGGCTGGCGCAAGATTAAGGACAGCGCTTGATGAGCGGCAACGTTGTACATAAGACAAGCTTCATTCTCCCCTATCATTCTCTGATCACCTTGTGGTATACGCCATAGCACTGCCATAGTAGTCCCTGGGTAAGTCCTGGGTTCTCCCTGGTCAGGTCCAGGCGAGTAGTAAAGCAACAGTAAAGGAACCGTAAAGCAATAGTAAGGGAAGAACGCTCAAATGCAGAAGGAGCGCGGATTTGTATTGTTTTCGATTGGCAAACCCAGTCCCCTGGCGCGTTTGATCGAAATGGAAGTTTTAAAAATAGACTCGTAAAACATAAGTATTGTCTCTTCATTCAATATACAAATTATTCTCCTAAATCAGCGAAATCCCTCCAAATCTGCACAATCAGTGATTCCCAAGGGCAGTTCCAGGGTATCGGCAGGGTAGCTGAAGGGTACCGCTCCCGTATTAAAGGCGCATTTCCTTAAATAGGGAACCATGTCAGACAGACAAAAAGTAGTCATAATAGGGCATTGTAGGTCATTGTAGACACCTTACTGGTAATTACCAGTGCTCCATCTGCGCAATCCACAAAATCTGCCTAATCAGCAATTCAATCTGCGATTCCGCACAATCCGGCAAATACGCCCATCCGTCGACAAATAACCCACATTAACCCACCTCCGTTTCAACTGTTTGCAGGATTCCTTCCGTATCCTGCAAATTTAATTTCCGCATACTGCCATTTTATGCGGTAATTTACCTAATTTGTGCGTGTAACCACCTAACCGATGCTAAAGAAGGAACGCCAGGCATATATACTACATCAGGTCAACTTACACAACAAAGTGTTGTCTTCCAGTCTTAGCCTGGAAATCAGTGTTTCAGAAGATACTATTAGGCGCGATCTCCAGGAATTGGCCGATGAAGGCAAGATCATCAAAGTACACGGCGGGGCCCTGTCCCACTCCTTCAACCAGGTCTACTATCCCTCCAACAACGTTTATTCGCACGATCATAAGAAGATAATAGCGCAAAAGCCGCAGCACTTGTAGAAGACGGCATGTTTGTGCTGACTACCGGTGGCACTACTATTATTGAACTGGCGCGGGCCCTGCCCCCAGTTAAGGGCCACCTTTATTTCGGGCAGCATTCCCGCTGTACTCGAATACATGCACCACCCTACCATCGAAGTGATCCTGATTGGTGATAAAGTTTCCAAGAACTCCAAAATAACCGTGGGCAGTGAAGCCATTGCCCAAATAAAACGTATCCGGGCCGATGTGTGTTTCCTGGGCGTGAATGCCATCAGCATTAAGGATGGCATCACCGATAGTGATTGGGATGTAGTACACCTCAAAAAGGCCATGATCGAGTCCTCCCGCAAAGTGGTTTGCCTTTCCATCGCTGAAAAGATCAATTCTCTTCAGCCCATCCATATCTGTGAAGTGAATAAAATCCATACGCTGATCACTGAATTATCACCGGACGATCCGATGTTAAAGCCCTATCGTGACGCAGGCATTGAAGTACGCTGATCTTTCCTGAATACAATATTCCTACATCAAAAGGTGCCACTACCCTTTGAAGAATCGTTGCTGTAACCAAACGAACCTTATCCCTGTGTGATTCATTGAGTACACGAACGACTGTTTATAACTAAAAGCTAAAAACACCCACAGCTTATGAGAAAGACCCTTCGGCTGCTCCTGGCAAGCCTGTTGCTGCTGCAATGCACCTGGTTATTGGCTCAGGAAAAAACATCTCGGGCACCATCCTGGCCGATGATGACGACTCTCCCCTGGAAGGCGTAACTGTAGCCAACCAACGCACCAAAAAACAAGTGACTACCGCCTCCAACGGAACATTCATTTTACTGGCCCAAAAAGGTGATGTGATTGTATTTACCTATGTAGGGTACAACAAAACACAGGTTACGGTAGGTGATGATGCTACGATTTCCATTAAACTGAAAGCCGCTAAAGGCACCATGCAGGATGTGGTGGTAACGGCCTACGGCGTAAAGCGCGAAAGAAAGCAACTCCCCTATTCCGTTACGGAAGTAGACGGTGAGGAGATTGCTCAAACCCGCCGCGACAATTTCCTCAATGCCCTCGCAGGCCGCGTTCCCGGTGCTACCATCACCTCCACCTCCGGTGTGCCTGGCGCCTCCTCTACCATCGTATTGCGTGGAGCCACCTCTATCGGAGGAAACAACCAGCCCTTGTTTGTAGTGGATGGTGTTCCTTACGACAACCAAACCCTCAACCAGGAAAACCTCGTGGCAGCATCCAACCCCAGTGGTGTGGGCTTCGCCAACAGGAATTCCGATTATGGTAACAGGGCCATGGACATCAACCCCGAAGACATTGAAACCGTTACCATCCTCAAAGGCCCTGAAGCCGCTGCCTTATATGGCTCACAAGGTGCCGCCGGTGTGGTATTGATCACTACCAAAAAAGGTAAACAGGGTAAAGGAACCATTACCTATGACAATAACTTTGGTTTTTCCAAACTCTATCGTTTTCCCGAAGTGCAAACTACCTATGGCCGCGGTAATAATGGTGTAAAAGACTATACCGTAGGTAGCTATTTCGGCGAAAAGTATCCCGATGGCACTAAGTTCTATGATAACTTCGGCGCCTTTTTTTAAAACAGGTTTCCAACAACAACACTCACTCAGTTTTGAAGGTGGAAATGCAGGGACTACTTTCCGCCTTTCCGGAAGCTACCTGAAAAACGAAGGCGTGGTACCTTCTTCTTCCTTCACCCGTACCACCATGCGCTTGTCCAGCAGCACCAAAATATCATCGAAGCTGAACCTGCAAGCCGCTGCCACTTACACCAACTCACTCACCGATAAGGTATCCAAAGGAGCTGGCAGTTACTTCGTTACCCTTATGTACTGGCCTAAAGACAGCGATGTAAGCGATTACCTTCAACCCAACGGTTCCCGTAAAACCCTGCGCGGAGGCTCCTACACCAGTGAGTCGGACAATCCCTTCTGGGATGTTAATAAGAACAATGGAGAAGATAAGACCAACAGGTTGCAGGGTAGCGTAAACCTGTCGTATGAACCCGCCAAATGGGTCACCCTCAATGCCATTGCAGGGTATGACGGTTATACTACAGAAGGGTACTTTGCCTCCAACCCCCAATCACTTTTTGGCTCTTATACCAATGGCTTCATCTCCCTCTACGATCAAATGGTCAGCAACCTCAATTACCAGGGTCGTATTACCCTGCGTAAAAAATGGGGCGATTTCAGCAATACCTTACTGGCAGGTTTCAACATCGACGATTACAGAACCAAGGTCGATGCCTTTAAGGGAGAGCAATTTTATGAGTCCGAATTCCTGAACATCAACAATACCAAACCCGAAACAAGGGATGCACGGACCAGTTTTTATCATTCACGCAACGTAAGGTTCTTCAGCAACTATAACCTCAATTATAAATACCTGAACCTGTCATTGGGATATACCACCGAGGGAGATTCAAGACTTACCTCTAAATTCTACACCAATAAAACACCTTGGTTTGATTACGGATCAGTTGGCGCCAATGTCGTATTGACCGATATTCCCCAGGTGGCCGATGCCTTACCCTGGCTCACCTTTGCCAAACTGCGCTACAACTATGCCACTACCGGTAAAAGCGTGTTCATGCCTTATGCCATTGACTTTTCATTTGTATCCAACATCACCACGGGTGGTGGTTATGCCCTGGGGGTAACTGGTGGCAACCAGAACCTCCGTCCCGAACATACCAAGCAACAGGATATGGGGCTTGAAATGAAGTTCCTGAAAAACAGGTTGGGTATCGATTTCACCTATTATAGCCTCAGAAGTAGTGATCAGATCCTCGCTGCCCGGAGTAGCTACCTCACCGGTTATGTACTGAAGTTCATCAACGGTGGTTTAGTAGAGAACCGCGGCCTTGAAATACAGTTAACAGGTACCCCCATTCAAACCAAAGATTTTAATTGGGATATCACCCTCAACTTCGACCGCAACATAGGCGAGATCAAAGAAATGCCCAAAGACCTGCCTTTTATTATGATTCAGATACCTGGTTATATGGCAACGTTCGTTCACAAGCCTTTAAAGGAGCATTCACCGGCAACCTGGCTGGTTATACCTTCCAAAAGAATAACAACGGCGAATTGCTGATCGATCCGGCTACCGGATACCCCATCAACCAAAATACCTTTGAGAACATTGCCAATCGCCAACCCGATTTTAAACTGGGTATCATCAATAACTTTTCCTGGAAAGGCTTTAACCTCAACTTCAATATTGATATACGCAAAGGCGGTGATGTATTTAATGCCAACGAAATGTACTTGTACACTACCGGCCTCAGCAAACGTACATTGGACCGTGAACAGCCCCGCGTGATCAAAGGTGTACTGAAAGATGGTTTGGAAAATACCGCCAACCCTTCACCCAATACTATTGCGGTGATACCCTTTATACACCGGCCTATTACAATGCCTCTACTTCTGAAGCCGATTTTATTGAAGATGTGAATTGGTTAAGGATGCGCGACATCACTCTTGCTTATCGTTTACCAAACAATATGCTAAAAAGGTTGAGGATATTTAAGTCTCTGGCCATCTCTATTTCGGCACAAGACTTATTTATGATCACCAATTACACCGGTGCCGATCCCAACGTTAACAGCCTGAACGCTACCAGTCGCGGCTTTGGTGGCGCAGGCATTGACTATGGAGCCCTGTCTAACCCACGCCGGTTCAACTTTGGTGTCCGCTTCCAACTCTAACCATTTTAAAACTAAGTGAATTATGAAAAAGATATTCTTATATACCTTCCTTTTTGCAACACTGGCTTCTGCCATCAGTTGTAAAAAATACCTGGATATCAATACCGATGAGGATACACCACAAAATCCAGATCCTACCAGTGTATTCCCCACCCAATTAGCAGCCATCCCACGTGGAACCCAATATGATGGCCGTTACCTGGCACGTTATATCCAAAACTGGCTTACCGGCAATAATGCCAATGCCAATACCTGGGACCTCCACGGTTACGCATCCGGATCAGATGCGGCCGGTGATATCTGGCGCCAATGTTATTATGGCCTCGGTAAAAACCTCGTATACATCATTGAAGTAAGCGAAAAGGACCAACGCTGGGATGTAGCAGGCGCCGGACTGGCCCTCCAGGCCATGATGTTCCAGATGACTACCGATTACCACGGCGAAATTGGCTTTTATGATTTGTATAAAGACGATAAAGTATTCTATAAATATTCAAGCCAGGATACCGTATACAAAGGAGTGGATTCCATCTGCCGAAAAGCCATCGACTACCTGAGCCGCACCCTCGAAACAACCGGTAAACCCGCCCTTTCCGGGGTGACTTTGCCTACGGCGGCGATGTAGCCAAATGGAAAAGATTTGCCTATGGTATTTTGGCCCGCAACTGGAGCCATTTGTCCAATAAAGCCAGTTACAATGCCGATTCAGTGATCAAGTACTGCGACAACTCCCTCGCCGATCAAGGCGGTGCTGACGATTTTGTGATCCCCTTCACTGCCAGCAAGAATGATGATGCCAACTTCTTTGGTACTTATCGCAACAATTTGTCCGAAACAGTAACGTCTGTAGTTCACCCCATGCGTCAAAGCAATTTCATCGTACGCCTGTTGGATGGAACTACTTTCCTGGGCAATACCACCGGCCCCTCCCGCGATCCCCGCTTGCGTCACATGCTCGGCACATCGGCCGATACCACCAATGGCAATGGCGGCTATCGTGGTGTAGACCCAGGATTGGGTGATCCAAACTCTGGTAGCACTACAGGTGCAGCTGCACGCAGGCGCGTAACCAGCCTCTGGGGAGATAGCACCTATGCCAATCCCAGCTCTGGCAACTTTACCACCAATGTAGGTAAATACCTCTTCCGCGATAAAGTAGTACATCCCGTAATGACCTACTCCGAGATACAGTTCATCAAAGCAGAAGCCGCCTTCAGGAAAAACGACAAAGCCATGGCACTCGATGCCTACCGCAATGGCGTAAGAGGTCATATGCGCATGATCAACCGCGATGTGTATCCCCTTCAGAATGTCGCCCTTTTCAATGGCCAAAAGATCTCTGATGCCGAAATGAACAATTACATGAATACTTCCGGCGCCATCAAAACCACAGATGCTACCCTTACCATGACCGATATCATGCTGCAGAAATACATCGCCCTCTGGGGATGGGGATTTGTAGAAACCTGGTGCGATCTGCGTCGCTTTCACTATAACGTTGATCTCGACCAGCAAACCGGTTTGCCCGTATACAAAAACTTTGTACTGCCGCCCAGTTATACCAGTGTAAATGGTGGACAACCGGTGCAACGTGTTCGCCCCCGGTTTAATTCAGAGTATGTCTGGAACATTAACGAACTGAGACGTATTGGAGCCCTTGCCAATAATTATCATACTTTACCCATGTGGTTCACCCTGCCCTGATAGTATTTTATAACTTATTAATCTGCGATCATGAAATATAACAATATCGGCAAACTTTCCTCGGCCATCCTCTTCGGCTGTTTGCTGCTGATGGCCTGCGAAAAGAATAAATTGGAGCTTAGTGAAAACATCGACCCCTCCAACGGCGGTTATTTTAAACTGGGTTGGTTCAGCCCGGGATTAAATACCCAAGGCGTTCAATTAAAGATCAATGGCGTTCGCGTAAGCAACCAATTGGGTTACATGTTCACCTCCACCAATACCACTGCCGCCTATGCCATGCCCTTTCCAGGTGGCGGTCTCAATACGGGTGGTAATAACAAGAACGATTACCTGGCTGTAGATACCGGTAAAATTGAAATTTCACTGTCTGTTCCCAAGAAAGGCACCAACGAAGACTCCATATTGGTACATACTACTACTATGAACATATCGAAAGGTAAATACTATAGCCTCCTGGTAACCGATTCATTTCCCGCTGCAGCCTCCTATGTCCAGAACGATGATACAGAATACGCTGATTCCGGTTTTATCCGCCTCAACTTTACCAATGCCATTCCTAATTTAGGAGCAGGTTTGGACTTCCTGGTAACCAACTCCACTGGAACAGATATGGTACTGGCCACCAACGTACAGTATAAAACCTCTACCGGTTTTATCACCTTGCCCCTGGTAACTGGTACCAATACTTTCAAACTTAGGAAAACAGGCACTACCGCCATCATAGGTGCCACCTATGGTACCGGCGGCGTAACCAACAAACGCTGTTTTACCGTAGTAGGCAGGGGATATCTGGGAGCAACAGGTATAAGGCAACCATCTATTTCCATCGTATTTAATAAATAAGAAAAACTATAGTTAATTAAAAAACACCTTGCAACCCAAGGTGTTTTTTTTGTTAAATCACTACCATGAAATGCAACTACTTTATTCCCCTTGTATTATTCATTTTTACCATCCCTTCCTTACAGGCCCAAACCCAGGCCCTCACCGGCCTCGCCCAAAAAACAGAACAGGGATTGTCAAAATTTCATGAAAGCTACCCACAGGAAAAAGTATACCTTCAAACCGATAGGCACTACTATGCCGTAGGCGAAACCATTTGGATGAAAGCCTGGGCTACCCTCGATGGCAAACCCACTTACCTCAGTCGCATCCTATATGTTGACCTCGTCAATAGCGACGGCCTGGTGATAGACAAAAGATGTACCAATTAGATAGTGCAGGCTCCATTGCTTGCGAATTACAGTTAAAACCCCACCTGGAAACGGGCAACTATACCCTGCGCGCCTATACCTTATGGATGCTTAACTTCCGTGACTATGTTTTTCTTCAGAAATATACATCCTGGGCATGGACAGGAAAGTAACCAGCGCCGCTAAAATAACTCCCCAGGTCAACGTACAATTCTTTCCCGAAGGGGGCGACCTGGTCAACGACCTGGAATCAGTAGTAGCCTTCAAATCCTATGATCAATATGGCGAACCACTCACCGTGACTGGTTCCATTACCGATGCAAGCGGCGCTGCTATTACCACCTTCAGCAGCGATCACGACGGCATGGGTTTATTCAGGCTTACGCCGGCAGCAGCCAAAGCCTATACAGCAACCGTTACCACCGCCAATGGTAAAACCACCAAGGTTAAATTACCTGCTGCCAGGACCGAAGGCATCGTTATGCGCATCAACAACAATGCTGCAGCCCGCTTAACCGTCATCCTGCAACGAAAAGCTGCGCAGGAATCACTATACAACCGACTCCTAATTGTGGCCCAAATGCACAATACCATCGTTTTTCAGGGCGAAGTAAATTTTGCCGAAGGAGCTTCCGCAGCCTCCATTCCAAAAAAGAGCCTTCCCCAGGCATTGTGCAGGTCACTGTTTTTGATAGCCTCGGCAATCCATTGACCGAACGACTCGCCTTTATCAAAAATACCAATGCCTTCACCCCCGACCTGGTGAAAGAAAACATTGCCCTCACCCGTAAGGCCAGGAACACCCTCAGCATTGACCTGAAAGATATCAAACGCCCCAACCTTTCAGTGTGCATTACCGATGTGTCAACCGATAACCTGTCGGCCCCGGTAAACATCATTGCCTCTTCCCTACTCACCTCCGACCTTAGAGGCATCGTAAATAACCCCAACTATTATTTTGCCAACAACGATACCGCCACCAATAAGCACCTTGATGTATTGATGATGACCCATGGCTGGCGCAGGTTTGTATGGAAAGAGATGCTGGCCAGTAATTTCCCTGAACTGAAATACCCCGTTGAGTCATCCATCGCTATCAAGGGTAAAGCCACCAGGCCCGGCACCAGCAATATTATCAAAGAAGGCCATGTGAGCTTGATATTGAAAGCACAGGATTCTACCACCCTCCTGTCAAAAGCAAAATTGACCGATAAGGGAGAGTTTATTGTAGATAACCTCCTGTTTAGAAAAGAAGCTGTCGTATCCTACCAGGCCACCAATGAAAAAAGGAAGCGATGATCATAGATGTAACCATCTATCCCAACTACTATGATTCCCTCAGGAAGGCCATCCTGCCAACTACCGGCATCTTCGATTACGACCCCATAAAAGGCAACGACCGTTTAAACGAAAGCCTCCTGAACCAGGTGCATACGGTCGATACCTTTATGAAGGGGCCCGAATACCTGAAGTCTGTCACCGTTACCGGCCGTAAACTTTCACCCGTCGACTCCTTGAACAATGCCTATGCTACTGGTCAGTTTATGTTTGGCGGTCGTAAACTCATGCCGGGTAAACAAGGTTATTTCAGCTTATGGCAATTTATTCGTACAGTACCTGGCTTCGTCGTAGAAGGCGATGTAAAAACCCCACTGTTACCCTTTCCCGTATGGCAGGCATCAATACATTCAGCGATAACAATGCCTCCATGGCAGGCGCTACCTTCACCGATGGAGAAGGCAATGGCCCTTCGGCAGGCGCTCCGGATTATGTACAGAATGGAATTGCCTTCTACCTGAATGAAGTGCCCGTAAGCCGTGAAACCCTCGACAACCTGTCCATGATCGATGTTGCTTTTGTGAAAACCTATGTAGGCGCCGAGTCCTTTGCTGTGGGACCCTTCAACGGCGTTATCGCAGTATACACCCACAAAGGTGTTTCAATCGGCAAAAGCATTTATGATAAAACATTCGCCAGTTCAAGGATGGGAGGCTACTCACCCGTACGTGAATACTTTTCACCCGATTATTCACTCAATCCCGCCCTCCAATCCATGCCCGATAACCGCATCACCTTACTCTGGAGCCCCTTGCTAAGGACCGACAAACAAGGCAAGGCCAATATCAAATTCTTTAACAACGACAAGGCTACCAAAGTAAAAGTATTGATACAGGGCCTCGATGCCGACGGAAGATTCATTTACAAAGAACAGATCCTCGAATAACCTTGTCAGGAGCTAGTCGAAGCCTTACTTTCTACCGACTCAGAATAATGCAAAAGCCGGCTGCACCAACAGCCGGCTTTTATTTTTGTAAATTGTCTTTCCTTTTTTTTTTTACCGCTCACGTTTCAGTTCTCACCTCTCACATTTCACTTCTCACAGCTTGCTTCCCTACCCCCAAGGCCAGTTATACGCCACAATGATCGCCGTAATGATACCCGCCAGGTCGGCCAATAAAGAGGCCGGAATGGCATATCGTGTTCTTTTAATGCCCACCGAACCAAAATACAAAGCCACCACATAAAAAGTAGTTTCCGATGATCCCTGGAACATACAACTCAACCGGCCCACAAAAGAATCAGGACCGTTTGCATTCATGGCATCGATCATCATCGCACGGGAACCACTGCCACTGAAAGGCCGCATCAAAGCGGTGGGCAGCGCTTTTACAAACTGCGTATCGATACCCAGTTGCGCAAAGAACCATTCCGCCCCCTGCATAATATATTCAAATACCCCGCTATTGCGCAGTACACTGATGGCCACCAGCATCCCCACCAGGTAGGGAATGATCCGCACCGCCACATCAAATCCCTGCTTGGCCCCATCAATAAACGCATCATACACCGCTATCTTCTTATACATGCCTCCCAGGATAAACACCACAAAGAGCAGGAAAATAAGCCCTGTACTCAATACATTTGAAAAGATCGTGGCATTTTCAGTACTCAGGTGCCGCAGGAATACCGCCAGTCCACCCAAACAGGCCGAACCCACCAGGCTGAAAATAATAATGGCCTTCCATTGATGTCCGCTGAAATGTTGTTTGAAAGCCGTAATGATCATCGCCACCATCGTAGCTACAAACGTACAGATCACACAGGGAATGAAAATATCCGTAGCATTCGCCGATTTCAGGATCACCCGTTGCGCGATCACACTCACCGGAATAATACTCAACCCCGAAGCATGCAGTACCATAAACATGATCTGTGCATCCGAAGCCGTTTCCTTATCCTTGTTCAATTCCTGCAGGCTTTCCATCGCCTTCAATCCAAAAGGCGTAGCGGCATTGTCCAGCTGCAGCAGGTTGGCCGAAAAATTCATCATCATATGCCCCATCGCAGGGTGGTTTCGCGGCACCCCGGGAAACAACTTATTAAAAAAGGCCCTACAATACGCGACAATACATTGATGGCCCCTGCCCTTTCCCCTATTTGCATAAACCCCAGGAACAACGACATCACACCAATAAGCCCTATGGAAATAGTAACCCCCGTCTGAGCCGTTTCAAACACCCCGTCAATGATGGTTTTAAACACCACCACATCCCCCATACAGAGCCTTATCACCGCCACTATAAATGCTATCAGGAAAAAAGCGATCCACAGAAAGTTCAATACCATATTGAGATGGTTAAAAGTTGTTGAAGGGACAGTACCCGTTAAAGCGTTGAAGATAAATTAATTTAACCACTTTGGGCCATTACACCCTCTCAAACAGGCTACTGACAGCTATTATTCCGGGATCCCTTCTACCACCAAAAACAAAGGGCCCCTGGTTGGTACACCTGGAGCCCATGATGGATATGCCCGCAAAAGCCGTAACCCTTTTGAACGGGCCACTATGAAAACAAAAGCACTGTTTAATAAACAATAATACGCCTGTCGGCAATAGCTGTATTAGCGGGGCCGCCGTCCAGGTATACAATGATGCGCCGGTCGGCCGATGCCAGGCTATTACCCACACCCACAAACAGGTATTTGCCCTTACCTAGTTGGCGGGCCACCATGTCCAGTTCTGCCGGATGCTGCACCGTACAGCTACCTGCATACTGTCCATTATCACGATATATCTTGTATTGATACCCTTCCTGCTGCGAAGAAGTAGGAGAAAGTCCATTCACTGAAAACTGATGTTGAGGGCGGGCAAAAGCCCCCGGCACACCCATACAGCCAATGACTGTTAGCACTAATACTGGTAGCATCTTTTTCATCTGGTGTTGTTTTACCTATAAAACTAACCAGCCTACCTTTGCCCAATTGCTCCAACCTGCCAGCCGGCAATACACCCGATAAAAAGCAATTATCCCCGATAAATGAATGCCCGCCTTCCCTCAAAGAAACCGCGCCGTCCCCATATCCAGCGAACCGCTCACCGGCCAGGGTCCATCCGGCAATGGTAGTTCCACATGCGGCCAGGCAAGCCACCCCTCCCGGCTGATATGCGTGCCCCTGACCAGGTTTTTCAATACCACCTCCATATCGGCCGGCCGCCACACATCTTCATTGGCATCACCAACCTGTCCTGACGAAGCAGCAATGGCCTCCTGCCCCACCCGCGACAGCACCAGCGTACTACAAGGCGGGCTCCAGCAGCCCAGCCCCGAAAATACCCCATGTAGCCTGCTGGCTACTTCCAATCCGCCTACCGAATCCATACTGACCCCGCAGGCTACCGGCTTACCCCAAAAAGCCGCCGTATTTTCAAAAGCCGTGGACACTTCAATAAACCGCTGCAACGGCGAGCTCCAGCTATTCCAGTATACACCCGATACCACCAGCAACCCGTCACACCCCACCAGCATTTCATACACCCTGCGAATGGAGGGCATAGGATCAGTAAGCGTAAGAACAGTAGCATTCGTGGCCAGCTCCGTTTCCAAATACCCAGCCGCCTTCCTTGCAAGCGCCCATGAATTGCCCGCCTGTCCCCTGATCGATCCATTGAGGATCAATATCTTCTTTTGTATGCTTTCCATAATATGACACTTCCTGTTACCAGATAAAATTAGGCGCTTATCATGTATTAAAACCCTTAAAAATTGATTCTCCCCAAAAACACGAAGAACCCTTTTCTTTGAGCACTTAATTACCTCAACATGCGTTTATTACCATCCGCCCTCCTGTTCTTCCTCGTTGTTTGTGTTCAAATGAGCTCAGCACAACAAAAACAACCCAATGCACACCTGCAACCAACCCATACCATTCCCTTTCGCTTAACAAATTACAACAACATCGCTGTACAGGCCATCCTCAATAACCAGGATACTGTGGTCCTGATGTTCCATACCGTGGCCAATTCCATGACCCTCACCGAAGCCGCTACCCAAAAATTGAAAAGCCTCCACTTTGAAGGGGCCGACAGCGTTAAAAGCTGGGGAGGCGCCGATAATACCGCGCGCTTCAGCAAGGGCAACCTGTTGCAAATAGGCAACCAGCAATGGAAAGACGTAGCCATATGGGAAAACAAAAACTCCGGGTATGCAGGCGCCGTATTGTTGGATGATCAATTCACCAACGATCACAAGATCAGTGAAAAATTGACGATCACCAGCACCAAAGAATTGAAAGACTCCTATGGCAATGTATTAAAAACCCGCAAAGCCATCCTGCCCGCCTTTACCATAGGTAAGGTAAAATTGAGCGAAGTACCCGTAGGCTTTTTTGAAGGCGCTATCGGCAGGCAAAAGATGAGCATTATAGGCGGTGATATCCTCAAACGGTTCAATTGGATCATTGACGCCCAAAGAAATTATGTGTACTTAAAACCCAGCAAGCTAAAGAACACCAGCTACTCAAACATTTAAACTAAACGAAAGAAGTGACACCTTTCGCTTGCATCGAAAGCGAAAGGTGTCACTTCTATAAAGACTAACTCAGTGTTTTAAATTCTTACGCTCGCTCGCCTCAGTCGCCAGCCTCTGGCTGGTGACGCCTATTTCAAAGCCTCTGGCTTTGTTCTTGTAGTTCCGGCTACACTACTTCCCCCTCACTTCCAACATCCCAGGATACACCGTACCACTCGCCTGCTTCAGCTCAATACCCAACAACTGCGCAATGGTGGGCGCTACATCTGTGAGCGACATCACGGGTAATACACCCCCTCTTTTAATGCCCGCTCCACTGGCTACAAAACCCGTTTGTATTTCACTGAAGTCGGGGAAGTAACCATGCGTTCCACCTTTAGTAGCGCGAAACTCTTCACCTGTAGCTGCCCCATTGAAAGCAATGCCCTGCACGGCTGCCAGTGCCAACACCGCTTCCGGATCACCACCCGCCTTCACCAGCTCAGACCTTTCTATAATGCGAAACAGTTTTCTTTGTCCTTCCGGCAGCTCTTCCAATAGCTGCCTTACCTGTTGCAACGTGGCCATATCCTGACTGTTCTTCAGGCGCAGAAAAGCAGCTCCGCCTGTGGATACAAACCAGGCCTTCCAATCGTCCTTACCTGCCTTGCCCGTAAGTCCTTTCTTTGCCAGCCACACATTGGGCGCCAGCGCCGAATGGGTATTTACAAAACCATGGTCACCCGAAACAATGATCGCCGTACTATCCTTGATACCTGCTTTTTGCAAGGCATCTATCAAAATGCCGATGGCATTATCCGCTCCGGCAATCGTACGCCGCAACAGATCACTTTCACGCCCCTCTGCATGTTGCGCTCCATCCGTACAAGGCAGGTGGATCGTCAGCAGGTTGGGTTTGTACGTGCGGATGATATAACCCGCTATGCGCGCCAGGTTTTGATCCATGCTGGGTGACGACAAGTTATAATCACTCATCTGCAACTGCCCCGTAGCATTGGCCACCACTTCTTCAAACAAGCCCTTTGGCGTAGCATATTCCGCCGTGGCTCCACGCCGGTCCATCGGATTTTCTTTTGCCCATATTTCCGGGATATTATAATCCACCGGCACCCCTACCGATACAGGCCAGGATACCGATGCCGATTTCAATCCCGCCTTACGCACGGCATCCCACAAGGTCTCTGCCTGGATCTGTTTCGACTCCGTATACCAGCTTCCTCCTTCTCCACCCGCCTCAAACTGCGTATTGTACAATATGCCATGGCGGCCAGGTTTCACCCCCGTGATCAGCGTGGTATGCGAAGGATACGTAACCGTAGGAAATACCCCATTCACCCCCTGTGCATACACCCCCTGCCTGGCCATTTGCTGCAAATGCGGCGTAGCCCAGGAAGCATCCTTGTAAAAATCCGGACGGAAACCATCAATACTAACCAATACTACATACTTAACTTTTTGCGCTTGTATACTACTGCTCAATAGTACAACAGCCATCAGCAGCCCAATCAATTTATTGTTCATCATCCATTAGTTTATAAAAGGAAAAATTTCTTTAGCCGTTTTGTTTTGTACCAAAACCTTGTTCATATCATATTTCATGGTCACAATACCATTTACCGCATCCACCGTAAAATCATCCATACCCCGGTTCAACGGAATAAAGGAAGGCAATTGCCCCTTGGTATGTTCTGCCTTCACATGGGGATTGTTCAACTGCTCTGTTTGCGATACCGGGAATTTAATACCCAGGTCCAACATGCGCCGCCCTTCACCCATAAAGATCTCCTGCCGCATACGGTACAACAGGTACAATAAGGCATCCGCAGTAGTGGCAGCCGTAAGATCCGCAGCCGTAACCCGCGTGCCTGATACCCCATACACATTTACTTTGCCCCCTTGCCGGTTCAATACATAACCATCCCTTGGGCTATCAGCAACGTCGAACTTTACCTTCATTGCAGTAAGCGGATAGTCCTTCCGGTTGCCCCCATTACGTGTTTCCTTGCTATCGTCAACTGCTGTTACCGCCCTAAGACTCACTACTTCTGCCAACAGCCGTTGCAATGTTGTGCGCGCAGCGATCAGGTCATTGCCCGCCAATTGCGCTTCTGCCAGGATCAGGTAAGCTTCTTCACCTTTAGCAATTGCAATTCCCTTTTGCTCTTGTGCAGCAACACCCACGTTGAAATACTTGGGGTCCAGGAAATCAAGTCGCGGCAGCGGCGCAAAGCGATTGGGCTGCGCCACAAAAGTGGCTGTCTGCATTTCATTCGACACATTATTCAATCCATCATAAGCCACCTGCAGCAATACATTTTTTTGTACCAATACCTCATTTGCCAACTTGCTCGCATTCCCAGCATCACCCAACGCATAATAAGTACGTGCTTTCAACAAAGTATACGCTACTTTTTTAGCAGCATCCGGTTCAACCGCAATCGCTTCATCCCAAAGCCCCAGCGCTTTTTGCAGGTGTTGCGTTGGGCTCAGTACTTCACCCTGGCTGCTGCCAGGCAATGCCACAAATACTTCCCCACTCAACAAATAAGCAAAAGCCTGACTAAAAGCAAGCTGGCCTTATCCGCCGCCGTGGTGCTGGCATCCCCTGGCACCACCTTCGTCAAGCCATACAAGGCCATCTCCCGCAGCTTTTGCACTTCCGCCTGAGTAGCATTCACATCCACATCAAAATAATCGATCTGTGGAATATCAAATACCTTACTGTTCTGCGTATAGTTATTATAGTAATTATCTGAAATAAGCTCTGCATTAACCACCACCGCATTCAGCGTAAGCGCCAGTTGCCGCCTCACCCCATTGGCCCAGCTCCTGGCAGCATTGGGCGTATTTACATACACATCTTCCGTTACATTGGGATTCTTAACACAGGAAGGCAGTACCAAAGAAGCTGCCAGGCCTAAACTCAACAAATATCGTTGCATATAAAAAGATTTGAAATGAATAGGATCACCTTAAAAATTAAACCGTACCGAACCGATGAACTGCCGTGGAGCCGAATACGTAGCATAAGAAATACCACCGGTAGTAGCACCACCTTGCCCTTGTGCCGCACCACTGATCGTAGCTTCCGGATCAAAGGAAGAAGAGGCAAAGTTCAATGGGTTTACCGCCGACAATCCCACGGTAAGTCCCTTGATCGTTCTGTTTTTGGAAGCCGATTTAACAGTATACAACAAGCCAATTGTGCGCACTTTAATGAAATCTGTTTTCTCAATAAACTTATGCGTAAAACTTAACCAGTTCAAGCGGCCATTCTTGTCAATCTCTGCTTGTGGGATACCCGAATTGGAAGCCCCGTAATTGTACCTGAACTGCGCATCCCAGTTATTGGCAGCAGCACCTGCCTGGTAATCCGCATTCGCAAAAAGCTGGAAGTTGCGGTATTGAATAGTCAGCCCCATACTGCCAAACAAGTCCGGTATCGTAGTACCCAGGTACGATTGAGCCACCGTATTTTCCAATACCCCTTCCTTACTGAACGTTCCATAGTTACCCCGGATAAAACCTACCGGGAAACCTTCCTGTACCACCGTTTGAATGGTACGTGCACTAAAACCATTGATATTGAAAGGAGCTACAACACCCGCACTAAGCACCCGGTTGTACAGCGTATTGACCGACAGGTTTACCGTGGCTGTCCAGTCTTTCGATTTCACCGGCACCAGCACCGTATTGAATTCCCAGCCCCGGTTCAATATCTCACCCACATTGTACAACTGACTTTGCGTTTGCCCTGTTGAGGGCGTAGCCGGTACAAAGAATAAGGCATCACGCGTAACAGAGCGATAGTAACCTGCCGAAAAGCGGATACGATCTTGCAGGAAAGCCAGGTCAATGCCTCCTTCCAACGTATGCGTTTTCTCCGGTTTCAGGTTATCATTACCCGGCTGACCAAAGAAAGCTGCCTGGTCATTGAGAAAACCCAAAAACGTGATCGTTCTTTCATTGGCCCAGGATGGAGGCAGGTTGCCCGCAATACCAAAACTTCCCCGCAAACGTGCAGAAGACACGATGCCCGACAGCTTTTCAAACCAAGGCTCTTCACTGATCATGTACGACAGCCCCGCCTTGGGATAATACTGGATGCCGATATTCTTACCAAAAGCCGGATTGCCATCACCACGTACACCCAGATCCAGGAATAACTTGTTCTTATATCCAATATTCTCCTGCACATAAATACCATAGTTCACGATCTCCCCATAAAACTCATTGCCCGTGCGCACCGCCGCATCCCGGATAATGCGTGCCCCATCACGGATATTCGTACCCGTATAAGCCACCTGCCGATCATCCGTACGGAAGAATTGTCCACCTACCGTAGTTACCAGCGAAAAGTCACCTGTATTCCAGGTATGTTGACCATTCAACTCCAGCGTAATACCCATGTACTTGCGCTCATTATTCGAAATATTACCCTGGTCCGTCACCGGTTTGCCCGTCGTATGCGTAAGATATTGGTTCGTTTGAATCACCTGGTCCCGCATTACCCGGTAGTCAATACCGCCCGCAGCCTTGATCACCAGGTTCTTAAAAGGCGTATACTTAAATGTTTGAGAAGTAGTGAAACGGTTCACCCGGATCTGGTCATCCTGCAACCTTTCCGCTTCATCTACATAAGCCTTCATTACCTGGAAAGCAGAGTCTGTCAACTCATCGATCTTGTTATTAAACCTGGGCCCCGTAATGGCAGAAGCGCCACTCTCCGCAAACCAAAGCCCTGTATATCCACCCTGGTTGCCATTGCGGTTCCTTTTGTATTGATTGTTCACAAACATAAACGAGCTTTCATAGGTAACGTTCTTACCCAGTGGCGCCTTGAATCCGCTGCTGAAATCGATCTTGCGGTTGCGGTTCTGGTTGTGCAGCATCACACCACTGCTGTTGAGGTAGTTGCCCGAAAAACTATAGCCAAACTTATCACTGCCCCCATTGATGGCCAGGTGATACTTCTGGAAAAGCCCTGATTCAAAGAGCAAGTCCTTCGTACGTTTGAAATACAGGAAATCATTCGTTGATTTCTCCACCCCCAGTTGCACCTCGGCCGTAATGCTGGTACCATTGCGGCTGCCTTTTTGGTAAATATCTGGATCACCCCATTCGCCGCATCCGATCCATACAAAGTAGTGGCAGCACCACCATTAATGTATTCCACCCGGTCTATATTATCCATGGGTATATCGGCAATAGAGCTGATAGCTGCCCCCTGCGTACTTCCGCCACCCAAAGCTGCTACCGTATTGAGGTTATCCATACGTACCCCATCTACATAAATGATCGGCGTTGAGTTTACAAAAGCCGAGGTAACTCCCCTGGCCCGGATGATCGAAGTAGCGCCCGATTGCCCGCCCGTAAGCCTGATCTGCGCATTGGGTAATTTCGATTGCAGCAACTGATCAAAACGACTGGAAGGAATATTTTCCAGCTCACTTGACTTGATACTCGTTACATTCGATGATAACCTTCTCTTACTGATGTCAATACCCTGCCCTGTTACCACTACTTCATCCAATTGATTGTCCTTACGCGCCAGCCTGATCAACAACGTATTCTTTTCCCCCACCTTCTTGATCAGGTAGCCTTTGTAAGCGGCATGTTCATACCCTACAAACGAAAAACTGAAATCATACTTCATTCCCGGCACCAACTTTTGAACAGGAAAATACCTTTCTCATTCGTAACCGCTGTAAACGATTCAGTACCTCCGTTGCGACGCGCCTGTACAGTTACACCCTCCAACAGGTCTCCCTTCTCAGATAGCACCGTGCCAGTCACCTCCACCCCATCCGCCTGTTGCCCCATGCTGTGCTGCACCAGCAGCAGCAACAGGCAATAACAAACCAACATCCGTAATCGTCGCTTAATAATTTGAGCCTTCCCTTTCATAATTGTCTATTTTAATTGAACAGTTAAGCAATACAGGTCTACTCATGCCGCTGCTACGGATGAACCAGGAATTAATATGTATCGGATTTTTATTGATCGCGCACTTTGCGGATCGAGAAACCATCGGGCACACTGGCCACAGACAGGTCATTCATACGGCCAATAATTTGTAATAACACAGGCAATGAATCGTTATGGAGCACCTTGCCCGAAAAATGAAGTCCTTTCAATTCTTCGGATGAATAGGTAATAGATACTTGATATCGTTTGGCCAACTTGTCCAATACCTCCTGTAGCGGCCTATCCTCAAACACCATTCCTTCCTCCACATCACGCCCCACCACTGGTGCCCTGGCCGCCGCCTGGCCAGCTTCTATGGCAGCAACCTTTACCAGCCTGGCAGCCCCATCATACTGCATTTGCTGCCCAGGCAATAGGTATACATCCTTTTTCCATCCAGGCAATACCCCTTGCACAGCCCTCACCACCACCTTACCAGTAAGCAATTGCACACCCACAGCTGCCGCCGTATGCTTAACCCGGAATGTAGTACCCAATGCTGTAGTCGACAAGCCCCCGTAGACACCGTAAAAGGCCTTGCTTTATCCTTCACCACTTCAAACAACGCTTCTCCTTCCAGCAGGATCGTTCGTTTTCCCGGCGCAAAAGCCGTTTCGTATTTGATCACCCCAGCCGGCCACAAGGATACTACCGATCCATCCGGCAGCTTTATTTTCATCAACTTCTTTGTCATGTTTTGTTGTACCTGCCAAGGGATCACTTCTTTTTGTGGCGCTACCTTTTCTTTACTAACAACTGCTTTCACCGGCGCACCAACTACCGGCCGGCCAGGCCATAGATGCCAGCTGCTCCATACCATCAACACAATCGCTGCCGCCGCCGCCGTTGCCCAGCCCATATACCGTATGCGGGCCCCTTTATGCTTTCCAATCCTTTTACTGATCTCCTCGTAAAGCTGTTCCGCTTCATCACCATCCAGTTGCTCTCCTGTACCTGCAGCCTCCCAGTCGGCCCCATAAAGCCTTTTCAATACTTCCGGGTGATGCGTCAGGTAGTCATGTACCAGCCTGGCCTCCCCGGCACTACAACCGTTTTCCAGGAATTTATCAATAAGCGATTGATCCATCTCCATCTGAACTATGTAATAAGGTTGAAACTAAATACGTGTAGTAAAAAAGAATTCCCTGCTGGTAACATTAAGTTAATCTTACACCAATTATAGCCACAACAACAGGTATGATAGCATCGTGAGCAACGAACGGATAAAACGCATCGCTTTCCAAAGATGGTCTTCAACAGTTTTTACAGATACCGATAACATACCGGCAATTTCCTGGTTGGAATAACCATGAAACATTTTTAGTACAAACACCTTCTTGCGTACAGGAGGCAATTGTTGCATAGCCAACCTTACATCATCACGCACCTCCAGTGCATACATGCCAGGTTGATCCTGATAATGATCAGCCAGTGATCCAAACTCATCGACAGAACGAATGTATTTCCTGTTCCGGGCCTCCTTCCGCAAATGATCGATCCACACACTATTGGCCATAGTAAACAATTGTATTTCAAAACTCAGATCAGCCGAGAGCGTATGGCGGGATTGCCATAGCTTCACAAACACTTGTTGCGTAAGTTCAGTGGCTGTTTCATGCACAGCGGCTCGTTTAAGATAATACCGGAATACCTTGGTGTGGAACTGCTCATACACTTCCCGGAACGAGCCTGCATCGAATTGCCGGGTGCCCGTGATCTCATTCATGACTATCAGATAGGTGGTAGAATGATTGCCTTAACCTTTCGGGGCGCAAATTGGCGATTATATGAAAAGGAAATACATTATTTCTATGTTAAGCCACCTTATCAGTCCTTGCAATAGTTGCACTTTCTTATCCCATTTTGTTCCATTTTTCTCAATCCTGCCACAATCCATTTTACATCATCTCCCTTTCTACTTTTACAATCGGTTTCACTGTTCGCATCATTTTAACAGGTTCACAATCACCATCAAATATTGCCATCATGAAATCAAACCTTCTCCTATCCAAATTGGCCGGGAAACCCATTTCCCAGGCAGCAATGATTATTTTCCTTACAAGTATGTCCCTTGTAACGGCCTGCAACAAACAAACCGCTTCGGCCCCAACGACCGACAGCGAACGCCTCACCGGGTATGTACAGGAAGATGTTACCACCGATGACCAGGGTACCAACAACGGCTTTTTCTGGTCCCTGTACCGCGAAGGCGGGTCAGCCAGCATTACCCATGGCGCTGCAGGTAATTTCGCCATTAGTTACAGCAATGTCAATGATGTGGTAGGCGGCAAAGGCTGGAATCCCGGATCAGCCCGCACCATCGGTTACAATGTAGGCGCCCTGAGCGGCAGCTATAACTTTGTGGGAGTCTATGGGTGGACCACCAGCCCCTGATAGAATATTACGTGGCCGAAAAAGGCTCTGTAACAGGAGGCACTTTTGTAAATAACGTAAGCAGCGATGGTCACTCCTACAGCTTTTACAAATCACAGCGTGTCAACGCTCCCTCCATCATTGGTACCGCCACTTTTTGGCAATACAAAGACACCTGGGGTGGCGCCCCACTGCTCAAAACCGATCTGTCAACATGGCAAACCACATCAACAACTGGCGCAACACTGGCGGACAAGGTTTTGGCAGCTATAATTACCAGATACTGGCCCTGGAAGCCTGGGGCAATAAAAGTGGTTACATCAATGCAACCGTTTGGTAAACTATGAACAGAACCATCATTCTTCAAGCGCTGGCAATACTTCTCTTTGCCGGCGCTTGTTCACCTGCCCTACCCGATAACTTTGTATTTGTAGAAGGTGGCCCTGTCAGAAACACAAAATCTGCCTGGTATCGCCATCCCACCACCATCTCTAGCTTTTACATCGGTAAATACGAGGTCACCCAAAAAAGAGTGGCAGGAAATAATGGGCGCCAATCCCTCCAGTTTCAAAGGCAACAACCTGCCCGTAGAAAGCGTGAGCTGGTACAACTGTGTGGAGTATTGCAATAAAAGAAGTACAAAAGAACACCTGGCACCCTATTACCAGATAAATAAGGAAGCGATCGACCCTACTAACAACAATGTACTGGATAATATCAAATGGATAGTCACCATCAATGCCTATGCCAATGGTTATCGCTTGCCCACAGCGGCCGAATGGGAATATGCAGCCGGAGGTGGTCAGCTAAGCAACTCCTATACCTACAGTGGCAGCGATAAGCTGGATAAAGTAGCCTGGTATTGGAAAAATGCCGGCGATACCTACTTAACCGGCGTTTGGTCATGGCCTGCCTTGCAAAAGAACAACAATAAACCCCAACCCGTGGGCAGCAAGCCACCCAACGAATTAGGGCTCTACGATATGTCGGGCAATGTACGTGAATGGTGCTGGGATTGGAATACCCCAACTCCCACCGAAGCGCCCCAGGGACGTATTTGGAAAGGTGGCGGATGGATTGGCGCCGACTTTTGCTGCGAAACTACCTTCCAGGCCAGCCATGAAGCCAATGGCAAAGGCCCCGACCAGGGCTTTCGCATTTGCCGCAACTCATTCTAGCAACCTCACCCGAAGCCTCGTTACCATCTTTCCTAATTTTCTCATTGACTCATTGCTACATTGCCTCGTTGCTCTCCCCAGTCGCCAGCCTCTGGCTGGTGACGACTATTTCAAAGCCTCTGGCTTTGTTGTAATCTTCAAAAATATCATGCTCCTAGCTCGCAACTTGTATTAAGCCCGCCCCTCCCATTCTGCTGCCTCATTGGCTACTGCAATCGCCTCAATTTCTATCAGTGCGTCGCGCGAATAGAGCGAACTCACTTCCAGGATCGTATCCGCTGGGTAAGGAGCCGTAAAATACTTGCCGCGCAACTCCACGATCTTGGAGAAATTACCCATGTCTTTTAAGAGGATCGTTACCTTGATCACATTGGCCAGACTGGAGCCGCCGGCACGCAACACTTTATCCAGGTTCTCAAAGGCTTTGGCAGCCTGTACATCGAAATCACCGATGCCTGTAAGATTACCATTATCGTCAATAGCTGTCTGACCGGAGATAAAAAGCAGGTCGCCGGCGCGATAACCTTGGGCCAGGCGAAAAGGAGCATAAGGATCGGGTTGGATGCGGATCTGTGCGATATTCATAATTGTGTGTGTTTATTTGAATAGCAAAGCTACCGCCCCCATACCGGTGCACGTACAACTAGTTTAATAAATCAACAACTGGCCCTTCGACCAGGCCCAGGGTGACAACCTTGGTAAACAGTAGTAATTCCGGGTATTATTTTTTAGCCCTGCTGCGTTGCTTCCGGATCTTGCTGAGGAAAACAGGCGTAATACCGAGATAGGAGGCGATAAATTTCTGCGGGATCCGCTGATCGATGCCAGGATATTTTTCCAATAATGCCGTATATTTTTCCGCACCCGTAAGCATAATATCAAAAGGATACGCTCTTCCTGGGCAGCGCTGGCCCGTTCATTGAGGATGCGCCAAAACCGTTCAAATACCGGGTCTTGCAACAACTCTTCCCGGCGGCGATACGAAACCTGTAGCACTTGTACTGGTTCCATCGCTACAATATTACGGGTAGCAGGTTTTTGTTGCAGGAAACTGGGTAAGTCCGTGATCCACCAGTCTTCCACCGCAAAATGTAAAGTATGCTCATTGCCTTGCCCATCAACATGGAAAGAACGCAATAATCCTTCACACACAAAACTTTCATACCGGCATACCTCTCCATGCTGCAACAAATACTGCCGGGCGGGTATTTCTTTGCTGGTAAACGCATCGCGCAATTGCTCCTCCTGCTGCGGACCAAGCTTCACCCGCTTTCCAATATGCTTAATGAGTAAGGAATGACAATCTTTTCTGGGTGCTGGCATCTGTGCGGATTAAGCCGGCAAGGTAGTACATATTCTATTACACATAAAAGCTATACCTGGCTGCCATTATGCAACCATGAATGATACTCAATCTGTCAGGTTGGGCTTGTCGAAATCGGCTTTAGGGTGGGTCGCCCTCCAAGGGCGGCTCACCCTCGTCTCTTTAGTCGCCAGCCCTTAATCCAGCTTCAGTTTCAGGATAACCGGCTTTACCAGTTTCTCCGGATTCGTGAGGCTGCCATCAGGTTGCAGGCTCCGTAGTTGAGCATTGGCTATATAATGCAATTGACCGTTTGCAAGGGCACCTGTAGTAGGAATAATAAAATCCGTTCGGAAGGTTTGCAAGGTTGCCTTATTCGTGATTGTATTTTTTGTTAGATCATAATACAACCGAACTACCCGGTCATCTTGATTCCCCGAATCCTGTATGGCAATCAGCGAACCTTTATAATAGTAAAGCCCCTCTATTCCATTCAGATAAGTTTTCCCCTGGTGATCGAGTTTTGTTCGTTTTCCGCTTACCAGGTCTATCACGTACAACCCCATAAAATCAGCCACAAAGAGTGCTTTGTTTTCTTCATCCAAAGCAATACCATTCGGATAAACCAGGTCAGCGGCATATTCAGTCAACGTATCATTTCCTGGCTGCAGGCTCCACAATTTTCCACCCTTGCTATCAGTAAAATAAACGGCTCCGCTGGCTGCTATCACCAGGTCATTGAATAAATGCGGTCCCTGCTTATTATCTATAATAAATTTCCATAACTGTTTTCCCGAGGGTATTTCAATTTGGAACAAGCCCGAATAACCATCGGGACTACCAGTTTCAGAAGCACTGCATAACCACAAACTTTTAGCGTCTACACTTACCTTCATGCCCAGCGCCATCCAGAAACCAAGCTGTTTACCATCTGCAAAGTCCGAACAGTTCCCATTGCCAGAACACCTGATCACTTTATGTTTGGCCAGGCTGCCTACATAAAATGTTTGCTGCCTGGCATCATAAGCTATCCCTTCCGGTATCAACAGCGAATCATTGATCATAAACGAAACGCCGCTATTATCCAGTACCGCCCGGTTTTTCCGGAAGGTGGCAGTATATTCAGCAAATCGCCCATTCCCTGTACCGGTTTGAACGACCGCATCAAACAATACCAGGGCGGGCGCGGATTGAGTACATGCAACTGCGTACCCACAAGATGAAAGGATCGCTGGAGGCTACACAACATAATGACGTGTTTGTGGTAAGCCTGCAGGTGCCCCGCTGATCCATCCCCGAAATAGGGAAAAGAAATTGTATCAAAAAAGCACCTTTGCCATTACCATGATACGACTTGGAATTATTGAAGATGACGCAGAAATAAGGCAAACCCTGACCGATTACTTTAATCAACAGCCAGGTTTTTCCTGCGCCCTGCAGGCCGGTTCGGTAGAAGCATTCCTGCAACAGTGGCCCAATGATGTTTACCTGGATATGGTATTATCCGATATAGGATTGCCAGGGCAATCGGGTATCAAGGGCGTTCCTTTGATCAAAAGAAGGCCCCCGATGCCAGGTGATGATGCTCACCGTATACGATGATGCCGAAAAGATTTTCCAGGCCCTTTGTGCCGGCGCCACCGGTTACCTGATCAAACAAACACCCCTGGCCAAAATAAAAGAAGCCGTAACAGCCCTCTATGAAGGCGGTGCCCCCATGTCGCCTGGCATTGCCCGTAAAGTAGTAGCTTACTTTAATCCTGAATCAGCAGCAGACCTGGATCAAAAAATAACGCCCCGTGAAATGCAGATCCTGCAGGCGGTGGAAGAAGGGCTTACCAATAAGGAAGTAGCCATCCGCCTGGGTATTACCCTCGAAACCGTTAAATCACATATCAAGCATATATACCAAAAGCTGGAGGTTACCAGCCGGCATGCCCTGATATTGGGCAAATACAAGAAAGAAAAATAATTGCCGTAGAGAAGCCGGCGGACAACTACAACAATCCGTTTCAGATCAATTTACCCTTATTAAACTCCCAGTTCATACGGGCTATATGCAGCACCGATATTTGCTGAGGGCACTCTACTTCACAGGCCTCCGTATTGGAGCAATGTCCAAAATCTTCCGCGTTCATTTGTGCTATCATTGTTGTGGCCCGTTTCTTCGCCTCTATCTTACCTTGTGGCAGCAATGCCAGGTGCGATATTTTGGCGGCTGTAAACAAAGCCGCACTGGAATTCTTACAGGTAGCTACACATGCGCCACAACCAATGCAGGCAGCAGCATCAAAAGCTCCTTCGGCAGTACCGTGGCCCACCAGGATACTATTGGATTCCGGCGCCTGCCCCGTATTGGCCGATATATAACCACCCGCCTGTATGATCCTGTCAAATGCTGAGCGGTCAATCTTAAGATCCCGGATCACAGGAAACGCCTGTGCACGGAATGGCTCCACCACCACCGTATCGCCATCACGAAAACTGCGCATGTGCAACTGGCAGGTAGTAACATGATCCAGCGGGCCATGTGCCCGCCCATTGATCATCACACCACATTGCCCGCAAATACCTTCCCGGCAATCATGGTCAAATTCAATAACCCTTTCTCCCAATCCGATCAGCTTTTCATTGAGCATATCCAGCATTTCCAGAAACGACATGCCGGCAGCAACATCCTCCAGCTCATAACTTACCAAACTGCCCGGCCTTTGCCGCCCCTCCTGCCGCCAAACTTTCAAGTGAATTTTCATACACTGTAAATTTTATATTGTTCCCACCCGATGCCATGTTGCCTTCCTAAATGAACCTGTTGAAGCCGTCTGAAGAGTGTGTCACTCTCCGAGAGCGGCTCATCCTGGTCTTATGGAGCCAGTCTCACAAGACTCCAAAAAGTTTTTCTTTCTGTCTTTCTGACTTCTCGTCTTTCAAACTCCCTATCCTATTTATAACTCCTCACCGACAACTCCACATTTTCAAACAACAGGGGTTCCTTATGCAATACAGGTTCACCACCGCTGCCCTTCCATTCCCAGGCCGATACATAACAAAAATCCTGGTCATTGCGCACCGCTTCTCCATCAGCCGTCTGGTGCTCTTCCCTGAAATGCGCCCCACAACTTTCCTCCCTCGATAAGGCATCATAACACATCAGTTCGCCCAATTCCAGGTAATCCGCCACCCGGCCAGCTTTTTCTAATTCAGTATTGACATGTTGATCACCCGTTATTCTAAGTTCCCGGTAAAACTGTTCCCGCAGTTGCCTGATCCCTGCAATCGCCTCTTCCAGCCCTTGTTTATTCCTTGCTAATCCACATTTGTCATATAGCAGCTTGCCCAGTGCTTTGTGAAAATGATCGGCTGATAATGTGCCCTTGATACGTAAAAAATGATCCAGTTGCTCTTTGATCCCTTCTTCCGATGCTAAAAAGGCAGGATGATCTGTAGATACCTGGGGGCCTTCAATTCTCCGGCCAGGTAATCAGGGATCGTATAAGGCGCTACAAAATACCCATCCACACATGCCTGTAACAGTGAGTTGGCTCCAAGCCGGTTGGCGCCATGATCAGCAAAATTCGCTTCCCCCAACACAAATAAGCCCGGTACCGTACTCATCAACGAATAATCAACCCAAAGTCCCCCCATCGTAAAATGGGCAGCAGGTGATATCAACATCGGTTGCCCGTAAGCATTAATACCTGTGATCTTTTCATACATGCGGAAAAGATTACCATACTTCTCCTCTATTTTTGACTTTCCCTGTTCCTGGATCGCTTTGGAGAAGTCGAGACAGACCGCATTTTCATAGGTCCCATGCCATGTCCCGCATCAATCCTTTCTTTAGCCGCCCGCGAAGCAATATCCCTGGGCGCCAGGTTACCAAATGATGGATAACGACGCTCCAAATAGTAATCCCTTTCGTTTTCTGGAATATCATTCGGCGCACGTTCATCGCCCACCTTTGAAGAAACCCAGATGCGCCCGTCGTTGCGCAATGATTCCGACATCAGCGTAAGCTTTGATTGATGGTCCCCGATTGCGGCAACGAAGTGGGATGTACCTGCACCCAACTCACCCCGGCTATATACGCTCCTTCTTATGCGCCCGCCAAATGGCCGAAGCATTGCAACCCATAGCCAAAGTAGATAAATAGAATATTTTACCATAGCCACCGGTGGCCAGTACCACTGCATCCCCTGCATACCTTTCCAAATCACCTGTTTCCAGGTCCCGCACAATAATCCCCTTTGCCTTACCATCAATCACCACCAGGTCCAGCATTTCATGACGTGTATGTAACGAAACTTTTCCTGCCTGCGCTTGCCGCATCAACGCCTGGTAAGCTCCTAACAATAACTGCTGACCCGTTTGCCCCCGCGCATAAAAAGTACGTGATACCTGCACCCCGCCAAATGACCGGTTATTGAGGTAGCCCCCATATTCCCGGGCAAAGGCACTCCTTGCGCTACCGCCTGGTCGATCAGGTCAGCCGAACATTCGGCCAGCCGGTATACATTGGCTTCCCGCGACCGGAAATCCCCACCTTTGATCGTATCATAAAACATCCGGTAAACATTGTCACCATCATTCTTATAATTCTTACAGGCATTCACCCCGCCCTGTGCCGCTACCGAGTGCGCCCTGCGCGGTGTGTCCTGAAAGCAGAAGCATTGTACATGATAACCCTGCTCGGCCAATGAACTGGCACACGACGCCCCGGCCAATCCAGTACCCACCACCAAGACCGTCATCTTCTTCCGGTTGGCAGGGTTTACCAACCTGGCCTTCGATTTGAAGCGGCTCCATTTTTCGGCAAGCGGCCCCTCAGGTATATGGGCGTCCATAATTAAGCATTTATTAAATGAATGTAAATGGGTATCACCATGAACCCCACCGTCATGATGCCCGTATAAACCCATCCTACCACACGAACCAGCCGCACATAACCAGGATGATACAAGCCAAGCGTGCGGGCAGCACTAAAAAAACCGTGCAGCAAATGAAAACCTACTGCCACTATACCTACCACGTAAAGCAACACATACCACCATTCCTGATAAGCAGCCACCACAATTGAATACAGGTCTTTATGCCCCTTTTCATCAAGCGGCAGCGTAGTAAACTTGTATTTGTACCAAAAATCCTTTAAGTGAATGATGAGGAATAACAAAATGATCGTACCGAGCAATCCCATATTCCGGCTATACCATTTACTCGATACACCACGCCGGTCATACACATATTTACGACCGTTGGCTTTCCGGCTGTGCATCGTAAGCGCCAGCGCGAAAAACAAATGCCCCAGTATACTTACCAGCAATACCACTTCGATGAGCTTGATCAGTATATTTTCCGACAAGAAATGCGAATACCAGTTAAAAGCCACGCTGGCCTTTTCCACGGGCAATAGTAATTGCAGGTTACCTAGCAAATGGATGATGAGGAATACGCAAAGAAAGAACCCCGTTAGCGCCATCCATATTTTTTGAACTTGCATTGATCGCATAAACTCCCTTGTTTAATGGTGTGCCTATACCCAACAACTTCGCAGCATGAGATCAGTTATCGGTATTTAAATTTACCGATAAAAAGCATGCCTACTGCTTTGTTTAAACATTTCGACCACCACAAGGTGCCATTTATCAACAGATATCTTGCAGCATAGCTGTAGCATTATCCCGCCGTATTTTCCATCAGTTCCCTTTTACTTCCTCAGCCGGTGGACTATTATCCCCATTACAGGCCATAAGTAACAGGATTAAAGCAGTTAAAAGGATCATTTGAAATAATCTCTTTCGGGTCAAAGCATATTGGAGCAATAGGGTCATTCATCAATAATTGTCCCGGTAAAATAACAATTAATTCCCTGATTTCATAACCTTGCTCAACCTGGTCAATGCTCCGTCATTTCTTTTTCCAATTTTTACGGAAAGCCGGGGGTTGATTCCCCTGTGCTTTTTGAAGGTTTTGGTGAAATGGCTTTCATCGGTAAACCCAAATTCAGCAGCAATTTCATTCAACCGCAGATCACTTTGGCGCAGGCGGATCTCGATCAGTGACAATTTATAGTTGATGATATACTGTTGCATCCCATCCTGAGTATGCTTTTTTAAATATTCACTGATGTAATTAAGAGAGATATTGAAATGCGCGGCAATACTTTCCGCTTTGAGCTTTTCCGGTTCGTATATATGCTGGTGGATGTAGAGCAAGATATCCCGCCTTGCCTGTGGCTGACCTTCTGCCTGCTGCTGGTTGTGCATGGCCACATTACCCGCCACTACTGTTATGAGCGTGTTGATCAGTTGTTGTATCAGCTCCTTTTGCAACACCTGCTGCGCTCGCATCCCTTGCAGGATGGCCTCGCATATCGCCCTCACCAACGGCTGATCGCTGGCGTGAAGAAGAACCTGGCCACGCAAATGATGGCCATTTTGAAAAATATACTCCAGCTTTATTATCCAATCACCCAGGTCGCTGTACTCCTTGCCCGATGCCAGCTGCGCCTGCAGTTATATATTATTAAACCGAATGAACAGGAAGCCTGAAGTAGTATGTGGCCCCGGCAATTATCCGGCCATTGCCCACACCTATCTTTCCGGTGGCGGTGGCTTAAGCTCCACCACAGCCGATTATGCTAAATTTTTGCAGATGATATTACTCAAGGGAAAGTATAAAGAAAAACAAATCATCAGTCCCACTACAGTAGCCATGATGCTGACCAATCAATTAGGCAATACCGTGGGAACCACTCCCTGGCCACCCATGCCAGCGGATTTTCAATTCGGCCTGGGTTTTGCCCTCGAAACCGAACGCAACGATTACCTGCAGCCCTTACACCAAGGTAGCTTTAGCTGGGAAGGAGCTGTTGCTACTTACTATTGGGTTGATCCCCAGGAAGACCTGATCGCCCTGTTCTATACACAAGAATTTGCTACCCCCATTGGAGCTATTACCAACAAATATTCAGGTACTCAAATCCTTCGCCTGAATAATTATACTTTTCCCCGGGCGTAAACAACAGCGTTAGTTTACCATCCCGCCAATTGGGAAAACCCGTTCGATGCGTTAATACATGCCTTACTGTCATCAGTTTATAACGCTCATCGTCTTCTATATCCTTATAGGGGAGATAGAGATACAACGGTTTGTCGAGGTCGATAAGACCCCGCTCTGCCAGCCTTAGAACAGCAAAGGCAAATACCGGTTTGGTTACCGATGCTGCTTCAAAAAGCGTGAGACTGTCCACTGCCTCACCCGTAAAGGCGTTTTTAACACCGTATACCTTATGGTACACCACACGTCCATCTTTAATCAGCGCAAGGGAAGCACCGGGAATCTTGTAGTATTGCTGGTAAGTTTTTATAAATTGATCGATCCGGCCACTGTCTGCCAGGGTAAATTGATGTAATACCCCTTTACCAGGAATAAGAAATACCAATTGACTTCCCAAGGGCAAACTGATCATCCGGGCTAATGCGCCATTCATAATATCGTGTATTTCCCTTCCGCACCATCGCTACCTCCATAATATTCCAGTTGGCATTTTTGGCAAAGGGATCATAATACGAGTTATTAGTATTACCTAGCTTTTTACTATACATAAAAGAAGCTACCCCGAACGGCCAGGTAAGTGCCGGGCATCAATGCTCAATTCCAGGCCATCCTGCGTATTCCAACGTGCATTTTGAGAAGTGTCTTCCAGGAATTCATCATCCGTTACCGTAAAAGCAAGATACAGGCTACGGTTCACTGCCCGGTAGCCCACCTGGAAGAAGCCGCTGAAGTCACCTGCATTCACAGGGCTTTTCTCCGACAGCCTTTGCATGGCGTATTTGACGGCCGTAGAAGGCCAATCCGAAAGATCCCCATCCACCTTAATGGTCCGAAGTAGATACGCATAAGCCACTTTACCATTGTGGGCTAACAATAGCTGGCTAAACAGCAGGCAGCCCGCAAAAAGACCTACTAACTTAAAGAATGGTTTTGGCGCACTCCACGTCATATAAAAAGATTTATAATTTTCAGAAAGGAATAAGCTTGTAGAAAGGTACAATCAGTTGTATAAATGTTGCTTACTATCACTTCTCCTACCCTTCTTTTAAACTACTTCGCAACCTGCCGGCCTACGTCTCCCTGTTTGAATTTCATAACCATTTGTTTGAATTAGACAACTTTAATATCTACCTTCCAGCCTACCTTTGACACTAATTCATACACAAAAATTTGAAACTATGATAGCCGCTAAAGGATACGCAGCCCAAAGTCCTACAACAGACCTGGCTCCCTGGAATTTTGAGCGCCGCGAAGTAGGCCCCCATGATGTGCAATTTGAGATACTATTTTGTGGCGTATGCCATTCCGATCTTCACCAGATCAAAAACGACTGGTTTCCCGGCATTTTCCCCATGGTTCCGGGACATGAGATCGTAGGCCGCGTAGTAAAAGTGGGTGATCAGGTAAAGAAATTCAAAATTGGCGATCTGGCAGGTACCGGCTGTATGGTAGATTCCTGCCAGGTTTGCGAAAACTGTAAGCAGGACCTGGAACAATACTGCCTTGAAGGAAATTCCCAAACCTATAACGGTTTGGAGCGGGATGGTAAAACACCTACCTATGGCGGTTATTCCAATACCATTGTTGTACGCGAGGAATTTGTATTGCAGATCTCTGATAAGTTAAACCTGGCAGCCGTGGCCCCCTTGCTGTGCGCTGGCATTACTACCTATTCACCACTCCGCCATTGGAAAGTAGGCAAGGGTCACAAACTGGCTGTATTGGGCCTGGGTGGCCTTGGTCACATGGGTGTAAAGTTTGGTGTTGCATTCGGCGCAGAAGTGACCGTATTAAGCACTTCTCCTAAAAAAGAACAGGATGCAAAGAAACTCGGCGCCCACCATTTTGTGGTCACTACCGATCCTGCCCAGGTAAAAGCAGCCCGGGGTAGCTTCGATTTTATTCTCGATACCGTTTCAGCCGAGCACGATATCAACCTGTACCTGTCCATGCTTAAAACCAATGGCACCCATATTTGTGTAGGTATACCTTCCAAACCAGCCGAAATTGCTGCATTAAGCTTGCTCGATGGAAGAAAAAGCCTGGCTGGTTCCGGTATCGGGGGCATCAAAGAAACCCAGGAAATGCTCGATTACTGCGCAGCCAATAATATTGTTTCCGATATTGAAATGATCGATATGAAAGATATTCAGAACGCCTACGACCGGATGCTGAAAGGCGATGTCCGTTACAGGTTTGTGATCGATATGGCTACCTTATAAAGAATTCATGACACGGCATAACAACAAATCCCCGGGCTTGAGAGTTCTCGCTTTTACCAAGCCACCGTTGAACGGAAAAATTAACCGCTTTCGTTTTCCTGCTGCTGGCAAAGTGAATTACCGGATTTATGCGATCAAGAAGTGTGTTGACAAAAACGAACAAGGCAGCATTGCTGCCGCCTTGTTCAATTTGGTAATGCTATAAACAGCTACCAGATCTTTATTCTTTCGTTTTCTGCTTTGTAGTTTTTATTCCCGGGCTGTACATTAAATGCTTTATAAAAAGGCGTAGCGCTCATCAGAGGGCCATTTACCCGCCACATAGCTGGTGAATGCGGATCAGTATTTACATAGTTGCGTAAAAATGCATCCCTGGTTTTCACCCGCCATATCCTGCCAATGGATAGATAGAACCGTTGATCGGGTGTAAAACCATCGATCTTAACGGAATCCTTTCCTTGGGGGTCATCTTAAAAGCATCATAAGCTATGGCAATCCCCCATTATCGGCTGTATTTTCGCCCACCGTCAGCGCCCCATTGATATGAACAGTATCTAAAACAGTAAAGGAACTGTAGAGATCAATAACCCCTTTTGTTTTTGCCTTGAATCGCTCGTAATCTTCTTTCGTCCACCAATTCTTTACATTACCCTCCTTATCAAACTGGGCACCCTGGTCATCAAAAGCATGCGTGAGCTCATGCCCGATCACCATACCGATCCCTCCATAATTAAGGGCGTCATCTGCCGCAAAATCAAAATAGGGAAATTGTAAAATACCGGCCGGGAAGACAATTTCATTAAAAGAAGGGTTGTAGTAGGCCGTAACTGTAGGCGGTGTAGTGGCCCATTCGCTTCTGTCAACCGGCTTGTTCAACTTTGCCAATTGAAATTGATACTCGTTTTGATTGAGCGAAAGTAGATTTTCAAAGTATTTACCCCTGTTGATCTGTACTTTATCGTAACTACGCCATTTATCCGGGTACCCTATCTTTTTGGTGATCGCATACAATTTTTCTTTCGCCTTTTGTTTAGTACTATCACTCATCCAATCCAGTTGGTTGATCCTGTTTTCAAATGCTTTTTGCAAATTATTGACCAGGTCGAGCACCCGTTTTTTGGCATCTTCATTGAAATACCGCTTCACATAGATCTGCGCCAACGCCTGCCCCAGCAGGCCATCCACTTTCTCGGTCAGTATCTGGCTGCGCTTTTTCTGTGTGGCCTGACCAGACAATACTTTAGTAAATCCAAATGATGCATCTATGAATGGCTTGCTCAGGTCATCGGCATAACTTTTCAGGGTCGTTGCTTTTAAATACACCTTCCAATCCTCTATAGAAACGGATTTCAATAGTGCATTTAGCTTGACATAATACGGGAGCTGACTCATATCAAGGGAATCAGTCTTTGCATCCAACTGTGTAAGCAATGCTTCCCATCCGATATTAGGTTGCGACTTGTTGATTGAGGCTACCGGGACTTTATTGTAATTGGCATTGATATCCCTGAGTTCCACATTCGTTTTATGCGAGGTGGCTATTTGCTTTTCCATATCATACACAATACCTGCCTGTTTCGAGGCACTGGTCAAATCGCTGCCCGCCAGTTGAAACAGGGTGGCAATGTATTTTTATAGACTTCCTGTATGTTGAGGGTAGAGGAATCAGTCTTAAAATAGTAATCGCGGTCAGGCAAGCCGATGCCGGTCTGAACAACATGCGCTATATTGATGCCACTGTTTTTTGGTCAGAATAAATGTAAAAATTGATGATGGACGAATTGCCTGTTTTCAGTTCGGCTGCTACAAAATCCATCAATGAGGGAACATCCCTGATAGCATCAATACGTGCAAGAATGGGCTGAATGGGTTCATATCCGCGTTGGTTGATGGTAGCCGTATCCATGCCCGAAGCGTAGAAATCCCCTACCTGCTGTTCAATGCTCCCAGCCGTGGACTGCGATTTAGAAACACTATCCAGGATATGCTGCAGCAGTTGTTTTTGTGGAATATTCAGGAAGGAATAAGACCCCACCCCTCTTTGGTCATCCGCAATCTTCACCGTGTCGAACCATTTCCCATTCACATAGCGAAAGAAATTGTCGCCAGGTTTAATCGAAGTGTCGATTCCACTTACATCAACAAAAGTATTACCGGTGGTAGGATTGGAATTGTTGCAAGCACCCAAAACCCCTGCAGCCAAACATGAATAGACCAATTTCCTCATGTGTTATGTTTATTCAATATTAATAATTTTTATTCATAACAGTATCGCCATACATGTAATTACATGGACTTAGGCTCAACCCCTATTAAATAGGTTAAGCAAGAATTGAAAACCCAACGCTAATCCTCCAAACCCTTCTGTACTTCCGGAATTCAGGGATATACCCAGTGAAAGATCGGTTCACGTGCTGAGTTGCAGCACACTTGACGAACACTGGGTCAATTTTTAATAGCTTGAATTATCGAGTAGCTGCCTCCAATTAAAAGTTCTGAACAATGCCTACCGAAAGCCCGATATAGGAGAAGTTAGCCGGTTCGTATAACCTTGTGGAGGGGCGATCGGGATTACCTGCAGCAGTGGAAATGGACCGCGCATAGGTCCACGATCTTTCACTCGTGGTCATCGCGGGCAATTGATCACGCCCGTTGAGCCTGTATTTTGTGTAGCGGCCCGAAGACACCGGAAGGGATATCATCTGGCCATTGAGTTCGGTAATGATGGCAAGGGCCTCTTTTATTCTGAACGAGAGGCCAAAGGCAGCGGCAAAGCCAACCTTGCCTTTTATTTTATGACGTTCTTTCAGCTCCAATACCTGATCCTGGCTGCCTGCATTCAGGATCAGGTTGGTTTCCAGGTGCCTTCGGCTCCATACTGAAATGGCCAGGCCAAGTTTGGAGTATATCGAGAGGATGTCGCCGCTGTTTCTCAATACAAGAAGCGGCTTTACCAGTGTTGCATTTACTAGAACTGCCTTCCACATTAAAAGCATCCGCCGTGTAGGTTTCCTTCAGTTTATTCCCGTCGAAATATTCTCCTGCCAGTTCAAAGCCTATATTAGAGTTAATCATCTTGCCTACCCCCGCCTGTATGGCCCAGCCACGGCCATACGAGCCGTAAACGCCTTTGGTGTAAGTAAAGCAATGTTGCCGTGTTCTCACTCAACTTGGCAGGATTGCCTGCAAATGCGTATACAGGTCGTATAAAGTAATAGGCTGACGTAGTTGGCTGTTGAGCCAGGCAGCTAGCCGTTAGCAACAGGCAGCCAAAAATAACAGTATGCAGTTCAGTTTTTCCTCATATCATTTCTTTAATCCTGGAAGTATTTAAAAATAAATTGCTGTCCATTGGTATAGAAAAATTTCCGCATGGCTGCCTCTGCTGTAGGACTATATATCAACCTGTGCTGATTGTGAACTTCCACAAAGGCTTTGGTGAATGCCACCATTTATTTGTGGAAAAGAGGAATGTCATTGGCTGTAGGACACAATGCGATGGGATGTATAAAGCCATCAAAATCTGTTCCCTGGCGAACTTGTGGGGTAGTTGGTGTAGTTGCCGGATGTTGTTGAGCACTTCCACCTGGCAGGCGCTGTCGCAATCTTTCCGGCGCACGCTTTTTTCGTCGCCCGCGCCTGCAGGGCCGAGTAAGGCATGTCCTCCTTCGATCGTCATGACAAGGCCAATGCCGCCTTCCTGTATGATACGGCGGAGATCGGCATTGTTTTTTGCCAGGAGTATTTTGGTATTGTTCATCACCGAATCCTGGTGCGTCACAAACTGGTATGCTCCCATAAATTCTTTGAAGGGGGTTGTGTGCTTCGGCAATCGCTTCCTGCCGTTTCAATGAAATATGCGTAACGAGGTTTTTGTTGAGCCAGCGGTCCGTCCCCGTTACCACAAATACTTTTTCGGGCGGTGTAATTGACAGGCAAAGTACAGAACCGGCAAGACCGGCGAGGTTACTGTAGTTGGCCTGATCGTAATTGACCATATTGGATTCATCGCCTTTGTGTCGCGCTTTGGGCTTTTTATCGTAGGATAGCCAACCCATACGACCATTTTTGTTACGCAGGAAAACGGGATCATTCACATGTAACAGAATACTGTCGGGAGCCTCCACATAGTGGTAATATTTTTTCAGGGAAGTATGGATGTGCAAGTCGGAGAAGGCGGTAAAGCCCGTATCGGCAGGAACTGACTGGGCTGCACAGTTATTGAATACCTGGAGGCTAATGCCTGTCAACAATAACCAAGTGAGCAGGAAAGGGTAAAAGTCAATCATATTACGATTGGGCTGGCCCTTACCGCGTTTCTTTGGTAAGATCAGGCGCAGGCTTTCGGTTTATTATTCGACCGGTACTCCAAGCTACTCATAAAACCGTTCGACAATGATACATGAACCTTTTGTATTTGTTCCTTCAAACAAAATAACCGGATTCTATTCCAGCCTTCCTGTTGCAGAGCAATTGAAGGCCAATAATAAAGATATAGGGATCCTAGGGTAATACGGTTTGCCCCATTTGAATGTTTTCAGTCACCTATGTTATGAACTGCTTTACTTTTATGTCAAATCGTGTCATTACCTGAATACCTAAGAATTTATCTATTTTTGAATAGTCCCATCCAAGAAATAATAAGGCCTATACCCAAAACAATTAGTCCTCCAACTTGCGGCATTAATGTAGCAAATAAATTTGTCGGTTGAACATGAGTAGCGTCAATAATCAGCATTGTTACTCCATAACCAAAAGCAGGAATTAAGTTCGACCACCACGCCCACTTTTCGCCTTTTCTTAAAGCGAAATTTGTAATCATTATTTGCACGAATGAAAATGCAATATTAGCCAATGCCCCGGCTAAAAGATGTCTGCCTGTTGCCGTATCCAAATCTGCATCTTTAGCAATTATAAAAGATATCGATGATAGGCCTGTGTAACCCACTGTTAGTATAGTTGATCCGATTTTTAATTTTTCCTTACTATTCATTGCTTATATTATGTTTAATACTCCATATCCCTTTTTAAAAATATCATGTGAGAAAAAAGGAACAGGTCATTCATATGAACTATTTCCCCATACATGCTCAATATAATGAATGAAATCGACAACAATTGATCATATTCGCCCGCAATCGAACAAAATCGATAAAAGCCGGGTGGACAGGACAAATGTCGAACTGGTTTTTAAATAACAAATCTGAAATTCAAAACCTTAGACATGCAATTCCTGTACTATAAGTTGTCAGTTCCTATTCTTCGGACGAGGTATAATTGTTTAGCTATTATCGATGTCCGGGTTCAATTTTATCCTACAAACAAGGCATCCATGGTAATAGAGTTTTGCACCAGTCGTTTCGCGTAATCATTGTCTTTGACGCCAAAAGTTGTCACAAGGGTGAGGTAAATGGACTTTTTGCTTTTGTATGGTTTTGAAAAGCAGTTTTTTTATTGTCCAAATCGTCCGCATAGCTTTTATCAATAGTGAATTCGGACGCAGAATATTTCATCTCACAGAGGTTGATGACATGATCATTCCGGTCGATCAGAAGATCGATCTGGGCGCCTTTGCCGGTAGCCGGAAAATGACGCCAGGCCGTTACTTCAGTATAGGTGCTGGCGATGCCCAATGCTTTTTTGATGGGCTGAATATGTTTCAGGCAAACACGCCCAAAAGCCACGCCACTCCAACTTTTCCAAGACTGCCCTGTAGTAAAACTTTGCCAGACCCCATCCCCGTATGCTCTGTTATGTTCCATAAACTTAAAGTAGAAATGCGTGAATTCATCTGCCAATTTATAAATGATATCTTTGGACTTATTGCCATAGGATGGCCAGGGTGTAATAAACCCAGACTCTATCAATTCGGCAAGGAGTATATTTAATCTACCACCGGAACTGAAACCTGCCTCTCGAATGATCTCTTTTCGAGTCAATCCTGAATGATTGGCAGCCAGGGCACGAACAACGGCCAGGTGTCGGGTAGCATCATCGAATAAAGAATGATAAAGATTGGTGAATTCGCCAGCCAGCAAACCATCCTTCTCAAAACAGGTCCGGTCGATCGTCTGCGTGGCGCTTTCTCCTTTTTAACTTCATGGAGGTAATGGGGTATACCACCCATAGCCATGTACAACTGCAGGATCTGGTACCGGTCCATGTTGATATACCGTACATGCAGAAAGGTTTCGGTTTCGGCAAGCGTAAAAGGTAAAAGCCTGATGCGCCGCGTGATCCGGTTATGCAGCCCTCCTTTGTTATTGACAATATGCTGGATCATCCAAGACGCTGCCGAACCACAGATAACGACGACGAGATTCGCTTGCTGATTCCCCCAACTGTTCCACCAGTGATCGAAGGCAGGCAGAAAACCAGACCTGTGGGTACAAAGCCAGGGAAACTCGTCCAGGAATACAACACATCTGCCTGCCTGAGGTTTGGGAGCCAGGTAATGGTTGAGCAGGTCAAAAGCATCTGACCAGTTATCCGGCGTCTTGTACCATTTGGGATTGCCCGCCGCCTTCCCGAGTGCTTTGGCGAAATTCGACAACTGTGCCCCTAACTTGGCATCTCGGCTCCCCATGAACTCAAAGACAATCGATTGGGCAAGGTATTGACGAATCAAAAATGTTTTACCTACACGGCGGCGTCCAAATAATGCGATCAACTCAGGTGCTCCTGACTGCATCGCTTCATCCAGCAATTGTTTCTCTACTGTTCTACCAATTAATTGTTGCATGGAATTTATATTCCCGGCCAAAATCAAATAAAAGGCATTTTTGGCCGCTGATAAAGGCAGGTAATCGCGGCCAATATAAACAAAATTAAATCATTTTTGGCCGCTATTAAAACAAGCAATAACGGCAAAAATTTAAAGTTTGGGGGCAGGTAACTAGTCAGCGAAAACATAACCCACACTAAGCTTCTGAAGCCATCGGGCCAGCGCTTTAAGATAATCGGCCGGCACTTGCTGATATAACCGGATCTTGCCTACTTCAGCAAACAGTATTGCCTGGGTTTCTGTAGATACAGGTACCGGCAAGGCAATAAAACCGGTTGGTTGTTGGGTTGATGAACTATTGCGCTTGCGGGCACTGTAACAGGTCCCTTCGCTGACCTGGTGTTGCTTACAAAAGATTTTACCGTAATACCCTGGCTGTTATTAAACGCTCTTAACAGATTAAGCATTTGCTGCTTACTGCGTCGTTTCCCTTTGCCTTCATTCTTTGGCTCCATAAATGTATGTTTTTAAGAAAACGACAAATCTAAGCGTTCAAGTAAATGGTTCAGCCATGGGGTTCCTTAGGGGTTTACAAATCCAACGATCTGAAGGGTTCATTTTTTTGGTAGTAGTGTATCCGCCCTGTAATACGTGTCAATCCGCCGGGGTATTGCCTGCGGATTGGCAAGGTATTGCCTAAGCATTGCCTCTATATTGCCTGGGTATTGCCTAAACACCCTATTTTACTAAGGCTATTGGCAGGCAATACGTGGACCATGCTAAGGCAAGTCCGGGCCCATAACACCAGGCTTTTGCGCCCTCTTAGCTATACTGATGTTGCCTCCCGTGTACGTTCATAGGCCCGATCGTTCATGATCTTGTCGGAGCTTACTCCGGTTGATGTTGCCATTTCGATTTGTTTTGATGGTGATAAAAATGCTTGGCTGGTCCAACTGAGAAAATCTTTATAAAAAGACCTGAAGCCGGGCTTACCGGAAAACCCGTAATGGTCCGGGCGTTCCCGATAAAGGGTGTCCATGGCCTGCACATCGCCTGCACATGGCCTGAACGCTCTCTGTAAAGGCAGCAGATTTACTAAAGAGTGCAGGCAATGTGTAGGCAGCAACCAGGCCAGCAGGCCGCCGATGCCTGCCAGCATCGGCATCATCGCGCTAAAGTTGGTTACAAGTAAGTTGATAGTTGTTGTCATATACATCAATTTTGATATCACAAAGCTGCTACATCTGCCAGGACCGATTTACCCATATCGTACCCAGTGGGTGGAAATTTATTTTTGCAACAGGTTATAAAAAAACGCCCTAACTAGCGTGTCCTTTGCCCCGCCAATAACAGCGGTTCAGCAGAGAAAAGATCAATATTCCCTATTCCGCCAGGCTGGTCAAAATACTGGTGCAACTGCGCATGGTGGAACAATATGGGATAAACATCCACCACTGTCCTTGCTGCAATAGCCCAACCCTTCGGTTGGTATGGATATACAGTCCCCGGAAGCAGGTGGATGATAGCTAAAAAAACTGGTGGATTGACGGGTTTGACAAACATAAGTACAGATAACGTTGGTAGACGTACGTAAGGTATTGCTATGCCCGGACAGGAAAAACAGGGGCCAAAATGTCAAATAAAGGATGAAAATCCTTATTTTATAACCCTAATCTTCACCTGGCCGGCTGAAAACCGCCCACAGAAGAGGTTAGAAAAACAAAACAATATTATAAAACCGTAAATAGAAGCACTAGAGCCGATACTTTCTGCCTACTAGCAAACTTACGGCGAAGTCGGCCAACTCAAAAGTATACCGCAAAGCCCCGCAGTCTGCATCCATAGCGGGACTTTGTCAGGGAGCCTTGGGGATACTTTTCTATGTGTTGTACGTCATTTTACAGACACATCATAATTTTCAAATGGGATTTTACATTTTACTATTTCTCTTACTTATATTAGTCACAGTAGGACTTATATTTTGGTTGATAAAGATTTTTAAGTTTTATAGACAAAAGAGAAACAAAAGTAGCAGTATTAAACTCTGTACTCTTTGGACTGCTAACTTTGGTAATTTGCTGGGTATTAAGAATAATTCCATTGTCAGCAGATTGGGACTTCAGAAATAAAACAAAAGATTTAACGGGAAAACAATTTTGGTCGTGGAATGATTATAGATATGACGAAATTGGGATAAGAGGAGAAGGCCTTACATTTGAAATCTATAACCTAAATGACGAAGCAGCAAAATATTTCATTAATCCAGACAAAGATTTTTTTGAAAAGTTTCCAAGTGAAATATTTGAGACAACAAAATGGAAAGAAACACCAATATTAGACACAGTACTTTTAGACTTCGTTACACCGATATATGGAAATTAGTCGCAAAGTTTACAGAAGGAAATTAAAGAAAAGCAAATCATAGTAAGACAAGTTGCAAAAGACAAAGGTTCATATTATGCAGTTAGACAGTCCCACGGAACTGACCTGTATTTAATTTCACTGGAGCTAAAAATTATAATTTACATAAACCATAATATGTAAAAAACGAATGCACAACATTGGGTTTTATGCAAGTTGGGCTTGACATCGTAACATCAGCAAATTGAAAATTCCAGCTTCAGTTCCGGCTTGACGTTAAATAATGAACTTTAGTACTTAACTTCTACCAAATAAAATAATTATCAGCAGCCCAGGCAAACACAACAATAATCCCAACCTGCAGAAAGCCCTGCTCGTTAGCGGTAATTGCAAACCGACACTCTGCACAAGTTGAAAGTAACGACATTGAGCATAATTTTACCCATTCTCTTCGGACAACTTTGTTACGGACAGGAAACCAAAAGACAAATCATAAATAAAATGAATAAAGAATTAATATCTGAATCTTCAATCGACATAAACGCTGCACCAACAAGAATATGGGAAGCTTTGATTAGACCTGAAATAGCTAAAAATATTTCTTCGGAGCTGAAATCGTGACAAATTGGAAAGAGGGAAGTCCAATCCTATTCAAAGGAGAATACAACGGAAAAAAATATGAGGAAAAAGGGATACTTTTTAATGTTGAACCAAATACTCAACTTCAATATTCTCATTGGAGCCATTTCGATGGACTTCCTGATACGCCAGAAAATTATCGAACTTGGACTTTTGATATAACTGAAAAGAACGGAGCCACTTTCTTAATCATTAGCGAGGACAATATCCCGACTGAAAAACAAAAAAATCGCTCAGATGAATTTTGGAGGAAGTTCTCTTAAAGATTAAACAACTTGTTGAAAAATAAAAATGTGTGGTAACATTGTAACAAACGGCACATTCACAAACAAAAGACAGATAAATGAACAGTTTTAAACTAAGCAACAAAACAACGAACCGCTAACAGCGGTTTTGCGTTATGGGGACTGACATGCTTTAAAGAAGCATTTGTGCAAGGTTCAGCATTTGTGCTTCGTATGAACAGTAGTGCTAAAAATCCCCACAACGCAAAGCCGCAGACCGTAAGCAGCAATTAAAACCTCTTGCTCCGACTGACCTTGATAATTTTGACCCGCTATCTCCAGCTAAATGCCATTCACCTTCCGCGTGTAGTAGGTAAGCAACAATGCAAAGTTTTTGGCAATTAGAAGTGCAGAACTTTTGGCAACAATCAGTACATAGAAAATGGCAACAAGAGTGCAGAGCGGTGTCAAAAATAAGAGCATTGATTTAGTCTTCAAAAATTGTTTTCCTGTTTTCCAGCCGGTAGCTTTTACCAGACAGGTTAATCACTTCACATTGGAACAGTAAGCGGTCCAGTCATGCCGTTGCCAGTACTTCATCTCCGAGCATTTGCGCCCACTCAGCCCGTTTTTATTGGTGGTGATGATAAAGGATGTTCTTTCATAAATCTGGTTGATAAAGTTAAACAGGCTCACCGCTTCCTTTTTTCGACATTATTGATAAAGAAGCAAAAAAAGGGCCATATTAAAATCGAGATTGGTTAACAACAAACAGGTATCGCAGTACAGTATGCAAGGCAGGAGGATCAGCACTTATCCAAGTATTGCTATCGCTGCCCAAAAACGGGTATCAGCCACAGCCATATCAGTAACCGGGTAAGGGGTATTGAATTTTCTGATGAGCTGCTGTTCGGGTCAGCGATTGCCTGAAATCTCTCCGGCATAATTTTCGAGTTGACAGGTGATGTTCAGTTCTTCTTGTTTAAAACGGATGTGGAAACCCTATAACCATTGCTCCTATTCTTTGGCGTTAACAAATTGCTCAAACCACACCCTAAATGAAGAACTGTCATTATATGTCTTTCCAGCGGAAGCATAATCACATAATGCGATATGTTTTGTGGTATCAAGGTTGGCTTTCGTAGTCTCCATGGCAAACTCTGCAAAATATTCAATCCAAATATGAGGAACCTTAGATTTTACTTTACGAAGTTCAATATATCCTTCTGAATCTGTCACCGGTCTTATGATACTACTTAGGTCCGACTCATGCAATCGTTTATCCGTTGCTAAAACAACGGGCCCGCTCATTATCGCCATGTATTCAGGCAATTGTCCAGTTCTATAAATTCGTCCCCGCATATCGAACATTAATTTAATTCTATCAGTCGCTTTCCAGTTTCTTTTTAATGATATAAATCTTCCCGGGCCAATGTTTTGGATAGTATCGTTGTTGACAACTACAAGGCTTCTTAAGCTCCATTCGGGCACACGCAGGGAAATTTCAAAAGTCTCAGGTTTTGAAACTCCCGGCTGAATCAAGACGTCTCCCACAGCAGGGTATTCGGTACGAATCAAAACATTCAAATCTTGTCCACCAGGGCTTTTTAATTGAAATGCTCCATCGATATACAGATTTACATTTAGACCAGCCTGCTTACTCATTACCGCAATGAAAGGTATTGAAAACAAGCCGCGTGGCCCGCTAGCGATACAACAATTAATTCCCATACCGCATTGATCTTCGCCTTCGAGCCTGTGGCCCTCAAGCGGTGTATACTTTGACCATTTTGAACCATCTTCAGTCATTGATCCCAATAATGCATTGTAAAAACTAATCTCTATTGCATCTGCATATTTCGCTTCGCCAGTAAGCCGCAGCAATTGGATACTCAATTTAATCCAAGTCGCAGTAACACAGGTTTCCTGGTAATGCTTTGCCGGAAAGGCCTGCAAGTTTTTACCGCCAAACCAGCATTCGATGCTGGACCCTGATCCGGCAATATTAATCTCGGAGTTCATTATACTTTGCCATGTATTTTCAACAGCCCTTTTATACTTTTCGTTCCCGGTGACACGATACAGTTCCAATAGCCCTTCGTAACACGACATCATTTCATAGGCCTTCTGTCCTTGTTCCCATCCAAACCAGCTTTCCGGTTTTGGAAATCTTTGCGCGACAGGAATTGATGACTTTGAAATAAGTTGCGGACCTTCTTCGGTTTCCCATTGTTTTACCATCTCTCCGGCGAATTCCAGGTACTTTATATTTTTAGTAATGTTATATAACAAAATGGTCGGCTCCAGAACAGAAGAGGCCGCCATACCGCGATGATTCCCTTTTTTGACGATTAAGGCATGCTTTCTTTGCAATTCATTAATGAGGTAATCTGCGAGCTTTGATGCGGCCAGCAAACTCATTTTGTCTGCGGTAAGTTCAAAATATGATAGTAATCCAAGCATAGAATACTTCATTCCCCAAATGTCCCATTGTTCCAACCTTTTCTCTTCGCTGTAATTTCCTATATATCCATCAGCCGTTTGGTTCACAAGTAATGATTGGACAGAATGGTCAAGCAGCGATTTTAATTGTTCAACAGGCATATACTTATAAGCAAGGACTGCAGATGTAAACCATTTGCCCCAGAACTCCGATTGCCAGCACCATGTTTCTTTCTTTGTTTTGAAAACATCGCTCAATCTTTTGGCATCTTGCGCAAGGATTCTGTTTTGATAAGCCAGGTCTAATTTTCTTCCGATATAGCCATTCAACTGAACTTTATTAACGTTCCACAGTACATCTTCAACGGTCTTGCTTTGTGCCGCCAATCGCGATTGCAATAAAAAGGCAAAAATCAAAGTTGTGGTGCTGAAAAGCCGAAGGTTGTTATTCATTGGAAAAATTTTATGTAGGAACTACTTTTCGATATACTCCTGATCTGTGAAAGCATACTAGTGTTATGTTAAGTGCGAAGTGGCGCTTTCCGTTTAAAGTTTAATAGTTTAAGGTTTTCCAAACTGGAGAGCAAATACTGATTTGAAAAACCTTAAACCACCCGTCAAAGTAAAGTTAACTTGGCACTAGTTCTTGTTCAGTCTGAACCAGACCGATTCTACGGGAAAAACTGTGAATAATAAAGTTTTTGATATTGAAAGTGTTGAAGCATGTTCAAAATTTCAGTACGCGATGCTTCAACAATGGATTGATCAACGGCCATGGTTACAATCCATGACATCCATATTGGTTCTCTCATATGACTTAACTCCTGAACTCTCCTGGGAGATAGCTTCACCAGCTCATCATGTTGAACCCTTGCCACGTCGAGTGCGTCCTGTTCGCTAAATTGCGGCCTCCACCATTGATTTAATATACGCCAATCACTGAGAAAGATCTTAGTATCATTATTGTCGAATTGCTTCCAGAGCGAAATTGACTCAGCAGCACTTTTGGCGCTTGCATTGAGTCCTTCTTCGTATACTTTTCTGATCGCGGAATCCTTTTCCATCTCATACAATGCCAGCAGATCAACAACCCCTGAAACGCCAGTCCAGCGATTAACTTTATTTTTTCGAAATGCATTCCTGCTCCGCATATATCCAGGCGGCTTTTATTTTCAGATCCGCTACGTTCCCGAGCAGCGTTTAAATAAATCGTATTCCATTTTTCATCTTTGGTAAGGGAGTAAAGCGCCTTTGATATAAATAATATTCTTGGTGCGCCTTCCCAATCAAAACTTGCAAAAGAGTTCCTGAATTTTGCAGGAGAATATGAAGTTGCAGGGATTTTCCAGTTGGTGGTTAAATAGACATTCGCCACTTCCACCATCTTACTAATGATCTTTCTTCTTTCCTTTTGATCCGGGATACCTGTTTCCAGATAACGCCATAAACCATAAAACCATGGAGAAGACTGGTCATTTGATCCCATGGCTGGTGGCGTTCTTCCATCCGTTGCAACACTGCGGCCGATAAACCCCGGTGTATCTCCAATAGATGCAAGGAACAACAAGCCCTTCGCCAATGTTTTCGCTTTCTCTTTGTCATTATCGTTACGTGTTGAAAGCCATCTCCTGCACATTCCGTCCATATACAGGCCGTTAAACATAGAGCCGTTCTCTGTAGGCGTCCACCACGCCAATGCATTTGGCTTATTAGTTTTGTATTCCTCTGCGGTTGGCCGGGGATAATTGCCGGAAAAATCTGCATAATCTATCAATATCGAGTATTGATCAATAAAACGAAGCCAGATTTGACGATGCGCCTCTTCCACACTGTTTTTTGCCTGACTGATATCGGAATGAGAAGCCTCTGCTATTGGATCCTGGCCTAAGAACGCCAACAGGAATAGACTGGCAACAAAAAGATTAATTGTCTTCATGATAAGTGTATAAAAATGAAAATATGATTAATTATCAGCTCATCGCTCTGTTGACAAGCTGACAATTAATTGTTGGCAGAAAAAGTTAATCCCAATCAGGATTCTGAACCAGTTGAGGATTGGCCCTTATCTCATCAAGTGGAATAGGGAAATACCTGTGTTTAGCCTGTGGAGATCTTACAGGATAAACCACATCCGTTGCAGAAGGAATTTTACTAAGAAATGTATTTGTTCTTGTAAGATCATACCACCTATCGCCTTCGGCAAAAACTCCCAACCTCTTTCCTGTAATACGGCATCGACAAACTGCTCCTTTGTGAGCGATGTTGCAAGATTGGGAATACCTGCCCTCCCCCGGACCATATTAATATTGTCATGCGCGATTTGTGTTGGTCCATTTAGTCGTGCTTCAGCTTCCGCCGCTATCAGGTACATATCGGATAGCCTTAAAATCGGAACGTTAATACGGCAGCGTCCCCTATTGATTTAGGGTCCATATACTTTTTAATTAGTACTGCATTCGGGGAAAACGGGATGATGTCCTTTTGATGCACAACATTCCCGGTCGTATTAATAAAAAAGTATCCAGCAAGAGCCTTCTTTTATCAACCGGATCAAAGGAATTAAAAAATTTCTGGTAAGCGAAGATGGAACCAAAAGTTGAGTTGCCATAAAATTTTCCCGCACTGTTAGCCGGCCCACATAGTCCCATCATATTGGTGAACCTCGACGTTATCCCATTGTCGCTTTCGAATGCAAAAATGATTTCCTGCCTGGCGAAATCTTCTTTTTCCACGTCGTAAACGTCAACTACATTACTCAACATCATATATTTCCCTGCATTGACGACCTGTAGCGCTTTTTCCTTAGCCAACGCCCAGTTTTCGGCATATAGCGCAGCCTTGGCATAAAGCGCTATTGCCGCTTCTTTGCGGGGCGTCCTTTAGTCGTTGAAGGCCCATAAGATGGGAGCTTCGCGACGGCTTCATCCAGGTCTTTAAAAATCTGTCTATAAACGTCTGCTTTAGGGCTCTTTGGCATATACGTATCGGATTCCTGCCTGCTTGGAGTGGTACGGATAATTATATCTCCAAAATTTCTTGCAAGTGTGAAATGGAAAAATGAACGGAGGAAGAGTGCTTCGCCTAAGATGACATCTCTTCTTTCCGTATTCATATTGATTAAGGGTACCTTCTCAATTACCCAGTTCGCGTGTTCAATCCCCTTATACGCGTATCGCCAAATCCCATAGGGCCCTTCTAATTCACGGCCAAAGCTTTTTGTGCCGAGTAATCGGGATCATAATTAAACAAGGGATAAACATTTCTTCCTACAACCGGTTTGGCCCAGGTCTGATCGTCCTGGAAATCACTGGAGCATAAGTTGGTGGATAATGCATACAGATCGCCAAATGACCCGTATGTTGCTGTTAATGCAGCTTCAGCATCTTGTGCACTCTTGTAAAAATTGTCTGTCATAACGGAGGAATAAACAGTCTCCTCTAATTTCTTTTCGCAAGACTGGGCGACCAACGTGACGATCAAAACAGGCAAGCAATAATTAGAAAAATATCTCTTCATAAAATAAAAGTTAATGGTTAGAAATGTACTTGTATTCCTAAAACAAATGATTTGGCCGCAGGGTAGGTCCCATTATCGTAAAACAAGGCGTTGGAACTTCCGTAGCTATTTGATTCCGGGTCCCATCCCTTATAATCAGTCAATGTGAAAATGTTGTTGGCAGCTACATATGCTCTTAATCCCTTGGTAAACTTAACGTGCTGGATGGAGTAGCCCAACGTAATATTTTTCACCCGTATATAGGAGTTGTCTTCTACCCATTTGTCACCTATCGGCAAATTGGTTCCCTGCGCTCCCTTTACATAGTCATTACTAGGATTAGTCGGCGACCACCTGTTCACCATTCCTTTAAGCAAGTTCACCTGTCCGGAAGGGGTTTCAAAAGTGAACCGGAAGGCATTGAAGAGCTTGCTGCCCTGGACGCCCTGAACGAATGCACTAAGATCAAAGTTTTGATATGCTAAGGATGTTGAGAACCCAAATAAATATTTTGGTTGTGCATTGCCTACCACTACCAGATCATCATTGCTTATTTTTCCATCTTTGTTGACGTCTTTTATTTTGAAGCCGCCTGTTCTTGCATCATATCCTGGCAAAAACGTATCACCTGTTTGATTAATGCCATCAATAATATAGACACGATATAATCCGAGGGGATTGCCTACTTTCAAAATAGAATAGGGGGATTGCTGGATCTCATCTCTAACACCGTCTAACTTTAATACCTTGTTTCTGTTGAACGTGAAGTTCGCGGATGCATCCCATTTTACAACTCCGGTCAGAATCTTTCCATTCAAAGCGAATTCCCAGCCTTTATTCTGAATGGACCCATAATTGCCGGTTATACTGGTATAGCCTGATGACAACGGGATGGTCTTGGAAAACAGGAGATCCTCTGTTTGCTTATGGTAGTAATCAACAACTCCACTTATCCGGTTATTGAATACCGTGAAGTCCAAACCTATATCGAACTGTGTGGCTTGTTCCCACCGAAGATCAGGGTTCGCGATTCCACTGGGATATGTACCAATAAAGGTCGCATTATTGAAATTATAATTATAAGCGCCGGAAGTTACTGTAGCAAGCGAACCATACGGGCCAATAGCACCAGCGTTGCCAGTGATGCCGTAACTAGCTCTTAATTTCAGATCATTGAATACCTCTGCAGTTTGCATAAAACCTTCATCGATTATTCTCCAGGCTGCAGAAACAGCGGGGAAAAAGCCGAATTTATTATTAGCTCCAAACTTGCTTGATCCATCTAATCGCGCGGTAAAATCCAAAAAATATCGATCTTTGTAACCATAACCAATCCTGGCCATATAAGATTCTAAATCACTTTTCGCACGACTACTGGACACGATATAAGATGATGCCGAACCGGTTGCCCAGTTTTGTGTATAATCATTTCCGAATCCGGAAGCTGTTTGATTGTTACTCTGAATTTTATCCGTTTGGGTAGCAAATACCGCAGTTGCATTAATCGCATGATGGCTAAAGGTCTTTCGATACGTAAGAATACTTTCATGCAAAAGCGATGTAAAGTAGCTGCTATTATTACTTGCTATTCCATTTATGGCGCTTGGGTTTGCCAGCGTAAGTGAATCAATGATGTACCTTGGAGAGTACAGTTCATTGAGGCCTGAAGCAATGTCGGCGTTAAAACTGGCTCTGTAAGTCAATCCTTTTCCAATCAGGATTTCCAGGTAGGCGTTAACAAGGAAACGATTTGTTGTAGTCAGATCTTTCTTTGCCAGTTCCGCCATAGGATTAACTGTTTCCCGATATCGACCATTGAATTGATCCGCGAAAGGATATGCTAATCCATTTGAACGGAAAGGCAACAACGTTGGTGGTGCGGCAACAGCTCTTCCTAAGATTCCTTCTCTTGCACTTGTTACATTTACACCGGTGCCCCCGCTCTTACTTTGTTTTCTTTAGTGTTGGTGTAATATAAACTTGTACCTGCTTTAAAACGACTACTGATCTTTTGGTCCAGGTTTAATCTCAGCGCATATCTTTTATAGTCGCTAGACCTGATCACGCCTTCCTGATTAAAGTAGTTAAGGCCAAGTGCAACCTGGGTTTTTCATTCCCGCTGGTTAAGCTTAGCTGGTGATTCTGTATATTGCCTTTGCGCAGTATCAAGTCCAGGTAATTGGTTCCTTCGCCCATGCTTTTTGGGTCGGCATATATAATATTCGGCGCATACGTGTCGTTCTCCAATTGGGCAAATTCTGATGCGCTGAGTATACCCATTTGTTTTGTTGTTTCCTGCTGACCAAAGTACCCATCATATGTTATATTGGTCACGCCATTTTTACCACGCTTTGTTGTGATCAGGACTACGCCGTTCGCTGCTCTTGCACCATAAATTGCGGTTGCTGCGGCATCCTTCAGTATTTCGACCGATTCGATGTCTGAGGGATTGATCTGCGAAAGGGGATTTGCGGTATTAATCGTGGAAGTGGCAGATATCTGGATACCGTCAATAACATATAATGGTTCCGATGTTCCATTAATCGAATTTGTACCTCTGATACGGATGCTAATATTGCCTCCAGGAATACCCGAATTCTGGCGCATTTCCAATCCGGCGACGCGGCCTTGAAGGCCCTGCGCCAGGTTGGCTACCGGTGTTGCTTTAAGGTCTTCCCCTTTTACCGAAGATATTGATCCTGTAACTGATCGTTTACTCCGGGTACCATATCCCACAACCACTATCTGGTTCAGGTCTTTAATGTCTTCTTCTAGCTCAATGTTCAGCTTTCGATTTGTGCCAACATTCACCTCCTGCGTCCTAAAGCCAACGGAGCTAAACACAAGTGTTGAGCCTGGTTCACCGACATCAATTGAATAGTTACCTTTTTGTCGGTGATTGTTGTCAACTGCCCTCCTTTTACAGATATGGTTACGCCCTCCAGCGGCATCCCTTTTGTATCCGTAACCTTACCTTCGACAATGACCGGGGGGCATTTGGATATCCTTCTTATCTTCAATCCTTTCTTCTTCTTTTTCCCTTAAGACAATCGTTTTATTGACAATGACATAAGAAATGGATTGCCCGGAAAAACAAAGGCCCAGCGTTTCCGTTAAAGAAACGTTGTGCAGATTAAGTGTTACAGGTTTTGTTTTGGATAAAAGTGCGTCGTTATAAAGAAAGGAATAGCCCGTTTGTTTTTGAATAACACTGAACACGTCCGGCAAAGAGAGATTCTTTCCCTGTATTGTTATTTTTGTGAGAGAACACCGGCGCTCAGGTGTAATGAGAGAATCAGGAAAATCGCAGTTAATTTCATGATCATCAATATTTGATGGCGGCAGCGAATACCCGTTTTCACAGGCACTTTGCCAATGGCAAGCAATTGCATAAATTTGTTTTGGGTTTTAATTGTAATACATAGTAAACTCGTGTCTTACGATAGAATCCATTTAGCAGGTTTCGGGTACCATCCGGAACCTGTTTTGTTTCCTACCCGATATTAACTTCGTTAACTCATCATAGGCATACTATTTAGAATAAATAATAATTTTCTTTCCTTCCAGTTTAAATGATACGGTATTGGTCGCTTCCAGTACGTCGAGGAGCTGTGTTACATCTTCCTGGCGTGAAATATCTCCTGAATAGAGCTCCGTTGCGATTTTACCTTTATACTCGACCTTCACATTATACCACCTGGCCAATTGACGCATAATACTTTCAATGGGCATTTGTTTAAATTTGAAACGTCCTTCCTTCCAGGCAACCACTTCATCGACGTCAACATTCTTCTTTTTCTCCATGATATTTGTGGAGACATCGAACATCAACTGTTCCTTTGGCTTGAGTATTTCACCCCTGCCGAGGCGATCCACCTTTACGCTTCCTTGTAACAAGGTGGTCTTAATAGACCGCTCATCCTGGTATGAGTTTATATTGAACTGCGTACCCAGTACTTCCACTTTCATGTCATTCACAATCACACGAAAAGGCATGGAAGCATTATGAACAATTTCAAAATATCCTTCGCCTGACAATTCTACACTACGTTCATTACCTGAGAAAAAAGAAGGGAAGCGTATGCTCGAAGCAGCATTTAACCACACTTTGGAACCATCGGCCAGCAACAACTGGTATTGTCCTCCAGCAGGTGTGGTGATAGTGTTGTATTCTGCTTTGCCCGGACCCCTGTTCTTTACGTTATATGATAACTGCCCGTCTGAAAGCTTAGTGACGCAGATACCGTCCTGTTGCGTAATGGTGCCATTTTCAGTACTGTCCAATATGATCCTGCTACCGTCTGCCAGGGTAAGGACCGCTTTATTGCCGCCGGGTAGTATACTGTTTGAAGGAATGGTCTTTGGTCTATTCGCAGCAATGTTCTGCTTTTTCATCCCAGGAGCCAGGAGTAAGTAGAAGGCAGCTCCCAGTATAATCAAAAATGATGCAACTGCCGCCCATTTTGCCCAGGCGAATTGAATAACCGGCTTCTGCCGTTTGACCCGGGTCAAAATACTGTTTTTTATTTCGCTTTCTATTGCTGACTTATCACCAATGACATTCAAATCGGTGTCAGCTGCCCATTTTTCCAGGTAACTCAAAGCCTGGTTATAAAGCAGCACTTCTTCTTTAGTTGCCAGACCTGAAGCGATCTTTTCGGCTAAATAATTGATTTCTTCTTTTGTCATAATAATAAGGTGTAGTATTAGGCAGTTGAAAGGATAGTTACCCCAAAAGAAACCTAAAAATATCGAAAGGCAGGAGGGTGAACCAAGTGATACACAATGGCAAATACTGGCGTAGGCGGTTTTGGGCGATAGTTATTTGGTTCTCTACGGTTTTTATGGAAACCCTCAGTCGTTCGGCTATTTGCTGATTGTTCAGGTTTTCCTTCCTTTTAAGATTATATATCGTTTTACATTGAAGCGGCAATTGCTCAATGGCATCTTGTATTATCTTCTCCATTTGCCTTGCTTCAATTAGCTCCCCGGGCGTAGGAAATGACGGATTACTAAAACCCGAAAGTTGTTGATAAAAGTTTTCGCGTGTATGAACGCCCCGGATAAAGTTGGCCAATTTAAACCTGACGGCAGCTTTTAAATATGACCTTAGCGATGTTATTTCTAATACGGCTCTCTTTTCCCACAACCAGGTAAAAACATCCTGGAGAACGTCCCTACATGCATTTGGGTCCTTCAAAATATAGAATGCGCTAATATAAAGTTCCTCCCAGTACCTGCGATAGAGTGCATCAAAAGCGTCGTGATTGCTTTCAGATAACAAGCGCAATAACTCACTGTCGGTATATGTAGAATAATCGGTCAATTTAATCCAATCGAGTTGTAAGACAAATTAAGTCAAAAGGAATATACGTCAAAGGAGTGACGGAATGCGACTTGGCTTTACAATACAAGTATATGGTTTACAGACTACTATCTTATACTTCTGCCGCTGATGTTGTTTTTGCTCTAACCCAAAACGCCAGTCCATGCAATGCGCTGAGGTATTTTAATTTTACTGTTTTTGCGGTTAATAGTTCACTTTTCAATTCCATATCTTGAAAGATAGAAGTCGTTTTTGAGCGTACTTTTTCCAGGTAAGTATTTAAGTCCTTTGCCAATTGGTCCAATGGTTTTGCTACACCTTTACCTTTGTTCCACAAATGGGGAAGAAGGTACTTTTTAATGAAAGTTCAGTCTTAGTTTTGTTCAGCGTGATCTTGGCATAGACTGGATATTTCTCCTGTCGAGGCTTATTGTTTCGCAGGAAGAATTATAGACCAAAAGAATTGGCAGTTTGCATAACACATCATTTTGCGTGACAAAATCAAGCTCTTGTTGGATCCGCAAGACATGATGGGAATGAGCTCAAAGCAATACAAACATTTCAAACAAATCAGCGTATCTGTGTAATGGATGTCTAATACGGAAGTCAATGGGCCACCCATTACGGAGTATACCGGGCCAGCCAAAACGGCGCATGCTGGGCCAGGCTTAAAAGATTTTAATACGGAGGTCGTTGGGCCATTTTGGTTAAGCAGCCCCTGCCAATAACGGAGGCTATTGGGCCAAAAAGATCAGCAGGCGGCGACAAAAAACGGAGGTCATTGGGCCACTTTCCATGATTGCAATAGTCTTGTACCAAAAACAACGGTACATGGCAGGCCAAAGAATCAACATCATGGAAGTACGTACGTTAATCAGTCTGAAACAAATGGGATGGAGCAATCGTAAAATCGCTGCCCACATCAAAGTCAATCGTAAAACGGTAGACAGTTATATTAGCCGTTTTAAAGCGCTGGAGCTGTCTTGTGAAGAACTGCTGCAATTGGAAGATGTTGAACTGCTGGAACTGTTCACTGAGGATAGTCAGACCGAAAAAGAGCGTTATGAAACATTAGCCGGCTACTTCAGCTATTTTGAAAAGGAGTTACTCAAACCAGGTTGTACCCTGGCTGTTCTGCACCAGGAATATTACTTAAAGCATCCTGATGGATATCGCTATACGCAGTTCTGCTGGCATATACGGCAATGGAAACGAAGAACGGAGCCACGTGGCAAGTTGCTGCATAAAGCCGGCGAAAAGCTGTTTATAGATTTCTGTGGTAAAAACTCTCCTACTTTGATAAGGCCAGTGGCGAAGTTGTGGAAGCGGAAGTTTTTATTGCGGTCCTTCCCTGTAGTCAATACACCTTCGTAAAAGCGGTGTCTTCCCAAAAACGGGAAGACCTGATCAAATGTTTGAGTGATTGCCTCCACTGGATGGGTGGCGTACCCCAGGCCATTGTATCAGATAACTTAAAGTCAGCCGTCAGTAAAGGTCATAGGTATGCTCCGCTGATCAATAAAACCCTTGCCGATTTTGCCCTTTTTATGACTGCGCAATAGATCCTGCATGTCCGTACCATCCGCAGGATAAGGCTTTGGTGGAACGGGCTGTAAGCCTGGTGTACCAACGCATCTATTATCCTTTGTCCCGACATACCTTCTTCTCCATCGAAGAACTAAACCAACACATAGCGTATTTACTGGAACAATACAACGACTACCTGTTTGCACATGGCGGCACTACCCGTCGCCAGCAGTTTATTGATACTGAAAAACAGTGGCTGCAGCCTTTACCGCAAGGCCGTTATCATCTGCGTCAGTATAAAAGGGCCAAGGTTAAAAAGACCTGCCATATATACCTTAGTGAAGCCGCAACTATTATAGCGTTCCTTATCGCTATCAGGGCTTACGTGTGGAAGTGCAGTACAACCAGGACAATGTAGAGATCTTTTACAATCATACCCGTATTGCCGGCCACAAACGCTCCTTTAAGCCAGGCCACTACACTTCTGTGTCAGATCATATGCCCTCTTCCCATCAGGCTTATAACTCATGGAGTCCTAAATTTTTGAAGATAAGGCTGCCAACGTAGGCGCCAATACGCTCGCTTATATACAGAAACTGCTATTACAGTATAGTTACCCCGAGATAGCTTATAAGCAATGCCAGGGTATTTTATCGCTTAGCCGTGACTACACGCCCCAGCGCCTGGAAAAAGGCTGCCAGCGCGCTCTTGACCATAATAAAGCAGGGTACCATACCATAGAGCGGATCTTAAAGGCAGGGCTTGATCAACTGGAAGAACTGCCTTTTGAGGAGCCTCGCATCCCCGAGCATACCAATATCCGTGGCGCCGGTGAGTACCAGTAAAGCTACCCGCTTCATCAACAAGAACAATAAACCATACAATATGAATGAAAACAGCACAGTAGAAAAATGCGCCGAATGAACCTGAAAGCCATGGCAGGCCTGTACCACCAATGCCTTAACCGTCCGGGTGATGAAAACTAATCAGTAATAAACATGAATACTTCAAACTTACAAGAGCCTCCAAATCCAACGACTTGAAGGCTCTTTTAATTTCTGGTCGGGGTGACTGGACCAATTTCGAACCAGTATTTAGACGATTTGATAGAAATTCAACGGCTTAAACATATTACTAAATACGATAACAGGGTGTAACATTGCTTTATTATAACCAAGCAAATTACTAATTCCCAAATACCGGCACTTTTTTTACAACATAAGAAACTGGCTTTTTCACCTGTACAATTTCATATTTTGCCTTTTCTACTACAGCCACAATTTCATACATTACACTAACACCCACACCCGAATCAGGGTTTTAAAGCCCAGGTAGTAGGTATTATTTGTGCAACAGTTCTTTATTCTAACAATACCCAATTTTAAGTTCTCCTTTGTTCCTTCAGCAATATAACCCCATTTACCGTCATCTTTATTCAGGAATGCCTGAAAGTGTTCAGGTTTCAGTAGGTAAACATCGCAATAATCAGCCCCCGGCGGTTGTGTAAGCGCATTAACCCCAAGCGATAGAATACCTGTACGATCTAATAAACCTGCAAGCTCACTGAACAGTTTCATACTGGCTTTTGTAGAAGCTACATCATTTTTGCTTCTGGAAGTGGCAAAGGTGTAATACCATTCAACCGTATTTTCAGGCAACGTTATCGGGCAAATGATTCTTGACTTACCTCCCTGGAGCAGGGCATTTCTTCCGCTATTGACATATTGGTCAATTGGTGTTTGCAAGGTTAGAGCCTCATAGGAGCTGCTTAGTTTCTTCTTTTCCTCAACCACTGTAAAAGTGGTGTCATTTATAGTTTCCCAGGTTACATTACAATTAAAACTCTTAGTAACATCGGACGCAGGAATACGCTTAATGGTTACCTTAGCTTGCCGGTCGAATACGTGGTTTGTTCCAAACTCAAATTTGTACACGGATGTTTTAGGAACCTTTATTCTTATGCCGTCAAGCGTTTTAAACTGGTGGTTGGAGTAAACAACTGATTTGGATTCAAATTCTGTCACTTCAATTCCCTGAGTTCCTTTTTTGTTTTCGGTAGCAATATCAATTACAATCTCATCGCCTTCCGCAAATCCGTAGTACATTTTTGGGTAGTCAGGGTATGTTTGTTTAGGGTGTTCACTCATCCAACTGCCAACCACCAATGAACCAGTAATATTAATGCTTTGAGTAGTGACTATAATTGGTTCCGGCACCTGGCTGATAGAAGTAAGAGAGCATAGAAGCGTTACAATAGTGTAAAATTCTTTCATACGACAAATAGGTTTAAGGGTTGTTAGGTATATGTTTAACGCAGGGGATAAATGGCTATTGCATGATAGATGTTTTTACCTATTACAATACCTTCCTGGCCACTGCCTGTAAGCTCCGTTGTTTTTGGTCCAGAAGCCATTAATATTTTCCATATTACTTGAACCTTTTTGAATCCTGCTCATCTCTTTTCGAACCTCGTAAGGAATTCTGGCACAATAGATTGTCATTGGGACGCAAATGCAATACAAATCTCTTTAAACTACAAACCCTTCAAATCCAACGATCTGAAGGGTTCATTTTTTCTGGTCGGGGTGACAGGATTCTAACCTGCACCCCTCCCGACCTGTGGTCGAGAGGGGCTACCGGGCTGCGTTACATCCCGAATGGGTAACTAGGATGCAAAAAAATATCATGCACTATTTGCTCAGCAACGTTTAATAACCTGTTTATTCCCACCTTGAGCAAAACATCCCCGCCAGCATATAATCCTGGAGTACAATAGCATCCGGAACACTTCCCCCGAGGCACTCCAATTTCAAGGAGAGACAAAATCCGTGGTGTTTCCCTGGTCATTCCCTGGTCATTCCCTGGTCATTCCCTGGTCAAGTCCTGGTCAAGCCCCACCTAAGCCCTGGGTAAGTCCTGTCCATACTGTGATCAACTCCTCATCAGGCCCTGGTCAGACACTGCCCCCGTTAAGCTATCCGTCTTTTAAACCCCATTATAGACTCAACAATCGCTCATCTTAAATCATACAAAGTTATTCCCACTCACAACAAAGCAGCCCGCCAATCGCCGCTAATTGAGTTAGAAGCGAAGGTATTCAAAAAGCCGGTCTATATGGCCGCCACATGGTAGTGTATCCGCCCTGTAATACGTGTCAACCCGCAGGGGTATTGCCTGCAGATTGGCAGGGTATTGCCTAAACACCCTATTTTACTAAGGCTATTGGCAGGCAATACGTAGGCCATGTTCAGGCAAGTCCGGGCCTATAACACCAGGCTTTTGTGCCCCCTACCTACCTATACTGATGTCGCCAGTTGACAGTCCCCCCTGCCACCTGGCCTCAATATCATGTCGCAAAATGTCCATCAAGGGGTCATACTCACATTTCCTTCCGGTCTTGTTCGGGTCTCATTCGGTATTCGTTTGGGGTGGCTTCGTCAAGTTCCGAAGAAACCCGAAAAAGACCAGGTCAAGGTACGGTCTTGGTAATATGCAGATCCGAATAAGACCCGGATGAAACCCATGTTTTGTGTGAATGCCACACAAAGCTTATTCCTGGTAAGCCAGTGCTCCCTGCCTGCCTTTCCACTTATTTATTTTCCTATTTTTATGGAAATAACCATTTCAAACATCCCAATTGATCATATGTCTTACAACGAACAACTGGCCGACCGGGTAAGGGAACTCATTGCCGCTACAGAAAGGAAAATTGAAGAAAAGAAAATGTTTGGCGGCCTTTGCTTCATGGTCAATGATAAAATGTGTGTAGGTGTGGAGGAAGAAAGGTTGATGCTGCGCATTGGACCCAATGGCTACGAAGAAGCCCTCGAAAAAGAAGGCTGCACGCCCATGGACTTTACCGGCAAAATCATGAAGGGGTACGTTTTTGTAGACCGCGATGTACTGGCCACCAATAAACAACTTTCCTGGTGGATCAAAAAAGCATTGATTTTAATAAAATAGCAAAAGCCGCCAAAAAGAAGAAGAAATAGGCGGCTTAAAGCAAATGCCATTACCCGGCCAGGGCAAGCAGGATAGTGGCTATCCCAATTTAAAATGAGGGTTGTAAATAATACCCACGATATTACTCCATGGATCTTTTACCATGGCCACCACAATATCTCCCCCCACATTAAGCGGCGCTTCATGTGCCGTAGCCCCCAAGGTTAATAAATGCTGGTAAACACCTTCAATATCTGCTACCCCCAATAGGTTTCAACGCCGCCTTGCCCGGTTGCCGCACCCGCTTCTACCGGCTGCAACCCCAATTCATACCCTCCGATATTAAACCCCACATAAAATGGCTCATCAAAATAAGGAGCCGTATCAAAACCTGGCTGTACCATGCCTTGGCTTTATCAATATCCGTTACGCGGTAAATAGTGGTCCTTAATCCTAAAAATGAAGTACGCATGACCCTGGATTTATTGTGTGGTAAAATTAACCCAACAACTTATTAATTCCGCAAGAATCAGGTTTCCGGCCCTCTTTACTCCGGATAGTTTTGCAGGCATGGAAAATATGATTGACCAGATCAATGCACTGGATTGGACAACAGCAGAAGAAAGTCTGCATACCACCGGCTACGCCCTATTGCCCCGTGTATTGGATGCTGCCACCTGCGATCACCTGGTAAAACAATACGATCAGGCCAACCTGTACCGCAAAACCATTGTAATGGAGCGCTACCGTTTTGGGCTGGGTGAATACAAATATTTCAAATATCCCCTACCCGATCTATTGCAGGATATCCGGCAAACGGTGTATGCAAAACTGGCCGTTGTGGCCAATGCCTGGATGAAAGCCTTACAAATCGACCGCCAGTACCCGCCTACCCATACCGCTTTACAGGCACTTTGCCGGGAGCAAGGGCAAATACACCCCACGGTATTGATCCTGCAATATGGCCAGGGTGGGCACAATACCTTGCACCAGGACCTCTACGGCGATCTCTTTTTCCCCATCCAATTGGTGCTATTCCTTAATGAACCGGGCGACGATTATACCGGCGGCGAGTTTGTGCTGACCCAACAAGTGCCCAGGGCGCAATCCAAAGCCATTGTACTTACCCCACGCAAGGGCGACCTCCTATTGTTTACCACCAATTTCCGCCCTGTTAAAGGCAGTAAAGGTTATTACCGGGTGAATATGAAACATGGGGTGAGTGAGGTCCACAGCGGACAACGCCATACCCTGGGCATTATATTTCATGATGCACAAAGTTGATCTCGCTCCTTATCATTTATTCATAAAGATCATACCGGTTGTTGAAATCAACTTTTTACCGGTAATTGAATCAAACTGAGCCACACTTAAAATTAATGATTTAAAAGAGGGGTCTTTAAGCAGGTTGATCTTGAAGTGTCTTGCACTGTCGGGGATGGCCATTGTTTGTACAGGCTTGTTATCAGCACCCATTTTTACCAACTGTATTTCATTCACCGAATAAGGCGGATGGGCCAATAAAAATTCCAACTGAATGGAATCGCCTTGAAATAAAACGGAATCAATCACCAGGTGATCACCTTTTCTGTCAACTCTTTCTTTAGAAGCAGAATCAAATAAATGCACCATCGCATTGTGCTCCGAGAAATCCAGGAAATTATAGGCTTTGTAATTTCCATTTTCATAATAATGGTACCGGTCTCCTTGCAACAATCCGCCTGCAGCATAACCAACAGACTTAAGCTTGCCGCTTTCATAATAATTGAATACCTCCCCATTTAAAACATTATTATGATAGGATTTCTTTTGCTCCACCACGCCATTGGGGTAATATAGCAGGCTTAGGCCATTTAAATGGCTGGAAGTATCATATACCTCCAGCCATTTTAGTTTACCATCAACTGAATAACTTTTTAACGTATCAACAGGTCGTGCTTGTTTATCAAAATACCCCTCTTTCATGATCACTCCATTATCATAATAAAACTTCTGATAGGTTTTATTGGGATCAGGTGGATCATTTTTACAGCCAGTAATTATCACTACAACAATGAAAACAAAGCATACTAACCTCATGAATTATTTTTTGTTTTATACACTTTTTTGACATGGTATGTTTTGCCGTCATCACCCACAGAATCTTTTCCAATCCCAACTGCCCGGCTACCTCCAGGAGGCCAAGGCAAGTCAACATCATTTCCATACCGGTTATAAATAGTCTGGATAATCGTATCCACCTTTTTATCCTGGCTTGGAGTTGGCGCGTTGCCACTGGTACCATCATCCGGCAGTGTCTTTTGACCTGGAATGATGCCCGCTGCTGTTTCAGATTTTTCACGAAGGGTCAACAGAAACTTGACCGCGTCCTCGATCTTTTCCATCTTTTTAGCAGGGTCTTTCATATTCAGGATCTCCTGGATCATTTCTCCCGATCTTAATATTTTAGGATCAAAACTTGAGGCAGCTGAACCCATCGCCAGAATCTGATCTAATTCCACCCGTTCAACCGGACCACTTGCCAGTTTAGTCTCTTGCCCTTGTCCGGTAGTAGGATTGGTGGAATAAAACTCAATACCTCCCCAGGAATTACTCTTTTGCGATACTTTAGCCTGGGCCAGCCAATTCCAGTTATAATTGGTTTGGGTTTTAACCCGGCTATCCAGTTCCTCCTTCTGTTCCACGGTTTTGATCTTTTTCCATTTTCATAGTAATCATATACTACCTGTTTCACATCATGCCAGGTATATTCATAATGCCAATCATGCTTATCAATGCGGTTGGGTACCTGAATTGCCCGCGACCGCAAAGTACCATATTCCGTCACCTTTGCTATTCCTGTCACTTTCCCCGTTTTGACATCGACCATGTAATGGGTAACGATCTTATCCTTTCCATCCGGATCCACAAACAATATAGGATTGTTCCCCGTATAAACATAATTACTTTCATTCGGGTATTTCTTTTGCAATGGATCTAAACTTAACCATCTTCCCACCCGCGGATCATGTATCCTAGCCCCAAAATCAATACTATTACCAGGACCCTTCGCCTCATTATCATTCTCCTTGCCATTAAATCCATAACGATACAAACCTTGTCCTGTTGCATTGGCACTGTCACATAAGGTAACAGTTTGACTGGTAACAATATCCAGGCGACTGATACTGAAATTATCAATACTATAAGGCACATCCGGTCCATCGGCAGTTGTACCTCCATTAGAGCGTAAAAATTCCACACTAATAGAATCCACCCCGGCCGCCATTGTAAAGTTAACCATGTAATCACCTGATCCCGTATAGAACAGCCCCTGTAATCAGTAAATGCCCAGGAATTGCTTCCTGTTTTTGACCTGATCTGTAAAAACAATCGCTTATCCGTTGGTACCTGGTCTACTCTGAATTTAAGCAGGTAATTAACACCGCCAACGATGGGATAAACGGTGGTCAGATAACTTTCATTCAGATTGGTACAGTTAACCTCCACCTTCTTATCGGTAGTGCCCGTCAAACTGAATTTATTAATGGTTTGATTCAGCGGTTTCCAAATTTGTCCATTATCATTGATATTCACCCCCGTCTTAACGGCTGCATTAAAGTTGGAAGCATACTGTTGGTTTGCGTTGGCAACCGTATACTTTTGATCGAGAAATTATCTACAAAGAAATACAAACCGGCAGTAGCTGGCCGCGCCGAAATACGGAAGGCCACATAATTGCCCACGGTAGCGCCTGTGGTAAAGATGATAGAACGATGCCCTGTGCCCGCCATTACATAAGTAGCCCGGTAACTATCGAGGGTTTGTGAAATAGCCTGAATATTATATTCCGTAATACCCGGCGACTGTGAAACGATATCAGCCTCCATAATATACGTCGTGAAGGGCTCTATCATGGCTTTGGGTACTACCACCAGCATACCATCACTACCCGAGGTGCCGCTATTTTCTACCCGGAATGTTCCACTTGATAACGAAACAATGCCATTGGCCTGTTGTTGCCAGGTAACGCCCTGGTGAACGTATTTATTATCGGGGGTTTGTGTTACACCACTTTCCAGATCACTGTAAACAAGGGGTGTTACAAGACTTACTTCTTCTTCATGACAACCGGCACATACCATTACCGGCTTCATGGCCGCCGTATCCAGCCTATTGATACTAAAATCATCGATGGTATAGTTGGTCCTGTATCCATCATAGGTGTTCCCGGCATTGCTGCGGATAAATTCTATCCGGGCGGAATCGGCCCCTGCAGGTTGGGTAAAGTTGAACAGGAAATGACCTGACCGTATAAAAAACAATCCTTCAGATTCGGTCAGCGACCACACACCTCCGGTACGGGCATACATCCGAACACCCAATCTTTTATCGAGTGAGTCCTGCCCAAGTGTAAACCGCATGATATAATTCTTACCTCCGGACAGCGGCATTTCTGTTTTCAGGTAGGCCTGGTCCACATTTGTACAGGTTACCTTCAGTTGCTTATCTGCTGCGTCTATTAAGCTCAGGCTATTGATGGAGGTATTGAGGGAAGACCAGGTAAGCCCATCAGCAGTAATTTGGGTACCGTTTTGTGTGGCCGTATTGAAATCAGTACCCGCCTCCAATTCCTGATCGGTAACCTTAAATTTCCGGGCCACAAAGTTATCTACCACGAAATAGGTTCCTGCACTGATTATGTTGGAAGTAATTCTTAACCGGATATAGGATGGTAAGGCCTCTGGTGTGGTAAACAGGATGGAATGGTGGCCTACCCCTGTTTTACGGGCCCTTACCCGGTATACATCATCCGTGGGGGTGTGTGCCTGCACATTGAAATAGCTAATACCCGCCGATTTTTCTGTAATATCAAACTCAATTACATAGGTGGTATTGGCTTCTACGGCGGAAGTAGGCAGGTAAGCCACTACTCCATCGCTGGAGTTGCCCCCATTAGTCACCTTCACTGCCTGGTTGTACAACGCAATGGTGGTACTTTCCAAAGGCGCCCAGCGCACGCCATTGTGGTTGATATCTGCCCCATTCACGGTTGCTCCGCTATTCAGGTCACTGGAAGACAAATAGGTTACCACGTTCTTCAACTCTTCGCGGCAGTCGGTATTCGTAACACTTCTGCCTGGCATTACCATACCAAAGGGATAATAGGACTGTGCACTGCTTACATCGGCATAATAATAATGTACCACTGTATCACCCGCATTCACCAGCACACCATATTTTCTATCTGTGATGGTAGCCAGCACACTACTGAGGTGATTGGTAAGCTCATAATTGCGTAACCCTCTTCTTGCATTGGAGGTATCCCGGTGTGTTATATCAGCCGGACCATTGTCTACATTTTGTACAGCCGTATAGGTGCCCAGTCTGCTGCTGCCATATATAGCACGCTCAGATACAGAAGGTGATAAGCCTGCCAGATCCGTAGCATTACTGCTATCCGAATACACAGCCAGGGTATTGCCTTGGGCATCGAGTACGTACCAGGTATATTGCTTAACAGAAGTACCTTGCCGCTCAACTGTTTTTCCTATCCGGTTGCCCTGCCCATCATAAGCATAGGTAATGCTGGATACTTTATTGAGCGGGCTGGGATTGCGGATGATCTGTTTTATTTTACCATACATGGTCCACCTGATCTCCTTAATCCCCTCTGCACTGTCTTTCACCAGGTTACCAATAGGATCATATAAATAGTTACTCGCGGCCGGTTGATTATCCAAATCCATGGTATATAAAGCAGGAGAAACATTATCTGCAATGCCCTGCAATTTGTTGGTTTGTGGATAATAACTGTATTGCATATTATCCATTAAAGCTTCCGTACCCGATTTATCGCCATACCGCTTGTATTGCAATATATTTCCATTGGCATCGTATGACAGCCGCTCTTTGTATTGGCCCATCAGTTTAAGGCCACTCCAGCTATTGGAAATGGCAGTGAATCCTTTGTAGGTATCCATTTCCTTTAAGCGATTTAACTGATCGTATTTGTAGTTATAGAGCAAGGTGCTACCATGGGTAAGACCAGGAATATGGATGGAATCAAGACTTTCGGCCATGCTGCTGATATTGCCATTGTACAATGGGCGGTAAGCGTTTCCGGGAAGGAAGGCCAGGTGCCCCGGGAATGGCTGCGCCTGCTGACCAATGGGAAAGTAATCGCCTCCAAAATAATTCAGCCCAAAGCCATATACATCTCTCGCCACGTATTGCATCAGATCTCCGGGCAAACCATCTTTACCCATTTCTAAATGCGGTCTCATGCCAATACCATTCACTCCTTTAAGCCATCCTTGTAAGGTATATGCATAATCGATGCCCTGAACCTGCTGTGCACCGATGATGGTACGGGCCAGGGGACCGTGCAGGTAGTATTCATATTTGGCTTCCCGTTCCCAAACGATACCGTCGGTACTGGTTTCTGCTGCAATTAATTTATTGCCTGCATCATAGGTATACCGGTGTATCCACTGGTCGGCCCAACCCGGTTGATAATGCATCTCATTCACCTTGCCACTGATGAGGTCATACTTGTACACCATCTTTTTCCACCGGTTGCCGTTCTTATTCATCATATTGGGTGTACCGCCTGCCTGGCCATAATCCTGCAACAAGGTATCCACATTACCATGGCTATCATAACTATAAAATGTGCCGTGGTCATACCCGGTAGAAACGCCCGGCGAATCGGCATAGATAATATAACTTACCCGGTTCCGTACATGCTTTTGCTGCACAACCAGCCGTTCGTCGCCAGCGGCAAAACCAATATAAGCAGTATCATAAACAGTTTGTATAACCTGTCCACGGTATTTAGCCAGGCTATTAAACCAGGCAGTTAGGAAAGGTTCGTTGCGGGCGAGTGTATCATTGAAGGCACGCGTAGAAGTGTCCCGCACCTGCCCCACTTCCGTAATACGTCCCAAATCATCGTAACGCGTATAGCTCAGGAAACGCTTACCCGAACTACTGATGGCCTGCTGGTAGGCATTCCGGCTCACTACCAGACGCCCCAGCCTGTCATACCAAAAATCAGTAGCACCTCCATCCGGCGTTTGACGGGATATGACCTGGTTCAACGTATTAAACCGGTATTGACTGGCCAGCTCGTGGGCAGGCACAACCTCCTGTCCGGTCTTCCTGGCTGCCTGTACACTGTTTAACCACAAGGAATCATAATTGGCGCGTACACCTGCAGGAGGTACCGTTTTCACCAGGTTACCGGCCTGGTCATAATAGAACAAGGTGTAGTGGTATTCACTCACCGTATGGCGTACGGTAAAGCTTTCATATTGGTAAGCGTTGAGGCATTTAGCGAGGTAACTACTGTCGAACTTTCCTTTCAGCGAATCGGCATATACCTGGAACAATTCCTGCGCAGCACTCATGATGTAAAATGTAGAATCGCTACAATTATCAACCGGGTCCAACGCCATTGGAGGGAACACGGGTTCCGAACGGCCGCAAAGTGTAAGGGTTAAGTACTGATCGTTGCAGCGGTTCTGCGGGCATTTCTGATCAACAACAGGTAATTGTGCGGTAGCAGTCCGCACCGCAGGCACAGAGGTAACGATCTGGCTATAGGAAGCCTCAACATCAGCCAGGTTTCTAACTGTAACCGTCGTGAGACTGATATTGGTATTGGCGGTATCACAACTTACCTTACCAGTAGAGTCGGTATGGGTAAGCCAAAAATCATCCGGCTCATCTTCTCCCTCCGGACTACGGTTCAATAACGTAAAATTGCCTGTAATGTCCTGTACCAAACCACCCAAGAGGTAGGGTTTGGTGATGGTGAATTTGCGTTTGCGTTGAATACCATTTTTATATACGACCAGGTACTTTTTCCAATCCCACCTGATATCGGCTTGCCAGGCTGCAGCAAAGCCGCCATCGCGCAGCGGCACCAGTTGCTGGCTGGAGAAGGCTGTATCGGTCAATACTGGTTTGTTGGCCTGTATTACATTGCCCAGGGCATCCAATTCAATGATACAGGGCTGCTCTAGTAAAGAAACGGGATCGGTATACAATGCATTGACCAGGTAACCTGTACTGCTCTTGTAGGCAGCCGTAAAGCGGGTTTCGTTGCCCACTTTATATACTTTCGGAACATTGGTACCTACTAAAAACCCTCCCCCATCATAAACAGGTTTTTGGGGTACTTTGTAGATGCACCCGCTATAACCCGCTTCGCCAGGTATATTGCTGGTTGTTTTCGTACCGAATACCAATATGGAGTCTCCCGATTCAACCAGGGACGAAACCTGCACATCGTCCCATGTTGCAGCACTCAAGGCCGCAAAATCGGCACAGGCATTTGTAGTAATGAATACATGGGTAAGATACTGGCCGGTTTCGGTATAATAATATACGGCAAACCCGTCACGGCATTCATATACCCCGCTTACCAGTACGGCATAATTACTGTTTGTCAATTGTATTACATCAATGGCTTCCACATCGTCAATGGTATGCACCCACTGAATATTGCCATTTTTATTGGTCTTCATCACCGTCGTCTTCCACCAGCCACGTTCGCCCCTGGTGCCTACGGTAATGAAACCTCCATCGCTGGCAGCTTTTACTTTCTTAAAATGCGTAATGCTATCGCCATAGTTCTTTTGCCACAATACCTTGCCCCTGTGATCCATACGCATCAGCCAGGCCATATTTGATTCATTATTGCCAGGCAGGTAATAAGGCGCTTGTCCACCAGCTACGATGGTGCCGCCATCAAAGGTGGCCGCTATATCATGCGGATAATAGAGGTACTCGGTGCCTCCCGGCATATAACTGCTTAAATAACCGGGTTCGGCATAACAGGTATCGGCGCCACATACCGGGGCAGGGCGGCCGGTTTCCCGGATATAATCATCATTCACCACCTCAAAACTCACCGCTCCCCGTTCTGCATACTGGTTGAAATGCATATTGTAGAAATCCCTGAACGTTTTCTGGCAATCGTAAGGACATAATCCGGCAACATTTGGTGTGGCCAGATTGGGACCATTGTTGAAACTTTCATCCAATAGCAGGTTGTTGTTCTTATCGTAGATCTTTACCCAGTCTATTTCAATCCCTCTTTGAAACTGCGAAAAAGGAGTTATCCTAATGCCCTGCAGGTAGTTGACCAATGGCATGCCTGTTCTATCCAGTTCAACCAACAAGGTATCCTCATAAAAGGCTTGAAACTTCTGAGGCGTTACTACATATTTTATGGTTCTCCATTGATTAAAAAAATCAGCCTTGATGCGTGTATCTGGAACGTATTCATATTCATAGGGCTCATTCCAATGGTAAATCCAATAGCCTTCGCCCGGCATGATCTCAAAGGCAAAGCTTTCCGTTTGAAAATAATTATTGGCGCTCCTCAGATTAACGGCAAAACCAACCCTTCCCATGTGTACACCCCCATTGCCCACTTCGGGCTCTGTTCTCCGGATGCGGGTCTCCCATCTGTATTCATTGTCAACACAGATATCCCTTTGAGAAAAGAATTCAATATCTCCGGTAGCCGGGCCATTAAAATCCGACGGCTTCATTCTAAGTACTCCCGGTGTATCGACCAGGCGTGCCAGGTCGTCCCTCGCTTGTAATGTTCCATCAGGCAGGGTAAAATACCTGAGCCGCCAAATGGGGCCACCTACTCTGTAAGTATTCATGTATTTATCATGCTGTACGTTGTAGTATGCCCTGAAATCCGTTACCAGGTCTTCCAATTCTTTCTTAAGGCTATTACCATAGTATACGCCACAGGCATCAGCAAATTCCAGGTAATCATGTGTCGTCTTGGTGAAACCTAATTTATAATTGAGAAATTGTTCATAACGCTGGTTTTTGGCCAACTGAACTGAGTCAGTCGCAGCAGAATCTGCCGAAGGAAGTTCATTGGGGAATTTGGCACGATAGTCGGCATCAAAAATTTTAAACTGGTCGCAGCTGATACACACGTCTCCCGTATAACATTGAAATACCGGGGGCAGCACAATGGGCGATTCCGGAAATTTACAACCGGCAGGTCCGCCTGCTATATTACACATGCTCAACAGCATATTGAGCACCGCATCACTTACCTCTGTCTTATACACCCGCTTCATATAATTGGAAAAGGAAGGGAATAAAGCTGCTACGGGCTGGTACTTCTGGTAAATACGGGAAATATTGCTGCACTCACAATCTGTTGGCTTGCCCATTAAAGGCTTATTACCGGCTGCCTGCTGCTGATCATAAGGTTTGGGAGCAACAATGCCGTAAGGATGGCAATACTCACGGTCGGTGATGCCATGAGATTGGTTGTAACTGGTGATCACCTCTTCAAAACTGCGGAACTGGTAACCACTGGCTGGTTTTACAGAGCTGGCTCCATAGGGGTGATCGGCATCGGCCCCTTCCTTACAGACTTGTATAAGCCGGGGAATGATCACATTATTGAGACTATCAGGATGATAGAGCACGCATTTGGACAATTGCTCTACCCAATGGGTTACATACGAGCGACAATTGTCGTCATAATAAGTATTCAACTTGTCCTGGTTCTTTTGCTTCCAGGCTGTGGCAGCGGCCTCGTCAGCCGGCAAGTCAACATCATTGGCAGCCAACGCCTCCCAGGCATCACTAAAGTGAGGTTGGTGACCAGCTGCAATGATCGTAGCAGGAGTAATACAAGACGGGCATTCCGATTTGATCCAGGCATTGATCAGGTTACGTTTGATGTCCAGGTACATCTGGCGGTAGGAAAGCCAGGCCATGTTCAATTCTCCCACGCACATGGTGGAAGGATTAAAGGCATTAGTAGGATTCAGGTAAGTATTATAGCAGGTTCCATCTGTTCCTTCACACATAGCAGCGGCCGTTGCTACACTCCACATACTTATTAGCGTACTTCCCTTCTTCCTGAATTCGGTGAGCGAATCCTCTAATTGTGCATGAAATATACCCAGCCGGAAAGTATCCAGCGGATCACGTTCTATAAATCCAGGTGTGCCGGCAAATTGGTTAAATGGAAGTGCATTGTTATTGGTAGGGTTCAGGTAGCCACGCTTTTTTGCTTCTGCATACGTTTCTACCGCTTCAAACCGACGGTCCCAGGTATGGCTGGCATTGAGCAGTTCATACTTTTGCAGTTTTGTATATTCAGGGTGTTTGACCAGCAGCGCTTCTGCCCAGGAGGTTTTAAATTTCTGCGCAAACAATTCGGGACTTAATTGACCCGGGGAAACCATTTTACCTGCGCCTTCATCATATACCAAGTCCAGGTTACCATTCTCGTCACGGAAATCAGTTACCGTGGTATAAGTAGCCACGGTATCGGGCAATACTCCATCCTGGCTATTGAAAAATACTGAATAGAAATCCTGATCATTGCTCACATCCGCATATTGGCCAGACGAAGGCATCATATCCATCAACATCGTTTTGCGCAATTCGCCAGCCTCGTTCAGAGAATCACACAATTCTTTGCAATCCTGCCTGGCTTTAAAGTAGGCCAACTCGGCCTGATCACGGTAAACGGCCGAATCTGCTCCCACTCCCGAACGATCTTTAAAACGAAGCCAGAATTGATCCCAGGTACCTACACTGTCTTCACAACTGGCACAAGTAGGTTTACATTGCAACAAGCCCACTACTAGCGCCCTTTGTTCAGCAATAAAGGAGGCCAGGCTTTTTACCTGGTTGTTCTTTTTTGAATGCCGTATCGCGATAATAGTCCAGGGCTGATTTACTAACAGATAATTTCTTGGTGATCTGATAACTTCCTTCAGGCAGCCATTTGGTAAAGCTCACCTGGAAACCACTATCTTTTGCACAGGTTGTGTCAAACTGGTTCAAGGAAAAGTTACGCACCAGGGTATCAAAAGCCTTGCCGCCCAGCTTCTGGTTATTACAGTCGTCTGTAATGGTTATTTGCAGGTCGTACAGGCAATCATAACAAAATATAGTAGGGTTTGCTCCTTCAAGTTGTAATGTTTGGGGATCGAGTCGATAGGAGAAAGTGTGATCGCCCGCCATGGGAACCAATAACCCCTTTTACTTTCCATCACCATGCCTTTAATAACAGCAGCACCAGGGCTCGACAGGTTTTCCGTACGCACGGTTCCGGTATTGGAAGGCAGTTTGTCCAGTTTGATACTATCGGGTGGTGTACCAGCCAATGCAGTAGCAATGGTACGGCCTTTCATATCAACGTACGTAACCGAATACTGTCCGTTGGCATCACGCGCCATGTTCTTAAAGTAATGCGTATAATCGCCCACTTCGGTACCAAATAAAGCATCCAATTCACGTTGATCAGGTGTTCCATAATAATACCTTGACTCATGATCACTACCTAAGCGAAATGTTTCCCCTACTCCACCCTGGCGACTGATACGGCCAGTATTGTCGGGCAAATATTCTGTTTCCGTATAAGGAAACCCTTTGGCATCTGGTATAAACTGGTTAAAGCTGGAATCACGCAACTCATTGGCAGGAGAATAATACCTGGAAGCGCCCGAAGTAGTGTCCATGGGCACCTTGCAGGGTGCAATAAAGATCCGGACTGGCAAGGGTATCATACAAGCTCTTTTCATAGGATACGCCATTCAACCCCCTGTTAAGGTTTTTCGTATAGCTAATAACCGTATTCAGTGTAGGGGCGGGTAATACCTTGATCACCGGCCGGCCCTGGTAATCATACAGGTTTTCTGCTACGATGGTCCGGTTGGTCGTATTGTCCTTGGTAACAATTTGACGGTTCCTCAAGCTGCCATCGAAGTATTGAACAAGTGTTTTACGTTTACCTTCTTCTGCATAGGTGGTGGTGGCCTGCCAGTTCAGGTTTTGTTGATGTCCATTATAATCAAAACGCCCTAAACCGTTGGTATATCCTGAACTCCAGTAAGTTTCTTTTCTGGCCCCGTCGGCTTGTTCCTGCACAGCTCTAACCCGGAAAAAAAGGTGTCCACGACTGTCATAAAAGAGGGGGATCCGGTAGCTGGAACCTGAAATGGTAACCCGGGTGGCATTGTTTTCAAAGATAAGTGCCGCATCAGGCGATGATGAGTTACCAAATAATTGAGCTGCCAGGGCAGCCGAATCTATATAGGCCCACTCCAGGTCATATACATCGGCGCCGATAACAGGCTGCCACCAAACGGGCAGTTCATCGAGTTCTGTATTAGCCGCCAATGCCGAATCGTTGATTTGTTGTATGGCCTGTTCTGAACAGGAAAACTGGTATTGAGGATAACTTTGCAGCTGGTTCACCACTTTTAAGGCGCTCCACACATCCCAGCTCACATTTTTGGTAAGCTGTAGCACCTTTACACGCACGCGGTAGGCATCATTGAACACATAGGAACTACGGGCTTTATAAGCGCCGGTTGAATCATAAGTAATGGTAAGATCCCGGTCCACGGAATCAATAGCATTATTGGCATGCGTAATATAGATACGCAGACGGGCAGTAGCCGTAAAGCTGGTACGCAAGTAAACCGGCAACCCCTCATTGATCTCCAGGGATACCAGGTTCTTCACGGCATACGGTTTAATCAGCATGGCATTGTAGGCGCTATTAAAAACTTGGCATCTTCTACCATTACCGTAGAGTCGACCTTTAGCTGGCCCGTGCTCCCATCCAGCACCTTCATGACAGGCAGATCAGTGCCTGCCTGTACGGTCAACGCTGATAAAATGATCAATATAATGCCGCTTAGCCGTCTAATTGACAATAACTTTCTCATAGATAGTTCTTCAATATTATTAACCCTGGTTTCGTTAGAGACCTGGGCTTCCTAAAAATATTTTGTACCCGCTGTATTGTGCTGTTGGTTTATACTCCTGCGCTTCCTTGGTGAAATACCGCCTGCTACTGAACAGTGTTTCATCTACAGTACCTTCACTATAATTTGAAAAGGAGGCTTCTACAATAGCGTACGTATCCTTGTCATCTACTTGCGATTGTATTGATGGATCGTACAAAGCACCAGCCTTAACCAGTGAGGTGATCTTTTGATATACCCGGTTGACCGATCAATACTCCAGGAAATTTTCCGGTACACGGGATGCCTGGCAAAAACGATCTGTATATTTTCTTCACTTGCATTGCCCGTGTAGCTGCAACTAATATCCTTGTCATTGGTGATCAGGCTATCGAATGTTGCCAGGCTATTAGACCCCAACATATGCATGTCCAAAGGAGAAATATGCACTTTTGAGGGTTTTACCAGGTAAATCAGTTGATCTTCTTTGAATAACATGATCTGGTAATCCTCATTAAGAATATACTCTGTCAAGGCAAGATTGTACCAGGATTTGCTTCCATGGAGCTTTACTTCTCCACGCATCGAATCAAGGTACAGGCCCGGCTTGTCTTCCGCAGCATACTTATAGTGCACTACAAAACTGAGTTGCGGTGCCCGGCTATAAGTACCCAGCAACTTGTACATGGCTTCTGCAACAGCCTGCTCCGGCTTCACCTGTGCCCCTACCGGCTGCAGACCAATAACCAAAAAGTTAATAAAACGATCGTTCTCATATACCAATCAGTTTATGGTTTTTGCATCGCAGTTCTTGTTTCCTGTATGGTCTTGATACCACGCTGTGTTTCTTTTTGGTTCTGATGAGGGTACCCTCATCATCGTATTCATAAAGTGTGGTATAATTGTTTTCATCCAGTTCTGCCATCAATCGCATATTAACGGGATGGAAAACAAAAGACTTCATATTGGCATTGAACGGATGAATCCGCAGGTCGTCAAAATAGGCTGCAGAGGCAGCAGTAGCTTCCAGGCTTACGCTAAGGGTGGTAACGTTTTGAGGAATAACAAATACACCTTCGTACCGTTGCCAGCCTTCTATGATATTGCCGGTGGGCTTAAATTCGATAGAACTGCTGCCTTGCCCAAATACAACCCGTATTCGGTTATTGACGTAGGAAGTACCAGCACAGGCTTCAGCTTCCTTTACCCAAGCACTGATCAACATGCGCCGGCCCGGTACGGGCTTAAATACCGGCAGCAATACCCGGTCAGATGTTTTTATTTTATCCAGTACCGTATTAGCGCAAACCTGCTTAACGCTTATATTCAGCCTGGGCTGAATGGTATCGTCAGCAGCAGGCACCAGGTTGAAACCAATACCTACCGTCTCTCCCGCTGGTACCCGGAGGCTGGCTTTACCAGTATGTTTTTGGGTAGTGTCTATATTGCTTTTGTAGGTCGAGAAATCAATATGTCGTCCTACCGGGCAAGCCGTATCACAGGTTTGAGTAATAAATCCATAGTCTTCAAACCCTTCAAAAGCAGCCTCTCGTAAACGGCTGTTCTGTACCATACTTACCGGAGTAGTGAGGTTATAACCATATTGGCCCGAATTGTAACGGCCCAGCGGATCTTTATTCTCCACCTCAAATCCTTTACGGCTAAACAGGGTACTCTCACTATTCCATACCCAATGTGCCGTATCGTACTGGGCGACTAACTTGCCGGATTGAAATTTCCAGAAGGAGGTAAATTCACCGAAGGCTCCATTTTTTCGGATATTGGTAGCAGCCGCTGGAGATGTTTCGGCCCGGCGGGCATAATGAGCATAACTCCTGGATGCACGCCAATTACCCAATATGCCGGATATGTAGGGGTTCACAGCCGTATCCTTCACCAGGCTATAACAGTTTTCAGTAACCACTGTATCCCTGGGAAGGGGCACTGAGCTACGGCAAACAAACGAGTCGGCAGCGCCATTGGCCAGCTTATAACCCAATGGGCAGCTATAGGTGGAAGGAATGGTATCGCCAATAATGTCCTTTGTTGAGAAAAGGAGGTTCAGTTCATTATAACAGGTGGCGGCGGCTATTTCCCCTTCGGAGTTGTCATATACTTCCAACCCGAAACCAGTTGCCACCTCTCCGTCATCCTGGCCTTCAATGGTGAAATTGTATACGCCTTTGGTAAAATACCGGGGATATATATGCCATATTTTAAACGTTTCATATTCACCAGCATCCGTATCCACATGGAACAAAGTCGTATCGATGGTTACCCGGATCAGGTTATCAGCAGCCATACCAATATAATACCATCCGTCATGGGGAAGTAGATCGGTTTGGTAAAGCCAAACCAGGTATTGGGGTTTACAGAAGCCCTGTTACAGGTCCAAACACCTGTACGGTTGAGCGGGCCGGCCGGACCGGTACCAGCCTGGAAACGGGCCGCCTGCATCATGCCGGTTTTCCCTGCTGTTGAGTCTTTCACCTGGGCGGCCATCTTCCTGAAAGCCGGACCTGCAGGTGGCAAGGTCTTCACCAGACCAGGTGTGTAGCCGCAAGAAGCAGGATACCGGTCATAATTGATCCAGAAACTATCTAACGGATTGATCCTGCTCCTGACATAGGCTGTATTCGTTACATTGAACTGTGAATAAATATAGCTGCCACAGGCCGAATAGGCATTGTTTCGATCGGAAGCACATACCGTAAAGGTGCTTAAGATCTGGGCTACCGTATCTTTGATGCACTCTCCCAATTCTTCCGAATAGGTGTATCCAGCCGGGCAGGTGCCGGTAGTGATCACCATATTACGCTTGAGGATATTCCGGTCTTCCGTTTTCCAAAATTGCTTTTGTTCTGCCGCAAATGCCGTCAACACCTTGGTTCCGGTATTTACCAAGAGCTCATAATTGCCCGATCCATTCCTGACCAACGGCGACTCCAGGGAGGTAATATTGCCAACAACGCCAGCCATATTTTTCCTGCCCGACCGAATAATTTTTATAGTAACATCAAAGCCATTATAAGGTTTCCCTTCCTTGTCAATAAAATAAAGCGCCCTGCTTCCGCCATTGACCACACTGCTATCAAAGGACCAAACTTTATTATAAATGGGGAAAGTAGAGAATTCATCACTACAATTAACGCCACCCGTTTTTTGTTTGCCGGCTACCAACACCTCATCCCCACTACTGAACAAGCTGTCCATCGAGGCCGTACTACCCACAATCCTTCCCTCACGGATAGTCAGGTTTTTTAAAACCACATCTATATTTTTATAAGCCATTCCCAGGCCATCATAAGCCCAATGTGTAGGCCAATTGAAGGTATACACAGGGTCATTGAATTCATTCTGCGTACGGCTTAAGAGCGTCTCACCAGTTTCACTATCATACAATAGGTCTTTCGTAGATATTTTACTGCCCTTGTCTACAGCAATAATACTGTCTAAGATCCCGTACCGTTGTATTACTTTAACAGTAGCTGCCGAACGGTAAATATTCTCCTCCCGCTGGGCCAGGTTCAGGAAGGAGGGAATGAGGAAGAAAGGAGGCAGGAAGGGAATGGAGAACATATCCGTATTAAGACTTACATTGTAACCATTGGTTATCGAAAGCTGTTCGCGCATATCCACCATCAATTCCACATCCTTACCAATCAATGCACTCGAATCTATCGAACCATCGGGCCTGATCACCATCGCTGTATTACTCAATCGCTTAAAGGTAGCGTTAGCGTCTTCTACCCTATATACCTGCTCACTATAATTGATTGGGTTAACAGCATCGGTTTCAGCATATATGGCCTTCGACCTTGGCTTTCCATGCATATCGTTCAACTCTATTTTAAACCCTTGTGATAAGGATATGTAATGCTTGGCATTTACGCGCAGGAAATTTGCCAGTGCAGGTTTATAACGCTTTTTGGTATCATTATCGATCAATGTCCGGTCCGTATAGGTTGGAAAGTCATAAGCCGTGTAGAACCTGTTTTCCTCATATCCATTGGCCGATTTCTTATTCTTATAATGAATGGTACGTGTGCGCACCTTGCTGTATCCAATACCAGCCGAAGGAAAGAAACTTTCACCCAGTGGTTCTTCTGTATAACCCAATGTTACAGGGCCAAGAGGTGCTACCTTTTCTACATATTCTACCGGTACGCGGAATGGGTTTTCTTCGCCTCCCAAACCTGGTTCATAACTGGCTACTCCACTACTGATCGTGGTCATTACACCATTGATCTCCTTGCGGTCGGTATAAGTATATTCTTGTCCATATACTGCAGCCCGCTGATTGGTCATTTTGTCCCAGTTATCATACGTTTTGACCCGCTTTACCCTATGACCGCCACCTAATTTTTTTCAACCAGGGGCTATTCAACCTTACAAAACTGCGTGCCGTATCGAATTCGGAGGCCCACATGCGGTTGCGTGCTATACGATCGAATGACTTGAAAGCAGTAGTAATATTGGTAGCCATGGAAGCGAGCATCTTAACCGCTTCTGCCAGATCGAGCTCATCGCCCGTTTCAGAACCAGGATAGGCTTTCGACGGAAGGTTCAGTCTAAGAAACTGAATAGCTGCCTTGGCCAGTGGGCTATAAGTGCCCGGTTCATCTCCCTGTAGGGAAATACCAGCCACCTTGATCCAGATCACTTCACTATTCACGATACCATAACTGCCGGCAGTTTCCAGGTCGGCATAGCAGGGAATACTTTCATAGCCACTGCCATAATTATCATCCGGCATCCGGACAGATAATTTAAAATATAACTTATTGACACCCGCCAGATAAGTATTATACAATTGTTGCACGGTACTCACAGGCCGTGGGATCCGTATGAATACGTACCGGTAATCATCTCCTTCAAAAAGGCTTTTAGTATACAGTTTGGAGGTGCGGGCGGTGTAAGAAGAAGATGCCGCCATACCAATGATGCGGAACATATTCATGGCCTGCCTGTTCTGCACATAACCATAATCATCACTTTCATAATCTACTTTAACAGAACCACCGGAAGGCAGGTAAATGGAATCCATTGTCCAGGCCGCCGCATTGCGGGCGGCCTGGACGCTGTCTTGCAGGCTATATGGATAGTCGGCATTGGTGATCACATTGCCGGGTACAGAAGCCGGGTTTTGTAAGGGGTCTTTAAAATTACCCCAGCGATCAAAAGATTTATTATTATAGCCCAGATTAGGTGTGTTGTAGTAGAAAACATAGGGGTTCTTTTTGCCCTTGTTATTGCCATTATAAGTAAACCAAACGCTATCGAGGGTAAGCTTACCGGTTCCAGGGCCATAAGCGCCCGGACATAGCCTATAGGAATACCTGAAATGAACTGTTTTGATGGGCCTGGCTGCCGTTCCTTTCCGCGCAAAATCGGCCTTACTGTACAGGTTGATCTCTTTTAATCTTTTGGCATAACCATTATTGATCTTAGTGCCCTTTTCATCATACCCTGCCAGGTCCTGACGGCCTTCGACCGTAAAGGTGGCAATCATGGTTTTGGATTCTATGGAATGCAAATACCACAACTCTTTTTCGCCATAGATATAATTACCCTTATCGTCGCGGTAATCTGTTTTCAATCCTTGCGCAAAAGTAACGCTGTCCATAACCGCCGGTGCACGCCACTTAAAAGGGTTGGTAATACCCGCCACTTTGCTATAATTAAACTTAACGGCATCGCCAATATCATCTTCCGTAATTCCATTGGCAGTAACATCAGAATAATCGGCCGACAAGATACTGGTCAATAAAAAGGAATGCGCATAAGCAGGTACTTCTTCGCTATTATAGTACCAATCTTTTCCCTGGCGGTTGCCGGTAGTATTGTCAATTCCATGTATATAACCTGCCAGGCCCGTTTCGGTATTGCCCCGGTTATCTTTTCCATTTACAGCAAAGGTTACTTCCTTTTGGCGAAGATTGTATACCGGTATGCCGTATATATACCGGCGGCCATCGTTGTTCAATACATCGACCTGTGAAATATGATTCTCCTTGCGAAAACCGTTTACCCGCTTTTCCCGCACCAGGAAATTGTTGATCTTAAAAGTATCTTTTGCAGGCGGTTGATAAAGAAAAGTATCCGGTATAATATGTTCAGCTCTTCCCGGATAGGCCCAGCGCATTTTAACAGAGGCCTTGCCTTTTCGTTCAAAATACTCCACTTTGATGGAGTAAAACTCACCAGCAATCAGGTTCAGTTGCACACTGTTTACATGGGCAGCATGATCCTTCCAGTCGTTGATCCACAGTGAATCATTGATCCAAAGGCGAACGCCATCATCTGTTTCCGTAAAGAAGGTGTATTTTCCGGTTACAGGAGCACGCAACCTACCCACCCATCGTATGGAAAAATAATCACCCGGGAAATTGGAATTAAAAGGAGGCGCTACAGGAACGTTGGCTGCGCCTTTGCCCCAATCCACATTGATGGTGCGATCAATCCGGCTATAGGCAGGCCCTTTCAGATCGACGGTACGGTAATAGGACGCCAATAGTCCGCTGCCATTTCCTTCTACACTTTCTACATTTCCTTCGGTACATAAGCCAGTGCTAAACTGGTTGAGTGAATAGCTCTCTATGTATTTTGCCAATCCTACTTGTTCGGCTTCCCGCGCACTGAGGTAAGAGATCACTTGCGTGCGCTTGTCGCGTTCATTTTTAATCGCATTCTGCGGTGTAAGTAAATTCCTGCCTACTGCCCGCTTATTCCTATAACGTGTCAGGTAATTTGTAGCCTGGATAGTGGAGCTGCTGTTACCTGCCTGGTAAAGCGCTACGGTAACAACATCATCTCCACCCACTGCTTCATAAAAGCTTTTGGGGTTTATGGACTTTTCGCCAGGATTGCGGAAATAGACAGATTGGAACCCAGCCGAATCACGTTTGAAATCAATGGTATTGCGCAGCATGTTTTGTTCCAGCCAAGGGCCATTTTGCGTGAAGGCCCGGTTGATATTCAAGTCAACCCCACCATGTACCATATCTCCAATACCAACATCCACACTTATCCTGTCGGATTCGTCCTTGGTACGGATAAAATGGTCGTGTATAAAACCAATATCCGCTCTATAAGCACGGAACATACCGCCGGTGCCTTCGCCTGTTATGGAAAATGCATCATAGGTATAACTAGTGTAGTGACAAATTAATTATGAAACGTAGTGTTTAGAAAGTTTTTATCTGCGTCCTGCTGTGTAAACTTCCATTCGATGTCACATTTATTACGATTGCGCTTTTTGCTCCAGGCGTGGATGTCAGTGATCAATTTTTCTTTGATTCTATCCTGCCGCCGGTACACTGCCTATCCATAATATTGATTTCAATTTCTGCCATATTCAGCCAACTTGCATGTTTCGGGGTGTAAATAAATCTTATTCGCTTCAGTATCCGGGAAGCTTTTGATGCCCCATTGTTTCATAAAAGGAACGTTCAAAATGTGTATTTAAGTTGTCCACGACTAACTGTATGTAATCGGCTTCTGGAAAATGGTTGTTCAGCAGTTCTTCAACGAAGCAGGCAAAGTCCGCCTTTGTTCTTGTATCTGTTACCTTCACGATACGCTTTCCGGCTTTGGGTACAACTGCAACGAATATGTTACAGGTTCCTTTTCGCTTGTATTCGTAATCATACTTTTCCGGATTTCCGGGTTTGGCCGCTATCGGTGAACGGCTGTCCATTAATAACTGTTTACTTTTTTCATCCAGGCAGATCACCGGGTGTTTATCGTCATATGGCTGCTTGTAAAGATCCAGGAGCCGGTACATTCGTTTACGATATTCCGGGGTTATCTCCTGAATGCACCACATCTTCCTTAACCAAGGCTTACATTCATTTTTTTAACACCAGCCGCACACTTTCGCGGCTGATCTGTTCAAAACCGGGTTTGGACCGGATCACTTCTGTGAGTAAACGTATTGTCCAACGCTTTCTGCCTGCAGGGCACGGACCACAGGCTAATGAGGCCAATTCAGCTTCATGATCGCTTGTATACTTCACCGGCTGACCTGTACGACTTTCTTCCTCAATGGCCGCCTCTATCCCTTGCTCCAGATAACGATTCTTTGTGCGCCAGACCGTGATACGGTCGACTCCCAGGAACTCCTCTATCTCTGACGCCTTCTTCCCTTTGTGAAGAAGCAATAGCACATTAATGCGGTTATATCTGCGCAACCCCAAATCCTTACCTTGCTTTTTAGACTCTAGAAAGGATAGTTCTTTCCGGTTAAGCTTTAAGGATAATGCCATATTAGTGTCGATTTAGAGCACTAATATACAAAATGTTTCATAATTAATTTGTCATTACACTAGGTATGGCTATATTGGTAACGGCCGGCTTTTTCCCGGTAAGGCATTTCCTTCTCCCGGTTAAAATCCAGCAAAGAAGCCCTGTTCTGCGCCCCTTCCTGGTAATGGAGGTAACCATAGGAAGGCAATGACAAAGCGGTATCCTTGGCATCTACGCGCTGCTTGGCCACATAACCACTCAGGTAAAAGCTGGGGTGTAATACTTTGGCTTCAAAACCAACCTTACCGGTAAAAGAAAACTGCCTGCTGGTATACGGGATGGTAATGGAAGGCGTGTAAGAAGGTGAGGCAAAAGAAATGGAACTGGATATCGAGCCTCCATAACTACTGCTTTGGTTCTTCTCATCGGTTTTCGACTGGCGCACCCCCACACTTAGTTGCAGGGCTTTTAATCCTGAACGCGAATTATAAGGAGCGGAAACAGACATGCTTCCCGAGAACATGGCATTTTGATCAACTTCATTTTGCCATAATTTGAGCGAAAGAGAGGGCGCCAGGGTTAATCCATCCATTGAGCTATTGGTAATGGAAAGCCCACCCGATAGGGGACCTTTCCCGGATTTTCCGGAGTTAATACTGGCATTGATACCTTGCTCGATACCCCAGCCCCGGTAATTATTGTGTACTACCCCAGGCTGGCGCCTAAACCCAGGCCAACATTGGGGTTCTTTGGGAAACCCCAATTTCAATATCAGCGCCACCGGTTACCCCAATGGTTTTATTTTCTTTGATGGACATTACCTTGCGTATAGAATCCTTCGCACCATTGAAATCATCGGGCAATCCGCGCAGGTTTCGGGTAACTGTGCCGGGGTTGACATTCCACCCGAGGCCCACCCAACTCGCCTCCTGGTCCATCGATATACCTGCACGATAACCCAAATTGACGGGGTAACCACCTACCTCCATCAAGGGAATGCTATAGGAAAAGTCGCCGGAGAACAGGTCTACCAGGTTACCATTGTTTACGGAAGAAAAAGATGCCATCTCCGGCTGTCCTGGACCTGTGCCTTTAACAGAAAGGGGAGCCTTGTAGCGAGCCAGGGCTGTATTGTTGAATGCAGGCATAGCGGTAGCTTCCCCTTTTTCTGTAGCGGCCATACCCAAACCTCCTGCCCTTGCTTCCTTGCTCAAATACGGCAAATCGGTTCCATACGTATGGGGAACTTTGCGGGGCATAGCCGCCCTGCCTTCACTCCTTCCGGCCACAGGCACCAACACCAGCTCCAGGTAAAACAGGCCCATAAAAACCAGGCAATACACTTATGATAACGCACCAGAGAAACTAACATGTAAATGATATTTTAATCGTGAATCGTCTTTCGTTAATCATGAATAATTAGTAATTAATAATTACTAATGGCTTCTAGCTTACTCTCTATACTCAAACTTTAAATAACCTTTTTCCCTTCTTGCATTTTCCACCTCCAGCAAGTAGATATGCTTTTTGACCATACCACTGGTCTCGCGCAGGTCTACCTGAACAAAGTTTTGTCCCATGCGCACCCGTTGTGAAGCACTGTCCAGCAGGATCTGCTTACGCCCGGCACTGCTGATGTCAAACAGGCGCAGATTCACAGTAGGGCTATTCAGGTCGTTTGTATATTCAAAACGCAGCACGCCAGTACAGATGGTAAAAGCGGCATCCTCTTCCCTTTGCAGTTTGTTAAAGTATCCAGTACTTACTCCCAATACCGTATCGGGCTGTACTTTTCGTACCCTGAAACTCCATACCTCGCTATTGCCAATTGGCAACAGGTTGTTCTTGGCCGTAACACGCCAGGCATACAATTTGGAAGTATCCAGTTCGGGAGCTGATAATGGATATTGGAAATTGGTAAAAGCGAGGTGTTGCCGGGTTAGCAAGGGTATATTTTGTTGCAAGGCGTCAGCAGGGCTTTGCATAGACTGTACTTCCACCAATATCCAGTCATACAACAATCCATTGAGTGTAGTAAAAGGCGAAGGAGGTATCCAGGTAAAAAGGGCCGGGTGATGTCTACCTGCTCTTCATCGAGCGGGATCATCAACTGTGGCGGACTGATGGGTTCTATCTCAATCGTTTCGCACTCCTCTCCCAGCCTATCAACATAATCCTGTTCTACCTTGAGCGCGGTATAACAAATATTGAATACACCAGTGGGTAAAAACCCTTCTGGTGAAGGATCTATAGCATATCCCGGACTACCGGCATTGTAGGTAACAGGGATTACATCACTTAGCTGTACCTGCTTAATACCTTTGGGCAATAGGATTAACCTGGAAGTACCAGTCAGTACCCGTTGATTGGTGGCCACATCCGTCATCACCATTTCAATACGTACCTGCATATCCTGTTGGGAAGTATTGATCAACGACAGGTTCCACAATTGCGGTTTAATGGTAAGGCCCAGCGGTGGCAACTGCAGGTTCAGCACTACCTGGGCATTGGAATATATTCCCAGTGAAAACAGCACCATGATGAATAGTATCTTTCTCATAAGTTGTATTTCGTGAATCACTCAAAAACTCTTTACAAACTGTACCGTAGCTATCTCATTCCGGATAAGCCCTTTATTAAACCCCGGTAAATAGCCCCGGTCATAACTTACTGTAATAAAATCCTGTTTGTATACCCGTATATTGGCATTTACATAACCGCCTGCCTTCACCAGCTCATCGTTCAGGTTATTCACCTTTACCCCAAAACCAAGAGACCCCAGTTTTTCAAGTTCCACTGCACACCTTCATCCATCACGACCAGCCGGTAGCTGCCATTTTGGGTATAGGATACTGCCACCTGTGTTGTAAAAGCGGGGAAGAAAAATTGTTGGGCCCAGAATACGTTTGTTGCATTGTAATACACGAATCCAGTATCACGGCTTGTATTGTAAAACTTATTCAATACCACTGTAGAAGAACTGCGCAAACTACCAATATGGTATAGATGGTATAGGCTTGCATTCAATACCTGGAAGCGGTTTTCGATCACCTGGTTATCCAGCGCTGTTAACTGGCTCATGGGCTGATAGCCCACGGTAATTACCGGCCATTTGCGCATCCGGAAAGATGCCGTCAGGCTTTTAAAAACAGTATTGCTGCTATAGTCCTGTGGCAGGAAAGGGTTGGTAAATTCGTTCTTCCGCAAGGAAGCCGCTATCCGCAGTTTGCGTTTAAAAAAGCCTTGCTCTGCTTTGAGTGTCCAGCTTTCCAGCTCCGCATTGGTTTGGAAACTGCTAAAAGATTGGAAATTAGCGCCCGTATGTTTATAGAAACCTTCTAACCGGGTGCCTAACGAGGGAATATAGGAATACACCTTAAAAGCATAAGCCTGGTTACTACGGTCGGACAATGTAAATTTGGTATTGCCCTGTGTAGGGTTGTGCCGGAAATCTGGCGCCAGCGATTTGGCTATTTCAGCCGTTATATACGTGGTAGGGTTTATCTGCATCCGCGCTTCTGCACTGAAGCCGGTTACTGTAATAGAAGACAATCGCGCACCGCTGGGAGGAAATAATTGTTTCTCTCCCCGGAAAGCCGATACGATGAAGTAATTTTTCTCCAGCCTGCCAATACCTGCTCTAACAAGGTATAGGTACTGAGATTTCTTATTAAAACCATTCACTACAAAATCCCTGTATCGGTAATCCACTACACCTGCACTTAGCGCCAGGTAATACCAACTATTGTATTCAAAATTCACCCCATTCACGCTCGTATTCTTCACCGTCAACTCACTGTAATTGGTTACACTACGGCCCACACTGAATTGACGCAAGCCCAGCAACCAACGGTATTTGGCAGGTACGGCCACCTTATTCATACCATATTCCTGCAATTTACCTGTCCAATCCCTCGAAGCAATCAGGTCATCCCAACGACCATTGACCATGTGTTTGAAGCGCTGTACCTTTGCCTGCTGCTGTTGTACCTCCCCTTTCAGCGAATCCACCTGTTTTACCAAATGATCGTATTCGCCCTTGGTCTTTGCATATAGGTCGAGAAACAAACCGGCGGCTTTTTCAGTGAATCCTCCCGGGCGCTGTTCACACTATCGGGCAGGTTGGGGTTCCAGGTGATACGCGGTACCCGCAAGGTTTCATGTGCTTCTACCAGGTCTTGTGGCGTGAATGAACCCAGGAGGCCCTTTTTCAAACTATCCAGCCGCCACTGCTTTAAAGCATATAATTTTTCGGTAAGCGAATCTCGTAACTGTGGCGCCAGGGCCAATAGGCGCTGCCGTAAAGAATTTTGTAAATGTTGCTGAAAAGCAGCACCATCAAAAGAAACCTGTACATCAGAAATATCACGGAATATCCTGGAATTACTTTGCCTCGACCACCAGTTAATCCGCACTGGCAAGTAGCCGGCTACAGTCAGGAACAAGTTGCCTGTAATATTGTGCTGTGCAATATCTTTTCAATATAAGGAGTATCTATTGCCGACCGGTAATTGAACTGGTAGCTCATATACCCCCTCTCATTCGTATAGCTGGCTTGCCCAGCAAAAGCTTGTCGAATGGATGCTTAAGGTCAAAACGCAGCGAATCTTTTGGCAGGAAATCTTTTTACCTGGAAGGGGTGGCAAGGCGGGTAGTGAACCTCGCCCTGATCTATACTTTTGCTTAAGTTGATCCCGCTGGTAATTGGCTAATAGCCGCATTCCTTTCAGCGTAGTGTCTGTAAGATGGTGAACTGAATCGGTAATTTTTCGGAAACCTTTTTCCCGGCCTGGAGGTATCGCCGGTGGCAACCAATTGTGCAGTGGCTGTAGTGTTGACTATTAAAAAGTCAATACTAATATAATAAGGTAAGGAACCTTGTACGGACATGGATATCCCATATTCGCAGCCAGATTTGGTTGTGTTTATTAATAGAGATTATGAAACGGTCTTTACAATGGACATGGATATCGATTTTCGGACTAGCCGAAAATATTATTTCGTAACGGCAGCAAATTAAAGGATGTACTAGGAAACCGCAAAGCACAAACTATTAAGTGTGCAGCTTTGGGGTGTAAGTGTGTTAAAATGGCAAATAACTGTGCAATCAACAATTCTGAAATACAATTGAGATGAATACACTAAATAAGTATTTCCATTTATTGTATTCGCCAACGAATACGTTTTCGTAATCAATGGGAAGGGTTGGCTTAGTTTGTACAAAAAATGCAGCGCTCTTTAACCGTATTTTTACGGTTTATCCCGAAAAAACCTCATTCATCTATTATACCAACTTACCCTGGGCTGGCAACCGGTATCTTTAGGCATACCAAAATAACTTTTCATTTATGAAATGCTATGTGTTGCTAACAATTGCCTTGCTCGGCAGCCTGGTAGGCTGTCAAAACAATCCCCAGGAACCTTCCAAGCCCGATGTGGTAACCGCCAACATGGATACCACGGTAAAACCGGGAAACGACTTTTCCTGTATTCCAATGGCGGATGGATCAAACAAAACCCCATACCCGATGAAGAAAGCCGATGGGGTATTGGCAATTTGGTGAATGAGGAAATTTACAAACGGGTACGTACGATCAATGAAAAAGCGGTGGCCAACAGCACCACGGGTGGCCCTTCTCAAAAAATGGCCGATTTCTGGCTCAGTGCCATGGATACCCTGGGCATTGAACAAGCAGGAATAAAACCACTTCAACCTGAATTGGATAAGGTCAACGCCCTCAAGGACATCCCCTCCATGCTGCAACTGATTGCCGATTGGCAAACCAAGGGCATCTCTCGGGCCTTCAGTATGTTTGTTTTTCAGGATAGCAAGAACAGTGAGCAGATGGCCCTGTACATCTATCAGGGCGGCCTTGGCCTGCCCAACCGGGATTATTACTTCAATACGGACGACAGAACGACCAATATCCGTAAGGAGTACATAAAGCACCTGGCGGCTATGCTGCACCTGACGGGCGATGATACCCTTACAGCAGCTACCAATGCCGCTACCATTATGAAGCTGGAAACAAGGTTGGCAAAAGCCTCCCGCAAACTGGAAGCGCTGCGCGATCCCTATGCCAATTACAATAAGTTTGCAGTGACCGATATCAAAAAATTAACTCCGGCTGTTGATTGGAAAGCATGGGCCACCAGTATTATATCCATAAATTAGGCAAACCGGTTGACCGCACAGAATGGGATATGCCGCCGCAGGAATACATTGCCTACTACAATCCATCCAACAATGAAATTGTATTACCCGCCGGCATATTTACCGTACCGGGTTTTCGCGAGGAAGAGCTGGATGATGCCGTAGTATATGGCTACGCTGCTGCATCTACCATTGGCCACGAGATCACCCACGGTTTTGATGACGAAGGCCGCCAATTCGATGCCAAAGGCAACCTGGTAAGCTGGTGGACGAAGGAAGATGAAGCCAGGTTCAACAAAAAAGCACAGGTAATGGTAGATCAGTTCAATGGATATGTTGTAGTGGATACCCTACGCATCAATGGCAAAACCACCCTTGGAGAAAATATTGCCGACCTGGGCGGTATCCTGCTCGGCTGGGATGCTTTCCAAAAAACAGACCAGTACAAGAAAGGGGAAAAGCAGGCTGGCTACACACCCGCCCAACGTTATTTCCTGGGATATTCCTTAGGCTGGCTGGGACATACCCGTAAGGAATCACTGGCCAATCAATTGCTTACGGATGTACACTCACCGGCACAATACCGCGTTAACGGCCCTATGGCCGATGTAGACGCCTTTTATGAAACCTTCCATGTACAGCCCGGTGACAAATTATACCGCCCCGACAGTTTGCGGGTGAAGATCTGGTAAAGCAGTCCGTAAACTGGAAGGTCGGAAAAGTCCGGAAGGTCCGGTAGTATCTTACTTCAAATCGGTTTTGCTTCCGGACATTCGGTCTTCCTGACTTCCGGACTTTACTAACTTTCCAACTTCTCGTATATATCAGTAAATTCTATTCCCAATCCAGGTTTACCGGAGAAGATCACTTTGCCCTGATCGAAGTTGATCCCTGTGGCAATGTCTTCTTTCAGCAATAAGGGGCCATCCATGTCTACATAATCCAACAGGGGCGTTAAATGGGCAATGGCAGCGGTACCGATGGTACTTTCGTTCATGCTGCCCACCATGACCTGCATACCCAGGGAACGGGCTTTTTCTATCATGAACCGTGCGGGCGTAATACCACTGCACTTGGTGAGTTTGATATTGATACCATGAAAATGCTGGTAACATTTTTCTACATCTCCCTGCACCACACAAGCTTCATCAGCAATGAGCGGTAGAGTCGATTTTTAAATAGTATTTTCATGCCTTCCCAATTATCTTTTGCCAGCGGCTGTTCAATAAACTCAACACCCAATGCTGCCAGTTGGGGTATCTTTTCAAGGGATTCTTCTACTGTCCAGCCAGCATTGGCGTCAATGCGCAGGGTGGCATCGGTATGTTTGCGGAGGGCAGTAACGATCGCAATATCTTCGGGGGTACCTAATTTGATCTTATAGATGGGCCAGGGCTTCTCCTGCATCTTGACCACCATTTTATCAATGGTGTCGATACCAATGGTATAATCTGTTAAAGGAGCTTTTTCAGCATCCAGTTTCCACAGCTTGTACAAAGGCTGGCCGTAAGCTTTACCAAACATATCCCAGGCTGCCATATCCAATGCGCAAACCAGGAAATTATTCTGCGGGTACAGGTGGTGCAGGTAATGCCAGTAACGCTCCGGTTCGGTGAAGGCAAATTTCTCGACCATCATTTTCTTACGCTCCAGGTCTTCGATCATTTTCTCTACCGGAATATTGTAATATGCGATGGCCGGCGCTTCCCCATAACCTACCACACCCCGGTGTTCCAATTCCACCACGAGGGATGGTTGGTGGGTTTTGGTTCCTTTTGAAATAGTGAAAGGATGACGGAAAGGTAGATTATAGGTCCTGTACGATACTTTCATGTACTAATGCCAGATTTATAATGTAGTCTTTTTTGTTATTTACAACTCACCCTCTCCCACTCTTCTCCACCTGCTCTTTCAGCTCTTCATTGAATGCTTTCTCTTTGAGCAGTTGTTCCAGGGTAAGGTGCATACGGTATTTCCAATAATGTTGTGATATAGCAGGCACATTGATACGCTCTTCCTGCGGGTTTTGCCGGCGTATGTCATCATGGGTGCCCAGGATGTCCTGCAACTGGAAGATAGCCCACATAGCCGGGCTATGCAGGTGTTGCTGTACGATGGCTTTGTTGATCCAGGCCTCACAGAAAATGGGTGCTTCGCCCCACTGCTGGAGTTCATTATTATAAAAACGTTGTATCTTCTCCCGGTCTTCTTCCCACCAGCCACGAATGGTGCTCATATCATGCGTTGATGGTGTTACTACACTTAAGTAAGGGGCATTGGCCGGATTGAAAAATTCATGGTAAGCCTCTTTGGGCATACGTTGAATTTCCAGGCTTAATATGCCTAATTGCTTCATCACATGTGGTACACAACCTGGCACCAGGCCAAGGTCTTCCCCACAGATCAGCATATTGGTAGAACGCTTCAAGGCAGGCAGCTTTTTCATAGCCTCTTTCATCCAGTAATCATCCTGGCGGCGGAAGAAATAGTCAATGTACAACTCCTTTAAAAGGTGTTGCGTATGCTCATCCAGGTGCCGTAATGAAGCGGTATTATCGATACCAAAACGGAAATGAAGTTCCTGCCCATTGGAACCTGGCTGTTCAAATAAGATCACATTGGAGATCAGGTCATACAGCCCCTGCCTTATCCGCAGGTTTTCTTCTGTAGGTTCTTGTCCGGCAAAGTATTGTTCTACCTGCCGTTGCGTAGCAAATTCCGGCTTCAGTTCATACGTACCGCCACCAATAGCATGCAGGAAAGGTTTGAACTTATCATTATTAGGGCCAAACATTTCCCAGAGGATTGCATCATTGATACAGGGCTTGCAATAGCGGTAATGATCAAACCAGATCCCCCTTTGACCAAACTCATACAGGTTAACAGGAATGGCATGTACAAAATAACCCATGATACCTTCCACCGCATGAATGGGTATACTCCATATCCTGAAAAACCAAGGATATGATCAATACGGAAGGCATCGAAATAATTACCCATTTGCACAAAACGCCGGTGCCACCATTCAAAACCATCTTCGGCCATACGCTCCCAATTATAGGTAGGGAATCCCCAGTTTTGGCCCCTTACCGCAAAATCGTCGGGCGGTGCGCCGGCCTGTACATCCAGGTGATACAACTCGGGTTCCATCCAGGCATCACAACCATAGCGGTAAACACCAATGGGGATATCCCCTTTCAGGATCACACCGTTTTTATGCGCATATTCTGCCGCCTCCTTTAATTGCAGGTGCAGGTGATACTGTGTAAAATAATGCAGTGCAACATCATCATAATGTTTCGCGCGGGGCGATACAAATTTTTCGATCGACTCTTTGCTGTACTTGTTATGCGTTTTCCATTGATTGAAATCGGAAGTATTATAACGATCCCGCAAACAACAGAAAGCAGCATAAGGCACCAGCCAGTGCTTATTGTTTTCAAAGAAGAGATAATAATCTTTATCCTTCAGCAGTTCTTCTTTTTGCAGGGCATACAACTCACGGATAACGCCCAACTTCAGTTTCATGACGGTCTCATAATCCATATCCGCCAATTCATTCAACTGCTTCTGCTTTTTCTTCAACGGCTTGATGATATCAGCATGCTGTTTACCCGCCACCCGTTCCAGGTTGAGGTACAACGGATGTAGCGCAAAAGCCGAAATAGCTGCATAGGGATAAGTATCTACCCAGGTATGTGTGGCAATGGTATCATTCACCGGCAATATCTGGATCAGTTTCAATCCGGTTTTCCTGGCCCAGTCTACCAGCAAAGTAAGATCGGTGAACTCTCCTGTTCCGAATGAGTTTTTGCTGCGCAAACTGAATACGGGAATAGAGACCCCGGCCCCTTTCCAGGTATCATTGGGCACATGTACAAAACCATCGTGCAGGATGGTCACCATCTGGTGACTGGCATCATCGCCCGAGAGGCCTTGCAATCCGTACAACATCCTGTTATCACCCGACTCAAACCGCACAAACGCCTCGTTCCTGGTATCATAAATGCCGTATTTATAGCTCAAGGGAAAGCCTTCCCGGGGTAAAGTGAGTTTTACTGACCACCAGCCATTTTCCCGGTTCATCAATACCGGCGCCTGGTTATCCCAATTCCCTGTTTCGTCGGTATTGCCCAAAAGGCATACCACTTCATGCCGGTTAAGCAAGGGAGCTTTAACCTTGAATTGATGGGTAAATTTCCGGGGCTGCTTTATTTTTGATCGGGAGGGATCATGCAGCAACACTTCCTGAAAAGGGTCTGAATAAAATACATTTTCATATTCCCCGGCATGATTCCAGGTATCCACCAATTGCAAGGTGCCCGTAGCGGGTATTTTATCACTGTCGATCACCCGGTCGCCCCATTCAAATACACGGAAGCCATCTTCATTCTTCAGTATATAATTATAATGAATGGTTCCCGATTCCGGGAAATCGGTATCAATGGTACCGTGCCAGAATTCATTATTGAGGTGATTGAGTGTAAAAGCCTTTTCTACATCATGATTACCCAACGCTTCAATATTGCCGGTAACCGCCAGCAATTGACCATATTGGGTATGAAAGCGAACATAAAAGTGAATTCTCATCATTAGGTGTTTTCCAAACAGAAGCCCTCCCACACAGGTTAGGATGGGCGAATTTATTACAAAGTGTATGAATTACGCTACTCTGCTGTCCGCGTTTTACAAACATGTTAGCGAAATGCGGTATATAGAAAACCGGGTAAAGTCTGCCAGCACTACCTTTCAGGCCAACTACGTCCTATTAGCCTACCCTTCAAAAAAATGGCCCACCCCTCCCCAACTGCCCTTGCCGGCGCTCACGAAGCACTAACAATAAGCAGGCCGGGTAACCCAGGCGCCCTCAAAAAATATTACCTTACCCTTTCATAATTAACGCTTTCATCTTATTTTTGCGCAAACTTTTTGAAACATGGCAGCGTCTAAAAGAAATAAAGGCTTAAACTGGATCTTGTTCCTTATCTCTACTGGTGCTTTGATCTGGGCTATTGCAGCACCCTGGGAATACCTTACCCTGATCATACCTTTTGTGTGCACGTATTTTGTACTAGCGCTGGATATTATCTAAGCTTATTCAAACCTCTTATATAGTGCCACCCTTTCCGGGTGGCTTTTTTATTCCCTTCCCTAAAGGATGCAAAAGCAAAAAGCCACCGAATGGTGGCCTTACAAGCTATTGGTCAATAAATTGTTTTAATTGTTGGCCGTGGTGCCAGTTCCTCCGGTTGCCCCAGGTGTTTTAGTAGAAGAAGTTTCCAATCGCTCAATATACAGGGATTGCTTCAATTTGACTGCTACATTTTGCTCCAGCCGAACAGCTGGTATCCAATCGGGCATTTTATCAAAAGCATCCATTAACCGGTCATTCAATTCATCATTTCCGCCTTTGAGCACTTTGGCGTAACCCGGTTTACCATGCTTATCAACTACAAACTCCACCATTACATAGGCCTTTTTCTGGTCTTCTTCCAGGTACTGTGTCATGTCATGGCTTAATTTATCTATAAATGACTGAAAACCAGGATTTCCACCGGGAAATACGGGCAATTTGTTCACCACTGTCACTATTTCACCCGTAAACTCCTTGACCGGCCTGGGTACTCGCTTCTTTACCACCTTTACCGGCTTTTCCGGTGCAGGAGGGATCACGCCTTCAATTACATAGCCTCCTTTTTTGGAGACCATCACTACGGGTAATTGTTTGGTGCTTTCAAAATACAGGTAGGCATGTTTCAATTCCTCCATCATGGGCACATATTCCGGAAAATCCTTCACATGCTTAGCGAGGTATTCGCTGCTACGTTGGTTTTTGAATTGAATTGGGAAAATATGCACAGGTATAAAATCCTGGCCCTGGTTGCGCGCATTGGCAGCCAGGATGTACAATTCTTCTATTTGCTGATCAGTAATCGGTATGCAACCTGTAGTAACACAACTGCCATGAATGTAGATCTCTCCACCGGGCTGTAAGGAATCACTGAGAATGCGATCTGATGTATTGGGATAATTTAAACCGAGTGATAGATGGTATTGGCTTTTGGGATTGAACTCATTGATATAGTAAAACCCTTCAGGTACCTGGTAATCGCCCTGCATACGCTTGGGGCCCAAAGTACCTGCCAGTGCACACACTTTATAGGTTTTGAATAATTTGAAGGGCTCGTTCTTTTCGTGCTTCACCCATACCTCCAGTTGGCTGTCATATTTGAAGGAACGCAGGTACATATACCGGAAAGGCCAGGCCAGGCCTTTTTCCATGAACTGTTTCATGATGGTATCTTCCTTACGTTTCCAGGCATCGCTGGTACGGGGGAAAGTCTTCTGGTATTCAACAAAATTGAAATTAGTCGCCGCATTTTGCGACCACGCATACTCCCCATCAAGAGGGCCATTGCCACAATCAGTACATATTTCATCTGGTAGAATCCCACAATAAGTGATAACGTGTTTTAAGACCGGATATTTCGGGAAAACGTCAAATCCAGTATTAAAATTAGCACAAATGCGGGTGCAAAAATCAGCCCAGATTGTTAACAATGTGAAAAACTAAGTGGAAACACGTGGTAGAAATACGGAGAAGTCCGGAAGTCGGTAAGTAATACAACCGTTGCTCCGTTTTTCTTCCGGACTTGCGGTCTTCCGGACTTTCCGACTTGTATTTAAAGATTCCCTCTCAACTCCTGCTCACGCTCAATGGCTTCAAACAATGCTTTAAAGTTGCCTTTGCCAAAGCTCTTGGCGCCTTTACGCTGGATGATCTCGAAAAATAAGGTGGGCCTATCTTCAACGGGTTTTGTAAATATCTGTAACAGGTAGCCTTCATCATCGCGGTCTACGAGGATGCCCAGCTCTTTCAGAGGAGTCACATCCTCATCGATCTTTCCTACGCGGTCTTGTAAATCATCATAATAAGTAGTTGGCACCAGTAAAAATTCAACCCCCGGTCACGCAAAGCCGTTACTGTTTCCACAATATTGGCAGTGGCCAAAGCTACATGCTGGCAACCTTCCCCATCATAAAACTCCAGGTATTCTTCCACCTGCGACTTCTTTTTGCCTTCGGCCGGTTCATTGATAGGGAATTTTACAAACCCATTCCCATTACTCATAACCTTACTCATCAGTGCCGAGTATTCAGTAGAAATATCTTTGTCGTCAAAACTCAGGATATTGCGGAATCCCATCACATCTTCATAAAAGCTTACCCATTTATTCATCTGGTTCCAACCCACATTGCCTACGCAATGGTCTACATACAATAAGCCGGTAGGAGGCGGATTGTATCGGGTGGTCCAGGCTTTGAAACCTGGCATAAAGGGTCCATTGTATTTTTACGTTCGATGAACAAGTGGACGGTTTCACCATAGGTATAAATGCCACTCATTACCACTTCTCCGTCTTTATCCTGCATTTTCAAAGGCTCCATATAACTTCTGGCACCCCTTTTAGTAGTTTCCTCCCAGGCGCTGGTCGCATCCTCTACCCGCAAAGCCAGCATCTTTACTCCATCGCCATGTTTATAAATATGGTCGGCAATGGCATTGCCTCCTCGCAAAGGGGTAGTAAATACAAAAGTGAGTTTCTCCTGCCTTATTGCATAACTGGCGCGGTCTTTAACACCCGTTTCCGGTCCGGCATACGCCAATGACTGAAAGCCGAAAGCGGTTTTATAGAAATGAGCCGCCTGTTTGGCATTGCCCACATAAAATTCAACATAATCTGTTCCCTGCAAAGGGAGAAAATCGGTATTGGCAGCAATAGTACCAGCGGTTGCCAGTTGAGTAGGCATATGATCGAGTTTAATAAGTCAATAAATAAGGTCAACAAATGCAATAAAAGAAACACACAAAGCGGGGAAATAAGCAGGAAATTACAGTGAATCCATGGCCAGGGCTTCCATCAGGAGGCAGTAGCCCATTCTTTTGTCGTTGAATAATTTATGATCGAAATCAGGACGCATGACTACAAAGATAATTTTTTTGCTTTCCAATCATAGTCATCTACTACCGGTTGTTAGTCCTCCCAATTTTACCTTGCCTTTGTACCTGACTTACCGCTACCCGGTTACCCACAAATGTTGTTAACTATTGGTCAAGGTTTTAGGTGCCAGATGATTATATATCGTATATTAGAACATAATTAAGTGATAAGCGAAACCCTGCCTCTTGTTCGCCTTTACCCCCGTTGAAAACATTCCCCCGCTCTGGTTAGTGATAGTGATCATATCATGGCAATGAATCCGGTACAAAGCCGGTAATCTATAACCAATGTTTACAATTAAACTAAATCAATTATGAAATTCTCGTTGACGCAAAAATGCATGGCAGAATTTTTCGGGACCTTCGTATTGGTATTTATCGGCACCGGCGCCGCAGTACTGGCCGGCAAACATGTAGGCTTTCTCGGTATTGCTTTTGCCTTTGGCCTGTCGGTCCTCACCATGGTATATGCCATTGGACATATTTCAGGCTGTCACCTCAACCCTGCAATTACCATTTCTATGCTGGCTACCGGCAAGATCTCATCCAAGGATGCTATGGGATATATCATTGCCCAAATAGCAGGTGCTATTGTAGCTTCGGCCCTCTTATGGCTGATCGCTTCGGGTAAGGCCGATTATACCATTGCCGCCAACGGATTGGGCCAGGATGGGGTAGAAAGTGGCTCCCCTGATGGATACACCCAAATGAGCGGACTGGTAGCCGAAGTTGCCCTTACCGCGATCTTCCTCCTGGTTATACATGGCGCTACCAGCAAGAATAACGGCAATGGAGCATTTGCCGGCATTGCCATTGGTTTGGCACTCACCATGATACATATAGTGGGTATCCCGGTTACCGGCGTATCGGTTAACCCGGCCAGAAGTATTGGACCTGCCATTTTTGTGGGCGGCGCCGCCTTGTCACAGCTTTGGGTATTCATTGTAGGCCCCATCATTGGCGGGTTGATTGGTGGCGGTATCTGGAAGCTGGTAGACAGCTCAAGAAGCTAATAAAAGGGGCTAAGAGGTTGAAAGAGTGGAAAGAGAAAAAAAGAGGCAGAAGGGCGACACTCTTTTACCTCGTTTAAATCTCTTATAAAGGGATTAGCGATCAAAAGAGTGGAAAGAGAAAAAAGAGGCAGAAGGGCGACACTCTTTTACCTCGTTTAAATCTCTTATAAAGGGATTAGCGATCAAAAGAGTGGAAAGAGAAAAAAGTGGCAAAAGGGCGAAGCCCTCCTTTAACTCTTTTACCTCGTTTAATCTCTTATAAAGGGATTAGCGATCAAAAGAGTGCAAGAGAAAAAAAGGCGAAGGCCTCCCTTAACTCTTTTACCTCGTTTAATCTCTTATAAAGGGATTAGCGATCAAAAAGAGTGCATGAGAAAAAAAGCGAAGGCCTCCCTTAACTCTTTTACCTCGTTTAATCTCTTATAAAGGGATTAGCGATCAAAAGAGTGCAAGAGAAAAAAAGGCGAAGGCCTCCCTTAACTCTTTTACCTCGTTTAATCTCTTAGCTTATATTTGCGCCTCAACCCACAGGCATGCAAAAAGTTGGTATTCTCGGCGGCGGACAGTTAGGAAGAATGTTGTTACAATCAGCCGCTAATTATCCAGTCGAAACATACGTCATGGAAAATGACCCCGCATGTCCTGCGGCCCATCTCTGCCATCATTTTACCCTTGGCAATATTCAGAATTTTGATGATGTATACAATTTCGGAAAGGGCCTGGATGCCCTGACCATTGAAATTGAGGCAGTTAATGAAGATGCCCTGGAAAAACTGGAACAGGAAGGCGTAAAGATCTATCCCAAACCTTCGGCTTTACGCACCATCAAGAATAAGATCCTGCAAAAGCAGTTTTATAAAGACCTACAGATACCTACCGCCCCCTTCGTTATTACCCAAAACAAGGCCGAACTGCGGCAACAGGCTGCTTTTTTACCTGCCGTACACAAGGTAGGCCTGGGAGGGTATGATGGCCGTGGTGTGCAGGTGATCCAAACCCCGATGCCCTTGAGAAAGGTTTTGATGCCCCTGCCGTACTGGAAAAAATGGTATCCATCCACAAGGAGATCGCCCTGATCGTGGCCATCAATGCCAAAGGTGAGACAGCCCTCTACCCGGCAGTAGATATGGTTTTTGACCCTTCTCTCAACCTGCTCGATTACCAGATCAGCCCGGCCGATATACCCGAAAAGAACTTGTGGAAAATTGAAGCCCTTGCATTGGCTGTGGTGAAAGGCCTGAAAAGCCCCGGCCTTTTGCAGTAGAACTGTTTATTGACAAGCAGGGCGACGTATTTGTGAACGAAACAGCCCCCGCGTACACAACAGCGGCCATCATACCATTGAGGCCAATTACAGCTCACAATTCGATATGCTTTGGCGCATCATGCTCAATTATCCCCTGGGCAATACGGATCATATCCTACCCGCCGCCATAGTCAACCTCCTAGGTGCCGAAGGCCATACCGGCGATGCCAAATATGACGGCTTACAGGAAATTCTTCAAATGGATAATGTTTTTGTCCACATCTATGGAAAAAACAAACCAAGCCTGGCCGCAAGATGGGGCATATAACTATCGTCAGTAAGGATAAACACGACCTGACCTATAAAGCCCATCGCATTAAAAACACGTTAAAAGTCATTAGTTAAGGATGTTATGCCTACCGCTCATACCCAATTTAACATTGAAGCATTGTTAAAACATTAACTTAGCCGCGCACCCATAAACCCAATTGCCCTAAGTACATGAGACGTAGCATGCCCACCTTTTCCCGTATCAATATGCGAGGTAATACATGGTCATTGAAAGACAAACTAATGCACATGAAAGGTAAAAGCCGGTTAGCCGTATTATTATTCGCATTTGCTATAGCCTGTAAAGAAGAAAAGAAAGGAGGAGGTGCGCCAGCTGCAGGCGCTCTTCCTAATGCCCCCTTACAAGTAGAAGCTTTTATTGTAAAGACCCAATCCCTAAGTGAAAACCTGGAAGTACCAGGCACCTTATTACCCTTTGAACAAACGGAAATACGTCCGGAGATCAGCGGACGGATTGTAAAACTCAATATCCCAGAAGGAAGTTTCGTACAGAAAGGTACTTTATTGGTAAAGTTGTTTGATGAAGACCTGCAAGCCCAGCTAAAGAAACTGCAGGTACAATTACAGATCAATGCCAAAACTGCCGAGCGTCAAAAAGAATTATTGTCCATTGGCGGGATCAGCCAGCAGGAATATGACCTGAGCGAATTGGCGGTCAATAACCTGAAAGCCGATATAGACCTGGTGAGGGTAAGCATCAGCAAGACGGAGATCCGTGCTCCCTTTGATGGCCGGATAGGTTTAAAAGCGATCAGTGATGGTGCCTATATATCCCCTACCAACCTCATTACAACCATCAGCCAGGTAGCACAATTGAAAATGGAATTCTCTGTGCCCGAAAAATACAGTGATATTATGCGCAAAGGCCGGGGTGTAACGTTCACCGTTGCCGGTACACCAAAAACATTCAATGCAACGATACTGGCTACCGAATCGAACATTGAGGCCAATACCCGGACCCTGAAAGTGAGAACGGTGGTAAAAGGCAATGATCCTTCACTGGTACCTGGCGCTTTTGCCAAGGTAGGATTGAGACTGGATGAAAACGACAAGGCACTGATCATACCAACACAGGCTATTATACCGCAGGCCCGGAACAAACGCGTGGTTATTTATTCCAATGGAGTAGCTAAATACCAGGTTGTAACTACCGGCATCCGCGACTCCTCTTTTGTGCAGATCACCGATGGGCTGAAATTGGGCGATACCATCATTACTACCGGCCTGTTGGCCATCCGCCCGGAGAGCAAAATCAAATTAACAAAAGTTCAATAAGCACTAGTCATGAATATTTCTGAGCTGAGTTTACGGCGCCCGGTACTGGCTACCGTGCTGAATATCGTGATCGTGTTGTTTGGTATCATCGGTTTTACGTTTCTCGGTGTGCGCGATTATCCTGCCATTGATCCGCCCAACGTAAGTGTCATGACCTCTTATCCTGGCGCCAATGCAGAGATCCTGGAATCACAGATCACCGAACCGCTGGAAAAAGCCATCAATGGTATTGCCGGCGTAAAAATATTACCTCTACCAGCAGTCAGGGCACCAGTCGTATTAATGTGGAGTTTGACCTAAGCATTGACCTGGAGGCAGCCGCCAATGATGTTCGTGATAAAGTATCACAGGCCTCCCGTTCTTTACCCGATGACTTACCTGCGCCACCAGTCGTATCTAAAGCAGATGCCAGCTCCGATGCCATCATTTCGATGACCATTCAAAGTAATACGCGCAACCAACTGCAGATTACTGAATATGCAAACAACGTATTGGTTGAACGATTACAGACCATTCCCGGTGTGAGCGCCATACAGGTATGGGGTGAAAAACGCTGGGCTATGCGGGTATGGTTTAATCCAGCTAAATTGAGCGCTTACGGTCTTACTCCCGGCGATGTACAAAGCGCCCTGGCCCGTGAGAATATAGAATTGCCTTCTGGTAAAATATCCGGCAACACGACCGAATTATCGATCCGTACTTATGGACGATTATTCACCGAAGAGGATTTCAACAATGTAATTGTTAAAACCGTCAACGGCAATGAGATCCGCCTCAAAGATGTAGCCGAAGCGGTATTGGGACCCGAAAATGAAGAAACGATCCTGAAGGAAAGCCTGATACCGATGATCGCCCTCGCCCTGGTACCCCAGCCCGGCTCTAACTATGTAGCCATCTCCGATGAATTCTATAAACGATTCAATCAGCTCAAAAGGAAATGCCGGAGGATATTAAGCTGAATATCGCGCTTGACCAGACGAGGTTTATCAAACAATCCATATCAGAAGTAGAGGAAACACTCATTATTGCCCTCATCCTGGTAGTATTAATCATCTACCTGTTCTTCCGCGACTGGATCATTTCCATAAGACCATTGATCGATATCCCGGTTTCGCTGATTGGTGCTTTCTTTATCATGTACCTAAGTGGCTTTACCATCAATGTACTTTCCTTATTGGGTATTGTGCTTGCAACCGGACTGGTAGTGGATGATGGTATTGTTGTAACGGAAAACATCTTTAAGAAGATGGAGCAGGGCATGGATAAATACACGGCTGCCAAAGAAGGGTCCAAAGAGATCTATTTTGCGGTTATTGCCACCTCTATTACCCTGGCGGTCATCTTTTTACCCATCATCTTCCTGCAAGGTTTTGTGGGTAGGCTATTCCGCGAGTTTGGTATCGTGGTAGCCGGTGCCGTATTGATCTCGGCCCTGGTTTCACTCACCCTTACCCCGGTACTGAACGTAAAGCTTACCCGCAAGGTGCATAAGCATAGCTGGTTTTACCTCAAAACCGAACCCTTCTTTGAGTGGATGGAAAGGGGGTATTTCAATTCCCTCAAAGGTTTTATGCGGGTACGCTGGATCGCATTGATCCTTATCATAGCTTGTTTTGGCGTTATCTGGTTTATTGGTGGTAACCTTAAATCTGAACTGGCTCCCATGGAAGACCGCAGTCAGTTTCGCCTGTCCGTAACAGCACCCGAAGGCACTTCTTTCGATTATATGGACACTTATATGGACCGGCTGGGCCAACTCATGCTGGACTCCATCAAGCCCGAAGAACGCCGTATTGTACTCACCATCACCGCACCGGGTTTTAGTGGGGCGGGATCCGTAAACTCTGGTATGCTGCGGGTAACGCTGGTAGATCCCAAAGACCGCACCCGCTCGCAGGATGATATTGTAAACATGGTAAACCGCAATCTGGGCAAGTATTCAGAAGGCAGGGCTTTCGCTACACAAGAACAAACCATATCCGTCAATCGCAGGTCTGGTCAGCCCGTTCAATTTGTTATTCAAAATAACAACTTTGAGAAACTGAAAGAAGTATTACCCAGATTCCTGGAAGAAGCCAATAAGAGCGGCGTGTTAATGAACGTAGATGCCGATCTTAAGTTCAATAAGCCCGAATTGAATATAGATATAGACCGTATTAAAGCCAGTCAGCTGGGTGTTAGCATTGCCGATGTTTCGCAAACCCTGCAACTGGCATTGAGCAACCTGCGGCTGGGTTATTTCTACCGTGAGGGTAAACAATACCAGGTTATAGGTCAGGTAGCCCGTAATGACCGCGATGACCCAACCGACCTGAAGAATATTTATGTACGGAATAACCGCAATGAGATCATTTCACTGGATAACCTGGTAAGTATCCGCGAAGAAACGACGCCACCTACCTTGTACCATTTCAATCGTTATAAATCGGCTACTATTTCAGGCAGCCCGGTCAATGGCCGTACCTTGGGCGAAGGCATTAAAACCATGCAGGATATTGCTGCCCGGTTACTGGACGATACGTATGCAACCTCTTTATCCGGTCCTTCCAGGGATTTTGCCGAAAGCTCCGGCAATACCAGCTTTGCCTTTATGCTAGCGCTTATTTTGATCTTCCTGGTACTGGCTGCACAGTTTGAAAGCTTTATAGATCCTTTGGTGATCATGTTTACCGTACCATTGGCCATTGCGGGCGCCGTATTATCCCTCTGGCTCTTTGACCAAACCCTCAATATCTTTTCACAGATCGGTATGATCATGCTCATTGGCCTGGTTACCAAAAACGGTATCCTCATTGTGGAATTTGCCAATCAAAAGCAGTTGGCAGGGTTATCCAAACGACAGGCGGTGACAGAAGCGGCCCAGGCACGTTTACGGCCGATCCTGATGACCAGCCTGGCCATGTCACTCGGCGCACTTCCCATTGCCTTATCATTGGGCGCTGCAGCCACCAGCCGTATACCATTGGGTATTGTAATTGTTGGAGGTATTTTGTTCTCCCTGGTACTTACTTTGTATGTAATACCTGCCATGTATACCTTCCTTTCCCGTAAAAAGAAAAAGAGCGTAATGGAGCTGATGGATGAAACGGCACAAAACCAAACACCAGCAATGGAGGTCCACCATGCATAAATGCATTTCTATTATGAAAAAGCACTTGCTTTCTTTGTTTCCATAGTATTCATAACATCTGCCGCAGCCCAGGACTCTCTAACCCTGGAACAGGCAATCATGGCCGGCCTTAAAAACAACTTTGATATCCTGCTTACCCGCAATGATTCAGCCTCCTATGCCCTGGACAATTCCTATTCCTGGGCAGCCTTCCTGCCACAGCTCAATGCAACAGCAGGTACCACCTGGAATACCAATAACCAACAATTAAAATTTGCGAAACGATCAGGTGGTGGCGATAGCAGCGTAAACAGGGATGCGGTGAAAACGCATAATATGAATTATGCTTTAAACCTTAACTGGACGTTGTTTGATGGGCTTAAAATGTTTGCCACCCGTACTAAACTGGAAGAACTGGAAAAGCTGGGCGAACTGGGCGTGAAGACACAAATAATAAATTCGGTAGCTGCCATTGTTAATGGCTACTATATCATTGTTCGTCAGAAACAACAATTAAAAGCTATTGAAGAACAGATATCCATTAATGAGGAAAGAGTAAAGCTGGCCGATAAGAAATTGTCGGTAGGCTTGGGCAGCAAACCAGAGTTATTACAGGCCAGGGTTGATCTCAATGCTCAGAAAGCAGCACAACTGCAACAACTCACCCTGATTGCCCAATTGCGCGACCGGCTCAACCAACTGATCGGCTTTCGTATAGGCGCTACCTACAATGTGAGCGACAGTATTCCCTTGAATACCTCCCTTCAATTTAGCGACCTGACACAAAACTTTGAAGCATCTAACCCTTCCCTCCTCTTTGCCAAAAGAATATTGATATAGCCCGCATTACAGTAAAAGAACGCAAAGCTGACCTGTTCCCCATCCTGTCATTTAATTCAGCCTACAACTTTACGCAAAATGACAATAGTGTAGCCGTCAATATCAACCAGCCTTTCTTTAATCGAAATAAAGGTTTCAATTATGGTTTTGGCATGAGCATTCCCATCCTGAATGGGTTCAATACCAAAAGGCTCATTAAACAGGCCGAGTTGGAGGTACGTTCTCTACAATTGGTGTACGACAATCAGCGGTCCCTGATCGATGTGGGCCTGGGCAACTCCTTTAAGGATTATGAGTTGCAAAAAAACTCCTCCACCTGGAAGAAGACAATATTGCCCTGGCTAAGGAAAATGTGATGATCGCCCTGGAACGTTTTCGCATGGGAGTATCTACTTTCCTGGAGTTGCGCGAGGCGCAGATCAGCCTTCAGGATGCCTATAACCGGTTGATCGCTGCCCGGTACAATACCAAATTGGCCGAAACGGAGTTGTTAAGGCTCAAGGGCGATCTGGTGAAATAATAGGCTTTCAATAGACGAGTTGTCAATCAAACACCTGCTCCATCCGGGCTGGATATTAGTTCATTTGTACAAGAATCCCCATATTAAATACCATTATCCGGGAGATTCTTTTGAGGTATTACTTGTAAATTTTTCCTTTCTTTGCCGTTCAAATCAATCCTTGCATGAGTCCGCAGGTAGGCATAATAATGGGCAGCGATAGTGATCTGAATATCATGCAGGCAGCTGCCGATATACTTTCTGAACTAGGCATCACTTACGAATTGACGGTGGTATCGGCCCATCGCACCCCTTTGCGGATGGTGGAATATGCTACTACAGCGCAGACCAGGGGCCTGAAAGTGATCATAGCCGGAGCAGGTGGCGCGGCCCATTTGCCTGGTATGGTGGCCTCCCTTACCCCTCTTCCCGTGATTGGCGTTCCCGTAAAATCTTCCAATTCTATCGACGGCTGGGACTCCATATTATCTATCCTTCAAATGCCCAATGGTATACCCGTAGCTACGGTAGCCCTGAATGCAGCTAAAAATGCCGGCATCCTGGCGGCCTCCATAATTGGCGCCTTTGATGCCGGAATTGGCACAAAAGTAGCCACCTATAAAAAGAACCTGGAAGCCGAGGTGTTGAAGAAAGCAGAAAAACTGAAAAAGAAGGCTGGCAAAACCAGTTCGACCAATAACCTGTTGCACTTATATTGATAAACCGCAACAGTAGCTTGTGCAGGTAGTATAAATACATTATATGAAATTGACGCTGACAGACTTTAAAGAACTAACTTCTTTTCCTTCTGGATCGGGTATTGAGTACCATGATGAAAAAATTTTCCTTGTTGGAGATGATGCCAGGGAAGTGCTGGTAATGAATAAGCGTTGGAAAGAACTGGAACGCATCCCCTTTTTCAATCAGTTGAAGATCGCATACCCAAAAAGATCAAGTCCGACCTGGAAGCTACCACTGTAGTAGTCGTTAACAGCATTCCCCGATTATTGATACTGGGTTCGGGTTCCAAAGCCGAACACCGCAATAAGGCCATCCTGCTCGACCTGGACAGCTACCTGAAGGATGAATTTGACATGGCGGTTTTCTATGACAGGATCAAAGCAGCTGGCATTACCGACCTGAATATTGAATCTGCCGCTACCCTGGTAGAAGATTATATTGTACTGGGCAATCGGGGTACAGGCAAAAATCCAGATAACCACCTCATTTTTACCAAGAATACTTTCTGGAAACACCAGGCAGAAGCCGAAATTGAAATATTACCCATCAAGTTTCCAGGCAAAGACAATAAGTTAAAGCAAGCCGGTATTTCAGGCCTCACCTATTCACCCCTGAATGATTGGCTGGTTTTTACCGCTTCTACTGAATTAACGGATAATCCCGTTGATGATGGCCCCATTGGAGACAGCTACCTGGGCGTTATTGAAAACGCCTCCCGTAAGATTGGGCGTAAAGACATGAAAGTGAATGAAATCATCAATTTGCGCGAAGCCGAGAAATCCATGAAGGGATATAAGATAGAATCAGTTTGCGTTCAAACAGAGAAGAATGAACGCCTGAAACTACAACTCGTTGCCGACAATGATAATGGAGTAAGTTGTGTGTTTAAAGTGAGAATTAAATAAGCGCTCATAGCGCACTCCAATGAAGTATATCTTTTTTTATCGTTCTTTCTTTATTCCTGCAAACAAAATGCCGCTCCTCCTCCAGATTGTGCAAGATTTAAAACAGGCACATTCGTATTGGAAGGAGATGATACTCCTTATAGGATAACCAGGACCAAAGACACGCAGGTTGAAAAAACCTGGAAAACGGCCACAACTATAAGTTCCGTGTAACCTGGAAAGATGATTGCACGTATACCCTCTCGTATTTAGAGAGTACTGACAGTACTCGGCTTGCAACTCCAGATGTAACGATAACCATAGTAAAAACTGAAGGCAATACCTACTTTTACGATAGTTACATAAAAGAGGGCGGGCACACTGCTTCCTCCAAGATGCGGAAATTACAATAAACAGTAGCCCTATTTCTGATGCAGTACCACAAACTCCTGTTCTAAAGCCAGTGAGCTGTTGTATAGGCAATCAATAAAGGCCTTGCCCCATAATGCATAATATGGCAGGAAGTTCTCAATACGTTCCTGCAAACCGCCTACAGGGAATAAGGCAGTTTTAATGGTATTGATCTGTTGCTGCTCATTTTCATATTTCTTTTTCTCTGCACGCAACATCTTCTTTTCCAATTCCTGTATAGGCTTCAAGGTCTTTACCTCCAGCGCTTCAATATGCGGCACCAGCGTTTCATCTATTTGTCCGGCTTTCTCCCGCAATTGCTTATACAATTGTTCTGCCGCCTGCAACTCATTCTCCAGTTTCAGGTGCCCGTTTGAATGCCTTGTTACCAAAGCTGTTAATATTTGCTGTTCGTTCTGAAAGAAGTCGGCTATTGTAAAACCCAATCTACTGATCTTATCCTGCCATTTTTCTTCCACGATCAGGAAGGAATTGCGCAATACCAATACCGGATAAGACACCTTATAATGCTGCATCAGGTCTTTCAACTCCAGCCAGTAGGCTGTTTCGCCTCCACCGCCTACAAATGCGATATTGGGCAATATGGTTTCCTGGTACATTCCCCGCAATATTACATTGGGGCTAAAGCGCTCAGGGTGTTCTTCCAGTTCCTTTTTAAGCGATTCGGCAGTAAACCGGATGTTCTGTCCTACTACTACCCACTCATCACCTTGTTTTTCTATGCGTTCACGAATATTGCCTTCCAGGTAAAACAGGTTAATGGCCCGGGGATTGGCCTGTACCTTATAATGTTCATCCAGCCGTTCAATTGTTTTCTCTACGATGGAAGAAGCCGTTTGATTAAACAGGTCATCTTCAAATACCGGCTGCATAATGCGCTTCAGATCGGCACTATCTGGCAAAAACACCACCAATCCATACCCGGCAAACAAAGCATTGAGTAATTTGAAAGTAGCGGTTTGTATATCGGGGCTATTGAGGTAGGCGTCCTTTAACAATTGAACCAACTCCTTCCCATGTGGCAGTACCGATAGTTCACCTTCAATACGGTGTACGATCGTTTCAAGCCCCTTGGTATTCATCCGGCCTACTGCGCCTGTTTGTTTGGTATCCCAAACCAGCTTATCGCCACTTAGCCAGATATTCCCCAGTTCGTCCAGGTCGGCATCCTCACTCCCTATCCAGAATACCGGTACAAACTGGTATTGGGGTAGCTCTTTCCTGAACTGTTCCGCTAATTTAATGGTATGCAGAATTTTATAGATAAAATACAGGTGGCCAGTGAAAATGGCCGGCTGGTGTGCTGTAGTAATGGTAAATGTATTGTCTTGCTGCAACAGATCAATATTCTTATGTACCGCATCGGAGGTAGGCACATGAGCATATTGCTTTTTGAGGGCAGCCGATAGCAACGAACGGTGTTGAGGTAGTTGCTGCCGGTTATTGATAGCTTCTTTTACGCCTTCTATAGTAGACTCGTATTGGTAGAATGGACGCAAAGAAGGCGATTGCTGCAGGTAATCTGTAACGATTTTTGAAAAATAACCGGTAGCAATATAAGGTAGTTGTGTAGTATTACAGTTCATAAGTGCTTAAACGATCGTAAAAGTACAACTTGCAGGCGGCAAAAACCCACCGGTCATTTTTAACAAAGTCTAAGCGAAAAGGTTCTCCAGCTACTTATATCGTTCTACATTAAAGGCTGAAACATCGATGCTTGTCTTCCTGCCTTCCACGATTTCCTCTACCAGCTTCCCTGTACCAGCAGCCAGGGATAGCCCCAGCATGGCATGACCACCCGCCAGGGTAAGGTTGGCATATTTACTATGCCGGCCAACATAGGGTAGCCCGTCGGGGCTTAATGGCCTCAATCCGCTCCATATTTTGTCTATGGAAGGGAATGTCACCGGGAGGTCGGGATAATAGTTCTTTACCGCTTTAAAGATGGCCTGCGCCCGTTTGGGCAGCGTAGGTGAGTTCAATCCGCTGATCTCCATGGTACCTCCCATCCGCAGGTCCCCTCCCAAGGGCGTCATCGCCACCCGGTCATCCACCAGGATAGCGGGATAACGCAGGTTGCGTTCTACTTTTTCATAAGTAATGCTATACCCTTTACCCGCTTGCAACAAAAGATCAATACCCAGTTGTTCTGTAACTACGGGTAGCCAGGAGCCATTGGCCAATACCAGCTCTTCACATTCAAATTTGCCCTTATCGGTGATCACTCCCGTTACACGGGTGCTATTCTTTTCAAATCCCGTAACAGTCGTATTCAATTGAAGGTTTACCCCTGCTTGCTGCAGATGCTTTTTAGCGTGATCATAAAATCACCAGGGTGCATATGACAATCCATGGGATACAATATTCCTCCGCGTACATTCACTTCCACATCAGGCTCCATGGCCTGTATTTCTTGTGCGGAGAATATTTTGGTATCAATATTAAAATGAGCAGCCTCTTCGGCTAGTTCTATTTCATGCTTTTCGGTACTGGCATTTTTGTACAACATAAAACACCCCACTTCCTGCATCCGGAAATGATTGCCCAGTTGTTCTTTCATGCCTACTGTCAATTCCCGGCTTAGCTGCAGGAAATTATTCAAATGGGGAGCGCTGTGCTCCACATTGGCCCCATTGGCTTTTTTATAAAAATTGAAACACCAGCGAACCAGGTCCCAGTTTAAACGGGGTTTAATATAAAAGGGGCTATCCGAGCGCAGCATCCATCGCAATCCCTGAGCTACAATACCTGAGTAGCCAAAGGAATAAAGTGACTGGGCGATACATAGCCGGCATTCCCAAAAGAGGTACCATCCGTAATATCTCCCTTTTCAATAACCGTCACCTGGTGGCCCGACTGCTGTAAATAATAGGCACAGCACAATCCAATAACTCCACCACCTACAATAGTAACTTGCTTGCTCATAGTAATAACAGAGACCCTTTATGGTTATTAAATAGAAAAGCCGTCCGGGTTTCGCCATGAAGGTCACCCGGACGGCTTTCCGGTACTTATTTTGTTGAAAACTTATAGATCGTTGTTTGTGTATAGGTTTCTCCCGGCTTCAGGATCGCATTCGGAAAAGAAGGCTGATTGGGTGAATCGGGGAAATGTTAGTTTCCAGGCAAAGCCCTGCATGCTTCACATAGGTTTTGCCGCCCTTTGTATTTTTCAAAGAACCATCCAGGAAATTACCGGAATAGAATTGTACCCCGGGCTCGGTAGTAAACACTTCCATATACCGGCCACTGGCAGGATGGTACAAGGCACCGATAAGCTCTAAACCAGCCCCTTTGCTCAATACCCAATTGTGGTCAAATCCGCCAGGTACTATACCTATATCGTTACCAATTTTCTTAGAGGTTGTGAAATCCATGGGTGTACCCTTTACGTCTGGCAATTGCCCCGTAGGGATCAGTTTATCATTCACGGCAGTATATTTATCCGCTTTCAGCATCAACTCATGATCCAGGATGGTGGAATCAGTTCCGGCACTCAGGTTAAAATAGGCATGATTGGTAAGGTTCAGCGGTGTAGCCTTATCTGTGGTAGCTTTGTATTCAATTTTCAATTCATTATTACCAGTCAAAGTGTACACAACTTCGGTGTGGAGATTACCGGGATAGCCTTCTTCTCCGTCCTTACTGTCATAGGTTAATTTCAGGCTGCTGTCGCTCAGGGGCGCTCCCGTCCAAACCACTTTATCAAACCCCTTCAATCCGCCATGCAATGAATTACCATTGTTATTTGGGGCTAAAGTATAAGTTTTACTATCCAGGTTAAACTTTCCATTGGCAATACGGTTGCCATAACGACCAATCAGGGAGCCAAAATAGGGGTTGCCCTTTTGCTGATAACCGCTTAAAGAGTCATATCCCAATACAATATCACCGGCGATACCATTTTTATCGGGTGTGGTGAGGTGCGTAATAGTACCTCCATAGGTCAGGATCTTTACGCTAACACCATTACCGTTGGTGAGCGTGTATTCAGTAACCTCTTTTCCGTCAGTCGTTCCAAAGGGTGCTTGTGTAAGGCTCATTTTTACAGATGTTGATGATGATTCTGTTTGCTTGTCTGTTTGGGTGCTCGTACTGTCATTGCAACTTACCATGGCAGCAGCCATACCGATGCAAAATAAGGAATGTGTAACCAATCGTTTTGATTTCATATTACTGGTTTATAATTGAAACATTTTGCCAAACCCAATTCAGTCCCCTTTACAGGAAGTTCAACACATCAATCGCTATTACACCCTTAGGTCACCGATTCACGATTGCGATCACAACACCTGGAATCCATACGCATACGGATCATCTTCCGGGTCGATCGAAATACTATTATACCCGTAGATCTTTGCCCATCCCTCAATACTTGGCCTGATGGCCGATATGCCCATTCCAAAAGCATTGAATATCTCTTCTTCTATACGGCCGATAAATGTAGAACCAATAATGCTTTCATGTACAAATTCATCCCCTTTTTTTAGCAGTCCCTTCGCATACCACTGGGCCATCCTGGCCGAGGTACCCGTACCACAGGGCGACCGGTCGATGGCCTTATCTCCATAAAATACTGCATTCCGGGCAGTAGCTTTTTTGTCCAGTACAGCTCCTGTCCACAGGATATGCGAACAATCATTGATCGTAGGATCTTCCGGATGTACAAAAGTATATTTCTCATTGATGCGCTTGCGCAATTCCCGCGCCCAGGCAATCAGCCTATCGGCGGCATAGTGTTCAAGCCCTTTAAAGTTCTTCTGTACATCCACAATGGCATAAAAATTACCGCCATAGGATACATCAATAACCAACTCACCAAGGTCGGGACACTCAACGGTTAATTCGGTAGATGCAAGATACGCAGGAATATTTGTCAACTTCACACTTTTAACCTTGCTTCCCTCCTGCTTGTATTCGATCATGACCAGGCCGGCCGGCGCCTCCATACGGATAATACCTGGTGTTTTAGGAACCACCAGTCCTTCCTCTACGGCAATGGTAATAGTACCTATGGTACCATGCCCACACATAGGCAGGCAGCCGCTGGTTTCGATGAACAGTACAGCTACATCATTTTGCGGATCATGCGGTGGGTACAAAATACTTCCACTCATCATGTCGTGCCCACGCGGCTCAAACATGAGGCCTTTGCGGATCCAATCGTATTCCTTTAGAAAATGTTGTCGTTTCTCACTCATGTTAGCTCCCGTCAGAGCAGGGCCACCGCCTGCTACCAATCGTACCGGGTTACCACAGGTATGCGCGTCCACACAATGAAATACCGCCCCATGGAGTGGTTTGGATAAAGTGGAAATGGGTTTGGTAATGGGGTTATTCGTCATAAAAAGTCAGATTGTTGATCAGCGGTATCACTTCTTCTAAATGAAGGTGAGTCACCCTGCCGCACTGCTATGCCGGGCAGCAGGGTGGCCCCTTTGTAGCATGTATCCTATTTATAGACTGTTCTTTGTTACTTCATTATTGACCGTTCGCCAGATATTGAGCGGGTTAGCATTTTTCAATTCATCTGGCAGTAAACTGTCGGGCCATCCCTGGAAGGCTACGGGGCGGGCAAAACGTTTAATCCCATCGGCTCCCACCGAAGTGAATCGGGCGTCCGTACTGGCAGGAAAAGGCCCTCCATGGTGCATGCTTAGGCATACTTCCACACCAGTAGGTACATTATTGAGGATAAACCGGCCACAGATGTTTTTAATCGCCTCTACCAGTTCATCATGCTCCCGTATATCCTGGTCGGTTGCCATTAGGGTGGCAGTCAGTTGTCCTTCCAGTTTTTCAGCCACCTGTGTCATCTCCTCCATATTGGCACAACGGATCACCAGCGAATATGGGCCAAATACCTCCTGGTGCAATACGGGGTTGTTCAGGAATGCTTTGCCCGAGGCTGAAGCAATGGCGGGTACTCCCTGGTTAGCTGCCGCCGGTGCAGTTGCTTCTGCAACAGTAGTCACCTCTTGCTGCGATAGCGCAACCGCCTTTTCTCAGCATAAGCCTTGGCAATACCTGGGTGCAGCATAGTGCCGGGCGCTATCTGCTTTATTTCCTGCCCCAGTGCGGTGATAAATTGTTGCAGCGGTTCACCTTCAATACCAATGATCAAACCCGGGTTGGTGCAAAATTGTCCTACGCCCAATGTAATAGAGCCTGCATACATCCTGGCAATGTCGGCAGCCGCCGTTTGCAGTTTGCCAGGCAATAACCATACAGGATTGATACTGCCCATTTCGGCAAATACCGGTATGGGCTCTTTGCGTTGGTTGGCCCAGTCAAATAAGGCTTTACCGCCTCCATAGGAGCCTGTAAAACCAACCGCCTTTGTATAGGGATGTGTAACCAGTGCCTTTCCTACTTCAAAAGAAGCCCCCTGTACATGGGCAAAAACACCTTCGGGTAAATTGAGCTGTTGAACTGCTTGCAGGATAATACCGGCCACGATCTCAGATGTACCCGCATGTGCAGGATGCCCTTTTACAATAACAGGACAACCGGCCGCCAGGGCACAAGCCGTATCGCCTCCAGCCGTAGAATACGCAAAAGGGAAATTACTGGCGCCAAATACAACGACTGGCCCTAAGGGAACCAATAACTTGCGGATATCTGGTTTTGGTGGCGTTCGGTTAGGATTAGCCGTATCAATTCGTGCTTCCAGCCACTCCCCTTTTCACATGCCTCTGCATAACTGTTTAACTGGAATACGGTACGTGCTTTTTCATTCCGCAAACGTGCTTCAGGCAGGTTGGTTTCCTGCATTGCAGTACTGATCAGTTCATCCGGGGCATTGTCTAATCCGGTTGCAATTGCCCGCATAAGGTTAGCACGCTGCTTTATTGGTAATTTACGGTAGGTATGGAAAGCTTTCCAGGCATTTTCCATCACCCCATTGATCTCCGCTATAGTAGCATCTTTAAACATACATAATAACTTTTAGCATGAATAAGCTAAGACAAAGCTTTGCCCGATGTAATTACCCACCAGGATACTCATGAAGATCCAACAATATTCTTATAAGCAGTCAGGATACTGCAAAGCAAGTAGATACTTAAAGGTTCATAGTGGGCATCTTATTAAGGTTGCCCACCATGAACTAAGCTTTAAAGATAATTATTTACTGCGGTAAGATTCATATAATCCGGTAAAACGGGTCTTGTACGGATACCTTCATTAATAATCTCCAATACCTTTTCCCGCTCTTCACCAATAAGCCTGAGGCGTGGCGCTCTTACATATTCAGAACCGATCCCTGCTTGTGTAGCTGCCAGCTTGATGTATTGAACCAGCTTGGGATGAATATCCAGGTCCAGTAATGGCATAAACCAACGGTAAATGGCCGCCGCCTCTTCCAATTGTCCTGCTTTTACCAGGCGGTAAATAGCCACCGTTTCACGGGGAATGCATCCACCAGTCCTGCAACCCAACCATCAGCTCCCATCACCAATTCTTCCATGGCCAGGGGATCCACCCCGCATAAGATCTTGAAGCGTTTACCAAAACGATTGATCATCCGGGTTACATTCGATACATCACGTGTTGACTCTTTCACCGCGCCGATATTCTTACAATCTGCCAGTTCTTCAAACATATCCAGGGTGATCTCAATTTTATAATCAACCGGGTTATTGTAAACAATGATTGGCAGGTCAGTCGACTCGGCTACTGCTTTAAGGTAGGCAACGGTTTCCCGGTGGTCGCTTTTATAGCGCATAGGAGGTAGCAACATCAATCCATGAGCGCCCCATTTAGCAGCCAGGGCCGCCTGTTGAACCGCTTCACGGGTTGAGCCTTCTGCAATATTGATCAGCACGGGTACTTGCCCGGCTGTCTTTTGCAGTGCTGTTTTGACCAATATCTCTTTCTCAGGAGTAGTAAGTACACTGGCTTCGCCCAGTGAACCTCCCAGGATAACGCCATCAACGCCAGCTTCCAGTTGGGCAGCCAGGTTCTTTTCAAAAAGCGGGATATCCAATTCATCATCCGGTGTAAACTGTGTAGTTAGTGCAGGAAAAACACCTTTCCATTCAAAATGCATGGGCTAAAAATTTGAGAACAAAACTACGGAGCCACGGATTGATATATTTTGCGGTATTTAATCAATTTTAGTACAAAATTCTCCAATGATCTACATCCGATATCAAATGACCTCCCCTTCCAGGTCATAATCATACGCTTTGGTGATCTTTACCTGTACAAACTCGCCCGGGGTTAACTTTTTGGAGCTATTAATAATCACCTCATTGTCCACTTCCACACTGTCAAATTCTGTCCGGCCCAGGTAACGGCCCGACTCCTTTTATCAATGAGTACCTTGAAAACCTGCCCTACTTTCTCCTGGTTCTTTTCAAAACTGATCTCCTGCTGCACTTCCATGATCTCCTGGGCCCTTGCCTCCTTTTCTTCCTGTGGAATATCATCGATCAGGTCATGCGCCGATGTACCCTCTTCATGTGAGTAAGTGAAAATACCCACCCTGTCGAACCGGTGTTGACGCAGGAAGTTTTTAACATCCTCCACATCCTGGGTTGTTTCACCCGGGAAGCCAGTAATAAGGGTGGTACGGAGGCAAATACCAGGTACTTTTTCCCGGATGGAAAATATAAGCTCATCCATTTCGGCCTTGGTGATCTGGCGGCGCATGGCTTTCAGCATGGGATCGCTGGCATGCTGCAAAGGCATATCGAGGTAATTACAGATATTGTCCCTTTCGCGCATCACATCCAGTATTTCGAGTGGGAATTTGGAAGGATAAGCATAATGCAACCTGATCCAGTGTAATCCCTTTACATCAGCCAATTTATGCAATAGTTCGGGCAGCATACGCTTCTTATAAATATCCAGGCCGTAGTAAGTAAGCTCCTGCGCTATCAACATAATTTCTTTTACCCCCATCTGCACCAGCCGTTCGGCTTCCTGCACCAGTTGCTCGATGGGTCTGCTCACATGCGTACCACGCATCAAAGGAATGGCGCAGAATGAACAGGTACGGTTGCATCCTTCCGATATCTTCAGGTAGGCATAATGCTGGGGGGTGGCCAGTAGCCGCTCTCCCAATAATTCGGCCTTATAATCAGCTTCAAACTGCTTGAGGAGGAGGGGTAGCTCCATCGTCCCGAAATAGGCGTCCACTTCGGGTATTTCCTGCTCCAGGTTATTTTTATAGCGTTCACTTAAACAACCTGTCACATACACTTTATCCAGTTTGCCTTTCCGCTTCAGATCCACCTGATCCAGGATGGTATTGATGGACTCTTCCTTGGCTTTGTCAATAAAGCCGCAGGTATTCACCACCACAATATTGTGGTCCAAACCTGCATTCTCATGCACCACATTAATATCATTGGCTTTTAGCTGACCACTTAATACCTCGCTATCCACCATATTCTTACTACAGCCCAGTGTAATAATATTGACCTTATCTTTTTAGTGACCTCGTTTTCATAATAATATAAGCCGGCAAAGGTACTGAGGATATGCCGAAAAGTGTAATTAAGTTGAGGTGATAAGGAATACCTAACCAACACCTAACACCCTGATTTTCTATACAATATTCGTTTCTGGTTCATTTACAATCAAATATGTTACTGAATGGTTTACAATCCATTAAACCTCATATCATCAACTGGGCTGTTTTTTGTTAAACATTTGGCACAATATTTATTATATCCAGCTGTAAATGAACTAAACATGAAGAAATTAACCATTATTGCAGTAGCCATGATCTGTTTGCTTACCTTCACGCAAACAGCCTTTTCCCAATCAACCGGTAGTACCTACAGAACAGCCCTTGGCGCCAAAATGTATTTTGGTGATGGCAGTACGGGAGGGATCAACATTAAACATTTTCTCAGTAACAAAGGCGCCCTGGATGCATCCCTCTTATTTGAAAGAGGTTTCCTGGGTCTGGAAGGGTTATATGAGTGGCATGATAATATCGACGGAGCCCAAGGACTAAAATGGTATGTCGGTGGTGGAGGATTGATCTTTTTCCCAACCAGGGATAAATATGGTGATGATGTGGTATTTGCTCTCCGAGGCACACTGGGTCTTGATTACAAATTCACCGGCGCACCCATCAATGTTTCCTTCGACCTGAATCCTGTATTCAACCTGGCGCCTTCCACCGATTTTGATTTCTGGGCAGGCCTGGCCTTCCGGTTTACTTTCTAAGCAATTAATTCTTTCCTCTGGAAGTAATGATAAAGTAAAAGGGCGGGGCACCTTTCTAAGGTAACTCACCCTTTTCTTATGTATTATAGCTAATTCCTTTATTTATTCTCCAAACTAAACAGGCTATCAACAAACTCATGTTTATCAAATACCAGCAGGTCTTCCATCTTTTCACCCATACCAATAAACTTTACCGGTATCTTAAATTGGTTGGCAATGGCCAGTACTACACCACCCTTGGCAGTACCATCCAGCTTGGTAATAGCCAGTGCTGTTACATCAGTAGCAGCTGTGAACTGCCGGGCCTGTTCCAGGGCATTCTGCCCGGTTGATCCATCCAGCACCAGCAATACTTCATGCGGCGCCTCCGGTATATGCTTTTGTATTACCCGTTTGATCTTGCTCAGCTCGTCCATCAGGTGGGCTTTATTGTGCAAGCGGCCAGCCGTATCAATAATTACCACATCGACACCTTTCGACACACCACTTTGTACCGTATCAAAAGCAACAGATGCAGGATCGGCTCCCATTCCTTGCTTTACGATGGGCACCCCTACCCTTTCACTCCAAATCGTGAGCTGATCTACCGCTGCAGCCCGGAAGGTATCAGCGGCGCCCAGTAATACCGATTTTCCTGCCTTCTTGAAATTATAGGCCAATTTACCAATGGTAGTGGTTTTACCTACTCCATTCACGCCTACGACCAGGATCACATAGGGCTTGGCCGGTAAGGTGGAGGAAAATGTATAAGCCGACGATTCCGGAGCCTCTACCAGGATATTTTCCATTTCCTGCTGTAGAATACCATTCAGTTCACTGGTGTTTAGGTATTTGTCCTTCGCCACCCGCTTTTCTATCCGTTCGATGATCTGTACCGTGGTTTCAATACCTACATCGGCACTCACCAGCGCTTCTTCCAGGTTATCCAACACTTCATCGTCTACAGAGCTTTTGCCGGCAATTGCCTTGGTAAGTTTCGATAAAAAACCGGTCTTGGTTTTCTCCAACCCCTGATCAAGGGTTTCTTTCTCTTTCTTGCCGAATAATTTATTGAACAGGCCCATGGTACTGTATAGGTTTAATGAATACAAAAAGCTGTTCTGGGTACAGAACAGCTTTTAATATTGTACTTACAATCCAACTTACTTTTGAGCTAAGTATTCTTTTACCTTATCCTTATGCACAATAGCTTCCTTAAAAGTATATGCACCAGATTTAGGGCTGCGTACCGCACGGATCACTTTGGTCCAGTTCTTTGCTTCAGCAGCAAGTTTAGGGTCCTTCTTGATCGCGGTTTTAGCTGACTTTGCCATGATTCTTTAATTTGAAAATATGTTAATTTGAAAATCTGAAAATGACGGGCTTGCAGTATTCACGGATAGCATGCGCACAACCGTACATTTTGCAAATTCGCTCACTTATTTAATTTCCTTGTGAACGGTCACCTTCTTCAGGATCGCGTTGAACTTCTTCAATTCCAGACGCTCTGGATTGTTCTTTTTGTTCTTGGTTGTGATGTAGCGGCTGGTACCGGGCTTACCGCTGGTTTTGTGCTCTGTGCACTCCAGGATCACCTGTACTCTGCTTCCTTTCTTTGCCATTTTTATAGACTTTTACGTTAAGTTAGATTTTTACGCCTTTGGCTCTCAACTCTTTTACCACGCTGCTCAGACCATTCTTGTTGATGGTACGGATACCTTCAGTAGACAGTTTCAGGGTAATCCATTTGTCTTCTTCAGCGAAAAAGAAACGTTTGGTCTGCAGGTTAGGCAGAAAACGGCGCTTTGATTTGATATTTGAGTGCGAAACGCGGTGCCCAGACACTGGAACTTTACCTGTTACCTGACATACTCTTGCCATGACTTCAAAAATTTAGGACGGCAAAGGTAGCGATTAGCGATGAATTATGAAAAAGAAAATGAAGGTTTTTACAATAAAGGTTGTCCACAGTGTGAATTTCAGCAAAAATTATCAAAATCACGGACTTAGATGTCCGGATTTACTTTTGAGGATCAAAACCAGGGAGATCACCGAGGCAATGATGGCTATTAATTGCGCCAGGGAAGTAAAATAAATTGCTTTTGATAGGTCCGCCTTCAGATTAGCTAGCTCTTCTTTGGTGGCGAATTTAGTATCCAAACGAGCAAACTCCTGGCGCATATTTTCCCGCATATGCCCAAATTCAAGATCCATGCGATCCCCTAAAAGCTTTATGTCCTTCTGCACCATTTGTTCTGTATGTTTATGTTTATCAGCTTGTTCGTTTTTGTAACTTCTTGAATCACTTCCACTAGTTCCTTCGCCTCAATTTCTTGTAATCTTAAATTTTCCTGAAGATATCATATAGCCTGATATTTATAGTACTCATAAAGCTAGTCCAATTTTACGATTAATGCCTTTTACGCTCCAAATATAATACTATTTTAGTATTTGTAAAATATATAATAAGGCCTGTATCAGCCCTACAAGTGCATGGAAAACAGTCTGATAATTAATAATTCCTTAATTTAAAGTTCCTTTTGCCTGCCACAACTTTGGCAAAAGGCTATTCTAAATGACACTAATGAAAAGGAAAACCATTGCGCGGGATATTAGCTGGCTATCATTTAATGCAAGGGTATTACAGGAAGCTGCCGACCCCAGCGTTCCCTTGCGCGAACGCATTAAATTTCTTGGCATCTTCTCCAATAATATGGACGAATTCTTCCGCGTACGTGTAGCCACCCTTAAACGTATGACCGAAATGGGCTCCAAACTCAGGAATATGCACCTGGAGCAGGCCCCCGGCCGCATCCTCGACCAAATTCAGCAGATCGTGCTGGAACAACAGGCCGAATTTAACCAGATCTGGGAAACAATACGGAAAGACCTGGCCCGGGAAAAGATCTACCTCATTAATGAAAAGCAACTGAATAAAGATCAACAGCGATTTGTTCATAACTACTTTGAAGAAGAGGTACGTTCTAATATTATCCCGCTGATGGTGGAAAGCATCCCTCAATTCCCCTATCTGCGCGATAAGTCTATCTACCTGGGAGTCGTATTATCGCGAAAGGACGCTACCCTACGCCGTAAATACGCCATTATTGAGGTGCCTTCTAAGGCAATTGGCCGCTTTATCAAGCTACCCTCACCAGATGGCGAACACCATATCATCCTGCTGGAAGATGTGATCCGTTTCAACCTGAAAAGCATCTTTTCCTATTTTGGATACGACCGCTACCAAAGCTGGGTATTTAAAGTAACCAAGGATGCCGAGCTTGACCTGGATACGGACCTGTCGACCTCACTCATCCAAAAATAGAAAAGGGACTTAAGAACCGGCGTAAGGGCAAGCCCGTACGTTTTGTTTATGACAAGGAAATGGACGATGGCTTGCTGGCCTATCTCATCCGCAAGCTCAATATATCCCGGAAAGAAAGTGTGATACCTGGCGGACGGGTTCATAATTTTCGACATTTCATGGATTTCCCAGACGTATTTCAGCGCAAGGGGCAGCGGAAAAAACCATTTCAGCATCCTTTACTGAAAAATACCATGCGGGTAACAGATACGGTATTACAAACTGATGTCATGCTCAATTTCCCTTATCATAGCTTTAATCCCGTGATCGACCTCCTGCGCGAAGCAGCCATTGACCCCGATGTGACGTCTATCAAGATCACCGCTTACCGCCTGGCCTCCAACTCCAAGGTCATCAACGCCCTCATCAATGCCGTACGCAATGGCAAACAGGTAACCGTAATGCTGGAATTAAGGGCCCGATTTGATGAGGAGAACAACATTGAATGGAAAGAACGCCTCGAATTAGAAGGGGTGAAAGTGGTGCTTGGCATCCCCAACATGAAAGTGCATGCCAAGATCTGCCTCATCAAGAAAAGACAGAATAACCATACCATCCATTATGGATTCGTAAGCACCGGCAACCTCAATGAAAAACATCCTTTGTATATGGTGATCACTGCCTATTGACGGCAGACCGCTTTATCATGGCCGATGTTAACCGCCTTTTCAATTACCTGGAGAAGCCCAAGGAAGGTGCTAAATTCCTGAAAGCCTGCAATACACTGATCCCCTGCCCCACCAGTCTGCGACGCGAACTGCACAAACTCATTACAAAGGAGATCAGGAATGCCCGGGCAGGTTTACCAGCAGCCATTACCCTTAAGATGAATTCTTTGTCGGATGAGGAACTCATCACCCGCCTGTATGAAGCCGGCAGAGCTGGTGTAGAGATCAAACTCATTATCCGTGGTATCTTCTGCATGTACTCTGAAAGTAAAAAATTTGTGCATCCAGTAAAAGCCGTGAGCATAATTGATGAATTCCTGGAACATGCCCGCGTATTTATATTTCACAACAATGGCCAGGATAAAGTTTTTATCTCTTCGGCCGATTGGATGGTACGTAATCTCGACCACCGGGTGGAAGCCACTTGCCCCATCATAGATGAGAATATTAAGAAAGTGTTGAAAAATATACTGGAAATTCAATTGAGTGATAATGTAAAAGCCAGAATTTTGGACAATGATCTGAGCAACCGCTATGTACGTGACAAAAAACAGAAGAAGGTGCGGTCGCAGGTAGAGATATACAATTACCTGCATCAGAAAACAAGTTCCGTGCTGGGCATTTTACAACCGCCCACTATACTGCCGGTGACCACAGTCTGATGCAGTGCGCAATAATCACACTAAACTAACCCATGAGGCTGGCGGCTATTGATATAGGAAGTAATGCGGCAAGATTGCTGATCTCCGATGTAACTTTACAGGATAATGGCAAACCACTGTTCCAAAAGATCAACCTGATCCGCGTACCCTTGCGGCTGGGTTTTGATGTATTTGAACAGCAGGAGATATCTCCTGAAAAGGAAGCCATGATCATGAACACACTCAAAGCTTACCGCCACCTATTGGACGCCTATGGTGTACAATACCTGAAAGCTGCCGCCACTTCGGCCATGCGCGATGCCTCCAATGCCGATGCTATATTACATAGGGTAAAGCAGGAAACAGGCATCGATATAGAAATTATTTCCGGTGAAGCTGAAGCTTCCCTGATCTATGAAAATCATATCGCCGAAAACCTCGATAAAGAACATTCCTACCTGTACATTGATGTAGGGGGCGGTAGTACAGAACTCACTTTCTTTGCCGACAGCAAACTGGTATTCAAACGATCTTTCAATATTGGCACCATCCGTTTGCTGAAACAGCAAGTGGAAGATGCCCAATGGGAAGAAATGAAAGAAATGCTCAAGCGTGAAACCCGCGGTCACGACAATGATATGGTAGCCATTGGTTCGGGTGGTAACATCAATAAAATATTCTCCATTTCAAAACGCAAGGAAGGTAAACCCCTTCAACTGGAACTGCTGAAGGATTATTACAAAGAGTTCAGCAGCTTTTCCCTGGCCGACAGGATGCGCCTGTATCGCCTGCGGGAAGACAGGGCCGATGTGATCGTTCCGGCCCTGCAGATCTATATCAATGTAATGCGCTGGGCCAATATCTCCGAAATTTATGTTCCCAAGATCGGGTTGGCAGATGGACTTATACAACACTTGTACGACGAGCTCAAAACCAAACTGGTGTCCACCCGGTAAACCCAAAACTTTCCCTACCTTTCCGCCCGCTCAACAAAAAAATCAGCCCCATGTCTGTTAATAAAGAAGTAAAACGGATCACCACCAACACCTTGCAAAAATGAAGTCTGTGGGCGAAAGGATCTCCATGATCACCGCATACGACTTTTCCTTTGCCAAAATATTCGATGCCGCTGGTATTGATGTGATACTGGTAGGAGATTCTGCCTCAAATGTCATGGCTGGTCACGAAACGACCTTACCCATCACACTGGACCAGATGATCTACCATGCTTCTTCGGTGATCAGGGGGTGGAACGGTCGCTGGTCGTAGTAGACCTCCCCTTTGGGGCCTACCAGGGCAATTCCAAGGAAGCACTGGCCTCTGCTATCCGGATCATGAAAGAAACGGGAGCCCATGCCGTTAAACTGGAAGGTGGTGAAGAAATAGTAGAATCCATTAAACGTATCCTGGCAGCCGGCATTCCCGTTATGGGACACCTGGGATTAACGCCGCAGTCGATCTATAAATTTGGTACCTATACCGTACGGGCCAAAGAAGAAGCCGAAGCCAATAAACTACGCAGCGATGCCCGGATATTACAGGAGTCCGGCTGCTTTGCCATGGTCCTGGAGAAGATCCCCGCCCAACTGGCCAAAGAAGTGTCCGAAAGCGTAGCTATTCCCACCATTGGCATCGGAGCAGGCAGGCATTGCGACGGCCAGGTATTGGTCATGCACGACTTATTGGGTATCAATACAGAATTCAAGCCCCGCTTTCTACGCCAATACCTTAACCTGCACGAGCAGGTGACCAATGCCGTGAAACATTATATCAAAGATGTAAAAGACCGCGACTTCCCCAACGAACAAGAACAGTATTAAGTATCCAAAAATAACAGGATCCTTGTGTGAACCATGTGTCAAACTGACCTCCCCATTGGAGAAGCCCCTCTTTGACTCAAGGATGGCACAAGGATGAGACCAGTTTCATAGAAGGCCGGGTAACCTATTTATGGCATTCTCCCATAAATGGGTTAAATTAGGAGTAACCAAACTGGACTACTATGAGAAAATTACTCATGCTGGTGGTATTAATTGCCAGCTCCTATCTGCTATCCGCTCAAACTACCATCTCCGGAACCATTAAAGACGCCAGAACCAAAGAACCACTACCCGGTGCCACCATCACCCTCAAAGGCACCAACCAGGGCACCACTTCCTCCAACACTGGCACCTTCACCCTTACAACACGAAAAGGAGACATCCTCGTTATCAGGTACATTGGTTATGCTGCTGCTGAAATAACAGTAGATGACAAAGCATCATTCGACATAGAACTATCACCTGGCACCGGCAACCTGCAGGAGATTACAATAGTGGGCAGCCGTAAACTGGGACGAACAGCTACCGAAACCGCAGTACCCATCGACGTGATCGACATCAAAAGCATTGCCCGTCAAACCGGCCGGTTCGATGTGAACAATATGCTCCAATTTGCCACTCCTTCTTTTAATGCCAACAAACAATCAGGATCAGATGGCGCCGATCATATTGATCCGGCCACCATCCGTGGACTGGGTCCCGATCAAACCCTTGTATTGATCAATGGCAAAAGAAGGCACCAGAGCTCCCTCATCAACCTGTTTGGTACCAGGGGCCGGGGCAATACCGGTACCGACCTCAATGCCATTCCCGCCGCAGCTATTGAGCGGGTGGAAGTGCTGCGCGATGGCGCTTCCGCTCAATATGGTTCCGATGCCATTGCCGGGGTAGTCAATGTGATCCTCAAATCATCCGTCAATGAATTTTCTGCCAATATTAATTCAGGCGTTTACAATGCAAAAAAATACCGGACCGACAGGAACTTCGACGGCGAAAGCTTCCAGCTGAATGGTAACTATGGTACCCGCATTGGCGACAAAGGTTTTATCAATTTCACAGCCGATTACCTCACCAATGCCAAGACCAACCGCGTACCCCCACCCGGCGCAGTGACTTACCGCCGGGAATTTGGCGATGCTTCAGCTGAAAGTTTCAGTGCTTTTTTCAATAGTGAGTTACCAATAGCAGAAAACACTGCCGTATATGCCTTCGGAGGCACCACCCATCGTTTTACAGATGCCTATGCCTGGTCGCGCGATGCAGATGATGATAGGAATGTGAAGGAAATATACCCCAACGGCTTTGACCCACGTATACAATCATCCATTGACGATAATTCCATTTCAGTAGGCATCCGCACCATGCACAATGGATGGAACATTGATTTCAATAATACCTATGGTAAAAACAAAATGCATTATTACGTGGATGGCACCCTCAATGCTACCCTACTGGCCAAATCACCCACACATTTTGACGCAGGAGGTTTCTGGTTCTCCCAAAATACTACAGGCATCAACTTTTCCAAACCCTTGGATGTAGCTGCTGGCCTTAACGTGGCTTTTGGAGCCGAATACCGTACCGACCGCTACAATATTTTTGCCGGCGAAGAAGGCTCATGGCAAAACTATGGCGTTATTGATACGGTGATCAACAACCGCGTAGTAAAATATGATGCCCTGAAAAGACCCGCCGGCTCCCAGGGCTTTCCAGGCTTTCAACCACGCAATGAGGTGACCGCCAGTCGTACCAATTTTGGCAGTTATGTGGATGTGGAGCTGGATGTTAGTAAAGCCTTCTTGTTATCTGGTGCTGTACGATATGAAAAATACAGTGATTTCGGCAATACCCTCAATGGCAAACTGGCTACAAGGATCAAAGTAGCTCCTGGATTCAACCTGCGTGCTTCGGTGAGTACAGGATTCCGTGCGCCCTCATTACAACAAACTTATTTCAACACCATTTATACCAATTTTGAACAGGGAATACCTGTTGAGATCTTGTTGGCCAATAACCTCAGCACGGTAACCCGCACCCTGGGTATACCTCCACTGAAAGAAGAAAAATCAGTAAACCTGAGCGCAGGCTTTACCGCCAAACCGGTGAAAAGCCTTACGATCACGGTGGACGGATACCTGATCAATGTGAAAGACCGGATCGTACTCACCGGTACTTTCGACAAAGACGATCCCGATATCGGTAATGACCTGGCAGCATTGGGCGTAGGCAAAGCCAACTTCTTCACTAATGCCATCGACTCCCGCAATATTGGCCTGGATGTGATCATTACCCACTATGCCCTGCTGGGCAATGGCCGTTTGAACACCACCCTCGCCGCTAATTTTAATAAACTTACCATTGAAGCTATCCATACCAGCCCCAAACTTGTAGGCAAGGAAGACCATTACCTTAGCGCCAGAGAAAAGTCTTTTATTATTGCTTCTGCTCCCAAAAGCAAGGTGAACCTCACTCTGGATTATACCCTTGACCGGTTTAGCACTACAGTGAGAGCGGTACGTTTTGGAGAAATAAGCCTGATTGGCTACGATGATAAAACCAACGTATATGATCCCAAGATCACTACCGACCTGATCTTGGGCTACCGCATTTCCAGAAACATCGCCATTTATGCAGGCGTTGATAACCTATTCAATACATACCCCGATAAACAAGATCAGGAAAATACCGAAGAAGGTGGTTTGTGGGATTCTGTACAAATGAACTTTGGTGGCCGCCACTATTTTGCCCGGCTCAGCTTTACGTTCTAAGCCTTCCTGTTTATTTATTCAAGGTGGGTCGCCCTCGCCGGGCGGCTCACCTTGTCGTATTAAGATACAACTATAGGCCAAAAACCGGCTTTTGTATTCAGGATGCTGAATTCTATTTCGTCTTCGTACTTTTGCGGTCTTAACAAAAACAACTTATGGATTTTCTTGCCTCCTTGAAAGTACAGGCTAATAATGCCGGCGTATCTACCGGCAAAGCGTGGATCAATACCACTGGATCTTCTATTTCTTCCTATTCACCCGTAGATGGCAAGCTCATCGGTACAGTTCAAGCTGCTGACTGGCAGAGCTATGAAGCGGTAGTAGCCAAGGCAGAAGAGGCTTTCCTGGCCTGGCGGCAATGGCCTGCCCCCAAAAGAGGGAAATCGTTCGCCAGATTGGTGAAGCCCTCCGTCAATATAAAGAACCCTGGGTAAACTGGTATCCTATGAAATGGGCAAAAGCTTGCAGGAAGGTTATGGCGAGGTGCAGGAAATGATCGATATCTGCGATTTTGCCGTAGGTCTTTCGCGTCAATTACATGGTTTCACCATGCACAGTGAGCGTCCTGCCCACCGTATGTATGAACAGTGGCACCCACTGGGTATTGTAGGTATCATTTCTGCCTTCAATTTCCCTGTAGCTGTTTGGAGCTGGAATACTATGCTGGCCTGGGTATGTGGTAATGTATGCGTGTGGAAGCCATCAGAAAAACGCCACTCTGTGCCGTAGCCTGTCAACACATCGTAGCCGAAGTATTTGCTAAAAATAATGTTCCGGAAGGCGTATGCGGCTTGGTCATTGGCAACCGCGATGCCGGCGAATGGATGGCTGCCGATACCAGGATCCCCTCGTATCTGCTACCGGTTCAACCCGGATGGGTAAAGCCGTAGGAGCAGCAGTAGGCGCCCGTCTTGGTAAGTCACTCCTGGAATTGGGTGGTAATAATGCCATCATCATTTCCAAAGATGCTGACCTGAATATTGCCATTCGTGGCGCCATATTCGGTGCTGTAGGTACCGCCGGACAACGTTGTACCACCACCCGCCGCCTTATTATCCATGAAGATGTTTATGACACCGTTAAAAATAAACTGGTAGCCGCCTATAAGCAACTCAGTATTGGTGATCCATTGGATGAAAAGAACCATGTAGGCCCCCTCATTGATACAGATGCCGTACGGCTCTACAGCGAATCCATTGAAGCCTGTAAAAAGAAGGCGGCCAATTCATCGTTGAAGGCGGCGTCTTGGATGGCAAGGGCTATGAAAGCGGCTGTTATGTAAAGCCCTGTATTGCTGAAGCCAAGCCTGCTTATGCCATAGTGCAGCATGAAACCTTTGCACCGATCCTTTATTTATTGAAATACAAGACCTTAGAAGAAGCTATTGCCATTCAGAATGGCGTGCCTCAAGGTCTGTCATCCGCCATCATGACCCTTAACCTGCGTGAAGCAGAACAGTTTCTTTCCTATGCAGGAAGCGACTGCGGTATTGCCAATGTAAATATTGGTACCTCGGGGCTGAAATTGGCGGTGCTTTTGGCGGAGAAAAAGAAACAGGTGGTGGTCGTGAAAGCGGCAGCGACGCCTGGAAAGCTTATATGCGCCGTCAAACCAATACGATCAATTATTCCACACAATTGCCTTTGGCACAAGGTATTAAGTTCGATCTATAAAACAATCCGGAAGATCGAAAGTCCGTGAGACAAAACGCGCGGGCTTTCGGTCTTCCTGACTTTCCGACTTTCCGACTTCTTCCCCATACTATTTTGTTCTCCAATTCGTTAGTAGTGGTCGGAAAGCTACTACTTTATGAAAAAAATGGTTTACACTGCTTTGTTTTATGGGGGCCTTGATTCCGGGATTTTCACAGCTTAGGCTGGCCGTCCTTGCCGGCCCTCATTCCGCCTCCATTAATGAAAAAAACAGTATTTCAGGTTGGGATACAAAAGTAAAGCCCTTTTATATCAATCGAGGTGGTTTGAATATCGGCTTCCTGTCCGAAATACCCTTGAATCAATCCGGCAACCTGGCCCTGCAGCCAGGCATCTTTTATATGTCGAAAGGAAGGAAATTCCAGCAGGCTTTTGATGCTACCGTCGTGAAAACCGATACACTTTCCCTCAAAACCAATTTCTTTACCAACTACATAGACATTCCCCTCAACCTTACCTATAAGTTGCCTTTAGGCAAAAAGGGTAAGTTTTTTCTCAGTGCCGGACCTTATATCAGTTTCTTTTATAACGGAAAGAACAATTCAGAACTATTAGTGGCGCCTACTGATACTTCCCTCAAATTCAGCAAACAAGAGGATAAGATTGAAACAGGCAAGGGCTCTCGTAAAGCAAAGACCTTTGATTACGGTATCAATGGGCGGGCAGGCTTTGAAATAGGCGGGGTGATCCTTTCCGGCTTCTTTAGCCAGGGATTGGGTAACTTTTTCCAGGCAGATTATGATGCCACTTTTAAACACCAGGTAATTGGCGCCTCCATTGGTTTTTGGCTTACCAAAGCGCCCAAGCCAGCACCCAGGCAACCTCAGGATAAAGATCATGATGGTATTCCGGATGACCAGGATGCATGTCCTACCCTACCCGGTAATGCTATTACCAAAGGCTGTCCGGATAAAGATGGGGATGGCATTGCCGATCAGGTCGACAAATGTCCCGAAATACCTGGCGTAGCCGCTTATAACGGTTGTCCGGTCCCGGATACTGATAAGGATGGCCTGAATGACCAGGAAGACAAATGTCCAACTGAAGCTGGTCCTGTATCAAACAATGGCTGTCCCTTACCCCAACCCAAGCCCGAACCAGATACAGATGGTGATGGTATAATAGACAAAGATGATAAGTGCCCTACGGAACCTGGTACAAAGGCCGAAAATGGGTGCCCGGTGCTCCAAAAGGAAGTCATCGAAAAAGTAAACTTTGCCGCGCGCAATATTCTATTCCACAAAGGAAGTGAAACACTGGTTGCCAGCTCACAAGCGTCACTCGATGAAGTTGCAACAATCCTACAGAAACACCCAAGGCTACGTTTAGCGATTGACGGTTATACCGACAATAGCGGTAAAGCAGCTACCAACCTGCAATTATCACAAAAACGTGCTGATATGGTGAAGAAATACCTGGTAGATAAAGGAATAGCCTTTGGCAAACTAACTGCTGCCGGTCATGGATCGGAAAAGCCCATTGCAGACAATACTACTGAAGCGGGCCGTATCAAAAACAGGCGCGTGGAACTTAAATTAACAGAACAATAAGTCCCTACGAAATATTCATAGGCCATTCATGTAATCTTACTACATGAATGGCCTTCTTTTTATACATTGGGTACAAGATTAGTTGAGATTCTGGGGTTTAACTGCGACAGTAACTTTGGTCCGGTTTTTAAACAAAAGCAGCATAATAACAGGTATCAAGCAAAAAGAGCCAATTGTCGATTGGTGATTGCTGGATATTTAACGTTAATAAATAATAAAAACAAGATATTTGCGACTTTGCAATAAACGATTTAAGCAATTAAAACATCTGTAGAATAAGTCAATAAATCAATCACAATGATTAAACCGGTAAAAGTTACAGGGCTGGCTGTCGCCCTTGTGTTGACAGGATTCGTATCCCAGGCGCAACAGGATAACCATACACAACCCGAGGAATTACCCAAGGGTTGGCATTTGTTGGATAAAGAGAAGGATGGGTTCTATGGTATCAGTGTTGACAAAGCCTATGAATTTATTAAGACAAAAAAACTCAAGGGAAAAACCGTAGTGGTGGCAGTCATTGATTCGGGTATTGATACATTGCATGAAGACCTGAAAGAAATATTGTGGAAAAACCCCAAAGAGATCCCAGGTAATGGCATCGACGATGACGGCAATGGTTACGTTGATGATGTATACGGTTGGAACTTCATCGGCAACAAAGATGGCCGCAACCTTAAGCAGGACTCTTACGAAGGAGCGCGCGTATACCACAAACTGAAACCCAAATACGACAACAAAAAAATTGATCCTGCCACATTGAAAGGCGAAGAACTGGCAGAATACACGATATGGCTGAAAGCAAAATCGCGTATTGAAGGTGGTGACGGTGAACCTCAAATAGACTTGTTATTGCTGAAACGATTGCTTAAAGGCGCCAAAAAGGCGATAGCATTTTGCAGGTTGCACTCAACAAAGATACTTACACAGGTAATGACCTCGACAGCATGACTGCCGCCAATGCAGTTGACAAGGCTGCCCGTGAGAACCTGCTTTATCTCTTCCGCGCTAACCAGCGGATGGATCAAACCAATAAGGACCTCATTGGTGATTTTGATGAGTTTGTAAGCGGTGAAGAAAGGAAGGCAGAAGCCAAAGACAAAGTGCCTCCCAGCTACCGTAAAGATATCACTGGAGACAATGAGGATGATATTGAAGATAAATATTACGGCAATCCCGATGTAATGGCGTCTACCCCTTTCCATGGCACCCACGTTGCTGGTATCATTGGCGCTGTGCGCAACAATGGAAAAGGCATGGATGGTGTAGCAGATAATGTAAGGATCATGATGATCCGTGCAGTTCCAGATGGCGATGAGCACGATAAAGACATTGCCCTGGCCATCCGTTATGCCGTAGACAATGGCGCCAGGATCATCAATATGAGCTTTGGTAAAGATTTCTCCCCACAAAAAAATGGATCGATGAGGCAGTAAAATATGCCGATACCAAAGGTGTACTGTTGGTACACGCAGCCGGCAATGATGCCAAGAACGTAGATACGGCCGATAATTTCCCTAACCCCGTATTCAGAGATGGTAAAACAAAAGCTACCAACTGGATAACTGTTGGCGCCAGCGGCGACCCCAAGGCAGGTGGTATTACCGCTTCTTTCTCCAATTATGGTAAAAGGAAGTGGATGTATTTGCACCTGGTGTAAGGATCTATTCCACCGTACCTGGCACCACCACCTATGGCAATGCCCAGGGAACCAGTATGGCCTCGCCGGTAGTAGCCGGCGCAGCAGCCTTCCTGCTGGAATATTTTCCTTACCTCACACCCCAGCAAATAAAGTATTGCCTGGAGAAATCGGCGCAATCACCCGCCAATAAGGTCAATAAACCCGGTACAGATGAGGAAGTAAACCTTTCTGATATCAGCAAAACCGGTGGTGTGATCAATGTATTTGAAGCCGCTAAGATTGCAGCAACGCTGCAACCTACCAAAGTAGCTCCCCAGAAGAAAACACCCAAACCTACCCTGCAGAACAAGAAGGGGTAAGGTAATAAGTGGTGGAAAACCTATTATCTGATTAATTTCAAAAGCGTTTACAGCTTTCAAGACTGTAAACGCTTTTTCTTTAGCAACGCAATTCGCCAGCAGTTTGAAGATCTTTAATCCTCCTCCACTTACTACCCGCCATTTACCACCCGCCTCTGGCAACTTACCCCTTGCTCCCCCTTTTCACTTTTCAACCTGTCAACTTTTCCACTTTCCAACTCTTTTCAATAGCTTTAATTAAACATTAAAACCATGGTCAGCCGGAAAGAAGTCTCCATGCCCGAAGCTTTTACCCGCTATGTCAACGCTGTTTCCGAAAACAACCTTACCGATGCCTTACGGAAAAATACCAGGCGCTTTCGCAAACTGCTGAAGAATATTCCTAAAAGAAGATCAACTATGCCTATGCGGAAGGCAAGTGGACCCTGAAGGAAATGTTACAGCACATTATTGACACCGAAAGGGTATTTACCTTCCGGGCATTGCATTTTGCGCGCAAAGACAACGCCCCCTTCCTGGTTTTGATGAAAATGTATGGGCTATAACAGCCAAGGCACCCAAACGGAGTTGGAATGACCTGGTTGATGAATTTATGGCCCTTCGTATGGCCAATGAACTTTTCTTTAATGCACTCGATGAGGACCAACACCTGGCTACAGGTACCGCCAATAGCAATACCATGAGTGTGGCCGGCCTCGGCTTTGTATGCGCAGGCCACGTTGCTCACCATATGAACATCATTAAAGAACGTTACCTCGGCGAATACCCGGCGAAGAAAAAGAAAGCGAAGAAGAGCCACGAGCTATGAACCACCTGCTGAGAAACGTTGTAATCAAGATCGAAGTAAACCCACTCATCCCGCCCCTTGGCGAGACCGATTGTCGATTGACGATTCACGCTGGATGCTCTTCGTAAACCACTCATACAACTCCCGCATCTCTCCATGCGCTTCCAACAGCTCCAGGTGCTTCTTTATGGTAGGCGCATCCTGCCGTATGGCCGGACCAGTTTGTGCTTCATGTGGCGACATAACCTGTAAACGTTCGGCCACTTGAAGGATCAATGGATGCAGTAGTGAAAAATCAACATGCTGAGCCTTACAATATTTTTCGGCCAGCGTATAAAGGTGATTGGTAAAATTACTTACCATTACAGCCGCCACATGCAACTGCAAACGCTGTTCATCGTTTGCAATACTTACCCGGTTTGAAAGACTGATGGCAAAATCGCGTACTAACAACTGGTCATCCTCTGTATTGGCATCTACCAGAAAAGGTATCTCGGGCAGTGCCTGCATTTCCCAACGCAAACTTTGCAGCGGATACAAAATTCCATAACGGGTACTACAGCCTTTTAAAACATCGCTGGGTACAGATCCTGCTGTATGCACTACCAGTTTATCCTTTACCCGTAAGGTAGCAGCTACAGCAGGTAACGCAGCATCTGCCACTGCCAGGATGTATAGGTCGGCACTTTTGTCGATCCATTCCATACTGGTGGTATAGGCAGCTTGCCATTGATCGGCCAATAATTTTGCCCGTGCTCCCGTACGTCCATACACCTGCACCATTTCATGTCCCACACTATTTATTTTACGACCCAATATGGTGGCCACATTACCCGTACCGATCAATACAATGCGCATAATTTACTTTATGCTGCAAGCTAATGAAAAACGGGTAACACCATCCTCCCTGGTCACCTAATCAACTTTTCAACCCATCAACCACTTCTTCCTTTCAGCGTTCCAACTTATCAACCTATCAACTACCTCCCCATCAACCAGTCAACTTTCCAACCTATCAACTTATCAACTAACTTGCATTCCATTCTGAATGCTGTATTCCTAATTCTTACACTCCTATGACTTTTGCGCAAAAACTGGTGGTCAACTATATCCGGGCACGGTTAAACATGCTTTCCCTGGTCTCTACTAAAAGAGCAGCCAACAAAGCTTTTGAATTATTTTGTACCCCTTGCGAAAATCGAAGAAGAAAACACCGGCTATCTTTGAGCGCGGTGAACAATTGTCCTTTTCCCTGGATGGCATCACCATCCGTGGCCACCGGTGGAACCATCCACAAACAAAGAAGGTATTGATTGTTCATGGTTTTGAGTCAACCACTAAAAATTTTGACCGCTATATATCGCCGCTCATCCGAAAAGGATACGAAGTACTTGCCTTTGACGCACCCGCCCATGGCCAATCTGATGGTAAGCAGATCACACTCCCCTTATATATCCGCACCCTACAGGAGATCTTCCACATATATGGCCCCATTCAAAGTTTTATGGCCCACTCATTGGGCGGATTGGCCCTCATGCATTTCATTGAAACCATTCCCCACGATGCCCATACCCGGGTAGTCCTGATTGCTCCAGCCACCGAAACCACCACAGCCATCGATTCCTTTTTTCAAATTCCTGGACCTGCGACCAGAGATACGCCCCGATTTTGACCAACTGATTGTTGATCTGTCAGGCAAGAAACCTGCTCATTTTTCCATACGCCGCGCAATGCAACAGGTCTATGCAAGTGTATTGTGGTTTCATGATGAACAGGATGAGCTTACTCCACTTACTGATGCCCTCAAAGTGCGTGATGATCAACATCCGCTGCTATCTTTTATGATTACCCAGGGCCTGGGTCATCGCGCCATTTACCGGGATAATAAGGTAACAAAGCAGGTCATTGAATTTCTGTAATTAGGCACCCGTTAGTCGTAAACCTTGAACTATAATACTGATTGACAATAAATTAACAACTCACTGCTCAAATACCCAATGCGCTTTCAAAAAAATGCTATTCGCATAACTTTTTGTGCTGATTCAACAAATCATATAGTTTAAATTGCATACAGATCCGGGATTTACCATGATTGGACAAGGATGACTCCGCGATCTTCACTTACTTACGTGCAAACTCACCATTTTTGTTAACGTAGCTATTAGTAGTAGCTATATGGGCGATATCCCTCTATGTCGCCTCACGCATTCCTGTACCCTATTTTGGGAGCAGCAAAAACGTATCATGAAGTAATTGTATTGAAATTTAATGGTTTAATGGTTAAATGGCAAAGCTGCATAACATGCTGTAGCTATCCCTGCAAAAGCCGCCATTGCTGATCGTGGCACAGGTTGGCAATGGTGCCTACAGGGGTACTGCACAAGTTTATATCAGCTGTGTTCATGGACATCATTGAACCCATAGTTGGGCGCTGTTTGCAACAGCATACAGTGTTTGACGAATACCAGGTCCGGCCTGTAATCAACAGACCTGGTTTGGTAAAACCCTAATTCCCTGGCACCTTGTCATCCATTCATCAATTAAACCTTATGTTATGCAAGTTCAACTTACCGATGCCGATGTTCAAAGGCTGGCCCTAGTGCGCGAAACGATCCTAAAAAACCTGCGTTATCATTACACCATTCCTTGCCTGGCGCAAACAGCCGGGATCAATGAATTCAAACTCAAAACAGGTTTCAAAGCACTCTATGGACAACCCGTATTTGATTTTTAACCGAACATCGTATGAAAATGGCCATGGAACTCATGGAGAGTAACAATTATTCCATTGGAGAAATAGCCCATCGTTGTGGCTATAACCACCCTACTAATTTTTGTGCTGCCTTTCGCCGCCGTTATAATATCCGGCCTTCCGACTACAGGAAAAGCATACCTGAAGGGGTGCGCAGTGCGATCTAACAGCCATGTGTGAAGTCTCGATACTAAGGCTTTACATAGCGGGACAGGTTAAGGATGTTGATGACGGTAAAGAATTCTACCTGCATCACATATTATCCTGCCCGCATTATTTCCGGGTTATAACTTACATATAACAGCGAGACTGAACCAGCGTTCTTTAACCCCTGTCATTTATATAATCGTTATCCCGTTCCCTATCGTTGATGGTTCTCTCATTTCAAGTATTAAAAGTTTTGCATGAACTGATCCCATGATCCGGGTGGCTGGTTGAAGGCAGCGGGTGCTACAACACTTTTTCGCCAGCCATGTAAATGTGAAGGAAACCAACAGTCAACACTGTTCAGGCGCCCCGCCTCAGCCCCCCGGGTCTTTTAAACAATTACAGGTATGAAACGCACTACTATTGTCGAAACCGTTGTTTTCTTATTTGTCGTCCTGTTCCTTTATACAGGCATTAGCAAGATCATGGAGTATACCGTTTTCAAAGAACAATTAAAAGAATCGCCCATACTTGGCTTCGCTGCAAACTTTGTAGCCCGCTGGTTACCCATTATGGAGTTTTTGCTGGTGGTACTGCTGATAGTACCCAGGTGGAGATTAAAAGGTTTGTATTTATCAACGGCCCTCATGACCGCTTTTACTGTTTATATCATTGTCCTCATGAGCATTTCTACCGACCTGCCTTGCAGTTGCGGTGGCGTACTGGCCCAACTATCCTGGGGCAGCACATCATTTTTAACTGCGTATACATTGCCCTGGGTGTAATTGGCATCATTGCCGAAAAAGATCCGCAGGGCTGCTGGTGAGATATGGCATGCCATTGGTAAAGAGCCAAACTTGAATATATAATAGTAATTAACGTGCAACTGTACCAACGTTGGCATTTAAGTAGTAACTTGGATAAAACCTTTCCTATGCCCTCCCTGAATTTGTCAGAAGAACATTTCAAGCTGGCCCAAAAAGTGGCCACCATCATTTGCAGCTCACTAACTACCCATTTTACAATTGTAGAATTGGCAAAAAAGTAGGGTTGCCCGAAAAACCTCAAGCAGGCATTCAAACAATTTTATGGTATGGGAGTTTACTCCTACCTCCGGCTTAAACGCATGGAAAAAGCCAAGGAATTGATGAAAACTGGCATGCCTACCCGGTTGATCGTGGAACAAATCGGCTATTGCTATGACAGCAATTTTACCAAAGCATTCCGCAAAGTATATAATGAGACCCCTGCCGGTTGGAAAAAGGTCCATTCCATCCGTACCAGGCGAATGGCCTCTTAAGCTGGTGTCAACTGTTTACGGATAGCCCTTCCCGCAGTCTTTATTCGGTTACCCGCAATGGAACCACCTGCAGATCAGTTGAATTTTTCCCGGTCATTACCTCAATGATACCGGGCTCAATCCCGTATTTCATATCGGCATTCCAAAAAGCCAGTTTGTCCGCATTCAGGGTAAACTGTACGGTTTTCTTTTCCCCGGGTTGCAGCGATACCCGGGCAAAGCCTTTAGTTCCTTCACTGGTCTGGTTACCGAAGCAACCTTCTGGTGAATATAGAGCTGTACAATTTCATCTCCTTTCCGGCTGCCTGTATTCGTAACATCTACCGATACCGTTACAGTGCCATTCTTTTTATGGCGGCCTCCGACAAGCGCGGTGTTGAATACTGGAAAGTAGTATAACTAAGCCCATGCCCAAAGGCATACAGCGGCGTGTTCTTTTCTGTTACGTATTCAAAGAATTGGGCTCCCGGCTTGTGGTTATAATACATGGGTACCTGACCGGCAGCGCGTGGATAGGTAATGGTAAGTTTGCCCGAAGGGCAGGTTTCGCCAAAGAGGATATTGGCAGCTGCATGACCTGCCTGCTCACCCATGAACCAACCATCTACAATGGCGGGTATATGCGCATTGATCCAGTTGATGCTTAAAGGGCGGCCATGCACCAGGTATACGATCACCGGTTTACCGGTAGCAGCCAGTGCTTTCACCAACTCTTCCTGCTGGCTTTGCAGGTTAAGATCGGCCATATCCCCAAAATGATCAGCCAGCCAGGACTCACGCGAAAACTGTTCGTTTTCTCCAATGGCCGCAATGATGATATCACTTTGCTGCGCTATTTGTACCGCCTCATTGATCAGCTTTTGGTTATCGGCTGGATTAGGTAAACTGATCTTATCGATATATTGGTAATTATTCTGACTGATCGTATCGCCGTTCATACTCAGGTTTACTCCTTTGGCATAGAGCACTTCTACCGAAGTCCCTACTTTATTCCGGATGCCCTCCAGCAAGCTGGTATTGTGCAGCGGGATGCCTGAATAATCACCCAGGTAATTCACAGCCGCGCAGGGCCTATTACCGCGATCTTTTGTATTGGTCTTTCTTCAGTGGCAGCAGGTTATTGTCATTTTTGAGCAGTACCATCGATTCTTCTGCGGCCTGCAGCGCCAGGTGGCCACCTTCGGGATCGGCCAGCGATTCTCTTACTTTATCAGCGCTGATGGGTCCCTGCTCAAACAACCCCATCCCAAATTTCAACCTCAGTACCGCAACTACTGCGCTGTCCAGTTCGGCCATGGTGAGTTGCTTGTCCTTTATCCATTGCCCCAGATGGCTGTAATTGCGGCCATTGGGCAGGTCGAGCGTTACCCCTGCTTTGAAGGCTTTCAGCGCTGCAGCGGGCTCATTAGCGGCTATAAAATGCTTGTTCCAGAGCTGGTCAACACCGTACCAGTCCGACACTACTACCCCTTTAAAGCCCCATTCTCCCCGTAATACATTCCGCAGCAGCCAGCTATTGGCGTGGGCGGGTATACCGTCTATTTCATTGTAGGAGGCCATGATGGCCGCTGGTTTGGCATTTTGTATGCATAAGCGGAAAGATTCCAGGTGCGCTTCCCGGAAGGTACGGAGTGAATAGTTGGCCGGGGCCTGGTTCACGCCGCCTTCTGTTTGTCCGTAGCCGGCAAAATGTTTGAGCGTGGCGGCTACATGTCCCGGGGCAATGGAGCCATCCCTACTACCCTGGAAGCCCTGTACCATAGCGCTGCCCAGCGAGCCCGTCAGGAAGGGATCTTCGCCCAGCGTTTCGCCCGTACGGCCCCAGCGGGGATCACGACATACATCTACTACCGGGGTAAGCACCAGGTTGGTGCCCCGGATGGCCGATTGATGGGCAATATAGTTGTACACCTTACGCAGCAAAGCCGTATCCCAGGAGCAGGACAAGCCTATCCCATGTGGAAATACCGTGGCTTCCCGGGCCAGCAGGCCGTGGTGCGCTTCATCTATAAAAATGACCGGGATACCCAGTCTGGTTTTCGTTTTGAGGTATTGTTGCAGGCCATTGCGGCGACTGATCACCTGTTCTTTACTGGCATCAAATGCCGGGTTGATCATGCCCAGTCCCCTGCCATAGATTGAATCCATTTTAGCGGGATTGGCCAGGATTGCCTCTGTCAGCGTACGTATATTGGCATGATTCGTTTGCAACTGGGCAATTTTTTCCTCAACCGTCATCCGGCCAAGCAGGTCAGCCACCCGTTTGTTGACGGGCAGATTGGGATTTTTATAGGCAGGCGTTTGAGCGTAGGTAGTGGTAACGGTCAGTAGCAGACAATAGAGCAGGCAGTTTTTGGCCATAATGAATACGTTAGTGAGTAACATAACAACGAACACCCGGCTAATTCAACCATGTTGCAGTAAAATAATATTTAATCCGGATGCAAAAAGGATGAGGATGGACGGCTGGCGGATGCAATTGGGAGGACGCCTTTACAAACTCCTTTCACTACAAATACTCCCGGATGCATACCTTTTTTTGCGGTAGATTTCATATAGGAATAGGCAGGGATTGGTCTCAAATATACTCGTAAAACAATATTTCCCCGCATTTTAAGGGACATTTTTTTACGAGTACGGATGGTTGATGCCAACCGCTTATTCGTTATCCATTGGCCCTTTTCTAAAACTGGCGTCAAGCCAGGTATTGGGTAGCCTACCTCCTACAATTAAATCTTTTGGTTATGCGCGTATTTTTTTCCTTTTACTTTTCGTTAGTACTGCAGGAATTAGCCAGGTAACGATGAATGGTCAAGGAACAGGTAATGGAAGTAGCCCCTCCGCTTCCAACCCAGTGTTGGACGATTATGCTTTGCAGAACTGGGAATCGATCTCAACCGCCATTCCAATGGCCAGCGATGATGGGCAATATTTTGTGTACCGGGTAAACCGGCGAAATACACAAGGAAAAATAATCCTTCAAGCGATAGAAACTGGGTGGCAATACAACCTGGGTAGTGTAAGGCCCATTGGGTTTTCAAAGAAAAGTCGTTTTTTTTTATTTACCAGGCTAAAGACAGTCTTTGTTTTTATGATTTAAAGTTTCGCCGTTTACTCAGGTCCATTGGCGGTATTAGCAGCAGCCAACTGCCTGTTGCCAATAAACAATTATCATGGCTTGAATCAAAAGGCAATGACTATGAATGGGCAGCCTGGAAATTGAAAAACAGCCAGGACTTGTTAGTGTATAACCTCCTCAGTGAACAAGAAAAAAATACCCAGCAGTAGTCAATTACTTATTCGATCAGCAGGGCACCGTGTTGGTGCTTCAACATACAAACAATAATATAGATTGATTGACCTGGCATCCCGCCAATCTTATACGGTTTGGGATAGAAATACAATAAAAGTCAACCAGGCGCAATAGCCCTGGATCCCGCAGGTAAGCAATTGGCTTTCGTATTGCAGGATACCACCAAAGGCCAGGGCAACAATGCAATATGGCTTTACAAACAGGATATAAAGCATGCAGAAGAAAAAGCCAATAACCAGTCGGCCGGTATTGACCCGGGGCTTATCCTAAGCAATAGTGTGGGTTTTAATGAAAGCGGCCGATATATCAATATTATCTTAGAACGCCCTCCTTCTCCTCCTTTACCTAGAAACAGTATTAATGTTGATGTCTGGAATTATAAAGATACTTTGCTTCAATCAATTCAATTGCACGAGAACAAGGATTTAAGTATCTCTTTGCATCTGCGCCGGATAGGCGCCCCTCATAACTGGTTTGTATCCCTTAACACGAATTACACTTGCTGTACAAGAACTAAACCACCGCTTACTTTACCTAGCCTACACCTCATGTCCCGGTCATTTGCTGTAAAATCTTTATTAAATCCCTACTGTACACTTTAACGGATAACCCAACGCAACCAACCACCCGGTTCACACCATTTTTTTCCTATTGACATTATTGTCAAAAAGAGAAGGTAATGAGACGATTTGATAAGAGCGGGTGAGAATGATGGTTTTGTACAAAAAGACAGGCATAAAAAGTCTATACCATTCAACAAAACGGTAACTGGTCTCATTAGCTTACCGCAAAAAGCAACTGGTCTCACCGGGTATACCAAAGATTTGCATTGCCTTACAGAAAAATCGATTGCTATTAAGCATAGGTCTGTATCAACGGGTTCACACATTGACACAACCCGTTACCGGCAAACCAACTGACGCCCCAATTTCCCCATTTTTATGATGAGCTGAAATTACTCCAACCAGGTGAACTCTAACTACCAAACAGGCCTTACCCTCCATAAAACGCCCCCGATTTCGGATAAGTGTGTGATAGGCAGTTCTCCACATATATTGCCTGGCGATCCAACGCCTGGCGTATAGGGGTTGGCCTTATTTTTATGGCAGTTATATACAATAGCCTGAATGAGTTGGGTAAAAAAGTTAAACCGGATTTTTTCAAATCCAGGTTTTTTCGAGTAACATTGCTGGTCAGTCAACATTACCCCCTTAAAACAACCTTTAAACCTATTATCTGCATTTTAAGATCCCCCACTATTGCAAAAGCCTGTTGATAGGCAAAGCCTTTTTTGCCCGGCGGGTAGGGAAAGCTGGACATTATCCTTTAAATAGGGTACAGTGGCTCAGTACCTGTTTCATTTTATTTTTAATGGTTTTGATTAATAGCTTGAGAGAGGACTATGATTCCTTCTGAGATCAATAACGAAGTACAGTTGGCTGCGGCTTTTAAGGATGGGGATACTGCAGCGCTTAATATACTCTGAAAAATAACTACAAGGCGCTTGTCTATTTTGCCGATCAGTTGGTCAGGAATAATCTCCTTTCTGAAGATATCGTTTCTGGAACCTTTGTTAAGCTGTGGAAGCTGCGCGAAAATTTTGATAATGTCCCCAGTATTCGCTCATTCCTTTACGTTACGGTAAGAAATACCTGCTATGATCATCTACGTAGCCAGGAGATCCATACGCGCATCCACAAGGAAATTCTCTATACTTCGGATTACGTGCATGAGATGAACCGCGATGACTATGACATGATGTACGCGGAATACATTCAACAATTGTACGTTCAGCTGCGTGAATTACCTGACCGTTGCCGGAAGTATTCAAGTTGTATTTCTTTGACCGGCTTACTACCCAGGAAATAGCTGCTGCGCTTAATATTTCCGAACAAACAGTGCGAAATCAAAAGACCAAAGCCGTGGCTATCTTGAAGGCAGCTTTGCTGAAAAAGGATATACTACCTGTAGCCATCTTATTGCATTTCTTTGCCGTATTGTGTGCGGCGGAAGATTAGACGGCCTGTTGATTGGCGGCTACTTTATCTGGTTCTTTATTTACTGTAATGTATTGCTTCTTGTATTTATAAAATGCCTTGATCACATTGGCTGGGTTCTTCCATTCGAATAAGTGGATGATCCAAATGGTAACACGAATAAAAAATCCTTTGGGTTTCACCAGAGACTGGCCCAGTTTTGTGATGGTGGCATCGCGGCTTTCAATGCAGCTGGTCCAGGCCCATGCGGGCTTTCCAATCTTTTCGCTGAGGTCTTGTGCAAAACTCCAGGCACCATCCCGTGCATTGGTAAGGCTAAACTGTATAAGTATGGAAGGATTGGTGGCGTGGAAGCCAAAGAGGGAAAGCAAGGGTGAAACCCGGTTGAGCTCATTCATCACTTCAAAGGTCAGGGAACCCAGGATGGTATTGATGCTATTGAAATCGTTGCGGATGCTTTGCAGGTCATTCCTGTTGGCTGCTTCTACGGCAGCAATGCCCAGGTCGAGGTTGATATGTGCATTCATGCCAAGCAATAGGTGTTGCAGTACGAGGTATTTTCGCTTTCGGCTGGCATCATAGGCAACTTTCCACGAACCTGTGGCGGGCTGTCCGTTTCTGAATTGTTCTACTGCTGTTAGGAAACGATTGGCAAAGATTACATCCAGTCGCTCCATACGTGCGCCGTTGTCAAATTCATTGTTGAGGATGCCTTCTTTTACGCGAACGGTAACCTTGTGATAAAGAGCTGCGAAATATCCGATGCGATCTTTACTGTCAATACATTCTGCTATCAACTGTTCAAGTTGATGGATCACCTCGTCAATGGTATGTGCCGGAGCGCCCGGGATGATCTTTTCTAATGGCATAAATTGGTTAATGATTGGAATTGACTAAACTACAGTATTTTTGTTAATGGGTGACTTAAGAGGTTTTGTTTGCTTTTAGCCTTTACCCAATAGCACTTAGCCTTGCCTGGTACTGCCGGGTTTACCTGGCGAGGAATATATACCGGGAATCGGGTATCTCTCTACCCGCGAAAAGGTACTGGTATGGGCTGGAAGTTTGATGGCCGGGGCATGGTAGTGGAATTGCCAGCACATTGCATTACCCCACCAGGACTTGCCTCCGAATTGCACTGGAAGCGCCTAAAACAGGGGTCTACAGAGGGGGCCAGTGCAATTCGGAGTGAATGTCTAGTGAATGTTTAGTGAATATCCTGGCTAGTCCACTAGAATCCCCCAAGCATTCCGGAACATTATAAGGCTAGTGATGGTAAGCAGGTATCAATTAACCGTACATTTCATGCAAATGGCAGGCTTTCAATGAAATATCTCCCTATCATGTATAACGACCAATGAATAGTTGAACCCTCCTGCTCATACGTTTCATTTAAAATAGCTTGACAAATGATCTGTATTAAAAAGCCAACCCTGGCAATTTGCCTCCTCACTATCAGCCTATTAGTAAATAGAACGGCTGTTGCACAATCCCATATTTCAGGTACCTGGGCTCTACAAAACATGGAGACGGTTTCTGGCCCGGAGTTTGCCAATGCCCTGCCCAAGCAAATCACCCTGCACCAGCAGGCAGATTCCCTGATCATTGAAACCATCGCCGTAGGCGCCGATGGCGATGTAAGCACCCGGATGTCTGTACCCATGAATGGTTCGCCCTACACCGCCATCAGTACCGCCAGCAAGAGAAAATACGTGAGAAACCTGAAATGGACCAACGATAAAAAGGACTTACCCTTACAACCGTTTTCTATACAACAGCAGATCCTACCAGGATAGATTGTACGCGCACAGAAGCGTGGAGCCTTTCGCCAGATGGCAAACAACTGAATATCGACAAAAATCAGAAGAAACGCAAAGTGAATCCTGGCAGGCGAAAGCCATTTATGACAAAAAAATAAAGCCTTTCAATAGGCTATAGAAGCATATCAGGCCGCTCTGCAGCATCGTTTTTCCAATGCCGCAGAGCGGTATTTATTTTAACTATTCCGGCCTTCTACCATCGGTACAAAAGAAAAGTTCTCGAATACTTCTTCTGTAGCACTGCCATCCGCTTTTTAGTAAGGCGCAACATCCGTTGTACATGCCCCTCACCTACAGGGATCACCATCTTACCGCCGGTTTTAAGCTGCTGTATCAGCTTGGGGGAATATAGGGCGCGGCAGCTGTGATGATCACTTTGTCAAAAGGCCCAAATGTGGGCAAGCCCTCAAAGCCATCGCCATAAAAGTATTTAATATTGGGATACTTATTGCGCAGGATAAACTTCCGGTGCTCATCAAATAGCTTCTTTTGCCGTTCGATGGTAAATACCTGCGCCTGCATTTCTCCCAGCACAATGGCTTGGTACCCGCTTCCAGTGCCAATTTCCAGCACTTTTTCATAAGGCCTTAGTTCCAGTAACTGGCTTTGGTAAGCTACCGTATAGGGCTGGGAAATAGTTTGTCCTTCTGCAATAGGGAAGGCGCGGTCCTCATAAGCGATCTTGTCAAAGGCCGAATCCATGAAATAATGCCGGGGAATGTTTTGGATCGCCGCCAATACACGTTCATCACTAATGCCTTTTTCTTTCAGCACCTTGATCAACTGCATGCGCAGCCCTTTATGCCTGTATGAATCTTCGTAAGTTCTCATAAACGCCACAAAGATACATCAAAACAGACTGAAGATCAATGCTGTAAATCCGAAGCCCAACATCTGTAGCTCAAAATGTTATACAAACGCGGGGCCTGAAACATCGCAGGAGCACGCGTTTCAAACATTATTTAAGCAATGCCGGCTTCTCCTTATATGTTTTCCACAAAACTCGCCAAACAGGGTATTGGCCCAGGCAAACCATTTGCGGGTAAAATTTTTCGGATCATCCTTATGATAGGCTTCATGCATGAAACCAGTATCCCCATGCGTCTTTTGCAGCAGGTTAATACAAGCTTTGATCTCCCCATCATCATGACTGGTAAGGCCACGCATCGTAATACTCATAGGCCAAATCATATCCTGCCCCACATGCGGCCCGCCAATCCCCTCTCCTGCTGTTCCCTTATAGAAGAAAGGATTCCCGGCACTCAGCACAAACCTGCGCGTATTACGGTATATAGAGTCTGTATCTTTCACCGCCCCCAGGTAAGGCAAAGCCAGTAAACTGGGCACATTGGCATCATCCATCAGGTTATAACTGCCAAATCCATTGACTTCATAGGCATATACCTTACCAAAGGTCTTATGTTCTACCACCCCATACTGCTGCAAAGCCTTTTCAACCTCCGTAGCCAATGCAGTGAGTTCCCCTGCGGCTTTGGTATCTTTTGCAATCCCTGTCATCATTTCAGCAGCCTGCCTCAGGCTTACCACTGCAAAGAAATTGGAAGGGATCAGGAAAGAGAATACCGTAGCATCATCACTGGGCCGGAAGGCAGAACAGATCAGCCCCACTGGCTTTACCGGGTACCCATACCCATTCATAGGCAGCGTATCCGTTGCCACCGCCGTGTGGCGCTGGAACTTGTAATTCCCATTGCCTGTTTTACGCTGCTGATCGCGGAAAGTGACATAAATGGTTTTGATAGCTTCCTGCCATTGTTTGTCAAATGGTGCAGTATCCCCGTCAGTTTCCAATAATGCCAGGCCAGGCGAATGGGATAACAAAGCGAATCTATCTCCCATTTACGTTCATGTACCCCCGGCTTCATGTCCGTAAGGTCCTTGGTCCATTCTCCTTGCTTTTGAGGGTCATTATAAAATGCATTGGCATAAGGATCTTTCAAAATACAGGCAGTTTGGTGGTTGATCACCCCTGCTACCAGCCATTGCAAGGGCCGGTCTTGCTTCATAAATTGCAGGTAAGGCCATACCTGCGCACTGCTGTCCCGCAGCCACATCGCATCAATATCACCCGTGATCACATACGTATCCGGCCGGTCTTCCTTGGTAGTATGATAAACCGTTGTATCCAGGGTATTGGGAAAACAATTTTCAAAAAGCCAGGCCAGTTCAGGCTGTTTTACATTTGCTTTAAATTCATGGATGGCTTTTTCTACCGCAGTACTGCTAAAATGCCTTTTTCTACGGGAATCCGTACTACAGGAAATTGTTGATCAGCGTTGCCTGTGGAGAAACCTTTTAATGGCCCCATTAACAAGCCTGCTCCTGCAAGGCCCGTTTGCTGAAGGAAGATTCTTCTTTTCATAATTGCAAGTGTAGAGTGGTCTAATACCCGGCAAATATAACTAACCAGGCAAACTATACCGTTTTAGCTGCTAAAATAGGGAATAGTTGAAAGGCCGGCAAGTAATTCAGCAAGGACCCGCTGCAGCCATCAATGAAGCAACTTCATCCCAATCCCATCTATCCATTCCAGATCATACCCATCATCCTCTATTCGACAACCAATGGATCTTTTTTTTGTCAGTTGTAAAGAATATTTCTTCCGCCAGTAGTTATTCTGCTCAAAAATTGCGTTATATAATGAGTGAACGCAATCGTTTGCGCATTTTTTGATAAAAAACTGAGACCATGTATAAAACTTTCCCCTTTCCCCATGCTACAATAATGCCACCCCTGCTATGGCGCGCACACAAAAATATTGTCAGCCCTGGGTTTATTAGCCCTCACTACCAACTTACTAACAATCATCACCAACGGGGCCTATCAATGGCCATTGACTACCTATTATATACCGCCTCGTCACATCATACGTAATAATACGCATGACCACTTTGAATAAGTAAACAGCTTACCTTGGCTACCTTTGCTTTGCGTCCGCACAACACGGATCATTATTCCCCTTGATACCTCCCCCTGCCGTTCCACCAACCTTATCCTTAGTAGCAGTCGTTCAACAAAGGCAACGCTTCCATCCCTCAAAAACAGGGAAAGTGTGCTCTGATTTTTTTCAATTAACAATTTTACTATGCACTTCGCAAACAGGAGTGACGAGATAAGGTTTCTGGAACAGTTAAGAAATGGAGATCAGGAAGCAATGTACAAGCTGTATGAAATAGGCTTCATAGGCGTATTCGACTTTGCTTTCAAATTGACACACGATACGCAATTGGCCGAAGACATCAGTTCCAACAGCTTCATTAAACTATTTGTAAAAAAGAAACCATTTGAAACACTACCAGAGGCCATGCGCTATCTTTATACATGTGCGCTAAATGAATACAACGACAATTGGCGCAAAGTTCAAAAACATAACACCTACGTACATGAAAATATTTACCTGAACCCTACAGATAAAAACCAGTTGGATTTTATGATCGAAGCAGAATTCTTCCATCACCTGGAAACTTTCATTGATCAATTAGATCCACGTAGAAGGGAAGTGATCCGTCTCTACCTGAATGGCAATAATACCAACGAGATTGCTGTGAAATTGAATATTACCGAACAAACAGCGCTCAATACCAAGAATACAGCCCTTAAACTGATCAAAAAAGCATTCATCCGTTTACCCTATTGGCTATTCCTGTTCTTGATCCAATTTTTCAGGCAGTAAAATAATGTTGCCAAAAATCATAAAAAAATGAGGCCCCAGTAGTTGAAATGCTAGTTCCTGGAGTTATATATAAGAGTAACAGAAAAAAATCACTTACAATTGATTTTCATGCCCGCATTTTATAATAAAATGACAGCGCTTATTATTAAGCACCTGACCGGTAACCTGTCGGAGGATGAAAAAATGGCACTTGAGCAGGAGATCAACAGCTCAGCGTATAAGAAACAATTGTTTGCAGAATTGACCAATCCCGGCCAACTATCAGTCCGGCTTAATCGTAGAAACCAGGTAGACCTTGATTATCACTGGCATAGGATACAGCAAGTCCTGGCAAAAAGGAAAAAGGTCATTCGCCTCAGGAACAGCTGCATAGCCGCTGCCATTATCTTCCTGGCCGGATTGGCTACTTGGCATCTGTTACCGCTAACAAAATCCACTTTGGTTTCACGGGTAGCAGTTCATGTACAGCAGCCCACACCAACCTTGCCTGCCATCAATGAAAATTACCTGGAACTGTCTGATGGACAAAGAATTTCCCTCGACTCATTGACCAATGGCAAAACCCTATATGACGGAAAGACCCGAATACACAAAACCCAGGATTGCCTGGAATACAAACCGGCCCCTCCTGGCGATAGCTCTGTTTCCTTTAATAGGATAGTTGTACCAAGAGAAAAAAATACCAGGTACTATTACCCGATGGCAGCCATATATGGCTCAACGCAGCCAGCAACATACGCTTTCCTACTGCTTTTAATGCACCCGAAAGAGTGGTAGAGATCAGTGGAGAAGCCTATTTTGAAGTAAATAAGAACGTACAAAAACCATTTAAAGCCATCATCATATCCGGGTCTTCCCGAACTGGCACATCCATCCGCGGCGAAGTGGAAGTATTGGGAACCCACTTTAATATCAAAGCCTATGATGATGATGTTATTCAAACCACCCTCACCAAGGGAAAATTAAAAGTGTCAGCCGGCGACCAAAGCGTGATCCTTCAACCAGGACAGCAAGCAGTGATCAACAAAAAAAGAGCCCTCTCTAAAAAAATATTCTCCCAACCGACAACGCAACCGGATGGAAAGATGGCCTCTTCCTGTTTGAGGATGATGACATCCCCACCATCCTGCACGAACTGGAACGCTGGTATGGTATAAAGGTTCAATTTAAAGGGGCCATCCCCAATTGTAAACCCATTATCCATGCCGCTCGCACTGAACCCTTGGAAAAGATCTTAGAAATGATCAGGCATTATAACGTAGAGATTCTTGTAAAAGACAAAACCATTTATGTAAGTCCCAATCCCCATAAATGAGGTAATTAACCGTTCACCACCATCGCCTGCGATCATTTCCTTTAACCATTAACCAAGTCCCCTGTTGCTACACGCTGCTGTACAACGAACATTGCTGCACAACTCATGGGCTTTTAGCCCGTGGGTTGTTACCAGCAGCTGGCAACTAAGTTAACAAAACCATTTTTACCAACACAGCGGCCCCTTGCGCAGCCCAATTATCCCTTGGCAACTTTTCGGGCCAGGCCCGAAAGCCAGTGATTATACAGGTATGTAAACAAGGGGCTTGAAAAAAAGCTCCCCGCTTATGAGAATTATTTTACTCTTGCTCATTACGCTGTTATTACCGGCCATTCAAACCAGCGCGCAGAAAATAAGTTTAAAGGCTAAAAACATATCCCTCAGAAATGCGCTTACCTATATTTCAGATAGTACTGGCCATGCCTTTACAGCAGATCCCGAGTACTTTAGATTTTGCAAACCTGTTTCTATCAACGCAGACAGTATCGAATACGAGCAAGCACTTGAGTGGTGTTTCAAAGACCAGCCCCTTTCCTTCCACATCATCAACGGCACCATTTATATAGAGATAAAAGATGTAAAAGGCAGAGTAACCAATATGAACAATGAACCATTGGAAGGAATTACAGTAACACCAGAAGATATTACCAGGAGCACTGTTACCAACAAGAACGGAGAATTCACACTATACCGTTGCGCAACCCAGGCTTTCCTGGTCCTTACCAGCGTAAACATGCAATGCGATACCGTACCTATTGCCGGCCAAACCAGTTTAAAAGTAACCATGAAAAGAAAGATTACAGAATCACCCAATGTAACCGTGGTTGTATCAACCGGCATGGAAGAAATACCAAAAGAAAGAGCTACCGGATCCTTTTTCAATATCGACAATCCACAGATCAATCAACGCGTTTCCACAGGGATATTAGATCGTTTAGAAGGTCAGGCCACTGGTGTACTTATAACCCGCAACCGTTCAAAAACAGCCAACCAGCCATTTTTTTCCATTCGAGGCCGCACCACTATCTTTTCCAATACCACTCCATTGATCATAGTAGACAATTTCCCTTATGGTACAGATGTCAACAATATTAACCCAAACGATATTGAAAACATCAGTATCAATAAAGATGCTGCCGCCACCTCTATCTGGGGAGGCGCGGCAGGTAATGGCGTCATGGTCATCAATCTTAAGAAAGGCAGGTATCGGCAAAAGCCCGTTATATCCTTATCCTCCAATACCATGTATACCCTAAAGCCCAACCCTTGGTATTTCTCCCAGGTATCATCGGATGAATATGTTGATCTGGAAAGAACCTTATTCAACAAGGGATTTTATAATAGCCAATTGGATGCCGGATATGCCCTGATATCGCCTGTAGTAGATATCCTGGACCAGCAAAGGAAGCAACAACTTACAGCCAATGCAGCCAATGCAGCATTGGATGAGCTTAAAAAACAGGATGTAAGGAACGATTACAATAAATGGTTTTACCAGGCAGCACTGTTGCAACAATATGCCTGGAGCCTTAGCGGCGGCACAGCACACACGCATTATTTCTTTTCAGCCGGTTATGATCACCAAAAACTTAGCCAGGTCAAATCCCGCTATAACAGGCTTACCATCAATTCCAGGGTTACAATAAAACCGTTAAAACACCTGGAGATCACTACTTCAATTACCGGCATAAAAACCATTACCCGCAACAATATGCCGCTGCCACACATCTTGTATCCCTATAGCTCATTAGCAGATCCCAACGGAAATTACCTCACCGTACCAATGGACTGGCGGCAAAGCTGGAAAGACAAACAACAGATGGGCATCACCAACAATTGGGATTACCAGCCATTGGAAGAACTGGACCTACTAAATCATAAAATGAATGTCATCAACCTTCGCTTCAAATTCGCTGCCAATTATAAGTTTGGAAAAGGTTTTGACCTTGGTATCGCAGGTCAGTACCAACTTGAGAACGAACAAAACACCAACGAACAGGACGCTCAATCCTATTTTGTACGCAACCTTTCCAATATTTTCACCGAACTATCAGGCAATTTGCCCATCTACCATATCCCACAGGGAAATATTGCAGACCAACTAAAACACAACTATGAGGCATTGAATGCCAGGCTGCAGCTCAATTACAACAGCACCTTCAATAACAATTTTGAACTATCCTCTATCGCAGGGATAGAAACCAGGACCGAAAAAACAGACACCTCCATAAGCACCCTGTATGGATACCGGAATGGCCAATGGAAAAATGAACAAATGGACTTTAAAAAGCCCTACCCACTGTTTTATAAACCAATGATCCAGGCTACTATCCCTGAAAACAAATACAGCAGTACGTTCTACGACCACTATGCTTCTTTATATGCCAATGCAGCCCTCACCTACCTGAAACGGTATACCTTTTCAGCCAGTGGCCGCATCGACCAATCCAACCTATTTGGCATGGGAATTAATAAAAGAGGCATCCCTCTTTGGTCTGCCGGCGTTAATTGGATATTGAGTAAAGAAAAGTTTTACCATATATCCTGGCTTTCCTTGCTCAAATGGCGGGTCACTTTTGGATGTAATGGCAATGTAAACAGAAATGCTACCGCTTATTTAACGGCCTATCGTAATCCTGCTGCAGGTAATGCGTTACCGTCCGCTTCCATCCTCAATCCCCTAACGATTACCTGCGTTGGGAAAAGGTCAATACCTTAAATACCGGGGTCGATTTTCATTTATTAAACAAACGCATCCAGGGAAGTTTTGAATACTATCTGCGCTGGAGCCGGTTCCTGGTGGGCGATACACCATTGGAGTCTACCACCGGCTTTACTATTTACCAGGCCAATACAGCTGCCCTCGTCGCCAAAGGCGCTGAACTGACCCTGGAAACCCGCAACATCATCGGCAAAATAAACTGGACTACACTACTACTGCTTAGTTTTACTACCCACAAAGTCACCCGCTACCTGCAATCCCCTGCCGAAGCATCAACCTACGTTAATCCGTCTAAAATAGTACCCCGTGTTCAATACCCGCTCGACGGCCTCTATAGCTATGCATGGGCAGGCCTGGATCCCCAATACGGCAATCCACAAGGATTTCTGGAAGGAAAACCAAGTACCCAATATGCTCATATTACAACAGCCCGTGTATCTACTTTAATCTATGAAGGACAAACTACTCCACCGTTTTTGGTTCCGTACAAAATACTATTCAAGCCGGCTCCTTCACTTTTTCTTGCATGTTCACCGGTAAGGTCAAATACGTTTTCCGGAAACCTGCTTTAAGCTATAATGATCTTTACAACTACCGGACAAAAGGGAATAAAGAATACGCCAACCGCTGGCAAAAACCGGGCGACGAAACAAGCACAACTGTTCCATCCAGTCCGGATGCCCTCATCCTCCTGCGTGATGAATTTTATGCCAATGCTGCTGTAAATACTGAAAAGGCCGATCATATTCGGCTACATCAGGTACAATTAGGTGTTACCATTCCAACAAAAATGCTGGGCAAAATACCCGTCACCAATTGCAACTTGTCTATCAGTGCCTATAACCTCGGTATCCTTTGGAAAGCTACCGAAACAACTATTGACCCTGATTATATCAACGAATTGCCAATGCCTATCAGCATGGCAGTCAGCCTCAAAATAGATTTTTAACCGCTAACCATTGTATATGCTATATAACGAAAACATTCGACTCGTAGGTATCATGATAGCCATTATAGGCTTAATTTCCTGTTCAAAGAATTTCCTGGAACAAAAACCCAATACTACTCTCTATGTTCCCGAAACCCTGGAAGAGTTAAGAGAGCTCTTGGATAATGAAAAGCTCATCAATCAGCATACCTACCTGGATATCTTGTCCGCCGATGAGTTTTATTATACCGACACTTTCGCTTCTTCCCTTCGTACCAGTGAAAGATATGCCTATTCCTGGTCGAAGCAGGTTTTTGGAGAGCAGGAAACTGTGGCAGATTGGGATATCCCCTACCAACAGGTTAATTATGCCAACCAGGTATTGAACAAATTGCAGCATATTACCGTGACTCCCTTAAACCAACAATTGTACAATACAGTAATGGGAACTGCCCTGTTTATCAGAAGTTTTGCCTATTTCAACCTGTTGCAGGTATTCGCCCTTCCTTACGAGAAAAACACCATGCCGAACGAATGGGGCATCCCTTTACGAATGACAGAGGATGTAAAAGAAAGATCCAAAAGAGCTACCTTACAACAGAGTTATGAACAGATCATTCAAGACCTGAAAACCGCTACGGCTCTATTGCCAGCCGGTGTAATGATATACAAAAACCGCCCCTCTGCCCCTGCTGCCTGGGCCTTATTGGCCCGTACCTACCTTAGCATGCGTTTCTATGAAGAAGCAGGCGCAGCCGCCGATAGTAGCCTCCGCTTATATGATTCACTACTAGATTTTAACCAGTTGGACAAGCAATCGGAGTCCCCTTTTGTATCTACTAACCCGGAAATTTTGTACTTGTCCAGGATAGATACCAAGGTCAATAGCCAACTGGTAGGCTTTGCCTCCCGCGGCTGTTTTATTGACTCCGGTTTATTGGCTGCTTATTCAACAGGTGACCTGAGAAGGTCAATCTTTTTCAAAGCTGGTATTGGCGGCAGCATTCCTAAAAACAGCTATGTTGGTGAACGCACTTTTTCACTGGCCTCGCAGTGGATGAATTATACCTCATACGTTGTGAATGCCATGCCCGGGCAGGCAGAACAACAGCAGCTTTTCAGGACCTCAATACCCTACTTCGGAAAAGGTGGCAAACCGGTCGTTTTACAGCATTAACCAGTGCTAATACACCAGATCTGCTAGCCACCATCCTCAATGAACGGTGGAAAGAGTTGGTATTACGCGGATTGAGATGGACCGATATCCGTAGATTGAATAAAGAGGGTAAGGGAACAGTATTGACCCGTTTGATAAACAGGCAAACCATTTACCTACCCCCTAATGACAAAAGATATGCTTTACCCATACCCCTAAAGTGATTGAATTAAACGGTATGCCACAGAATCCTCGTTAAGGATTCAATTTAAAATAGTACCCGGTTTGGCAAGGATAGAAATCGCTGAAAATATTGTTGCGGGCATACGTGCAGATACCCACATCCGACCAGCACAGGTAATCTACTCCTAGTTGACCTGCGGGGATGTAAGTCGTCCCGCCCGCATAAAGGTATTGCGGAAGGTATTCACAAGGGTTTGTGAGTTTGACGGTGATGGCACCACTTACAGCCGTAAAAACCGATAGCGAAACGAATAACAGCTTGATCTTTTTCATAAATAAGAGATTAACAGTTATAAATAAAGATTCCAAACATCCATGATTGCTGTAAAAGCCGTTTTGAGAACGGGCAACAAAAGCATAACCAACCAGTTAAAAAGGAAAGGATGAGCTACTAAGAAGAGAGAAGTGAGGAGCGAATCATAATTAAATATAATATAATTTCTACTATTTTGCCATAAAACTACCCCTGATTGGGTAGAACAGGTATTTATTTGCCTGCTGAAAGAACCCCGCTGTTCGTGCAGTAATCTGCAAAATGGCTTGTAATTCAGGGTTTTCATGCCTGCCAAGTGAAAATATTTCTCTATATTTGCCGCTCGAAAAAGGTCCGGTAGCTCAGTTGGATAGAGCAACTGCCTTCAAATAGGAGCCTTATAAGGGAAACTAACCTTATAAGTGGATGCCACTATATCGGTGAACCCTTCCTGCCCAAAGGCAGATGGTAACCCGAGGAAACTTTAAATCGCCTGTCGTGAATATATTCGGTAATTAATTATCATGATATATCACCACACAAAAACAAAGGCGATTTGGGTGTTTTGAAGGTTAAACTTGATTTGTTCTTGCAAGGATTTGTGATTCTTGTACCTGAAACAGAACACGCACCATTCGATTTGGTTGTCTTTAAAGATAGAGACTTCCGGTCTGTTCAGGTAAAATTCAGAAATCTTAACAAACGAGGTGCTTTGGAAATTCCTTTCAGAAGTAGTTATAGTACTTCTAAAGGCGTAATGACAAGATCAGTTGACAAGGCAATTATTGACATTTATGCAGTGTATTGCCCACAAACCGATGAATGTTATTATTTCGACCCAAAGCAATTCAACATGTCAATTTGTTTAAGGGTAAAAACATCTTTGAACAATCAGTTGCCAGGCATTAACCAGGCCGCAATGTTCAAAAAGGTTCCGTAGAGACTACACGTGGCACACCTGAAATGGTGAAGATATAGTCCAGACCACAAACTCTTTGCCTGGCGCAAAGAAGCAGGGAAACCTGTAGCTGGTACGCTAAGCAGTAGGTCATTGGTTCGAATCCAATCCGGATCACCACATTGGAATGCCCTCCATTTCTGGAGGGCATTTTATTTTTGTCGCCGTCGAAACCCGCACTAGGCCTATATATCAACGGAATGGCTGAGTGAGTGCGCATGGTTTGAATTGCAGTATCTTTAAAAACGAATTTTTCAGGGTAAATCAAACCAATTTTATTTCACAAGAAAACAATTCACCGATATAACAGGCCCCGGCGGTATATATGGCGCCCCCAACGATGCAGCACCCGCCTGGAGTATCGGATGGGACAAACGATCCGTACTCCCTAAACTGCTCAACAATGGCCAATGATTCACCTATCGCCTGCCCAAATCAACCCACACCTACGATCATAGGGGAAGATGGTACACCGAATGGCCGGGCATCCGTGAGATCGGCCACAATAAAATGCTGATGGACATACACGGCATGTTCTACGACTTCCCAATAACATTCAGCAGGCAACACAGTGGCGGACTAGCGCCCATTAGTACCCATCTCCGTTATATACCCGATTTTTGCAACTGGAATGGTCAGCTCATTTTATCTACAGATGAAACCACCATGCTCGACAATCCTTATGCAGGCCGGTCCCAATCCAATCTTTGGTTCGGTACACCCGAAGCATTGAAACAATGGGGAACGCCCACCGCCTGGGGCGGTCCCTGGATAAAAGATACCATAAAAGCAGCCATCCCCTCCAACCCATTCCTCTTCAATGGCTTCCAACAAAAATACTCCACCTCAGCCACCAGGCCAGTACACCCGTATCCTTCACCCTTGAAATAGACAAAACCGGTAACAACAACTGGCAGCCCTGGAAATCATTGATCGTTCCTGCCCACGGCTATCGTTACTTTATCTTTCCGGAGGGTTTCAACGCCAGTTGGATCAGGATCAAAGCCAACCAAACCTGCGTGGCATCGGCCTACTTCCATTTCACTGCCCAGGCCCACCAAAACCAGGACCCTATGTTTACCCCACTTGTAGGCATTGAGGAAAATATACCATTACAAAGCAACCTCATCAGGCCCGCACAACACAATAAAAACTTACAGGTACTCGATATCTCAAAAGACAAACCCCAATACAGCGAAGTGGATGCAGCCCTTATATTCCTACAACCTGTCGCCGACAGCACCGCGCAAATGCAAAAGATACTCACCTTTAAAAAGATTATGAGACCGACGAAGCATCCGTGATCGTTACCGACAAAACAGGCACCTATCGCTTGCCCAAAGCATCCCCTGCCTATGATAGGTTCACGGCCAGGGTAGCCCGTGAACTGGAATCCGAACGGTACATGCTCAATGCCCATGGCACCTTCTTTGAAGTAGGCCGTGAAAGTGGCTTTGCAGCCATCCGCCCCATTACTACCCATAAAAAGAAGATCGTCGACTATTGCACCTGGCTTGGCCTCCTCGTCATCAGCCGCACCCGCCAGGGAGCCCCTGAATACAGTCACTATCATACAGACGACAACCATAAAAACGGCCTTTGGTTTGGCGCTATTGACGACCTTTGGAAAATGGGCAAACCCGTAGGCGAAGGCGGTGTTTGGAAAAATACCCCCGTAAAAGCTGGCCAACCCTCCCTCCCTTATCTCATGACCGGGTACGATAAAAACAGATCAGCCTCACCGCCGATCTGGAGGTAACCATTACCCTGCAAATCGATGTGGACCACCATGGCTGGTACGAATACAAACAGATCAAATTAGCCGCAGGCAAAACCATCACCCATGTATTCCCCAGGGTTACAGCGCCCATTGGATCAGGGCCATAGCCAACAAAGATTGCAATGCCCCCTTATTCCTAAACGGGGCTTCTTACTTATGCACCGACACCACCTCCCACCCACACCACCCCCATCCCCGAATCACTCATGATCCGCGCAGGCCCTTTCCCTTGCAGGTGAGGTACAATCCCTAATAATGACACCATTACCATTCACACCTCCATCAAAGCCTATTTATTCAGAACTGTACACAACCAGTCCGGCATTCATGCGGCCCATGCCACCAAAACCCATTCCCCCACCTCCACAAGCCGCAGAATCATGCAAAGAACTTGCCTCAATCGCCGGAAATTGCCGTTTTTGAGCTGAATGTCAAATAGATTCACGAAATTTAAAGCGAGCTAGCAACAACAATACTCTCCCCTATCCCCCGTACGAAACAAAACACTATTGATCCGGTTCAGCTTCTTCAGACCCTAGCGCAAACCTGTCCTTCTTTCTATTTACAGCATTACAATTATTAACCAAAAACTGGTTTATGACGACATCACTATCCAAGAATTGCCGTCCATTAAAGGGCATTGCCCTGCTCCTGGTCAGCCAACTCATAGCCGTGCTGACTATGGCCCAGGTCACCATCAGCGGTAAAGTAACCGGGTCCACCGACCAACCATTAACCGCCATCTCCGTTACCGTCAAGACAACCACCTACGGTACAGCTACCGATGCAACAGGTAATTTCAGCTTAACTGCCCCCTCAAACCCGGTAATGTAGTCCTGAATTTTCAGGAGTTGGCTTTAAAGCCGTTGAACGCACCGTTCAAATTGCCAGTTCCGCCAGTTACACCGTCAATGTAACCATGGTAGAAGATGCACTGGGGTTGGATGAGGTGATCGTCACCGGTACCTCCCAGGGCACTACCCGCAAACAAATAGGTAGCTACATCAGCACCCTCAAAGCCGATGATATCAACAAAGGTGCTACCAGCAATGTATTGGCAGCCCTCCAGGGCAAAACTGCCGGCGCCCAGATCATTCAAAACTCCGGTGATCCAGCCGGTGGTATTTCCGTGCGCCTAAGAGGTATCAGCTCCGTCAACAGCTCCTCCGAACCCCTGTATATTGTGGATGGTGTGATCGTCAACAATGCTACCAACCGCGTCACCAATACCCAAAACACCTACGATGCGCCCAATACAACGACCAATAATACAGGTAGCAACCTGTTTGTGGGAACCGTAGGCCAAAGCCGGATGGCCGATATCAACCCCGCAGATATTGAACGCGTGGAAGTATTGAATGGCGCCGCGGCCGCCGCCATCTATGGCTCCAGGGCCAATGCCGGCGTCGTACAGATCTTTACCAAAAGAGGAAGTACCGGCGCTCCCATCATTAGCTTCTCCACCGGTATTATGGTCAGCGCCTTACGGAAAAACTAGACGTGAACCAGGCCCCTACCAAGTTTGGCGGCCCCACCGATGGACCTGGCGCCTTAACACAAGATATCATCACCTCAGTAGGCAACCCACCCGCCCTACCCACCAATACCACCCCCGTAACCCGGTATGACTACCAGGATTACATATTTCGCACCGCCCTGGGCACCGATAACAACGTATCCGTTAGTGGTGGAAAAGATAAAACCAAGTACTATACCTCTGCCTCTTATTTCTTTAACCAGGGTATCATAAAGAATACCGATTTCCGCCGCTTCAGCTTCCGGCTCAACCTCGACCAGGAGCTTACCAAATGGGCCAGTATGAGCGTGGGCCTCAATTATATCAACAGTGCTGGCAATGAAAAACCAGATGGCAACTCTTTTTTCTCTCCCATGAATGCCGTTACCATCCTGGGCAACTTTCACAATATCTGGCAACGTGATGTATTTGGAAATTTACTCGCCGTGGGTGAGCGTGGCCGCGTGAACCCGGTTTCAGTCATAGAAGACTTCAAACAAAAGCAGGAAACCAACCGCTTAATAGCCAGTACTTCTATCAAATTAAGGCCCATGAAAGGCCTCACCTTCGATTATACCCTGGGTATCGACAATTATGCCCAGCGCGGTACTACCCTCATGCCACCCTATACCTACAATGTAAGCACCGCATTCTTTGGAGGCGGCCCCGATCTGTTGGTAGCACAGAATGGTTATGCCAGTGCCGCCAATAATAATTTCTTCCAGATCAACCATGAGCTGAATGGTACTTATACATTCGATATCAACGACAACCTCGCCAGCATTACCCAGGCAGGTTACTCCATGCAATATGAAAAGAATGGCTATACCCTCTTGCATGGCCGGGGGCTTGCACCTTTTGTGGAGACCGTCAATGGTGCCAGTACCTTACTGCCAGGTGCCGATGAGCGGACCGAATTATCAGTTTCAGGCGTTTACCTCCAACAGAATTTCAAATACCGCAACCAGGTATTTGTAACAGGCGCATTACGCATGGACGGATCATCGGTGTTTGGTGAAGACCAGCGAAACCAACTCTATGTAAAAGGTAGCGGTAGCTACGTATTGTCAGAAACAGACTTCTGGGAAAAACTATCAGTTTCCAAATGGTGGAACCTGGCCAAGCTAAGGATCGCCTATGGCGAATCCGGCAACCTCACAGGCATCGCCCCCTATGCACGCTTCAATGACTACAATGCCATTGCCTTTTTTGAGCCGTAGTGCCATGTTCAGCAACAACCAACTGGTAAATGCCGACATCAAACCCGAACGCCAAAAAGAACTGGAGCTGGGTACCGACCTCTCCTTCTTTGACAACAGACTGGGACTGCAGTTCAACTACTACATCAAAAAAGTAAATGACCTCCTCATCAGCCGGGTGATTTCACCAACAGAAGGGTATGCCAGTTACCTGAATAATTTAGGTTCCCTAAGAAATAAAGGGTTTGAGATCGTACTCACCGGCTCTCCCGTAAAAAACAAAGAATGGCGCTGGGATATAACCGGCATTTACAACCACAACCGCAATGAAGCACTTAAAATAGGACAAGCCCTGACCCTCCTGAGCACCAATGCAGGCGCCCCGGTGGCCATACTGGAAGGAGAACCCATTGGTGTATTCTATGGAACTTTTTTGCCAGGGATGCCAATGGCAATGAGATCAAAAATCCAGCAGGCTTTCCCCAAATGGAAAAAGGCATACAAAACGGTCCCCTGGGTTATACCCCCAAAGAGATGCCAATGGCCTGCCTGTAGGCGCCACCCTAAGGAAAGTAGTGGGCAATCCCAATCCCGATTATACCGCCTCCCTTGTCAACGAAGTGAGTTATAATAAATGGGCATTGCGTGTACAGTTGGATGCTGTACAAGGCGTAGATGTATGGAATGCCGACTTTAGAACCAGGCAAGGTGTAGGCAATGGCAAGGTGGCTGAACAGGAGCATCGTGGTGAAATACCTCGCGGATACATCAATAGCATATACCAGATCGAAGAATGGCGCGTAGATGATGGTTCATTTGTAAAACTGCGCGAGATATCACTTAGCTATCGCTTCGGCAAACTAAAGATATTCAGAGACCTTACCGTAAGCGCCAGCGGACGCAACCTCATCTCCTGGGATAATTATAAAGGCTATGACCCCGAAGTAAATGCAGGCGGGCAAAGTACCGTATTAAGAGGTGTTGATTTTGGCGCTGTACCCATCCCCCGCACCTTTAGCCTTTCCCTGGCTGCTAAATTCTAACTTCAAAATCTATTAGTATGAAATTTATCAATATAAAACGATCATCCTGCTTTTTGCTGATGCTGGTATTGATTCACTTTACCGCATGCAAAAAGAATTTTACCGATCCATCCAAAGTACGCATAAACGATGCTTTGACTACCTCCCGTGGTTTGTCTGGCGTAGCAGTAGGCCTCCAACGGGTTTACACCTACCAACGTGCCAGTTCATTATATAACTACGTAACTACCGATGGATTTGCAACCCGCCAACTGAATATCATCAACCAGGGTAACACCGCCGAATACCAGTTATTCCTGGGAGCTGGTGCTGTTGATGGTACCAATACTATATTGGCTGGCTTGTGGACCAACAGCAATAAGATCATATTCGATGCAAATAATGTGCTAAGGAATGCACCTGCCTTGGCCGACAAAGGCTTCGCTAGCGGCCTGATTGCCTATGCCAGCATCTTTAAGGCCTTAGCCATGGGCAACCTCGCCATGTACTGGGATAATGTACCCGACACCATTGGCGCCAGGGTTACATTTATAACCAGCGCCGCCGCCTTTACCAAAGCCATCAGCGTACTGGACAATGCCCTGGCCACCATTGCCGCCAATCCCATCAGTGCCCAATTCCTCACCAATATCCCGGCAGGCGTTGATATCGTAAACACCCTGCACGCCTTAAAAGCGAGATATGCTTTAAACATTAACGATAACGTTCTGGCAGCTACGGAAGCCAATTCCGTAGACCTGACTAAAAATCAACCTTTAATTTTGACGCCATTACATTGAATCCCATTTGGGAAACAGCCACCTCTACCAACAACGTGTACCAGCCCATCGACTCCACCATGGGCCTGCCTCCTGCCATCGCACCCAGCCTGACCGATAAACGTGTGCCCTTCTATATTACTGTCAACACAACATCCGCCCAACGTTTCCGTATCAACGGATTTGGAGGAACCTCCGCCTCCGCCTGGCCCATTTATTTACCCGGGGAAATGACCCTCATCAAAGCAGAAGCAGCAGCCAGGCAAAATCAAATCCCTGCCGCTATAGCATTCCTCAATCAGATACTCATCAAAAAACCAGTAGACGATCCTTTTGGTGTAGGCGCCGATCAACCTGTTTACGCAGGGGTAGTTACACAGGCCGCTATTCTGGAACAGATCTATCGTAATCGCAGTATTGAATTGTATATGTCCGGATTGCGCATACAGGATCAACGCCGGTTTAACCGGCCAACTGCCGAGCGCAAACGCAATTATATGCCTTATCCATTTGTAGAACGCGACAACAATCCCAATACCCCGGCAGATCCACCCAATTGATCAGCCGCAAAACAAATCCCCAATGCCCTGCACATCCTGCAGGGCATTCGTGTATTTATACCCGATTCAGGTCAAACACTCCAGCTCCCATGTAAGTACAGGAATCACTTCGACCGAAAAACAACTCGAAGCGGGTAAAAACAAAGACCTCCCGGTAGCCTATTACCCGCTTAAATATCCAGTTAAGTGAATAACAGCACCAGGATATCCCGCAATTGGATAAAAATATCCTGGTTCTTACAACCTATTTTAGAGAAAGCTTAAAAACCCATTATTTCTTCGGTCCACTGCGTAGAACTACTGTAAAAAAGAACGTATTAAAAATATCCTTTAAAATTAGTTATTTAAAACAAATACTGTACTTTTACAACACCTTATCACCTGCTTCTGATTAGTAATACTTGTTTCATTATTCGTTCATAGAATAGCTACCCCGGAACAAGTCAAACACCTAGCCTATTTTTATTAAGCATTTTGTACAAGATCATGCATCACTAACTACGTTTGTCCCAACCAGGCTTCTTTGTTCCATTATTAACAGTCCCATGCATGCAATCTTTCGCGGGCCATTAAGGCTATATGCGATTGATGCAGTAACACCATAGTCTTAATTACATCTTTAGTATGTAATGGTAATTTGTTGCCATTAATTGATTCTTTTTGTCCGGATTAAACCCAATAGTAGCTACTAACTGGGATCACCTGTCTGGTAGGTTATCCATTTGCAATCTACTGCCATTCTTATTTTCTAACTACATTATAATAACTATGAAAAGAAATCTAATCATCCTTGCAACATTATTCCTGGCCTCAACCATCTATGTACAAGCCCAGGTAGGTATTGGCACTACAACACCCAACCCAAGTGCAGCACTTGATGTGCAGTCTACAACTAAAGGTATTTTATTGCCCCGTATGACCGCAGCACAAAGAACAGCCATTCCAGTACCAGCAGACGGACTCATCGTTTACCAGACTGATGCCATCTCTGGCTTATGGATGTTTATTTCAGGTGCATGGATACGGCTTACCAACACCTCCGATCTCACCGCCATTTCTTTTGGCGCATCCACAGCCTTTGCCTCCAATACCACAGGCGCTGTTATTGCCGTTATATTGGGTGGTACCATTGTACCATTGCCCAGTAACCAAAGTCTTGGAGCAAACATTACTGTCAATGGAGCCAACACCATATTTACGGCGACACAGGCAGGCAGGTACAAAATTTCTTATGGCGTAAACATGACATTAGCTTTATTGGTAAGTTCACGCCTGAGAATAAATGGAGCAGTCAGCCCCGTAGGCACCGTAATGCCCGTCGCTGCTGTTAGCCGGCTCGAAGCAGAAGCAATTGTTACACTCACAGCAGGTTCTACAGTCAGCCTCGAATTGTTCGGCTTAGCAGGCGCTGTAGTACTCTTATCAGGTAGCCAGGGTGCCGCATTGACCATCCAAAGGGTTGAATAATCATTGTACCTCCATTCCCAATGAGATGTACAATCATCTATTAGTTCACCCAAAAATTCACACAATGCGATATTTATTATACCTAGCATGCAGCTTGCTCATATGGCTGCCGGGTAAAAGCCAGGTGGGCGCAGGCACCCTTTACATAGCGGCCGGGACTACCTTCGTAGCCGATAGCCTGGTGCTTATTCCTACCGTCAATACCACCATCACGGCCAATACCCTTACGCACGACTACGTACCCATTTCAGGTGTAGTGCCCTCTACCAACAGTATCAACCGGGTATATACCTGGAATACACCCATCACCTATTCAGGCGAAATAGGCATCATGTATGACCCTTCCGAACTGGCAGGTAATACAGCCGCTCTATTACAAATAGCTTACCGTAACGGAGGACTCTGGACCACTACAGCCACCAGTACCGTCAGTACCAATTACGTAGCCTACCAGGCTACCAATATTACCTTCAACAGAGTAACAGCTACTTCTGCAGGCATAGCACTACCCATAGTTTACGCCGGCTTCACAGCCTCCCTTAAAGAACAATATGTATTGCTAAACTGGAAAATGGCCGATGTTGACGGACTAAGCAAATTTGAAATTGAGTACAGCACCGACGCCCGTAACTGGACAGTTGCTTCTTCCGTTACGCCTGCTACAGGTACCATGGACTTTAGCTACCAGCACAATGACTTGAACTTTACTTCCCGGTACTACCGCGTAGCTGGTGTTGATTATAACGGAAACCGAGTCTACACCCGCATGGCAATTGTTAGCAATAACAATGCAGTCGCAGGCATTCGTATCATACGCAGTGGTAATAACACCACTCTGTACTTCAGTGGAAAAGCACCCACCAATGTACAATTGTATGATATGAAAGGCCAGCTATTACTCACACGCAATGTAGTAGCTCAACAAGTTGAAATTACTGGTCAAATTCCAGGTACCTACGTAATATACTACGTAGTGGATGGACAAAAACTATCAAGAAAAATACAGTTGTAAGCAAACAATTAAAACCGTAAATATTTGATAACTAATATATACGGCCTAAAGACCCTTCACTTTGCATAAATCATAGTTATCATTGGGTGTTTATTTTAACGGGAGTATCGCAAAACGGTACTCCCGTTTTTATTGCCCAGGATTTATTCCAACCGATTGATTGACTGAACTACCCCTACTTAACAAAAAAATGTATTTTGCCGGGCACAATCAAAAACCACCCCTACTGCTATGAACTTTCTAAAAAAACTACTCGGCTCAAAAGACAAGATCATAACCACCGATTACAAAGAATTTTGGGACTGGTTCCTGCTGCAAGAGCAGCCATTTCATGATATCGTTAAAAACAAAAAGAATATTGACGCCCATTTCCTCAATAAGCTCATGCCTCAATTGCAGCAAATCAACAAACAATTCTATTGTTTAACCGGCATGTACGACGAAAATACAGTAGAACTGGTCATCACTGCCGAAGGTGATATCAAAACCTTTGTGTTCGTAGAAGAATTGGTGGCTACTGCTCCTGCCCTGCCTGGCTGGAAGTTTACAGCCTTAAAACCATCCATGGGTAATAATCAATCGAGCATGACAATGAACAACTATACTTTTAACCACGATAAAATTCAATTCTTCAGCACAATAGAGGAAAACTATCCCGATGAAATAGATATTACCCTGATACACGCTGATTTCAGAGATGCCGATGAACAGGTCATTACCAACGGTACACTCATTTACCTCGATAATGCATTGGGCGAATTAAACGTGGCCACCCTCATCGACTCCATCCAGGTTACAGGTTCCTGTCCGCCAGATACCGAATTAATACCCCTGGATAAATTGGAAGGATTCCTCCTTTGGCGCGAAAAGGAATTTATCGAAAAATACAAAGGCAGCAGACGTGATACTCAAAATGACAAATACGCCATGATGCAGGCCCAGGATGCCGACAAATTACTCCTGATCGCTATCATCAACAGTGAACTGCTAAACTGGGATGCCAAAGCTTCCCACCCATGGATGCTCGTCATTGATATAGACTATAGATCCGTCAACAATGGTATGCCAGGCAACGATACCAGCGAACTCCTGAACCAATTTGAAGATGATCTTACGCCCCTGCTTCCTGACCAGGAAGGCTATTTAAACCTCGGCAGGCAGACCTATAACAATACCCGTACCATCTATTTTGCCTGCCAGGAATACAGGCAGGTATCTAAAATAGTAGCCGGCCTGATAGAACGTTACAAAAACAAGCTGTCCATATCATATGAAATATACAAGGATAAATACTGGAAAACCATGAACCGGTTTCAACGAAACTGATCCATGGTCTTTAACTCCAATCCCATAGTGTATATTACCTAAAACATATTGTGCTTCTTCAGCAACGCTGCCGCTTCTATTAGCATAGCCCCGCTTACCTGTACCGTCATTTCCGTTTCCATACCAGGTTTATTCTTCCAATAACGGCCATAAAGCACAACCGGCTTGCGGGTGCCCCCATACCACAATGTTTCAAAGTTATTCTTCAAAAGGCAATATAGCGCTTACGATAAGCATCCGGCAGATCAGGATGAATGATCAGGGCCGTAAAATACCGTACAAAAACACCTTTGAATAAGCCCCCATCACCGCCTCCCTCATCCCGCAATAACCGGTCCGCAGCATTCGTCAGCGTATTGTCCGATAAAGTAAAATTGGCAGCCTTCATCGCATCATTCAGGTATAAGGGCTCATTCGTTATATTGTACAACTCCAACGCAGCCCCGATAAATGTGCCCTGGTTATACGTAAACTTCCAGGTACTGCGCAAGCCGTCACCATTGCCATTGATACCATCATACACCCAACCCGTTCCGGCCTCATAAAGCGTATCTTTTAGCCAGTTATAGATCTTATGCGCAAATGCAAGATCCCCGGGTTCCTTGAACTGCTGGTACAAACGGGCCGCCAGTATACAAGCAGGCCCATTGGCAGGTGTATTCTTATAGGCAGGCATCCCTTTACGCCAGGCAATACCGCCCCCATATTACCATTCCAGCCACTCTTGATATCCGCCCACACCTGGTCTGCACCCGTTTTGAATTTGCTATCATTCGTGGCCGCATAAGCACGCAACATAGCCAGGCCATTCCACTCCATATCATCATAAAACTCATTGAGAAACGTATTACCATTCTGCTGCTTTACCCCCACCATCCAGTCGTCCATGAGCGCGCGGTATTTATTGTCGTTCGTGCGCGTATATGCATCGATCACTACATCCAGCGCATGCGCCTGAGGCCAATACCCAAACTTCGTATCCCCATTACTTGTATTGTTAAAATATTTACCGGCAGGGTTCCAGAAGTTCAGCAACAGCGAACCACTGCTACTATCCGCAGCAGCAGGCCAGTTGATCGCATACTTATCGATACCCGACTGATCGCCCGTGATCACCACATCCGCATACTTTTTTACACAGCCCGGCAGCAGCCACAACCCTGCACAAGCCAATAATATAGGAAGCTTCATGCTATTCATTTAATGGTTTACTTAATCACCACCTGGTGCGTATACGCCGATCCAGTTGGAAAACTCACTAGTATATCACAGTTTTTATTATCAGCTTCCGTTTGGAACTTATAACAATAGTTCCACTGGTCATTGCTGGCAATCTTGATCAGGAACCAATAGGAAGCAGCTGTGCCAGGAGACGGACGCTGATTGTCAGCATTGCTGCTGCCCATCCATTCAAAACTATCTGTAGTCCCATCACTCACTTTAAAGCGGAATTTATAGCGCTCATCCCTGCCCCAGCCTTCCTGCTTAAAAACAATGGCCTGGTTTTCCGCCTTCCATACCCCATTGGCAGTATAGTTGAGATTGAAGTTAATCGTATTGTTAGGAGCAAACCATAAACCTACTTCCTTGATCTCTGTTAAGGTAACAGATGCATTGTTGAAATCGAGACTGATGCGATATACTTTCGTTGCCCCTGATACCGCAGTAGTACCGTCCTCCTTCAAATCACTGCCACTAATCGAATACACAACAGGCGTACCCACCTTGCGGTCAACAAACTGGTACGTACCAGCCTTCAAAGAAGTATAGATCTCAAATACCCCGTTAGATACTTGTTTGAGCTGCGCAGCGTTGACGATATCCGCCCCCGCTTCTGTAGCCAAACCCGTCATAAACACATCGGCAGGTACCGTAGCAAAACCCGCCGGCCTTTGTACCTGGATCATACGGCTGGCTTCCGCCTTTACCTCATTGATACCTTTAGAGGAATAGATCGTCCATTTCAATTTACCAGTACCCAGCGAAGGGATTCCAGCCAGGTTGGCTACCAGGTTCAACGTCTTATGCGTTACCGTAGCTTTATTGTATACCCCGCCATTATCAGTAACCATTTTATAGACTGGGTTGGAAAAATCGCCCCCTCCTTATCAAATGCGATCTCGTACATGACCAGGCCACCATCTTCTGCCTTGGCTTGCTCCCATTCAAATACCACACTGGCCGATGTAGCCGGCTGCAGTTTAACAAAGCGGTTATCTTCCGGGGTAAAGATGTGTTTTACAGCTGTTACAGCCGTATGATCCATGTTTTTATCTTTATTACACCCCAGGCTGCCTAATAAGGCAAGACCCAGCGTTAAGTATAGCATGCAATGTTTCATATTGAAGCTTTTAAGTGTTCGTTATTGTTTTACCAGGAATTGTTCTGGCTAAGGTTTTTATTGAGGTTCCGTTCATCACGGGGAATTGCCCAGAGATAATGCTTGCCAGCATCGAAGCTCCGTTGGTTCACCCGGATATAACCATTATCTACTGTAGGCTCACCATACTTAGCCCCGTGTACCCACCCCTTCAATACCGTTTCAGCAGTTTTCCATCGCCGGATATCAAAAATGCGCAAGCCTTCAAACGCCAGCTCCGCACGACGCTCTCTTCGTACAATCGTCATACGCTCGTCAGTAGTCCACCCACCATTGAAGTTCAAAGCAGTTACTTCCGTAAAGCCCGCACGCACACGCAACGCACGGATCGTTTGATTCCAAACCCCTTCCGTAAACTGCCCCAGCGCGCTTTTAGCTTCTGCATACATCAGCAGTAGGTCCGCATAACGAATGAGCACCAGGTTGAGCCCTGAATTAAAATTATTGACCGAAGCAGGGTCATAATATTTGCGGATATAATAACCAGTAGGTGAACTTACACTACCAGCCATGTATTCATCCAGTTTTGTACTGTTGGGATCACTACCCGGTTTGATATAGATCGTTTGTATACTATTGTCCGGCTTCTTCCATTTGTATTGATGGTATACCACCGTATTCGTAAGCCGGGGATCACGGTTGATATACGGATCATTTTCATTGTAGCCCGAACCAGCTTCTTTAATCCCTTTACCAGTAAGCATGATATAATCATCCACCAGCTCCTGCGTAGGAGCCATGGCATTCAATCGCGCCCCTACACCCAAAGGCGCCAGATCAAAGAACACATTATAAGTCCTTGATTCCGGTACAAACTGAAGGTCGAAGATCACTTCACTATTGTACTCATTCTGCGGCAGGAACAAACCTTCATAGCTGTTAAAGAGGCCATACGTACCCAGCGTATTACCCGTCAGGAAAGGTTCCGTAGTATTGATCACATCCTGCCAACGGCCTTCATACAAAAGCACGCGTGCCTTCAAAGCAAGCGCAGCTCCCTTGGTAATACGTCCCCGGTCTTCTGCCCCATATTGCGTATTGACCGGCAATAAAGCAGCCGATTCATCCAACTCTTTCATAACAAAATCAACAACCTGCTGCCGCGGAGCCCGAACAATCGTTTGCGACTCCGTAACCGACAGGTCATGATCAAATAATGGCACATCACCATACCAGGTATAAAGCTGGAAATATTGAAAAGCACGGATCACCCGCGCCTCTGCCTTCATCCTATTCTTAAGGCCCTCCTGAAAACCAGGAACCCGGTCTATATTCCCCAATATGATATTGCAGGTTTTGATACACCTGTAACGGTCATTCCATTCATTCTTGAAACGCGGTAAAGAAGCATCCGCCAGGCCCGAAGAGATAGAAGTCACCCCTTCCTGGTCGCCCCGACCACTATAAGCATTATCAGAAAGCCCTTCATTGTAAAAGAAAGTAGCCGCCCCAAACATTTGCGCATAAGCCGTATTCAATACAATGGCCGCTTTTTCGGAGGTGGTCCAATAAGTAGCATCTGTGAACCGGTCAGTGGGCGCCAGGTCCAGCTTCTTGCAGGAGACCGCAGCCATCAACAACATCCCTGCAATACTATTTTTGATAATTGATCTTCGTATCATATAGCAGCATTATTTAAAAGTGATGTCCAACCCAATTCCATAGAATATGGGAGTAGGATAATTGCGGCCACTGTTGGCGCCGCTATTGCTAAGATTACTGTTGAATTCAGATATCTCCGGATCAACAAACGATACCCCGGCAATCGTCAACAGGTTTTGCCCTACCAGGTAAAACCGGGCCTTTTGCATACCTGCCTTTTGTATCCAATGCGCAGGTAGCGAATAACCTATTTGCAGGTTCTTGAGGCGTGCGTAGGCCGCATTAAACAAATACAGATCTGACCCCCGGCGGAAATTATTCGTATTGAGGGACTATTGGCAGCAGCCAGCCGGGGAAATTTAGCATTGGGATTAATGGGCGTCCAGTAATCCAGTTGGTGCTGGTACATCGTTTGCCCATAATTAAAGTGGAAAGGCTCTACCAGCTCCCCGGAGAAACATATCCCGCTTGCCTACACCCTGGATAAAGAGAGAAAGGTCCAGTTGTTTCCAGCTCAGCGTATAATTGAACCCATAAGTATAACGGGGAAACGGATTGCCCAATACAAATTTGTCCTGGTCGTCAATTACATTATCCTTGTTACGGTCCACATAACGAATATCACCGGGCACCACCGTAATACCCGTTGGCGTGGGGCCATTCTGAATATCGTCAATATGCTGAAAATAACCATCCCGCTTCAGTCCAATATAGGAATTGAAGGGTAAACCTTCCCGCAGTATAACCTGCATTTCATCAGCACCCGTAATCCGTTCACTCCCCTGGAAGTATACCACTTCATTGCGTGAATCCCCTATATTGAATCCAATCGTATGACTAAATTGCCGGCCAGGTATCCGGTAACTGACACTCAACTCCCAACCCAGGTTCCTTACTTTACCCGCATTGTATGCCGATACCGAACCACCAAACAATCCAGGAATGGAAGGCTGAATGAGAATATCACTGGTAAGTTTATTAAAATAATCAAAAGATACCTGCAACCGTTCTTTCAGGAAACTGGCATCTACCCCCGCATTGAAAGTGGCCGCTTTTTCCCAACGCAGGTTGGGGTTGGCGAAGATGAAATCTACCAACGCTACCGGCTTATTATTGAAGCCGTACACATTGCGCGAGGTTACATTGTAGGTCGTCTGGAACTGGTAGTTATCTACACTTTGATTGCCCAATACCCCATACGAAGCACGCAATTTGAGCGTACCATATTGATCACGATATCCCTCCATAAAGCCTTCCTCAGTTACCCGCCAGGCAGCCGATACAGAAGGGAAGAACCCCCAACGTAGGTCCTTGGCAAATTTGGAAGAGCCATCATACCTGAAATTGAACTCAAGGAAATATTTATCCTTATAAGTATAGCCTGCACGACCAAATACCGAATTCAGGCTGCTTTCCTGCGTGCCACGATTGGAATTAAAAGACCCAGCCGGATCAATGATCGTGCCTGTTACCGGTGTACCCAGCTCATTGTCATTATACTTGGTATACAATCCCGTTTCCTTATTAGTAACCGACTCATTGGAATAACCTACCAGGGCATTCACCTGGTGATCACCAAAAGCCCGCTGGTATTCCAGCATCACCTGCGTATTGAGAAAAAGATTCTTGGAATTGCGATCATTCGTATTGCGGTCGGCACCATAGATCCCTTTGGGGAAGAAATTCACCTGCCTTACCCGCTCGTACGTATGAAACGTAGATAGGTTGCCGCCGGCAACCCCTTTCAGCTTCAGTCCATCTATGATCCCTAATTCCGCTGCAATATTTCCAAACAGGTGATCATCATTATGCGTACGAAAACCACCCTGCTCCAAAATACCCAGGGATTGAATTCCGCCAATACATCATTCGTAAGGTATCGCCCTTGCTCATCGATCATTTTGTACAAGACCGGCGTCCTGGCCGCGTCTACGATCAAGGTCGAGGTATTTGAAGAATGCTCTTTAATGTCCCGGCGCGAATAGGCCATCGTACCCGTTACTTTCAACCTGCCCACTTCCGTGCTCAGGTTTAGTCGCGCATTGTACCGTTTGAGGCCAAAATTGGGCCCCACCAGGTTACTTTGCTGGTCTACATAGCCTACCGACAGCAGGTAAGTCGTTTTCTCATTACCGCCCGAAACACCCAGGTTGTGGTTCTGCTGCAAAGCATCCTGCTGGATACCATCGAGGAACCATTCCTCACTACCCTGCTCCTGGAAAGCCCGGATCTGCTGCGGCGTATACATGGGCTGCAATCCTGCATTGACCAGCGCTTCATTACGCAACATCGCATTTTCATAACCTTCTACCGGCTTGTAAAAGTTTTTAGGTTCCTGTATCCCCACCATGCCATTATAAGTAACCGTAGCACGTGCATTCTTTTTGCCTTTCTTAGTCGTAATAAGTATCACCCCATTGGCACTGCGCGAACCATAGATCGCGGCACTGCCTGCATCCTTCAACACCGAAATATTGTCAATATCCGAAGGATTCAGCTGATTCAGGTCCCCACCGGCCATCCCATCAATCACGATCAGGGGCGAATTGTTATTGAGCGTACTCACCCCCTGATATTGATATTAATATCAGCGCCCGGTTCCGAATTGCGTTGCTGAATGATCAGGTTGGGCGATACCCCTTGCAAGGATTGCGTGAGGTTAACGCTGGGCTTCCTTCCAATGCCGCTGCCCGAATTTGATCTACAGCCCCACTTACACTTGCCTTGCGTTGAGTACCATAACCAATTACTACTACCTCACCAAGACTGGCATCCATCAATTGAAGCGTTATTGCCTGGTTGGTACCTGTTATGATCACCTCTTCGCGCCGATAACCTACATAACTCACCACCAGCGTACCTTTGCTTCAGGCACCAATAAAGAATAACTGCCATCTTCGCGGGTGGTAGTAACAAGGTTCGTGCCTTTTAATTGCACCGTAGCGCCTGCAACCGGTAGCTGCCTTTCATCCAATACCTTACCCGTAATTGTCACCTCACGTACTACAGCATCAGCCACTACCCCTACAGCATTCGACACCTCCCGCTTTTTCGTCTTCAGCAATACATGCTTGCCTGCCATTTCAAACACAATGTGCAAGGGCCCAAAGATCTTTTGAAGCGCCTGGTCCAATTCTGTATCCCGGATACGCAGCGAAAGTTTCTGCGAAAGATTCAGTTCATCATTGGAATAAACAAACAAGGTACCCGTTTGCTTCTCCAGTTCATTGATGATCCACTTGAGATCCTTTTCTTTACAAACTACATTTACTTTTTGCTTTTGATCTTTCCAGGCAGGCGGAGAGCCTGCTGTTCCCGCATAGACAACCGGTATGGCCATCATGCAGCTTACAACAACAGCGAGGAGCAGTCGCAGTTTCATACGCAAACATTTGATTATGAATAAATACAATCGTTCATTAAACTATCTCCCAATCACAATGAGAGAGTCAGAAACCGTATAGGTAAATGCTTTGGTTTTACTGAAGTATCCCAATATTTCCGCCGGTGAGTTGTTGGCAAACTTCCCTGTATAACGATATCCTTTTACCTGTCTATCTTTAAACAATACCGTTTTCCCATAGTAGCGTTCCAACGCCAGGCCAATCTCTTCCAATGTAAGCCCATCAAACAACAGCGTGCCGTCGATCCATGCCTTATCAGCCAGCGCATCCGTTTCTTTCACCGTCAATTGCCCGGATCGGGTATTGTACACTGATTTTTTATTGGGCGTCAGGAACACAGAATCCTTACCCTGATAAGCTGCAGGGATAAAGGCTACCCGGCCAGTAGCCACCGAAGTAATGATCTCCTGTTGTACTTTATATGCCTTGATATCGAAAGACGTACCCAATACCCGTACAGCACCTGCACCCAATTGCACCACAAAAGGTTTCTGCGGATTGCGTGTTACCTCTAAAAATGCCTCCCTTCCAGGAAGAGATCACGTTGATGCCCGGCAAAATGACGGGGTATTTGAGGCGGCTATCTGCCGCCAGCCATACCTTACTACCATCAGGTAATAATATAGATGAACGGATGCCTTTAGGATTGTACGTTTCCACCCATTCTACCCCAGCCTGCCGACGGCCCGGCCACCAAAACCAGCCAGCCATCAATACCAGCCCCAACAATACAGCGGCTGCCATTACCCTACCAAGGGTAAACCTCCGCCTTACAGGCCCCTCTATGACGGCATCGGCCATTGTTGAACTATCTTGTATCTTTTGCCAGGTCGACAACAAAGCTTTTTCTACAGCAGCCGACTGATTGGCTTGCTGATGTTCCCAGAATCCTTTGTATTGCTCATATAATGCCTGGAGATAGGGCTCACTGGCGAGAGTATGTTCGAGTAACTCCTCATCACCGGGCAAAGCATTGCCCGACAATACTTTAGTAACCAATAGCAGAAAATGATCTTTGTCCATCATATAGCAGCTGGGCAGGAAAATCGTTGGCCCGTACTATAAGGACACATCCGTAAAACAGATTACTTACAAAGTCCCAAAATATTTTTTGCTGTTCTTTTCCGCCGCCCTCCAATGCCCTCCTATTCCTTATCCCCGGCCTCTACGAAAGGAACCAACTTACCAACAGTACGGGTATCAGGTCATCCGGCAGGTGGGGCCGTCGCGGATCAGGCGTTTCAGTCAATGCTTTACGGATCTTTTTCACTGCCCTGAACAATTGCGTTTCGACCGTACGGGGTGAAATGCCCAGGATATCAGCCACCTCCTTGTATTTGAGGCCATCTTCTTTAATAAGCTTGAATACCTGCTTACATTGATCAGGCAATTGTTCAATCGCTTTATTAAGTTGGTGCAGCAATTCCCGGAAAGCCATATCTTCTTCGGGATTATGAGAGCTGGTAAGCGTAGCTACATTATCAGGATTTACCGTAACACTCCACAGCGAATGCCGGCGCAAGTGATTATAACATTGGTTTTTTACAGCTACAAATAGAAATACCTTCAGCTTATCGATCAGCAGGATATCTTCTTTCTTTTGCCAGATCTTCACAAATACATCCGAAACGATCTCTTCTGCTGCTGGTCTTAGTTTGACCAGGTCGACCGCAAAACTTACCAGATGGCTGTAAAAATGGCGGAACAGGTTATCGAAGCCACGTTCATCCCCCGGGCAATCTGTTGTTGCCAGGCAAGCAGTATGTCATCAGGCAGTTCGGGCATGGTTGTAAATATCATCTATTTTTGCAAAATCCTTATAGTACCGCAGGAAAGCCACTAAAATAGCGTTATTAGAAAGGACGTATCCTTAACAATAATTTACAGCAACGGCTATAAGAAATCGTAGGATGCACTTATATTTAATGCCTGAACCAGCAAACCGGAAAATACCTTTAAGCAATATGACAAGCATTCGCAGCACACAACAATGGACAATGGCAGCCCTCCTGGCAGTAACCAGCATTACCAGCTGCTATAGCCAGGACAAGACCGTACCATCGGAAAAATAACCTTCCGCACCGAAACCCTTGAAACAGGTATTGGCGTTCCCTGGGGTATGGCCTTCCTGCCCAATGGTGATATACTGGTATCCGATGTTTCAGGAAAAATTAGGGTGATCCGCGATAACAAACTGCTGCCCGATCCCATACAAGGCGTCCCTCCCGTATTCAATCGCGGCCAGGGCGGCTTATTTGATATTGAGCTCCATCCCGATTATGCTAAGAACGGCTGGCTGTATATTTCCTACGCAGCACCCGACAATGCAGAAAAACCTACAGGCGGCATCACCTACGTAATGCGCGCCAAATTGAAAGACAACACCCTCACAGATCAACAGATATTGTTTAAAGGCACCCCCTTTACACGCGCAGGCGTCCATTTTGGCGGCCGCCTTGAATTTGGTAAAGATGGTTACCTCTATTTCTCTATCGGTGAAAGAGGCGAAAAAGAAAAAGCCCAATCATTGGCCACCATCAATGGTAAGATATACCGCATTAAAGATGATGGCAGCATCCCTGCCGATAACCCCTACGTAAATACACCCAATGTAGTAAGCCCGGCTGTTTACTCTTGGGGCCACCGCAATCCCCAGGGACTGGCACTCAACCCTACAACCGGCGATATATGGGAAACTGAACACGGCCCCATGGGTGGGGATGAACTCAATATCATCGGCAAAGGAAAGAACTATGGCTGGCCTGCCATTACTTATGGTATTGACTATGATGGCAAACGTATTTCGGATGACTCCGTGAAAGCAGGTATGGAACAACCTGTAATTTTCTGGCGCCCCTCTATTGCTACCAGCAATCTCGTATTTATTAAAGGCGATAAATACCCCGGATGGAAAGGCAACCTACTTGTATGTGGTATGGTGCTTCAATACCTCGAAAGACTGGAGATCAGCAACAACAAAGTGACCCACCAGGAAAAATTACTACCTGGAATTGGTCGTGTACGCAACGTAGAACAAAGCCCTGATGGATATATCTATGTATCATTAGATGGCGGTAAGATCATTAAAATTGTACCTGCACCATAACCTACAACTATGTTCTCTAAAAAAACAGTCATTGCAGGTTCCCTGCTGACAGCTATGATAGGACTCGCCTGGGCCCCTTTGCAGGATAAAAAGTTGGAAGAAAGCAAAGCCCGGGGCAAAGAACTATACCAGGAGTTGTGCATCACCTGCCACCTGGCTGATGGAAAGGGATTGGCCGGCGCTATTCCACCACTGGCAGGCTCCGACTATTTAAAGAATACCGCGAAGGTTATCTATGCTATTAAGTTTGGGCTTAGTGATCCAATTGAAGTGAATGGCGTAAAGTACAGCACCCCCATGCCATCCCCCAATATTAGCGATGAAGAAGTAGCCGATGTTAGTACCTACATCCTCAATAACTGGGGCAATAAAGGGAAGCTCATTACCCTAAAAGAGGTAGAGAAAGTTAAAAAGTAAACCTATAAGAAGAAAAAGCCCGGCATTGTCCGGGCTTTCTTTATTACCTCCTAACTTGTAATAAGGCTGTGGATATTTCACCCGTACCTATGGTGATCACGTCCCGGCAACAACAGGTGATTACCGATATTCGTCGCTGTTCCTACCATGGACATATGAAAGAATTATTCCTGGAATCCAAGGTCATTGAATTGTTCCTGTTGCAAGCCCTCTTTGGCACTTCCGTCTTTGGTTACCTCAATGAATTGAAAATGGAATATGGCAGGCAAATGCTCCTGGAATCCGCCTGTACCGTGTATGAAGTAGCCTACATGCTAGGCTATCACGATCCCTATAATTTTTCAAAAGCTTTCAGGAAGTATTTCGGGTATTTACCGGGCAGGTTGAAACAATAGCTACTTTATAAGGGCCGAAGAATACGACGAACTTCCTCAAAAACGGAGGCAGGTTGAAACAATAGCTACTTTATAAGCCCAGCTTTCCCTTGGCAATGATGAGCACCACAAATGCCGCGGTCAATAAAACCGTGCCCACTGGCAGATACCAAAGCGACAATATAGAAATGAAAAGCCCCAGTTTATAAGCCCAGGACTGACTGGCCAATATACCATAGAGGAATACCAGCCATACAAGACCATAGATGATAAACAAGGGCCCCAGTTTAAATACGTTTACCTCAATTTGGTGAAAAGCGAAGCCCAGGGCCCCGGCTTTTCCGGACCAATGAATTTACCTTTCAGCAGAACATAGCCCCCATCCAGCAACATGTAGCCGCCATTGATAAAAGCGATGATCGCAAGGAGTATTTTCATGATCGTAAGATAATAATTATCCCGGTATATACGGCCCGCCCGTTTCGCCCCAGCCCCATTTGGGCATCGGCTCTGATGAACCCACCGGGTTTTCGGGCAATTGGGAATTGATCACCGCCAGCCGGCTACCCCACTCCAGGTAGCCCACCAGGGCCGACCTGAATTCTGGGTCATCGGCCAGCCCAATTTCATCGGCAGTTTCAAGCAATAGATTCAGCCAACGTTTACGTAAGTCGTCCGTCAGCATTTTTCCAATATGATGTTGCACCATCTTGGCATGACTGCCCTGGTCCTCCTGCGTATAGAGCGGTCCCCGCCAAAGACTTCGGATATGAAATGCGCTACATGCTTTGCATGTTCCTGCGACATATGCTTAAATACAACCGATAGTTGCTCATCCGTTTGTACTTTGGCATAAAACCGGTCTGTTAACTGCTCAAATTGCTCCCGGCCGCCGGCCCATTCATAGAGCGTTGGGGTTCTTTTTCCATAGCTGCTACTTTATTTTTTCCAAACCGTGGCAGTTTGGTCGTAATGTTTCATTTCCTCAATATGATTATAAAAGACTTTACCAGGTTAAAGAAAGGCATAAATTCAGGGCTTTTCCTGAAGCCTTGTAAATGCTCTTCTTTACTCGTCCAATGGATGATCACAAGATAGCTGTTTGGCTCATCATTGCCATGCAGTACGCGGTACTCAAGACAATAAGGCGAAGCCTGCAAGTACTTACCGGCTTCGGTGTATGCTTTCTCGAAGGCTGCGCTTTTATCATCGGGGATATTGTACCGGATGATCTCTACAGAGAAGGTTTTGTTGTCCACGATTGTTGTTTTTGATTGACTATTTAATGTATGGGCGCTCGTTGTTACCACCAGTAATACTAAGCTCAGCAAGGATTTAATAAACATAAAATTGTACTTAGCCCGGTAACCGCCTTTGCTGATGAGCCGGGTTTGAATATCAGCAAAAAAGCGACTGCCATACGTCTCCTCCCTGGGCAATACCAATTTTTAATAGGTACGGATGGCACCACAGGCGTATGATCAAGAATGGTGGTCAATGCCTTAATATGACAAAAAGTATGGTGTACACTGGACAGTACTTTGTGTGAAAGATAATGGGGACCACCATACAACAACCCTTCATGCGTATATTGCTGTAATAGTTCCGTGTTCTTTAAGGCAACCTTGTAAAACCGTGGATCACGATCGGCCAATAACACATAGGCCGGTTGACAACCATCAGAAGTTCTGCTGCCCCAATACGTCCATTTGTAATTGCGCGTGCCCCAGCTATTGTCCCATCCCCCATCAGGCAACATCAATTCCATATGCGTTTGCAACGACCGGGTCACAGCCTGCAACACTTCTTCATCTTTAGTGAGCAAACCATACAATGCCATCGGTAGTCGTCGTCTTTAGAAACCTTCGCCTGGAAAATGAATAACTCAAGGAATACTGTTTATCGTTAAAGATAAGATATGGCGATGAACCCTGGATACCCATCCTCTTGTGTCGCAATAAGCGATTTTCCTATTTGTAGAAAATAAAAGGTGAGCCGTTCTGAATCCGCCTGATAGCAGAATACAGAACGACCCACCGGGCGTGCATCAGAACCTTAACATGTTACCATAATCTTATCGTTATTGAGTACTAGTGTTTCCCAGGATTAATACCGATCATTGTGCACCCACAATCAATTTTTAGTAGCCGTTTGCTGGTCATCGCCTGTTACCCGGACAGTATACACACCGGCCTTTAGGTTACTCACCTGTAGCGTGCCTTTGATCGTTGCCTGGTAAACCGGCCTGCCCCCTGCATCGAAGATCACCAGTTTACCTGGTGTAGCTGTTTTAACCGTCACTGCACCTCGTGAAGGATTGGGAAATACCTGCAGGGAAGTAACTCCGTTTTCACCGTCAGGAGCATTGGCGCCTGCCTGCACCAAAACCCCTGCATTGGTTACCGTTCCTACCGATGTCCAGTTAAAAGCTTCCCAGCCACTGATCGTAGCACGGCTGCAGGTCATGGCGGTAGTGCCATTTTCAGAGCTTACATACATATTGTTATTACCACGTAAGGAAATCGTACCATCCGCATTTACTATCCAGGTAAAACGCTCCCAGCCACCTACTGTAGCACGACTGCAAGTAATAGCAGCAACCCCATTTTCGGAAGAAACATATTTGCTCATGCTTCTCAAGGTGATCGTGCCATTGCCGCCATCCAATACCGAGAACTTCTCCCAGTCGCCTGCTGTAGCGCGGTTACAACGCATGGCCTGCGTGCCATTTTCACCTGATACATAGAGGTTATTGATACCACGCAGCGTAATGATCTGTCCAATGGGAGCAGGCGAAGAAGCATTGGAGGTAATGCTGATCCAGTTGATATTAAATCCGCCGGCTACAGCAGCCAGGCCAATTTCCTGCTGCCCTGCCGGTAATGTCACCGTATGAGAGATCGTTTGCCAGGTTTGCCAGCCACCAGTAGCAGGCACAGCAATCGTTCCAAATACACTACTACCTCCAAAGCGTTCGAGCCTGATATTGCCACCACCATTCTGACTGGCCACGCGGTATTGAACCGTATACGTACCTGCAGCAGGCACATTGATGCGGTAGCCCAACCAATCTCCTGCATCAATATAACCTACATCCAGTCCGCCACCCGCATCCGTACAGGTTTCCGTTTGAACACCACTCATCGCACACCAGGCTTCGGCCTGCAAAGTGTCGGGAACCCCATTGTAATTACCCGTACAGGTCGTTGAGCCGCTGCCCCTACGTGGATCAACTGCAGCCAAGGGACCGCCATTCACCACCGTATTGGCAAATTGTATATTGTTCAATACCCCACTCATGGCCGATACCCCATCCGTAAGGTAAGGAGGTCCAATTATCCTGCGTAAAGCCGCATTGGGGCTGGAGCTGGTTCTTTATATGTCCAATGGCACCAGCCAATACCCGCCCCATTGAGTTTGTCAACATTTTGACGCAACCAGGCATCCGAATTCTCACCTGTTTCCCCTACCCAAACCGGTACATTCCAACGGGTACGAAATTCAGTAAGGTTGATCAGGCGATTGATCTGATTGGGATTGCCATCCCGTATATTGTCATCTCCCTCTGCTATCCAATAGCGGTGCGCATTGTATACAAGGTTGGAGCGGTTGGTAAAATTGTTGGGTTCCAGGTAATCATAATTATTGCCAAATCCATTCCCTTCGATCATGATCAGGTGCGAATCACCCAATCCTCGAATGGCATTTACGAGGCGGTTGCTGAGATTAAAGATGGCAGGTCCACCACCAGGCACATTATTGGGCTCATTGATCAAATCCCAAAAAGCTACCGTATTATTATTGATATAGCGCGTTACAATAGCCTGCCATAAGCGCACCGTTACATCCTGAAACAAAGTTCTGTTCCAAAGATCGTTCCCCACCAGCGCATCCGATATATTGGCATCCGACCCTTGTGCACCTGGTGCAGCATGCAGGTCTACAATTACATATATACCCCTTGCCGAACACCAGTTCAGGCAGTTCTCCAGCGTCCTGAAACCCTCCGTATTGGGATCGGTAAACAATTGGTTATTGTTGTACCAGCCTTGCATCGAGTTCACATAATTCGTATAGTTGCCCGAATTACGTGCTACCGTATTCCGTACAGCTCTTTGCGTAGCCGTAAGGAACAATTCATAATGCATAGGGATACGCACACAGTTAAATCCCTGGTCCGCAATCCAATTGATATCGCTTTGCGTAATGAAATTGTCGCGCCAGCTTTGGTAAAAACTTTCTACCTGCGCATCCGTTTGCCCCTGATTGTAAAGCGTATGTTTAAAAGACCATTGTGTACCACCTGAATTGGGGTTCATCATATACCCTTCTTGTAAAAGCCAGCCGCCCAGGCCAACCCCTTTCAGGATCACTTCCTGGTTACTGGCATTGACAATACGTTGTCCATCCGCCCGCAGCCTGGATAATTGCGCGGCGGCAGGATGGCATACAACAAGCATCGTTAGAAGGCTACTGCTTAAATACAGCAGCCTGGCTACTTTCCGTAGATAACAGCTCATGATATTTTGGTTTTTGGTGAACAAAACAATTCATGAAGACATGCTGCGGGCATGCCGGGCGGAGAGTTCCAAATGTTGCGAAAGCATAAATAATAAATGGAACGGTGTTAAAAAAGTGGAAGCATTCAACCTGGAAAGGTAAATGCGTTCCACCTTTAAATGATTGCTTGCGAAACGCAAAGCGTTATCTATCAATAACGCAAACTGCCTGTATCAAAAAGGTAATAGCAATGTGGGGATTATTTACTTCGTACCACCCCACTCTTTTAACTGTTCAATTTTAGTATTTTCCATTTCCAGCAAGGGAATGGGCAGGTATTCGTGTTTGTCCGCTTTAAAACCTTTGGGTCCCAATACCGATGGCCCATCACCCCAGCGTACCAGGTCCAGCCAGCGATGCCCCTCTCCTGCCAGTTCCAGCCTTCTTTCCAGTTTAATATTGGCCATCGTAGCTGTTACATGGTGCAGGTTATCACCATAAGCGCGGTCGCGCACTGAATTGATCAAGGCGGCCGCCCTCGTAAGATCACCATTGCCCATTACAAGTGCTTCAGCTTCCAACAGGTAAGTATCAGCCAGGCGCATATCATACATATTCTTGGGGAAGTTTAGTTCCATATTACCAGCACCCGTCCATTTAAACGATTCACGGCCTGCGGTTTTCCAGGAAGTATCCCGTATTCATATATCCTTTTTGGTAAGTCACCTTGCCATCCGTTTCCAACTGTTTAAGATTGGCAATAGTGGCATTTAAGCGTGGATCATCTTTCATCGCGTTGTACAGATCATCCGTAACAACCAGAAAACTCCATCCCGATACATAATCCGGTGCCGCAGGGTCTACCCGGTTATAACCACGGGGGCCGGTCATAATGTTCAGTACATTCCCTTCCGTACAGGCTACACAACCCCAGCCACCGGCCGACGTATTGGTAAAGGATATTTCAAAGATCGACTCACTATTAAACTTGTTATTGACCCTGAACAGTTCAGCAAAGCTGGTGAGTAGTTTGTTTCCATACTGGCTGGTACCGCCAGGGTACCATTCACGGCTGCCAATTCAGTGGCAGCAGGTCCGTATTTCTTTTGTTGCAGGTATACTTTACCCAACAAGGCTTGTGCAGCGGCTTTGGTAGCCCGGCCGGCCTGTGTGGTTAAAGTAAGCGTAGCCGGCAGATCAGTAAATGCTTCTTTGAGATCCTTCTCAATCTGAGTATATGCATCTGCAGCAGGCGCTTGCAATACATCATACATTTTATCTGTTTCAACAGGTATAGTGAGCAATGGAACTGCTTTGAAGAAACGTACCAGGTCAAAGTAAAAATAGGCCCTTAAGAATTTTGCCTCGGCAGCAAATCGTTTCTTCGTATTCTCATCCATCGGCACTTTAGGCAATTTCTGCAGCAATATATTGGCCCTGAACACACCGGAGAAACCCTTGGCCCAAAGGTCCCCTGCGGCCCGGTAGCCGGTGTAAGCGTATAATTAGACATTACCTGGTAAGCAGTAACATCATTAGGGCCACCTCCGCCAGCCAGGTGGTCATCCGAACCCGCATCCATCGTTCCTATCTTCGTTACATAACCGCCTGCCTGAAAACCTACCAGGTCATATACAGCTACCAGCCCATTATAGGCCTCTGTTTCGTTGCGGTAATAATTGGATTCCAGGAACTGCCCTTTCGGTTCTACATTCAGGAAACTCTTTTTACAGGCGCCCATGGTAAAAACACCGGCCACCAAAAGAACACTATATGATAATTGTTTCGTTGTCATTTTGCTTGGTTTTAAAGTTGACTAAAAGCCGAGGTTAACACCTAACATGAAAGAACGCGCCTGAGGATAAATACCCCTGTCGATGCTCATAACGCCACCACCGATCTCTGGGTCATAACCGGTATACTTGGTAAGCGTAAACAGGTTCTGGCTCATGATGTAAAAACGCGCCTTCTGCAAGCCTGCTTTTTAATAAGACTATTGGGTAAGGAATAACCGATCTGTAATGTTTTCAACCTGAAATAACCACCATCTTCCAGATAAAAGTCGGAAGGGTTTGTAAAGTTCTTATTGGGATCATCAATATTAAGACGGGGATGTGTGTAAGAAGAACCTTCTCCTGTCCAGCGGCCCAGTGCTTTGGTTTGCCAGTTGGCATTCCCTATATCCAAACGGCGCAAGCCCTGGAAGATCTGGTTGCCAGCAGCGCCCTGCCCGAAGATCACCGCATCAAATCCTTTATAATCCAGGTTGATGGTGAAACCGTACGTCCAGTTGGGCGTAGGATCGCCAATAAACATCCGGTCGGCTTCATCTATCACACCATTCTCATTTTTATCCATCCATTTAAAGTCACCGGGTTTGGCATTCGGTTGTATTTTAGTGCCATTCTTTGAAACATAAGCATCTACTTCGGCCTGGTTCTGGAAAATGCCCAGGGTCTTGAATCCATAGAATGAGTTAACCGCTTCACCTACTGCTGTACGTGTAATAGGATAAGTAGTAGACTGGAATCCTGTACCACCAGAAAGGTATTGCACATTATTACCCAGGAAGGTTACTTCATTCTCCATCCAGGATATATTACCTGCTACAGAGAAATTCAATTCACCCAGTCTTTTGCGATAACCCAATTCCAATTCCACCCCGGTATTTTTCATACTGCCGATATTGGCTGCCGGATTGGAAATAGCACCTACATAACCAGGTATACGTGGGTTTTGCAGGATGTCAGTGGTCTTCTTATTGAACCATTCAAAGGTTACATTGAAGTTGTCAAATATCACCGCATCAAAACCAATATTCATATTGCTGGTTTGCTCCCATTTCAGGTTGGGATTGGAAGGTGCATTGGGGCTATAACCAATCGTATAACTGCCGGAAGTACCAATCGTATAGTTACGGCCACTGCCTACCGTAGAGATAAAGGCAAAGTCACCAATATTGTCATTACCAACTACACCATAACCTCCCCTAACCTTCAGGAAATTGATATGACTGTTAATGGGGAAGAAGTTTTCTTTAGAAGCCACCCAACCCAATAAAAAGGAGGGGAATACACCATATTTATTGTTGGCGCCAAAACGGGATGAACCATCCCTTCTGATCAGGGCCTGCATGAGGTACTTCTCCTGGTAATCATACGTTAAGCGACCAAAGAGCGAAGAAACCGTATGTTCCGTTCCTTCAGAGCCATCGGAATTGCGTTGATCCGCAGGTACTTTAAAGTTCAGCGAAGCGTCTTGAAATTATCGGCCGGCACATTAAAGAAAGTAACAGTAGTCATGGTGGCCCTGTTTTCCAGGTAAGCACCTTGACCTGCCATTAAAGAAACATTGTGATCACCAATATTGCGGCTATAAGAGATCGTATTCTCAATATTGTAATCAAAACGCTTGTTATTCGACCTGCGGAAATTGGTTTGCGTAGTTACGTTCGTAGGGTTCAACCAGAAGATCGGGGTAAACGCCTCATCACCCCAGAAAGAAAGTTTTCCTCAAGCGTCGTTTTGAGCTTCAATCCTTTAATAGGCGATGCTTCGAGGTAAACATTACCTACCACATTATCACTCCAGCTATTGTTGCCCAGGCGGGTTTGAATGAAGGCCAGCGGGTTCGTCATTTCCTGACCCACGGTGGTGGATATACCATAAGGACGGCCCTGTGGATCGAGCCGCACTCCCTTATTGGTATAAGGTGCAGCAGCAATTTTGGCAGGGTCGGTTTCCACTACAGGCGTAATGGGATCAAGGTTAATAGCAGCCGATAAAGGGCCGCCAAATTCACTATTGGTATTACCCAAACCAACGGATTTATCATGGGCATAGCCAATATTCTCTCAAATGTGAGCCATTTGGACAACTTATGAGTAGAGTTGATCCGGATATTCATCCGTTTGTATTTCGATATATCAGTAGCTACAATACCTTCCTGATCCAGGAAACCGAAGGAGAAATAAAAAGTAGAACGCTCATTACCACCACTAAGGCTTAACTCATGGTTTTGCCTTTTGGCACTGTTGTTAAAGATCTGCTCCTGCCAATCCGTGCCTTTACCAAATGCAGAAGGGTTGGCATAAGGCGCCGGTTTATTGGCATTGACAGCCGCTTCGTTTCTAAGCGTAGCATATTGAGTAGCATCGAGCAGGTCCAGTTTTTTAGCTGGAGCCGATACACCATAAAAACCATTGTAATTAACACTAAGCTTGCCGATCTTTCCTTTTTGGTAGTAATAAGGATAACACCCGCAGCTGCACGGGCTCCATAGATCGCCTGCGAAGCCGCATCTTTCAACACCTCAATGGATTCAATATCAGATTGATTAAGGAAACCAATACCACCATTGTCTACCACCGTTCCATCAATAACCCAAAGGGGGTTATTATTATTCAGCGTCGTGATACCCCGTACCCTCACCGTAGCCGCCGATCCTGGCTGACCGCTGTTTGCAGCAATCGTAACCCCCGATGCCCTACCCTGTAAGGCATCTTCCACCCGGTTAATGGGCATGTTTTCCAGGTCAGTAGCTTTTACACGGGAAATGGCGCCAGTAGTAACACTCTTCTTTTGAGTGCCATATCCAATTACAACGATATCATCCAGGTCGGCCACCCTGGGCGTTAGAAGAATAGTAGCGGGTACTTTATCAGCGGCAAACTCCTGTTCGGCATAACCGATATGCCTGAATACCAGCACATCGCCTTTAGAGGCGTTGATACTGAACTGGCCATTGGCATCTGTTAATGTTCCGCGGGAAGTTCCTTTTACTGAAATGGAGGCACCGGCGATGGGAGTGCCGTCTTTGTCATTGATCTTGCCGGTGACCTGTTGTTGGGCCCAGACGATGGGCGATAGCAACAGGCATAGAAATAGAAATGCGCAAGCAATTAATTTTTCATACACAAGCAGTTTAACGATCCGTTATTGTAAAATGGCGATTGGACCCTCCTAAAAGGGTAGTACCAAATTACTTCCTGCCCTCCCTTTAAACCGCATATTCCTCTACGTCATTACTACTACAAAAAAATTTAATATATTGGTTGTCAATAGTTGCTATTTACGCCAGTCCTACTACAACACATATTTCCCCTATTTTTACAGCAAACGATTGCGTATATGAGGCTGCTGCTTTTGCTACTGATGATCATATTCTTTTATCCGGTGTACGCCCAGAACACCATTGGCTTTCCGGATATCATCAATTACACCAAAGAACAATACCGCGGAGGTGGGCAAAATTGGGATCTGGCTATTGATAGCCGGGGAAGTATGTATTTTGCCAATACCGAGGGACTGCTCACCTTTGATGGTCAATTCTGGAAATTATACCCCATTGCCAATCATACACGCCTTCGCTCGGTAAAGGTCGACCAGCGCGGATATATCTATGCAGGGGCCCAGGATGAGCTGGGCTACTATTTTCCCGATCCTGCCGGCATCCTGCGTTATCACTCACTCAAAGGCCTGCTGCCACCCGGCAAAAAGCAAGTGTCTGATGTATGGAATATTGAACTGTATGAAGGAGCTGTCTTTTACCATGTGTATGATATGATCCTGGAGTACCGCAATGGGCGCATGAAAGTGCATCCAGCCCCTCGCGAATGGCGTAAACTCTACAAAACCAGCAAAGGATTGTATGCCCAGGACATGCAAGAGGGGCTTATGAAATATGAAGCAGGGCAATGGATAGCCGTTTGCAATAATGGAGCCCTCCGGGACATGCTGGTTACTGGCGTGCTGGAAGATCCTACTGGCTCCCTGCTGATCGCCACCCATAAAAATGGCTTGTTTACTGTTAGCAACAAACAGCTGATACCCAAGGCAACAGAGGCCAACAGCATTTTTGCCTTGAGTCGCATCTATGGCGCCATTGAACTGAACGATACTGAAATGGCTGTAGCTACTACGGCCGATGGTTGTTACATTATTAATAAAGCGTCGGGCAAGATCATCCAGCATTTTAGCATGGAAGAAGGCCTGCAAAACAATAACGTATTGAGGTTATTCGCCGATGAACGGCAGAATATCTGGCTGGCCCTCGACAATGGGATCGACTTCATCAGGTACAATACTTTCATCAAACAGATTTACCCCGACAAAAAGAACATGTTGACTACCTACGCTGCTCAGGTATTTGACAATAAACTCTTTGTGGGCACTTCAGATGGAGTATACAGTACCCCTTTATGCAGCACCAGTGATTATAGCTTCTCCAATAACCATTTTCAACGGGTAAGTAACAGCCAGGGGCAGGTTTGGAACCTGTCCGTGATAAATAATCAATTGTTGATGGGTCACCACGAAGGCACCTTTCTCATCAGCAATAACAACGCTTCACAGCTAACCACCGAAAAAGGATGCTGGTTATACAAACCATACCATGCACGTTCCTCCCCTACAATGTACTGATTGGCGCTTATGATGGCTTATACGGCGTTCAAGCCAGCCCAAAGGGATTTACACCACCTACTCATTTTAATGGCCTGAAGGAGTCCCTGCGCTTCCTGGCAATAGACAATGATGATACCATCTGGGCCTCCCATCCCTACCGGGGCATCTATAAAATAAGCCCTCCGGGCGATTCCGTGCATTATACACTGTATACCAGTAAGGAGGGGTTGCCTTCCGATTACGACAATTTTGTTTTCAGGATCCGTAACCGGATACTCATCGCTACCCGGAGTGGGATCTATGAGTACCAGGCCGCTACCGGACGTTTTGTGAAATCGCCTTTGTTTTATAATGTATTGGGTAATATAGGTGTTCAATTCCTGGCCGAGGATATCAATGGCAATATCTGGTTTACATCTAACCGCCGCCCGGGTATCATAGATTACCACAAACCATCGGACAATCAACCCTATTCAGTTATTTACTTCCCGGAATTGCAGCAGAAAATTGTAAATGGCTTTGAATCCATCTATCCCTATGATGATGAAAATATATTCATGGCCGCCGAAAAGGGGCTGTATCACCTCAATTACCGCAAGTACATACAGTCCGCTGCCGGCCCAGCTATCTCTATTGGTACTGCCCGTGCCATGGGCAAATCGGACAGCCTGCTTTTTGGAGGTTATTTTTCCAACGATAGTACCTTAATTCCCAAGCAAGATGAACAACGTACGGTACAATTACCCAACGGATACAATGATTTTCATTTTGAATATGCCTCCCCTGCTTATGATCAGGGAAGTAATATTGAATACAGTTACCGCCTCCTGGGTTTCAACAATACCTGGAGTGAGTGGACCTCAAAACAGAAAAGGAATACACCAACCTCTCCTATGGCAACTATACGTTTGCAGTAAAGGCCCGCAATAACCTGGGCCTTGAATCGGAAGAAACCCGGTACAGCTTTACCATCTTACCGGCCTTCTACCAAACCAACCTGGCAAAGACCTTTTATGTTTTACTTTTTATCAGTCTACTCTATCTGCTGTACAGGAGGCAAAAACGCAAGTTCATCCACCAGCAACAAAAATACCAGCAGAAACAAGAACATCTTATTTCCCTACATCAATTGGAATTGGAAAGGAATGAAAAAGCGCTGATCAAAGTACAGAATGATAAACTAGCGTCGGATGTACATTTCAAGAACCGGGAATTGGCTACCGTAACCATGCACCTGGTAGACAGGGGTAAGGTGCTTTCCAACATAAAGGAAGTACTTCATACCACCATTAAGAAACTGGAGCCAACAGTAACACAAGATCATTTTAAAAGAGTGATGCGGCTTTTTGAGGATGCCGAAAACAATGAAGAAGATTGGGAACATTTCTCCCGGCACTTTGATGAGGTGCACAGTAATTTCCTGGCAAAAGTGAAAAAGCATTTCCCTATGCTCACAACTACCGATCTGAAGTTGTGCGCCTACCTGCACATCGATCTTACTTCAAAGGAGATCGCTCAATTACTGGGAATTTCAGTACGGGGTGTGGAAACCAGCCGTTACCGGCTCCGGCGGAAGCTGGGCATCCCTGGTGAAGTTTCACTCAATGCTTACTTACTGGAAGCAATCGAAAACAGGTAAATATAAGATAAAGGATAATTCAGCACCTAGCCAACTATCTTTTTTAAGGCGGCTTTAGATGGAAGATATAATTTATATTCTTTTGCATTATTGTCCGGGTAAACCCGGTACAAAATAGCCTGTATGCAGCCAGTGGCAAAACATTGAGGCTAAAAATAGATGGTTTCAAAATAGGGGGTAGTACCCCAGATTATTACGGACTAAATGCGATAGAGGCATTATTAGTTTTTCGCCAGGCTTTATAAGTGTCCCGCATAAAGTCCAATAGCTCTACATAGCTCATCAGATGCAGTCGTATAACGGTAATCATATTGGCAAAGGACTTTTTGGTGGCGGCTTCCTTGCGGATAACCACCATCAGCAACTGGGCGATCAGGACACAATAGATCTGCATTTTGATGGCATTAGGGCTTTCGCCCCAAAAGTATCGCAGGGGAAAGTTCTGTTTGATCTGTTTGAACAAAAGTTCGATCATCCATCGGTTTTTATAGAGGGTGGTGACCTGAGTAGCTGGCAAGGTAAAATTATTGGTCATATAGGCATATACTTTACCGTCTTCTGTTTTAAACAAGACACGCCTGAGTTTTAACCTTTCGGTGACCAGCCCATTGGACTTGACTGCTACAGTGATTAATTGCTCTTTGAGAACCCCACAGGCTTTGCGCTTCCGGGTTTTGTCTACCAGGACCTTACAGACGTGGGGAAAAGCTAAAAAGTAATGATCTTACTGAAAAATATTGTGCTTTCCTGTGTTTCTGTAAATAAGCAGTCGAATGATCTTGTTTAACTAATCAATTTACCTGATAAATATATAATAAAAATAACAAACCTGAACCTTTAGATAATTATTCTGCTGTTTTAACCTGCCAGGGCCAGGAACCCATAGATATTGTCTATCACTCAATAGAAAACGATGATCAATCTCTATTAGCATAAGCCCTACATTTGCACCACTTTAATACACACGATCAGCCTGCCTGCGAAAAGTTTGTCATCCTTTTATTTATTGTCGTAACTAATTAGCATAATAATATGTCCAACAGAGTAATTTCCATTGGCAGCCAATTTCCTGCCTTTAAGAAGAAAGCAGTAGTATCTATTGAAAAAGGAAAAGAGTTTTCAGAATTGACCAATGATAGTGCCAACGGTCAATGGACCGTCATGTTCTGGTGGCCAAAAGATTTCACTTTTGTATGTCCTACAGAGATCGCTGAATTCAACAAAAAGCACAGCGAATTCACTGATCGTGATACCGTATTGATCGGTGCTTCTACCGATTCAGAATTTGTTCATGCTGCCTGGAGAAGGGATCATGCCGACCTGCGCGATCTGAAATTCCCCATGCTGGCCGACACTTCCAAATCACTGGCCGAAGAGTTGGGTATCCTCGACAGCGAAGAAAAGATCGCCTACCGCGCTACCTTCATCATCGATCCACAAGGTATCGTTCGTTGGGTAAGCGTATATGACCTCAATGTAGGCCGAAGCGTACAAGAGGTAATCCGCGTATTGGATGCTTTACAAACAGATGAACTGTGCCCCTGCAACTGGAATAAAGGACAGGAAACACTGACCACCCAGTTGAATTTGAACTAATCATATGAAACGTGAGCAGTGAGACGAAAATTAATTTGGCGTCTTGCTCCTCACGTTCTTTTTCACGTTTATCGTTTCACATTTCACGCGAATTACTATGAGTGCAATAGCCACTATATCAAACGAAACATTTCAGAACCTGGTCAACGACCTGGGTATTCCCCATTATATACCTTCAGCCAATGCACAAGCATTGCTAAACGTAAATGCACGTTTTATCAAGGATATCAAGATCAATACGGGCAATGTATTGAACAATAGCCAAAACCTTCAGCGCAAGGAAGCCTTATTGCTGGCCCTGGCAGTAGCCATCAATGAAAAATTTGACCTGCTGAAAGAAAGCTTTGCCACCCTGGCCAAAGAAGCAGGCGCTACGGAAGAAGAGATAGCAGAGATCACCGCCTGTACCTCCCTGATGAATACGAATAACATATTTTATCGTTTTCGCCATTTCATGGGCAGGGATTTTTACAATAACCAGCCGGCCGGCATCAAAATGAGCATTATGATGAATCCGGTACTGGGCAAGGAATTCTTTGAGCTGGTGAGCCTGGTAGTATCTTCTATCAATGGCTGCGAAATGTGTGTTACTTCACACGAACAATCCGTATTACAACACGGCAGCAGTGAAGCACGGGTATTTGAGGCTGTGAAGCTCGGCGCCGTGATCAAAGGTTTGATCAACGTATTGGCATAAGATGCACCTGTTTTCAGGATCCATAAAGGCGGCATGCTGATGCGTGTCGCCTTTATTATTGAGCATCCATTATCTCCATGCAACGTTTCTTTCAATCAGGTTGTTAACCGTTTGTCGTCTGCTTCAACAGACGTGTCACACCGCAAATAGGCCAGTTCATCACCCTCCCGGTCGTTTGCAATAAGCCACCCGCTTATTTTTATCATTGTAACAACCCAATCTCATGAAAGTAATCCATTTGCTGTGGCTATTGGTACTGCCTCTGTTTGTACATTCCCAGACCACCTTTTCCAGGATCTACCCCGATGGAACTGATAGTGATATTTTAAAGGACATGGTGTATGTTTCGGCTAATGAGTACGCCTTCATCACCAGGTCCAATTTTTACCGGATAGATAATAAGGGAAATATCCTGACCAATAACAGCCTCAAACAGGGCATATCCACCTTCCTGTATTCCATGCTGACAGACCAAACAGGTCATTTCTATATAGCAGGCTATATGGCTACCAGCCTCAGCGATTCAAAGATGTTACTGTATAAATTGAACAGCGGTGGGCAGCTCCTTTTTCTGTACCGATAGTTAACGCGTCGGCTCATACCATCAGGATCAGCAAGGCGTCCAATAATGGAGTATTCGTCATTTATACCCTTTCTTACGGATCGGATTACCAACTTGTAGTTGCTCGATTTAATGAACAGGGGCACGAATTATGGAATAAAATTGTCACCAATGACGCCTCTCAACTATTTGCTGCACATGAAGGACCTAATGGTTCCGTGGAGATAGTAATGAATACAAGGGGAGATAAGAAAACCTGGTTATTCAAGGTTGATGCAACCGGTAATTTTTCACTCAAAGAGATTCCCCTTCCCAAACAGCCCAATGCAGAGCAGTTTACCTACGATTTTTGCCCTGCACCCGGCGGTGGCTACGCCATGGCAGGTTCGGTATACACGCCCGGCAAATTCGGTAACAGTCTATTGTACAAAACAGACAAGGATGGTAACCTGCTATGGCAGAAAGAACTGAATATTTATATGGATGATCAGATCATGAGTATAGTACCCACCATTGATGGGTATTTGCTGCTGGCAGAGGCTGGTTTTGATGACGATTGGTCCAATGATGTAGCGGGAGATATCGTGCTGCTGAAAACCGACTGGCAGGGCAACACACAGTGGAAAAGGCATTGGGGAGCACCCGGAAAGACAATGCGACTAAAGTGCTGGTACCCGATGCCAATAGTATATTGGTTGGCGGACGTGTATCCTGGCCCGGGTTTATTGTCCCCGTAGCCGTACTCTTCAAAACGGATAACCAGGGCAACCTTACCACTACCCTGCCCTTTCAGCCGGCTCCACCCTCCAGTTTCACGAAGGTGCTGGTAAATAACGATGCCCCGATACAAAAACTCACCAAAGCCATCCCGGCCGAAGGAGGCACTTTTATTGCCGGAGGAAACTTCCAGGATAAAATGGACGATGAAGTATATCCCTATCTTCTTAAAGTGAGTAAAACAGGACAAGCCACCTGGCAAAAAAAGTAACCGATCAGCCCGGCGTGCTGAAAGCCGTCACCAATACCCTTGATGGGAACTTTATAGGCATGGCAGAACAGCAGGACGTATTCGGCAGGATCTATACACTTGTTAAATTCACCACCAATGGTGATACCTTATGGACTGCCCGCCTGGGCACCACCATCGCACGTGATATCATCACCACCACCGACGGCGGCTATCTGCTGGTCGGCGGAGAAGACCACACACTTTCCAACTATGACCTGATCATAATAAAAACAAACGCAACCGGGCAAGAGCTATGGAGAAAAAAAACAGGCCTTAGCTCACACTGGGAAATAGGTACCCGTGTGAAAGAAACGCCCGAACATGATTTTATCATCGCTGGTACATCAAGAGTTGCTTTTGATGATGCCGGGGCTGCCTACGCAGCCAAAGTAGATAAAGGAGGGAATATCCTGTGGTCAAAAACCTTCTCGGCAGGTTATGCTCATGGCCAGTTCTACGATGTGGTGATCACACCAGATGGTGATTACCTGATGGCCGGATCAGCTGGCACCAATTATGACAGAAGAGATCTGTTGGTGATGCAGCTCACCAGGCAGGGCGATAAACGCTGGGAAAAACCTACGACCTGCACCTGCTGGAGGAAGGATTTTCCCTTGCCTATTTACCCGGCGACACCATCCTGCTGGCAGGCACCACCGGGGAGCCACTGGCCGGCAACCTGGAGAAATTCGGATTCCTGATGACCCTGAACAAAGATGGAAATAAGCAGCGTGTACAATATTTAGGCAAACAGGGCGTTCAGACAAGCGTAGAAAAATATGGGTACAGGGTGATGAAGTAGTGCTGGCTGGCAATTCACAGGATGGATACGGAGAAGGCTATATCTACTTTACAAAAGCCGGTACAATATCTACCACAGAACAACCTGCCGCCACCGGATCACTCACCGTATACCCCAACCCTGCTAACACAACAGCGTTCCTTTCGATGAAAAACAATTATACAGGTCCTGTCAACATCGTTTTATACAATACCATCGGCCAGCAAGTGATGGCCGTGCAACGCACCAAAACCAACTTTGAATTGAAAGAAGAAGTTCCCCTCACCGGCCTGGCTTCGGGCATGTATTATTTTTCATCCAGCATGGCAGTGATAAAAGTGTGAAAAGGTTGGAAATACTGAACAGGTAAGCAGGGGCACCGGATGGTTCCGGCACGGCTATCACTAACGAAGGCCGTACTTTTTATTTCCGCTTTACCCGGGGCGGTTGTAGGCTTAGTACCTGCAAAGCATCATTATTGGTCGCGGCCACCACAACCCTGCCCCCGTTATCCATAGGTATCAGGGCCAGGTCCTTTATATCTCCTATAAGCACAAAACCACTTATGGCCGGCTGAACAGCTTTAAACTGCTTATTTTTCTGCCCCGTAAATAACATCCATATGAAGCGTCATATCGGCCGGTCATTACTTCGGTCTGGTATTCATTGCCTGCCAATAAAAGATCGATCATCCCATCGCCATCTATATCTACACAAACAATAGCATTTACCGGGGCAAACTGGGCTTCCATGGGAAGATAGCGCTTCACAAATTTTCCATTGCCTATATTCTCCAGCCAGCAACTGCCAGTTTCATCACAGATCAATGAAAGCAGGCTATCCTTAGCCTTACCAGGATAGATCCCGGCAAAAGAAGCGCGGGCATAATCCTTATGATACAGGAACTGCTTTTTAATGGTAGGCACCTGGTCCGCAAACTGCCGGCGGTTAATGGCTGGAAAAGACCTGCGCTTTCCATCCTGGTCTTTGAAAAATAAAATGGAATGGGATCAATACTTCCGTTGCCATCCATGTCTTTGGCAAACAGTTGCATTGGCTCCTCTTTGCTTACCCGGTAATCACAATTCAATCCCATATTACCAGCTACGATGTCTACATCACCGTCGCCATCCACATCCGCTGCAGCGAGGCTTCGCCACATGCCTTCCATCTGTTGCAAGCCTGTCGTATTCGTTATTTCCCGTAAACGCCCCTTGTCGTTTTTGAAGAACCGTACCGGCATCCATTCACCAGCTATCACCAGGTCAATTTGTTGATCATTGTCAAAGTCGGTCCATACCGCCCCTGTGATCATACCCGGCTCTTGCAGATCAGCACATACATTTGCCGTTACCTCCGAAAAAACACCCCTGTTATTATGAAGGATAAAACTTTTCGGCGCCAATGGATAGCGGTTGGATACACGCCCGCCAATGAACAGGTCGGGCAGGCCATCCTGGTCGTAATCGCCCACACTGACACTGCCTGCAATGGTACGTACATGAGCAGGGATGGCAGCCGGACTCACCGTAAAATGACCCAGCCCATCATTCAGGTATAATAGCGGCTGGTTGTATACCGCCGCCACCTCAAAGCGAACATCCCCACACTGATCAGCAGGTCCATATCACCGTCAGCATCTGCATCAAGGAATGTACAATCCTGGTCCACCTGCATCTTTATACTATTGGTAATTGGTCGCCCTGTAAAATGCCCGTTAGCGTCCTGTATGAATAACTGCCCGGAGAAATTGAAAGCCCCGCCCACAAAAAAATCCATCAGTCCATCCTTATTTACATCAGCAGCGGTTAGGAAAGGCCCCAACTGCGAATACTTCTGCGGTAGTAAACGTTGATTGGCAAAATCATTATAAGCCCCTTCGGTATGTTGATAGGCGATATGCGTGGCAGTAGATGCTTCTGTAAAAACGGGCGCAGGATCAGGTATTGACTCACTGGCTTGTTGCCGGGCATCACGGATAGTAAGCACCAGCAACGTGTCCACAGGCACCCCGATCAATACCTGCCTTCTTTCATCAGGCCATACGATCTCGATAGAATCAATCCTGAAGGTTGATACCCCTTGCCTTACCGATCCCACATTCCATGTTTCCGTAGCCGCCGGTACTACTCCCGCCTCCTGGCGCTGCATGGCCTGCACCTGCGTAGTACCCAATCCAAAAAATAAACGCTGGTCTACCGACGAAAAATAACCCCGTACCGGGCCTTGTTCCTGCACCTGCAAATGACCCTGGTTATACAAGGTCACCTTTGCACCAAACCCTTGCCTGTTGTTTTGATCCCCTCCAGCCTGATGGCCAGGTAATGAACCGGTGATGGCTGGCCGGCATGGATGGTATTGTTTACAAACAAAAAAGCTTCCTTATTGATATTGTTCACCACCATATCCAGGTCACCATCATTGTCAAGGTCAGCCCAGGCCGCTCCGTTTGACATGGACGGCTCATCAATTCCCGCCCGGGTGGAAGCGTCTGAGAACGTATAATTATGGTTATTCAGGTAGAGGTAATTACCCAGGTTAATATGATTTAAAGAAGACAGTTTATTATTGATCAGCTGACGTTGCTCCTGGGAGCTTCGCTTATTGGCAAAGACCGTTGAACTAAACTCAATAAAATCGGCGTTGATAAAATCGCGGCCAATACCATTGGTGATATGCATATCTTTCCATCCATCATTGTCAAAATCGGCCAACAGTACACTCCAACTCCAATCCGTGGTAGCTATGCCTGCCAATTGGCCAATTTCACTAAAGAAAGGGATATGAGTATCGCCGGACTTATAAACACCATTGTTCAATTGCAACATATTACGCATAAAGCCGGGTTCATATCCAGCCGCCCGCTCCGCTTGGTATCGTTCATAGTTCATGAATGAAAAAGTGGTCTTACGCCGCTGGTTGAGCTCCGGCATCATATCAAGCGTTACTATATCCGGCAAACCGTCGTTGTTGATATCTCCGGCATCCGCACCCATACTGGAATAACTTTGGTGTCGAAGGCTGTTTGCAGCCGTATTGGTAAACGTACCATCGTGATTATTGAGCCAAAGCAGATCGTCCGACAAAAATCATTGGCTACATAAATATCCGGCCACTGGTCATTGTTAAAATCACTGACCACTACCCCAGCCCATAGCCATCATCTTTGATACCTGCGGCCTTGGTAACATCGGTAAATACCGGATGATCGCCCCCTGTAGGTATACCTTCATTCCTATACAGCTTGTCATTGGCCGGAGAAGTGCCCGTAAGGTTGCGGGGGTAAATGGTATTGGCATTGGGACCATTCAGTAAATAATTGGCCAGGTACATGTCCAGATCACCATCCCGGTCATAATCCGTAAATACAGCCTGCGTGGAATAACTGGTATCGGCCAACCCATAAGCTGCCGCCGATTCTTTAAAGTGCAGGTTGTGTTGGTTGATGAATAACAGATTAGCCGCCCGTTGTGAAAGGTTTTCCCAAATACCGATACATAGATATCATCGAACCCATCATTATTGATATCCACGATGCTCACACCCGTAGCCCATACCTGCGTGTGGAGACCCGCCCACTCTGTAATGTCTTCAAAACGATTATTCCCTGTATTGATGTACAACCGGCAACTTACCTGGTTGCCCGTAAAAAAAAAATATCAGGCAATCCGTCGTGGTTGAAATCGCCTATCCCTACTCCCCCACCCATATAACCAAACTCATTGATGAAGGATTGCAACGTATCATTCTCTTGTATATCATTGCTAAAATAAATACCTGTTTGAGTGGCTGGTATTAGAGAAAATAAGGTATCCACCTTTGCCGGCTTACAGGCCACTACCATTACCAGAAGTATACAGCAACAATAATAATAGGGCGGTTTTAATAAGATCATCTTTCTAATATCCTGGGTTTTGCCTGTCAATGCCACCATCCGACAACCGTGGGTTATTGTCTATCTCGGCTTGTGGTATGGGTAATAACTCATCCCTTGTTTTGTAATAGGAAATGGGATCAGGAATGCCAAAATACCCTTTCTTTCGCCAACGAAGAATATCCCGGTTGCGCACCTCTTCACCACCCATCTCTACTGTTTTTCATGTATGATGGCTTTGGCGATCTCTGTTTTATTCGAGGTGGGGTATTGGGTGGTAGGGTAATGAGGCATAGCCACACTGGCCCGGTCGCGAACCTGGTTAAGGTAACCAATGGCAGCACCCGGGTTATTCAATTCATTTTCACATTCAGCCAGCATCAGTAGCACCTCAGCATAACGTATAATCCGTTGGTTGATCCCACCTGGCCTAAAAGTATTGTTGTCCTTATAGATCAGCATGAATTTGCGCCAGCTGATCTTTTGTTACGCCATTTACCACAGAGGTATTTCCATTTTGCTCGGCATCAGTAAGCGTATTGGCGTTGTTATTGTATTTATCCCCCGTCTGGTATACCGAAAAAGCAAAACGAGGATCGGTCTTCGTGGCGCCTGAAGCCGTATTTTCAAACTCATTCAGGAATTTATTGGAGGGTATGAGGTTGCGCCAGGCAATGGGAGAATATTCCTGGTTACGTACCGTACTTTGTGGTTGTGCGTTGGGATTATCATCGCCTGTATAACCCCAGTTAAAGTTATTGTCGCCCCGGTCGAAGAATACCGCTTCAAAAATAGACTCACTGTTGAACTCATGCTCCTCATCAAAATTATCCAGGTAATTGGGGCGCAAGCTATAAACACTACCACCGGGGTTAACAGCCAGGAGGGCAATTTTAGCATTGGCATAATCCCCCTTTTGCATATAGGCCCTGCCCAATACCGCATTGGCTGCGCCCTTGGTAGCCCGTCCAAGGTCCGTAGTCACCGCGTCCAATCCGGCGGCAGCATCTTTCAAGTCCTGGAATATTTGGTTATAGACAGCATCTACCGGAGTCCTTGGTTGGAATTGGTCGGGCGCCGTAACTTGTTTAACATACAATGGCACAGCACCCCATTGAGAAACCAGTTCAAAATAAGCCCAGCCTCGGAAGAATTTGGCTTCAGCCACACACTGGTCACGAAGGGCTGTATTGTCTGTTATAGCAGGGCCATTATCGATCACCGTATTGGCGCGATGAATGACCGTATACAAACCATTCCAAACACTGTTCATCACAGCATTGGAAGCAGTTGTAGCGCCGTTCAGCAATTGTGCACGCGGAGGTTCCAGTTGCCCACCACCGGCCGACACATCATCACTGCGCGTATCGTGCAGGAAAAACCATTCGCGGCCAATTAAAGCCGCCGAATGGAAAATGGAATAAATAGCATTGGTGCCCCCAGCAGTTCGGTGCTGTTTTTAAAATAGTTATCTACCGTAGGCGAATTGGGATTGGTTTTATCAAGCTCTCTATTGCAAGCAATCAGCACAATCCCTGTGAAGATACAGGCCAGTGTTATTACTTTAAATACAACTGCATATTTCATATGAAGCTTTTTAAGAAACGATTTGGAATGAATGCCTTTAAAATCCGACCTGAAGGCCAAATTGGAATGACCTTGCCGCCGGATACTGACCATAGTCAATCCCATTTGTAAGCGTTGTATTTTTGGAACCTATTTCAGGATCCCAACCATTATAACCGGTAAAGGTTAGCAGGTTTTGGGATGATATGTATAACCTGAAACTGCTAATAGCTCCTTTTGATACTGACTGCAATACTTTATTGGGAATGGTATAACCGATAATAATATTTTTCAACCGCAAATAGGACCCATCTTCTATCCAACGGGTAGAAGGACGTACATTCTGATTGGGATCGCCACTAACAGCCCTTGGTATGTCAGTATTTTTATTCGTTGGGCTCCAGGCATTCAGCACAGCCGTACCGGAACCAAATAAGCGGGCCATGCCTTCACTAATGATCCGGGCAGCATTAAATATCTTATTGCCTTGCACCCCCTGCAGAAAAAGGGAAGCATCAAAGTTCTTATACTTGGCGCTATAATTCAGGGCATACGAGAACTTGGGCAGGTAGCTGCCGATAAAGGTGCGGTCCGCATCTGTGATCTTTCCATCTCCATCCAGGTCAGCAAACTTCAGGTCACCAGCGGCCGTACCCGGGGCTTGCGTAGGACTTTTAGTCACCTCATCAGCTGTTTGGAATATACCTGCCACTACATACCCATAGTAGGATTGAATGGCCTCCCCTGCCCTCGTACGCGTAATGGCTGTACCCCCACCAAAATCCTGGTCGCCTCCTTGATCAATAGTAGCCGTTTCTGTATTCAGGCTAGTTACTTTATTGCGTATGAAGCTAATATTTCCTGTAAGGTTCCAGGTAAACGCACCTTGGTTCTTATTGTATCCTGCCTGAAACTCCAACCCCTTATTTTCCATGGCTGCGACATTGGCCAACACCCCTGTACCAGCAAAACCAAAGGAAGGCGGAGTGGGTACATTCAGGATAAGGTTGTCCGTTTTGCGAACAAAATATTCGGCAGAAAGCGTAAACCTATTGTTCATAACACCTATATCCAATCCAATATTCAACTGTTTGGTTTTCTCCCATTCCAGGTTGGCGTTGCCCAGTGCATTGTAGTATGAAGCATTGCCCGTAGAGTTCACGTTGTTAAAGGGATACGTGGCACCATTGGCAGCCACCACCACCTGCCAGGGATAATCATTATTGAGGGCAGCTACTGCGTTGAGGCCCGTAATACCATAACCAGCCCTTACCTTTAATTCAGAGATGAAGGGGGCAGTGCGCATGAATTGCTCCTGGTCTATACGCCATCCCACCGAAGCAGAGGGGAAATTAGCATATTTCTTTCCGGGCGCCCACAGAGATAATCCATCGCGCCGGATAGCAGCACTCAAGAGGTACTTACCGGCATACTCATAACTTATCCTGCCTACCATCGATTGCAGCAGGTTTTCACTCGTGGTAGATATAAAGCTTACATTCGTGGCGCCACGCAATACCTCAATATCATTGCTGTTCTGGTTACCCGATGCGTTCTCCGCAGCACTCCTGGTCCCTTGTACCTCAAATACGCCTACCGCATTAATATGGTGATCACCAAAAGTTTTATCAAAAGTAAGTTGTTCAGTAAATAAGATAGTCGTTGATGAATTACGTTGATCCCTGATGGTCGACACTGCAGAGTTTCGCCCTTTATCATTGAAGATGGGAAGGAACTGGTGCTGAAACAGGTTTACATGATCTACCCCGAAGGTAGAGCGGAATTTAAGCCAGGAAGTAAAATTAATTTCCAGGAAAGCAGTACCCAGTACTTTCAGTGTTTTATTGGTGGCATTGCCCAACAGTTCAGCATCTTCAACCGGGTTGGTAGGATCGGCCCCATCCACACTATTTTCAGCGCCCCGGTAACCGCCAATCGTAGTAGGATCATACACGGGCAAATAAGGCAGGTTGCGGATCACATTCACCAGGCGTGTCCTGTTGCCATTTGTATTATCATATCGTTGCTTGGAATAAGAAATAAAGAGGTTCTCACCGAATGTAAACACTTTACTGATGGCATGGTCCGAATTAATGCGAAAGTTTCCCCGTTCATAATTCACTCCTCTTGCAATACCATCCTGTTTGAAATACCCGGCAGAAGCGAAATAACGGGAAACATTATTACCTCCTGCCAATGAAAGATCTTGCTGCGTAAGGATACCACTCTTAAAATAAGCATCCTGCCAGTCAGTATTGGTCTGTGCAAAAGTTTGCGTAGCGCCAGCATAGATGGGTTTGTTGAAATTGGCAGTTTCCAACCGGGGCGGCAAACCAATACCTGCATTACCGTTCAATGCTCTTTCGTATTGGAGGTATTGCGCCGTATTGAGCAGGTCGATCTTCTTCCAGGCACTTTGCGTACCCACATAACTATCGAGGTTGATGCGCAGCTTACCATCTTTCCGGCCTTTTTGGTGGAAATAAGGATCACCCCATTGGTGGCCCTGGAACCATAGATAGCGGCAGCACTGGCATCTTTCAATACTTCTACCGATTCAATATCACGACTGTTGAAATTGCTAAGGTTACCTGTAGGGAAACCATCAATAACATATAATGGATCAGATGCAAAACTGATGGAGCTGATACCCCGGATGCGTACAATGGGGGTGGTGCCAGGTTCACCATTATTAGTAACAGTAAGTCCTGCTACCCGCCCCTGGAGGGCGGCTTCAACACTGGCCACCGGTAGTTCTGCAATGGTTTTACCACTTACCGAAGCAATGGCACCCGTGAGGGTGCTTCTGCGCTGACTTCCATACCCTACAATGACTACTTCATTCATATTGATCATTTCAGCCTGTAAGGTGACCGCCACCTCATTCTCCTGTCCAATCAAAACCGAAAATGGTTTATAACCCACCATGGAAAACACCAGCGTTTCTCCCACTTCTGCATTGATCGAAAAAGCCCCTTCGGTATTAGTAGAAGTTCCTTTCGCTGTGCCTTTTACCACCACCGAAACACCGGCCAGTCCATCGCCTTTCTCGTTGTTTACTTTACCTGTCACGATCTTATAAGACATTTCATTGATCACATCAGTTTTTTCCAAAGCGCCTTCCTCATAAAAAGCAATATTTACACCATTGCCATCTCCCTTACGCATCAGTACTACCTGCGTACCAGATACCTGGTAACATATATTCAACGGTTGAAGTAATACATCCAGCACATCACCCAGACGGCGGTCCTGGGCTACAACAGATACTTTTTGACGGGTGGGAATGCGCTGGGAGCTATATACAAACTTGATCCCGGCCAGCTTACTGATCTCGCCCAGTACCGTTTTTACCTCCTTTTGTTCGGCAATAAGATTGATCTTTTTATTCAATACTTCCTGCCCATTGATGGGATTGGCATGAATAACTACATGGAGCATTGTAATCATTAATAGTGGCAGCAGTCCTATCCTCATAAACCCGTAAATTAACTGGTTAACGAGCTGTTTTTTCATACTTTTGCATTGTTTGGTTAAAGCAAATCGGTTTAATCAAAACAGGTCCCCGCAATCTTTGGTGGCTGTGGGGAAAATTCCGGGCTGATATTGTTCGCAGCAATACCAGCCTTTTTATTGATAGCTTCGGGCTACGCGCTTTGAGATTTGAGCCTTTTGACTCGCAAAACCTATTGTATCAGCTCCCTGCCCGCAGTTCTTAACTCTCAGCTTATATTTATTGACATCCATTGGACTGTATGACCACCTGTCCGTCAATCACTTCATACACAGCGCCAATGGCCGTGCATATCAGGTCCAGTTTGTGGTAAAACGTTTCACTTTTCAGGTCGGCAGTTACCGTGCATTTCTCCAACAGTTCATTATCATACACAATGCCTATTCCATAAGCTTTACCCAACTCATTGAATACCTTGACTACAGGGGCATCTTCATATTCCATCTTTTGTTCGGATACACGGGGCACGATCAATAAAGGATCATCCAGTAATACCTTTTGGAATTTATGGCCGGTCTTTTCATATACCAGTTGTTGATTGGGTGTTAAGATCACCTCGCCTGGTTTATGATCGGTAGCGCTACGGCGGGTATTGGTAATGGCCTGAGAATATACGGTTACTTTACCAGTACGAACAATAACCTGTATGGTAGTATCATTCTCAAAGGAGCGCACCGTGAAACTCGTCCCCAACACTTTTGTAACGATCTCATTGGCAAAAACGCGGAATGGGCGGTCAGGGTTTTTAGTCACTTCAAAGAAAGCTTCTCCCGACAGGTATACATCCCGGGTAACCGAACTATCGAACTGGTTCCCATAGCCAATACGGCTGCCTGGCGACAAGGAAAGAGAACTTCCATCCGGCAGGGCGATGGTAACAGGTTTATCCGAGGTATTTACATTTTCAATCAATTGGCGGGAGGCCGTCATTTTCTCCCAGGTAAAGGGTGTTGCATGACCCCATGTAAAGTACAAATACAATACACCACCCATTAGGCAAACAACCAATACAGCTGCCGCCACATACCAGCTACGAGCTTTCATCCGGCTTATTACAGGTGTTTGGGGTACTGGATGCCGCTGAATGGTTTGTAATAACCGGGCAGCTTCCTCTTCTATTTCCTGCGCCGGAAGCACAGGAGGAGCTATATAAATTGATTCGAGGATGCTGCGGGCTTCGGCTATCACCAAATGCTTACCAGGGTTCCTGGCAAGCCATGTATTCCAGGCTGCATCATCCTCAAGCCGCCGCTCATAAACCCAACGTGCAAAGTCCTCATCCATAACGAAGTCCGTAATATCGAACAAGCGAAAATCTTTCATTCCTGGCGGTGTTGTACCTATAAGTTCCACCGGGAAGCAAAATCTACTGGAAAAATGGAAAGTATTTTTTTAGAAAGATGGCCGATCCGGGCAGTGATACAATTTTAACTGTTATTGGTGTTTTTAACAATTATTCGCACAAAGCAACGATACTATCCATACTGTCTAAACATTGCTCATACACAATGAGTTTTGCTGTCTTTTACACAGTATGAATGCGTCTTTTGAATAGGCATTTCCTATTAGGTGTTTTAGTGCAGCATAGTTTTTGAATAATGTTTATATCCTAATATTGTAAGGTTACCCGGTTGCCTAAACGGATCAACCTGCTCCATAACCAAGTGATTGCTGATGCCAGAGAATGATGCACAAGCCGACCAAAATTGGCTGCAACAACTGCAACAAAGCGATGAGCAAGCCCTTGCCGCGCTGATGAAAAAGTATTATACCAACCTGTACAGCTTTGGCATTCGTTTTACAATGGATGAAAGCCTGGTAAAGGATTCCATACAGGAAGTGTTTATCAGCCTTTGGCAACGAAGACTGAATGTAACATCTATACTCTCAATTAAATATTATCTATTGCGGGCTGTCAAGAACAAAGTACTCAAATCACTCCATCAACAAACACAGCGAACAGAAATGGCTGATTGGCAGATCAGCTATGATTTCATACAGGAGTTTTCCATAGAACGCCTGATCATTGAAAAGCAGCTGTCCGAAGAAAGAGCAGCCGCCCTTCGTAAAACCTTATCCCAGCTCTCTAAAAGACAACATGAGGTGATTTACCTGAAGTTCTTCCAACAACTCGATCATGGGCAAATTGCCGAGCTCATGAATGTATCCCGCCAAAGCGTATACAACCTCCTGCATGAAGCCCTCCAAAAACTACGCAATCTGTGGCAGGAAGAGTTCCTTGCAAAATAAGCCCCTCTACCAGGGTATAAAAGAAAAGGGCGAGGCTTGCCAGCAGGCGCCCCACCCTTATTATGTAAGGTAATGTAATATCTATTTTACATATCCCAGGATCTTCAGCATACTTTGGGCGGTTTGCTCTTTGGCATATACCCAATCTACCAATTTACCGTTCTTATCATGCCCTACAATTACATGCTTGGGCGAAGGGATGAGACAGTGTTTGATACCTCCATAACCGCTGATCTGGTCCTGGTAAGCCCCTGTATGGAAGAAGCCCAGGTACAAGGGCTCGCCATTGTTTATTTTGGGCAGGAACACCTCATTCACATGTTCTTCCGAATCATAGTAATCATGGCTATCACAGGTAATACCTCCCAACACCACCCGCTGGTATTCCTGATCCCATTTATTAATAGGTAGCATCAGAAACTTTTCACCAATACCCCAGGTATCGGGCAAGGTAGTGATAAAGGAAGAGTCGATCATATACCAGGTTTCCCGGTCATTCTGCATTTTTGTCCTATCACACTGTATATATGGGCCATGCTCTCCCCTACCGTATAGCTACCAAATTCGGTGAAGATATGCGGCATGGGAACATTGTTCTTTTGCAGGCTTTCTTGATATTGCCAATGATCTCATTGATCATGAATTGGTAGTCATACTCAAAGCCCAGGGAATGCTTGATGGGGAAACCGCCTCCGATATTGATAGAATCCAGTTCTGGACAGATCTTCTTGAGCTGGCAATACAAGTTGATGACCTTGTTTAGCTCACTCCAATAGTAGATATCATCCTTAATTCCCTTGTTGAGGAAAATATGCAACATCTTTAATTGGAACCTGTCTTCATTGCCTTCGATCTTATCTACATAGAATTCCAATACATCCCTTGGCCTGAAACCCAGGCGGGAGGTATAGAAAGGAAAGGTGGGTTCTTCTTCAGCGGCTATGCGTATTCCCAGTTTGAAAGGAACCTTGACAGACTTTTTATATTGCTGCAGTTCTTCCTTGTTGTCCAGTACGGGCACTACATTTTTAAAGCCCGTATTGAGCAAATGGGCGATGCGGCTGGTATAAGTCTTTTGCTTGTAGCCGTTACAAACGATAAAAGTATCCTTGGTGATCTTTTTCTTCTCGTATAGCTTTTGATGATCTCTATATCGTAAGCATAAGATGTTTCCAGGTGAATATCGTGTTTCAGCGCCTCTTCTACCACGAAAGAAAAGTGGGAGCTCTTGGTACAATAACAATAATTGTACTCCCCTTCATACCGATGCTTTTTAATGGCATTGGCAAACATCTTCTTGGCCTTTTGATCTGCATACCGATCTTGGGCAGGTAGGTAAGCTTCATGGGTGTACCGTACTTGTCAATCAGCGCCTTTATATCAAGGCCATTAAAGAAGAGGTTATTGTCTTTCGTTTCAAACCCTTCCTGTGGAAAGTTAAAGGTTTGCGTCACCAGGTCGGTGTACGAGTTGTTCATGAACTGATTCTGGCTGATGGCAGTGAATTTAAATAGTTAGCAAAAAACACCATTCAAAAAAGTATACAAAAGTAACAGTTTGGTAGGTTTTACAAACAAAAAAAGCCAGGCGTTGTTTAACGCCCGGCTTTCAGTATTATGAAATCGTTAAGCAGCTTATTTTACAGAAGCTACCAGGAGCTTGAAGGTATCTGGCTCATTCATGGCCAGGTCGGCCAGTACTTTACGATCCAGGGTGATTCCCTTTACAGCCAGCTTATTGATGAATACGGAATAAGTCAGTCCTTCTTCACGAACGGCGGCATTGATACGGGCGATCCACAATGCGCGGTACTCCCTTTTCTTCAGCTTACGGCCTACATATCTGTATTGGAGACCTTTTTCCAGTACGTTTTTGGCAACGGTATATACATTCTTACGTTTGCCATAAAAGCCCTTGGCTTGTTTTAAAATCCTTTTGCGGCGTGCCCTGCTTGCTACAGCATTTACTGAACGTGGCATATCTTAATAAGTTTGAAAGTTAAAATTGAATTGTTACCAGGCCGTGGCGTTCCCTTGAAGGTGAATAGCGAACGGCTAGAAGCCTATTTCAGCCTCAACAGGCGTTTTACGAAATCCAGGTTGGATTTGTGTACTATGCCAACTTTGCCGAGGGCACGTTTACGCTTGTTGGATTTCTTGGTAAGAATGTGACGTTTGAAAGACTTCTGGTGAGTGATCTTGCCGGTGCCGGTTACTTTGAACCTCTTCTTGGCACTGGAGTTTGTTTTAACTTTAGGCATTTTTACACCTTTAATTGTTACACCCTGCTGGCGCCCCCGGTCCTCCGGGGAACTTTTTGGGCCTTGTGGGCAATAGTGGCCTTATTCAAAAAAGAATAAAACCTGAAAATGGAGCGCAAAGGTAGGAAAAAGGACGTCAAATGAGAAGTATTTCCCAAAGAAAGATTAGCTATTCCTCCCATTTATGCTGGAAAACACCAGGTTTAATAACTTAGCAAAAGTACTGAAAAATGATAAAAAGAAGTAAGTATCTCATTATCAATACTATATATACCATATTCGAGTCAACAATTATAGCTAAATGCTTATAGTACTGGTTAAAGACTTTTTGTCAGGAATTATACGTGTACCAATAACACTCTGAATGTATTGAAAACCTTATCTTTAAAACCTATCCCCTTCGCATATGAAAAAACGCTCTGGTTACTTGCTATCGTAGCATTGGTATTCAATCTGTTTGGTTGTAATAAATCCCGCCCAGGCAAGGCCCGGGTACTGCTCTTCACCAAATCCACCGGCTTCCGGCACACATCCATCCCCCAGGGCATAGCTGCCATCTCCAAACTGGGACAGGAAAATGGCTTTGTGGTGGATACCACCGAAAACGCCTCTTATTTTAATGAAGATTCCCTGGCCAAATACGCAGCTGTGATATTCCTGCATACTACAGGCGATTTGCTGAATCAATACCAGGAAGCTGATTTTGAACGGTATATACAATCCGGAGGTGGCTATATAGGCATCCATGCCGCCGCCGATGCCGAATATGACTGGGGATGGTACGGCCGCCTGGTGGGAGGGTATTTTGAAAGCCACCCCGAACAGCAGGTAGCTAAATTGCTGGTTAAGGATTCTAACCATTTGTCTACCCGGCACCTGCCTCATGAATGGCAACGGAAAGACGAATGGTACAATTATAAGAACCTGGATTCGAGTGTACACGTTGTGCTCACCATCGATGAAAAAAAGTTACCAGGGAGGCAAGAATGGCGACAACCACCCCATGGCCTGGTACCGCGATTTTGATGGTGGCCGCGCCTTCTATACTGGTCTGGGGCACACAGAAGAATCCTTTACCGAAGAAAATTACCTGAAGCACCTGCTGGGAGGTATCCGGTATGCAATGGGCAACAACTACAAACTTGATTATTCAAAAGCTAAATCGGCCCGCACGCCGGATGAAGATCGCTTCACCAAAACCGTATTGGCGCAAGGAATGTTCTTTGAACCCACTGAAATGACCATTTTGCCCAACCTGGATATCCTGGTTGCCCAGCGGCGGGGAGAACTTTTGTTGTATAAGAAGCTCGACACTTGTGCCTGTGTTAAACAGGTGGGGTTTCTGGATGTATACCACAAAACCAATGTACCAGATGTAAATGCCGAAGAAGGGTTTATGGGACTGCAGGCCGATCCTAATTTTGCCCAGAACCACTTCGTATACGTATTCTATAGCCCCAGGGACACTTCCGTTAACCGGCTTTCGCGTTTCAAGTTTGAAAAGGATACACTGGATATGAAGTCGGAAAAGATCATCCTCCAGTTTTATTCACAAAGAGATATCTGTTGCCATACAGGCGGTTCCATAGCCTTTGGACGTGAAGGAAATGAGTTGTTCCTTTCAACAGGCGATAACTCCACCCCTTTGATGAGCCTAAGCAGCGCTATGTAAATCATGGCTTTGGTCCACTGGACGACCGGCCAGGCCATCAGCAATATGATGCACGCCGTTCCTCTGGCAATACCAATGACTTGCGGGGTAAGATCTTACGAATTAAGCTGAAGGAGGATGGGACTTATGAAATACCAGCGGGCAATTTATTTGCCAAGGGTACCCCAATACCAAACCAGAGATCTATGTAATGGGCAATCGCAATCCTTACCGTATCTCAGTCGACAAGAAGAACAATTACCTGTATTGGGGTGAAGTAGGACCAGATGCCAGTAATGATAGCCTGGACAGCCGCGGTCCACGTGGTTATGATGAGGTAAACCAGGCGCGTAAAGCAGGCTTTTTGGATGGCCTTTGTTCGTAGGCAACAACTACGCCTATCACGCTTATAATTATAATACGGGCGCTTCCGCAGGCTCCTATGATCCAGCCAAACCAGTTAATAATTCACGCAACAATACCGGCTTACAGTCATTACCACCTGCCCAGCCGGCCTTTATCTGGTACCCGTATGCCAATTCCACCGAATTTCCGCAGGTGGGTAGTGGGGGCGTAATGCGATGGCAGGCCCTGCTTATTATACCGATCTATTCCCGGATAGCACCCGCCTTCCCAGCTATTACAATAATAAGGTGTTCATTTATGATTGGGTACGGGGTGGATAAAAACGGTGACGTTAAAACCCAATGGGGATTTTGATAAAATGGAACCTTTCATGGAACATACCAAACTCAATTCCATGATCGATTTGGAAGTAGGCCCCGATGGGAAATTGTACATGCTGGAATATGGTACTGGCTGGTTCAGCAAAAATGTGGATGCCGCCATTTCACGGGTAGATTACAATGGAGGCAACCGCCCTGCCAAGGTAGACAGCCTGGAAGTAAACAAATTTTCAGGTGCACTCCCTTTGTGGTGCGGGCCACCGTAATAGCCAAAGATCCTGAAAAGATGCCCTCCGGTATACCTGGCATATTGGCGATTCAATACAGGAAACTACAGAACCCAAACTGGAATATACCATCAAGAAAGCGGGAGATTATGCCATTTCAGTAGATGTAATTGATGATAAGAAAGCAAAGGCCAAAAGCAGTGTGGTAAATGTGTATGCCGGTAATGAAACACCTACAGTAAATATTACACTGCAGGGAAACCAGAGCTTCTACTTTGCCGGTCGCCCCGTGCAATATAGTGTGCAGATTGTTGACAAGGACGATACCGCTAAAGTAAAAGACCTCAATAACCTGATCGTTTCGGCTGATTATGTAGAAGGAAGTGATAAAGCAGGCGCTTCGCAGGGACACCAGGTGCTCACAGAAGCTACCATGGGCAAAAACCTGATGCTATCGCTGGATTGTAAAACCTGCCATAAAGTAGATGAAAAATCAATCGGACCTTCTTTCCAGGATGTTGCCAAGCGATACGAGAAAGACCCTAAAGCTGTTTCCTACCTGGTGGATAAGATCATCAAAGGTGGAGGTGGCGTATGGGGGAGAGGTGGCCATGGCCGCCCACCCTAGCCTGAAAGAATCAGATGCTAAACAGATCGTGACTTGATACAATCGCTCACCGCAGCACAACAAACCAAGAAATCTTTACCCGCTACCGGCACCTTGCAGCCTACATTGAATAAACCAGAAAAAGACAATGGGATATTGTACCTGAGCGCCAGTTATACAGATAAGGGAGGCAATAATATTAAACCCATGACGAATAACGAGGTAGTAGCACTGCGCAATAGCAAAATATACGTAGAAGGTCTCAAGAAGAAGGAAAAATATACCAGCGAAGATAAACAGGGCATGCGCTACTTACTGGCTCCTAAGACTACAGGCTGGTTTGTAATAGACTCCGTCGACCTTACAGGCATCACCAATGTCACGTTGAACCTGGTATGGGAAAACCGGCTCAATCGGGTTATAGCTTCGAGTTTCACCTGGATGGGCCTGGTGGTAAAAACTGGGAGCTATTACACTGCCCGGCGGAGAACAAGCAGGTAATGAACAAAAACCCTTTACCAGCAAAGCATTGGCTACTGCTTTTGAAGGAGTAACAGACGGTAAAAAACACAACTTATACATTGTAAGCAAACCAATTGATGCCACAGAGACCAGCCAGGTGGGGTTCAGTGGATCCAGGTCAGGTAACGGCAGTTAAAGAGCTAACGCAGTTGGTCAATAGATCAACTGCGTTTTTTATGCGCTTGTGGTACCAATAATTTATGACCAAAGCCAGGTTGAGTATCATCAATCCGAAGAACTCGCGGGTATCCTCAATCCAGGGACGCTCGGCCTTCATGGTTTGTGCAATGTTTTCGGCATCGTGTTTGTTGATCCAATCCAGCACGCCATCGTTGGTAAAGAATAAATAACCGGCATAGAGGGTGTATACGATCATTCCGGCCAGGTAGGCCCGGGGATAAAACCTGCCCCTGAAAGCCAGCCAGCAGAGTACGGCACCATAACTATAAATGGGAACCCATACATAAGGATCGGGATCATTGTACTGAAGGGCAGCGCTGATTACAAAAAGAAGGCAAAAGAACAGGTTCAGGATTTTCATACACCAATATACAAAAGCATTATAAACCATACTCGGCTTTCACCTTTTTGGGCAATTTGGCCTTAATCAGGTCATACGATTGTTTTAGGTAAGCAGCCAGTTCTTTTTACTCACTTTCTCTAACTGCACTAAAGTAACCCATTTGGCACGGGCCAGGTAGGGTGCGGGAATGAATCCATCGGTGCCCGACAGCTCCTCAAACTGTTCATCGGGCACTTTAAAAGACACCCGGTTTTCATCCAGGCTAACCAGGCAAAATATCTTTCGTGCTACCATAAAGCACAGGGCATTTTCCCATTTCACCTCTTCCTCCGTGGCAGGCCAGGAAAGGCAGGTTTTCTGTAACCATTCTATGTCCATATTGAGGTATAAATAATTAACGGGAGGTGACACCTTTCCTTTGCTGCGAAGAACGAAAGGTGTCACCTCTCCCAAAAACGCTTGCAAGCTATAAACAATTTCCTGGATAAAAACAACTACATGTAATAGTACCAAAGGCATCTTGTGGCGGCTGTGCAGGCGGCGTAATATTGTGAACACAACTATTAAAACCTGTGATCATGAAAAAGCTCACCCTCCTGGCAGTGATTGTATGTTGTACACATTTCACGCAGGCGCAGCTACTCAAGCGTATTGCCAACCGGGCGCAACAAAAGCTGAGCAAAAGCTTGATCAAAAGGTAGATAAGGCAATTGACGATGCAGTAGATGGCAATAAGAAACCCAAAAGGAAAAGGGAAAAACTGGTAGCGAAACATCCGATCCTACAGAAGGGTCCAATAACAACAATGGTAGCAATGGTAAGCCAGGCAGCCTTAAAAGCTACAGCAAATTTGATTTTGTTCCCGGCGATAAGATCCTGGTGGAAGAAGATTTCTCACAAGATGTCCTGGGTGATTTTCCCGATAAATGGAATACGAATTCCACCGGTGAGCTGGTTACAGTAGAAGGCAAAACCGGCAAATGGTTATCGCTGGCCAAAGAGGGTGTATTTATGCCGGAATTCATCACCTCCCTGCCCGAAAACTTCACCCTTGAATTTGAGGTGATGTGCAACACAGAATACAGCTACTACTCTACCGAACTTCATTTGTACATGGTAGCCCTGGCCAACCGGAAAGACTTTCACAATTACAAGTATTTAGGCACGGCCAAACGTGAAGGGGTGGAAGTATGGATACATCCTTTGGAAGCAGGGAACAATCGTGGTCATACGGGCTTGACGGTTTGGGATGGTGGTACAGAAGGATTGCACAATGAAAGCAGCACACCTCAATTCCATAATAAGACCAATAACTACGTAAAGGTTTCTGTATGGCGTCAGAAGCAGCGCTTACGGGTATACCTCAATGAAGAGAAAGTATGGGATATTCCCCGTGCTTTTGAAACAGATCAAAAATACAATACGCTTCTATTCATGACAGGGAGAACCGACAAAGCCGAGGACCGCTACCTGATCCATAACCTACGGCTCGCGGTGGGAGCGCCTGATACACGCAATAAACTGATCACAGAAGGACGTTTTGTAACGCATGGCATCTTATTCGATGTAAACAGTGACCGGATCAAACCCGACTCTTATGGGGTGTTAAAGGAAATTGCTACTGTGCTTACAGAAAACAAAGAGGTGAAAGTAAAGATCATTGGCCATACGGATAGTGATGGGGAAGAACAGGCCAATATGGACCTTTCCAAACGCCGTGCTGCGGCTGTAAAGACAGCCTTATCAAAAGAGTTTGGCATTGATGCCTCCCGCCTGGAAACAGATGGTAAAGGGGAATCACAGCCTACTGATAAAAACGATACGCCCACTGGCAAGGCCAATAACAGGCGCGTGGAGTTTATTAGGTTGTAACGCCATTATAGGAAAGCCGACTTCGGCAAGCTCCCTTAGACGAAAGGTGGGCCACCTTCGACAAGGCTGAAAGTCGACAAGCGCTGCCTGACATGCCCAAATAAAAAGCATCCCGCCAAGGCAGGATGCTTTTTTAATATGATCAGTAGCGCAGGCTACTCTTTGCGTCTTTCGGCTTCTTTTGCTTGCCCTTTGGTGCCAGGATCATCAACATACGCTTACCTTCCAACTTAGGCATACCTTCGGGTTGTCCTATTTCGGCCAGGCGCTCTGCAAACTTCAAAAGAACCAGCTCACCTCTTTCCTTGAACATGATGGCGCGTCCTTTGAACTGCACATACGCTTTTACTTTGTTGCCTTCCTTCAGAAATGATTCCGCATGGCGGGCTTTAAAGTCAAAGTCGTGATCATCTGTACCAGGTGTAAAACGGATCTCTTTTACTTCAGCCGTTTTACTATTGGCCTTCATCTCCTTTTCCTTCTTCTTCTTCTCGTACAGAAATTTATTATAATCGATGATTTTACATACTGGTGGGTCTGCCTGTGGTGAGATCTCTACCAGGTCAAGTCCCTGATCCTGCGCCATTTTCTGCGCTTCCTGCGTAGAGTATACCCCTACTGTTACATTGTCGCCAACCAAACGTACTTGTGGTACGCGGATCATGTGGTTGGTACGGTGTTCTTGTTGTTGTTCTTTTCTAAAACGTGGATTGAAATTACCTCTCGGAGGTCTCGGTGGAAATGCCATTTACAATTTTTACGTGAATAATTTTAAATACCGGCATCTTTGTTTTCCCTGCATTCACCAGCCGGAGGTGAACTGCATGCCCGGCAATGACCGGGATAAATATTGAGTACGTTTATGCTTACATCGTTGCGTCTATTATACCGTTATTCGCCTCTTCTTTCCTTGATCTCGGCCGACAATTCTGCGATGAACTCATCAATCGGTTTTACCCCTGTATCACCCTTACCCTGACGACGGATAGCCACTTTGCCTTCATTCATCTCCTTCTCCCCAACTACCAGCATATATGGCACTTTCATCAGTTCAGTATCCCGGATCTTCTTACCTATTTTCTCATTGCGGTCATCGACCTCTCCACGAATATCCGCATTTTTCAGGGATTCTAAAATAGAATTTGCATAAGGTAAGAACTTATCACTAATGGGCAAAACCTTCACCTGTACCGGCGCCAGCCAGGCTGGGAACTTTCCGGCATAATGCTCCAGCAGGAACCCGATAAAGCGTTCGTGGGTCCCCAGGGGAGCCCGGTGAATGATCAAGGGCGTTTCGGGGAATTCTCCTTATTGGTAAATTCCAGCTTGAACCTGCGTCCCTGAGCAAAATCCACCTGGTTGGTGGCCAGCGTAAATTCACGCCCAATGGTGCTCCAGATCTGTACGTCGATCTTTGGGCCATAAAAGGCGCCCTCATCAGGTACTTCGATATAAGGAATATTTGACTCCTTCAGTACCTGCCGCACCATTTCTTCCGTTTCCAGCCACAATTCCGGCTCGTTGATGTACTTCTGCCCCAGCTTGGAAGGCTCGTGCAATGATAAACGCATCACGTATTTATCAATACCAAATATCTTAAAGTACTTGATATACATGTCATTAACAGCCCTGAACTCCTGCGCAAACTGCTCCCGGGTACAATAGATATGGGCATCGTTCATGTGCAAACAGCGCACGCGCATCAATCCAAACAGCTCCCCGCTTTGCTCATATCGATAGCAGGTGCCATATTCCGCCAGGCGCAATGGCAGTTCCTTATAGCTCCTGGGTTCGGCTGCAAAGATCTTATGGTGATGCGGACAATTCATGGCCTTCAGGTAGTATTTGGTACCGTCCAGCTCCATGGGAGGGAACATACTGTCTTGATAATAAGGCAGATGCCCACTGGTGAGGTACATACTTTCCTTGGCAATATGCGGGGTCACCACCCTTTATAACCACCTTTGATCTCCGTTTCCTTAGCCAGTTCTTCCAACTCCTCAATTATAATGGTGCCATTGGGCATCCAGAGGGGTAAACCAGGGCCCACATCATCATCCATGGTAAAGATCCCCAATTCCTTGCCCAACTTGCGGTGATCGCGTTTTTTGGCCTCTTCCAGCATCGCCAGGTATTCATCCAATTCCTTTTGCGAAGGAAAAGTAACCCCGTAAATACGCGTTAATTGCTTATTGTTGGCGTCATTTTTCCAGTAAGCGCCGGCAATATTGGTCAGCTTGATGGCCTTGATGGGAGCAGTAGTAGGGATATGCGGTCCACGGCACAGGTCGGTAAAAGTACCCTGGGAATAAAAAGTGATCTCGCCGTCGTTGAGGTTGCTCAACAGGTCCAGCTTGTATTCATCCCCTTTTTCAGTAAAATACTGAACAGCTTCGGCCTTGGGCATGGCTTTCCGTACATAACTATTGTTTTGTTTGGCCAGCTCACCCATCTTCTTTTCCAGCTTGCGCAGGTCATCTTCTGAGATTTGGCGGCCACCCAGGTCGATATCATAATAAAAGCCTTTTTCAATGGCAGGTCCTACCCAGAACTTCGCGCCGGGAAACAGGTCTTCTACCGCCTCTGCCATCAAGTGGGCAGAGGAATGCCAGAAGGTGCTCTTACCACCATCATCATCCCAGGTCAATAATTTAAGCGCTGCATCTTCCTGAATGGGGCGCGTAGCATCCCATACCTGTCCGTTCACATTGGCGGCCAATACTTTCCTGGCCAGCCCTTCACTGATCGATTTGGCGATGTCTAAAGCAGAAACACCTGCTTCATATTCCCGTACTGCTCCGTCCGGTAATGTAATTTTGATCATTTGTTATTATTGCCGTTTCTATTGAATGATTACTAACATACGGTATGAGCTAACTGTTCATGCTGCCTCCGGGATGCAGGGTAGATGATCGTATTGGTGAAACACGTATCTTGAGCCCGCATCCTGTTGTCCCATATCCGAAAGACCGCAAATTTAACGAACTTTTGCAGACTGCGACATACGATATTTGTCGTAATAAACTAAGAATTTAATTAATTTGCCAACGTGAGGCTACTATTCATGAAGCGATTTTTACTTTTTACGATTTGTTGTATCAGTATTTCCGCATCGGCCCAGGATCTGACGGGCATCTGGAGAGGAGGATTTAGGTCAACCGTCAAGAACCGGTTGATGGAAATGCTGGGCCAGGATGACCGGTATAAGTTTGAAGTACAGATAGACCAGCAGGATAAACGTTTCTCTGGCGTTACCTATTCATATCTCACCACCGTTTTTTATGGTAAAGCCACCTGTGAGGGTACAGTAAATCCCAAAACGCATAAAGTTTTACTGGAAGAGATCAAGATTGTAGAACAACGTATGAGTAGCGGAGGCGGTATTTGTATCATGACCTTATTCCTGCAATATTCCAAGGTGGGAGAAGAAGAATTCCTGGAAGGCACCTACTCCAGCATGAAAACCAGCGATTCTTCCGATTGCGGCAAGGGTACAGTATTCCTGCGAAAAGTAGTCACCTCCGATTTTTATAAAGAACCTTTCCTGGTAGAACGGGAAAAGGAAGCGGAAAAAGAAACCTTTGGTGACGCCTAAACCCGATAGCAGCACCATTGCCAGGAAGACAACGCCGGAAACCAAATCTGGTATCGCTAAAAAGCAACCCGGTACCATAGCCAAAACCACCACACCGGTAAAAACCAGTGGCTACACCGCCTGTTAAAACAGTTCCCAAAACCAATGCGATCGTCAAGAAAACAACGCCCAAGAAAAATCCACCGGTTGCCCAGGCCCCGGAAATAAAACCAACCACCAAACCCATTACTATCGACAGTTCTAAAAAAATAGAAAAACCTGTTGTAGCAGCCCCCGCAGTTCCTACCCCTAAAATATTAATCACCCGGGAAAATGAGCTGGTGAAAACCATTACTACCAATGCCAATGAGGTATATATCAAGATTTACGATAATGGCGCTGTAGACAATGATACGATTTCGGTATACCTGGATAAAAAGCTGGTCCTCTCTAAGAAAAGATTGACAGAAAAAGCGATCACTTTAAGCTTCAAGCTGGATGACGACAACAATTTCCATGAATTAGTGATGGTAGCGGAAAACCTGGGAGAAATACCTCCCAATACTTCACTGATGGTTGTTGAGGCCGGGAAACAGCAGTATGAAGTGCGGATCACCTCCACAGAACAGAAGAATGCAGTAGTGAACTTTAAGTATCAACGTTGAAGAAACAAATCGCTGATAGAAGGATTTTAGGGATTACACTGATGGGGATCGTTGATCAATAAGACTTACTGGATTTCATTGATAAAAAGCACTGAATAAATGATTAGGATATGGCGCACTAATAGCCGCTTTTATCAAATCTGCGAAATCCTCTTAATCCAATAATCAGCGATACCGTTCACATAAATTACCATGGTGGACATTGTAGTAGTTATTAATTTCCATTAAAATCCCCGGATGCGTTTTCTCCTGCTTTGCTTATTGGTTATCTGTAGTAGCTCCCTGGCAGCACAGTCCCTTACTGGCATCTGGCGAGGTAAACGCACACAAGGTTCGCAAGGCTGTTTTCCTGAATATTACCTGGAGATGCATATTACCTGGTCCAATGAAAAAGAGATCATGGGCAATGCCTACAGTTATATTGACAATAAGCAATACACCAAGATCAATTTCACGGGCCGATACAATCCATTGAATAAACGGATGGTGATCACAGAAAGCGCCGTATTGCAATACAGCGTTCCTGCCAATTGCATTCCTTGTATCAAGACATACGACCTTACCTGGTCTAAAAATGGCGGTCAGGAAGCCTTACTGGGCGAATGGCAAGGACATGAAATGGGCAATAACAATGCCTGCCCACCGGGCAAGATCACCTTGAACCGGGAGGCTGTACCCACTTTCCCTGTTGATGTATTTCAAAGCGATACCTTAGTGAATGTGCAGAAAAATCTGAAACTGCAAAACCGGGAAAAGGAAATTGTGCAAACGGTGGTGATTGACACGTCGGCTATCAAAATTGAATTGTATGACAATGCAGAGATCGATGATGATACAGTAAGTGTATTCCTGAACAATACCTTATTGCTGCATAAGAAAAGGCTTACAGACAAACCGCTCACCTTACAATTCAATGCTTTTCCCAATACTGAATATGAATTGATGATGTATGCCGAAAACCTGGGCCGCATCCCTCCCAATACCTCACTCATGGTGATCACAGCCGGTAAAAAACGGTATGAAGTACGACTTTCATCCAGTGAACAAAAGAGTGCAGTGGTGAAGTTTAAGTATACGCAGTGATGTCGCCAATCGTGAATCGGCAATGCGTTTGCTTCGATGAATTAGTGTTTCAAGAGTTTAGATTGTAAATAAAACAGAACGTCCGGAAGAATGATCATCTGCTGATGAGATCTTCGGGGTGTTGAATTCTTTTGTATTCTAAATTCTGCATTCTGTATTCCACATTCAATCTCGTTCAATTAAGCTTGTCACACCTTTAAGGTGAGTCACGCTACCGCCCGGCTAATGCAGCGCTGCAGAGTGGGCCACCTTTGTAACTGGCAAAAGCTTTCTTAACTTAACGATATTGAATCTTCATTCTGTATTCTCTCCTTAAAACCCTTGCCTTCCTTGTGTACCCTGAGCAGGCGCTTTGCGTGGCAATTTTTCATCGCGCTGGGCTGCATGATAAACAAAGAAGCGATCACCGTTGCAGCCTGCTTCAGGTCATCAGCCTGCAGGTGATCATAAGAATCCATATTCGTATGGTGCGTGCGGGTATTGTATTCTATTTCATCCTGGATGAACTGAAAACCAGCCAACCCAATGCCATCAAATGACAGGTGATCGGTACCGCCGGTATTTTGCAGGGTAACCGTGGTAGCGCCCAGATCATTAAAAGGTTTCAGCCACTCGGCAAAAATAGGCTTCACCCCTTCATTACCCTGGGTATAAATACCCCTGATCTTACCCGTACCATTATCGAGGTTAAAATAAGCAGCCACTTTATCACCAGCTGCATTGAAGCGGCGGGTAGCGGTATCGGTAAAATGGTTGCGCACATAGTTGCGCGACCCATGCAAGCCCTGCTCTTCCCCACCCCATAAAGCAATGCGAATGGTACGACGCGGTTTTATATTCAATGCTTTCAGGATGCGGATGGCTTCCATCATCACCGCACAGCCGGCTGCATTATCCGTGGCCCCTACTGACCCATGCCAGGAATCCAGGTGACCACCCAACATAACCAGTTCTTCTTTCAGTTGAGGATCGGTACCCTTGATCTCCGCAACCACATTGTATCCTTTCAGGTCATTGGTATAGAACTTTGATTTTACATCCACATCAATCTTCACAGGTATATTAGCGCTAACCAGTCTTTGGAGCGACATATAATCTTCATAGGCCAGCATAATATCCAGGAAGTTTTCGGGAGCCGACCCAATGTAAGCACCACCACCCTGTACAAATAAAGTACCATCACGGCCACGAGGGCTGGTACTCAATAAAGCCAACGCACCTTCGACTTTGGCCAATTCCCTGATCTTGCCTTGCAATGCCATGGCAGCACCAAAACCACCACGCGGGCCGCCTGGTCCGCCACCACCACGAACATCACGGGTAGGAACATTTTTGGGATCGAACGCCGCCATCTTGCCCAGCTCTTCTTCGGTATAACGGCTGCCGTCTGTCTTATAAGTAGGCTTCAGGGTATCGGTACGGGGCAACAGAACCAGCTTGCCTTTCAGTTTTCCTTTATAAGCTTGTAATTCGGTAGAATCTTTGGCGTTCAAAATGATCACCTCAGCACTCTTCAATCCTTTGCTGCTGGAAGTCCAGGTTTTGGGGAAGGCAATCAGCGGCTTATAGTAAGGGGCCGTCATGGCTACATAAGATTTTTCCAGTTCCCAGCCCTTACCCCATTCGCCCCAGGATTCCAGTTGAGCACCTTCAGCGCCAAATTTGGCAAGCTCGGCTTTGGCCCAATTAGCAGCACGCAGGTAGCCAGGTGAATTGTTGAGGCGGGGACCGCTTACTTCGGTGAGGTAGAAAACAATGTCCATCACTTTGGAATTATTGAGCCCCTCGGCGCGTATCTTTTGTACCATATCGGCATCCAGTTTTTCCTGGGCCATGGACAGATAGCTAACCAGGAAAGCAGCCCCGGTGAATAGCAATTTTCTCATTAGTGATAAATTTTATTGGTTGGACGGGAAAACTAGGGCATTCCTGCTGTAAAGCGAAGACCCAACAAGACAATTTGTTTAAATAGAGGATGAATGGCAGATTGACAAGGCTATTGCATTATATTTGAAGTCTATTTAACCCATGAACATTAAGCAATTCAAGCCCCTGCATTGGATTTACAACCTGCTAAACTATAAGGCGCTGCAACACAACAAAGCCGCCTATAGCAGGTATGGCTTTCGCAAATCGCTCATCGCTTCTATTTCCAGCAAGGATTTCCCGGACAAAACATCACAGGCCTGGTTGGATACGGGAAATTCGGCACAATTAGCCCCTCAAAAGAAGGCTTTCACAAGTTTGAACCAGCGGTACAACAAAAACTAAAAGATTGGAGTGCCAATGGTTACCTCATCCTGGAACAGTTCTTCAATACCACTACCTGTAATATTATAAACCAGGAAATTGACCAACTACAGCAAAAAGGCAAACTGGCTTTTACCTATGGTAATAAACTCATGTTTGCGAATAAAAGATCAGCCCCTATAAAGGACCTTACCCTTAACCCTGATCTCACCGCTTTACTACAATTCATTTTGGATAAAGAAGTAGTGCCCTTCCAAACCATCAATTTCATTCAGGGCAGCCAGCAGCGGGCACATTCAGATAGCATCCACATGACCACCTATCCGTTGGGTTATCTTATTGCCGTATGGATTGCACTGGAAGACGTAACCAACGACAATGGCCCACTGTTTTATTACCCCGGCAGCCATCAACTACCCTACCTCCTTAACAATGATTTCAATGAGGGGTCAACCAAGCTCAGGTTAGGCAAAAAAGATTATCCCGATTATGAGGATATGGTGGAAGAATTGATAGCCACTAAAAATTATGAAAAGAAGGAGTTTCTGGCTCGCAAAGGCGATATACTCATCTGGCATGCCAACCTGGTTCACGGTGGCGCACCCATTATCAAAACAAGCACCCGTAAAAGCATGGTGATCCACTACTATGCCAAAGATGTGATCAAATACCACGAAATCACAGAACGGCCTTCCTTGCTGGAAGATTAACCACCAACTCCCCACTACCTACAATCAATGTTACTCCATTAATCAGCCAGTCCGCAGCCTGGCAAAGGCTGCTATAAGCCATTTTCCACCCAATTCACCGGCTAATACAATCCGTATACAAAACGTATACAGTACCTATACATTCCGTAGACATTCCGTCCCTTTAAAGTACGTATTATATACGTAATATATACGTGATGTATACGGAACATATACGGAATATCTAAGCATCACGATAAGCCTGTCTATGCCTGTTCCCAGGATAATTCTAGCCAAACAGGTAGGAAAGACCTGATGAGGTGTTGCAGAGGAAGAACTCCCCCTTACCATAAAAAGTGGCTGGTCCCGCCTATGGAGAGACAGCCTGCCTTGAGGTATTAAAAGGATTGGTACAAATTGAACCGGTTTTGATCCAATATTGAGGCCTACTCGCTAAGTCGTCTTGTACTTTTGAGGCTAATAGCCTAACTGCTTTAACGATTTAGTATGAATACCAACCTTGCCACCAAACCGAAAAGGGCATTGCCTCTGCCTGCCCTGCTATTGTTTATCCTGGTCTATGCGTGTTCGGACAAAAACACGATCGATACAGGAACGTCTTACGATCCTTCCCAACCTGTAAGTATTAGCCGCATTGCTCCCGATAGCGGGGCGTTAACACGCAAATGATCATCTATGGTTCCAATTTCGGCAATGATACGTCCCTTATCAAAGTGTACATCAACAGGCATCCCGCCCGTATCATCGGCATCAACGGTACAGCACTCTATGTTTTAGTACCTTCCAAAGCCGGCACGGGCGAAGTAAAAGTGGTGATTGGCAATCCTGCCAAAGAAGTGATCGCCCCTGGTCCATTCAAATACATTTTCCTGCCCTCTGTCAGTACGTTGGCCGGCTTTACGGATAAAGACGGCAGAACGGCCATCGTAGACGGTCCTATTGACAAGGCACAATTTGAAGAACCTTACTGGCTGTGCTTTGACGAACAAAAGAATATCTATTTGTTGGAAGAACGCAGGGGCTTGCGTTTTATAAATGCCGCCAAAACGCAGGTAACCACCAAATTCAGAACAGGTAACGGAATGGACCGTCCGAGAACGCTGGCCTTTAATCCTACCTGGGATACACTTTATATCACCAACGATCAAGGGTCATGGACGGGTTTAAGTACGGCAGTAGCTACCAAGGGGATAATTTTACCAGGTGGACATCGCTCATCTATAGCTTGCAAACCAACGGGGGCGACGTACAACCCCAGACGGGGAATACTTTTACAATTCTTATTCTAATGGCGCCATTTTTAAATGGGACCGGGTAGCAAAGGTATCCAGAGAGCTTTTCCGCATAGGCGATGTAAGCTGGGAATTCAATATCCAATTTGCCCCCAGTGGAGATTTCGCTTACATCGTAGTGGTGAACCAGCATTATATTCTGAAAGCCAATTTTAACCGGGAGACCAGGCAGTTGGAAACACCTGTGCATTTTGTTGGAGGAAGAAGAAGTCCAGGCTATCAGGACGGGGTGGGTACGGATGCACGGTTCGATCAACCGCACCAGGGAGCTTTCGATGAAAATGACAACTTTTATGTCTGCGATATTTATAACCATTGTATCCGGAAAATAACGCCTGAAGGTGTAGTAAGCACTTTTGCCGGCCGTCCCAGGACATACGGCTATGCAGATGGTGCTTTGCGGGATGCTCAATTTGACCGGCCAATGGGCATCATCTATGATAAAGCAACCGGCACCTTTTATGTAGCCGATCAAAAAACAGGCGTATCAGAATCATCTCCACAGAATAACACATGTAACAGCTAACCTACACAGCGCAACCTGAATATTGTAACAATGAAAAATATATAACATTACTACTGCTACTAGTCGGTAGTTTGATGGCTACCCATGCCCAGGAAACCATACAGGTAACGGGCACCATAACCGATGATACCAATAATCCGCTCGTTGGTGTTAGTGTTTCCATAAAAGATAAGATAAGCGGCGGTACGATGACTAATCAAAAAAGGTCAGTATGCGATAAGAACAGATCCTTATAGTACTTTAATATTCTCCTATGTTGGTTTTGGTATCCAGGAAATTAAAATAGGGAATAAGACGCTATTGAATGTAAGGCTTAAAACAGCGGATTCGAGTGCATTAACACAAGTGATCGTGACCGCAGCAGGTCTGCAGAAAAAGTATCTGTTGTGGGGGCCATCTCGTCCATCAATATTGATGAATTGCGTACGCCCACTGCCAATATCACGAATGGGCTTGCCGGGAATGTTCCGGGCATTATTGCTATGCAAGGGTCGGGAGAACCAGGTAACAATCAATCTGAATTTTGGATCCGGGGATCTCCACCTTTGGCGCCAATCAAAGTGCCCTGGTATTGGTGGATGGATTTGAACGGCCTTTTAATGAGATCAATATTGAAGATATCCAGTCGTTTTCGGTCTTAAAAGATGCATCGGCTACGGCCATTTATGGTTCCAGGGGCGCCAATGGCGTGGTCCTGATCACTACTAAAAGGGCCGGACGGGCAAAGTGAATGTGGATGGGAAAATTGAATACGGTTATTTAACACGTACACGCACGCCCAAGTTTGTTGATGGCTATACTTACGCTCAATTGGCCAATGAAGCGAAGATCACCAGGAACCAGGAGCCATTGTATACGGCTAATGAGATCCAATTGTTTAAGGAAAGGTTAGATCCCGATCTATATCCCAATGTAGACTGGCAGGACAAGATGCTGAAAGACGGGGCCAGCATATACAGGGCTGCTATTAATCTATCAGGCGGGGCCTCCATTGCGCGGTATTTTGTTTCGGCCAGCTACGTGGACGAAGGGGGTATGTATAAAACGGATCAGGCATTACAAGATTATAAAACAAATGCGCACTTGTCGAGGTGGAATTACCGGGTGAACTATGATCTTGATATTTCCAAATCAACCACCCTGGCGCTGGGTGTTTCCGGATTCCTGGAGAAGCAGAACTTTCCGGGTTTGAATAATATGAATATCTGGTATTCACTGATTGGCCAGTCGCCGGTTTCTATACCGTTTAAATATTCTAATGGACTGATACCTGCCTATGGTACGGGCAACCAAACCAATCCCTGGGTATTGGCCACACAAACCGGTTACCGGGAACATTGGGAAAATAAAACGGAATCCAATATCACGCTTAACCAACGGTTGGATATGCTGACCAGAGGGCTAAGACTTACGGCGAGACTGGCATTTGACGCCAATAGCCTGAATGATATTAACCGTATCAAATGGCCCGAACAATACAATGTGGAACGGAGAAGGGACCGCAACGGCAACCTCATTATGCACCGGGTATCTCCGGCGTCGTTAATGACTCAGGAATCAAGCTCATGGGGTGAAAGGGTTTACCAGGGAGATATTGAATTGGGCTACAGCCGGAACTTTAACAATAAACATACGGTGGAAGGCTTGCTCAAATCTTTTGTACGGGAACAACGGCAAACGCAAAACCTGGGAACAGATATTAAAAATGGGTTACCCCGCCGCAACCTGTCGCTTTCGGGCAGGGCGATGTATGGCTATATGAACCGGTATTTGGTAGAATTCAACTTTGGCTATACCGGATCGGAAAATTTCAAATCGGGGCATCAGTTTGGTTTCTTTCCGGCCGTGGCGGTAGGTTGGAACATAGCTGAGGAAAAATTCATCCAGGAAAAATATAGTTGGCTGAACCTGCTCAAGCTCCGTTATTCTATTGGGGAAGTAGGCAACGATAATTTTGGCAACCTGCGATTTGCCTACCTGAGTACGATTGAAAGCGGCGGCGGTTTTAATTTCGGAGAACCGGTAAGTCCCAATACCTATTCCGGGTTGTATTATACCCAGGTAGCGTCGGATGCACTTACCTGGGAAGTGGCCAGGAAACAGAACCTGGGCCTGGACCTCAGCGTCTTTAACAATGCCCTGTCGCTCACGGTTGACATCTTCCAGGAAACCCGCCAGAACATCTATATACGTAGAAGCCAGTTGCCTTCAATGACCGGCATCAGCAGCCAGCCCTGGGCCAATGTGGGCAAGATGGACAACCGGGGTATCGATGGCAATTTTGCGATCCGGAGAAAGATCCATCAGATTGATTTTGTACTGCGGGGAAACCTCACTTATTATAAGAATAAGATACTGGACCGGGATGAACAATTTAACAGTTATGAGTACCTGTTACAAAAGGGATACCGTGCCGAGCAAACGAGGGGGTTGATCGCGCTGGGTTTGTTCAAGGATTATGAAGATATCAGGAACAGCCCCCGGCAAACATTCGGCTCGTATATGCCTGGTGACATCAAATACAAAGATGTAAACGGGGATGGTATTATTACTGACGAAGATGTGGTACCTGTGGGCGCCGGATGGAGACCATCGCTGGAATACGGCATGGGTATGTCGGCCAGTTATAAAGGGATTGATATCAATGTTCACTTTCAGGGAGCTGGGCGCAATTCATACTTCTTAAGTGGCCCTACGGTGTATCCTTTTGTGGAAGGTGGATGGGGCAATATTCTAGCTGAAATGGTAAAGCCAGGCAGTCGGTGGATAGCTGAATCTTCGCCTGGTGGAGGTAAGGGTACTGAAAATCCTGCTGCCCAATACCCACGTTTAAGTTATGGTGGTAATGCAAATAATTACCGTTCTTCTACTTTTTGGTTAAGGGATGGGACTTACCTGCGCTTTAAGCTATTAGAGTTGGGGTATACTTTACCGGCCAGTATTGCAACAAGATTACGTCTCCGGGGGTTGCGGGTGTACCTGTTGGGGCAAAACCTGATGGTGTGGGATAAAGTAAAGGTATGGGATCCCGAAATGGCCACCAGTGATGGTACGCGTTACCCATTGCCCAAAACATTCACGATGGGTATGACCTTCAAATTTTAATCAACTACGCAACAGCCAATCATGAAACAGTATATAAATATCATTCTATTAATAGCGGTTGTCTCCGGCTCTCTCTCTGCCTGCAAGAAGTTTATGAATATGGATCACTTCTTTAAAGACAGGATGAATATTGATACCTTATTTGTGCGAAAAGATTATGCCGATCAATGGCTGGCAGATGTATACACGCATTTGAAAGGTGAAAACCTGGATGTGGCCAGTAAAGACTTTGCGCCTTTCAACCTCATCTCCGACGACATGTTCTTTGGAGACCGGGGTGATGAGTTGGATGGCAGGAGTTATAAAAACTACAAGAATGGAGAGTATAATGAAAGCTGGACGCAAAACTCCTGGGGCTCCTGCTACCAGGGCATCCGAAAGGCTTCGATCTTTATTTTTAATATTGATCGCAACCGGGAAATGAGTACAGACGAAATTGCCGGCCGCAAAGCAGAAGCCCGTTTTTAAGGGCTTATTATTACTGGTTGTTGATTAGAAAGTATGGACCCGTACCAATAGTACCCGAGACAGGTATCGATTATACATTGCCTTACGACCAACTGGCTATTCCCAGAAGCAGCTATGATTCCTGTGTCGATTTCATCACCAGAGAGCTGGCAACGGCCGCCAAAGACCTTCCTGCCAGCCGTACCAACCGGGATATGGTACGCCCCACAAGAGGAGCAGCGCTGGCCGCCCGTGCTAAAGTATACTTGTATGCAGCCAGTCCTGAATTTAATGGGAACACAGAAATGGCAGACCTGGTCAATAAAGAAGGAAAACCGCTTATATCGCAGGCCTATAATGAAGAAAAATGGGCGAAAGCCGCCGCAGCAGCCAAAGATGTAATGGACCTGGGTATCTATCGCCTTTTCACAGCCCCCTTTAATGCTACAGATCAGGGGCCGGCTCAACCCAAAACGATCGTGCCTCCTTATAATCCCCGGTATTCAGACGCCTCTTATCCCAATGGCTGGAAAGATATCGATCCATTTGAGTCGTACCGCCAGTTATTCAATGGGGCACTTACGGCTTCGGGCAATCCTGAATTGATATTTTCACGGGTAACAGAAGTAAATGGCGTAGGGCCGGAAGCATTGGCCAAACACCAAACGCCCTATTCAATGGGGGGATGGAATGCGCATGGCATTACGCAAAAACAATGCGATGCCTATTATAGGAATGATGGTGGTGACATTTCCACCAACCCACGGGTGCCAGGCTTTACCAACAATGCGGTAGATAATCCGCCCCTGCCTGCTGGTGTTTCTTTGCAATATGCCAACCGCGAGCCCCGCTTTTATGCTTCGGTGGCTTATAATGGAAGCATCTGGTACAGGTTAAGTGCGCTTGATCCAGGTTTAAGAAGTAAACAGGTATTTTATTACCGGGGAGAACCGGACGGCAAGCAACCGGCATCTCCACAGTTCCATGTAAGGACAGGATTGGGTGTCAAAAAGTTTATCAATCCCATTGACTCGCACGATGGAAAAGTGTTGGGCTCTTTTGTTGTGCCGAAGTATGAGCCTGCTATCCGCTATGCGGAAGTGCTGTTAATTTATGCCGAGGCGCTCAATGAACTGGGAGGTAATTACAATATCCCCGACTATACCGGCGCCACTACGCACGCCATATCGAGAAATATCCTGGAGATGAGTAAAGCCATCAGTCAGGTAAGGATCAGGGCCGGATTGCCCGATTTTGATGGCGGTGTATATGGCTCAAAAGATTCGTTCAGAAAAGCGCTCAAAAGGGAAAGGCAGATTGAGTTGCTGGGAGAAAACCACCGGTACTATGATCTAAGACGATGGAAAGATGCACCTGTGGAAGAAGCAATGCCAATAATGGGATGTAATATGGATATGACGGCAGCACAGCGGGATCTATTCCATACGCCTGTTGTGATCCCCTCCTTCCCTACGATATTTGTAAAAAAGATGTATTTGTGGCCCATATCATACGATGAGTTGAGAAGAAACAGCAAGCTCACACAAAACCCCGGTTGGACAACACCTTATTAAAAAAGTATCAACATGAAAAAGTCTTATTTATATATAGTAACAGGCTTGCTTTTGGGCCTTGGCTGTAAGAAAGAATGGACACAGGAATTGTATAAAAAAGAAGTGTCTTTTGTAAAGAGTGGGGTTGTACGGGTAAATGCAAAATACAAAAGCCAGGGGGTATGGTAACACTGAAAGTGCCTGTAGGCGTCAGTGGCACCAATGGCAACAGGGATAATATAGAGGTGACGATTGCGCTGGACAAGGATACGCTGGAGAAACTGAACTTCGACCGGTTCAGGTTGAGGAGTGATCTGTATTTCCTGGAGCTTCCGCAAGTGAATTATTCCTTTAAGTCTATGACCACAACTATCCCTAATGGGGCGTTACAAGGTTATTTCGACTTAGACCTGAAGTTGGAAGGGGTGGATCTGATCAACAAATACATTCTCCCTATAAAAATAGTATCGACTTCCAGGGACAATGTTTCTCAAAGAAGATGGTATAGCAAATCGCTGATGCAAGTCATTCCGTTCAATGATTATTCGGGCAGGTATTCCAATGCAGGTCTTATTTGGAATAGGGATGTACCGCAAAATAACCAAACCGCTTTGACCACGCCTTACCGTACGGCCTGGGTAGTGGATGAGCAATCGGTATTTTTCTTTGCCGGCAATATTGACGAAGAAGCTTACGACCGTAAAAAGTATAAGTTAATAGCGAAGTTAAATACTGATAGTACGGTTACACTTTCTGCACCCGATGCATCCATCAATTTTACCCAGCAGAAAGGTACTTATTCCATCCGCAAAAGAATGGATGAAGTACAACCGTACCTGGAAAAACTTATATTACCATGAATCTTGAGTATTGGTACAGCGATATTACCAACCCGGCCTTTCCGATCAATTATAGATTTATTGGGCCGTTAACGCTTGAAAAGGTAAAGAATATCCAAATTCCTGATGAAGACCAGCAAGTGCAGATTGAACAATGATCATTGTTTTTAAATCCCTACCATTCCTGTTATGAGAAAATGTTTCCTGGTTCTCTGTATTCAATGGATGACGACTATATCGACACTGTGCCAAGGTACAGCGCTTGCCGATTATGTAAATACATTACAAGGCACCAATTCGAGTCATGAATTAACGAGGGGGAATACCTACCCTACCGTTGCCCTACCCTTTGGTATGCACACCTGGACCCCACAAACAGGCAGGAATGGAGATGGATGGAAATATCAATACAAGAAGAAAGCGATCCGTGGTTTTCAACAGGCGCATCAATGCAGTTCATGGTCCAATGACTATGCTGTATTTTCCTTCATGCCTGTCGTTGATCAGCTTACGGTGCAGGAAGATCAAAGAGCCACGGCCTTTGAGCATGAAAATGAAGTAGCCAGGCCTTATTACTATAAAGTAGGGCTCAACAATGGCATCAGTACCGAGCTATCCCCTGTTGAAAGGGGAGCTCATATACGATTCAGCTTTCCAAAGGGTCATAAAAGTTATATCGTGCTCGATGGCTATACGGGCATCAGTGGGGTAAAAATATTCCCCAGTGAAAAAGGATTACGGGATATGTCAATAATGGCAGAGGCTTTCAGCAAGGATGGAAAAACTACTTTGTCATTGAATTTGATATGCCTTTTGCTGCTTACGGCACCTGGGAAAACGCCGGTAATACGATACGACATGGAAGCCTGGAAGATGAAGGAAAAGGTCGAGGTGCCTTCCTTCAGTTTGCGGAAAGTGCTACAGTACAATTAAAAGTGGCCTCTTCGTACATTAGTGAAGAACAGGCAATTTTAAATGTAACCCGTGAACTGGGGCAATATGCTACTCTTGAAGAAACCCGGGACGCTGCCAGGGAAACCTGGAATCAGCACCTGTCACGCATTGTAGTAGAAGGCAATTCTGAAGCAGATAAGGCTACTTTCTATTCCTGTTTCTTCAGGGCCAGCTTGTTTTCCAGAAAATTTTATGAGCTTAAGCGGGATGGAACGCCTTATTACTTCAGTCCTTACGATGGCAAGGTACATGATGGCTATCTATTTACCGATACCGGTCTGTGGGATACCTTCCGGGCACAATTTCCTTTAAACGCGCTTTTGTACCCAACGATGCACGGGCGATATATGCAAGCCCTGCTGGATGCGCAAAAACAGTGTGGTTGGTTACCGTCGTGGTCATTTCCTAATGAGCAGGGCAGTATGATTGGCAATCACGCCATCTCCCTGCTGGCCGATGCCTGGGCCAAGGGCATACGCAGTTTTGATCCTGCACAGGCTTTGGAGGCTTACCACCATGAAGCCAATAATAAAGGCCCCTGGGGGCCAGCCAACGGCAGAGACGGGTATAAAGCCTATAATGAGGCCGGCTATGTTCCCTACCCTCAATACAGAGAAGCTACGGCCAAAACCCTGGAATATGCCTATGACGATTTTTGTGGGTATACGCTGGCAAAAGCTACGGGCAATAAGCAATACGTGGAGTTATTTGGGCAAAGGATGTTCAACTATAAAAACGTTTTTGATGCTTCAACAGGATTCATGCGCGGAAAGGATGTAAACGGTGGCTGGGTAAAAAACTTTGATCCGGTTGAATGGGGCGGGCCCTTTACGGAAGGCAATGGATGGCATTGGTTGTGGTCGGTATTTCATGATATCAAGGGCTTAAAAACTATTGGGCGGTGATGCGGCATTTTGTAGCAAACTAGACTCGGTGTTTTCAGTACCGAACAATGTAAAAGTGGGTACTTATGGCGGTATGATTCATGAAATGACAGAAATGGTGATGGCCAATATGGGGCAGTATGCGCACGGCAATCAGCCCATACAGCATATGGTATATTTATACAATTATGGAAGCCAGCCCTGGAAAACACAGTTCCATGCAAGAGAGGTGATGCAGCGGCTATACAATGCAAGCGAAGACGGCTATCCCGGTGATGAGGACCAGGGGCAAACATCCTCCTGGTTTGTATTAAGCGCATTGGGAATTTACAGCGTTTGCCCGGGCACCAATGAATATGTTTTAGGCAGTCCGCTATTTGAAAAGATCACCATCACGCTTGAGAATGGAAAGAAATTCATCATTCAGGCTAAAAACAATACAGCGGCAAACGTTTATACGCATGGTGCGAAGCTGAACAACAAGAAGTACGCAAAGACATTTATTACTTATCAGGACATTATTAATGGTGGTACACTGACATTCCAAATGAAAAGCCATCCGGATACATCATTGAAATTGAGACAAGCTGATCTGCCCTACTCGGTTTCCAATGGTAAAGTATCCGGTCGCTAATGGATAAATTATTGCTTATATTACTATACGACTACTTCGTATATTTCATAATCAATACCCATCCTAATGAAAGAAATGGATCCGTTTCCGAAGACGGCCAAACCCGTGGTCTTACTGGTAGATGACAGTGAAGACTTGCTGGACTATTTGTCTACCGATCTAAAAAAGAAATACAATATTTACACCGCCAGGGACGGACATGAAGCGCTTACGATCTTGGCGTATGAATTTGTACAACTGGTAGTAAGCGATGTGATGATGCCCGAAATGGATGGGTTTGAACTTTGTGTAAAAATTAAAACAGCCTCTGAATTAAGTCATATTCCCGTTATTTTACTAACGGGAAAAACACCTTACAATCGAAGATACAAGGACTTAAAACAGGCGCAGATGCCTATATTGAAAAGCCGTTTTCATTAGACCATCTGTATGTACAAATTGATAACTTACTGGAAAACCGTCTTAAGTTAAAAGAGAGTTTTACCAGGCCTTCCATTGCGCCTGTCAATGGCATCGTGCCAACCAAATTGGAGGAAACCTTTGGTGAGCAATTAACGGATATGATCCTCAATAATCTGCACCAGCCGGATCTGGATGTACAAAGAATTGCTGCAATGATGAATATGAGCCGATCTACCTTGTACCGCAATATAAAATCCCTATCGGGCGGTTCGCCCAATGATGTTATTAATTTGGCCAGGCTAAAAAAAGCAGCCGAGTTGATCAACGCCGGCAATTTCAGGATCAATGAATTGGCAAGAGCAGTGGGCTACCGGTCTTCGGCCCAGCTGAGACGCAACTTTCAAAAACAGTTTAAGATGACGCTGTCAGGCTATATTGAGAAGGTCAAGAGCGCTATTCGTGTTAATACTAAAACTTGAAGTTCCAGGTCACGGTGGGAATGATGGGAATCCTGTCAGAATTCCAGCTGACGACTCCCCATAACCCCCATTTTGATACAAAATAGGCCACAAATAACCCCTATTTTGTAACATGAAAGCTCTAAAAATGCCCTAATTTTGTTACATGTTTGACCGGAGCATTGAAAACGAACTAGCCAAATGGCAAAGGAAAAAGAACCGCAAACCTTTGATTATCAGAGGCGCAAGGCAGGTTGGCAAGACAACTGTCGGCAGACGGTTTGGTAAGCAGTTTAAACAATTCCTCTATCTTAACCTGGAACTTCCCCAGGATAAAAAACCATTTCAGGAGTTTGTCAATTTTGATACGCTTCTACAGGCTTTATTTTTTCTCAAGAATCTTACACTTTCGGAGCGTTCAAACACACTGATCTTTATTGATGAAATCCAGGAAGCCCCTGAAGCGACGCAGCAGTTGCGCTATTTTTATGAGGAAGCCCCGGAGATTTCTGTGATAGCAGCAGGTTCTATGTTGGAAAGCCTTTTCGATCCAGATATCAGTTTCCCTGTAGGAAGGGTAGAGTACCTGGTGATACATCCCGCCTCCTTTGTTGAGTTTTTGGGAGCTATGGGGAAACTGCCACTTTAGAGAAACTGAAGGAGGTTCCTTTACTAGGATACGCCAAAGACAAATTGATGCAATTATTCAGGACTTATTGCCTGATTGGAGGCATGCCTGAAATTGTGGCTACTTATGCGGACCAAAAGGATCTTTCTGAATTGAGTTCTGTATACGAATCACTTCTTGTTTCTTATATCGATGATGTCGAAAAGTATGCAGCCAATCCGGTTCAGGCAAATTATATCCGCCATGCTATCCGATCGAGTTTTGGTGAAGCAGGAAAGCGCATCAAATTCCAGGGATTTGGAAATTCAAACTATAAGTCGAGAGAGATGGGAGAAGCCTTACGAGCGCTGGAAAAGGCCTTGTTGATCCACCTCATTTATCCTCAAACCAGTCCTACGCTTCCAATTCAACCAGACCTTAGCAAATCACCCCGCCTGCATGTGCTGGATACCGGAATGCTGAACTATATCGTGGGGATACAAAAAGAGATATTGGGTATTGCAGACCTTAGTAGCATTTATCAGGGAACTATGATTGAACATATTGTTGGGCAAGAATTATTGGCCAAGCAATTCAGCGCGTTACATGGTATTAACTTTTGGGTCAGGGAGAAAGCAGGCGCTACAGCTGAAATTGATTACCTGTACCAATACGACAGCAAACTGATTCCCATCGAGGTAAAATCGGGTACAGAGGGACGACTAAGATCATTGCATTTATACATGGATACGACGCCACACCAAATGGCCGTTCGCTTTTATGCCGGCGAAATTGATATTACTCCCATAACAACACCAGCGCAAAAGCAATACTTTCTCTTGAGCCTACCCTATTTCCTGGTATCGCAAATTGATGGTTATTTGGAGTGGTTTGAAAAAGAAATTGAGAAGCAGGATTAGTAAAGGCACACAAAGAGTCACTATTCAAACTTAATCAGCTTCCTTAAAAGCCCTGTTCTAACTCTTACTAAAACTTGAAGTTCCATGTAACCGCAGGAATGATGGGAAAGAGGGAAACCTGGCGTGATTCTACTTTAAGGGTTCCATCGTAGGGGCTGCCGGTTTGGTCGAAGTAAATGAAATAAGGATTGAGGCGGCTGTACATATTGTAGATGCTGAAGACCCAGTTTTGCTGCCATTTTTGACCAGGCTTTTGACGGGGTGTAAGGGTTACAGATACATCAGCACGGTGATAGGCTTCGAGGCGATACTGATTAACCTTACTGTATTCCTGAGTAAGCACGCCACCTATCACATAAAACCTTTCGGGTAAGGTAGTGGCATTGCCGGTACCATATACAAAGAGGCCGGAGATCTGCCATTTTTATCAATCTCATACATGGCCACCACGGACATATCATGGCGGCGATCGTACTTAGCGGGGTATTTCTCTCCCCATTAATGCCATCGAACTTACGCCAGGTCCAGGATAAGGTATATCCTATCCAACCCGTGAGCTTGCCCTTCTGCTTATTCACAAAAAATTCGGCGCCATAACTCCACCCTTTGCCAAACACAAACTCTTCTTCGGGATCTTTCAAAGAAGGGGTATAACCTTCGCGGTACTCGATCTGGTTGGCCATGCTTTTGTAATAGAGCTCGATGGACGTTTCAAACATATTGTCCTTAAAGTTCTTAAAGATACCAGCAGCATACAACCAACTGATCTGTGGTTTTACGCGGTAAGTACTGGGCACCCATAGATCGGTAGGCAAGGTAGAGCCCGCATTGCTCACCAGGTGGATGTATTGGCTATTGCGGGTAACAGCCGCTTTGAGGGAAGTAGCATCATCCAATGTATAACGCATGGTAAAGCGGGGTTCCAGGGCACCATAGGTTTTCACCCGGCTGCCGCGGCTATATAGGGTACTGTCTAGTTTATTGCCATTGGCATCTCTTTGAAAAATGGTATAGGGTCCTACCTGGGTAAAGCTGCTGAAACGAAGGCCGGCATGGACCTTAATTCGTTGGCTCAATTCCCAATCATCCTGGATATAGATGCCCGATTCCAATGCATACTTTTTGCTTTCATTGTTGGGTTCAAAAGTGGTGCTGCCCTGGTTGCCGCTCAATACATTGGGGGTAAAACTGTGATAAGTATACATACCGCCAAAGCGCAGTTTATGCCGGGGATCGGGATAATAATCGATATCGACCTTGGCATTTACATCACGGATACCGGATGATAATTTGAGGGAGAAATCATTTTGCGAAGCGCCAAATGAAAAAGCATAATCGTTGTATACGAGGGTGGTATTGGCAAATAGTTTCCGGTTAAATACATGGTTCCACCGCAAGGTGGCGGTGGTATTGCCCCAGGGGATGCGGGCATTGAAAGAGCGTTGTGCGTTGCGGAAATCAAATACATCACGACCAAAATAACCGCTGAGGTAAAGCCTGTCTTTCTCCGAGAATTTATAATTCACCTTCATGTTCACATCGTAGAAATAATATCCGGAGCCGTAAAAGGAATTGTCTTTCCGGATAAATGGTTTTACGAGCAGGTCAATATAGGTACGGCGGGCGGAGATGATAAAGGAAGCTTTGTCTTTTTAATGGGCCCTTGTACCGATAAGCGGGAGGCAATAGCCCCTATCCCACCCTCTACTTCAAACTTTTTCATATTGCCCTCCTTCATAGCAATGTCCAGAACAGAAGACAATCGACCGCCATATTGTGCCGGCATTCCACCCTTGATAAGGGATATGTTCTTAATAGCATCGGAATTGAAGATGGAGAAAAAGCCAAAGAGGTGACCGGTATTGTATACAATGGCATCATCGAGCAGGATGAGGTTTTGATCAGGACCACCCCACGTACATACAATCCGGTATTGCCTTCACCCGCGTTGCGTACACCGGGCATCAATTGTAATGTTTTGAGCAGGTCAACCTCGCCCAACAATACGGGCACTGCTTTTACCTGGTTGATGGACAGGTCGATCTTACCCATCTGGGCATTTTGCACATTGCCATCACGTCGGCGGGAGGATACAACTACTTCCTCTAACAAAGAGCGTTGTAAGAGATGGAAATTGAAGACAAGGTTTTTGTCCAATGCCAGGGTCATTTGTATGGGCTGGTAGCCGGCAAAGGAAGCATAGATGGTATAGGTGGCCTGGGGAAGGGTGATGGAATAAAACCCATACTGGTTGCTGCTGATGCTTTTGCCCTGACCATTCACAGCTATGGTGGCGCCAATAAGTGATTCGCCGGAGAGGGAATCCCTGATATACCCGCTTAATGTGTATTTGGGCTGCGCCAGCGCAGGAAAAATGAATAGCAGGATAAGTATGGTGGTGGCGCAGTGCTTCATATCAATTGCGGCCAGGAAGGTGGGCTGCTCTGCCATACTGCCAATGCCAGTGGGCAGCACTTCTCTGCCATGCGGGAGCGGCTCGCCTATTATCTTTTACTTCTTTGAATAATCCAGCGAGTCTTCCACGCTTCCGCAATGCAACATCTCATCGCCAAAATAGGGATTCAGGATCACTGTATCATTACTCATCCAATAAGCGCCTTTGTCATTGAAAGCCATGGGGCAATATTGCCAGTATACTTTTTGTCCACTGTATTTCACTGTACGGGTCAGGCTCCACACGGCATCGGCAATCATTTCAAATTGCTTGCGTTTGTCGTCCAGTGTTTTACTATTGGCCAGTACCTTGGCAGTGGTGCTGATATTGGCGGTATAACTTTTAGCGGTTTCTTTGATCATGCCGGTAGAATCGCCCTGTATTTCATTCACTTTCAACCCATCAGAGGCTACCACCAGGTTGTGGGCAGCTGCCGATGCCTTAGCCGTATCACTGGCTACCAGGGCGTCTTTTACACTGTAATAGGCGGCCAATAATACCGCATAAGACTGGTTGAAAGGGCCGGTATTTTCGGCAATAGCCACAGGTTTTTGTTTTTCACGAGGCGTTTCATCTTTACCAGCCAGCCATTTCCAGGCAATCAGGCCTACAATAGCCAGTATTACCAGGCCTATGATCAATTTTTTCATCAGTCTGCATTTTATTTATAGGGTCCTGCCGGGTTCACCAGGGAGGGCATTTCCAGACAGTTATGGCTCCCGGTGAAAAAGTTTGGGCAAAGTTAAAAGATTTAACCTATACGGGATGCCGGAATAGCATTTTCGAGTCCCGGATTTCCATGATAATGCGTAACTTGCGGGGTTTCCGGACGGGAAGACGGGAAGACGGGAAGACGGGAAGACGGGAAGACGGGAAGACGGGAAGACGGGAAGACGGGAAGACGGGAAGACGGGAAGACGGGAAGACGGAAAGACGGAAAGACGGGAAGAAAAACGGCTGGTGAACGACTACATTGGTTACCGACTTTCGGACTTTACTGACTTTCGGACTATTCTAAGTTGAATTATAGAATTAAGAAATACAACCATATATGTTAGCAGGATTTACGAATATGACCTTTGAGTTTGGTGCGCGGGCCATTGTGGAAGATGCAACCTGGCATATTCAGCCGAATGAAAGGATTGGATTGATCGGTTACAATGGAACGGGTAAATCAACTTTATTGAAGCTGCTGGTAGGCGAATACCTGCCTTCAGGGGTACGGTAGAACGGAGCCGTGGCACTTCGATTGGCTACCTGCACCAGGACCTGCTGAGCTTTGATACCAATGATAGTATACTGGAAGTAGCGCTGGGCGCTTTTGAACGGGTGCGCCAGTTGGAAGTAGAAATTGAGGAGGTGGGTAAAGAGCTGGAAAAAACGGGGGACGAGGACCTGCTGCACAAGTATACGGATATGCTGCACGAGCTGGAAACGCTGGGCGGCTATAATATCCACCACAAAACAGAAGAAATACTACAGGGCCTTGGGTTTGCCAATGCCGATCTGGGACGTCCTTATAAAGAATTCAGTGGTGGCTGGCGTATGCGGGTATTGCTGGCCAAAATGATCCTGCAGGCACCCGACCTGCTGTTATTGGATGAGCCTACGAACCACCTTGACCTTCCTTCTATTGAATGGCTGGAAAAATACCTGACGCATTACCAGGGATCGGTGGTGATCATCAGCCACGATAAATACTTTCTGAACCGGATGGTGACGAAGATCATTGAGCTGTACCAGCGCAAGTTGCATATTTACAATGGCAACTATGCCTTCTACGAAACGGAGAAGGAACAAAGGCTGGAACTGATGCAACGGGCTTTTGAGAACCAACAGGACTATATACGGCAGCAGGAAAGGTTTATTGAGCGCTTTAAAGCCAAGGCCTCCAAAGCGGCAGCTGCACAAAGTGCAATGAAGCGCCTGGATAAACTGGACAGGCTGGAAGATATCGGCATTGAACGTCCTAGTTTGCGGATCAATTTCCAGGTCGACAAAACACCTGGCAAGGTATTGTGTGAGTTAAAACACCTGGGTAAGAGTTTTGGTACGAATAAGATCATCGAAAATACGGGCGCCGAGATCAACCGCGGGGATAAGATCGCTTTGATCGGAGCCAACGGTAAAGGTAAATCCACTGTGTTGCGTATTATAGCCGGAGTAGAATCATTTACCGGTGAACGGCGTTGGGGTCATAATGTGGATGAGAGTTTCTATGCCCAGCACCAGTTGGAAGCGCTCAATATCAACGATACGATACTGGATGAAATGAAAAATGCAGGCAGTCAGAAAACTGAACTGGAATTGCGCACGATATTGGGTTGTTTCCTATTCAGTGGTGATGATGCCGATAAAAAGATCAAGGTATTGAGTGGAGGAGAAAAGCCAGGGTGGCGTTGGCTAAAACGATCATCAGCAAAGCTAATTTCCTGATGCTGGATGAGCCTACGAACCACCTGGACATGCATACAGTAGACTTATTGATCGAAGCCTTGAATAAATATGAAGGCAGCCTGATCCTGGTAAGTCACGACCGTTATTTCATTTCTAAAGTAGCCAATAAGATCTGGGAGATCGACAATTATGAGATCAAGGATTTTGATGGCGGTTATGAGGAATGGGTAGAATGGAAAGAGCGGATGAAGAAGAAGCAGGAAGAAGAAAAAGAACACAAAATTCAGAAGACAAAATACAGAAGGGAGGCGTGAAAAGTCAGACGTCAGACATGAAAGATAAAAAAGCTGAAGATAAGCCGAAATCGCAGTCTGCACCGGTGGCTCCCCCTCCACCTGTGCCTGTCAAACAGGAGCCTGTTAACAAAGAGGTTAAAAAGGAGCTTCAAAAAAGCAACGGCTTTTTAAAGAACTGGAAGAAAAATAACTACCTTAACAACACGGAAGGGCGAATTGAAGCTATGTTGGCATCGCCCGATGTATTTTCGGATAAGAATAAGTTCCTGGCAACAGAACGCGAATACAAATCTGTTGCAGACAGTCTTAAAGAAACGGGTGCTCAGTACGAAAAAGTATTTGAAAGCATTATTGACCTGGAATCTCAGTAGCCCAGCCACTGTTATAATCATTCCCCATTACACTATTCCGTGGATAGCACCCTTATCTGCGTAAGCAGGTATATTTTGCCCTGCACTCCCCACTCCATCCGTAGCATGGTCCTTTATTTTCATAAAACCAGCTATAAAATGATGAAAACAATTCCAATGAGGCTTACGCTGCTTTCCCTGTTGATAGCCGTAAGCGGGGTAATGTTTTATTCCTGTAAAGGCAAGGTAAAAGACAGTGACCTGCAACTGGTCATAGCCGATAAAGCAAAAACAATCACCGGCCTGGGTACCGCTACTGCTTCGGTAAAAGATGGGGTAGTAACCTTGACTGGGAAGCTACTGATGAAACAGCCAAAGTAGCTTATGAATCGGCCATCAAAACCATTCCAGGCGTAAAACAGGTCATCAACAATATTACGGTAGCACCTGCCCCAGTAACGCCGGAGCCCGTGGTTATTTCGCCAGATGAAACGCTCAATAAAGCGGTGGCGGATGTGATCAAAGCGTATAACGGTGTAAAAGCAGATGTTAAGGATGGCGTAGTGACACTTACCGGTGAGATCAAAAAAACGCAATTACCTACGCTGATGCCCCTGTTGCATGCCTTAAAACCCAAGAAGATCGAGAATAAACTAACCATTAAATAATCAATGGAGGAACCAAGTCATGGCATTACAAGACAAATACAAAGAACTGGTAGATGCGGCCAAGGGATCGGGCGTAACGAACCTGCAGGTGCGGGAACAGGACAATGTGTTGTATGTAGATGGTGAAGCGCCTACCAATGCAGTAAAAGATCAGTTGTGGAATATCTACAATAAAATAGATCCGGATTACCGTGCTTCGGACCTTGTATTGAATATTACAGTATCGGCCAGTGCGGCATCGGAAGAATATGTAGTGGTAGCCGGCGACAACCTGACCAAAATAGGTAAGAAGTTCGGGGTAAGCTGGAAGGATATCTTTGAGGCCAATAAAGACCAGATCAAAAATCCCGACCTCATTCACGTGGGGGCTAAATTGAAGATACCGAAGGGCTAAGGAATCGCAGATTACACTGATTTTTATGGATTGCACGGATTATGAGGTATAGAGATGTTTAGGCTATGGAGATACTTTGATTGAACAAGCTGATAGACTATAGAACCTGACAGGTTTGGGCGGGAAGGCCGGAAAAATAATGCTGGCTGTCCGGATCCGTCAAGTTTGGCACTCTTTAAGGTGGGCACCCTGCAGGCCGCACAACAGGGCAAGCCCACCTTTTTAGGCTTTGGGAAGACGTAGAGGCATCGAGGCAACGAGGGAGGCACCAGATGTCTTGTAGTCCTTCCGCGACCGCAGCATATTCCCTCCCAGTGCCTGTTGGCCTTTATACCTAATGGCCTTCTCCCAGGCATTTTAACATTTTCTTGAAACAAAGCTGTTCCATTTAAACGGAACGGCTTTTATTTTGTAATAGTAGCAGCTGTAAATTGTAAATTACACTCTAACCCACGCGTCAATGAAATACAGTATTGCCTGTATCCTTTTACTGATCTCACTTTTTTTCCCGTGCACAGCCCACCCCAGCCGCACGCCCGAAGATTGGCGTTACGCTTAGTGGCGGTGGCGCCAAGGGCCTGGCCCATATTGGTATTCTCAAAGCGCTTGACTCTGCAGGTCTGCAGGTGGATTATATTACTGGTACCAGCATGGGCAGTATCATCGGCAGCCTGTATGCGGTAGGTTATTCAGCCGATTCGATTGAAAGGATCGCCCGCGCTATTGACTGGGACTTGCTGCTTAGCAACCAATCTTCCCTGCGCAGCATTTTCATGGAAGAAAAAGAGGAGTATAGCAAATACGTGATTGAGCTTCCCTGGGTGAATCACCGGTTTCGCCTGCCCAGTGGGGTATTGCAAGGGCAGGAATTATGGTTAAAGTTTTCCGAGTTATTCTTTCCAGTATACAATGAAAAGGATTTTTCCAGGTTCAGCATCCCCTTTCGCTGCATCGGTACGGATGTGGGCACGGGCGAAGCAGTGGTGATGAAGGATGGTGAGATCATCAGCGCGGTGCGCTCCAGTATGGCCATCCCTTCGGTATTTACAGCGGTAGAATACAAGGGTAAAAAGCTGATCGATGGGGGTCTGGTGCGCAATTTTCCGGTGAAGGACGTGAAAGAAATGGGGGCTGATTTTGTGATCGGCAGTAATGTGGCCACCGGATTAATGCCCTCGGAAAAGGTACGCAATGCCTTACAGATACTGCTGCAGGTAGCTTTTTCCGGGAAGCAGAGGACAATAAAAAGAAGTGGCGCAATGTGATATCTATGTGCCCTTTAACATGGAAAAATTCAGCATGGGCAGTTTTGGGGACTCCAAAGAGTTGATGGAACTGGGTATCAAAGAGGGCCGTAAACTATATCCCCGCTTCAAACACCTGGCCGATAGCCTGAATGCGCAGTATGGCCCCGTACCGCCCAGAGTAAACCGCCTTCCAAAGGTGCATGGTGTGGTGATTTCTTCCTATGAAGTGAAGGGGGTAGACAGGACTTCTGCCGAGTTTTTCATCCATACGATGAACTTCGAGACGCATCAATTTTATACGGCCCGCAAGCTGGCCAATATGGTGCGCCAGGCCTATGGTACCAGGTACTATAGCCGGGTTACTTATTCCCTGGAACAACAGGCGGATGGCAGCAGCAAGATCATATTTGATGTCACGGAATATCCGCTCACCTTTGCCAAACTGGGCTTGCATTACAACCGCTTTACAGGAGTAGGGCTCATTACCAATATTACAGCCCGTAATTTCTTTCTTACCAACTCCCGGAGCCTGCTATCGATCAATATCGGTGAAACCTTTCGCATCCGGGGCGAACACCTGCAATACCTGGGCAGGCTCAAGAATGTGGCCATGATCTTTGAAACGCAGTATGACAATTTTGATATTGGTACGTATACGGAATCCAAACAGGATGGCTTGTACAACCTCAACTTCTTTAAGCTTGGCGGCAAGCTGCAGTTTTCGGCCAAACGGCAATTTACTGTAGGTGCGGGAAGCCGGTTTGAATGGGTGAAATACAGCCCCAAGATATCCTCGGCAGTTGAGTTCAAGGGAAGTAAAAAATTCTTTAGCCCCTTTGTATACCTATCGCACAATTCGCTGGATAAAAGCATTTTCCCCAAGCGGGGTTTCAAACTGGATGTAGAAGCAGGCTGGATAGCACCACAAAACTCACGTGTCCGGTTCTATCAAAACGGAACACAAATACCTCCTGACCTTATTCCCGTGAGTGATAATAGTTTTTACCGTTCGAGCCTTAACCTGGAAGGTTTTACTCCTTTGAGTAAACGCACTACCATCCTGGTACAGTTACAAGGTGGGGCCAACTTTAATTATACAGATAATATATTGAATGAAAATGTGATTGGTGGGCTGGTTAAAACTTTCCGCAACCAGATCACTTTTGCAGGCCTGCCGGAAGGGGCCGAATATGCCACGAGCACAGCAGCATTGATGGGAGGTATGCGGGTGCAGGTATTCAACAACACTTACTTAACGGGCCGGGCCAATGTGCTGTTCAATAATTTTGTGGAGAACAGCAGTTTCTTTTTGGTACGTGACTTCTTTTCAGGTTATGCGGTAACCTTCTCTTATAACTTTGCTTTAGGGCCGCTTGAAATAAGTGCCATGTATTGCGATCAGACGCGGAAAATACAATCGTATGTGAATTTGGGGATACCGTTTTAAGGCATGCTGCGAGCCTTTGGGAGCAGCCGTGAAACGTGAGAGGTGGGCAAGGTCAGTGGTGAACGATGCATGTAGAACAGTGGCTGTGTCAACGAACCTTGGATCATAAAAAAATAGAGCGAAGGTTAGCGTAGCATGCGCCACACTAACCGTTCACCCTTAGCTGTATTCTAACTAAAAAGTTTCTTTCCTTTCAGCAGCAAATCATACCGGTGCAAGCCTTCCAGGAAATAATAATCGGCATATACGAGGGGCACATTGATCTCAAAATTATGCGGTATACTTCCCACGCTTTGCATGAGGAGGAAATTGCCATTGTTGCCTACAGGCGCCCGATAGGCAGGGCTGGCGAGTGAATGCAGCATTTCAACAGCCACTTTGCGGTATTCCGGACCTTTTGTACCGGCATAAGTGCTCAATTCCATCAGGGCCGAAGCTACAATGGCGGCTGCCGAAGCATCGCGGTACTTGTCAGGTACTTTATTGGCATTGGACCTTACACCAGGCTGAAAGCCCGCTTCCTGGACATTGAAATCCCAATAAGGTATTTTATCAGCAGGCAGGTTCTTATGATGAATAAAGAAATCGGCCATCCCCTGTGCAGTTTGCAGGAAGCGAGGGTCCCTGGTTTCGCGGTACACCATGGTGAAACCATAAATACCCCAGGCCTGGCCTCTTGCCCAGGTAGAATTGTCGGCATAACCCTGCGCCGTTTCCCTGCCCGCTACCTGTCCGTTAATGGTATCATAACAAACAACATGATAGGAGCCGTAGTCCTTGCGTACCTGGTTTTTCAGGGTATTCAGGGCATGTGTTACGGCTATATGGCGGAAGGAGGTGTCTCCACTCGCCCTGGAGGCAAAGAACAGCAGCTCCAGGTTCATCATATTGTCGATGATTACGGGAAAATTGTACGTCTTTTCACCATGCCAGGACTTGAAGCGGTTCCAGGATTTGATGGTACCGGTTACGGGATTGAACCGGGTGCTTAAGGAATGGGCGGATTGTACCAGGATATCTTTATACTTTTTATTGCCGGTAAGGCGGTAAGCATTGCCATAGCTACAGTACATCATGAACCCCAGGTCGTGATGTTCGGTAAATGTTTTTAGTGGTTCCAGTTGCTCCGTCCAATGTAAAGCAGCCGTTTTCAATGCAGGGTCTTTGCTGTACTCAAAGGTATACCAGAGGCTACCCGGGAAAAAGCCCGGTGTCCAATCATACATATTGGTGGTTACCAGTTTGCCGCCGGCGTTGATAGAGCGGGGAAAAGCATTTTTAGCAGGACCGGTTTCTTTCAGCATATTCTTCAGTTGCTTGCCTGCATAAGTAAAATTGTCATTGATGAAAGGGGCATCATTGCCACCTTTATTAAAACTTAACAAACACAGCGAGATCAGCCCGGTTAACAACAATGTTCCTTTCATGGTTAAACTTATTTGGATGGGTTTTTAGTGATGATCCATTTATAGCGTCCTTTCAGAGGAGTCTTTTTAGCAGTGAGCACCAGGCGGTATATAGCATCGCCCCAAACTTTCGATAAACGTTGATCTGTTTGTGGAATGGTATCTATGCTGACATCGAACACAGTGGGGTCATACTGCATTTTACAGGTACTCCCTCTTTCTCAAGCAACACGGTACCGGGTGTTGGGAGCTGGGGTTTGGCCCAGGTCATAAAATGCACGCGGTTGGCCGCTTTGATAGATGTAAGCTCAAACACATCCTCTATGGTCAGTGCATTGGCGGATAAAGAATAATTGCGCACATAACTTTTACGGCAGCCTCTTTATAAGCATTGGCAATATTAAGGCTGAACTGGTTCTTTTGGGATCGAATAATACATTGGCCGACCGGTACCGGGCGCCAAATTGCTGGGGTACTCCATTGATCAAAGGCAGGTTGTGGTAATTGCTCTGCATGGTCCAGATGGTGTAGCGCTCGCTGCTGAAAGTTTGGCGTGTATAGGTGCCCACACCGGCATCAATCAGTACAGGGGTTTGATCTATGTACAAAGAGAAAGTGCCTACATCATTGTGGTTATGGCTTTCGTTGTTGTGACCTCCTTTGGCGGCAAAGAAAAAGCCCTGCTGGTTTTCATATAGCAGAACTCTGTTTGCGGATACCAGGAATAGGAAGCAGTTGGCAGCGCCGGCGAGGCTGCTTGCAGCTCTTTGTAGGAAGCCAGGTTTTCCATGGTGCGGAAAAAGTCGCGCCCGGCATTGATGTCCATTTTCCCATTGGCAGCCTGCAGCAGGTAAGCCGCAAAGGCCTTCATATCAGTACTGGCTACAGCCTTACCATAACGGTAAATGAGACCGGGTTCGCCCCCACCCTTTGCCGAGGCGTCGGCAAAATTTACTACCCAGCCATTGCCCACATAGCTACGGGCAATGTATTCGCCCATATTCCTGATCATGGGTTTATCAAAAATGCTAAGGCGGCCATTGCTGGCATTGCTTAGCAATTGTAAGTAATCGTACAATTTACCTGCAGCATGGCCCCAATAGGAAGGGCCTTCCTCACAAGCACCATCTTCTTTTACATAGTTCATGAACTGATCGGTGCTTTGCATGGTACGGTAAACGGCGGTAGCCAGTTTGTCCTTATCGTCTTCCAGCAAGAGGAAACAGATCAATACATTGGAATTGCACCAGGGGTTCCAGTTATTGACCAACTGGTTGGGCCTGTTGTTCAATGCCTGCCACCAGTAATCGCTGCGGGTCATATAGGGTTCCAGGATACGTTGCTGAATGGTAGTACGTAGCCGGAGGGAAATGATAGGATCTACCTTATCAAATTGTTTTTGAAAAAGTACCAGGTCCAGGAAAGGAAAGCACCCATATCGCCGGAAGTGAGGTCGATGATCTGCTCGCGGTAGTCGGGCAATGTACGTTTTGATCGTTGTACTACCTGGTGGGCGGATAATACCCAGGACGACATTTCGCAGGCCTGCCATACGCCATTAATGATCTGGTCCAGAAAACGCCCCTTACCTTCGGCCAGTTCGGCCAACACCAGGCGGCTAAGGGCGGTATTGTTAGCGCCAAAGGGATTTTCCATGGCCAGGCGGCTGCCGCTGCGCTCATATTCGAGGTAATCGGTGGCGGTTACTACTTTCCAGGAATAGGTAAGCACCCCCTCTCCTTCTTTGATCAACGCGGCTTTCAAAGTACCGGTCAATGCATCCCAGCCGCTCCTATTGTCATAAGCCGGGTATTTGATCCAGTTGGCTTTGTCAACCAGGCTGGCCTTCACCTGTTGGGGTGTAGCTATCTTTTGCAGGAGGTTGCGGGCCTCCTGAGCATGACTAATGATGAAGATCAATAAGAGCAGGGTGGAAAGGATTGTTCTACGCATAGACAAAGGGTATATGGACAACAGGGTTTAACGTTAAAGGTACCTGTTCTCCGTCAGAACAGGCACCTTTTAAATAAGGGAACGTGGTGTTTTTTACATAGGTATTCAATCTTATCGCCAATTATCATTTTGCGTCAAAGCCGGTTGCAATGCAAGCTGCTGTGTAGGCAGCGGGAACAGGTAGTCTCTTGCCGGCTCGAATTTTCTATTGGCTGCTTTTTGCACGATCACAAAACCATCGGCGGTTAGTGTAGTATTAGCCGGCAGGTTACCATATTCGGCCTGAATATGTTTGGCGCCCACGATGTCATTAGGCAATTCAATTTCGGCTGTTTTCCAACGCATGATGTCCCAATAACGATTGCCTTCAAAAGCCAGCTCCACCCTTCTTTCTCTCCTGATCTCTTCACGCAGGTCGAGCGTATTGGCCGTAGCAAAGGCATTGGTCAATTTGGGCAAACCAGCCCTGGCTCTTGTCAGATTGATAGACTTATCTAAGTCGGCATCAGTAATGGCGCCATTCAATTCATACAGCGCTTCGGCATAGGTCAACAGTACCTCTGCATAACGAATGATCTGGAAGTCCGCAAACCCTGCCTGGTTCTGCCAATCCACTTGATTAAAGTATTTCATGGTCTTGTAACCGGAGGGACTAAACAGGTAAGTGGGATTATAATTACCAGTCAGGAAAAACGAGGTCCGGTTAAAGATCGTTTGCCCCATCCGGAAGTCCCTGTTGGAGAACTGGCTAAGGGTACGTATTTGTTTGGATGGTGTAGTGGAATCATGCACGCTTTTATTAAAGGGCAGTCCGTCCTTGTACAGGTAGGCGTCCACCAGGTTGCGCGTAGGCGTAGTACCACCCTGCTCCAGACTACGGGCAATATTATGTACAGAGATCCTGTTGGTAAGATCAGCGCCATATAAGCGTACCAGGATGGCTTCTTTATTGGTTTTGCCATCAGCAGCCATTTGGAACAGGTTATAATAACTGCTATCCGGAACGGTCACTTTATTGAATTTATACAGCGCGTGTTTGCCGCCGTCTATTACTGCCTTGCTGGCATCAACAGCAATCTGTAAGTGCTTGGAGGGTGTTCCATAATTGTGAAACTTCTGGCGGGTGCCTTCAAACAAAGCCACCTTGGCTTTCAAAGCCTGGGCGGCAGTAATGGTAACCCGGCCATAGTCAGCCGCAGCCTGAGCATCTATTTGTTCCAGGTTGGCAACAGCCCAATCAAGGTCTTTATAGATCGAATCGATCACTACTTCGCGGGGGCACGGGGTGCATTGATGAGAGAATCTTCCAACTTGAAAGTGCGCAATATCAAGGGTACATTTCCAAACCGCTTTACCAGTTCAAAGTAATTCCAGGCGCGGAAGAAACGGGCTTCTCCACGGAACGCATTAATGGCCTTCTCATCTCCCTGCGTCATGGAAGACTTCTCGATCAGGTTGTTGCAGGCCCTGATCACCCGATAGGTGTCATTCCAGGTGCCATCGCTGGCCGGGGCCAACCTTGACCCATCGCTGGTGGTATTGGGACCGGTGGCATACGCATCAGCCGTCCAGTTGTCGGTGGTCATAATCGTATTGCCCGGTAAAAAGGTATAAAAATAGTTGGCAGCCAGCTTTAGGTCGGCCGGTGTTTTCCAAAAGTTGGCATCCGACAGCGCTGTTTCGGGCGACTGGTCCAGTTTTTATTGCAATTGGTGAGTGCCAGCAAACAAAGTGCTCCCACAGAAAGCCGGCGTATATTAAAATTAAGAGTAGTCATGTTCTAGTTTTTACAGTGTGCAATTAGAAGGTAATGTTGAGGCCTGCAGCATAGGACCTGAAAAATGGATAATCGAAAGAAGAGTTGTTGGGTTGTTCAGGGTCATAGTATTTATACCACATACCTGTTTTCTCCCACAAGTCCTGGCCGGTGAAATAAACCCTCAACTTGGAAATACCTGCTTTTTGGGTAAGCTTTTCAGGCAGGGTATAGCCCAATTGCACGTTCTTCAGGCGCACGTACCAGGCATCCTGTACCCAGAAATCGGATACAACTGTATTGTGGGTGCCACCCAGGTACAAACGGGGGAACATGGCATTGGGGTTTTCGGGTGTCCAGTAGTCGTTGTTGATCTTCCATGCCTGGCGCCAGCTTTCGCCATAAGGCAGCGCAGCCAAAGAATAGATGAGCATTTTGCGTTGACCAACTCCCTGGAAGAAAGCAGAGAAATCAAACCCTTTGTATTCAAAACCGAAGTTGAAACCAAATGTATAATGCGGTGTCGTTTCACCGAGATTCACCAGGTCGCCATGATCAGCTTCCGTATTGCGGCCGCCATTGATGAAACCGTCTTTGTTCTGGTCAACGTATTTAATATCTCCTGCACCAACACGGTTATCTTGTTTGGCATGACCGGCCACTTCGGCTGCTGTTTGGAAATAACCTGCTGTCTTGTATCCCCAAATCGTATTTACAGGCAAGCCTTCAATAGTACCCCTTACACCTGCGCTGTATACTTTATTGCCTTTCAGATCAGTGATCTTGTTTTTGGCATCCGCAATATTAGCGTTTACGAAATAGCTCAGGTTCTTATTGATCTTTTCTTTCCAACCCACTTCTACTTCCCAGCCCCATGATTTCATGGCGGCATCATTTCTTTGTGCTGCTGTCAAACCAAAGATGGCCGGTACAGCAGGCGTCACCAGCATGTCGATATTGTTGCGGGTAAAATAGTTGAATGAACCGGTGAACCTGTTCTTGAACAAGGCAATGTCCATACCCAGGTTATAAGATTCCAGCGTTTCCCATGATTTTAATTCGGAAGCATAGGCAGCCTGGTAAACGGAGTTGTTCAGCACATTGTTGAATGGATAAGTACCTCCTTTGTTCAGCAAGGCGATATAATCATAGTTGCCAAAGTTGGAAGAGTTGGAATTGCCGAGGCGACCCCAGGAAGCACGGAGCTTTAATTGTTGTACAAAAGGTACCAGGTTCTCAAACCATTTTTCGCTGTGCATATTCCAGCCGAGTGACACACCGGGATACCACTTGGTGCGGTAGCCTGGCGCAAGGATGGAACTGGCATCCCTGCGCAGTGATCCTTTCAGTAAGTAACGGCTATCGAAATTATAGGTGAGCTCTCCAAAATAAGAAACCCTGGCCCATCCCTGTATATTGTCACCTACACCAGGTGTATTGATGGCAGGATTGGCCGGCCAGGTAAGAGAGGGTAATTCATTGGAGATAAGATTGCTGGCAGTAGAAGAAACATAATTGTAATTATAATCATCATACTGATAACCTGCCAACAGGTGAAAACCATGATCGCCCAGTTGGTAATCATAATCTCCCAATAACTGGAAGTTGTTGTAAAAGGTAGTGGCCCTGTTCTTTGAAATGCTGTTGGGGTTGTTGGCCTGGCCTCCAATGGTACCATTCTTATTGTAGAAAGGAATATACCTTCTGAAATTATCGTTGCTGCTTTCAATATAGCGCGGGCTGTAGATGGCACGCACGGAAAACCCTTTCACCAGCTTGTCTACTTTCAAAGTAAAGGCGCCTTCGAGACGGTTGGAACTTTCATCGGTATAGCCACCTTCATTCAGAATGGCGTAAGTGGTACTGCCTCCCTGCGCATATTTGGTTTCGTCGTAGCTACCAGCGGTGGAACCATCATTCTTAGGCAGGAACACCGGGTATAAGGTACGGGTTTGATACAGACCATAGATCAGTCCATAGTCGCCATTGGCTGAGCCACCAGGCGATAAAGTGCTGGACCGGGTATAGGCAACGCGGGAGCTTAAGCTGATGTAATCGTTGAACTGGGTATTGAGGTTGATACGGGCATTGATACGTTTGTGGTCATCGGGGCCCATTTTGAAAATACCATTCTGGTCGTAATAGCCCAGGGAGAACAGGTAACCGGATTTACCCGTTTTGCCCGATACAGACAGGTTGTGCTGCTGGCTGCGGGTCACATCGCGGAAGAGCATGTCGATGTAATCAATATTCTCATAAAAATCCCATGCGCCGGGATTGGTGGGGTTGGGCAGGTAATTGGTATCGGGCGATTGCATCCAGCGTATCTGATCGGCTGACCAGGAAGCTCCCTGACCAGCATTGAGACGGGCTTTATTGAGCATGTCGGCCTCTATCCACGAAGGGTTGCGCTCAGGCATATTATACGGTTTATTGAAGGTATAGATGCCACTGTAATCGATCTTAACCTTGCCCGATTTACCGGTTTTGGTAGTCACCACGATCACGCCATTGGCCGCTTCAGAGCCATAGATGGCAGCAGCCGCCGCATCCTTCAATACCGAAATGCTTTCAATATCATTGGGGTTGAGGGTAGAAATGGTACCGGGCACACCATCTACAATGACGAGCGGACTATTGGAGCCATTGATAGAAGAAATACCACGCAGCGTCATGTCCCAACCTTCTTTACCGGGCTGGCCATTGCTGCGGGTAAGCACCAGGCCGGGAGTTACACCCTGTAAAGCAGCCAGCGCATTGGTGGAGGGCCTGTTGACGAGTTGTGACCCATCTACTACATTCACCGCACTGGTCATATGGGCTTTCTTCTGGGTACCATAACCCACTACCACCACATCCGACAGGCTGCCTGCCTGGGGCTTAAGGGAGATATTAATGTTGTTGTCGGTGCCTACCCTGACTTCTACAGGTTCATAATTAACGGCCGAAATAACCAGCACATTGCCGGTAGTGGCATTGATGGAAAAAGCACCGGTCTCGTTGGTAGCCGAACCGCCCGACTTATTTTTAACCACGACGGAGGCACCTACCAGTGGTTTCCCACTTTCATCGAGTACAGTTCCATGGATCATTCTTGTTTGGGCCAGGAGCAAAACCGGGCAAAGGAGTAAAACAGCGGCCCCGGCAAGTAATCTGACAAGGGGTAGTTTGCCGGCAGTTTTCAGCAATCGCATAGCAATTTAGTTTTAGATAAGTAATGTAATTTGCAGCAGGGCCAGGCTGGAAAGTCGCTATCTTTTCCTATGGCAATCCGTGCACAGGTAATTTACGCGGGGGTACAAAAAGCCAGGGGTGAGTATCTTAAAAGAATGGGGTGATTTTTATAAACGCTTGCGTAAACCGATGATTGTCAAACAACAATTAATGAATAACCTACCTTATCCATGTAGTTTTCTTCAATTAATTAATACTTTTGGCGCCGCTGTATGAATGGTTTCTCACTGCCCCTTTTGAATGAATTGCTTCCTGTAAGAAAAGTCTTCTGGGTATTGATCATGCTTTGCGGGTCCCGGGTAGGCTGGTCACAAAACTTGTCTTTCAATCATCTTACTGTAGAACAGGGGCTTTCGAGCAATTCAGTGTTGGCCATCACACAGGATGCTGATGGTTTTCTTTGGTTGGGCACCCGCCAGGGTATTAACCGGTATGATGGCTCCCGCATAAAAAATTACCTCTTCGATGAAAAAGGTAAGTACCCTATTAATATCAATAATATCCTGTCACTCCTCTGCGATTCCCGGAAACGGGTCTGGGCAGGCACCTCAGCGGGGCTGCTTCGATACGACGAAACCCAGGATTCTTTTATCAGGATGTCCTTACAAGGCAACCCCAACCGTACGGTCAACTGCCTGTATGAAGACAGGGCCGGTACTTTGTGGATCGGTACGCTGAATGGATTGTTTGCCCTGCCCAAGGGTAGCGACTCCAGCTTTATCGTACATATTGCCAGGGGCAATAACCAGGGTATTGCAGATAATAATGTACGGACGGTTTTTGAGGATCACCATGGTTATTTATGGGTGGGCACGGGCAATGGCCTTACGCGCATGCATGCAGTGAACGGGCATTATCAGTTTACCAATTTCTATCATGATCCCAATAAAAGCAGTTCATTAAGTGCCAATTATATTACCGCCCTTGCCGAAGATCAACAGCAAGCCTTGTGGATCGGTACGCAAAACAATGGACTGAACGTATATACACCCGCTGCGCAATCGTTTGTCCGATACACGGACCATCCTGCCAATAAACAAGGACTTATCAATAACCATGTACGCATCATCAAACGGGCCCGGAATGGCCGGTTATGGATCGGTACGCAGGAAGGGTTAAGTGTTATTGATCCTGCCAGTTTGAACATGGTCTCCTATCAAAACGATGCAGGCAATAAAAAGAGTCTTAGTCAGAATTCCATTTACAGCTTGTTTGAAGATGCCAGCGGCTCGATGTGGGTAGGCACTTATTTTGGCGGGGTCAACTATACCTATCCTTATACCACCAGCTTTAAGGTATTACAGAATGAGGGGAGCCGTTTTAGCATCAGCAATAATGTAGTAAGTAGTATGGTGGAAGATGGGCAGCATAATTTGTGGATAGGTACGGAAGGGGGTGGCCTGAACCATTTTAACCGGGGTACGGGTATTTTTACGGTATATAAAAACAGGTTACAGGACGGATCGAGCCTGGGGAGCAACCTGGTAAAAGTGGTCTATATAGATAAGGAGCAAAATGTATGGTGTGGTACGCATGGCGGCGGGCTCAATGTACTGCCCTCCGGTGCGCAGTTCTTTAAACGCTACCTGTATAAAGAGAATGACGTATTTACTGCTCATTCAGAGATCACTTCGCTGGCGGAGGATGATGCGGGACGTTTTTGGCTGGCTGGCAATTCGCGTATAGCGTTATTTGCTAAAAAGGCACTTCGCTGGAACAATTACCGCTTACCACCATCAATGGCAATGTGGGGATGTACAAGCGAATACGCTGCTGAAAGACCGGCACGGGAATATATGGATCGGAGCGGCAGGTCGTTTGTATGTTGTGAAAGGCAATGAACTGCAAGAGCTCAGCCGGGGTGTTGGTATCAACTGTTTACTGGAGGACAAAGGAGGCAATATCTGGGCTGGCCTAAGTAGTGGTGGGCTGGCGCAATATAATACACAAACTCAGCAATTAATACGCTATACTGAAAAGAGGGGCTGCCCAACCGGAATATCATTGGCCTGCTGGAAGATGATGACGGGTATCTTTGGTTAAGTACAAACAATGGGTTGATGAAGTACAACCCGTCTGCGAAAACCTGTCAAACGTATACGGTAAGTGATGGCCTGGCAGGCAATGAATTTAACTACAACGCTTTCCTCCGTGATAGCCGGGGCGCCTTTTTCTTTGGGGGTATAATGGCATCAGTTATTTCTATCCCGACCAGATCGTTACGAACAGTTATGTAGCGCCGGTTGTATTTACCGGGCTTCGCCTGTTTAATAATGTGGTGACTATAGGCGGTTCGGATGGGCTGTTGCAGGAAAAGATCGACCTTATTCCGAAGCTCCTATTGAAACATCACCAAAATGTAATTACGCTTGAATTTGCGCTACTCAACTTTATCAAGAGTAATAAAAACAGGTATGCGTATCAATTGGAAGGGTTTGATCAGAACTGGAATGAAGTCAACAGCGGATCGGCCACTTATACCAACCTGCCCAGGGGGAATATGTTTTTCATGTTAAAGGAGCTAATAATGATGGGGTATGGAGCAAAGAGGTTTCCTTGCTCATCAAAGTACTTCCTCCGTTTTGGCTTACCTGGTGGGCTTATACCATTTACGTGTTGTTGTTTTGCGCCATCTTATTTGTGGTGATCCGTTTTTCTTTCTGCGGGCCTTATTGAAGAAAGAGGACGAGTTGCACCAGGTGAAGTTGAATTTCTTTACGAACGTGTCGCATGAAATACGCACGCACCTGACGCTGGTGATGGCGCCGGTGGAAAAATTGCTGGATAGTAAAAGCAGCCATGATACGGTGTTGCAGCAGCATTTATCGCAGGTAAAGAGTAATGTGCACCGGCTTTTGCGGCTGGTCAATGAGTTGATGGATTTTCGTAAGGCCGAAACCAATCACTTGCCATTACAGGTAACCCAACATGCTTTCATTCCTTTCTTGCAGGAGATATACAGCAGTTTTGAAGACTTATCGCTCTCGAAAAACATTCACCTCTCTTTTATACATCCGCCAGCCAACCTGCTTTTGTATTTTGACCGGGCGCAACTGGAAAAGGTATTCTTCAACCTGCTGGTCAATGCATTTAAGTTTACACCCGATGGAGGACGTATTAGCCTGGTGGTAGAACTGCAGGGCAATCAAGTGATCGCATCGGTAACCGATAATGGACGGGGTATTGCACCGAGTACCTGGACAAGTTGTTTACCAACTTTTTCCAGGTGGCAGATCATGGGCGGCAGAATACAGGTTATGGTATTGGCCTGGCCTTATCGAAGCATATTGTAGAATTGCACCAGGGGATGATCAGCGTTGTGAGTGAACCAGCTGTTGATGGCAAGGAAGGCAAAACAGTTTTTAAGGTAATCCTGCTGGCAGGCAAAGCTCATTTTGAAGCTGGCGGCATTACGGTAATGGATAGCATAGCTGGTGAGCAAGCTGGCAATGAAACGGCGCCGGAATATATTCCCTCTCCTACGCTTGGTACGGTAGAGGCTGGGAGTAGTGAAGACAAGTTATATACGATTTTAGTGGTGGAGGACAACGTCGAGTTGCGCTTATTGGTACAGGAAACGCTGAACAGCCGGTACCATGTATTGTGTGCCGAAAATGGGTTGCAAGGTTGGGATATGGCGACTGAGCATATACCTGATCTGATCGTTAGTGATGTGATGATGCCCGAAATGGATGGCTTTACTTTCTGTAGTCAACTAAAAACAGATGAGCGCACCAGCCATATACCGGTTATTTTACTAACGGCCAAAAGTTCACAAACTGACCAGGTGAGTGGCCTGGAAACAGGCGCCGATGTATATCTTACCAAGCCGTTCAGTCCCAAGGTGCTGGCTTTGAATGTGGGCAACCTGCTGGCATCCAGGGAAAAGATGCGAAAGTTTTTTTGGCCGCCAGGTGCATGGAGCAGACAGCACCGTGGCGGCCGAAGGATCGGTAGAAGTGCCAGCCAGTAGTATTGTGATCAGCATTGACTCGGCGTTTTTGCAGCGGGTGGTACAACTGGTGGAAGAGCACCTCGACGATCCTGATTTTGGGGTGGAACAATTGTCGCGCAAGGTAGCCATGAGTGCGCCGGTCTTATACAAGAAGATCAAAGCAGTGACAGGTATGTCGGTCAATGAGTTTGTAAAGTCGATCCGGTTAAAACGGGCAGCACAACTTTTGCAGCAAGGTACATTGACGGTTTATGAAGTAGCCTACAGCGTTGGCTACCAGGACCGCAAGTATTTCAGTAAAGAGTTTAAAAAGCAGTTTGGCAAAACACCGAGTGAATATGCAAGTGGGTATAAGCAGGGCAGCTAAAGCTAATCAGCCACATTGTTACGGGCCTTCACAAAATCGCTCACCAGGTAGCTTACCAGTTTACCCGTACTTTCGTCCTTGCGGCCGTCGGTCAGTTGGGTAGCGCCCTCGCAAATATGGAGGTAGGCGGCATCGCAATCCAGTGCGGTAAAAGTAAGGTACTGGCGGGCATGAAGCGGCAGTATACCCGAAGGCGTCATAGCGCTGGATAAAGTATGTTCTATACAATCGAGGTCCAGCTCAATACCGGTATAATTTTCTTCTGTAAAGCCGGTAGCATGGGCAACAGCCTGTATGAAGTTGCGCTTTTCGTGTATAAAAATATCTTCGTAGGTGATAAAGTCGAGGAAGGGATTGTTCACAATATCCAGCCATACGTTTTGTGGCAGGTAGTTTTCGTGAAGGCCAACGATACAATACTTCTGCAGGTAGCCATCTTCTTCGGCATAGCGGAAGCCATTGCCGCTGTGGCGGCCTTCGGCGGGCCTGAAATCGGAATGGGCATCAAGGTTAATGCAATTGATCTGTGCCAGGGGCAGCAGGCCGGCTTTGTGTAATCCTTTAGCCGCTCCTTTGATCAGGGGATAGGCATTGTTGTGGCCGCCACCAATCACAATGGGTAATTTTTATGGGACGTGATGATCTTTACCAATTCTTCCACTTCTTCATCAATGGTCACTACAGCATGGCGGTAAGCATCTACTTTCTCTTCATAACCATGGGCATTTTGTTCAATGAGGTATTTAAGATCGCCAAAATCAAAATGACCCAATAGTAGTATATCATCTCCCTCGAGGAAATCATTGCTTTGAATATTTAAAAAGGCTGAAAGGAAAGGTATCCAGATTGAATCGGTACCCCCTACCCCATGGTTGGCACGCACGCCAATATCTTCGGGAATGCCGATCAATACGTAGCTTGCTTTGGATTGGGCGAGGGAGGTTTCGAGTTGGTTTTTATCAGCTATTACCTGTAGGGTTTCGCCCAGCCTGGTTTCAAATTTGCGCAGCTTAGTAAGGGAGAGGATATCCTTTTATCGTAGAACTTAAAGTGTTGCATGGTGTTGAATTAGAGTAGAGAATACAGAATTTGGAATACAGCTTTTAGGGTTTTTGCTTCATGCTGTTTTTGTGTTCAATTGCTAACAGCAAGCGCCTATCAGGTAATTGCCGGTAACTACGTAACAAGTCTTCTTCTCGGTCTAAAAAAATCAAGGGGTGGGAACGGAAATACTTCCAAAGGATGCTTAAGAACTCGGGATATTCCCGTAACCGGATGCCTCTTGAGCGAACGGCTACGATGAAGGCCAGGGCAAAGCTCACCAGGAAATTCAGGAAACCGATACCCAATACGCCGGTACAAACCACGGCCATATAACTGAAAGATACATTATTCCAGCCTACGCCATACAAACCAATGGAAGTATTGGCGGCAGCAATGGTAATATGGCGAATATCGAACCCGATGCCAAACAGATCGCCCGCGGTAGTGGCCATTCCCAGGAAGAAACCCAGGGAAATATTACCTGCCAGGCTACCGGCATGGCCTTCCAGGTAATGGGCAATGCGTTCCAGGCGGTTGCGGGGAATATATTGGCGCAATACGGGATGTTCGGAAAGGCGGCGGCCAATGCGGCCATAGTTGATCTTATTTTGTACATAACCCGCAATTATGCCGCTAAGGAAAAGGAATACACCGGTATTGCAGGCATAGAGCAAGGAAAGGCTATGCCAGGGATGCTGGGCTTCCAACAGCTTCATGGCATGTTCGCCACCCGCCAGGGGTTTACCAAAACAAATATCATACAACCAGGCCAGCAGAAAGGTGACGGGCCATACGATGATAAGATTACCTATGAAAGAAGCGATCTGGCTGCGGGATACTTTGGATATGGTAACTGCCAGGTTATACAGGTTGGGGGTATTATCGGCTTTCCTGGTATCCAGTGACCCGGCTACTGCACTGGCTGTAAAAGCGGGTTGTTTGGTGGCGAGGGTGGTATGGGTTTCTTCTATGGCTACAAACCCAATGCTATAATTCACGCTGTAGGCAAAGCCGTGCCAAAAGGAGCCATGTGTACTTTGCCCAGTAATATTTTGAAGATGGCCACAAAACAAACGATGAGGCCTCCCCATGGCCGTAAAGATCATTTGCCAATATTCCAGTGGTGAGGAAGTAATATACTTGTTGCCTTTTTAGTCTTCTGCTCTGCTATCTGGTAAGCCAGGGTACCGGTGGTTTGGGACAGGAATTCGCGGATACTGTTCTTGCGATTTTCATCTCTCACGACTTTGATGAACAAGGTAGCCAGGTGGGAAGTATTCATCAACTGGTCTTCGTCTACAATCTCCAGCACCAGTTGCATGCGCTCCAGTTTTTGTTCGAGCTGGAGGAGGATGAAAGTTTGTGACAGGCTAGCGCCTTTTTCTACCGACTGATCACGGATGAACTGCACGACTTCGAGGCCCTTATCAAATACCTGCCGGATGTGTTGGAGCAAGGACCGCACTTCTTCAAGCGGCCCATTGTACAGGATGTGTTCTTTTAATTCGTATACAAGGTATTGTTGTATAGCAAATGGGTTATCCTCCTGATCTTCCTTAAAGGGCGCATTTCTTACAATGGCATTTTCCCAACCCAACTGGGCTACGCCTGCCGAAAGAACCTGTAAGGCTATTAATGCCTGGCGAGTAATAATGGGTTCACGCCCTCGAAAGAAATACCTACGGCATTAAAGAACTGGATCCACCTGGCATGGCCAATCTCTTCTACCCATACATAATCGTCTTTGCGGTAGAAGAGGCGATCCAATACATATAGGAAGTCGTTGGGATCCTGCAGGGCAGGCAGGAATTTATGTTTGAGGCGGGCATACAACTCACGTCCAGCACCCCGGGATACGGTAATGCCACTTTCTGTGAGCAGGGGCAGCAAATTGCTATTGATGAGTTGGGCCAGGATGGCCAGGCGCAGTTCACTCACTACGGCCGTATTGTGATACAAGAATTGAAGGGTTTTGCCAAAATTCTGAACAGCTTCGCCTGGTTTGGCGGTTTTGGGACGTATGAGGCGAATGAAAGAGACGAGGTAATCCAATGCACCCTGACGGTCTTTGAGGGAAACCGCTGGTTTGTTTTCAAGAAACTGGGTAAAAGGGTCGACCTTTTTTTCTTCCGGATCATTATCGTTTGGTATAGATATTATCTGAATACGGGCACGGTATCCATCCCCACTAAACCACTCTGCCTACTTATGCCAGGGGGCTAAGAGGTGACACCTTTTCGTTTTCGAGGCAAGGGAAAGGTGTCACCTCTTTCCTGATGAAGGTGAGCCGCCCTGGAAGGGCAACCCACCCTTGTAAGTTAGCTACCCGCACTGTAATGAATATACAACAAATTATAACCATTCGCCCTTTATCATTACTTTATCAATGAGGTTGGAGCCAAATGCATAGGGTATATAAGCCAGGGAAGGAATGGGTTTGGTGAGGATGAGGTTGGCTTTTTTGCCCTTGGTAATGCTACCCAGTTGGGCCCCGACTTCCATAGCATGGGCGCCATTGAGGGTGGCGGCATTGATGGCTTCTTCGGGCAACATTTTCATTTGGATGCAGCTCATGGCCACCACCAGGTTCATATTACCACTGGGTGATGAACCGGGATTGAAATCACTGGCCAGGGCAATGGCGCAACCTGCATCAATTAAAGCGCGGGCCGGCTGAAAGGGCATCCGCAGGAAAAAGCGGCGGCAGGCAATAAGGTACCAATGGTATGGGAAGCAGCCAGGGATTGAATGGCGGCCTCATCCATCGTTTCAAGGTGATCCACACTCACAGCGCCCAGTTTAACGCCCACCTGGGTGCCGCCTGAAAGATGGAGTTGATTGGCATGTATCTTGGGTTTCAAGCCATGGGCCATTCCTGCCCTGCAGATGAGTTCGGTTTCGGCCGCAGAAAAGAAACCATCTTCACAAAACACATCAATATAATCGGCCAGTTTTTCTTGGGCTATTACCGGCAGCATGTCGTTGATAATACGATCAATATACCCGGGGTGGTTATCCTTGTATTCCTGGGGATAAGTATGGGCGCCCAGAAAAGTAGCTTTGATGGACAAGGCCGATCTTTCCTTCAGCTTTTTGATCACGCGCAGCATTTTCAATTCGCCTTCTGCAGTCAATCCATACCCGCTTTTGATCTCGATAGCGCCGGTACCCAGCAGGCTAAGTTCTTCCAATCTTTTCCATGCCTGGTTAAACAGTTCCTCTTCCGAGGCATTGTTGAGTTTGCGGGCGGAGTTGAGTATACCACCGCCTTTGGCGGCAATATCGGCATAACTCATGCCTTTGATCTTGTATACAAACTCTTCTTCGCGACTGGCGGCAAATACCAGGTGGGTATGGCTATCGCACCAGGCAGGGAGCACAGTAGCCCCTGCAGCATCAAACGTATGCAAAGCAGGAAACCGGCCTGTAGGCGCGTTGTCCATGGTTCCAAAATCAGCAATGGTATCTTTTTCTACAATGAGGTAAGCATTGTCAATACAGGGAAGCCGGGCCAGCTCTGCGCCACGCAAAAGGGTTGATTGCTCACGAATGTTGACCAGTTGTTTGATATTGGTAATCAGGAGTGCCCCCATGGTTTATAGTAGCATTTTATTGTCGGCAAAAATAGGTTATTATGCTGCAGGGTGACTCACCTCTATTAGAAAGAGGTGACGCCTTTCGTTTGCGAGGAAGACAAAGGTGGGCCACCCTGCTGCCCAGCATGGCAGCGCCGCAGGGTGACTCACCTTTATTAGAAAGAGGTGACACCTTTCGTTTGCGAGGAAGGGTAAAGGTGTCACCTCTATAACTGTAACCTTGTTGTTAAGGATTTACTCTACTTCAGCTACCAGGTCCAATACTTTTCTTTGATGATCTTCACTTCACCTGTTTCCACGCTGTAGTAGCCAGCCGCAATGCCAATCTCCCCATTTTCATACATCTCTTTTAAGATAGGGCTGCGCCTTAATACTTCATCCATGGTATGTAAGGTATTGGCCTGGGCTACTGCTTCGATGAATTCGGGATTCACGGTTTCCTGTCCCTTGCTTTTTATCTTTTCGATGGCAGGTTGTACTTTATCCAGCAATCCGGTAAGATGCCCTAATTCAACATGATTGCAGGCTCCTTTGATGGCGCCACATTTGGAATGGCCCAGCACCATGATCAATTTGGAACCGGCTACTTTACAAGCAAATTCCATGCTGCCCAGGATATCGTCATTGATCACATTACCTGCAATACGAACGCTGAAAATATCGCCCAGGCCCTGATCAAAAGCAATTCGGCCGAAGTACGGCTGTCGATGCAACTTAATATCACAGCGAAGGGCCATTGGCCTTCTTTGGTGTCATTCACTTGCTCCAACAAATTCCGGTTCACTTTCAGGTTGTTCATAAACCGGGTATTTCCCTCTTTTAAAAACTGTAATGCCATTTGAGGTGTGGTAGTGGCTTGCGTTTCTTTGCTATGGGTTCTCATTGTTAATTATTAATTATCTGATTATAAATTATTGATTTTGGGTTGATGATTGACAAATTGATTTAGAGGCCGGAAGACCGGGTGACCGGAAAGTCCGTACGGATAGTTATCAGGACAAAGGAAAAACCTTTGTATAGTCCTTCAACCAGCTCTCTGCGACAATAATTTTAGGTTAACAGCGGTCAAGTTGTCCACGAAGGGAAGCGACAGCTTTAGTAAACGACCTTGTGTCGTAACTGATTATTTTAAGAAAGATTTAAGATAAGCTGGAAGATAATTCGGGAGGCAGCAACAGGGTTTCAGCATGCTGCCAGGGTAATTCGGTGGTATGACGGATATAAAATGCAGCACATTCTTCGGGCAAGCACAGGTTGATGTTGTGAGAAGGTAGTACTTCTTCTACCATAAGCACATTGGTATCGGCTGTATTCTTCACTTCTTCGGTATCAGCAAACCCCACAACAGATTCCATATCAGTACTATCGACTATTATAGTCGACGTAAGGCGATAAAGATTCGCCATCAGCAGTAAGCCGAAGCACATCACCTGTAATATGATTAGCAATTTTCGCATGGGTGCATAAAATTAGGGAAATTGAGTTATCAAAGGAAATCTACTTTATCCACTTTTCTGGCAATTCTGAATGCGGCATTGATCAAGCCCACATGGCTATAGGTTTGGGGAAAATTGCCCCATTGTGAACCATTTACATGCACATCTTCGCTGAAGATGCCCAGGTGGTTGCTGAATGCCAGGAGCTTGTCGAGGTTCTTGATGGCATCGTCGGTTCTTCCTACACAGGCCAGTGCATCCACATACCAAAACGCGCACACCAAAAATGTTGTTTCGGGAAAGCCAATATCATCATAATGTTTATAGCGGTAAAACAAACCATGATCGGCCAATAGTTCGTTTTCCAGGGCAGCAATATGATCTTTGGCGCGATGGGAATTATGGTCCAGGTAATTCATGGTGACCATGGCCAGGGTGCTGGCATCGAGGTTGGGGGTACCGATGGCTTGGGGGTATACCTTTCTTTTTTTATCATAAGCTTCTTCCAATAGTTTATTGGCAGCGGCAGCCAGGTCCTGTGCCTTGCGCATCAGTTCCCTATCATTGAATACGGCGCCTATTTTATAGGCAGCTTTGGCGCCGGCCCAATGGAACAGCAAGGTATAGGTATGTACCTGCACCTGGTTGCGGAACTCCCATAAGCCCGAGTCGGGCATGGTAAGGGTACGTTCTATCTGGTTGAGCAGCCAGGGTACGATGTTGCGGTAACTGTTCTTGCGCATGAAGGTGAGCCGCTTGTCGGTGTACAGGGGCAGCAGGCTCACCAATACCTGTCCATATACGTCGTGTTGCACCTGCACATAGGCTTTATTGCCAATACGCACAGGTTTATTGCCCATATAACCATGGAGGTTTATGGTAATTTCTTCGAGGTCCTTCTCCCCTGCTATGGAATACAAAGGTTGCAGGGAGCTGCCTGTATTGGCCAGGATATTATGGATGAAGTCGAAATACTTTTCGAGTTCTTCAAAGTGGCCGATCTGGTTAAAAGCCCTTAGGGTATAGTGTGCATCACGAAACCAGCAAAAGCGGTAATCCCAGTTGCGGGTACTGTCGTGAAATTCGGGCAGGCTGGTAGTACCGGAAGCAATGATGCCGCCGGTATCTTCATACTGGTGTAGTTTAAGCACCAGGGCCGAGCGGATAATCTCATCCTGGTAAATATCGGGCAGGTAACAGCTCTTGATCCATTGCTGCCAGTGTTGTATGGTTTTACGCAGAAACTCTTCGCAGGTTTCTTTAAGTGGGGCTTCCAGGGGTTCGCCATAAGTAAGTACCACATAGCGATCCTGATCGAGCAGGAAGGCTTGTTGGTTGAGAATATAGGTCAGGGATATGTCGGTAGTAATACGTACCTGCTGGCCCAGGTTCATGTAACGGATATGGTTGCTGCCGGTGGTGGTTTCGGGCACAATATCGCCGTAATTGCCCCGTGGATCGCAGGTAATACGAATAGCCGGATCACCATGGAGGAGTTCTATCTTACGCACCAGCATCAGGGGCCTGAACTGCCGATCATGAATGGTCATACGGGGGCGCAGTCTTTCACGACAAAACTTCCATCGGGCGCGGTAAACTCGGTACACAATACGTTTGTATTGGGTACATAGTACTGGCGGCTGGTATATCCTTCGTTGGCTGGAACAATGGAAAAATGGCCTCCCTTCTCTTCATCGAGCAAAGAGCCGAAGAGGAAGCTACTATCGAACCTGGGAAGACATATCCATTTTACATCTGCTTTCAAGTCAATATAGGCCAGGTAAGAACAATTACCAATGATGCCCATGTTGTATTTATGCACCGGCATATTCGTTTTCAATTAAGGGGGTCAACAATTGGTCTAACAGTGGTAATACTTTCTTTTGAGAAAATACGGTGTATTGAGCGGCAGTAATGCCGTTGCTTACTTTAATGCTGTAGGCTTTATTGCCCAGTGCTTTGAACATATCCTCATCGGTGGTATCGTCCCCTATACACAAGGTAAAATCGGGATTGAGGTCATTTACCAAACGCAAGGCCATTACACCCTTATCGAAACCAGCCATCCTTACTTCAATTACTTTATTGCCATCTATTACCTGCAGCATGGTATTTTGCACCAGTTGCCCCAGGTTATTGATCAATTCACGGGATCGGCTAAATCCCAGATCGGGTGCCGTGTTGCGGTAGTGCCAGGCAATGGTATTGTTCTTTTCTTCTACAAACGACCCTACGCACCTGCTCACAAACATTTGCATGATGGGGCGTATCTCATCTTTCCATTGTTCGGACATGGGGATGGCCTGCTGCCATACCTCATTTTTCATTTTCACGCTGGCGCCATGTTCTGCCACGAGGGTAAGGGGTAAATGGCCCAGCCATTTTTCCAAAACCTCGGCATCACGGCCGCTGATGATGACCACATGGTTTTTTTCATCGCTGGCCAGCTTGTACAACAGCTCTTTCAGTTCCTTACCAGGTACAGCTTCCTGGGGCAGGCGGGCAAAGGATACGAGGGTGCCGTCATAATCCAGGAGGAAGCATCGTTTCTGTGCTTTTGATAATGCTGGTGGATGCGTTTATAGATCTTATCATCCAATAGTTTGGTTTGCAGCTTCAACTGCTCCTTGCGGATATTGATGAGTTGATCCAGGAAATCATTGACCCATTTTACCACATCGTAATCGGCCAGTCTTTTTGCATAAGGGCCATACGGTTCTTTTGTTCATGCATGGGCATATTCAACGCTTTTACAATGGCATTGGATACATCTACCACATCGGTGGGGTTTACGAGTAAAGCCTCATTCAATTCGCTGGCAGCGCCGGCCAGCTCACTTAATATCAGTACGCCCCGTTGGGTGGTGCAACTGGCCACATACTCCTTGGCCACCAGGTTCATACCATCGCGCAGGGGGTTATGAGGGCTACATCGGCTGCCTGGTACAGCGCGCAAAGTTCATTAAAAGGTAAGTGGTTATAACGATAGACAACAGGCTGCCAGCTAATGGTAGAGAATTTACCATTGAGGGTACCTATCTTTTCTTCAATTTGTCTTTTTCTTTCCAGGTAGGCAGGTATTTCATCCCTGGAAGGAACTATATTCAATATGAATACTACTTTCTCCAACCATTCGGAATTTTGTTGGAGGAAGTATTCAAAGCCATTAAGCCTGTCCATTAAACCCTTGGTATAATCGAGCCTGTCGACGGAGAAAATGATCTTCTTATTATCGAAATTCCTTTTGATATCATTGCGCAATTTCAGCACTTCTCCATCAAAGGCGGCCTGGTGGAATTTTTTATAGTCGATCCCAATGGGAAAGAGGTCGGCTTTTACCAACCTATCCTGGTATTGCATGGTATAGAAATAATTATCTACGCCCAGCAGCATCTTTACGCTTTGCATAAAGTGTTGAACATAATCGTGGGTATGGAAACCAATCAGGTCGGCGCCCATCAGTCCACGCATAATGGCATTTTTCCAATCTGCCGGCATCAATCTTAGTATCTCATAAGAAGGGAAAGGAATATGGAGAAAGAAGCCAATATTGATATTGGGTTGACTGGCGCGCAACATGCCGGGCAGCAACATTAGCTGGTAATCATGAATCCATACGGTATCACCCGGATTCAATACCTCAATGAGGCGATCGGCAAAAGCTTTATTGACCTGAACAAAAGCATCATAATAATTGGTTTGGTATTGTACCAGGGAAGGGAAATAATGAAACAAGGGCCAAATAACAGAATTGGCAAAGCCATTGTAATAATCCCGATACACGGTTTTATCCACGAATAAGGGATAAGCTATAAAATCATATTTGGCCATGCGGGGCGCTACTTCCGATTCCCAATCTTCGCTGGAAAAATCGGCTACGCCCATCCATGCTTTTTCAGTAATGGCGCTATTGGTGGATTGATCACTTTCAAAATAACTCTTGATGGCAGATACCAGTCCACCGGAACTCTGCCGTATCGTCACCTGTTCACCATCACGGTCAACAGAAAAAGGCAACCTGTTTGAAACAATAATAAGTCTACCCATAGCAAAATAGATTAAGGGGTGGGGATTAAATAAAATGATTAATAAATAGGTTTTCAAAAGGAGGCCAGTTTGGGCAATCAACACCACAAACGAACGGAAAGCTATTCAGTAAATTAACAACTACTGGGCCCAATCAATTGACATTGGGCAATAGCCGGGATAGGAAGCAATAATTCCGCAGGGGTAAAAGTAAATGGCGGGTATTAGGCGAGCCTTATAATGACATTACAATATCATTAAAATGTGGAGGAAGATGGACAGAAAGAATTACAAGCTGTGAGCTTTGAGCTGCGAGCTACGAGCCAAATACAGAAAAGCCCCTTTGCAACAAATTAGCTTTGAGCCACGAGCTACGAGCTACGAGCCAAATACAGAAAAGCCCCTTTGCAACAAATTAGCTTTGAGCCACGAGCTACGAGCTGCGAGCCAATACAAAAGCCCCTTTGGTTTAAAGGGGCTCTGGAGTTCTTAACTTTTCTCTAACAACTTACGCTATATGCTTATTTGCTGTCATTTAATCGTGCTTGGATATCTAATGCATGCGCATCCGCTGTCGCTTTGGCGGTGTCATAACCAGCATCAGCATGACGGATCACTCCCATACCGGGATCATTACGCAATACGCGACTTAACCGTGCAGCGGCTGCCCCGGTACCATCGGCAACAATGACCATACCTGCATGAATGCTATACCCCATACCCACGCCGCCGCCATGGTGTAAGCTCACCCAGGAAGCGCCACCAGCGGTATTGACCAGGGCATTCAGCAATGGCCAATCGGCCACGGCATCACTGCCATCCATCATCGCTTCTGTTTCCTGTTGGGGGAAGCTACTGAACCGGTATCGAGGTGGTCGCGGCCAATAACGATGGGCGCTTTTACTTTACCGGTTCTCACGAGTTCATTGAATGCCAATCCGGCTTTCTCGCGCTCACCTTGTCCCAGCCAACAGATGCGGGCAGGCAATCCCTGGAAGGCGATCTTTTCTTTGGCGAGGTTGAGCCAGCGTTGTAAGGAAGTGTTCTCCGGAAACATTTCGCTGATGAGTTGGTCGGTTACGGCAATATCGGCCGGATCGCCGCTAAGGGCAGCCCAGCGGAAAGGGCCTTTGCCTTCACAAAACAGGGGACGTATGTAAGCGGGTACAAAACCGGGGAAATCAAAAGCATTTTGTAATCCTCTTTCCTGGGCGCGGGCGCGAATATTATTGCCATAATCGAAGGTGATGGCGCCTAGTTTTTGCAATTCCAGCATCAGTTCCACATGACGGTACATGGAGTCGTAAGCCAGGTCGATGTATTGTTGGGGATTTTGATCGCGCAATACTTTCGCCTGTTCATAGCTGATGGTATGGGGCCAGTAACCGATAAGGGGATCATGGGCGGAAGTTTGATCGGTTAAGGTATCGGGAATCACTTTTCGTTCGATCAGGCGCTCTAATAGGGTCACGGCATTACACCATACACCAATAGAGATCACTTCACCTTGCTTTTTGGCAGTGAGTGCGCGATCAATCGCTTCATCCACATCTTCTACCAGGAGATCGAGGTATTGGGTTTCGAGCCTTTTTCCATGCGCCATTTTTCTACTTCAGCAATCAGGGCCACGCCTTCGTTCATGGTAATGGCCAGGGGCTGTGCGCCACCCATACCGCCTAATCCGGCGGTCACATTGAGGGTACCTTTGAGGGTGCCACCAAAATGTTTGTTGGCAGCAGCGGCATAGGTTTCGTAAGTGCCCTGTACAATGCCTTGTGACCCGATATAGATCCAGGAGCCGGCCGTCATTTGGCCGTACATCATCAGGCCTTTCTTTTCCAGCTCATCAAAATGTTCCCAGGTAGCCCAGCGGGGTACCAGCTGTGAATTGGAGATGAGGATGCGGGGAGTATCGGGATGTGTTTTTAAAATGCCTACAGGCTTTCCACTTTGGATGAGCAGGGTTTCATCATTTTCGAGGTCTTTGAGTCCTTTGATAATGAGGTCCAGGGCCTCGAAATTACGGGCCGCTTTACCACGCCCACCGTATACGATGAGGTCATCGGGTCTTTCGGCTACCTGCGGATCGAGGTTATTGAGCAGCATACGCAGGGCCGCTTCCTGTATCCATCCTTTGCAGGTTAACTGTGCACCGGTAGGTGTTTTGTATTTAACGGGATCGTATTTGCGTGTGATTGTATTTCCCATATAAATGATTTTTACGGTTGACTATTTTATAATAGCTCAAATCCATTATACCCTTTGTTCAATTCGACACCGGCCAGGTTGGTATAGGTATTCACGGACTCTACAAAAGAAAAATCGGTGATGATGGCTTTTATCTTGTTGATGTCTTCGGCAAAGATCCTGTCTTCCTCAGCAAAGCTCACCTGCTTGCGCACTTGTTCGTGAGCAAATTCGAGGATGGCGCTGCTCTTGAGGGGATGACGGAATTCGATGGCCTGGCTGGCGCTCAGCAATTCGATCGCGAGTATGTATTCCAGGTTGTCCAGTACTTTATTCAATTTGCGGCCGCTGATGCTACCCATGCTTACATGGTCTTCCTGCCCCAGGGAGGTAGGAATGCTGTCGGCGCTGGCTGGGAAGCACAGGGTTTTGTTTTCGGTAACCAGTGCTGCGGTGGTGTATTGTGGGATCATGAAACCGCTGTTGAGGCCCACATTTTTCATGAGGAGCATGGGTAGTCCCCATTTGCCTTCGAGGAGTAGGTAACAACGGCGGTCGGCAATATTGCCAATCTCGGCAGCGGCAAAGCAGGCATAGTCCAGGGGCAATGCCAGTGGCTGGCCGTGGAAATTACCACCGCTGATGGTATCACCGGCTGCGAGGATAATGGGATTGTCGGTTACAGAATTGAGTTCTATCTCGGTCAGTTCTTTTAAATGGAGCCAGGCGTTGCGGGAAGCACCATGTACCTGTGGCATACAGCGCAGGCTGTAGGGGTCCTGTACTCTGCCGCAATCCACATGGCTTTGCATGATGGCGGAATTGTGCAGCAGGAGTCGCAAACGCTGGGCCACCAGTTGGGTACCGGTATAGGGACGTAGTTGATGCAGGCGGGCATCAAAAGGGGCTTGTGTACCAGTGAGGGCTTCCAGACTCATGGCGCCAATGATATCGGCTACTTCGAGGCAATGGTGCATGCGTTGCACAGCTTTTACGGCAAAGGATAAAATGAACTGCGTGCCATTGATGAGGGCCAGGCCTTCTTTGGGACCCAATTGAATGGGATCGAGGCCAAACTGTTGCAGCACCTCGGCCGACCTTTGTCGCTGTCCTTTGTAAAATACTTCTCCCAATCCAATCAGGGGCAGGCACAAATGCGCCAGTGGGGCCAGGTCGCCGGAGGCGCCTACACTACCCTTCTCGGGCACTACGGGTATTACATTTTGTTCGATATGCCAGTTAATGCGTTCGAGGGTTTGTAATTGAACGCCTGAATAACCTTTGGCCAATGCCTGCATTTTGGTAATGAGCATTAGTTTGGCTACTTCGACCGGAATAGGATTACCCACGCCTACGCTGTGGCTTTGCAATATTTTGTGCTGAAGGGTGCGGGTATCTTCTTCCGATATTTTAGCATTGGCCAGGATGCCAAAGCCGGTGTTGACGCCATATACCGTTTTATTATCGTCAACAATTTGCTGCACCTGTTGCTGGGAAGCCAGGATGCGTTGCCGGGCCTCTTTGCTTAGAATACCTTGTAAACTGCCTTGGGCAATGGCCAGGCCTTGCCGGCGGTCAATGAATCGATGCCATATTCAAATGCGGTAGCCATATTTGATCATTAAGGTTTCATAATGTTTTCTACGCGGTCAAAAAGACTTTTTTGGTCATGCCTGTTTCCAGTTCGGTGATGGCCTTGAGCAATACTTTGCTGTGCTTGCCCTCATTTACCAGTTCTTCCATGGCCTGCGACAAAGCGGTCCATACGGGGGCTATTTGTTGTTGCAACTTTTTTCCTTTGGGGGTAAACTCCACGACCTTGCGGCGGGCGTCGTCGGCTGCGGTGGAGGTTTTTACCAATCCTTTTTGCTGGAGGGCGCTGATGAGCTGGCTTACAGAAGAATGGGAAATGGCCAGTTCATCGGCAATGTCGCGGATGGAAACGGATTCTTTGCGCGACAGGATATAAAATACAGGAAACCAGGCAGCATCGAACTTGAGGTTATGGGACTCATAAATACGGTTCACATCACCCAGGAAGGTTTCGCTGAGGCGCCGCAGGCGGCTGCCGAAGACTAGAAAGCCGAGGGATTCGTAAAAGTTCATAAATTATATAAGTACTTATACAAATATAGGAGTTTTTGGGAAAACAGCCAGCGGCGAGTGGGGAAACAACCAGCGGCGAGCAACGGGCTGCGAGCTACGAGCCGCTATTGACGATGGGTTAGTGGAAAAACAGCCAGGGGCGAACTGGGACCCATGAAGAGGCGCTGCAAGCGATTGCGCAGGGGAACGGCAAAAGAAAATGGGAATACCGGGTGGAAACCCCAGTCCTAAATCGTTGCAGCAAATATGGGATTTGTTCGTAATTTCCGCCACGCTTAAACCACCTAACTAAAACAGATCAAACTACGACTAATGAAAACTCAGACCGGCGTATCGCTTGGATTTATGATGTTCCTGGAATATTTTATCTGGGGCTCCTGGTATGTGACGATGGGAACTTATATGGGAGAGCATTTGCAATCTACCGGGGTGCAGATAGGGGCCGCTTATAGTGCACTGGCTTTCGCCACGATCATTTCTCCCTTCTTTGTAGGGCTGGTAGCCGACCGTTTTTTCGCCGCGCAGCGGATTATGGGTGTATTGCACCTGTTGGGTGCAGCCATGTTGTACCTGGCTACTCAGATCAATAGCAACAGCCCATTCTATTGGGTGATCCTGGGTTATTCGTTGCTTTACATGCCAACGATTGCATTATCGAATAGTATTGCTTTTCACAGATGAACGACCCGGGCAAGCAATTTCCCTGGATACGGGTATTTGGCACATTGGGCTGGATCGTAGCCGGTTTTACTATTGGTCGCCTGGGCATTGAAAAGACCAGTACCACCTTCCTGATTGCTGCCGCCGCATCGGCCGCGTTGGGTCTGTATAGCTTTGCACTGCCCAATACACCTCCCAAAGCCAAGGGGCAAAGCAGCTCTATTGGAGAAACATTTGGTAAAGATGCTTTTGTATTGTTCAAAAGTAAATCCTACCTCATTTTCTTTATTGCCGCCATCCTCGTATGTATTCCCTCTCCTTTTATTATGGTTTTGCCAATCCCTTTCTGAATGAGATCGGTATGACTGAGCCTGCCAGTAAAATGATCCTGGGACAGGTTTCAGAGGCGGTATTCATCATTGCCATTCCTTTCCTTTTCAATAGTATTGGGGTTAAAAAAATGCTGTTATTGGGTATGGCCGCCTGGGTATTGCGGTATGTGGCATTTGCTTATGGCGATGCAGGCAGCAATACCTGGATGTTGTATGCCGGCATCCTGCTGCATGGTATTTGCTATGATTTCTTCTTTGTAACAGGGTATATGTACACTGAGAAGAAGGCAGGCGAAAAGATCAAGAATGCTGCCCAGGGCCTGTTTACCTTTGCCACTTACGGGCTGGGTATGCTGACCGGTACCTGGTTCTCTGGTATTATCGTGGATAAATATAGCATTGCCGGCACCCCTGTGACCCATGACTGGAAAAGCATCTGGTATGTACCTGCCATCATAGCTGTAGCTGTAATGGTGTATTTTGTGCTCTTCTTCAAGGAGAAAAAAAGAGATCAGTCAGGCCGCCTAATACAGGTATGTTCTTAACACAAACAAACAACAGTAAACCATAAACATATATTTATGCAACGTATCGCTATGCTAGGCTCGGGGTTCATTGGCCGTTTTTATGCGGATTCGATCCAGGGTTACAGGAGTAAGGACAAGATCGTAAGTATTTATTCGCGTCGTGAGGAAAGTGCCAAGAAGTTTGCCGACGATTACAAGGTATCACATTGGACTACGGATTTGGAAGCAGCGATTGCGCATCCGGAAGTGGATATGGTATGTATTGCGCTGCCCAACAACCTGCACGAAGCAGCGGTACTGCTTTGCTGCAAACACAAGAAAGCGGTGATCACCACGAAGCCCTTAGGCCGGAATGGAGAAGAAGCGAAACGCATGTTGGAAGCGGTAGAGAAAGCCGGCATTTTCAATGGTTACCTCGAAGACCTGGTATACACACCCAAGTTCATCAAGGCGCTGGACAGTGTTAAGAATGGCGCATTGGGCCGTATTCTTTGGGCCAAGAGCCGGGAAACGCACCCTGGCCCACACAGTGACTGGTTTTGGGATATTGAACAAGCCGGTGGCGGTTGTATCCTCGACCTCGGTTGTCATTGTGTAGAGATCACCCGCAGTTATATTGGAAAAGATATTAAACCCGTGGAAGTGATGTGCTGGGCCGACACGCAGGTAAAACCCATCGATGCGGAAGACCATGCGATTGGCCTGGTAAAATATGAGAATGGAGCGATTGGACAATTTGAAGTAAGCTGGACCTTCCGTGGCGGACTTGATCTGCGTGATGAAGTAATGGGCTCGGAAGGCACGATCTGGATCAATAGTTTCCTCCGTACAGGTTTTGATATGTTCACCACGGGCAAAGGAGCCGACTATGTAGCGGAAAAAGCTGAAAGCAATACGGGCTGGTTGTTCCCCGTAGGTGATGAACTGAATGAGCTGGGGTATAACCACATGTTCATGGATATGTTCAATGCGATAGAATCGGGTACAGCGCCCAAAGAATCATTTTATGATGGCTATGTGGTGAACTGTATCCTGGATGCCGCCTACCGCAGTGCTAAAAGCAAATTGTGGGAACCCGTGAAGCTGGATATCTGGCGTGGCCGCGAAGGGGTATCTAAGGACAGTCACCTTACAGAATATGATGCGGATCATTACCTGGTAAAAGAGGAAATGACGCACTATGGTGCTAAAAAAGTGATCATTAAAAACAAGGCAACGGGTAAGATCAGTGAGAAGGTGCTGGAGTAGGCTGATAGGTTGACTAGTTGAAAAGGGCCTTTTGCGTGGATAGGTTTAGTAGAAATGGGATGTTGTTAGAGGGCCTTCAGAAAAATAATAAAACAGGGATGAGGCATTCATTTGCTTCATCCCTGTTTTATTAATACCTTATGGAGATGCAGGCATATTGTCCGGCATACTCAACATTGAGAAAATGAGATCTATTAAGCACCTTTACTGCCTGGCAGTTTTTGCCACGCTCCTAGCATTACCTGCCTGTAAACCCGCCACCAAAGATCATACGGGGTGGCCCGCTTATGGCGGCGGGAAAGACAATATCCACTATTCTTCCCTGACACTTATCGATACCAGCAATGTAAGGTTGCTACAACCAGCCTGGACCTATCGTACTAAGGATGCTGACACGGTGCACCACTCGCAAATACAATGCAACCCCATTGTAGTGAATGGCATTTTATACGGCACCTCCCCACCCTCAAATTATTTGCCATTGATGCCGCAACGAGTGAACACCGCTGGACCTTTGATCCGGCCGACTCTACGCAACAACACAACGATATCCGTTTTATCCTCAACAACAACCGTGGGGTGACCTGGTGGGGGCATGACAATGACCAACGCATACTCTATACAGCAGGTTCTTTTTTGTATGGGGTGAATGCCAGTAATGGCAAGCTCATTGATAGTTTTGGCAGCCATGGACGGGTAGACCTGCATGATGGACTGGGCAGGGAAGTGCAAGACCTGTATGTTACAGCTACTTCGCCAGGTATTATCTACAAAGACTTGTTCATATTGGGCTCGCGCGTGGATGAGGGCCCTACTGCTGCGCCGGGTCATATCCGTGCTTATGATGTGCGAACAGGGAAATTGCAGTGGATATTCCATACCATTCCGCAACCGGGCGAGTTCGGGTATGATAGCTGGGATGATCCCATAGCTTATAAGCATATTGGTGGCGCCAATAGCTGGGGCGGCTTTTCATTGGATGAACAAAGAGGCATTTTGTTTGCGCCTACCGGTTCGGCTTCCTTCGACTTTTATGGAGGCAAACGTAAAGGCGCCAATCTTTTTGCCAATTGCCTGCTGGCCCTCGATGCGGCCACGGGTACACGCAAATGGCATTTCCAGTTTATCCATCATGATGTTTGGGACCGGGACCTGCCTTGTGCACCGGCACTGGTGACCATTAAAAAGATGGCAATCCTATTGATGCGGTGGCGCAGGTTACGAAACACGGCATGGTATATATTTATGAACGGGAAACAGGCCAACCCATTTATCCAATCAAAGAAAAAGCGATTGATACCAACACTACGCTGCTTCATGAAAAGATATGGCCCACCCAACCTATTGTGTCAACACCCAAGCCATTTGTAAGGCAGGTATTCACGCTCAACGATCTCAATCCTTACTTGCCCGATAGTTCCATCTCCCAATTGAAGAAAGTGCTGGCAGGCTATCGCTATGGCGAATTGTTTATGCCACCGAGTCAACAAACGCAGGTATTGTTACCTGGGCTGGATGGTGGCGCCGAATGGGGCGGTCCTTCGTATGATCCTGAATCGGGGTATATGTTTGTAAATGCTAACGAAATGGCCTGGCTGCTCACGATGCGGGCAAACAAACCCCCTACGCAACAGGCTGAAAATTATGGACAGGCAGGGCAACGTTTGTACGAACGTTATTGCACCAGTTGTCATGGCGCCGATCGTAAGGGATCGGGTAATAATCCTTCGCTGCTCAATATACAGGCACAATACAAGGAGGCAGGAATAATTTCGCTCATCAATACCGGTCGGCGGATGATGCCTGCCTTTGGACAATTGGAGCAGGAAGAGAAGGAGGCCATTGTATCGTTTATCATGGAAAGCAAAGTACGGCAAAAGAAAGCGTTTAAACTCACCCCCAAACCGGTGGATAGTTTTCTCAATCTCCCTTATGGTATGACAGGCTATTACAAGTTCCTGAGCACGGAAGGCTATCCGGCTATTAGTCCGCCGTGGGGCACACTCACCGCCATCAACCTGCATACGGGAGAGCATGTATGGAAAACAACACTGGGCGAGTACCCCGAACTAAAAGCGAAAGGCATACCGGCTACCGGGACGGAAAACTATGGTGGATCGGCCGTTACCGCCGGGGGCTTGTTGTTTATTGCGGCTGCGCGTGACAGCAAACTCCGGGCTTTTAATAAATTTACCGGTCAGCTGTTATGGGAGTATTCATTACCTGTACCAGGCTTTGCTACGCCTTCGGTGTATGCGGTGCAGGGACGGCAGTTTGTAGTGATAGCCTGTGGCGGTGGTAAACTGGGTACCCCATCGGGCGATACGTATATGGCTTTTGCGTTGCCTGATCGCGATTAGCAGTTATACTACGATTGCTTTGTGTAAATCCCACGCAATGCGTATTCAAAGTCAGCTAGTCTTCTCCTGCTAGTTTCCGCTACTTAAATCCCATTACAGCCTCATTAAGCCGTATCTTCGCCATGCACGCGGCCCAATCCTCACTTAAATAAAGCGGACCGCAAATCGCCTCTAATGACTTTACACGGGGAGCCACTCAACAGCCTGCCCATATTACAGGCAATGGTCCTGTATCAGGCGTGTAAAGCGTGTTAACCCGCAGGGGTATTGCCTAACCATTGCCTACGTATTGCCTGGGTATTGCCTTGCAAAAGCTAAATACCTATAGGGTTTCTATAGGACTCCCAGGCCATATCCAGGCTGGTCCACGACCACTACCCTAGCCTTTTGCGCCCATTCGGGTGCACGTATTATACAACCCTGCCATTCTCCTGCTATAAATCTTGTCCTGGGTATAACCTGGGAGTGGTCCTAGACAGTAGAGGTTCTGTGCAAACTCCAGCGCACCAGGCGCCATTTCCTGACCATTTTCCTGGAATTCCAGCAGTCAAAGGTTCACCCTACCTTAAGACAAGGTTAAGGCTACCTTAAGACAACCTTAACGCAACCCTTCCACTAGCAATTTTGCGCCAAAACATGGCGAAACAAGGACACTAATGTGAAGAAAACGGTCAGCAATGCGATGTGTCCCGTTGCACCGTCCTAAAAATAGGCAAGGGGTATTCACTGGGAGTTCACTGGGAGGCCACTGGCGATATACTGGGGCTAGTATATCCCGCGTGTATCCCTCCTGTATATCCAGTGGCTTCTTAGTGAATACCACATGGCCTATGCCAGGCTACCCTATGGTTTCCAGGTGTGTTTTTGGAGGAATAGGTTGCCATGGACCAATCATGTGTCTAATTGTTTTTTTTGACTGGCATCAGGTGCCCTGCCGCTTTTGGTGTAAGAAGCTCTTTTTGGAGTTAGTGCTATTTATACGGGTCTTGTACGGACGTAGTACGGATGTAGTACGGGCGTAGTACGGGCGTGAGTGGAGCCAGGTACGGCTGCAACGATTGCTGTTCTTTTCGCTTTTCCTGTTGTTGTGTTTCTGCTCCTACTCCACTACGTCTGTTACTTCCAAACAAAAGTACATCACTGGCTAATCTACTTCCAAACAGCGTGTTGTGTTTTTGTTGTGGGAAGACCGGAATGTCCTAAAATGACCGGTCAAACCAGGACATTTACGGTATTAATGGTCATAACGGTCATGAAGATTTGGAGACGGGTTATGGGTGAATGTAAGTTTGTGGGAGAAGTGGGGAAAGTCCGGAAGATCGGTGGCTGAAATTGGACTGCCGGTACTCAAACTGGCGCCAGTATGCAGTAGAGCCTCGTGTGAGGAGTACTTGTGCCTGTATTAGCGTCAATCTACAATAGCGTTCAACCTTAATAATAAAAGCCATCCACCTACACTGGCGCAAGATTGAGGGGTGGGTTTGTGTGATGGCATCTTGTGCCTGTATAAAACTACTGAAGCCACCATTTTACTGGTGGCTTTATCCTTTCAGGAAGCATAGGCCTGTTTGGTTTTGTAGTCTCTGACGTAAGCGGAGATAATTTTTATCAATACCCCCTGTTCTTCTTCGGGCAGCGCATCCACTTCTTTAAAGCGTTGTATCAGTTCAGAATTTTTCAGTGATGCTTTAGCCTGCTCTGTTTTATCCCCGCTGATCAGGTAATCAACAGCAGTGCCCAGGCCTGTAGTTGCTCGTGGGTGCGGCAGGTCGGGCCAAGGGTACCCTGGCCCAGCTCAGTGCCAATCCCGGTCCCCTGGCAAGCGCCGTCACCAGTTTCCAGACTGCCAACCAGCCTTCCCAGGCTGGCAACAGCAAACCCAAGGCCTACCTCAACTGGATATTGCTTGATGAACAATTGAAATATGTAGCAGCCAGCAGTGGCGCCCTTCCCGTTGGCGGGGCCAATGCCGTGCTCGCCCTGGCCCAGTCATCTATCCCCATGACTAAAAATAGTTTTCTGTATATTCACCTCAGCAATGAAACCCAGAATTGGGATAGCTTGTCCCGACAGTAACTGTTGGGATGTTCTTTGATAACCTGAGTGTACAGCATATTACCGGTCCTATCATCGAGGAAACGCATTACTATCCTTTTGGCTTGACAATGGCGGGGATTAGCTCCAAAGCCATCGGCAAAGCCAACTTTGGACCCCAACTAACCTTATGCTTTCTGTAGGAGGGGCAGTAATACTCAGGTCAATGGGATACAATTTAAAGCGCTTGAATTAGCTATAAAGTTTAGATGAGTGAACAGAGAAACCATTAATGGCACAAATAAAAGATAAAATAAATATATTCAACTGTGCAGGTATAGGCTTTTTATATGTTTTTGGGTAATATATCTTACGGCATGTAATAACGCACAAACCAAGTCGAATATCTCTAAAACAGAACCCGTTGAGAATCTTCCGAAGGAAGATTATAAATTTGACACCTTACTGTTTAAAAGGAAACATGTCTTTGACTCTTCAGCATGCGGGCAATTTAACATCGGGAGAACTATAAAGGAAGTATTGAATGATGAATATGCTGTTTTAAAAAGTAATGAGAGGGATACTTTTCTTGCAACTTCAAAATATGTGCGGATGTGGGTTTGTAATTTGCCTCCCATGTCAGTAAAGATTAATGATACTATTGTCATCTCAGGAGTCGTTTATGATATACTTGGAAGCGAAAGAGTTAAGGGATGGCCAACAGTTCTGACTAAAATGGTTACCAAATGATACCCTTTTAGTGACAATAATAATGCTACTGGAGGATGCAGATTAAGTTCAGTTGAGTATTATAACTGGTCAAAAATGCTAAAGACGCTTGTTATGAGTGGCTTCAGTATTTAAGTTGAAGTATCCTATTCCCGACGTGATTTTAGATATTTCACTTACGCAAGGAACAACGCGAGATTTGTATCTCCCGTGCTTTGCTTAGGCATATACCTCGTTGAACTGTACAAGGCGTGTTTGGGTCGGTATAAAATAAACTAAATCTAGCTTATAATGGGTTATGGGCGGAAATATGTTGATGCAACGGGTGATATTTTATGGCGAGACTATAAGTCCTTGCCGTCGTAGAATTGTAAATAGATTTTAAAACAATGAAAAATAGAACGCTTTTTACTCTCGTAATTGTGCTTGCAAGTTGTCAAGAACACAACATTCAACGAAATGACAAACTCCCCAATCCAATCTATGACTCAATCTCCAATAATAGGTACGATACTAATATTAATAACATTGACACTTTAACTACTAATCGAAAGGAAATAAAAAATACAGACTCAATCTTAAACTGCAAAGACATATTGTACTCTTTTGTTGCTAAAAGTACTTTTAGCCCAATGATAAAAAAAGTAAACTATGGGATATGGGTGGATACCGTGTCTAAAGGTGTTGCTATTCTTAAAATCACAATAAAAATGCTGAACGCAATGAGGATGTACCAATGGGCTGGCTTAAGATTGATTTTATCAACCAAAAGTTTATGGATATAACCATTGATCCTGACAATCCCGTGAACTTAACTTATGACACAATGTTATTTAGAAAACTGTATAATAATTGCTATGTCGAACCTTCATAGTAGGATGGCAAGTCTTTCAAACAAACCTAAAATTCCATAACTGACGCAAACTTGCCACACTGAATCGTGCAAGTCTTGCTAGTGCCAGGATAAAAATTATGAAGCCGCTTATAATGAGCGTGTAAATTCCGGTGTATCTGGTTCTTCGTCAATTTTGATGGTTTTAAGATATGTGGTTGATTGTGGTCGCTATTCCGTTATAAGTTGGAAACATAACCAATGGTCGTCAGTTCTTGTCTTATAACACAAAGAGATGATTTATTTGAAGTTAGAGATATTGAAATAATGGACAAAGAAGCGGTAGTTAATATAATTAGCCGTCAAAAAAGCCTGTATGTCCTGTATACCAATTGAAATCCGACCATCTGCACAGCTATTACTATCGCAAGGTCAAGGATATGCAAGTAACTTAATCATAAACAGCAATATGTTAAAAGAGTTTAATTTAAGTTTTAAGGATGAGGAGCTGGACTCAAAAGTATTGAAGCATATTCAATACAACCTATTGAAGAAATTAAGTAAACTAAAATACATAACCTATCGTAGAATTGACATTACGCTTTCAGTAAACCAGGCTCTTAGACATTTAAGAATTGACTGGGATGACGGAAAAACTTCAACTATAAGCTGTACTATAGAACACCAATTTAATGACTTGACTTCAATGGATGGTATAGCAGAAATCTACCAAAATGTTTCTCATTGTCTGATTGTGTCATGGAACAAGAATAACTGGAATGCTAAGGATATACAAAACATAATAAATGAAATTATAAGTGAGAAATATTTCGTTTCGGTTACGATTGGTAAAAATCATTCATCATTAGATAGAAAATACAAGGTTGAACTTGTTTGTGAAATACATCCTCTGTATGCCGAATATTATCTGGATGTATCAGAAAAGGGAAATTCATTTAAACATAGAATACATTTTCTTAAGGGCACCCCAATAATTGACTTATTTTTTGTTTTCTTTACTAAACATTATTGGCATGACAATGCAAATTTTATTATACATGATTTTAACAAAGAAATTTTCTTCGTTTTTGATATAAAGCGCCTGTTTTTTTTTTTCAATTGAGTTTAACCCTATTTATAATTCATTGGAACAGTTGAATAATTATGTTAAGGCTCAATCTTTCGATGTATCAAAAGATGAAAGGATTAAACTTATGGGCCTAAAGCAATAGTGAATTAGTAAATTAATAGATTCAAGAAACAAGCAGAACAATAATGTACAATTACCCAGATGCTGAATAAATAACAACAAAGCAGTTCATAAGGAATGGCTTTTTTGTTTCCCTTATTTGGCGTACGCAGCCCGGCACAGCGCATGGCGTACTTGTACAGGAAAAGGAATTCAGTGATGGCAGTGGCCTGGAATGGTATGACTATGGGGCGAGGATGTATGATCCACAGATTGGGAGGTGGCACATGGTAGATCCCTATGTGGAAGTGTCCAGGAGATTAAGTCCTTATAATTATGCGTATAATAATCCGCTTCGTTTTGTTGATCCGGATGGTATGCTTGCTTATAACTGGAATACTGGCAAGTATATAGACGAAAATAGGAAAGAAGTGAGTAATGAGGCAGCTCCTGAAAGTATGTTGAAAGCGAAACATGGTATGGCCTTGTTCAATACAATGGCCTTACAAATAAAGTAGATAGGGTTGATTATTATGGGTCCGAAAAAGTCTACACAGTAGTGGCTGCAAAACGGATTGAAAGAATGGTAGACGCAAAAACAAATGCTGTTCTCATGACCCCCAACTGGCGCCAGTATGCAGTAGGGCATTGGTGTGGATGGGTACTGGTGCCCCTCTCCTAATGGATATTTCCTGGCTTTGATCATTCCTGCCGATCTTCAACCAGGTAGGGCTGCTGCAACCAGTAGTATTTTCAAAAGTTCAGCCTTGTCTGTTTGTGCGTACGTATAAATCTCGTTAACCTTGTATTAGCAACTTTCCCTGCCTGTTTTTATTCTGCCGCACCTTTCTCCGTACAGCATGATTACAACTACCAACCGTTCCCATTATAGCTGTGGCGTTTAAAGTATGCGTAAAATGGTTAAATGGGGGCTTTCATTTCGGGGTATTGAATGAAGACATTAATATTGTACCCCGTACCGGTTGTCGCATAGGTATTCCGGTACACTCTTCCCTTAGTGATAAAAACTGAAGTGCCCATTTTCCCGCTGGCCATCCATTGAGATCAACGTTCCCTGCTGTCATTAGACAGTCAGGTAGGTATTTATCACCTAAGCCAACTGCTTATGCGTAATCCGCTTGTTATTATTGTACCTGCAATTTGTATGTTGTTTGCAGCACTGCTGCCAGCATCCTTACTGGCCCAGTTTGTAACGCCGGGTGTGGTAAGCCCTTCCATTCAAACCATCGGTACGGGTACGGTACCCACTGCCCTATCCGCTACGGCGCCCGATGGCGGAACGGGTGACTATCCTTATACCTTTCAATGGCAGTCTTCCACCAATGGCAGCACCTGGACGGATATATCCGGGGCAACCACGGGCAGTGGTTATGCACCGGGTGCGCTGAGTGTTAAAACCTGGTTCAAGCTACTCACTTTTGAAAACGGCAATACCTATACATCCAATACCGTTACGGTAACTGTTGCTACACCGCCCACGCCTGGCACCTTATCGCCTGCCAGTATCAGCATCAACTACAATACATCGCCAGGACAGTTAAGTGGCACCGCCTCCACAGCCGGTAATGGTACCTTTGCCTATCAATGGCAAAGCTCGCCCGACAATACAACCTTTACCAATATCAGTGGCGCTACGGCACAAAACTATACACCGGGTAATTTGACTACCAATACCTGGTATCGCCGCGCGGTGAACAGCAATGGGATTACGGTGAATAGCAATGTGGTTACGGTAACCGTATATCCTCAACTGGTAGCGGGAAGTGTAACACCTGCGAGTGCATCCATTAACTTCTATACCAGTCCAGGATTACTAAGTGGTACGGCAGCAACTGGTGGTAATGGCAGCTACGCCTACCAATGGCAAAGCTCGCCTGACAATACAACCTATTCCAATATTGGTGGTGCTACGGCTCAAACCTACACACCAGGTAACTTGACTGCCAACACCTGGTATCGCCGCGCGGTAACGAGCAATGGAATAACCTTGAACAGCAATGTAGCGGCAGTTACGGTGTATCCGCAACTGGTGGCAGGTAGTGTAACACCAGCCAGCACATCAATCAACTACAATACCGCTCCCGGATTACTAAGCGGTACCGCTGCTACCGGCGGCAATGGTACTTACACTTACCAATGGCAGCAATCAACAGACAATACGACCTTTACTAATATCAATAGCGCCACGGCATTAAACTACACGCCGGGCAACCTGGCTGTTACCACTTATTTCCAGCGCGTGGTGACTAGTAATGGGGCGTGCCTGGAATCATTTTACCCCCTGATATTAAATTAGATAGTTCTTCCTTTTTGCCTCGGAGACACTGAATGTCTATAATATTCCTTGTAAGCATAAGTCAGAAGCTTATCTGAGTTGGAAATCTTTAGACGAGCAGTTGACCTTTATATCAGGTAGTGGTGGGATGCAGTGTGGATGAACGTTTCCCCTACCTTGTAGCGGTTAAAATTAGTTTTCTAATGTAGTAGTTCTAGTAAGCCAATAATACCTGGTCTAGACACAAAAAAACCCGGCATGCTACCATGCCGGGATCGCTTATAAATGCTATTAAAATGTTTATTGTTTGGCGGGCGTTTTAGGCGCAGCGGGTGGCGTAGTGCCAGGAACTGCTGCATCGGGCTTGGTAAGAGTAATGTTCAGTTTCTTGGCCACCAGTGGTAAAATATCATCACCGGGAGGGAAAGAAATAAGCTGCTCCTTGCTCAATATATAGGTAAAGCCATTCTCTTTGCCTACCGCCTGAGCAGTTTGTACTGCTTTTTTGCTGAATGGGCGCCAATAGTTCCTGCTCTCTTTGCTGCAGCATTTTAGGCGCTTCCTGCTGACTGAAATTAGCCGCTTTGAGGTAGGCCTCATTCAACTGACGGCGTTTTACCTGCTTTTGAGCTGACGTCCATTTAGCGGAATCTGCAGAGAAAATACTATCCAGACGTTGATAAGACTCCTGGTATTCATTGGCTTGTTGTTGCAGTGCATTTTGATAATCGGCCATATCGGCATTGGCTTTCTTAAACTCAGGCATCGCCACGATCAGTTCCTGCAGACTGATATACCCTATTTTGGTTTGTGCGCTTACCTTTCCAGCGGAAAGCACCAAGGCCAATACAATGATCACTAAAGAAAAACGCTTTTGCATGTTAGTTGTTTGTAGTTGTGTTTTATGTAAGTCATTAAAATTAGCCTTTTCGCTGCTTTTATAACAGATGCCGGTCACGCTATTTTAGTTGCATGTCCTTAATAATACCATCAATGCGGGTATTTAGTCCGGTATGCACCTTGTCAAAATTAGCCGCACTGTCGAGTTTGGTATTTACACTGAAATAGAATTTGATCTTGGGCTCGGTACCACTGGGACGGGCGGATATTTTACTGCCATCGGCCAGGATGAATTGCAATACATTTGATTTGGGTAGTTTGATCTCCCACTCCTCCCCTGTTTGCAGGTTCTTGCCTTTGCGTAATTCATAATCCAGGAGTTGTACAACCGGGCTGCCATTGATGGTTTGAGGTGGATTGCTTCTATAGGTTTCCATCATATCAGCAATTTCCTTCTGCCCATTCATACCCTTCTTGGTAATGGAGATCAGGTGTTCTTTAAAGAAACCATATTTCACATACAGGTCAATGAGTTTATCATACAGGGTATGACCTTTATCTTTTTCGTAGGCAGCCATTTCGCACAAGAAGGCTACGGCAGATACAGCATCTTTATCGCGCAATTGTGAACCGATCATGAGGCCATAGCTTTCTTCACCGCCGATCACGTAATTTTCGGCAGCTTCTTTTTCTTTGATCAGTTCGGCTATCCATTTAAACCCGGTAAGTACATTGTAACATTTGATATTGCTTTGGGCGGCAATATTGTCGATCATATCGGTAGTCACAATGGTTTTTACTACCATATCATTGGCCTGTGCAATACCTTTGGCCTTACGGGCTTCAATGAGGTAATTAAAAGCCAGTACAGCGGTTTGGTTACCATTCATCAGCACCCACTTACCCTGATTGTCTTTAATGGCAATGCCTACACGGTCGGCATCGGGATCGGTACCCAATAAGATATCCGCATCCAGGGCCTGGGCTTTCTTTAAGCCAATGCTCATGGCTTCGCTCTCTTCGGGGTTGGGATATACTACAGTGGGGAAATTACCATCAGGCACGGCTTGTTCCTCAACAATATTGACATTGGTAAATCCAAAACGTTTCAACACTTCGGGCACCAGGGTAATACCAGTGCCATGGATAGGGGTATAAACGATCCTGAGGTCATGCTGTTTGGCTATGACTTCGGGATACACGCTCAGGCTTTTCACCATCTTGATATACGCCTCATCCATGTCCTTTCCAATGGCAGAGATATTGGCTTCGCCACCTTCCCATTGCACATCATCTACGGAAGCGATCTTCTCCACTTCCAGGATCACGTTTTTATCGTGTGGCGGCACCAGTTGCCCGCCATCATTCCAATAGGCTTTGTAGCCATTGTATTCTTTGGGATTGTGGGAAGCAGTACATACTACCCCACCCTGGCAACCCAGGTGACGGATAGCAAAAGATAATTCGGGTGTAGGACGCAAAGCCTCAAATAAGAATACTTTAATGCCATTGGCGCCCATTACATTGGCTACGATCCCGGCAAAGAAGCGGCTATTATTGCGGCTGTCATGGGCTATAGCGATCCGCACCACACCACCGGGATATGTTTTTTTTGAGGTAATTGGCAAACCCCTGGGTGGCCATACCCACGGTATATTTATTCATGCGGTTGGTGCCCACACCCATAATACCGCGCAAACCTCCGGTTCCAAATTCGAGGCTCCTGTAAAAGCTTTCGGTTAATTCATTGGGATTTTCGGCTTGTAATTTCCTGACCTCCTCTTTAGTGGCCTGGTCGAAATTACCAGTCAGCCATGTACTCACTTTGTCCTGTATTGCTGCATCCATATTCGTACTTATTTTAATAGTTGGGGGACTAATATCGTTACAATTGACAATATTACAAAACAGGGCCACATTTTTATTGTAAATTAGCCGCCAATAAGTTATCATTAAATTTGGCTGTGCTTTCCTGTACAATACCTACCTCAAAATGGCTGGCAGTGCTGCTAGCGATATTGATATGCCTGTCGGTCCCGGGTCAGGAACCTGCTATCGGCAGTTGCGAATCGGCAATCGGCAGTCGGCAGTTGGCAATTTACAAACCTCAATCGATCCTGGATCACAGTGGCAATTGGCAATCCTCAATCGTGGGTAGATCCGGGCTTCTGGCTGCTTCCAGGCTGGTTTCGGGCTGGAGCGGCTTTGATACGCTTTCCAAGCCTGCTGTTAATAAAAGCGGTTGTGGCTGGTAGCCGGTACGCATGTGGCGCTGTGGGGGCTCGTATATAGCGCTCAACAAGGCCTGGTATGCAGACTATCCTAAAGAATCGTTCCATTTTTTTAATGACAACGGGGAATGGCTGCAAATGGATAAGGCAGGGCATGTGTGGACAGCCTACCAGATGAGCCGGGTATCGGGGGCTTTGTGGAAATGGGCAGGGTTGAGTGCTGCCAAAAGCGCCTGGCTGGGGGGTATCAGTGGGGTAGCCTATCAAAGTATTATCGAGATCCAGGATGGCTTTTCGAGTGAATGGGGTTTTAGCTGGGGGATATGGCCGCCAATGTAACCGGCTCGGCGCTCTACACTGCACAGGAATTGCTATGGCATGAACAGCGGTTACAGGTAAAACTGAGCTACTGGCCCTACGATTATAGCAGCCCGGAACTAAAAGCCCGCCGCGACCAGCTTTTTGGAAAAAGCATCCAGGAAAGAATGTTGAAAGATTATAATTCTCAAACGTATTGGCTGAGTGCCAATATCCACGCTTTTTTGCCAGATACCAAATTACCTAAATGGCTCAACCTGGCCGTGGGGTATTCCGCCGAAGGCATGCTGGGCGGCATGGAAAACAAATGGACGGATAAAGGAGGTACGGCATACAACCGGTGGGATATAGCGCGTACCAGGCATTTTTACCTAAGTCCCGATATAGACCTCACGAAGATCAAAACGAAAAGCAAGTTCCTGCGCTCTGCTTTCTTCATCCTCAATATGATCAAGATACCCGCCCCTACATTGGAGTTGAGCTCAAAGGGCAAACTGCGTGGACATTTGGTATACTTCTGATGTTTTTACACGCGCCCGAAGCATCTTATGCAAAATTGTTTTAATTTGAAAACAATGATTATCTTGCGGACTAACCATTAACATTTATGAGCGGGATGCCGAAATGGTAATTTGCCAATTATGGAAGCAGCTACTACTTCATCTAATTCTAACAACTTAAGGGTTGTATGGAAGCAAAAGGAAGGAACCTCCTCTCCTGATCCTATCATTGACGCCTATTTAAAGGGGGTAGAAGCTGGTAAAACTGAATACACCCAGGTACTCACCTCACAATTTGCTACCAATATGAATGAGAGTGGCGATGCCACAGAAAAGCTTTTAGGTGAATTAGAAAAACAAAACATAACTGTACATGCAGTTTTCCTGAAAGCGGATGGTATTACCTCCTTTGAGGTTCTATTCGTTGTAAGTGAAAAAGACTTTGTAGCTGATGATTTTCGATCGGTATATACAATTGCCCGGCAAATAAAGAACGAGTATCTTAAAGACAACTATTACATAGCCTTCTCCTTTATGCCTCAATCAAACAACTTTAACGAAAGCTACCTAATAGATGATGGTTACTCATGGAAGTACGCTAAAAAATAAGGACCGGTTTGAGCATGGAGAACATAATGAAGCTACCTGTGATTTTTTAGAAACAAAGAAGGAATTCTCTGACTGGATAATTACTACTGCCTTTTATGCATCTCTTCAATTTGTGAGTTATAAAATATTCCCTTTTTCCGTCCCTTCAATAAGTGGAGGGAAAACCAATATCAAAACGATTGAAGAATTCCAAAACTACCGGAGTCATAGAAATGCGAATAAGCATCAGTTATTGGCAGATCTTGTAGAAAAGCATTGCCGTGAAATTTCAGAAGACTATAACTGGCTGCTGGACCTTTGTATGAAGGCCAGGTATGTTCAATACCAATTTCCGCCAGAAATGGGCAATAAAGCCAGGACTTTAATGAAAAAGATCAAAAAGCATTGTTCCCAATAATACAGTTTTAAAGGATCAATCTACAATCAGCAGCTGGCAACCGGTTTGTGTGGACGAGCGATGGGGTTCGCTGTTGTCGCCCACCAGGTAGGTCATTCCTTGTACAAGTCTGAAAATACGGCCATCGGCCAGCTCGGTATCCATTTCCCTTCCAGGCAATGAAGTACATGGCCTTTAGTGCACCAATGATCGGCCATATAACCGGCTGAGTAATTGACCCTGCGCACGCGGATATTACCCATCATCACCACCTGTCGTACGAGGGAGCCCTGCTCGCCCGGTGCCTCTTCCCGGGGAATAGGCGACCAGTCGATAGTTTGGAAGTTGAAAGGTAGTATGTCCATGGTGTATGTTTTAGGCTTCCATTTCCTGCGCCCATTTGTCGCGGTCATCAGGCGGTACTTTCCAGGGGCGAAGTTGTTTTCGATATTGCCAAACATGCCATTCCATTCCTGGGGGCATTGCTTTCTTCCATGACAAGGGAGCGGCGCAGTTCGAGGATGATCTCCAGGGGACTGATGCTTACTGGGCACTCTTCCACGCAGGCGTTGCAGGTAGTACAGGCCCTCAACTCTTCGGTAGTGATATAATTGTGCAAAAGGGATTTACCATCCTCTTTAAGGCCGCCATTGGCATCTATGTTCTTGCCTACTTCTTCCAGGCGGTCGCGGGTATCCATCATGATCTTACGGGGCGAAAGGAGTTTGCCGGTAGTGGTGGCGGGGCAGGCGCTGCTACAGCGACCACATTCGGTACAGCTGTAGGCGTCCATTAAATTGCGCCAGCTAAGGTCCATTACGTCTTTGGCGCCAAATTTACCGGGAGGCGCTGCATCGGTAGGGGCCATTTCGGGCTGCATGGCATACAATACCTCATTTTGAATTTCGGGCATATTGCGCATCCCGCCCTTGGGCAATAAACGGGTATAATAAGCATTGGGAAATGCCAATAAGATATGCAGGTGCTTGGAATAAGGCAGGTAATTGAGGAAAGCAAAGATACCCAGGATATGCAACCACCAGCAGGCACGTTCTATTGCTACCAGGCCTCCATCGCTAAAGCCATTCAATAAGGGCTGCAACCATTGGGAAACAATAAAATTGCCGGTTACATGATCTGCATAATGACCATACCCACGCGCTTGCAACAAGGTATCGGAAGCATTGAGGGTGAGGAAGAGGGTCATGAGGATGATCTCGGTAATGAGGATATAATTGGCATCGCTGCGTGGCCATCCATCGAGGTCGTGGCTGATAAAACGTTTTAATTTGAGGATATTCCTGCGAACCAGGAAGGCAACGCATACAGCCAATACACCGATAGCCAGTACCTCAAAGGCGTTGATGAGGAAATTATAAAAACTGCCCAACCAACCGGCAAAGAGGCGGTGGGTACCTACTACGCCATCAATAAATATCTCTCCTACCTCAATATTAATGATGATAAACCCTGCATAAATGATAAAGTGCATGAAGGCCACCAGGGGTTTGCGGAACATTTTCTTCTGACCAAAGGCCAACAGGAATACATTTTTCCAGCGGTCGGCGGGACGATCATTGTAATTCTCCTCTTTACCCAACAGGATATTCCTGCGGATGGCAATGACTTTGCGGGAAAATAGCCAAATGGTGATAGCGGCGGCAATAACAAAAAAATCTGCTGCAGGTATGACATGCCTTGATAGATTGGTCACCGCTAAGATATGCCTTATGTGCGAATTAGGTAATGTATAAGGGGGTAAATCACATAAGTGCAGCACAGAAGCATAAAATTATTAGTTTTGGCAAAACTTCAGTATGGCAAAGAACTATATCCTGGATGCAGATACGGCGCACCGAAAGATGCAAAGGATGGCTTATGAGATAGTTGAGAATAACCTGGATGAAAAACAGCTGATACTGGCCGGCATCCGGGAAAGCGGCAGTGTGATAGCCAGAAATATTCAGCAACTGCTGAAACAGATCAGCAATTTGCCCACTGAATTGATCACGCTATCGCTGGATAAAAAGAAACCTGGCGAAGTAGTGGTTACGCCCACGATGGACTTTACAGATAAAGTAGTGATCATTATTGATGATGTGGCCAACAGTGGCAAAACCCTGCTGTATGCCATGAAACCTTTACTGGCTTTTCACCCACGCAAAATACAAACGCTGGCCCTGGTAGAGCGTACGCACAAAACATTTCCGGTAAGTACGGATTATGTGGGCCTGTCGGTAGCCACGACCTTACAGGAGCATATTTTTGTGGAAACAGAAGGCGATGCGGTGATAGGGGCGTATATGGAATAAGATGTACTGTAGATCAACAAAGCCAGCCGCTTTGAAATAGGCGTCATCCCGGCATGCGCCGGGAAGGCTGGCGACTGAAGAAGCGACCCACCCCAAGACCGCTTCGACCACTTCGGCAGTTTCGACAGGCTTAGCCACGCGAAGCGGGTAAACGCTGAAAATCGACAAATACAGGCTGACGCCACCTCAGGGGCAAGATCACCTTACAATTTCTCCGCTGCGTCTTTATGGCGCCACATTCTCCAACCCTGGATAAGGGCGGTAATGGCAAATATGCCGCCAATGACCCAATTCAAGACATTTTGGTTGGCATTGAGTTTGTCGACCATCAGGTGACCACCCAATATAAATATGCAATTGCCCAATAGGGTACCAAACCCAATGCCTAATATATAGGTATTGTAATGATCATTGCGGGGCAGTAATACTTTTTTAGTAAACAATACGGTACTCCATCCAAACCAGAAAGGGATTTGCATGGGATTTACGGCGCTCATGGTAAGGCCCAGTAAAAAGCGGTGCATGGTGCTGCTAAGGATGATATTTTTCCCTTCGCCCGAAGGGTTGGCCGCAGCAACAAAAGTGGTTACGGCCAGGGCTACGATGATCAGGAGGGTAAACCATTCCAACCAGCGGAATAGTTTTTTTGTTTGCGCACCCAATCCATCGCCACCAGGGACAGCCGTACATACACCATTTCCACCAGCAATGCACCCAGGGCAAAATAGAACGCCGGCCTGAGGCCATCGGTGACGGATAGCTGCATGGCAGCTACATTGAGGGTACCAAGGGGTAAGGTGCCCAGGAAACTGATGAACAGTCCCGTAATAAATATGCGTAACAGTTTCATGTTAATGTTGACACTAAACGGATCACTTGGGCATGGCAGCCAGTTTTGCCGACCATTCTTTATCCTCCCTGAACATTTGTACCCCTTCTTTCCAGGTAAGATAGGGATGCCCGCGCTGGTGGTTCATACGGCTGATACGGCCCAATATAAACCAATGCCGTACAATTTCCTTCCAGGCAAAAAACAGGGAATGTTTTGGATCATAGATATGGGTAGGTTCGGCTCCTGCGCCATTGACCTCAATAATGGCAAAATTGCGTCCTTGCTTTAATTCTTCCAAAGTATTATAGCGAATATCCAACCTGCCGAAATAAAATTCAGGTATTTGTTTACAAATGCCATCGATCATGGCTTCCAATCCGGCATCAATCAAATGGGAGTGATCCAGGAAAAGGGAACCCCTGGCATGGTTGCCATAAGGCGAAACGATCAGTTTCTCCCCTGCCGGCAATACTTGCTGCAAGCCCTCGCCATGCATGCTTTCCAGGCTGCTCATATACATCAGTGCCCGCTTGTTTTGCAACAATAACGCACGTATGGAATGTTGCCCATCGCCGGTTACAGATAAGAATTCTTTTTAACGATGCCTGATATCTTTCCTTTGGCTTCGCCGGGATAGCGGTAATAGAAGATGCCCACTTCATTTTTCCAGGGCACATATTCCTGTATATGGAAATCGAGGTAAGCCTGGGCTACATAATTGATGACAGCGGTTTCATCGGCCAATACTTTTACGCCGCGCCCACGCCCACCTACATTGGGTTTACCAATGAGGGGAAATGCCAGTCCCTGGCGCATTAATTCATTGATGACAATGGAACCATTGGCAGGTATGGCAAAAAGGCTGTTTTAGGATGATGTTGCTGCGGTATCAGGGCTACCACATCTTCCTTTGATTCATTGAGAAAACCACCATTCTTAATACGGGGATTGGCTGCTGCGAAGAAGAATAAAGACCGTGCACGTAGACAAATGAAGAACCAAACAGGATAGAGCCATATATAAACAGGTGTAAAACTCCAGTATTCCCAGTTCAATAGTCTTATGAAGAAAGGTCGGTGCAGGATTCTTTGGAAAACATTCATTATCGGCCTACCATTGTTTTTCGATTGCTAATTCCTGCGCAAAAGTCTGGTTATTTTTAAATCCAGGTAATGCATATCGGTGGAATGTGCTGTTATAACGACAGCTGTAACGCTTACGGTAAATACTTTCCCATCGCGGTTCATCATCAGGTCATTCTTTTCATCGCCATCGCCGGTGAACTGATGGAAATGCAGGATATCTTCCAGCAAGGGGGTTCCTTGTTGGCGAAGCCAGGATTCAAACCATTGCTGGCGTTTGCGTATCACCTCCTGGTTGTATAGGGTAACCGAGCTCCAGATATAGGGCCGGGAGGTATCCAATGCCTGTTCATACTTCTTCTTACCATCCCAGCGGCATTCGTACAAAGCTCCATCTTCCCAAATGATGGCAGTGAAGGGTTCTATATTGTCCAATGACAGGGTGAGGAAATAATGATAAGGCATGGTACTGTTGAGCAGCTCCAGCAAAACCAATCCCCTGCTTTTGCGATAAGGCGGTTGTGGTGTATGGGCTACCCACCCTCCATTGAGGAATACAATGGCATTGCCATTTTCATGGGCGGCTATCCAGGTGCCACCAGCATCGGCATCTTTGGGAAACAAGAACCTGCCCGGGGAGAGATCATATACAGCGGGCGCCAATGCCGGCGAACGCCCCTGTTTCTCATCCCGGTTAGAAGTAAGGTATACTTTATCTGAAACTGGAATGTAGGTTACTGTGCACATTGCTTTTTATACTTGACCGTGGAGGAAGCGACACCAAAATTTTCAGGTAAGGTGATGGTAGCAACCTCCGTTAATCCTACCCGGATAAGGGCCATATGGTGAATGGTATGTTCCAGGTTATAGGCTATTTCCGGAAATAATTGGTTTGAATAGTGATGGGTTGAGTAGCATGATCATCATAGGTAGCCTCCAGGGTAAGTTCTTTATTGGATTTACCAAGGCCACCATGTATTTCGTGCAAGAGGCGACTGGCCAGTTCCTTATTGGTTTCAATATCCTGATCACGCTTCCTTTTTCATAGTTCACGGTTCCCTGTTCATATCCTTTTTCCAGGCATTGAAACAATTCAATTACATGACGCACATGCTGCCCAATAGTATTATTGAACAATGTTTTACATGGTTGAACATACTCTTGCTGAGAGATTTGCACGAGAGACTCAGAAAGCTGTACGAAGACCGTATTGACAGCTTGTTGTAATTGCATCGGTCGGTTTTATTATTTGCAAAATAGCACTAATTCAGCTTCCCGCAACGATCTAACTGATTTTTAATCAACACCTCATGCACGATCACACCCTTTTGGCAAGCACCCGGACGAATACGGTCAGCTTATCGGAAACCGTACTTGTTCGGCCAACGGTAAAAGGTTTTCTGCGCATCCCCAACTTCCCTTCCAGCCAATATCCGTCAGTGGTGGGAATAACGGAAAATGGGAAAGAAAGGGGTAAGGATATTCCTTTGATAGTCAGGGTACCTTCCATAAAAATGTGCCAGCCTTTCTACCCTGGGCGACTTTCGTGGATACGAACTTTATTTGTGGATAGTTAGTACAATCCAAAAGACTGGCTGGCGCAAATGCTCATCCCGTTTGTGGTTACCAGTGTTGACAGAAGCAGCGTCCAACTGTACATCAAAAGCGCTGTTTTCAGGCTGCGCGGGGTCAAATTGAATGATTCCCTGCAAACCAGTAAAGGAACCTTTTACTTTAATGCCCAGGTTTTTGATGGTAAAACTGATCTGGCAACTGTCATTTACCGGAATATAGGACTGAGCTTGTACAATGGTGCACCATATTATGCCTATCAACAACACAACCATCTTTTGATCATATATCCTGTTCCCCGTTTCGCTAAAAATATTCATCAAAGACCAACCCTCCTCTACCTTTCATCAAAATCATTGTTATACCCTTATTTCTTCCTTGTTGCCACGTGCAGGGTTATGCTCACGCTATCGGCAATGGTATTGTTGCCTCCCACTTTAAAATCGCGGCGATTGATCCTGAAGCTTGCGTCGAACAAATACCCGTTTTCTGTAGCTGTTGCCGTAAAGGGGAAGCCGACCTCTTTCGTCACATTCCGGATGGTTAGTTTGCCCATCAGGAAGAAAGCGCCTGGCTGCCCGGTGGTAGTGAGCCGGCTACTGGCAAAACTGATGCGTGGATACTGTTTTACATCGAAATAGTCTTCGCCCCGGAGATGGTTATTACGCAAATTGATGCCCGTTTCAATAGAGCTTGCATCCACGCTTACCAGGAAACTACTGGAAGGCAGGTTGGCCGCATTAAATACAATGGCCCCTGCAAGCCTGTAAATGTACCGGTAACTCCCAGGCCAAAGTTTTTAACCCTGAACTTAATAGCAGACGCATTGTCGGCCGGTTCATATTCCTGGGCAGTTATTGTAACTACTGCCATCAGGCAGGCCATTACCAATGGTATCTTTTAAGGTTATACATGAACTATATAGATCTGACTGCTGGAAAATTGAGTGGTTGATCAAAAGTGGAAGGCTATGCCCAATCCAACATTGTTTACTTTGTTGCGAAACCGGTCATTCAATGGTCCATTGGGGATCATCTGCTGCACCTGTTCTGTTTTATATTCTACAAACAAAAACTGGTAAATAGCTTTCAGTTGCCAGTGTTGAGTAATAGCATACTTTACGAAGAATTCTGAATTAAGGCTGCCCCGGTCATGGTCACCGGTAAGTAATAAATTGAAAGCTGCCGGCTTTACATGGCTGTCGACGGTACTGGTTCCATTACTGGTAAAAATGCCAGCCGTTTTACGACCGAAAGTAAAGCCAATAACATCAATATTAAAGCCAGCATACCATTTGGGGCTTACCTGGTAACCCAGGTTGGCCGTCAGGTTGATAGTATGTGTTAATGGTCGCTGCACGGTAAGGGTGTCGAAATTGGCTTCCTGTTGTCCCGCAAAAAGATGATGAAAGGAATGGTAAAGGAGCGGGTATATTTGGCGGGGCCTGCGGTGATAAAATCCTTTTGGTACCCCAATAGGTAGTCCACCGGCCGCCAATGCCCATTTCAAATTTCCGTTTCCTGCCAATCTTCCAGTTGTGTACATAGCTGGCAGCCAGGCTGCCCTGGGCATTGCCCACGGTACCTGAAAGGTCAACAAACCGGTTCATACGCTCCACTTTTGCCTGGGCCATGGTACCTGTAGCCAGGCAACAATTAATTGCCAATAACAGCCATTTATTACTCATGATTTTAGTTTTAGTAAGCGTAATAATTGTGCCCGGTAAATAATGAGGAGTATCAGGCAACAGGTAAAGGTGATTACGGCATAGATAAACAAAACGGCATCGCCATCAAACACTATACCCAGTTTGGTGAGATGGAAAAAAATGGCGCCGGCCATCAGGCCCAGTCCCAATCCAGCACCATATACTGTAGTACGTGGATTCAGCAACAGGATGGAGGCTATCAGTTCCAGCACACCTGTACCTATACGCCCCCAGGGCTCCATGCCCAATTCGGTAAACAGCTTTACAGATTGGGGGTGGGCGGTAAACTTAAAATAGAGGGTTTGTAATAAGATCAGGGCAGCGAGCAGGCGCAATACCCAGGTGAAAATGGCAAGTAATTTCATGATGTTGTTTTTGCAGGCTTACTTAAAATTCATCCAATGCTTGTCGGCCTCCCGCTTCAGGTTCACTTCATCCTTATTCCAACTGGTGAGGGTATTGTTGAAAAACTTGTTATAGAAGAGGTACAGTTTCCCGTCCAGTACTTTAAAGGTTTTGGGGTCAATGCTTACCTTCTCCCCTTTGCTCCCATGGCATAGGCGCACCAGCCACCGTATTGGGGTTCATATTTGGCAGGATCTTTCTTAAATGCATCTTTATTGCCGGTGGAAGAAAAGTAATAGGTAACGCCCTGGTGATACAAGGCATTGTCTTTACTGCCTTTTTACGGCTTTTCCCAGGTTAAAATAAGCTACGGGGTCGTACCCTGGATAGCCAGCCCGTCTTCTGTATTAAACTGTTGCGCACGCGCCTGGGTGGCGTCCTGTGAAAAGGCAGTCCCTGCCAACAGCAACCAGCCTACCAGTAACCCTACTTTTGCATGACAAATTGGTTTATTAGAAGTACGAAAAATAAGTTCAGAAAGTTCATCCTGCTGCAATATCCCGGGAGAATGTCCCGGCTGCAAGCTTCCTACTTCAAAACTACTTCCGTCTTTACCCTTCTAATTGTCACCTACCCGACATTTGCCAGCTTTTGCAATTTTTTCACATCCGGGAAAAAGATCTCCTGCCTGTTATAGACCAGTAAGCCATCTGCGGATAATTCGCTGATGAGGGTGGTAATGGTTTGGCGGCTGGCGCCAATGAGCTGGGCTATATCTTCATGTGTGAGATAATTGGGAATATGCACTTCGTCAGTCACCTGATCTGCCAGGTGCTGCAATACCAACTGCCACAAAAATTGATCAACCGCGTCCGCACATCCTTATTGAGCAGGTTCACGAGCCTGTTTTCGATGGTGCGGAGTTTGGAGCCCACCTGTTTGCTGTACTTTAAGGCCAGTTGAGGTTTTTGGGCCAGTAATTGTTCAAAAGCTTCTACTGTGAAGGCACAAAGGCTTACATCTTGCTTATAAGCCTGTGCAAATTCGCCTTGGAGGTTATTGCGCTCCAGGGTAAGCTGACCGAATATCTCTCCTTTTTCGATGATCTCTTTGATCACTTCATTGCCCTGCTCATCAATATAACCAATGCGTACATGGCCTGCTTTCAGGAAATACAGTTTATTGTGGTGAAAGGCTTCAAAGTAGATATAGTCGCCTTTCCTGGCTTCAATAAAATTATGCACTACATTGAGTGCCTCATATTCCTCATCAGAAATATGTCGCCAGAGGTCGTAGCGACGGATCAATAAAAGTTTTTCGTCAGAGAGCATATCAGTCGTCATTCCGGATTTGGGATAATGTAGCCGGGGAATGGTCTGTTAAAGTTATTGACAAATAGCGCCTGTTGCCATTTTTTTATACACATTGACAGGAAGCAGTTCGCGTGCCCTTAGCTAATGCTGTAAGCTGCCTTTAGAATTCTGTATTCTGAATTCTAAATTCTTCTCAGTAGATTTACACCCAAATTAGTATGGCATGCATGTACCAACAATGGCCGAGATGATGGCCAGCAGCACTACACCGGATATATTGTTTTGGGTAGGATGTGCGGGCAGTTTTGATCAACGGGCCCAAAAGATCACGAAGGCTTTTGCGACGATCCTTTCTAAAGTGGGGTATAATTATGCTATTATGGGCAAGGAAGAAATGTGTACAGGTGATCCTGCCCGCCGTGCTGGTAATGAATTTATGTTCCAGATGATGGCCTACCAGAATATTCAGTTACTGAATGGCTATGGCATCAAGAAAATAGTGACCACCTGTCCGCATTGCTTTAATATATTTAAAAATGAATATCCCGCCCTGGGCGGTAGTTATGAGGTGATCCACCACACTACGCTGTTGCAGCAACTCCTGGATGAAGGTAAGATCGTATTACAGGGTGGTGGTCCTTTCAAAGGAAAACGCATTACCTATCATGACAGTTGTTACCTGGGCCGCGCCAATGATATTTATGAAGCGCCCCGTAAGGTACTGGAAGCGCTGGATGCGGAGCTGGTAGAAATGAAACGCTGCCGTAGCAAGGGCCTGTGTTGTGGAGCAGGGGCGCTCAAATGTTCAAGGAAGAAGAAAAGGAAGTACGCGCATCAACTTCGAGCGCAGTGATGAAGCCCTGGATACGGGCGCCCAGATCATTGCGGCTGCCTGCCCCTTTTGCAATACGATGTTAACGGATGGCGTAAAAAATAAAGAACAAGAGCAAAACGTACAGGTAGTAGATGTGGCGGAGCTGATCGCACAATCACTTTGACCATTTCCGTATCTTTGCGCCATGAACTGGAATTATCAACCGCTGTTACCCGCTGATTTTGCACCTGACTCCCGCGTTTGGATCTACCAAAGCAGCCGCCTCTTCGCTATGGGCGAAGCTTTACAGGTAGAGGACCTGCTCAATGATTTTACCAGTCATTGGAAATCACATGGCACGCCTGTAAAAGGTTTTGGCACTTTGCTCTTCGGACAATTCATCGTATTGATGGCCGATGAACAGGCTACTGGTGTAAGCGGCTGTAGTACAGATAGTTCTGTTCGCCTGATCAAACAAATTGAAGAACTCTATAAAGTACTCCTGTTCGACCGCCAATTACTGGCTTTCCAGGTAAAGGACAAAGTACAACTCCTCCCCTTGTCTCAACTGCAACATGCGATAGACAATAATTTTATCAGTGCTGATACGCTTTACTTCAACAACCTGGTACAAACCAGGGAGGAACTGGAAACGAAATGGATGATACCGGTAAAAGATAGCTGGCTCACGCGCCGCATTGCTATCAAAGCATAAGTATACAACCCCAATGCATTATTCATTCAAAGCAATACCTGGTTTTGTAGCAGCCCTTTTGCTGTTGAGTTGTAATGACGGAACAGACAAGCACAACCAGGGCATAACGCCATCCGTGGCTCCCATACCCACCATTAATTACGCGGTGGTGAAACCCTTCCCGCATGATATTACTTACTTTACCGAAGGGCTGCTGGTATACAATGGTCAACTGTTTGAAAGTACTGGTTCGCCCGATGATCTGCCGTATACGAGATCCCTGGTGGGTAGCCTTGATACAGTTACGGGGAAGATGAACATCAAAGTTGAGCTCGATAGAAAGAAATATTTCGGAGAAGGCATTGTGATCCTGAACAACAAGTTGTACCAGCTCACTTATAAAAACCGTACCTGTTTTGTATACGATGCTCAAACGTTTAAACGCATTGGCCAGTTTAGTTACAGTAATCCTGAAGGCTGGGGCCTTACCACCAATGGTACCGAGATCATTATGAGTGATGGTACGGATAAATTAACCTTTCTGCATCCTGATCAATTTACACCAGTCAAACAACTGGCAGTAACGGAAAATGGGTCACCCCGCAATTACCTCAATGAACTGGAATACATCGGCGGTTTTATCTATGCCAATATCTGGCTACGCGATGAGATCGTTAAGATTGACCCGGCCAATGGGAAAATAGTGGGCAGGCTTGATCTTAGTTCACTGGCCAGGGAAGCGAAAGCCAGGCAGGCCGAAGCAGGCGCTTTGAATGGTATTGCCTGGGATGCTGTAACGGATAAAATTTATGTAACGGGGAAATTATGGGCCAATTTGTATCAGATCAACTTTCCGCATTAAAAGAAAGGCAACGAGGCATGGAGGCACCGATCAGGTTTTGAATTGACCTTGCAACCCGCTTGCTCTTCGAGCCAGCTCCTGTAGATCAATTGTCAATTCTTTTGTTTTGAATTGTTATATTTAATAATTTAACAGGAGATTTCCAAAATTACTTTCACCCTCTGCAACAAACCGTAGGGATAAATTCTTTACTCAAAATGGTTTGTTATGCGTCTTATTACTACTTTTATTTTTATCGGCCTTATTATTTCCTTGCAAACAAAGGGTCAATGCATGCCACCTGTTCCCATTCCTATACTGGCCTGTGGCACTGGCACGCCCCTGACCAATGGGGTTACGATCAATACCGGGCAAACTTATTTCTTTAATGGTGTGGGTGGCAGCTTCTCCAATATTACCATCAACGGTGGCACCTTATTGTTGTGCGGTACAGCCACGCTTACCAATACCAATTTCACCAGCGGCCAAGTGGTCATCAATGCAGGTGCAGCAATAACATTTGGAGGGAGTTTTAATACAGGCCCCAACAATAATTTCTTCAATTCGGGCACGGCAACCTTCAATACCACTGTAAATGTACAAGGCAGTAATACTTTTGTGTACAATGCAGCAGGCGCTAACATCAATGTCACCAGCGCCTTCGTTGTTTTTAATAGTGGTCTGTTCATTAACAATGGTGCGGCTACCGGCAACGATATTACACTCAATGGAGGCGCTCAGGTATGCCTGGGCCCGGGTTCCATTTCTCAAACGGTTAATATTACTTCCAATCAAACCAATGCTGTAACAGCGCCTGGCGGCGTAGCCTGTGTAAGCTACAGCAACTCTTTTACGGGCAACAATGCAATTACTGCAACTTCCAACGTACATATATGTCAATTAGCCGGTGCCAGCAACCCTGTTCCCGTGGTAGTGGGCGCTGCTGTGGTGAGCAACCCCTGCACCAGTTGCTCAGCTTTATTACCCTTAAAATTACTTTCCTTCAAAGGACGGCAACTCAATGAGCAGGCCGAACTGGAATGGATCACCACCTGGGAAGAGAATGTACAGTCCTTCATCGTTGAACGCAGCAAGGATGGGGTGATCTTTGAAAATGCGGGTGAAGTAAAGGCCCGCAATCAGCCATCTACTTATAGGTTTAACATACCACTGGCAACAGGTGGCTATTTCAGGTTAAAAATGGTAGACATTGATGGCAGGTTTACCTATTCTTCCATCGTGAGGATAAAAGCAATCATAGCGGGCCTTCAATTAACCGTTTTATCCAATCCCGTCACCAAATCCTATGCAGCTATTTCCATTGCTGTAGACAGGGCCCAAAACGGCGACCTGCTAATTGTTGACAATATGGGAAGGCCCATCAAGAAAATGCCACTCAACCTCAGTTCCGGGGCCAACAATTACCGCATTGACCTCAACGGGGTCAACGCCGGCAATTATTATTTGTATTTCAACGGCAAGCTCGACAGATCGTCCACCGTGCAGTTGGTTAAACTATAGCCTAATCCGCTCTTCACATTAATACAACTAAAAAGTGTTGCGGCTTCCGCAACACTTTTATATTTTGCAACCGGTCTTGCGCCACCCCATGTTTACCTTCCATAAAAATACTTTTTCCTGGCACTGCTACTCTTCGTAATTGAAGTACTGATAGCCTTGTATTTGAATGATCCCATTATCCGGCCCTATGTAGGCGATCTTTTAGCAGTGATACTTGTGTATTGTTTCCTGAAAGCCTTCCTGAAAATACGGGTATTGCCAGCCGCCATGGGCTCGCTGCTCTTCGCTTACCTCCTGGAGATCCTGCAATACTTCAGCCTGGTTGACCGGCTTGGTCTTGGCCATTCCCAACTTGCCAGAACGCTTATCGGCAGTTCCTTTGAATGGATCGATCTCCTGGCTTATACAGCGGGAATAGCCATCGTACTGGTGATTGAAACCAAAAGAACCAGCACCAAGGTCAGGCAAACCCTATAATAGGTTTGCCATGAATGGTTGACAGGAATATTTCCTGACCTATTCCAGTTTAGTTTGGTCACCAGTCCCTATATTTGCAACACTGTTGAATTAATCAGATTGACGGGTGTAGCTAAATACAAGCATTTTCTGGCGGCAGGGCTCCTGCTGGTCTATCTCTTTATAGCTACTCCGGTACATTGGTGGCACCAGCATGGCGGGGTCAGGGAAGTACTTTTCCTGCTATTGGCCACAAAGGGGTAAACAGCAGTTAACAGTGCATGCTGTTGGAAGCTATTCTACCAATTGCAGCATCTGCTCCCACCACTATTCAGTACATGCTGCCACTACTACTTATTGCCTTCAAACAGTAAACCAGGTTTACCCTGTCACGCATGCAGCGTATACAGCGTCGGTTCATTCACTACCTACCTGGTCTTTTTCCAATAAAGGCCCTCCTGCCTTCTTTTCCTAAGCTTTCGTATAACCTATCTCCATTTCCCGGCAGGTAACTCCTGCTCTATTGCTATTGCCAGTGCATGAGCCAGGGATAGGGGGAAACCATTTTAACTATTCAAGCAACTCCACTGCATTATGAAGTATTTTTGATGGCCGTAATGTCCATCTGCCTGGGTATTCCGGCATGGGCGCAGGTTCGTTTTCCGGGTACAGTATTGGATACCGCTATGCATCCTGTGCATGGCGCCACCCTGCACATCAGCAATCAATGGGTCAAAACAACCACTACCAGCAATACGGAAGGGGCCTTTGTCTTTGAACATCTGGCCCCAGGCTCATACGCTATTACGGTTACTGCTATTGGGTACGAGCTTTTTACCAGCTCTATCAACCTGACTGACAGCCTGGCAAAAACCAGTTACCTGGTCAAGCTATTCCTTCAATCCCGGAATTGCAAACGGTGGAAGTATTGGGGCGTAGTGCCACCGGCTATACCAGCGCCTATTCATTTGCTGCCACCAAAATGGCTACGCTGACCAAGGATATCCCGCAGGCCATTACAACCGTCACCAAGGAACTAATTGCCGACCGGCAGGCTTTTCAACTGGCCGATGCACTTAAAACAGCCAGCAGCGTTACGGCCACCAGTTACTACAACCAGTTTACCATTCGTGGTATCAGTCAAAACGAAGAAGGGGTGATCCTGAATGGTATGCGCACGCGGCAATATTACTTCAATCAACCGCTCACGCCTCATATCGAAAGGATCGAGGTTATCAAAGGGCCGGCCAGCGCCACCTTCTCCAGTGTTGATCCAGGGGGTAGTATTAACCTCGTTACCAAAAAACCGTTGGCTGTTGACCGCAAGGAGATCAGTCTTAGTGTAGGCAGCTTTAGCACGATCCGGGGTACGCTTGACTTTACCGGTCCGCTCAATAAAGAGAAAACGCTTTTGTATCGCTTGAATGGCGCTTGCCAGGATGCCAATAGCTTCCGGGACCTGCAATACCAAAAAGCCCTATTGCTATCTCCTTCTTTTTCTTATATACCCAACAACCGTACTTCTATTAATATCGAACTGATCTATAGTAATATTAATTCCCGGCTCGACCGTGGACAAGCCATCTTTGGCGCTACGGAAGGAAAGACGAATCTCAATAGTACGGCTGCTAATTTCAACATGGGTGCTCCTAATGATCACTTTAAGTCGAAGGAGGTTATTTTCACGGGCAACCTGTCGCACAAGTTCAGCAACCAGGTGAGCTTTACGGTTTCGTATATGAAGCAAAACTGGACGGAAGACCTGCAAGAGCACCGTACGACGAATGCTTTTGCTGTAGACATCAACAACCAGCCCATCCCTACGCTGGCTGCTATGCAAATGGTGCAGCGGCAACAAAACTGGAGTACGGATAATGTGAACGGTTATTTTACGATTACGGCTAAAACAGGCGCCTTGCAGCATAACCTGTTGATCGGTTATGACCTCACGCATACCCGCAAGCTCAAAGGGGGCGGCCAAAATGCGGCAAGGGGATTTTTGCTTACCAACGGAAAAACGGCGAATACGTACAATCCAGCCAATCAGGCACAATACCAGGTGATCACGGTAGATGGCATTCAAATGCCCAAGCCCAATGTAGACCATTTTAACCTGGCCAATCCGGCCTATCTCATCCGTAATATCAATGATTATGTATTTACCAAAACAGCTTTATCGCCCGCGCTTATTCAATCGGATGCTGTCTATATCCAGGAGCAACTAAAATGGAAAGGATTCCTGTTATTGTTGGGCCTGCGGAGTGATTGGTTTTCGGATATTACCAATTACAAGGCCGACAACACGATAAAGGTGAATCAATACCGGGTAGTACCGCGCGTTGGGCTCACGTATGCGCTTACACCGGATATGAATGTGTATGGTACGTACCTGGAAGGATTTCAGCCACAGGCCAATACGGTAACGTTGTTACCGGTAGCGGCGCCTGCAGGCAGTACGTTTGACCCAATTACCAGCAACCTGAAGGAGGTGGGGATTAAAACCACCCTGTTTAAAAACAGGATACAACTCAATGCCGCTTTATTTGAGATCAATCAACGTAACCTGTTGATGAGTGCCAATGACCCGGCCAATCCCGATCTATTGGTAACGCGGGGTGCAGAAAGAAGCAGGGGATTTGAAATGGACCTGGCAGGGTTTATCAGCTCCAATTGGCAGCTCAATGCCTCGTACAGTTATATTGATGCTACTATCCGCAACGATAAAGACGCGGCCTTAATAGGTGCACGGAAACAAAACACGCCCATTCATAGCGCCAACCTGTGGATGCGGTACAATATAACGCAGGGGATGATCCTGAAAGACCTGGGTGTTGGCCTGGGTCTGCAATGCAGTGGCGATAAAGTGCCCTGGTTTACCAGGAGCTTTAAAGTACCGGCTTATACGCTGCTGGATGCAGCCATCTATTACACGCCCAATAAAAGCAATATGCAACTGGCGGTGAACATCAACAATATCACCAACAAAGCCTACTGGATAGGCGCACAAAACTACCTGCGCTTATTTCCAGGGGCGCCTCGCAACTTACTGTTGACAGCTACTTACAAATTTTAAACTATTCAGTATATGCGTATACAGGTATTACGGCTCCTGGCCACCCAGCAATGGATGCATGCCTTCAAGAACAGAGGGGTATTTATTTTAACGCTGCTCATGGCCTGCTTACTGGCTTACGCAGGGTATACCGGCTGGGTAAATGGGGTGCAACAACATGATATACGGCAACGGTATCAGGAAGTGGCCAGGCAGGATTGGCTCAACAATCCCGATAAGCATCCGCACCGCATGGCCCATTATGGTCATTTTGCATTCAGGCCTAAACCCGCGCTTAGTTTCTTTGACCCGGGTATGGAAAATTATATGGGCAGCTCGCTGTTCCTGGAAGCCCATAAACAAAACACGGTTAATTTTTCAGAGGCTGGTTTCTCCACGGGTTTACTTCGATTTGGGGAGATCAGCATTGCTATGATACTCCAGGTACTGGTACCCCTGCTGATCGTGTTCTTAGGTTATAGCAGCATTGCTGCAGAGCGGGAACAGGGCACGCTGAAGCTCTTATTTAGTCAAGGTATTTCCTGGAAAGAATTGATAGCTGGTAAAAGCCTGGGCATTATCAGTGTGATACTGGTACTCTTCCTACCGGTAATCGCCCTATCGATCATACTTTGGCTGTTGCTTATGAAGTTTCAGGTAACAGCCGGTGAGTTCACCAGGTTATTGTGCATATCTGGCTCCTATTTTCTGTATTTTGTTATTTACAGCCTGATAGCTGTACTGGTATCGGCCTGGAGCAATACGGCCAAGGCAGCGCTTATCAAACTGATAGGTATCTGGCTTTTATTCACCATCGTTTTACCCAGGGCTACCCAATCATTGGGCGCATATTTTTATCCTGCCCCTTCTGTCACAGCTTTTCAGGCAAGTATTGAACAAGCTATATTAAAAGAAGGCGACAGCCATAACCCCAATGATGCTCATTACAAAACCATTAAAGAATCGCTGTTAAAAAGTTACCAGGTGGATTCAGTAGAAAAACTGCCCTTCAATTATAGTGGTTTTATTATGGCCGAAGGAGAAAAGATAAGTGCCACGATCTATAACGAGCAACAGACTCAGCTTTTACAAAGGTATGATCAGCAAAACAGCATTGCCCGGTATGCGGCCTTTCTCAATCCGTTTATGGCGGTTAAATATTGTTCCATGGGTATTGCCGGTACTGATTATAATTCCTATATCCATTTTCAACAGCAAGCCGAAGCCTACCGTTATAGCCTGGCGCAAAAGATGAATGAGCTGCAAATGAAATACATCAGCAACCGGAAACCGGGGCCACCTGATCATCCGGCCACGATTAGCAGCAGCCATTGGGCCGACCTGCCCGAATTTCAATACCAGCCCATTGCGTTTACGGCGGTTATCAGGAATGAACAGGTTTCGCTTTTTGCCTTTTTCATCTGGCTCCTGTTGCTGTTATTGATCACCAACCTATCGGCTCGTCAATTAAAAACCATCTAATCCGATGATCAGCTTAGCATTTAAAAACTTTATCAGGACGCGCAGTGTGATCACAGGCCTCCTGCTCCTCTTTTTCACCGGCATCATCAGCCTGTATATTGGTAAACAATTCCTCGACAAACAACAGCAGCATATTACCGAGGTAAGGGCCTGGCAGCAGGACCATATTAAACGGCAAACGGGTTATAACAAGGAAATGGGATTGCTGTTGTATTACCTGCGCTTTACCCTTGTTAACCAAACAGCGCCTATCAATGGATTAACCATCGGGCAACGCGATATTAATCCCTCTATTAAAAGTTTAACCATTCGCAACCTGGAAGGGCAGCTATATGATACGGGTTTGTACAACCCCACGAACCTATTATTGGGCAACCTCGATTTTGGCTTTGTACTCCTGTACCTCTTTCCCTTGCTCATCATTGCCTGTACATTTAACACCTACTCGGGCGAAAAGGAAAATGGTACCTGGTCCTTGCTCACCACTCAATCGGGCCGGCCCAAGATGCTGTTGTTGAAACTATTTGCCTTGCGTAGTGCAGTCGTATTGGCGGTTTATCTCTTGCTGGTGGCAGCCGCCATTTTAATATTGTCATTACCGCTGAATAGCGCCTTACTGGCTTTTATGAGTATGGGCAGTTGCTACCTGCTGTGCTGGTTTGCCATCAGTTTCTGGGTAGTATCCTGGCAACAACGTTCGGCCGTAAATGCTGTCAGTTTATTGACCCTATGGGTAGCGCTCACCATTGTAGCGCCGGCAGGCATCAACAATTACCTCATCAATAAATACCCGGTACCCGAAGCACTGGAAACGGCCGTACAACAACGCAAAGGGTATCACGAAAAATGGGATATGGATAAGGCCATCACCATGGATAAATTTTATGCCCATTACCCCCAGTTTAGAAAATATGCTTTACCCGATGGGAAGTTTAGCTGGCTATGGTATTATGCCATGCAGCAAATGGGTGATGATGATGCCCAACAAGCTTCCCGGCAATTGAAAAATAAATTATACAGCAGGGAGGCTGCCGGTGAGCAATTGGCTTTATTTATTCCCACGCTCCATACACAATGGCAAATGAATAACCTGGCACAATCGGGACTGGGTAATTACCTCTCCTATCTCGACAGCGCCGCCCGCTTTCATGAAAGCAAACGACTTTATTATTATCCAAAAATATTTGACAATACAGCAGTCAATCAAGAAGATTGGAATAAGATCGATGTAGCAATATATACCAATGATCAACCAATAAATTGGACAACACTGTTATTACCGTTATTGATCAGTACGCTGCTCTTAGGTTGCTTAAGCAGCTATCATTTAAGAAGGATCAATAGCCACTAAGTTATTTCCCGTCTGCTGCTATTTGCACAAAAAAACAACTAGCTGTTAAACTATACGTTTAACGTAAAGCCTTGTATTGTTCATAATTTCCTCTTCATTTGCTTGTTTTTAATTTAAACAGTTTACTTTCGTGGCAAATTGAGGTATGCTGAAATATATTTTGGCAGGCAATCAAGTAATTAGCATAGCAACAATAGCAAGGACAGTAAATAACCAATTTTAAAAATCCAATGGACAAAAAGTACTGGGACGAAATGTCACCCAAATACGAGGAAGAGATCTTTGATGTTTTGAAAAATGATAAACATGGCGTTATTAAATCCCGTATTCAGGAATTTGCATCACCTAAGAAAACAGTAGCAGATATTGGTTGTGCAGTAGGCAAATGGTTACCACTCTTATCTTCTTCTTTTGAAAAAGTATATGCGTTGGATCATTCAGAAAAGTACACGGCCTATGCCCAGGCAAAATTTGAAAAAAAGACAATATCGATTTTATCACCGCCGATATGACCAGGCAACCTGTGAAAGTACCTCCTTGTGATGTAGTACTTTGTGTAAATGCCATTCTGATCAACGACAGTAAAAAAGGGCTGTCTTTTTCAAAAACCTCAATAGTTGCCTCAAGAAGAAGGGACACCTGGTATTGGTAGTACCTTCCCTTGAATCGGCTTTGTACAGCGAATTCAGGGGGGCAATGGAATGAGGAGGAAGGGATCAAGCAAAAATCGTCCCTGTCAACTAGTGATACCAGGCGATTCAATGAACTCAAGCGCGGTGTTATTGAGTTAGATAAAATACCCACCAAGCATTACCTGAAAGAAGAATTGGAAATAACCCTGCAAAATGAGGGTTTTCAATTGCTGCACATAGAAAAAGTAGAATATACCTGGGCTACTGAATTTGATGGTCCACCAACCTGGATGAAATCGCCCTTCCCCTGGGATTGGGTGGTGAGTGCGCAAAAAAATAATCTTACACTTCAAGGCATAAAAGTGCTCCATTCACTTTTATGCCTATCTTTATAGCCCCCAACTACTTCAGCCTGTTATAGGCGCCGCAGTGTACGGCCCATTCAATCATTATTCATTTTATTGTTCAACAGTGTTACGCAAAGATGACCCTGTAAAAAGTTATTAGCACATGAAACAAAATGTTTGTATCCCCATTGCCTGCGCCCTATTTGCTATTTTCAGCAGCTTGCATTCCCTGCAGGCTCAACGCACGCCACAAGAATTGAAAACCCTGATCCTGCAAAAAGACAGTCTGTTCTGGGCAGGTTACAACAATTGTGATACTACCCTGACTGGCCAGTTCCTCGCCGATGATATTGAGTTTTTCCATGACGTAGGCGGCATCACCAAAGGAAGAGGAGAGCTGAATGCCAGCCTAAAGAAGAACTTGTGTAGCAACCCCGATAGGCGGTTAAGAAGAGAGGCTGTACCAGGTACTGTAAAATTCTTCCCCTTGAAAAACAGGGACACCTTGTATGGCGCCGTTCTGCAAGGCGAGCACTATTTCTACATCATCCAAAAAGGAAAGAAAGAATTCCGGGACGGGCATGCCAGCTTTAACCACTTATGGTTATTGAAAGAGGGGGCCTGGAAAATGGAACGTATACTGAGTTATGACCATCATCCTGCTGCATACATCAACACGCGGAAAGAGATAGCCGTACCTGTAGCTGTGCTGCGTAAATATGCAGGCAGGTATAAAGGTCCGCAAACCAATAACCTACTTATCCGTGAGGAAAAAGGAACCCTGGTGATGGAACTTGCCGGCAAGGGTACCATCCCCCTCTTTGCCGAAACAAACAATACCTTCTTTATGAAAGAGCGCGACCTGAGTTTTGAATTTACCAGGAACGGTCAGCAAAGTGTAACAGGATTGCGGGTGCAAGAAAACGGGGTCGTTACGGAAGAGTTGACCTTACAAAAGTGAGGCAGTTCATCTCTTATTGAAATAATATTAAGCCATCTTCACGGATGGCTTTTTGTTTACTGCATAGCAATGAACATATTGACAATCGCCAGGCTAGCTCACCCAGCTTCAAACCTTATATGAACCTGGCCTCATCCTTGTGCCAGTTTCGTACTTGTATTAACTGATCATTAAACAAATAGCACAATCCGCCAGTATCACTTGAGTAACCAACCGCACACAGCATACTGTATATCAATCCCTTCCGAGGGAATTGAGCATTAAAACTGCAATACAAAGGCGGTACCCTCCCTTCAACAGACTGTACATGGATATGACCGCGGTGCAGCATCATGATCTGCTTACACAAGCTAAGACCAATACCGCTACCGCTTTTCTTGGTGCTAAAGAAGGGAATGAATATTTTATCGATAAGTTCTTCAGGCATGCCAATGCCATTATCGGCCACCTTGATCACCGTTTTACGGTTGGAGGCCAGGTAAGAAGATAATATGATACGTGGTTCCACCTGGTCTTTCACGGCCTCCATGGCATTGACCACCAGGTTGATCAACACCTGTTCTACCAGGCTGGTATCGGCTTCCAGCATCAGGTCGGGATCTTTGAGAATGATCTCCATTTCAATATTCTTCTGGCTAAGTGTAGGCTCCATCAACTGGTGCAGGTTCTCAAATAAGTCACGCACATATACTTTCTTCACATTGGGCGCGGTGATCTTGTTGAGGTTGCGGTAGGTTTCGGCAAACTTCAGCAGGCCCTCGCTCCTTCTCTTGATGGTATCAATACCCAGCTCCAGGTCCTCCAACTGGCCACTCTGGTTGTCGATCGAACTCACCGACTCCTGCAACCGCAGTTTTAAGGTAGCCGCCAGGGAAGAGATGGGCGCAATGGAATTCATGATCTCATGGGTCATTACACTCAATAGTTTCTGCCAGGCTTTTGACTCTGTTTCATCCAATGCTTCATTCACATTTTGAAAAGCAATGAGCTTGTATTTGAGCCCTTCTGTCTGGAAGGCAGTAGCCGAAAGCAATACCTTCACGGCGTTTTTATCGGGATGCGCCGTAGCGATCTTGCTATCGCCAGGCTTTAAGATGAGCACTTGCCGGTACAGATCGCCATCACGCTTGGACAAGGAATGGATGGTTTTCAGGTAGGGCAACTGCAACATGTTCTTCAACGCCTCATTCATCCATACTACTTCTCCCCCATCCTCTTTAAACATCAATATGCCCGTATCGATCAGTTCCAGGATCTTCTGCAGGTATTGGTATTGTGTTTCTTTTTCTTTACTGATGACCTTAAAAGTGGAATTGATCTCATTAAATCCCTTGCGGAGGGGCTGTAACTCTACGGGGGCATGCTTTACATCAAAATAGCGCGAAAAGTCGCGATAATGAACGGACTCCACAAACTGGTTCAGCTCATCATGGGCCTTGCGTTGAAAACGATAAAACTCGATCACCTGGTAAATGATCACGGGCAGCATGATCACCAGGTAAATAAATAGCTGGTTTACGATCAGAAAAGCTGTTGCCGTTAAGGTAACGAGTAATAAAAATACCCGGCTCAGGATGCGCCATTCTATGTTTCTAAAATCCATCATTATATTGAGGTATGAGGTCGGAAAGGGTCGGTAAACCGGGAAAGTCGAAAAGTAAAACTTTGTTTAACTGTCTTTCGGACTTCCGGTCTTCCGGACTTCTAAAGTTAAATATCATATTTACTTAGCCTTCTGTACAGTGCGGTTCTTGTTAAACCCAGTTCCTTGGCCGCTTTGGTAATATTACCATTGTGCTTTTCAATAACACGGAGGATGGTATTTTTTCTACGGAACTAAGTTTCAGCTCATCTGGTTCAGAATCTACCACAATGGATGATTCGATGGGCGAAAAGATAAGGTCGGTAGACTGCAGCACATTGCCATCGGCCATGATCACGGCCCTTTCGATGGTGTATTGCAATTCACGGATATTACCGGGATAATGGTATTGCAACAGTTTTTCCATGGCTTTGGAATCGAACTCCAATACCGGTTTCAGGTATTTATTGCTGTAGAGCCTGCTGAAATGTTTAGCCAGCAGGATAATATCGTTTTCGCGTTTGCGAAGGGGTGGCACCATGATCTCTACTGTATTGATCCGGTATATCAGGTCTTTCCGGAAACGGTTCTCATTGGCCAGTTCGGCCAGGGGCACGTTGGTGGCGCAAATGAGCCTGATATTGATGGGAACGGGGTCGTTTGTACCCAGCCGGGTTACCTGGCGATTTTGTAAAACGCTCAATAATTTGGCTTGTTGATGGAGGGAAATATTACCTATTTCATCCAGGAACAAAGTGCCATTATTGGCCGCTTCAAAACGCCCTACCCTGTCTTCCCGGGCATCGGTAAATGCACCTTTCTTATGGCCAAACAATTCACTTTCAAACAAGCTTTCGGTCAGGGCGCCCACATCCACTTTTACAAAGGCTTTATCGGCCCTAAGTGATTGCTGATGAATGGCTTTGGCAATCAGGTCCTTACCCGTTCCATTTTCGCCCAGGATGAGGATATTGGCATCGGTAGGGGCTATTTTCTCGATCTTATAGAAGATGTCCTGCATGATCTCCGACTCGCCCAACAGTTCTTTGCCGATAATAGAATCATTGCTGATGGAAGGACTGGCGGTAGCTTTGCCGCTTCCTTTACGTTTCAGGGCATCCTTGATGGTGGTGATCAGTTTTTCATTGTGCCAGGGTTTTACCACAAAATCGGCTGCCCCTTCCTTCAGGGAACGCACGGCCAGGTCAATATCCCCATAAGCGGTGATCATGATCACGGCAGCTTCGGACTTGAACTCCTTCACTTTACTAAGCCAAAAAGGCCTTCATTGCCTGTATTGATCGAGCTGGTAAAGTTCATGTCCAGCAAAATCACATCAAAAGTTTGTTTGGATAACAGCCATCGCAGGTTCTCGGGGTTCTTTTCTGTCACCACTTCCTTGGCCTCCGTTTTTAATAACAGCCTTACAGCAGTCAAAACATCGGTATCATCATCAATAATTAAAACACTGGCATTTTTAAGTAGCATAATTGGAAAAATAAAAATTGAGTTGGATGCAACAAAACCCAACTACAATTATACCATAAATACAAAGGCATGGCAAACAATTTTTACGTAAAAGCACCGGCCAAAGCCAACTGTATCGAAAGCGGACAGTAGTTGTAGCGGTAACGAACAGATTCGTAGAAATGGGCGTGCTAAGTTTCTGTAAATCATAGGCATTGCATTCTGGCACGTTGTTGCTTTCATAGTTCGTCAATTAGGTATTTCTCATGTGATTGTTATTGTGGTCATCCGGCCATCAGCCAGCCGGATGACTTTTTTAAAAAAGCTAAATTCTAAAAAAGTTTATACCGTGGATAGAGTCATTGCCAAAAAGAAATGGACCAGCAAAAAGTTACTGACGATCGGGGGCATTATTGCCCTGGCAGGTTTGATTGCCGCCAGCATTTACTTTACATCGGGCAAAAAGCGCCTGAATGTAGATACTGAACGTATTACTATTACGGAAGTAAAAAGGCGCCCTTCCAGGAAACCATTCCCATTAATGGTGTGGTACTACCCATCACCACCATTTACCTGGATGCCTCAGAAGGTGGCCGGGTAGAAGAAAAGTTTGTAGAAGATGGAACGGTGATGAAAAAGGCCAGGCCATCCTGCGCCTCTCCAACCCCGATCTGGCCCTTAACCTGGTAAACCAGGAAACACAGGTGTACAACCTGCTGACGCAAATGCAGATCGCCAGCAACAATGCGCAGCAGAATACCGTAACCAAGCTGAACCAGATGACGGATGTAGAAAACAGTCTCAAAGAAGCTGAACGGATATACCTGCTCAACAAAAAATTATTTGCCCAGAAAGCGATTGGCGAACAGGAATTCCGCCAGTCAGAAAATACCTACAACTACCAGGTACAGAAGAAAAAACTTACCGCCGAGATCCTGAAGCAGGACTCTGTTTCCACCAACCAGCAGATCTCCCAGGCCCGCCAGCTTTATACGGGTTCTCAAAATGCGCTGGACCTCACCCGCAAAAAAGTAGGTGACCTGATCGTAAGATCGCCCGTAGATGGTCAGCTCACCTCCCTGGATGCTGAACTGGGTCAAAACAAGAACAAAGGCGAACGCCTTGGCCAGATCGACGTACTGAGCGGCTTTAAAGTAAGGGCCGATATTGATGAGCACTATCTTTCCCGGATCTATACCGAACTGAGTGGCACTTTTGAGTTTGCCAATAAAACCTATAAGCTCCGCATTACCAAGGTATATTCCCAGATAACAGCGGGCCGGTTCCAGGTAGATATGCAATTTGTAGGCGAAGTGCCCAAAGGCATCCGCCGTGGTCAGACCCTGCAGATACGCCTGGCATTGAGCGATGAATCTGAAGCGATCCTGTTGGCAAAGGTGGTTTTTACCAACAAACCGGTGGCAGTTGGATCTTTAAAGTAAGCGAAACGGGAAATACCGCCTATATCACCAAGATCACCCTTGGCCGCCAAAGTCCTGACTACTTTGAAGTATTGGAAGGTTTGAAACCTGGGGACAAAGTAGTGACTTCCAGCTATGAGAACTATGGAGATATGCAGGAACTGGTGCTGAAGAAGGAATAGTGGGAAGAGGAAAAATAAAGAAAAACGAGTAACTTATATACACCGTGAAACGTCAAAAGTGAAACATGAGCAAAAAATGGCTGTCCTTTAAAACGGTAGCCGGCAAGCAGGAAGATGAAAGCTGCATCATGTACAACTGACAATTCACATAAATTGACCGCCATGAAAGTCAAGATCATCTACGCCCTGTTACTGCTGCTTTGCTGCACCCTGGGCGCATCTTCTAACAGAAACACCAACAGCAACTGTGAGGCGCTGAAAAATTGCACTGGCAGCACTGTTCTGCCCCTGGATAAAAGCCATTCGGAAGCGGGTTCCGGAGAAACAGCGATCCCGGGCGTTACTGGCTATTTGCCGGGTTATAGCATTATTTTTATGAACTAATCATATTCTTTTACCGGAGACCAGCTTCGGATCAAACAAACAAAACAAATAACATGATCAAGATCACAGACCTCGAGAAAGTCTACCGTACAGAAGAAGTGGAAACTGTGGCGTTGAATAAACTCACGATTGAAGTAAAGGAGGGTGAATTTGTAGCGGTGATGGGCCCTTCGGGCTGCGGTAAATCAACCTTATTAAATATCCTGGGTTTACTGGATGATCCCGATGCGGGCAGCTTTGTTTTCAATGGCCAGGAAATTGCCCATTTTAATGAGCGCAAACGTGCTGACCTGCGCAAACACAATATTGGTTTTGTATTCCAGAGCTTTAACCTGATCGATGAGCTCACGGTATTTGAAAATGTAGAATTACCACTGATCTATACAGGCGTTAAATCGGCCGACCGCAAAAAGCGGGTGGAAGAAGCGCTGGACAAAATGCAGATCATGCACCGCCGTAACCACTATCCACAACAATTATCGGGTGGTCAGCAACAACGGGTAGCCGTAGCGCGTGCAGTAGTAAACAATCCCAAACTGATCCTGGCCGATGAGCCTACGGGTAACCTCGACTCATCCAACGGTAATGAAGTAATGGCATTGCTTACTGACCTCAATGAGCAAGGTACTACCATTGTAATGGTTACCCACTCCGAACATGATGCCCGTTACAGCCACCGTATCATCAGGATGCTGGATGGACAAGCAGTACTGGAAAATATAATGGTTTAACAGCCAGCTACGAGCCATGAGCTACGAGCTGCGAGCCTGCTGCATCGAAAGGGGTTCTCTGGCTGTATTTGCTCATAGCTCGCTGCTCACCGCTTAAAGCTCCCAGCCAAAAAATCAGCCATGATCTACAATTATCTGAAGATTGCATTTCGCAGCCTGCTTAAATACAGGTTTATCTTCTTCACTAATCTCTTTGGCCTAACCGTAGGGTTTACTTGTTGTTTACTCATCTTTGTATATATTCTGCACGAGTTAAGTTATGACAAGTACAATGATAAAGCCGATCGCATTTACCGGGTTACCCGCCTATTCCGAATTCAGAAACAGGCGCCACCAACCTGCACCTGGGCGCCGTAGCACCCCCTTCGGCCCTTTACTGAAAAATGATTTTAAGGAGATAGAGAAGGTCACACGTATACTGCCAGCGGGCACGATGACGCTTCGCTACCAGGATAAGGTATTCAATGAACAGCATGTGGTTTTTGCCGATGAAGAATTCTTCAACCTCTTTACCGTTCAGGTAAGCAGCGGCAATAAAGCCTCGGCCCTGAAAGATCCCAACACCATTTTATTGACGGAAGAGTTGGCTAAAAGTATTTTGGCAATGAAGATCCGATGAACAAAATGGTGCGGCTTGATAACCGTCTCAGCTTTAAAGTGACCGGTATTTTTAAACCCTTACCATCCAACGCCCACTTCCATCCCAACCTGTTAGTATCCTTCAATACCTTGAGGGATTCTACCGTTTACGGCGAACGCAACCTACAAACGAATTGGGGCAATAACGCATTTTATACGTACCTGCTTTTACCCGCCGGCTACGACGGCCAAAAGCTGGAAGCGCAGTTCCCTTCATTTATCGACCGGCATTTGACAGAGTCAGGTTCACAAATGAAAGCTTCCCGTTGGACACAGCTTTTCCTGCAAAAAATGACGGATATCCATTTACATTCTCACCTCGATTCAGAGATCGATGAAAATGGCGATATCAAACGCGTTTATGTATTCTCGGCCATCGCTTTGTTTATATTATTGATCGCCTGCATCAATTATATGAACCTCTCTACCGCCCGGTCTGTATTGCGTGCCCGTGAAATAGGTATCCGCAAAGTGGTAGGCGCCGAAAGAAAGGAACTCATCTTCCAATTCCTTGGCGAATCCACCCTGATTACCTGGATGGCCATGATACTGGCCTTCTTATTGACCTGGCAACTGGTTCCTTTCCTCAATAAATTATCCGGGCAAACGCTTTCCATAACGCCTTTGTTTCAATGGCAGATCATTGTGCCTATTTTGATAGCTCCCTTCCTGGTGGGCACTGTTGCCGGTATCTACCCTGCCCTCTTCATGTCGAGTTTCAAACCCGTGAAAGTATTGAAAGGCTTTTTGAAATCAGGGGGAGGCAATATCTCATTCCGCCAGGTATTGGTTACAGCGCAATTCTCCATCTCCATTATGCTCATCATTTGTACGGCCATCGTTTTCCGGCAGCTCAAATACATGCAGGAGAAATCATTGGGGTTTGACCGGGAGCATATTGTAACAATGAGTTATAATGATGGACTTACCGACCGGTTCGATGCCTTCCGCACAGCACTACTGTCTAATAGTAATATTAAAAATATAGCCCGCTCCTCCCGCATCCCTACAGGTCGCCTGCTGGATGCACAAGGCGCTTCGTTGGAACGTGGCGACTCATTAACACCTGTTGCCAGTGATATCAAGTACCTGGCTACTGACCAGGATTTTGTTTCAACCTATGGTGTAAAAATGGTAGCAGGCCGGGCATTCTCCCGCGATTATGGCCTGGATACAGCCAGCTATATGGTGAACCAGGCAGCGGTGCAAGCCATGGGCCTGCCTTCAGCAGCTTCGGCCATTGGCAAAAATTTCAGCTATGGTGGTGAACGGGGAAAGATCATCGGCATATTCAATGATTTTCACTTTGAATCCCTGCACCAGCGAATCATTCCATTGGTAATGGTGATCCCTAAATCAATGGCAATTATGCCAGGATATCGGTAAAGGTTGGCGGCAACAATATGACAGCAGCGCTTGCGCATATAGAAAGCACCTGGAAACAATTCTTACCTGAAACACCTTTTGAATATACGTTCCTGGATGATCGCTTTGAAAACCTGTATAAATCAGAGCAGCGGCAAGGCACTATCTTCACCATTTTTGCCTGCATTGCCATCGCAATCGCCTGTCTTGGTTTATTTGGCTTATCGGCCTTTGCTATCACCCAGCGCATTAAAGAAATAGGTATCCGTAAGGTAATAGGCGCTTCGGTAAGCAGCATCGTCACGCTCCTGTCAAAAGATTTTCTGAAACTGGTAGCTATCGCCACGGTCATCGCATTCCCCATTGCATGGTATGCAATGAACAATTGGTTACAGGATTTTGCGTATCGAAGCAATATGCCCTGGTGGATTTTCCTGGCAGCTGGTATTATTGCAGTGATCATTGCGCTGGTTACCATCAGTTTCCAGGCCATCAAAGCGGCAACAGCCAATCCGGTGAAGAGCTTGAGGAGTGAATAGAAAACAAGCTGCAGCATTGCTGCACGTAAAAAGAATATTAAGCCAATAATCAATTATTAATTAATAATTGATTATTGGTTTCGTACCAACAGATATGGCTATTAGAAATTGAACCTTTTCACAGACCCAATCAAACAGCAATGAAAAAAACAGTCCTTACACTGTCCGTCGCATTAATTGCCATGGTGATGATTTTTACCAGCTGCGGTCGAGGCACCACTGTAAAAAAAATTGATCTCTTATCAGGGCGATATCATGAAAATAGAGGTATATGCCAAGATCGATGGCCGGAAAGTACAAGACTTTAAAAAGGAATACAATGTAGCCGGTCTTGATAAGGCCGGGCGGGAAGCGATGGCAAAACGCATCATGGATTCCCTGAACATTCGGGAAAACGACGGTAAATAAAATCCAGTTATTCTATATAGGCCATACCACCCTAAAACAAACAGTTCTTTTAACCCAATCAAAAGATTATGTTTAGCAACTACCTTAAAATCGCATGGCGCAATCTCTGGAAACATAAAATGTTTGCCTCGATTGTCATCTTTGGTATGGCCATTGCAATTACAGCAGCACTGTTCCTTTCTCTTACTGCTTATCATGAACTGTCGTATGATCAGTTTCATGAGCACAAAAAGAACCTGTACCAGCTCTATTTCCATGAGCAACATGCAAGGGTGATGAAACCAGCTCCAGCATGCCGGTTCCCCTGGCGCCGGCATTAAAAGCCGAATACCCCGATGTACAATACATTACCCGCTATGGCGGCAGCGATTATGGCATGGTGCGTTACCAAAACAAGGAAGTGCACCTGAATGTGCGGGCTGTGGATCCCGACTTTATGCGCATGTTTACCTTCCCCATCCATGCCGGCAATAGCAAAACACCCCTCGGCAACCTCAATGATATTGTGATCACGGAACATTGTGCCAAAGTGTTGTTTGACCAGGAAGACCCCATTGGGAAAAGTGTAGAAATGAAAAAGGCAACAGCTGGACCACTTTTACTGTTACAGCAGTAACGAAGGACTTTCCCAATAATTCCAGCATTACTTACGATATCCTGTCCAGGTTTGAACATTTTGGTGACTACCAGGAATTGGTAGATACCTGGGATAGCGATAATCATGAAGTATTTATACAATTGCGCGACGGTGCAAAACTGGCAGCCTTTGAAAAACAAACGGCTTCCTTTATTCATAAATATTATACGGAGAAGTTAACAAAACTAAAAAGGGATGGCGCCCAACCCAATAAATCGAGCGAGATCATACAGCTGCGGGGAATCCCTTTTGTAGATATTCATTTCAGTGAAGCAAGCGGCACAGGAGCCGGCGCCAGTAAGTTCTACGCTTACATGCTGTTGGTCATTAGCGGTTTTATTTTATTCATAGCCTGTGTAAACTTTGTGAACCTTTCCCTGGCCCGTTCCTTTACCCGGTCAAAGGAGATCGGTATCCGCAAAGTAATGGGCGCCCTACGCTGGCAGCTGATCTCCCAATTCTGGGGCGAAGCGCTGATCGTAAGTTTCTTTGCGCTCATCGTAGGACTTGGCATTGCCTACTTCCTATTGCCCTATTACAAACAAATATTTTACCAGGCCTTATCGGTCAATATGCTGGCCTCGCCGCTTATCATAGTGTATATACTGATAGGCTTTTTATTGGTCACCCTTTTTGCTGGCGGTTATCCCGCCTGGATGGTATCCAAATTCAATACCATCCAAACGGTGAAAGGCAAATTGCCTGTGGGCCGGTCCAACAGGGTACGCAACGCACTAATGGTAGTACAGTTCGTATTGTCTTCCCTGCTCATCATCTGTACCATGATCGTATGGCAACAGATCAATTACCTTCGCAACAAACCATTGGGTTATAATAAACAACAGGTGATCAGCTTGCCTATTGGCGGTACCATCAACAGTGAGGTAGCTCTGAGCCTGTTGCGCGACCGCCTGGCTCATGAACCCCGCATCATCAGTGTTACCGGTACCGATATGAATTTGGGCCGTGGACGTGATGGTTCCTCCACGACTTCTATCATGGGTTTTGACTATAAAAACAAAGGAATTACCACCCACTGGCTGCGGATAGATTATGACTACCTGAAAACAATGGATATTCAGCTGCTTTCCGGGCGCGATTTTTCCCGCAGCTATGGCATGGATACCAGCGGCGTACTCGTTAATGAAACCATGGCACGCTCACTCGGCGAGAAAGATCCCATTGGCGCCATGCTGGCACTCGATGGCACGCAGTTAAAGGTGTTGGGAGTGGTAAAGGATTTTCACTTCAAATCGCTCCACCGTCAATTGGCCCCCTTACCATGGTGGTAAGACCCAACTGGCCTGTATCGTATATCTTTATCCGGGTACAGCCTGATAACCTGCCGGCTTCCATGGAGGTGATCAAAAAAGCCTGGAAAGAAGTAAACCCCAAAGCCACTTTCCTGGCCTCCTTCCTGGACGAGAATACAGACCGCACCTACAATAAAGAAGCCCGGTTATCCAAAATATTCATGAGTGGCGCCGTACTGGCCATCCTCATTTCCTGCATGGGCCTGTTTGCCATTGCCCTGCTGGCCATTGTACAACGCACCAAAGAAATCGGTATCCGCAAAGTGCTGGGCGCCAGTGTTCCTCAAATCGTTGGACTGGTTTCCAAAGATTTCCTGCTGCTGGTACTGGTGGCCATCGTAATTGCTACGCCACTTGCCTGGTATGTAATGCACAACTGGCTGCAATCATTTTACTACCGTATTCAGATCTCCTGGTGGGTGTTTGCACTGGCAGGCTTAATAGCCCTGGTCATTGCCTTCATTACCCTGAGTCTGCAATCCGTAAAAGCTGCTTTGAAAAATCCGGTGAATAGTTTACGGAGTGAGTAATGGATCGGAAATGCGTTGGCTGGGATAGGATTTACGAATAGAAGACAGTTATAAGCGACAATCAACAAGTTGAACCTAGTAGGTGCTACTATGCTGTAATTATGAATCAATAATTACAGCGTAGTAGCATTTGGAAATAAAACAATCATTACATATTTAATCATATCTCGTGATCAAGAACTATTTTAAAACTGCCTGGCGGAATTTGTGGAAGAACCGATTCTACAGTTCCATTAACCTGTTGGGGCTTTCTGTTGGTTTGGCCGTGGGGCTTATTATCCTGCTTTGGGTTAAAGATGAATTGAGTTATGACCGTTTTCATGAACAAAGCGCCCATCTATACCGGGTGGTATCCAATGTTGGGTCTGGCAGTGGCAAACAATCCTGGGGCAGTGTACCTGCGCCCATCGCGGTTTATAGCCTGAATGAAATACCCGAAGTAAAAGCAGCCGTACGGATAGCTTCCAATTATAAGTATTCCGTTTACAAATATGGTGATAAGGAATTCAAGGCAAATAAAACAGCCTATATCGACCCTTCTTTCTTCACCATTTTCAATTTCCCCATCCTTGAAGGCAATAAAGGGTATCCTTTTCCCGACAACAATTCCATTGTTATAACTGCCTCGATTGCCAAAAATACTTTGGCACTGAAAACCCCATCGGGAAAGTGATCCAGGCCGACAATAAAGATAATTTCACTGTCCGGTCGGTCATGGCCGACTTTCCGAAAAACAGTTCACTGCAATATGATATCCTGTTTCCCATTGACAAGCTGGTTAAAGAATACCGATACAACCAGTATTGGCCTTCCATGAATGCCGATTGGGGCAATTATTTCTGCCTCACCTTCCTGCAGGTAACCCCGCAGGCATCCACGGTAAGTATTGAAAAGAAACTCACCCAGCTACAGCGCGAGCACAACAAATTTGAAAAGACCTCCTATTATCAACTGCAGCCACTGGCCAAGATGCATCTCTATGCGCCCGATGGCAGCAGCAGCGCTATGCAAACCGTGCGGATCTTCTTTGTGGTAGCCATCCTCTTGCTGCTGATCGCTTGCATCAATTACATCAACCTTTCTACAGCCAGGTCCATGCTGCGAGCAAAAGAAGTAAGTGTACGTAAGATCATTGGCGCCGCCAAAATGCAACTGTTCATGCAGTTCATTGTAGAAACGCTGATCCTGTTTGTACTGGCTACCGTGCTGGCCATTTTGCTCATTTATGCCCTGATGCCTTTCTATAACAACCTGTCGGGCAAAGATTCATCCTTTAGTCTGTCGGACCTTAATGTTTGGACCACTATAGGCATTACCATCATCGGCACGCTGATCGCCTCTTCCATCTATCCGGCGCTGTTGCTAAGCTCCTTTAAACCCATACTGGCTTTAAAAGGGAAGCTATCTATTGGTATCGGCAATACCCGTTTCAGGCAAATATTGGTGGTAACACAATTTTCGCTGTCTGTTATACTGATCATTGGCACCCTGGTCATAGGCCGGCAAATGAAGTATATCCAGGAAAAAGCACTGGGTTACGACAAATCGCATGTATTTACCCTGAACATGCGTGATATGGAAAAACATTACGAAGCTGTAAAAGCCGACCTGTTGAAACAACCAGGCATTACAGGCATCACTTCGGCCGATGGCAACCTGGTAGCGCTGGGTAGTACTACCGGCGATACGGATTGGGAAGGAAAGATCCCAACAGTATGTTCATAGTGAACCCCATGGCGATTGACAAAGATTTTATTGGCCAAATGAAACTGCAGTTCGTGGCTGGTACAGGTTTTACGGGCAGTAAATCCGACACGGCCAATATCCTCCTCAATGAAACAGCGGTACGGGAAGCAGGCATCAAAGATCCCATTGGGAAATGGTTCTCTCTTTGGTCTACCAAATGCCGTATTATTGGGGTGGTGAAAGACTTTCACTTCTCCTCGCTTAAATACAAAATTGAGCCGGCTGTTTTCTATTACAGTGAAACCAACTCCGTGATGTATGTAAAAACGACCAGCCAGGAGGCCTCCAAAGCCATTGCCGCGGTAGAAAAAGATGGAATCAGTACAATAGCGGTTTCCCTTTTGATTATACTTTCCTGGACGACCGGTATGATCAGCTTTACAAATCCGATCAGCGTACCAGTTCGCTCTTTAATGTGTTTGCCAGTATTGGCATCCTCATTTCCTGCCTGGGCTTATTTGGCCTGGCTACCTATACGGCGCAGGTAAAAACCCGCGAGATCGGCATTCGTAAAGTATTGGGCGCTTCTGTTATTTCGGTCACAGGATTATTGGCCAGGGATTTTGTGAAATTGGTATTGATCGCCATTGTAATTGCCACACCCATTGCCTGGATAGCAATGAATAAATGGCTACAGAGCTTTGAATACCGTACCCAGCTCAACATTGTCATCTTTTTGGTGGCAGGCATCATCGCCTTATTCATTGCCCTGGCTACGGTGAGTACACAAGCCATCAAGGCGGCCTTGACCAATCCGGTGAAGAGCTTGAAGAGTGAATAGGAAGACAAGCTTCGAGCTACGAGCGAAATACAGTAAGCACACTACCAACAAAGAGCTTGAAGCTCACAGCTCGCGGCTCGCAGCCATTCGATGAGAATATGAAACAATACTTATAACGAATTAAACATAGAACCAGTGATCAAGAACTATATAAAAACAGCATTCAGAAACTTGTGGAAACACAAGGCTTTTTCCTTCATCAATATTATGGGGCTTACCGTAGGTATGACGGCCTGCTTCCTGATCTTCCTGTACGTACGGTTTGAATTGACCTATGATGCTTTCAACAGTAAGGCCGACCGCATTTACCGCGTGGTAACGGATCTTAAAACCCCTTCGGAGGTCATTAAAACCAGTGGCCCTTCCTGGGCAGTACCCCCAATGTGAAAGACGAGTTTCCCGAAGTGGAAGCCTTTGTCCGCGTATGCAATGCCGATTTGCTGGTAAGAAGAGGGGATATGAAATTTCAGGAGGGCGAGGCTTTATATGTTGACTCGGCTTTCTTCCAGGTATTTGATTTTACTTTATTAAAAGGCAACCCCAAAACAGCACTCAGTGAAATAATGACCGTGGTGTTGTCGCAAAGAGCTGCTCAAAAATACTTTGGCAATGAAGACCCCATGGGTAAAACCTTGTTGTTTACATCCGAAGGAATACCTGCCACCGTAACCGGGCTCATGAAAGACATGCCGGAAAACTCACAGGTAAGGGCCGATATGCTGGTCTCCATGAGCACCCTTACCAAAAAAATTTAATCCCCGGCTCGATGGTCAATGGACCAATTTTGGCGCCGCCGCCTATCTGCTACTGAAACCTGGCACACAGGCCAAGGCGCTGGTGGCTAAATTCCCGGCCTTCCTTGAAAAACGCAATGGGTCGGAAATGAAGCAGATCCAAATGTTCCCCACTATATTGCTGGAGCCATTAAGGGAAGTTTATCTCTATTCTACCCGGGGTGGCACTGGTAATATCAACAACGTTTACATTTTTTCCATCATTGCCATTTTCATATTGCTCATCGCCTGCATCAACTTTATTAACCTTACCACGGCACGCTCTACCGAAAGAGCGCGGGAGGTTGGTATACGTAAGGTAGCAGGCGCCGGCAGGCCGCAACTCATCCGGCAGTTCATCGGCGAATCGGTTATTATTTGTACCATCGCCTTTCTACTCACGCTGGGGCTCGCTGCGCTGTTATTGCCACTCTTTAACCAGTTGGCAGGCAAGCAGGTCAGTCAAAGCATTTTCAGCAACTGGCAATACCTGGGGCTGTTACTGGTAGCTGCCATTGGCATTGGCTTACTGGCAGGCTCCTACCCTGCCCTGGTACTGTCGTCTTTCCGTCCGGTTGTTGTGTTAAAAGGCCGTTTTGCAACCGGTGTTAGGGGCATCCTGCTAAGAAAGGGGCTCGTAGTAGCACAATTCAGCATTTCTATTGCCCTCATCATTGGCACCATTACGGTGTACCGGCAAATGAACTATATGCGCAGCCGGGACCTTGGTTTCAACAAAGACCAGACCCTGATCATTGCCACCGATAATGATCGCGCAAAAGATGCTTTTAAACAAGCGCTTACCACCATTCCTGCGGTCAGATCAATTACGATGTCGTCCGGTGTACCGGGCTCAGGTACCAATGGTGCTTATTCAGAGATCGAGAACAGCAAAGGCGATCTGCAAGTCGCCAACCTCGACCTGTATTTTGTGGATTTCGATTATATAAAGCAATACGATATGAAGGTAGTGGCTGGCCGGGCTTTCTCCCGCGAATTCCTGACCGATACTACGCAGGCCATGGTGCTGAATGAAACAGCGGTCAGATTGTTTGGATATGCTTCTCCACAACAGGCCATTGGCAGGCGGTTTAAGCAATGGGGCCGGGAAGGCAAGATCATTGGTGTGGTAAAGGACTTCCATTTCCGTTCTCTTCAGCAGGATATCAAGCCCCTCACCATGCGCATAGAACCAGGAGGATCGAGCCTGCTTTCTGTTAAAATAGCCATGTCCAATTTACCCGCTACCCTGGCGGCGATTGAAAATAAATGGAAATCCCTGATCCCCAACCGGCCTTATAGCTACCAGTTTTTAGATGACTTGTTTGATAAGCAATACCGCGCCGAAGAAAGGTTTGGCAAGCTGTTCCTGAACTTTGCGGTATTGGCCATTTTCATTTCCTGCCTGGGATTGCTGGGGCTGGCAGCTTATAGCACCCTGCAGCGTACAAAAGAAATAGGTGTACGCAAAGTAATGGGCGCTTCTGTAACCAGCATCGTCAATCTCTTGTCAAAGGATTTTTTGAAGCTGGTAGGCATTTCCTTCTTTGTGGCGGCACCGGTAGCCTGGTACTGTATGAACAAATGGTTGGAAGGTTTTGCTTATAAAGCCTCCATAGCCTGGTGGATATTTGCCCTGGCGGGTATTATAGCACTGGTGATTGCGTTGGCAACCATCAGTTTCCAGGCCATCCGGGCAGCGCTGGTGAATCCGGTGAAGAGTTTGAAAAGTGAGTAGAGCAGCAAGCCAGGAGCTTTGAGCTGCGAGCTAAATACAGTAAGCGGATGGCCGGCAAAGGGTTCGAAGGTGTTCTTAAGAACTGTAACTACGATCAAAATACATTAAACGATAAATGCCATGATTAAGAACTATTTCAAGATCGCCTGGCGCAACCTGGTAAAGAATAAAACCTTTTCCTTTATCAATGTCTTTGGCCTTTCGGTGGGCCTTACCTGTTTTATACTCATTGCCGCCTTTGTATACAATGAGCTATCCTATGACCGGTATGCGGCCCAGTCGGAGCATATCTATCGGGTTAACCTGAACGTTGACGCCAATGGTGGCACGGCCAGTTATCCCATGGTCGACGCCGCAGTGGGCAAAGGCATTCAGCAGGTTTTTCCGGAAGTACAAGCTGTTACACGCTATCAAAACGGAGGCCGCCTTTTTGCCCGCTATAAGGATAAACAGTTTAAGGAAGAAAAAGTAGCCTTCCTCGATTCCAATTTCCTTGAAATATTTTCCATTCCCCTGATAGAAGGCGACCAAAGGAATGCACTGGTGGCACCCAATTCCATGGTCATTTCCAAGGCTACTGCACTTAAATATTTTGACAAAGAACCAGCGCTGGGAAAGATCATTGCATTTGCCAATGAGAACTATACGGTGACCGGTGTTTTTGACAAAGTACCGGACAACTCGCATTTCCATTTCGATATGGCCATGAGCCCTACTACCCGGGAACGCAACCGGCCCGAAACCTGGAGTAATGTATCGCACTTCACCTACCTGGTTATAAAACCAGGCGCCAACATCGAACAGCTACAAGCCAAATTTCCGCAACTGGTAGCCAAACATGTAGTGCCCGAGATCCAGCGCGATATGGGCGTAAGCCTGGCCGAAGCACAGAAATCAGTCAATACATTCCGTTTTACCCTGCAACCCCTTACCGATATTCACCTCCATGCCAATACGCAATATGAACTGGAGCCCAATGGCGATATCAACTACCTGTATATCTTTAGCGCCCTGGCCCTGTTTATCCTGCTACTGGCCTGTGTCAATTTCACCAACCTCTCTACTGCCAGCGCAGGCAAGCGTTCCAAAGAAGTGGGCATCCGGAAAGTAATGGGTTCTTTAAAGACGCAGCTCATTTTCCAGTTCCTGACAGAATCCATATTGCTAAGCCTGGCAGCTACCTTTATTGCACTGGGCATCATATACGCTTTATTGCCCGCGTTCAACCAACTGGCAGGCAAAAACATTGCGATGAGTTTTTCCTGCAACCCATCAACTTAGCGATAGCACTGGGCATGAGCCTGCTAACCGGTATCCTGGCAGGCATTTACCCATCTTTTGTTTTATCATCGTTCATACCCATTAAGGTATTAAAAGGCACACGCACTGCCCATTCGCGCCGCAGCCTGTTGCGCAATAGCCTGGTAGTATTCCAGTTTGTCATCTCAACAGCCCTCATCATTTCCACCCTCATTGTATACCGGCAATTGCATTTCATGCAAAACATCAGGTTGGGGTACGACAAAGAACAGGTGCTCGTTATCAACGATACCTATACGCTGGGGAGCAATGAAACAGCTTTTAAGGAAAAATTATTACAAGATAGCCGGGTAGTGAATGCGGCCATTTCCTGGTCGGCCCCTGTCACCGGCCGCATGGACGGTACGCAGATCTATGTGCGGCCACAGCATGACAATGATCCCCGCAATGAAATACAAACAGGCATCTACCGCATTGACTATAATTTCCTGGCAACCCTGGGCATGCAATTGGCCTCCGGCAGAAACTTCTCACCCGGGTATCCCTCCGATTCCACCGCCGTATTGGTCAATGAAACCGCTGTGCGCGAATTAGGCATTAAGGACAATCCCATTGGCCGTACCATCGTTCGCTCGGGCCGCCAGGAATTTACCATTGTAGGCATCGTCAAAGACTTTCATTTCACTTCGGCCAAACAAAAGATCGCTCCGCTCATTATGCTGCTGGGACGCAATGAAGGGGCCGTGATCACTAAAATAAAAACGACCAATATCGCCCAATTAGTGGCCGACATAAAAAAGACTGGCAAGCATTTGGCCCCAATGCCCCCTTCAGCTATACCTTCCTGGACCAACGATTTGCCTCGCTTTATGCCGCTGAAGAAAAGAGCGGGCAATTGTTTACCTTGTTTGCCATTATATCTATTGTGATCGCCTGCCTCGGTTTATTTGGGCTGGTAGCTTATACGATCGAACAAAGGACGAAGGAAATAGGTATCCGCAAAGTATTGGGCGCTTCGGTTCAACAGGTATTGCTCATGGTATCCAAAGAATTCCTATACCTGGTATTGATCGCTTTTGTGATCGCCATTCCGGCTACCTGGTGGGCCATGAGCAAATGGCTGGAAGATTTTGCCTATCGTACAACCATCAACGCCTGGACCTTTGGTATGGCCGGCATCATGGCCCTGTTCATCGCTGCTTGCACCATCAGTTTTCAGGCCATTAAAGCAGCGTTGATGAATCCGGTGAAGAGCTTACGGAATGAATAGAAAACAAGCTACGAGCTTTGAGCTTTGAGCTACGAGCGGCGAGCCGAAAACAATAATCAATAATTATTGATTATTGGAAAATAGTATAGACTTTGAGTATAATAACAACTTTAAAATAAGTACCGTGATCAGAAATTACCTGAAAATCGCCTGGCGTAACCTATGGAAGAATAAAACGATGACCTTCATCAATGTGCTGGGACTCATGACCGGCATTACCTGTTGTCTGCTCATCGGATTGTATATTCAACATGAATACAGTTATGACCGTTTCCAGCAAAGGGCGACCGCATAGCACGCGTGCTGATGGAATACCGCTTTACCAGCGGCGATTTCAAGAAAGGAACGTTCAACAGCACCAAGGTATTACCCGCCCTTTCCGGGGCTTTTAGTGAGGTGGAAACCGGCGTCCGGATGGCACAATACAAACGGGTAGTAACACTTGACGATAAGCAGTTTGAGGAAAGCCGCCTGATGTTTGCCGATTCTACCTTCTTCGATCTTTTTCTTTTAAACTATTACAAGGGCATCCTAAAGAAGCGCTTTCCGGCTTGAATAAAATAATCCTCACTACTTCTACCGCCCGTAAATATTTTGGCAATGCCAATCCCATGGGCAAAGTACTAAAAATAGGCGGCGATGCCACCCCTTTTGAAGTAACCGGTGTCATGGAGGATTGCCCTTCCAACTCACAAATAAAATTTGACTTCCTGGCCTCCTTTTCCTCCCTCAAGGCCAACCAGGAAAATACCTGGTGGAATGCCAATTACACCACCTTCCTGCTGATGAAAAATAAGGAAGGTATGAAAACGATGCAGGACAGGCTGCCAGCCTTTATGAAAAAGAAATGGAAGGCGCCAATGCCACCATCAATTTCTACCTCGAACCTTTCAACTCAATTCACCTCCATTCCGAATACGACAGCTTTGAACCCAATACCAATATTTCCTATATCTATATTCTTACGGGTGTAGCCCTGCTCATACTGGCCATCGCCTGCTTTACCTATGTTAACCTCAGTACTGCCCGTTCACTCGACAGGAGTAAAGAAGTGGGCATTCGCAAAGCCGTAGGTGCTTTGAGACAACAAATATTCGGGCAATTCATAGGTGAGTCATTGCTACTCTCCCTACTGGCGGTATTGTTAAGTGCAGGATTGGTATTGCTTTTGTTACCTGCCTTTAACCAGTTGGCAGGTACCCAGCTGGTCATTCAATCCCTGTTCACTCCCGCTATCCTGGCATTTATCATATTGATCATCGTGTGCAACAGTTTCCTCGCCGGTAGTTATCCCGCTCTCGTATTATCGGCCTTTATACCAGCCAAAGTGCTGAAAGGTGCACAGAACAAAAGTGGAACAGGCGGCGCCTTGTTGCGTAAAACCCTCATCGTTTTCCAATTTGGTATTTCGGTTTTCCTTGTCATCGCCACTTTTGTGATCCACCAGCAAATGCGTTATATCCAGGACAAAAACTGGGGTATGACCGGGAACAGGTATTGGTGATGCCCCTCGATAGTAAGATGCTCACCAATTATAAAAGCCTGAAAGATGAATTGGTAACTATACCTGGCATTCAAAGCATCAGCCGTTCGGGCAATCCCCTACTTCCATTGTGAGTGGTTACAATATGCGCTCTTCTACCATGCCTCAAACAGATAACATGTCTGTTACCGCCGACATCATCGACAATGATTACATTAAGACCATGGGCATGCGCATCATTGCCGGCGCGGACCTTACACTGCAGGATATGCAAGATATAGAGACAGAAAAGTATGAAGACAAGAAATATCATTTTATCCTCAATGAATCAGCAGCCAAAGCATTGGGATGGACAGCCCAGGAAGCGGTAGGCAAAACGATGTACCTCGACGAAACCCGGCCCGGCACGGTAAGAGGTGTTATCCAGGACTTCCATTTCCAGTCACTCCACTCCGCGGTATTACCCCTGGTATTGTTTCCCGATGCCTGGGGCAGGAACTTACTGGTGAAAGTGACCGGCAATAACGTTCAGCAAACCATCGCCTCCCTGCAGAACAAATGGAAAAAGATGGTGCCACACCGTCCTTTCGACTACCATTTCCTCGATGAGGATTATAATAAAATGTACAATGCCGAGATCCGCCTGGGCAAGATCATGAACCTTTTTGCAGCCATTGCCATTGTACTGGCCTGCATGGGACTGTTTGGTCTTTCCTACCATGCCATTCAACAACGCCAGAAAGAAATCGGCATCCGCAAAGTATTGGGTGCATCAGTACCACACCTGCTGCTGCTGGTATCCAAAGGTTTTCTGAGCCTTGTTCTCGTGTCGTTTGCCATTACTGTACCTGCTACCTGGTGGGCGATGAGCAAATGGCTGGAAGATTTTGCGTACCGCATTCAGATCAGTTGGCTGGTATTTGGAGCCGCCGGATTATTGGTATTGGTGATCGCCGCTTGTACCGTCAGTTTCAGGCCCTTAAGGCAGCCCTGATGAACCCTGTCAAGAGCCTGCGCAGTGAGTAAGGGTGTTAATAGAGTCCGGAAGTCGGAAAGTCCGGAAGACAGGAAGAAAACCTTTTAGCCACCTTCGACGGCTCAGGCTGACAATAAGCTGGTATTTGGGGACTGGCCTTATCAAAACCCTGTATCAAAAGCGGACGGCATTTGTACTACTAACGAACAGGTTCGTAGAGCCTATTGCATAAGTAATTGATTTACAGATCGGGTAAACACGGTATGTTTTCTGTTTTGCATTGGAACAGCTTCCCCTGCGGGGAGCCAATGTACCGGGGTTCCGGCAGCAGACAACCCCGGACCACCCAACCTGAAAAATTAACTGGTATGCTAAGGACTTATTTCAAAACAGCCTTCCGCAACTTGCAGCGTAATAAAACCTACGCCGCCATCAATATTGCCGGTATGACTATCGGCCTTACTGCTTTTTGGTTCATCGCCTTGTATGTGGCCGATGAACTAAGCTATGATCGCTTTCATAGCAATGCCAACCGCGTTTTTCGGGTGGCCCAGCATACCAGTTGGGATGGTGGCAATATTGACCAGGCTTCTACCTCGGCCCCCTTTGCCGGCGCATTGAAAGCTACCTTTCCCGAAATACAGGAAGCTACCCGCGTGCTGGTTGAAGGAGGAGGTATTATCAGCTTTAACAATAACCCCATAAAGGCCGATGATATCTTTTTGCCGATGCCAACCTCTTCAAAGTATTCAGCTATCCCTTCATCAGTGGTAATGCCGCTACTGCCCTTGCCCAACCCCAGGCCATTGTACTCACCGAAAGCCTGGCACGTAAACTGTTTACGGATCCACAAAAGCCCTCAATCAAACGGTTTACTTTTCCAACAATTATCCCAACCTGGTAACCGGTGTTATCAAGGACGTCCCAGCCAATACGCACCTGCGCTTCAGCGCCATTCGCTCTTTACCTTCCAACTATACAGATAACTGGCAAAATTTCAGTGTATATACTTACCTCTTGCTTACACCGGGAACAGATTACAAAAAACTGGAAGCCAAACTGCCTGCGTTTGCCGATCAAACCATCCGGAAGATCATGAACGTAAAGGAGTATCAAATGGAATTGCAGCCCCTTACTGCCATCTATTTACATTCCAACCTTCAGGTAGAAGTAGGTCCCAATAGCAGCATTACCCGCGTCTATATCTTCATAGCCATTGCGGCCCTGGTACTCATCATTGCCGTGATCAACTATATCAACCTTTCAACTGCCCGTTCTTCTACCCGCATTCGCGAAGTAGGCGTACGCAAAGTGATCGGTTCAGGCCGTCGCCACCTTATTGGTATGTTCATTGCCGAAGCCCTGGTATTAACTACCCTGGCAACCATTGGCGCCGCCCTGCTCACCAAGGCTTTATTGCCCCTGTTCAATACCCTGGCCGATAAGGAATTGACGCTTTGGCGTTTTGGCACCGTTCTTACCCTGCTCCTCATGGCCGGCTTTGCTATTGTGACCGGTTTTATGAGCGGTCTCTATCCCGCCATTTTCCTATCCCGCTTTAAAGCCATACCAGCTTTAAAAGGGCAGATGGGCAACCTGGCCAACAATATCCTCTTCCGCAAATCATTGGTGGTATTTCAATTTACCATTACCGTGGTCATGATCGGCAGCTCCATTGTCATTTACCGCCAAATGCAATTTGCTTCCCAAAAAGACCTGGGCTTTAATAAGAACCAGGTGCTTACTTTTCATATCCACGACCGCGCAGTAAGGCAACAGGTAGCAGCCATCAAAACCCAGTTATCAAAAAATGCCTTGATAGAAGGTGTCTCTGCAGCAGGCAATCCTATTGGTAATAATAACCTGGGCTCGCATGGATTTGTATTTGAAAAGAATGATGGTTCGTTTTCCAACAGCAACAAGCTGGCGCAGGAATTAATGGTAGATGCCGATTACCTACCGGCCATGGATATTAAGGTCGCTGAAGGAAGGAATTTTTCCACCGCTGTTGAATCTGATAAATACGGCGCCGCCATGGTCAATGAAACCCTTATGCAGGAACTGGGCTGGAAAAATGCCATCAATAAAAACTACGTTTCAAATACGGTGAAGGTGAAATAGGAGAAAGAACTGTTATAGGCGTTATCAAAGATATACATACCTACTCCCTCCAACACAAAGTAGAACCCATGGTACTGTTAATGCCCCCGGTGGCTTCCATGGAAGACAATCTATACGTAAAGATCAATACCAGCCATACCAAAGAAGCCTTGGCCTGGATAGAGCAGGTATATCGCCAGTTTGACAAAAGCAATCCCATTGAGTTCAATTTCCTGGATCAGAATTTTGCCCGCCAATATGAGGCCGAACAAAAACAGGAAAAACTGTCGCTCATCTTCACCATCCTGGCTGTATGTATTGCTGCCCTCGGTTTATTTGGATTGGCAGCATTTACTGCTCAGCAAAAGGTGAAAGAGATCGGCATCCGCAAAGTATTAGGCGCTTCGGTCAACAGCATCATTACCATGCTGAGCCGCGATTTCATTAAACTGGTCATTTTTGCCATTCTTATTGCTACCCCCATTGCCTGGATAGCCATGCACCAATGGTTGCAGGGTTTTGCCTATCGCATTTCTATCCAGTGGTGGTATTTCGGATTGGCAGGTATCCTGGCACTGGTCATCACCCTGGCTACCATTAGCATCCATGCCATCCGGGCGGCCCTGGCCAACCCGGTTGACAGCTTAAGAAACGAATAATCAATTATTATTGATTATTACTTATAACGCTTATTGAACAAATACAATCAATAAAAAGACAACGTGTTCAAAAATTATTTAGTAGTAGCCTTAAGAACGCTCTGGAAACACAGGGTGTTCACGGCTATTAACATAGCCGGACTTTCTATTGGCATCAGTGCCTCCCTGGTCATTTACCTGCTGGTGCAATATGATTTCAGCTTTGATAAGTTTCATAAAGATGGCGACCGCATTTACCGCATCGTTTCTAAATTCTCTTCTCCCGACGGAGAGGTATACCATAATTCCGGTGTGCCGGTTCCCATGGGCAAAGCCGTAGCCAATGAAATGACCGGTCTTGAGGTGGTAGCGCCCTTCTACTCCTGGGAAGGAAGCGGTAAAGTAACCCTACCCTCTGGCCGGGATGCCAAGCCCACCACCTATAAAAACCAGGAAGGTGTTATCTATGCCGATGCAGGTTATTTTAAACTATTGCCTTATGAATGGATAGCAGGCTTTCCTGCCACTGCTTTACAGCAGCCCTACCAGGTAGTGTTGACCACCTCCAATGCAGCCTTGTATTTTCCAGGCATAAAACCCGCAGATATTATTGGCCGGGAAATATATTTTGATGACACGGTCAGAACAAGCGTAACCGGTATTGTAAAAGACCTTACTGAAAACACGGATTTTACTTTCAAAACATTCATTGCTTTGAGCACCCTTGAAAAAGAAAACCTGTCGAATGGCAATGCACAGAATTGGGGTAATACCACCAGCAGTTCACAATTATTGGTAAAGCTGGCTGCCAGTACTAGGGTAGCTAAAGTGGAAAAAGACATCCGCACGCTGTACAACAAATACAATAAGCGCGACGAAGACGATAATACAAAAACAGCGCACCTGCTACAACCCTTGCAGGATATCCATTTCAATACAGACTATGGCAATTTTGATCAACGTACAGCCCATAAGCCCACACTATATGGGTTATTGGCCATTGGCGCTTTTTTATTGCTGTTAGGAGCTATCAACTTTATCAACCTGGCTACTGCCCAGGCCTCCCAGCGGGCCAAAGAAATAGGCATCCGGAAAACGCTGGGCGGCCAGAAAATACAATTGGTACTTCAGTTCCTTAGCGAAACTTTCCTCGTTACACTGCTGGCCACCGCATTATCGGTTATCATAACCCCGCTCCTACTAAAGGTATTCGCTGATTTCATTCCCAAAGGATTACAATTCAGCCTCATCAGTCACCCGGGCATCCTCCTGTTCCTGTTATTGCTGCTTGTCATCGTGAGCCTGCTGGCAGGATTTTATCCTGCCCTGGTATTATCAGGTTATAAACCCGTATTGGTATTGAAGAACCAGGCCTATGCGCATACCGGCCAAACACGCAATGCCTGGTTGCGCAAATCACTCACCGTATCCCAATTTGTCATTGCCCAGGTATTCATCATAGCCACGGTACTGGTAAGCAAACAGATTCATTACGCCATCAATATGGACATGGGTTTTCGCAAAGACGCTATTGTATACTTCCAGGCCAACTTTTACGATACTGTGCGCACCAACAAACAGGTGCTGATGAATAAAGTGGCTGCAATACCGGGAGTGGCTATGGTAAGCCTTGCCAATAATCCACCTTCCGGCAACAGTGTATGGTCCAGCACCTTTACCTATAAAGACGGGAAAAAGGATATACAAACCGATGTACAGATCAAACATGCCGATACCAATTATATCCAACTATACCAGCTTAAATTATTAGCTGGCCGGAACATTACCCAAAGCGATACGGCTACTCAACTCATCATCAATGAAACCTTTGCCCATACCCTGGGTTTTAAGCAGCCACAGGATGCCATTGGAAAATACATTGAATGGAGTAAGAAACAATTCCCGGTTATTGGTGTGGTAGCCGATTTTCACCAGCGCTCATTGCATGAATCTATTAAACCATTGGCAATTGTTAATGCTACCAACAGGGCCCTCACCATCAATGTTCTCCTGCATCCTAAAAACAATGCCGGTAGCGACTGGTCGGCCAGTATCAAAGCAATGGAAAATGCATGGAAAAGCATCTATCCGGAAGAAGAGTTTCAATACAAGTTTTTGATGAGCAAATAGCTAAGTTTTACGAAAACGAAAAGCAGGTGTCTACCCTGCTCACCTGGGCCACCGGACTTACCATCTTCATCAGTTGCCTGGGCTTGCTGGGTTTGGTGATCTATACTACCACCGTAAGGGTAAAAGAGATTGGTGTACGCAAAGTACTGGGAGCTTCGGTGGCACAATTGGTAACCCTGTTGTCCAAAGATTTTATGGCATTGGTGATACTGGCATTTTTTATAGCTGCTCCCCTGGCATGGCTGGCCATGCATCAATGGCTGAACAATTTTGCCTATCGTACCGGTGTCAGTATATGGGTATTTGGTCTTAGCGCCGGCACCATGATCCTGATAGCCCTGGTTACCGTGGGTTTACAAACCATACGGGCAGCCATGACCAATCCGGTAAAGAGTTTGAGAAGTGAATAGGGAATACAAGCTGCGAGCAACGAGCAACGAGCTAAATACAATAAAGCCTATCCAAAACAAAAGGCTCGCAGCTCGAAGCTAGCAGCTCACAGCTATTGAGATACAACTGTTGATAAAAACAAGGTTCACGAACCGTATAATAACTAAACAGTGATAAAGAACTATTTCAAAACTGCTGTCAGAAACCTGCTACGCAACAAAAGCTATGCAGTTATCAATATTACCGGGCTTTCGGTAGGTATTGCTGCCTGCCTGCTTATTTACTTGCTTACCAGCTACCACCTTAGCTTCGATACCTTCCATACCAGGAAGGACCGTATTTACCGCGCTGTTACCTCCAGCAAAATGGAGAATGAAACGACTTATACCTCAGGTATACCCTTCGCGGTAACCCGGAGCTTGCGCGAAGATTTTCCCGAACTGGCAAAGGTAGCCAGCATATTGGGTAGCGGCAACGATCAGATCACCGTACTGGATAAGCAAAACCTGCCAGGAAAGAAATACAAAGAAGCCAGGGGCTTTTATTTTGTCGAGCCTGAGCTCTTTGAGATCTTTGATTTCAAATGGCTGGCCGGCGATCCTAAAACAGCCTTATCTGATCCCAATACAGTTGTACTAACCCAGCAAATAGCCGAAAAATATTTTGGCGATTGGCATGCCGCCATGGGACGTTCCATCAAATACGAAAACAACCAGGTACTGAAAGTAACCGGCATCCTGGCCAACCTGCCCCCTAATACCGATCTCCCTTTAACCATCGTGGCCTCCTTTAAAACTTTTAAGGGCCATGACCTTACCGATTGGGTAAGTATATGGAGTTCACACAACTGTTTTATACTGCTGCCCGAAAATTATCCCGCTTCCAGGTTAAGCGCCTTATTACCTGCGTTTGTTAAGAAACACAAACCAGCTGAAAATGCAGGAGATGGCATCCTCTTACAGCCCTTGAGCAATATGCACTTTGAAAGACGCTTTGGCACCTTGTCACGCCAAACTTTTAGCCGTGAACTAATAACTGCCCTGTCGCTTGTAGGCCTCTTCCTGCTCATCATTGCCTGCGTAAACTTTATCAACCTGGCTACCGCGCAAGCCGTGAACCGCGCCAAAGAAGTAGGGGTACGCAAAGTATTGGGCAGCAGCCGCAAAAACCTCATTGTCCAATTCATGAGCGAAACCTTCCTCATTACCTTATTGGCCGTAGTACTGGCTACAGCGTTGGCCTGGCTGGTTATTCCGTCCCTGAATACCTTATTGCAGATCAACTTGTCCAACGCCTTATTCTCCAACCTCCGTATACCTGCCTTCCTGCTATTCGTTACCTTATTGGTTACATTATTGGCAGGCTTCTACCCTGCCCTCGTACTATCGGGCTATAATCCCATTACCGCCCTTAAAAGCAAGATCGCCGCCAAAACCGCGGGCGGCCTTTCCCTCCGCAGAAGCCTTGTGGTGTTTCAATTTGCCATTGCACAGGTACTCATCATCGGTATGCTGGTAGTAGTAGGACAAATGAACTACTTTAAAAATGCCTCCCTTGGCTTTACAAAAGACCATATCCTTACTGTACCCATTCCAGCCGATAGTGCCGGACAGGCAAAGATCGAATACTTTAGGTCTGAATTGTCCCAACACCAGGGCATTGAAAGCGTTAGTTTTAGTTTTGGCAGCCCTTCTGATATTGGCAACTGGCAGAGCGATTTCAAATACGGCAATGCCGACAAGAACTCTGGTTTTGAGGCCAACCTGAAGTGGGCTGATGAAAATTACTTCAAAACCTACGACATTGAATTTATAGCAGGCCGGCCATTTGTAAAAAGCGATACCATCCGCGAATTTGTAGTGAACCAAACCCTGCTGAAAAAAATAGGTATCAGCAATCCGGAAGAAGCCATTGGCAAAAGGATCAACCTGTGGGATGGAGAACATGCTGCTCTTATATGCGGCGTAGTAAAAGACTTCCATGCACGCGCCCTTCGGGTGCCGCTCGATCCCGTGATCGTAGCGCCCTGAAATCCCACTACCGCTCCATCAACCTGAAATTGCGCCCCGATCAAGCAAAGGAAACAATGGCCTACCTGGAAAAACTGTGGACTGCTGCATTTCCTGATTTTGTGTATGAATACCAGTTCCTCGATGAAAAGATCGATCGTTTCTATCGCCAGGAAAACCAATTGTCTTACCTCTATACCATTTTTGCCGCCATTGCCATTTTCATTTCCTGCCTGGGATTGTATGGACTGGTATCCTTCATGGCAGCACAGCGCATTAAAGAAGTGGGCATCCGTAAAGTACTGGGGGCTTCAGTAAACAATATCGTTTACCTGTTCTCCCGTGAATTCACCTTGCTCATCCTCTTGTCATTTGCTATTGCAGCACCCTTAGCCTGGTTCTTAATGAATAGTTGGCTACAGGATTTTGAATACAGGATCAAGTTGGGCGCCGGCATCTTCGGACTGGCCATTGCCAGCTCCATCGTCATCGCCTGGCTCACTGTTGCCTACAAGGCAATCAGGGCCGCGTTGGTAAATCCGGTGAAGAGTTTGAGAAGTGAGTAGGAAAACAAGCTACGAGCCATGAGCTGCGAGCTACGAGCCTAATACAAGGAAAGATCGAAACAAAAGCCTCGCAACTCGAAGCTCACAGCTCAAAGCTATGAGTAAACAAATGCTGATCAGAAACAGGTTCAAGCATCGAATAAAAATTAACCAGTGATAAAGAACTATTTCAAAACCGCTTTCCGCAGCCTGCAACGCAACAAAAGCTATGCAGTCATTAATATTACCGGCCTTACCGTGGGTATTGCTGCCTGCATGATTATATACCTGATCACCAGCTATCACCTAAGTTTTGATACTTTCAATAATAAAAAGGACCGGATCTACCGTTTAGTATCGGAATCCGCTGGTGAGGACAACCAGGTATTCCGCTCTCCGGGCGTACCCTTCCCTACCCCCGGGCGATGCGGGAAGATTATCCCGAACTGGAGGGAAAAGTAGCTGGTATCCTCTTTAGTGGCAATGATCAGATCACAGTACTAAACGAACATAACCAGCCCGCCCAAAAGTTCAAGGAAGCCCGGAGCCTCTATTTTGCTGAACCGGAGCTTTTCTCCATCTTCGATTATACCTTTCTGGCAGGAGACGCGCAAACCGCCTTATCCAGCCCCAATACAGTGGTGCTGACCCGGCAGATGGCCGAGAAATATTTTGGCAACTGGCAGGCAGCCATGGGCCGCTCCATTAAATTGGAGAATACTGAGGTATTGAAAGTAACTGCCATCCTGGAAAACCTGCCACCCAATACCGATATGCCCTTTCAAATATTGGTATCCTTTAAAACCTTTAAGACAGAGAATATCAACGATTGGGTAAGTATTTACAGCGATCACAATTGCTTTATAGTATTGCCTGCCAGTTATCCCGCATCCAGGCTGAACGCCTTATTACCCGGCTTTGTTAAAAGCACAAACCCGCCGATAACGCCAATGACCTCATAACGCTGCAACCCCTGAACGAAATGCACTTTGATACCCGCTTTGGTGTTTTCTCCCGCCAAACGTTCAGCAAAGAGCTCATTACGGCCTTGTCCCTCATCGGTCTTTTCCTGCTCATTATTGCTTGCGTAAACTTTATCAACCTGGCTACCGCCCAGGCCGTGAACCGCGCCAAAGAAGTAGGTGTGCGCAAAGTATTGGGCAGTAGCCGTAAGCACCTCATTTTGCAGTTTATGGGCGAAACCCTGCTCATTACCCTGGCAGCCGTAATACTGGCTGCCGGTGTAGCCTGGATCGCCATACCTGCACTCAATACTTTATTGCAAATACAACTGTCCCAATCTTTTTCAATAACCTGGCCATTCCTGCCTTCCTGGTAGTGGTAACCTTATTGGTTACTTTACTGGCCGGTTTCTACCCTGCCCTGGTATTATCTGGCTACAACCCCATTACTGCCCTTAAAAGCAAGATCGCAGCCAAAACAGGTGGCGGCCTTACCCTCAGGCGCGGCCTCGTGGTATTCCAGTTTGCTATTGCCCAGGTACTCATCATTGGTATGCTGGTAGTTGTAAGCCAGATGAACTTCTTTAAGAATGCGTCACTTGGCTTCACAAAAGACCATATCCTTTCAGTACCCATACCCGCCGATAGTGCAGGCAGATCGAAGATCCAATACCTGCGTTCCCAGTTGCTTCAGCAACCCGGTATTACCGATGTATCCTTCAGTTTTACCAGCCCTTCCGAAAACGGCAATTGGAGCAGCGATTTCAAGTACGACAATGCTCCCAAAAGCAGTGGATTTGCCGCCAACCTGAAATGGGCTGATGTAGCATTTTTCAAAACCTTCGATCTCCAATTTATAGCAGGCCGTCCATTTTATGCCAGCGATACCATCCGTGAATTTGTAGTGAGCGAAATGCTGCTGACCAAACTGGGCATCCGCAATCCACAGGAAGCCATTGGCAAAAAGATCAATCTCTGGGATGGTATGCATGTAGCCACCATTTGCGGTGTAATCAAAGATTTTCATACCCTGTCACTCCGTAATCCCATTGATCCAATCATTATTGCTCCCCTGACTGCGGAATTCAGGATGTTCAGTGCTAAAATCCGTCCTGAAAAAACCAAAGCGGTCATGGCCAATGTTGAAAAACTATGGACCCATACCTTTCCCGATTTTGTATATGAGTACCAGTTTCTCGATGAGAAGATCGATCGCTTCTACCGACGTGAAATACAACTTTCAAAACTCTATACCGTTTTTGCAGCGATTGCCATCTTTATTTCCTGTTTGGGCTTGTATGGCCTGGTATCTTTTATGGCAGCCCAGCGTATAAAAGAAGTGGGTATCCGCAAAGTATTGGGTGCTTCCGTAAGCCATATCGTTTACCTGTTCTCGCGTGAGTTTACCCTCCTTATCATCCTGTCATTTGTGATTGCAGCGCCCCTGGCCTGGTATATCATGAGTGCATGGCTGCAGGATTTTGAATTCCGTATTCAACTGGGCGCAGGCATTTTCATACTGGCCATTACCGGTTCCATTGTTATTGCCTGGATCACCGTGGCCTACAGGGCCATACGTGCCGCCCTGGTCAACCCGGTAAAAGCCTGAGAAGTGAGTAGAAAAACAAGCTACGAGCCGTGAGCTACGAGCTAAATACAAGAAAAGATCGAAGCAAAAGACTCAAAGCTTGCAGCCGGCAGCCCAAAGCTTTTGCGGACATAAAACAACAACCAATGATAAAGACATTCCTCAAAATCGCCTGGCGTACTGCCTTAAGGAACCGCAGCTTTACCGCGATCAGCCTCGGGAGCCTGGTTTTAGGAATTACCCTCTTCTTCCTCATCAGCCTGTGGGTAAAAGATGAAATGAGCTACGATGCCTCCTTTGCCAACCAGGAGCAGGTATGCCGCCTCGAAAGCGATATGATCAGACCCGATGGTCAGGTGAGTAAAATGAGCAGCGTAGGCTGGCCCATCGGCAAAACCTTATTGGCCCAATACCCGGAAATCGAACACCTCACTTACCTCCGCGAATGGCGCCCCATCATCAAACAGAATGAAACCCGTTTTTTTGAAGATGCTTTGTATGCTGATGACCAATTTTTTGCTGTGTTTGGCTACCCACTGCAGGAAGGCGATGCAGCTACTGCACTCAAACACCCCTACAGCGTAGTACTTACCCAGGCTGTGAAAGAGAAATACTTCGGAAAAGAAGATGCCCTCGGAAAAGTGCTGATGGTAAATGATACCGTTCCTTATAAAGTAACCGGTGTTTTTGCCGCTTTGCCCGCCGCCACCCACCTGCGCTTCGACATGATCGGCTCGTTTGCTTCCATGTGCAGCCTCAACCCCGGCATGTGCGAAGAAGAGCTGGCTGGTGGCTGGTTTGATATTAACGTGTACAATTATGTGCGGCTCAATAAAAATGCTTCCCTGGCGGCTACTACTGCCAAGATCAAAAACCTGGTACAGGTAGCCGGTAAAAAGCAGTTGCTGAAAGCGGTTTTAAAACCAACCTCTCCCTGCGTCCCGTAAAAGGTATTTACCTCTATTCAGGTATGCCCACCGGCCTGGGAGCCGTAGGCAATATCACCACCATCCGGCTCTTTCTCGCTATAGGTATTTTCATCTTACTCATTGCCTGCCTCAATTTTATTAACCTATCCACAGCCCGTTCCGTGGAGAGGGCCAAAGAGATCGGCATACAAAAAGTATTGGGCAATGACCGGAAAAAACTCATCCTGCAATTCCTTACAGAAGCAGCCCTGTTGTGTACCATAGCTGCCATAGTGAGCATTGTGCTGATGATTGCCTTATTGCCGGCCTACAACACTTTTGCCGGGAAATCATTTACCATTGGTTCACTACTTACCCTCGAAAACCTCCTGTTACTATCGGGCATCATCGTGGTGCTGGTGCCATTGGCAGGCTTCTACCCCGCCTGGGTATTGTCATCCTTCAAGCCCATTAAAGTATTGAAAGGCAGTTTTTCCCATACCGCTTCTGGCGCCTTGCTGAGAAAATCACTGGTCGTATTGCAATTTGTCATCTCCGCCGGCTTTATTATGTGTACCCTTATTATGTGGAAGCAGATGCAGTATATGCAGGACCGGGACCTTGGGTTTGACAAAAATAAAATGCTGGTAATAGATGCCATCAAAGTGCCCTGGGTACTCCGGCACGAAAAAGCCGGTGTATTTAAGCAGGAACTACTTCGCAAATCGGGTACCCGTCATATTACTGCGGCAGGTGCTGTACCCGGCAGGTCCGGCTGGGCCGGTCAATTTGCCTACCCCGAAGGTAAAACCAAAGAACAGGCCCTGATAGTAGAATACATTGCTACCGATGATGATTATGTAAAGACCATTGGCCTGCCCTTCGTAGCCGGCCGTGATTTCATGCCCAACAGCGAAGCCGATGCCAAGGAGGCCTTCCTCATCAACGAAACAGCTGTTAAAACATTTGGCTGGGGCACCCCCAAAAATGCATTGGGTAAAAAACTCTCTACCTCTGGTAAGAATGGTATTGTAGTAGGTGTGTTGAAAGATTATCACCAGCATGGCCTTCAAAAAGCAATCAACCCCGTGGTATTAAGCCCTGTAAAGTTCTATACCCTTTTTGCTATGCGCTATGAGGGTGTGAGCCCTGCACAGGCAGTAGCCAATGTAAAAGCAGTATGGGATGAGGTATACAAAGGGTATCCCCTTGAATTCCGGTTTATGGACGAAGATTTTCAGCGCCAGTACAGCAAGGAAGATAAGCTGCGCAGCTTTTTCGGCATCGCTGCAGCCCTTTCCGTGGTCATTGGCTGCCTTGGCTTGCTGGGCCTCATCATTTATACCGCCCAGAAAAGAGTACGTGAAATAGGCATCCGCAAAGTATTGGGAGCAGGTATTGGAGGCATCGTTGCCCTCCTGTCGGTAGATCTGTTGAAGCTGGTAGGTATAGCCATCCTGCTGGCCGTTCCAATAGCCTGGTACACCATGCACAATTGGTTGCAGGCGTTTGCTTATCGCATATCCATCACCTGGCAGGTGTTTGCCCTTTCGGCCGCCACTGCCATATTGATCGCCATGATCACCATCAGTTTTCAGGCTATCCGGGCAGCATTGGCCAATCCTGTGAAGAGCTTAAGAAGTGAATAAGATACTTAAATGAGTGTTACAATTCAAAGTATATGACGTAGTAAAAGCAATAATCGATAATTATTAATTAATAATTACTGATTATTATCATAATAGGTAACAATATTGATTGAACGAATAATATTATAAAAACAATACACCGTGTTCAAGAACTATCTCAAAACCGCCTGGCGTAATCTTTGGAAAAACAAAGCCTATTCCACCATAAATATCATGGGCCTGTCAATAGGTATGGCCGCCTGCATCCTCATTATGCTCTTTGTATTTTATGAAAGAAGTTTTGACAAACAACATACAAAGAATATCTACCGCCTGGATGAGGTACAGAAATACCCCGGCATGGTGGCCCCTCAAAAGTGGCACTGTCCATGTTTCCCATGGGCCCTACCCTCAAACAGGAGTTTCAACAGATCAAACAATTTACCCGCATTACTCAGTACGATAAGCCACCTTTGTTTTACAAGGATAAAAAGCTCATCCTCTCTAAGTTATTCTGGGCCGATTCCACCTTCCTCGACCTATTCAATTTTACGTTGTTGGAAGGCAACCGTCAAACCGCCCTCCAAAGCCCCAATAGTATGGTGTTGACCAAAGAAAGCGCTCAAAAGCTTTTTGGCAACGAAGATCCCATGGGTAAATTGGTAGCTATCAAAAGCAACGATACAACTACCTATACCGTAACCGGTATCCTGGCCAATGTGCCGGGCAATTCGCACCTGCAGTTTGATGGACTACTATCTTTCAATACGCGCAACACGGCCCAATTGATGGGCAACTGGGGGTAATTGGGTCAACACCTATTTTGAAATGGCTCCCAGTGCCGATATTGCCGCACTGGAAAAGAAGTTTCCTGATTACCTCAAGCGCCACATGAATGCAGAAAGCGCTACTTTTTACGAACTCTTTTTGCAACCGTTGGCTGCCGTACATGCAGGTTCCACTGATATTACCCACGATTACAACAATTACCACAAATTTGATGGTACCTATACCAGGCTTTTTTCCATCATTGCCCTGATCGTACTCATTATTGCCTGTATCAATTTTATGAACCTGTCTACTGCCCGTTCGGCTGGCAGGGCTAAAGAAGTAGGTGTACGCAAATCAGTAGGCGCTCAACGTTTCCAGTTGAGCATGCAGTTCATTGGCGAATCAGTACTTCTCTGCCTCCTCTCACTGATCATTGCCCTGGCCCTTGTACAGCTCGCCCTGCCCTGGGTAGCCCAACTCAGCCAACGCGATATCAGTATATCTGTATTTACCAATATCAACCTGTTACTAAGCGCCCTGGCAGGCACGTTGCTCGTTGGCATATTGGCTGGTCTGTACCCTGCAGCCTACCTTTCTTCTTTCCAGGCCATTAAAGTATTGAAAGGAACCATTCAAACAGGCAAGAACAAAGGAACACTGCGCAATATCCTGGTTGTAGGCCAGTTCTCCAGCGCCATCTTCCTCATCATTGCCACCATCTTTGCCCTGCGACAACTGAATTTCATGCAGAAAAAGGATCCCGGCTTTAACAAAGACCAGGTAGTTACCATCCTGCTTAATTTCAATACCTCACCCAAATACGATGCCCTCAAACAGGAATTATTGAACAATACATTGATCAGCGGCGTCACCGCCTCCTGGCAGCGCCTGGGCAATAACCTGCACCAAACAGGCATCACCTATCACCCTGGCGATGGGCCCGCACGCGAAATGGCTACTTCGCAGGTAGTGGTAGATCCCGACTACCTTACCGTATACAAAATACCCCTGGTGGCCGGCCGTAACTTTTCCAGGGATTACGGTACCGATAACGCCAAAGCCTATATCATCAACGAAACCATGGCCAGGGAATTATCAAAAGAACATCCCAAGGCCCCCATTTCCACCCTCATTGGAAAACGTTTTGGCTTTGGCGGTATGGACTCAGTAGGCAGCATTGTAGGTATTGCTAAAGATTTCAACTTCAACTCCCTTCACCATAAAATAGAAACCCTTACCATCCTCAACCAGAAAGACTGGGGTTTTGCCGAAGTATCCGTTCGCATCAATGGCGCCAGTGCCAAACAAGCCATTGGCCATATCCAAAACACCTGGCAGAAGATCAATCCCGGTCAGGAACTGAACTATGAGTTCCTCGACGACCATTTTAAAGAGCTCTACCAGGCCGACTCGCAGGTCAGCGAAATTGTGGGTATCCTGGCCGCCCTGGCCATTGTAATATCCTGTCTCGGTTTATTTGGACTGGCTTCCTATGCAGCCGAAAAAGAGTGAAAGAGATCGGCATCCGCAAAGTTCTGGGCGCTTCGGTGCAAGGCATTGTTCGCCTGCTATCGAAAGACTTCCTCATACTGGTGCTCATTTCCAACCTCATTGCCTGGCCCCTGGCCTGGCTGGTGCTGAACAAATGGCTGCAGGAATTTGCCTATCGGGTCAATATCAGTTGGTGGGTTTTCCTGGTAGCAGGCATCACCGCTTTGCTCATCGCTTTACTCACCGTTGGTTTCCAGGCCATCAAAGCGGCCGTTAGCAATCCGGTTAAAAGCTTAAGAAGTGAATAAATAGGATAGGCCGGCTCCTAAAAAACAAATAGCCGGTTTGCAACTTTTAATTTTTAGCCATGTCTTTAACTATGAAAAAAATACATTATGAAAAAAATACTTGCCCTTTTACTCAGCGGTTCCCTGGGCCTTTCTTTACAGGCACAGGATAACAATACCCTTATCTGACCAAATCACTGTCCAATGCGGCCATCACCCAGGTACAGGCCGAAACCTCGGGTGGCAATATCAGCATCAGTGGCGATATGCCAACTGCCGAAACCAGGGTAGAAGTATATATACGCCCCAGCAATGGCAGGATCATTTCCTGTCGAAAGAAGAGATCCAGAAAAGACTGGATGCAGATTATGAATTTTCTATTTCTACCGACAACCATAAACTAACTGTCATTGCTAAACCAAAGGACAGGTCTGGAAGATGGGATTGGAAAAGAGCCCTTTCTATTTCCTTTAAGCTATTTGTTCCCCGCAATGTTGCTACCAACCTTAGCACCAGCGGTGGCAATATCGACATGGCTCATTTAACCGGCACGCAGGATTTCAGGACCAGCGGAGGCAACCTGCATCTTGACGACCTGGCCGGCAAAGTAAAAGGAACTACTTCCGGCGGTAATATCCACCTTAGCAATTCCAAAGACGATATTACCCTCACCACCAGCGGCGGCAATATCACCGCTTCAAAAAGCAATGGCAGGCTGGATCTCAATACTTCAGGCGGTAATGTGACACTCGAAGACCTTACCGGCAATATCGACGCAACCACCAGCGGCGGCTCAGTACGCGCCAATACCATTTCAGGCGACCTGTCGGCCACTACATCCGGTGGCAATGTAAGCCTGGACGACCTGGCTTGCAGCGTCAACGCTTCTACCAGTGGCGGTAATATCACGGTCAACATTAAAGAAGTGGGCAAGTTTGTGAAACTGTCCAACTCCGGCGGCAATATCAGCCTGTCCATGCCCGGAAATAAAGGCCTTGACCTAAGGATCACCGGCGACAAAGTAAAAGCCGATAAGATGAGCAATTTCAGCGGCACCATCGAAAATGATTCCATTGATGGAAAACTGAATGGAGGCGGCATACCTGTTACCGTAAGAGGAAGTAGTGGTAGAGTTACCCTTACCATCAAATAACAGTTTTATACAAACGAAATAATCAATAATTACTAATTATTGATTATTTCCATCTTAACTAAGTATCGACTAAAACCACCCAACTGTGTTAAGAAACTATTTCAAAATTGCCTGGCGCAACCTGCTAAAGCACAAATCTTTTTCCTTCATCAATATCTTTGGCCTCTCTGCAGGCCTTACTTGCTTTTTATTCATTGCGCTTTTCCTGGCCGACGAACTCACCTTTGATGGTTTTCATACCCATGCAGGTTCAATATACCGCGTGGTAGAAAATTATACGACTGCTACCGGTAAGGATAGAACCGCTACGGCGGTATCTTACAATACGTCGGCCATTGTATTGAAAGACCTGCCCGAAGTGACTGCCTCTACCCGCCTCACTACCTTTGGCAGGGTCAATGTAGGCACCGAAACTAATACCGCCCTTTTCTATAATGATTACATCACTGCTAATGAAACCTTCTTTCACCTGTTCGATTTCCAACTGTTGCAAGGCACCAGGGATGCGCTGAAGGAACCATTTACCGTAGCTGTAACCGATAAAATGGCCATTAAGCTATTTGGTCGTGAAGATGTTTTGGGCAAAACCATCAGGGTGGAAGATGATAGCCTGCCTTACCGTATTACCGCCGTGGTAAAGATCCCCGGCAACTCGCACATTCAATTCAATGTGCTGTTTTCAGAAGCAACCGACCTCTCTAACGCCCGGTTCAGGCAATTTGCTACCAGCGACTGGACCTCAACGCTGTTTACCACCTATGTACAATTGAAAGACAATAAGGCGGCCAGCGGTACAGCCACCAAAATAAGCGCCCTGGTAATGAAGAACAGGCCTGCCTCTCCCGACACCCGGAAGAGCACCTTCAACCTTCAACCATTAAAACAAGTACACTTTTATCCCGATGGCCAGGAAAACGAAAATGCCCAAAGTGGCATCATGCATCTCTATGTATTTGGCATCGTTGCTCTTTTTGTACTATTCATTGCCTGCATCAACTATATGAACCTTACAACCGCCCGCTTTGCCGGCAGGTCCAAAGAGATCGCCGTACGCAAAGTGGCCGGCGCCATGCGCAATAGCCTCATCGTCCAGTTCCTGGCCGAAGCATTGCTCATCACCATCATTGCCTTGCTGATTACCCTTGCTGCAGTACAAATGCTGATGCCGGCCTTCAATTCCTTCACCGGAAAAGAACTGTCATTAAACTTACATACCGATTACCGCATTTGGCTGGGTGTATTGACAGTTACAGCACTGGCCGCCCTGATGGCAGGTATCTACCCCGCCCTGTTCCAATCGGGGTTAAGGCCATTACAACTACTCAAAAACAAACTAAAGCTTAGCAACGGTCATCTCTCTTTTCGCCGGGCCCTCGTTATCTTCCAGTTCTCTATTTCCATCATCATGATGGTAGCCACCATCATCGTTTTTCAACAGTTGAAATACGTAGATGGAAAAGATATGGGTTTCAATAAAGAACAATTGGTAGTGGTAGACATCAATAGTGGATCCGTACGTCGCTCCGCCACCACCATCAAAAACGAATATGCCCGTTTAGCCAACGTAAAAAATGTAACCGTTACCTCCCGCGTACCGGGTGAATGGAAAACCATTCCACAAATAAAGGTCCAGTCAGCCGCCAACCCGGCCTCCACACAGGATATGTATTTTATAGCAGCCGATGACCAATTCCTGAATACCTTTCAGATAAAACTGCAAAGTGGCAGGAACTTTATAGCAGGCAACGACATCGCCGATTCACAAGCCGTGCTCATCAACGCCACTGCCGCCAAAGCCCTGAACATTACGCATCCTTCCGAACAACTCATCGAGATCCCAGCCGCCCTATTTGGTGATGGTATCAATACCTATGCAACACCGCTAATCGTTCGCGTAATAGGCATTGTGAATGATTTCAACTTCCGGTCACTCCGCGAAAAAGTGGCACCCATGGTCATTGGCAGCCCACGCCTGCGCGTACACAATATTGATTATTTCACGGCACGTGTGAATCCCGTCAATATGGCCGAGACCCTGAAACAAATGGAAAGCATCTTACGTTCCATAGATCCTACCCACTTGTTTGAATACAATTTCCTCGACAAACAATGGGACCTGTTTTACCAGGAAGACAAAAAACGGGAGGTCATTTTCCTTTCTGTAGCCTTAATGACCATCCTTATTGCCTGCCTCGGTTTATTTGGCCTGGCAACCTATGCCGCCGAACAGCGCATCAAAGAAATTGGTATCCGAAAAGTACTGGGCGCCAGCGTAAGCAGCATCATTTCCATGTTGTCCAAAGACTTCCTGAAATTGGTACTGATAGCAACGGTGATTGCCTTCCCCATTGCAGGCTGGGCCATGCACCGGTGGCTACAGGACTTTGCTTACCAGGTAGGTCTCCAATGGTGGGTATTCGTGCTGGCAGGCGCGGCTGCTTTATTCATCGCCCTGTTTACCGTGAGCTTCAAGCCATTAAAGCAGCCCTGGCCAATCCGGTAAAGAGTTTGAGAAGTGAATAAGATACTTAAATGAGTGTTACAATTCAAAGTATATGACGTAGCAAAAGCAATAATCAATAATTATTGCCCTGATCATAAGAATAACAACATTAAAACAATACGCTGTGATCAAGAACTATTTCAAAACTGCTTTCCGCAATATCTGGCGTCACAAAACATTATCCGCTATTAATATTGGCGGCTTGAGTATTGGATTGGCCTGTGTAATGCTCATTCTCTTATTCGTGAACGACGAATATAGCTTTGATAAGAACCATACCAGGGGAAACCGTATTGTAAGACTGGTACAAACCTTTACCGATACAGCCGGCAAAGTATTCCGCCAGGGCAATTCGGCCATCCCTGCTGGCCCTGCTTATGCAACAGCCATCCCGGAAATAGAGTCCTTCTGCAGGCTTAAAGGTTGGCGTATGACAGCCAAAAAGGAACGGCAGGCATACAGGAACAGGTATTGCTGGTAGATAGTTCTTTTTTAATGTTTTTCTTTCCACATACTCAAAGGCAATCCCGCCACTTTACTAAGGGACCGTAATTCAATCGTGTTGACTGAAGCAACGGCCCAAAAATATTTCGGTCAGGAAGACCCTATTGGCAAGGTGCTGGAATTGGAAGTAGATGAAACATTTGAACCTTTTCTCGTTACCGGTATCGTACAAAGCGCCCCGCGCAATTCCTCAATACAGTTCAATATGTTGCTCTCTTTTGAAAGAGAGTTTGACCTCGACCCAGCACGGCGTACCGAACAAATGAGCGATTGGGGCTCCCTGCACCTCAATACATTTTTCCTCCTGCGTGAAAAGGTCAGCCCCGAAACAGCCAATGCTAAACTGATGCAGGTTTACCTCCAGCACAATGGCAGCGAATGGGAAAAAGGAAACAACACATGGGCGCAACCATCAACCTCCAGTTATTCCTGCAACCCTTTTATTCCATGCACCTCGATAGCGATTTTTTTGCCTCCAACGGGTTACAAAATTGGAGCGATTCTTATTACTCCTACATCCTGTCTGGCCTTGCCATCCTGCTGCTCCTGGTAGCTTGTATCAATTTTATCAATATCACCCTTGCCAGGTCCATCCGGCGCAATAAAGAAATAGGCATCCGCAAAGTATCCGGCGGCTCCCGTACACAGGTAATGCTGCAATTCCTAAGCGAATCTTTTATTATAACAGCCCTTTCCTTCCTGCCTGCCTTTCTTTTGGTGCACTTTTGCCTGCCTTTATTCAGTGAACTTTCTTATAAACATTTTGATATCACCTACCTGTTTCAGCCCCGCATTCTTGCGCTTTTGCAACCTTATGGGTAGTCGTTTCCCTGCTGGCCGGCGCCTGGCCCGCATTTATAGCATCTGGCTTTAAGCCCGTAGCCACCTTGTATGGCCGTTTCCGCCTGTCCAACAAAAACGTATTGGGCAAATCATTGGTCGTAGTACAATTTGTAATAGCCCTGGGCCTTATCATCAGTATGATCGTATTCAACCGCCAGTTTTCCTACATGACCCAAAACGATGAACTGGGTTTTAGTACTGCCAATATCATCCGTCTTGAAGCCCCCTGGGGTAAGGATTCCGAAATGAAAATATTCAGGAATGAGCTGACCCAAAATCCTGCCATTGAATTGGTAGGCGCCAAAGGAGGTGATCGCAACAAATCTAAATTTGCCGTCAACAACAAGGAAACCGAATGGACCTACTTCGAAAATATAGACGATCAATACCTCCAAACGCTGAGTATTGGGCTCGTTAAAGGACGTTACTTAAGCTATAACAATACCATCGACACCATCTCTACCTGCCTGGTCAATGAGGCATTTGTGGAGCAACTACTCGACAAAAGCAAAGATCCCCTGGGACAAGTAGTCAGCAGGCCCGGCGGTAAATCAAATTATACCGTGGCAGGTGTGGTAAGAAATTATCACCTGGCCAATTTCAAAGAAAAGATAGAGCCCGTCGTTTTTATGCTTGATAAGCGGGGCTCCACCTTCAACACCTTTATCAAATACACACCTGGCCAGGCAACAAAGGCTACGGCAGCCATCGAAAAAGCCTTCAAGACGGTGCTACCTTACGCTACCATCAACTACCAGTTTATGGAAGACTGGAACCGGCAGCAGTACGAAGCCGAAGCCCAATGGAAAAAGATCATCACCTATGCTGCTTTCATTGCCATCATCGTATCCTGCCTGGGCCTGTTTGCCCTTACTACACTTTCAGTAGAACAACGGATAAAGGAAATTGGCATACGCAAAGTATTGGGCGCTTCCGTTCTCCATATCACCACCATGCTCTCCAGAGATTTTCTGAAATTAGTGCTGATTGCCTTTCTCATTGCTGCGCCCATAGCAGGTTGGCTGATGTATAACTGGTTACAGGATTTTGCATACCGTATTTCCATGAGCGTTTGGATGTTTATTGGAACAGCGATGGCCGTTGTATTGATCGCCCTGGCTACCATCAGTATCCATACCATCCGGGCCGCCATTACCAATCCCGTGAAGAGTTTGAGAAACGAATAGAAAACAAGAAAAACGAATTATGATATTTAACTACCTCAAGATAGCCTTCCGTAACCTGCGCAAACGCAAAGGCCATATGTTGTTGAATATTGCCGGCCTTACCATCGGTATGACCTGCTGCCTCCTCATCTTTCATTATGTATCGTACGAAAAAGCTACGATACCTTTCAAAAAGATGTCAATGATATTGTAAGGTTGCGTATTGATAGTTACAGCAAAGGCGACTTACGATGGAAATCGGCCACCGTATACCCGGCTATCGCTCCTACCATGAAAAAGGATTTTCCTGAAGTGCAGGATTTCTGCCGCCTCATAGATGCCGATTTTCTCATCACCAACGAAGCTACCCGGGCAAAGTTCAATGAGAACAAAGGCTACTTTGCCGATCCCTCTGTACTGAATATGTTCAGTATACCACTGATACAAGGCAATCCGGCTACTGCCCTCGTTGGCCCCGGCAAACTGATCATCTCAAAAAGCATGGCTGTTAAATACTTTGGACAGCAGAATGCCCTGGGTAAGCAACTAACCGTACGCTACGAAGGCAATCCCTGAATTATGAGATCACCGGTGTATTCAAGGACTACCCCGCCAACTCACACCTCGATATTAAATACCTGGCCTCTTACGATGCCTTTAAAAAGTGATCCTGACAGTATGGGGCGATAGCAGCAATCCGGCAGACAATGCCTGGGGATGGTATGACTTTTACGCCTATATCCAATTAAAGCCTGGCGCCGACAAGGAAAAACTAGCGGCCAAACTCCCTGCATTTAGCGACCGCTACATGAATAGTACCGAATGGGCCAGGAAGAACAATTTCAAAACAGAGATACACATGATGCCCATGCAGGACATTCATTTGTACTCCGATTTTAACCAGGAAGCCGAGGTCAATGGCAATGGACAAGCCGTAGGGTTCCTATTCCTGGTAGCCCTCTTCATCATTGGCATTGCCTGGATCAATTACATCAACCTGGCCACTGCCCGATCAGTAGAACGTGCCAGGGAAGTTGGTGTACGGAAGGTATTGGGCGCCTTAAGGGCCAACCTCATCAAACAATTCCTGACCGAAAGCCTATTGCTCAATTTCATAGCCCTCGTCCTTTCGCTGGGCATATTTTTCCTGCTTCGCCTCCCCTTCGATCAATTCACCGGCCACCCCGATACCCATATCACTTTATCGCTTTATTACTGGCGCCTTTTTGCCCTCTTGTTTGTAACAGGCACTTTTCTATCGGGTATGTATCCTGCCTTTGTACTCTCCGGCTTCCAGCCCATTACGGTACTCAAAGGCGTCTTTAAAAATTCAGGCTCCGGCCTTCTCTTACGCAAAGGATTGATCGTACTGCAATTCACCACCTCCGTGGTATTGATCGCAGGCACCATCATTGTATACCGCCAGGTAAACTATATGCGCAACCAGAAATTGGGTGCCAATATTGATCAAACCCTGGTTTTACAAGGAGCCGCCTCTCCTACCGAGTCTGCATACCAGAATGTTTTCCAGCCCTTCAAAACCGATCTCCTTCAGGTGAATGGTGTCAAACAAATCGCTGCCTCTTCCAACGTAATGGGACAGGAAATATACTGGACCAATACCCAGAAGCGGGCGGATGGTGAAATACAAACAGGTAATACACTGTATAATGTGAGCGTCGATAATGATTTTATACCCATGTTTCAAATGAAGCTGGTAGCCGGCAGGCATTTTTCAACCAGTTTTGGAACCGAAGACAAAAATGTGTTGCTCAATGAAAAAGGAGTAAAGCTCATGGGGTTTTCCAATGCCGCTGCTGCCATTGGAAAAAGATCCATACCGGCCGCGATACGACCACCATTGTGGGTGTACTGGCCGATTATCACCACCAGGGCTTACAAAAAGCCATTGAGCCCATGCTCGTTCATTACCGGGCTAATACCAGGAATTATTATTCCATTAAAGTAGCACCCGGCAATGTGTCCGCCACCATTGCTGCTATAAAGAAAAGCTGGGACAAATATTTCCCTGCCGATCCATTCAATTATTCATTCCTGGACGAGACCTTTAGCCAACAATACAAGGCTGATATCCTCTTTGGAAAAGTATTTGGCATCTTTGCTTTCCTGGCTATTTTGATCGCCTGTTTTGGCTTATTAGGACTCTCTGCCTACAATGTGGTACAACGCACCAAAGAGATTGGTATCCGCAAAGTACTCGGAGCATCTGCCCAAAGCATCTTACTCCTGCTGTCGAAAGATTTCATGAAACTCATATTCATTGCCCTGCTGCTGGCCATCCCCGTAGGTTGGTATGTGATGCACCAATGGCTGCAGGATTTTGCTTATCGTATCCATATAGGCTGGTGGATATTTGCTGTAGCTGGAGCACTGGCGTTATTGATTGCCCTGCTTACTATTGTATTGCAGGCCGCCAAAGCCGTTGTGGTTAATCCGGTAAAAAGTTTAAGAAGTGAGTAGAAAGCAAGCTGCGAGCAACGAGCTATGAGCTAAAGACAGAAAAGTAAGAACAAAATTAAAAGCTCGAAGCTAGCAGCTCGAAGCTCAAAGCTTGAAAGTTAAAACAGACAGAGAATTGTTATCTAATACCATAAAGTATCTTGTAAATGTTTAATAATCACTTCAAAACCGCCTGGCGCAAAATACTCAAGAGCAAAACCGAAAGCACCATCCACCTGGCTGGTTTGTCCATTGGTATGACAGCCGCAGTACTGATCATGCTATGGGTGCAAAATGAATTGAGCTACGACAACTACCAACCACAAGCACAGCATATTTACCGCATCACCAACCACGTACCCATTACCCCTACCGAAACCTGGGATTGGGAAAGTACGCCTTTCCGCTGGCCGATAAAGCCAATCTCGAGATACCTGAGATAGAAAAATTAGCGATGCTTTCCGGTAATAAATACAATCCTCCCATCATTAACAGGAATGGTGAATACTTTAAAGAAAAAAAGAACAGCCTATATCTCCCGCCAATGGTTGGATTTGTTCAAATATGATTTTATAGCAGGCTCACCAGCTGCTTTTTTTCAACAACCCTTCAGCCTCCTGCTCACCGAATCAACCGCTAAACGCTACTTTGGCGATCAGCCGGCTGTTGGTCAGTTCTTACGTATTGATACCATCAACTACCAGGTGCAAGCCATTGTAAAAGACAATCCCACCAATTCAAGTTTTCAGTACGATATCCTCATGCCCATCCAGGCCATGCATGCCAATCCCGATCAGCGGAAAAATGACGAGCAATGGGGCAATTTTAATTACGTTACTTTCATTCGCCTCCGCCCAGGCGCCAACAACACACAGGTAATACAGAAGCTAAATAACATCCTCGATAAAAACAGGAAAGAAAATAAGGTATATACCAGCCTCATGCCACTGGCACAACTGCATTTTGATAAAGAGGTAGACAGTTCTTCCTTTGCAGTAGGCAACCGGCAATCCGTATACATCTTCGCCATCCTGGGCATCTTGCTATTGGTGGTGGCCTGCATTAACTATGTGAACCTTACCACTGCCCGTGCTAGTCTTCGTTCAAAGGAAGTCAGTATCCGCAAGATCGTAGGTGCACCACGGGCCTCCCTCTTTGGTCAGTTCGTTATCGAGTCAATACTCACCAGTGCCCTGGCATTGCTGCTAACCATTGCTTTTGTACAATTAAGCCTGCCATTTTTTAATCGTCTTACCGAAATACCATTCACCTTACCCATTACCTCCGCCAGCTTCTGGTTATTGATCTTCGGCACCCTGGCCGCCGCTACCCTGCTCACCGGTATCTATCCCGCTTTGTTATTGTCGTCCTTCAAACCCATCGCCTTATTCAAAGGCAATAGCATTTTGAAACTAAAAGATGTGACCCTGCGGAAGATATTAGTGGTCACCCAGTTCTCCATATCCGTCATATTAATTGCCGCTACCCTCATCATATACCGGCAACTGAACTATATTCAACAACAAAGTACCGGCTATGACCGCTCACAAATACTTTCTTTTAGTCTGCCCTACAAAACGTTGAAACCTTTTGGTTTTGATACGGAAAAAATAAAGAGTTTCCAGTATGCCATCAAACAGGATCTACAATCCATCAGTGGTGTGGAACATGTATCGTTTGCCAGTGCATCGGTATTGAACATAAGTAGCACCAGCGCCGGATCGGCCGATTGGGAGGGCCGTCCCAAAGACTTTGCCCCCAGCATCGCCCGCCTGTCGGCTGATGAAGACTATGCGCCCCTCTTTGGTTTGCAACTGGTAGCAGGTCGCTGGTTTCACCCCCATGACCCTACGGATGAAAACAACAATTTCATCCTTAATGAAACAGCCGTTAAAGATCTGAATATCCGCAAGCCTTATATCGGTCAGCGATTTAAACTCAATGGTGATTCTGGCCAGATCGTAGGCATCATGAAAGACTTCCATTTCCGCAGCCTGCATGAAGCAGTAATACCCCTGGCATTGCATACCGGCGGTAACGGACGTAATCAATACTTTGTAAAAATTGCTCCCGCTAATATCGGCAGGGTATTGCCTCAATTGGAAAAATATGGAAGAAAACAGTAGCTGGTCAGCCTTTTGAATACACCTTCCTGGACGAGTCGTTCAATAAACTCTATAAGGCAGAACTCAAGATATCCTCCCTCATGAGCCTCTTTGCCGGTATTGCCATCTTTATTTCCTGCCTCGGCTTACTCGGATTAGCTGCCTTCACTACCGAACGCCGCAGGAAAGAGATCGGCATCCGCAAAGTACTGGGCGCCAGCATCAGCAGTATTATTACCCTGCTGTCTAAAGAGTTTTTCCTCCTCGTGCTGGTGGCCATTGGCGTAGCTACCCCCATCGCCTGGTGGGCCATGGACCATTGGCTGCAGGATTTTGCTTACCGTATTTCCATCAGCCTATGGATCTTCCTCCTGGCAGGAGCTATCGCTGTACTGATCACTTTACTAATTGTGGGCCTGCATGGATTACGCGCCGCCACCATCAATCCCGTTAAGAGTTTGCGAACGGAGTAGGTAGCTGGTAATTAACATTGATAATACTTCATAGAACATCCGCAATAGTCAATAATTATTAATTTATAATTATTGACTATTGCCATTTGTAGTAATACCTCATTGCCTTCTTGCCTCAATGCCTTTTTCCATATATTTATGCCACCATTGTGCCCATGAAGGATAATGCCCAAATAAAAAGATTGCTTGACCAGGTAGCCGTAGAAGACAGTAAAGCAGCCTACAAAGAGCTGTTTATCCTGTTGTATAAACAGCTATGCCAGTTTGCCTATGGCATCCTGCGCAGCCAGGATGATGCTGAAGAAGTAGTGTCCGATACCTTTGCTTTTATCTGGGAAAAAGAGACCGCCTTCACGATATTGACTCCCCACTGGCCTATTTATATACCTCCGTCAAGAACAGGGCCCTCAACCGCATCGTCAAACAAAAACGCCAGCGCGCCCTCGATACCAGCCAATGGATCATGCCCCTCAACAGCGTTTACTTCGATCCCGAAAAACTCCTGATGACCGAAGAGCTCATCCAAAAGATCAGGAAAGCCATTGAAGACCTGCCCACCCGCTGCCAGCTTATTTTCAAGCTCGTAAAAGAAGACGGGCTTAAATACAAAGAAGCAGCCGACCTCCTCCAGATCTCTGTCAAAACAGTAGAAACCCAAATGGCAATCGCCATCCGCCGCCTGGGTAAATGCATGCACCTCGATATGGAAGCCATACAAGGGCAAAAGATTCCCAGGAAATAGTTCGAAAGGCAGTAAAAACCGGAAGTCAGTAAAGACCGGAAGTCCGTGAGTCCGAAAAGTCCGAAAGTAATACAGTAGTTGACTTGCCCCATTTCTTCCTGTCTTTCCGACTTTCCGACTACAGTCTTCCCGTCTTCCGGACTTTCCGACTTCCCGACTTTTATCAAAAAATAGTTGTTCCTCCTTTCAGGGTTTTCCTCACAGCGATGTCTTACCCCTAAAACCCCTATAAACTGCATGAGCCAGGAGGACTTTTGGATCCTGTTTTCTAAAAAACTAGCCGGAGAAGCCACTCCCGAAGAGCTATTGGAGCTGGAGCAACTCATCCGCCAGCACCCCGAATGGCAGTATGCCTTACAGAATCTGGAAGATATCTGGCGTTCCCAACGCCCCACTCCTGGTGTAGAAGCGGAAGACGCCTGGCTGCTGCACCTCCAAAAAATGGCCGAAAACAATATTCCCTATGATAAGGAATACGATACCCAGGTGCTTGAAATGGATAATCAATTCAGGTCCAAAAACCGCTTAAGGAAAATTTATACCATCACTGGCATTGCCGCCTCCCTCCTGCTGGTATGCTTTGTCTTATACAATAACTGGCCATCCAAAAGAACGAAATACCGCTGGCTCCCAATATCAATATCATCACCACCCGCCTGGGTTCTACCTCCAATATCCAACTCCCCGATGGATCGGTAGTATGGTTGAATGCAGGTAGCAAACTTACTTACAACAAAGACTTTGGTAAAGGAATCCGTGAAGTACTCCTTAGCGGCGAAGGCTTTTGATATTGTTAAAGACCCTACCCGCCCCTTTCTCATTCATGCCACCAGCATTGATATCAAGGTACTGGGCACCGCTTTCAATGTAAGAGCCTACCCAGAGGATAAAACCGCCGAGATCAGCCTTATTCGCGGCCGCATTGAGGTATCCCTCAAAAACAGGTCGAACGATAAGATCAACCTGTCGCCCAATGAAAAACTGATCGTAGACAATACCCTCACCATCACCGGCGGCGATACTACCTTCCCCGCCCAACAGCAACAGGAACCACTTGTACTCATCAATAAACTCCAGGTCAACCCGCGCGATAGTACCGTCAACGAGATACAATGGATCGACAACAAACTGGTGTTTAATGATGAACTGTTTAGTGAATTAGCAGCAAGAATAGAAAGAAAATATGGCGTGGAAATAACCATCAAAGATGCCGTACTGGAACAAAAAGGTTTACCGGCAGCTTTACAACGGAGACCATCGAACAGGCCATGGAGGCATTGACCATTAGTACCCCTTTCCTCTTTGAAAGAAAAAACAACCAAATAATTATTCACCGATAACGTACCGCCGTATGATGATCAGCAACAGTTCCTGAAACTGGTTATAAAAAATGCGGGAAATGCGTCAACATTCCCCGCCAAGGTTAACATTTTTCATCCGATCTCCCGCCAGGAGAACATCAGTTATTAACCCTTCAATTGTAAATTATGAAAAAATTGAAGCAAGGTCCTTTTTGCCCGGACCTGCTATCACCAAAGCTCTACCGGATTATGAAATTGACGATGCTGCTGCTAACCCTTGCCTGTATGCAAGTCACTGCCAACACCTATTCACAGGAAAGGATCACCCTCAAAATGAAAACGGCAGATATTAAAAAGTCCTCTTTGCCATCGAGCGAAGAAGCGAATACCGCTTCCTATTTGATGAAGACATTATAAAGGAAAACCCCGCGTCGATGTAGAAGCCGAAGCCGTTGACATCAATGACCTCCTCAACCATATTTTTGCCAATACTGGTATTGCTTACCGCATACTCAATACCAACCTCATTGTATTGAAGCAAACTGGTTCCCCAGCCGACATCACCGTACAGGAGGCCAAAATTACAGGCCGTGTTACCAATGCTGCGGGCGATGCCCTACCCGGTGTATCCGTAACCATTAAAGGCAGCTCTGTGGGCACCACCACCGACCACAATGGCTATTACTCCCTCACCGTGCCCGATGATGCCATCATCGTATTTTCTTCAGTGAGCTATCAACCCATTGAAGAAACCGTAGGCACCCGTACCGAGATCAACGTGGTGCTACAGCCTTCTACCCAAACCATGAACGAAGCCGTAGTAATAGGTTATGGCACCCAGCGCCGCAGCCAGATCACCGGCTCTGTAGCCAAAGTATCCGGCAAAGAACTCGCCAAACAACCTTTACTAACTGCCGCCCAGGCCCTGCAGGGCAAAGCTGCCGGTGTGCAGGTAATTGGTTATGGCGCCCCCGGCTCACAACCCCAGATCAGGATACGCGGTACCAGCACCGTAAGCGGCAATGCCAATCCCGTTTATATTGTGGACGGTGTTATTACCGACGATATCACCAACCTCAATACCGCCGATATCGAATCCATTGAAGTATTGAAAGATGCTTCTTCACAAGCCATCTATGGTAGCCGTGGTTCCAATGGCGTCATCCTCGTTACCACCAAAACCGGTAAGAAAGGAAAAGCCAGGATCAGCGTCGACTCTTATATAGGTTTCAGAACACCTACCTCCCGCATCAAAATGGCCGATGCCAAAACCTATGCCCAGTACACCAATGAAACCAGGCAATACCAGGGTCTTGCCCCCGCCTTTAACCTCGATACCTTAAAATACAATACCAACTGGTTTGATGAGATCACCCACCAGGGCGTTGTACAAAACCATGTATTGGGTATTGGTGGCGGTACGGATAATACTTCGTATTATTTCAGCGCCGGCCTATTTACCGATGATGGTATTCAAAAAGGAGCCGATTTTACCCGCGCTACTTTCCGCCTCAATAACGAATACCGGCTGACCAAATTCATTAAACTGGGCCACAATATAACTGCCAACATTGCCAAGGCAAACAACAAGGGCAACCAGTTTCAGAATGCCTATCGCAACGCCCCCACCGTGCCTGTTAAGTTCGACAATGGCGCTTATGGTTTTACCGACCTCATCACCGTAGGCAATCCCGTAGCGGCACTGGAATACACCAACAACACTTCCAACCAGCTGCGTTTTGTAGGCAATATCTATGGCGAACTCAATCCCATTAAAGGCCTCACCATCCGCAGCAGCTTCAACATCGACAAATACAACAACAATGGAAAAGTATTTGTACCCAAATACTTTGTATGGAGCGCCCAGCAAAACTCCGATACTTCCATAACCATCAACCAGGGCAATGGCTTTAGCTGGATCTTTGATAACTATGCTACCTATAGCAGGATCATTGCACGCGATCATGAGTTCAGCCTTACCGCAGGTTATACGGCCGAACGCAGGAACTATTATTCTTTATCCGTTACCGGCAAGGGTGTGCCGTATGAAACCAACCTGTGGTACCTCACCCAGGCCAGGGCCGGTAGCATTACCCTTACCGATGCAGGTGGCCTCACCAGGAGAGCGTCCTATTATGGAAGACTCAATTATAGCTATAAGGATAAATACACCGTAAGCGGCGTATTAAGGAGAGATGGGTCCAGCAATTTCCCCAAAGACCAAAAATGGGGTACCTTCTACTCCGTAGGCGCTTCCTGGGTTATTTCACGCGAAGCATTCATGGACGACCAACAGATTTTTAATGAACTGAAGTTGAGAGGTGGGTATGGTAAGATCGGTAACGACCGCAGCGTAGATGGCTCCGCCCTCAACCCCGTTACCCAAAACTCCTCTGCTTATTCTTTCGATGAAGGCAACAACATTTCTTCACCCGGTATCACCTTTGCTACCCTGCCCAATGCCAAATACAGTTGGGAAACCACTTCGGGTCTGGATGTAGGTGTGGAGTTCAGTATCCTCAACAGCAAACTCACCGGTGAGATCACCTATTACAACAAGCTCACCAATGCCTATGTACCCATCACCATTGGTCAAACCTTTGGTACCACGGGTACTGTGATCTCCCAGGCAGCCGACGTACGCAACAAAGGTTTTGAATTTACCATGCGGTACAACGATAAGATCGGTAAAGATTTCACCTGGTACCTCGGTGGCAACCTCACCCTCAACAACAACAATGTAGAGAAGGTCAATGGCGTGCTCAAACTCATAGGCGGCAGCCTGGGCAATGGTCAAAATGTAACCTATACCGTCGAAGGTGAACCCATTGGCAGCTTTTACACCTACAACGTATTGGGTGTTATTAAAGACGCAGCCGATGCTGCCTCCTACCCCGTGTACAGCGGTTACAAACCCGGCGACCTGAAATTTGAAGACAGGAATAAAGATGGTGTTATCGACGATAAGGATAAAATGTTTGTAGGTGCTTATCAGCCCAAAACCTATTATGGCATCAATGGTGGTTTTACCTGGAAAAAGATCGACTTCTCCTTCGATTGCTATGGCAATGCAGGCAATAAGATCTACAATGCCAAGAAAGCTGTACTGGTAGGATACGACAATATTGAAATGGATCGGGCCAGTAACCGGTGGACTACCACCAATACCAACGGTACCAATCCCCGCGCTACCAGCACTGGTCCCCTGGTATCCAATTATTATGTGGAATCCGGTAGCTTTTTCAGGATCAACAACATTACGGCCGGGTATACACTGCCTGCTTTGAGCCCTAAACTGGGCATCACCCGTTTGCGCATCTATGCTTCGGCACAGAATCCTGTCATCTTTAAAAGTTCAGTGGTTATACACCCGAATTGCCGGGTGGTCCCCTTGATTCAGGTATCGAGTTGAACCTGTATCCTGTTAACTCTACCTATTTATTGGGCGTCAACCTTAGTTTTTAACCTTTCAAAGTACACACAATGAAAAAACTAATTCAATACATCATACCAGGGCTGGCAGCGGTAGCCATCATGCCCGCCTGTAAAAAAGACTGGCTCAGTCCCGCCAATGAAAATATCCTGGTAGCTACCGACTCCACCTTTCTCAAACCCGAGAATGCTACCAATTTTGTGAACATGATCTACAACCAGCTCACCGCCTGGAATACCGCTACCTTTTCCTGGATAGGTATGAGCAGCATTGCTACCGATGATGCTGATAAAGGCTCGTCAGCCGGCGACAATGGCACCGATAAGAACCTCCTCGATGCCCTTACCTATACCCCCACTGCCGCCTCCATCAATGAAGTGTGGACAGGCAATTACCAGGGCATCAAGCGTGCCAATGAGGCATTGGCCAATGTACCCAAATACAAGATCGATGAGACATTGAAAACACGTTTACTGGCCGAAGCCCGTTTCCTGCGTGCTTATTTTTACTTTACCCTGGTGCGTGCCTATGGCGACCTGCCCATTGTAGATACTGCCCTCGATGCCAATAATCCCGCCGATTTTGAAAAAGCCAATGTAAGGAGGCCCAAAGCAGAGGTATACGCTTTTATTGAAAGCGACCTCAATTTTGCCCTGCCTATATTACCTACCAAACAACAATATGGCCCTGCCAATATTGGCCGCGCCAGTAAGGGTGCAGCAGCAGCCTTATTGGCCAAGGTGAGCATGTACCAGCAAAAATGGGATGCCGTACTCGCCCTTACCAATGATATCATTGCCGGTAAGTATGGTACTTATGGATTGGAGCCCGACTTCACCAAAATATGGCGTGAGGTGGGGGAAAACAGTATGGAGTCTTTGTTTGAGGTACAGGGTAAGGGCACCGTTACCCTGGCTGGTGTACAACAGTACAGCCAGGTGCAAGCTATGCGCGGCGCTACCTTTAGCGGCGTTACCAATGCTTATACAGGTTGGGGATTCAACACCCCATCGGCCGACCTCGATGCAGCCTTTGAAGCAGGTGATGTACGAAAAAATGCTACCATTATTCATATTGGCGATGTATTGTGGGATGGTGTGAAGCTGGTAAGCGCCTCAATGAGCGCTTTAACATGAAAGCTTATGTGAGCAAAACAAAGGAGACCTACAGCAATGACAACAATACCAATAAGAACATCCGTATCCTGCGTATGGGAGAAATATACCTCATCAATGCAGAGGCCGCCAATGAGAAGAACAACACCAGTCAGGCAAAGACCTCATTGGATGCCGTACGCAACCGGGCGGGGCTGACCAATACCACCGCTACTACCCAGGGTGATCTGCGCCTGGCTATCTGGAAAGAAAGAAGGGTGGAACTCGCTATGGAGCATGACCGCTTTTTCGACCTCGTACGCCAGGGTCGCGCTGGTACGGTGATGCGTGCCCATGGCAAAGCCTTTGTGGATGGCAAACATGAAGTGTTTCCCATTCCGCAGACTCAGATCGACAATTCCGGCAACATCATGAAACAGAATCCGAATTATTAACATATCACGGCTATCGGCTGTCAAGGTGGGCCACCCTGCGGCGCTGCTATGCTGGGCAGCAGGGTGACTCACCTTCTATCTAAAGTAACCTGTCGAAGCCGTCAAAGGGGGCGCGCTCTCCAGGAGCGGCTCACCCTGATCGAAGGCGATCAAAAGCCCTGTTCTACCACTGGCGGAACAGGGCTTTTTGTTGTTTTTGAACGAAACGCACTGCACACTTATAGGCCAAATCTGCACGGTTTTAGGCTAAAACTGCACGACCATCGGTTTGTGCTTGCCAGTCCGATCGGATAACCCTTATTTTGTATCCACAAACCCAAAAGAACCGGTGGAGCGTACCTGCTTTATGGTTTCTTACCCGTTTGCTTAACCTAAACCTAAAGCATGAGACACTTTCTTGCAGTATGTTGCTTCTTCCTCTCTTCGTATGCACAGGCCCAAAACATCGCCTTAAACAACTCAGTTACCAATATCATCACCCAAAGCACGCCACAGGCCTATCAGTTTCAAAAGTATGGAGACATGCCCGTCAATACCAGCACAGGTACTGCTACCGTGCAGGTACCCCTCTTTAAAATAGGCATTAAAAACGTGGATTGGGACATTAGCCTCTCTTATCAAACACAGGGCATAAAAGTGTCGGAATTGTCGGGCTGTGTGGGCCTAGGCTGGAACCTCCAGGCGCCCGGCATGATCTCCAGTCGCTCCTTACAGCAAAGCGATGTCTTTGTCAACAATGAAGGAGATAATCCGGCCTATAAAAAAACCTTCGTACTGGGTGCTACAGGAGCCGATCCCCAACTTGGAGCTTGCTCTTATGTGAACCCCCAGGACAATGGTTTTGTTACAAATATGATGGCCGCCAGGGAAAATGAAGATTCCAGGAATATTCAGAACTTCATGCCCGATGTCTTTTACCTCTCGGCCGGCAGCCTCAATGCCAAATTCTTCCTCAAAAACCACAAGGGCTACTGCATGCCCTCTAAGGATATCTCCATCGAACATTTCTCTACGCCAAGCCACCATTGGATAGTAAAAGACGAACAGGGCAATAAATATACCTTCGAATTGAGCGGAGGCAATGCCAGCAACTTTTATTGGCCAAACAATATTGATCTCGAAGGTCCGGGGTAATCCGGCCGCTTATGGCAACTACAATCCCGTATTTGTTTTGAAGAAAATAGAAAACCTGTTCGGCGATAAGATCGAATTCTTTTATACCAAGGAGTTTTATATCTACCGGAGCAGCGACAAGGAAGTCTACACAAAGATTCCTAATCCTGGTTTGAATTGTAACTATAACGGGGATGGCTTCGAACCATTGAAACACAAATCCATATACAATGATGCCTGCGATTCCAGGCTCGACTCCATTGTTACCACCAGCGGCGACAAAATCGTATTTGGCTACAGCGGTCGTAATGACCTGGCCGGCGCCAGTAAACTCAATACCATAATACGTTATTATAAAACGGCTTCCTCCCAAACTTTTATAGCTTCCTTTAAACTGAACAACAGTTATTTTGGCTCTGGTACCAATAGCCGGGAATTAAGATTAAAGCTGGATGGGGTTGAGCAGGTGGATACAGCCAACCAAACACTCAAAAGCTACAGTTTTGTATACAATACCGCCAACCTGCCTTCCCGCATTTCGGCTGCACAGGACTCCCTTGGCTTTTCAATGGCCAAATAAATAATATGAGTCTCGTACCTGTATTGTCCAACGACAGGAGCCGGTCATTAACCCATGCCAAAGCCTGCATGCTGGAAAAAGTTTCCTATCCAACAGGAGGGTATACCGTTTTCGACTACGAGCTCAAATACAGTGGTGGCCTTCGCGTTAGATCAGTAAAAGACTTCGACATGAACAATGCCCTCACCAGTGTGAAGGAATATGAATATGATCAGTTACGGGCAGCCATTGGAGGGGTTTATTCAAAGCATATCCAATATAACACAATGGCCTGTGTGGCCACAGGACATCCCAAAGGCCTGATAAGTTGCGAGAAAATTGAGACCTATTCGGACCCGGTAATCGACGTATATTCTTCCTTCTATGGCGACGCAACTGAAAGATATGGTAAGGTGACCGAATACTATGGCACAGGTGGCACAAACGGAAAGATCGAATACCAATACCGCAACCATGAACAAGACCTCAGCCCCAGGGTAGGCATGCCAGATATGGCAGATCTGTTGATCTCGAAAACCGTATACAGAAAGGTAGGCTCCGCGTACGAACCAGTTACAAAGGAGGTTAAAATATATGAAACTCTGGCAGAATCCGAAAACAGTTCTACTTTTTTTCCTGGATGCAACTAACTCTCGGGAAGTACGTACTTATGGACTTGATTTCGAGGTTTTACGGGCCGAAATGTTTTCCAATGCCAGCGAATGCGGAGGTTCCTGGGGTGTAGCTTACTGTTATCCTTACAGATACTTTCAACAAAGTTTCCGTATGGTCTCTTCTCCGGTATTATTGAAGGAAGAGCAAACCTTTACGTACGGACAAACCAGTGCTGATTTCAGCAAAAGGCTGACCTCCTATTCTTATCTTCCCAATACCATACTCGCTCCAGTATCCGTGGAGGTACAGGGCAACGACAACTCATTCAATAAGAAAACGAGCCTGTATCCCCAAATTTTGCTGGCATAACAGCTACCGATGCCCTTTCTGCCGGCATCAAGAACCTGAACGACCTGCATGTCATCAATGCACCGATAGAACAAGCTGTCTTTAAAAAGCCAACTCCTGCCGGCACTTATCAATTACTGAATGCTGTATTTACGGTATACAAAAATACCACGCCCGTACCCGATAAGATACTGGCACTGGAAACTGCTACACCGCTTACAGGGTTTACTCTGGCCTCAGTAAGCGCAGGGGCAATCACCAGGGATAACCGCTATATAGAAAAAATATTGTTTAATGCTTATGACAATAAGGGCAATATCCTGCAGCAACAAAAAGCCAATGACATCAACATTGCTTATATATGGGATTACCAGTCCAACTATCCAATTGCAGAAATAACTGGCGCCGGCATCAACCAGATCGCTTATAGTTCCTTTGAAGCCGATGACAATGGATATTGGTTCCTGAATCAGCCTGGAATGATCAACACCAGTGAGGGCTTTACTGGTAAGAGAAGTTATGCCATCAATGGCGTGCTGGCTCGTTACAACCTCGATCCTGCTCTAACTTATACCGTTTCTATCTGGACAAAAAACGGCATTCCCAACTACAATGGCTTTAACGGCGCTACCCAGGTAATTGCAGATAACAACAACTGGACCGTAGGAGCTATTGTCAATGGCTGGACCTACCGCGAAAAGAAATTGACTGGTGTTACCACCATCAATATTGGTGGCGGCGGCGGATTGGTAGATGAGGTCCGGCTTTATCCTTCCAATGCCAGAATGACCACCTATACCTATCATCCATTAATAGGTCATTCAAGCGCCTGTAATGCCAATAACCAGGTCTCCTATTACGAGTACGATAGCTTTAATCGATTATTGCGTGTGCGTGATGAAAACAAGAATATCCTAAAGGCATACGATTACCAGTTGCAGGCGCCCAACAATCCCGATGCCTTATGGACAGCTACCGGTAATACCCGTTGCAAAACCTGTCCTGCCAACAGCATTTACCTCGCCGGTATCCGGCAGCAGGAAGAAAAAGACCTGAACCCCCAAAGCTCCAGTTATAATACACTTCGCTGGATCGATATAGGTCCGGATGGTAGTTGCGCAGCCCTTGCCGACTGGCAGAATACGACCACCCCTGTACGGTGCCAAACCATTGCCATTGAGAATACAGGATACCAGGAAAGGGAGCAACGCGATATGAATCCCTGCAGCCCTACTTACAACCAAATCAAATGGACTCTCCTAAGCCAGAACTGCGTTGCCTGTCCAAGATCTGCCGTCTGGCAATCTACAGGTAACTACCGCTGCATAAAGGACGCAAGCAACAACAACACCGGCGAACAGGAAAGAGAAGAAAGAGATATTGTAGTGTGCAGCCCTACCTACAACCAATTAAGATGGGTAAATTCCGGACTAAGTACAGCCTGCCCTGCCGCTACCTGCAACTCCTCAATTGTTACCTCGAGAATAAAAAATGTATCAATGGGATTTGCCAATCGGGCGTTAAAACATACACAAGCAGCAACTATAATCCATCTACGGGAATGTATGAGTGTATTTACCATTATGTATTCCCTGATTACTCCCTGTCGCAAAACTATACCGAATACAATAATGAGCCTTGTGCCCTTTAATCATCTCATTATGAAGTCAGTAATAAATAATCAACCTATCCAATTAAAATATAGCTGCTGATGATACCCCGCCAATCAACCCATGGATACCTGACATTGACAGGTCTGTTAATTTCAGCAATGACCTTTGGACAAGCAACCCCGCCAGATAATTACACCAGCAATAGTAAGGTCAACTATGTACGCACCTGGGTCGCCAAAGCCCCTGAGCAAAGCCCGGCCACCCTGGTAACCCGTCCCTTGCGCGATGTACAACAAGCAACCGCTTTCTTCGATGGCCTGGGCCGCCCGCTGCAAACTGTGGTCAAACAAGGATCCCTCACCACAGGTAGCAGCCCGGTTGATATGGTAAGCGCAATCACTTACGATGAGTTTGGTCGCGAAAAATACAAGTACCTCCCTTCACCCGCCAACAATGCAGGGGCTAACACGTCCATCAATGATGGCTTCTTCAAGCTCAATCCCTTCCCCCAACAAGTACAATTTTACAATAGTCAGCTAGACGGTCAGGCAGGTGAAACCAATGTAGGTCCCAATAGCCGCAACTGGGCCTATGGCCAAACCAAATTTGAATCCTCTCCCCTCAACCGGGTGGAGGAAACCTTTGCCCCCGGCGCCAATTGGGTGGGTACCTCCGGCCAGGTCAATGAAGCCAACCGTCGCTCTACTAAAATCAAGCATTATTTCAATACTGCCACCGATGACGTGAAGATCTGGTCCATTACCGATGTGGCCAATGGATGGGGACCTATGCAGTTACCGGTGTATATACCGCCAACCAACTCAATAAAACCATATTCCTTGATGAACAGGGTAAACAGGTCATTGAGTTCAAAGACGATCAAGGCCAGATGATCCTCAAAAAATACAATTTGCTGCCACTGCCGATAATGGCAGCGGTAGTGGTTATACCGGCTGGCTTTGTACCTACTATATCTATGATGGCTTCAACCAAATCCGCCTTGTTGTACAACCCAGGGGCGTGGAGCTCTTGGTGGCCAACAACTGGAATACCACCGCAGATAACAGTGTTGTCCTTAATGAACAATCTTTTCGTTATGAATACGATGCACGTCGTCGTTTGACCATGAAAAAAGTACCCGGTTCTGGGGAAATGTGGATGGTATATGACAAATGGGACCGTCTCGTGCTCATGCAAGATGCTAACCTGCGGCCCAACCAAAAGTGGTTATTCACCAAGTATGATTACCTCAACAGGCCCATCATGACGGGCTGGTTCACCAATGCTACCTATACCACCCAAAGCGCCATGCAGGGCAACCTCAACAGCCAAAACCTGGCCCGCTTTGAAATTGTTGACCTCACTAAAACATATGGCTACACCACACAACTCAGTTTTCCCAGTACAGGCTTTCCCGATCCACAAACCATAACCTTCTATGACAATTACGACTGGACAGCCGTATATGGATCAGGCTTTCATGACCGTGACAATGACAGCGATCCCATGTTCTTTACGGCCGACAATAATAATTATCCTTATCCACAACCTCTTACAACAACCAGTAATACCCGCGGTATGATCACCGGCTCCTGGACCAAAGCATTGGGCACCAGTAAAGCCATTGTCAAATCCATCTTTTATGATGATAAAGGAAGGACAGTGCAAGTCAAAAGCAATAATATTACCGGCGATCAATCAAATCCAACTTCGATCTTTACAACCCAGTATGATTTTAGCGGTCAACCCCTGGCTGCGCACCTTCCACAGACAACGAAAGGGGATGCAAGCCAACATACGCTCTTTGTAATGACCACCTACAACTATGATGACCTGGGACGGCCTGTGGAGATCAAAAAATGGCTGGATGCTTATACCCCTGAAGGGCATATCCTGGTTCCCGAAAAACCATTGTGCGTAATGAATATGATGCACTTGGCCAGTTGAAAAACAAAATACTATCGCCTGCCGGAGGTTCCGGTGGCGGGCCGCTGGAAACCCTCACCTACGACTACAATATCCGCGGCTGGCTGCTGGGCGCCAACCGCAATTACCTCCTAAATCAAGGAACTGCCAGTTATACCGATAAATATTTTGGTTTTGAACTGGGCTACGACAATTGTACCCAGAGTCCCGGCTCCTGTGCCGATGGCGTGTATCAATACAATGGCAATATTTCCACCAGCGTTTGGAAAAGCAAAGGCGACCAGGTACGCCGTAAATTCAATTTCCAGTACGATGCTGCCAACAGGTTGGGCAAAGCAGGTTTCTACCAGAATTCCACCCCGGTACCGGGGGTAACTGGAACTACAGTGAAGCTAATTTCAGCGTCGGTGGGTTTGATGCCGACAATGGCTATATGATGAAATACGATGCCAATGGCAATATCCTTTCCATGATACAACATGGCATTAAACCGGGCAATAACGATCTCGTTATTGATGCCATGCGTTATAAGTACAAAGAGGGCAACAACAGCAACCAGCTCGAACAGGTATGGGACGACCTCAATATGCCCGATACCAAACTGGGCGATTTCCATTACACCGGCACTAAAACCGGTTCAACGGTAGATTATACCTACGATGCCAATGGCAACCTGATAGCAGATGGTAATAAGAACATCAGTTCAATATTACCTATAACTACCTCAACCTGCCCCAAAATAATCCAGGTCACTGGCAAGGGTAGTATCGAATACCTCTATGATGCCGCTGGCAATAAATTAGAGAAAACAGTAAATCGAGACCGGAAAGCCGTCCAAATCAACTTTGTACATTGATGGCTTTGTTTATGAGGACAATGTGCTCCAGTTCCTGCCTTTTGAAGAAGGAAGGATACGCTATACCAAAAGTTCCGCTGCCAATGGTGGTAGTAATGGGAACTTTATATACGATTACTTCCTCAAAGACCACCTGGGCAATGTGCGCATGGTACTTACCGAACAAACCGATACCGCCCAGTACCTGGCTTCCATGGAAACAGCTTACCGCACCAAAGAAGAGCAACTCTTTTCCAATATTGCTCAGACCGCTATTGCCAAAACCAGCGTACCGGGCGGTTATCCAACCAATCCCAATCCCGTTACAAGCCCTAACGATATAGTGGCGGTAGTAAATGCCAGCGGCAATAAAATCGGCCCGGCCATTGTACTGAAGGTCATGAGTGGCGATAAGGTAGATATTGGGGTAAGCCATTTTTACCGTAGTGGCGGCACCTACAACGATGGCGCCAGCATGGTGCCCACCATCCTGTCTTCCCTGGCCGGTGGTATTGTGGGTACAGCAGGCCAGGCCAAGGGTACCCTGGCCCAGCTCAGTGCCAATCCTGGGCCCCTGGCAAGCGCCGTGACCAGTTTCCAGACTGCTCACCAGCCTTCCCAGGCTGGCAACAGCAAACCCAAGGCTTACCTCAACTGGATACTGCTTGATGAACAATTAAAATATGTAGCGGCCAGCAGTGGTGCCCTTCCCGTAGGCGGCGCCAATGCCGTTCTTCCCCTTGCCCAGTCCGCCATCCCCATGACTAAAAATGGATTTCTGTATATTTACGTCAGCAATGAAACCCAGAACTGGGACGTGTTCTTTGATAACCTGAGTGTACAGCATATTACCGGTCCCATCATCGAGGAAACGCATTACTATCCTTTCGGCTTGACGATGGCGGGAATATCTTCTAAGGCAGCTGGTAAACAATCTAACAAGTACAAGTTCGGTGGAAAAGAATTAAATAGTGGCGAGTTCAGTGATGGAAGCGGCTTGGAGAATTATGATTTTGGAGCAAGGATGTATGATGCACAAATAGGGAGATGGTTACATGTTGACCCCCTCTCAAATAAGATGCGAAGGTGGTCGCCTTATAATTATGCGTTTGATAATCCAGTAAGATTTATAGACCCTGAAGGAATGGCACCATATTCCTATAATTGGGATAAAAGTAGGTACGAAGATGAAAAAGGGAATGAGGTAGGATGGGATGTTGTAAACCAAAGTTTAACAGATGAAGGTGCATATGAAAATAGCGGCAAGGCTATATTGGTAGCTTTCCCTGATGCAAGTCCTGATATACCTTCAAATCAAGGAGCGGCAAAATGGTTTGAAAAGAAATTCGGTGACGGGGATGGTAAACTTAATAAAGGAGGGCATGCGGGTATTGTGTTGATAGATGGAGAAGGCAATACAAGTTATTTTGACTTTGGCAGATATGACAGATCTGATGTTAAGGGGAGAAAAAGAGGAAAAGATGAAGGGGCAGTGAGGTCAAGTAAGAATTATAAAAGTTTATCTCTTCCAAATTGGGATGCTAAGAAGTCCGATGCTGAAAATGTTACCGCAATATTAACAAAACTACACAACTCCCCGTTGCTTGCCGGTTATGGTCGAGTCATTGGGGCACTTGCAAACAATCTTGATTATGGTAAAATGTTAGCTTATGCAAGAGGTGCAGAAAGCGAAGGCTACCTACCTTTTGGTGGTTATAGTGAAGGCTATAATTATTGTAATAGTGCAACATACTGTGCAAAATTTGCAAGGGCAGTAGGTGCAGCAGGTGGTATTGATTGGAGTTTTATTACATTATATGGAGAGGGAAATATTGAAGACATAGAAAGTGAGTATGAAGTCGAACGGGTCGAAATACCTAAAAAACAATAATCAATGAACTTCAAATGGAAAGCAAAATGAAACTTGTTATTATAATACTGTATTCTCTATCATTTAATCTCAGTTGTTTTAACACACCGGCAAAAATGGTTGAAAAAATATTAATGACACATTGCAGAGACCTATTTACATGACACAACATGCTACCTTGCTTAATTATGGTTCCGATGTTGAACCTATTATGGTGTGGGCTGATTATATAGGCTCTTTATCTAAAAAAGGAAAAGTATATTCTCATATTCATGGGGTACAATATTTTTATGAAAAAGCAGGAAAAAAGGATACAGTGTATTATGAGAACATCGGATTGCGAAATAACACAAAGAGTTTTGATTTTAAAAACTGTAGTATATTAAACTATCCAGGCGATGCTACGATTCAAGTATCAAATAAAAAGATAGCTTATTGTTGTTCGCTGTTCTTGAATTAAATGAATTTAGTCGAGAGCACAAGGGAATAGAGTTTAAAAGAATGCCAACAATTGCTTTGGATAATAACAGATATTTAGCTGATGTTGATATGGAGTTTAATCTTAAGAAAGTAAAAGAAGGAAAATATGAATTAACATTAAGTGACACCTCTAAAGTAGAGTATAAGGCTTGTTCAAATTGTAATATTACCAATCAAGAAATTAGTTTTTGAATAGGCAAGATGGGAGGATTTATTTTGTTGACCAAGATTACTACTTAGAGCTAGTTAATAAAGACGATGTCAAAATATTCCAAGGATTAAGATAGAAAAAAGCCGCAGCGATTGAAGTACCCCAAACTGGCGCTAGTATGTAGACCGGCCTTGTGCGGTAGAGTACTTGTGCCCGGTAAGTCAACCCCTTAACTGGCGCAAGATTGGGGAGTGGGTTTGTGTGATGGCATCTTGTGTGTATGAAAATACTGAAGCCCCCAACTGGCGCAAGATTGAGGGGTAGGTCATGAGCGTTAGCATCTTGTGCCTGTATAAAACTACTGAAGCCACCATTACTGGTGGCTTTATCATATTCAGGAAGCATAGGCCTGTTTGGTTTTGTAGTCCCTGACGTAAGCGGAGATAATTTTTATCAATACCCCCTGTTCTTCTTCGGGCAGGGCATCCACTTTTTAAAGCGTTGTATCAGTTCGGAGTTTTTCAGTGATGCTTTAGCCTTCTCTGTTTTATCCCCGCTGATCAGGTAATCAACAGCAGTGCCCAGCATATCGGCCAGTTTGTTCATAATATTGGCCGGCGGCTGCACATCTTTGTCTCATAGCGTATGTACTGGGATTTGGAAACTCCTATTTTATCGGCGTGCTGTTGTAAGCCATCCCCATGACTAAAAATGGATTTCTGTATATTTAGGTCAACAATAAAACCCAGAACTGGGATAGCTTGTCCCGATATAAATAACATGGAAAAGTTAATCCAACAAGTATGCCGTTGCTTACTGCTGCAATTTGCTTAATTATGGTAGGAGTAGTGATAAAAGATAATATTTTCTATTAAATCACCTGAGATGGGAAGTACAGAAGGGAATTACTTAATAAATATTAAGGCGACAATCATTGCCAATAACCAATATGAAATTTTAAAGGTATTAGATCTTGAAATTATTGTGGCTTCCTATTTTAATCAAGAAGAATATTCAAGCATATCACAGTTAATTAAAACTGGAGAAATCGCTAAAATAAAAACATGGGAAAGCAAAAAAATGCAACAGAGTATGTCGATATTTTGCTTTTTAGAGACCAGAATGACAGAAAGTTTATTGTTAGTATTTATGACAAGGAAGAACTATGGCAGGATCCGGAAGTTATTGAGATGGTCCCATTAGCAAATTGAACCCCTCTTTCATCTATTTTAATTAATGCAAGAATGTTGAGCCTTGTGGATAAGATAATTATGTCTGGATTAGTAACTGTCTTTTGGGAGGTCCATAAACTGAGCAGGCAAGAAAAACACATCTAAAGACGGCGGTATGTTGAGGGTACAAGTTTTTACGGACGGAAGGGATGAGCGCACTGGTGGAAGATGATGCTGTGGTCCTCAAAGCCCTTGGCGAAATGGAGGAATACTCCTTTGAGAGTCTCCGGGAGCTGATTTTCGTGTATAATACACGTGCCGAAAAATTGGGCAGACAGCAATGGAACTACTCAATAAAGCGACGCAGCTATAAAAATAATACAATACATAAGGGCACAAGTACGCCATGCGCATAATCAACGCTGTATACTTGCACCAACCAGGAATTAATGGCGCGCTCTCCTGCCGACCTGGTATACATCCATAAAAATCCCCTCTTTTAATGAAGTTCTTTGGTCGGGCAGTCTTCCTGTCACTGTGCACTGCTGAACGTTTGAGGCTTTACGGAAGGCGCCTTCGGCAAAGCCTGGTGAGACATCAGTTGAGCGCAAAAAGACCACCCGATCAAAGAACTTTATAAACGGTTGCCCGCGGTGCAACCTATCTACATCCATTGTTGCTTTGGGTGGGAGGCGCCAGCTTCCCTGCCACTTTGTGCAAAAATGGGCTGTTTTTGTGTTTAGTGCTATTAGCATACTCTATCTATAGGGAAGGTATACTGAAGCTATAGAGAAGCTATTCTGAAGGGTTATTGATTACTGATTATTGATTGCTCTGATCTTTGTAAATTCTTTACTGTTGTCTTCTGTGCTTTGCTTCTGGTCCTTATGCTTATCCTTTCTTTTCTTTTTCAGTAACACTGCAGGGCAAACGTACGACACTGGATAGGCCATTTCCAAATGTGTTTTTGTCGTTTCGGCTATTTTATGTCGAAAGCGCTATAAATCGACGTAATTGACGTCGATTTATAGCCGAAACGACATAAACCGGCAATGGGGTGTTGGAAACGGGTAGGTGGATGTTGTATGTTTGTAATCGCAGATAGAATCGCAGATTTAATCGCTGATTAAGGGATTAAACGGATTTCGCGGATTGAATCGCAGATGCAAGGATTAAATGGATTACACGGATTATGAACTTTTGCTTCGTTGGATCTCTTTTGAGGGTTTGGCGGAGTATCCATAAAGAAGCTGATCGACTGTGTGGACGGGGCCCCTAAGCACGGTTGATGTACGAGGAGTGTTGTGCAACACTTGGGAATACCAGCTTGGAGCGACGAGCTACGAGCTGTGAGCCTTAGGAGTCAGCAGTCAGGTTTTAGGTATCAGCTATTAGCTTTTGCTTTTAGCGGCCAGGTTGGGCTATTAGCGGTTGGGTTTTAGCAGTTGGCCTTAAGGTTTCGCCATTAGCAGTTTGTTGATGGCTACCGGCTGAGGGCTATTGCCACTGGTTTTCGTTTTGCTGCTGTGATCTATGAAAGGCTTTGGTGAGCCAGCCACCAAGGCTCGACGGCACAAGTACGCCTGGCACAGTTACCGGGCTGCAAACTTGCGCCAGGAACAGCAGAATGGAAGGCAGGTTTTGGCCGGGACAAGGGCCTTGGCTTGAACTGTTAGGAGCTAACGGTTATATAGCCTGTTTTTGAACATGTCAATGTTTGGTAAGTATATACAGCAATGCATGCCATCACCTGTATTGACCTGGTGTTACTATGCAATGGCCCCGTTCGTGAGAGCGGGGCCTATTTTGTCTGAATGTGGTGCCTGAATAGTTAGGACGTGGGCAGTAGCCTGCTGTTCAGAACCGCGAAAACGTAGCCTCATTGATCTTCTTACGCAACTCCGGCAATTAAGAGAATAGGCCTGTAGTTTCCCGTGGGTGCGGCAGGTCGGGCCAAGGGCACCCTGGCCCAGCTCAGCGCCAATCCTGGTCCCCTGGCAAGTGCCGAAACCAGCCTTCACCAGCCTTCCCAGGCTGGCAACAACAAACACAAGGCCTATCTTAAGCGGATATATTAATTAATGAACAATTGAATTATGTAGCGGCCAGCAGTGGCTACCTTCCGGTTGGCGATCCCAATGCCGTACTCCCCTGGCCCAGTCAGCCATCCCCATGACTAAAAATGGATTTCTGTATATTTACGTCAGCAATGAAACCCAGAATTGGGATAGTTTGTCCCGACAGTAACTGTCGGGATGTTCTTTGATAACCTGAGTATACAGCATATTACCGGTCCTATCATCGAGGAAACGCATTACTATCCGTTTGGATTGACTATGGCAGGGATATCCTCCAAAGCCATTGGTAAACTGGATAACAAGTACGAATACAATGGCAAGAAAAGGAGTTTAGTGATGGTAGTGGTTTGGAATGGTATGATTATGGGGCCAGGATGTATGATGCGCAGATTGGCAGGTGGCATGTGGTGGATCCCTTATCAGAAAAAAATACGTCGGCATTCTCCCTACAATTATGCTTTTAATAACCCAATGCGGTTTATTGATCCTGATGGGATGTTAGCTGAAGACGAAATTAGAAATGACAAAGAAAGGGCTGTAGTAGAGGAAAAAAGTTACTTAAACAAGAGGTCAATCAGGATACGCAATTATGGACATTTAAGACTAAAACACCATTCCAAATAACTGGCAAAGCTGTGTTTTCATTCGATTTTGAAGTAACAGTAAACACAACGGTTAATACCTATGAAGTTGGCGAAGGAGAAAACAAGGAAATAGTTACAGAAACTATTACGACAACTGATATTAAAATCTTAGAGAGTACTATAACATTTGATGCTGAGGGATTTAGAGGATTCATGGACTTGGCAAGTAGAAACCCCAAAGAGTATTCGAAGCAATCAAGAATGGATGACAGGCAAGGAGTAACATTTCTTAGTGCCAACGTCAGTATGGATGCTACAATATTATGGGGATATAATAACCTTTCTTTTGGTACAGGGTGGGACCCTGTAGGATATGAGGTTCATATACTTGCTGATAAAGAAAAAGAACCGATAGCTATGATGCATGCGGTACATGGGATAGACAACAGGAAGGCAAACGATTTTAAAAGTAGTGTGCAATTAAAAAGTAAAAACAAGTCCAAGAATTGACTATCCTCCAGGTATAAAGAGCAGAGATATGAAAAAGTCTATTGTTGTTATAGGTAAAATCCTGGACATCTTGTATTACATTGGCGCTGTCATGTTCCTTTTAGGTAATATAGCACTTTGGGGAGAGAAGGGTCCAATACTCGACTCATTTTGGACCGGCCTTTCTATCTGTATAATACTCTTCTGCGTGTTGACCTTTATTGTATACAGGACAATAAAATGGGCCAAAACAAAGAAAAGAAAAAAGGAATGAATTATTGGATATCCTATTGAGTATAGCTGAATTTCCAAGATTGGAATAAGGCATGAATTTGGCTAAAATTTATCAAAGCCTCCTGATTGGCATATGAAGCAAATTTTTATGGGTAGGGTACTCATATCATACCTTTACAAGAAAACGCAAGCGCGCTGTATTGTGAAAGACCTGCTTGTCACGGGAAAGGAAATGTACTAAGTGTACTTTTTACCTGGATAAACTGCACTCCATCCTATTTCAATCGGCGAAATCCCTCTCAAATCCCTATAATCCGCGATTCAACTTGTCTCTACCACCTTCAGCCCCGGTATGTAGTCGGCAACCCAAAGTGCAGAGTTTTTGGCAATCACGAGTGCAGAGATTTCGGCAACAATGAGTACACAAAAAATGGCAACAAGAGTGCAGAGCTCAAAAGTAGATTTAGTTGTTCTGTTCTTCAAAAATAGTTTTGCGATTTTTAAGCCTGTAGCTCTTTCCAGTGAGGTTAATCACTTCGCATTGGTATAGTAGCCTATCCAGTAGTGCCGTTGCCAGCACCTCATCATTAAGCATCTGTGCCCATTCCGCCGGTTTTTATTGGTGGTAATAATGAAAGATGTTTTTTCATAAACCTGGTTAATAAAATTGAACAGTAATACCGCCTCTTTCTTTTCTACGGGGAACAGCATGATGTCGTCTATTACAATCAGGTGGGCGTTTAAAAGACGCTTGTATTCAGCCTTTGCGGAGGCTGTAATCTCCTTCATCTTAAGCGTGCCGATAAGTGTGTCCATAGTGCGGAAGTAAGCCTTATAGCCTTTCTTTACCGCTTCATTGCATAGTCCTGCCGAGAGGAATGTTTTTCCTGTACCGGATGGCCCCATCAAGATGATATTAAAAATCTGATCCATCCAGTGTAGCTCCCGTAATTGATGTAGCCGGGTAATACTAAGGCCATTTGTGAAGGCTGGGTCATAAGCTGCCAGATCACAGTATCGGGGCAGGGTGGCCAGTTTTAGCCGCTTTTTGATGTCTCTTTGCCTGCGGTACTCTGCTTCGGTGGTCAGGAAGCCCAGGGTATAATCAATATACCCCAGCGCCCTGGCTTCCGCATCGGTAATAAGTTCGTCTATTACCTTGTTTACGCCAGTCATGTTAAACTGCTGGCAGTACTGCCTGATCATTTGTTTTTGTTCCATGTATTGCTGTTGTGTGTGTTTAAAACATATCGTAATCGTTAATAGAGCTGGTGTCAGGCTGTATTAGTGCCTCTGTGGGTGTTTTGTGGTTTAGTGGATTGAGGTACACTACAGGGGCTTGCTGATCTTCCAGCTCGTTGTTCAGATGCAGCACCACTGATTTAAAGTCGGCAGCTCCTTTTGCTCCAATCTTCAGACAATAGGCTAATGCCTGCGCTGCAATAACCGGTTGGCAATGCTGCGCCACCTGTATCAGCAGCAGTAACTGGTCGCGTATGTAACGAGGTTTATCCTGCCGGATGGCAGAGATGAACCTGCCGGCAGCTTCAGCATCACTGACCAGTGAGCAGAACTGGTCTTCCAGCTCCTGTATAGCAGGACTCTTGTCACGGCGATGATCATTGTTAATAATTTTCTCTCCGCTGCCAGAGCTGATCAGATGGCGGCAGAGTTCCTGGTGTTCTAAATTATAGACAACAATGCAGGTGCCTTGCCTTGCCAGCAGCACCTGGCTGCCGCGTCCCTGATAGGTGCTGGAAGGTAAAGAGTAGAAGTTGCCTTTATAGGAGAAGCTGTTGTCTTTACGAACGGCATAAAGCGTTCCTTTAGGCCCTTGCAGTACCAGTGGCGTATAAGGATGAAGCAGGGATTTTTCTATGATCCATTCCTGTATGGGCTGTTTGCGGGTGGTACTATGGGGTAACTCATTGGCTGTTCTGCTTAGCCAGGCCAGTGCTTCTGCATTCAGGGTATCTATATCGCTAAAGGAGCGATTATACAGGAAGTTCTGTTTTACGTATTTTACGACGTTCTCTACCTTTCCCTTGCTTTCCGGATCGGATTTACGGCAGAAGTGCAGCTTGAACTTACGCTGGCTGCTATAGGCCCTGAACTGTTCAGTAAGGATCAGATCTCCCTTATTCTCATCTACAATGAACAACCTGTCCTGATCGTATACCACTGTATCAGGCAGTCCCTCTATAAAGGCAAAGGCATGCTCATGGGCTTCTATAGCGGTGATGGCAGTGAAGGGTTCCTGTGAGAAAAAGACGTACTTATACCGGGATCTTGACAGCACTAGTGTAAAAAAGTATACTTTAACCCTACCACCCTGTGTGTTACGCATATTGTACTGCCCAAAGTCGACCTGTGCCTGCGCTCCATAAGGTGTCTCCGGCACCATCTCATACACCCGTACCCCTTCGGTTTTCACTAACTGGTACCGCTGGCGTACACGGGATACGTAATTAAATACGGTTCTCACAGATACGGAAGGCAGATCAGGGTAATGTTCTTTCAGCCAGTCGTGCATCTGTGCCGATGAGGTGTCGGGATACTGCTCCAGCTTCAACTTTATAAACACTTCGTAGCGATCCAATATACAATCCTTTTCTACCCCACGTTGCAGTATCTCCTCGTAATCACGGTCATCCTCTACCACCAACAGGCGCTTTACAGTACGCCAGTTTAAACCCAGGTGATTGCTGATGTAACTGATGGAAAATCCTTCTCTCGATAATCTGTGTACTTCGTGATACGTCATAAGCTTCGATAAATACGGTGTCAGCGCCATGAATGGGGTATTGATTAACCCACAAAGCTCTGCACTCTTTGTTGCCGATTTCTCTGCACCGTTGTTGCCGAAAACTATGTATCAGTTGTTGCCGATTTCTATGTATTCCTGATTGCCGAAAACTGTGTAGTTGTAGTTGCCGATTACACGGTAACTAGCCACCTCATAAAACCGCTTTACATACGTACCTCCCGTAACCCCCAGCAACACTACATAGGGGGCTGTAGCCGAAGGCGCAGGTACTTCCAGCTTCAGTGCTCCAGGCTCCTCTGAAAAGGGCGTCATCGAACCAGCAGCGATTTCCTTGCGCACACCCCCTTGGCAAAAGAAGGATACAACACAACCACCTGCAACTGGTAATGCGTCATTTTCTTCACATCATTTTTCTTTGGGGCTTTATCAAGTACAATCGTAATCTCCAGTGTTTTACTCCCACGTTCAACCCCTACCTGGTAACAAACTCCCAGTAACCTATCCAAGGGTTGTTTCGCATCACATTCCAGTCCCGATAGCATGCCCACATGCGGCTTTAAACCTGCTTTGGCCTGCTTGAAAAAACAGACAACAACCGCCACCACAAACTGCCATCCCGTTGCTCATCCTTTAAAGCATCAAAGATCCCTTTGGCTTGCTTATTGCAGGTCATTAGCTTGTCCTTGCAAAACTTCATCGTCTTGTTAAGCGAAATAGGCGTATAAGTACCACGTTCCATACGTGTATGAGGACCATATGTTGGACTGTCCACATAAGTTACATTCCCCAGCGTTCCCTTGAACTTAAAAACAGCAGATATATTCTTTGCCATATCCTAAGCTTTTTGGTTTCAATAATTGATTTCTGTGGGGCCACCCTCCACTTAAACCTATCTACGAAATAAAATAGAGGATAGATCTTACAGAGACATTTTAGAGACCTTATAGAGACCTGCTCCCCAAGCTGCTTTTATGGACGCTCCGGCCAGCTCCCCAGCATCCTCCCCCTGATCTATCCATTCCTTATCCTCCAGGTGCTTCAGGTACAGGCACAAAAGAACGCCCCTCCTCACTGGCGCAAGATTGAGGGGTAGGTCATGAGCGTTAGCATCTTGTGCCTGTATGAAACTACTGAAGCCACCTATTTACTGGTGGCTTTATCATATTCAGGAAGCATAGGCCTGTTTGGCTTTGTAGTCTCTGACGTAAGCGGAGATAATTTTTATCAGGATGCCTTGTTCTTCTTCGGGCAGGGCATTCACATCTTTAAAGCGTTGTATCAGTTCAGCGCTATTCAGCGATACTTTAGCCTTCTCCGTTTTATTCCCGCTGATCAGGTAACTAAGGATTGCGGTAACAAAAAGGCCCCTGTCGCAACCTGGCGCACCCTGTCGTATAGTGTCGCAATAAAATGTTAAATCTTTAGATGGTCTGAAATTACGATCATAGAAGAACCGGTGCCTATCACTTTGGTATACCACCAGGCACACCCCATGACAATACCTGGAACACCCCTTGATGAACGGCAACCTGCTTCCAGCACAAGACACCACTTGGTATTTATCCTGGTAAAGTCATGGTCAGGCCCCCTCAGGTCTCCACCCCTGCCTTATTCCGGGCTAAGCCTTGGGTAGGTCCTGGGTTCTCCCTGGTCAGGTCCAGGTGAGCAGTAAGGCAACAGTAAAGGAACCGTAAAGCAATAGTAAGGAAGGAGAACTCAAATGCAGGCGGAATGCGGGTTTGTATTGTTTTCGATTGGCAAAACCAGCCACCTGGCGCATTTGATCGAAATGGAAGTTTTAAGCATAGATTGGTAAAACATAAGTATTGTCTCCTTATTCAATATACGAAATATCTGGCGACCTGTTTTACCATAGGGAAAAAATTCACCATGAAGCTAACACAATCTATTCAATGCGGGGCTATATTAAGCTTTCCAGTACTTGTTTATATAGGCTGCAATTTCTTCTATCGTATGATCAAGGTAGAACGAAAGATCAATAGTTACAGTACCCCTCAAACACCCCCATACTACCCTTGAAATGTAGATTACGCAGATCTAACCGCAGCCTACACTGTTTTGGGCGGAAAACGCGGATGCAATATCTTTAATATGCCAACCTTATTCCCACCCCCATCCCCCAAATCATTGATAGCGGATGCTCAATAGCCGGCATCTGTATTTCGATCTTGAAATCTGCATTTCCAAATCTGTGTAATCAACGATTCAATCCGCGATCCACACTAAAACAATCTACCCATGACGAATTCTTTTTGGGACAAATTCCGTTTACAACAGGAGAAAGAAAATGCTGATATTGTCATTGATAATATCGACAAAGGCGTAGTATTCAAAGGCACCAATTTATGGGTATTGATCTTTGCCATTTTCATAGCTTCCCTCGGCCTCAATGTAAATTCTACAGCCGTTATCATCGGCGCCATGCTCATTCCCCCTTATGGGTCCCATCATGGGCATAGGCCTGGGCGTAGGTATCAACGACCTCTCCCTGCTCCGTAAAGCCATCTACAACTATTCTATCGCTACAGGAGTAGCCCTCGCCACTTCTACCCTTTTCTTCCTGCTGTCCCCCTCAATGACGCCCATTCCGAGATCCTGGCAAGAACCTCCCCCAATATTTATGATGTGCTCATTGCCTTGTTTGGCGGCCTCGCAGGCATCCTGGCCACCTCCAGCAAACAAAAGGCAATGTAATTCCCGGGGTAGCCATTGCTACCGCTTTAATGCCGCCCCTTTGTACTGCCGGCTATGGCCTTGCCACTTTGAAACTTTCCTTTTTACAGGCGCCTTCTACCTCTTTTTTGATCAATACCGTTTTTATTGCCCTGGCTACTTTTATAACCGTCAGGTTCCTGAAGTTCCCCTATAAACACCTGCCCGATCCCAAAGCTGATGCCAGAGCCAATAGAATTATTTGGTTCATCGTCACCCTCACCTTAATCCCCAGCATTTACCTGGGATATGAAATTGTTCAACAAGAAAAATTCCTCAAAAGGCGCAACAGTTTATCGATGCCGAAGCCAAATTTCCCAATGATTACCTCCTGCAAAAAAATATCGACCCCCAAAAAAGAACCATTGCATTAACCTATGGCGGCGCCGAAATACGGCAAGAAGACATTGACAAGTTAAAGGGAAAATTGAAAAACTTTGAACTCACCAATACTACCCTCGAGATCAACCAGGGATTTGCTTACCTCACAGCAACAGGTACCAACAATGAACACAACGAACAACTGAACCAGGTAAACTCCATCTTAAAAGCAAAGGAAGCCGAATTACAAACCTTGCGCACCCAGTTCGATACCATTCAGCAATTCAACGCACAGGGCAGGCAGCTTTTTGATGAATTGAAAATACAATACCCCGATATTGATAGCCTTCTCATTGGGTCGGGTAATGCCGTAAAAGACAACAGCGCCCTCCCAGGTCAATGGGTGGCCCTTTATTTTACCCGTAAAAACTACCCGCCGATAAGATCAAAATGGAAAGCTGGCTAAAAACCCGCCTGCGCAATTACAAACTGGGCGTGTTCTTTCCATAGCCCGTCCAGTGCGTCTACCATCCATCTCCCGGACCAATCATTTTTCAAACAAAAAAGAGGATGCCTTTTAAAAGACACCCTCTTTCTATTGAAGTAAGACCTTATTGGCTATTCACCTGGCCAACCTTTTAACGGATCAACTTTTAAACCTGTCAACTTCCGGACTTTCCGGTCTTCCAGACTTTCCGTCTTCCGGTCTTTCCGACTTCCGGACTTCCCGTCTTCCCGTCTTCCCGTCTTCCGGTCTTCCGGTCTTCCGGTCTTCCGGTCTTCCGGTCTTCCCGACTTCCCGACTTTCCCGTCTTCCCGTCTTCCCGACTTTCCCGACTTCCAACTCACTTATGCTCCCTTGCATCATAGTTCACCATCCATTGAATGCCAAACTTGTCCTTAAAATTGCCATAATAAGCTCCCAGAACATATCCGCCAAAGGCATTTCCACTACACCGCCAGCACTCAATCCATTAAACAAACGCTCTGCTTCTTCCCGGCTTGCAGGACTTAAACAGATATGCACATTGTTTCCTTCTACCAGTTTATGCCCCATCGAAGGCACAATATCCGATGCCAGCAGCATCGTATTATTTCCAATCGGCAGCGAAATATGCATCACCCGGTTCTTCTCATTGTCCGGCAGGTTTTCCGTACCTGGCGCGTCTGTCATTTTAGCAATAGTCAGAAATTCACCGCCAAATACCGACTTATAAAAGTAAAAGCCGCTTCGGCAGTACCATCAAAATTTAAGTAAGGATTCATTGTTGCCATACTAAACAGTTTTATTGGTGTGTAAATAAGGATGAAGTGGTCATGAACGGGGTTTTAAAGGTAACCATCTTATGAATGAAAAAATCCCCCTTTCCACCACCTCACCCGACATGCAACCAGTTTCCGGGTAGAGTTACAACTACCCCGCCTCCCAACACCTGCCTGTAACCCAGCCAGGCAGTCCCCTATGCCAACTCCCCACTGGCCCTCCTCATTCCCGGCATTTACCGGACCACTCACCACTCGCCCCACTGGCTCCCGGCGCCACTCGCCTTTCCAATGTATCAAAACCGGACAGTTTTTGTATCGGAAACGGACTACTTCTTATCACGAACACCGTCTAACAAATTGCAAATCATTCAACTACGTTCTGGCATGTGTTTGCCATACTACCCGCAGGCTCCCAAATGGCCAGGGAAAGTATAGCCATGAAAAAGTACCCTGATGCAACATACAGCCGTTACGGGAGCCTATTAGTTTATTCCTTATAAACTAATTAAAACAAAACCATTTATGATCAGGAATTATTTCATATTGGCCTTCCGCAATGTCAGGAAACACAAAGCCTTCTCCTTCATCAATGTGTTGGGGCTGGCCATTGGCATCAGCGCATCCCTCGTGATTTTCCTGCTCGTACAATATGAAAACGGGTTCGACCGCCACCACCAGGACTACGATCGCATCTACCGCGTTGTGACCGCCCTCAATTACAATGGTACTCCTTATGATAACAGCGGCGTATGCGCGCCCCTGCCAGCCGCAGCCCGCACTACCCTGCCCGGCATCGAAACGGCTGTAGCCTTTCATACCATGTATAATCCAACAGCTGACATCCTGAAAAACAACCACCAAAAACAAGAAGTATTCAAAGCCCGCAAAGGCGTCATCTTCACCGACCAACATTATTTCAGTCTCTTTACCCATACCTGGATCGCCGGCTCACCCGATGTACTCCAACAACCCTTTTCCAGTGTGCTGACCGAGAGCCGCGCCAAAGAATACTTTTCCCTGACCGATCCTGCACAGGCCATTGGACGACGCATTACCTACGACGACAGCATGGAAGTAACTGTAGCCGGTATTGTGAAAGACATCACGGAACGTACAGACCTAAACTTTAAAGAATTCATTTCCCTGGCCACCATTCCGGCCAAAAATGGAAGAAGCCCTTTGGTACAATACCTGGAACAATTACAACGCCTCTTCACAGTTCTTTGTTAAACTCAAAAAAGGCGCCTCGCCCCAACAGGTAGCTGCGCAGGCTACCGCTCTGGTAGTAAAAAACTCACCCCAAATGAGCGGCTTTAAGGCTACCAACTTATTGCAGCCACTGGGTGACCTCCATTTCAGCACCGTTTACGAAAACTATGGACAGCGCAAAGCCCATAAGCCTACCCTCAATGGTTTGTTGCTCGTAGCCGGGTTTCTCCTGCTGTTGGGTTGTATCAACTTCATCAACCTCACCACGGCCCAGGCCGCACAAAGAGCCAAAGAAACTGGCATCCGCAAAACCATGGGCGGCACCCGCTGGCAGCTAATGTCCCAGTTCCTCAGCGAAACCTTTGCCCTTACCATCATAGCTACCCTATTGTCCATTGCCCTGGTGCCCTATTTACTCAAACTATTTTCCAATTATCTGCCCGAAGGGGTTGCTTTCAAACAGCTATTACAACCCGGCCTCCTGGCTTTCATCGGCCTGCTGGTAGTGGTGATAGGCCTGGTATCCGGCTTCTACCCTTCCCTGGTCCTGTCGCGCTTTAAACCCGTACAGGTGCTGAAAAACCAGGCCGTTGCCGGTAGTGGTAAAACAAGGACCGCCTGGCTGCGCAAAACCCTGACCGTTTCTCAATTCATCATCGCCCAGTTCTTGATCATCGGCACCCTCATGGTATCCAAACAGATCCATTATTCCATCAATAAAGACCTGGGTTACCGCAAGGATGCCATCATTAATTTTACCATCCCCTGGCGCGAACTAAGTGCCTCGAAGAAACAAGTATTGTTGGAGAAATTTAAAGCCATTCCCGAAATAAAAATGGTGAGCCTCAGCGGCATGGCCCCTGCATCAAAAGGCTTCACCTCCACCAGTCTTACATTCGATGATGGCAAAAAAACCATCGAAAGCCAAACCGAGATCCGCCAGGCCGATGCCGATTATTTCAACCTCTACCAGCTCAAACTGGTGGCCGGCAATATGCTGCAGCCCAGCGATACCCTGGCCAAAGAATACATCGTTAATGAAGCCTATGCCCGTGCCATGGGTTATGCCCGGCCTGCTGATATCGTCGGTAAGTTCATTAGCAGAGGACACGATAAAACACAACTGCCCATCGTTGGAGTAGTAGCCGATTTTCATATCCAGTCCCTGCACCAGGCTATCAAACCCCTGGCGTTCTTCACAAAAACCAAAGAATCCAATACCTTCCATATCCTGCTGCCACCCTTACAGGCTGGCGGCAATAACTGGAAGCAGGCACTGGCTAAAATAGACCAGTCATTGAAAGAAGTATATCCCGAAAGAACTTTCGATTATGCCTTCTTTGATGAACAGATTGCTGCCTTTTATAAAACCGAACAATCCATGGCAGGCCTGCTTACCTGGGCCAGTGCATTGGCAGTAGCCATCAGCTGTCTGGGTTTATTGGGACTGGTTATTTATACCACCCACCAGCGGGTAAAAGAGATCGGGGTACACAAAGTATTGGGCGCATCTGTAACCCAGATCATTTCCCTGCTGTCAAAAGATTTTGTAGTCCTGGTTATCCTGGCGTTTGTGATCACCGCCCCCTGGCTGGCTGGGCCGCCAATACCTGGTTGCAAAACTTTGCTTACCGCACTTCCATCTCCTGGTGGATATTTGCCGCAGGCGGGGAATGATGCTGCTCATTGCGTTGTTGACCGTAAGCATTCAAACCGTCCGGGCAGCCCTGGCCAACCCGGTAAAGGCCTTAAGAACAGAATAAAGAAAAACAAGCCGCAAGCTTTGAGCTGCGAGCTACGAGTTATAGAAAACAAATCCTTTCCAGGCAAACGGCTCGAAGCTTAAAGGACTAAAAAAATAAACCAACTTGATACGTAATTATCTCAAAATAGCGATCCGAAACCTGATGAGGAATAAAACATTTTCCTTCATCAATATATTCGGTTTGGGATTGAGTATGGCCGTATGCCTCCTGGTGATCATCCACCTCAAAGACCAGTTGAGCTACGACAAATTCCATCCCCAGCCCAACCGCACCTGGCGTATTATTACCCATATCACCAGCAAAGAAGGCAATGCCCACACTTTTGCCAGTACCCCCTTACCCCTGGCCGATAAACTCTCGACCGATTTCAACCTCATAGAATCCTTTACCCGCATCTACCCCCATAATGCCAGTGCTACCAATGGCGTAAAAGAATTGCGGTTGAGCCAGGCATTTGTCGACTCCAATTTCTTCAACATCTTTGGATATACCCTGCAGGCTGGCAACCCACAAACTGCTTTAGCCGCTCCTAACAGCATTGTATTGAGCAAAGAAGTAGCAGAAAAATTCTTTGGCAATGCCAATGCTATGGGTCAGGTACTGTCGTTTACCGGGCTGGGTGATTTCCACGTAACCGGTATCATGAATACACCGGCCGGCAAATCGCATGTTGAACAGGATGCCCTCCTCTCTATGAGCTCCATGCCACTGCTCGAAAAAACAGGCAAACTGTCCGCCAACCTGCAACAATGGAACAATTTTACCGGTGCTTATACCTACCTGCTGCTAAAACCTCAGGTAAAGCAACAACAACTGACGCAGGCCGTACAAACCATTTCCAATGGCCTGATGAAACAAAGCAAGCTGGAAGGGAAAGAGAACTTCTCCTTTGCCCTGCAGCCATTGAATAAGATCATCCTGAGCGAAGAGATGAACTCCCCACTGGGCAATACCGGCTCCCGGGGTAAAATGCTGGCCGAAGTGGTCATAGCTTTCATCATCCTTTTATCGGCCTGTTTCAACTATACCAACCTATCAGTAGCCCGTTCCCTCAAAAGAGGTAAAGAAGTGGGTATCCGCAAAGTATCCGGCGCCGTACGCGGCCAGGTATTTACCCAGTTCATAATTGAATCCCTACTCACTTCCTGCCTGGCCCTGGTATTGGCCTACCTGCTGCTGCGACTGATCACAGGTCAGCCTTTTGCCCAGGAGATCACAGGCGGTATTGACCTTTCACTTGATGCCAGTACCTGCACCTGGTTTATTCTCTTCAGCCTTTTTGCCGGTTTATTGGCAGGCGTTTTACCCGCCTGGGCTTTGTCATCTTTCAAACCCGTGGAAGTATTGAAAAACCTGGCTACTGTAAAATTATTCCTGGGCAATAATTTCAGGAAAACCCTCATCGTGGGTCAGTTTACCCTTTCCCTCGTTGCCACTGTATTCACCCTGACCTTTTTCCGCCAGTTCGATTATATGGCCAATGCCGATCCGGGATTCAAGCGGGATCATATTATTACCATTCCCCTGGCGGCCACCAGCCAGCCCGTATTTAAACATGAGCTCGAACAGCTCAACGGTGTATCCCAGGTAGCCTCCATCTCTACCATTCCGGGCAAAGACGCTACTGGCTACGCCAGCATAAGGCCCCAACCCGGCGCTACCGCCATTGGCATGGATTATTATTATGCCGATGCCGCCATATTCAAAACACTGAAGCTGACCTTGCTGGCAGGCACTGCCTTTCCGCTTCAGGCCGATAGCGTGCGCACTGAAACTCATGTAGTGTTGAACGAAATGGCCTTGCAACGATTGCACATCAATTCACCCCAGGAAGCCATTGGCAAAGCCATCTGGATCGACGATAGCGTACAGGTACAAATAGCCGGCGTAATGAAAAATGTATCCCATCGCGGTATGGCCATTCCCTTTATGCCCTTGGTCATACGTAATAAACCCACTGCCTTCCATTACCTGGTGGTCAATACAGCCAATGGTTTACCCTTCAGCTTCTTGAAAACAGTGGAAAGCACCTGGAAAAACAATACCCCAACCAACCCTTTGAAGGTAAATGGTTAAACGAAGATTGGATCAACCGCAACAAAGCAACCGGTACCGTAGGTATGCTGGGTTTTCTTACCCTTATTACCATCACCATTGCTTCCCTGGGCCTGCTGGGCATGGTGATCTATAGTACCGAAACCCGCCGCAAAGAGATCGGTATCCGCAAAGTAATGGGCGCCAGCATTGCCATCATCATGACCTTACTAAGCAGAAGCTTCCTGAAACTGTTACTCATCGCAGGCGCCATTGCCCTGCCCATTGGGTACCTGTTGGGTTTCTTCTTTTAAACATATTCGCAAACCGCATATCAATAGGTATAGATATTTTATTCATCAGTTTCGGCAGTATGCTATTGATCGCATTAATGTCTATTATTACACAAATTTACCGGGTAGCCGCAGCCAATCCGGTGAATAGCTTGAGAAGTGAGTAAGAATACAAGCTACGAGCCGCGAGCCATGAGCTACGGGCTAAAGACAGAAAGATAAGAACAGAACTAATGGCTCGCAGCTCGAAGCTCACAGCTCAAAGCTGGTTCTCAAAAAACAAATAGTAAACAAAAACAATAGACCACATGTTAGAGTTAAAGCATATCTCCAAATGGGTTAATGTAGGCGGAAAGCCAACCTTTCTCTTAAAAGATGTTAACCTCACCGTGAATGCAGGCGAATTCCTGTCCATCATGGGCCCTTCCGGATCGGGTAAATCCACCCTCCTCCACATCATCGGCATGTTGGATGATGCCAATGAAGGCGAATACTATTTTAATGGCGAGGCTGTGCACAGCATGAAAGAAAAACAACGCTCACAATTATACAAAAGACATATCGGCTTTGTATTCCAGGCTTATCACCTCATTGATGAGCTCACCGTATACGAGAATATTGAAACCCCGCTTATCTACCAGGATGTCAAAGCGTCCGAACGTAAAGCCATGGTAGCCGATATACTCGACCGCTTCCAGATCGTAGGAAAAAAGACCTCTTCCCTACCCAGCTTTCCGGCGGCCAGCAACAATTGGTAGGTATTGCACGGGCCCTCATTGCCAAACCACAGCTACTCCTGGCCGATGAGCCTACCGGCAACCTCAACTCAAAACAAGGGGAGGATATTATGGACCTTTTCAAACAACTGAACAAAGAAGGCGTCACCATTATCCAGGTTACCCACTCCGAAAAAATGCAGGCTATGGATCACATATCATCAACCTGCTCGACGGAAGGATCGATAACGCCTAAACCAATAAAATCAATTAAAAGAGAATAGAATGAAACCCGGTAAAGCCTTGATGATCTGTTATGCGGTAGTATCTATGTCGCTGAACAGTATGGCACAAAATACGCCCCTGACACTGCAACAGTGTGTTGAAACGGCTATTGCCAATAATGTAGACGTAAAGACCAGAGACTTCCAGTCACAACGCGAACGCGTGAATGCCAAACAGGGAAGGGATAACTTAATCCCCACCCTGAATGGGAATATAGACCACAACCTCAATACAGGCCGCAGTATTAACCCTTATACCAACGCCTATGTAGAGCAAACCTATTCTTCTGCTACTTATAACGCCAATACAGATGTAACGCTGTTTAATGGATGGCGCTTGCTCAACAACCTGAAAAGTACACAATATGCCTATGAGGCCAGCCGTATGGAGATGCAACAGCAGAAAGACAAACTGATGCTGGATGTCATACTCGCCTACCTCCAGATACTGACCAACGAGGACCTGTTGGACCAGGCTCGGAAACAGCTGGCGGTAAGCAGCAAACAGGTAGAACGTCTTGATATCATGAACAAGGAAGGAGCGATAAAGCCTGCCGACCTCTACGACCTCAAAGGCCAGTATGCCGACAACCAGCTTACCATTACTAACATACGCAATAACCTCAATGCCGCCAGGCTCAGCCTTGCCCAACTAATGAACCTGCCCTACCGGGAAGACCTGCAGGTACAGAAGTTGGATGCTGCCCAATTCGGTTTGGATTATGCAGCCTCTACAGAAGATATCTTCAAAATAGCCCTTGAACAACTCGCCATCATCAAGGGTGTGGATCTACGGAAAAAAAGCGCCGAGAAAACCGTGGCCTCTACCCGTGGAAGGCTCGCTCCCTCCATTGGCTTTGGTGCAGGCGTCAATACCAATTTCTCCAGCCTCGCCCTGGATGGAAACGATAAGAAGATCAAATACTACGACCAGTTGAAAAACAACTACCGCCTCAATGCCGGTATCGGTATAAATATTGGCATTCTCAACAACTGGCGCGTCAGAAACCAACTCGCATTGGATAAGATCAACCTGAAAGAAGCAGAATTTGCAGCACAAACCGCCCACATACAATTGAGACAAAATATTGAAAGAGACCATTTCAATATGGATGCCTCACTGAATAAATACAAAGTGCTTGTAGACCAGGTGAGCGCCTATACCGAAACCTTCCGGGCTGCAGAAGTTCGGTTCCTTGAAGGCGCTTCCACTTCGGTAGATTACCTCATTGCAAAAAATAACCTCGACCGCGCCAATATCAACCTCATCATTGCCCGGTATGATTATGTGTTGCGTACCAAGATCCTTGATTACTACCAGGGCAAAAATGCTTTGGTAACGATCAGATAAGACAATAGATCCTGCAGAAAAAGAACACCTATGCTATCCCGGATGCAGCCGGGATACCAATAAAAGAGCCTGTCAGTATGGATGGGTTCTTTTTTTATTCGGGAGCGGTGACACTTTTCCTCAACTTAACGAACGAAAATTGGCACCCCTACCACAATAACCTTAAAAAATAAACGAGGTGACTCCTTCCGAAGTCACCTCGTTTCATTATCTCAAAACCATCAAAGCAAACCATTCAAGTCCCCTTACAACTTCACCAACTTCACCGTTTTCCTATTACTTCCCTGCACCACCTCCAACAGGTAAAACCCTTTTCCATATCCACTACCCAGCGTGATCCGGGCGCCAATCCTTAGCCCTTCCCGGCCTTCTATCATGCGGCCAGCCTGGTCAAATACACGCATCCGCACCGCCTCATTAGGATGTCCCTGTTGCAGGTGAACCGTAAAATCGTAATAACTAGGTACCGGCGATACCATCACTGCCAATTCACCATCCCTTGATCCCATTTCCTCTCCTATCATGCCTTTACCCTTGTCTTTACCATTACTTTCCCCTCCTCTTCCATTGGCCGTGATCAACACCACCTTATCCACCTGTCCATTCCGGTTCAACGGCCCACTGCATATCACCATAATTAAACAACACGTTATTGGTTCCCAGCAATGGGTCGCCTGGCACACCAATCACCACCTGGAAGGTATTTACCCGTCCATCATTATCCCAATAAATCCCTACCCTGTCCCAGATCACGATGAGGTGCGTAGGTATTACTTTATAATAAATTTGACCACTACTCTCATCGTCAATATGATATTCCTGCATTACAATCAGTAAATGCTTAAGATAATTGGATGAAAAGCTGCCAGACAGCCTCTCTTGTTGAGGTTGGTGTACAGGTTCAACGCAAATTCAATAGGCAAGGGATTCTAATCAGATAGCCATAGGAAGGATATTGTATTGCTTTGCGTGAACCAGCAGCAAAAATAACCAGGCCCGTTTCAATACAAACCGCTATCCGACCAATTGTTAAAATTTCCGATGAACTGGGGATAGGTTATCTCGCCTGTCGAAAGGAACCGACGCCTGTTACAAATAAAATAACCGGCGATTGCCGGTTATTCTGGAGCGGAAAACCGGGCTCGAACCGGCCACCTACAGCTTGGGAAGCTGTCGCTCTACCAGATGAGCTATTTCCGCTGGTGCTGATAAAGATATAGAATATAATAGTATGTTCCCATTACCTCCTCCAGGTTATTTTAGGGGCCCGTGCAACGGATATACTTATACCAGGCTCAATATACAAAACAACCTTTTATGCGAACGACGCTTTTCAGCCTCTGCCTCATCATGGTCTTCATGGCATGCAGTAAAGACCACAAAGATGATCCCTCCACCGCAAAATACGAAGGGATTGTTGGCACCTGGGTACTTTCCGACATCAGATCCGATCCCGGCGATGGCAGTGGTACCTGGCGAAAACCCGAGAAACTGAACTATGTATTTTTTGGACCCAAAGGTCTTTATAAAGACAGCCGCAACCCCCTGTTCAATAGGTACACACTAACCAAGGACACCATTGCATTGTACAATACCGCCAACCCAACATCCTTACACAAATTGGCCGTACAACAATTAAATGCCGACACACTTACCTATTATTTCGGCTGGCCCTGGTGCGGTGGTCCTACAGGAGATAGGTTCCTACGCTTTTCAGAGATCTGTACCATACCTTAAAACCATCTTTATATTTACCAGGAAATCGACGATACTTATACTTTTAGAACACCCTCATAATATCGTATGATAAAAAGTACATTACTAATAGCAGCCATCACCCTTGGCTGCTGTTCTTGTCAGGATAATAATCCATACATCATTCAAACCAATTTAACACCAGTAGCCCCATTAGAGCCTGTATCCATTACAACCAGTTACCCACCAGATCAGGATTGCAAGGAATTACGAAAAACTATATAGCCCTGGATTCTTCCAAAGAGAATTGGAGCGTATGGTAGATGTAGCGATTATTCGCCTCGATTCATTGGTTCAATACAACGAACTATTAGAAACGAAATTAAGGGAACGCAACACCGAAGTCGGGAAGTTAAAGCAGCAGATCAAGACCTTGCAGGATAAGAAATCACATTAAGCACAAGTTGCCAGTTTTATACCCTTAGCAATTATTAAACAGCCTATGTATTGAGGTGAGCGATAGCTCTTGCGAATACAACAGATCAAAGTGGGGTGCCGGGCATTCTATTCGCAGTAGCATTATTGCTTGCCGTTTCCTGGAAGAAACGCCGCGTCCCTTCCCGCCCACTTTCCAGTAATTCTTCTACTACTTTTTTAGGCAGCTTACGCACCCTGCCCGAATGGTTCAACGTACTGATGGTGATCGTTCGCCGCCATTGACTATTCCCCTCCGCCTCCGGATTGGCCTTATCAATCAGCGTTACATATACTGCTTTGAAATAATCTTTAATACTCCTGATAGGAATAGGGTACTTACCCTGCTGCTTTTTATTGTACTCAATCTGTTCCGGCATTTCCATCATCAGCCCCAACGTCTCCGGGTTTTCCATCACCACATTGCGTGGCAGTACCACTCCTGCTATATACTTCGACGAGTCGAACATAAACAATGGATAATTACTAAGTGCACCTCCATCTACCATCATGTGCAGCCGCATGCCCACCACCGGCTTATCATATACTTTTCCTTTATCATCAATCAATACCGGTTTGTAGTACAGCGGTATCGACAGCGATATACGTACTGCATCTTTGATGCGCATATCCGGATACCGTTCATAGGAGAATATGCGCAAACTTTGATAGGTAAGATCCGTTCCTGTTATATACAAGTCTTTGTACCCTTTTATTGTTCGCTGCAGGTGCAGTTGGGAAAAGGTGATATTGCCATCCCCTGTTTTACGCGCAATCTGTGCTTCTATCCACTGTGCTATTTTTTCTCCTTTGTAATAACCAAATTCCCGCTTCAGTCGCCGTATGCCTGTACCAATAAACCAGGCCCCATCATTAAATTCCTGCGGCTTTAGATAAGCCGTCAGCTCCAATATCTCCTGCGGTGTATAACCTACAGCCAGTAGCGTAGCCTGAATGGCTCCTGCCGAAGTGCCCCCACCCTTTCTATATCCGACAGGATGTGTATACTGTCTAATACCTGGAAAGCACCCGCATACGCAAAGCCTCTTACACCACCACCTTCCAGTACCAGGTTTTTGTAACAGATTTGCTGTGCTGATCCAGTGCCCACCGCTGCCAGCGTGACCACTGCCGATAACAGAAAATGCTTCATGTTATAAAAATATTCTCCCTGACTCAGGGATACAAGCGAAAGAAAACGATTTAACGATATTTTACCGCCGGAATATGGGGTTGCAGGTTGACAGGTTGATAAGTTGCCAGAGAAGCAAGCACGTTGGTGGCCGATTCACCAATCTCTCACAATTTCTTCCCGATGGGTTGCTTTACTGGTGCAGGTTTTTGCTGAACAGAAGTTGGTTGTTTACCAGGGATTGCTTTATTAGCCCCTTGTTTAACTGGCAGTGGCTTTTTCTTCCCTCCCACCAGGTTGGTAAAAGCATAACTTACCGTGAGGCGGTAACTACGCGTGCGCGCATTGCTGAAAGATTCGAGGTTATAATTGGGACCAAAAGTATAACTCGTATACTTCTGTTGGAAAATAGGATCAATTGCATTCAGCGTCAGCACCAGTCGCTTATTGAACAATTTGCGTTGCAATGCCAGGTTCATCCGCACATTGCTGCGTACCGTACCCTGTGGATTGGCAAAGCGGTTGAGCGTAAAATTGCCATTGAAATTCCACACATCCCTGGGCGAATAATTGGTATTGAAGCTCGTTGTGAAAGTGCCGCCATCCTGGTACTTATTCTTTGTTTTATCATACAGGCTATACTTATTGTAAGTATAACTGGCACTGAAGTTCATCCGGAATTGACGCGATACCGTATACCCACTCCAGGTACTTACTTCATATTCATGGCGATCGTCTATATTCTGCCAGGTCGTTTCTGTTTTTCCATCCGGCTGCAGGTTCCTGATCTGACTAAAAATGCTTTGCACAATATTATAACCAAAGCCCAGGTTCGTATAATAGTTATTGCCATTCCTACCCAGTACCAGGTCAAAATTATGTGCAGTAGAAGGCGCTAATTCAGGATTACCATAACGGATATTGTTTGGGTCTCCATAATCAATACTGGGATTCAACTGCCCGATTCCTGGCCGGCGGATAGTTTTCCGGTACGCCACACTCAGGTTCAATACCTCCTCCCAGCGTTTATTGAAATTGGCAAAAGGCAGCCAGGTTCTATAATCATTGTTCACCTGCGACTTGTCCTTCAGGTCAAACTGGATATCCGTTATTTCGGCTGTAACACCCGCCGTAACACTCATCAGTTCCGTGATCACCTGCTTCATCGAAAAACGCGCACTGTGTACCGATTGCTTAAAACCAAAATCATTGCTCAGCAAGGGACTGTTCACATACTCATTGTCTGGCTTCTTCAAATACTGAGTATTCAGCACCACATGACTGGCATCGGCCACTGTAGCTACCCCCGTCGAAAAAGATGTACGCTTATTATCCAGCAGCTTATCGTAATTGATCCGTAAGCTATAGCCATGGTTCCAACTATCATTCAATTGCTGCTGCGTTGAATCTATTCCCGTAGCCGTACGGTCGGGCTTCAGGAACTGCTGGAAAAAAGTGCGGTCATTCTGGTTATACGAATAATTGGCCCCGGCAATCATCCGAAGCGTTTCACCAGGCTTTTTACCCCGGTGCGTATACGTCAGGTTCATAGCAGGATTCACATTCTGTCCTTCCGTTTCAACATACCGGTTACTCAGTTTCGTGATGTCTTCAAAACGATTCAGGTTGGTATACTCATTTTCGCTGCGGTTCCTGAAATCATTGTGGTTAAACAACAACAATACATTCACAATATTACGCGGGTCAATATCATAATCAATACTTAACCTGGCCCCCGGCCGCGTATTGCGATTACGGTAACTATTGGTCGTATTAAAATAATTAGAGGAGTCTTTGTAAATATTCTCCCGCTTCGAGTAGCCAGAACCATTCACCCGGTTGTCGCCCGCATTCAAATTCAGGTTAATGGCCAACCCTTTCTTACGGTAATTAAGGTTTCCGCTGATATTCCTTTCTCCATTTGTGCCAGCCGTAACCGTTACACGGGCCCCGGCCCCTACTTTACCCTTACGGGTGATAATATTGATCACCCCTCCCTGCTCATTGGCATATTGCGGCGGCGGGTTCGTCATCACTTCAATACGTTCTATCATACTACCCGGCATCGATTCCAGAAAGTCCTGCAATTGCTGCGCATTCAGTTCTACCGGCTTGTCGTCAATCAGTATTTTGGGCTCTTTTCCACGCACCACCACTTTCCCATCCGGATCATTGGCAACCAACGGTACACTTTTCAACAATTCACTGGCCGTAGCACCCGCACTCAAAGCCGATTCACCTGCATTGAACGTGATATTCCCATCCTTACTTTGGATCAATGGCTTCTCCGCATATACTACAATTTCCTGCAACTGGTCATTACCACCCCGCTTCATCACCAGGTCATTCATGTTAAAGTCGAACCGCTCCATCCGGAAATGAAGACTGTCAATGACCAGTGGCTGCAGGCCCACATACGTAACTTTTAGCCGGTACCAGCCAAAAGCAATCTGTAAGAGCGAAAAATTGCCGTCCTTATCAGTGATCGTCGTCTTTTTTGTGAGCGTATCCGCCAGGAATTGAAGTTCCACCGTAGCATCCCCTACTGCTTTTTGTTTTTCGTCGAGCACATTACCCGTAAGTATGCCAGGCGCGGCAGCGGCATTTTCCTGCGCATGCAAGGAAAACGTCAATAGGATGAAAAATATCAATAAAAAGCAACGGTATAGAAGGGTCATGTAAGGGTAAAGTTAACTTTTCGCAAAAATTATCTAAAGGATTAGGTTTAAAATAGCAGTTTTCCGGTACAAACGGGCCTGGAACCGTTCCCACAAAACCTCCCGGGGCCCCCTGCCCTTCAATTATACGGCTTCCTGGCAAGGATAAGACGCTTTTTAACACACTCCTTTCGGTCACCCCTGCCATCCTGTCATCATTTATCCCTCATTTTAGCTATCTTTGCCCCTTCCAAATTTTGAATTAACTGATGCCGGATCTGATTACCCATACCAAACAGGACGAATATCGCCAGGGAGAGGCTTATAGCCCGTTTGTGAATGACCCTGTGACCTATGGTAAGAAGTTTTATATTGAATCCTACGGTTGCGCCATGAACTTCTCCGATAGTGAGATCGTGGCTTCCATCCTGAATGAGAATGGTTTCGGAGCTACCCGCAACTATGAAGAGGCCGACCTGATCCTCATTAATACCTGCTCCATCCGCGAAAAGGCCGAACAAACCGTACGCCATCGCCTCCAGTACCTGCGAGCCGCCAAGGAAGTAAATCCTGGCGCCCTCATCGGTGTCCTGGGCTGTATGGCCGAACGCCTGAAAGCCAAGCTGTTGGAAGAAGAAAAGCTGGTTGATATGGTGGTGGGGCCCGATGCCTACCGTACCCTGCCGGGACTGATTGAAGAAGCAGCCGACGGGCAAAAAGCCGTAAACGTGCTCCTGAGCCGGGAAGAGACCTATGCCGATATTGCCCCCGTGAGACTTAACTCCAATGGCATTAATGCCTTTGTAAGCATCATGCGCGGCTGCAACAATATGTGCTCCTTTTGCGTGGTTCCCTTTACCCGCGGACGCGAAAGAAGCCGCGACGCCCACTCCATCATCCGCGAATGCCAGGACCTTTTTACAAAGGCTACCGCGAAATAACCCTGCTTGGCCAGAATGTGGACAGCTATTACTGGACGCCCGATCTGGGTGCTTCTATGGCTGCTGGAGAAGGTCAGGCTGCTGCCGTCACCTTTGCCCAACTGCTGGAACGCGTAGCCCTCATCAGCCCCCTATTGCGTGTACGCTTTTCTACCTCCCACCCTAAAGACATTACCGACGAGGTGCTCCATACCATTGCCAAATACGAAAATATTTGCAAGTACATACACCTCCCCGTTCAAAGCGGATCGACCAGGATCTTACAACTCATGAATCGCACCTATACCAGGGAGTGGTACATGGCCAAGGTAGACCGCATCAAAACCATCATACCTGATTGCAGCATTAGTTCCGATATTATTGCCGGTTTTTGCACTGAGACCGAAGAAGACCACCAGGATACCTTAAGCATCATGCAATATAGCCAGTACGATTACAGCTATATGTTCTTCTACAGCGAACGCCCCGGTACCCTCGCCGCACGACGCTACCAGGATGATATCCCTGAAGAAGTGAAGAAAAGACGCCTGGACGAGATCATCAATATGCAGCGCAAACTGAGCCATGAAAGCAATATGAAAGATATTGGCCAAACCGTTAAAGTATTAATAGAAGGCGACTCAAAAAAAAAGTGCTAATGATTGGATGGGCCGCACCAGCCAATACAAAGTAGTTGTTTTTCCAAAAGCCGGGCATGCACTGAACAAAGGTGATTATGCAATGGTTACTGTATACGATTGTACCGGAGGCACCTTGCTCGGCAACATTGTTGAGTAATCCACCGGTTTTTATGATACAAAGGGGATGGCAGGAATTGAGAAACCAGATTAATTGAGTTAAAAGAATTGTGTCTATGGATATCCAATCAATCAAAAACCGCTTTGGCATCATTGGTAATTCACCCGCATTGAACTTTGCATTGCAGGTGGCTGGCCAGGTTGCCAACACTGATCTTACCGTTTTAATTACCGGCGAAAGCGGGGCTGGTAAAGAAGCCTTCTCGCAAATCATTCACGCTTTATCCAACCGAAAGCATAACCCCTTTATTGCGGTGAATTGTGGCGCCATTCCCGAAGGCACCATCGACTCCGAACTTTTTGGTCATGAAAAAGGATCCTTTACCGGTGCTGTCGATTCCCGGAAAGGTTACTTTGAAACCGTTAACGGTGGCACCATCTTCCTAGATGAGATTGGCGAAATGCCCCTCGGCACCCAGGCCCGTTTATTACGCGTACTGGAAACAGGAGAATTCATCCGGGTAGGTTCCTCCAAAGTACAAAAACAGATGTGCGCGTAATCGCCGCCACCAATAAGGACCTGCTCGAATTTACACAGAATGGCAAGTTCCGTGAAGACCTGTACTACCGCTTGAGCACCGTACCCATCAGGGTGCCTGCCCTGCGCGACCGTAAAGAAGACATTCCCCTCCTGTTCAGGCGTTTTGCTGTAGATTTTGCCGAAAAATACAAAGCCATCCCCATCCAACTCGAAGACGAGGCCAAGGATGTGTTAATTAACTATGGCTGGCCAGGAAATATTCGTGAATTAAAGAATATTGCAGAGCAGATGTCCGTTCTTGTAAGCGATAAACAGGTAACGGCTCAAGGACTAAGGCGCTTCCTGCCCGAAAGAGATGTTTCCAATCGCCTGCCCGTTTTGGTCAATACAGGTGGAAGCTCCAACGGTCATGAGTTTGCCAATGAACGCGAGATCCTGTACAAACTCTTCTTCGATATGAAGAAAGATGTGACCGAGCTGAAAAAGATGTTTGTGGAGATCCTGCAAAATCCGGGTATGACCCAAAACCAGGCCTTGATCAATGAACTGAAAAACAGTAAAGAGATCCTGGCGCCGGCCATCATGCCCCAACCGGCTGTTAGCAGTGCCCAACCTGTGATGTTGCACCATGAAGATGCCATCCACCACCATGAAGAAGTGGAAGATTCACTCAACATCATGGACATGGAGAAAGACCTGATCATGAAAGCCCTGAAAAACACAAGGGTAAACGGAAAGATGCCGCCACCGACCTCGGCATCAGCGAAAGAACCTTATACCGCAAGCTTAAAGAATATGATATCAAGGAGTGATAGCATGCAGCATACAGCATACAGCATACAGAAGTCAGAAGCCCAAAACGAAACTACAAGCAACAACAGGCTCACAGCGCGAAGCGCGCAGCACGCAGCTGCTTTCAAGCTCACAGTTCATTGCTCGAAGCTCGTAGCTATTTTATGCCTGTTCCTGTTCAGCGGTTGCTACTCCTTCAAAGATGTAAGCATACCGCCCGCAGTAAGAACTTTCCATCTTGACCTGATTGGAAATACAGCCCGCTATGTAAATCCTCAATTAAGTCCACAGATCACCGATAAGCTCAGGCAAAAGATCGTCAACCAAACCAGGCTTTCACCAGCCCCTGAAAATGGCCACTTTGAAATTTCAGGTACCATTACCGAATACAATGTGAGCACATCCGGTATATCGCCCAATAGCCAAACCGGACAACAAACCGCCTCCATTAGCCGGTTGACCGTGGGTATTAAATTGACCCTGAAAAATACCCTGGACCCCAATGACCCGAAAACGAATTTTGAAGCCAGTGTTTCCCGTAACTTCGACTTCGACGCGAACCTTTCGCTTACCCAGGCCGAACCACAATTGAACGAAAGCATCATCAAAATGATGGTGGATGAAATGTTCAATCGTATATTTTCAAACTGGTAATCCGTTTCATGCAACAACATATTCACACCATTGTAAAGCATTTTTTCCAAAAAGATTCCTTGCAGGATGTTCCTGAGCAAGCACTCCAGCAGTTTACCGAAGACTATCCTTATTCTGCTGTTGGCCATTGGTTACTGGCCAAAAAGGTGCACAATACCACCCCTGCAAGAGCTGAGGACCAATCGGCCAGTGCCACTGCCTGGTTCAATAACCCCCTCTGGTTGCACTGGACCTTGCAAGAGCATGAGATCGTGACCGAAACCTTGCTCATTCCCAGTATACCCAAAGAGGAGCCTGTGGCGGCAACGTTCATTACCCCGCCTGTAATCACCGAACCGGAGCCCCAACAACCAGAGCCCCCGACCGTTGAAGCAATCCCCCCCTGCACCCGAAGTCCTTACAGATATACCTGCCACCACTATTGAAGAAAATGAGTTGCAGGAAACAGAGATCCTGATCCCCGGCGTTTCCGAACCCATCAGCCTGTTGGAAGAAACACCAGTTCCCCCTCCACCAGTGGAGGAAGTGACTATACCTGTTCCACCTGCCGAAGCTACCGGCGCCGAACTTACCCATACGTTCAAACCTGTGATTAGCGAAAGTGAAGAGCCCATTTTTGAACCCTACCATACCATCGATTATTTTGCTTCCCAGGGGATCAAACTCCGCCAGGAAGATTTCAAGGATAAACTGGGCATGCAATTAAAAAGCTTCACCGAATGGTTGCGTAGTATGAAACGCATAGCCCCCGTTATGTCCGAACAGCCCGCTCCTGCTTTTGATGAAACCCTGCAACAATCTATTCAGGAAAGTGCCGGGCACTCTGTAGAAGGTAAAGACATCATTACAGAAGCCATGGCCGAAGTATGGGTGAAGCAGGGCAGCAAGCAAAAGCTATCGCTATTTACGAGAAATTAAGTTTGCTCAATCCCGCCAAAAGCCCTTATTTTGTAGCCCGAATTGACCAAATAAAAGCAATGTGATATGATTATTTTCCTGATTCTGATCATTCTAGCGAGTGTAGCGATGGGCTTGTTCATCCTCATCCAAAACCCCAAAGGCGGTGGCCTGGCTGGTAATATTGCCGGCTTCAATTCCCAGTTCATGGGCGTGAAACAAACCACCGATGTATTGGAAAAAGGTACTTGGGTAATGGCAGTTGTTATTGCATTGCTGTGTTTGTGTTCAGCAGTCTTTATTTCAGGTGGTGCTTCTGGTTCTACCATTAAAGAAATCAACGCCAAGCCTGCTACACAACAACAGGCACCCGCAAATACGCCTGCTGCACCCGCTCCCGCAGCTAAATAAGCAGTTATTCAACCCAATATATTCAACCCTGTCATAATCTGGCAGGGTTTTTTGTTGTAAAAAAGTTGGGAAGTCAGTAAGTCCGGAAGTCGGTAAGTATCCTCTTGCAATTTAGATATGCTTTAGTCTTTCAGTCTTCCAGACTTCCGGAAGTCCGGACTTCCGGTCTTCCGGACTTCCGGTCTTTCAGACTTTCAGACTTCCAGACTTCCAGACTTCCAGTCTTCCGGACTTCCGGTCTTTCAGACTTTCAGACTTCCAGACTTCCAGTCTTCCGGACTTCCGGTCTTCCGGTCTTCCGGACTTTTCTGACTTTCCCACTTCCCAATTCTTTCCCTATTTTACAGCGTCAATCTTAATACCTTATGTGGAAGAAGCTAATCCTTATAATCCTTGTAATCCTTTTGGCAGCCGCTGCATTTATTGGCTGGAGATTCTTTTTGTCCAATACCCCATTCAGTGAAAAAGCAAATACCTCTACATCCGCACCGGTCACGCTACCTATGAGGAGGCATTTCAAACCATCAAAGACAGCCAACTGGTCAAAACCCCGGTTCCTTCAATTTCCTGGCCCAGCGTATGGACCTGCCGGAAAAGATCAGGGCAGGCCGTTATGAGGTCAAAAAAGGCATGAGCATTTCCGACATCGTACGCATGTTGCGCAATGGCCAGCAATCACCCGTTAACCTCATCATTACCAAGCTGCGTACCAGGGAAAACCTGGCAGCCCTGATAGGTCGTAAGTTCGAGTGCGATTCCGCCTCCGTCATGCAATACATGAGCAATCCCGATACCCTCCAACACTATGGCTTCAATACCAATACCATCATGGCCACCGTGTATCCCAATACCTATACCTACTTTTGGAATACCACCCCGGCTGCTATTTTTAGTAAACTGTTTGCTGAATACAAGATCATTTGGACTCCCGAACGCATTAAGAAAGCTGCCGATCTGGGCCTCTCCCCATTGCCGCTTATACCCTGGCTTCCATTGTAGAAGAAGAAACCCGCGACAATGAGGAAAAAGATACCATGGCCAGCGTTTACCTCAATCGCTACAATACAGGCATGCGCCTGCAAGCCGATCCTACCGTGAAATTTGCCCTGAAGGATTTCACCCTCAGGCGTATTTATGAAAAGCACCTTACCGTAGAATCACCTTTCAATACCTACCGCAACAAAGGACTACCCCCGGTCCCATCTGTACTCCTTCCCTGCCTACATTGGATGCTGTTTTAAGCGCACCACAAACAAAATACCTGTACTTTGTGGCCAGTCCCGATTTTTCGGGCCGGCATCTGTTCAGTGAAACCTATCAGCAACACCTGGTCAATGCCAAAGCATTCCAGCAAGCACAGGATGAACAGCAAGCCATTAAAAAAGCAAAAGAAGAAACCGGAGAGGAACCAAAAAGTAAACAGCCCAAAGCCTAACCTGAGGCCTCCTATCAATTCAAGATGACCAAACTAGAACGCATACTGTTGAATTTACCACCCGTTCGTTTTGTGACGGAGAAAAGTAAACACATTGTGTTGCCTGGTTTTGATGGTGTTCCGTTATATGATGTGGGTGTTTTTTTATCCAGCAAATGAATAAAGTAGGATTAACTGAAAGAGCTTCTGCCGTGTCCTACAACTTCATTATGGCCATCCCGCCTACCTGCCTTTTCCTGTTCACCCTTATACCCCAATTGCCATTTATACGCCAGAAGTCCATCAGGTGGCAACTGAAGACCCTGATCCGGGAAATGATCCCGGCCCCTCAATACAATGAGGGCATTATACAATTTGTGGACAGCTTTTTTGAAAGTTCCAAGATTGGTTTACTATCCTTTGGTTTTGTATTACTTATCTTTTTTGCCTCCAATGGAATGATGGGGTTGATGCGCTCCTTCAACAAAAACTACATTGGTTTTCAGCGCCGCACCGGCCTTCAAACCCGCTGGGCCGCCATCAAGCTTACCCTCATCATGATGGGCCTCATCTTTGCCTGTTTATTACTCCTTTCCCTGCAGGGTATTGTATTGAGCTGGTTGGGCATCAACAATGACTTCGTGAAGACGTTGATCCGCATCGTACGCTGGGTACTCTTAGTAGCGTTAATCTTTTACGCGTATGGTTTTATTTACAAATATGCCCCCGCTATCAAAAAACGATGGCGTATCACCTCTCCGGGAGCCATTCTGGCTACCTTTCTAAGCATTCTTTCCACCGTCGGCTTCTCCATCTTTGTGACCAGTTTTGGCAAATACAATGCCCTCTACGGCTCCATTGGCACCATCATTGTGCTCATGATCGTGATATACATCAATTCACTGGTTCTATTGATTGGGTATGAATTGAACGTAAGTATCCACTCCCTCAAAGCCTTGTCTGACGAAAGGGTCAAACACGAGACAGGCGGTGAACTGGTGAAGTGATTTTTTCGTTAACTTGTAAGTATAAAATGCTTTCTCATGAAAAAGCTACTTGTTGCCCTCGCGCTACCAGTGGTAGCATTGCTGGCATTTACCGTCAATAACGACCCATTGCCCATTGGCGCTCCCCTGCCTAAAGCAGAAAACAAGCTGAAAGACGTTTCCGGAAAAGAGATTACCCTGAAAGCAGCCTTGAAAGCAAATGGATTGTTGGTCATGTTTAGCTGCAATACCTGCCCCGTGGTTATCAACAACCAATCCCGTACCACTGAAATATGTAAATATGCACAGGAAAAAAATGTAGGCGTGGTACTCCTCAACTCAAATGAAGGCAACCGCAATGGTGCTGAATCATTACAGGCTATGAAGTCCTATGCCGAAGGCCAGGGCTTTAAATGGTATTATGCCGAGGATAAGAACAATGAGCTGGCAGATGCCTTTGGCGCTAACCGCACTCCCGAATGCTTCCTGTTTGATAAAGCAGGCAAGCTGATCTACCATGGCGCCATAGACGACAATCCCAATAATCCCGACGCTGTGAGCCGCAAACACCTGCAAGAAGCCATCAGGGAAGGAACCGCCGGCAAAGAGGTGAGTGTAAAGCAATCCCGCTCCGTTGGCTGTGCTATTAAAAGACTTAAATCATAAGCACCCCGTTTTTAAAATCTTAAAGAGTGGGCCGCCTTTCAACAGCGACCCACCCTTTTTATTGTATCAAAAGATCATTACTCCTTTTCATACGTTATTTCCACCTTTTGCCGGGTACCCAGGCACGCAGGAAATAGAATACACCACTTTCACTGTTCACATGCAGCTTTACCGGCAAACGACTTTCATTATACATATCCGCGATAAAAGGATTATTCATACTGTAATCTTTGTCCACCAATTGCCAAACAGGATGCGTTCGTAACAGGTTCACCTTATTATCAATCGTATCCGGTGGCGAATGCCATGTACGGTTTCCTTTGATATCATACGTATACACATCCTCAAACTCATAATGCCCAGGCACCATCACCGTTGTTTTAACCTTAATGATCCGGCCATAGCTATCATAGTTATAATCAGCTACCAGTTTATGCTCAAAGCTCTTAGGCCCATCGGATCCCATTTCACCCAATTGGTACAAGGTATCCTGAATCACGCGGCCGTTCCTGTCATACACGTATTTGTTCCAGTGCTCATAATATTCCCCATCATACGTATTGATAAAGTCCGTCAGCTTACGCGCCTGATCATACCTGAATAATGAATGCCCTCTGCCCGTCGTTGGGCGGTCCAGCCATATTTCCACCGGATCGCCCCACTGATTATATGTAAACGTGGCGCGGGCACTATCATGATCATCCCACCCCGCAATCGTTTTGATCCTGTATTTGGACACACCTGGGGCGCCCTTACCATGACCGTTAACATAGTCCAACAGCTTATTACACCCCGACAATGACATCACCAACAGGCTGATACCTGCTATCAGCCACATGCGATTCCCTTTCTTCATAACTGAAAAAGATTTAATGATTAGTTTAAAAATAATGGCACCACGAACTACTACCGGTCGGTAGTCCGAACAGCTTCAGAGGAAATGGAATAATAAAGAGTAGCTGTTAACAACCTGCCTGCAAAGCGCAAGCACAGAGGGGGAACCACAAAATTAGCGATCATTACAAATATACCATGCCGTTCGTCTGTTAATCCGGGGTTCGTCACTTCAGCATCGCTTTGATCTCCGGCTCTACCTGGCGGTCTGTTAAAGCCCGGTCAAAGAAACGGCGATAGCCCGTTTTATTGTTCACAAATAATGTGGCAGGGATACCACCTTCCCACCGGGGATGTACACGCGGACAAAAATAATCTGCATTCGTTTCATCCAGCCAATAAAACCTTGCCTGGAAGTTCTTCTTTTGATAAAGGCTTCAATATTCTTCGGATAGTCTTTCGGAAAATCAAGACTTACCAGGATCAACTCTACTTTTGATCCTTAAACTTAGCTACTCCTTCCTGAAACCAGGGTATCTCTTCCACACAAGGAGCGCACCAGGTGGCCCAGAAACTGATCATCAGCGGATGATCACTGTCCTGTATATATGTTTCCAGGTCCGTGATCTTTACCTTCTTCACCTGAGCAAAAAGCAATGAAGTCATGAGTAGGAAACAAGGAATAAGTATAATACGTTTCATAAATAGGTTGAATTATATAATAGTCCGGAAGTCCGAAAGACCGGAAGTCCGAAAGACCGGAAGTCCGGAAGACCGGAAGACTAAAGCATATCTAAATTGCAAGAGGATACTTACCGACTTCCGGACTTTTCCGACTTCCGGACTCTTCCGACTTTCTGACTCTTCCCACTTCCCGACTCATCACCCATTCAATATTTTCGCCTTTTCCTGGTCAAATTCAGCTTGTGTAAGCACCCCGGCATCCAGCAACTCCTTCAGATCAAGCAATGCCCGCTTTTTATCACTGACAGGCGCTTGTGATGATTCCATCTTTTTCAGTAACAGGCAGTACCGTGGTACCCTTGGGACTCATTTGCAAAATGAACTGGGTGATCTCATTAAACCCCTTGATATTGGAATAGTCCACAGCCTTCTGCTCTTTTACGTTTACTAGCGTAGGATCGGCTCCTTGATCCAGCAAATATTTCACCGCATCCTTTTACCATTGGCTGTTGCATAATGCAAAGGCGTATTACCCGATTCATCTTGTATATTTACTTGCGCACCCCGTTCCACCAACAACTTCAGCATACTTAAATTCCCTTTCTTCGCTGCTATATGCAACAAACTTTCTCCACCGTAAGAATAACTACTGTTTAAACTGAAACTACTTTCTATCGCAATATTGTTGGCAGTCTCTACCCAATTCAGGTAAGCATTCATTGATTCCTCGTTACCACTCACGGGTTTACTGTAATTCGCATCCAGCCCATTATCGAGGAACAGCGTTACAATTTCCTTTTGATTATTGCCACAGGCATACCAAATGGGCGATACACCTTCATTGGAAGCAACAGTAACATCCGCCCCTTACCTACCAATAGTTTTACTATTGAAATATTATTATCATAACAAGCCAGCAACAAACCGTTTTCTCCACCGTGATTAACCTGGTTGATCGTGGCCCCATTATTCAGCAACAATTCAACCATGGGAAGCTGTTTATTACGCACAGCATATAATAGCCCTGTATTTCCCTGCTTATCAGTGCCATTAACATTCGCACCTTTATTAAGCAGCAATTGAACCACTCCCTGGTTTCTATAAGCCACCGCCATCAACATAGGCGTTACCCCTTCATTATTTGGTACGTCTGCAGCCTCTCCTGTTTCCAGCAGCTTTTCGGCAATTTCTATTTGCCCGTTCAGCGAAACAATGTGCAGCAGGCTATTCCCTTTGAAGTCATTGATACCAGCACGTGCCCCTTGCTCCAGCAAGTATAAAGCCGTTTGTTTCTGTTTTTGCAAACAGGCAAAGTACAAAGGGGTTTCCCCCTGATGATCTTCATAATCCAGCTCTGCTCCATCCCCAATCAACAACTTCACAATATCCAGGTATCCATGATGCGCGGCGTAGTGCAATCCGGTTCGGCCTTTTTCATCCGTATATTTCACATCTACTTCCTTATTTTCTATTAATATCTCCGCAATTTTCCGTTTACCGCTTTCGCAGGCTATTATAAACGACATTGACATAGTGATTGGTTTATGGCTTTTTGGCTGACAATAATAGTTCTACGATCTTTCCTTTCAGGTTATCCGTCGAAGCTAGCATCATGGCCGTTTGTTCATTATTGTTGGTGATCCCCGCATCGGCGCCTGCTTCCAGTAACAGCTTTACTTTTTTATACATTTCTTTGGCTGCCTCATGCGAGCAATTACAGTCAATGCGGCAAATCATGTGCAATAAGGTATTGCCTTCATCGTCCTGTGCATTTACATCGCGCCCGGTTTTGTTCAAAACCATCTGCAACACAGCCATAGGCTTCTCCGCCATCCAGGCCCATCCAGTCTTGGGCTTACTGTAATAATCAGCCGCCTGGTCCAGGTCGGCCCCTTCATCCATCATCCGTTCCAACAAAGCAATTTGCTTTTCACTGCTCTGCATGCAACTTAAATAAGCGCTTAAAAGCGTTTCACGCCCATTATTCACCAACGTAAAATTGGGCGGTTCAATAGCTGCCATCTTGTTATAAAACTCTTCTCCCCACCCGTATGAATAATCGCATAATAATAGGCGGTATTGCCTTTCCAATCCTGCTCATTGGGCCTGGCGCCCGCATCCAGCAATACCTGCACCAGTTCGATCTTATGGCGTTCGGCGGCCAAATGCAACCCATTTTTCTTCTCCACATTCACTTCGGCAGGATCAACCCCAGCCGACAGGAAAATATGAATATAAGCCAATTGGTCCTCCTTGGGCATCATCGTCAGGTTCACCGTTTGTGCAATAAAGTTATTTTCTGCCGTATTTTTCCAGCGCGCATCACAGCCTGCATTGATCAGCGATTGTACAATTCCCGGCTTTACTTTTTCGTTCACCGCATAACCCAGTAATGTATAACCGGCCACCTCATCGTTGATACTCGTAAACCTCCCCACCAGTTTTTCCAATTCCTTCAAGGAGTCTTCATCAGCAGCTATCCTTTTGATCACCGTTTCCAATACACTGTCTTTGAAAGAATCATATTCATACAGGTCTGTGGGTATTTCTTTCTGGTCGATCAGCTGGCCCAATAGGTCAAAACGTTTTTGTTCCACCATCTTTTCATAAAGCGCTTTAACAGCATATTGATTGGCCGACGCCGGGATCTTTTCGCCATCCGCGATCAGTTGAAAAACAGTACCAAACTGGTACTTACCAATCGCCTGTACAATATCTTTTTCCTGGTCCATATATCCGTTTATTTCAAGGTTTCGTTGTGTATTCTATATTCAATGTCCTGTAGTTAAGCTTGTCGCTCCTTTAAGGTGAGTCACCCTGCCGCCCGGCTGAGGCAGCGCTACAGGGTGGCCCACCTTTGTAACTGCCAAAAGCTTTCTAAACCAACGACATTCATTCTATATGCTGTGCCTTGTATTCTATATACTGGATTCTATATGCTGTCTTCTTAAACTTCCTTCTCCTCTCCATAAAAACCCCACTCATCCAATAGCGTGCCTAATTGCTGCCCTTCCAGTTTCCGCTGGTCGTAGTGACCGGCATTCTTTTTCTGCCGGTAGGCCTCGTATAGCGTTACCGCACAAGCTACCGATATATTTAACGATTGGATAATACCCTGCTGGGGAATAATGAAATTCCCATCGGCCATACCCCGTATCTCATCTGTAACCCCGGCGTGTTCATTGCCAAAAACCAGCGCCACCGAGCCCGTGAAATCAATACTGTACAGATCTATAGCATCACTACTCAGGTGCGTGGTTAAAATACGGCTATAGGAGGCCCTGATCTTTTGGAAGCATTCCTGCGCATCCGTATATTGGTGGATCGTAAGCCATTTGGCTGCACTGCTGCTGCTTTTGGCCCCCATTTCTTATGCCGGGGTATCCGGGTATTCAGTACAAAGATCTCCTGGATGCCGATGGCGTCGCAGGTGCGCATGACGGCCGAAATATTATGAGGATCCGATACGTTTTCAAGCACAATCGTAAGGTCATTCTGGCGTTTATTGAGTACGGATAACAACTTTTCACGTCTTTCTGGCGTCATATTTGTAAAGTATTGAATGCTAAAGTACAATAAACTATTTTTGCAACCTGTAAACCACCGCAAACCCTGATTACCTATGCTTAAGAAAATATTGAAGATCACCGGTATTACCCTCCTTGTACTGTTGGTGATACTTTTTACCGCCCCCTTTATCTTCAAAGGCAAGATCCTCAGGATCGCCAAAGAACAGATCAATAAAAATATCAATGCGAAGGCCGATTTTAAAGACCTAAGCCTGTCATTCTTCCGTCATTTCCCACGCGTATCCGTGGCCCTGGAAGACCTGCAGGTCATTGGCCTGGGCGAATTTTCAAAAGATACCCTTATCAGTGCCAAAGAAATTGATGTGGCCGTGAACCTCTTCAGCGTTTTCAGCGCCAAAGACATGAAAGTGTATTCCATCAACATTGATGAACCCCGCATCCATGCCCTGGTGACCAAAGAAGGCAAGGCCAACTATGATATCGCCAAACCCGATACCTCAGCCGTAACTACCCCGAAGAACCGGCCAGCCCTTTAAGCTGAACCTGCAAAAATATGCCATCAGGAACGGCTATGTGTATTACGATGATGCCAGTGCCGGCATGAGCAGTGAGATCGTTAACCTCAACCATGAAGGCAGCGGCGATTTTACTTCCGACCTGTTTACCCTCCAAACCAATACAACTGCCGATGCCATCACCTTTAGCTATGGCGGCATCCCCTACCTGTCTAAAACTAAAACCGTTATTGATGCCGATTTCCAGATCGACAACAAAAACAGCAAGTATACTTTCAAGACCGATGAGATTGCCGTAAATGATCTCAAGATCAGCACCGAAGGTTTTTTTCAATTGGTAAACGACAGCACCTACAATATGGACATTGCTTTCAAAGCCCCTTCTACCGACTTTAAAAGCATCCTATCCCTGGTGCCTGCCGTATACGCACAGGATTTTTCTAAGATCAAGACCAGCGGTAAAGCCTTATTCGACGGATTTGTAAAAGGTACCTTTAGCCCCACACAGATCCCCGCTTACAATATCAACCTGGGTGTCCAGGACGGATTTTTCCAATACCCCGACCTGCCCCAGCCCGTTAAGAACATCAACCTCGACCTGAAGGTCAACAATCCCGATGGTATAACCGACAATACCGTAGTGACCATTCCCAAAGCCCATATTGAATTTGGAAATGATCCTTTCGATTTTCACCTGTTGCTCAAAAAGCCCGTTACCGATCAGTATATTGATGCCGCCGCCAAAGGCAAGCTCAACCTGGCCAGCATTACCCAGTTTGTCAAATTGCCCGATACCAAATTAAGCGGACAGGTAAGTGCCGATGTACAGGCAAAAGGCAATGTAGCTGTGATCACCCAGCAAAAGCCCGGTGAATTCAGTGCCAAAGGTTTTGTAGAGATCGCCAACCTCTTTTATTCATCCAAAGATTTTCCACAGCCCATACAGAATACCAGCGCCCGCATCAATATCGACAATCCCGATGGTGTGCCCGACCACACTACCGTGCAAATTCCGGCTGCCCACGTAGAAGTAGGTAAAGATGCTGCCGATATTACTTTGCTGCTTAAAACACCTGCTTCTGATCCTTATTTCGATGGTACCGTAAAAGGGTCCCTAAACCTGGCCAATATTGCCCAGTTCTACACCTTTGAGCCTGGCACCTCCCTCGCTGGCTTACTCAATGCCGATGTGGCCTTTAAAGGCAAAAATCTTACATCGACAAAAGCCAGTACGAAGCATTCCAAACCAATGGTCAGATCAAAGCATCCAATGTATCCTATAAATCCAAAGACTACCCCGATGGTGTGAACATCAGCAATACGGCCCTCACCTTTACACCAAAGAATGTAACCCTGAATAACCTGGCCGGTAAGTTCATGGAAACCAACTTCAATGCCAATGGTAGTTTTGATAACCTCATTGGTTATGCCATGAAAGATGAGCCACTCACAGGTACCCTCAATGTATCGGCCGATAAAGTTGACCTCAACAAATTGATGGGCGCTACCAGCGAAACCACCACCGCCGATACTGCCCAGTCAACCACCACCACCGCACCATTTGCAGTGCCTAAAAATATAAACCTCACCCTCAATACCAAGGTAGACAAAGTGAAGTACGATAAGGTAGATTACAACAATATCAGCGGAACCCTGGCACTGAAAGATGAAACAGTAGCCCTGAAAGATGTGAAGATGAATGCCCTGGACGGTACCATTGGCCTCAATGGCTCCTACTCTACCAAAGTAAGCAAAACCAAGCCCGATATTTCACTGGCTTATGATGTACAAAACCTCGATGTACAAAAACATTCAATGCTTTCAATACTGTACAAAAGCTTATGCCTATTGGCAAGTTCATAGCCGGTAAACTCACTTCTAAAATGACCATGAAGGGCAAACTGGGCGAAGACATGATGCCCGACATGACCACCCTTACCGGTGATGGCACCCTGTTCCTGCTGGAAGGTTTCCTTGCCAAATTCCAGCCATTGGAGAAACTGGCCTCTACCCTCAACATCAATGAACTCCAGTCTTTCTCTGTAAAAGACATCAAGAACTATTTTGAATTTGCCAATGGTAAAGTATTGGTAAAGCCCTTTAATGTGAAGGTCAAGGATATGGATATGGAAGTAGGCGGTATGCACGGCCTGGATCAGTCGTTGGATTATGTACTGAACCTGAAAGTACCCCGGGCCAAACTGGGCGAAAAAGCCAATGCTTTTGTCAATAACCTCGCCTCCCAGGCCACCAGCAAGGGCGTACCCGTGAAGCTGAGCGATGTGATCAATATGAAAGTGAATATTGGTGGTAATATCACCAGTCCCACCATTAAGACCGATCTGAAGGATGCAGGTGGCAGCCTGGCCCAGGATATGAAAGACCAGGCCAACCAGTTTGTAGAAGCCAGGAAAGCCGCTGCTGACAGTGCCGTAGCTGCTGCCAAACAAGCCACTAAGGATTCCATTGCCTCGGCCAAAAACCAGGTCGTAAAGGGCTTGAAAGATGAACTGGGCAAACAACTCTCCGGTCAAAAGATACCACAGCCAATGGTGGCAGCAAGGATGTAAAGAAGGGCCTGGAAGAAACCGGCAAGGGCCTTATCAATAACCTGTTTAAGAAAAAGAAAAAGATACTGATAGCGTGAAGCAATAGAGATGTGAAAAGTGAGACGTGAGAATGGGAAGTGGCCACTGAGGAGTAGTGCTCCCTGCTGGCCATACAATTTTTGTTGCACCTGAATCAAAGCGCTGATATACTGTATAAAGTGGATGATTGGGCATCGCTCAAACCCATCCAGGGGAAGCCTGTCATCTTCAGCAGTAGCAAATCCGTACAAAATGTGTTGCAGGTATTCATGACGCTCGCCTTTGGAGAACATTTGGTGAAAATGCCGGATAATTGCTGCCGTCGTTTTATTTTTCGTAGCAGGCCCTCCGGGCATATATAGCTTGGTATATCAGGATAATCAGCGTTTCTATCTGCGTCATCTATCAAAATCCACAAATCAGCGATCCCATCCGCGAAATCCCTCAAATCTGCTTAATCTGCGCTTCCAATCTGCGAAATCCGCCAAAATCCGCCTAATCAGCGATTGATTTAGAGGCCTTTTGCCCTATATTTGCCATCCTTAAAAATTCAACTCGAATAAGAATCAACTACTTATGGACAAATTGCTCTATCTCGTCCCTGTGATGGGAGTCATAGGCCTGCTGTACACCCTGATTAAATTCAACTGGGTATCCAAGCAAGATGCTGGTAATGACCGTATGAAGGAGATCAGCACCTACATCGCAGAGGGTGCTATGGCCTTCCTGAAAGCGGAATGGAAAGTACTCGGCTATTTTGTGGTTATTGTGGGTATCCTGTTGGGGGTAATGGCACAAGCCAATCCTCACTCCCACTGGTCCATCGCGGTTGCCTTTGCCCTCGGCGCTGTATTTAGCGCTACTGCCGGTTACATCGGTATGAAGGTTGCCACCAAAGCCAATGTGCGTACTGCACAAGCGGCCCGTACCAGTTTAAGTAAAGCCCTCAACGTATCCTTTACCGGCGGTGCCGTAATGGGATTGGGCGTAGCCGGCCTGGCCGTAATGGGACTGGGTGGCTTATTCATTTTATTAAAAGCTTACTTCGGTGCTACGGAAGTTTCTTCTGCCGAAATGCTGAGAACAATAGAAGTACTCACGGGTTTCTCCCTCGGTGCTGAATCCATTGCCCTTTTTGCCCGCGTAGGTGGTGGTATCTACACCAAGGCTGCCGATGTTGGCGCCGACCTGGTAGGTAAAGTAGAAGCAGGCATCCCGGAAGATGATCCCGCAACCCCGCCACCATTGCCGATAACGTAGGCGATAACGTGGGCGATGTTGCCGGTATGGGTGCCGACCTTTTTGGCTCCTATGTAGCTACCGTTCTGGCTACCATGGTACTGGGTCAGGAAACACATTCTACCGATAGTTTTGGTGGCTTTGCCCCCATCCTCCTGCCCATGCTCATTGCCGGTGTAGGTATCCTGTTCTCTATCGTAGCAACCCTCTTCGTGCGTATCAGCGATTCAGCTGGTATCAGTACCAGTGTGGTACAAAAAGCCCTCAATATGGGCAACTGGGGCTCTATTATTTTAACCGCTGCTGCTTCAGTAGGGTTGGTTTATTATATCCTTCCCGAAACAATGGAGTTACGCGGTACGGAGTTCACCAAATGGGGTGTACTGGGCGCTATTGGCGTTGGCCTGGCCGTAGGTACCCTTATGAGCATCATTACCGAGTATTATACCGCTATGGGTAAAGGCCCTGTAATGAGTATCATCCGCCAGTCTTCTACTGGTCATGCTACCAACGTGATTGGTGGTTTGGCAGTAGGTATGGAATCTACCTTCCTGCCCATCATCGTATTGGCAGCAGGTATCTATGGTTCTTACGCTTGTGCTGGTTTATATGGTGTAGCCATTGCCGCTGCCGGTATGATGGCCACTACGGCCATGCAACTGGCCATTGACGCCTTTGGTCCCATTGCCGATAATGCCGGCGGTATTGCCGAAATGAGTGAACTGCCCAAAGAAGTGCGTGAGAAAACCGATGTACTGGATGCCGTAGGTAATACGACCGCCGCTACCGGTAAAGGTTTTGCCATCGCTTCTGCCGCCCTTACCGCTCTGGCCCTTTTCGCTGCCTTTGTAGGTGTGGCTGGCATTACAGGTATCGATATTTATAAAGCCGATGTACTCGCCTGCTTGTTTGTTGGTGGTATGATCCCCTTCATCTTCTCTTCCCTGGCTATCCGTGCTGTTGGACAGGCAGCCATGGCCATGGTAGAAGAAGTTCGCCGTCAGTTCCGTACCATTCCAGGCATCATGGAAGGTACCGGCAAACCCGAATACGACAAATGCGTAGCCATCTCTACCGGCGCCTCCATCAAAAAAATGATGCTGCCCGGCGCTATTGCCATCATCTCCCCCTCGCTATCGGCTTTCTTTTTGGCCCCGAAGCATTGGGTGGCTTCCTCGCAGGCGCTACCGTTAGTGGCGTACTGATGGGTATGTTCCAGAACAATGCCGGCGGCGCCTGGGACAATGCTAAAAAGTCTTTCGAGAAAGGTGTGGAGATCAACGGACAGACCTATTACAAAAATCAGAACCCCATAAGGCTTCTGTGACTGGTGATACCGTAGGTGATCCTTTTAAAGATACTTCCGGCCCTTCTATGAATATCCTTATCAAACTGATGTCCATCGTGTCATTGGTGGTAGCCCCGACGCTTAAGGAACTTCATCATCCCGAGCCAGAAGTTTTCAAACCCGTGCAGAAAATGGAGCAGGCAATTGTGGTAAACGATCCTGCTACCGTTATACAGAAAAACTAAGGAAATATTTTACAGGAAAACCCTTATTATTTCCCACAAGCTGTTATATTTGCAGCTCATAACTAAAGGCACTATATCATACCAAATACCAAAGTCCCCATGTTTCCACATGGGGTCTTTACTTTTTAAGCATAACCAATCACTTACACCTTTCAACTTTCCTATATCTTTAACTCCCAATGGTCAAGCTGAAATAGAATTCAGTTCCCTCTCCCGGGGCGCTTTTACCAGTAGTTCGCTTCCATTACTGGCCACGAACTCCCGGCATAGTTGAAGCCCTAGTCCCGTACCTTTTTCCTGTACTGTGCCACCACTGGCGTAAAGGATATTCCTGTGCAATAATTGTTCAGCTTCTTCCGGCAGCATACCCTCACCAGTATCGGCCACATAGATCACTGCCTTGCCCGCCTTGAGCCTACAGCCAATCGTAATGGCGCCGCCCTTGGGGGTAAACTTAATCGCATTATCCAGCAGGTTGCGCAACACCAGCTCCAACTGACGACTATCCATCACCACGGCGATTTCTTCCGCCATATTCTTTTTCAGCGTCACCCCCTTTTCTTCGGCCGAAAAACGATAGGTATCCAATATCTGACGCGTCATCGGTGAAAGCAATACATCTGTGGGAATTGTTTCTATATGGTTACGCTGCGTGAGCGACCAGTTGAGTATATTGTTGATGGATTTGGCAATAAGGCTAATCTGCCGCCTGAGCACCTGGGTAAATTGCTGTATCTGTCCCGGATCAACTTCTTTTTTCTCTGCCAGTTCAAGATACCCCACCAGGTTATTCAGCGGGCTCCTGATGTCATGCGCAATTATATTGAGCAGGCTATCCTTGGCCTTGTTATTTTCTTCCAGTTGATCCAGAGCCAGTTGCAGGGCCTGCGCCCGTTCTTCCGCCGTTTGTTTCAACAAGTTCTTTTGCACATTGGCCGATTGCAGCTCTTTCGCCTGCAGATCCCGCTTTTCTTTCTCCAATATACCATACTTATGTCCCAATGCCATTGAAAGGAGGATCACCTCAAAAGCCGAACCAACAGGTAATATATAAAGGTCCAGTTGCCAAATGGCAGTACCCCCATATTCGTAATGGCAAATAATACAATGGACGATAAAAACAATAGCCAGGCAATAAGAAAAAGGTGGCAGGTTTATAATCCTGTTTATAAGCGCTTATAGCCATCCATATAAACAGGATCGGAAACAGGATACTCTCTATTTCCAGTAAACGAATGGTAGCATGGCGCCACCCCTTCGCACAACAAAATACGGTGACCCACAGCAGCACATCCAGCCAGCGCAACGCCTTCGTAAGCCGTGGCCCATGCTTTTTCCATCTAAGAAAGAAATAGCAAAACGGATCATAAACATATAGCTCACCGCCACTGTCCCTATCCCATACTGGTTAATAAACCGTGACATTGACTGGCCCAGGTACACATGCAACCCAAGCAGGTACAGTAATATGAATATGGCGAGGAAGAACAGGTAGCCCAGGTAATATAAATATGCGGCACGCTCCCGGATCCAGGTAGACAGGGATAAGTTATAACAGAACATGGCCAGCACAATACCCGCATAGATAAGTGCTATGATATTAACGTCCTTCAGCTTATTGATCAGGCCATCCGTAGTAGTGAGCGCCAGTGGAATAATGACCTTATTACCCGTACGGAAACGCACCCAGAAATCCTGGGGCTGGTTGCTCACAAAAGGGATCTCCAAACTGTACCCGGGAAAATTAAAGGCCTTACTGGCAAGTGGTATATGGCTGCCCGATTGAACCGATCTTAATTGTCCCTTATCATAATAAAAGAGTGTAATACTGTCGATATTGGAAAATTCAATGAGCAGGTACACTTTATCCGTGCCCGGATAATTAAAGCTGCCCTGCACCCAAATGGCGGCATCCGTAAGGCCATAAGTACCCATTTCATGCTTTGCCGGCTGCAACCTGGTTTGATAAGGCATTTGTAAAAACTCCTGTAGCGTAAGCCTGGCTGTACTATCTACCAACCAGCCGCTTTGCATGGCAATCCGTTGATAGGGTGTTTCACCAGTTAGCTGAACGATGGAATTAGCAATACCCTGGATGCATACCAGGATCAACAGGAAAGTATTAAGCAAGCCTTTTTCACAGTAAGTGGTGTTATTAAGCTGAATAAATATACTGTTATTTATTCCTTTATGCACGAAACCAGGAACTTCCAACATTTTTAGGGGAACGATCAACCAGGGGGAACAGAGTAATATACGAAAAGAAATCACCCTTGGCTTTCAGATCGACCCGCCGCTTGCCATTTTTATCCCCACTCATTGATTAAGTAGTGATTAAAATGCAGCGCTTCTTTACCTTCCTGTAACAATTCATTACGAAATTTATCGTATTTTTAAGGCAAATGTTGTTCCGCTATGTCCACAACCAAGAGTATTAAACCCACTGAGAGTGAACTGGAGATCCTGCAGGTATTATGGGAAAAGGGTACTGCCAGCGTTCGTGAAGTACATGAACAATTACTGAAAGTAAAAGATGCTGGCTATACCACTACCTTAAAGCTGATGCAGATCATGTTTGAAAAAGGATTGGTAAAGCGCGATGATTCCATCAAAACGCATATTTACCAGGCCGCTGTGAGCCGGGAAAAACACAAAAACATTTGCTGGGTAAAATGATCGATAATTTATTTGGAGGTTCCCCTACTGAACTGGTCATTCAGGCATTGGGCAACCATAAAGCCTCTGCTGATGAATTGGAAGCGATCCAGAAAATGTTAGACAACCTAAAAAAACAGTAGCCGATGAACCTGGTCAACCAATCTGCTTTCCTGAAGGCATTGGGATGGTCATTATTAGACAGCTTGTGGCAAATGGGTGTTTTATGGCTGATCTATGTTGTTTTGACTGCCAATGGAAGAAAATTTAACGCACGCCAACGCAATACCCTGGCCCTGTTATCACTGGCCGGAGGCTCGGGTTGGTTCCTCATCAACCTGGCGATCAATTTTTATAATGCAGCAGCCGAACCAGCCTTACTGACCTTATTGGTCAATGCCGGAGAAGCGCTGAATACCCCTGCTTCTTTCAAAAGCAATATGGCCGCCTGGATTGAACAGGTACTTCCTTTCCTATCCGTTGCCTACCTACTTATCACCATCTTACTTTTGGGCCGTTTTTATCGCCAATACCGATTTACACGCCAGCTATTTCACCAGGGCCTCAAAAGATCAATCCCGAACTGCGTGTATTCCTCCAACAGGCCGCTCAACACATGAGCATCCCTAAAAAAGTAAATATCTGGTTATCCTCACGCGTGGATACCCCTTTAACCGTCGGTTTCTGGAAACCCATTATTTTATTGCCCATAGCGGCCGTGAATAACCTTACCATCCAACAAACAGAAGCCATTATACTGCATGAGCTGAACCATATCAGGCGCAATGACTACCTCGTGAACCTGCTCATTGCCTGTATCGATATTATCTTATTTTTCAATCCCTTTGCACAATTGTTCTCTGGCATCATCCGCCGCGAGCGGGAACATTCCTGTGATGATATGGTATTACAGTTCAGGTACGATGCTTCCCAGTACGCCCGGGCCCTCCTGATGCTGGAACAGAGCCGCATCCAAATGGCTCCTGCACTGGCCGTAGCCGCCACCGGCCATAACAGCCTCTTGCTGAACCGGGTAAAACGCATACTTTCCAATGATCCTGTTACCACCACCCTGAACCAGAAACTGGTAGCCTGGCTCCTATCGGCCCTCCTGATAGGGTCTATTGGCTGGTACAATCCAGGCAAGGCAATCGTCACCACCATTCAGGAAGTGACCGTAAAAGCGCCTGAAATACCTAATAATGAATTCCCGGCCGGTATCAGTACCCCCGCTGCACAGCCTGCTGCCCCATCCAAAGCAGCAACACCTGCCCTGGCCCCCACTATTGCCCATGTAATAGATAGCCATATAGAAGAAGCAATGGCCGATGCCATGCCCGATGCAGACGCAGAAGCGGAAGAAAACCCAATATCACAGTTGGTATCCCTGGCATCCTATAAAGGCGAACTGGCCAAGGAAATGATCACCCTGGTCAATTCAAAGAAATGCGCGACTTCTCCATGCAGGTCACCCAGGAAGCCCTGGCTACTGCAGGATCGGTGAATACACACCCTATATTCCAGGCAACAGCTTTCTGATCCAGGCCCTGGAAGATACCCTGCTGCCTAAAAATACACCATGAGCGCTTCCGAAAAAGAAGCCCGCGAAGCCATGGACAAAGCCATGATAGCCTTACAGGCTATTGACTGGAAAAAGTAGAAAAAGAACTGAATTCCGCTACAGGTAGCGTAGATATGAAACAATTACAGAACGAGATCAAAAGCCTTTAAAGAAGTAGATTGGAAAAAGATCAACCAGGAAACAGAAAAAGCTATCCAACAATCCAATAGCCAAATCCTGGAAGAACAGGCCCTGCTAAGAACTCAGTTGGAACGTTACAACCACCACCGCCAGCAAAAGCAGGAAAAGGTCAACCAGGCACAATACCAGATCATCATGGACAGGCTAAAATCAAATGAAAAGAGCAATAATACCTGTGAAACAGAGCGCTCGGCTACCAATGAACAAAAGCCAGCGAAGCGCAGAAAGATCGTCGTGATCTAGGAAAGGTTTCATCAACTAATAATAGAAGGTCGCCCCCAATTGGAAGCGACCTTTTTGTTTTCACATGGGCTGAATATCTAAGATGGGTAGACCGAAGTGTATATACTACTCCATTGAATCATTACTGGTTTCATCATGGTACCCAGATCTTCTCCTGCCGGGTTTCTTTAGTAGTTTGAAGGATCACTACATACATTCCTTTGGGCAGATTGGAGGTATTGACCGAATAACGATTTAAACCCGGCTTCAGTGCATAGGCGGCCTGCCGAACAATGGCGCCCCCAGCCCCTGCTATCTTTAAGCTGGCCTGTTGGGTAACCGAAGAATTGATCTCCAGGTTAATGACACCCGGCGCCGTGAAGATGCGCAAATTGTTATCTGCAAAATCCTTCACCACTACGATGGTCGATAACTGCGAACGTCCATTGATATCTGTTTGTTTTAACCGGTAGTACAAATTGGTTGAAATACGCACCGGGTCGCGGAAAGAATAATTGAGCAGTACGTTGCTGTTGCCACCTGCCGCAGCCGAAGGAACATTACCTACTGCTTCCCAACTGGCGCCGTTGGTTGATCGTTGTACATCAAAACCTGCATTATCCTGTTCCGTAGCGGTCTTCCAGTTCAACAATACCCCCTCACCGTCGCGGCGGGCAGTAAAACCAGCCAACGTAACAGGTAATGCCGTAATTCCCGGAAGGCCTGTGATGGGGCCGCAACCACTGGCGGTATAGCCAAGTCCATTCGCCACTACCCCAAAAGGTGCATACCCATTGGCAAACTGCGGTTCGCATGTAAATGCCGCACAACTTAAGATAGGATTGGTTGACGATGTGCCGGAAGTGATACTCGGGTCAACAGCCTGGAAGGTCAACCCACTGGCGCAGTTTATCGATCCAAACAGGCTCATTCGCCCCGCCTGCTGTATTACTACTTCCCCCGCCCCGTCAAGTGATCCCTGGAATTTAAAAGTAACATTGGCAGCTATTTGCAAAGTGCCATTGATTGTTATAGCATTGGGACCAGTATTGGCACAAGTCCCGGGATGGTTGGACGAACTGCCCAAACAAAAATTAGAGTTGATGCACAAGGTCTGCCCGGCCGCCACCACAAATGGCGATGGAGCACCAATCAGATCGGCTTCCGTAAAAGCGCATTGGGCTACACTTCTCAAAGAAGAAAAAAGGAAAAAGGCCGGTAAGAATAATGTGGTAGGTCTAAAATGCCTCATACGGATTTGTTTTGATGAAAAAGGAAAGCTACGTTGAGCGATTTCAACGGTATGAGGTTGTGGGGTATAATGAATACAATAAGGAAATGTAAGAAAAGGCGAACAGGAACGCTGGTGTGGTGTAAGAGAAAATGCCTTGTACACAAATTACATTTTTATCATAATGTACAAATAAAATAAATGTTCCCTTTTATTGATCTGAAAGCCAGGAGCAGAGAGAAGAAGTTCTATAAAATAGAAAAGCGCAGAAAAGGGGAAAACTCCCTTTCTGCACTTAAAAATGTAAAACGGGCAGGCCGTTAAGGCTTAATTCACCTCCAGCAATTCCACATCAAATACCAGCACCGAATTGCCTGGAATGCCCTGGTAGTCATAACACCCGTAAGCCATATTAGGTGGAACGATCAGTTTTATCTTTCCTCCCTTCCTGATAAGAGGAATACCTACCTGCCAGCCAGGAATAACACCTCCCAGCGGAAAACTGGCTACCCTGCTGTCGAATGAAGTATTATTGGTGTATTTACCGGTATAATTCGCTTTCACGGTTGAATTAAGGGTGGGGGTAACGCCGCTGCCCGGTTCAATGATCTGGTAATACATACCAGTGGCATGTTTGGTGGCCGTAATGCTATTGGCAGTGATATAAGCCTGCATCTTAGCATCATTCTCTTCAGCAGTGGCACATCCCTGGTCCTTATTTTTCTTATTACAGCCAAACAAGGCTACCCCCAAAACCATACAAAAAGCAAGATTGAATAAACGCATGTATTCTACAGTTTAGGCGCAAATATAATACCCCGGTATTTTAATGCAATATATAATCCGTCATATTTTCCATCACTTTCTCGAGCGTAACGTCCTTCCACCAGCCCGACTCCTTGTACTTCTTCAATAAGATCCCAGCCAGGTCTTTTTTTGGCGTATTGTTTACCTTTTTTGATGGTTGGAGACAGGATCTTCGATTCATCAATACTGGCCACTTCTATTTTCGTGGCAAACCAGGTGGTATAATACCGGGGATAGCCAGCCCCAATATCATGCCCGGCAATCCCGTAAAGAACTCAGGTCCTCCCTGCGTAATGATCTCCGGGCAATAAAAGCTACTACATAAACACTATCGTGAATGCGCCCAATTGCCTTACGGCACTCCCACCCTGCTATCTTCCTGATTTCATTTTCTATTTTCCATTTAATCGTCCGCAAACTATCTCCAAATACAAAGTAGTCATCAATAAAACGCTTTTTGGCAACCGTTTCCCGCGTATCGAGGTCGATATACAAACTGCTTTCACCCACATTGTGCGATACTGTGGACGCAATCCGCCCCTGCTGATACACCCACCGGTTCCAGGAAAAGATCAGGTCCCGGTAACTCACATCATACTCCGGCAAGGCTGCATAATACGAACTGCTGCGGCTATCCACGTCGGCATACGTCCGCCGGTTATTCCGCCTGATCTCATATTCAATTTTCCCCGCGTAATAAAATCCTGTCCATGCACCAGCTCGCCGGCCACGAACATCAACAAACAAAGAGTAAAAAACTGTTTCATATCTATCTTACAGCATTTAATCATTATGAAATTGCCCTCCCTTTTCGCCCTATCAACTTTTCAACCTATCAACTCAACTACAACGTCTTCGTAAAATTCCAGGTCGCCGTGAGCAACCAATACCGTTTCAATACCAAGCGGTTAGATTCATACACATTATTGCCCGATACATTCCGGTTATAGCCCGTATTCTGGTTCAGGATATCATTAACCGAGAACTTGATCGAGGCTTCATCATTCTTCAGTAATTTCTTTTGCAAGGAAGCATTCCACTGGATGATGTTAATGCTTTTGCTAAACGCATTGTTCTTAGGCTGGAACTGGAAACTGCAATCCGAGCTTAATTCCATTTTGAAGGGCAGTAAGAACGTATTGGCCAGTGTATGCGAATGCGAAAAATTACGGTTCGTTTTATTGTTGGGAGCGTCCGACCAGCCTACATTGTAATTGGCCGACCCCGTATAAGAAGTCGACATTACATCCTTCCAGTCGTGGTTCAGCGAGGCGCGGATCGAACCATACACATTTTCATTCTTGATCCGCGTACCATTGAGAATGGAATTACCCCTCCTTTGCTCAGGTTGACATTGAGAGAAGGCCGCAGGTGCAGTGGTTTATATTGCCAGTTGAACCCCATAAAAGCATTCATACCTAATACCCCATCCAGGTTGATGTACTTACTCATAGTACGGTTCTGGGCATCCGTACTCCTTTGCATGGTGATCGCATTATCCGTATAATTAATGCCAATATTTCCATACATCGAACTCCCTTTAACCGGGTTATACCTGTTGAAGTTGATCGAGCCCTGGTGCCTGAAAGCAGGTTTCAGATCGGGGTTTCCTTCCTGTATATACAAGCGCGTGCTCGTTCTACGCAAAGGCTGCAACTGCTCTATCGAAGGCTGTGCCGTATTTCCGGAATAGTTTATATTAATACTGCCATTCTTGAACACGCGCAAGCTCACATTGAGCTGGGGAGCCAGGTTAACAAAACGGCGCTTCGTTTGTGCTTTAAGATCATTATTCACCTGATCCAATCCCGAATGAAACACCTTACTACCAGCCGTAATATTGATCTTTTTCCGGCCCCAGCTCAGCGTAGCACCCGTAATATGCGTATTAACCATGAAGTCATAATCATTACTCAGGCTATCAACACGTGCGTCGAATTTCCCACCCTGCTTATTATAGGTATTGAACACATTGGCCGCCTGCGCTGTTTTCCATCCATACTCTACCGAGAACCCGAATTCCTTGCTCAACTTATCAGTATACACACCCCGCACAGCATAAGATTCAAAAGGGTTTTGCGTTTGCTGAAGCTGGTTCAGCGTATCCACATTTTTAAAACTACCCGTCGCCGGATCATAATAATTGACGGCCGAGAAAGCATAAACATCCGATAACACCCGGCTATAATCCTGCTGGAAAGTAAACGAAAAGGTGCGCCCTTCCTTCCTGAACTTCCGCTGGTAGGTTATATTGCTGCCAAAGCGCCGGTTATTGCCGATCGTTTCATTAGATAGTTCATTATTATTAACGAGAAATCCTTTTTCATTTTTTGATTCACTGGTCGATTGCGTAAGGTTATTTGTTTTGCCCATTCCCCCATTGAGCGCTACTTTAAGTGTGGTAAACGAGTCGAGTATGATGGCAAAGCTGCCACTGGCTTTTTGTGAGAAGCCATACACCATTTCCCGGCTCTCGCCTTTATTCCTAAATCCCGTACCATCAGGCAATAGATTCGTACTACTGGAGTTTCCCCAGCCATTGGCCTTGATCTCTTTGATTCAGTGATTACCAAACATTTTTGCTTGTCCCCATTCCACCTGTCCGAAAAATGCGCCCCGCCATACAATACCGAAGGGATCCCATTGCCGTAATAATTCTCACTCTCGTTATCGTTACTGCTATAATTGCTGTAGATGATCCCACCTGTACCGTCACTGATCATTTCATAATCCTGTGCCACATATTTGCTCATATCATTGTAAGAAAGTCCCTGCCTGCCCGTCTTGGCAGCCACACCAAATACCGATACTTTCCTGGTGCCGCTAAACAAAGCGCCCATACCCTCATGCTGGTAATAATCCTTGCCATCGGCACCGGCCGACAGCTTCCCGAAATAACCATTCTTTTTGTTCTTTTGAGCTTCAGGTTGATCGTTTTATTCCGCGTACCATCATCAATACCGGTAAACTGCGCCTGTTCACTTTTCTGATCAAATACCTGCACCTTATCCACCGAGCCCGATTGCAGGTACTTCAAGGCCAGGCCAGGATCGTCCGAGAAAAACTCATCCCCATCTACCAATACCTTCTTCACCTCCTGCCCCTGCGCCATGATCTTTCCATCCCTTTCCACTTGAATGCCTGGCAGCCGTTTAAGTAACTCTTCCACGCTGGAATTGGGTTTCAACGCAAAACTATCCGCCGTATATTCCAACGTATCCCCGCGCATACGGATGGGTACACCCGCCCGCACCACCACCTCCTCCAATAACCTGGCTTCTGTGATCATAACCACTTTGCCCAGGTCAATCGTAGAAGTATCTGTAATCGTGAGCTCATGTAAAAATCGGCCATCTTGGGAAAAGAGACCATCAGGGTGTACTGACCGGGCGGTATTTTGGTGAGTTCGAAAGCCCCTTCCACATTGGTACGCACCGATTGATACAAAATACTATCCGACTTATTGATCAGCGCTACGATCGAATAATGCAGCTTCCTGTTTTCGGCTGTATTTACTACCGTACCTGTAAGCTTGTTTTTTTGTGCCTGAGTGGGAATTAGAAAAAGCAACAATATCAATGATCCGAAGCAACGACGAATGAATCGGGGTGCAAAAAGCATGAAAAGTGATGGTTTGGGTTAGGGGTTCACCAAATATAAGAATTGTCTACCTACCCCATAGGAACTGCCCCCGCCGGACAAACGAATAAGGATATATTTAACAAATGAAATAACCCTCTATATCACCAAACATTTTTAGGACACCAATCACCATACTTATTGCCGATGAGAAAACCAATCATGATCTCATGCGTGCCTTTACTCACTGTATTGAGATTAGAAGTAGTATAATCGTATGCATAACCCACATTGAGCGTATTGGAAATATTCATACCGATCATGCCTGCAAACCCCTCCCCGCTCCTGTAGGAAGCCCCCACCCAGGCCAGGTCCTGGTACTGTAACTTCAGGTTAAAATCGGCCTGTACCGGTAAGGGTTTGATGTATTTGACCATCACCGAAGGGATCAGGTTAAAATTATCATCCAGCAAAAACGATAACCCGCCGTGCCAAAGAGATGCGGAACAAACTTAGCATCGCGCACTACCACACTGCTATTGGCAAAATTTACCTTTTGAGGAATCAGTTGCTGAGCCGATAAGCCCACAAAATAATCAGCCGAATAGAGATACAAACCCGCACTAAAATCGGGTTTAAAATTGTTGATCTCCCCGCTGGTATAAACTGCCGGATCCACCGGCGCCTGTATGCCCAGAAATACTTTGTTTGTATTAAGACTTAAATTGGTAAACCCCGCTCCAAAACCCGCAGCCAGGCTGGTGCGGGCACTGATACCTATATGATAAGCATACGTAGCATAAGCCGAAAAATTGTTGAGCGGCCCCGTCCGGTCATTGATCACCTGCAAGCCAATACCGTGATGCGGCGCTGCCGCTTCATAATTCTCCCAATAACTCTTTCCCCGTGGATTTTCGCCCGGCACCCGGTAAGAAGTAGCAGAAGTACGGTAATCTTTTTTACCTAGCGGCCCATGAATCGTGAGATAAGTTGTAACAGGCGCGCCATCCAGCCCCACCCATTGATGGCGGTGACTGGCCTTCACATCAATATAATTTTCAATACCCGTAACGGCAGGATTGAGTATATACTGATTCAATATATACTGAGTATAATGAGGTTTCTGTTGCGCCTGCGCTACAACACACAATACAAGACCACCTAAGCAGGACATAATGTTCTTCATGTCACAGGTTTCTTTGGTTAATAATTTCGCACACCGGTATTCCGGGAAAAGACCTACTACCTTGTTTGTCTACTTCACCAGCCCGTTGCTTTTCTGCCTCGCTTCCTTATTGCTTATCTTATGATCGTTATCGATCCATTCATTTGCTGCCGCCCATTTTTGGGGTTAATGATCCAATAATAAGTTCCAACGGGCAAAGGATTACCATTCACCGTACCATCCCATTCACGGCCATAACCTATGGAGGTGAATACACGCTGCCCATAACGGTTGTATACATCTACTGTACAACCAGGATATGACTCCAGGTACAATATTTTCCAGGTATCGTTGATCTTGTCGCCATTGGGCGTAAATGTATTGGGCACAATGAGGTTTTTCAGCACTTTTACAAATACCTGGTCACTATCCGAACAGCCATCGCCCGTAACCACCTTCAGGGTATAGGTCATATCTTCCAAAGGGCTCACCCGTGGTGTAGCCTTTGTAGGAGCATCCAGGCCGAGCGCCGGCGTCCATAAGTAATGCAGGCCGGACCCCGTAGACTGTCCATTCAGAACTGCAAAACCACCTTCCAGTATACCTTTATCAGGGCCGGCATTCACGATAGGTGTGGCATTTACCCGGATGGTTTGATCCATGGAGGCCGAACAACCATTATTGGCCATAAATTCATATCGTAAAGTATGCAAGCCCGGTTTAGCAGCATGCGGATCGAAAGTAATACCATCAGCAGCCATACCCGGCCCGCTGATACTACCTGTGCCACTAAATCCGAATACCTCCCTGGCTGTATTGATCGGGAATGGTTTTATCTCTTCACAAACGGCCTGTAAGGCCTTAAATTCAACTTGCGGGCTTGCCTTGAGCATAATGGTCTGTACATCCGTTTCAAAGCAGATCTCGCCCGAATAAGCGATATAACGCACCTGGTGCGTACGGGTAGCGGACTGCCAAAGTCGGGATACTTATGCGTATAGGTCTTACCAATCACCGGATCTTCATCCACTGTTTTGATGGTAGGATCGCCTGTATAATCCCAATAGATCTCAATTTTCACCAGCTTACCCGATACCACCTCCGAATTATCCCGTATCTGCACCGCTTTATTGACGCAAAGCGCCGCCGCGTCATCAACCATAAAGGCCCCCTGCGCACATCGCCATTCACGGCTAAAGGATGGGTAATCGACTTGGTACATCCGTCCCTGGAAGTTACCGCCAGGCTTACCGTATAATTGCCCGCCGTACCATAATTGAGTTGAGGGTTGGTCTGCGTGGAAGTATTGCCATTGCCGAAGTTCCAGTTATAGATAAACTGGGCCTGACTTTTATCCGCAATAGAACTGGTATTGGTAAACTGCACCAGGTCGAGTAAACAGACTTCCGGAGCCGTAAAACCTGGTACAGGCATAGGATGTATTACTACTGCCTGGGAGGCCAACTGGCTCACACAACCTTTACTACTCTGCACCACCAGGCTGGCCGTATAGGTATTGGCACTGGCATATGTATTAGTGGGATTGGGGGCCGTGGAGGTATTGCCATTGCCAAACGACCATTGCCAATTGGAAAGGGTGCCGGCATTGGCAATTGAAGCATCCGTAAAACTCACCGGCGCACCTTCACAGGTAGGCGCTGCCACCGTAAAGACGGCTACCGGAAGCGGATGCACAATGGCCTGCCTGCTTGCCATATCAGATGGACACCCTTTATCCGTCACCACCGACAGCGTTACCTCAAAAGTATCAGCCAGTGCATAGGTAATTGTGTTATTGGCCTGGTTGGAAGTTTGCGTGTTCCCAAAATTCCAATGCCATTCCGTAACAGCACTGCCCTTGCCATCACTTTTATCTGTGAATTGGATCGGTGCCGCCAGGCATACTTCACCACTCACCGTAAAATCAGCTTTGGGCTGCGGATAAATTGTATTGACCGTTTTTATCCTGCTGCCTACACATTGGTTGCTGGAAGTAACCGTGAGCTTCACATCATAAGGTCCCACCCCTGTAAACTGGTGAGGCGGATTGCTGCCTGTGGCAGTCTGACCATCCCCAAAATCCCACAGGTAGGTAAAGAGGTTTTGTGTGCCATCCGCAATCGTCGACATGCTGGCAAAGTTGGCATTACCTGCAGGCAAACAAACCGTCCCGGGAAGACTGAAATCAACGGCCGGTTTTGGATGGATCGTCACCGGCAATTCAAAGGTTGTACTCTTACAACCAAAAGTAGTTTCTACCACCAGGCCAATGGTATAATTGCCGGGTGTGGTATAGGTGTGGGTAATTGGGTTTCCATTGGTCATGGCAGCCGTACTATTATCGCCGAAGTTCCAGGTCCATTTAGCCATTGTACCGCCCACTACAGTTGACAGATTGGTAAAGGTCATGGCCGAGTCTTGGCAATGGATGGGCGAGATGCTAAAATTGGCCAGGGAAGGGCCGACACCTCCACCACTTTCTCCGCCGTATCTGACAGGCATCCTACGTCCGTAATTCCCCAATGCTTTACTTTATACATCTTCGCTGTAGCATAGGTATGCGTAGCGTCTTTGAGGGTGCTGCTATTGCCATCATCAAAATTCCAGAACCATTTAAAAACTTCACGCCCCTGCCCATCAATCTTATCCGTAAAGGTCAACAGGTCGCCCAGGCATTTTGGAGTAAAGAGAAAGTCAGCCTTGGGGCGTTCAAAGATCTCCAGGTCATAATCTATTTGCTGCTCCCCATTACAACCATCGGCCGTGGGATTATTGGCTTTGATGCTGATGGGGTACGTGCCGGGTGTGCCCACAGTATATTGAAGCGGCAGCTTATACCGGTAAAGCGTCCGGCCATCGACCACCCAGGTTGAATCGGGCACCGGTGATGCAATGGTCACATCAGTAAAACCCATTGCGTTGAGTGCTGTTCCAAATATCCATTTGATCTCTGTGGGCTGGTAGGGGAACGTCATGGACAGCCGGAACGGCGTGTTCTTACAGCCGGCCGGGAAATGAACAATGCTGTAATCATTTTGGACCGACACAAATTGGTACAGGTCCTTCAGGTTACTGCCAGCCGAATAGCCATAAGATTCCGTTCGGCTAAATCCATAGGCGATGGCATTGAAGGGAGTGTCGCAAGTGATCGTATGCGTAGTAGGTCCATTCACCTGGATCTGGGCATAAGCATAGGTAGGGTCAACCGGATGTGGCACAAAACTGGTGGCATAGGATTGCCCATCAACCTTAAAAGTGTTGATCGCCGCCGGACTGTTCTTCACCACCGCATTAATGAAATGGGCATTGCTGATATTATTGATCAAACGCATGGAAGCCAGGGTAACCTTGTTGATCGTTTGCTCCACCGGACTGAGGTAGATCATTTCAGGATCACCATTGCCTGTTGCCTCTCCACAATCCTGGGTGGTAAAATACTGAGCCACCAGGATGGGCTTATCAGATTCTATGACGTGGGGAACCGCATCTGAAAACTGGAAGTAAAAATTATTGGTGAAATTGCCGGCAGGAATGACGGCCCCATCCTTCTTCACCACCGCCGTAGCATCGGGTCTGATGATGCGGTAAAAATTCAAGGGCCGGGTACTGCTGGGAACGGTCAGGTACTTTTGCCCCAGGTGCTGGAAGGATACATTTGTTGAAAGAGATTATCGGAGGAGCTGACGCCGCCAGGAACGCAACCAATACCAATACGACCGCTGCCACAGAACACGGCAATTTTTTACAGCCTGCCCCATTGTTTACCGACTTTATGGTAGAACCGGTAAGGTCTGTACTTGCCAGCACATTAAATACCTGGCCTTTTGTAAAGTGCGTGTATAGGTTTGGCCGGCCGTCATGGTCTGGGTATTAGCCGAAGGCTTCACTTCTATTTCCGTATTGTCCTCGGTAGCCACTACAAAAAACCAAGAGTAGGAATTGAGGTTCACATTGGATTGAGCCTCCTGCTTGTAATTAACGGAATAGTACTCCCTGCCAAGGGTAGCAACGGGCAAACAAAGAGAAGCGCCTGAAACGGATGCAAAATAAATATGCGCATAAACCACAACCGGCTTCATCGCAGTAATATGGATTCCCCTGTCTGAAATTCCTTCAGCATCTAAAAAGGCACTGGAAGAGATGGTGATTCTTGTTGTTTGATTGGCAATGACTGTATAGGGCTGAGAGATGCCTAATCCAGGAAGTTCGAGAATGCCATCTGTATTAACATCCGACGTAATATAAACATCCATGCCTGGTTGGTTATTCCGGTCGGCATACATCTGCTGGTGATTGCCATAGCCCAGCCAAAATTCCTTACCCTTGTTCGTAAAATCTTGCGACCAGGATAAGGTGATTGAAAAGATAAGGCAAATAAGCAGTGTAATTTTTCTCATTAAGTCCCTCCATTTTAGGAGGAAGGGTGTTCTTGCAATATAAGAAAATAACGCCTGCCCTTAGTTGTTTTAACTGGGTATTTTAGGTGCTGCCTGAATGCATTATAAAAAAAAGAATACAAAATAAGCGGGTAGAAATGCTGCAAATACCTCCCTACTTTGACCATCAAAAAAGCCCCCACTGTCAACTTCTTTTCCCATCAGTCAGCATGCCTGGACAACACCAACCGGGCATTTTTGCCCTCACAGAAAATCAAGTCCAAAATGGAGCAATGTGCAATGAAGCCCGTTCGGTCCTCAAAAACCTGCGGATAAACGATTGGATCGGGGTAATTATCCATGATAGATTTGGGTAATAACTGGCTTCTTAAGTCCAGCCATTTTGTCATATCGTAGTTGGCCAAATACTGCTTGGTAGTGCCAGTTGAAACTTCCATTCCCATTTTTTGAGTGTCCAATCCCAACAGGCCAGGTTCCAATCGACTAGAAAGTTGACCGGCTTTTGGAACAAGACTTCCAACTCATCCCGGTAAAATTCAAACCAGGGCGACCGGTTATAACAAGACACGATCGTTTTCCAATGTTGCGATTGCCAGGGGTACCGGTTGGCGATCCGCACATCCTTCATCAACCTCCGCTGACCACGTCCATCTTCCAGGGAATGCTAAGGCTAACCGGCCCGTTGGAGCCCGCGAGGGTACACCTGTTCCGAAAACTCATTTTTGCCAGTTCTCATATATGTCAAACTCAATATGTAAAAAATTATTTGCCTTATTATAGAATATAACTGGTGCAAAATATTGACTTTCAATTACTATACTATCCATACGCATAAACTAAGAAGTACTGTTTAAGGAGGTTGGAAAATTCTGTTCAAACAAGCTTTTTAAGCACATTTTATCCATCATAAAAATTCAAAATAACAGGCGATAAAAGGTTTGGAATTAGTTAACTAAACAATAAATAGTAAACTAAACAAATTAGCTGTTGATTTTGAATACTTTCACCCTGGATTTGGCTAAGCATCTCTAAACTTTTTAGCAAAGATTCTCATAAATGTACAACCCTGTTTTTGGCAGGAAAAATTTATGCCCTACTTTGTGTCCACAAAAAATAGACATGAAAAAAACGCTTCTAATAGGCCTATTCCCTATCCTCTTGTTGGCCTGCGCCAAGCCCACGGGGTTCGATTACCTGGGTGTACGGAACATTAAAGTGGTCAAATTTGGCCTGAAGGAATCGACGGTTTCGGCCGAAGTGGGATACTATAATCCCAATAAATATCCGGTCACCATGAAGCGGGCCGAGGTGGATGTTTATGTCAACAGCAACTTTTTTGGGCACAGCATTTTGGATTCTACCATCAAGATTCCGCGGAAGGATACCTTCTATTTACCGGTTGTTTTGACTGTCAATATGTCAACAACAGCCATGAGTTTAATCCAAACTTTAGGGGGTGGTCAGGATGAAGTACTCATCAAGTTGGACGGCAAAGCCAGGATCGGAAGGGGTGGAATTTTTATCAATTACCCCATAAAATATGAAGGGAAGCAAAATTGCAATTCTGAAACTTCCAGTCACCGGTATAAAATGACCTGATGGAGAGAAATAAAAAGGGGTTGTCAGCAGGTCATAAAAGACATATACAGCTAATTAACCGGTCATATCATTTTTCGTTCAATTGATGTTTTATTATTGGCTTACCCAATATCTCAATCCCAACGACACTTATTATATATATGCACATTATTAAAATGGGTCATTCTTTTCAGAATGGCCCATTTTACTTTTAACCATTTATGTCATTTTGGGCTTGAGTTAGCGCGTGCAGATAGTCTGATTTTTATGATTTCGGGCTCTTAAAGGCACCTGCTTGAGTGGGCCTAATCCGGTCTTTTGACATTCACAGGTCACCCAATTCCGGGGCGATATTTGAAGGTTACTCAATCCTTCCTCAATTCATTCCCCAATAAGGGCGCCGAATTACGGTCTTTTTTGACATTTGCCCAGGACATGGATCCGGTCTCTTTCAGTATAGCAAGCGAAGAAAAATGATAGCATGGGCGGTCAATTTTGCCCTACTTATTTTCTCATACCCAGGATTAGGAGCATGGTGGGAACAGTAAAAATGGTCGAAAAAGCCATTTTTCCCGCTACAATTAAATACCTCAAAAGGGCATTTTTGACCATTCTAATGCAGGAAACAAATCAGCCAAAAACGGACAATTTTGACCTCACTAAAAGAGCTTTGAAAATTGGTTCTACGCTCAAAAGGGAATATAAAGGTATTTGACAATTTCCTTGATAGGTCAAATTTGCCCGCTGGAAAAGGGGCAATTTGGATCGCCGATAATCAAAAATTTCGATCAAGGGCTGATAGAAAGGCCAACTCTACCGGTCAATTTTGACTTCTAACTCACACTTGCAAAAGGTCGTTTTTGACTACCTGCTGCAACCTGGATCGAGGCATAAACAAGCCCAATATGCTGAAATTCTGTAATTCTCCCTTCACTAAAGCGCCGTCAAAAACGGGCTATTCCGACTCATTTACCGACTTCAAAAGGTCATCTTTGACACCCAAGGCGTAGGCAGTTTTGCTGACTTTTTCCATTTTTTGTTGTTTTTTTCCAGGAGTGACCCATTTTGAAGCTCCTTTAAGAGGGCTTATTTGACCTTTCCAAAAAGAAAGCAGAAGGGACAATTTTGACTCTTTCTATCCGAAACAAATTGCCCAGGATCTGGCCTTTTTCGGCCAATTATACTCTCCTTATCGAACAAATAGGAGGTCATTTTTGCCGTCCAACACCCTCGCTTTACCAGGCTAAACAAACACAGTTCTGCGGAAACTCGGGGAAAATGAACCGGCGGTGGAAGGTCATTTTTGCTATCCCAAAGTCAAACCCGGGCAGTCATTTTTGCCGTACTGCAGGCGCTAAAAGTCAGCCGATCAATCGTCTTCCACTGGTCAATTATGACAGAAGGAATACTACTAAAAATGGTCATTTTTGACCAGCTCATTTTGCCTTGGACAGAGGAAATTTTACAGCAAGCCACTCCCAATATTGACTCCTGCAGGCCATATCCCCGCCTCAGGATCAGGGCAAGTTTGTCCAATTCAAGTAGGCCAGGGCAAGGTATTTAAGCCTTGTTTTTAAAAGAGAAATCTACCTTACTCCGCAAAGCAACGGGCATATTTGAGAGACAGAGGGAGGCGCCAGACAGGTCATTTATGCCTCATTCCTTATAGGGAAAATCTGCCTAAAACGCTTCTACCCTTCGGGCAAGTATGACCTTTCGGGAAGAAGCCGGAAAAGGTCGTCTTTGACCAACACAATTAGATTTGCGTAGAGTAAAATATCCTGTAGTTCTCCTTGAATACTTGATCCTGCGGCCGTTATACTACTGCATCACCTGGACAAGTTTGACTAATCTAAAGCAATCAAACATAGGTCATTAAAGCCTTGTTACTGAAGCAGTAAATCCAGCTATAATCCTCCTGCCTCCGGGTAATTTTGACACCCTAGACCGAGGCCTCCGCGTGGTCATTTAAGCCTTACTCTTAAGCGTTGAAAGCCTGCCTTTACCTTACCTATCCCCGGACAATTTTGACTAATATAACAGCGCATCTAGAAAGTCATTTACGCCATATTTTAATAGGAAAAACCTTCGGCCTAACTCCCTACAATTGGGCATACTTGGCAGCCAAGAAAGAGCTGTCTTCCGGTCATTTACGCCTTATTTCAAATACAAGAAATCTGTCCACAAACCTTCCACCCTCCGGGCAAGTATGACCTATCCGGAAGGGGGTTGAAAGGTCGTTTTTGACCAATACGACTAGATTTGCGTAGAACGAATTATCCTGTACTTCTCCCCAAATATTTGATGCTACGGCCGTTAAACTACTGCATCACCTGGACAAGTTTGACTAATCTAAAGCAATCAAACATAGGTCATTAAAGCCTTGTTACTGAAGCAGTAAATCCAGCTATAATCCTCCTGCCTCCGGGTAATTTTGACACCCCTGACGGCGGCTCCCCGGAGGTCATTTAAGCCTTACTTTTAAGCGTTGAAAACCTGCCTCCCACCTTACCCCTCCAAGGGCAATTTTGACTGGCCCGCCAGAACATCCAGGAGGTCATTTACGCCATATTTCGGTAGCAGGAAACTGAGCACCTAACTCCCCAAAGTCAGGCATTTTTGACAGTCAGCATAGAGTTGACGACCGGTCATTTATGCCTTATTCTGAATACGAAAAATCTGTCTACCAACCTTCCGTCCCCAGGCAAGTATGACCTATTTGAAAGAGGTCGAAAAAGGTCTTTTTGCCCAATACAAGGAGGTTTACACCGGGCGAAATTCTCTGCATTTTTCCTTGCATATTGACTGATCCAGCCTTTAAATTACCAGCCTCACGCAGGCAAGTTTGACCAGCTCAACATAGGTCATTTAAGACTTATGCCGGATGCAAAAAATTAGAATGCCAAGTGCCCGGTTTCCGGGCAAGTATGACCACCTGAACTGGGCCAAAGAAACCTACTTGCGTCTCCCATTCGGGCAACTTTGACCAATGAGAAGGCAAACAGAATAGGACATAGACGCCCGGCTTTGCGTGTCTTTGGGTTGGCCTCAATGGTACCTCGATGATTCCACACATCCTTCTCTTTGGGTCCTCTTTGCCTCCCCGGGCCCCGAGGAGGCAAAGAGAAGGAATCGAGGAAGCAAAGAGGACCCAATGAGGAGAAAAGGTGTCAACTCTGTTCTTCGTCCCAGAACATTCGCTGTTCGTCCCAGGTATTTCCACGGTCCGTCCCTGATTGGAAAGGGTTTTCGAGGAGAAAATGCTGTTCGTCCCAATACATTATGCATTCGTCCCAGGTTTTCGAGAAGACCAACTCATTTTTGAGAATCCGTTGTGGAAGCTGATGTACATTTGCTGTATCAGTCACTGCCAAAGGAGATTTCGCTTGGGTACAGTGGGAAGAGCGAACCTGCTAACCCTCTCCTAACGGCAGTACCTGTAAAGGGAATGAAATTGTTAGGTTCAACCTTTCATCCGGTGACAGAAGGTTTGATTTTGAACCCAAGACGGGCGTTGATCCTGGATAAAATCGCCCACAGCTCTTTGACCTGGTGTTTAAGCCTGCAACATGCTCCTGGCGTGGATTTTCCGGGATGGAGCCAAGGCATAAAAAAACGACCATCTTCCGGTAGAAAATGGTCGTTCCAACCTATTGGTGAAGGTCTTTTAGTAGCGTTTTAATGATCCATACCACCGCCGTCTTCCGTCTTTTTACAGCATTTGGGCAGCTTTTTGTAAGCTTCTGCATCAGCTGTTACATCATCTGCATCATAACCTGCATTGGCAATGGCGGTCTTAACGTTTTCGATATTGGTGCGTTCGGAAATAAAGGTAACCTTGGTCACCTTCTTTTTGAAGTCCACATTTACTTTTTGCACGCCGTCTTCGCGTTTCATGAATTCCTCAATGCGCTTTTTGCAGCTTTCGCACTGAACGGTAGGGGTTTTAATAGTGACTGTCTGGACACCTTTTTAACTTGTCCAAATCCTGCGGTCAGGATGCCAGTAATAGCAACAGCCAATAGAAATAGCTTCTTCATACAGACATAGTTTTCTCAAATATAGCTATTTCCCAGTCCAGTTGCCAGGGTCCTGGCTCCAGTTTAACAAAACCGTCTGCTGATCGGCAGATACCAATCCTTTTTCAATAGCCAGATCAATGAGAACGGGATAATTGGTAAGTGAATGGTAAGTGATAGCCGCTTTCTCTAAAGCCGCAGCAGCCACCGGAAAGCCATAAGAAAATATCGAAACCATCCCAATAACCTCCAATCCTGCGGATTTCAATACATCTACCACCTGGAGGCTACTTTTGCCGGTAGATACCAGGTCTTCAATAACAACTACTTTTTGTCCGGATGTATAAAATCCTTCTATCTGGTTACCAAGGCCATGTTCTTTTGGCTTGGGACGTACATATATATAGGGTAGTTTCAACTGATCAGCTGCCATAGCTCCCCAGGCAATACCAGCAGTAGCTACACCAGCCAGCATATCTGCTTCAGGAAACTGCCCGAAGATCACATTGCACATTTCCGATTTAATGAAATCACGGATATAAGGAAAAGACAATACCTTCCGATTATCGCAATAAATAGGGCTTTTCCAACCGGAAGCCCAGGTAAAAGGTTCTCCGGGATTTAATTTAATAGCATTAATTTGTAGTAGCTTTTCGGCTACTGCTTTTTCGTTCTGGGACATAGAGTGATTTTATTCAGTCCGGCGAAATTGGCGGTTGAACCGGGAAAATGGAAAATTATTTATGCACATCAAGATCTACTTCAACGATAAACCTTTGTTCCTAACGGATGAAATAACGCCCGATATTGAGCCATATGCCCATCATGATGATGCGATATTGATCGATGAATACTCCACCCCGGGAGTTAATTCCATGATCCATGAAATGAGGCAGGAGAAAATACATGCCGGTATCTTTGTCCACTCAAATCTTAAAGAACTGGAAAAGACATTTCGCAAAAAGTTTACGCTGGTAAAGGCTGCCGGTGGGCTGGTTTTGAATGATGCAGGTGAAGTATTAATGATGTTGCGCCGGGGTAAATGGGACCTACCCAAAGGGAAACTGGATTCCGGAGAATCACTGGAAACCTGTGCTGTTCGTGAAGTACAAGAGGAAACCGGCCTTACCAATGTATATATTGAACAGCCTTTGCTGATAACCTATCATACTTATGACGAAAGCGGCAAGCATATCTTAAAGGAGTCGCACTGGTATTTAATGAAAGCACCAGGCCAACAACCGCTTGTACCGCAATCTGAAGAGCAGATCACCGCTTTAAAATGGGTACCCGCAGGTACCGTGAAAGAATATGTAAAAAACACTTTCCCCTCTATTATTGATGTACTTCAGAAAGGTGGTTTCTTATTGCCCTGAATCAAAATCATTGTTTTGTGTACGTTGCGCAGTACAGTTTGTTGTAGATAAGAGTAGCCTAAAAGAGGGAGCCTTCATAAGGCTTTATCGCTTAGGTAAAACAGCAACAGTAAGACGGCTAATACATATCAGTTTATTCCTTTCATCCTGTATCCTGATATCCCAAACATGGGTGGAAGCACCAATATGAATGGGGGTGGTAGTACCGATAACAAAACCTTCCCGTACACCTCGAATATGGTTGGCATTTATTTCCAACCCAACGCAAATAAACTTTTCCTGATCGATCACTAAGGCCGATGCAATACTACCCAAAGTCTCGGCTAATACGCAGGAAGAACCACCGTGCAATAAACCATAAGGCTGTTGGGTGCGATGATCTACGGGCATGCGTCCTTTAAGAAGTCAGGGCCTACTTCCGTAAATTCAATACCAATTTGCTCTGCAATGGTACCCTTGCAGAGGGGCTGAATATCGTGGACTTCTATGGATTTGTGAAACCAGATCATATTGTGAATCGTGGGTCGTAAATCAGATCTCGTATTTCTTTCTTTGCTCCAGGGATTTGGCTACTACATCGGGAAGGAATTTCATCACATCACCACCATTTCTCAATACATCCCTTACCAGGGTAGAAGCTACAGAAGTAAATTGAGGAAGGCAGGTAAGAAAAATAGTTTCAATATTAGTGTCCAGGCTGCGGTTCATATCAGCAATGGCCTTTTCGTATTCAAAATCATTGACGTACCGGATACCGCGCAAAATGAAGTTGGCGCCTACTTTCTGGCAGCAATTCACGGTAAGGCCTTCATACAATACAGCACTTACTTTTGAATTGTCTTTATAGATTTCCTGGATCCAGTTAATACGCTGCTCATCAGAAAACATGGGGTTTTATTGATGTTGCGTCCAATACCAATAACGAGTTTGTCAAACAAAGGCAGGGCCCGGTTAATAATATCCAGGTGACCAATGGTAATGGGATCAAAAGTTCCGGGAAATAAAGCAATTCGTTGCATAAGAAGATTTTAAGGAACAAGGCTTGAAAGGCAAGATACAGAGAACATTGTGCATTATCCTCAATTCATGCTTCCTCTTCCGCCTGAAAGGAGGTATAGAGCAGCCATACGAACAGCTACGCCATTTTCCACCTGTTGCAGGATAATAGATTGCTTACTATCTGCTGCATCACTATCCAGTTCCACGCCTCGATTGATAGGGCCTGGGTGCATGATCACTACTTCTTTATTAAGGCTATCCAGTAATTGTTTATTGATACCGTAAGCCAGGCTGTATTCGCGAAGAGACGAAAAAAAGTACCTGGTTTTGTCTTTCCAACTGAATACGCAAGACGTTGGCTACATCACACCACTCAATGCTTTTCGCAGGTTGTATTCAACACGTACATCAAAGGCCTCTTTAATATACTTGGGTATTAGTGTGGGGGCCAGCCACCATGATCTCGGCACCCATTTTCTTAAGCAGGTAAATATTGCTCATGGCAACGCGGGAGTGCATGATATCGCCAATAATGGCAACTTTCAGGCCTTCCAGCTTACCCAGTTTTTCGCGTATGGAAAAGGCATCGAGTAATCCCTGTGTAGGATGTTCATTGATTCCATCGCCGGCATTGATGATGGCGGCTGGGATATGTTTGGCCAGGAAATGGGGGCGCCACTGGCGCTATGCCTCATCACCACCATATCCACTTTCATGGATAATATATTGTTGACTGTATCCAATAAGGTTTCACCCTTGGAAACAGAGGAGCCGCTGGCGGTAAAATTAATGGTATCGGCGCTAAGACGTTTTTCAGCCAATTCAAACGATATCCGGGTGCGGGTAGAGTTCTCGTAGAAGAGATTCACGATGGTCACATCCCGCAGGAAGGGACTTTTTGATGGGTCTCTGCAATACCTCTTTGAATTCCGTAGCAGTATCTAAGATAAGCTGGATGTCTTGTGGGGTAAGATCCCTGATGCCGAGCAGATGTTTAACTGAAAGTTGCATGTCGGGCAGCAAAATTAGGGCAAAATACAATAAGGTACAAAATAAGGTATCGCACAGATTACTAACATCTTAGAGTAATACAACCTCTTCTTTTCCATCCTTTTCTTTCCAAAATACTTTTACTTTCTGCGATACGATGGAATCAATGGATTTCCCTACATAATCAGCCTGAATAGGGAGTTGACGGCTGAAACGGCGGTCGATGAGGATGCACAACTCCACTTTGGCGGGGCGTCCGAAGCCCATTAATGCATCCAGAGCAGCCCTGATGGTACGTCCGGTATACAGTACATCATCAATGATCACTACATTCTTATTTTCAATGCTAAAGGGGATATCTGTATGGTTGGGTGCGTGGAGGGAACCGCGGATATCATCACGGTAAAAGGTAATGTCCAGTTTGCCATATTTTACCAGTTCCGGCGGAACCAATTCACGTATTTCACGCACGATCTGATCGGAAACGAAAATACCCCGGGGCTGAATGCCTATCAGCACCGTATTCTCCAGGTTTACGTGGTTTTCCAGTATCTGGTGGCCCAGGCGCTTGATGGTTATAGCCAGCTGCTGTTCGTTCAATACCGTTTTCATGTAAATATTATTATTCTCCTCAAAGCCAGCTGACGGACAGCCCGGTGCCTAAAAAGAAAAATTTCCATAAAAGTAAGAAAACCACTGCCAATGACAGTGGTTTTCTCCTAAAGAATATGTTTAGGCCACCAGGGCCTGTACATTAGAATGATCCAAGGGAATAAGCAACCCCGATCTGTAATACGCTGTTACGTACTTTGCCGGCATAGCCGGATACATCGGTTAAGCCCAAATTGTACCGAAGGCCTACACTTGCCTGGTGGTAAAATTAAAACCAGCGCCAAATCCCCAGGATATATCTACTGATTTGTAAGCACTGTTAACGCTGTGAACACGGCCATCTTCCTTCACTTTGGCATTTATTAAAAAACCCAATTGAGGACCCGTCTCAGCATAAAAACCTGAAGAATGGTTATACAGTCCCAATACAGGTACCTTCAGGTAATTAAGACGCAGCTTGGTATCCTCCCCTTCATCTTCAAACTTTGCACCCTGCCTGGAGAATACCAATTCGGGCTGCAAACTAAAGCTTTCCACCAAGGGAATATTGGCAAAACCTCCTACATGAAAACTTAGTTTCATGTCATTATTCTTCCCATTTCCAGCGACGTTAGCCAACGTTAGATCCACTTTTAACACCGAGCTTAATTTGTGCCTGCCCAATAAGAAAAGAACCAGCACATACAATCAATAAGAATTTTTTTTTCATGACTTTTAGTTTTTCCGGACTTTTCACCGGAGTGATTTGAAATATGATGCGCAAAACTATAAGAAAACAAACCCACAACATATACGTTCATTGGATTCCCGGGAGTACAAGCAACAAAAAGCTGTACCTGGAGGTACAGCCTCTCAACTTATTTGCCTTAAGTTGTATCAAAACCTGACGGTTATGCTTCTGCCAGGAATGAATACCGATAGTCGGTAGGAGGATTGAATGTTTCTTTAATGGTTCTGGCACTTAACCAGCGATAAAGATTTAGAATGGAACCTGCTTTATCATTGGTGCCTGAAGCGCGGGCGCCGCCAAATGGTTGTTGACCTACTACAGCACCAGTGGGCTTGTCATTAATATAGAAATTACCAGCAGCATTCCTCAATTGATTGGTGGCCTGTTCTACCGCAGCCCTGTCTTGCGCAATGATAGAACCAGTAAGCGCATAGGGAGAGGTATTGTTTACCAGGTCCAGGGTCTCCGTGAATTTTTCAGCATCGTATACATATACTGTTAGTACAGGTCCAAAGATCTCTTCGCACATGGTTACGTATTGAGGGTCTTTAGCTTCAATAATGGTAGGTTGAATAAAATAGCCTTTCGACTTATCACAATCGCCTCCTACCCATATTTCGGCTTTCTTATCGGCTTTGGCATTGTCGATATACGATTTGATCTTATCAAAGCTTTTTTCATCGATCACGGCATTTACAAAGTTGGTAAAATCTTCTACCGTACCAATTTTAAAGCTCTTCAATCCCTCAATAAGCTTTTGCTTTACTTCAGCAGCTATATTAGAAGGGATGTAAGCACGGGAAGCGGCTGAACATTTTTGACCCTGGAATTCAAAAGCACCACGTAACAATGCAGTTACTACGGCATCAGGAAGGGCGCTCTTATGGGCTACCACAAAATCTTTCCCGCCAGTTTCACCCACTATCCTTGGATAAGAGCGATAGGAAGCCATGTTTTTCCCAATGGTTTCCCACATATTGTTGAATACGCCTGTAGATCCGGTAAAATGTACACCGGCAAATTCGCGGTGGCCAAAACATACTTTACCTAAGGTAGGACCATCAACATATACCAGGTTGATGACGCCATCGGGCAAGCCAGCTTCCTGCATAATACGCATAAACATCTGTGCTGAATAGATTTGGGTATTGGCGGGTTTCCAAACCACCACATTACCACACATGGCAGCAGAGGTAGGCAGGTTGCCACCGATAGCGGTGAAATTGAAAGGCGTTATAGCCAATACAAAACCTTCGAGCGGCCGAAATTCGAGCCGGTTATGAATGCCGGGGCCACTAATGGGTTGTTGTTTATAGATCTCACTTAAGAAGTGAACATTGAATCGCAGGAAATCGATGATCTCGCAGGCGCTGTCGATCTCAGCCTGGTAAGCATTCTTACTTTGCCCCAGCATGGTAGTACCATTCATATAGGGGCGGTATTTGGTAGCAATAAGATCAGCTGCCTTGAGGAATATATTGGCGCGGTTTTCCCAGCTCATAGCTGCCCAGCTGTCTTTAACAGCCAGGGCTGCGTCAATAGCCTGTGTAATATGTTGTTCTTCACCAGCATGGAAATAGCCAAGTGTATGAGCTATTTCATGGGGAGGGTGAATGGCTACTTTTTACCGGTACGCACTTCTTTACCGCCTATGTACATGGGTATATCGGCTTCCTGGCTCTTCAATTCAGCCAATACTTCTTTCAGCCTTTTCTTTTCCGGTGAACCGGGGCCATAATTGAGTACAGGCTCATTAACAGGGATTGGATAGGAAAAATAACCTAAGCTCATAGTTCAAGTAGTTTATTATAGTAGATTTTTCATGAATTAACTCTGTGTTTCTTTCTCCATCATGAGGTAAGCTTTGATGAAGCCATCTAATTCGCCATCCATGACGGGCTGCACATTACCTACTTCAAAATCGGTACGGTGATCCTTGATCATCTTATAGGGATGGAAAACATAGCTGCGTATCTGGCTACCCCACTCTATCTTCTTCTTATTGGCATTGGCTGCATTTTTCAGGGCCTCCCGCTTACGCATTTCCTCTTCATACAAACGGCTTTTCAGCATCTGCAAGGCCATTTCCCGGTTTTCGCCCTGGGTACGGGCTTTCTGACATTCAACGATGATGCCGCTGGGAATATGTTTCAGGCGTACGGCCGTTTCTACCTTGTTTACGTTTTGACCACCCTTACCACCACTGCGGTAAAACTCCCATTCCAGGTCGGCGGGATTAACAGCCACTTCAATACTATCATCCACCAGGGGGTATACATACACCGAGGCAAAGGAAGTATGACGGCGGGCATTGGAGTCAAAAGGAGAAATTCTAACCAGGCGGTGTACCCCGCTTTCGGCTTTCAGGAAGCCATAGGCAAAGGGACCATCAAACTGAAGGGTAGCGCTTTTAACGCCGGCTCCATCGCCATCCTGCCAGTCGAGCTCAGTGACCGACCAACCTTGCTTTTCCCCATACATACGGTACATCCGGGCCAGCATTTCGGCCCAGTCCTGACTTTCCGTACCGCCAGCGCCGCTATTGATCTGCAATACGCCGGGCAATTCATCTTCGGGTTGATTCAGGGTACTTTTAAACTCCGCCTCTTCGAGCTGTTGCAGGGATTTCTGATAGGCTTCCCGGGTTTCTTCCTCAGAGGCTTCGGCGGCTTTCCAAAAATCGAAAAGCACAGCAAAATCCTCTACAGAAGCTTCGGATTGCTCATATAGTTTTACCCAGTACTCATTCAGCTTAATGTTCTTGAGGATCTCGGTAGCGCGTTTATTATCGTCCCAAAAGCCGGGAGATAAAGACAATTGTTTATCCTGGTTTATCTTATCACGTCTGTTATCGACGTCAAAGAAACCTCCTCAGGACCACCACACGGTCCCTCATAGCCTTGATTGATTCTTGTGTCATAAGGGCGCAAAGATAAGGATTAGTTGATTTGGGTGCTAGGGATCAAACAGGCATAATAATTATAGTTAAGTATTGACCAAATACGGATAAAAGGAAGGGGATATTTAACTTTTAGACGAACTTCAGGGCCCCAAAAACCAATTAACCATCAAAATCAGCTCAATTATGAAATATGTTTCTTTATTGCTAACCCTACTGATAGCGAATCATTTCCTGGTAGGTTGTAATGACCAGCCAGCCCAGCATGATGCAGCAGGCGCTAAAACCGAGCCAGTACTCATCAAGGAAGAAGCTGCCAATTATACTGCCGATACCGCCAAACTGATTGGTTTTGTGGCTTATAATGAAAATGATACGGCCAGGCGCCCTGCTGTATTGGTCATACCGGAATGGTGGGGGTTGACAGAATATCCTAAAATGCGGGCACGGCAACTGGCCAACCTGGGTTATATAGCACTGGTAGCTGATATGTACGGGAATGGCGTTGTAGCAGATAGTCCCGCCCTGGCAGAAAAATATGCTACTCCTTTTTATACCAATCCGGCCCTGGCAGGTTCACGTTTCATGGCTGGTCTGAATAAGCTGAAAAGCTATCCACAGACGGATACCACTAAAATTGCAGCCATTGGTTATTGCTTTGGAGGTTCGATGGTATTAAATGCCGCCAAAATGGGAGCCCCCTGACAGGCGTTGTGAGCTTCCATGGGGATCTGCGAGGAGTACCTGCAGACAAAAACCTGCTGAAAGCTAAGATCCTCGTATGTCATGGCGCTGCTGATAGTTATGTACCACAAGAACAGGTAGATGCCTTTAAAAAGCAAATGGATGCTATCGGAGCAGATTATACATTTAAAGCCTATGCTGATGCGAAACACGCTTTTACCAACCCAGGTGCAACCCTAACAGGACAACGTTTTAACATGCCCATTAAATACAATGCAGCTGCTGACACTGCTTCCTGGAAGGATATGCAGGATTTCTTCAATAGGATATTTAAATAATCGTTATATCGACACCGTATAGCTGAAGGGCTATCAGAAAAATATGTTAAGGGACAATCCCGGCCGCGATGATCTTTACCAATTGAACAATGCAGCGCGCAAAATGCAACAGGTATTGCGCAGCGACCGGATAAACTACCACAGGGTACTGATTAACAACTGGCATATAGAACCCCAGTACATTTTATGTTCCGTTATCTTGATGATCGTTATACGTCAACTTATATGACCTATAATAACGGTTTTCCAGCAGGAAGTAGCTGGAATGAAATGTACTGGAAGTGAAGCGGATTTTTCCCTTTGTCACCAGCACTGTTGATGTTTTTCGACTGACGGATCCGAATCATCCTACCAGTCTGAAGCTCTTTGCCTCTTATGCCCAAACAAATAGCTTTGGAGACGTATCCACTCCATTGAATAATAATACATACATCCCTGATGTAAATCCATTTTATACGGTGGGTGGCGGTATCTACTTTCCTCCCACAACCACAGATCCGAACCATGCTTACTGGACATTGCAGGCAGGCACTCGTTTGGGCCTGTCTAATAACCGGTTATCAATAAACTATCAGTATGAACGGCGGCATTTTCGTGCCATGGTGATGACTTATTTACCACCATCAACTTACCGGTACATTTTTTCCAATGTCAATGGAACCACGCATCATTTAGGGATCAATGCAACACTGCCGAATAAGAACTCCCTGTTCTGGCTCACAGGCATTAATGCCACCAGTATAAAAAGTAAAACAGTAGACCCCATTAACTATTATGTTGACCATAACGTAACTGGTGATCTCAACAGCGATAAAACAAGCTGGACCGACGGTTGGGTAAACCGGATTTCCTGGAAGCAAATTTCTGCTGGTATAGATATCGTTTATTACTTCAATCCTGATCTGCTTCCCATGATTCCCGGAGAAAGCAAGGAGGAGGCGATCTCCATACAGAACGTATATGTTGGTTATAAACTTCCTCTGAAAAAGACCCAGGGGCTGGAATTATATGCTGCTTGCAGCAACCCCGGCCAGGATAAAGATTACAGCATCACCGGCAACAGGAACTATTATGGTTTGGGTATAAAAGCTATTCTTTAACGTACCAGGCATTCACTCTTCTTTAGGTTACCTGGTTATCATAACGTGGCAAGGTAAAGGAGAATATACTACCCTTGCCTGGTTCACTTTCAACAGTGATATCGCCCCCATTCTTTGCCAGGAATTCCTTGCAAAGTTTGAGGCCCAGGCCGGTACCGGTTTCATGATTGGTTCCCTTGGTTGTATAATAGGCCTCTCCAAAAATACGCTGCATATTTTCCCGGCTCATGCCAATGCCTGTATCCTGCACAAATACCTCAATTTGCCTGGATTTTTCAGTAGCGCCCACATACACGGTACCGTGTTTGGGGGTGAATTTAATGGCATTGGACAGCAGGTTACGCAGTACCAGGCTTACCATTTCACGATCGGCATAGCAATATACCGGCTCATCCAACTTTGACTCCAGGTACACTTCTTTATTTTCAGCTTGTAGTTGTAATAGTTGTAATACTTCAATAACCATCCTTTGGACATCGAGCACCTCCGGATTCACGGTAGCGTGTTTCATCTGTGTTTTGGCCCATTGGAGCAGGTTTTCCATTAAGCTGGTGGTATAGTTCATTTCGGTAGCAATGCCCGGCACCATATCCAATATCTCCTGGGAAGATAGTTTGTAGCGTTGCATGTTGTAAAACAGGTTGCGTAATGCGTACATGGGCGTTTTAAGATCATGCGCTATGACCGAAAACAACTTGTTCTTTACCTGGTTCAGCTCCGTCAGTTCCCGGGTTTGCTGTTCTAATAAAGCGGCCTTTTCAGCAATCACCTGTTTTTGTTTGCCTATTTCCAGGTTACGCCGGTGCAATTCCCTACTTTTTCCGAGGAGGCTGAATTGGTAATCAGCATTCTCTTTTTTATAAGGAACAAGGTATAGAAGATAAAGCCAAGGGCGGTAACATGGTGGAATACATATAGCCAGAAATTAACGGTAGCCAGGCGGAAATAATAATCATGCGGCATTACGGCGGCGATGATGTAACAAGCAGCCGACCAACAAAAGGCAAATACGATGCTGGTAAACTTTTGGAGGAAAAACGGCCATCACGCCATACAGGATAAAGAACAAAGAAACACCTGCATCTACTTTACCGAGGTATACCAGGCAAGTAACAATGGGATATACGCTAAAATAGATGAGTCGCGAGGCTTCATAGTATTGCTCATAAGTAAGCCATAAAATAATGATACCGATGGCGAGCGGGGAGCATACTACATACCATACCAGGGGGGAAGATGGTCATTACTGAAAAGCCCGGCCAGGGTTAACACCAGGCCAGCCACCATACTGAAAATGTTAAGCTGATTAAAGATGCTTAACCTGCGTTTTTCGTATTCCTCCATCGCATTGGTAATACCAATGGATTTAAGGAAGTTCCAATAATGCAATAATGCCTGCCCAAAAGGTTGGATAGCGGACGATTTCGCAGGATTGAATTTATAAAAACGTATCAGGGTTGGGTGGTTTTAGAGATATAAGGAAAGATAGTTATAAAAGATTTGATCTGCAAGTACCCTGGCGCTGTTCCGCGCATTTATGCCCTGAATTTTGACCCTGATCATGAATACACCAAAGAGGTGGGGAATTAATTCATGGTTGGAAATCAAAAATATATGTTAAATTCATAGTATTAAATTCCAAAATTAATCACTATGAAAAGACTTATTATTTACCTACTTGCATTGTTAATCCTGATTAGTACAGTAACACCCGCAAGCATGGCGGCTAGCACTTCTGTGCCTGTTCCCGCTACAGTACCTGCCAGTTCTGAACCAGATCCCAATGCCGTAAAGGATGCGATGAAGGATTTTAAAATCTGCCCCGCAGTGAAAGGAGGTCCCGCCTGAAAGAAGCCAAGAAATTGTTTAAACTATACAAGGCTGATAAAAAGGCTGGCAAGGACGCAGAGACTGACCAGGTATTACTGGCTATCCTGGCCATTTTATTACCGCCATTGGCTGTATACCTTAAGGAAGGCACCATCAACAGCAAATTCTGGATCAGCCTTATCTTGACCCTGATCTTCTGGATTCCTGGCGTTGTTTATGCTTTACTGGTAGTATTTGACGCAGCTTAATAGCTTTTCTGCCTCAATGTATGTCGAGTTTCTGCCTTATTCCAAGTAGAAGTTCTTTTTTATCTCCCCTAAAAAATGTTAATCCTTTTGCCGTAGTATGTATGTACCGTTGTAACAGCATCTTTCCACCAACAAAACATAGACTATGCAAAAGGTATTATTCTTTCTGGCAGTTATTGCGCTCCTGGCAGGTTGTACGCCCAGGAACAGGCCTTCCACGGATGGAGGAGCCAATAGTACACTCACCAATACAAGATGGAAATTAACCGGGCTGAGCAGTATGCCCAATGGATTACCCAAGTTATCCAAAGATGTATTTCTGCAATTAGATACGGGCCGTGTCAAAGGCTTTGGCGGCTGTAACAACTATTTTGGAGGTTATACTACCCACGAATCACACCTTAGCTTTACAGGTGTAGCCAGTACCAAAATGTTTTGCCAAAATGCTATGGATACTGAGTCCAAGCTATTCCAGGCACTCAATACCACCAGTCATTATCGCATTACCGGAACTAAACTCGAGTTGTTAAAGGACCAGGAACTGCTGGCTACATTTGAAGCATTGTACCTACAGTGATGTGTATCGCCCTTCGGCAATTAGCATTCTTCTGCTTCGGTGGGCCATGAACCGTCAATCAGTAATCGCTTGCTTCAACAGTATGAAGCTGTTAAATATACCTGCCGGTTTTTAAAAGACTGGCAGGTTTTATATTTTTGAGACATGATACAGGCCTATAATTTCCTATCCAGTTGGCAGCTGTTTCCAGAAAAAGGCATCTATGAGTTTGGAGACAGGCCACGGTCTGGCATCTACAAGATGGAAGCTGTGGAAAACGAACGGTTATTATCAATTAACATGAATTGGGTAACCATAGAGAACCAGGCATTTGAGTCAAAATATACGCTGGTACCAGACGGACAGGAACATAGTTTTGAAAACCCGGAGATAGCCGATACCAGTAAAGCTACCTTCATTGATGGTATTACCTTTGAAACGCTGTTCTACAAGGATCATAAGCCAGTATTGCAGGTAATGAATGAGCTGATGCCGAATGGCTATATGAAAATAACCCAAAAAGGATATACCCCTGCTCAACGGGAGTATACCAATGTGGAATATTACCATAAGCAAATGAGTGTACTGCCTTATTCAGCTTCTATAGCGGGGGCCCTGATCAAACCAACAGAGGAAGGGGTGATCCGTCATAAAGCGCTTACTGCCATGGAAGAACAAACGAATATGCAGCTGGGTCAGATACGTAAACAAATAGAGCTACTGGCTTTACAGGCCCAGGAAATACAGAAACGCAAGGAACTATCACTGGTCATTTATGGCGCCAAATTGAATTTTGCCCCCGTGATCGGGCAAACCTATTACCTGTATGAAAAGCAAGACGGCAGTCACTTGCTGTCGCTGGTAAGTCCGCGCGAATGGGGCGGCGGAGCCGGGCCTTATAAGCGTTTTGTAGCAGCGGTGAAATTACTGGCCGATCATACCTGGGTGGAAGTGGTATAAAAATTATTAAGCGTTTTTATTGGTTCGCAGGCACTTTTTAACTTCCTTTGGCGCAACCGGCTTGGTTGTATTGGATTTTGTTTCAGGCGCTTGTTTAGTTGCTGCTGGCTCTACCGCACCGCCTTGTGTAGGCAAGGGGCCATTGGCAGGTGGAGTTAGCTTTTGTCCACCTGGTTTCTGATCACTGGGCAAAGTGGAGCCAGCTGACTGTGATCTGGCCGTACTGCGGGCAGTACTTTTGAAATTTCCTCCACCGCCCCCTGGGCAAAACGCATTTCCTTGATGGTTCCTTTTTTCAGTTGCATGCCACTGCTTTCGCTGTGGTTCTCTGCTTGTTCTGCAACCGTAGCCCTTCTTAGCGCCTTTGGTTTCTCAGGTGCATATTGTAATCCCGGTACCCGATTGTTGAGGTATTGTTTTCCGAGGCTTTCGCCTGTATTTCTTTTCTCATCATCCTGCGCATTGGCAATGAAGGCATGGCCCAGCAATACCATCACAGCGATCATTACTTTATATTGTTGTTTGAATGTCATACGTGTTTTTTAGCGTTTATTTAATGCTTACCAATACATTGATCTTTCCTATACCTGGGGTATTGTAATCTTGCAGGGCTTTGCCTATTACCTGCCCAACTTTAACTTTATCGGGATCGGCTTTCATGGCTACACCGCTGATAGAGGAGGTAACGATCAGGTCGCCTCGTTTGATGGCTCCACCTTCTGTGCACACTTTAGTAGGTAACACGCCAATGATACCCATGGGGATCTTGCCAGTCAAATCGCTATCAATGTGTTCTTCCGTAAGCAAAACGCCTGGTTTGGTAGCATAAACACCCGCCACCAGCATTGAATAAGGCAGGGCAGATTTTTCAACAGCACGGTCTTTATTGGTGGAGATAATCAATACGTCTCCTGCTTCATATTGTTCAATTTCACCGTTCACATCAAAAACCTCGGCAACGTCCGCTCCACTATTTTGAGTACCGCCATTAAAGAAACCTCTGCCTGCTGAATTTATTCTGGCTACATTGACTGTTCCCGGATTACCGCTTTTAAAGAGAGCTATGGAACCATTGCTATGTTGTTCTACTGTTAGTACAGGGTTGGTATTGGCGGCATTAAAGTTTACAAAACGGCTGGCCCTGCCATTAGCGAAATTGGGGACCCAACCAAAAACAGCGGTACCTGTTCCATTAACGGTGCTTTCAACACCGTCACCTCCATTAGACGCATTGGCTGTTACGCCATTACCATTCCCTTCGGCCAAGGCTATCACTGCAGGACCATTTCCTGCAGGGTTAGAAGAATGGAACAGACCGGCAAATCCACCAGTACCGGAGGATATACCATATACCCCTGCAGTTCCAAAATTGGAAAATATGGAATTCACTTCTCCCTTCACTGCCGGAGACGTACCAGTGGTACGGTCTACCTTGAAATCACCAGCGGTACCATTACCTACTGTTTTCACCGTAACTACGTTGTTATTGTTGCCTTCATTGAATATCTCGAACCTGCCGGCACGTCCCTGGGAGAAGGTAGGGACCCAGGCATACATAGCTGTGCCTGACCCATCAATATTGGTCTCTACACCATTTCCGTCTTTACCGGCATTGGCTGTGATGGCATTACCATTGCCATCTGTCAGCGCTATCAGTGATGCGCCATTGCCAGCCGGGTTGGATGCATAGAAGAGACCTGCACGACCGCCGGTTCCCGAAGAAATACCAAATACACCCGCTGCACCGAAGTTGCCGAAAATGGTATTTACCTCTGCTCTTACGGCAGCACCAACACTGTTGGTATTATCGAGTAAAAGGATGAAGCATTACCGAGGGTATTATCCGGAATATTACCATTGCTGTTGGACTCCACTTCAAGTATGTTTGCATCAGTATTGGTCGCATTGAAGTTTTCAAACCTGCCGGCCCGGCCGGTGCTACCGTTCACTCCTACCTGTCCTAATACACCTACGCCGGTATTGCTGGTATTGGTGGCTATGAATCCACGCACGCCATATCCTCCGCCATCATTACGGCCCACTACAGCGCCTGCAATATCGCTGGTATTGCGACCTACTACCGCTTCACCACCACCTGAATTATCACCTATAATACCAGCCGAGCTTACCGCACTTGTAATACCATGTACAGCAAACCCAGCTCCTGTGGAGCTAAATACACCTTTACCATTGCCCGAGCTAGATACATTAACAACTGTACCATTACCCAAAGAACTAACATTTAGTGCATTGTTGTTATTGGCGTTATTGAAAATGGAAATGCTGGCTGGTATGCCATTGTTGGAAGTAGCAGTTAAGCCCGTCCCGGCATTGCTGTTGGCATAGACGCCGGTGCCTGCACCTGATGAATTTCCATAAACACCCAGTCCGTTGGGGAAACTCCATACACGCCCCATCCGGAACCTGCTTGAGAGCCCCACACACCAATACCAAGGCCACCTGTACCATTATTGATACCACGTACTGCAGCGGAAAAACCGCCCGGGGAAGCAGAAGACACAATACCACGTATAGCACTGATACTACTACTTGTTGTATTATTCACCCCTTCCACCGATGTACCATCGCCAGCATTGGTTATTGAAAATAAAGTGCCTGCATTGTTTTCCAGTGTTATATAAGGCAGGGTAAATCCGCCACCGCCGAGGGCCGCGGGTGCCCAGTTAGCCCCATCATATTTTAACACTTGTCCGGCCAATGGTGCAACGGCTGATACACCAACGCTCTGGATCTTTGCCACAGTAGGATTGGGATAAGCGCCACTTAGGTCACCACCTGCAGGGCCACTGGGTGGCAAGGTAACACCCGGGGCGATCTTTACCTGCGTTATTGAAGCATCTGCCAGTTTGGGTGTTGTAATATTTGCATCCAACACCTTAACGGTAGTAACAGCATCGTCGGCCAGTTTGGCGGTTGTGATATTTGCATCTACTACTTTGCTGGTTGTCACTGCATCGTCGGCGAGCTTTGGTGTTGTAACGGAGCCATCAGCCAGTTTGGCTGTGGTGATATTCGCATCTACTACTTTGGCTGTGGTTACTGCATTATCGGCAAGCTTTGGCGTTGTAACGGAGCCATCAGCCAGTTTGGCTGTGGTGATATTCGCATCTACTACTTTGGCTGTGGTTACTGCATTATCGGCGAGCTTTGGCGTTGTAACAGAGCCATCAGCCAGTTTGGAAGTTGTGATATTCGCATCTACTACCTTGGCTGTGGTTACTGATCCATCGGCTAGTTTGGGAGTAGTTACAGAACCATCAGCCAGTTTGGAAGTTGTAATATTCGCATCTACTACCTTGGCTGTTGTTACTGATCCATCGGCTAGTTTGGGAGTAGTTACAGAACCATCAGCCAGTTTGGAAGTTGTGATATTCGCATCTACTACCTTGGCTGTTGTTACTGATCCATCGGCTAGTTTGGGAGTAGTTACAGAACCATCAGCCAGTTTGGAAGTTGTAATATTTGCATCTAGTATTTTGGCAGTGGTTACTGCATTAACAAGAATAGTGGGATTGGGATAGCTACCTGTCAGATCGCCACCTGCGGGGCCGCTGGGAGGCAGGGTTACACCGGGACCTATTTTAATTTGAGTAACAGATCCATTCCCCAATTTAGGGGTGGATACAGCACCATCCGCTAATTTAGGAGTTGTGATATTAGCATCTAGTACTTTGGCAGTGGTTACTGCATTGTTAGCAATTTTAGCTGTCACAACTGCATTGGGGGCAATAGTGGGATTGGGATAGGTGCCTGTGAGATCGCCACCTGCGGGACCGCTGGGAGGCAGTGTTACGCCGGGACCTATTTTAACTTGAGTAACAGATCCATTCCCCAATTTAGGGGTGGTTACAGCACCATCCGCTAATTTAGGAGTTGTAATATTTGCATCTACTACTTTGGCCGTAGTCACGGCATTGTTGGCAATTTTAGCAGTCACTACTGCATTGGCGGCAATAGCCGGATTTGGGTAAGTACCGCTAAGGTCTCCACCTGCCGGACCTGTTGGTGCACCGCCTGAAGAATGCAAAGCATAGGGTACTGATAATAGTTGTGACGTGCCAAGGGTGGTAAATGCATTGCCGTTATCGGGATCTACTTCTACCTGCATAAATTTAGCGCCACCTCCCCAGTTAATACCAGCTACGGTACCGGTTACGTTGGTTGCACCTCCGCTTCCTACCTGTACGTAGAACAAGCCTACAGGATTGGTTGTTACAGAACGGGTTTCAGAATACACGATCGCTCCTGCAGCAGAACCATCCCGGATACTTAGCCTTAGCTTAATAGCTTTATTGGGAAGAACATTACCTACGGAATTGCGGGCTACTCCCTGGTAATTTAAGAGGTTGGGGGCCTGCCCTATGGTGATCATAAATACCAGTTGCAATACAAGGAGTATGCATAAAAATCGCTTCATAGTTTGATGTGTTTTGTGGTTAGAGAGATGCTATTTGATCAACCTGCAGGTATTATCCTGCCTTATAAGGGTATGGAAAATATTTGTGTGGGATTATCTGTTGTCAATTTTGACTACCCTGAAAGCACTACGCCTGATCACGGCATGGTTATCACTGCGCTTTCTATCAGGCGACAAGCGGGCCACCACATAATAGGTACCAGTTGGATAACGCGACAGGTCGAAGTACTCAATACGGCAACAGTTCTTGTACTCGTATTCGCGTGTTTCAAGCACCCTGCCATTACCATCTGTTAGCTGTATTTCCATAAAACCTGTTTCCCGCACAAAAAGTCCAGTTCAAACTTACCAGGGGTAGGATTTGGAAACAGCCGGTATTCACCGGAACCGAATATCAGGGAGAGATTTGACTTCCCTACTATTTCGGTTAAAGGTTGCAACAAACCATGAGTAAGGAGGATAATGCTGTCGGATGGAGCCAGTGCATCGATCATGGTCATTTCACCAATACTCCAATCATAACGATAATAAGAATTGGGATCATTGAAATATCCGCCGGCAACATTGAAAACAAAGGGTTTAATGCTTTGCGCTGATAGGTGACAGGTACTGGCTGTCAATAGTAAAAGGAGGAATGCCTTGTAGATTTTATTCATAAGCAGGTATGTATTTTAAAGGTTAGGTAATACAGGAGAATAGAATCCATGCTCAATACTGGCCGGTAGTAGATATTTTTTTGGTGTACAACAGGTCAGACGCTAAAAGGTATATGGCATACTGGAATATGTCAGGCAGGGTCTTGAAATTCAATGTAATCATTCAAATCGCTAGCGGGTCATGGGGACATCCGTAGCAAGGTATCAATACCAGTACAGGTTGAGTGAGTTCTGATCTTTTCAAGGACCATCGTTTGCTGATGGTTAGTAAACGACAATGAGATATGTTACGGTTGGGGATATGAAGGGGCACTACTAATCTGACATAAAAGTAGAGACTTTTTCAAATATAAAAATTCCCTCTTCGTGGTATATTTTAGAATAATTGGGTGAGAAAGGCATTCCCCAAAGCATGGTTGCTGCCTTTTGAAATACTTCGTCGCATAGTAAATGCATGGTTTGCAAGGAAATGCAGTAAAAGGTACGGGGGGGCTTTGGGTCTGATTCGCCTCTGATTCGCCCCTTGTTCTGGGCCCGCTTAGGCAAGTACGCTTTAATCCCGAATTTGGTACGAACCTGGCCCCTTTTTGGTGCCTATTTGACACCTCGCAGATACCTCGGGGTCTTTAATAGGAAGCCTCCTGCAAGGACAGGAGGCCCCTGTGATCAAGTAGTGCCTTTAAAGGAACCGGTTTAACTTTTCGTAGGTCAATGGAACCATTCAAAGGACTTAGTATCTTAAATTGTCAGACCTGGCTTACTCAAAAATGTTCTCAGTATTTTTGACCCTGGCTGATAGAGAATAATAAAACGAGGTGGAGCAGATGATGATGTCAATTCAGGACCACATAATCCGTTAAATTCAACGCTAAAGAGCATGACGGAGGGCCCCACCAGCATTACAAAGAGCTATCTTTAATAGTAATAAGCGTAAAGATCCCTTTCATCTAAGCCATTAATTTGTACGCAAATGTGCAGCGTAAGAAGGCTATCCCTGTTACGGTTTCAGTAAAAGGCATTTACGGAAATGGGAAAAGCCCTGAAACAGGGCTGAATAATTTGATTTACATTAAAATAGGGCCAGAGATAACAAACTACAATTGGCTGAAAAAATTGGGATAATCAGTAATGATGCCATCTACGCCCAACTTGATGAGGGCCTGCATTTCTTCCTTGGTGTTTACCGTCCAGGGTACCAGCTTCATTTTATGTTGTTTACAAGCAGCCGCCATTTCGGACGTTACCATTTTGTAATGGGGGCTGTAAATATCAGGGGTGAAGCCCAATTGTGTCAGGTTATTGTTGAGGGTAATGTTGGCAGAGCCAGTCAAAAGCCGATGGTCACCCCGGGATATTTTTATGCACTTCCTGTAAGGGACGTACATCAAATGACTGGATATAGAAACGCTTGCCGATGGATTTGCTGTTCACTACATCCATCACTGCTTTGATCATTTCTTCCGGGCCAGCATTGTAGCCCAGGCTATCATACTGAGGACTTGTTTTTACTTCAATATTGTAAATAACACCTGGTATTTTACGGGCCGTCGTGAATGCCTCCACAGAGTCGATCAGTTCACCCAGCAGGGGCATATAGGTCTTTAGCTTTTGCTGTTGTGGCCAACCGTTATAAGGCTTGGACCCCACATCAAATTTGCGGATATCGGCATAATTCATCTGACGCCAAACATATTTCCTGGCATCAGCTTTGGCTATTTCTGTTCCATCCCCGTACAAGGAATGGTTTACGTTCACCATGGGATCGTGGGCAATTAAAACCTGTTTGTCTTTGGTAATATAAATATCAACTTCAATAAAATTAGCTCCTACTTCAATGGCCTTAATCATGGCTGGAATAGTATTCTCCGGCATAAGACCCCGGGTGCCGCGATGGCCTTCTTTATAAAATGCAGGAAACTGATCGGAGGAAGCCATTTTATGGGTTGTTTTACAGGAAAGCAGGACGATTGTTGCAACAATTGAAGTAACCGACAGCAATGGCAGCGTATATTTCATGGAGTATTTGGTTGTAGGGATAAATATACAATGTGCACTTTGATGAAGGCATTAATTTATTTATTTCTCCGGAAATCCCAGGCGCCTTGATCTTCATTATCCTCACCTGAATTGTTGTCCTTTGGTTTGTTTACATCAACAACGGTCAGATGAGGTGTATCCTTTTGTATAAAGGTGGAAGTTTTATTTCTTCTGGGTCAGGTAATACAGCGCCCGATGAAGCAATATTAGCAGCTTCATCAACACTGCGGGTGTTTGCATCCTTATCACTGATTGGTTCATTTTTCCCAATCCCTTTTTGCTCATTTGTCATAATTATCCAATTTAAAACAATTATGCCAAATACAGACGGGGTTAGTACTGTATCTTATTATTACCATTTCACCCGTAGGGTAACACCCCAGGTTTCGGGATTACCCAGGTGTACAGCTCCAAAATCATAAGCATAGCTGATGTATTTCCTATTACCAATATTGCGGGCCCAGAAAAGCAGGTCCACATTTTTTTGTACTAATACCGGTACGGGTATTGAGCAGGTTATAAGGCGATTGCCTGATCTTGTTGGCCAGGTCAAAATATTGTTCGCCCAGGTATTGCCATTCACCCCTCGCCATGAATTGAATAAAAGGTTTATGGCTTACAGCAAACTGGTACTGCAGGGCCAGCATAGAGGTCATGTCGGGTGTAAAAGTTGTTTTTGCCAGACAGATCTACCGCTCCCCATTTTGCGGCACCTTAAGCGTTTTATATTCTGCATCGGTGAAACCTACCTGGTAATTAATTTCCAGCCCTTTTAGGGGCAAAGCAGCCAGTTCTATTTCCGCCCCATTGGTTTGTAACTTACCGGCATTTTTAGTGATGGTAATGGCATCGGGCAATACGAGTGCAGGCACTTGGGCATCGGTAACAGTACCATAAAACAAAGCAATGTTTAAACGAACCTTGTTGTTGAAAAAGTATTCTTACTACCCAATTCTATGTTATTGCTATACTCGGGCTTATAAGGGTACAAAGGTGGTGTGGAAGGGTCAGCCGCTAATTGAGTTAAGCCACCTGCACGATAGCCCCGGCTAAAGGTGATATACAGATCATTGTTGTTAGTAGCATGGTACAATACTCCCAGCTTGGGTGAAAAGGCATTGAAGTTGGCCGTGGCGGCCGTATCGGGTTGAAAATTAAAGATAGGATCGGGTGAAGCATCGGGTTTGTATTCACCCAACACTTGTTGTTTCTTATGTTCATAATCATAACGCAGGCCTACAATTGCTTCCCATTGTTTGTTCAAGGCATAGTTTACTTCACCATAAAATGCCAACCCAAAACCTTTGTCTGTAGAAGTATTGATCAGTGCGTAATTTTTATCGGGCGATCCCATCAGCTCTGCATCTTCTCCAAAATGAGTAGCCTGCTTTACCGGATTGTCCAGTACAAATAGATAAGTACCGGCAGTCCATTTTAATGGCGACCTGGTGGCTGTGGGTGAGGTAAACCTAAACTCCTGGGTAAGCACTTTTACTTTATTCCATTTACTACCATAATTGTTAATAATGCTTACCCCATCAATGGGCGAGAAATCGCCATCAATGGGATCTTTATAATACCGGTGATTGGATTGCCAGGCAGTTTGAGAAGTAAAATTAAAAGCATGGCCAGTATGATTAATGGATAATGAGGTATTGAAGGTATTATCCACCATTTCTGTTACCGCATTTTGATTCAACTCAAAAGGATGGGCAAAGGCATCTTCTACGCCATTCACCAGGGGAAAGGTACCCTTGTTACGGTTGGCCAGGTGCTTCAGGTTGAAGGTGACGGCCCAACGTGGATTAACAATATACTTCAGGTAGTAATTGCCGGAAAGGTTGTGCTGACGGTCAAAATCCTTCTTGTTGTAGAGATTGGTATAATATCCTTCGCGACGGTCATACAAGCCTGCTACGCCCAGGAATAGTTTGTTTTTATCAGCGGGGTGCGGATACCCGCAGCAATACGATGCTGGCCATAATTCCCCATATTGGCTTCAGCAAAGCCGGTAAGGTGATTGCCGGGCTGTTTGGTGATGATATTGATCACTCCGCCCATGGCATTACGGCCATACAAAGTGCCCTGTGGGCCACGCAATACTTCAATGCGTTCAATATCGGAGAGCTGGGATATATAAGTATCCAACCCAAACTGGTTTACACCATCAATATAGGTAGCCACGGCCGGATCATAGGAAGTAGTGGTAATGCCGCGAATAGAAGTCACATTCCGGTTATCGCCAGGATCGGCACTATAGAGGTTGGGAACAATGGCCGTAATATCTTTCGTATTCCATAGACGATAATCAATCACCTGCCTGGAGGTAATGGCAGATACGCTTACAGGGATCTTCTGTAATTTTTCTTCCTTTTTTGAGCTGTTACTACAATGGCATCAAGGCTGTCTACAGTTTGCGCCAGGGCTCCGGAACTTATCAGGGTACCGATCAGGGAGTATAAGAGTTTCATGTGCATCGTTCAATATGAACGTCAATATTACAAATTATCCACCAAGGTGATACGGTGTAATAGAGGCAATAAAACTTTTATTTTGGCAATTCGGGCCGGTCCATCTTATATGGAATTCCTGTTATAGCATCCAGGAATGCCACAACGGCTTTCTTCTCTTCTGGTGTGAGCTCAAGCTTTTTAATGAGTGGATCTGTTTTGGGAAACAAGGGATCATTCACCTGGTCGGGCTTGGGTTTGGGTTGCGGCATGCCGGCATTGTACATATTGAGGATGCCGTCGATATTATCAAAAAGTCCATTGTGCATCCAGGGTCGCGTGCGCATTACATCACGCAGGGAAGGTGTACGGAACTTACCAACATCAGCCGCTTCTTTGGTAACATGATAGCGGCCCAGGTCCTCGTATTTACGACCATAATAAGTAAGGCCAATATTATGAAACTGGTTATCTGTGAAGTAGGTTCCATTGTGACAGTTCATGCATCTCGCTTTGGTGCGGAACAGGTGCAATCCCTGTATTTCTTCATCAGACAGTTGTTTGTATTTGCCATTGACGAAGTCATCAAAGCGGCTTCTGCGACTGGCCAGTGATCTTTCAAAGCTGGCAATGGCATCCAGTATGCGGTCGAGGGTAATACGTTTATCACCAAATACTTTTTCAAATAAAGGCGGATAGCCCGCAATAGCCGCCAGTTCTGACGGTATGGTGGGCGGTTCCTGGTTCATTTCATGCATGGTGGCCATGGGATTAATGGCCTGGTCTTCGAGGCTGGCAGCCCTGCCATCCCAAAAGAGTTCTTTTACCTGGGCAATATTTAATAAAGTAGAAGTATTGCGGGTACCCTGCAGGTGATTATTACCCAGGGATACCGTACGCCCATCCGTCCAGGCGAGGTCCGGATCATGACAGCTGCTGCAGGATATCTGGTTGGACCCTGATAAGCGGGGATCAAAGAACAGCAACTTACCTAATTGGATCTTAGGGTCTTTTAATTTGGCTACTATGTTGGAGTCGACTGGCAGAGCTGTTAATTCTTTCCATTGCACGCCCTGGTCAATTATGGGCTGTGGCCATTCGCTCACCGGCCGGGCATACAATGCACGGAGGCTGTCATTAAGATCAAGGGGCTCCGTTGCCGGGTCGAGGCTGGTAAAGGAGGCTATTACTGCTACTAATCCTGTCATTAGGGTGATGACAATAATCTTTTTCATACGCTACAAAGATAGTCGGATAGCTGTTTGGATGAATCACTTGTTGGCACCAGGTTGAGTTGGCCTGGGCAGGAATGATAATCGAGTAGGTTGTGAGGGATTAATTCCCTCACAGACCTCTCACACCACCGTACGTACCGACCGGTATACGGCGGTTTGTCAGAATAACTTAGTTTGGTGAGTTGTTTTCCAGTAATAGTAGTTTGCGAACCCTACGTATCCATGCCTGACAAAGTATTCATTATTTAATGCCCTTGTCAATATTGGACTGTGTGCAATGCGGCAATAGCCCCTACGGCTATTTGACCACTCATAGGCTTTCCCAGGATTGATTCCCAGCCTTTTCAGGTTAATCCACCGCGTTTTTGGTCTTTTCCATTGTTTCCATATTCCCATCCTTAGACGCGTTCTTACCCATCTGTCCAGTTCCTCCATTCTGCTTTTGGCTTTGGCTATCCTAAAGTAGTTCACCCAACCAACGATTGTCGCCTCCATCTTCTTTATCTTGTCTTCCACTTTACCGGGGATTTACGCTGAGTTCGCTCTTTCATCTTTTCTTTAATCTTTCTCAGCGATTTGGGCGCAATACGTATTTGCCAGCCCTTTTCGCTTCGGTAAAAAGAAAAACCCAGTAGCGTACTGTCATTGGGGCGGCTGACTTTACTTTTGTGCGGTTTACTTTTAACTTTAGCTTCTTTTCTATGAACTCTGTGATTGTAGTCAGCACTCGAGCCGCTGACTTTTCACTTTTCACATAGATGCTACAGTCATCTGCATATCGTACATACCGGTGGCCTCTTGCCTCTAACTCTTTGTCCAGTTCATTTAAAACAATGTTGCTCATCAGCGGTGATAACGGAGAACCTTGAGGAGTGCCTTCTTTGCGTTCTATCACTACTCCATTCTCCATTATTCCGCAGTTCAGGTACGCTCGCAGTAGCTTCAGTGTCCGCTTGTCCGTTATCTTTTGGGCCAGCGCCGACATTAACCGGTCGTGGTTCACCCGATCGAAAAACTTCTCCAGCTCCAGCTCTACTACCCATTCATTGCCGTCGTTCAGGCTGGTTTGAGCCTGATACACTGCCTGATGAGCACTGCGATTCTCTCTAAACCCATAGCTATAATTGGAGAACTCCGCTTCATACTGCGGACTCAACCACTGGGCTATTGACTGCGTAATTAACCTGTCGATTACTGTAGGTATTCCCAACATCCTTTTACCGCCTCCGTTTTCCTTGTCTATTTCTACTTTCTTCACTGCCTGGGGGCGGTACGTGCCTTCTAAAATACTAGTACGCAGTGTTTGCCAGTTGGTATTCAGGTAGTCGCGAAGTTCATCGGTCTGCATACCATCTATACCTCCAGCCCCTTTATTGGCAGTTACCTGCTTAAAGGCTTTTTGTACATTGCGGATATCTAATATTTCTTCCAGCATACTATTACTTAAAAAAAAATCATCCCAGCGTTATTCCCATTGGTTGCATGATGAGGCTCAACTCCTCCTGTGTTTTACTTTTAGCTTCCGGCTTATCCTCACACAGGTAGTTTTCTAATGTTCTTCTATTGTAATCGCCTCAATCATAAACGTCTTGTTCATTTTCGCCATTCTAACATTCGGCCCTTCGGTTTGGCTGTGAGTCTTCCGTCTTTGCCCTTTACGGGGAGATGGCTCGTTTCCTTCCTACTACGGCTTCGGCTGACTTCTGCTCTAAGCGAAGAATCGCCTGCAGACCTCCCGGGGTAAGTATATCCGCTTTCCGTTCATGTAGCCTCTGCATTTACGTTCTGACAGTCTGCACAGTGTAGGGTTTCTGTTTGTGTTGCAACATCACCCATGTCAGCCCGCCTTGTATGCAATTTCTGTTCGTAGGCTCGAACGTTTGCCGCCGGCTTCTTTCAGATTCCACCTCGCGATGGACACCCTTGCCCTTGGCTAATACTATGCACTGTAACACGTATTCGGGACTTTCACCCTAGAGCTGATATACATGCCCGGCACACAACAAAGAGGATGGCCCATCACAGGTCATCCTCTTTCTCTATTAGTTACTGAAACCCAACTTTCCTTAGGCCTCACTTTATATTGTTTACTTCATTACCAGGATACCATTAGCGAGGAGACGGATCTCTTTCTTGGGCTGGGTAATGGCGTCTATTTCGGCTTGTGGCTTTTAGCATCTTCAGCATAATGCTTCAGTTCATCTACTGAAGTGGTTTTAAGTTTGGCTTCGGTATCCAATACCACGGTTTTGCCGATCATGTCCATGGGTACAAAGAACCCATAATCTTTCATTTTTACGAAAGCAGTGGTGGAGTCGTTCACCTGTACTTTCATCCAGCAGCCTTTTTTTGGGGCATACATCCAATACTTTGGCAATGACCTTGGTTTGTCCAATACTGTCTTTTTAGCCAAAGCATCGGGCAATTTGGAAATGTCGATAGCACCTTTGGAGTTGATCTTAGCGCCGTAAGTATTACCAGGATTGGCAGGGCCTTTAGGGGGCTGGGCTTGTGCCAGGGATAAGGTAGTGGCAGCTACCACTAATAATAAAAGCTTTTTCATATTTATGTTCCTTCTTTAATTTTAGACTACAAAGGTGCAGAAAGTGGGCCAGACTCGTTTACGAAAGCAGAAAATTGATTCCTGTGTGCCTGATTTACAGGCTGGTATGACTCAATTAACAACTGTGGGAATATTTTACGCCTTTTTTTCCTCTTAGGGCTTAATCTTTAGTGGATTATCCCTACCTTTGCAAACTCTTTAAAAGGGATGCTCATGAGTAGCCGCAGGAATTTTGATATTGCATTTGTAGGATTAAAGCCGGGAATTCATGAGTTTGAGTATGTTATCGACGATAAGTTCTTTGTAGATTACCAGGAGCAGGACTTCCGCCACTGTACGGCACAGGTAAAGCTAACGCTTGATAAGAAGGTGGGTTTTATGCTGTTGAAGTTTGAGGTAGGCGGTAAACTGGAAGTAACTTGCGACCGTTGTGGTAATAACCTGCCTTTGGACCTCTGGGATGATTTCAACATTGTAGTGAAGATGGTGGAAGACCCGGAAGTGATGAATGAGCAGGAAGAAGATCCGGATGTTTATTATATATCCAGGGGCGAAAGCCACTTACGGGTATCAGATTGGATCTATGAGTTTATTAACCTGAGCATTCCCATGCAGCGTATGTGTACAGAGGAGGAGATGGGAGGCCCACATTGTAATAAAGAAGTGCTGGCCATGCTTAAAAAGCTGGATGCACAAAACAACGAACCTACCAACCCGTTATGGAAAGGGTTAGAAAAGTTCAAAGATTTAGGAGACAATTGATTTTTAGTAGTATATAAATTTTGAGGTTATGCCTAATCCGAAACGCAGACATTCCCAACAAAGGGGTGCGAAGAGAAGAACTCACTATAAAGCTGAGAAGGTTACATTAAGCAAGGACAGCACTACTGGAGAGATCCATGTACGTCACCGCGCTCACGTTAGCGAGGGTAAATTGTATTATAAAGGAAAAGTGGTGGTAGAAAATTCTCCCATTAAATAAACCCTTTTAATACAAACCTTACCTGCCGGATGATAATTGGTTTAGATATGATGGGTGGAGATTTTGCACCGCTGGAAACGGTGAAAGGTATCCAGCTATATTTGTCGGAAACTGATAATCCGGCAATATTGTTTCTAACCGGTGATGAAGCCCAGCTCAATCCATTGCTGCAGGAATACCAAATTCCTGCAGGTAGGATAAAAGTTGTGCATGCGCCACAGGTTATTGACATGCACGAACATCCCACCAAAGCGCTTAAAGAAAAGCAACAATCTTCTATTGCCGTAGGCTTTCACCTGCTGGCAACGGGCAAAACTGAGGCATTTATCAGCGCCGGCAATACCGGCGCCATGCTGGTAGGCGCCATGTACAGTATTAAAGCCATAGAAGGTGTTCAGCGCCCTACCATCTCTACCATTATTCCCAAAGAAGACGGTAAAACCGGTTTGCTGCTGGATGTCGGCTTAAATGCCGATTGTAAACCAGAGCACCTGAACCAGTTTGCCATCCTGGGTTCCCTGTATGCACAGCATATATTGGGTATTCCCAATCCCCGGGTAGCTTTATTGAATATTGGAGAAGAAGAAGGTAAGGGCAATATCCTGGCGCAGAATACGTATCCGCTGCTGAAAGAAAACAGCCAGATCAATTTTACCGGCAATATAGAAGGCCGGGACGTACTGGAAGATAAGGCCGATGTAATGGTATGCGAAGGCTTTACCGGTAATGTGATCCTTAAAATGGCTGAATCCATCTACGATATTACCCACCGCAAGCAAATTCAGCACGAATATTTCGACCGTTTCAATTTTGAACTGTATGGTGGTACACCTGTACTGGGTGTTGCCAAACCGGTGATCATTGGGCATGGCATATCACATGCCAAAGCATTTTGCAATATGATCAAGGTAGCGCAGAAAATGATTGAAGCCGACCTGATGGGCAAGATGAAGGCCAGCTTCGTAGCCTAGTTCCTTACCTATATTTTACCATGAAACTCATCCTCGGCTATTTACGGGAATATGTTCGTGGGCTCTCTATCAAGTTATGGCTATTGGTAACCTTACTGATGGCGGTACTGATCTATTTCAATTATACAGCTGGTATCGAACGTTCCATCATAGGTAAGGAAACCTTGCCCCGGCTGGCCGGCTTTTTTGTCTTTACCTCTTTGTTTTTGGCAGTGCCTGGCTATTGCAATTTTTACTACATAAGCATACAGCTCCCCCACCCTTCCATTTCTACCTGTTACTACTGGCCGCCCCGCTGATCTTTGCTATTAAGGTATCGGCCGATGATATTGCCCGGTGGCTTACTTCTTCCTTAACTACTCCCTGGGATAGGTATTGGTATATGACGCTTAACTGGCCTCTAAAATGCCTGTTGGTAGGCATATTGGTCACGCTGGTTTGGCGTTGGTTCAAATACGACTGGCCAGTGGCGGGCACGCAATTAAAAGGCTTTGTAATAAAGCCCTATTTCTTTATTACTGATGATGGTGCCTTTAATAGGGCTGGCAGGCACACAGGCCGACTTTCTGCAAACGTATCCCAAAGTACAGCGCATTGCTTTCATAGATGATCACGCAACTACTTCCTGGCCCTGGAAGTTCTTGTATGAGCTATCTTATGGTATTGATTTTCTCACCATTGAGTTCTTTTTCCGTGGCTTCCTGGTACTAGCATTTATGCGATATGGAGACAAGGATGCCATTTTGCCCATGGGTGCTTTTTATTGCTGCATTCACTTTGGCAAACCCTTGTTTGAATGCATTACATCCTATTTTGGTGGAATTATCTTAGGTGTAGTGGTATATCATACCCGTAGTATTTGGGGCGGATTGATCGTACACCTGGGCATAGCCTGGTTAATGGAGTTGGCTGGGTATCTGGGAAACCTGAAATAAAGAGTCCGGAAGAGGGGAAGGCCGAAAGTCGGAAAGACCAGAAGAATGAAAGTCTGGAAGTGTGTTCAAAGATTCCGAACCTACTTCCAGACTTTCTGACTATTTAAAATAACTACAAACCTGTAAGCCGGATTCTGTTTATTCATGCCGGCAAGCCGGCGTGAATATGGTTATCATTTATCTGGGCCTGGCATTACTGACAGGCTCTTGCTGCCTACCCACCCAACGGACCTTTCCAGCTTGCGCCGGAACGAATTCGGACGAGCAGCCCTCGACCGCTGGTATACATGGCATTTCAGCATGTAAGGTTTACCCCTGCTATACATTACTGTATAACACCGTAGGCTCTACCCTACATTTTCACCTTGACCGCACCGAAGTACGGCAGTTATTTTCTGTGGCACTATCTGTTTCACAGTGACCCGTGTTGCCACCAATCACCATGAACCCGGCTCTTCACCGGTACATTGCTCTGCGCTGTCCGGACTTTCCTCCCTCTCTGCAAGCAGAGAAAGCGATAACCCGGTTTGTAGTTGCCGCAAAGGTACATTTTTAATACTGGAAGTAGATCTCAGTGGCGCCATAGCCATAAGCGGGATGATACTTATTGAAAAAGCTTTTAACCTCTCTGCGCAAACGGAGTACTTCATGGATCTCATCCCGCAACCTACCGCTGCCTACGCCATGGATGGCTATAAAAGCAGGTTTGTGGTGCAGGATGGCCAGGTCGAGGTATTTCTCGAAGGTCTTTAATTGCAGGTCCAGCTTTTCCAGGTTATCCATTTTATCAGGATCGGGCGTAAGCTTTTCAATGTGCAGGTCTATTTCATTTTTAGCCGGCTCCAGGTGTTGCCTGGTATGAGCAGCATCGTATACCTTATAGCCTTTATTACTCAATACGCTCATGTCAATCCCGGCATCTTCCACCCGGGGCGGGTAGGTATCGAACAGTTTATAAGAAAAAGTAGCCTCGCCTTTTTCTTTAGCTCTTCTATTCGTGCAAAAACCTGTTTGGGTTTCAGTTTGAGGGAGGCCTCAAAATACTCGGCTTTGTTCTTATCAGCATTGATCAGGGAAAATTCAAAAGCAAAAGTGGGACTGTCGTTGAGGTTTTCAAAAGGTACATCATGAATATAGAAATCTTCAAAAGGATGTATCTGGTTAATGAGGTCGAAGGAGGTTTCGCCCTGGTAATTGAGTGTATAGGTAAACTTGTATCCGGTGTGGGTTCTGTTCACCAGGTGAACTTTCAATTCTTCTACTACATCATCGCCAAATTCATCGGCCACCAATACAGGTATGAAAGTAATCCATACGCCATCTACTACTTTGTCTTTTATTACCTTCTTTTCGCGGGGCACATCATCAATGTATTTCTTCTCCTTTTTCCCTTTCTTTTCCGGAAATAGTTTTTCTCGGTAAACCGTTTGAAATAGGGAAAATCCAACTGGTCGGTATAAGCTGGGAATTTTACACCCCGTACATCCACCATGACCATTTTTTCATTAATAATATCAACCACCTCCCCATCGTCATTGGAGTGCAGCACCACGACCTTATCACCTATCTGAAATTTCATGGTGCAAAATTATCGCTGATTGTGCAGATTTATCACAGATCAGGCGGATTTATCGCAGATTTTGTGGGTGAGGGTTTCAGAGCGACTTTTTCACGGAGGCGTGGTGCCAGGTAATGACTTCTTCAGGCATTTCGGGAATTGTTCCTGCCCCTGCTTACAGGCCCTGACGGGTAACCAGCGGCTTAGGCATACAGCAGCAGTTCTTTTTCCATATTGGCCCTGGCTTGGGCCTCAAAGGCTGTTCTGAAAAGATGGGTATGAAACAGGTGATCAGCCTGCAGGGTACTTTGCAAAAACTTCTTCCTGCCGGGCTTATAGAGCATATCGGGATATACGCGGTACTCTTTCCGTACCTGGCGGGTATAAGTTTCGTATTGTTCCCAGAAAGTGCCCAGAATAGCTATATCAAAATCGAGGAAGAATGCCAGGTCCGATTGGTTCACCCCCTTGTCGGGGATCTTATGGGTTTGTGTGGCTTCAATAAAGACCTTTACGGCCTCGCGTTGAACCACTGGCACCTGCAGCAGGGCCAGCCTTTTAACGGCAAGGGCAGCACTGCGTAATTCATTGTCTTTGCGCAGCACGTTGTAGATAATATCATGGTAGAAGATCGAAAACAATACCACCTCTTTATTTTGCAAATGGGAACTGTATTCCCGGGCCAGTTGTAGCAAGTGAGCAATATGCTGCTGGTTATGGTAATAACGGATAGAGGAAGCATATTTTTATGCAACTCCTCATACAATCCCTCCATTAGAATAGGGTCTGTAGAATAACGCTGGCATAAAAGCTGCCAGGTATCTTTCAGTTCATCCACCATAGATCAGGCTTTGGCCAGCTTGCTTTTACGATAGCCGTACATAAAATAAATAAACAGGCCGATGGCCATCCAGATAGCAAATACGATCCAGTTCTTAACGCCGATCTCGGTCATGAGGTAGAAACAGCTCAGCATGCCCATTACAGGAATGAAAGAGAGTTTACGGGTAAAACTTGCTACAGCCAATATAATAGCCACGACCAGGAAAAGATAAAAGGGGATATAATGTTTCCAGAATTCAAATCCTTTGGAGAACTCGAACCGTTCGATGATGGCTTGTCTGAAACCAACAAAGGCAATGATCACCAACAAGGGGATGATCCATTGTCCGTTGATATAGGGCAGTTTAAAACGTTTGTTGGAAGATAGTTCTTCTTTAGGCAATGTCAATACACCTCCACAAACCAGGATGAATGCAAAGAGGGTACCGATGCTGGTAAGGTCGGTTACTATCGTCAGGTTCAGGAATAAGGCGGGTACACCTACCAGGATACCTGTTAAAATGGTAGCATAAGAAGGGGTGTTGAACTTGGGGTGAATTTTGCTGAAGCGTTTGGGCAACAGACCATCACGGCTCATGCTCATCCAGATACGGGGCTGGCCCATTTGGAATACCAGGAGTACGCTGGCAGTAGCGATCACAGCGCTGATGGAGATCACATAACTTACTTTGGGCAATCCTATTTTACGGAATACAGCAGCGAGGGGATCGTCCACATTTAGTTCGGTATACGATACCATGCCGGTCAATACCAGTGCAATAAGAATATACAATACGGTACAAATAATGAGGGAATAGATCATACCCCTGGGCAGGTCGTGCTGTGGATTACGGCACTCCTCGGCGGTAGTAGACACGGCATCAAAGCCGATATAAGCAAAAAAAACAGCGGATACGCCCTTCAATACACCATCAAACCCATTGGGCAGGAAGGGGCTCCAGTTGGCTGGTTCTACATAAAGAATCCGGCCACTATCACGAAAATGATAACGGCTATCTTCAACCCCACCATATAGTTGGTAGTACGCTTGCTTTCCTGGATGCCGATATAAACGATCCAGGTGATCAAAACCACTATGAGGAAGGCGGGCAGGTTCATGATTATGGGAAGGCTACCAATATGTGGAGCAGCAGCCAACACTTCGGGAGAGGCGCTGTCGTAGTTATTGACCAGCCAGGCCGGCAAATGAACGCCAATACCGGTAAGCAGGTTATGGAAATAGCCGCTCCAACTGATGGCTACAGCAATATTACCGATGGCATATTCTAAGATGAGCGACCAACCAATGATCCAGGCCACCACTTCGCCAAAGGACACATAGGCATAGGTATAGGCGCTGCCCGATACGGGTATACGGCTGGCAAATTCGGCATAACACAGGGCCGAAAAGCCGCAGGTAATGGCCGTAATAATAAACAGGATGATGACACCAGGCCCTCCATCGAAGGAGGCTTTTCCGATGGTAGAGAAAATACCGGCCCCAATAACAGCTGCAATACCCATGGCAGTGAGGTCTTTCACCCGCAAGGCTCTTTTGAGCCCTGTGTGGCTATGCCCCTCCCCCAATCCCGTATTATACTCCCTGGTGAGTGTATCGAGTGATTTTTCCGGAATAACGAGTTTGCCATACTGGTGTTGGGTTTAAGGGGCGGAAATTAGGGAAAAAAAGGGAAACGCAAGGTTGACAAGGTGAAAAGTTGACAGGTTATGGAACCAGTAACAGAAATCAGGCAGTTTTTCCGGGAAGAATGGCAGTTTGGGTAATGAACGCTATTTGTACCCTATTACTACCCTTCAGCTACCCTCTAGCTATCCACGAAATAGCCGGGAAAGGCTGTTTCCGGCTATAATGACTTGATATGGCTGCTTTGGGCTGGATTAGTAATCGCGTTGTACGAGGAAATGGGCCAGTTGGGTGATGGGGTCCTTACGGCCTGAAAGCACGGCAATATTTTCCAGGTGCCCCAAGGCGCTGTTAAGGTATTTTTCTTTAAGGTCAAAAGCCCATTTGTCTACCCCTCCATCGCGGAAGATGGTGAGTACACGATCTATTTTATCAGGCGGGTTATCCTGCATGAGGCGCTTGAGCTCCTTCACCTGAAGAGGGGTGCAGGATTCCAGTGCCTTAATAGCGAGAAAGGTCTTTTTATTGGCCACGATGTCTCCCCAGCCTGTTTGCCAAATTTGGCAGGATCTCCAAAGGCGTCGAGGTAATCATCCTGTACCTGGAAGGCGATACCCAGTTCGCGTCCAAAAGCGTATAGATCTTCCTGGTTGCCTCTTGAAGCGCCACCGAGGATGGCGCCCATCTGAAGGCTGGCAGCCAGTAAAACAGAGGTTTTAAGGGCAATCATGCGAATATAATCCTCGAGGTTCACTGTTTCCTGTTTCTCAAAATCCATATCCAATTGTTGTCCTTCACATACTTCTTTGGCGGTTCTATTGAAAAGGCTAGTGATCTTACGTTGGTGCTCGGACTTCACTTTATTGAGGTAATCATAGGCTGCTACCAGCATTACATCGCCGGCCAGCAGGGCGGTTGATTCTCCATACTTCTCATGCACGGTGGGCATATTCCTGCGCAGGGCGCTTTGTCCATGATATCATCATGGATAAGGGTAAAGTTGTGGAAAAGTTCTATAGCCGTGGCAATATGCCAGGCATCGGGTGCAATTTCATCGAAGAGCTCATTGCCCATAAGGCATAATACGGGCCTGACCCTTTTCCCACCCAGGCTTAAGAAATACTCATTGGGATCGTACAGGGAAGCCGGTTGTTCGGGAAAATGCCGGATGCCGAACTGTTGCGCAAATGCTTTTGATAGCTCTTCAAATGAATGCATGGTGGTGAAGTAAGGAATGCAAGATAGGCTGAAAGGTTGATAAGTGGAAGAGGGTATGTTATGCAATCTCTTTGAATCCCTATCTTTTCCCTGTTCGCTTTCTCCCGGATAGCCCGGTTATCAGACAGTGAAATAATGGACCTGAAAACAGGTCGCAAGAAAGAAGATACCAGTTACGTATACTGGCTACCTTATGCAGGGTATAAAATCTTTCTGCTGATCCAGGCATCAGACAATAAGATGAGTGTGTTGGCCCATGAGCTGTTGACCAAAGTAAATTGAGCCGCTGGCAAAAACAACCTGCCTTTTCCTGTCCGACCTTTGCTATACAAACATTAAACATGTCAGGTATGAAAAAGGTAGTATTGGTCACTGGTGCCTCTGCCGGTATTGGTAAAGCAACTGCCCGGGTGTTGGCACAAAATGGCTATATCGTTTATGGAGCAGCCAGGCGAACGGATAAATTAAACGATCTTACAAAGCAGGGTATTAAACCCATTGCGATGGATGTTAGCAATGATCAATCCATGCAAGCCGGCATTGCTTCAATATTGGCAGTGGAGAAAAGAATCGATGTGCTGATCAACAATGCAGGTTTTGGCTCTTATGGGGCCGTTGAGGATGTACCCATGCAGGATGCCAAATACCAACTGGAAGTAAACCTCTTTGGCGCAGCGCGGTTAATACAGCTGGTACTTCCCGGGATGCGGGTGCAAAAAGGGGGCAAGATCGTGAACATATCTTCTATAGGGCGTAAAATAGCGGCTCCTTTCGGCGGATGGTATCATGCCAGTAAATTTGCACTGGAAGGTCTCAGTGATGCATTGCGCAATGAGGTAAAATCTTTCGGCATCGATGTGATCGTGATAGAGCCCGGCGGCATCAAATCTGAATGGGGCGATATTGCTTTCATATGCTGGGGAGTATCAGGCCATGTTCAGGCAATATATCTGCCCTATCACTACCATTAGGCTACCATTCCCAGCGATAATGACGCCCGTTCTATGGCCAGGCGGGTGTTACAAACCCACTTCCCTGTCTATTTGTCGCAATTTACCCTTAACATAGACGGTACTGCACCCGCTCCACAATGTTTCCCGATAGTAAGTTTGTATCATCATCTTTTAAACCAATGATCATGCAACAAAACGAACAAAAGCTGACCACCTGCCTGTGGTTTGATAACAATGCAGAAGAAGCGGTAGCATTCTATGCTTCCATTTTCAAAGAAAACCTGCAACAGGGTGATATACTGCGCTGGGGCGATGTAGGTCATGGACCTAAAGGGTCAGTATTGACCTCTACTTTTCACCTGTACGGACAGGAGTTCTTTGCGTTGAATGGTGGTCCTCAAGTCACATTTAATATGGCCGTTTCGATAGTTGTGTATAGTATTACACAGGAAGAAATTGATGAGTTATGGGAAAAGCTTTCAGAAGGCGGGGAAAAAGTCAGTGTGGCTGGCTGAAGGACAAATTTGGTCTTTTTGGCAAATCACGCCTCGCATCCTGCCCAAAATGTTAATGGATAAGAATCAAAAGAAAGCCAATAATGTGATGGCTGTTATGATGGAGATGAACAAGATCATCATTAAGGATCTGCAGGCTGCCTATGATGCTGCCTGAGTATTACAATTAATAGACGCTTCCACCAGTTTACGGTATAGCCATGTACGAGCTTACCAGGGATTTCCATCCTCCGGTAAGCTTTTTTGTTTTAAGGCCCTTTATCATTTCAGCCTATAAAAAGGCAGTTCATCTGCTCCCCAGGCATTTAGACGCAGCTTAACAGCTGGCTATATAAAATCACGCTTATTATTGTCGGGTTAACCTGTCTGCAGGCAGTATTTACCCATACCGAATCGCCTAACCCGCCCGGCATCTGGCTCAACAAAAGAAACTAACTACTTACGCCTGCTGATACAAAAAGAACATTAACCACCTGGTCACTGCTCCTGTATCGGATTATCGTTATAAAGGATTACCTTCTGTTATGATTTTTTGCGTTTGCCTCCCTTACCCTTTTGGGGATGGGATAACCTGGTTTTTGCAAATTGGCTTCTACTTTGTCATCTCCTGCCGTGGCGGTGATCACCCATTCATAATCCAATTGTCGTTTGGTAAGGTTGGCAGCCACCACCTTGATACGTACTTTATCGCCCATCCTGAATTTCCGGCCGCTACGCATACCCGCCAGGCTATAATCGCCCTCTAGGTGACGGAAATCATCATATTCCAACAAGCTGTTGATGCTTACCAGACCCTCACATTTATGCTCGATGGTCTCTACCCAAAATCCAAAGGATGCCACGCCACTGATCACACCTTCAAACTCATCACCCAGGAAGTTTTGCATATACTCAACCTGCTTGTATTTATTGCCGGCCCTTTCGGATTCCATGGCACTGCGTTCTTTTTCGCTGCAGTGTTTGCATTTCTGCTCCATCTTCTTATCGGGCTCTATCTTTTCATTCAGGATATCAAACAATACGCGGTGTACCATTACGTCGGGATAACGTCGTATGGGTGAAGTAAAGTGACAGTAATGTTTAAAGCCCAACCCATAGTGGCCAATATTCTCGGCGGTATATACGGCCTTGGCCATGGTACGGATACCCAATTGTTCCAGTACATGTTGTTCGGGCTTGCCCTGTACATCTTTCAACATCTGATTAAAAGAACGGGCAATGCCTTCGGGCGACTTGGTATCGAACTCATGGCCATATTTGCGGGCAAAAGCGGCAAAGGGTTCCAGCTTCATTTCATCGGGCGTATCATGCACCCGGTATGGGAAAGGAATATCTTTTTATTGAACTTGATCTTGGTCACACTTTCGGCCACCGTACGATTGGCCAGCAGCATAAACTCTTCAATGAGTTGATGGGCTTCCTTGCTTTCCTTGATCATGATCCCAATTGGCTTGCCCTTTTCGTCCAGTTTAAAACGCACTTCCTGGGACGAGAAGTTGATGGCGCCTTTCTTAAAACGGCCCTTGCGGAATTTTTGAGCCAGGTTATTCAGGATGAGTATTTCATCTTTGTATAAACCTTCCTGGTTTTCAATGATCTCCTGCACTTCTTCATAGGTGAACCGGTGATCGGAATGCATCACAGTTTTGCCCAGCCAATGTTGTTTTATATCGCCTTTCTCAGTGATCTGGAAAATAGCTGAAAAGGTGAGCTTGTCTTCCTTGGGGCGCAGGGAGCAAAGTTCATTGGAGATCCTTTCGGGCAGCATGGGCAGTACCCTATCTGGCAGGTATACCGAGGTAGCTCTGTTATAAGCTTCCTTATCCAGGGCAGTATCGGGCTCTACATAATGGCTCACATCGGCAATATGAACGCCTATTTCATAGTTCCCATTCTTCGATACCCGGAAGGATATGGCATCATCAAAATCCTTAGCATCAACCGGGTCAATGGTGAAGGTAAGGGTATCGCGGATGTCCTTACGGTTCTTGATCTCTGATTGAGGAATGGCATCGGGTATACGGGCCGATTCTTCCAATACATCATCGGAGAAGGTCAAAGGAAATCCGTTTTGCATGAGGATCTCCTTCATGGCCATATCATTGGCATCGCCTGGCTGCATCACCTGCACCACCTCGCCTACGGGCTTTTTATTGGGCTGCCATTCAACAATGCGCACAATAACGCGGTCTTTGTCTTTTGCCGCTTTGAGGCTCGTAAGGGGTACAAAAATATCGGGCATGGGTTTATCTACATCCGCAATGAAAAACGCAAAGGTTTTTCCTATTTCCAGTCGGCCCATGAATTCGGTTTGCTTACGTTGCACAACGTCTACCACTTTCCCCTGCTGGCGATTACTCTGGCGTCCGCCGCTATTGATCACCCGTACTCTTACGGTATCGCCATGAAGGGCGGTATTGAAATCGCCGGGACGCACCAGTATATCACTGGGGCTATCGGGTACAATTACGTATCCTACTCCGGAACGGGTAATGTCGAGTACACCTTTAAAGGTATCCTGATCGGTAAACCCTTTTTTCTTTTTACTCTTGTTGTTCTTACTCTTCTTTGATTGTTTCTTACTCATCACAAGTTTTTAAGGCCTGAATGTAAATTCCTTGATGAATTTAGTGATTAAATCACTAAACACCTGTTCTTCGTTGAAGAGGAACTGCACTTCTATAGGAATTACATACACAGGCAATTCTTTTAATTGTTGTTCAAATTTTACCAATCGTACAGCATCTTTTTCGGTGGTGAGAATGATCTTATTGGCGGTTTGAATAGCGTCAAACCTTTTACGATGTCTTTTAAATCATCAATGGAGAAGATATGATGATCGCTGTACGGTATCTCATAGTAGGTTTTAGAAACCTCCTGCATATACCTTTTGAGAGGTGTTGGGTTGGCAATACCACTTACCAGGAGTATTTCCATGGAATCGTTCAGTGACAGCTGATCTCTATGGAGTATATGATATGGCTGTCCATAACGAATGGAGGAAAAGAATACCTGCTGGTGAGGCAGGGGATTTATTTCTTCCAGGATGGCCGTTTTTTCTGTCACAGCCAGGTCGGAGCGGCATTTGGTAACCACCAGGATATCGGCCCGCTTATAACTGTTCTTTTCATCCCGCAGGTCGCCGGTGGGGAGGAACCAATCACGGGTAAAGAGGTTGCTATAATCAGAGAGCACGATGTTCAGTCCAGCCTTTACGGTACGGTGTTGGAAAGCATCATCCAGTATGATCACCCTGGTACCGGGTTTATCATGCAGCAGCTGTGGAATGGCCACTACCCGCTCTTCGCCCACTGCAATGGACACATCTGGGAATTTGAGATGGAACTGCATGGGTTCATCGCCAATTTCCAGGGCTGTAGTACGGGGCCCTGCCAGGGCATAACCCCTGGTTTTGCGTTTATATCCCCTGCTTAATACGGCTACCTCCATATCAGTATGCAATTGCTTCACCAAAAACTCTACCATGGGGCTTTTGCCGGTACCTCCTGCCGAAAGGTTACCTACACAAATAATGGGCAGGTTGAAGGAAGAAGACTTCAGTATATTCTTATCAAACAGCCTGTTGCGCAACCAAATAATAGCGCCGTAAACCAATGAAAGAGGAAATAGCAATATCCGTATGGGCCGTAGCAGCGGAGCGTTAAAATTCATAATTACGATACGGTGTGATACAAAAATTTAAAGGTACATCAAATTGGTTGATGTCCTCAATGCCCCGTATGGCTTCAAAAGGAGAATCCTACGCGAATGATATCATGCCGGCAACGTGCCAGGTAGCGGTCATAATACCCTTTGCCGTAGCCTACACGGTATCCCTTTTCATCAAAAGCCACCAGGGGTATGAATATGACATCCAGTTGTTCGGGCTCGATGATATTGGTACTGATGGGTTCCAGAATATTATACCTGTTTTTGATAAAAAGTCCCCCTTTGCACCAGGAAGCCTCCATGTCGGCAGCATTTTCTTCTATGCGCGGCCAGGCAGTTTGCATGGAAGGGTTTTGTTGCTTGAGCATGTCTTCACAAACAGATACATCAAATTCACGCCTTGTCAATAGCGGTGAATAAGACAGGAGGTATTTAATGGATGGGAAGCTTAACTTTCTAAAGTTAAACGCCATAAGGGCTGTTTGCTGTTGGAGATCTTCTTCGGGAATATCCATCCTGCGTTGCAGGTAGTCCTTACGAACGTTTTTTTATCATAGAAATCCTTTCAGTCGCTTTTGAAGGGTGGCCGCTTGCGCCTCGATAAATTGTCCGTCTGCTGCGTTCTTAAAGGGAACCGATGCTATCATTGGGTAGTTGGTCCAGCTTACAATTTCTTCTTCATAGTGTAGATATTGGTCATTGAAAATCCACCCCAACACCGGCAAATTCATTTCCCTGCACACACGGGCGGTTAATAATGAATGGTTAATGCTGCCCAGGTAGTTACGACTGATCAAGATCACTTTAGCTCCCAGGGCTTTAATAAGGTCTGCCACAAATTCCGATCCGTTTAACGGGACCAATAATCCACCAGCACCTTCGATGATCAAATTACGACTTATTGACGGAACCTGCTCACAAATTTTTTGGATGGAGATGGTCACGCCCTCTTCCCGGGCGGCAATATGGGGGGATGCAGGCATTTTCAGCTTGTACACTTCAGGATGGACAATGGAGGAGGTACCTGAAAGGGTACCCGCTACATACTCCCCGTCGGTCCCTTCTTCATAGCCAGCCTGGATGGGTTTCCAATAATCGGCTTCCAGGGCCCTGGCTAAAAGGGCCGAGATAAAGGTTTTACCGATGCCGGTACCGATACCGGTGACGAATATTTTGTTCATAGCTTCGAGTATTAAGCTGCGAGCCGCTAGCTGCGAGCTGCGAGCTAATACAGAACCATGTATTTGATTGCTCGTTGCTCGAAGCTCACAGCTCGAAGCTATTCTTTACTTATTTACAAAAATGCTGAAAATTGTGGTACCGTAATTGCGGGCGGTAACAAACTGGGGATAGTTTTCGTAATTATTGCGCGGTGTATGTTCCAGCACAAACCACCCATTGGGCTTCAACAACTGCTTTTCTACTATCTTTTTCGGCAGCTCGTCAATGGTAGCAAGGGCATAAGGCGGTCCGGCAAAGATGAAATCAAATTGTTCTGTGCATTGCTCTAGGAATTTGAATACTTCCATCTTGATCACCTTGAAATTGAGAGCTTAAGGTCCTGCGAAGTTTTCTTAATGAACTCATACATGGCCGTATCTTTCTCCACGATAGTAAGGTCAGCAGCTCCGCGGGAAGCCAGTTCATAGCTGATGCTGCCAGTGCCACCAAAGATATCCAGTGTTTTGAGGGCTTCTATGTCGAGATTATTCTGAATAATATTGAAGAGGCCTTCTTTGGCAATATCAGTCGTAGGGCGTGTATGCGGCATTTTAGCCGGCGGATTGATGCGTCGTCCTCCTAATTCACCGCTTATTATACGCATAGGGCCATGTTCAGCAAAGGTGAAAAATAATGGGCAGGATAGGCTTCAAAGGCCTCATGCAGGGCCGAACTGGCGGTAATGGCTTCCCATTCCATGTGCAGGAAATATTTGAATAATTCCTGGTACAGGATGGACTGCTCATCGAGGAGGCCCGATATTTTAAGCAATACCTGCTGATTGTCCAGTTCAAACCGGTTGCAAAGGGTTAGTAAATGATACGATACATCATCCGGGGTATCGTACTGATAGGTTTGTATAAGTTGTAGGGTATTGTTCTTGAATACAGTCACCACGATCCTGTCGGAAGCTACGATCAATTTCAATACACCTTCACCGGAAGACTCTTTTTCAATACCAGAAAGCATGATGGTATAATAGTGCCAATATTTGCCGGCAGCAAATTTTTGCTGCATCAGGGTATGAGCTTCCCGGGGTATACGATAGATATTGTACACATTCCAGCCTGGGATCTTTTCGCTCAGGAGCAATCCTTTATGGGCATTGCCAAATATCAATTCGGTAACCGGCTTATTCAGTTCAATATGGAAGAACTTTTCGGGCAGCAGGTTGCTATCGGTATAGTGGTAAATAACAAATGCTTCGCGGTAGGCAAGCTGCAACAGCTCATCGCCCGCTAATATTTCCTGCAATGCTTCCATCACCGGTTTACCAGGCATAAAATCAAGGTTATACTGCCGCAAAGCCATAAAGCGTTGCTGCTGTTTGTTGTACAACAAATAACTAAATACCTTTTCGCCCACTTCCATGAGTAACAGGCTGTTCTGTATTTCTTCCTGCCGGGCATTTTCCGGAATAATATCGAATGTGGCTTTAAGCATATTATTTAGAGCTGCAATGTTACACGAATTATGCGAATTAGACGAATTGAAGGCCGCAGCTGTACGAGGAAACAGTCGATTTGCCGGTAATATATTATTTTTGCAGGTTCTACAACGGTACCATGAGATTTGGGAGGAGTAGTTATTAGTTATGGGCACAGTTATTCCGAATGATTTACGGGTAGAAGTATCCAACCAACAGATATTGAAGATCGCCTTGCCGATCAGTTTTGCATTGCTGGTACCTCAGATCAATTTCATTACCAATAACATCTTCCTCGGCGGCCTGGGTGAGCAGGAACTCGGCACAGCCGGCCTCACAGGCGTATATTACCTCATATTTGCCGCCATTGGTTTTGGCCTCAACAATGGTTTGCAGGCGCTGATCGCACGCCGGGCAGGTGAAAACCGGGTGGACGAGATTGGAAAACTGTTTTCCCAAGGGGTGCGTATTGCCTTGGTAATTGCCATCATTGGTATCGCACTTACTTTTTTGGTAGCGCCCACCATCCTGAAATACTCTCTGCACGATGAAAATGTATTGAAGCAATCGGTCAACTTTCTCTATATCCGGATCTGGGGTTTGCCCTTCCTATACATCTACCAGATGCGCAATGCCTTGCTGGTAGGCACCAACCAAAGTAAATACCTGGTAATTGGCACGCTGGCCGAAACAATAGCGAATATATTCTTTGATTATACGCTGATCTATGGCAAACTGGGTTTCCCCGCACTGGGGTTCAACGGAGCCGCTATCGCCTCAGTGATTGCCGAAGCAACAGGCATGTTCGTGGTATTTGCAGTGATCCATCGTAAAGGGATCAGCAAACGGTTTTCACTGTACAAACATTTGGGATACCAGAAAGATATTTCCAAACTGATCCTGGTACAATCCTCTCCATTGATATTTCAACACGCCATTAGCGTGATCAGCTGGATCTTCTTTTATATCCTGGTAGAGCGGCATGGCTTTTCGCAAGGACATAGTAACCGCGACCTGGCCATCTCAATACGATGCGTAACCTCTTTGGTTTTTTGGTGTATTTACCTGGTCTTTTGCTGCTACCACCAATACGATGGTGAGTAATATAATTGGCCAGGGCAGAAAGGACCTGGTGATCCCGCTGGTTCAAAAAATTGTACGTATCAGCTTCTGTATTGCCTTGACGATTGCGCTATTCCTGAATTTCTTTCCGCATGTACTGCTGTCGGTTTATGGGCAGGATGCATCTTTTGTAGAAGATGCTATACCGGTAGTGCGGGTGGTATCGAGCGCCCTGGTGCTGATGTCGTTCTCTACAGTATGGCTGAACGCAGTAACGGGCACCGGCAATTCGGCGGTGAACCTGGCTATTGAGGCTGCCGCCATTACCCTCTACTGCCTTTATATTTACCTGGTACTGGAAGTATTCAAATGGTCCATTACCTGGGGCTGGATGTCGGAATGGCTTTACTGGACTACTCTGTTCTCGCTATCCTATTGGTATATCAGGAGTGGCCGGTGGAAGAAGAAAGAAATCTAGCTTACTGCCCGTACTTCTTGTGCATGGTGATCCCCAGCTTTCCCTGGATATTTTCGATGGGTGGTTCCAACTTATAAATAGAGAGGATAATTTCGGTAGAAAAGGGGTATTGGTGCTTCAGTTTACGGATAATGCCTTCGGCTACTTTTTCCAGCAATGGGGTAGCAACTTTCATCCTTTGTTTTACGATCTCAAATACATCCACATAATTGATGGTATTCTTCAGGTCGTCGAACTTAACCGCGCCTTCATCGTAACTGATCTTCAGGTTCACTTCATAAGAGCTTCCTGTTTTTTGTTCGCCCTCATAAAAACCATGATATGCCTGTAACCGGATGCTTTGTAGTTCAATAGTAACCATAAGAGAAATTTGGTCCCCGCCTTATTGGGGCGGGGCCAAATTAGAAAGAACTAGGGAATTGTAATATTATTTTTTCGGTATCACCGAAAGTATTGTAATACAGCAGCGGAGACCTGCTATTAACATTAGACCAAACCTTTAGCCGACAGGTAACGTTCGGCATCCAGGGCGGCCATACAACCACTACCGGCAGCTGTTACGGCCTGGCGATATATTTTATCCTGTACGTCACCAGCAGCAAAAACGCCTTCAATATTGGTTTTAGATGTACCGGGAATAGTTTTGATGTAACCGGCTTCATCCATATCGATGATGCCTTTGAAAATGGTGGAATTGGGTTCGTGACCAATGGCTACAAAGAAACCCTGAACGGAAATGGTTTGTTTTTCGCCAGTCTTAATATTCCTGATGCGAACGGAATCCACCTTATTTTCGCCCAATACCTCATCGGTTTCGGTATTCCAGTATACTTTGATATTGGGAGTAGCCAATACCCTCTCCTGCATTACTTTGGAAGCGCGCATGGCATCCTTGCGTACAAACATGTGTACAGTAGATGCCAGCTTGGAAAGATAAAGTGCTTCTTCAGCAGCGGTATCGCCTGCCCCTACAATGGCCACCTCTTTGGTACGGAAGAAAACCCGTCGCAAACGGCACAGGCACTTACCCCAAAGCCATTGAGCCGCTGTTCGCTTTCCAGGCCCAGCCATTTGGCCGAAGCGCCGGTTGCAATGATAACAGCATCGGCTTCTATCAATTTCTCCTCATCGATCCACACTTTATAAGGTTGTTGGGAAAAGTCAACCTTGGTAGCCAGCCCAAACCGGATATCGGCGCCCATACGGGTAGCCTGCTTTTCGAAATGGATCATCATTTCGGGGCCTTGTACGCCATCGGCATAACCAGGATAGTTTTCCACCTCAGTGGTAATGGTCAATTGACCGCCAGGCTGAATACCCTGGTACAATACTGGTTTCATATTAGCCCTTGCTGCATATATAGCTGCTGTATATCCTGCCGGACCTGATCCTATAATTAAACAATGTACTTTTTCGCTTTGCATATTCTATTTTTCTTACAGACAATTTGCAAAAATAATGTGTAAAGGGTTAACAAATCACCAGGCTTAGCAGACCTTAATAGGCTGTGAATAACCTGGTGTGTAATATAACAGTTTACAGGTTAACAAGTTTAAAAGTTGAAAAGGGTGGAAACTGTTTCCCCGATCAACCAGTTAACCTGTAAATCTGTCAACTAATTAACTTATCATCGGGGTATAACCAGGGTAGTATACTGAACGGCATAACCGCCAAAATAGCCCAGGGCGCCTCCATTGATATTGTTAAGTACTTTAACAGGGGAAGAAAAAGGATGGCCGATGCTGGAGTAATTGTATTCCATGGTACGCCAGAAATCGAAAGTAGCTTTGTCAATATTACAGAATTTCACGGTTACCACATCACCCCGGTAAAAGAACGCATAATCTTCCAGGTCAATAGACTCATTCCTGTTTACTCCATGTTCAATCTGTACATCGTAGGTTTTTCCATCCACGATCTGGTCATCAAAAACCGAATTAAGGCCCGGGTAAAAGGGTTCGGCATTGGACTGGGTAAAGTAGCGGATATAGTTGCCAAAGCCAGGGGATCGGTGGTGCGGCCCATAGGATCACCTTGTTGGCATCGGTATTGACGGGAGCCGGTTTCCACCAAATGGAATCAATGGTTTTGGTAAGACGGGGAATAGTGGTTTGGGCTGTATATTCTTTGCCATTTACTTTTACCCGCAGGGAGTAACTTGTATTGAATTCGCCTTTAAAGGCGGTGGCCAGGTTGGCCGAATCAATGGAATAGTAATAAACGATATAGCCATTATTGGCCGGCAAGGCATATTCTTTAAGGAGGTGTGTGCGGGTGCCGTTGGAAATAGACACTTCGGCATTACGAATAAAGGAGGCCGCCAGCGAATCGGGTGATATTTTACTGAAGTAATGGAGACTGCGGGAAAGGATTACAATGGGGGCTGGTCATTCTCGATCGTGGCTTCTACCACCACCATTGGCCCGGCATTACGGGGTGCGAAAGAAATGGCTTTTTCGCAGGATACGAGTATCCCCATGAGCAATATAGCCAGACCCAGGCGCTTGAACATACCTTATAAAGATATGGAATGCAACAAAAACCCGGCTGGTTTTCACCATACCGGGCTTTTATGTTGATTAACGTACTAATACTAACCTAAATATGGTTGTACCTACCTGGGAACGGTGCCCCGGTAAGCTGGAAAATTATCCTAAATAGGCTTTCAGCGCATTGCTGTAGCGGGCTTTCTGTAAGCGCTTAATAGCCCTTTCCTTGATCTGACGGATACGTTCTTTGGTAAGATCGTATTTCTGACCGATCTGCTCAATGGTAACACCATTTTCGCCATCGAGGCCAAAATAAGCGTTTACGATCTCTGCTTCACGTGGGCTGAGGGATTTCAGTACGCGGCGGATCTCGTTACGCAAGGAGTCTTTCATCACGTCATCATCGGTATCATCACCGCCTTCCAGGAGGTCGCCCATAGCCACATCTTCGGCTTCGTGCACAGGGGCATCGAGGGAGGTGTGACGGGTATTGCTCTGGAAGATATTGTTGATCTCGGTTTCGCTCATTTCAAGCAACTCGGCCAGTTCTTCGGTGCTGGGCTCGCGCTCATGCTCCTGTTCAAAAGCCATATAGGCTTTATTGGCCTTGTTGTAAGTGCCAATCTTATTTTGAGGCAGGCGTACAAGACGGCCTTGTTCGGCCAAAGCCTGTAAAATTGACTGACGGATCCACCATACGGCGTAGGAGATAAATTTAAAACCCTTGGTTTCGTCAAACCGCTGGGCAGCCTTGATCAAACCGAGGTTGCCCTCGTTGATTAAGTCACTGAGGGACAAGCCCTGGTGCTGGTACTGCTTGGCTACGGAAACTACGAAACGAAGGTTCGCCTGAACTAACTTATCCAACGCTTTCTGATCCCCCATCTTGATCCGCTGGGCAAGTACAGTCTCCTCTTCAGGAGTAATCATCGGAATTTTTGAAATTTCCTGCAGATATTTCTCTACTGCCTGCGAGTCACGATTAGTTATCTGGGTAGCAATTTTGAGCTGTCTCATATCAAATTTCTAAGTATAAAAATTACTTTTGGGGCAGGGTACAGTATCAACAATATATAGACTGAGAAAGTTCAGGGCAGGTTGCAAATCAACTGCAAATGAGCTGTTAATGTGTCCGTTCCGTCCAGAACCGTCTGCAAAAATAACACGCAATCCCGAAATCTCATAGCTTTTGTGGATAAAAACAAAGCTGTGGAGGGCATACTTCGGATTGAATGTCAGCACAAACGATTGTCCCTAGGGGTGATAGTAAGCTGTAATCTGCGCCAACACTACTATAGACGCTGTAACTATTTAAAACCTGTGCGATCAGGATAATGGCAAAAAACATTGTGGATAACCCCTAAAAAGATTTTGTAACTAAAAAAATAGTTATAGATTTGGGGTACAACTAAAAACATAGTTATGAAACCGCTCACTAAAGCCGAAGAACAGGTTATGCTGGTAGTATGGGACCTGGGGCAGGGGTTTCTAAAAGAGATTATGGAGCATATTCCGGAGCCGAAGCCACACTCCAATACGGTGGCCACTATTCTTAAGATATTGATTGACAAAGAATTTGTAGAGTATGAGGTGCAAGGACGCAATAACCTGTATAAACCAAGGGTCAGTAAAACAGATTATGGCAAAAAGAGTGTTAACCAGCTGGTGAAGGGTTATTTTGAAGGCTCGCCAGCCAAGCTGGTTTCGCAGTTTGTACATGACAACAAGCTCAGCCAGGAAGATTTGCAGAGCCTGCTCGACCAAATTAAGAAAGCCCAAAATAACCCATCATGATCATTTTATCCTATCTGGGCAAAGTAGTGCTTTGCTCTGGAGTAATGTTTGGATACTATCACCTGTTCCTGCGCAACAAGCGCTTTCACCATTACAACCGGTTTTACCTGATGGGTAGCCTGGTACTTTCAGTGATATTGCCATTGATCAGGATCCCCGTTTTAGAGGCGGAAAGTAATACCCTCCATCAAGTTGTATATCACACAGCCCGGGTGGTGACCCTGCAGGAAGTGCCGGCCATGCTAAGTGAGGAGCAACAGGTAAACGCCTTGATCAGCTTACCCAATCTTATTAAGCTGATGTATGGTGCAGGTATCCTGTTTTTCTGGTGGCCCTATTGCGTAGTTTAAGGTATATCCGCCAGCTATCCCGGCGTTATCCTTTGAAGTAGTAGAAAAATTAAAATTCTACCAAACCCAGGAACCGGGCACACCTTTTTCCTTTCTCCGCTCGATCTTCTGGAATGATCAATTAAATTTTAATAGTGAGCAGGGACAGCAGGTCTTCCGCCATGAGCTGTTCCATGTGCAGCAACGACATTCCGTTGATATTTTGCTGGCAGAGTTGATCGCTATGATCGGCTGGATGAACCCCTTTTTCTACCTCATTAAAAAGAACTGAAAGCCATTCATGAGTTCCTGGCCGACCAATATGCTGCATCTGGCAGCAACAAATACCAATATGCCGAACTATTGGTACAGCAGGTGATGGCTAGCCGTCAACAATCACTTGCGCAACATTTTTTTCAAAACCAACTCAAAAGACGTATTGCCATGATCACTCGACTCAATCAATCCAAGTATGGTTACTGGAGCCGGGTAATGGTATTACCTGTTTCATTGGTACTGTTCTTTTCTGTGACTTTATATGCTGGTCAGCAAAAGGAAGCTCAGGCTACCAATCAGCAAGGCAGTAACACCAGGCAACAAGCAGATAAGTACGTTTCACAGCAAAAGGATATTTATACCAGCCCGCAGCAGGATCTTTATTACACCGATACCGTTCCTGCTAAAGAAAAGTCAGAAGAGGCGATGAAGGTGGAATCAATCCGGCAACAAAAACTGGTGCTGGAAAAATTGCTGCAGGAAAAAGCGATCAAGGGTGATGCACAAAATGATAATGTTATCCAACAAAAATTGTTGGAAATGAAAAAGAATTGGTATTGCAACAAAAGAAAGATATGTGCAGCTGAAGTATAAATTCAAAGATGAAAAAATCATATCCGGCAAGAGGTATTGGAAGAAATGCTGCAGAAAAAGGAAATAAAGGAAGATCAAAAGATCAGTACGCTTATTAAGAAGGAATTGGCAGAATTGAAAACAATGCAGCAACAGCAACAAACTTCACCGGAAGAATTGATACTCTACAAACTGCAAAAAAACGCAGAAGAGAAGCAAGCCCTCGACGCCAAACAACGTATAATATATGAAAAAAAAAAGCGCTATTGCTTGAAGAACAACAGGCAACGTTTATAGAACAATTGAAAAGGGAAAAAGAATTAGAGTTAATGGCCTTACGCCAAAAAACCATGAATGAAGCACATCAGCTATACCTGAAGCAGCGGGCGCTATTAAATTACCAATCGGACGACACCGTAATGATTACCCTGATGCGGTTCTTTAATAAGAATTTCCGCTATCCGGCAGAGATGATAGATAATGACGGCGAAGGCGCTATCTGGTATTCTTTTGCACTGGATGAGCAAGGTAAATTGAAGGATTATGAAATCTATTCAGAAGCACCGGCTGCCGCGCAGGGCAACCTGCAGGAAATTGTGATCATTGCTTACCCTCGTAAAAACAAAGCCGCCGCAACTTACCTGGGTAAGGAAAAAAATTGAGCGATTGATGAAAGCGGAAGTAGAAAGGATCGCTCAAAAGAGGCCTCCCTATTTGGAACGCGAAAGGTGTCCGCAGGCCGTTATTATTATAAAGCTACTTTCAAGATCGAAAAAAGTGAAATAAATCACTGAAACTATTCAATGGCCAGCCTCAACTTTCCATGAGTAAAACAACGTGTCCGATAATGCGCACAAACTGTATCAAAACCGATCATTCCAGGAATGGCCATCGCATTGTTAACAATTGGTTTTCAATAGATAAGAAAATGGCACAGCCCTTGAATCCATGCGACCAGTATTTTTATTACCAACAATAAGTATTACGTTTTTCTATACGCAAGTTAACCTTCGTTAACTACGGGGCAGGTTTCCACCTGCCCCTCGTCAATTTAAGGTACTCCCAAAAACGATTGTCAGGCGCACAGGTCTACCAACGGCGTATAACCACCTCAACAAATTACTATCTGCCCTATGGTCATTAAAAAAGCAACTGGCAGTTACTTACTACCTGATTAATGTTCACCAGGTAATAAGTAGCTGCCAGTCGGTATTTAAATCTAGTATACGATTTCTTCTCCGCCGGTTTTGAGTACCAGTTCTTTTTGTCACTGGCTTCTACCCTGCCTACGATCTTTGCTTCAATGCCCAATGCTGTAGCCGCCTCGATCATGCCGGCAGCAGCGGCTTCGAAGTAAATATTTCCAGGCGGTGGCCCATATTGAATACCTGGTACATTTCGCGCAGATCGCTGCCAGATGCTTGTTGAATGATCTTGAAGATCACCGGCGGCTCAAACAGGTTGTCCTTTACAATGCGGAAATTACCTGGCAGGTATTTCATGCATTTGGTTTGCCCGCCACCACTGCAATGGATCAAGCCATGAATGGCTTCAAATTGGGTATTGAACAACGTTTTTAATAAAGGGGCATAGGTACGGGTGGGACTTAACAGCAGTTGACCGATAGTAAGCTGCGCGCTTTGAGCTGCGAGTTTCGAGTCAGTTCCCAGGTCGTAACCAGCATCCTTTAGCGCATCAGTCATTTTATGGGGTCCGATATAAACCACCTCATCGCTCAGGGAGTTTTCGTATGATTCTTTAAATTGCTGAGCATAGAACTTACTTAGTACATCATGCCGGGCGCTGGTAAGGCCATTGCTGCCAATACCGCTGTTGTAAGTAGATTCATAAACAGCTTGTCCATAGCTGGCAAATCCTACGATCACATCGCCTGCTTGTATTTTTCATTGGTCACCAGTTGTTGCCGGGGCCAGCGGGCTGCCATGGTGCCATTGACGGCAATGGTGCGCACTACATCGCCTACATCGGCAGTTTCGCCGCCCAAAAATGAATATTCACACCGTATTGCTTCAGCTCATCAAAGCATTCCTGTGTACCATTGATGATCACTTCCAGCACTTCACCGGGTACGCGTGATTTATTGCGGTCGATGGTAGAGGAGAAAAGCAGGTTATCGTGAATACCTACGCAAAGCAGGTCGTCCAGGTTCATCACTATGGCATCCTGGGCAATGCCCTTCCATACGCTGATATCGCCAGTTTCCTTCCAGTACAGGTAGGCCAGGATGCTCTTGGTGCCCGCCCCGTCGGCATGCATCAGGTTTACAAAATTGGTATCGCCAGTCAGGTAATCAGGGTAAATTTTACAAAAGCATAGGGATACAAGCCTTTATCTAGTTTTTCGGTAGCCCTGTGCACCTCTTCTTTCTGAGCAGAAACGCCCCGCTGTGAATATAAACTCATGGCGCAAAACTAAGAAAGAAGTCGGGAAGTTGGAAAGCCGCCAAGTCCGAAAAGTCCGGGAAGTCAGAAAAGCCGGGAAGTCCGGAAGTCCGAAAGCTGCAAATACAGGCCCGGATGTCGTGACTTACCGTCTTTCGGACTTACGGACTATTGGACTTTCGGACTTTCAAAGTATTTTCGCACGGCATTTATGAAAGTTTATCATTCAACAGAATCTATACCCCCTTTAAGCGGGCAGTGCTTACAATCGGTACGTTCGACGGGGTACACCTGGGGCATTGGCAAATACTGGAGCAATTAAAGGAAGAAGCCCGCCGGATAGATGGAGAAACGGTAATTATAACGTTCCACCCGCATCCGCGAAAGGTAGTATCGGAAACGCAACCCGCTTTTCAACTGCTTAATACAATTGAGGAAAGGATTGAGTTACTGGAAAAATGTGGTATCGATCACCTGGTGATCGTTCCATTTACAGCCAGTTTCGCCCAACAAAGCCCGGAAGCATACATTGAGCACTTCCTGATAGAAAAATTCCACCCGCATACCATCATCATTGGGTACGACCATCGCTTTGGGCAGGGCCGCACCGGTAATTATAAGCTCCTGGAAGCCTATAGTGAGCGGTCGGAATTTAAGCTGATGGAGATCTCGCCACATGTGATCGATGAAAATACCGTAAGTTCTACGCGTATCAGGCAAGCCATCCTGGATAGCCGGATTGAGCAGGCCAATACTTTACTGGGCTATGATTTCTTTTTCGAGGGCACAGTAGTAGCAGGCAATCAACTGGGCCGGGTATTGGGCTATCCTACAGCTAACCTGCGCATGGAACAGGACGAAAAACTGGTGCCTGGCAATGGCATTTATGTAGTGGAAGCGGAAATTAGAATACAGAAGACAGAAGGGAACAGCCAGGAGGCGGAAGCAAGTGGTACAGTAAATGTCCACTCACCTCTCAAAGGTATGATGAGCATTGGCATACGGCCTACGATTACGGATAACAGGCGCACCATAGAGGTGAACCTGTTTGATTTTAATCAGGACATTTATGGCCGTACGCTTAGGGTATACGTTAAAAATACTTACGCCCGGAACTCAAGTTCGATGGTCTTGAGGCCCTGAAGGAACAATTGGCAAAGGACAAAGTAGATTCACTCCGCTTTTTCGAATCTGAGCTATAGCATACTTGTAGTGCAACTGTATACTCAACCGGCTATGCCATCATCTTTGCTACCATTTCTTTAAGCAAGGAGGCATCAGAGGTACCCGCATCATTTACACCGATGCTTTTGAGGTTGTAATGGTGTAATAATAATAAAGCGCTTTCGGTGCCCTCATATCCATAATTCTTGGCGGTAAGCAGGTAGTCCTTCACAAACCAGGCATTGACACCGATATTCAGGGCTATGGTCTTTTCATCTTTGGCGCTTTGACCAAAGACCATATAGGTTTTACTGAAAAGGTTGTACAAAGCCGGTAAAACCAATTGGATGGGCGCGGCTTTAGGGTTGGCCTCAAAGTATTGGATGATGCGCATGGCCCTGGAAAGATCCCGGGCAGCAATCGCGCTTTGTAATTCAAATGGATTGTACTCCTTACTAATACCTACATATTTTTCAATATCATCTTCTGTTATATTCTTCCGGCTACCCAGGTTCACCAGCATTTTATCAATCTCATTATTGATCCGGCTAAGGTCATTGCCAATATGATCTACCAACAGCAATAATGCTTTCTGCGACATGGTATAACCTTTGGATTGTACCAGCTCATTGGTCCAGTCGGGCAACTGGTTATCATACATCTTTTTGGTAGTAAGCATCTCCCCTTTCTCTTTAAGGGTTTTGGCCAGTTTACTACGCCCATCCACCTTTTTTCCTTATAGGATACTACAAAGATGGTGGACTTAAGGGGTTCTCGATATAAGGTTCCAGCTTATCAATATCCCGCATTTGCTGCGCCTCTTTGAGTAGTACAACTTGCTTATCGGAAAACATGGGATAGCGGCGGCAGGCATTGATGATATCGGGCCAACTGGCATCTTTGCCATAAAAACGGTAAGGTTAAAGCCCGCCTCTGCTTCATTCAGGATATGGTGTTCCGCATAATTAACTACCTTATCAATGAAATAATCTTCTTCTCCCTCCAGCCAATAGATCGGTTTATATTGCTTCTTTTTCCAATCGGATAGTATTTTTCAGCAGACATGTGGGCTTCGACTATTTAAAATTGGTGCAATATTACGCTAAAAAAACCTTGTTTGGAGATGAAATATACACAGCTATAACACAATACTATACTACATTTCAGCGTTTTCCAACCCGCCATCCAGCCCCCTCCCGGGAATTTCTGGCATGGTTTTGGACCAACCCACTATCGAAGCCTAACAAAAGGGTTAGCACCCAAATTTTAAACTTTTGAAAACACATATTAATTATGAGCACAACCAATTATCCATCAGCTAGTCCCCAAAATCAGCCTCCTAAGAAAGATTCCAAAAACCTGATCATCGGCTTACTGGCCGTTGGTATTTTGGGTACATGGGGTTATTTCCTGTGGGACAAAAACAAATCTGACCAACAAATCACTAATCTGCAAACACAATATGTGGCAGTAGATTCTTCCAAGAATGAATTGCAAAAAACTTTTGATGCAGCCGTTATCCGCCTGGATTCACTGACCGGTTATAACAATGAACTGGAAGGTAAATTAAGCGAACGCAACAGCGAGATCTCTAAACTGAAGAACCAGATCGCTGCCAAGCTGAAAAAGACAGGCTTAACGAAAGGGAGAAAAAGAATTGGCCGGTCAAATTGCCGAGCTGAATTCTAAGATCAATAACCTGGAGCAGGAAGTAGCCCGCTTAACACAGGAAAATCAAGTGCTGACTACTGAAAAACTCAGTTAACAGCCGACAAAGAAAAACTTTCTACTGACCTGGCAACTACCAATACTGCCAAGCAAGCCCTGGAAAGAAAGTAGATGTAGCCATTACCCTCAATGCTTCCAACATTGCTATCACACCGATTGATGTAAGAAGCAGCGGTAAAGAAAAGGTTACTACTACTGCAAAAAGAGTAGACAAGCTGGTTATCTCTTTCGATGTTGACAATCGTATTGCAGATGCAGGCGCTACAGATGTATATGTAGCAGTAACTGATCCCGAAGGAAAGCCAGTAACTGTTGAAGCACTGGGTTCCGGTACCTTCACTACCCGTGAAGAAGGCGACAAGTTCTACACTTTCAAAATGCCTGTAAACATTGAAACTGGCAAGAAAACACACGTAGAATATCCCTGGAAACAAAACAGTGGTTTCAAGAAAGGTAACTACAAAATTGAAGTTTACCACAATGGTTTCAAGATCGGAGAAGGCGTACGTGAACTGAAAAAAAGGTGGCATCTTCGGATAATTCTCTATAGGATATTTAACAATATGGAAGACCGTTCCGGCTATACCGGGACGGTTTTTTATGCCCCTATAACAAGGCCCTGATGGCCGCTCTCCCCACATGTACTACCCTTGAAGTACCCGGTTTACGCCCTTCATACTGGATATTTATTTCGAGGTTATTCGACAGGCGCTTGGTAAGATCCAGGTTCCAAAGAAAGTTCTTACCTGGCAATAAACCATCCAACAGGATATAGGCAGCCGGTGAATTGGTATTGGGATTGGGGGCGAGTGAACTATAAGAAATATTGTTATAGGTAAAGCGCCCCAGGATAGAAGTGCTTTGCAGGATATTGTACTTTATTTCGGAACTAAGAGCATTGGAGGCCGACTTTTCTTTGCTGCCGGATTGGTTTTCTTATCAGTGAATTTATATCCTACCATGGCCCGGAAATTGGCTCCCCTGGTAAAGGTCAACCTGGGCTCTACCGCATATTGGTCGATCTTAAAATTACGGTTGTCGAATTTGGGGTTAGAGGTATTGAGCTGGTTAACGCCGGTTTTACCACTCAATTCCAGCATGAACATCCGGGTAATATTCCATCGCCCGCGTAGGTTCCACTCTTCCAGCTTACGGCTTTCATATCCATAAGTAAGCAAGGATTTACTGCTATTGCGCGAATTGTTGAGGTCAAACCCCCATTTAGGACTGAACCGGTTAAAAGAAAAGGTATTGACGAAAATAGAATTGAGGGTGATCAGCGAGGTATCATTTAAAGGAGCTTTGAAAGGATTGAATTGCACAATGCCCCGGGCAATTTCTTTTTATTGAGCTGTAAAGATGATTGCAGGTTCACATTGGCCAATAGCTTAGCGAATCCCCTGGCGGTAGACATATTAATGATCGACCGGGGATTCAAACCCAGGGTATAATTGAAGGTATTGTAATTGGCCTTCACAAATTGATTGGTAGGGGTAAATATGCGAATGTACTTGGCCTGGTCCTGGAACAAAGCCACCTCAAATTCATTGAGTTGCTGAATGCCATCGTTGTTATAATCGATCCAGGTATATTCACCTTGACCCGCTGGTACTTCCAGGTAAGCGTAATCACGCTTTTGTTCCTGCCCCGCTCCTACCTCATACAATACATTGCCGGTAAGCATGCCTCCCCATTCATTCACGAGGTATTCGGCCCTTCCCAACAGGCTGTTATCGGCCTTTTGAGAGGTTACCTTGTCATTGAGGATGGTGAGGGTGCGATACGTGCTATTAAAGCGAAACTGGTGCCTTTCATTCTTAAGCAGTTCAGCAAAGACATTTATGTTATGGCTTCGATCGGAAGTAGCCAGGACTTTACCCAATGGATAGGCATTGGTACGGGTAAAATAGATCACACCCCAGTGATTGGGTTTGGCAAGATCTGATTTAATGGAGGCCTGGAAGTTCTCAAAGGAAAAGCTTTGGGGTAATACGGTATCAGAGATCTTATTTTGGATCTTATTGTGCTCTATGGAATAATTCAATCCCAACGTATAATTCTTCAAGCCAGGAAACTGGCGGGAGATATCAATAGTAGGGCGTAAAAATACCCTTTATCTGTAACACTGTTTACATTGGAATACATGAACACATTGTTCAGTTTCCAGCCCTTAATGATCTGATAATGGCTAATGGTATTGCGGATACCTGTAAAAATGCTACCCCGGGTATAACGCGTAAACTGATACTTGACCGAATTACCCTTGGCATCCAGCAGTTGTGCTCCTCCCGTGGCTATGGCTTCATTTTCGGGTGTTACCTGAAATGGCAATCCCCAATCGCGGGTAAACTCCACATTCCTTAATCTCTCCAGTGGCTTAAACTTTGCCTCTACATATTCAAATCCACCTTCGGTAACCAATTGTAATCCTACTTTGGACGATTTAAACGGGGTGGTATTTTTCAATAGCACTTTGCCGGCATATCCTTTATCGTTGCCTTTATCCTTGGTTGAGAAAGTATTGATATCATAATTACTCATGGCCACTTCGGTATTGAGGACCATATTCCTGGTGATATTGTAATCCACTCCAATGCTTATCAGCTGCTGTTTTTAGGTGTTACCAGTAGAACGGCTGGTTCATACTGTCCCTGTAATTTTCCATCTATGGGCGCTACCCAGCGGTATACTTTTCCGTTGGCGCCATTGAGGTCAGGGATATAATTACCATTCCCCACACCTACATCAATAAAAGAAAGGCTGTAACGGGCGCTATCGGGATTGGTACTGTATACAAAGATCGAATCGCGGGCAGGGGCTCCGGTATAAGTAGTATCTATTTTCTTGTACAGTATTTTACCGGCCGCAAAAGTATCGAGGCTGGCAGTAGGATAAAAGGCCCTGGATACACTATCGCCAATAGCATTCAAAAATTTCTTCTGTTGGGCGTCCAGCGATTGATTGATGGGTGAACTTTTGGCATCTGCATTATTGAAAAAGCCGATGCGTAGTTTTGCCTTTTCACCCAGCTTTACTTCATCGGCCAGGTAGATATTGGAGTTGAGGTAATTTCTGTCGGCATATTCAAACTCTACCTGGATACGCCGGTCTTTGGTGATCATTCTTTTGGGCGTAAAGGCAATTTCGGCAGTGTTATAATTGATCACATAATCCTGGTCTTCGCCCCGCTGCAGTAATTCTCCATCAATATATACCCGTTCTGTATTGGCCAGCACTACAAAGAAGAATTCATTGTTGGCGCCCTGCAAGCGGTAGGGCCCCTGGTTACCTTCCTGGCCATTAAACACATTGCGGGTGAATTTCCCCTTAGCTATGGAGCCGCTTACCAGTAGGTTATTGCTGATGGAAGGGGTAATGGCGGTGGTAGTTTCAAATGAAATACCCTGCAGGCGTTTATAAAAGCTGAGGAAATAGCTTTGTTGTTGACGGATATCAATATCACCTAGACTCAATGCCCAGTTCTTCTTTTGAACTGGAGGAAGATGCGGTCAAATTCATTGAGCTCCTGGGTGGTACCATCTGGCTGAATGGGGATATTGTTGTCGGTAATGGCAGCAACGATCTCTATACTATCGGCCAGGTACCCATTCAGCTGCAGGTTGAGGTTGGAAGTAACCACGGCATCCTGGCTGTTGCCAAAGGAAATGGCCCTGCCGAAACTACCATTGTAATTGATATTGCCAAAGTTGAAGAACCCTTCGGATGGGGATATGCCGGCATAATTGGGCGCAAAAGGCTGGCCGATGAAATTGTTCATGATGCTGTCATACTTCATCCTGTTCATCACCGCATTGAGCCGGGCGGGGAAAACGCGGTAATAGACCACCAGGGTATCCAGGGCAGGCCTGGATTTCCAGGTAAGTAACCCATTCACAAAATCGATGGTATAGAGGCTATCCGGCGCCCCCAGTATGAACACCGTTTTGGGAACGATGCTAAGGGTATCTAGCTGAACCACGGTTTGGTTGGCAAGGATCGTCTTTTCCCGGAGGTTGGACAAAGATTTCTCTGTCCGCGGAGCCTGGGCAAAAGCCGGCTGCAGTATGGATAGACTCAATAAAGCAAGTATCAGGATCCTCCAGATCAACAAACTGCAATTTCGGTTAACAGAATTCCTTTCTGCAAGTGGAGGGCAATTGGGCTTCCAGAAAGGCAACCTATATAAAGCCCTCTGATTTTCATGTTTTTAAGCATCAACAGCAGTAGCCTTATTTATAGCGTTTAAAATTAGGATTTTATTGCCTCAACAGGGCTTTTATCGTCGTAATATACCGGCAACCTGCTCTATGCAACGTATAGGTTTGACCGGATGTCTTCTTCACAACCTTTCCATCATCGCATGAAACAACTCTTTATTACCTGCTTTTTAGTTATTGTTATCCTCAGCAGTTGTACCCGCTACGCTTATTTTCAGCATCCGATGCATACCAATACGAATGCTTACAAAACCATTCCCACCAAAGGCGAGCATATCGCATCAGCCACCTTTGCCAGCGGCAGTATTACCACAGGCGGTGCAAATGATGATCATCGGGATGGTTTTACGGCTTTCCTGGGCTCGGTATACAGAAGCCACAACCTGGGCCATTTCCAGGCCTGGTATGGGGTAAGTGGCGCCCTGGGCAGGTATAAAGTAACTTCCGTTACCAACGACAGAGACCAGTATCGCAATGACAACATGAACGATTCGCTGATCAATGCCCGGCAGGGCGGGAAATTCTTTGGCTCCTGGGGAGCTATGGGAGGCATTAACGTAGTGATACCTTTTACAATGGCGGTGAATGGAGGGCAATAGGCACAGAGATTTCCTGGAACAATGAGTTTGGGAAATACCTGGATTTCCGGCAACAATTGCCGGATACGGCCGCCAACCTGATCGACCGTAACCGGCAGTTCCTGACCCTGGCCATCCATTCAGATATTTTAGTGCCTATTACTGGTGGCTTTATTGGCTACAAGATTGCAGCGGTTTTCAATCCCCGGAGACTGAAGGGATTTGATAAGTACGCCAAGCCGGAAAGCTATAATTCCAACTATGTGGCCAACACCTTTCACCTAACCATCCGAAGGGTCACCGGTTATTGCCAGTTGAATATAGGCAGTTTTGCCCTGGGGTTACAGTTGGGCGCCAACCTACGTTTAGGCAAATAAAAAGGCGGGAACATTGTCCCGCCTGTATCTTGTATAAGTAGCTTCTTATAATCTTACGCCACATTCAGCTTCCTGGCCTGCTTTTCTTCCAGGTACTCATCAAAGCTCATCAGCTTATCGATAACACCTGTGGGGGTCAATTCGATAATGCGGTTGGCCACCGTTTGCAGGAAGGTATGGTCATGAGAAGTGATCAACACAATACCTTTGAAGTTTTCCATGCTTTCGTTGAAAGCCTGAATAGACTCCAGGTCAAGGTGGTTGGTAGGCTCATCAAGGATCACCACATTGGGGTCCTGCAACATCATGCGGCTGATCATACAACGTACTTTTTCACCTCCGCTCAGTACACTCGTTTTCTTCATGATCTCATCGCCACTGAATAGCATCTTGCCCAAAAAGCCACGCAGGAAGGGTTCATCCACATCCGTAACATGGGGTGGAACATATTGGCGCAACCAGTCCATCAGGTTGAGACTACCGGTAAAGAATTCGGAGTTATCATTAGGCAAGTAGGCTTTGGATACGGTGGTACCCCATTCAAACTTACCGTTATCTGCCTGTTGGTTACCGTTGATGATCTCAAAGAAAGCGGTTACCGCCATCTGGTCATCGGCCACAATGGCCACCTTATCGCCCTTATTGAGGGTGAAGCTGGCATTGGAAAACAATGCCCGGCCATCGAAAGACTTTGAAAGCTTTTCTACATTCAATATCTGGTTACCTACTTCACGCAGTTGCTTGAAGATGATGCCAGGATACTTACGGTTGGAAGGGGTAATATCTTCAATAACCAATTTCTCCAGGGCTTTCTTACGGGAAGTGGCCTGCTTGGATTTGGAAGCGTTGGCACTGAAACGCGCAATGAACTCCATAAGGTCCTTGCGTTTTTCTTCCATCTTCTTATTCTTATCGCCTGCCTGGCGGGCTGCCAGCTGGCTGCTCTCGTACCAGAAAGTATAGTTACCGGTATAGATCTTGATCTTTTGACGATCCACATCGGCTACGTGTGTACATACAGAATCGAGGAAGTGACGGTCGTGGGATACTACGATCACAATATTCTCATAGCTGGCCAGGAAATTCTCTAACCAGGAAATAGTAATCACATCCAGGTTGTTGGTAGGCTCATCGAGGATCAGTACATCGGGATTACCAAACAATGCCTGTGCTAACAGTACCCTTACCTTCAAGGCACCACTGATATCTTTCATCAGGGTTTGGTGCACTTCTTCTTCTACACCCAGCTCACTTAAGAGGGTTGCCGCATCGCTTTCGGCGGTATAGCCGCCCATTTCTCCAAACTCACCCTCCAGCTCACCGGCACGCAAACCATCAGCTTCGGTAAAATCCTCTTTGGTATAGATCGCATCGCGCTCCTGCAGCACCTTCCACAACTTGGTATGCCCCATCATCACCGTATTCAATACGGTGGATTCATCAAACGCAAAATGGTTTTGATTCAACACCGCCATCCGTTCGCCGGGTGTGATGTCGACTGTGCCTTTATTAGGCTCAATTTCGCCAGATAATATTTTGAGGAAGGTAGACTTACCGGCACCATTGGCACCAATAACTCCATAGCAGTTACCCTTATTAAAAGAAAGGTTTACCTCATCAAACAAAACCCGCTTGCCAAAAGAGAGTGTTACGTTATTTACCGATATCATATTTTAAATCTGAATTTCAGGGCGCAAAGGTACGATAAATAGGTGGATTAGTTGACAAGTTAATAAGTTGATAAAAGACTGATTATCAGACAAACTTCCTCAATTTCTATTCCCCCTGGTCTTTAAACCCGGCTCTTATCAACCTATCAACTTTTCAATCATTCAGCGCCCTATTCCGTTTTCCCTTCCAGCGCCAGGTAGAAGGCATAGCGCAAAGCCACATCTTTCAGGTAATCAAAACGGCCTGAAGCGCCTCCATGGCCAGCTTCCATATTGATCTTGAAAAGCACCACATTACTATCGGTTTTCAACTCCCGCAATTTGGCTACCCATTTGGCAGGTTCAAAATACTGCACCTGAGAATCGTGCAGACCAGTGGTAACCAGCAGGTTGGGATAGGCTTTCTTTTCTACATTATCATAAGGAGAGTAAGACTTCATATAGAAGTATTCAGCGCTATCGGCTGGATTACCCCACTCTTCATACTCACCAGTAGTAAGAGGAATGGATGGATCAGACATGGTAGTGATCACATCCACAAAAGGCACATCAGCTACTACTCCATGCCACAGATCGGGGCGCAGATTGGTGATAGCACCCATGAGCAAACCACCCGCGCTGCCGCCATTGGCATACAGGTGTTCTTTGGTAGTATACTTTTCGCTGATGAGGAACTCCCCTGCATCAATAAAATCATAAAACGTATTCTTCTTTTTAAACAGGTGCCCGTCATCATACCACTGGCGGCCCATTTCTTGTCCACCACGTACATGCGCAATGGCATATACAAAACCTCTGTCCAGCAAGCTGATCACATTGCCATTAAAACCAGGAGACATGCTGGAGCCATAAGACCCATAGGCATACAGCAACAAGGGATTGCTGCCATCTTTCTTCACGCCTTTCTTGTATACCAGCGATATGGGAACTTTCGCACCATCACGGGCAGTGGCCCATACACGCTCGGAAGTGTACAGGTCTTTCTTATAACCGCCCAATACTTCCGTTTGTTTCTTCAATTCACGCTGCTGGGTATCCATATTGTAATCATAAATGGAACTGGGCGTGGTCATAGAAGTATAAGAGAAACGGAGCACATTGGTATTGTAGTCGGGATTAACATTTACAAAAGAAGTATATACGGCTTCATCGAATGTTATGTAGTAGTCCTTCTTGTCGGTTTGATTAATCACCCGCAGTTGGTTCAGGGCATCTTTCACTTCGCTCAATACCAGGTGGTTCTTGAAAACAGTGAGGCTGGATACAAATACATCTTTACGGTGTGGTATCACTTCTTTCCAGTTCTCCTTTGCTGTTTTCCCTTCGGGCGTTTCCATCAACCTGAAATTGGGAGCATCCCAATCGGTAAGCACATAGAACTTATCGTTAAAATGCTCAATGCTGTATTGCAGGTTATTCTGCCTTGGCAGAAAAATACTGAAGTTGCCTGTTGGGTTAGCGGCTTCCAGCAGCCGGTATTCTGTTGATACCTGGTTCATATCAGACACGATACCTACATACTTTTTTGATTTGCTGCGGAAAATACCTATGTAAAAACGATTGTCTTTCTCTTCATAAACCAGTACATCCTGCCTGGCATCGGTACCCAATACGTGGCGCCATACCTGGTAGCCTAATAAAGTAGTAACGTCTTTCTTAATGTAAAAGAAGGTTTTGTTATCGGCTGCCCAGGCAAGGCTGCCTCCTTCTACATTGGGAATATTTTCAGGATAGATCTCTCCTGTTTTCAGGTTCTTGAACCGCAGGCCATATAAGCGGCGGCTTACAGAATCCACTGTATAAGCCAGTAATTCATTGTTATCACTCACCGACCTTCCGCCAATGGAATAATACTTGAATCCTTCGGCCATTTTGTTCTGGTCCAACATGACCTCTTCCGGCGCTTCCAGTGTTTCTTTCTTGCGGCAAAAGATGGGATATTGTTTTCCCTCTTCAAAACGGGAATAGTACCAATAGCCATTGTTCTTGAATGGCAGGGATTCATCTTTTTCCTTGATACGACCTTTCATTTCGGCAAACAGTTTATCCTGCAATGCCTTGGTGCCAGCCATCATCGTATCCAGGTAAGTATTTTCTGCTTTCAGGTAGTCTATTACCTTGCTATTATCACGCTGATTAAGCCAATAATAATCATCGATACGGGTATCGCCATGTGCTTTGAACTCCTTGGGTTCTTTCCCAACGCCAGGCGTCTTAATATCCTTGGGCCACTGATACGTTTGCATAGTTGTAGAACTTTGATTACAGGCAGTTAACCAAACAGCCAGGAACAATAAACATAGATTTTTCATGCAGCAGGTTTTTAATGGTGCTGAAAGTACTCAATCAAGGCAGTTGGTATTACCTCTGGTGTAAAGAATGAAAATTCACGGGAAATGGGTAAAACGCGTGCATCACGCTTCGGCCAGCAGGCCTTCCACATCCAGGTGTTCGGTGATCATTTGCAGGTTGCCGGCCGCATCCAGAGGCCATAGCTCCCTGGGTTTATCCCAATACAGCTCTACCCCATTGCCATCGGGATCATCAAGATAAATAGCTTCCGATACGCCATGGTCCGACATACCCGTCAACGGATATTTGGACTCCATTAGCCTTTTCAATATCTGACCCAGGTCTTTCCGGGTGGGATACAGGATGGCTGTATGAAATAAACCGGCAGCTTGTTGAGGCGCAGGCGGTGCGTTTTTACTGTACCAGGTATTGAGACCAATATGGTGGTGATATCCTCCCGCAGAAATGAAAACTGCCTGGGAACCATAACGTTGCATAATCTCAAAACCCAGCAGGCCCTGGTAAAATGCCAGCGACCGGTCCAGATCGGCCACCTTTAAATGCACATGCCCAATGCGTGTTTGAGAAGGTATTTTATATTCCATCAGCTAAACTAACAACAATTGAGGAGTAAAGGTTGAAGGAGGGTATTAGCTGTTGGATATTAGCCTTTAGCCTTGAAAATGTTCTCTGGTTCAGGGGCAGCCGCCCTGAAAGGGCGACCCACCCTAGGGCCTGCATCGAGCGCGAAAAGTGTCACCACTTGCCAATCTTTAAAGGCACAAAAAACCGGCCATAAGCCGGTTTATAATTATTTATAAGCTCATCTAAATCCTCAAAATGCAATAGATCCAGATTCCCACAATTACTTATCAATGGTCAGTCCGGCACGCAGGTACTCGCTGTTGAGGCGGGCAATATTACTGATGGAGATCTCTTTGGGACATACGGCCTCACAAGCGCCCGTATTGGTACAACCGCCAAATCCTTCTTTGTCCATTTGAGCAATCATATTCAGCGCACGGTCTTTACGCTCTGGATCACCCTGTGGCAATAAGGCCAGGTGAGAAACCTTGGCAGATAAAAACAAACTGGCCGAGCTGTTCTTACAGGCTGCTACACAGGCGCCACAACCAATACAGGCTGCATTGGCAAAGGCCAGGTCTGCCTTGTCTTTCTCAATCGGAATAGCATTGGCGTCAACTGGGTTACCCGTATTCACTGAAATGTAACCACCAGCCTGAATAATACGGTCAAACGCAGTACGGTCTACCATCAGGTCCTTGATCACGGGGAAAGCTTTCGCCCTCCAGGGTTCTACTACGATGGTATCACCATCTTTATAAGCACGCATGTGTAACTGGCAGGTGGTATTGGCTTGCCAGGGACCATGTGGCCGGCCATCAATATACATGGAGCAGGCACCACAAATCCCTTCCCGGCAATCGTGGTCGAAGGTGATGGGATCTTTACCATCCCGGATAAGCTCTTCATTCAATACATCAAACATTTCCAGGAAAGACATTTCCGATGAAACATTTTTTACCGGGTAGGTTTCAAATTGTCCCCTGTCGTCCTTATTCTTTTGTCTCCAGACCTTGAGAGTCAGATTCATTGTATAATGCTCCATGTGTATGAAATGTGTTAATTAGACAATTTGATAATTTGAAAATGCATTAAGAACATTTACATCGGGTGTTGAATTTTAGCTTTGGCTGAGGAAATAATTTTGGACAAAATCTTCATGATCTCATCTAATGCTCTCCTCAGTTCAGGTCTAAAATGGTATCCCTCACTTTTTTCGCACAACATCAACCAGTACAAAATTTCACTCCCCTCTTTGGCCGCAATTTTCATTTTGTGAATAAAGTCAGCCTTACTTTCAGCATTTTGAGCTTCAAATACGTTAGCTCCAATTGATGTACCTGCGCGTAAAAGCTGCTTAGCTATTACATATTTCCGATTGCATTCAAGAACTTCACAATACTTCACAACAGCCAGCGAAAAGTTGAACGTTTTTCTACGATCACATTCTCTTTGTCGTTTCTCATACTTTGAAAATTAGATAGTGGATGTAATTTTTCATTCTCAAATTACCACATTCTCAAATTTTCAAATTAGAAATTCTATTTATAAGAACGTTGACTTGGCTTAGCTACCTCAAATTCTAATTTCTCCTGGTGTAACTCCCATTGGCTATCCGCTTTATATTCCCAGGCAGCTACATACTGGAATTTACTGTCATCACGCATGGCTTCTCCTTCATCGGTTTGTGATTCTTCGCGGAAGTGACCACCACAACTCTCCCTGCGGTTCAGGGCATCTTTACACATCAGCTCACCCAGCTCAATAAAATCTGCTACCCGGTTGGCTTTGTCCAACTCGGGATTCATTTCATTGATGATGCCAGGTATACGTACATCACTCCAGAATTCCTTTTTCAGTTGTTGTATTTCTACAATGGCTTCCTGGAGTCCCTTCTCATTGCGTGCCATACCACATTTCTCCCACATGATCTTGCCGAGGCGTTTATGGAAACTCTCAACTGTTTGCTTTCCTTTAATGCCCATCAGTTTTTCGATGCGGCTCTGTACAGCCTTTTCAGTTTCTTCAAAAGCTGCATCAGTGGTTGGGATCGCTTTGGTACGGATCTCTTCGGCCAGGTAATTACCAATGGTATAAGGGATCACGAAATAACCATCGGCCAATCCCTGCATGAGGGCAGAAGCGCCGAGGCGGTTAGCACCATGATCACTGAAATTGGCTTCACCAAGACAATATAAACCAGGTACCGTGGTCATTAGTTCATAATCTACCCACAAGCCGCCCATGGTATAATGCACCGCGGGATAAATGCGCATCGGCACTTCGTAGGGATTTTCACCGGTAATCTTTTCGTACATATCGAAAAAGGTTACCATATTTCTCTTTCACAACGGCTACACCATGCTTGCGAATGGTTTCAGCATCGGGATTGTTGATGCCCAGCTTGCGGCATTCTATCTTTCCATAACGCTCAATAGCATCGGTATAATCCAGGTATACAGCCTGTTTGGAAGTACCTACACCATAACCTGCATCACAACGTTCTTTGGCGGCACGGGAGGCTACGTCGCGCGGAACCAGGTTACCAAAAGCAGGGTACCTTCTTTCAAGGTAATAATCTCTTTCTTCCTCTGCGATTTCATTGGGACGGCGGTTATCGCCTTTTTGTTTGGGCACCCAGATACGGCCATCATTACGCAAGCTTTCCGACATCAGGGTAAGCTTGGACTGGTGATCACCACTTACAGGTATGCAGGTGGGGTGGATCTGTGTATAACAGGGATTACCAAAATAAGCGCCTTTTACGTGGGCTTTCCAGGCAGCGGTCACATTACTACCCATGGCATTGGTCGACAGGTAGAAAACGTTGCCATAACCACCTGTACACAACAATACTGCATGACCAAAGTGGCGTTGCAGTTCACCGGTAATGAGGTCGCGGGCAATGATACCTCTTGCTTTACCATCGATCTTTACAATATCCAGCATTTCATGACGGGAATATTGTATCACATTACCCAGTGCTACCTGGCGCTCCAGGGCCTGGTAAGCGCCTATTAATAATTGCTGACCGGTTTGACCAGCCGCATAAAAAGTTCTTTGTACTTGTGTTCCACCAAAGGAGCGGTTGCTCAACAAACCACCATATTCGCGGGCAAAAGGAACCCCCTGTGCCACGCACTGGTCAATGATATTGGCGCTCACTTCGGCCAGCCGGTGCACATTGCCTTCGCGGGCGCGGTAATCACCCCCTTTACTGTATCATAAAATAAACGGAAAACAGAGTCGCCATCATTCTGATAGTTCTTGGCAGCATTGATACCACCCTGTGCAGCAATGGAGTGAGCCCTGCGGGGAGAATCCTGGAAACAGAAGGTTTTTACTTTATACCCCAGTTCACCCAAGGCAGCTGCTGCCGAAGCTCCAGCCAATCCTGTACCGATAATAATGATCTCCAGATTACGCTTATTGGCTGGGTTTACCAGCTTACAATGACCTTTATAATCTGTCCATTTGAGTTCTAAAGGACCGGCAGGAATTTTTGAATTCAACATATAACCAGTTTATGGTTTTTAATTTATCTGGAGCAGGTCTCCGGAATAATTTTTGTTTGCTTAGTTCTGTAAACCTACCCACTGAAAGTGCATGCTAATGGGCATCAGGGCGAATACCAGGGGTACCAGGATAGAAAATCCAATACCTACGCCATTAAGCAGGGCCAGGTAACGCTTATTGTAAACACCCAGGGTTCTGAAAGCACTCTGGAAACCATGTGCCAGGTGATAGGCCAGGGAAATACATCCCAGTATATACAAGACTACAATGAATGGGTTCTCAAAAACCTGCAACATTTTAATAAAAAGATCGTGGTGATTAACATCGTAGGAAGCTTCAGGTAAACCTGTAATACGGGAAGGCACCCAGAAATGAGAGATGTGCATGATCAGGAACAACAACAACAAGGTACCCAGCAACCCCATAGAGCGGCTGTACCATTTACTGCCTTTGTTGCCCATCTGCTTTTGATATCCTACGCCCCGGCGGCTGCGATTCTGAATTTCTACCATAAAACCCTGTACCACGTGCAGGATGATAAACGCAAACAGGCCAATTTCTGCGGCACGGATCACCCAACTTGAACCCATAAAATGAGCTGCCCGGTTAAACATTTCACCATCATCCGCAGGATCGAACAGGTCGGCAAATATGCAGGCATTGATCCCCGCATGCACCACCAGGAAGGTGATCAGAAAAATTCCTGTTAAGCTCATTACCAGTTTTTTGCCGATGGAGGACGTAAAGAAGGCAGACCATTTCATTGGTTAGTATTTATTATTCTTGGCAAGTCTCCCGATGATTGAATGTGATCATCTTGAGTCAAGTTGTTCTATTCGACTGATTTCGACGCAAAAATAACGCAGCAAGGTCAAATATCATATTTCGGTAAAAATTTCCTGATATATATACCATTCTTGGCAACATTTCGTTATACCATGTCGTGCTTACGCATTTATAATGTATTGAATACTCCTTCAGTGAAAATATGGCACACCATTCCTGCGTCATTTCATTGGTTATTTTGTTGAATCTTCTTTCACTTTATACTGTACTTCTTGCACTTATTCTAAAATTCTATCTTAGCCCCCTTAAAATCGACCTAATGAAGCAAGAAGAGGATTTTGAGGCCAATCTGGCAGGAGAAGAAGGGCAAAGTGAAGAAACGAAAAGCAGTTGGTTCAAAAGGATTAAGAAGGGGATTCTGACCAGTACCGCCGAAAAAGGAAACACCCGAAGGACTCTGGAGCAAATGCCCGGAATGCGGTTATATATGTACCGTGACCGAGCTCCGGGAAAATATTTTTGTGTGCCCCAAATGCAATTACCATCACCGCATAGGCAGTTCAGAGTATTTTGATGTCATTTATGATGAGGATCAATTTGAGATCTTGTATGAGAACATCCGTTCTAAAGATTTCCTCCATTTTACCGATCTGAAGTCTTACGACAAACGCCTGCAGGAAACCTGGGCCAAAACCGATATTACCGATTCTATCCGGGTGGCCCGGGGTAAGGTCAAATCTTTTGACCTGGTAATTGGGTGTATGGACTTTGAGTTCATTGGAGGTTCGCTGGGAAGTGTAATGGGCGAACGTATTTCACGCGCGGCCGACCTATGCCTGGAACACCGTATCCCGTTGATGATCATTTGTAAATCTGGCGGCGCACGTATGATGGAAAGTGCTTTTTCATTGATGCAGCTGGCCAAGGTATCGGGTAAGTTGTCACAACTAACTGATGCTGGCATTCCTTATATTTCTTTGTTGACCGACCCCTCCTTTGGAGGTATTTCTGCCTCTTTCGGTATGCTGGGCGATCTGAATATTGCCGAGCCAGGCGCCCTGATAGGGTTTGCCGGCCCCCGGGTAATCAAAGAAACCATCAAGAAAGACCTGCCTGAAGGTTTCCAGCGCAGCGAATTCCTGTTGGAACATGGCTTCCTTGATTTCATTGTACACCGCAAGGAGCTAAAGGATAAACTGGCTACCGTACTATCATTGTTTAAAAACTAAGAAAAGAATACAGAATATAGGAGACAGAATACAGAATGTTGCGATGCAGACTTCTGTATTCTGTCTCCTGTCTTCTAAATGCTTGTATTTCTCCCATGTCTATTAGCAACAAATCGGCCTATCATGAGTTTTTCATCGAAGACAAATACGATGCAGGCCTGGTATTGATGGGAACGGAAGTAAAATCACTCCGGGCTGGCCGGGCCAGCTTCAATGACAGCTATTGTTATTTTCAGAAAGGAGAACTGTGGATTAAAAGCCTCCATATTGCAGAATACTCCCATGGCATCGGCAATAACCACAACCCGGTAAGGGAGCGAAAGCTATTGCTACAAAAAAAGGAATTGCGTAAAATTGAGGCCAAGGTCAAAGAAAAGGGCTATACCATCGTGCCACTCAAGATATTCTTTAATGAGGGTGGACTGGCAAAAATGGAAATAGGCCTGGGCAAGGGTAAGAAACTGTACGATAAACGCGAAACCATTAAACAAAGGGACAATGACCGCGAAATGAAGCGTTATATGAAATAGGGAGATGGATTTGGCTTGATTTTTTCTCCTTAATTTCACATATGCTGAAAACTACCATCCTCCTGTTATCGTTATTGGCAGCCCAATACCTGGGTGCCCAAACAGTAACCGGCTCCTGGTTTGGCAAGGCCGATGTTGTAGACCAGGGCAATCAGAACAACTACCTCACCGAATTAATTCTCAAACAAAAAGGCGACGAAGTAGAGGGTATCTTCGGTTATTACTTCAAGGACAGTTATCAGAGTTTTTTGTACGCGGCAGCTACAACAAATCTACCCGGGAAGTGATCATTCCAGGTTTATCCATGTTCCATTACAGCTCCAATACCCGCAATGGTATTGAATGCCCCATGGGCTTTTATGGCAAACTAATGGTAAGCCAGGCCAAAAGTACCTTGAGTGGTTCGTTTATTACTGAACCTAAGTACAAATATACCTGCCCCGAATTACGTACCAGTTTTACGTTGGATAATGCCAACCAGGATAGTCTGCTGAACAATATGGTTACTGGCAAAAGATCTGGCAGCCCCAGCAGGAAGATGTGATTGTGACCAACTCGCCAGCAAGCGAAAAACCGGTAGCCTCCATTGCAGTGCTGACGCCAGATTCGCTGGTATTAAAGCCAACCAAATTAGAGGAAGCGGTGACGGCTAAACTGGTAGAGAAATACGAAAGCAGGAAAAATATCTACCTCCAGGACCTGGAGATAGAAAGCGATTCCATTCGGATCAGTTTTTATGACAATGGAGATATTGATGGGGACACGATCAGTGTATTACTCAATAAAACGCCCATTATCCTGAAACAGGAGTTGAGCTCCCGCGCACTCACTATCTATATTGCTATGGACGATAAACGACCCGTTAGCGAAATAGGTATGTTTGCCGAAAACCTGGGTAAATATCCGCCCAATACGGCCCTGATGGTCATCACCGACGGCATTCACCGGTATGATATGTACCTCTCCAGCAGCCTTACCCAAAATGCCCTGGTGCGATTGCGAAAAAGAAAAAAATAGCTCATTCAATAAATTAAAAGGGTGGTTCACTTATAAGAAGTAAACCACCCTTTTTAATTACGAATGCAGTTGTTATTTGATAGAATAATCGATCAGGTTCGATTCCGTCTTTATACCACCGCCCCAGGTGAGGTCGCCTTCTGTATCGATCTTGATAATACCGATGTTTTTAGCAATATAGTAATCATAGGTAGCAAATGTGAGCACCCCCAAGCCAGGTATATCATACTGTAGTTCAATCTGTGTATGCGTCACGTCTTTGTAGGATTTGCCTTCCACTGTCATCGTAATACCTTTTTCCAGTATTTCGCCGGGAGTAAATGCTTTAAAGCCATTGCCCGTTCCTCCTTCATGATCCCAGGTATACCCAACAGATGCCGTATCATTCAGGTACAGGAAAGATACATCCAGCAGTGCACCTGTATTGGGTGAAACAGCTTTTATAAAAGTGTAGTAATTATGGTCTTTAATACCATAAAAGCCTTCAGATGTACCTGGCGTAGTGGTACTGGTGCCATTGAATACGGTACAGGGAATGCCGCTTACCGTACGTGACTGTCCCGTGCTGGTAATGGTTGTTTCGCCCGGAAAAGCACCCGTTAGTTTGTATTTCCAGTAACTGCCCTTTGAAAAATACTGGTAGGTACCGGGGCTGACGAGCCGCCACCACCTGTGCCTGGTCCGTTGCCGGTGCCTGTGCCATTGGTTTCCGTACTGATCTCTTTGCCGCAGCTGGTGGCCAACAGGGCTATCACCAGTAAAGAACCTACTATCCTTTTCATGCTTTGGGAGGGTTGAGGGTAAATATAGTTAAAGGGTTTGGGCCCGAAACTACTAAAAATTAACGCATAGGCATGCGCTATATTGTCCACTACTTAAAAGCAATGGGTTACCTGTCCGGAACAGATAACCCACTGTTATAATATGACAGGCTGCAGAAGCTGTTGATTGCCTCCTTACCCAATTGATCTAAAATAACTCAGGTTGATCATTCTCAGTTTCCTTGATCTCCTTCATGGCCCATTCAAACTCGGTGCTCTTCGTAAAGTCGGTCAGTTTATTACCTACCGCTTTCCAGCCCATTACTTCCACAAACCCATGGATCTTGACCTTTTGTGTACGTGCCTGTGTGCCGCGGCCCGATTTGATCATTACAATAGGTTCAGGATGGGTAGTTACCGAATCCAGGTAATTGCCATCTCCTTCTTTAATAAACATGAACTTGTTGTTCAAGGTAGTCGTTTCAATTTTGAAACGCTTGATATTGAACTGCTGTTTATCATTGTCCAGGTAAATAGCGGTAACTACTTTTTCAGGATTGAATTTCTCGATCTCTACCACTTGCTCTACATCAAACTTCTTGGTCAATTCCTGATCGGTTATTTGATAGGTACCATCGTGGTACATCACCAGCAACCGGTCTTCCGGTTGGAAGCTGCCCAGGTATTCGCCTTTGGCTTCTGTGGTCAAGCGGCCAAACTGGTCATCAAACCACAGTTTACGGCCACCCAGGGTAGAACGGCCCGCTTCTTTGAACTTAACGCTCTTGATGGGGTATTTCGTCACCTGGTTGCCCATGCTGGTCCGGTTCTTGATCTCCAGCTCTTCAAAGGCAAAATCAAGTTCCTTATTACGGGCCGAGCTGTTGGGATTAAGTACAATCTTCACGATCTCGGCTTCACCATTGGAATTGGCCGTGAAATAATGGACTTTACTTTTTCATCACCCTTGGTAAGGTCATATTCTTTATCGCGCGTAATACCAGTTACATTGAAGCGTTTGGCATAACTGATACCTGTTTTGCTATCTACATAGATCATATTGTAGGTAGTACGCTCATCGTTTTTCTGAAACAACGCTACATGGATAATATCCTTACCAATAAACGCCTTATCCGATACCTTCACGATCTTCATCTTGCCGGTTTTGGTAAAGGCAATGATATCATCCAGGGCCGAACAATCGGCAATGAACTCATCTTTCTTTAAACCGGTGCCAATAAAACCATCTGCCCTGTTTACGTAGATCTTGATATTGGCAATGGCCACCTGCTTGGCCTGAATGGCTTCAAACAACTTGATCTCAGTTTTACGTTCCCTGCCCTTACCGTATTTGCTTTGCAGGTTTTCATAATAGGCCACCGTAAAATCAACCAGGTTATTGAGGTCACTCTTTACCTGTTTGATCTCTTTTTCAAGTCCCTTGATCTGGTCATTCAACTCATCAATATCCAGCTTATAGATACGGCGTACCGGCTTTTCCGTCAGCTTCACAATATCTTCGCGCGTAATATCGCGCTTCAGTTGCTTTCTGAAGGGTTCAAAAGCCTTGGCAATCGCCAGCAATACCTTATCCCAGGTCTCATGTTTCTTTTCCAGCTCTTTATAGATCTTTTCTTCAAAGAAGATCTTTTCCAGAGAGGTATAATGCCATTTCTCCTGCAGTTCGCCCAATTTGATCTCCAGCTCACGTTTCAGCAGATCCTTGGTTTTATCTACCGACAAACGCAGCAGGTCGTATACGCTCAGGAACTGCGGTTTGTGGTCTACGATCACGCAGGCATTGGGAGAAATGCTCACTTCACAATCTGTAAATGCGTAGAGGGCATCAATGGTGATATCCGGCGAAATACCGGGCGCCAGGTCTACCTGTACCTCTACTTCTGCAGCTGTATTATCAGTTACTTTTTTGATCTTGATCTTGCCCTGGTCGTTGGCCTTTACAATAGAGTCCATCAACTGAGCCGTAGTAACGCCATAGGGTACATCTTTGATCACCAATGTCTTCTTATCCAATTCCTCAATATGAGCGCGCACCCTCACTTTACCACCCCGTTTGCCTTCGTTGTAATTGGTGGCATCCATCATACCACCCGTTTGGAAATCGGGTATCAATTCAAACTTCTTGCCCCGCAGGTATTTAATGGCTGCTTCGATCAACTCATTGAAATTGTGTGGTAATATTTTAGTAGCCAGTCCCACCGCAATTCCCTCGGCACCCTGTGCCAGCAATAGAGGAAACTTCATGGGCAATGTTACCGGCTCATTTTTACGACCATCATAGCTCAATGCCCACTCGGTAGTCTTGGCATTAAAAGCCACTTCCAGGGCAAACTTGCTAAGGCGAGCCTCAATATACCTGGCCGCCGCCGCATCATCGCCGGTACGCACATCACCCCAGTTACCCTGAGTATCGATCAGCAGGTCTTTCTGCCCCATATTCACCAGTGCATCACCTATACTGGCATCACCATGGGGATGGTATTGCATGGCCTGGCCGATGATATTGGCCACTTTATTGTAACGGCCATCATCCATTTCTTTCATGGCGTGCAGGATACGCCGTTGTACTGGTTTCAACCCATCTTCCACCGCAGGTACTGCCCTTTCCAGGATCACATAAGATGCATAGTCCAGGAACCAGGTTTTGTATTGGCCCGTTAACCCAGTGTCAAGATTAAATGCCTGCTCGTTTATTTTTGATTTTGCCATAGATATTCTTTAGAAGGATACAAAAGCCTTAATACGGCATTCCCATCCTTATTTATTTTATTCTTTTAGCAGTTATCGTTGCTCCCTGCGTCCAAATCATCGTATTCACCTTGCCTTCCGCATCTTTTACAAACTCGGCACTGGCATCCACCACTTTCAGGAAGAGCTTATTGTCTGTTTCTGCAAACATGTCAAACTCCGGTTGCCCGGTTGCTACTCCTTTCAAAGTCCCATTCACTACACGCACCGTAATGGTAAACCCTGGCTTCAATTCATATTCACCTGCATATTGTTGCAGAATAGCCGAATCTACTTTAATGGCCACTTTCTCCCTGGGTATTTGATAAGGCCGGTTGTATAAAATAGCCAGGATACCTTCATTGATAGCCCCCAACGCTCCGGTATTCATATTGGCCAATAATACTACACAAACATCATCAGCTGGAATGCGTGCAAAGTTGGTATTGAAACCAAAGATACCACCCCCATGCTGCACGATCCGCTTACCAAATATTGAATCTATTGTCCAGCCATAGCCATAATTCCGCTTATAGGGTGTATAGGCATTTTCAAGAGAGCTGGCTTTAATGATCGTATTTTTCAATAATCCTTTATGCCATTCCCACAGATCATTGACGGTTGAATAAATGGCGCCTGCTGCATAAGACACGGAAGAGTCAACAATGCCAGCCGGCACCTTCACATTTTCCCGGTAGATATTGTAGCCGGTCGCTTTATTTGCATCTGTGAGGTGGGTAAAATCAAAGCCGCTGTGCATCATGCCCAATGGTTTGAAAATACGTTCCCGCACTACCTGCTCATAAGGCTGGCCGGTTACTTTTTCAATAATATAACCCAACAGGGAATAACCTGAGTTACTATAGTTCCATTGTGTACCGGGGCTAAAATCCAGCGGCTTGTCTTTAATCAAGGCGATGATCTTTTCCTGGGTAGCGGGTTTAACCGCCTCGCTGGCCATAAACTTACCATCGTTGGTATAATTGAAAATACCCGAGGTATGGGTCAGCAGGTGCTCAATAGTTATGGTATCGGCCCCGGAAGTCCCGGATAATACTTCGCCAGTTTATCATGCACCGACAATTTCTTCTGTTCCTGCAGTTGCTGGATAATGGTAGCAGTAAATTGTTTGGTAACAGACCCCAGTTGATAGATGGTATTTACATCATTCCAGGTACTGTCTTTAACACTTTTAAAGCCATATCCTTTGCTGAATACCACTTGTCCTCTATTGATCACCAGTATTGTTCCATTGAACTTGTATTGGCGCGCATAAGCGGTAACCAGTTCATTGATGCGGTCGGCATCGGTTTGGACGGAGGTGGTATGGCTGCTGCAGGCCAACTGCAGTATTACCAATAAGGTCAGCCAGAAGTTTTGTCTCATGATATGATTAGGCATTGGTTGTTTCTGCTCCCTGCACAACTTTATTCTTGACTTCAAACTCCTTCATGTTCTTTACTTCGCCTTGTACATCAAATTCACCAGCCGCCAACAAGGTCTTGATGCGCCAGAGGATGTACGCATCGCCGGTGGTTTGTTTATTCTTATGCAGGAATTGGTGAATGATCCTGGAAGCCTTCTGCCAATCGTTGGTAATATATTTTTCAGGTCAGCATCATAGTAGGCATAGTCCTGCTGTGATAGCTTTTTACCCCCTTCCAGTAAGCGTACACCTTTATCTTCCAGTGTCAATTTGGTCCATTCATCGGGATCAACTTCAAACTCACTAAGCGTAATGGGGCGGGCCAGTTTTTTTGCTTTCAGGAATTCCTTCGGCGGAATCACATGGAGCCATTCGGGATAAAAGATCAGCCCTTTTTCATTGATGAAAGGCAGATTATTCAGGTACAGGATATACAACCTTCCCTGAAAATCCTTCAACTGGCTCATGAGCCAATAATAGCCACTTACATCATGTTTATTCTGGGCGGCCCAGATCCAAACCAGTTCAGTGGGTTCGTTTTGTAAACGTTCCACCAACTCAGCCACTACCCTATTGTCGTCAACTTCCTGAGCTTCTACTTTGCCGTCATAATCCCCACCGGCCAAAATATCACGCCACCATTGCTTGCGGGCTTCTATACCTTCGGTGGTATAAATACCAGTTAATGGCCCCACTGCATAATCGTCTTTTATCTGAATCACATCTCCTTGCAGGGTTTCATCCAGCTCAATGGCTTTTTCAGTACATCAACATCAGCTTCATTAAAAACTATATGGATCATTACTTGAATTTTCTATTCAGGTGTTATGAGATAATATACACAGGTGGTTACGAAATTGCGAAACCAGGGAATATGCCTGAAAATGCCCAATTGCTTCCGGGCCTTCCATCCAAATTTATACTCATAGATCGGATTAATCAGGTAATGCCTGCTTAAACTTATCTTATATCCCGTTTTTTTAGCAATTCGTTCAAATTGTTCGATGGAAATACGGGTATCCCTTATTTCCAGTAGATCCCCTACGGGCTCATTATTCCGTTTTAGAATATAGGCGTACAAGCTGCGTGGCAGCAGGTGGTACCAGGGCAGCTTACTCAACCATTTTCCTTTGCAGATCTGCTGGTGGCCTCCGAATGGCATTTGCCAGGGTGGAAAACCAAAAAGATACAACCGCCGGGGTTCAGCAGCCCTTTCATTGCAGCAATCAGCTTGGGCTGATCATGAATATGCTCAATCACATCTTTCAGGACAATGACATCAAACTTCCCCCAATTCGCGTTCTACATCTACCTTATAAATGTCTTTGTCGATATAAGTTACTTTCCCGGCATCCAGGAACTCTTTTGTCCATTCCCTGGCATGAACCAGGCGCGGTGAATCCAATTCCACCCCTACGCCGATACATCCTTTTTGCAGGAAGGCCATCAATACCCCCGCTTCACCACAACCTATTTCCAGTATGCGTTGCCCTGGTTTAATAGGAAACTTTTCTTCAATAAACGGAATTACAAAACGTTCAGCATTATCGCGCTGGATATCAAAGTATCGTTTCCGGTCGGCATGAAATTCAAACATGGTTAATCTTTCTTTTCCCCTGCCCCTTCTTCTACCAGGTCCAGTTCCACTTTAAGGTTATCAATAATAAACTCCTGGCGCTCCTGGGTATTTTTGCCCATATAATATTCCAACAGTTGCTGGATATGTTCCCTTGCTCAATGATCACCGGCTGTTTACGCATTTCAGGACCTATAAAGTGGGCAAACTCATCGGGCGATATTTCACCCAACCCTTTAAAGCGGGTGATCTCGGGTTTGCCGCCCAGCTTTTTAATAGCAGCCTGCTTTTCTCCTTCATCGTAACAGTAGATCGTTTCCTGTTTATTACGTACGCGGAACAATGGCGTTTCCAGAATGTACACGTGCTGATTCTTCACCAGGTCGGGGAAGAATTGCAGGTAGAAGGTCATTAACAACAAGCGAATGTGCATACCATCCACATCCGCATCGGTAGCAATTACAATATTGTTATAACGCAAGCCCTCATACCCTTCTTCAATATTGAGGGCATGTTGTAAGAGATTGAACTCTTCATTCTCATATACTACTTTCTTGGTAAGACCAAAGCAGTTGAGGGGCTTACCACGCAAGCTGAATACCGCCTGCGTTTCTACCTGGCGGGCTTTGGTGATAGATCCACTGGCCGAATCACCTTCGGTAATAAAGATGGTACTCTCTTTTTGCTTTTCCAGTATATTATCCTTGTCCTTTCCGGTAGCTTCATCATTGAGGTGAAAGCGGCAATCGCGCAACTTACGGTTGTGCATATTGGCTTTTTTTGCCCGCTCATTGGCCAGCTTTTTGATGCCCGCCAATTCCTTGCGCTCCCGCTCACTTTGTTCAATACGCTTCTTCAGCGATTCGGCGGTAGTGGGGTTACGGTGCAGGAAATTGTCCAACTCCCTGGAAAGGAAATCCGCTATAAAGTTCCGCATAGTAGGACCGCCATCATATACGACCTGCGAACCCAGTTTTGTTTTGGTTTGGCTCTCAAATACCGGCTCCTGTACACGAACCGATACCGCTGCACAAATGCTGGCACGGATATCCGCCGCATCATAATCCTTCTTGAAGAAATCGCGAATGGTTTTCACGTATCCTTCGCGGAAAGCGGCCAGGTGCGTACCTCCCTGCGTCGTATACTGCCCGTTTACAAAGGAATAATATTCTTCCCCATATTGATTCTCGTGTGTGATGGCTACCTCTATGTCTTCCCCCTTCAGGTGGATCACAGGATAGCGCAGTTCATCTTCATTGGTTTTACGCTGCAAGAGGTCCAGCAAGCCATTCTTACTCACATACTTCTTGCCATTGAGGTTAATGATCAATCCGGCATTAAGGTAACAATAGTTCCAGAGCTGCCCATCGAGGTACTCATGGATATAGTGGAAATTCTTGAATACCGTATCATCGGGCACGAATGATACCATCGTTCCATTCTCTTCCGTTGATTTGGCTTCTTTGTGTTCCTTGGTCAATACCCCCTTTCAAATTCTGCCGTCTTTTCCTTACCCTCACGGTAAGCCGTTACTTTAAAATAAGTACTCAAAGCATTGACCGCCTTGGTACCTACTCCATTCAATCCCACACTTTTTGAAAGGCCTTGCTATCATATTTAGCGCCGGTATTGATCTTACTCACTACATCTACTACTTTGCCCAACGGAATACCACGGCCATAGTCGCGGATGGTAACTGTTTTACCTTCAATGGTAATATCCACATGTTTACCATATCCCATGGTATGCTCGTCAATACAGTTATCAATCACTTCTTTTATTAATACATAGATGCCATCGTCCGGACTGCTGCCATCGCCCAGTTTCCCGATATACATACCAGGTCGCAGACGAATATGTTCCCGCCAGTCAAGACTACGGATCGACTCTTCATTGTAATCAAACAGGTTGCTGTCTTTTTCTTTTGCCATATCCATTCTCCCCGCCAATCGGGGAATTGTTTTTATGTTATCAACTAAGGTTTTCTATACAATATTGATTATTAGCCACTTGGCCCAAATCATCAACCAGGCGGCTATTCCGCCGCAGTCAATTGTGTCCTGATTTCCAAGGCAATAAACTGCGAAATACGAGAAAAAACAAATTGGTGCCCCATTTTTTTAGGGCAGCCGCTACCCTGCCCCTTTTTCCAGAACGGGCAAATATAGGAAAAGCGAGTCAGAAGCTGTTTCCGCTAGATATTAACGATTTGTGGAAAAAGGCTTGACGATGAACTATTTGCATTACAGTTTAACCTAATACCGGCCTTCGTCCTGCTTCAGCCTATGATCTACCTCTGTACCTTCTCTGTGAATAAGGTTTTCTTAGGGATATCTTTGGCTTATTCTCGGCTTATCTTAGGGTTTAAACCCTAAGATAAACCTAAGATAACCCTAGGATGACCCTAAGATGACCATAAGATACGAGGTAGATGATAGGACCATCATAGGTACTAAGTACTGGCAGGAGGCATAAGAAAACCGGCTTTCGGCGACCCAGGGGCCGCAAAAGCCGGTTTGATCTTTATTTCACCAGAAAACCTAATTACCGGTTCTTGATCACCTTTTGCACCACCGTCCGGTCGCTGAACACCACACGCACAGAATATAGACCATTGGCGTATGGACTTAGGTCAAAATCATACCGGGTGGTAGCATTGTTATTGCCTACCAGTCTTTCAGCCACTTTTGACCTGCTACATTATAAATAGCAATTCCCTTCAGGTTGGTGGGATTGGGATAAAATTGCACCGTCAGCGCGCCGCTGGTAGGATTGGGCGATACCAGTACCCCCTTCTCCTTCAAATTGGGATTGATCTGCACCTTATACAGATTGATATCGTCGAGGTAAATATTATTCTCGTATTCAGAACTATTCAGGAATGCTACCATTATGGGTCCGCTTCCAATATAGCTGGTCAGGTTGACCGAATCCTTGCGCCATTCGGTTGAATTGGGTACAAAAGAGGTAGTAATAGGCGTTTTACGGGTAATCAGCGAGCCGCCCCATTTTTTATAGAGGCTGGTATAGGTATTACCACAATCGGTGCTTACCAGTACCTGCAAGGTATCCCATACATTGCCTGCAGTAGAGGGATCGGTTGCCACGGCTGCCGCCACCTGGAAGGAAAGGAAGGCCGAATCGGCTGTACCAATGTTCACCAAGGGCAGGCGCAGGTAATCCTTCGGACCGTTTTGTTCATATTGAAGGTTCTTGATCACCACCGACGCATTGCCGGTTTTGGCTATGCCGGTCACCTTTTCCCAGGTAAGGTAACTATCGGGATTTACGATATCCCAACCCTGTGGCGGGAAAGTATTGCCTTCAAACCCTTCGGTAAGGGACGGATCAACCGGGGAAAATATTCAAAAACGGTGGTAAGCGTATCATCTTTCATATCACCATCGGTGGTGGCGTTGGGATCGGTTACATAGATCTTCAGGTTATGTTTACCGGCCACAGTAGTAAGATTGTTGAGGGTTATATTGGTAGTAGCCCGGCTTGCCAGGGAGCCTGTCCAGGCAGTACCTACGGGTGTACCTCCATCGATGCTGGCATAGATATTGGCAGCAGTCAGGGTTTGAATACCCATGTTGCGCAAGGTGATGGAAGGCGCAAAACTGGCAATGCACACGCGGTAAGCAGGATTATTGATGCTGCGCAGGGAGGCGTTTACATTTTTCAACACCACGGGATCGGCCCCATTGGAATTGAGCAGGGAAGCCCGGTATAAATTAAAGGCAGTTTCCATCCGGGTATCTTGTTGCTGGGTGAACATCACCATACACGCATCGTCCGTATAGTCCATATAATTCTGGTACATCTTACCCGTGGCAGCAGGAGCACAGGCATCGGTTTGAAGACCGGTCAGGCATCCACCTGTTTCGGCCGACTGGTTGGGTGTATCGTCTACGTAATCAGTGCCCGAGCAGGCGCCATCGTCATCTCCCCATATATGGTACAGGAAAAAGTAGTGGCCGGTTTCGTGCGTCAGGGTACGGCCTTTATTGTAAGGGGCTGCGCTGCCGCCTGGTACACTGCTGTACAATACTACCACGCCCTGCTCGGCGGCCACACTACCACCGGGAAAGGTAGCATAGCCCAGAATGCCGCCCGATATATTGGTAAGCCATATATTAAGGTAGCGGGTGGGATCCCAGGAATCAGCTCCACCAGAAGCAGTGTATTTAAGGGTATTATCAGTATAGGCATACGAGGCGCGGGTGGTAACGTAGCGGTTAATACCGTTGGAAGGCTCATCATTGGGCGTACGCTGTGCCAGTTTGAACTGGATCTTCGACTTGCCAAACAGGGGTTTGAAATAGCCGGGAATCTTGGTAGAATCGCCATTGAGTCCCGCAAAATCTTTGTTGAGTACATCCAGTTGGGCCTGTACCTGGGCATCAGTTACCTGATTAGGATTTTGTAAAACAATGTGAAAGACCACCGGCACATAGATGGGGTCACCTTCTTCCCGCAGGGCGCCGTTAAGCTGGTTTTGGCGTAAAGTAGTTACCTGGCGCAGTTCCTGGACCGAGGATTCAAAATTGGCTTTTAAAGCGGGATTGCGTTCCAGGGCTTTTGAAGGGCCCCGACCGTTCCGCAACGGTCAACTTTTTGCTTTTGCTGGGCAAAGACGGAACAGTAGATCAGAAGCAGAAATACAGTAGGCAATAAGTTTCGGTTGAGGGCCAACATGCTGAATTGTTTAATATGACTACGTATGATGGTTCAAAACTGTTGGTTGCCGGGGCTAAAAATAGAGCAATCCAGGTATTTTATCTGCCAACCAGCATTTTGAAGGCACCAGTTTCCCTACCAAATTACTGAAATAAAAAAATCTCCCCGATAAATAACGGCTAGATGACAAAATTTACCGGCGAATGGCTGGCCGCTTAATTCACAGTAATTATAACTACCCTATCATCCGGGCTGTATATGACATGCCGAAAGGAGACTAAAAAAATAAAATTATTTTAATGAAATACGGTAGAGTAAGCATTGTATCAGGTGCAGTATCATATTCGTTCTACCTTCCTGGTTGGTCTGATCCTTTTTTATTCAACGTGCTATGAGCGCTAACAAAAATAAATTCTTAATCAACTGCGTGTAGATTTTCTTGCTCAACAAAAGTGTAAATAAAAACAGCGCATTAAAACAATCGTGCCATGAAAGCCATTGCATTGGCTTGCGCCGGGCAAAGAGTTGTTAATTTATTTTTTGTCAACTGAAAAAGATTATGGCATAGTCCTTGTCTACTTGTACATAACCCCACTACTCCAAAACAACCGTAAGAGAGTCTATTAAGCAACCATTTTTATTAACCTATAATTTAGCTTTATTATGAAAAGCATCAAGTCAAAATTGGTGGGATTAAGCATTGTTGCCGCCACTGCAGGATTATTCGCCTTCCAGGCTGTTCAAACAGGTTCCGTTAAAGGTACAGTATCACCCGCTGACGGTGGAGTACGTGCATGGGCCTTATCAGGCACGGATACGCTGAAAGCAACTATCGATAAAGGCGCTTTTGAAATTACCGGTGCAAAAGCTGGTACGTATCGCGTGATCATTGAAGCAAAGCCACCTTATAAGAATGCAGCGAAAGATGGCGTTACAGTGGTTGATGGACAACCCACAGATGTAGGCGAAATCAAACTGGAACAATAGTCTATTAGATTTATAGTTATTGATCCTCACTCAGAGCATGCCACGGCATAGGAATATCCTATAACCGTGGTGTGCTTTTTTTATCCCTTATCTTTGCCCCACTTATAAGGAAGGATTACCATGGCAGAGATATTATTACAATTAGATCAGGTTGCAGTAAAGCTGGGGGCACAAAAAGTATTAGACAATATCAATCTTAGTATTTATGATGGACAGCATTGGGCCATCACCGGTCAATCGGGCAGTGGTAAAACAGTACTGGCCCATACGCTGGAAGGCCGTCATTTTTCAGTGGTCATATCCATGCCTGCTTTGGCATACCGGAAACCTTTCACCATTCCATTGTAGTAGTAGAACAACAACACCGGTTTAAAGACCTTACCAACCGGAGTGACTTCTATTACCAGCAACGTTTTAACTCCTTCGATGCGGAACAAACGGCTACCGTAGCTCAAACCCTGGCCGGGTATATTACACCCGCCAATGAAGCAGCCGCCCAACAATGGATATCCCTGCTGCAAATTGACAAACTGCTGGAAGAACCCCTGATACAATTATCCAATGGTGAAAATAAAAGGTTACAACTCATCACTGCCTTGTTGCGGCAGCCCAGGTTGCTGGTGCTAGACAATCCCTTTGTGGGTCTCGATGTCAATGGCCGGGCCATCCTGCACCAGATACTGGATAAGATCAGCACTTCCGGCATTACCTTACTCTTAATCACTACACCCGATCAATTATCGCCCTGCATTACGCATGTAGCTACCCTTCAAAAAGGCGTGCTTGGCAGTGCTGTTCCTGTCCATCAATACCGCGCCCCTGAGCCGGAAAATATATCCCTGCCCATTACAACAGCATTACAAGCTATAACTGGCACACCGGAAACTGATTTTACCACGGCTATTAAAATGGAAGCGGTAACCATCCAGTATGAAGGGAAGTATATCCTGAACCATATTGACTGGGAAGTAAAGCGTGGTGAACGGTGGAGTGTATCAGGCCCCAATGGCGCAGGCAAATCAACACTGCTTAGCCTCATCACCGGCGATAATCCGCAGGCCTATGCCAATAGAATCTATTTATTCGACAAGTTGCGCGGCAGTGGAGAAAGTATCTGGGATATCAAGAAAAAGATAGGCTATGTATCGCCCGAAATGCACTTGTATTTTGATTATACAGCTACCTGTTTCCAGGCTATTGCCTCTGGTTTATTTGACACCATCGGCCTGTTCCGTACGCTTAGCGAAGAACAGGAAGAACTGGTGAATCAATGGATCAAGGTGATGCAACTGGAAGCCAAAGCACAGCATGGACTGTCGAGATTATCTGCCGGCGAACAAAGGCTTACTTTACTAGCCCGGGCACTGATCAAAACCCAGCACTATTGATCCTGGATGAACCTTGCCAGGGATTGGATGCAGCGCATACGCAGTTATTCCGTCAGCTGGTAGATACTATCTGTGCAAAATCGCCTACTACCTTGGTGTATGTAAGCCATTACCAGGCCGAGATCCCTTCTTGTGTAAATAAGTTCCTGGCATTGGAGAAAGGAAAAGCCACCATCACTGTGTGATAGCCTTACAACTATTCATAGCCATTCTCAAACACTACGGTTTGTCCTTTTTTTTTAACCGTACGGATAAAACGCCTTCCTCATTCACCGTCACCAGTGAGGAGGGTATATTTTTACCAGCCAGGTTCTAAATGGCAGCTTGATCTTTAGTATACCACCGGCTTCAGCAAACACCTTCACTGATACAGGTACGGCATTTTCTTTGATGGCGCTTACCAGAAATGCCCCCTCCCTCTTAAGTTGGTAAAAGATGCTTCCTTCCAACTACGGGGCACCGCCGGAAATACTTCCAGGTAGCCCTTCCTGCTTTGCAACAACATTTCCTGCAGCCCCTGGGCAAAAGCAAAATTGCCTTCCAGGGTAAATGGACGATAAGTAAAACCGGAGTATTGACCACCCTTCTGATCGCCATTTAAATGGAAACTATTGGGTGAACAGAAATTAGCAGCAAAGATCTGCAACTGCTTCCATGCACTATCCGCCTTATAAGCCCTGGCATATAAAGAAGCCATCCAGCTAAAGGAATAACCACACCAGGCGCGGGTGCCTTTTTCTTCAATGCGCGCCAGCGATTTGTCAATAAGCTCCTTATCACGGGTTTTATTATAATCTAATAATGCCAGGGGTAGATGGCCATATATTGGGAGAAGTGGCGGTGCGATTCATTGAGGTTTTGACCAGGCGCAACGGTAAATCCGGTTTCATTGGTTTCATAATCCGGTAGCTGGCTCAATATGGTTTGCCAATGCTTTCCCTCTTGTGGCCTGCCTGCAGCAACAGCTACCTCAGCAGCCACTGTAAATAAATATTTTGACAAGGACAGGTCAAAATTGCTCCAATCCCTGAACCAGGCATCGATGCTGTTATTGTTGTATTCCGGACTAGAACTAAGTGGTAATTTCCGGACGCCATCTTTCAGGCGTGTGATATTTTCAAGATAGGTAGCCGCCTCATGGATATAAGGATAAGCCCGTTCCTGCAAGAAACGCGGATCCATGGAATATTTCCACTGCCAATAAAAATGCTGTGCACACCAGGCGCTTACAGTAGGCGATAAGGAATATTGAATCCATCCGCCCATAGGATCACCACTCAGGGTTACCACACCCGGCACATTCAACCCCGCTACACCAAAATATTGCCGGGTATACTGCAGGTTCTTGGGCCTCATCTTCCACAACCAATCTGTAAACGTGGCCCCTTCGGCCAGGTGATTGCCGGTATATGTGGGCCAATAACTCAATTGCGTGTTGAGGTCATTATGAAAATCACCTTTCCAGGGTGGCAGGCTGCCATTGTCTGCCGTCCAAACAGCTTGTAAGGTAATGGCCGGCGCACCAGCCCTCGCTACACTACCCAGCTTATACAGTTCTAAATAGTATTGTTTTTCGATCAGTTCATCAGGCACTTGAACAGCCGAGCGGCTCCAGAATTGTTTCCACCAGCTTATATGAGCAGGCCAGCCGGTAGGCTCTTTAGCAGCAACAGATAAAGCAGGCAACAACGCAGGTTTATCACTTGTAATGGTCCAGGTACCAATGACCCGGTTGCCGGGAAACTGTTTCCATTGTATCCGCACTTCATAATAATGGCCATCGTAAGTAGGCTGCCTGTAATGAATAGAACCGGCCGTTTGGGTAACCGTTCCTTTTGCATACCCCAGCTTTTCCAACCCCTGGCCTGCATGGCTGTTATCGGATGCGGTGGGGCTTTTATCCCTGTTGTAATTATGTACAATAAGCTTTGGCAGCACCTGGGCGGCTTGGGCTGCCGGCAGGTTTTCAAAACTAAAGAAGCCCTGTGGCAAGGTAGCATGGATATAACAGCGGAATACAATACCCGATTCAAATTGAATGGTATTGAGAGCCGTTTCAATATCCAGGGTGTTGGACCGCACTTTGCCGAAAGTATGGATATCAAATTCCATGGCCGCTGCCGGTAATTTGGTAGGGTAGGCTATGGCATCATAAGGCCGGTCGCCCAATCGCTGTACAGGAGCATAATCATTTTTCAATACCTGCTCCTCTACCCACTTAAAATTAAAGGCCGACAGGTCCATGGCCTTTCGCTCATCCCATAGATCGGCCCGGTCGAGCGATAAACGCAATTGATCTTGTTTGCCCCATACCAGGGCGCCCAACATACCATTGCCCAGTGGCATGGCCTCATCCCAACGCGTAGCCAGGTGGTCAAACTGAAGGTTGTGTTTTTTGGCAGGCTGTGCCCACAAAATGCCAGTGGGCAGTAATAATAACAAAAACAATGATCTCATGGTACTTGTATTCATGGGTGTGCAGGCAAGCGGGCTCCTTTAGTGATATCCCATTTTGTATGATAGGATTTGCCCGATTGCGCAGTGACCCAAATATATCCTAATTCCTGCTTAGTATCTTTGATCAAAGGAAGAATGGCCTCGCCCCAATCTCTTATCGGGTCTTTTAATTTCCACCAACCCAGGTCTGCACTGCCATTCATGCCATCCTCATCGGCGGGGTAACCTACTTGAATGCAACAGCTGTGGGCGCAAAGCGATTGGCCCAATTGGCAAAACCCTGGTTCAGTTCTTCGATGGTGCCTTCTGAAGCATCGTTGATAAAGATTAGATCCCCTTTACCGCGATAAGCAGGCGGCATATATGCAGCATCATAATGGCGCAGGAATAAGCGGTAAACGGATTTATGCGATTTCAATTTCGCATCCCAGGCAGCAACGGCCGAATCAGTCGCTTTTCCCCAATACTCCAGTTCAATGCCCAAACCGGCAACACATGGGTGGTGTTTGAATTTCTGTAGCCAGGTATCCATTGTGGCAGGAACATCCGTAGCAGTAGTGCCTTTCCTGGCATTTGCTTTAAAGGGAAAGATCTCCAGGAATATTTTTACACCCAGCCGATCCATATAAGACAACCAGGCTTCATGTGTTTCGTCCGAAATACCGGCATAAGCGGGTGTAGCCCGCGACAGATCGCCTACTGCCCAGGTGGCCCAGGGTGCGGAGCCTGGAAATTTATGATGGATGTTGAAGATCACCTGCGCCATGGCCTCCTTATTGGGCAGGGTAATAAACTGACCAATCTTGGTATCGAGCTTTGTAATACCATCACCCGCACTTTTGCGGGTGGGCTGCCAGGCGCCTGTCCATGTAAAATGGGTCTTGGCAGGTTCAGCAGGTAACTGAGAAGGTTTGCTGAATGCTGCAGCAATAAGGATAAGGGCCACCAGGACCGGGATAATGAGCTGTTTTTCATATTGGATGGGAGAATAGGAAATCCTCCCAAAAGATACCGGGATATTTTTAGAATCCGTTCTCTTTCAACCAATTTCTACACCAGTCAAACCATTTAGTATTGGGATCGTTGAAACCAAACCCATGTCCGCCCGATTGAAAAATATGCATGGATGCTTTCACATGGGCTACCAGTAAGGCATTGAAGAATACAAGGCTGTTTTTTACAGGTACCACATCATCGTCTGCCGCATGTACCAGGAAGCTGGGCGGTGTAGCGGCCGTCACATGCTTTTCATTGCTGAAATGATCGATGAGTGCGGGTTGAGCTGCAGCGCCTATCAGGTTTTCACGGGTACCGCTTTCTATGGCCGTATCGAACAGGATCACCGGATAGACGAGGACCATAAAACCGGGACGCAGGTTGACCTGTTCTTTATTCTCGATCACCGGCCTATCATAATGGGTGCCTGCCGTTGTTGCCAGGTGCCCCCTGCCGATATACCCACAAAGCCTACCTTCTGCGGATTGATGCCCCAGGCTGCCGCCCGCTTACGGATCAATGCCAAAGCCGTTTGAGCATCCTGCAAGGGACCAATGGTCTTATCCTGCATGATCAGGTCATTGGGCAGGCGGAAGTTCAGCACAAAAGCCGTAATCCCAATATCAGTAAAGGCCCTGGCCACTTTTGCACTGCCTGCTGATGCCAACACGGCATAACCACCACCTGGACAAATGATAACAGCCGTTCCTGTTCCTGTACCTTTTTTTGGGAAATAGGGGGTGATGGTAGGATGCGTCACATTCCTGATCAATCCCGAACTATCGGTATTCTCTACGTAATCGGCTGGCGCTGGCTTTGAATTGGGTATCTCTTTTTCATACAAGGGAATGGGTTTCCCTTGGGCAGGGGCTAACTGTGAACATACCATACTAACAACAACCAGTAATACACTTTTCATGTGGGGTAGATTTAGAAGGCCCAAAACTATCAACCCACCAGAAACGCTATATGCCAAAATGCTCAATTATGAGCCTGGGGTTCTCCGCATGAAATGGAAAGGTCACGGATTGAAAGTAGAACAGTTTGGCATTGAACATTTACACCTTAGAGAGATACCTACCCCTGTTATAGGCGAACATGAAGTGCTGGTAAAAACCACCGCCGTCTCCCTTGAATACCATGATCTGATCGTTGTGGAAAACAGGATACCTTTTGGCATTCCCCTTCCCCATATTCCGGTTTCCGAAGGCGTGGGTATGGTAGAAGAAGTGGGTAGCAAAGTAACCCGTTGGAAAAAGGGCGATCGCGTCATCATACCCTTTATTGTCCGTTGGGAAGCAGGCAGAAATACGCCGTACCACGATCAGCTAAGAACCAGTTTTTCAGCACCGGGCCTGTTGGCCGAATATACCGTGCAACCCGAAAATACCCTGGTCAGAACACCCGGCAACCTTTCGGATGAAGAAGCAGCCCCCCTGCCCGTCGGTGGGCTCACCGTTTGGACCTGCCTGGTGGAACAAGCCAATATCCGGGCAGGACAAACGATTTTGGTGCAGGGCAGTGGCGGCGTTTCCCTCTTTGCTTTACAAATAGCCAAAACCTTTGGACTAAAAGTGATTGCCACCACCGGCAGCAAACAAAAAGAATGGCCACTGAAAGACCTGGGGGCCGATGAAGTGATCAACTACAAAGAATTTCCGGAATGGAGTAAGGAAGTAAAACGACGGAATAGTGGCAGGGGCGTTGATATTACCCTGGATGTAGCCGGAACCAATACCATTGCACAAAGCATCCTTTCTGTAAAACAACATGGCTTTGTGGGGTTGATCGGCTTGATGACAGGCACGCAGCTCACCATCGACCTGATCCCATTAATTACCAATTATGTTCGGCTACAGGCTTATTCAGTGGGGAATGCACAGGAGTTAGGTGACTTTGTAAATGCCATTGAAGTAAATAATATCAAACCTGTTATTGACAGCGTTTATCCCCTCGAAAAAGTGCAGGATGCTTTTCATCGTTTCAAATCGGGCAAGGCATTCGGCAAAGTGATCATAAAATTCTAAAAACTATTCCTTCCCAACTAATCTTTATACCAGCGATAAGTAGCACCCAACAATATTATACGACCGGGTTGAGCAGGCATCAACCGGTCGGTATAATCCGTTATATTATCAGCCGTGATCCGCAAGCTGAGGTGATCCTTCAGCAAAAGTTTTTCTACCGTCGCATTCAACAATAGAAACCCATCCATTAACCACTCTGCTAATGACCGGCCCTTGTAAATGATCCCCCAGGATGTACAAAACTGGACGCCACTACCCTATACAACCCTGGTGCTCATTTACCGTTTCCGCCAGGTAGTGATCGATGGTAGGGAAGCTGGAAACTAATTGGTTATTTTTACCATGGTTAAAAACAACCATACGCAAAATGGATAGATCAGTAAACTTTTGGAACAAGAACGCAGCAGCATACGACAAAGAAGAAATGAAGGATCAGCAGGTACGGATTAAGATCCTTGAAAAAATAACTCAATACCTCCTCAAACAGCATGAAGTGTTGGATTTTGGATGCGCAACCGGTATTCTGGCCAACGAAATTGCTCATGAGGTACATACCGTATATGGTATTGATAGTTCGGCCCAAATGATCCAGATCGCCCAAGACAAAGCCAATGAACGCCATATCCCCAACATACACTACAAGCATACAATACTGTTTGATGAGGAATACAAGTCCGGCACATTTGATGTGATCCTGGGCATCTATATGCTTCATTTACTGGAGAACATGCCTAAGGCCTTGCATAGAATACATGACTTGTTAAAACCAGGAGGACTATTTATTTCTGTAACCCCTTGCCTGGGCAAGAGGTCATTGACCGGTATTGCCCTCTTATTGATTAGCAAAGTTGGACTGATACCGCCCCACAGGTTATTCAACCTTGCTGAATTGGAAGGCACGATAATCAATACGGGATTTAAGATGCAAGAGACAACATGTATACAGCGTAGCGGGCAACAATATTTCCTCGTTGCCAGGAAGCCTTCGTGACTTCAATCAATTTTCAAAGGAATGTTTCACCATACTATCACTGTGCGACAACAGGATCATGATCACAGCGTGATCCCGCTCTACATCCATTTTAAAATGGATACCACCTACCCCGGTTTTATAATTCAGCCAGCTCACTGGCATACCTTCAGCAGATAATACCGGCTGCATATACCTGCCAAATGCTGTCCAGAAGGCTTGCTTTTGCCTGGAAATATCCTCTCTTGTGTACATCCCAATACTTTAGCGCGCAAGATACACCAGCATCCTTTATTGCCATGCTTTGTACAGCAGCCTACTCACACAAGGTTAAGGAACCCGTATCCCGGGTGCTGAATTGCATAAGCCGTACCTTATTGGCTTTGTTGTAGTGCAGTACTAAGGTGCCATAGGCTGTTTGAAAAGCATCCCAGGTATCATCTTTTATCTTGGGATGGCCCAACCATTTGAATAAACTGCCCCGGCTGGCCCCGATCAGTGGTAGACTGATCTTTCCTTTGAATTTTTCCCCGATCTCTACATAGTCCCTGCCCGTATAGAAGGTAATATCCTTGTCCTTAAAGTAGATCGCTTCGCCGCATTTGGCACTGTCGTTGGTAGCGCTGGTAAAACAAGGGAATTTATTTTTTAACTCCCCGGCGCCAATGGTAGCCTTCATACCATTCACTTTTCCTTCCAGGATATCAACATCAAAAGGCGCGCAAATGACTTTGGCTTTTAACTGGCCCAGGGAGGCTGTTGCCAGGAGCAAGCAGACCAGGACGAGAGAAGTGTTTTTCATAAATAGTTGATTTTAAGGGGTGAGGCCGGTTATTGGAACGGCCTCCCCTACCCTATGCAAAATCCTTGCTAAAAATGGAAGCAGCAATCCTCCCCGGCGAGAATTTCCGGTCGGAAGCTGACATTTTTAGCCAAACTGTATTTCATATCATTGACTTTCCTTACTTTTGCAATCCCTTTTACAATCCGGTTTTGTAATCACAATATCGAACAGTAACAGGAATAGACTCCCTAGCTCAGTTGGTTAGAGCTACTGACTCTTAATCAGTAGGTCCTGGGTTCGAGTCCCAGGGGGTCACCCAGTCGGACAGGCTTCCAAATTTGGAAGCCTGTTTTTTGATCTCGCCGGAAGCCGCGCCCAGCGTGCTTATCCACTCGATCACATCATTGTACTTCGGGGTTCGACATTCCTTTTCATCAATAATCAGTTTTTCCGCGTATATTGAACTCACGATCTTTTGTTGCACCGGCAGGCTGGCTGTTGAAAAATACATAGGAAGGTTCCGTAAGATGTCTGCCGCCGCCTCTGCATATTCCAGGAGGTTGTTATCTACCTGGGATAAACTATTTAGCTCCCTTTCCTGTCTTTGTATCGCCGCTTCATAACGTATCTTAATTTCACGGTAATCCGCAGCAGGCAACTCCCCATCTACCATTAATTGCTGGGCTTTAGCAATCCGTTCACGATTCTTTTCAATCTCTGCTTTTAGCTCGCTGGCAACCTTGCTATTGTCTTTATTGGATTTATGGTAATGATCCCTCATGACGTGTTCAAAAAGGGTGATATGCTCTTCTTTGACTGCTATTGCTAACTTTTTGATGAACTTATCGTTGGCATCTTCAGCTTTTAGCCGGTTGCCACAGGGAGATATGCAATGGTAATAGAAATACCTACCTCCTTTGCCTTTGGAAGCGCTGCCGGTCAGGTTGCGGCCACATTTGGGGCATTGCATAAAGTCCCTTAATGGCAGTTCTTTTTTGAGCAGTGTATTTGGAGGTCGTTTTCCTTTTCTTGCCATCCAATACATCCTGTACTTCATAAAATAGGGCTTCGCTGATAAGAGGCTCATGAAGGCCCTGAACCAACATAGCCGGTTCATCTTTATAGGCAGGTATGAAGATGTTCCCGTAATAGATGGGGTTACGAAGCAGGTACCAGATATTGCTACGTCCTACGTCCAATCCCTTTCGCCTTGCCATGCGCCATACATCTTTGACGGTGTATACGCCTCTTGCCACCTCTTCAAATACCCATTGAATTAAATGGGCATCCTTGCCGGGGACTATGATGGGCCTGTTCAGCTCGTTACGGACGTTTTTAAACCCTTTGGGAGCTGTAGTTACATACCGGCCCTCTTTCATAGCCCGGCGCATACCAGCAATGACATTGAGCGAACGCCTGTCATTTTCCACCTCCGGGGCTGACAGGTAAAAAGCCAGCATGATCCTGTTCTCCGGGATGTTCAGGTCAATGGGCTCTTCGATAGCCTGTGGCTCTACACCTAACTTATTCAACCGGCTGATCATCATGTAAGCATCCCCCGCATTACGACTGAACCTATCCCACTTTAGGAAAAGCAGTAAGTCTACAGCCTGCTTGTTCTTTTATAAAAAAGCCAGCAGTTCATTGAACGCTGGCCTTTCAAATGTTTTAGCGGAATGATCTTCCTTGTAAAATCTTACTACCTCGATATTTTGGTACTGGCAGTATTGACGCAAACGCTCTTCCTGGTGTTGTAAACAATATCCTTTTTCGCTTTGCTCATCGGTACCAACCCGTACGTAAACAATGGCTGTTTTCATTGTTTACTGTTTTATGTTCTTCGAGGTGAATAACTTTAGCTTGTTGCTGCTGGTACTGGTATTGCTCCCAGCCGATAGCCGCCAACCGGTACATGAAATCTCGAATTTTAAGGATTTGTTCGTCGGTTAGGTTTCGACCTTCTTCTTTCAATAGCTCACGACATTTAGCAATTGACAGCTTACCTTTTTCTTCTTCGCCTCCCTCTTCAGAATTACCCATTTTAAGCTTGGGCAAGGGAATCATGTGGGGTTTCATAGGATTGGTTTAAATATACAAAATGCACATCAAAATTTCAAATGGATTATGATATATCCATAACAGTTATAATATCACCCGCGTCAATAAACATGAGCGAGTGATATTATACATTACAACATGGCATAGCCTTCTCTTACAGCATCTTTCTGGTCATGATATAGGAGAAGGCTTACTCATCGTCGCCCTCTTCTTCTTCGTCGTCATCATCGCTTTGCGAATAGTCATCTATTGCATCTTCAATTTTATGAATGACCTCTCTTTCTTCTTTCGAGTATTCCAATTGCATGGTGATGATCTCTTCATACTCGTCGACCTCAAGGATTATATGGTGAAGATTGTGTTCACATTTAACACTTGATACTTCGACCATCGCATCGATTGGTACCTGGAATTCTTCTTTGAAAAATTTTTGCATACATTTTGATTTGTTTGGATAAATGGATTACACAGCCAAGTTACGACGCGCGAAAAGTGTAGGTAAGCGATTTTATCCGATTGTATGCGATCGAGTGCGATTATATCCGATCGTAGTTGATTTTGTTTGATTTGGCAAGAACTATAGCCTTAACAAGCACAACAACGTAAGAGAGACTATAAGCCCTATTTACAAAAAACGAATCGGCATCTTATCCGGGGAATTAAAAACCATTTGAAATCTATTTAAAAGGATTCGATTTTAATTGCTGATAATTAAAACAAAATAAAGCGAAGTTAAATGAGGCCAGCATAATGCCCCTGATCTATATCCCTTCTGCATAAAATTGGTAAGTAAATCCTGAACCAGAAAAGAACTCCCTCGCTGTTACATCATAGTAAGTGCATAACCGTATAAAAGTGAGATACCGAATTCCCTGGTTACTGCCTTTTTCTATGTTACTAATGGTGAGAGGAGCCATTTTAATGGCTTTGGCTACCTGCTGGATGGATACTCCTTTTTCCAGTCGCAGGAAATGGAAGGTATCACCGATCATTTGCAGGAAAACAGGTATTCTTTCTTTAAATCGGGGGTCAGTCTTTTTCCGGGGCATGGTTTGGGGTTAAAGGAAAAGAAAAAATGGGCGCTTCTTCAAGGGTAATGAATTTGTCTGCGTAGAGCTGTTCAGCAAAACTTAGTAGTAGTTTAACCCGCCTGACCAGTATGGTTGCTTTATCAGCAGGCACTGAGTATTCTTCTTTATAGCGGGCACCGGCATAAGCCTCCTGCAAGTAGTCGAACAATTCAGTTTCCTCCTTTGTACTACCTGGAAACACACGAAGTAATCGTGGTGAGAAGCAGCCTGTCAGTAACAGCAGCCGGATAAGGTTATGGGTATTGGAGCGGTAGCCCATCATTATCCTGAACAAGGCCATACAAATATGCTGCACCGATTGGTGCAGCATAAACGCACAGAGTTCAGTCCAGCTATTCTCAATGCTGTGCCGGGCCGCCTGGTAAAACTACCATGCCTTAGTATAATCCTTATTCCATTCTTTTTCGATTTGTCCTTTGCTGATCAATGGGAGTTCCGCCGACTGTTCATTTAAGGGCAAATCAGTGGCCCGGTACAGCCATGCCCCTTGTTGGCAGGCGATATGCCAAATATATTTTTAAACCCAAAAACGGACATAGAGGGTATTCTTATACAGTGGGGTAATTTAGTAAGAAAAATTGGTAAGATTCCGACTACGGCTGATTGGAATTATAATAAGTGTATGCCCTCTTCTGAAGGAATCAGAAAGAGTCACAATCTGAAACTGGGGTCTTATTCTTCACCAGTTCTTAACTATCTTTGAACACAGATGCCGACTCTAATACCGTTACTTTAACTATTTACACAAAGTATTTTATACTCTCCTGTTGAAAAAAAAAAAGCAACTCAGTTTTGAATCGCCCCATCATACATAAACTGAAAATCTTCGCCAGCAAAATCGGGGGTCAATTTGCTTCGGCATGACATGGTCAATTTGATCGGGCACGCAGTTAAGACCCGATTTTATCTTTGAATCCACTACGCTTACTTTATTTTAGTTAAATCTGTTCTAAAACCGGAAGCAGGCAATCCTTCTTTGTTATACAGATTAGCGCCTTCCGGGTTATCAGCCCATGCATAGCGAACTGCGACAGGAACTATTACTTTATCACTCCATACCGTAACTTCATTTTTTCCTGTTATTTGCGCATTTGCCCAAACAAATTTATTATCTATTCCGGCGATTGCAAATGTGTGCAACACGGAGTCATTCTTAGCCATTAAACCACTTCCCGCATTTGTAAAAGTAAGCACTACTTTATTCCCCTTCCGTTTCATGGATTTATACAACGGTCCGGAATAAACAAGATCTTTCACTCCGTAGACCACCTTTTCAGCTGCCAGGTACAGACGTTTACCGACATCTTCTTTATTAAGCGGATGTACATCATTCCATTCTCCAATATCACTGATTATCGCCATACCTGTGTGAGGAACCTGCAACGTCATCAATTGCGCCTCACGTAGTTCAGCCCACTCACTCTCGCCCGGTTCTTTTTTGCCGGAAAATAATTAGCCAGTTGGACAAACAGGAAAGGAAGCTTTTCCTGCTGCCACTTGCTTCTCCAGTCCCGGACCAGTGCAGGAAAAAGTGCCCTGTATTCTTTAGCCTTCGGCGTGTTGGCCTCCCCTGATACCAGATCACGCCTTTGACAGCATACGGGATCAGCGGCGCAATCATTCCATTGTACAGGCCTGCTGGCTTATTCTGAAACGCCGTAGCCGCAGGCAAAGGATTGCGGGCAAGCACGCCCGGTTTGTATAGCCAATCTCCCTCAAGGCTTAACACGTTATCGCCGGTTTTCAGATCGTATTCTTTACCGGGCATGAAACCGCCCCGGTTCCACTTATTGATGACCCGGATCACAATTACATTCCGCCCAGCTTTGAGCAGCCCGTCGGGAAGGATATATTTTCTGCCTGCAAAACGACTGCTGACCGCTCCTGCCTTTATTCCATTTACGTAGGTTGTATCTTCATCAGAAATAAATCCCAGATTTAACACTGCCTGTTTTCCTGCCTGCTCTGGGGAAAGATCAATCTCTTTACGGAACCATACCACGCCATCTGTTTCAGGCATACCCTGTTCTTCCCAAAATCCGGGCAGCTTAAATAATTTCCAATCCGAAGACTGGTACTGTTCACTGTACCACGGTATAGAGGAATACGCCAATCCGCTATCCTGCTGCTTTAGATAACCGTACCACTCCCGTTGGGTCTTTGCCTCCGCTGCAATCGTCTGTTGGAGTTTTATAGAATCTTTCCAGGCAGCCACCTCCTGCTCATAGTGGGGAAAGGTGGCTAGCCCCTCTTCACTCATCCACGCTTCCGCAGGTGTTCCTCCGACACTGGAGAGGATAATGCCAACCGGTACACCATATTTTCTATATAGTTCTTTTGCAAAAAAATACCCTACAGCAGTGAAATCATTGATCGTTTCAGGCGTCACGGCCTTCCATTCCGCACGTCCCACGTCCCCGGCAGGGCCATTAAACTGATAGCCTGTTTTTACGATGAACTGACGAATCTCAGGATTATTGGCACCAGCGATCTCAGCAGGATATTTGTCCTTTGCCTGTTTCATCTTAAACTCCATGTTGGACTGACCTGAAGCCAACCAAACATCTCCGACCAAAACATCTTTAAAAGAAACCACTTGCCGTCCATCTTTTACGGTAAGAGTGTAAGATCTTCCCGCCTTATGCGATGGAAGGTTTACTTTCCACTTTCCTTCTGCGTCAGATTTTACGCGCGCAACCGAGCCGTCGAAAGAAATCTCTATGTCTCTCTCAGGCGCTGCCTGGCCCCAAACAGCAACCGGCTGGTCTCGCTGCAGCACCATACCATTACCAAAGAAGGCCGGTAGTTTTAATTGGCTCATTGCGGTCATTGAAGCAACCAGGGAGCTTAGCAGCATGGCCACTGATTGTCTTTTGTAGTTCAAATTCATCTCGTATAAAATATTCCTTTATCTTAAATTCAATTATTCATGGCTTTGTTGTCGTGTCGAGCAGCAGCAGCATACTTTTCGCATATCTTCTTCCCAATTCTCTGGCTGATCCGGTAGTAAAATGTATTCCGTCGGGATTGGCGGTCAACCCGGCGGCAGCAACTATACCTGTATTCGGTATTATGGCAGGTAAGTTTTTTAATACGCCGTTAATATAAGGCTTATGAAAATAACCAAGCTCTCCTGCCACAACGGGCAATGCAGGCGTCCTAAATTCTTTTCGAAAACGCTCAATTAAAATGGATAGCTGTTTCATATAAAGCGCAGCTCCCTCAGGTGAATTATCTGCTTCTCCCTGGTGCCAGAGTACTCCTTTCAGCACGCCATCTTTCATCGCAGCTTTTGTTCGTCTGATAGCATCATCAAACGGGTGAAGACCGATATACAATGAATCCGGCTGCCAATACCTTATGGCCGAACCACCCACGGCTGAGGGCACAAGCCCAATTTTAATCCAGGGCCTGTCTTTTATCATGGCTTTTGCAAAGGCAATCCCGGGGCCTACGCCGGCAAAGGTTTATCATAATGCACGGGATCAACCGCAGGCACCCATTCATTATGACTGTTGAGCATGAAGATATTTGCATTTACCACTTTACTGCTGTCATCTGTCTTACCGCGGCCTGCCATATTCGACTGGCCGGCAAGCAGAAAAATGTAAAAGGCCGTATCTGTCACCGTATTTACGTTATCCGCTTTATGCAGCCATTCTGGATAACGCCTGGTCCCTTCCAGAGACAAATCCTCTTCGTCTGTCCGGATTAATTCGACCAGCTTCGGCTTGCTTTTTCCAATCGACGGGTTTGTGATCGTTATCGAACGGCTATCGATGATCCGCATCAGAGCGCTCCCTTCTGCCGGAATGGCTGCCCTGAGTTTATGGACACTGGCCCCGGACACATCATTGAGAACGATCGCAGGTCTTGCATCACTTTTTCTTAGGTCGAGGCTGACATTTGAAAGCGAGATCTTTTTACGTGACGCAGGTAAAACCCGCTTGCAGGATATACCACACCATACATTCTGTTTTCCGGGTACGCTTTTTCATTCTCCGGGAAAAATGCATTTGCTTCGGCCAACGTCCCCATACCCATACCACTAATGCGGATATTCTCCAGTTGCACGTTCTCTATATATGCCCCGGGAAATCCCGTTACAGAACTGGCCATTTTGCTGTGGCTTTCGGCTCTTACATTGCTGATGTGAATATTACTTATCTTGCCCTGCCGGTAAGTGGTATCTCCGGCAGGTCGCCTGCTTTTATTTCCAAGTACGATAAAAACAGGTGTCTGCACATCTTTCATCTCTATATCTTCGATATGTACCTGGTCTATTACAGCACCATCTACTGATTCCAGGGCTATACCAGACAGTACGGTTACCGGTTGTTCAATAAACTCAAGGTTTTGCTGCCAGTGCCGGATATGGTCAGCAGAGGCTTTATGGATACGGCAATTGCTGATGCGAACATTTTTAAACCCGCCCATTGACACTGTACCAAATTTTATGGCATTGCAATTGGAAGCGATCGTACAGTTTCGTACAATGATGTTTTCCACGATATTTTTCCGTTCATGGCTTTTGAAACAGATACCATCATCATCAACATCTATCCGGCAGTTTTCGACCAGTACATTCCGCGCATCGATGTCAATACCATCCTGATTGTAATTGGTATGGTTATATACCGAAAGACCGCGTAAATGCAGTGTATCGCAGCCGATATAATTTTGCAACCAATAAGCCGAATTGGTCAAATGAAGATCATATACGTTGATATTTTTACAATTTATGAACAGTAACATGCAAGGCCGGAGCTTACTTTTTGGATCATCGCTGTCATTACCCAGGTTAAAATCAGTGGCATCACCGCTTCCATCTATGGTACCTTTCCCTGTAAGGGTAATATGATGCTCATTTTCAGCAAACAGAAATGCCCTGAAGTAATCAGCGTGCCGTTTGGCGCATGTGTAAACGCATTTTCATACCGAACCTTATTTACGGGATAATCATTAAAATGGGGCTGCCCTTCAAGGTCGCGCCTTCCGAAACATGGAGTGTAATACCTGAACGCAGATACAATGTTCCTGAAAGAAAGATCCCCTTTGGAACAAGAATGGTCCCTCCTTTAAGTGTGCAGGAGTCAATGGCTCGCTGGATCGCTCCTGTATTGACATGTTTCCCATCGCCGATAGCTCCGAAGTCTGCAATATTCCAGGTTTGACCAGATACGGGCGCACATAACAATAACTGCAGTCCCACCAAAAAGAATAGAATTGACCCTTTCTTTATCATCGCAGCTTCATTTTATAGATTTCACTACCCGCCAGTAAAAACCGCCTACTCCATACACATTGGTGCTTTCATAGGTAGCTGCTACCGGTTTGTCGCCTACATTTTGGACATAGCCCAGTTTGCCATCAGGATGCAGGGAGGTCACAAGAGCCCCCAGGCCTTTTCAACAACAGGCAGGTATTTTTTCTTTGACAAAATACCGTGATTGATACCCCATGCCATCCCGTAACAAAACAGTGCCGTTCCGCTTGATTCCTTTGTACTGAACGTTACAGGATCATACAATGAAGCATGCCAACTGCTGTCCGGCTGCTGAAGAGCAACTATTTTCGCTGCCATTTCCTTAAACTGCCGGATATATTTTTGCGGTTTGCAAAAGATGCAGGCATATTATCCATGGTCCTTGCAAGCCCCGCCAGCACCCAGGCGTTGCCCCTGGACCAGAAGACCTTTTGTCCGTTTACTTCCCGGCGCGTAAAAAAACGGCTGTCCCGGTAGAACAAACTATCGCTGTTGCTATAGAGATAAGCCGAGGTCTTCCACCAGAGTGTATCCGCCTTACGCAAATACCTGCTATCGCCCGTTACCATTGAAAGAGAGGCCAGCGAAGCAGGCCCCATGTACAAGGCGTCGCACCAGGCCCATTCACGATGATTGATGCCAGGTACAACTTCCAGCGGTTCATTAAAATAACGATCCACGATGGTGTCTGCCAGGAGGCGCCAGGAGGCGATCATTTTTGGTTGTTTATGCCACTTGTACATCGTTGTGTACAGTTGTCCTATACAGTAATCGTCAGCAAATAATCTTACCGGGCCCGTGTTCCAATTGCATTCTTCTCCCACCTGATACAGGAACCGGTCATAGTCATTGCTATGCGCTATGTCCTGCAATGCCACTATGCCGGTGTATAAAACCGCATTTTCCCATTGTGTTTTGGGCAGTTTGATGATGCGGCCCTCTCCCCATTCATTGATCTGCCAGCGGCAAACCTTGTTCATCAGGGAAAGGACCGTATCTCTTTTCATAAGCGTGCGCTGCGCCACTAAGGGCAGTGTTTGCAGGCCTGCGAACATTAACAGCAGCAGTGCCTGCCTGATGGATTTAAAACGGGGCAATTTCAATAACCGTAGCATATCTGTATATTCTCACTTTTGTATTTCTATAAATTCGGGTCCATCCTTTTATTTCGCATTGCTTCCTTTTCATTCCCCGTACATAATCATTCATTAACGAACAATAAGGAATGAGTAACTCACCTTTCTACCAGTCTTATCCCCCCCAGCTGCAGATAATATTTTCCGGCATTCAGTCCGTTTGTCTGAATATGTACCGGGCGTTGTGAAGTATTCACTGTTTTTATCAATCTTCCCTGCCCGTCAAGCAGCCTGACAAACGTATTCCCGGCGGGTATGGCCTCACCCCGCAGTTCTACAAAATCCTGCGCGGGATTAGGATATACTTTTATCGCAGCATCATTATCTGTATACACTTTCCTGACGGCAGAATATACTGCCCGGCCATTGCGCTCCTGTATTTTCAACCGGTAATACCGGCTACTGTCCGCAGGTGTCCATGAAATATCTACCACTCTGTCTTTATTTAATGCAGCATTCAATGCTATCCTTGCTCCGGAAGAAACTTTGGTATAAAATGACGTAGCAGTGCTGCCCGCCGCATCTCCGGGAGGCATCGTAAAAGTGATGGTAGTAACACCTCCGGCATAGCTGGCTCCAGATCCGGTAAGCTGCTGATTGATGGTAATGGATATGCTGCTCTGATTATACAATGGATCAGCTATGGAAACCCGGTAGCTTGTTGCGTATTCTTTAATGAAAACGATGGCTTTATTAGCCGAGGTGATCGTCATTCCATCTCCCATGTCAATACTTCCCGGAGAGTAGAATACCACTGCATATTTTTGTTGGCACCATCATATCTTACGGCTTGTATATCGGCCTCATTCCTGGGGAACGCATAGTTGTTGTTATTATACAGGGAATCCATGGAGGATAGCGGCACATCAGGTGTAACAATATAGTAGTAGTGCCTGTTCGAAGGCGTTGAACTGTGCCTGAAGTAAGTGCTGAAAACAGTGTCGGATAAAACACTGGTACTACCTCCGCTATTTATATCAGACCAACTACCGGATTGAACTTTATTGAGTAAGGTGACCAGTCCGCCTTGTGGAAAAATATAACCGATATTATTGTGATGCACCCACGTAAAGGTATTGGCCGTCAAAGAGTCTGCGGCAAAGGTTTGGGTTGTAGCTCCATTATTATAGGAAATGGCACTACTGGAACGCGCCTGATCAACAGAGGTAATGATTTCGTTGGATTTGGTCGCATAGATTCCGGCCCCAAGGCAAATCATCTGGTTATTCATAAAGATGTAAGCCTTTTTAGCCTGAACGCTGTTATAGTCATGCTCGTAAGCAATGATACCATCGTCATAGTGTGATAAACCGCCACCGAAATCATTGGTCCCTTCCAGGTAATTGGTTAATGTAGTCGCCGCTTCATTCAGTTCGGCCGTTGTGCCTGGAATGCGGCACCACTGCCAGATAGGGAAGATGCCTTTATAAACACCACTGACCTTCATTTTGTATTCATTGCCTGTCCGCATGATATTTGTCGCACCCAGCGGTAGATTATAACCTTTGGCATTTTCCCTCCGATGCCTTCCGTTCCGTAAGTACGGGAGGAAATAATTTTAGCTGACATGTAAAAGCCGGTATTATGGGACGTCAGTATCGCAGACTTCCAGAAATATTTTGTACCTGCAAAGGCAGACGGGAAGTCGCCCACCCCGTTGATATGGTCCCGCCAGTTTAGGTACGCCGTGGCGTTGGCAGTATCATTAAGGGCCATCGTATCCATCATTGGTGTGCTTATAAGCATGGATGTTGAATTGTTCCTGGAAACCTCTCTGCCCGCACTGCCGAAGTCAACATTTTTTCCATAGGACAATAACTGCAGGCCGCCTAAAAACAGATCAGTGAGCGTCTGTCGCTTTGCCTGCGTGAAATAAGTATTGACGGAAAGGCTGTCGCTATGCCTAAGATAATAAGCCAGGTATTCCAGCATCGTTTTTCCATAACCACCTGTATAAAGCTGATCGTGATGCTGATGGAAACTGCCATCTGCCATGACCCCTTCCTTATCCGTACCTGTGACAATATTGAGGCAGTCAGACATCGAAGAATATCCTTTATCAACCAGCCAGTAGCGTTTCTCTATACAACCTTTGTGTATCGTAATGCCGGATACCCAGGCACGGTTCATCCCCTGGTGGGCGTAGTTATCTGTAGCATCCAGTAAATAGGTTGAATAGAGCTGTGCGGAATCGGGGTTAAGATCATTTTTCACGATGATAAGCGCCGTCATATAGCCTTCCGGTGCAGCAACCGTCGTATCATACCAATTGCCGGAGCCTGGATGTTTACGGCGCAAATAACTGAGTCCTTTTGCGACTTTATTGAGCATTGCCGTATCGTGATAATACAGGTTTCCAGGCTTGTTGTAGGCAAGCGCCATTTTCTGCAGCCGGTCCGGATGTTGCAACCAGTTGCCGCCGGTTGTATAGGAAAGATCAGACCACCTGCCGTCTGTCAGTATTGTATTGAAATAACCGCTAACTTCTGAAGTCGTGACACCTTTTTTTGCGTAGCGTGTCAGCAAACGGGTGGTCAATGTATTGATCTCAGTTTGCTGAGCTGTTGTAGCCGGTAAATAACCATATACAGAAAAATCCGAGATACGGTAACCTTTTAATGTGTTAGCTCTTCCCCTCCCTAAGAATTTTACATAACGGGCCTGGCCAGATAATCCATCAATACTCAGGAAAGTACCATTGGTATTGGAAGGGAAAGTTTTTGCCAATGTCCAGTTGGCGGCATCAAGGGAGAAGAAAATGTCAAATACTGTTGCATAGCAACCGTCAGCCCACTGGATAGTCACTTTTTTGATATCACAGGTTGCCTGTAAATCCACATACAACCACTGCTTATAGGAATAGGACGAGGACCATTTGGTCGTCGTATCACTATCCACGGCATTGGAGGGCGGATAACTGCTATTTTCAGTAGTCGAATCCATGGTCGGTTTATTCAGCGACAGTTTTATTTGTGCGGTGACCTGATTGCATGCGCAAACGGTTGCCACCAGGGCAATGAAATAATACTTTTTCATATGGCTTTTTTATCGTTAAAAAGAGGTGACACTCTTAATATGCGCAGTCCAGTTTCACACTACTGCCCTGCATTGCGCCCTGAGGTAAATCGATCGTTATATAACTCACTCCGTTTTTCACAGCAACGGATGGCCATTTTATCGTCCTGTTCACGGAAACTGTTATCTTTTGCTGGTTATACATGGGGTCGGCAACAGTAATGGAGCAACGGCCATTTCTGACGGTCAGTAAAACAATGCCCTTTCTGTCAACGCTGACCTCCCACCCATCGCCAAAATCGACACTTCCCGGCTCATAAAACACTGCTGCCTTAACGCTGTCGGTCCTGATAGCCTGCACATCTTTTGTGTTGCTTATGATACTGAAATCAGGGCGGGCGATCATCTTTTTGAAATTCCGGCAACGCCTTGCCGGGTACGACCTGGTATGCATAAGTGGCATGGACAGGTTGCTCACCGTGGCTTAGCCAAAAGCTGAATACATTTTTGCTTACAGCAATAGACTTCGCCGAATTATTGATATTTCCCCAGGAACCTGTCTGATCCCGTTGCTGCACTACTCCTTTGCCGCCATTGGGCAAAAATATCCGGTGCGGTTATGATAGACCCAGATAGCAGCAGTTGTATCAAAGGACAAGACATCACTGCCCAACAATGCGAAAGTCTTTCCTGACAAATAACCTGCTTCTACCTTGCCATTGGCATTGGACTGATCAATAGAGGTTATGATCTCCTGCGTTTTCATCGCTTCGATGCCGGCCCCCAGACAAACAAGGTAGCCGTTTAAAAAGAAATAAGCTTTCTGAGCCGTCACGCCATTATACAGATGTTCATAGGCCATTACCCCATTTTTGCCATCACTTGCCCCGCCTGCAAACTCGTTCGAGCCAAACAGGTACCAGGAGAGTTTATTGGCAGAAGGGTTTCTGACAGCGGTCACTCCCGGCACACGGCTCCAGTCCCACACGGGGAAAATATTGCTGTATTCTTTTCCAGTAGTCATGATATTGGTGGCACCGAGTGGGAGGTTATAACCCTGCAGGTTCTCATCATTTAACATTTCGGTTCCGGTAGTCCGCGCAGATATCATTTTGGCGGATAGATACCAGTCAGGTCCATGTTGGATCATGATAGCAGATCGCCAGAAAAATGATTTCCCTGATACTGATCGGGATAATTTCCACCATCCAGGTGGCGTAGCCATTGCGTGAATCCGCCCCGTGATCTTTGTCAACAGCCACTAATTTCCCCAGTGTACCTTTATCGATATTTCTTGTTCCATCCGGCCGCGTAATATTCCTGCCTACCGTACCAAAATCTACCGCATCACGATAGCCCAGCCGTTGATGTCCTTTCAGCAGCAGGCTAAAAAAATATCCCGCTGTTCATTATTAAATAGGTTAGCGAACACCGTTCCCTCGCTTAACCATATAAGGTCAGCCATATCGCCGGCAAAGGACAATCCGTAGCCTCCTGAATAGAGCTGTGCCCGGTGCTGGTGAAAACTCCAATCGTTCTTAATCCCCTCGCTGCCTTGCGGTTCAGCTATGACGAGCGTAGAAGCTGCTGACAAAAACCCGCGTTCGATCAACGGATAATCATCTTCAATGCATCCCTTGAATATTGTTATGCGTGAGACCCACAAACGATTCATTCCCTGATGTGATGGATTGCCGGTAGCATCTTTGAGAAAAGTAGCATAGCGCAATAAGGGTTCTTTTGCAATACAGGTTTTAAAAGTAAAAGCGCTACCATATAATCATTAGGCATACCAATTTCTGTATACCACCAGTTGGCAGACTTCCATTTTTTATTATAGAAAAATCCGAACGCGCTTTTCAAATGCATGAGCAACCCGGCTGAATGATACAAAGGATTGCCCGTGTTGCTATAAGCAATGGCCATGTTCTTCATCCGTGTTACATGCTCGCGGAAGGAGGGTTGTACCGTATCTTCATAATTGATATCCGGCCAACTGCCATTTTCCAGTATGCCTGACAGAATTCCAGTAACATCCGCTTTTACATATTGATACGGGCGTGTGAGGCGACTGCACAACGTATCAATATTTGATTGCGCAGGCCGTACCTGCGCAATCAAGGGGTTGCTACTAATAAATAGAAGTAAGAGAACAATGAACAGGCTGCATCCTGCGTGCTGACAACCTTTTGTCATACTTTTCACCTTATTGTTGTTTGTCGTATAAATCACTGCCATTGTCTTCGCCTGTCATTCACAATCTTATTGTACAACGACGCTAAAATGCTTAACCACTTCATCCCTGTCTTTGGCATTCTGATTGCCGGCCACAAATGTTGCCGAATAGGTTCCGGGCGTTGTATACACATACGTATAGGAAGATATCCTTGTATCAATGTTTTTAAAGATATGCCGACATCACGTTTCACTGCGTACAGGTTTAGCGGATTGGTTATCACCCAGTCTTCATTTTCAGGAGTATCGATCGTACCACCATCAATGGTCAACGCTGTGCCGGATACAGTCCATTTATATACAGGGTTACGAACATCGATGGCCAACCAGCCGCTGGCAGACAAGGTCGTAACAGGATAGACCTGACTGTCTTCTGTAGTGGTCAGATTAATATTAAAACTCCTGATTGTCCAGGCCCAGGGTTTCAGGGTCGAGCTGCTATCATCATGTTTCTTGAAAGCCAGGTATATATTTTTATCGACATTACCAATATCCGAAAGATCTATATCACCAGACGGAGTATTATCTGTTCCCGATGAGAACACTGCCCTGTTTGTAAGATTGGTCCAGGTAGCAGCCGCAATGCCGGCAGGAGTATAATTGCCATTAAGATCTGTGGATGCCAGTAACTGCAGGGAAGGCTGTTGGGTCCCTATTTTCTGCGCATATGAAGTAAATGTCAGTATGGGTTTACCGGCAGCTTTTACCCGGTCTTTGAAATCATATCTATATCCGGCAATACCTGGATAAAAAGTAAGAAAATCCGGGTTGCCGCTGAAGGTAAACATAACAGTATCCCCAACATGGAAGGTCAGGTTCTCCACAGACACATCGAAGTCTGGTCTGTTAACGCCGTCTTTGCGGCAGGCAGTGAAAAAGAAGGCTACAAATAGTATCAGCAAGTATCGTTTCATAAAATCAGTTTGAATGCTTATGCTTTATTAATATCCTGGATTATTCTGTCCATTAAGTGCTTTGTTAAGCGTCAGCTCTGTCGTCGGTATCGGCAAAAGATATCTCTTGAACTGACATTATCCCCGGGAATCGCCACATATTGAAACCCGGATATCACGCCTGCATCTGCGCGTATATATGCCGACAATGCCTTCATGGAAGACACGAGTGTTCCCCAACGGATCAAATCATGTTTTCGCAAAGCCTCTCCTGCCAGTTCCACAGCGCGTTCATCACGTACTGCCTGACGGAAAGCCTCCTGGCTCAATCCGGCTATTAAATCTGCGCTCGTGGGAACAATGGACTCCAATGTAGCCGCTATAACGGCACCAATACCGTTACCGCCGGTCAGCGTTATGGTTGGCGCTGAAGTATAAAAAGCACCGTTTCCTCCAATATTATTGATCGTGACAGCAATTATTTTTCCTCCGGATATGGTTGCTGTAGCGGTAGCTCCATTGCCCTGCGTCGGAGAGGGGACAGTGATTGCAGGCGCACTGGTATAGCCAGAGCCGGCATTGGTGATGGTAAACCCTGTAATCCGGTAACCTTTTCCCTGCGCCCTTTCCCGCACCAGATTGATAGCATTATAGGCGTCTGCAGTAGCCCCGTTGAGCTCGTTCTCTGCTTCAGCATACATCAACAACACATCGGCATAGCGTAAGATAGGCCAGTTTATACTGGTAGCACCGGAGGCTTTGGGTGTATAGGTCTCAAACTCCCTCCGCCATTTACCTTCATAGCGGCTCCAGATATTAGCTGTAGTTGTGCCAATGGCGGTCTTGATAATACCGGTCGTACCAGTCTGCGCTCCTGACAGGGCGAATGGCGCCATATTCCAGTCTCGTCTCAGGTCATTGGGTGTCAGGTTGACCAAATCCCAGTATTTCTTGGTTAATGCATATTGCCCATAGGACAGGCCGTAGTCGATATTCCTGAAGTTGATGCTGTTGGTAGCGCCATTAGTTCCCCATTCCGACCCGTTGCTGGGCGTGCGGTAAAACTCGGCTTCCCAAAGGCATTCTTTGGGTTCAATAACATCCGCGCAGTGATTGATAAAGACCTGCCGGTAATCCGGGTTAAGTGAATGAAATCCGGAGTTGATCACTTTGGCTGCCCACATCTTTGCATCTGCATATTTGGATGCATCTTTTAAAGGCTCTCCTGCCATTGTCAGGCATACTCTTGCCAGGATCCCTTCGGCCACCGTATTGGTAACACGAATACCTGCGGCAGTCCCCACCTGTAAGGGAGTCGGTAATGCAGCCTCGGCGACTGTCATGTCGGTTAATACTTGTGTGTAGATGTCTTTAATGGATGATTTGGGCCAGTTGGCATCTGCTGTACTTTTGAAGCTCTTAAACGCAACGGCACTTCACCCCAATTAGATACCAGCAAAAAGTAATAATATCCCCGGAGGAATTGCGCCTGCGCTTTGATGGGCTTTTTAATAGTGGTATCTACCGGTGAATTATCGATTGCGCCCAGTAAGGCATTGGCGCGGTTAATACCATCGTACAGCGTGTTCCAGCAGGACGTTATATAAGGATCTGAAGGAAGCTGATTGAACAGTAAAGGATTGGTGGCACCCGGAGAAGAGACACGGTAATACTCCACATCACTGACCGAGCTCAGGAAAGACCAGTAATAATTCTGATAGGTACCCTGCCTCCCGATAATGTCATAAATCCCCGTAAGGGCATTATTAAGTTGCCCCTCCGTTTTATAATACTCGGAGGGCGTTAAAAATCAGAAGGCGCACCTTCCAGGTATTTTTTACAGGACGTAAAGGTTATGAGAATGAGAGATAGCATTGCGATAACAAAACGGGTATGTCGGTTCATAAAAGGTCAATTTAATCGTTAGAAAGTAATATCGACCCCTGCTGTCAGGGTCCGTGCTTTGGGATAAGCAGAATAATCAAATCCGGTTTTAAGAGCTGTACTGAAAATGGAAACTTCCGGATCAGGGCCTGTATATTTTGTCCAGGTTACCAGGTTTTGCCCCGAAACATACAGACGAAGGCTTTTTATTCCTGCCTTACCAAGCGATTTTGCCGGTAAAGTATAGCCCAGTTGAACAGTTTTTAACCTGAGGTAAGAGCCATCTTCAATTACTCTTGAAGAATAAACTGCCGGGCCGTTATTATTGGGAATACCGGAGCTTTGATTGTCGAATGTCCATCTGCCTGCAAATGAGGCAAACTGGTTTTTATTGCTGCCAACGCCCCCTTCGAACACATACCGGTTGGCGTTTTCAATATCATTCCCATAGGACCATTGAAAGAAAATATTTAAGTCAAATCCTTTGTATCGGAAATTATTGAGAAGCCGCCAATAAATTTCGGATTGGGGTTTCCTATAATAGTCTGGTCCTTTGCATCGACAGTACCATCTCCATTAATATCCTTAAACTTGACATTGCCGGGCTGCACAGAAGCACGCGGGCCGGTGTTGCCGGGGATATTATCTTTTAGCACATAGCCCCCTGCAGAGTTTTTATTAAAATCGTTTACCTGATACACACCATCAAATACATAGCCGTAAAACATACTGATGGGCTGACCAATCTTGGCGATAAAAGAGGGCAACGAACTGTAACTGTTGGTGGACCAGCTTACGAAACTCAGCATCGCTTCCTGGTTATCAGTCAGTGCAACTACTTTATTTTTATTAAAAGAAATATTAAAGCTGCTCTCCCAGTTAAATTGCTTGTTAGCGACATTGATCGTGTTTATCGTAAACTCCCAGCCTGTATTCTGTACTTTACCTATGTTAGCAAAGGCTGAAGCATATCCTGTGGAACCAGGCAAAGAAGCATTCAATAGCAGATCGGAAGTCACCTTTTTGTAATAATCAACGGTTAGTGATATTCTTTTTCAGGATATCAAGGTCTACCCCTATGTCCAGTTGTGAAGTGCTTTCCCATTTAAGGTCTTTATTACCCAGCGCGGAATAGGATGCGCCGGGAGAGATCGCATTGCCGAAACTATACCCGCTCGTTGCCGGTAGGGCAATGGTCGGAAGTGTTGCAAAGTCACTGATCCGGTTATTCCCGATGACACCGTAGGTCAGGCGCAACTTTCCATCTGTGATAAAGTCCTGTTTTCTAAACAAGGGCGTATTAAAGAATCGCCAGGAAACGCCACCTGACGGGAAATAGCCCCAATGGTTTTGCGGGGAAAATTTAGAACTGCCGTCTGCTCTGAAAGAAGCCGTCAAGTAATAGGTAGATCTATAATTATAGGTTACCCGCCCCAGGTAAGACATGAGTGTATTGGTGCTTTTGTTGGAAACAGTAGTCGTTGCTACCCCTTCATCCAAACCTTCTATCCCCAGTTCTTCATTGGGCAATGATCCGGCACTGAATCCGTTGGCATTTGTCTTGAGTCCCTGGAAAGTAATACCTGCCAGCACATTGAGTTGATGTGCTTTGTTAAAAACCCTGTTATAAGTAAGCGTATTTTCGTTGAGATAACTGAACACCTGAGCATTTAAAACACTTCCGTTAGGGCCGTTTAAGCCGCCTATGCTCCTGCGATCTCCACCGTAGGTGTTGCTGTTATAGAAGATATTGGTTTTATTGTTTGCGTTACTGACACCGGCGGTCACTTTTGCTGTCAGTCCGTTTATGATTTCATATTGTGCATATCCATTGGCATTAATGGTGCTGGAAAAACGGTCATTCAATAGATTCTGCGTATTGATAGCGGGATTATACCGGTAATCACTGGAAGGGTTAATGTCCGGGTCAAAACTGTTATCAACCAGGTCCTCATTATTCTGTTCAAACCCGGCGCCTTTGGGTGAACCGGTGATGGGTCTGTATACCCATGCGCTGCCAAGTACAGATGCATACGGCGTAGCACCACCATAAGAGGCCATGACGTTGCCATAAGATTTGGTATAGGTATAGTTCGTATTGACGCCGACCTTCAATTTTGGGTTGATCTTCTGATCCACCACTACGCGACCACTGTAACGTTTAAAGCCTGAATTAATAATGATCCCATCCTGGTCTGTTGCATTCAGGGAGATGGAGTAATTGCTATTGGGAGTAGATCCTCTTGTAGCAAGATTGTAATTTTGAAAAACACCTTTTGCAGGATCAAATCCTGCCAGTCAATACCCTGCACGTTTTTATAGTCATCGAGTGTTGTACTGTCTGACAAATAAGATGCCTGAGCAGAAGTTGGATAATATTCCAGTTGGTACCTGACAAACTCATAGGGACTTAGCAATTTTACTTTTTTATCGCTTCATTCATACCAACATTACTGTTGAAAGAAACAGAGGTTTTGCCCTTCCCACGTTTTGTAGTAATGATGATGACCCCGTTTGCACCGCGGGCGCCGTAAATAGCCGTTGCAGAAGCATCCTTTAATACATCGATGGATTCAATATCTTCCGGACTGATCACATTGTTATTGGGATTTTCAATTGGGAACCCATCCACTACATACAAGGGGGAATTGTCCTGTGTTACAGAGTTGTTACCACGAATAACGATATTGTAAGCCGAACCGGGCTGACCGTCATTGGCCGAGACCTGCACGCCCGCCACTCTGCCGGCAAGGGCTTCTTCAAATGACCGCACGGGCGCTTTCTGAAGATCTTCGACCCTGACAGAGCCAACTGAACCGGTCAGATCTTTCTTTTTACCTGTGCATAACCAATCACCACCACATCTTCCAGTTCCAGGTTGCGCGGCTTCAATATTACATTTACCGAACTGCGGTTATTAACGGCTACTTCCAGGCTGTCATAACCTACATGGGAAAACAACAGGAATGCATTGGGAGATGTTAGGGTAATAGCAAAGTTGCCTGTGGAATCAGCAAGGGTTGCTGCTCCATTACCCCTTTTACAACAATAACAGTACCTGGCAACGGTGCGCCTTTATCGGAAAGCACTTTCCCGGTTACTTTTTTGGATTGTTGAGCACAAACAGTTGCCTTGAAGGCGAACAACATCACCCATACAAGTGAAATATAGCAAAAGGATCTAAGGAAATTCATATGGTAATTTGTTAGGCGATTTTAAGATATTGTCCGGAAAAGAACAATAGAAACTTAGTAGTAAGTTGGGTGTATTTGTATACTGGCAAAACCCATTTGCACGGGTAGCCTAAAGGCAGGGAGATGGTTATGGCAAACATAGTAGTCGTTTTAGTAAAAGGGATTGTTCAAATTTAGTTCTGTCGTTATATTGAATAGTAATACTTTTTAGCCACACATAATATGAATAGGTACGATCCTGTAATAATGATGCACACACCAACAATCCAGATCATACGAATGCCATTCTTGTCACGGCTTCCAGGCAACACCGGCTGTTATGATACGGGCATTTCCAGAAACCGGCTTTATCCTCCCCCTGCATCACTGACAAATCCTCGTGAACACCCCAATACCATTCTCCATATCTTTTATCCCGTAAATGATTGCGCACAAAATCCCACAGCCCGCTGGCAGCCTGCAAGAAAACACTATCACCGGTTAGTTGCCAGGCATTGAGGAAGCCAACAATGCCTTCTGCCTGTACCCACCAATGTTTGTCTCGGTCGGGGACTGCCGGCCGGGATGATATTCGTAAACAAGCCCACCCGTTTTATCCATTCCCGTCAATGCTGCTGTGGCTATTTGGATGGACAGTTGTTTCGTAGCAGAAAGCAGCGCGTTATCACCCAATACATGTGCCGCTTCCATCAGCAACCAGGAAGCTTCAATATCATGGCCATAGGAAATAATATCCGATTTGCGGTTCCAGTATTCGTCAAAAAAGCACCAGGTGATGTGTCCCGGAATGAACAATATGTAATTCAAAAGATGGATCAGCTCTTTTATTCTTTTTGCGAGCAGAGCATCCTGCCATATACGGTACAGGCTTGTGTAAGCCTCCAGAACATGCAGATGCGTATTCATGGTCTTTTGCTCATTTTCATCTTTGGCGCTTAGCCGCAGATCTTCCCCGGTTGCCAGTTACGCAGGAAAGCATCCAGGTAACCACCATTTTTAGTGTCATAGCTCCTCTGTTCTATCAGATGGAATAATGATCTGGCTTCCTCCAATACCTTACTGTCCGGGGAAGTTGTATAATAAGCGCATAACCCATACAGCACGAAAGCAAGCGCATATATCTTTTTTGTGTATCAAGAGGTTCGCCTGTCGCTGTTACGGACCAGTAAAAGCCTTCGTGTTCCTTGTCGTAAAAATGCCGGTGCAGCAAAGTATATGCCGCATCAGCACGCTGTTTATGCAGGGGATTGCTGGTATGCAGATACGCTGACGAGAAAGTCCACAACAAGCGCGCATAAAGCACCACCCCCAGCGGCGCAGTCGCATCTTGCTGGTTGTTGTTCGTTATCCTGCCGTAAAACGTTCCGCTTGTTTCATTATAGGCAGTATGTGCCCAAAAGTCCAGGATATCGTTCAACTCTTTTTCGCACTCATCCCTTGTTATCATACTAATATGCTCTCCCGCAAAAGTTTATTTTTATTAATAAGTGAGCAGGTACGATCTGCGGTAGCCCTGAGCGCAACTCATCCTGCGGAGTATGCATCACGTAATCCAGCAGCTTTTCCATCGATGAGGTCGCCACATGAACACGTGTATCAGAGGATGCATAATAAATAAATACGCGTCCCTGATCTTCTATCCAGCCGTTACAAAAAACAACATTAGACACATCACCTATGCGTTCCTCTCCTTCCGGGGCAAGAAAATAACCAGCGGGTTTATAAGTGACCCTGGTGAGATCGTGCAAGTCTGTCATAAACATGTACAGGACATAGCGGAGCCCTGCCGCCGTATTACGTACACCATGCGCCAGGTGTAGCCAGCCATAAGGCGTTTTTAATGGCGCTGGTCCCTGGCCATTCTTGGTTTCGTAAACGGTATGATAACTTTTGCCGTCAATGATGGATTCTTTTTCTATTACTGCGGGACTAATGGCCGCGGATAATCCAAAACCTATGCCGCCGCCACTGCCTGCATCAATAAAGCCATCCTGCGGACGGGTATAAAATGCATATTGTCCATTCACGAACTCAGGATGCAGCACAACATTTCTCTGCTGCGCCGAAGTTGTTTTTAAATCAGGTAATCGTTCCCAATCTATCAGATTCCGGGTGCGCGCAATGCCACACTGGGCAAGTGCCGCTGATTGGTCGCTCTGCAGCGCGGAAGGATCACGCCGCTCCGTACAAAACAAGCCGTATATCCATCCATCTTCATGTGCTGTCAAACGCATATCATATACATTTGTGTCCGGCTGCTTTGTTTCAGGCATCACCACCGGATAATCCCAAAAAGTGAACCCGTCAATACCATTTGCACTTTCAGCAATAGCGAAAAATGATTTACGGTCGGCTCCCTCTACCCTTGCCATCAGCAGATACTTCCCTTTCCATTTGATGGCACCAGGATTGAAGACGGCGTTAAACGCGTTACGTTCCATCAAATACGGGTTAGATGCTTCATCCAAATCATAACGCCAGTCGATGGGTATATGGGCTGCCGTCAATACAGGATTTTTATACCGGCTAAAAAGCCATTCTTACAAAACAGTGCTTCATTTTTCTGTTCTTTCAATAACCGGTAATAGCGATTCAGTTCAGACAATCTTTCTTTAAATGACATAGTATTAGATTTAATCTTCCAGCTTATTCCACCAGGTCCGTTTCAGTATGAATATGATAACAATCAATATTGCGATAATAATGAGAAGCGGCAATTTCATCCATAAAACAAGGTACATGGGTAAAAGAGTGAGACAGCATTGCGCGAGCATACCCAAAATCACGTTAAATGCATCGAGTTTCATCCGGTTATTGGGTTGAAATGCGGGATCTTTCAGTAGTACCTTTTCATGCACAGGCCCCCAAAATCCCCACGGGCGCACTGTTTTATAAAAAGACTCCAATGTTTCAGGGTCGGTGGGAGGAGCAAAGTAAGTTCCGATAAGGCAGGCAAGCAATGAAATCAAAAATAGCAGGGGCCAATAGTACAGCGCAAGCCCGTCGAATAAATAAGGAAAAATGAGTGCCGCTATCACACCGCAGATCATACCCCAGAAAAAGCCATTGGCATTGAAACGCCACCAATACCATTTAAGCATATTGGCCGCGATGTAACTGCCATACAGCGCTCCAACAATCCATTGCAGCACGCTATTGACATCTTTTACCCAGCATCCAAGTAAGACCCCAACCACAACCACCAATACGCCTACGAGGTAGTTCATGTTCATTATCCTTCGGGTACCAGCAGTAGGATTAACGTATTTTAGATAAATATCATTGACAATATACGCCTGTGCAGCGTTCAGGGTCCCGGAAAAAGTTCCCATAAACGCTCCTAACAAGCCCGTCAGAACAAGCCCCAATATCCCTGCCGGCAAAAAACTATTGATCGCACCGGGTAATATTTTTCAAAATCAGTGCCTTCCGGCCCCTGGACATCCATTTGATGATAATACAACAGTGCCAGTACAGTGATGCCGATAATCATTGCATAGCGGACCGGAAGCAAGATCAGCGACACAAACCCAGTCATTTTGGAGGCTTCCTTTGGCGAACGTGTAGACAGTATTTTTTGCATGTCGTAGTTGGGCGCCGGCCCGGCAAGACTTGCAAAAACACCTTTAAACAGCATCATCATAAAGAAGAAACCAAAAACACCAAATCCATCCTCGGAAATTTTCTTTCCGGCATCCTTAAAAATAGGATCCCAGTTCAATCCCAGATGCCAGTTGAAAAAGGATTTAACCAGCCGTCCGGAACGGCGATTCCCGATTGGCTTCGGTGGAGGTGCAATGCCGCTATCACAGCAATGGAAACAGAGGCAACAATCATTATACAATACTTGATGATATCGCCAAGCACGATGCTGTGCAGTCCACCAAGAATAGAATAGAACATGGCAAAGAGCGTAAAAACGATACCATAGAAATGGGGCACATACACTTTGGGAAGGTCGAAGGGTAAATATTCATTCAGCACCTGCCATGGTATAAATATTTCGATGAATTTGCCCAGGCCAATAAAGCCATAGGCCAAAAACCCCAGGCAGCTTAATATAGCAAAGGCGACTATAATGCTGTGAGAGCCCGTAATGCCTTTACCGTTAGTCCCGAAACGTGTTTTCAGCCATTCTGCTCCCGTAGCAGCATTGGAACGGCGGAGCCATTTGGATAAAAACATCATCAGGAATATCTGATTAAAAACAGGCCAAAGCCAGGGTATCCAAATACTCTTCATGCCGTATACAAAACACAGACTCACCATCCACATGGTCCCGCTGATGTCGAACATATCGGAGGCATCACTGAGTCCCAGTTTATACCAGGACAGCGATTTACCTCCCAGTAAATAGCTCTCTTTATTTTTCCGTGCTTTCTTGCGGAGCCATAGCCCGATGAAAATCGTTGTGGCCAGATAAGTCAGGAGAATGGCAAAGTCAATGGGCGTTAGATGCATAGCAGTCCGGCTTTCTTCGTTTTTCTGCATTGAACCGGTTTATCGTTCCGCAGAAAACGCAATGGATGTTCGGTTTTTAAACAAAAAATACTCGACAATATACTTTTCAAAAGTAACAAGGCGCTCTTTCCCTTATTAATACTTTTTGCCAACAAGTGATACGAATCTGCGCCGAAAACGTTTTCGCAGAAACTATTTATTGTGTGAATCAATATCTTAACTTCGGTTAAAAAAGTAGTACTTTTTAATCGCTCCCGCTATGAATAATAACATTGTACGGGAAATTACACCACTCACACAAAGTGATTGTTTTACCATTTTTCCCGGAAGAAAAAGCAGTTCGATTTTCCGCTCCACTATCACGAAGAATATGAGTTGAACCTGATCTTACATGCAAAAGGCGCCAAGCGTATTGTCGGCGATCATGTAGGTATATTAGAGGCCTTTGAGCTTGTACTGATTGGTCCGAACCTGAGCCATGCCTGGTTTACACATGAATGCAAAACCAGGGAAATTACGGAAGTCACCATACAATTTCACCGGGATTTTTTGAAGAGAAAACGCTCCATAGGAACCAGCTGAGTTTTATCCGAAACATGTTCAAACGTGCACAAAATGGTATTTTATTCTCTGTAGAAACAACAGAAAATATAAAAGACCGGCTGTTGCATCTCAATAAAAACAGGGATTTGATTCTGTGCTGGAGCTGATGTCAATTTTGCACGATCTTTCTACATCCCGTAATTATCTGACCCTGTCTGATACCAGCGTCTCTGACGAGCAATTTAACTACAAGAGCCGAAGGCTCGAAAAAGCATTTGCTTTTATGCATGCAAATTACAGCGATCCAATTTCCCTCGCCCAGGTATCCGCAATAACCAATATGAAGGATGTTTCCTTTAGCCGTTTCATTAAAAAGCGAACCGGATTTACTTTTATCGATTGTTTGAATGAAATAAGGATTGGTCATGCCTCCCGTTTATTAATAGACACAACAAATACGATTGCTGAAATTGCCTACAAAGTGGGGTTTAATAATATCTCCAATTTTAACCGGGTCTTCAAAAGGAAGAAAGGAATCACCCTAAGGAATTCAGGGATAACTTTTCGGGCACCAGAACTTTTATCTAAACAGAATTCTTTTCAAATCGTCCACTTCTTTAAGGAATATCCGTAGCATAAAACAAGACTGGATATAATCTCAAATAGTCACTTAATATTATCAATACTCCACCCGCCTGTAGTAAAACGCTGTAAGGTTTCAAAACAAAAGAGAGAGAATAACGAAAGAGGTAAATGCTAATAATACACCAGCCCAAATAGAAAAGAAAAAAAGATCCAGGGCATCTAGACTCACCAGGGATCAATATCTACAGTTGCTGGCGGAGTATGAAAAAACTCCTGATCAAACAGTAAAGGAGTTCTGCAGTAAGCATGGTTTCAACAGAGCTGTATTTTATTATTATCGAAGTCGTTGCCATTCCCCAAAGCACCTAATAAAAAAGCAGCGACAAGTGGTTTTATTGCCATTACGGCTCCCGTGCAAAAGAAACATCACCGCCATTGTTCGCAGAAGCGAAGGGTATCAAGATTTAACAGCCCGTTGCGGCGGATTATCTTAAAGCCCTTGTATCATGAGCGCTATTGCACTACTAACTGATCATCACAGCAATTTTTTATATTCCAGTTTTATCAATATGCAGAAGTCATTTGATGGCTTGTGTGGTATCGTTCGTAATGAATTGGGCAAGACAATAAGTGATAAGGATATCTTTATCTTCCTTAATAAGTGGTGTACGCATGTTAAACTATTACTGGCAGAACAAGATGGCTATACCTTATTTTACGGAAGACTACACAAAAGGTCGCTTCAACGTGACTCTGATAGATGATAATGGTTCAGTACAACTGAGTGCTTATGATCTGCAAATGCTACTGTCGGGTCTTGACTGGCGACGACCCAAAAATACAGGGTAGTTATTTCTACTTTGACAAGTTAAGGTGAGTCTTTGGCTGCCTTTTCCAGCTTTCTCTGGTCATGCCTTTTTTTAATTTGTTCGAGTACATCCAGCGGAGATTTAGCTTTAATGGCATAAGTCCTTAATATAATATCCCTGATATCGTAAGCGCTCAATAGAGGATATTCATTTTTGAATACTATTTTTCACTCAGCAGGAAGTGCAGCGCCATCATAACCAAGACCATGTGGTGATGCCATGGTTACAGGATTTGTAAAGCGGATGTATGTGGACAGAGGCGACCGGGTTCGTAAAGGTCAGCTTTTGGCGGTACTGGAAGCCCCCAAATGCAGCAGCAGTACCTTTCCGATAAATCCACCGAGCAAAAGGTATATAGCGATTACCTGTATGCAAAACAGGCGTATGACCGATTGGTAACTGCTTCCAAAACTACCGGAGCGGTAGCGGATATTGAACTGGACAGGGCTAAAAGTGCTAGGAAAGTGCCAAATCCGCTTACGATGCTTCAAAGCAGGTACGGCGCATTCTTCACAGTTACAGCAGTATCTCCGCATTACAGCGCTGTTTGATGCCGTGATTACCCGAAGGAATGTTTCTGTTGGAGCATTGGCAGGAACAGGAAGCAATACACCCATATTTATGATGGCGCAGAGCAATAAGCTCCGCCTGACCTTATCCCTGCCCGAAAAACACGCTTCTTCGGTAAAGCAGGGCATGCCTGCTACGTTTACCGTAAGCCCACAGCCGGGCAGAACATTTGATGCCGTTCTTTCCCGAACATCGGGTTTGCTCGACCAGCAAGACCGCTCCCTCACATTGGAATTTGACGTGAGCAACCCATCGGGCGAATTGCAGGGCGGCGACTATACACAGGTAAAGTTGAAATTACAGCGTAAAAATTATACTTATTGGGTTCAAAGCAAGAGCGTTTTAAATACGCAGTCGGGAACTTATGTACTTACCTTGAACGGCAATGAAATAAAACGTATAGCTGTAAGTGAGGGCGTTCGCTTAGATACGCTGACAGAAGTGTTTGGTAACCTTGCGCCACAGGATAAAATTATTGTAAAGCCTTCGGAAGAAATCAAAGAGGGCAAGATAAAGTAGCAAAGCATAAAAAATTATGAAAATAAAATTGAATAAAAGAGTGACGCTCACATACATTTTATTGACGGTGGCAGGCTTCTGTTTTGCTGCCTGTAACAACGGGAAAAATAATAAAGTGGAGAAAAAGCAACCCACCCAAACTGCCGTAATGGAAGATAGGGCATTATTACCGGAACATACCGGTTATGATATTATATTTAAGGATAAAGACGGGGAAAAGCGTATCGTTAAGCTCATTAAAAGGTAAGGTTGCATTCATCAACTTTTGGGCATCGTGGTGTCCGCCTTGTCGGGCAGAGTTTCCCTCTATCGAAGCACTTTATTCCAAGTTCAAAAACAATCCTGATATATTCTTTCTGACCATCAACGAGGACAGCGACCCCGCTACAGGCAAAGCCTATCTGAATAAAGAGAAGTTTTCAATCCCTATGTATCAGTCAAATGGCAACGTTCCCGGAGAGATTTACTCCGGTTCATTGCCTACTACCGTCATATTGGATAAATACGGAAAAATCAGGCTCCATCATACAGGATTGGCCAATTACGAATCGAATAAATTCGTGGAGCAAATTGAAGAACTGATAAATGAATAAAAAGTTATGAGACAAGAAATGTTTTAATTGATAAAATCGAAAACCTATGGAACAATACTACAAAGGGTGTGTAATGAAGCTGGAAGGGCTAATCCAAAAACTGACAATAGAGATGATCCAATTCTATTACCGCAGGAAGTTGTAGGGCTTGTGTCGTTTAAATTTCATAACTGGCATTAAAAACTCATTCAACTGGCATCATCGTAGTGCTTAATCATTATTTCGAAAAACGCAATCATCCTGCTGAAATTATCGATACTGATGTATTCGTTTGTACTGTGAATTGTCTGTTGTTCGAACTTATTAATGGCGAAAGGGGTAAAGCGATAAACATGGTCACTCACGATTTCATATTTGTAGGCATCCGTTCCTCCAACAGTTAAATAAGGCGTAACAATGGCACCGGGATATAGCTGATGTACAGCTTTTGTGATCATGGAGTAAGCCCTGGTATTGGTAGGGGATACCTGTGACGCCTCCCGAGTATTGTCGATATCTTCAACGCTGACATCGAATCCCTCACACGCCTTTTTTATATGTTGCCGTACTTCTGCCACGGTATTGCCGGGCAATATTCTGAAATTTACAACAAAGTAAACCGCAGGCGACAGCACGTTAGTGCCATCGCTTCCTTTCATCATTGTCAATGCTGTGGTAGTTCTGATCAATGCATTTGTCGAATTATTTTTGTCAGTTGTTTTGAAAGGATTGATCTCAACAACCATTGATTGGCAATGGCCATTTTGTTCGTATAACTCATCGAACCACCCACATTGGTGAAAAAATTGTTGATCAGTGGAATAATCTCCGGTTTCATCTGACTTTGTTCAAGACGTTGCATAATGATTGCGGCTTTCCCGATCGCGCTTTGCAATGGTGGCGTAGAAGAATGCCCGCCCAATCCTTTCACGGTTATCCGTGCTGACAAAAAACCTTTCTCCGCGCAGCCAATCAATGCAACATCATTGTTCATTCCGCTTATCGTCCCGCTGGTAGCGATGATACCGCCTTCATCGTAAACCGCATCAAAATGCAGCCCTTTGTTTTTAAAATAGCTGGCGATATTCACCGCGCCCATTCGTCCGCCAACTTCTTCGTCGAAACCGAAAGCAAGATAAATATCACGCGAAGGTTGAAAGCCCTCCTGCATGACTTTGGTCATCGCTTCTAGCAAGCCAAATAACATGCTTTTCATATCTAGTGAACCCCTCCCATAGATGCGGCCGTTTATAACGGCGCCCGAGAAAGGTCCGTAATCCCATGCTTCCGAAATTGTGTCGATTGGTGGTATGGATTTAGCATCAAGGTTAAAAATATTGGTACTACTGTCTTTTACAGGAGCTGTTCCGGGTGGAACGACATCCTGGTGAGAGAGAAATAAAATGGGTTGTTTAGATGAATCTTTTCCTTTCCAGCGAAAAACCAGGCCGTAATTGTTTACTTCCTCGTAAACACAATTTTTATAAACAAGCGGATAATTAGCCTGAAGGTACGTTTTCAGGCTATCGAACGGAGCGTAATTGAAAACGCCGCTTTCGCCTGTGGATATAGTTGGAATTTTAATGCCACCTGATAGTCTACGGACTGCTGATTCATCGACAGGCGCTCGAAAGGCTTCAGCTGCCGTGGGAGTTTTGGTAAAAGGGTAAATCGCTGTTTTTATCACGACGGTAATAACCAATACTAAAATGAGACTTAGTAAAATCAATAGCATGTTTCTCATATAGAAGTCTTTTTGCTGGTTAAATGTGAAGGTATATTAATTATAGTAATATATAATATATATTACTATATTGGCCCCTTCAATGTACAAGTACTTGATAAATAGTAAATTATGCGCTATTCCAACTAATTTCCCCAATTCGCATTTGAAAAGGTTCGTCCGCACAGGCAGGCCCCGCCCAGCACGCGTATCCGCGGATCTCTTTCATCGATAATGAGCTTTTCCGCACATATCGAACTTACCGGCTTTTGTTGTACCGGCAAGCCTTGTGAAAGAAGGGATATTGGATTGAAAGGATCAGGGAAGAGCAGGAAGGAAACTGCAAAAGGCATTGGATACATTCTTTCCGGTCCCCGCTCGGGATCAAGAGCCCCGGGGAAATGCCAGGGGCTTTTACTTTTGCTGAAAGGAAATATTTCGATTTCTTTGACAGGCTGTTACAGTAGAACTAACAGGCCGGATTTTATTTGTCTCCTTTCTCATCATACAACGATCAGGAACTGCTCGCCCAAATGACCAACAACAACCACAAAGCTTTTGAAGAACTTTGGAATCGTTATTGGGAGTTGGCATATAATGTTGCGTATAAACGCCTAAAAGATGAAGATCAATGCCAGGATATGGTCCAGGAGCTGTTTATAGACATCTGGGATCGCAGGGCGAAACTCTCCATCGATAATTTTCCCGCCTACCTGAACAGCGCTATCCGCTATAAGCTCTATAAATTGTTGTCCAGGAAAAAACGGATGTTCCCTATTATGAAGCATTTGATGCGCTGGTGACTACAGCCTTGGGAGCAGACAATGCCGTGGTAGAAAAGGAATTGCAGGACCTGGCAACTGCCTGGCTAAATACCCTTCCTCCCAAAAGAAAAGAAATATTCTTGTTATACTTCCGGGAAAACCTGTCTACAAAGGAAATTGCAGAGCGGCTCAATATTTCACAGAAAACAGTACAGAATCAGATCGGGACTTCTTCCAAAGCGCTTAGAAAGAAGTTATTGGTGGCCATCACCATCATTCCGGGCGTCTGAATCCCTGCTAAATATTCCTGCCAACTGGTACCAGCAAAAATAATTATTAATTTTTTTTTGGGAGTTTTTGAGAAAATGGTCACATAGGGGAAAAAGAAGCAAACTGTGAGACCAGTTGACCACCTCAGAAACGATCTTAAAAGAATGATCCGCCGCTTTCTCAAGGGTAATGCCAGGGAAGTGGAGCAACATTTTGAACGAATACGATGCTTATGCAGATAGGCAGCCCAATATTACCGATTCCTACTCCGCTGATAAAAAGAACAGATAAGCACTCAAACGCTGGAAGTTATTCGCAGGAGAACAGCTGCAACTGTTCCATTTACGCGTTTAAGGAGCACAAGATGGATCGCCGCTGCATCGATACTGGTTATCCTGGTGGCAGGAATACTCTTGTACCAAACGAATAAAATACCTTCTTCCCAGGTGGCGGAAAATCCTGTTCAGTATGATCGCCCGCCTGCTTCCAACTCAGCCCAATTGACGCTGGCAGACGGCTCCCGCGTTAACCTGGACAGTAATGGGCTTGCCGTATTACCCAATCAGGGGGAGGTAAATCTTTCCTATAAAAATGGACAACTGGCGTACAGGGGTAGTAATAATGCCAACCTGTTTAATACCATTTCAACTCCCAGGGGCGCCACTTACGATGTTTCCCTGGCCGATGGCACTAAAGTGTGGCTGAACGCAGCTTCCTCGTTGAGGTACCCGGTTGCGTTTGCCGGAAATGAGCGCATTGTAACGCTTACCGGTGAAGCCTACTTTGAAGTGTCGAGGAGCGAGGCTCCATTCAAAGTGATTGCAAACGGAAAAAGCGAAGTGGTGGTGCTCGGTACGCATTTCAATATAAACGCCTATCCTGACGAAAGCACCGTTGCAACTACATTGCTTGAAGGCAAAGTAAAAGTAGCTGCACTGCTCAATGATAAACCCGATAATCAAAATACACAGTTGCTCTCTCCGGGACAACAAGCTGTTACAGCATCGGGTAAGATCCAGTTAAAGCAGCATGCAGACATCAACAGCGTGATGGCCTGGAAAAGTGGAAAGTTCTATTTCGAAAATGAAAAACTGGAAAACATCATGAAAGAGTTTTCGAGGTGGTATGATGTAGAGGTAGTTTACCAAAGTAATGATGAACTGAAAGGCCGCCGGTTCTTTATGATCGTGGATCGTAAACTTCCACTCCGCGAAGTATTGAAATCGTTGGAAAACAGTGGCCTTCAATTCCTTATAGAAGATAAAAAATTGATCATCCGATGAATAAACCTGCTTTGTGAAAAAGCCCCTTGCTGTGAACAGGGGCTGGATCTCAGGCAAAGCAAGATAAAAGCCTTCAGACCTTTATTGTTATACCTAAAACTAATTGCGAATTTATGCAATCTGTCGTGTTTTTCAAAGGATACGATGTTTTTCGTATCCGTCCAGCCAAATTGTAAAAGTTATGAGATTGATTTCTTTCTTTATGCTTGTCCTTTGTATGCAGGTGGCTGCAAGGTCTGAGGGGCAAACAGTGAGTCTCTCGGCAAAGAACTCGAAGATCATCGAGGTGCTGAAAGCCATCAAACTCAAACCGGGTACAGCATCATTGCCGGCCAACAGGAACTGGATAAAGTTGGCCAGGTCAGCATTTCGGTGAAAGACATGCCACTGGCTGATGCTTTGAAACTGGCACTGAAAGGGAGCGGTATCGACTTTATCATTCAGGGCCGTACTATCACGCTGATCGAAAGCAAAACGCCTTTGCCGCCGCCAGGAAATGCTGCAGAGCCGGAAACAGCAGTGATGCTGATCACGGGAAAGGTAATTACCTCCGCCGGTGTTCCGCTTTCCATTGTTTCCGTTGTCAACCTTACTACAAAAAAAGGAACGGTCACCTCCGCAGATGGAACTTACAGGATCGAAGCCGTGCAGGGCGAGATACTGTTGTTCTCTTACGTGGGTTATAAGAAGCACCAGGTTAAAGTAGGTAAGGCCACCATCATCAATGTTGAGATGGAAATAGTGGGCTCATCGATTGAAGAATATGTAGTTACCGGTTACCAGACCATGAACAAGAGAGATATGGTTGGCTCCTCGGCAACTGTGAAAGCAAAGGACATATTCAACCCCGCTTCAACCACCATCGATGAAATGTTGCAGGGGCAGATGGCAGGTGTGATGGTCACCAATTCAGGAAGCAGGGCCGGTAACACACCTGCTGTGGAAATACGCGGAACATCCACCTTCCTGGGCAATAAATCGCCGCTTTGGGTAGTGGATGGCATTATACAGCCAGATCCCCTGAAACTCGAAGGGAATGCTTCGCTGATGAGCGAGCTGAGAAATATTATCGGCAACCAGGTATCCTGGTTGAATCCGCTGGACATTGAATCGATCACTGTTCTGAAAGATGCGTCGGCCACTGCCATCTATGGATCGAAAGCATCCAATGGTGTAATCGTTATCACAACAAAAAAGATTGCCAGGGACAGAACTTCGATCAATTATAACGGCTATGTTTCCATGACCGGCCGACCTGGTTACAACCGGTTCAACATGATGAATTCGCAGGAGCGGATCCTCACCTCTGAAGAAGCGCTCAACTGGGGTACTCCTTATACTTTCCTGCCACTGAAGCAAATGAATACATTCGAAGGCATTCACAGGATGTATCTCGAAGGAAACATTTCACTGGAAACCTATCTGGCACAAAGGGGAAAACTGGAAAGCAGCAACACAGACTGGTTGGACATCCTTGCCCGCAATGCCGTTTCTCAAACCCATAACGTGAGCGTATCCGGTGGTACATTCAGAAACAGTTACCGTTTTTCACTTGGATACAATAATGTACAAGGACAGGAAACAGGAAATGATAATAAACGGTATACTGCCAACCTGGTGATCAACTCCCGTTTGACAGACAAGATCACGCTGAATACCTACCTCAACGGAACGATGACCCAAACCAACAGTTTTGCCCCATTGGTAAACCCGTTGAACTATGCACTGACCACCAGCCGCGCCATACCTGCCTATGAAGACGATGGCTCCCTGCTTTTCTACAATACAAGGGCTTCGTATGCGCTGAATACAAATCGCGAAGCATATGGCTTTAATTTAGTGAATGAAAGGAATAACAGCGGCACTTCTGCAAAGAATACACAGATCAATGCCGCCATCGATTTTCAATGGAAGCTGACCCCTGGCTTACTTATCAATTGAGAGGAGGATTATCTGCATCCAACCTGACCGGCGAAAGTTATTCAGGCGCCAGGACCAATTATATCGCCAGGACTTACCGTGGCTATGATTACAGCGAATTTGCGCCGGGAACTGCCGAGTTCAAATCTGCGATCCTTCCATACGGCGGTCAGTTGTATACCAATAATGCAAAGCAAACAACCAGTAATATCACCAATCTCCTGCAGTTAACGAAAGAGTTCAACAGGGTACATCGCATCAATGCGATGGTAGGGCAGGAGATCAGGTCCAATGAAGAAACTACCATTGCCAACACCGTTTGGGGGTATATGCCTGAAAATGGAAACCTGCTGGCAAAACCCACACCGCTCAGAAATTTAGTGCCGATCACCGGTACTTATCCACCGGACTGGGGGTGTTCGATGCCCTGTATTCAGACCTGAATCCATCCTGGAGCAAGAACAGGAACCTGACCAATTTCGCTTCCTACTTTGCAACATTTGCCTATTCTTACAAGAACCGCTATGTATTGAATGCGAATATCCGGAACGATATGTCCAACCGCTTCGGGCAGGATGTAACCAAACGATTCGATCCCAACTATTCATTCGGATTATCCTGGGATATTTCGAAGGAGCCCTGGATTGAAAACAAATTACCTTTTGTGGATATGATGCGCCTGCGCGGATCTTATGGCATCAGGGGAATGCGCTCACCAACAGGAGCAATGAATTGATACTCCGCCTCGGCGCACTCGACAATACCTATTACGATTTCCTGAACAGGATTTATCAGTTGCCGAACTTCAACCTGTCGTGGGAGAAAACCACCGACTGGAATATCGGTTTCGATATGGGTCTCTTCAAAGGAGTGAATATCGTATTCGATTATTATTCCAAGAAATCGAACGTGATCCTGCCGCAGAACCTTCCGTATGAATATGGATTAGGCCTCAATACCATGGACATCAACGGTGGACGTATCAACAACCGTGGCGCTGAAATTGCTATCGAGTGGCTGCCGATCAACAAGAAAGACCTCTACCTGATGGTCCGCGTCAATTCGTCCAGGAACTTCAATAAGGTTGGAAAGGCTGTAAGAGAGACCACGATGTATGAATTTCTGCAGGGTAGCAGCAGCAAGATCTTACGCGAAGGTTATCCGGTTTCAGGATTCTGGTCCTTTTCCTATGCAGGTTTGAGTGGTGTGGACGGAAGGCCGCTCTTCAACAATATAGATATGCCTGCTGATCAGAAAAGCACTTTTGTTGATCCGCTCAGTTTCCTGGTGTATTCAGGCGAAACGACGCCAAATTTTACCGGCGGTCTCAATATCAATTTCAGGTATAAGAATTTATTGTTCACGAGCCAGTTTGCCGCTTTGTTTGGAGCCAAAAACGACTGTCATCACCTTATTCCGGTTTCTCCAGCGATGGAAGAATGCCGGCCCCAGAAGTGAATTTTGACAGGGAATTGCTGGACCGTTGGAAAAACCGGGCGATGAAGCCTTTACGAATATCCCAGCCATGATCCGCGGAACGGATTACCGGTACGAGTTGCCCAACCTCATAAGGTACTCCTGGCTGGATATGTGGGCGAGATCCGATATGCGAGTGATCGATGCATCTTTCCTGCGTTGCCGTCAACTATCGCTTGCCTGGGAATTCGACGAGAAATTCTGTAAGAGAATAGGTGCAACCAAACTAAATCTGAATGCCAGTGTGGCCAATCCATTTGTGATTGCCAGCAGCCGGCTCAACGGGTTCGATCCTGAGCTGCCCGGCAACCAGGTAATGCCGCGCACTTACACACTTGGCTTAAATGTTAACTTTTAATGGTATCTGCAATGAATACGAAATCGAAACTTATCATACTGTTGTTCACATTGGGTTCCACCGCGGGCTGCAAGAAATTCCTTGAGCCGCAATCCCAGCAATATTTTGTACCCAAAGACGCCAGCGCTATCAACAGCATGCTGCTGGGCAACGGGTATCCGCGCAATCAGGTGGACTGTGGTGAGATCACTGCGGGGCTTCAGGTACTGGACGATGATATCGCCCTCACTACCGGTACGGCTGCCATTGTCAGCGATGCCAGTTTCTACAATGCACTTTTTCATACGTTTACCTGGCAGGCGGAAATGCATACGCAGATGCGCGACAATGGCGGATACGGAAAGTATAAGAACCTCTGGGACCTTACCTATAAACTGATACTGGGTACCAATGCAGCGCTGGATTATGTAGATATTGTAGAAGGAACGAAATTGGAAAAAGATAAAATAAAGGCACAGGCTTATGCTTTGAGAGGCTTTTACTTTTTTCATCTGGTGAATCTTTTCGGAGAGCCCTATAACTATAACCCACAATCTCCGGGTGTACCTTTGAAGCTGTCGAGCAAGATCGAATATGAAGAGATACCCAGGAATACCGTTAAAGAAGTATATGACCAGGTTGTGAAAGACCTGAAGGAAGCAGAAAGTTATTACCTGCAATTGCCGGAGTCTTCACAGTTTGCGCCTGATTTTCGCACCAGCCTGCCGATGGTGCAACTGTTGCTGTCGAGGGTTTACCTGTATATGGAAAACTGGAAAGAGGCGGCCAGCTATGCGCAACAGGTGATCAGGGACAATCGCTTCAAATTGCTTGATCTCAATACCCTGCAATTGGCGCCTGCTGGCTCCAGGAGGCTTTATCATCCTTTCACTTCTTTCAAATCTCCGGAAGTGATCTGGCTCTTTGGCTTCAATTCACAGGATATCACACCCTGGGTATACAGCAACACTTTCCTCACTTCGGCCTATAAGACCGAGCGTTATTTTCTTGCATCACCTGCATTGGTGAACAGTTTTGAAACAGGCGATCTCAGAAAGGAATGGTATATCAACAGGGATCAGGATAATGACAATGTATTCCTCGCGTATGGAAAAGGAGTGCCTTACCTCACCAATTCAAACCTTTTAATGGGAGAAGTATTCTCGCGTGCATTCCGTATTTCGGAAGCTTACCTGAATCTTGCCGAAGCCGGGGCCATGTCGGCTGAAGTAGGCGCCACAGTGGCTACCGATGCGTTGAATGCGCTTCGTATCAAACGTTTCAAACCGGGAAACTATATGCCCGTATCCGGCCTAACCGGAGAGGCCCTTGTTCAGCTGGTGCGGGAAGAACGCCGCATGGAATTATGCTATGAAGCACATCGCTGGTTCGACCTTCGCCGTTATGGAATGCCCGGCATTACCCATAGCTGGCGCGTTGGGCTCAATGCTGCCAACCCGCTCAATACCTATACCCTCAAAGAAAAAGACCCTGCTTACACGCTTCCCATACCCGAAGAAGTGATGAATAGGAACAGGGCGCTCCAACAAAATAAACTGGCGCCTAAAAGAGATAATTAGTATTACCAAAACAGAAATACTGAAAAATGAAACAGATCTTTCTATATATATCAATAGCGGGAATGCTGGTACTGGCTTCCTGTTCCAAAGAAGCGGCAATTGTTCCGAGAGAAGATTCTCCATTCGGCACGCGTTATGAATTCCCGCAGGGGAACCATGCCTATGATGCCGCAGCAAAAGAAGTCTTCGATCAATTCGGCATTCGTTTTATTTATACGGGCTTCGACTCAACCCATCTGAACCGAGCCTGGCAGGGCTCCACCCAGATCTATAGTGGAAAGCCACTCAATGATGAGCAGGCAACCTATCAAATAAATTTCCTGAAAGACAAAGTATTCAGTTTCCTGAAACCTGAATATGCAAAAGATATATTTCCTCCCTACCTGTATCTGGTGTACAACTATTACTATCCTTCAGGAACCAGTAAAGTATATAACACAGTATACCCCGGTGGTGTGGATTTTTGGGTGAACGCCCTGTTCACTGAAGCGCAAAGCGCACCACCGGTGCCTGCCGCAAAATTGAAAGAAACGAGGGTGAAGATATTGGCCCATGCAATCAAAATTGCTTACGACAGGAAAAAGATAAATGATGCGCCTGCATTCCATTCTCTCTTCGATTATGTAACAGAGATCAAGCAATACTCCTTCGAAGGGGAACATTTTTCAGGTACCGGGGATTCCTGGGAGACCTGGATGCAACCGGCTATGCATTTTCTACCTATCTGCCAATTGGAGCCACTATCAAATACCTGACGCCTGCCTATAATTTCAAAGGGTATGTATTTCTGTGCATGCGCTATACAGCAGCAGAGCTCCAATCGCTCTACCCTAAAGCCACCTATCCCAAAATTCACCAGGCAAGAACTGCCATGATCAATTATTTTAAAGACAATTATGGTTTGGACCTGGAGGCCATAGCCCAACCCGTATAAAGTAATTCCTTAAATAAGGCGATTTAAACAGTAAAGTGTATGAAAAAGAATCTATTTGCATTCTTCGGGGCATTATTGTGTATATTATTTTACACAAATGCTTCAGCTCAGTTGTTCGGTAAGAAAAAAAGCGCGCCCCTGTAACAAATGCTGCTCCCGCAAAACCCTATGTAAGGGAATCTGATTATGAGAAGCTGTTGAAAGGAGCACAAAAAGCAGCAAGCAATTTTGTAACCCTTTACAAGGTGAAGGAAAAAGTGTATTTCGAAATTCCGGCGAAATACCTCAACCGGGAAATGCTGATAGCTTCCACCCTTAGTGAGGTGTCCGACAATAGTTTTGGCGTGGTAGGTTATAAAGCGAACCCACCCATACACGTGAAATTTGTGGTGGAAGATTCGATTGCTTTTTTACAGCAGTTGAATGTAAGAGTAACATCGGATGATAACAGTGATGGAGGAAAAGAGGCTATCAGTAAGAACTTTGGTACATCTGTAATTGCCAAAAGCAAGATCGAAGCCTGGAATAAAGACAGCAGCGCTATTGTGGTGGATTTTACCAATCTGTTCCTGTCTGACTTCAGGGCCTTCAGTTTTTTCTCACGCGCGGGATTTCTGACCGGAGAATTCAAAAGAGACAACTCCGCCCTGGGGGCTATCAAAACATTTGACGATAATTTTTCCATCACATCAACTTTGTCTTATGAAATGTCTATCAAAGTGTTGTTCTTCACACTTTTAGACAAATACCCCGTTTCTGCAAAAGTGACAAGGTCTTTCCTCTTGCTACCCGAGGACAAAATGACGCCACGCATCGCAGATGCACGCGTGGGTATATTCCCTACCGAGAAATTGCAGTTTTCACAGCAAAAGGATGGTAGTTTCAAATATGCTTTGGCCAACCGCTGGCGCCTGGAGCCTTCTAACCCTGAAGCCTACGCACGGGGAGAGAAAGTGACGCCCGTAAAACCGATCCTCTTCTATGTAGACAATGCTTTCCCCGGCAAATGGAAAGAGCCCATCAGGAAGTCTGTTCTTCACTGGAACACTGCCTTTGAAGCGATTGGTTTCAAAGACGCCGTTCAGGTGAAGGATTTTCCTGTAAACGATCCCAGCTTCGATCCGGACAATCTCAAATACTCCTGTATCCGTTACCTGCCTTCTTCCACGGAGAATGCCATGGGACCTTCCTGGGTTGATCCCACAACCGGCGAGATCATTTCTGCCACTGTACTCGTATACAATGATGTGGTGCGTTTGCTGAATAAATGGCGTTATGTGCAGACGGCGCAACTGGATGAAAGTATCCGCAATGGAAAATTGACTGATGAGCTTTTCAATGAGTCGATCGAATATGTGGTGGGTCATGAAGTAGGGCACTGTCTTGGCTTCATGCACAATATGGCTTCTTCCAATGCATTCCCGGTAGACTCCCTGAGATCGGCGACTTTCACACAGCAATATGGCACCACCCCGTCTATCATGGATTATGCGCGTTTCAATTATGTGGCACAGCCGCAGGACAAGCAGGTTAAACTTACACCTCCTCAACTGGGCGAGTATGATTATTTCCTGGTAAAATGGAATTATCAACCAGTGCCCGGAACCAAAACAGAATGGGATGAACAGGCAACGCTCGAAAGCTGGGTGGATGCCAAAGCCGGCAACCCCATCTACCGCTATGGAAAGCAACAAATCCTTTCCCGTTATGATCCCAGCTCCATAGAGGAGGATCTCGGTAATGATCCTGTAAAGGCCAGTGAATACGGTATTCAGAACCTGAAGTATATTCTCTCCAACCTCAACAACTGGGTGAAGGATGATCCCGATCACAGCTACCGTCAGGGGATATATGATGAGATCATGAATCAATATTACCGTTATATCCGTAACGTCATGTACAATGTGGGAGGCATCTACCTGAACGAGGTAAAAGATGGCACTGCCGGTAAGCTGCACCAGTCCGTTCCAAAAGAGCTGCAAAAAAATGCGCTGAAATGGACGCTGAATCAATATCGCCAGGCAAACTGGTTGAACAATGCTGAACTGAGAAAAAAACTGTCACCTGGCCTCGATCCAGCTGTATTGTTGAGAGGAAAATTGCTTGGCGAGCTCAAAAAATTGACAAAAAATGTTTTGTTATCATCCCATATTTCAGATAATCCTTACGGGATCGGAGAATACCTCAATGACCTGTATACAGGTGCATTCGAAGGCACAATTGCAGGGCGTAAATTGAACGCCAGTGATATCAGTCTGCAAAATTTTGTGGCCGATATGGCGCTTGAGCCTTTTGAAGAAAAGAAATCCACCGGGCTCTTTGGACTGAATGATCAGGCGTTTGCACCATCCTCGATGAAATTGTTGCTTATGATCTTGACCCTACAGGATTTGTAAAAAAATATGCGGAACAGATCAGGAAAATCGAAAATAAAGAAGGCGAAGGGACATTCACCACAAAGATGTTGTTGGAGCAATTCGGAGACAACCCGGGTTTTCAAAAAGAAGTAACCACAACGGCAATTGACAATGGTAAGTTGTACCTGCTGGATATTGCACTGAAGATCCAGAAGCTGGCAACTGCAAAAGCAAGCACTGCTACCGGTGATGATAAGCTGCATTACCAGGCATTGGCCCTTCAGATCAATAAGGTGCTAAAGAATAAATAGAAAAGGTATCAGCTTATTAACACTCATCCAAAATAGAATAATGAAACGAGTTCATTTGACCCTATTGTCTTTTCTTGTGTCTGGCTTTGCTTATTCGCAGAATAAAACGCAGTGGAAAGCCCCGCTGGCTGGGAACAGCTAGACCTGGAGCAGGATTCCGTTTGGGGTTCCTCCATCAATAAGGCATACGAATTCCTGAAACAGTTCACGCCCAGGCAAAAAGTAGTGGTAGCCATTGTGGATGCCGGCGGTGATGTGGATCATGAGGATCTTAAAAACAAATTATGGGTTAATAAAGGGAGATCCCAGGTGATCATATCGACAATGATCATAACGGTTATGTAGATGATATTCATGGCTGGAACTTTGTTGGTTACCCGGATGGGAAACAACAACAAAGAGGAATACTGGAATCGAACCGTGAATTTATAAGATTGAAAGGGCGGTACCTGGATACCAATACTACACAATTCTCAAAAAAAGAGTTGAAAGAGTATCGCTATTTCAAAGATGTAGTAATGACCAAACCGGGCCTTGCCAGTACATTTCATAAGGTTGCTGAAACAGAACTTTATTTGAAATATGTACCAGGTTTTACCAGGCAGTTGAAAGAGAAGTGTACCAATCCGGAAGAAGAATTCACTTTTAGAGCAAGCTTTAAGATCAGTCCATCCGATAAAGATGATAAGGTTGCAAAGAACGCATTCTATTTCTTCGGAAACAAATTGCGTGGTCTGCCGGTTTCAAAGTGGGATTCCATTGTTGCTCAAAAGGGAACTGGGTAAAAGAGGCCCGCCAGGAATTCGAGGAAGTTTGCCTGTCAAATCAAAAGTATGTGGATAGTCTTGCTGTCATCGATCCACATCAGACCGATCTGAAAAAGCGCTATTATGGAAATCCCAATCTCTTAGCCAGGAGCGCAGATCATGGTACGCATGTGGGCGGCACCATTGGAGCAGAACGGAATAACGGGATCGGTATGGATGGCATTGCCGATGCTGAGCTGATGTTTGTTCGTATCCTTGCTTACTTCGAAGATGAAACAGACAAGAATGTGGCAGCCGGTATTATGTATGCCGTGGAAAATGGCGCCAAAGTTATCAACATGAGTTTTGGAAAATACCTGACACCACATCCTGAACTGGTGTATGCGGCTTATCGCTATGCGGAAAAGAAAGGCGTATTGCTGGTTCATGCAGCCGGCAATGATTCAAGAGATGTGGACACACATATCCATTATCCATATAAGAAAATTGCCCAAAAGCGGGCTGTTAAGAATGTAATAGAGGTAGGGGCTTCCACCTGGCAGGGGCAGCCGTCTTCTTTCAGTAATTATGGAAAGAAGTCCGTAGATGTTTTGCTCCCGGTAGTGATATCTATTCCACTATTCCCGGCAACAAATATTTATCCCAAAGCGGTACAAGTATGGCTACGCCTGTGGTATCCGGTATTGCAGCCTTACTGTGGACTTATTTCCCTGACCTTACAACCGAACAAATGATCGATATCCTGAAGAAGAGTGTAGTGTCCCGTAAAGGAGTTCAGGTATTGGCTCCGGGCGGATCAATACAGGGAGAACCCAAAATCGATTTTGGTGAGCTTTGCAGTTCCGGTGGCATCGTTAATGCTTATCGCGCCGCTCAACTGGCTGCCCAGGTAAGCAAGCAGAAAAACATTAGAATAATGGATTACATCCGGTCAACTCTTCACCGGAACCTTATCATGAAAAATGAAACGTTGGGCTGACCTTGAATGGTCGGCCCATACTTTCATATGTCCCGGCAGGCAAAATTTAGTGGTCACAATTCCTTCCAATTGCGTAAGAAAAGTGACTACCAGAAGTCCACAAAAACCATTGACTCGTACTAAGAGGAAGGCAAATCCCTATCATAGGCTATGATAATCAATTTCGGTTAGCCTGCTGATTTAGGGTGCTCCATGTATGCTACAGTTCCTGTGACAAAAATAAAATCCACCCACTGGATTGTTTATGTCCGGTAATTCACTTACGTAATTGGATATCCGGTCATGGTTTAGCTAAAAACGCGCTGTTAGGGTGTTTTTTTATGCCCTGTTGCAAAAATAAACTTCTACCCACTGGGTACGATATGGGTAAATCGGCCCAGGCAAATGCCGCAGCTTTGTGTCATCAAAATTGATGTATATGACAAACACACTCAACATAGCTGGACGGGATGGTAGCGTAATGGTACCTGTATTGTATGAAACTGGTAGCCGGATTGCCTGCCTACTCTATCCGGATCCCCAGGGAATCCCAGAGGAATACTACCCCGCCAAGGCAATACCCAGGCAATACTTAGGCAATACCCAGGCAATACCCCCGCAAAAAAACAGCCATACCGGGCGAAGTGGGCACGATTGGGTGCATGGCCTTTTCCGGCTATATAAAGATTTTATCAGTTGGACCGGCCAATGCATTCTATTACTTAACACACAAAAAACAGCAAAATGGAAAATGAAGAACCAAAGGTATAACTGCAGGCAGGATTAGGAACGATCCTGGTTTCGGGCGTACACGGGATAACATGGCTGAATTTGGAAGAGCAGGTAAAGTCGCCAGCATCGCGCGCAACCTGTTTTGCGACCTCACCGCGTATGCAAAGGACGTCAACCTACAGGCAAGGCTGTTGACCGTCCTTAAGCGCGCACGCTCTGCTGATAGGGTCAGTAAAAGGTGGGAACGTACGGTTACCAAGGGCGGCCCAATGCAGTTGAAGGGTTTCAACTGCAACGCACGTTCGTCACTCAAATCTCCCTTTTTGCGAAGTGCCCTGTAACAATCGACCGGGTAACAGGCAAGGCCGTCATCATGATACCTTCATTCGTAACTAAGGTGATGGATACCCCTCTGACCAAGTACCTCATGATTGAAAATAATGTGTAAGCATGGAGAAATAAAGTCCAGCAGCTGTGTTCCCATCGCTATAAGGTTTACCTTCGCCATCCTTACACATTATTTTTAAACCTCGCAAGATGTACTTGCTCCGGGGTTACCTTGTTCGGATTTCTTTAGATCGTCACATTGTTGGTAATCAGGAATTGCTTGGCATAATTATACATGCTGTCATGACCGGCCTGGTTCGGGTGAACATCTGTCGGTATAACCCCGGAAGGATACCCAGGTTCTCAAAAGGTAAGTAAAGCGTCTTGGGATCGCTGCGTGTGGAAACGATATTCTGCAGGATCGTCCGGTAAACTACCATTTGCGCTTCTCCTGAATTGTCTTTCACAATGGGGGCACAAACTATAAACCAGGCATTGGGATGGTACACTTTCTCCCGGTTGAGAATATTTTCAATACTACTCGTAAACACAGTATCCGACGTATCCGGATTGGTGCCCAGCGCCACCAGCACAACATCAGCATTGTCGCAGTAACTCCATCCGGTAATAGAAGCCCGGTCCATTCCTTCAGCAGTAACACCACCTACCGCTTTATTGATACCTTTTACATCCTTTGTAGCGCCATAATGGTTGAAAACCACTTGAGAAAACCAGGAGCCATAAGGCTTTGCATTGGTGGAAGAAGAATTGGCCCCTGCCGATATACTATCACCCAGGATCTTAATAGCCTTAGGAGCATACATATTCCGGTTCATAAATAACTCATAACTGCTGTAGGAAACAGTAATGGTAATGGGGCCCGACGATCCGTTCCTGTAGGCAATGAAGAGAAACTGTATAACCTGGTTGTATAACAACATCGTATCCAGGTCCAACGTCTGCATTACCCCTCCCTTTAGGTTCAGGTGTAAATTGGTTACCCCCTTTAGATCCTGGTTACTGGCATTCAGGAACCCATTGGCAAGTCGGATGTTCAACAAGATCTCACAGTCAATCGAGGTAGTAATGTAAAGCTTTTGATCCATTGGTTGAAAGTGCCACCCGTAATAAATGTTTTGGATAAAAGTACATTTCCGATCGAAGGTGCACTGTTAGTTGCTTCACCAAGCTTTCCCCGGAAGGAGTACCCTCTGTTCTAAGAATTCTTTCGAGTTCCATTGTCATATTTATTGGTTTTTATTAAGTGACGGATTCTTTTGAGGCTGCCGCTAGAGTATGAGATAGTTTTTATATGTCAATCCTTTGTATTATATTTGTTGTATCCTTACCACTCAAATATACAACTTTTATACAACTATCATTATACCCGGTTTAGTATTTTAAATTCCTTCATTACAACATTGTTGCAAATGCTCACAAAGCTACAAATAGAGGCCTTTTACAAAGATTTCGAGTCACTTAGCTTGAGGTTTCCAGTCGCTGCTCTTTCAAAAGCAACCGGGGAAAGCAAAGGCAATGTGAGCCGGTACCTTTCCAGACAAGCTGATCCCAGTGAGGCTTTTATTAAAAAGTTTTATGATAGTTTTTATGAAGGAGCCCCTCCAGTTGTGGATTCGTTAACGGAAAAACCAATACCTTATTTTGTAACCAGGAGAAACAAAAAGATTGGGGACGATCTGGATAACCAGGGTATCTTCTTTGTACCCATTGCCGCACAGGCAGGCTACGCACGTAATTACAATGATCCCGTCTATCTACAGGAACTGAGCATGTTTACCTTACCTGGATTTCCTTATCGCGGAGAAAACTATAGAGTGTTTGAAGTAAAAGGCGATAGCATGCAGCCTACCTATAAAGAAGGCTATCACCTCGTATGCGAAAAGATAGAACAGGACCAATGGATGCAAATTGCCAATTTCTACATCTACGTGATCGTGCTGGAAAACGATATACTGGTAAAACGCTTATACAAAAGGATACAGCCAACTTTATTGCCATTAGCGACAATGAAGAGTTCTACCCACAATTTACCGTCCCTGCTGCCGAGATGAAAGAGCTTTGGCTCGTGAAAAGAAAAATGGATTGGGAAATGGCCCCGCCGAAAAAGTTTGAGATAAAATTATAAGGCTGGTCCTCCATCTTCTCCAACAATTCAATGGAATTTATACAGATGAACTGGAATCACTCCAGGTTAGCCTTTTGCAGTATTTCAACAAGGTCCTTATCCAGGTCCAGCCAATATCTAAGTTTTGAGTCAATTATTTCCATCACAGCAGGGCTATCTTTATAGAATTCCTTTACCTGGCTTTTAAACTGCTTGTTCACCGTATTCTTTAAAAACAGGTAAGTATTACCCGGCCTTTCAAATGTATAAAATACCTGTTTGGAACCAAAAGTTCCTTCGGTGTTATGGAAACCGTAATAGTAAAGACTCGATTTAGTACCAATGTAAAAGGCAGCCAGAAATCTTCTCGACCCATTTTTGATAGGTTTCGATACAAAGACATACTTGTGGCCCTTATACAAAAACCCATAGGCATTAATATCTTCTGGCAGGTATTTTATGATCCCCTTTATACTATCCATTACTTCAACTTTTTCATTGAGATCATTATTCTGTTGACCCAATATCCCTTTCTTGATCTTAATTTGGGCAGCAATCGTATCATTGGCTTGTGTTACATAATATCCTTGTGCAGTAGTTTGCCCACTAGCGTAGCAGGCCGAAAACAACAAAATTAAAGCCGCTGAAATACCTTTCATGTTATTTGCTTATTAATACGATATTACTAAAAATACAGGAGCAATAATCAGCCCATTGCTACCCGATAGCCCAATTTCCCCCAATCTTTTCCAACCCGTCAGCGCCCGCCTCAAAGGAATACATGAGCCAACTTTTTCCCGGTTACGCATATTTTTTTCCTGATTGCGGAACAGGGTTTTTAAGCCTATGAAACACCTTGCGCCTTAATCACACCTAATCTCAAAGTTTACCAATGGCAAAGCTACTGCTTATTCTTAGTACCCTTTATCCTCTCTTACCCTGTTGGGGCAGCCCTACAATGGAAATAATGGCGTTATTAAGGGCACTATCACCACCAACGACGGAAAACCCGCCCCTATGTTACTGTAAAGGTGGAACACAGTCCCTGGTCAGGCATCAGCGACGAAAACGGCACCTATATAATTCCCAGCGTAAAGCCGGGCAATTGGAAGGTCAAGGCCTATGCAGTTTCCATTACCACTGAAGTAAAGAAGGTAACTATTGCTCCCAACCAAACTGTGGTCATCGATTTTGTGCTCAACCAAAATGCTACCCAATTGGAAGAAGTAGTTGTTTCTTCTAAGAACCTGAATAGAGCCAACCGTTTCGTAGCCAAAATGCCGCTGAAGAACCTGGAGAATCCCCAGGTATACAGTACTGTTTCGGCCGAAACCTTCAAGCAGCAGGGGATTACCAACTTTGATGATGCCATGCGCAATATACCCGGCATCAGCAGAACCTGGGAGTCAACCGGCCGGGCAGGCGATGGCGCTTCCTATTTTGCTTTAAGAGGCTTTGATGCCCAGCCCACCATGTACAATGGACTGCCAGGCATTACCAGCGGCAACCTCGATCCCGCCAATATAGAAGAAATTGAGGTCATCAAAGGCCCTTCAGGCACCCTGTTTGGCGGTAGCTTCTATAGCTATGGCGGTATCATCAATACCATTACCAAGAAACCCTACTTCACTACAGGCGGAGAGATTGCCTATAATTTTGGCAGTTTTGGCCTCAACAGGATTACCGCCGATATCAATACCCCCTCAGCAAAAAAGATAAGATCGCCCTGCGCGTAAATGCAGCCTATCATTCAGAGAACAGCTTCCAGGATGCAGGATTCAAAAAATCATTCTTCATAGCCCCTCACTCGTATATGAGGTAGACGACAAACTATCCTTCCATTTCATGGCCGGGATACTGGAAGAAGAAAGAGCTGTAGCTCCCGTATTTTTCCATTCCGACCGCGAAAGCCCGCTTACCTTTAAAAACATAAAGGAGCTTAACCTCAACAATTCACTATCCTTTACCAGCAACGACATCACCATCAAAAATCCCCGGTATAATTTCCAGGGACAAATGATCTACAAACTATCCGACAGGTGGACCTCACAAACTGTTTTTTCAAGAGGAACCGTTAAATCGAACGGATACTATACCTATATATGGGATGATCCCTCTGTATGGGACGATGTAGCAGGAGATAAATATTTCAGCCAGTATTTTCACAATGAAAATCAAACCACCATTACCACCGACATCCAACAAAACTTTAATGGCGACTTCCGCATAGGCGGCATGCGCAACCGCGTATTGGTAGGTCTCGATTATTTTAGCCGCAATGTGATCAACAATGGTTCCGGTTGGGCCTGGGCCAGGAATGTAACACCACAGGGCGAGGTAAATTATTTAGATAATGAAACAGGCAACGCCCACGATCCCGTTTACCTTACCAAGCCTTCTGTTGACCAACTCATAGCCAAAAGCGGGGAGACCAACAGCAACATCAGCAATTATACCTACAGCGCTTATGCCTCCGATGTACTGAATATCTCCCGCCGCCTGATGGCCATGGTGAGCCTGAGAGCAGATTATTTTGATAATAAGGGAGAAAAGAGTACCAGGCAGGGTAAATATGACCAGACCTCCCTATCTCCCAAATTTGGCATCGTATACCAACCCGTACCCGACAAGGTATCACTCTTTGTCAATTATATGAATGCCTTCATCAATGTGGCCCCTTGCCCATAGCCGATACCCTCGGCAATAGCAAAGGCACCAGGTCATTCCGGCCCGAACATGCCGATCAACTGGAATTTGGTGTTAAAACCAACTTATTTGCCAATAAACTAAGCGCCACCCTGTCCTTCTACAATATTAAAGTAAGTGACCGCGTAACGGTTGATCCATTAAACAGGAACGATTACAAGCAAGGCGGTAAGGTAGAAAGCAAGGGCGTTGAACTGGACCTGCGCGCTTTCCCCATGGCCGGTTTAAGCATCATTGCCGGATACAGCTATAACGACATCAAAGTAAAAGCAGGTAACAAGAATGATTTTTATGCCGAAGTAGGCAGTGCACCCGGCGGCCAGGGCCCTCCTAACCTCGCCAACCTCTGGGCTAATTATAAATTCCAATCCGGAAAGCTGAAGAATTTCGGCATCGGGGTGGGTGGTAACTATGCCAGTCAGTATAAAGTGATCAACAATACCACCACAGGCGATTTCTTCCTGCCCAGCTATACCCTGATCAATGCAGGTATTTCCTACAATGCCGAAAAATTCTCCATTGGCTGCAATGTTAACAACCTCACCAACGAGGTATATTATATCGGCTACTGGTCTGTAAACCCCCCAGCGTCCTCGCAACTTTGTGGCCAGCTTTTCTTATCGGTTTTAACCAACACATTTCCATAAACTGGCAATCAAGCCCTAAAAGGGGTGTCTTATTTTGTGAGACACCCCTTTTTATATAGTCAGGCTTAACAAAAACAACCTACATGGCATAATTAATCTATATTACCAGTTATTCCGCCTCACCTCCCTTCTACCGTAGGCATCTGTTAACTTAAAAGATCACAGTATGACTACTTTCAAAGCCGCTTTATTGACAGTTGTAATACAGTTGGGCAGCGCCCTCTACATGAGTTTTGCCTGTACGCGGGTTATGTACAAAGGACTCAACAATATTATCCTCACCGCCCGGTCAATGGACTGGAAAGAAGATATCCTTACCAATCTATGGATCTTTCCCAGGGGTATAACCCGAAACGGCGTAGCGGGCCCCAATTCCTTACAATGGAAGGCCAAATACGGCAGCGTAGTAGCTTCGGGTTACGATATCTCTACTACCGATGGCATGAATGAAAAAGGGCTGGTAGCCAATTTATTGTGGCTGGCCGAATCGGAATACCCTTTTATGATGGTAGGAAACCAGGCTTGTCTGTTTCAGCCTGGACACAATATGTATTGGACAATTTTGCCACTGTAAACGAAGTGGTTCAGGAGCTTTCCAAAGAAACATACACAGTGGTAACCGATAAAGTGCCTGGCCAGGATCGAATGGCAAATCTCCATCTTTCTGTTTCGGATGCATCGGGCGACAATGCCATTTTTGAGTACATAAAAGGCAGGTTGATCATCCACCACCACCAGAGCTACCTGGTTATGACCAATTCGCCGGCTTATGAAAAACAACTGGCCTTAAATGAATACTGGCACGAAATAGGCGGCACTGTTATGTTGCCGGGCACCAACCGCGCAGCTGATCGATTTGTAAGAGCAGCCTTTTACACAGAAGCAATACCTAAAACCGATAATACACATGTTGCCATTGCCAGTGTGTTCAGCGTGATCAGGAACTGTTCTGTTCCCTATGGCATCACCACGCCAGGACAGCCCAATATTTCCTCTACGCGGTGGCGGTCAGTAGCAGATCATAAGAACCTCGTCTATTATTTTGAAACTGTACTTACCCCCAATACCTTCTGGATCAACTTTAAGGATGTTGATTTTTCAGCAACGGCATCTGTTAAAAAGCTGGGCATATCCAATGGAGAAACCTATGCCGGCAATGCAGCAGGAATGTTCAGAACCAGTGCACCTTTCAAGTTCCAGGGTCTGGACAATTAGCAGGCTCCCTGACTGCATTAGGCCACATACAGCAGTGGATCCGTCTTGAATTCAATATGGATCGAAGTGCCGCCCGGAGAAGAATCTATATCCACCTTTCCCTGGAAAGCTTTCATTCGTGCGTGAAGGCTCGTAATCCCCAACCCCATGGCCCGACCGGTATCAGCAGATTCAAACCCCTTTCCATTATCTTCCACCGTAATGCTGATCATGTCCGCATTAAATACCAGTTGCACAAGTACCCGCGTAGCTTCTGCATGTTTGATCACATTATTGATGAGCTCCTGGATCGTTCTATACACCATCAATTCAAAATGGTGATTGAACCGGACCGGCGATCCATAAGATTGAAAGTCGATGCCCAGTTGATGGTTGCTGGTGAATTTCATACAAAACGTCCGTACCGCTTCCTGTAGCCCCTGCTCATACAGTATTACGGGCAATAGGTTATGCGCCGTTTCCCTGATCTCCGCCGTAGCATCTTTCAGCAACGTAAGCGATTCCCGGTAGGCGGGAATCAGCGGCAACTGCCCCACCTGGTGCCCCAAAGAGTCCATATTCAGCCTGGCTGCCGACAATATACTTCCTACCCCATCATGTAAATTGCGGGCAATACGCGTACGCTCCCGCTCCTCTCCTTCCATCATCGCTTTCACTGCCAGCAGTTCATGTTCTTTACGGATCATCAACCACTGCAATTTTTGTTTCTGCCTGAATCCAAGCCATATCAACATACCAATGATCACCAGCGTGATCAGTGAAATGATCGAAAAACGATTACCATATCTTTTTCTTCAAGGTCGACCGTTGGTGCTCAATAGCCAGTTGCTTTTCAGCTATTTCCTTATCCTTTTGAACCGTACGGTATTTTGTCTCCAGTTCATTAGCCTGCGCCAGCATACCTTCATTGGCAATACTATCATTGTACAACACGAATTGTTGAAATGCCGCCATGCTTTCCTCATTCATCCCCAGTGACGAATACACCTGCAACAGGTTGCCATAAGCTTTAAACAATCCTTCTTTACTGCCTAATTCTTCAGCGATCTTTATACTCTTCAGCAAATAATCCCTGGCTTTGCGATAATCCTTGGTTCCCTTATACATTTTGGAATAACATAAAAAGACCTGCATCAGGTAATAAGGCCTGCCAGATTTGAGTGCCAGTCTTTCAGCCTCCCGCAGGTAATATGCAGCCGAATCCATTTTCCTGAAGTCAATATACGCATCAGCTATATTAGACCTGATCGTGCTTTGCGAAATCAGGTCATGCTGCGAGTCCGCAAATGGTAAAGCCGCCAGTTTCATTTGTAAACTCTCTTTCTTTTTGCCCATGGAATGATAAGCAATACTCTTATTATTAAGTATGCGCGTAAGCATTACACTATCCTTGTTCTCCCTGGCAATTCCCTCCGCCATTTTAAAATAGCCCAGGCTTTTTTCATATTGATCCATACTATGTAAAGTATTCCCTATGCCATCATAAGCCCTGGCCAGCAAACCCGGGGCGGCTGCTTTTTCAAAAGCAGCCGCCCCTTTCAGATACCAGCCAATAGCTTCATCATACTGATCCTGGAAATAATACAGGTTGCCCGTATTATAAAAAACCTTGCCCAGGTCTAACTGACTGCTTAGTAAAGAAAAATATTTCACTGCCGTATCATAACAGGCCCTGGCCACTCCATATTCCCCTTTATCCTGATGCACTCCTCCTATCAGGAAGGCGCTTTTGCCCATTCCATAGACATCGTTTATTTTGCTACTTACTATAGCAGTCTGCTGCAAGATGATAACAGCCGTATCATTGTTATAATCCAGGAGATCATTACCATACTTCAGCAGATTCCTGACAAGCGTGGTATCTTCTTTGGCGCCTTTTATCAACGGTTGATACCGGTTATGAACGTCCTGCAATGACTGCGGGAAAGCCGTTACAAACAGCAGGAGCGACAAACTCGTCAAAAACCAATTTTTGCGGAAAAGTATTACCGAGGTTACTATCATGTTCAATCGACTAAAAGCCCCAATTTAAGAAGGATTTTTTTACTATATGAGTTGCAGCTAATAGTCGGCGCCCACCCCGGGAAGTTGAGCAAGAAATTCCGGCAATTCATTCGCCTGCTTCAACAATTCATACACCCTATTTTCCCCATTTACCGGATATAAGAGAAAGTAAATTAACTTATAATACAATAATTATCAACAATATATTAGTTAAATAAATACACCCTGCATTCACCTTGCCCACCAGCCCCAATCCCTTCCATCCCCATTTACCCCTCTTAAAAGGACATTTGTTGCACTACAGGCGCTTTTTATGAGCTGCCTGTAAACGAGCCACAAATATATTTTGTCCATACTCATTATGCAAAAACAAGCACTAAAACCCCTTACCCGGAAATTTGATTTTGCAGAATAGCCCATTTGCCATCACCTTCGCATCATTGATCAAGCTACGTTAAACAACTCCCATTGGCCCATCAAGACAACCAGGCAACCTTGCCTCCCGACGAAAGATTATTATTCAACATGATTACCACAGGTGATGAACAGGCCTTTGAAAGCTTATTCAATCTCTTCTTACCCCGTCTGCATCCTTTCATCCTGAAATTTACCCGGTCAGAAACAGCCGCACAGGAAATTATCCAGGAAACCTTCATCAGGCTCTGGCTCAACAGGGATAAATTGGAACAGATAGATAATCCTGGCGGCTGGTTATTTAAGGTAGCCTCCAACGAGTGCTATACCTATGCCCGCAAAATGGTATTGACCAATAAGTTTTCACAGCCCCTCCCAATAGAATCCGAAGCCACTGCCCATGCCACCCATGAATGGTATGACCTCAAAGAACTGAACCAGCTCATTGTCGATGCCGTGGATCAATTGCCGGCACAGCGCAAAAGATCTACCAGCTAAGCCGCGATCAGGGGAAAACCATTCCGGAAATTGCAGAAGCCCTGCAACTGTCTCCCAATACCGTTAAGAATGCCCTGGTGGCCGCTCTTAAATTTATACGGGAATACCTGGCCCAGGCTGGTGTTACCCTGTCCATTCTCCTATTCCTTTTCGGAGAAAAATAATTTTGGACGCCGATAGTCCTAAATGCCCGCTCGCGCTTCTTATTAAGGCAGAGGCGCCCGGCACATGATAAAAGCGAAGATCAATGGAAAAACAACGGTTAACCTATTTATTGCAACAATACCAGGCAGGTAAAGCCACTCCTCCCGAAGAGCAGGAACTGGCAGCTTTTATAAAGTCCGATGCCGGCCAGGAACTGTTCAGTACCGTAATGACAGGCCTAATGCAGCAGCAAACACCCATCATGCCCGGCAATACCGCCTACTGGCAAAAAATGGTGCAACATATTGTACGCATTGATAAATCCGTTGCGCGACCCGCCACCGCCCCTATACGTATGCTTTTGCCAATATACCGTTGGGCTGCTGCAGCAGCCGTTCTCATGTTGGTAACCGCAGGTGTTTACTTTTTCTCAACCGCAGTCACACAAGTCACAATAGGAAGCTCCAGCCTCCTGTCCTGGCCCTGGCGCCTGTTGACAAAAACGTACTCACCCTCAACAATGGATCGCAGATACTCCTGGATGAGGTAGCCAATGGTGTTATTGCTACCCAGGGCTATATTACCGTAAGCAAATACGATAAGCAGATCGTCTATGCAGCCATGGGATCCTATGACGCAACTACCGACTACCATGTGATCTCTACGGCGCCGGGTAGTGATTATGAGGTCATACTGTCTGATGGTAGCCATGTATGGCTCAACGCAGCTTCTTCATTCCGGTTCCCGGCTTCTTTTTCCGGTAAGCAACGCACAGTTGAACTCGCTGGCGAAGCCTGGTTTGATGTACAGCATGCCCAACAAATTCCTTTCCTTGTTCATTCGGGAGCCTTTACCACCAGCGTGCTGGGAACAGCTTTTGATATCAAAGCCTATCCTGGTCAGCACCAGCTACAAGTGGATGTACAACGCGGCAAGGTACAGGTACAAGCGGGCAGTAAATTACTCGCCACCCTCGAAAAAGGGTATCAGCTAAAGGTGATTGCCGATACCATCATCCGCCAGCATAAAATAGACACCAACAAAGTGAGTAGCTGGAAGCGGGGTGAACTACGGTATGAAGAGGAAACCCTCGAAAATATGGTGGCCGATCTGCAAAGGGTCTATAAAGATTCCATTGTAATAAAAACAATGACCTCAAAAAACAATTGATCAACGCAGCCCTCAGGGAAGAAGACGGCCTCGACAAAGCACTGAACGTTATCCAAATCGTCTTCGAATGCCGCATCACAAAAATAAAGGCATTATCACAATAGAATAAACTAATTCGGGAACACAACTTATGAAACAGATCATAGCAATCCTGTTATTGGTAGCCTGTGCCCAATTGACAACAAAACAAAGCCAGGCCTAGGACATCAATAAAGACACAATTAATATCGAACTCAACGATGTTTCCTTCAAAAGGCATTAGAGTCTATAGAATGGGTTACAAAATTTAAGTTCAGCTACAAAAGCGCCGACATAAAAGGCCTGAAGCGCATCACTTACAAGCAAAATTTAGTTACCGTGAAAAAGGTATTGGACGATTTGTTATCCAATACCCCCTTACAGCACCAGGTAATGGGCAACATTATCATCTTAAAAAAAACAATAATCAAGCTAACCGAATAGTCACTGTACATGGGTTTGTAACAGTTACCCAGTCCGGCGAATCCCTGATCGGGGCCACCATCACCTTATCAGGCAGTAAAACATTTACCACTACTTCCAATGCCTATGGTTTTTATTCCTTAACCGTTCCTACCGGAGCCTACTTGCTCAACTGCTCTTATGTGGGGTTCCAGGAACTGGAAGAAACGATTTCCGTTGAGCAGGGATACAAACACAATATTGGCTTAAGTACTAAAACAAGCGATACACTCCAATCCGTAGTCATTTCATCTACCGGCAAGAAAAGCATCGTGCGCAATGTAGTCACTGGCAATCACCGCCTGAGTATTACCGACATTAAGAAAATAGCCATGGGAGGCGGCGAGCCGGATGTATTGAAGAGCCTCCAGGTCCTGCCCGGCATCCAGGCCTCGGCTGAAGGCACCACCAATTTGTCCGTACGTGGTGGGTCGTACGATCAAAACCTGATCATGCTCGATGAGGCGCCGGTATACAATCCCACCCATACCATGGGCTTTTTCTCCGTCTTCAATACCGATGCATTGAAAGATGTAGCCATCTACAAAGGCGTATTCCCGGCCCAATATGGTGGACGCCTGTCATCAGTAGTGGATATCCGCATGAAAGAAGGCAATAACAAACAATACACCGGCTCCGGTGACATAGGCATACTGGCCAGCCGGCTTACTTATGAAAGCCCCATTAAAAAGACAGGTCCTCCTTCATGGTATCTGGTCGCTTCAGTGCAGTAGGCAGCTTGTTGAACCTTACCCATGTATTGAACTTTATCGAGGCCCAGACCACCAAAAACAAGATATCCTTCTATGACCTGAATGCCAAATTCAATACCGTCTTGGGTAAGAAAGATAAGCTATACTTATCCGCTTATACCGGGCATGACAAATTCTATTTCGCACCACTCGATTATACCACCCGCCTCGACTGGGGCAATACCACCATCACCGCCCGGTGGAACCATGTATTCAATCCCCACCTATTTGCCAACACCTCGCTGCTCTACAGCAATTATAATTATTCATACTATACGCTGGATGATACAAAAGATTTTTCCTGGAAGGCCAACCTGAAAGAGGTCACCCTCAAGACCGATTTTGACTGGAGCTCTCATAAGAACAGCCAGTTCAAATTCGGCGCCGGCATCACAGGTCAGGACGTATCACCCGGTAAAGTAATACCCAACTCAAGTCGCCCGTATGCCAATGATATTTCCCTCAACAATCGCCGGTCTGTTCAGTTGTTTGCCTACTTCAACCATGAACAAAAATTAAGCAACCGCATCAGTGTGGCCTATGGTATCCGCGCCACAGGCTTTGCGGCCCTGGGCGATCAGACCGTATACCGGTACAACGCCGATACCTCGGCGGCTATTGACAGTACTTTCTATGGCCGTGGGAAAATCGTCAAATCTTATTTTGGCGCAGAGCCCAAGATCACCGTCCGGATATTATTAAACCCAGTCACCTCACTTAAGATAGCCTATGGACGCAATTACCAGTTCCAGCACCTACTCACCAATTCTTCGGTAGGCTTGCCTACCGATCTTTGGATGCCTTCCGATACTTACTTCAAACCACAATATTCCGACCACTATTCAGCAGGCATATACAAAACCTTTTCCGGCAATGAATACGAAGCCAGTCTCGAAGCCTATTACCGGCAATCATACAACATCATCGATTTCAAAGACAATGCAGAACTGTTCCTCAATGATAAAATTGAAACCCAGGTACTAACCGGAGAAGCCTGTGGATATGGCCTGGAACTATTGGTGAAAAAAATAAGGGACTATCTACCGGTTGGATCAGTTATACCTGGTCCAAGGCCTCACGCCGTATCAATGGCATCAACAATCATGAATGGTATCCCGCTACCTATGATCGCCGGCACAATGTCTCAGTGGTCTACAGTCGAACCATTTCTCCCAGGTTAAGCATTTCGGGTAATTGGGTGTACCGCAGCGGTGGCCATACTACCCTTCCCTGGGAACCTATACTTTTTATGGAAACCGATTTATGTATTACAGTACCCGCAATGGTTATACCCTGCCCGCCTATCACCGGCTCGACCTCAGCATGACCTGGAAAGAACGCTTCAAAAAGAAAAGAAAATGGCTGGGCGAATGGGTGCTCAACATATACAATGCCTACAGCCGGCACAATGTGTTTGCCCTTTATGTCAAGCAAGATGAAAGTAACTACAGTTTTGTCAAAACATCCAAAGTTTACCTGGGTGGCATTTTACCCACTGTCACTTACAATTTTAACTTCTAAGCAACGATCATGCGTATTCCATACTTTATAGCCTGCACGACCTTTATAATAGCCCTGGCAGGCTGTACCAAAGACTTTAATCCAGGCCCGCAAGCTGTCCGGTCTTTCTATACTATCGAAGGAAGCATCAGCACCATGAAGGGGCCTTACCATGTACGGATCACCAAATCAACCGGATTGATCAACAAACCAGGTCCTACATACAACGGGCCCGACAATGCCGAACCGGTAAAAGGAGCGCGGGTGATCATTACAGACGATGCCGGCACTACAGATACACTCACCCCAGCTCCCAAATCCATAGAGCGGTATAAATATGTTTATCATATAAATACCAGGGTAATAGATACGCTCCTCACTACCTCACATAACCTCTTCAAAAACTACGATAACGGGTTTTATCAAACTACCAAAATCAAGGGACAACCCGGGCATACCTACCGGCTCAGGGTAGAGATCGGTCATGAAGTGTTCGAGGCTTCGGCCTTTATGCCTCCTGTATCTGCAGTGGAACACGCAGAATTCAGAGATACCATCCTTCAACCCTATACCAACCGCGGATCTGTACCCTATGTATTCTTTAAAGACCCGCCCAACGAAAAAAACTATTACTTGCTAACAAGTCTTTACTCTCTCGCTTCCCCAGCTGACTTTTTTGCGGGTGTTGTCCCACTGTATTACGCGTACGACAATTACTTAGATTCGGGGAGGATCACGAATACTAGTGTCAATACAATTCAATTCTATGTATTTGATGACAGGTTGTTGTCCCCCGGCATCAATATTATACCAGTACGCTATAAAATGTTCAATAATAAAGGAGAGGAATTAAATTATTCTTATGGGATACTCCAACCCTATCCTGTGCAGGTTAGGTTACAGTCTTTAACGAAAGAGATATACAATTACCTCAATATCCTAATCAAACAGCTGGAAGACGATGGCAATATCTATAAACCTGCGCCCAGTTCAGCCCCTGGTAATATCAGCGGGGAGCGCTGGGATTCTTTTATGCTACCGCTGTTTCCGACAGACTGATCTATCCCAAATAAGTAGTAGATGGATTGCCCGCGAATTGTTGGCAATCGTATTGGCCCACTAACCTTTTCTTACGCCCCTTTCTACGCAAAGGCGTCCTGGCTGCAGGGCGCTTTTTGCATTCCCGGGATTACCTAACTTGTATACAAGCTACCATAAACCTGTTGCTATGCATGTACACCATCCACCAGCCTGCCTGACACGATATACGGGTCCAATTGCAAAATATAGCACTTTACTGATCCTGTGCATGGGCCTCTTGTATACAGCCCCTGCCCAGATCAAAACCTGGAACGGCAGGCAGATCAGCACAGCTGCGATGGACAAGTTTCTTCAGAACCAGGTAGACTCCCTCCAATTACCAGCCCTGTCCATTGCTTTTATCAGCGCAGGTAAAGTGGTCTATCACCGCGCGCTGGGTGTTGCCCGCCTGGATGCCCCAAAAGTAAATGAACAATCGCTTTTTGAAGCAGCTTCTTTATCCAAACCCGTATTTGCTTTTTGGGTATTACAAATGGTAGAAAGGGGCTTATTAAACCTCGATACGCCTTTGTACCAATACCTCCCTTTTCCGGAAATTGCGCATGACGAACGTTACAAACGCATTACAGCCAGGATGGTACTGGACCACACCACAGGTTTTCCCAATTGGCGCTGGTATGATGATTTGGATACTTCCCGGCATATACAACGTGGAGACATGTACCTCGCCTATCCACCCAGCACTTTTGGATACTCAGGCAAGGGCTATCATTACCTCGCCAAAGTGGTGGCCCACCTGCGGGGACGTACGCTGAAAAACCTCGATCCCCTTTTTCAACAGGAGGCAGCAAAGGCCTTGGGTTTCAGCCATTCTTATTTTACCTGGAATGATCGCATCCGCCTCCATAAAGTAACAGGCTACCAGGGCGGTAAAGTATTTGCCAAGGCCTGGCCCGCTGCCCCACCCGATGAAGATTCCACTTATTTTGGAGCAGCCAGCACCTTGCATACCGAAGCCGTTGATTATGCCCGTTTCTTGATAGCTATCATAAACAACAAAGGGCTAAAGAAAAGCACCATAGATCAAATGCTTCAGCAACAATCTCATGTACCCAGGGAAGCCCAAGCCAATTGGGGAACCATCAAAGGCTGGAGCCTTGGCTTTGCCGTAGAACCTACCGATCATGGTATCCGGTATTCACATGGCGGCGATAATGGTGGTTTCCAGGCAGGTTGTATGTTTTACCGGGAGCCTAAGATCGGTTATGTTTATTTTACCAATTGCGATAAAGGAGGCTGGTTCTATGAGAAACTGAGGTTATTCCTGGATGAAATGAAGCTACCTGGTGGAAAACCCTAAACCATCCCCCAATAGACCCCAGGGTTCTATTCACTTCCAGCCGTTTATTAACCCGTAAATACTATATTGCGTTTTTATTGTACATGTTGATCATCCCCTCGCCCGACAGCTTACATGTTGCTTCTTCATATTCCTACTTGCAGCCCTCCCCTGCAAGGCTGATACCTTAACCCTGCACAACACCAATCAGGCTGCTCAAAAAACATTACTGGCTTCTTATCTTACCATCTGGGAAGATGAAGCCCCCGGCTCAGATACATCCTTTGCCAATCTACACCGCACCCGGTTTATTCCACTGGCCCAACTAAAGGGGAAATCACCTACCGGCATTTACTGGCTCCGCATGCCCATTAAAAACAATATGCGTACCGTAGCCGATATGGTCCTTTCTTTCAACAACCTCACCTTCGTAGATGTATATCTTTATCAGGCAAATCAATGTATACTCCATAGAAAGGCAGGCTTATTCAGAGAGCAGCGGCAGGTCATTCCATTTGATGGACGATTGTATAACTTATTGACCTTTCAACCAGGCCAATCCTATGAATTATTGCTCAAGGTTCATCATACCAAGGGCTATTGGCCCATCTTTAATTTCTCCTTACAGCAGGAAGCCTCCTTTGATCAATCAAAACAACAACTGAATAAGATCGACGCCTGGTCGCAGGGCGCTGTGTGCGTCTTGTTTATATACGCCTTATTATCCTGGATCGTAAGCCGGTACAGGCCCTACCTATGGCTTTTGTGTTATGTGGCTGGCATTGGCATGTACGGCATCTGTACTGGGGGCTATTTTATTGATTGGTTTTTCCCCAATCACCCATCAACCGGTTGGTTATTCAACCTCATCTTTGTTCACCTGGGCAGTTTCGCTATTTATAGGCTGCTCATGGATTTCTGGCACATGAAGTTGTACAATCCCATATTGTACAATGTAGGGCGCATATTGGTTATAGAAGTAGGCGTATTGTCATTTACAGGTTTTATTATTGATTATATAACCGGCTCCTTTGCGCTGGTCAATACCATCAATTTATGGCTATCCGTATTCCCCCTCAGTTTTGTGGTGGCATCTTTATGGATATGCTGGTGGCGGCTTACACCTGCCCAGCGTTACCTGGCCTATGGCCTTTTATTGTTTTTCCTGTCGGCCATATACTTTGTATTCAGTTCAGCAATCCTCAAGGAAAAAAGTTTGCTCACTGCCCCCTATGTATCCAACTTCACCACCCTGGGCGTTTTCCTGTTGTTTGCCACCGGCTTGAAGGAAGACCTCCGCCAGCATGAAATAGACAAACATGCAGCCCTGGAAGAACTCAACAGGCTGCAGCAATCCCAGAATGCCCTGCTCGAAAAAAAAGTAGCCAGCCGTACATCAGAACTAAGTATCTCAAACCGCCACCTTATTGAACAACAAGCTTTACTGGCAGATAAGAATACCAAAATTGAGATACTCATCAATGAACTCAATCACCGCGTAAAGAATAACCTGCAACTGCTTTATGGCCTCAGCAGCCTGCAAGCCCCATGGTCAATGATGAAGCCTCCCGCGAAATACTCAAAGGCAATATGGGCAAGATAAAGGCCATGATGCTGGTCAATGAAAAACTGTTCCGCTATGAAGAACAGTTCTCTGTGCATGTACATGAATTCACTACCGAACTGGCCGATCACCTGCAACGCATCTACGATAGTAAAGGCAGGATACGCATCCAGCAAAACATCAGCGCCGGTATCCAGCTACAGGGCAAGCAAGCCCTGTCCTTTGGCCTCATTCTCTCCGAACTACTCACCAATTCCTATAAATATGCCTTTACAGATCACCACGATCCCGTAATCAACATCTCCATGCAAGCAGTGGATGAACACAGCATGTTGTTTACCTATTCCGATAATGGCAGCGGGATAGATCATGCCCGGCAGGAAAAACCTGTAACCATGGGCATTTCACTCGTCCATGACCTGACCCGGCAAATGAATGGAAAAATTACCGTATCCAATGGGTACGGCTTAACTTATCAGCTTTTAATTCCTGTTTAAATATGGTCCGTGTATTGATTATCGAAGATGAGGTTATTATAGCCCGGTTTATTGAACAACAATTGCTGTCGGCTTTTCAATGTACAACCCGTATTGCCATCTCCGTCAAAGAGGTAAAGGCCGCCATGCCCGAAATGTTGCCGCACCTCCTCCTCTGCGATATTAACCTCCATGAATCACAATCGGGCATTGAACTCATCACAGAGCTGCAGCGCGACTATGCTTTTGAAGTGATATACATCACCTCCTATCAAAACCGGACCATCATAGAACAGGCCGCTGCCACCAATCCGGCCAATTACATCATAAAACCCGTGGATGAAGCCCAACTTTTTGCAGGCGTGCAACTGGTCATGAACCGCATCATCAACAATTCGGCCACAGGTGAAAAGATCACACACCCTGCCGGCTTATTGAACCCCACAGAGTTAAATATCCTGCAACTCATTCGCGACCAGAAAACAACCAAGGAAATTGCACAATCCTTGTTCTTAAGCCCTTATACCATCAAGAACCACCGCCACAATATTTGTCGTAAACTACAATTGGATGAAGGGAACAATGCCCTGTTGAAATGGGTCATGCAACACACCCATTTGTTATAGCATGATCATTTAAACCTACCACTATTGCTAATGAAAGCAATCCACTTACTGGCCGGACTCCAGAAGGGGCCAACCGGAAGGAAAAAGAGGATGATAAGCAGGCGTTTCATGCTATTTTAAAATATGACTAAAAGGGTATTGTTCCCGATATTTGCAGGCTTATGGAGCAGACAGGTAATGACATATCCCTCTCCGGAAGCCAGGATATTCGTTTTAATAGGTTTCCCGCCGAAGGCCTTACCGAAACCCTGATCGCACAACACAGCCGGGGCGCCGGCTATGTGGAAGCCAGGGAGTACCGCCTCATTACCCCTCATAGCCTGAACATCGACAACGGCATCTTTATTGGCCCATACGCCATCCCCCCATTTCCCCCGTATCAGTCCTAAGGCAGGGCCAGCAATTGCTCGTATCCTGTACCTGCAACCAGGACCCCAACCAATTGTGCACCCATGAAGCACAAGTATTGACCGCCATCATCCGCCGGGAAGAACTAGGTATTTTTTCTTTCCACGCCTGCGTCATGAAAAACTTAAAAAGTTTGCAGCCGATTATGGCCTGTCTGCGGCAGCCGACCTCTACCAATATTTCAACATCCAATTTGAACACAACAAGATAGCCATTACTCCCCGGGAACCCGCCTTGCTGGCCATCAACCAGGACACCCTGCAGGCCATGAAGCAGGTACTGTACCCCGCAACAAGCGACATACCCAAAGAATCACCCGAGGTCGATGGCAAAACCATTTGTGTCGTATTCAAACAACACAAATACCATAAACATTTATTGGTCGAATTGTACCAGGCTCCTGTATCCAAAGAAGGAAAGATAAAAAATCCCATGATCCTGGTGCCGCCGCTCGACCTGGCCTGGACCCTTGATGACCCGGATCACCTGAAATTCTATACCGCTGTTCATAAATTCCAGCAACACCCGTCTGCTAAAAGGTCAGCAACCGATCTTACCGCCCTGAAAGCCATCGTAAAAACCCCGCCCGCTACCCTTTCTTTTACCACAATCCCGAAGCGTCTGATAATATAACAGCCAGTTCCGTTGTAGCAATTAAAGCAGCCCTGATACCTACCCCCATCAACCTCACCGTATCACGGGAAGCTGAATTCTATGCCGTGGATGGTAAACTGAATTTGTATGATAAAGAGTATACCTTAAGTGAGCTAAATCTTCGGTTCAACTGGTTCCTGGAAGCCAACAATATCCTCTACCTGGTAGATCAATTGCAGGCATTGGGAGTCATTGAACTACTGAAGAAAAAGCACCACTTCCTGGTACATTCCAACAAGTATCCTGAGTTCAAAGCACAACTGCTGGATAAACTGGAAGACAATATCCCGATCCATTATGACTATATCGGCGAGGCTACACCCATTCAATTGGAGCAGGAAGGATTCAACCAGGGAATACAACGCATTATCTATTTATCCGACCTGAAGAACTACGTCATGATTATCCCGGTAGTACGGTATAGCGATATAGAGATTCCCATCCGTACCCAAAGACAGGTGCATGGTACCGATGCCAAAGGCAAGGAGTTCCTGGTAAAGCGCGATGACCAGGCCGAAAGGAGTTTTACAGCACTCATACTGCAGCAACATCCCCATTTTGAAGAACAACGGGACAATGACCTCCATTACTGGTACCTGCACCGCGACCGTTTCTTATCCGAAGATTGGTTCCTGCATGCTTTTGAAGAATGGCACAAGCAGGGAATTACCGTTTTAGGTTTTAACGACCTGGAGGGCAATAGGTTAAACCCTCACCGCGTAAAGGTCGATATCAAGATACATACCGGTATCAATTGGTTCAATGCCAATGTACACGTAAAATTTGGCAGGCAGAAAGCATCCTTAAAGCAAGTATATAAATCCATCCGCAACCAAAACAAGTACGTACAACTCGATGATGGTACCAAAGGTATCCTGCCTGCTGAATGGATCGAGAAATTTACCCATTACTTCAACAATGCCGAGGTAATTGATGAATCAACCATCCGGATTGATAAGATCAACTTCACTGCCATTGAGCAACTGTATGAGGAAGCCATGGTCGATGAAGCTGTAATGCAAGAGGTACAATTGTACCGCAAAAAACTGGACGACATACAGCATATCCAGGAAATTGAAGTACCCGAAGCATTCCAGGGCACCCTTCGCCCTTATCAAAAGAAGGGTTGAACTGGCTCAACTTTTTAGATGACCTCAATTTCGGCGGCTGCCTGGCCGATGATATGGGATTGGGTAAGTCCATCCAGATCATTGCTTTCATACTTTCACAAAGAAATAAGGTACAGCGCAACACAAATTTGCTGGTTGTACCTTCAACATTGATATTTAACTGGCAACAGGAAGTAGCCCGTTTTGCCCCTTCTATTAAACTACTGACTGTTCATGGAGCCAGCCGCATCAGGGATGCCGCCAGCTTCGACCAATATGAACTGATACTAACTTCCTACGGCACTTTGCTGACGGATATTCAGTTTATGAAAGACTATGTATTCAATTATGTCTTCCTCGATGAATCACAAAATATCAAGAACCCCGAAACCCAACGGTACAAATCAGTACGCCTCCTAAACTCCCGCAACAAAATAGCCGTTACCGGCACCCCCATCGAAAACAATACATTCGATCTGTTCAGTCAACTGTCATTTGCCTGCCCCGGCCTCCTGGGCAGCAAGCAATTCTTTAAAGACACCTATTCCATACCCATTGACACCTTCAAAAGCAGCAAGCGGGCTATTGAGCTGCACAAAAAAGTAAAACCTTTTATTTTACGACGAACAAAACAGGAAGTAGCCCCAGAGCTGCCGGAGAAAACCGAAATGGTATTGTATTGTGAAATGGAAGAGGAACAACGTGGAATCTATGAAGCTTATGAAAAAGAGTTCAGGGAATATATTTCTGCCACAACAGCCGATGAATTGAAGAAAAGCCCTATGAATGTACTAAAGGGATTGACCCGTTTAAGACAGATCTGCGATGCACCCGCCTTATTGGGTGATGATGCCCTGACCGGTACCAGTTCGGCCAAGATCAATACCCTCATAGAACAAATTGAAACCAAATCACCCCATCATAAGATCATCGTTTTCTCCCAGTTTGTGTCCATGCTGCAATTGATCAGAACACAATTGATCAGCAGGAATATTGGCTTTGAAATGCTCACGGGCAGCACCCGCAACCGGGGCGCGGTAGTCAATGCCTTTCAAACCAATCCCAATAGCCGGGTATTCCTCATCAGCCTCAAAGCTGGCGGCACCGGCCTCAACCTCACAGAAGCGGACTATGTATACCTGGTAGATCCCTGGTGGAACCCCGCCGTAGAAAATCAGGCCATTGACCGCGCCCATCGCATTGGACAGGATAAAAAGTAATTGCCATCCGCCTCATCTGCCCTGAAACCGTAGAAGAAAAGATCATGAAAATGCAGGATACTAAAAGATCACTGGCCGATGACCTCATCAAAACCGGCAGTTCTTTAGTATCCTCTTTGTCCAAAGACGACCTATTGAATTTATTGTGGTTCCAGCCGGCATAAGTATAATAAGAAAAACAGGTAAGCGCTACCTTCTGTTTGGTGTTTAAAATAATTAACCTATTTTACCTACAAACTACTAACGATGACGGGTCTAGATAAGTTACGGGAAACCGTAACTGCACTCAATGACAATGATCAATTCAGAAAGTAATAACCCTTTTACCTGACCAGGTACTTGCCCAACACAACGATGCAGAACTTTACCACCAACTGGGTCTGGCGCTGGCCGATACAGGACAACCTGACAAGGCAGTAAAAGCACATACACAGGCCATTGCCATCAACCCCAAGGCAGCCAGGTACTATACCAACCGTGGAGTACTAGCACTCCTGAAACAATCATTTGATGAGGCTAATAATGATTGCAGCCAGGCAATCGAATTAGATCCTGATAATGTCGCTGCCCGTTTCAACCGGGGTGAAGCTTATAAAGCCACCAGCCAATACGATAGGCTTATGAAGATCACGATCATGTAATATCCCTGGATCACAAAAATGCCATGGCGTATTATGGCAGGGGTAATATCCATTACATCAAAAAATATGAAAAAGCCATCAACGACTTTAGCAAATCCATCAAATTAAAACCTGACTTTGTCTATACCTGGTATCAACGCGGCAATGTATGGTATGATCTGCAGGAATTTGACAAAGCCATTGTACTGGATCCTAAATTTGAGTTAGCCTACCTGGATCGCGGTTACGCCTGGTTTGATAAACACAACTATGACAAAGCCATACAGGACTATTCACAGGTGATAAAGCTGAATCCACAACATGTAAACGCTTACCGGCTCCGGGGCGACTGTTGGGATGAGAAAAAGGAACATGAGCGGGCATTGAAAGACTACCATGTAGCAGTCAAATTAAAACCTATGGAAGCCAGAAACTATATTAACCGGGGTTGTGTATATGCCGCCTTGAAAAAGACAAGCTGGCCATCGATGATTTTACCATTGCTATTGGCCTCAAACCAGAAAACGCTGATGGCTGGTACAACAGGGGCAATTCCTGGAATGAGCTATTCCTACAAACCAAGGCGCACAACGAACTTCAACATGTGCTGGATGATTTTACCCGCGCCTTTCAAATAGACCCACTGCATTCGGATGCCATTTGCAACAGGGGCATACTTTATGCTACCATTTTTGATTATCAAAATGCGGTTCCCGATCTTGTAAGAGCGTTGGAAATAAATCCTTACGACCAGTTTGCACCCAAGTGGTTGGCAAGGATCCAGGAAAAGACCATGGTCAGTTTTGAAGAGATGTTACAGCGTACTTTCACCGCAGGCCCCATGCCAGCTGGTAAAAAAAAAGGCCGCTCCTAAGAAAAAAAAGCGACCGTTAATTTGGTAGCAACAAGACAAATTTTATTACAGCTACCCTAAAATGAAAAAAGGCAGATACCTCTAGTATCCATAATTATTTTACCGGCTTAGGGATGAAATGATGATATTTGACAATATTCTTATAGGATGGAAACTATTATTGGCATTGCAGGAATAGTGATCATGGGTATACTACTTTCGCTGGCTTTCAGAAGGAAAAAGCCTTACCCACACTCACACCCGAAACCATACAACCCATATTACAACAACAAGTAGCTTTTTACCGTGCACTGGACAATGACCAAAAGCCCGGTTTGAAGCGCGGGTAATGGCCTTTTTGCAAAAGTGCATATCACCGGCGTAAAAACCACTGTAGAAGATATTGATAAGGTATTGGTAGCTGCAGGTGCCATTATTCCCATCTTCGCCTTCCCCGATTGGGAATACAGGAATATACATGAGGTACTGCTGTATCCCGGCTCCTTCAATGAGGATTACCAACAGGATGGACAAGACCGCAATATTTTGGGCATGGTAGGTAATGGCCCCATGCAAAATGTAATGATCCTATCCCAACAAAATGTAAGAGATGGGTTCCGCAGCAGTTCAGATAAACACAATACGACTATCCACGAATTTGTACACCTGGTAGATAAATCAGATGGCGCTACCGATGGACTGCCCGAAGCACTCATTCCTCATCAATATGCAAGGCCCTGGTTAAAACGCATTCATGAAGAAATGCAGTTGATACGCGAAGGCCGGTCGGATATCAACTACTATGGCACTACCAATGAAGCTGAATTTTTAGCCGTAGTATCTGAATACTTCTTTGAGAAACCTGCCGAAATGGAAAAGAAACACCCCGAACTATACGCCTTGTTGAAGGTCATCTTTTGCCCGCTCCTCCTAAATAAAGCCCAGCCATTAATATCCCTTATTGCCAGCTTTAAGGCCCACCATGGTTATAACCCCATCCATCCCAGGACGTTATACACATGTTAAAAGATCTGTTCAGCCATCCTTCCGGGTATGATTTTCGTAATTATTGGTGGTCCATCCTGAAAATCAAGCACCCTATCATGAATAAAACAATCTGTACCCTAACAGGCTGGATTTGCCTTACCTTCCTGGCTGTATCCTGCCACAAAAACAAAGAGGCCAACGATCTACCCACAATCATTGAAACTCAACCGGCTATACTTAGTCCTATTACACAAAGCATAGGCAATAAGATAGGGGGTTATTATGAAGCCCTGCCCGTAGGGTATACGCAAAATCAGGGCAAATATCCACTACCCCTAATGAAACTTTTGCTCCTCTGCCAGCATAGCAATGATGGTAACCATCCGCTTTTCCCTGGTTTCGGGTTTCTTGGCCGTTTGCAGTCGCCAGGAAATGGCAAACAGGTTCGTTTTGTTAAGGGTTTGGTAGAATTTCCACGCAGCTTTATTTTTCTTCACCAGTTGTAGAAAATCATCGGGCACCTGACTGTTGGCCTGTGAGTCATAAGCCCGCCCCCAACGGCCATCGGCTTTGGCCGCTTCAATTTCCTGTAATCCACCTGTTTGCATTCTACCTGCCTTGATCAATCGCTCCACATTTTCAATATTCTTTTTAGACCAGATGCTCCTCGCACGGCGGGGGTGTACTTCTGGATATAGGATTCCTCATCAAAAGTATTCCGCTGTCCATCGATCCATCCATAACAAAGCGCCACATCCAGCGCTTCAGTGATCGTAATACTGGGTATGCCCGAATCTTTTTATACACACGAAGCCAGATGCCTTTCCCTTTGACATTTTTAGCTACCCAGTTTTCAAATAACTGCGCTGTTTTAAAGGCTTTAACAGGTAATTCGTCCTTGCTGCTTGTCATCATTTATTGTTTAATTAGATCCTTTTATCCTTCCAGGCATGCCAGTAATCGCTCTATATCATCCATATCATTGTACAGATGCGGTGCTATCCGGATAGATTCGCCCCTGAAACTAATGATCACTTTGTTTTCTGCCAAACGTTTTTGCAAAGCAGCCACATCCCTGTTGCCCAATGGAATACTTCCTATATGTCCCACTGTACTTTCGATGCTCCCATCTTCAATACCTTTTTCTTTTTTATAAGCTGTTATGTTATCTGTAAGTGTGGTGAGTTGCTGCTGAATGGCGCCAGGTCCCCAACGAACAATTTGCTCCAAAGCGGCAATGGACATAGGCATTAAATTGAACTGCGAAAATTCACCCATATCAAATTTCCGGGCACCAGGCCGGTACCCTTCCGTATTACTTTTTAGTGCCGTAAAATCTTCACTACCACGCTTTGTAAGCCAGGAATATTCCAAGGGGTCGCCCGCTTCCTACCGATGAGGTGATACATACATATATCCCAGGCCATAACTCGCAGAAGGTATAATAGCCATATTGCTGGCCGCTGTTTGAAATACAGTACCCGCCAATTCCCGCAATATTTCCGCTTGCGTAAACCAATCAACCGATCTGATATTCCAGGGCGTAGCCAGGTGTGCAGCGCCTGTATCCCGGCTTCCCGCACCGCCTTGAGCATAGGCGACATATTAGCACAATTGAGATAAGTAATCCCTTCTTCCAGCTGGAAAAGGTCTTTAGCAGTATCAATAGGATGGTTCATATTTAAAGTTAATTAATTCCCAGACAATACCTGGTGCCATACATATTGATTATGAAAATACCTGACTATATTTGTCCCGTGAAAAAGGATGCATATCCATACTGTTTTTCATTGTGCTGCTGAATGATACTTCACTGAACCAGTTACTGAAACTGCCAGCCCTGATAGGTCATTACATGGAGCATCACCAACTGGACAACCGGGTAGATTTTGTTCAATTCCTGGCCATGCATTACTGGGGTACCGACCTCAACGACAATGATGATGACCGCGACATGCAATTGCCCTATAAAAAGTAAACCTCCAGTCTGTTGATCATCCGCTGATCCTCTCTTTTAAACCAGCTATCGAACAACATCCCTTGTTTACAACTGTAGTAGTACAGCCTGTTTTTAATAATGAAGATCTTCCCCAGCCTGCCTTGGGCACATTATTCCGTCCTCCCAAATGCTAACATAGGTCATTTCATTTTATGGATTAATCGATTGGTGCAGCAGGCTTGTATTCCTATTGTGCCCACATGATATTATCCGTAAACCCTCCATGCAGGCTATTACTGCATGATAACCATTTATTCATTTTACAAGATTTCATTCCTTATGCTGAATAAGATCATCAGCTTTTCTGTAAAGAATAAGCTGGTCATTGATTATTTATTATTGCCCTCACCATCTGGGGCAGTTTTGAGGTGACCAGACTTCCCATTGATGCAGTACCCGATATCACCGACAACCAGGTACAGGTACTTACCGTTTCGCCTTCATTAGGCGCACCGGATATTGAACGGCTCATTACTTTTCCCATTGAGCAGGCCTGCAGCAATATACCCGGCCTGAAGCAGGTACGCAGTTTCTCCCGCTTTGGCCTGTCCTCGTCACCATCGTTTTTGATGATGCAACCGACATATACTGGGCGCGTCAACAGATCAGTGAACGATTGCAACAGGTACAACAGGAAATACCGGCTGGCATCGGTTCGCCTGTCATGGCCCCCGTATCAACTGGTCTGGGCGAAATATATCAGTACGTAGTAAGACCCAAACGGGGCTATGAAGGTAAATACAATGCCATGCAGCTGCGTACCATGCAGGACTGGATCGTGCGGCGTCAACTCATGGGCACACCAGGCGTAGCCGAAGTATCGAGCTTTGGCGGACAATTAAAGCAATATGAGATTGCCGTCAGGCAGGAACAGTTAAAAGCCTTTAACCTTACGATTGCCGACGTATTCGATGCCCTGGAAAAGAACAACCAGAATACCGGCGGTGCTTACATCGAAAAAGGACCCACCGTACTTTATATCCGTAGCGAAGGACTTACGGAAGCCCTGGAAGATATTGAAAAGATAGTGGTTAAAATAACCAGCAATGGTATTCCCCTGCTCATGCGCGATGTGGCCACCATACAATACGGGGCTGCCATCCGTTATGGAGCTATGACCTACAATGATCAGGGTGAAGTGGCAGGCGCCGTACTGATGATGCTGAAAGGAGAAAATTCATCGGCAGTAATAAAACGGGTAAAAGCAAAAGTAGCAGAAATACAAAAGATGTTGCCTGAAGGCGTAATCATTGAACCCTTCCTCGACCGCACCAAAATGGTAAACAATGCCATTGAGACAGTAGAAACCAACTTACTCGAAGGTGCCCTGATCGTGATCCTGGTCCTGGTATTCTTCTTGGGCAACCTGCGGGCAGGGCTCATCGTTTCTTCAGTTATCCCCTTATCCATGTTATTCGCCATTATACTGATGAACCAATTTGGTGTAGGCGGCAATCTGATGTCACTCGGCGCTATTGATTTTGGGTTGATCGTAGACGGATCCGTCATTGTGGTGGAAGCCATCCTCCATCGCTTTTCCCATTCCAAACACTTCAGGCAGCTAAGCAGCATCAATCAGCAGCAAATGGATGAAGAGGTCATCAACTCTACAGGCTCTATGATCAAAAGTGCAGTATTCAGCCAGATCATCATCCTCATTGTTTACCTGCCCATCCTGTCCTTGCAGGGCATTGAAGGAAAGATGTTCAAACCCATGGCCATCACCATTGCCTTTGCCATTCTGGGGGCTTTCCTGCTATCCGTAACTTATGTACCCATGATGGCTGCTTTGTGTCTGAACAAAAAGCTCAACCATAAAAACAATGACCGACCGGCTGATGAGTTGGCTGGAGAGAAGGTACCATCCCACATTAAGCCGCTTGCTGCAATATCCCAAATCTATGATCGCCGTTGTGCTCACCTTGTTCATAGGCGCAGTGATCATCCTGGGTCGTATGGGAGGAGAGTTCATTCCCCAGTTGGAAGAAGGTGATTTTGCGGTAGAGACCCGGTTATTAACCGGCAGCAACCTCAACAATACCATCCGCTCTACCCAACAGGCTTCAAAGATATTATTGAAGCAGTTCCCCGAAGTAGAAAAGGTGGTCACCAAGATTGGCAGTTCCGAGATCCCTACCGACCCCATGCCTTTTGAAGCCAGCGATATGATCGTGGTACTGAAACCCAAAAAGGAATGGACCTCTGCAAAAACTTTTCCCGGGCTCAGTGCCAAAATGACCACCGCCCTGGAAGCCGTACCAGGCATTACCGTTAGTTTTCAATTCCCCGTCCAGATGCGTTTCAATGAATTGATGACAGGCGCACGCCAGGACATTGTGTGTAAGATATTTGGCGAAAACCTCGATACCCTCACCGCATACGCACACCGGTTGAATGGGATCGTACAAACCGTACATGGCGCTATCAATGTGTATGAAGAAACCGTTACAGGCATGCCCCAGGTCGTAATTAAATACAACCGCGATGGCATGGCCAAATATGGATTGAATGTAAGCGACATCAACCGCGTAGTGAATACCGCCTTTGCCGGACAAGTGGCGGGGCAGGTATATGAAGGAGAAAAACGTTTTGATATGGTAGTTCGCCTGGCAGGAGAATCACGTAAGCATATGGCCGATATTCAAAACCTGCTGGTACCTACCCGGCAGGGCACACAAATACCTTTATCCATGGTAGCTAGCATCCAGGAAATAGAAGGCGTGAACCAGGTACAGCGGGAAAACACTCGTCGCCGCATCATTGTTGGTTTTAATATAAATGGCCGCGATGTACAGTCCGTCGTACAGGAGTTGCAACAAAAAGTACAGCAGCAACTCAACCTACCCAGGGAATATACCATTGCTTATGGTGGTTCTTTTGAGAATATGAATGCAGCAAAAGAACGTTTGAGCATTGTGGTACCAGTAGCCCTGCTGCTGATCTTCCTGCTTTTGTATTTTGCTTTCCATTCCATCAAACAGGGCTTATTGATCTATACCGCGATTCCCTTATCAGCAATCGGAGGTATCGCCGCCCTTTGGATAAGGGATATGCCTTTCAGCATTTCCGCTGGAGTGGGCTTTATTGCACTATTTGGCGTAGCCGTATTGAATGGCATCCTGTTGGTGAGCGAATTTAACCGGCTGAAACAGGAGGGTTGGCACGATGTAAGGGGCATTGTGATTCATGCCACCAAATCAAAACTGAGGGCCGTATTGATGACGGCACTCGTGCCTTCACTAGGCTTTATTCCCATGGCCATCAGTACCGGTGCCGGTGGCGAAGTACAGAAGCCCCTGGCTACGGTGGTGATCGGTGGACTCATCATCTCTACCCTGCTCACCCTATTCCTGTTGCCCGTCCTCTATATTCTATTCGAGAAAGGCTTTGGCAATTTCAAACCACGACCTAAAAGGCAATAGCCCTGGTGTTACTATTACTAGGCGCAGCCGCTGCACAAGCACAGCAACCCATCCGGCTGGAGGCTGCCATCGACAGTGCACTGAAGAACAACCAACGCTTACAAATAGCCAATACCACCATCAGCTATTACAAAGCGCTTCAAAAAGCTATTTCGACCTGGACAAAACAGCCCTTACCGCAGAGTATGGACGGTTTAACAGTTTGGCCAATGACAACCGTTTCTCTATTTCACAAAGCATCCAATTTCCTACAGTATACAAACACCAGCGCAGTATTCATAAGACCAATGTCCTGATCAGTGAAACAAGCAGGCAACAACAGCAGGTGGAACTGCGGGCCATCGTAAAACAGGTGTTTTATCAACTCCTGGTATTGCAACAAAAGCGCCGCCTGCTACAGGAAGCCGATAGCCTGTACAGCAACCTCCTCAAAAGATCACAGCAGCGGTTCCAGGCAGGAGATATTGATGTACTGGAAAAAACAACGGTTCAAAATCAGCGGCAGCAGGTAGGCAATCAGTTAAGCCTGCTGGAAACCGATTACCAGGTATTACAAACACAATTAAAGATCTTACTGAACAGTCAGGATAAACCGGAGCCCGTAGCAGATACCGTATTATATCCACTGGCAGCTATACCCGATACCAGTTTGCTTCGGTTAAGCCCTGCCCTACAACTGCAACAACAGCAGACACAACTTTCGGCTGAACAGGCCAGGCTCGAAAAAAAGCAAGCTGTTGCCCTCGTTTACCGCAGGTTATAATAATACCTCCATTATTGGATGGCAAACCACCAAAGAACACCAGGAGTTGTACTTCGCAGGAAGTAAACGGTTCTCTTCGGCCAATATAGGCATAGGCATACCTATCTTTTCAGGAGCCCAGCGGTCACGCATCAAAGCAGCTGATATCCAGGTGAGCCAGCGTATCCAGGAAACAGCCGCAGCCGCCCAACAATTACAGGCCAGCCTCCATGCCGCAACACAGGTATACCTGCAACGCAACCAGTTGGTATTCGAATACCAACAACAGCTCCTGCCCAATGCCACTACCATCATCCATACCGCTACCCAGCGGTTGCAGGCCAGTGAAACCGGTTACCTCGATTGGGTGATACTGGTGAACCAGGCACTGCAATTACGCAGTGATTATTTTAATGCAATACAGCAGCGCAATGAAGCTGCTTTTGAAATAGAAAAATAACGGCTTCTAAGTAAGCATAAAAGCATGATCATGACCAATAGAATTATAACTGCATTTATTTTCATCAGTGTATTTGCCCATTGCAAGGAAAAGCCTGCTGCCACAGCAGCCCCTGCCGAACCAAAACCACTGGCCGATACCATTCAGGTACAGGACAACATGGTAACACTCACTACTGTACAGGCTACCAATGCAGGCATAGCGACCGGCAGGCCCGAAAAAGAGCCATGCACTCCAGCATACAGGTAAGCGGCATCATAGATGTACCACCACAAAACATAGTTTCCATCAGCATCCCTTTGGGTGGCTATATCAAGAAGACCACCCTCTTGCCAGGCTCCAGGATCAACAAAGGCGCCATCCTGGCTACCCTTGAAGACCAGCAATACATACAGTTGCAACAGGATTACCTGACCGCCAAAACCCGTCTTCGTTTTGCAGAAGTCGATTATAAACGGCAGCAGGGATTGAACGAAACCAAGGCCGTCAGTGATAAGGTTTACCAGCAGTCCCGCAGTGAATTTGAAAGCCAACAGATACTCCTACGCTCCCTGGCCGAAAAACTACGGCTGATAAGTATCAATCCCGAATCCCTGCATGAAGGCAATATCTCCCGCAGTATTTATCTCTATGCTCCCATCAGTGGTTTTGTGAGTAAGGTAAACGTCAATACCGGCAAGTATGTAAGCCCCACCGATGTACTGTTTGAGCTCATCAGCCCGGAAGACCTGCACCTAAGCCTTACGGTATTTGAGAACAATGCAGCCAACCTGGTTATTGGACAAAAGGTCACCTGTTATACCAATAGTCAACCGGAAATAAAATATACCGCCACCATCAGCCTTATTACACCCGCAGTGAATGAAGAAAGGGCGGCAGAAGTGCATTGCCATATAGAACACCCCGGAAAAGCGCTGATGCCGGGCATGTTTATGAATGCAGCCATTCAATTCAACAATACCCAGGTAATAGCCGTTCCGGAAGAGGCCATAGTGAAATGGAATAATACGTATTATATATTCAGTGAAGAAAGCAGCAATAAGTACAAGTTGCAGCCGGTTGAAACCGGCGTATCTTCAAAAGGCTATACAGAGATCAGGAGTAGCCTGCCCCTGGATCGCCCGGTAGTAGTAAAGAATGCCTATACCCTGCTGATGAAAATGAAGAACAGCGGAGAGGAATAGTGGGTATTAAGAGAAGCGTGGGCAGCTAAAAACATTTTACTTTTAACCAGGCCCATTGATGGTAAGCACCATTGATGGGGCCTGGTTGCCCTAAGTTAAGGCATTAAACCAGGCGCATCAGGAGGCCGTTACAATAAATTTCTTCCTAGCCAACTCCTGCCCATTGATCACTATTGCCAGAGAATGCTGACCGGCATAATGCTTCCGTGTAGTGAGGTTGCGGAATGACTGAGCGCGTTTAAAGGTATAAACTTGACCAGGTTGATAAGTATTCTCCGTGATCTTAAACAATTTCCTATTCCCCTTTCCATTGGATTTCATATAATCAATGCCGTATTCCACCCGCAGCTTAATGGGCTTGCTGCCGTTATTGGTAAGATTAAAAGTAAAATGAAGCGTTCCGCCAATACCAATACTTTTATCAGCGATCTTTAGCTTATCGATGGTTATTTTATCGGCTACAGCAAGCCCGAATATTTTCATGGCCTGCGGGTGGGCCTTGCGCAGTAAGGTGCGACTGCCATGTTTAATGATCCAGTCCGTGCGGGGCGAATGCCCCTGCCACCTTTTAACAATGCCCAATACAGTATCGGCATTGTCTTTCGCAATATCATTGAGGTTATTGGCTACACTTTTGCGTACAAACTCCGAACTATCATCTTTCAGGTTTTCCAGTATGGGTAAGATCAAGGCAGGATCTTTTTTCAGTGCCGGCAAAGCCATGGCCCAGGGCAGGCGGGGACGGCACCCTTCACTGGAAAAGCGGCGCACATGCAGGCTTTCATGTTTCGACCATTGTAGCATCTGCTTCATGCCTTTTTCCGGATACCGGATGAGGAAGGGCCGAATGGCAAATTCACAACTGATAAACTGCGTAATAAATTCCATGGCCTGCATAGAGGTATCATAATGATCCAGCCCATAACATTCTACATATTCGGTAAATATCATGTATTCTAATCCACCGTTGATGCCTTCCTCGCGCAGTGCGGTGATGAGCTGCTTAATACCTGCGATGCTTTGATCATAATTGCCGGGTAAAAAGTCATGCAGTACCACCGCTATATGCCTCATGCGTTGCTTCAGCTCCCTTTCTTCCCAACCGTCGTCGTACACCCTTTTAGGAACTTTTTCTTATCGACCCCTTTAAGCGTATTAGAAAGTATACGGGTAAATAAACTAAAGAAAGTATCGTTGTATATGTTTTTGAATGGTTCCACCGTGATCAGAATTTGGCACACAAGATACGGACAGTCCCGTAAAGAAGATCCGCGAAACCACCCCATTCTATAGTTTCAGATAGGGAATACCCTCGCGGAATAGGCCGCGGGTTACACAGTGGCCGTAGTAACAAGCTACCATTTTACCGACCACAAAGTAACCGGCCCCATCAAACCGGCAGGTTGCAGCGGGCTATCGGCCTGATAAGGATTTACATTGGTCCAGGTTTTCCGTTGGTCCGGGGCAATTTGCTATCGCCTATTAGGCGATTCACCCAGGTATTGACTACTTCTATTTCCAGTTTATTCTCTCCTTTCTTCAACGCCTCCGTAATATCTACCTGCCAGGGAGCTGTCCAGGCGGTACCTGTATTTTTCCCATTCACTTTAACCGTTGCCATCACCTTTACCGATCCCAGGTTGAGCAGGAAACGCTCGCCGCCTGGCAGGTTATTGACCACGAAGGTTGTTTTATAAACAGCCGGGCCGGAATAATACTTAATATTTGCATTGACATGCCTGGTCCAATCTTCCAGTTTGTTAAATACAACTGCCTTTAGGGGACCCCGCATAGCCGTATCAAATTGCACCATCCAGGGCTTATTGAGCATTTGCAAAGGCTTCAGTTTTGGGAAATTAACACCGATCATTTTACCAATAGCCGGCCTTCTGAATACAATGAAAGCACTTTGATACCCTTCCAGCTTTACAGGGATAGTAACATGTTGCTTTTCTACTTTGTATTCGGGTAGGGGCCGCATTACCCCTGTTACCGCATCCCACCATTCCGGTTGCTTGCCCAAAGTGCGAAAGGCCGGTTCAAATTCAATAGCCTGATCAGTTTGGTTGGTGATAAAGTAGATTTCACCAACAGGTGTTGTACGATGCGTATACAATATCGTAGTGGCCGTATTGCTAATAAAATCGGGAGGTGTTTCCAATAAAGACAAAGCCTCCTTCATCGTCATCCCCTGCAATACCAGTCCTTTTCCAAAAGAAGCCTGTTTATTGTTGATGCCATCCACGCCATTCCATAATTCAGTGGCCGTGCGCTGTACCTGCATGTCCGCGGCAGGATAGTTTTGCAGGCCAGGCGAACGCTTGGGTGGAGTACCCATCACTACCCCACCGGCCAGCACCAATTCCCTGATCTTCAACAATACCCCGGGCCGCATGGTTTCCGATGGCGGAAGCACCAGTAAACGATAGGATAAGCCATCCGGCAATACCAAACGGCCATCCTTTACCGATAGCCTGCTAATAGCCGCTGCATTGATATAATCAAACTGGTAGCCAGCTGGCAGTTCCGGATCACGGATACCTGTCATCTTAGGTGCATCCTCTCCAATAAAATAGGCTACATCTATAACCGGCTTACCTTGCTGCAATAAAAATTACACCGGCGCAGATAATCTATAAATGCCTTGCCCTGGTAAAACCAGGTATTGTTGCGGTTAAACTCAGTTCCAAAACCGGCATTCACCCCGGGCTTTTTATCCCCATAGGGTTGCTCTATAAAAACATGCAACAAGGTATTATTCACCCCTTCAGTAAAAGACCAATCGCCGCGCTTTTTAATAGGGCAGGATAACGTACATACGCTTGTCCACCGGCTGTAAAGGATTCAGCAGTTACTTTTGTTTTACCATAAATATGCGCCGAAGAAGCAGCAGCCCTGTTCTCAATACTCCCCAGGTCACCTTCATTCCAGAATTCACCCGATACTTCATCGGCCAAACTGCCATATTGCAGAAACTCACCGGGGAAACCCCAGTGGCCATAATTCTCCAGCCATAATTTCATGCCATGCTGATGACTGATATCACGTAAACCGCCCACATATTGTGAAGACACCCGGTCGGCAATAAAACGCCGCAGGTCCCAAAGGAAACGGTTCGACAGGTCCGCACTGGCTACTACCCTACCCGATAAAGTGGGCAACCATTTCAGGGGATCATAACCCATCGCTGTTTTAAAATCAACGGCCATATCATCCGTCCAGTTCTGTGAACCCGTTTCATAACTATCTGCCACCAGCCATTTCAGCGCAGTACGGTGCTCAGGTGCTATTCGATCTTGTATTTTACCGGCAAAAGACTCAAAATGGTTGGCTATACCTGCTTTGTTCAGTTTATCCAATTCCAATCCCTGACCTTCTGCAGAAGCAGGACTATTGGTAACCCCCGTAGGGACCATGCCATAGCGTACAATGATCCAATCGCCTTTGGGCACATTCCAGAGTAAGGTGCCATTGGGTGAAAGCTGTCGGGTAAGGTCCATCACTTTATTCAGATCTACTACCAGGTCTTTCGATTCAGGCTCCTGCTGCCGGGGCCATTGGTATTCATTCCACAAAGGCAAGGGTGTTGGGAACATTTTGGCCAGCTGCTTTTCCATATAATATTCTACTACCGGTACGGCAGATAATTTAATTTCGGCCAGACCAGCCTTGCCTTGAATATCAGCCAGCACCAGCCGGAATACTTTTGCACTGGTGGCAGGTAGCGAAATGGACACGGGCGCAAAGGGAATAAACCCCACATTCAGTTGAGGATTGGTCCTGTTGAGCTCAAACTCCTCTATATCCCTAAATTGATTACCATCCCCGGCTTGTAAGGTTACCCTGGCCCGGAAAGGAGTGGCAGCAGGATACAGCACCAGGCTACGGGCGGTGAATGGCTTTGTAAGGGCTAGATCGATGCTGACAGCGGTCGTTTTATCGGGAAACAATACTTCGGTGCTAATATCCCTATCCGTCAGATTTTGTATAGCAGCAAGCCCAATCGTGGAAGTCAATGCAGGTTTCTGCAGGGCGATCTCCTCTTCATCATGTGCCGGTGCAGGGAAAGCCATAATGGCTACCGGCTGGAAATTTTCTTTGTCTACAGGTAAGGGCATAGACAATTTCCTGGGGCCTTTACCCGCCATTCCACACTGGTGAGGTAGCGCATGCTTTGGGCGGGTTTGATCCAGGGGCCGCCCGATTGGCTCCACCCAGGACTATTGAAAAGCCCGATCTCGATGCCTTTTTCCGATGCTGTACGGATGGCCGCTTCGGTGGCCTGCCACCATGGTTCCGAAAACAAAGGCGCCTGTCCATAAGGCACTTCCGTTGCAGGATAACCAATATTACCAATGAAAGCCCGGCCAATACCCACCTTTTGCATGGCCTCCAGGTCTTTTACCACCCCTTCGGCCGATACATTGTCACTCATCCAATACCAGTATACACTTGGTTTTACAGAATCCGGCGGCGTGAGAAAACCTTTTTCCAGCACACCGGTAACAGGAGCTGCTTTTTGTGCTTGCAGCATAGCAGGGCAAAAGAGCAACAGCAGGGAGCTGAGGGCATAGGGTTTTATGTGTAGCATGACCCGTGTAAGATACAGCGAAAACGGGAATCGTGAATTAATGTCATTTAGTTAAGAAAACTTTTGCGCGTCATAAAGGTGGGCCACGCTGCTGCGCTGCATCCGCCGGGCGGCAGCGTGACTCACCTTAAAGGGGAACACCCTTCACTAAATGACATTGAATCGGCAATCGTGCATACTGCATGGGGGCAATACGTTTACGTCAGCCAAACACCGAGTTAAATAGCGCGCAGAGCGCTGGATTGACGGCAAATGATCTCCGGCTCCAGGACGAGCTTGCGGGGAGGGAGCTTAGGTGATATTTTTTTATTAAATAATTCAAAGAACAGCGCAGCAGCCTCTTCACCCATACGAACGGTATGCTGGTTAACCGTGGATAAAGCCGGCGTTAAATATTCACTAAACATTTCATTGGCAAAACCAATGATGGCAATATCATTGGGAATGCGAAGCCCGGCTTCTTTGATCGTTTGCATGGCGCCCAAGGCAGTGAAATCCTCTACCGCAAATACGGCATCGGGTTGGCGGGACAGAAGCCCCTTCATACATTCCCTGCCCGATTCTATACTCACCTTTCCATATACAATGAGGTCATCGTCAACAGCAATATTGTGCACATTAAGCGCATCAATATACCCACGCAGCCGCTGGTTGAAATTGGTCACATGTTGCTGCCCGCCGATATGGGCAATACGGCGGCAGCCTTGTTCGATCAGGTGCCGGGTAGCATTAAAAGCACCCTGGTAATCATTAACCACCACTGCCGGCGTTTGTAACGAATCATGTGCCCGGTCGAATAATACCAGCGGTACCCCTTTGGCTTTCAGATCCGCATAATGGCCCAGGTTGATGGTTTCCTTGGAGATAGAAGCCAACACTCCATCCACCCGCGAACGGAGAAAGGTTTGCACCGCTTTTTTTCCAATTCATACAATTCATTGGACTGGTAGATCAGTACATTGTAATCGTTCTTACTGGCTACTTTTTCAATGCCATGAATAACAGAACCAAAAAAATTGATCTCGGCACTGGGAATGATCACGCCAATGATCTTTGATTTACCAAATCGTAAAGAAGAAGTTATTTTAGTAGGCTGGTAATTCATTCTTTTGGCAGCCAGCTTTACCGCTTCACGGGTGGCATTACTGATGGCCGGATGATCATTCAAGGCCCGGGAAACTGTTGCTGCGGCCACCTTCAACTCACGCGCTATATCCAGTATCGTAGTTCTGATAATAGGTTCACTCATGCCAATTGGTTAACACATCTTTATCGGAGGGCCGTCCGTAACAGACAACCCTCCATAAAGTGCTTATGGTTGGTTCAGTTTCCTGATGAGATCAGTTTCATCTTTCCGGTATGGGCTACCATCCGGTCTAAAAATATCCTGGAACCATTCAATGGGTTCACTGCCATCGGCCAAAGGCGTATCCCAGGCATAGATCGTATTGGTTTTCCCCGCTACAAATCCCCAATTAATAGCGCCTGCATTTTTCTTCTTCAGCAGGGGAAGGATATTGGCAAACCGGCTATTGCGTGTGCGCGCCATATACTCAGTACAGATCAATGGGCGGCCATGCGCCTTCAGCAATTCTATCACACGCTGGTGCCAGGGCGCTTCTTCATAATCATGATACGTAACAATATCTGAATTGTTTAACTGGAACTCATTGAGCTTTTCAAAGTCCCAGGACCATAAACCGGCACTAATGGGCTGATCGGGGTTCACCGCCCTGGCCCATTCAAATACTTTCCTAAGCAGCGGCAACGAAGAATCGCGCTTACCCGAATTGCCGGGTTCATTATACAGGTCCCACAAGAGGATACGTTTGTCGTGCGCAAATTGCGTCAGCACATCCTTTACATATTTTTCCAGATCAGGAAAGTTACTGCTGTCCGAAGAAGCAGGCTGCCCAGGGTCCTGCATCCAACCCGAATTGTGAATACCTGTTTTAGGCGCAGGCTGCAAGCCCACCTTGGGAGTTTGTTCCAACAATCATCAAAGAAAACAAACATGGGTTCTATATGATGTTTGGCAGCAATCACCAGGAACTCGTCTACTCTTTTCTTAAACCCCTCAGGGTCCTGTTTCCAGGCCAGTGAATGCAGGAATACCCGCATCGTATTAAAGCCAATACTTTCGGCCCATCCCAATTCTTTGTCAATCGTCGCAGGATCAAAGGTTGCTGCCTGCCACATTTCCAATTGGTTGATGGCGTTGGCGGGAATATAATTAGCGCCCGTCAACCACTTATGCTGCTGGTACCATGCATTGGCTTTTTCGACTGGCCATATTTTACCGGCAGCTACAGTTGCTGTATTGCCTGGGGCTATGGCTTTTTCGTTGATTGCCCCTGTACACCCCCTGTAATGACAAGTAGTAAGAATACAACTTTATATTGTTTCATTATTTGTCTAAAAGTTTAATAAAGTATCCGCCTACTACACTCCTTGCCTGAAAACCTACTTGCTTGCCGTTCGTGGTTTCGTGCCAATCACTCAGTGGCACCCGGCTGGTAGTTTCAGCAGCAAATTTGTACAAGGGTTGAATGAAAGCATTCCACTCTTGTTGATTATTGGTAAGGGTGGCCGTCCAAATGATCCAATCAGACTTTGTATAAGTTTTGCGACTATCAAGTGGCAATCCGAATGCTTGCTGCTTACCCAGGTAGAATTTTATTTCCTTCTCAAAGACTTCTTTGGGGAAGATGTTTAGATGCAGCAGCTTATCCCAAACCAGGTTGTATTTCTGACTCCAGGTGCCACTCTTTTCAAAAGCCAGTGAATAATGATCTCCATCGCCAGCCAGCTGCATCCACCTGTTGGCCATGGCTACCGCTGTATCATGATATTTTTTCCAGTAGCAGCATCCCCAACTGAGTCGCCAGCATACCGTAACCGGCAATGCCCATGATGGCTTTTACAGAAAGATTGGCATTGCGAGCCAGGTGGCCGGCAAAATCGTCCGTACACAATTGATTGGCCGGATCAAATCCATCTTTTACCAGGTAGTCAACCCAGGTAGTGAGCGTGCTCCAATGTTTCCTGGCATAATTGGCATTACCCTCTGCATGCGCTATGGCGGCAGTAAGAATAATCATATTACCTGCTTCTTCCACCGGCATATCCTCGCCATACAACTGGCCATTGGCCAGGGGATAAGTTCCCAGGTCATGTGCCGGGAAGGGTTTCGTCCATTTGCCGCTCTCACTGTAGTAAAAGATACCATTCAGCATTCCTTTCAATAGCACTGGGTTATAAGCCAGGTACAAAGGCGCTGAAGGGTAGGTAACATCTACCGTATTGATACAACCATTGCTGTAGTTCTCTTTCGACAGGAAGAGAATATCGCCCTGCGGATCTTTCAATATCTTATGGGCTGACACGCTTTGGCGATAAGCCAGCTCACACAATTGAGCATATTGCTCGCCACCCGCCTTAAGCGTTTCATTGTACAGTTTTTTATTGAACTGATCACATTGAGCCAGGATCCTTTCCTGATCAGCCGCCGCCTGTGCCAGTTCCTGCTCGATAGTTGTTCCTTTATCCGTCCACCAGGCTTTTAGGTTTTGGCCAAAATATTGGATGGAATAAAGATCATCATACCCTACCAGGATGGTACTGGTAAAGTCCTTGTTGTAGCCCGCCACACCCGACAAAATAGTATTTAGCATCAACTGCCTGCCTGCCATTTGCGTAGCCCTTTTGTATTTGGCCGCACTAAATACATTCATAGCTTCCGCAGCAGTTGAAACATATTGCAGCCCTTTGTCTTTTTCAGCCACCGCTACATAGAGATAACCCCAGTCGATCCGCAGGTCGTCCCCCTTCTTTTTCAGGATCGGTTGCTCCGTAGTTCCTGTTTTCAGGATCGACAATCCCTGTGCCTGGTATTGTTGTGCTTTTACTTCCTGCGCAGCCGTATTGGTGGCCAGCAAGGAAGAAGCACCAAAATACAACTGTACCTTGTGATTGGCGCCATCCATAGAGCTTACTCTTGTCGTAACATAAGTTACCGGCCTCGAAAGGAGGTCCAGGTTATCGGGCAATAAGGGAGAGGTAAATACCAGGGAGAGTTTTGCTTTTCCTGCTGTAAACTGGTAATGCGTTTGCGTAGCATTGACTGTAACACTTTGCTGGGTGGCCAGTTTGATATTACCACCCGGCTGTTCTTTCGGTTCATTGACAATACCAGCATCCAGCCAGGCACCGCCTGCAGTATTGGCTACATGGATGGCCAGTACATTTTTCCCTTTTACCAGCTTTCGCATGGCTGTTTCTGGTATCCTGAAGTATTGAAACTTATTCAACCAGCCTGCATAACTATATATCTTCTCACCATTGAGGTATACTTCTGCATTGTCATCATGGTTGATCTTTAGGAACAGCTGATTGAATGCCGTTTGATCCAGCGTAAATTCCCGGCGCACCCATAAATGCTTGCTTTTCCATAAAGTGCCGGCGTTGCTTTGGTCATCAGTAAAAGGAGCGCCGCCTTTCTTCCAGGATTGATCATTAAAAGCAGGAGTCATCCAATCGCTGGCTGGTTCACTTTCTGTATAAGCTATCTGGTATGATCTTTCGTCCGAGGTGGGCACTACCGTATGGTATACTTTTTCAGGAGCCCCCATAAAACGATACGTTGTACCGTCTACATTGATCAATCCCAATAAGGATTGATCCGCGCCCGTCCAATGTTTTGTTGGTGAGCCATTTAATTGGTTCGAGGTTGACCATACACTGAAATAGGGGTCGTGCGTGATCAAAGGGTACGCAGGCGCACGCATTTCCTGCGCCATTGCACTGCTTAACTGTACAGAGGCTATGCCAATTGCCAGCAGTTTTTTCATGATTGTTATTACTGTTTTAGGTGAAATTATTTATTTCCCGATGGCACCGGGATAGGTATGCCTTCCTTCAGTGGCTCTCCGAATACAGGCATACCTGCCTTATCCCAGGTAAACAGCTGGGCCCTCGGTGAACGATGTCCGCCACATCCCTGCCCCGGTGCACTATTGGCATGGTACAGGATCCAATCCTGCTTCCCATCTGGTGATTTGAAAAATGAATTATGCCCAGGCGCATACACGCCCTGCTCTTTTGATTGTTTAAAGAAAGGTTGTGGATGCTTCTTCCAGTTAGCAGCATCGAGTAGATCTTGCTTACCGGTAAAGCTAAGTATACCCAGCGCATAGAAATCAGTCCAGCAACCACTGGCCGAAAAATGATGAATAGCTTATCATTATGCACCAGGGCTTGTGGCCCTTCATTCACGTTTACATGAGGTGGGTTATTGGCATCGTGCAGATCGCCATGTTTTTCCCAGTCAAATTGTGGTGCGGCAATCTTTACACGATTGCCTTCTATCGTCCAGGGGTTCTTCATTTTGGCGATGTAAATATCCTGTTGTCCATTGGTATCTCCCTCCCATCCCGACCAGATCATATACAATTGGTTATTCCAGGTAAATACATCACCGTCAATAGCCCATTTATCTGTCGGATCGGCCACTTTCCCTTTAAAGGTCCAACTGCCCTCCAGCGGATCGGGCGATCCATTTTCCAGCACATACATCCGGTGATGCTCGTTGCGCCCGTCATCGGCGGCAAAATATACATACCACTTGCCCTGGATGAAATGAATTTCCGGTGCCCATATTTCCTTAGAATAAGCCGTGTTGGGTGGTGGGATGAAAATCGTTTTCCGTTGTGCAGTCCTGAGGTCAGCCAGGCTTCTCGTCTTCCAAATATCTACCCGGTTACCCGTTGTATGCGTATAATAGTAATGGCCATCTTTATAAAAAGAAAATGGGTCGGCCCCTGCAGGTAGTAACGGATTGGAAAGGTGGCGCTGGCCGATTGAGCCAGCGCACCTTTAACTGCGACGAAAACTAACAAAACTAAAAGACTGCTTATTCTACTCATGCATGCTGCTTTATCTTTATCGTACCACCGGGAAAGCGCTGATCCGCAAACGGGCAGCTCCCATGGGTACCAATGTTATCGCCGTAACTGGCTCAGTCGTGTTTACCGGGCTCTGGGGCAACAGGCCGCAAAGTCCATACTGATCAATCGTCCAGGAAGGAATTTGTTTTCCTTTTGCCTTTAATACAATAGGTGCGCTAGTAAGTGTAAAAGGGTTATTGTCTTTAGGCCATTCCTTCTTTACTACCGTGAATATTTTATCCAATGGCTGGTTATTGAGCAACAATCCATAGTTCCAGGCTGTGGCCGGGTAAATTTCAAAGGAAGGCCATTTAGCGGGATCCGCCTTCTCCTGCCATTTCGAATCACCAATGGCTGTTTCTTTACTGTCTTTTGCTCATACCGCTCCTTTATCTCCAAAGAATACGTAATAGGCCCCCGGTTAATGCTCACACTGTTTTTATTCTTATCCCAGGTACGCAGTTGTAAAGCCATGGGCAGCTCTAAAGAAATACGATCATTGTTTTTCCATTGTTGCTGCAACCGCACATAACCGCCTGGAGTAATTGAGGTGCTAACTGATTTTCCGTTTACTTTGATGACTGCTTGCTTACACCATTCCGGGATCCGCAGATATAAAGGAAAGCTGGTAGCCTTAGTGGTTTTTATTGTAAGGCTCACCGATTCTTCAAAAGGATAATGCGTGTTTTCAATGATCGTTACTTCCTCACCATTGCCTACCTGTGCCTTTACTTCTCCCTCTACATACAGTTGTGCTGCCAATCCATTATCTGGTGTAGCCATCCAGCTGTTTTCGGCATAATAAACCCAACCGGCAGCATGATTGTGCTGACAGCAGCGGCTGCTGAAAGGGTTCATCATGAGAAAGGGACCATTGTTATCAATACCAGGTGCGTGGTTCTTGCTATCACTCACCACCATATTGGGTGCTGTGAGGTAACGCAAGGACCTGTAATCCGTCATGAAAGCAGCAGGGAACGTATTAAAAGCAATGTCCTCACAATTCTCGGCCCATTTGGTATCGCCGGTATACCATAACAACATTTGATCGGAAGTCATTTGTTCTACCATACCACAGGTTTCTACCAGTTGGCGCGGATCATCATACCCTTTACGGGCATTTTCATCCGCGCCAAATAAACCACCCGGTACCTGTCCATAGATATCACGGATCAGTTTAAAGTTATTGTAAGTGGCCTGCAGGTCATTGGCATGATGGCTTAACAAAGCGTATTGAGCAGGTTCACGAAAGCACTGTGCCACATTAACATTATGCCAGTTAGGAAGGTTGTTAGCATGCGTCCAGTTGGCCGTATTTTTATGCAGTTTGGTTGCCAGTTCCAGCAACCAGGGCTCGCCTGTACGGTTGTATAACCAGTATACACTGTAAATATTATCACCGCCCCGGCTATTTTCCCAGTAGTCTTCCAACAGCTCGCTATCCGGAATAGACAGTTGCCATTTAAAGTATTTGGTCATCAGGTCCAATACCCGTTGATCTTTTGCATACTCATAATACGATTGTAAACACCAGAGCATGGGCATATTCGTCCATAGGTCTCGCTTACCATTTCGTGTCACCAGGGGACCGAAATCACCATTCTCCCGCTGGTTATCCAGCGCAGCATTCAGCCAAAATTTTGCTTCGGTGATCATCTTTTCATCGCGCAGCATATAACCAATATTCCCATATCCTTTAAGCCAGTAAGGCAGTTCTTCCCACCCATATTTTCCTTTGCCATCTTTGTGCAGCCAGGCATTGTCCTCGCGCGACAGCCAGATGCTAATCTCCCCAGGTGGCCTGTAAGACCATCCCTTTGCAGTTCCAGCGCTTTTTCAGCCAGCCGCCAGGCGGATCGCAGTAACCGGCAGCTTGATAAAATACTGCTGCTGCAAAGGCGCTTTATTACCCACATAATACCGGTTGCGGGCCGTATTGTCAGGTTTGTTCACCGTCTCCACCTTCAGGCTCATCTGCCCCTGAATCGTCGTGGCGGCTACTACCGTCGCTAGCCATAGGCACAGGAATGCCTTCCTTCTATATTTATTCCAGTTAGGATGATTCATATCAACTGATCTTTTTTGATTATTTCATGCGCACCAGGTTACTATCATACAGTTTGCTATGTGCCTGCTTTAGACTTTGGACCGGTATCTTAAATACTTTCCGGTCATAGGTCATCAGCCCATTCACTTCCACTTCTACATCCGTAGTTTGCGTATATACAGCGGCAGATAACCCTTTTTTGATCAAGGCAGGGAATTTATTAATGAGCTGTACATAATTGGCAAACAGCTCTTCTTTGTTTTTATAGCTACGGTATCCCCAGTTGTTCTTATCCTGCCAGGTATGCCCTTCCAACGGCAATCCCAATCCACCAAATTCTCCCAACACAATAATGTATTGTGCTCCGAATAATTCCACACTGGGCATCGCCGGTTGAGGATAATTGTGCAGGTCAATGATATGCCCTACTGCATGGAAGTTGCCGCCACTGGCTGTATTGACCAGGCGGGAAGGATCTTTTGCATGGTCCAGTTAACGATTTCTTTCGTCTTGAACTGCCCCAGGCTTCATTGAAAGGTACCCAGGATACAATGCTGGGAAAATTGTGCAGGCTTTCCATGATGGCAGTCCACTCCGTACGGTAAATCTGTTCCGATTCAGCCGACCGCTCCATATCATACCCAATGCCTTCTACAGCAGGGCGTGGTTCCCAGTGGGCGCCCAGGTCACCACTGGGCATATCCTGCCATACCAGGATGCCCGCCTGATCGCAATGGTAATACCAGCGGGCTGGCTCTACCTTCACATGTTTACGGATCATGTTAAACCCCATCTCTTTGGTTTGCACTACATCAAACTTCAGGGCCTCATCTGTTGGAGCGGTATACAACCCATCAGGCCACCATCCCTGATCCAGCGGGCCATACTGAAATACAAATTTGTTATTGAGCAACATCCTTTGTACACCATGACCATCTACCCCCATAGATATCTTACGCATTGCAAAATAACTATCCGCCTCATCCACTACTTTACCAGCACGAACCAACGTTATTTTCAATGCATAGAGAAATGGATTTTCAGGCGACCATAATTTCGGCTCATTGATCACCACATTAACATCGTCGCCGGCAGTAACACTGTATTCACCAAGTTTGGTAGTGCCATCAAATGCCGCAACCTTTATCAGGTCACCCGTTTGTGCATTGGCCACCTTCGTTTCAACACGTAAGCTATTGGAATCAATATCCGGTGTTTGTTTAGTAGATACAATATGAGTTACAGGCACTGTTTCTAACCATACCGTTTGCCAGATACCCGTTACGGGCGTATACCAGATGCCATTGGGTTTTCTCACTTGCTTGCCGCGTGGCTGTGGCCCTTCATCAGAAGGGTCCCATACACATACCGCAATTTCCTGTTCCTTGCCTTTCTTCAGCAAGGTTGTAATATCAAAAGAGAAAGGATCATAACCGCCCTGGTGAGTGCCTGCCTTTTTACCATTTACATATACCGTACAACGCCAGTCAACCGCGCCAAAATGCAATAACACCTGCTGATCTTTTTAGCTGCCGGTAAGTTGATCACTCTTTATACCACAGCACACTGTCCTTTCCAACTGTTTTCCCAACACCCGATAAGGCCGCCTCTACAGCATAAGGCACCAGGATATTGCCGGCAAAAGGAGCCGGTATTGTTTCTTCCTGTGCTTTTGGCAGGATCGTATATTGCCAGAGACCATTGAGGTTTTGCCAGTTCTTACGCACCAACTGAGGACGTGGATACTCGGGCAACGGATTAGCAGGTTGCACCTCGGCCGACCACTGAGTAGTAATATGACCGGGTACCATTTGCCAGTTTTGCTGTGCATGAAGGGCGTTGAAAAAGAATAAGAGTGTCACTAATACAGGATAAATGCGCATGATGGGTCGATTTGTTAGAAATATACGGATAAATGTTACAGGCTCCTTATAGTATTTCAGCAGAGAGCCTGCTTATAGACTTCAATTCAAAATGATATTTTTTTAACCGGTGAAAAGATCCAATCCTCCACATTGCTTATTTTAACGCCTACCCGTGCATAAACATAGTTTTGGGAGGGCACCAGCGTAGGAATACCCACACTAAGACTTACATTATTAGGATCCACAATAGCGGGGCCATTGATGCTGGTTTTGGCCACATTGTTTCCTTCTGAAACAAATTGAGTTTTATTGATATACAACGTAACCCTTTCTATATTCTTTGAATTGCCATCAGTAATGATCTTTTCCAGCTTAAAGGCAGCCGTTACATTGTTGCTGCTGGCAGTAAACTGCGTATTACGTACCATGTAGTAAGGAAGTACCTCAATATCCAACTTTTGATTACCAGATAAACTAACCACAATAGTATCTTTGGTAGCACCTCCACTCTTCAACATAAACGGCCCCTGCCCGCCGGGAAAAATAAGTTTATAAGTACCGTTAAAAAGTACAGACGAATATCCCCCATCCTGGGCAATGTTTACGCCAATAGGTGTTGGCTTATCCCATCCCTGCTCCCAAAGTTCAAAATATACCTGGTTGTATTCCACATTGATGGGTTCTCCATTGTATACGATCCGGCCTGCCAGTGTTGCATTGGGCGAATCATAATTGTCTTTTGCACAGGAGGCAAATAGCAGGATAAAAACAGCCCCGAGTATATATCCAAGTGTCTTTTTCATACATTGATCGTTTAACAACTTTATTGGTTGGGATTTCTAACAATCTTGGGATTGTTGTTAATGATATCATTGTTGATGTAAGAATAATAATTGCCCAGGCGGAACCTGTCTGCCCCTGTAACCGCATTGGGTTTGGCTATCTTAAAGACCCACTTGCCATTCGTAGCTGGTGTGGCCGGTGTATACATTTTGTAAGGAATGAGGCCAAATACCTGCGTATTTACCTTATCAGCCTTTCCTATATTGGCCTTGAGATCGGCTTCATTCATGGCGCTTCCATTCCAAACTTTATGTGCCAGCCGCCAGCGCTTGTTGTCCCAGAGTATATGGTCTTCAAATGCCAGTTCCACCCTTCTTTCATGAACGATCCTGTCGAAACTAACATCTGCATCCGTAAGATCGGTGGTAAAGCCTGCCCTTCTTCGCACCAGGTTAAGGTGGTCTTTGGCTTCTGCAAGCCCCAGTTCAAAAGCAGCTTCTGCAGCATTGAGCAATACTTCAGCATAACGCATCCGGATAAACCATACGTCACTTTGTGTACCCAATGAGCCGGCGCCCGCAGCAGGGTCCAGCCATTTGCGAACAAGGAATCCCGTTTGTGCACTCCATTCAAGTCCGGGAATAGGGCCATCTTCCCCCACTACTACTTCAGGAGATGTTTTCCCTGGTAATGTTTTCTGTTCACCAAAGTTGGTACCCGAAATAATCGATTGATCGGCCAGCATAAATCCTCCCCATATATCTACCGTACGGCCTTTGAAGCTGGCGCCGGGAAAGATCACGGTGCCTGCCAGGCGGGCATCGCGCCCCTGGAAAATATCTGAAGGTGCGTTGTAATATACGTAGCCTGTACCTGAAGTATTGGCAAGCGGGGCGAAGGTATTATTGAGCAATTCAAATTCCTGTACCAGGTTTAATGCAGGATTGAGCCCCCGCCAAAACTCTCTTCCGTCATCGACATAGGCTGGTTGTCGATCGTATACCCATGTACTTTACCACTTTTCAATTTATAGTCTTCCGCAAAGATCACTTCCGGGTTAGCTCCTTTATCCAGGAAGAGGCTCGCAAAGTTATCCGGCAGGTCACCCCTTTTTCATATACAGTGAATAACCGCTTACAGCCTTCGCGGCTGCCAATGCTTTTGTATAATAAGCAGTTGCTTTTGAAACAGGTATACCTACTTCCCCGCCCGGCAAAGTAACAGAGGGTGTAGAAGCCCCATATTTTGCAATGGAACCTGCATAAAGCGCAATGCGGCTGATATAAGCCTGCGCAGTGCCCTTCGTGGCCCTTGTTTTATCACCGGGCGCATCTGGCAACAAAGTAGTTACAGCCTCCAGCTCACTGATAATAAAATCATACAGTTCTGCCTCTTTTGCCCGGGGATGCTGCAGCGGTGTAGGGTCGCCGCTGAAATCATACGTCATCGGTTCTGTGATCAACGGCACCCCACCCATTCTCTTTACCATTTCAAAGTAAAGCAGGGCCCGCAAAAAAACGCGTTTCACCCAGAAATAAGTTCCGGTCTCCTTCACCCAATTCAGTGGCTTTTCCGAGTTTGCCTATGGCAATGTTGAGATCCCGCATATACCCATAGTCCCACATACCCCACTCACCATAGTTCCAATCCGAATTTTCAAAGCGCCAACGGTCCCCATTACGGGAGATGAATGCTTCATTAAAGTTGCCATAGTTCCAATAACCATCAATACCCTGAAAGTTGGGTATGCGGTCATAGAGATCTGCCAGTACATTCAATACCAGTTTTTTGCTTTTCCATACCGCCTCATCCAACAGGATGTCCGTAGGCTTTTTATCCAGAAAATCACTTTCCCTGGTACATCCCGTACCCAGCAGGGCCGCAGATAATAGGATGGCTGAAAAATACTTTTCATATTGCAGTGCAATTGTGTAGTTAGAAGGATAGGTTGACGCCAACATTTATAAACTTGTTCTGTGGATATTGCAACCCATTGGGGTCCATCACTTCCGGTTCTACCCCAATATCCTTTAAGTTATCGATCGAAAAGAGGTTGTACGTGTTTACATAGAACCGCACCTTATTCAGTTTCACTCTTTGCATCCAGGCTTTGGGCAGCGTATAACCAATCTCAATCGTCCTTGCCCGCAAGTAGGTTACATTGGTGGTCCAAAACGTCGAGTTCCATTGTCCATCCCGGTAGTTACTATGTCCTCCCTGGTTGAAACGTAAGGCGGGGTATTTCCCCGGAATCCATTTACTGTTCACATCAAACGGATCTTCCCGGTGCCAACGGCTGTCGAAGAATTGACGCAGCAGGTTGCCCCCATTTTGAAAGGCCATTTCATTTCCCAGTGCTGTCCATAAGTATACATGGAACCGCCCGAGAAATCGGCCGTAAAATCGATCCCCGGAAACTGGCCGACAAAGTGAAGCCAAAATTCACATTGGGATTCTTATTGGCAGCATACCCAATAGGCCGAACATCGTATCCGTCGATCTTCTTATCACCATTGATATCTTTGTAGATCAGGTCGCCAGGCAGCAGCGTCCTGTTACCTTCATTGTCAATATTTACATCATAGCCATTGATCTCATCCTGCGATTGGAACTGACCAATCACTTCATATCCCCAATAAATATCATTCCACCTGTTTTCCCTTCCCCTGAAATATTTATCCCAGGAATTACCATACACCGGTTTATAAGAATTAAGGAATTTGCTACGGGCAAATGACAGGTTACCCCCACATTGAACTTCACCTCACCAATAGATCCTGTATAATTTAATGAACCTTCGGCTCCCATCACGGCATCACTTTCCACATTCTCATCAGGCAGTCCATAACCCAACTCCGAAGGAACCAGTACATCATATTTACGGCCACGCAAACCCGTTCGCTTACGATAGAAATAATCCACAGAACCCGTTAAACGTCCATTCAACAGGGAGAAGTCGGCACCGATATCTGTAATGGTACTTACAAACCAGCTGATGTTGGTAATGGGAACACCCCGGTTGCGAGCGCCTAATACAGTTGTACCATTAAAGATCGAGCGGCCTACATTGTAGTTATAACCCGATAAGTAATCAAATGGCCCGAGGCCGGGAACATTGTCATCACCCAACTGACCATAAGAGACCCTGAGCTTAAGATCAGTAAGTATACTATTGCCACCTGTCATTCGTTGAAAAAACCGTTCCGAGGTAATTCTCCAACCGGCCGAAACATTGGGAAAATACCCTACCCGTTTGCCAGGTGCAAATTTCCAGGAAGCATCCCGGCGACCGGAAAACTCAATATAATACCTATTGTCATAGTTATAATTCACACGCCCTATATACCCCGAACGGGCTTCCTGCCGGTCATAATCCTCAAAATTATTGGCATCCATATCTGGAAACTGCAGGTTGGGCAGTTCATTGATACTGGGCACCGCATGTTGGAAGGTCCTGATATTCCTCCTATCAATACGTTCACTGGCCAGGGTGGCGCCTACCGTATGCCGCCCAAAAGTATTGCTGTAGTTGGCCTGCAACTGAACAACCTGGTTAAATACCTTTTCAACGATCCGCTCCCGCCAGGGATTATCACTACCGCCCGTTCTTTTGTACGTACTGTCTGCCGGGTTAAATGTATATGCATCATACGTATATTCATGCCCATTCGTCACCATATCTGCCAGGTAATAAGAATATTTTCCTTGTATCGTCAGCCCCTTGATAGGCGTAGTATATTCTCCATTAAAATTCAACTGGATCACCCGCCAGTCCTGGTGCCAATAACCCGATTTGGCTTTATTGAGCAGGCCCCAGTTTTCCGCATTGTGACCAATATCGTTGAGGTATTCCGGGTTATCATTGGCAAAAGGCCGTTCATAAGGGCGGTTGCGGAATAGGGCAAAACGAGGCGCCCAGTAATCATCTCCCCTGGCACCCCTGGATTATCGCGTGTTTCCACCCGGCCATTGATCTGCATACCAACTTTAAAGCGGTTGGTGATCCTGGCATCAATATTACTTTGTACGTTCGTGCGTTTGAAAGTGAATTCACGACCCAGTACAGAGTTCTGGTCGAGGCGGGTAACAGACAGGTAATAGTTGATCCTTTCCGATCCTCCCGTAGCATTTACATTCATGGAAGTAAGAGGAGAATTGCCTTTTACAATAAAATCGTACCAATCAAAACTGCGGTAGCCATATTCCGTACCTTGCTTCCACTTCGCCAGTTCTTCTTTCGTCATATTCGTAGAAGGGTTCACCCGGTTCATGTCGGCTTCCAATACACCCAGCTGCCACTCATAAGCATTCACAGTTTTAGGAAATCGTGACCAATTTTGCCAACCAGTATAAGCATCAATATTAATCGTATTGCGGGTACCCGTCCTGCCACGTTTAGTGGTTACCACCACTACCCCATTAGCTGCCCGTACCCCATAAATGGCCGCAGAAGCATCTTTCAGGATCGTGATGCTTTCCACATCATTCGGAGCCAGGTTATTGAACTGCCCTGCATCCTGTTGAATACCGTCTATTACATAGAGCGGATCACCCATATTCCGGATCTGAATACTGGCACTGGCGCCCGGACGTCCATCGGGCATACGGAACGTTACACCAGGTAATTTACCCGCCAATCCCGAACTAACCGTGGCGCCACCATGCACACGCTCCAGGTCTTTGGAGGTTACCGTAGAAATAGCGCCCGTCAATGATTCCTTTTTCCTTGAACCATACCCCACTACCACCACTTCACCCAGATCGGCATTGGCCTGTTCAAGAGATACGTTTAACTGAGTTTGATTACCTATCCTTACCTCTTTGGTGCCAAAGCCAACATAGGTAAAATTAAGTACCGAATTGGTGCCTGCCACGTTGATGGAAAATGCGCCATTGTCCGCAGTGACAATAATGTTTTTCGTACCTTTTTCTGTTACCGTAACACCTGAAATACCTTTTCCGGCACTATCTACCACAATACCCGAAACAGGTATCTTATTTTGGGCTAACCCGGCTACTGAAAGGAGCAGGAAAGGCAGGATCAGTATTTTTGCAGGCAATGACAATAAGGATTGCCTGTTTCCCGCGGGGAAACACCTGGTTACTAATTTCATATGGCAGTTAATTGTTAGTGAATAAACAACGTAAACCTTTGCATGAATGAGTTTATTCAGGCCATCAATATGCACCTGTGCAGCATTCGTTTGTAAATTTTGGAATATTCTTTTTCCCGGACGGTATTATTCGTCTCATTGTTTAGGCAAAACGTCTCAAATAGGTGGGGGCGTTTGCATAAATACTACGAATTGGCTGAGTACCAGTGCTAATACGAATTTGCACAAAGCAGCACTGGATGGTAGCCCAGGTTGAACAATCACCTGAATTGAAAGGATCATGCAACACGAGGCTTATATCTCATTATATTTGTGCAAATACCCATGCACGCTGCTTGAAAAATTGTGTCATTTGCATAACGATTGCCCTGCTTTTTGCCTGTACTCCCCAAGGGTATGGACAGGGTTATTATTTCAGGCATTACCAGGTAGAGAATGGCCTTTCCAATAATACCGTCTTTTGCAGTGTACAGGACAAGAAAGGGTTTATATGGTTTGGTACGAAAGATGGTATTAACCGCTTTGATGGCATCAGCTTCAAAGTATTCCGTCCCGATCCTGCCGACAGCAATAGCCTGGGCAATAATTTTGCCTACAGCCTGCATGAAGATAAAAGAGGCATTCTTTGGGTAGGTACCCGCGAAGGACTGTATCGCTTCAATGCAGCTACCGAAAGTTTCCGTTTCATAAAAACACCGGCTGGTCAGATGTGCGCGACCTGGCTTCTGACAATACTGGCAACCTTTGGTTTGTTGTGGGATTAAAACTGTATCGTTACAATGAATTGAAGGATACCTTGCCCCAGCTCATCAGCAACAGCAATACCGAGATATCCTCTATTTGCATCCTGGCTAATGATGAATTATGGGCAGCTACTTCCGAAGGGCAGGTACAACATTACGATAGCCGGGCAAATCAGTTTACCAATACAGATGTTTTTAATCATTCACGCTCCTCCCCTTCCAAATGGATCGATGATATTTATGATACCGGTAAAGGTTCCTTACTCATAGCCACTTCCAACCAGGGCATAAAATGCTTCGATATAGCCAGCCGTACCTACAAGGATATCCTTACCTACAATGGCGATGGTACCGAAGTTTATGGCCGTGACTTTATCCATTACGGTGGTGATGAATACTGGATCGCCACAGAGTCGGGTATTTATATTTACAATATCCGGGACAATAGCTTTATCAACCTGCGTAAAAATACAATGACCCCTACTCCATTTCTGACAATGCAGTATATTCCCTCTGCAAGGACAAAGAAGGAGGAATATGGGCAGGCACTTATTTCGGAGGCGTCAACTATTACCCCCATCAATACACTTCCTTTCAAAAATTCTTTCCCGATAATACCCTTTCAACCCTTAGCGGCAATGCCGTCCGCGAGATCTGTGAAGACCAATATGGCCATCTTTGGATAGGCACCGAAGACGGGGATTGAATAAAATGGATCAGACTTCCGGAAAGATCACACATTACCTTCCCGGCGCCAATCGAACCAGTATTTCCTATTCCAATATTCATGGTATACTCGCAGTAGGTAAAGAATTGTGGATTGGCACCTTTGAACATGGGCTGGATGTAATGGATATTGCCACTGGTAAAGTGATCAGGCATTATTCAGGTGGTGGGGGTGCCTCATCTTTCCGGGGCAATTTTATACTCACTTTATTCCAAACCCGGGCAGGTGAGATACTGGCGGGCACCCCCTTGATTGTTTAAGTATGAAAAGAAAGGTGATCATTTTATACCTGTTCAGGAAGCCCCCGGTTATCTTTTTATCTATAGTATCCTGGAGGACCGGGATGGAACTATATGGCTGGGCACACTGGGCAGTGGCGTACACTATTACAATACAACCAGCGGAATACATGGGCAACTACTACATGATCCTCACAATGCCAACAGCCTACCCAGCAACCTGATCAATAATGTTTTTGAGGACAGCTACCATAACCTATGGTTTGCTACCGAAGGTGGTGGTTTATGCCTGTACAACCCTGCTGGTAAAACAGTAAAACGTTATACCACCCAGAATGGACTACCCAGTGATTTTGTGTTTAAAGTACTGGAGGATGGCAAGAAACATTTATGGATCAGTACTTCCCGGGGACTAACCTGTTTTAATCCTGTAACCGGCGCCATGAAAGTTTTTACCAAAGCCAATGGACTATTAAGTGATCAATTCAATTATAGTTCCGGGTACAAGGATAAGCAGGGCCGTATGTATTTTGGAAGCGTAAAAGGATTGATCAGCTTCAACCCGGATGAGTTTACCCAAAACAATTTTATCCCCCGTTTATATTACCGGCTTCCAGGTTAACAACAAAGAACTCAGCATCAGATCGCAAGGCTCGTCCCTTACCCAATCCATCCTGCAAACCGAACAAATTACTTTACAGCATACCCAGTCATCCTTCAGTATTGATTTCGCGGCCTTGGGTTACACTGCTCCCGAAATGACAGAATATGCCTATAAAATGGAAGGCCTGGATAAAGAATGGACACACCTCGCCACTAACCGAAAGGTATATTTTACCGGTCTCGCCCCAGGCACCTATCATTTCATGGTCAAGGCCGCCAATAACAGTGGCGCCTGGAATAGCCGCGTATTACAACTACAAATACGCATCCTGCCACCCTTTTGGGCCAGCATAGCAGCTTATCTCCTGTATACCCTGCTCGTGATCCTGATCGTACTTTACATCATCCGGCATTACCACCGCAGAACAGAAGAAAGGAACAAACGTAAGATGGAACTATTGGAGCATGAAAAAGAAAAAGAGTTGTACCAGGCCAAAATAGCGTTCTTTACCAATGTAGCCCATGAAATAAAAACACCCCTTACCTTAATCAAAGGCCCTTTGGAGAAAGTGATCAAAAGATCGGATGGCGCTCCTGAATGGCAGAGCAATCTCCGCATCATGGAGCGCAATACCGACCGGCTGATAGACCTTACCAATCAATTGCTCGATTTCAGGCAAACAGAAACCAAGGGCTTTAGCCTGACTTTTACCCCCATCAATATTTCCGAATTATTGGAAGAGATGTATGCCAATTTCAAAACCCTGGCCGAGGCACGCAATTTATCCTTCAACATGGACCTTCCGGCAGCTCCTTTAAATACCTTGGCCGACCTGGATGCACTGAATAAGATATTCAGCAACGTATTCAGTAATGCCATTAAATATGCGGGAACCAAAGTGCAGGTGCAGCTATTGCCTGTTGAACCAACTGATCAATACTTTACTATCGAAGTAGCCAATGACGGCTACCTCATTCCACAGGACATGAAGGAAAAATATTTGAACCTTTTTTCCGGTTAAAGGAAACAGAAAAGCAAAAGGGTACCGGTATTGGCCTGGCATTGGCCCGGTCGCTGACACAATTACATAAAGGCAACCTGTACCTGAAAGAACAGTCTAATGAATTGAACACTTTCGTGGTCAGCTTACCACTCACTGGCACCGGAAACAGTGCAGGTGCCGGGGAGCCCAATGACAACACTCAATTTTCAGTAACCCAATAACCTGCTATACCATGAGGCCCACCATACTGCTGGTTGATGACAATGAGGAGATCCTTGAATTCCTGGCCAATGAACTGGGAGAAGCTTATACTGTACTAACCGCTACCGATGGACAAGAAGCATTGTCCATACTATCCCAGGAAGCTGTACACCTGGTGATCAGCGATGTGATGATGCCGGTCATGGATGGCTTTGAGTTGTGCCGGCTGATCAAAACAAATTTCGATTTTAGCCATATCCCTGTTATCCTGCTCACTGCTAAAAATACCCTCCAATCAAAGATCGAAGGGCTGAAGCTGGGAGCCGATGCTTATATAGAAAAGCCTTTCTCACCCGAGCACCTGCAGGTACAGGTGGCCAACCTGCTCACCAACCGCAGTAAGATAAGGGAATACTTTGCCAACTCACCCCTGGTACATATCAAGAGTATGGCCTATTCCAGCGCCGATGAACAATTCCTGGAAAGCCTCAATGAAACCATTTGCCATCACCTGGAAGATACAGCATTGGATGTTGAAAAGCTGGCCAGGGTAATGAATATGAGCCGCCCCACATTATACCGTAAGATCAAGGCCATCTCCAACCTCACCCCCAATGAGCTGATCAATATTACCCGGTTGAAAAAAGCAGCGGAAATGCTGGCAGTTGGCCAGTATAAAATATACGAAGTGGCAGATATGGTAGGCTACAACTCACAGAATAATTTCGGCCGTAATTTCCTCAAACAATTTGGCATCACACCCACCGAGTACATGAGCATGAAAAAAGGTGAGTAAGAAACAAAATACGCAAAAAAGAATCCAGAAGGAGCAGGTAAGCCCTGCAACCATTCTGGATTCTAAATGCTATATTTTGTATCCTATATGCTGTCTCCTGTATTCAGTATTCCAACTCTTTACTCCTTCAGTATCCTCATCGTTTGCCCATTCATCAATTTCAGCGTATATACACCTGCATTGAGTTGATCCATATGTATTGTGGTCACACTTTGGGTTATTTGTATGCGTTGTACTTCCCTGCCCGTACCATCGTACAAGCGGGCTACCGTATTCAGCAACTCCTTATCCGTTACATTTAAGATAGCTGTTCGCTTAACCGGGTTGGGATACAGAGTTATCCATCCTTTCCGGTCACTCTTCAACAGCAATACCTTACTATAAGTAACACGGCCGTTGTGATCTGTTTGTTTGATCCGGTAATTGGCTTTTCCACTTAGTGCCTGTAACTCCTGGAAGCTGTATTCATTTTCGCCATCCCCTTTAGAGGAAATAGTTACAATGGAAGTATAAGGCTGACCATCAATGGATTTTTCTATGCTATAAGAAGCCACATCCTGCTCTTGTACCTTCCAACTGATAACAGGTTGACCCTGCTGGTTCAGCAAACCATTGACAGATACCCAGGAAACCGGCAATACCGCGAAAGAGCTTTGCATGAAGAAGCCACTGAAGCCAACTGCATTGAAGCTGATCTCCCAACGGCTAAGCGTAGCGTTCCAAACCACATCGCCATCTACAGGATCAATTATAGTACCAGCCCCAGCATAAGTAGCGGGCAATCCGGTAGCAGGGTTACTGCTCACGCCGCCATACCTGGTAAATCGCACATTGGCTTTGCCGGCAGCGTCACCAGGGCCTGTAGGCAATTTAGCCGGTGTATTGGGAGCACCATTGAAGGCAGTAAATTCAGCCTGCGTATAGTACAAGGTAATACGGCCAGTAGCTGTAGCAGCACCTGTAGCCGGTGCAATCTCATAGTGCCTGGCTACATACGGTGTGCCGCCAAACACGGGTACACCTGCTTCAAACCATACCCGCGCTGCCACCGTACCGCTTACCGGGTTGGCCCCATTGGGTACCACCGTAGTGATGAGCTTACAGGTGGCATCGTAAATATTATTATTAGAAGCAGACACCACAAAAGTAGTATTCGTGGTATTGGCTGTAGCCAGTGAAGTAGCTGGCATGGTGATGGTATAGTTCTTGGACACCGTTTGACCAATAGCATCTTTTACCGTAACGCTTGGCGTGGCCCCTACGCAGAGGCCGGAAGCTGTACCCGTAGTACTTGCACTGCCTACCCAGGTATAGGTAAGAGGTGCAACGCCACCCGAAGGGGTAACCGTAGCCGTACCATTACAACCCACATTACAGGTTACATCCGTTTGCGATTGAGTAGCTGTCAGCACCGGATCATTATACCTCGCTAATAATATATCGGCCGTGCCGCCTACAGCAGCCAACGGAGCCAAAGGAGCCAGCGTAATATTATTGCTATAGCTGCCGGCGATCCAGATGCTGCCGCTGGCGCCTGCAGTACAGGAAAAACCTACATTGCTTATCGTGTTTCCGGCAGGTCCTGCCCCTTGTGCCAGCAATTGACCATTGCCATCTGCGGCATTGATACGGGCCAGGAATATATCATCAGCAATATTAGTGTTGTTTAATGTAAACGCGGGAAGGTTAGTGGGAATATCAAATACACCCCGGAAAGTGCCTACTACAAAAATAGCACCTGTACCATTGGTCGTAATATCGTAGGCCCTATCGGAACCGCCAGTACTTCCTCCGGCCCCATTAGACCATACAAATAAATTGGTAGCGGGATTATACCGTACATACCAGGCATCAAAATTTCCTTCATTGGTAAGTGGCGTGTTAGTACCAAATTGAAGGGTAGCACTGTTATAATAACCTGCCGCCATGATATCCTGTGTAGATGGATCAAAAACACACGCCACACCATCATCAAGGCCGGTATTTCCCACGCCTATAGCATTGGTAAATGCACCTGTAGAAGCATTGAGCTTTAAAAACAAATATCCACCGAGCCGGCATTGTTGAGAACAAAGTTAGAGGCGGGTGTGGTAGTCGAATAAGTAGCAGTAGCACTATTATAACTACCCACTACTACGACTTCATTAGAGGCCGATACCCAGGCAATGCCACTTCCTTGCACATTATCTGTACTCTCAAATGCACCGCCAGTACTCACCCAGTTAAAGGCGCCTGTACCAGGGTTTAGTTGCGCTGCAAATAGATCGGTAGAACTACCTCCATTGGCTGTCTTCGCGCCCAGGGCTCCAAAAACAGCACCAGTAGGAAAAGTACCCGATGCATATACATTACCCGTGGCATCCAGGCAAAGCCCCTGCACAGTCTCCGAGCCGGTGCCATCAATCGTATTGATCCATAACCCCTGACCATTGGCAGCATTCAATTTGGCAATAAAACCGGTAATGCCCGTTTTGGTAATCGTGGGTATAGGTGCAATCGTGATATCACCATTGAAGGTACCACCCGCATATACCGTAGTGCCGGCAGCATCTACAGTAATAGACGTCACAGCGTCATTACCTCCTCCAGAGCCGCTTATACCAATAGACCAAACACAAACTCCAGACGTATTGAATTTTGCGATAAAACCTTCATTCGGGGCAATGGCGGGCAAAGGCCCTGTGCCAAAATCAATAGCCCCGGTATAAATACCGGCCATATACACATTACCGGCAGCATCAGTTGCTGTGGCCAATCCTCTTTCCTGGCCAGGAGTAACAGTACCCCAGCCATTCCGGAAGCCCCAGGTCTGCGCCTGCAAACTTCCCGGCAAATGCATTAAAATAACAATCAACAATAATGGAATTACAGTAAGTATTTTATGTCTCATTTGGATGGTTTTACATTTTTATTCTTATTCAGGAAAGGCAATGTCCTTCCTGTAGTCCAAAGGCTGCTAGTTTATGACCGGGATAAAACCCCTCTTCACAGTACACCACTTCGGCCCTGATGGCTTGTCCCCCTTTACAGGCAATGGTCAGACCTTCCCGGGCATTGATCGAAATAACAGTGCCGGGTGGTTTACCATCACCGGCAAATGCTACAACAGTAGCATGACTGATGCCAAATAGCCAGTCATTCCACCGCGTTGCTGCTCCTTTATTCCAGGGATTGCAGGCATTCACCAGGGCATTTACTTCGCCCGCATCCATGATGGCCCAGTTAATAAACAGGTCGGCGGGTGAAGGCCTGTTATACCACCTGGCCCTGGAATGGTCCTGTTCTTTTTCTGCAAAGTGCCCGTAAGCAATCCATTCAACAGCATACCGGTAACATGCACGCCCGCATAGGCCAATTGTGTATAGAAAAGCCCAAAGTTCACATCAGGCGTCAGTGGCACAGGTTGTTGTAACAACACCGGGCCTGCATCGTACGTTTCATTCATTTCATGTACCGTAACAGCGCCCGTCGTTTCCTGATTACGGATCATCCAAAACAATGGATTAGCCCCTCTCCATTCCGGCAGGGGCGCATAATGAAAATTAATGAAGCCATAGCGGGGCAACCGTATTACCTCAGCAGGGATCAGGAAGGGAAAGGTTTTGACCAACACCACATCTGGTACGTATTGGCCAATCCATTGCTGCAATTCGGCGCCCATGCTTTTCTTATGAAACTCCTGAAGCAATACATTTACCTGCTTACATCGCCCTTCAATAAGTGTACGGATCGCATGATTCCCAAATGGAACGCCCACAGCCACCACAAGCCCTGTAGCCAACAACTGGTCCAATGCCGGCAAAGCGATCCTGTCATTACAAAGTATAGCTATACGCATAGGTTAAATACATAAATAATTGTTCCTCCAACCCGAGCCTGATTCAGGTCTATCGTTCTGCACCTGGGCATGATCATCAGCCAATACCGCAATCGTTTCCGGTATTTGCAAGGCGCATTACCTCCTTCACCAACAACGATCTCGCCCTTATACAAAGGCGCATAGGTGTGCTGGGTAACCGGGTGGATGGTAACGGTGCCCCGTGGACTGTTATAAGCAAAGCCCTTGAGCGAGTTTATACCAGCCTGTACTACTTGCTGCGAAACAATGCCAGCTTCCCAGCCCAGTAAATGAAAGATATTGGCAGCCTTGTTTTTCTCCCGGCGTATCGTTTCTTTGAATATCGTTTGCTCTTCTCCCTGCAGGCTGGTACCCCAGGGCACAATAGCATGGAAAGTACCACCCGGAAAATCACATTGGGAGAGCAGTATTTCTTCAGCCATATAAGGTGAACAATAAAAAGGCAAAGCAATGGCCGATGGTTCTTTCTCTTTCAGCGCTTTAATAAACAAGTTGGCCAGGTAACTGCTGAAACAGGCTGCCACCGATTGCGCACCTGAATGATGAAGCAGTTCCATATACATGTCAATATTGAATTCTGCTTCCTTGTATCCGCTTACGTAGTTGCCACAAATCAACCCACCGGCAGCTTCCAGTCCGCGCGTATACCCCCAGGGGCCGCGATAACCACCATCATAAAAGAGGTAGCCATCAATACCTTCCGGTTTTGATGGCCTGCCATAAAACCTGCCAGGCGGCAGGCATGTATACCCTGTAGGAAATATAATAACAATTAGGGTGAGGGGCCATTTCCGGCAATTGCATACCGGCATCTAAAAATATAAATGGTTTGCCTGATATACCTGCCAAATTATAGAGGGGCTCGGCATTGGCAGCGCTACAATAAGCAATGACCACATCAACATTGTCCTGTAATACTAACTTTTCAGCCTTGGCATAATTCAGGTCATGATCTTCACCATACCCAATATTTTCTGTAAGGAACCGGGCATCCTCTTGCCCGGTTCCTTTTAAGTTATATCGAAGTCCATCCAGGATATCAAATCCCAGAGCGGGATAATCAGTAGACCGGGGTAACAAAAGTCCCGCAACAAGCGACATATAAGCAGTTTAAAAAATGAATAGTGATTCCCTTAGTTTCTCGCAGGAAATACACCCTGCAAACAAACCAGGTAATTAAGGGCCATTACCGGATGCAGGATAGAAAAAGGTGTAGAACCTCCTGGTGAATTTCCTGTTACAATTGTGCCAGGATAAGTTTTCATAGCACCTGTAATACCGCCCGAATAAAGCTGCTCGCCTGTGATCGGTGTGGCATACACCCCGGCAGTAGGCAAATTGCTATCCGGTGTAGTATTGGCACCCGGTGTGATCTTCATAATAACCGGGTGACTATGGCCGGGCATAGTGGACAAGGTCATTGTATTGGTTTCAGTACCTCCTACCTGACCCAATGAATAAGAACTTAAACCTGGTCCCTGACCAGCACCTACAACAGCCCTTCCCCGCAAGTCGGGGAGGCCAAAGGTTGTTTGACCATTACCACCATAGGTTGTTCCAAGAATGGAGAACAAAGCTGTATTTTGAGCAATGGCCATTATTTGCCCTTGACATAATGCCCAGCTCCGTGGAGCAAAATTGCCGGCAAAGCCGGTTACATAACCAATAACTCCGTCCATAATTATATGCTTTAAAGAATGTTAGTTAAATGTTGTATCAAAGACTTAGTTGCGTGATGGGAAAATACCTTCTTTCGAAATGATATAATTCATCGCCAGGTAAGGCGATAAAATAGGCATGGGAGTACTGCCCCCGGTAGAAGGTGTAACGGCATTACAGGTAGATATACCCATCACCGACCCTGAGCTCGCAGTATTGTAAACAACAGCCGCCAATTGTGCCGACACTGCATTGATCGGACTGGCTACCGTTCCTACCGCACTATTGGCTTGTGGTTTACCCGTGGCACTCACAAAAGGGTGCGTATGATTAGGCAGGTTACTAAGTAATAAAGTTACGTTCTCTGTACCAGCCGCCTGGCCAAGGACGTACGTTGGCCTGCCAGGCGCTTGTCCGGCATGAACGGCTACACGACTACGAAGATCGGGCAAAGCAAAAGTCTGAACCCCATCGCCTCCATAGGTAGTTCCTATTAATGAAAAAAGCGCCGTATTCTCTGCAATAGACATTAATTGCCCCTGGCAAAAAGCCCATCCACGGGGAGCAAAATTGCCGGCAAATATGGTAACGTTTGATAAGTATTGATCCACAAACATGATTAAAAATTGTAAGGGTGATAGATAGTGAGCTTAATTACGGCTGGGGTAAATGCCCTGTAAGCAAATGATATGATTAATAACCAGGTAAGGCATTAACACCGAAAATGGTTGCGTGCCGCCAACCGCTGATACAGTACCCGCATAAGCAGGCTCCAGCATATTCACACTGGCTGTCGGATTAGGCGCATAAGCCCCCGCAAAATTGCCCGGGTAATTATTCTCAACATTCGATTCACCGGATGATACACCATCGCCCTGCAGGTAATAATTGGTATTCCCCGCATGCGCATGGATAGGCATATTATTAATGACTAACGTAGTACTCTCATTCCCTACCTGTTGCCCTAAAGTGTAGCCCGACAAGCCAGGTCCATTTCCCTGGCTTACCACAGAACGGCCACGAAGGTCCGGCAACGCAAAATTTGTAGTTCCATTCCCTCCATAGGTTGTCCCTAACAGGGAAAATAAGGCCTGGTTTTGAGCAATAGGCAGTAGTTGCCCATTGCAATAAGCCCAGCCTTTGGGTGCAAAATCTGCAGCCCAGCAGGTAACAACTGCCATAGTTCCTTGCATAATTGAATGTTTAGGTTTTATATAATGACAAAGAAGATCAATGCTAAAAAAGCATGCACTTTTTAACAACGACAATCAGGTGCTAAACAGAATCAATAACCAGTTAGGGAATCCGGAAAGGCTAAAAGGGTACAAGCTGCTTAGCCAACGGCATGGGTTAGTGGTAGTTGCTTCAGAATGGAGTCAGTGTGTTACCTGGTAAGGATTAAATAAGTAGCGATTCAAATAAGCCTTATAAAAATAGGCAAATTTGATAATATACTGCAACGCGTATTTTTTTGACAAGCCTACAAAAAAACATACGTACTTGTCAGTAAGTAATTATATCTCAACCTATTCAGTTAATAAAACAGGCAGTACAGATCTATATTTTATTGATCTCAGTAAAAAGATTAAGTAATACTACGTTTCAAAAATTATAGCTATGCCCGAAAAAGGTCAACCTATGGCAGCTACCGTTTGCAACAGGGCGTATGACTTGTTAAGCAATGACAACTCCTTGTTGTTGTAAGGCTGTCAAGATTCGGGCAATACGGATACCCTCATTCTTTTTCACCGGAGAACGGCCTGGTATCTGCTGTGGCCTCCCACCCGCATGGTGCAACGCAATTAATTTCCCATCACCATTAAATACAGGGGCGCCGGATGATCCCTCCTGTGTGTCGGTCAGGTAATGCACTACCCGGTCGGTAAAATCGGCCACCTGGTTACGCACAAAACCAATTCGTTTACTTTGTCCTTCAGGATGTTGTATGATGTAAGCAGGCGTATGCAATTCAGGATCAACCGCATCCGACAACTTTATGATGGGCCAGCCAGCATCCATAGCCGCCGTAACCGTTATAACGGCCCAGTCATCATTTTTATCAGATACCACATTATCATGCCGGCAGGACAACCTTACCGTATTCTTAAATCCCCCTGGCCATCGTCTTCATGCCCAAATTCGGCTGTAATGCTCGTGGCACCCATTCCCTGCTCATCATGTACCACATGCCAATTGGTTAGCAATAAGTTATTGCCTATGCGAAAACCCGTTCCATGTTTTATCAGGCCATTAAAGTCGATCAACAGGTGGCAAACAGCCGGCGCCAGTTGCTGCAGTAATTGCAAACTACCGATAAGCGCTGGTATCCGGCCAACCTGGAGCGTAAGGTCATCGTAATATAATAAGGCCTCCGGCCTTGTTACCAGGTCCGTACTATTAATGAAATTGGTGGAACCATCCTTGTTTCGTGGAAGCTGCGCCATGATGATGGGCGTTTCCTGGGCCAGTAAGGCAGTAAAAAAGGGCAGCGAAGGATGTTCCTGGTGCAGAAAGCCGGCAGCCGTTTCCACCACCTTACGCAAGCGTTGCTCGCTGGATGCCATTTCCAATATTTGCTTCCACAGATAATAAGGCGCTTGCCCCGTATTCAGCTTATACCTTTTCAAACCAGCCTGCTGTGCAATATCCAGGGCCTCCTCATTGGTAATAAAGAGCTCGGATAGCAACCGGCGCAGTTCCACCCCTGGGGATCATCGAACGGATATACCAGGGGGCAAAGATATCTATCATGGACCTTTTCTTTTACCATTCAAAATCTGCAGGCAATCCCAATTGCAAACGGCATAACTCCTCCAGCGGATCGGGACCCAATATCAGTAAAGCGAGCGGACCAGACTCCGGCGGCATTTCACGGATCACTCCCAGGGGCAACCGTTTTTTGGGCTGCCCGCCCGGTACAGTCTCCACGATCTTTCCCCTTAGCGTCTGTAAGTTATCAACATAAGATCCAGCCTGGTCGGCTATTAATACATCAATTGCCAATTTCAACGCGTCATCCGAAACCGGCAACCGGGCTGACAGCATGTCTTTATTACGTGGATTGATAACCGTAGCAATAAACCGGTCGGTACCCGCCATTTTAAAACGGGAAAACTCCAATTGTTCACCCCTGAGGGCCGCAAAAGCGTTGACCAGGGCAAGGGGCGCCCATTCATTGGGCGTCTTACTTTCCATTAAATAATCCGTAGCCTGTGCCAGGTACAGGTCATTGGTGGCCAACATCCACTTTTTGAGTCCCGCAAGCGCCAGGCTGATGATCAATTGTTGATGGCCCTCCGGAAGCGGGTCTTCTTTCGTTAATTTCTGCATCCGCTCCTCCAGCATGCTCCGCCAATAGGATTCCGCCTCAGCTACATTTGCATTGGGTGGTAGTATTTCATATTTATAACCGGTACTCCTCGTTCTTTTCCGGTTCAGCAAACTTTTAAACTCCTGCAAACCTGAAGGACCATAGGGAACATCCAGTAAGGCCGTAAAGGATTCCTGCTTTACTGAAATATTCGTCAACTGATCACAAAGTACCGACATGACGACATCAGCAGGAACCAGGAAGCGATGAATATTTCGTTTGATCCATTCGCCTTGTTCATTGCCGTTTTCATTCATCAACGAATACAGGGTCATCTCTTGTTTAAAAAGCACTTGCAACCTGATACGGGCCGCACGCAACAACAAAACGGGCAAAGACAAATCACCCACTTTTTCAGGCAGTATGGACTCTAATAGTAAAAGACAATCCTCTGTTGCCGGCATATTTCCTTGTTTTCTTGCAAGGAGCGCTTTCAACGCTGTTCTTTGCAGCCGTATGGGCAAGGTTAGAGTGGAGTTGCCATCAAGCAGTTGATACGCATCCCCCAATTGGTCCTTTTTCATCAGTACCAGTGCATCATATACCAATAGTGGGCTTTTGGCACTGCGCTGTCCCTGCTCTTGCAGTATATCAGGTACAATCCTTTCCAATCCTCTTAGCATCGCATCTTTAATACGCCCCAGGGCATCCAATTCCCAGGATTCCGTATTTAACTGGCCACCGGCATTGACAGGCAGCGTTGTTTCTAATTTTGTTTTTAACCAGGCTTTGGCAGCGATGGCTCCTTCCACAAAATCGGGTTCCGCATCTGCAAGCAATAGCCGGCAGTCTTCCTGCCACAAAGCCTCCGCATTCATAATGTCACCCAAATGCAGGTAATGATAGATCAATTCAGCCCGGTTGCTGGCGATCGATTGATCCTGCCCAGTATACCAGTCAATAGCTTTCTGGTGAATGCCCTTCACATGATCCGCATTCTCTAATTCCAACAACTTCAAGGTGGCAGACCGTACTTCCGACCTTAAGTGCAGTTCTCCGCTTTCAGCCGGCAACGCAATCGAAGCTCCCGGGTCCGCTTCATTTACCAGTCCCATCTCACGCATCAAGCCTTCAAATACTTCTGCAGGTTCTTTGCCTTCCGGTATGCTGCCCGCAAATACCTTTTCCAGCATCAGCAGCGTTACTTTCCTCACCACCAACAGGTCTTTCGCCAGCGGATGCAATAAGGGGTCTATTACCCTGTCCAGTATGCGTTGATACAAGTAGCCTTCTATCATCGATTCGGGCAAGGTTTTGGGCAGGTCAAATACATTGCCTCCTTTTTCTACCAGCCTGGCCGCCAGCCTCAATATGAGGGGTACCCCTTTCGATATCCTGTATACTTCAGCAATGACAGTCTCATCCGTGATCTGATGTGCACGGAGCCAGCCCGCCGAGGCTGCTGCATCCATTCCTTTTAATGGAAGTGGCACCGCTTTGCGGCCCATCAATTGTAAGGACTTGACGGGCGCCCTGCCGCTTACGATCACTTTCAGTTCGGGCAATTGCTGCATCAGGCGTTCCAACACCTGCCAAATTTCATTGTATCGCTTGGTATGCTGTGCTACTTCAAATCCATCCAGTACCATCAACAAGCCAGGATCAGACGGAGACAACACCCCGGCAATCGCTTCACCCAATCGTACAGCCTGTTGCTCCCAACCCCCTTCTTTCGGAATGACATTTTTATACCCTTCTAATTGTACATAAGCCTGTTGGTCTATAACAGCCAACACCGACTCCCCATCATCGGGCGAAAGATCGGCCCGGTCAAAATCAAGCCAGAAAAACACCGTCGCTGGTGGCTGATCCAGTATGAATTTTGAAATAAGCGATGATTTACCTACTCCACCAATGCCCGTGATCAGCAAGGGGCCTTGTTCTTTTTCCCCATACCATTTTTGCATCGTGGTCAACTCTTCCTGCCGGCCACTGAAGTCAGGCCCGGCCACCATGCTCAACCGGCTTCGCATTCGGCGTTGTTCCAGCGAAAGCTGAATGGCAGCAGGCGTTGGCAATCCCGTGATGGCATTATCAAACCAGGGTACTGCCTGTAGCCAATAGGGCAATTCCGCTTCTGCAATAGCCTCCAGCGCATACGGCGGTCCTTCCAGTATCCCTTCAATTACTTTTTCACGGATCATAGTGGATGCCGATGGCACCTCCTCTTTGGGAATTGAATGCCAGGTAGTACGTAATACCTCCAAAGAACCAGTTGCCGATAAAAGTTGTTGCCTTTCCTCCAGCTTCATAGCCCATTTTTTAGGATGGCCATCTATTACAAAAGGTTTAAGCTCCTTTTGCTCTCCTTCATTCAGTGTAGAAGGATCTATATACCATTGTAAGGCTGCTTGTAGCAATACAGGAGATACTATGGGTTGAATACTTTTTTAACACCGCGTGGTGGCATCGACGGTACAGATTCCAGTTCTGCTGCAGGCAGCACCGCTTCCTGAATAGTCAACATGGCCAGTTGGTGGTAATTGGCTATTTCAAACCACTCGTCCTTATATGTTTTTAACTGGGTAAACAGCGATTCCAGCGAGACCCCATGATTAGACCTTGTACCTGTATTTACCCATTGTCCTTCGTTATCGCTATAAATGCTTCCTAAATGCATGCACAATACCTGGCCCTTGGCATTGATAACGGGAGCTCCACTCGCTCCCAGATTAGTATCCGCACTATATTGAACCAATTCGCCTAGGCGCAACAAATGCCCTGCTGCAATCTTCAGCTTACTAGCTCCCTCCGTATACTGGAGTACAAAAACGCCTTCCCCTTCCTGCAAGCTATCCATACATAGATGCATCGCCCTTCCCAGATAAGCCTGCGGCATCCGGTACAAAGCAAAATCACGCTCTTTATTGCCGGGTAATGCCACCGCATTAATCAACTGCACATGAATGGTTACATCTGTTTTTCACTGTCATCAGCAAATCGGCAGGCAAAACGACAAGGAAGCTCCCCATTCTGCCAATTGGCATTCCAAGGCGCTACCAACAACTCATCTGTGATCAGCCAGCCCGTAGAAATGCTTACTACATGATCTTCTTCAATCGTTTGCAGAAATACCACCCCCTGGCCGCTTTCTGCAAAGCATCCATGAACTGGTAAAAATCATAAATACTATTGGCGCCAGTGATCATATCGTATTAACTAAAGGGTTTTGAGTAATTGACTGGTAGCATCTTTGATCCGTTCCAGGCGCGGTTTATCGTTATCCTCAGGCCCGGGATTATTGGCCTTCGTGATCACATCAACCGCCGCTTTTGTTACATCACCCGGCAATACATGTTTTTTATTGGCATGACACCATCGCTGTATCTGGTCTTCAATATGCGTTTCTATAATATCCGATTCCTGCAACATTTCTTCTCTCAGGTACTCCTGGTACCAACTCGTAGGCAATTTGCCCGATGGATAATTAATGAGCATCAGTTTAAAATGCTTTCGGAAAGCCAGTCCTGACATTTGCGCCACAAACTGATCGAAAAATCCCTGATCTCAGGATCCATGATCGAATTCGTTTTCCGTACCTCTTCTGGTGTGCCTCCTGTTTCAATAAAACCAAGGTCATCAATGGCCACCCAGATATGTTTGTTATTGGCCACTGCTGTATCACGCAGCCGGCGACATGCTTTCGCATACCAACCCGACGCAGTCGTATCCCCATCAGGTATCGCTTTCACATCGCCTGCCGTAGCAAACAGCTCTTCCAATACATCTCTCAATTCTACTATTATAAAGCGATAGAGATAAACCACCTCAGCACCCCGCTGTGTAGCCATTAACTCAAACAAATGCCTGCTATACGATTTACCACTCTTCGGTCCACCCTTGATCAACAACACTTTTACCGGATCATTCTCAGTGGCCAGCAATTCCAGGTTTCGCCTTAGATCCGCCCGGTCAAGAATAACCAGGTTAATATTGATGACGCTGGCATCAACGGCCGATACCGCATTTTGTACCAGTTGTATCACATCCATTACCTGCTGAACAGGATTATCCGCCAACAATACTTCAGTAAGTTTCTTTAATTTATTTTTCGTAGATAACTTATTCAATACCTCTTTCCAGAGATCGCCAGAGGGTTGCGCCGGGTTGATGGTAGGTAATTCAGTAACATATACCCCGCAGCTTTTATAAAATGTATCTATATCACCTGTCTGCTGATAAGCCTGGCACAACACCGTATAAAAGCGCAGTGCTTCATCCAGGTGCCAGGGATAAACCAATGAATCAAAAACAGGGTGCATAGTACAGCCGCTACAACGGTGTTTGGTGAATGGATAATGAATGCTAAAACCTTACCTGACTTTTATCAGTCAACGGCCGTATAGGGTCGCCAACAGCTTCATCATTCATGGGATCAAGTCCTGACAGGTTGCCGAATGATAAGCCCGTCTTCTTTTCAATCGAAGCGATCGAGACCTGTGCCGTACCAAACTCGCCAAATACAAATTCCTGGTCGGGTATATGTTCTTCCTGCGACATCATATAACCGGTGGCAGTAAGTTTGTCCGTTTCATCATGCACAAATACAATGATCTTCCAGAATTGCTCAGGTATCTTAACGCCAAATTGCACTTTATCATTGGGCCGCAATACCGGACCTGTAAAGACCGATATACGCATTTTATCTTCCCGGGCATGTGCCAAGGCATAATCTTCCAAAGCCAGCCATACCGGTGCATTAAAACTTTGCATTTGCGGTACCGTATTCGTTACACACATTGAATCGGCATTGCCTTGTAATGCTTCTTCCTCACGACCCCAAACCGGGTCTTCCCGGCGTGTCATGTGTCCACGGCTGTATTTAGGCGCATTGCCATAACATTCTTTCATGACCTGGGCCTCCTGAGGTATACGCGGATCAAAACGCCAGGGGCACGGGCTGCCTTTTGGATCGCGCACCATTGATGTTCACGGCACTGAACAGGCAAACCCGGCGACTACGGCTCATTACCACCGAAAAATGCTGGTACCTCAACACCTGTTCAGCAGCCCCATCTACATCATAAGTAAGGATATCCTTCTTCCGCTTATCACTTATTACCTGGGGCAAAGGTACATGGAAGTCTTCGCCCAGGAAATCGGCATCATACCCCTTACGGTCGGCATAATCCTCCGCACGCCCTTCCGTGAAAAATTCATCCGACTCAGGTTCGGGCGCTACCGGCGTAGCTGCTCCGGTAGTCGTATTGCCCACCACACCCGTAATAGTACCATTGCCACCCAGGGAAACAGTGATTTGTAAGGGGATAGTCACCGTATAAGCGCCCCTTGTATGCTTACCCCAGGTACTACTGGTGCCGGCGCCGGCGTTGCCCCATTATTGCCTGGAGTTGGCTTTTCCACCGGCGATACCGGTACTACCGTCTTTTATTCTTTACAGTATCCAGTTTCTGCGCCAACAGTGCTGTAGGTACCGCATAATTGGATTGAAGAAAACGGCCGGCAAAATGCAAGCCTACCGCATTACCCGTATTCAGGTCAATAACAGCACTGCCCGAACAGCCTCCCAGTGTAGAGCAGTTGTGGAATATCCGGGTGGGTGTAACATTCGTGATCTTACCCGGCGCCAGCCTTTTTACCAAACACATTGCCAAAGATCTTTTCCATCAATTCCACATCCGGCATCCGGCTGTCCTTGGCCGGATAACCGATCACCGCCACATCACTTTGATCAGTTGCTGGCTTCCCTGCCAACACAATATGCCTGGGCATATCATCGCCAAATGGCTCCACTGTTAAAAATGCCATATCAGGCCCAGGCTCTGGTTCTATGTATAATATCTTCTTAAGTTTATACATTCTCGTTTCCGGGTTATTGTATTCCTGCAACACATCAATAGAAGCGCTCATTGCTTTGCCATCATCACCCTGACGGAAGGTAAAACCAGCACCACTATTGCGGCCAAACAATTCGGCCACATGCCGGTTGGTTACTACCGTATCCTTATCAATCAACCAGCCCGTACCGCACCAATCCAAAGAAGGATGATTTTGCAATTCAATACGGCCAATGGCAGGTATAGACAGCGATAATTGTTGTTTTGCATTCAATAAACGATCCCTCCACACTTCACTTTCAGCTTCTTCAAATACCAGTTCCGTTTCATTGTTCCTGATGATCAGTACCGGCCTGCCCACCCGCAGTATCACCGCCTCCTTGCCATAATCTTCCTCAAAAGATTCCTGATCACCCTGATGACTCGCCATCCCCTCATAATATTGATCCCCTCCTCTTCCCAGGCTGCACTGGAACCCCTGTCCTGCAATTCCTGGCCCAGGAGATTGTCCTGGTTGGCTATCTGCGAAAGCAAGCCTTTCAATTTTTCCTGAGTAGTTGCCATAAACAATGTTTTTAACTGGTTAAACCGATGGCAGATACCGGCTTCCCGCCCTGTATCCACATTTTGAAGCAGTATTTCAGGAAAGTTATTCTACCTGCCCAACTTCAGAAACCGTATAAACACGCTTTTTTGCGAAATAGGCCCCGCTTTCCGGCCGGGAGAACAACCAGGTCAAATATGCTCATCCTTTCCACCCCCTGCCCCTGCCACTCCCTTTTTAATTAACTTGCGCCAAAATACAGGGAATGGCGACGGATATTAAATGTCCAAAATGCGGGCATCAGTTTGATATTGAGGATGCTGTATCGGAAGAATACAAGAAGGAGCTACGCGAACAGATGGTGGCCTATAAAAAGCAGGTCATGGAAGAATCCGCCAAAAAGAACGCGACCAGACCGAGCTCCTGGCCAGGAAAGAAAGAGAATACCAGCAGCAGACCCAGGCCGCGGCCAACGCCTATACCCAAAAGCTGCAGGAAGAGAAAGTGAAATTGCAGCAATCCCTGGAAACCAACCTCCGCAAAAGCATCAGTGCCGATTATGAGAACCAGGTCAACTTACTCACCCAAAATAATAAGGACAACGAAGAAAAACTGAAACTGGCCAGACAGAAAGAGCTGGAGTTCCTCCAAAAGAACAATCGCTCCAAACCAGGGAAGCTGAACTGGAACTGTCTGTTCAACGCAAATTACAGGAAGAAAGAACCAAACTATCAGACGAGATCCGCAAACTGGAGGAAGCCAAAACCGCCAGTAAGGACATGGAACACCAGCTAAAGCAACGCGAACTGGAAAAACAACTGGAAGACCAGCGAAAGCTGATAGAAGAAATGAAACGCAAGGCCGAGCAAGGCTCCATGCAATTGCAGGGTGAGATACAGGAACTGGCCCTGGAAGAAATGTTGAAAGCCGCTTTTCCCTTTGATATGATCAGTGAGGTAGGAAAAGGAATCCGGGGGCAGACTGTATCCAAACCATCCGCAACCAGTTTGGACAGGAATGTGGACGCATTATTTATGAAAGTAAACGCACCAAACATTTCGATAAATCGTGGATAGAAAAGCTGAAGGCCGATATGCGCAGTACGACAGCCGATGTAGCGGTGATTGTAAGTCAGGCCATGCCCGAGCAACTAACCAAATTTGGCCAGGTAGAAGGCATTTGGGTATGTTCTTTTGGCGAAGTGGCCGCCCTGGCCTATGTGCTGCGGGATGGCATCATTAAAGTATCCAATGCCAACCGCTCACAGGAAAACCGGGGCGAAAAATGCACCTGCTATACGATTACCTCACCAGCAATGAGTTTGGCGAACAGTGGAAAGCCATCCGCGAAGGATTCCAATCCATGAAAACTTCCATACAAAAGGAAAGGGATGCCATGGAAAAACTGTGGAAAGCAAGAGAAAAGCAATTGGAAAAAGTATTGTTGAATGCCGCCCATATCAAGGGCTCTATTGAAGGCATTGCCGGCAGTGAAAATATTCAATTGAATCTACTGGATGAAGCCGATTTATTGGAAGATTAACCGTAAACTTGCGCCCAATTCCAAGGCGCTGATATGAAATATACACTGACCCTTCTCCTTTTGTTAAATGCTTTATTGGCTGCTGCCCAAAACTATAAGTACCCACCCCGCAATGAAGTGAACAAAGACAGTTCCCTGAAGGTATTTGTGGATACCCTGAAAAACATAGTAACCCGGAAGGATGCCGCCGCCTTGCTGAAACAATTGAGCCCGGCTGTGAAAGTAGCGTCTAATGGAGCTACCAATGGCATCAAGGGGTTTAAGGAAATATATGCACCCCAGTTTCCCGCCTCACAGATATGGAAGAACCTGCAGGACGTAATTAGCCTGGGAGGCGTATTCAAAGCTAATACAGCCGATGGATTTATTTTCCCTTATGCAGCACAGCGCGATAGTAAGAACAAATATTGCGATGAGTGCGGCCATTGTATCACCATCATTGCACCCGACGTACACGTACGCAAAAAGACGACCGCTTATCTCCCTCCGTTGGTCAATTGAATTATGATGTGGTAAAGATCATAGATGAGCCTGTTTCCAAAGTAAAGGGAGGCAACTCCGACAACTGGGTATATATCCAAACCTTTGATGGCAAAATAACCGGCTGGGTACGTAATGACCTGACCTGGGATATCTGCGATTACCGCCTGCAGCTGGAGAAGAAAAAGGGCAAATGGCAGATCGCCGCCTTCCTGGCAGGTGATTAACCCCTTTTGCTTCTGAAAATCAAATCATTAGTACATTCGAATTATGAAAGTCACTATGATGGTTGACAAAAAGAAGTACTATACGTTGGATGATGTTCGTATCCTGGGAACACAGAAAAAGAAATCTATCCTTGCTCATAAAAATCAGGAATATAAAACGGGAGAAATTTTTCACAAAGCCCGCATAGCCTCTACTAGCACGCAAATGAAGCAGGTTCCTGGAATTCTCAATAAAGATGTGACTACAAAATATACTGCTTGCTGTTGGGACAGCCTGCCCAACAGCAAATCAACATCAATTACTTAATGCACTAGCTTTTGAAGGGTATTATTTGCACCTTCAGGTGCTACAGCTTTGTAGAACCACGTTCAGCGTTCAATGCGGCACCGTAGGTGACGCTACAATGGTTGTGCGCCTACAGCGCACAATATGCTATGAATACGTTTTCCACAAAGCGGAGCCCCTAATGGGGCTAAATTTTAAGTCACCACCCAGGCCAGCCCCAGTTGGTCAAAAAGACGGGCTGTAACCGTCATGGGAACCACTGTATTTTTGCGGAACTCAAAAGGCATCGTAATCCATTCATTGCTACCAGAAACAATGGGCCCGCAAAGCCGCATATGCTCTTTAAAGTCTACCAACCCTTCTCCATGCCATTTATAAATGGCTTCTTTGGCACTCCACAACAAAGTGGTTAGTTCCAGGTGCATTTGTGGCAAGGCCTCCCAATCTTCCAGGAACAGCGCTTCGGCGGGATGCAGAAATTTCTCCGCAATCTTGCGCAAACGGGGCGTCACAAACTCAATGTCCACCCCCACCCGTTGGGTGTCGCTAACAATGGCCGCAGCAAAATTGCCACAATGAGAAATGGAAAAATGGTACTGCTCATTTTCCAAAAAGGGCTTGCGTGTATCCGCTACCAGTATTTCTGATAGGGGGAAATCGTCAAACAAAGCAGGCAGCAGGTACCGGCCCGCCAGGTGCTGCAAACGCTTGTAGGGATGCGATACATCCCGCTTGAGCGGCACTTTTTCCAGAAAAACGATTCCGCTTCTTCTATACGCCAGATCCCCAGTTTTGTATGCTCGTTGATATTATGTTGATAAAACAGCCCCACTGTATAATTTTAGCATTTACTTTCGCTGCTTGAGCTAAATTCGCCTCAAATATAAAATAAGCATACCACATGATCTTGTCGGATACCCGCATATTGGAAGAAATAGAGAAAAGAACCATTAAGATTGAGCCTTATGACAGGGAATGCCTGGGCAGTAACTCCTACGATGTGCATTTGGGTAAAGTACTGGCCACCTACCGTGAACATATCCTGGATGCCAAAAAACACAATACCATCGAATCTTTCGAGATCCCCGAAGAAGGATTTGTACTATATCCACACGTCTTTTATTTAGGCGTTACCCTGGAATATACCGAAACCCATGCCCATGTACCCTTCCTGGAAGGAAAGTCCTCTACAGGCCGCCTGGGTATCGATATCCACGCTACTGCCGGCAAAGGCGATGTTGGCTTCTGCGGAAACTGGACCCTCGAAATATCCGTCAAACAACCCGTAAAAGTATATGCCGGTATGCCCGTAGGGCAGTTGATCTATTTCCCTGTAGATGGTGAAATTGAAGTGAAATACAACCAGAAACAAAATGCCAAATACAGCGGCCAACCCAACAGGCCCGTTGAAAGTATGATGTGGAAGAACAAGTTTTAATTTGAGAATTTGAGAATGTGTTAATTTGAAAATGAACTAATAGACTAAATGTAGTTAAGAGACAGGTAGGCATCCTCACTTAAGCCCATTTTCAAATTTTCAAATCAGCACATTACCACATTATATCGCTTCTGCACCATATTTTTTATAGTAAGCAATCAGCCAGGCGATCACCTCATTATAACTTAGTTTACCCGACGGTTGTTGATTGGCCTTCAGGTATTGCCCGTACAGTTTATCAATGACCGCCTCCACCGGGTTACGGTGCCTGAGTAAAAACTCTTTTAACTCCGCATAGTCCTTTTTTACCCCTGGCGGCAATTGCGTCGTAAACCGCTTGGCCAGTACCGAATCCTGCCGGTACAGGTAATACCAGGAATACGAATACAAGTCAAAATATACCGAATAACGGAAAGCTGCATCTGCCGATGATTTGCTGGCCAGGTAGCCCGCAAAATTCGCCTCATTCTCCTTGGCATAGCCCAACTGATGGCCTATTTCATGACAGGTAGTAAACGGCAATACAAATACCGGCATCGTGGTGTTAACCTGCGCTTCGCCACTAAAAGGATTGTAATACCCCGAAAAGCCGAGGTAATTACCCAGGTAACTGTACAAGGATGGTTTTACTGACCTGAAAGAATAACCCAGGCCGCTTTGGTGCAGCGATAAACTATCATAGGCAGCTACCGCCCCTTTGAATAAGGTTCTTTTCCTCAGCAAGGAAGCCCGATGCACACGCCCCGTTGAATCCAGCGTATACAAGCGGTCCGTTATCGTATGCATTACCGACAACAGGTCTTCTTTCGTATATTTCTCTACCTCCAACCCCAATTCGGCAGCAATGCCATGACGGTTATAATTCAACCCCCACAAGGCATTGAACGACACATAGACCCAAAGAAAGATAACCAGGAACAAACGCCCGCCACCCAGCCAGTAAGCCCGGTTGGTTTGCTTTCGGAAAAGTCGTTTTATCAGGTCCACCAGTTTATACAACAGGAATATAATGGCTACCCCATAGAACAAGTCGCCAATGCTAAAAGGTATCCAACCAAAAGTGCCCGTTGGATGGCCGAGGTATACACGTACAATCCATGCGTATAATATCGCTCTACCGCATCGGGGAAAAGGGAGAAAACTTTAATGAGGATGGCCGCTGCTATTAATAGAACCAGTGTCTTATTTTTCTTCCACATACCCTTTAAAAGTAATTAAAATCTTTAATCAGAGGTGACACCTTTCCCCTGCACGGCGAACGAAAGGTGTCACCTCTTCAAACCCTAACAGCTCAAAGAACCGCTTTCGGGTCCAAACGAAAAGCTTATTTTGCAAATACAAATGCTTGCACCATGAACCTGGAATTCAACAAGAATGAAGATATAATGAAATTAGCCCTGAGTCAATTGCGTCAGCGTTTTGACCAGGTGGCACTAGGCGGCGGAAAGAAGGCCATTGAAAAACAACGCGAAAAGAAAAACTAACCGCCCGTGAGCGTATTGAATACCTGCGGGATGACAATACTCCTTTTACTGAAATAGGCGCTTTTGCAGGCTGGGAAATGTACCCCGACCAGGGTGGCTGCCCATCGGGCGGTACCGTGGCTGGTATAGGTTATATCAGCGGCCGGCAATGTATGATTGTAGCCAACGACCAAACCGTTAAAGCAGGCGCCTGGTTTCCAATAACCGGCAAAAGAACCTGCGTATGCAGGAAATAGCCATGGAAAACCACCTGCCGGTGGTGTACCTGGTAGATAGTGCCGGTGTTTTTCTGCCCATGCAGGATGAGATCTTTCCCGATAAAGAACATTTTGGCCGTATTTTCCGTAACAATGCCCGCATGAGCGCCATGGGTATACCCCAAATAGCCGCCGTGATGGGCTCTTGTGTGGCAGGGGGCGCCTACCTGCCCATTATGAGCGATGAAACCCTGATGGTAGAAGGCAATGGCTCCATCTTCCTGGCAGGCCCCTACCTGGTTAAAGCAGCCATTGGTGAAGAGGTAGACAGTGAAACACTGGGCGGAGCCGCTACCCATACCGCCATCAGCGGTATTGCCGATTATAAGTTCAGCACCGAAGAAGAATGCCTGGACCAGGTAAAAGGATCATCGGTAAGCTGGGCCACCCCAATCCTACTGCTGGTTTTGACCGCATCCAACCCGCCCAACCAGCCAAATCACCCAAAGAACTTTATGGCATCCTCCCCGCCGATGCTACCAAGGCCTACGATATGCTGGATATTATTGAACGACTGGTAGATAATTCTGAGTTCGACCAGTTCAAGCAGGATTATGGCAAAACCATTATCTGTGGTTATGCCCGCATCGATGGATGGGCCGTAGGCATTGTAGCCAATCAGCGCAAAATGGTAAAAAGCAAAAAAGGCGAAATGCAAATGGGTGGTGTGATCTATAATGACAGTGCCGATAAAGCAGCCCGCTTTATTATGAATTGCAACCAGAAAAAGATACCCCTCGTATTCCTGCAGGATGTAACCGGCTTCATGGTAGGTTCGCGCAGCGAACAGGCAGGTATTATTAAAGATGGCGCTAAAATGGTCAATGCCGTAGCCAATTCCGTAGTACCCAAGATCACCATCGTAATAGGAAACTCTTATGGCGCCGGCAACTATGCCATGTGCGGAAAAGCCTATGATCCCCGTTTCATCTATGCCTGGCCGGGAGCCAAAATAGCCGTAATGGGCGGCGAACAAGCAGCTAAAACCTTATTACAGATACAGGTAGCCGGTATGAAAGCCAAAGGCAAAGAAGTATCACCAGAAGAAGAACAACAATTGCTCAATGAAATAAAAGGCCGGTACGACCAGCAAACAAGCCCTTATTATGCTGCTGCACGTTTATGGGTCGACGGGATCATTGATCCCCTGCAAACCCGCCAGGTCATTTCTGAAGGACTAACCGCTGCCAACCACCAACCCCATATACCACCATTTAATACAGGGGTTATTCAAGTGTAAGTATGCAGAACACAGCATCAAGAATTTATCACCTTACTCCCCATTTACCACTCACTACTGGCCATTCACGACTGCCGATTCAATATCGTTTAGTGAAGTTTGTCACTCCTTTAAGGTGAGTCACGCTGCCGCCCGGCTGTTGCAGCGCTGCAGCGTGGCCCACCTTTGTTACTGGCAAACGTTTTCTTCACTAAACAACATTGATTCACGATGGCCGAAAATACCCAGTTCCCATGAGGATTTCCCCGCTTGCTAACCCCCGTTAGTAACCGGTTTTATGCAGCTCATGAAAAGCTGTCAGGATGTGCATTGATGATGCAAGTGATTTTTGAAATTTTGTTAAAAATTGATTATTTTCATTTCATCATTTACCAAACTACTGCGCATCATGAGAAAATCTACATTAACCAGGATTGTCCTGTCCTTATGTGTCGTTATTACAGGTGTAACAGCCTGTAAGAAAGATGATCCGGCCACCCTTATCCCACCACCCCTTCCAGATCAATCATTTGTAGAAGAGTTTGATACTGTGGCCAATGCCTGGCACCGCGGATGGATTCCGCTTAATAATAGCAATCCAAAAGGTTCCCATATCTGGGTGCAGGCCAGCGCCCCAATGACCACAGAAAGCGGCCAGCCCATTGCCATGCCTCTTTTTCCCGCTTATTCCTCCAAAGGAAGTCATGTAGGTTATGTCATTTGCGATGCTGAGGTAACCAGCGGCGGCGCTTCCGTAGCCAGCAATTGGTTGATTTCGCCAGCGGTATGGATGAAAAATGGTGATAAGATCATCTTTTATAGCCGTTGTGCCCTCTATGGCGATCCGGGCGAAGCATTGGATTATGGCAATAACCTGGAAATTTGTATCAATCGCAAAAATGATGGTACCAATGTAGGCACTTCCTTGATCCACGCGATCCCAATTTCAACTATACCGCCGACCGGGGCGATTTTGAACTCATCCATTCCATCAATCCGCCTGTTTACAATGTTGTTGATGATTGGTTCGATTATGCTACCGCCACCGATGATCCCGCTGCCTTCAATCCCAAAGCCTTTCCATTCAACTGGACCCGGTTTGAGATAACCCTTGCCGGCTTTTCCAAACCTGTTAAAGGCCGCTTTGCTTTCCGCTATTATACCCTGGATGCAGGCAGCACCGGTAATGGTAGCGCTGTGGGCATCGACAGCGTAGCTTTTGTTAGTAAACAATAATTCCCGCGCCTCAAAAAATTATTCTTATGAATAAGCAATTATACCTTTCCTTAACCAGTCTCACCGTATTGGTGTTGCTGATCATTTCCTGCGAAAAGGATTTTAAGGCCGATGAAAACCAGCCCCCACCCATCGTTTCCCGCTCCTATAAAGAGTCGTTTGATACCGTAGGTAATATCTCCAAAAAGGATGGGTCATCATCAACAACAGCGACCCCATCGGCCCCATGGCCTGGAGGCAGGGGCGTTTTGAATATGGTGGCAAACTGGGCGATGAAGTAGTAGGATTCCCCGCCTATTCGTCTACTTTCAGTCAAAACGAATACGTAAGCGTAGATATGAACTGCGGACTGGGATCATCTACCCTTAGCGCCTGGCTTATTTCGCCTCCTACCGACATGAAGAATGGGGATGAATTTTCCTTCTACACCCGCACCAAAGGCGATTATGCCGATAGGATGCAGGTATGGATCAATACCAAAACCAGTAATGCTTTCGTAGGAAAAGCAGCTGTAGATACCGGCGATTTTTCACCCAAACTACTGGATATTAATCCGGGTATGGGAGGCGCTTATCCTGCCGTATGGACCAAATACACCATCACCCTAAGCGGTATCACAGGTACCAAAAAGGCCGCATCGCCTTCCGCTATTACATGTTAGATGGTGGACCCGGCGGCTCCTATGGCGACCAGATCGGTATCGACGACTTTAGCTTTGTAAGTAAATAGTCCGAAAGAAGTAAATAGTCCGAAAGACCGGAAGTCGGAAAGTCGAAAGTCCGTAAGTTATTATCGATTATATCGAACATACTTACGGATTTACTTATTTTACCACCTTCCCTACTTTCCGAACCTACCGGCTTTCAAACTTTCCGTCTTTCAAACTTCCCGACTTTACTGACTTCCGGACTTTCCCGACTTTCCGTCTTCCCGTCTTCCCGACTTCCCGACTTCCCGACTTCCCGACTTCCGGACTTCCGGACTTCCGGACTTCCGGACTTCCGGTCTTCCGGTCTTTCCCTCTTCCCGACTTCCCGACTTTTTTATTTGTTCATTTTTGCCGATCATTGCCGCTATGTTATTCATCGCATGATGCGTTTATCATTTTCATTATCCCTTTTTGTGCGCTATTGCTGTTGTCAGCCCTTACAGGTTGTAATGACACTCCTGAGCCAGGTAATACCGCCGATGTAGTAGCTTTGGAGGTTGGAGAGGTGAAAAAGCCAATGATTCCATGATACGGCAAGCCCGTACCCTCATACAGCCAGGAGACTTGATATTACGTACCGGCACCGATTATGCCAGTGAACAGATCAAAGCCTTATCCAAACGGGAGGCCATTTATTCACACAGCGGTATTGCCATGATCGACAGCGGAAAAGTGTATGTATGCCATGTAGAAACCGATTATGCCCATATCCACAACAAAGTGAAAAAGGAATTGCTGGATAGCTTTTGCAACCCCGCCAAAAACCTGGGCTTTGCCATCGCCCGCTATCAACTCACCGATGACGAAAAAAGCAAGCTATTGGTCTATATGAACGAACGGGAGCGCCAACAAGTAGCTTTTGATATCCAGTTCGACCTGGCTACCGACGATAAAATGTATTGCTCTGAAATGATCTATAAAGGATTGGCCAGGGCCACCAACAAAAGGATACTGATCCCAACCGATCGCATCACCGACCGCAATAAGTTTAAACTGATCAAACGATATTTTAAGCTCACCGAAAAACAGATCGTGACCCGTGATATCATTCCTATTGACCATTTATACCTGAACCCCTGGTGCAGCGTCGTAATGCGTTACCCTTTTCAAACACTTTAATCCATTGCTATTTTGACTAATAAAGAACTGGTTATTTATACGGATGGGTCTTCCCGTGGTAATCCTGGTCCCGGAGGTTATGGCGCCATCCTCATGTATGGAGGCAAAGCCAAAGAACTATCAGCCGGTTACCGCCGCACCACCAACAACCGCATGGAACTCCTGGGAGTAATTGCTGCCCTGGAAGCCCTGAACCGTGATGGACTGACCATTACCATTTATTCCGACAGCCAGTATATCGTAAAAGCTGTTAAAGAAGGCTGGCTTAAGAAATGGATCGCCACCAATTTTGCGGGCGGCAAGAAGAATAAAGACCTGTGGATGCGTTACCACCAACTATCTCAAAAACACCATATCAAATTTGTGTGGGTAAAAGGCCATGCCGAAAATGTATACAATAACCGCTGCGATGTATTGGCTACTACCGCCGCCGATGGCAGAAACCTGCAGGTAGACCATGGTTATGAATCGGGCGAAGCCGGCTAGGTAGCGCCACTGGTGTATTTAGTTTATAATCAATCACTTACTTAAAATCAGGACAAAATGCCGCTTCCTTCTCTAAGGCAGGAATCGGGTTGTTTTGACCAAAACTGTACCGTTGGCACCAGCTGAAACCTGGTCTGGGCCTCGCTTATAGGCCTAAAAGCACCTACAACTCGCACTGACTCCCTCTAAATATTGCCTTCTACACAGGGAGCCAGTGCGAGTTGTAGTGAATGTGTAGTGGATGTTCAGTGGATGTTCAGTGGATGTTCAGGCTATCCTACATGGATCCCACTGGTATCCGGGGTACTGGTCGGGTGGGGGCAACCATTATAATCCCATTACAGTTCATTTAGGACCCGATCTCTGGCCAATAGCAGTTCCCTCTCTCCTAAAAACCTCTCCCTTCAAATGGCCCCTAATAACCTCTAATCGCGACAGCCCCGTTCCGGGGATTGATAGGGCAGTCCGAAGGCTATTCAATTTCAGTGGTCGCAGCATGGCTGGGGTATAGCCTAAACAATAGTATATTTTCCTATATAATGATTTTGTCGTTTAAATAAACATCAACATCATCGTATGCACCAGGAGTATCTGGAAATAATTGCAGACATTTTGTGTCATTGTCCACCCTAATCCCCCACCTAAACTTTTCTGTCGGATTAATTGGAACAAACTTTATAGTGTCACCCGGGTTGACGGTGAATAGAGTGGCTTCTGGTTCAAGTTGAATTTCCAATGGCCTGTCATTATCCCAGCAAAAAAACTCTATAACATTAGTCATTAAAATATATTAAAGTGTCAGGTTAGCCATTATGCCCACATAGTGCTTGACGTTCATCAAGGATGATACCAAAAACCACAAATGAAAATACAGTTTTAAGTCTATGGTTAAAGGCCAATCCGCGCAGGTCAGAACCAGCCCCCTAGGGTGGTTCCAAGGTAGAACAAGGGTAGTCCCAGGGTACCGGCAGGGTAGTAAAGGCGCATTTTCATAAAATGTTGAGCCCCCACTATCCCAAAAAATGATCCTTTTCAACCCCTCACGGTAGGAATGCGACTGCCCGTACAATAAAAAACCCGGGCCATTACTGACCCGGGCTTACATGTAGTGTGCAAATATGTTATCAGGCGGCAGCAGGCACCTGCGCCTTTTGCTTCGCTTGTTTGTTTACCAAATAATAAACGCCAAAGAAGATAGCGCTAAAAAGAAGGTACTGATCAAAGAACCTTTAAAGAAAGGCAATGCAGCCTCATAACAAGCTACCAGTCCATCCCAGGTTCTTGGATAGAGATCAACCCCTACGCCAGCCCATACCATGAAATTGGAAACCAGGAAAAAGTATACCGGCGCCAGAAGCGACCCCAATACAATGTTCTTGATATTTACCTTGCTGAACAGGAAACCTACCAGCGTTACAGAACCCAAAATGAGGTAATTGACCCATTGGCCATCATAGAATCCCCGGATGGGTGTCAAGCCTTTGGTATACAATACTTCATAAATAACGTCAGAGATAAAGAGCGAAAAGAGCGGCAGTCCAAAAGCCCAGGCTTTGTTGCGGATAGCCATACCGCCAAACAGCGCCATAGCGATCTGTGGAGCAAAACCCCACATACGGTTATCAAAGGCGCGGTATACCGAAGCGGCTGCTATGAGTACCAATAGATAAATGATGGTTGATCGGTTCAGTTTCATACGGGACATTAATAATGCAAAAGTAACTTAATTATTTTTAAGGGGCAACCTGCCAATCCGGCATTTTTTACCCAAGCCTCATCCTTGTCTTAACCTTGTCTTATCCTTGCCTTAACTATGGGTGTTCCCAAAATGAGAAAAAGCGCCCAATTTGCCAAAATGGCAATTGGTAAGACCTCGCAGAAACTTAAGCCGGTACAGTCGCGGTGAAGATCACGGCATTTTCAGTACTCTTGAACTGCACCGTAACACCAGCCCGGGCCAGCAGCGCTTCGCCCTTGTGGAGGCTTACCTGGTTATCCCCAGCCTTGGCTTCAGCACTACCCACATACACAAAATAAATATCGGCCGTGGTAGCTGTTACCGTTATCGGTTCATCCGCTTGCAGTGTAAGCTGGTGCAATTCAAAATCATTAACAGGCGTCAGGAAGATCTCCTCTCCTTTTACCCGTCCGGGTGTTCCTTTGATCACCATAGGTACAATGGGTTCAAACCGTACATGCTTCATCAGTTCCTGCACATCAATGTGTTTATTCGTCAATCCACCCCGCAGTACATTGTCCGAGTTGGCCATGATCTCCATATTCTGTCCTTCCAGGTAGGCATGCAGGATACCCGCATCCTGGAATATAGCTTCCCCCGGATGGAGGTTCACCACATTGAACAGGTAAATCGAAAAGATACCCCGGTCTGTACGTCCCGGCTCACAAAAAGTATTGAAAGCACGCGCAGCCCAAAAGTCTTCCTGCTCTTTCTTTAGCCCCCTTTTCATACAAAGGCAGGATACGATCAAGCAAGGGTTGCAAACGATCATTGACCTCCTGTTGGTCCATTTCCATTACCGTTTTATACAAAGCTGCATAATCACCATCGCCAAAGATGGGCAGCAGGAATTGCAGTTCCGGTACTTGTGCCAATACCTTTTGAGCGGATCGGCAGGCTTAAAGCCATGCAGCAGCCAGAAATCACTCAAAGCCAGCATCAACTCCGGCTTATGGTTATCGTCTTTGTAATTCCTATTGGGAGCCGTAAGCGCCACCCCTTGCTTATTTTCCGCAGCAAAGGCTTCTACTGCAGCTTTTTTTTCAGGGTGCACCTGGATGGAGAGCATGTCTTTTACATCCAATACTTTAAACAGGTAAGGAAGACGGCCAAAACGGTCATTCACTACCTTGCCCAGCGCAGCCACCGGATCTTGCGCTACCCAGGCATTCAGCGCCTGCTTTTGCCCCTGCGCATCAATGAGGTCGGCAGGTGCATTGTCGTGCCCCCATCCAATATTCAGCAAATGGTTTGTTGTCCGGGTTACTTTGCCCCAACAGGGCGGGAATAAATTGTGATCCTCCCCATGCATACGGTTGAACCTTTCCAGCTAGCTTACTTATTTTTGTACGATTGTCCATAATCCTGTTTAAGGGCACAATAATACAAAAAGCTGTTCATGGCCCGACACAATGAAACCGGTAAAAAGGAGAACGATTGGCTGCCGATTACCTGCAACAACAGGGATACACAGTACTGCATTGCAATTGGCGCCACCAGCACTATGAAATTGATATCATCGCCACCCGCGAAGAAGTCTTACATTTTGTGGAGGTAAAAACCCGCCAAAGCCTTTCTTATGGCTTGCCCGAAGAAAGCGTTACCCACAAAAAGATCAGGAGCATTGTTACCGCAGGCGTAGCCTTTCAATATCAATATCCCCAATGGAAACGCGTACAATACGATGTACTCTCCATTATGATCCTCGATCAACAACCACCCGAATACCTGTTTATTGAAGACGTATATTTGTGAAAGCGAGTCCGAAAGTCGGAAAGTCTGTTAATGTGTTCGATTTAATCGGAGTTGCTTACTGACTTTTATCTTTCGGCCTTCCGGACTCACGGACTTCCCGACTTTATTCTGTATTTGTGAAAACGAGTCCGAAAGTCGGTAAAGTCGGAAAGTCTGTTAATGTGTTCGATTTAATCGGAGTTGCTTACTGACTTTTATCTTTCAGACTTCCCGACTCACGGACTTCCCGACTTACGGACTTCCCGGCTTTATTCTGTATTTGTGAAAACGAGTCCGAAAGTCGGCAAAGTCGGAAAGTCTGTTAATATGTTCGATTTAATCGGAGTTGCTTACTGACTTTTATCTTTCGGCCTTCCGGACTCACGGACTTCCCGACTCACGGACTTCCCGGCTTTATTCTGTATTTGTGAAAACGAGTCCGAAAGTCGGTAAAGTTGGAAAGTCTGTTAATGTGTTCGATTTAATCGGAGTTGCTTACTGACTTTTATCTTTCGGCCTTCCGGACTCACGGACTTCCCGACTCACGGACTTCCCGGCTTTATTCTGTATTTGTGAAAACGAGTCCGAAAGTCGGTAAAGTTGGAAAGTCTGTTAATGTGTTCGATTTAATCGGAGTTGCTTACTGACTTTATCTTTCGGCCTTCCCGACTTACGGACTTCCCGGCTTTATTCTGTATTTGTGAAAACGAGTCCGAAAGTCGGTAAAGTCGGAAAGTCTGTTAATATGTTCGATTTAATCGGAGTTGCTTACTGACTTTTATCTTTCAGACTTCCCGACTCACGGACTTCCCGACTTACGGACTTCCCGACTCACGGACTTCCCGACTTTATTCTGTATTATCTTTATATTGCACTTATTTCACACATCTAACCCAGCATTTACAGATGGCATTTAATTTTCGTTCCTTCAAAAGATCATGCTTAGCAACCGCTCGGCATTCCGGCGTTTTCTCACCAAACTGGAAAACAATCCTCCCCGGGGCCTTGATCAACTGGCTGCCCGCACAGATGTAGAAGTATGGAAAGACATGGATTGCCTGGCCTGCGCCAATTGCTGCAAAACAATGAGCCCTACGTTTACCCAGGTAGATATTAAGCGCATTGCCCGCCACCTGGATATGAAGGCAGATGATTTTCGTAAAAAATGGCTGTACAAAGACCGCAATGGCGATTGGATCAACAAACAACAGCCCTGCCAGTTCCTGAACCTGAAGGACAATAAATGTTCTATCTATGAGGTGCGCCCGCGCGATTGCTCAGGCTTTCCGCACCATACCAAGCGGCATATGACCGAGTATATGCATGTATTCAAACAAAATGTAGAATACTGCCCCGCCACCTACAAGTTGGTAGAGAAGATGATGAGCCAGGTAAATGTGAAACAAGAGAAAAACTCAATTGTAAAAGTAGACATTAAGTAATGGCATGTAACCGTTAGCCTTTAGCAAAGCAAAGGCGCTAACGGCTACAACCTAAACGCTAACTCCTGTTTCACCATGTGGGAACCATATAAAGGGATTCAGGGCTTTTCTCCAATTGGAAAAATCCCTGTCTGATAACTCCGTCGAAGCTTATGGCCGCGATATTGAAAAGCTGACCCAGTTCCTCCAACAAAAAGGTATTGAAAAAAATCCCGCCGCCCTTGAACTGAATGACCTACAACAATTCACCCGCTGGGTGGCCGAATTGGGTATGACGGCTACCTCCCAGGCAAGGATCATTTCGGGCATTCGTGCTTTTTATAAATACTGCTCTATGGAGCAGATCGTTGTGAATGATCCCACCGTTTTACTGGAAGCTCCCAAATTAAAACGTGCCTTACCCGATGTATTGGCCTTTGAAGAAATAGAGCAGATCATTGACCAGATAGACCTTAGCAAGCCCGAAGGGGGCCGCAATAAAGCCATATTGGAAACCATGTACAGTTGTGGCCTGCGGGTAAGTGAAGTAGTGAATTTAAAACTATCCCAATTATTCCTGGACGCCGAATTCATCCGGGTAGTGGGGAAGGGCGATAAAGAAAGACTGGTACCCATCGGTTTATCGGCTATCAAATACATCAATATTTATCGCAATGATATCAGGGTGCACATGCCCATTAAAAAGGGACAGGAAGATATTTTATTCCTCAACCGGCGGGGTAGTAAATTGACCCGTGTAATGATCTTCCTGATGCTGAAAGACCTGGTAAAGAAAGCCGGAATTACGAAGAATATTTCTCCTCATACATTCCGGCATTCTTTTGCCACGCACCTGGTAGAAGGCGGCGCCGACCTACGCGCCGTACAGGAAATGCTGGGCCACGAAAGCATTACCACTACCGAAATATATACCCACCTCGACCGCGATTTCCTGCGCGATACCCTCCAACGATTCCATCCGGCATTTAAGCCATAAGAACAATGAGTTTCGGGCCGTGAGCTACGAGCGGCGCGCCTCAAAACATCTTGCCGGCGTAATATTCAATAATGATTAATCAATAATCAATTACTGCAGCAATACCTTAGCCTCGTACACTTTCTTACCTGTACCATTGGAAATACGCACCCAGTAAATACCCTTACTCCAGGATGATTGCGTAGACATATTGATCAACTGTTCTTTTGCACTATCTGCAAGGCCTGAATATACACTACCCTGCCGGCCGCATCCATCAGTTCAAGCTTGTATTCACCTGTTGCTTTCAACTTCACCTGCATGTTGATGCTGTTGCCTGCTATTACCGGGTTGGGAAAAATGCGTACATCCTTTTTACCAGGCAACCAATCGTTCACCTGGCGTTTTATTTGCTGTATCCTTGATATTTCCTGAACCGTAATCACTTTACCAGCGGTGGTAGTGGTACACACCGTTCTTGATATTTTACCCATTACATTCCCAGCCGTCACCACTACCGGGGTTAGCTCATCCGGTGCAGGTGCTAACAGTATTTCTGCTGCCTTGAAATTATTCACAGTTGTTATATACTCCTTTGTTTCATAACCCACCGCACTTACTATCAGCATCACTTGTCCGCCCATGTCCGGCAGGGCCAGTTCATAGCGTCCATCTCCATCAGCAGCAATACCCTCCTTAATACCCTTGATACGAACAGAGGCATAGCCAATCGCTTTTTGCGTACTGCTATCCTTAATGAAACCAAACATCTTTAAAGGTGGGATCAGATACCGGTCCATGGGGGAGCATAAGTACCAGTAGTAACAAAACCCAGGGTAGTGGAGCTACGTGGCTCAACAGGAACAATCTTCATACCTATGAGACCCATTGTTTTTAAACTGATCTCTTCTATACTCAGATACTCGAAATCGATAGACTTTTTCTTGACCTTTTTTTTTTCTTAGGCGGTGCCGGCCTGACCGGGGCAGCCACTTTGCCCTGTGTTATGTTCTCCGTTTGAGCCATAGCACCTGAGCCGCTAAGGAGAAAGGCACTTACCAACATATTCCAGGCATACCGGAACGTAAAAGAAGGCTTGATCTTCTTTTCAACATACGTCTTATTTAGCTGATCATTGTTGAAACGGCCACAAACGGAGGAAGAGGCGCTTGAAATAAAGTTCAGTATCTCCTGGTCACTCATCAACGTAAAATCCACTACCGTCTTCTGGCAAGCCATACAATGGCGGCCTTGTTCATTGGTGTCATTTGCTGCCAGTTTTCATGGCAGGGCTCGGGGATGTTGACATGTATAGGTGCAGCCATAAACAAAAGGTTTAAGGCTTAGATGCAGGGAGCGGAAAATTACATAAAGGGGGCGGAATGAGCTGTTAGCCAAAATGCCAGAGAGGTGACGCCTTTTTTGCAGGTAGAAAAAAGTGGGCCACCCTGCAGCGCTGCCAGGCAGAGCAGGAGGGTGACTCACCTTTATTAGAAAGAGGTGACACCTTTCGCTTGCGACGCAAACGAAAGGTGTCACCTCCAGGAAGCTAAAGCCAGCTACAAAAACCTAACAGCTATACCCTTTCGCTCGCAGCTCACAGCCCGGGGCTCGCAGCTTATTCTCACTTAAATGGATTGGAATATTTAACATCTGTAGTCATCGACTCATCCGTCAGCGTTCTCATGAATGCAATCGCATTGGCAATATCCGTGGCCGTTAATACCCCCTTATAACCACCATTTGGTATCTGTATTCCTTTATTGGGATGCACTTTAGCCCCTACCCGGTAATGTTCCATCACCTGTTCCAACGTACTGAAACGCCCATCATGCATATACGGCGCTGTAAGATCAATATTCCTTAAAGTGGGGATTTTAAAGGTGCCCTGGTCTTTGGCAAGCCCCGTTATTTCACCAATGCCATTATCCGGGTACACTTCATCCAGTCCATTGTTGGAGCCATTACCCGTATTTTCGCCCGAGTTATCCGCTATAAAGAAAGTGGGATTTTTCGCGGGAATACCGTACTCAGATCACTATGACATTCCACACAATTCAGCCGCTGCAATACCACCAGTCCGGCTTTTTCCGCCGTACTGAGGTTCGACAGGTTGGTGGCCAGTCCCTGGTCATATTTTGAATTGAAAGAAACAATAGAACGCAGGAATTGCGAAAGCGCCTTCGATATCCTGTCAGACCTAATATCCGTTGTTCCGAAAGCTTTATTGAAAAGGTCAGGGTAGTAAGCAATGCCCCTTAGTTTCGTTTCCAGTGCTGCCAGCGAAGGCATGCCCATTTCAATATGGTCCTGGATGGGCATCAATACCTGCGTTTCGAGGTCCGGCGCCCGCAGATCCCAAAACATTTTCCTGGCCTTGAAATAACGCAGGTTGATCACTGCCATGGAATTGCGCCTCGTTTTGCCGCCTTGAAACCCGGTAGAAAATGCCTGACCATCTGTAAACCCTTGCGCCTGCAGGTGGCAAGTGCCGCAACTGATCGTATTGTTCACCGAAAGAGACTTATCATAAAACAATACCCGCCCCAGCGTAGCCCCCTGGTTCGTGATCGCATTATTGGCCGGCGTGTTGTCTACATCGGCGTGGCCGTTCAAGTAATCGCGCAGATATGCAGGCATGCCGGCAGCACTATTTACATAATCATACGGCGTAGCTGGTAGTTGAGGTCCACTACCATCCCCGATCCGGCCCCGGCCCGCCACCCGGCGGCTTTGACGGTCCTGGGTCTTCCCCGGCTTTTGGCAGGATTCAACAATAAAAGCCAAACAGGCTATACAAAATACCATCAGTAACAGGATCCTGGTTTTCATTTTTCAATCGGCTATTAGTGTGAAGAAATAGGGCGCCACCCGCCCACATCCCTATAACACACCTGCCGGAAATTACCCTTATGCCACCCCGATTTTTGCACCATCCATTTTATCTTATCTTTTACTAATTTTATGAGTCAGTGGCCTTTATAAAAACATACCAACCAACACCCTGCCAGACAAAGACCTGGTAGAAAAGTTTCAAAGCTCCGGCGACCTGGAGGTATTGGCCATTCTGTTTCAACGATATATGGATCTTTTGTATGGCGTTTGCCTGAAGTATCTGAAAGAGCCCGAAACCGCCAAAGATGCTGTAATGCAGGTATTTGAGGAGTTGGTACAAAAGCTGCCCAAACACCAGGTGGATAATTTCAAAAGCTGGCTCTATACCCTGGCCAAGAATTACTGCCTGATGCAGCTAAGAACCCCCAAAAATCTGAAAACCACCGAATTTAATCCCGACAGTATGCAATCCGGGGAAGAAATGCATCTGAATGGAGTAATGCTGAAGGAAGAAAACCTGCAGAAAATGGAACGCTGCCTGGAAACCCTTTCGGCCGAACAAAAAGTGAGCGTAGAGCTGTTCTATTTACAAAACAAATGTTATAAGGAAATTGCAGATATAACCGGCCTGGATTGGAACAAGGTGCGCAGTTATATACAAAATGGCCGAAGAAATTTGAAGATTTGTATGGAAAAAGAGGAAGAGGGGGCACTAAAAGCAAAGCACAGAACACCAAAGCCGATGCAGCCAATCCATTCACGATTGACAATTGACGATACAAGAAATGGCTAATATCGACCATATTAAACAATATTCAGCAGCAGATATCCAACGATACCTGGAAGGCAAAATGCTGCCGGCTGAAATGCACGCCCTCGAACAAGCGGCCCTGGAAGATCCCTTCCTGGCCGATGCCATTGAAGGCATGCAACAAACACTGGCACAACATGATGCCTCTCTGGTGGATACCCATTTGCAACAACTCGGCGAGCAACTGCAGGAAAGAGTGCATAAAAACGACTCCAAACCAGCACGCGTAATCGCTTTCGCCTGGTGGAAGGCCGCTGCCGCCGCCATTATCGTTATAACCGGCAGCATCTGGGCCTACAATGCTTTCCAACAATCCAACGCCCCCTGGTTGCCGAACATCAACTGGCCGTGGTAAAACAGGAAACCAAACCCGATAGCGTTATTCCTCCAACACCTGCTGCTGCGCCAGCAACCAATGCCACAGATTCAGGCGCTTCTTTTAAGACTACTTTATCCACCAATGAAAGTACATTCGCTAATAATAACGAGGCAGACCTCTTAAGACCTGAAAACAGACCCCTGCCTGAGCTGGCTCCTAAAAAAGCCATCCTGCCACAAACACCAAACCTGGCAGCTAATGAACCCGCCCCTACCCGCGAAAGCCTTACCCAGAACTGGACAAAACCCAATTCTATATCCACCCTGGAGGAGGCTAAACAAGCTTCAGGAAATATCTCCCTGGCAGATAGCGCCAAAGGAAAGCCAGGCTACCGCAAGCAATTGAAGAACGACAATGCCTCCATTGTCGCCAATACCAAGCCAGTTGATAACCAAAGCAAAAATTTCAACTACTATAGCAATACCCTGGACAAAGTATATAAAAGCAAAGCTGAATACGAACAGATCGTTATTGCCAAAACAGCCAGGGATTCCAATGCATTTGGTTCCTATACCAAGCCACGCGAACAGGAGATGAACAGGTCCCGCAAGGAATTATCCGAAAGACAAGCTAAAAAGAATCCCGATGCCTTGCTGAGCGGATTTATAAGCGGGCGCGTAACCGATCAGGCCAACAATCCCCTTTCCAATGCCCTGGTAAGGATAGATGATAGCAACAAGGATTTCTATACCGATCAAAAGGGCTATTTCAATATCCCTGTAAAAGATTCCGTAGTCAATGTGGCCGTGGGGTATTCGGGCTACTATACACAGAATATTAAACTATTGAACAACTCCGATAACAAAATTTCGCTGAACCAATTGGGTATAAAAGCTCCCAATCCCTTGCTCAATGAATCCTTGCAAACACAGGACCGTACTTTGGATACAGTTGCATTCAAAACACTAAGCAAAGACCTGGGACTGGTCAACACCCCGGCTGGTCGCCAGAAAACAATCCAAAATGCCCAGCCTGAATATGGTTGGCTCGAATACCAGCAATACCTGGAAAAAAACAAGCGGCTACCTGCCGGTACCCCGAATTAAAAGGAACCGTAGTTGTCTCCTTCCAGGTAAATAAAAAAGGTATCCTGTCCGATTTCAAAGTCGGGCAATCCCTTGGGAAAGCCTATGATGAGGAAGCCATTCGCCTTATCAAAGCCGGCCCTTCCTGGAAATTGACCAGTGGCCGTAAGGCAACAGCTACGGTGGTAATTAACTTCTAACCTGCCCGATCAACCTTCTGTATAACTAAACTTTCTGCACGCCTTTATTCTTTTACCTTTGCGCAAATTTAATGTCATGCGCAAACTCATCAACGTATTTGCTTTCACGCTCCTATTAGCGTATGCCGGTCATGCACAGTCACTAAAAACCCCGGCACCTTCTCCTACACAAAACATTAAGCAGGACTTTGGATTGTCCTCCATTGAACTGTCCTATTCCCGCCCTGTGATCAAAGGCCGTAAGATCATGGGCGACCTGGTGCCTTACAAAAAAGTATGGCGTACCGGTGCCAACCAGGCTACTACCCTCACCTTTGGCGATGAAGTAACTATTGGCGGTAAAAAGATCCCCGCAGGTAAATACGGCCTCGTATCCATTCCCGATGTTACCAGCTGGACCCTCATCATTACCAAACAACTCGACATCACTTCTCCCTCCGCTTACAAAGAAGAGAATGATGTAGTACGCGTAAAAGTTCCTGCCCGTGTTGTTCCCGCCGCTGCAGAATCATTCACCATGCAGTTTGTAAATGTAAAAGCAAGCACCTGCGAATTACAGATCCAGTGGGACAAAACCCTCGTAAGCCTGCCCATCGCTACCGATATCGATACCAAGGTGATGGCACAGATCGACCAACTGATCAATGACGACGCGGAAGAAGCCAAGAAACCCTATTTCACTGCTGCCCTGTATTACCTGGATAATGGTAAAGACCTCAACAAAGCACTTGGCTGGTTTAATAAAGCTGCCGAATTAAACCCCAAAGCTTTCTGGGTATTACACCAAAAGCTAATTGCGAGGCTAAACTGGGCAAAAAGCAAGACGCCATAGCTTCTGCCAATAAATCAATCGAACTGGCCATAGAAGCTAAGAACGATGATTATGTAGCCCTGAACAAAAAGCTCCTGGCTAAGCTGGGTGTAAAAGGATAAAAGTCGGAAAGTCCGGAAGTCCGGAAGTCGGAAAGTCTAAAGACCAAAGCCCCTAAAGAGTCAGAAAGTCGGAAAGTCTGGAAGTCCGGAAGACAGCAAGGCTAAAGACCAAAGCCCGTAAAGAGTCAGAAAGTCGGAAAGTCCGGAAGTCCGAAAGACAGCAAGGCTAAAGACCAAAGCCCGTAAAGAGTCAGAAAGTCGGAAAGTCGGAAAGTCCGGAAGTCGGAAAGTCTAAAGACCAAAGCCCCTAAAGAGTCAGAAAGTCGGAAAGTCTGGAAGTCCGGAAGTCGGCAAGGCTAAAGACCAAAGCCCCTAAAGAGTCAGAAAGTCGGAAAGTCTGGAAGTCCGGAAGACAGCAAGGCTAAAGACCAAAGCCCCTAAAGAGTCGGAAAGTCGGAAAGTCCGAAAGACAGCAAGGCTAAAGACCAAAGCCCCTAAAGAGTCAGAAAGTCGGAAAGTCTGGAAGTCCGGAAGACAGCAAGGCTAAAGACCAAAGCCCCTAAAGAGTCGGAAAGTCGGAAAGTCCGAAAGACAGCAAGGCTAAAGACCAAAGCCCGTAAGTATGTTCGATATAATCGAAGATACTTACGGGCTTTCTGATTTTACTGACTTTCGGACTTCCGGACTTCCGGACTTCCGGACTTCCGGACTAAACCGCCGGTTCCTGTTGACTCAAACAATGGAAGCTACCCAGCCCCCAAATGATCTCTGTCGAATCAATACCAATCACCTTACGGTCCGGGAAACTTTGTTGAATGATCTGTAATGCCTTATCGTCCTTATCACAACGGAAGGTAGGAACGATCACCGATGTATTGGCAATATAAAAGTTGGCATAAGAAGCCGGTAAGCGCTGATCATCATATACTACCGCATCCGGCATGGGCAATTCTACAATATTCAACTGCTTTCCGTCGAGCAGGCGCATGGCTTTCAACTGCTGTAGGTTGTGTTGTAATAAGTCGTAGTTTTCGTCCTGCTTGTTTTCTTCCACTACCGTTAATACCGTGTCTTCGTTTACAAAGCGAACCGTATCATCGATATGGCCGTCTGTATCATCACCTACAATACCATCATCTACCCACAGTATTTGTTCCACCCCATAATAGTTCATGAGGTAGGTTTCTATCTGTTGTTGATCCAACTGCGGGTTGCGATTGGGGTTGAGTAAGCAGGCTGTGGAAGTAAGCAAACTACCCTTGCCATTGAACTCTACCGACCCACCTTCCATAACAATACCGGGATGGTAAACCGGCAGGTTGAATGCCTTGCCGATCAACGTGGGTATTACATCGTCCAGGTCAAAAGGTGGATATTTATTGCCCCAGGCATTATACCCCAATCAACGATCACCTTTTGATAGCAGCCTTGGGATTGATCAGGAAGGCCGGACCATGGTCCCTGCACCAGGCATCGTTTGTGGGATGTATAAAAATTCCACCTGATCAAGATTGGCGCCTGCTTCCCGGATATGGCCAAGCGCAAATTGCTTCATGGCCTCATCAGCTACATTGATCCGTACCTTTTCACTAAGTGCCAGCTCTTTAATAAACTGACTGTAATAAGGATAAATAGCTTCTATCTTCCCAGGCCAGGATGCTTCTTTATGGGGCCAGCTAAGCCAGGTAGCCACATGCGGAGCAAACTCTGCAGGAAAATAATATCCTAAGCTTTGGGGTAAGTCCGGAAGTCCGGAAGTCTGAAAGTCCGGAAGATGACTGCTGTCTGCACGTAACTTGCTCAAACTAATTATTTTTATTAAGTGAATATCTTAATGAATTAATCATCACCAAAATTTCCTCACACATCTTATAGATTTTATCAAATTCCAGGCAGTTGAGATATTGCCTTCTTTTAGCAAGATGTATGCACCCAACAACTTCAATGTTCGACCTCAAAGCGATCCCTAAAAACCTTGCAAATTCTGCATTTGATTGTCCGGTTGAGCCCTCTGCAATATTTAAGGCCACAGAATCTGCAGCCCTCTTAATTTGCGATGTCAATATGTACAACTCATCTTTGGGGAATTTACTGCTTAATAAGTGCACCTCATTTGCAAGCTCCAAAGATTTCTGCCAAACAATTAGTTTTTCAAACTTAAAAGGCATCAAATAATTTTTAGTGATTAGTAGAACCAATCAGCAGCCTTATAAATATTAAACTAATCAAATACATACATACTTACGGACTTTCCCGACTTTCGGACTTTCCCGACTTCCCGACTTTCAGACTTCCCGACTTTCAGACTTCCCGACTTTCGGACTTTCCCGACTTTCCCGACTTATTCTTCGTCTATAAACCGCTTCGTGATCGGCTGGTAAGAGTCGATACGACGATCGCGCAGGAAAGGCCAATGCGTACGATACCGGTCTGTTTTTGCCAGGTCCAGCTCCAATACAGTTACTTCTTCCTCGTCGTGCGATGCTTTGTACAGCAACGTACCAAAAGGGTTGGACACAAAAGAACCACCCCAGAATTTCATCGCGCCCTGCTGCTCCAATCCTACCCGGTTCACACTCACCACATGCACGCCATTGGCTACTGCATGACTGCGCTGGATCGTTTGCCAGGCATTGTATTGCTCCGTATTCGTAGCCTCATCTTGTGATGTAGCCCAGCCAATAGCCGTAGGATAAAACAGTATTTCCGCACCCATCAGGGCCGTTATACGGGCTGCTTCCGGATACCATTGATCCCAACAGATCAGTACCCCAAAAGTGGCAAATTTGGTTTTGAATACTTTGTACCCCAGATCTCCCGGCGTGAAGTAAAACTTCTCATAATAAGCCGGATCATCCGGGATATGCATCTTGCGGTATTTGCCCAGGTAAGTGCCATCGGCATCCAATACCGCCGTTGTATTGTGATAAATACCCTGTGTACGTTTTTCAAACAAAGAAGCAATGATCACCACCCCGCTTCGGCTGCCACCTTGCTCAGCGCATCCGTAGAAGGACCCGGAATGGGCTCCGCCAATTTGAAGTTTTCATAATCTTCCACATCACAGAAATAAAGGGATGTGAACAGTTCCTGCAGACACACGATCTGCGCCCCTTTGGCAGCTGCCTCTTTCACCTTGACGATTGCCTTTTGCAGGTTCTCTTCCTTATTTGCCGTGCAACTCATTTGCACCAATCCTACTTTTACTGTTGACATGATAGCTCGTTAAAAATGAAGTGCAAAAATAGTTTATTAGTAGTAAAGTCGGTAAGCCGGTTAGTCCGAAAGACCGAAAGTTAATACCGGCTGTAAGACGCTCAATGGCAGGTGATCGTTGCCAGAAAACCAGAGAGACCCGCAAATCAGGTACTGGAGTCAGAAAGTCGGAAAACCGAAAGCCCGTAAGCATGTTCGATTATTACGAAGATACTTACGGACTTTCCGACTTTATTGACTTTCGGACTTCTCCCTACGCCGCCCGTCCCATTTGCTTTAAGAAAGCTACGTGCGAAGCCACTGCATACCGTACACGGGGATACTCGATATACGCGATCCCGTATTCCTGGCATGCCTGCCTGATGATCTTACTGATGGCAGGATAGTGAATATGCGATATTTTAGGAAATAAATGGTGTTCTATCTGGAAGTTCAATCCGCCTACCAGCCAGCTTACCAGTTTGTTGTTGGTAGCAAAGTTGGCCGTAGTCTTGATCTGGTGTACCGCCCACTCATCTTCCATTTTACCGGTTGCTTCATCAGGCATGGGGAAAGCAGTATGCTCTACCGTATGCGCCAATTGGAATACAAGGCTTAATACCAACCCGGCTACGAGGGTGAAGATCAAAAAGCTGATCAACCAGGAGGTGAAACCTACCATGTAAATAGGCAACCCTACAAAAAGGAAGAAGTGGAATACTTTGAACCCCCAGAATACCAGGTGGTCCGACAACTTCATTTTCTTCAGTGGCATATTGCCAATCTTGCTCTTAAAATACTTTTGATAATCCAATACAAATATCCAGAAGATGTAAAGCAGGGAATACAAGAACCAAAAATAGATATGCTGGTATTTGTGTAAACGATATTTTTCTGCGTAGTGCTCATGCGCATCCAGGGTTGGATGTCAATATCATCATCAACACCGTCTACGTTGGTAAACGCGTGGTGGATCACATTGTGCTTTACATTCCACATGAAATTATTACCACCGAGGATATTGAGTGAAAGCGCAGCAAAGGAATTGATCCATTTGTATTTGCTGAAGCTACCGTGTGCACCATCATGCATCACGTTAAAACCAATGGCCGAAACAACGCCACCCAGCAAAATACTTTCCAGTACCTGCAATACCACACCGGGTGTAAAGAATACCAGGTGCACATAGATGACCATAAAAGCCACCATCAGGATCACCGCCTTCATAAAGATAGGGTAATCACCGGTTGTAGATTTTCCTACTTCTGTAAAGTAAGAACTGATACGCTTTTTTAATTCTGCGTGAAAAGAATGTGGAACGTTTGCAAACTTGGGCACTGACATTGAACAACTGATTTAATTCTAAAAGGTTGGCAAAGTTATGCTTAACCTACTAAAAAACGGCTAAAAATGTGCAATTGATATACCGAAATCGGGAATTTTAGCTAGACGCTAACTTTGATGACAATTCCCCGACAAAAAGTCCGGAAGACAAGTCCGGAAGACAAGTCCGGAAGCCCGTAAGTCGGTAAAGTCGGGAAGACTGGAAACAGTCCGGAAGACAAGTCCGGAAGCCCGTAAGTCGGTAAAGTCCGGAAGACTGGAAACAGTCCGGAAGACAAGTCCGGAAGTCCGTAAGTCGGTAAAGTCCGGAAGACTGGAAACAGTCCGGAAGACAAGTCCGGAAGCCCGTAAGTCGGTAAAGTCCGGAAGACTGGAAACAGTCCGGAAGACAAGTCCGAAAGTCCGTAAGTCGGTAAAGTCCGGAAGACTGGAAACAGTCCGGAAGACAAGTCCGGAAGTCCGTAAGTCGGTAAAGTCCGGAAGACTGGAAAGTCCAAAGACAAAAAGCCGGTGAGTGTCTCCGATTAAATCGAACATACTCACCGACTTCCGGACTTTACTAACTTTCGGACTTTACCGACTTCCCGACTTTACTGACTTCCGGTCTTTACCGACTTCCCGACTATGTTTCTACTTGCACCAACGCATCGAGGTTCCGGATACCGATCTTCTTCTCACTAATAAACCCTTCCGCATATTTAACCCCGATCCGTTTGCCCAGCATGCGCGCCCGTGCGATGACACTATCTAAAAAATCGGGCGATGAAATATACGTTTGTGGTTCTTTATTGTCAGGGCCACCCGTAAAAAACTGCGTGGAATATGCTTCAATTGATTTCATTCGTTGCTCAAACACTTCACTGATATCGATCAGGATATCAGGCTCATGGAACCAATCCTGCATGTAATGCAATACATATTTGGGCCGCCAGCGCGCTTGAGAATTTCCAGCAGTATCTTTTGTTTCAATTTTGATAAGCCCCGAAAGGAAACAGGCATCAGCAATGAGGTGCCCCGCCCGGCCATGATCCGGATGGCGGTCATCCAGTATATTGGCAATCACTATTTCTGGCTGATAAGTACGGATCGCCTGGATCAATTGAAGCTGATGCGCCTCATCATTGCGAAAAAAACCATCCCGCATTTTGAGGTTCTCCCGCATGTGTACGCCCAGGATTTTGGCCGCTGCACCTGCTTCTGCATAACGGGTTTCGATGGTACCGCGGGTTCCCAGCTCACCCTGTGTGAGGTCAAGGATACCCACTTTTTTACCCAGCCTGATTTCATTGAGCAGCGTTCCGGAACAGCCCAGCTCTACATCGTCCGGATGTACGCCAATGGCGAGAATGTCTAGTTTCATACCTGATTTTGCAGTTAAATGCGCGTCAAAAGTAGTAAAACATCAAAAAAGGTAAAAGGTTTGTTGTTAAGACATTATTCTGGCGTGAACAGCTCTTAATCAGGCGCCAATAGATTTGAGTAGTGTTAGCTCCGGCAAACCGCAATCACTGGCCTGGCTGTGCGCCTAAAAGCCGCCCGGTTGCAGAAAAAAACTGCCTGACAGTAACCTTTTTTAAAAATCCGGCAAACCAGGTGTCAACCATCTACCAAACTTGTATCTTCCATTGGTAAACACCCCTGTTTGACAGATGGCTGGTATATGGATGAGGCAAGGTTCGTATAAGGACCGGGACATCCATTATTTAACCATAAAACCTTGTAAACCATTATGTCTCCGATGTCGCTCGACTATACCGATTTTCTGTATTGGCTGAAAGACCATACGGAGAACCACTGGAACCAGGATCCCCAGCTTCCACTGGGCCATAGAACCTGTCCTCAATGGGCCTGTGGCGCCAAATGGATCGGGATGACCGATGAGCAGATCGACCAGGTACAGGAGAAATATGGGCTCAAATTCTCCCCGGAGCATCGTGAATTTCTACGCATCCTGCATACTGTTGACCGGAAAACCCGCCATTACGCGTATCCGGATGTGGAAGAAGGTGAATTTTATGAACAGTCCCTATTACGCAATTGGTTTGAAGATGATGAAGAGGAAATAGGGAACAGGTTGACTGATGTTTATGACTGGATGATTGACGATCTGCAAAAGGCAGGGGATTGTGGCTAAAATCATGGGGACCGAAACCTGCAGATCCCGACAACAAGATCAGGAGCTTTCATGAGATCTGGGAAAAAGCCCCTGCATTAGTGCCCGTAGCCTACCATCGGTATCAGGTAGTGGATCCTTCGGTGGAAGTAAGCCCCGTATTATCTATCCGGGGATTTGACGTAGTATGGTATGGCCGCGACTTCCGGCATTACCTGATCAGTGAGCTGCAAGATCTCCTGGACATTTATGTTCGCAATGAAACAGCTAAGGAATCGGACGACTGGAACGGCCACCTTAGAGAACCTTACAAAGATTGTTTTGAGTATTACGATAAAGCCAAACTACCCGCTATCCCCTTCTGGAGAAACCTGGTGGTGTATGATTGGTGCGATCATTCCAACAATGCGAACTTGTAGAGCCACGTCACTTAGCAATTTCTCCATACGATCTATCAACCACATTTCCTTACAACCCCTCCGCCCAACGGATCAACCCGTCCACCTCGGCGGGGGCGCCATTGATGCGCACTGGTGAACGCTTTTTACCCAATCGGACCATTACCAGCTTTTTAGCAGGGATCACAATAATATACTGACCAAGAATGCCACGTGCATAGAATATATCCGGCTGGTTGGGTACGATCCACCATTGATAACCATAATAATCGCAGGCATTGCCACCTTCGTCTTTGATGCCGCAAGGCGTAATGGATTTCTTGAAATATTCGGGCGTAATGATCTCCTGCCCTTTCCAGCGGCCACTGTCCAGCATCAACTGTCCCAGCCGTGCAAAATCACGCGCGTTGGAGTTAAAACAGCAATACGCCTTCTCATGCCCGCCCGTATGATCCGTACTCCACAAAGCTGGATGCTCAGCTCCCAGCGGATGCCACAGCTTTTCAGCAGCATAAGCACTAAGCGACTTGCCCGTTGCTTTTTCCACAATAAGGCCAAGTAGTTGGGTATCACCCGATTTATAACTGTGTAAGGTGCCTGGTGTATGAATAATATTCACCCCCGTGGCCGTTTTATAAATATCACTGCCGTAATACGCCTGCGTGGTCACAGAAAGCGGGTTGGAATACGATTCGTCCCAATCACTGCCACTGCTCATCGTCAGCAGGTCAATGATCTTTACCGTAGCCTTTTACCCGAAGCAAATTCCGGGAGGTATTTGCCCACCAGGTCTTGTACCGAACCGATCTTCCCTTGCTTGATAGCAGCCCCTATTAACAGCCCGGTAATGCTTTTGGCTACCGAAAATGACCCGGACCATGACGAGTCATTGTAACCCTCATCATATTGTTCAAAATACAGCGAATCATTTTTAATGACCAGCACCGCCACCGTACTAAGTTCCTGTAGCATTTTATGCAGGCTATCTGGCATTTTTACCCCATTATAAGCCGTCGAGGTATCCCAGGGCTGGTGTACATCCGTAGTAACCGTATTATTCGTGAACTTCTCATAATCATCAATATCCGCAAAATTGTACCAAACCGCTTTGAACAGGTACGTGCGGCCGCTGGCAAAAGCATAGACCGTAAAAACAACAAGGAGGAGCACAATCGTATAGAGAAAAAACGAAGAATCTTTTTCATACCACAACCGCTTTGACAAGGAAGTTACTGAATAAACATCTGACTGCCATCTGTTGTTATAGAATGTGCTCATTTGGCTTTTTACCATTTTCGAGTAGCTTCGCTGGTCTTTTGAGCAATAAAGTGTTCATATTCAGAATTCTGAAATTTAAAATCGTACATCACATATGGCATACGACGTAGTAGTTCTCGGTAGCGGCCCCGGTGGATACGTGGCAGCTATCCGTGCCTCGCAGCTGGGCTTTAAGACAGCAATTATTGAAAAGGAAAACCTGGGAGGTATCTGTCTCAACTGGGGTTGTATCCCAACCAAAGCACTCCTCAAAAGTGCCCAGGTAATGGACTATATTAACCACTCAAAGATTTTGGTATTGAAGCCACTGGTCAGCATGATTTTGCCGCTGTGATCAAACGCAGCCGTGGAGCAGCCGATAAAATGAGCAAGGGCGTTCAGTTCCTGATGAAGAAAAATAAGATCGACGTAATAATGGGCTTTGGTAAATTAAAAGCCAAGGGCCAGATAGAAGTAACTGCTGCCGATGGCGCTAAGCAGCTAGTAGAAGCCAAACACATTATCGTAGCTACTGGTGGCCGCAGTCGCGAACTGCCTACCCTGAAACAAGATGGTAAAAGATCATTGGCTACCGCGAAGCCATGTCACTGCCCCAACAGCCTAAGAGCCTGATCGTGGTAGGTAGTGGCGCCATTGGTGTTGAATTTGGTTATTTCTACAGCAGCCTGGGCACCAAGGTAACCATCGTAGAGTTCCTGCCAAGGATCGTTCCCGTTGAAGATGAGGATATCTCCAAAGAGCTCGAAAAGAACTTTAAGAAGAAAGGGATCGATGTATTGACCAATGCCGAAGTAACCAGCGTGGATACCAGCGGTAATGGTGTTAAAGCAAAAGTGAAGACCGCTACTGGCGAGATCACCCTCGAAGCCGACGTACTGTTGAGCGCCGTAGGTGTTAGCGCCAATATTGAAGGCATCGGCCTGGAAGAAACTGGCGTGAAGACCGAAAAAGGAAAGATTGCCGTCGACAAATACTACCAAACCAATGTACCTGGCATCTATGCCATTGGCGATTGCGTACCTGGTCAGGCATTGGCCCACGTAGCATCAAAGAAGGTATCATTTGCGTAGAGAATATTGGTTACAATGAAAGAAATACAACCACCAGCCCGAGCCACTCGATTATGGCAACGTGCCCGGTTGTACGTATTGCACACCCGAAATTGCTTCTGTAGGGTACACCGAAAAACAAGCCAAAGAAGCCGGCTATGAAATAAAGGTGGGTAAATTCCCATTAAGCGCTTCTGGTAAAGCTGTTGGCGCTGGTCATACCGAAGGTTTCGTAAAAGTGATCTTCGATGCCAAATACGGCGAATGGTTAGGCACCCACATGATCGGTTACAACGTAACCGAAGTGATTGTTGAAACAGTGGTAGCCCGCAAACTGGAAACTACTTACCATGAAGTATTGAACAGCATCCACCCACACCCCACCATCAGCGAAAGCGTGAAAGACGCTATCGAAGCCGCCTATGGCGAAGCCATCCACCTGTAAGGTTGAGTGGTGAATAGCGTGTGGCGAATGAACTATCATTCATAAACTAGTTCCCATACAACAAGGTCCGTAAGTAAATATTACCTACGGACCTTGTTCTTTAAATACTGCCCACTTTCTATATGCCCCATCTTACAGGCTGAATACTGTATTCTAAATTCTGGATGCTGCCTCCTCACCTCCCACGCTCCACCCTATAATCCCCTGCCCTTTCTCCCGCTACCAGTTTCCATCCCTGGTTCAAGGTCAACTCCCACTCCGCTGTTTTGATTACCTGGCCGGTAGGATCTGTATCCACAGGCATCGTTACAAATAAAATACGCCAGTTTTTCATCAATGCCTCCCCTGTTACCACCAATCTGCCCCAATCATCTGTCATCGTAATTGTAGGATATACCGTTCCATAACTGCCCAGTGGGAAAAGCCTGCTGGGATTAAAAGAGAAACGCATGTTTTTGGTAAGCCCTAATTCCAGTATAGGCCCCTGTACCAGCCTGGCAACATAAGCCTTTTCTTTGGCCATCCTTTTTCTTCCCGCACGGCCTCCTCCCGGCGGATCAATACCTCATCATAAGCCTGTTGGGGGTTGGCCACCGCCTCCCTGGTAACCAGGGGTACCTGCAACTTATATACTTTGATCAGCAACTTCACAAAATCATCTTCCGGTTGAAGCGTCCCCTGCCAACCCGCCTGCTTTTGCGAAAGCAACATCCCATACAAGGGGCCCGTTATATAAGCAAAGGAACGGGTGAAGGTGGGATAACTCGTAGCAGCATGCTCAACAAGCCCTGGTAAATAACCCGTGTCTTTGCCGGCAATGCCACTCACATAAACACCTGTAAATTCTGCCAGCCCTTCATTCCGCTCCAGGGCAACCTCAGCAACACGGGCACCGGGAAACAATTCATAACGCCATAGCCTGAATAAGATCGCCTGTTCCAGGTGATGCCGGCGTTTATTAACAGGCGCCCGTAAGGCGGCCTGCAATGCCTTTAATTCAAGCCTGAAATAGATACGCCCATTCTCCGTATCCAGGTGCTCACTAACCGGACTTTGGGCCGGCAAACCAAGTGAATCCTGAATGCGGTGAAACAATTCATGCGCCATCAACTTCACCCTTTCGTACCGAGAAGCAGGCAATGGCAATAACAACATCGTCCACCTAATACCTGCCCATTCAGTAGCCGTATTGGCAATATTGACCGTCAGCGGCAATTGCCCCGTATAAACAGTCCCTTCTATTTTTAGCCGCCCTTCCTTATCCACCGTATTCGTATATACCTTTCGCGAACCCGTATCCACCAGCATCACCGGTCCGGCCAATCCCCTGCCCCACAAACCCGCTTCCCGGGTAGCGCTAACCTGACGGATCGTTTCAAAATAACCCTGCGCTTTGGTCAACATACTGTCGGTAGCCTCCTGGGCAGTACCCGGTAAACTACCAATGACAAGCAAAACAATGAACAACCGATATTTCATACCTTTCTTTTCTGCAAAGCTTCCTCCTGCCACGCGCGTTAAAAAGTTTATTATATCAACCCTTCAATAATTTATAGCACTGACAACAACCTGTTATTGATCCCGGAAAGCCGTCATTTCCTATAAAAACAAAGTGGGAGTGTATTGAAAATCGTACTTTAACGCCATGCGCAAAATCCTTTTGCAGGCATTGATCTGGATCGTTGTGTTTTTGGGCTGGCAACAGGTCGTGTATTTTTATGTCGACAATATTGCCAACCGGTTATTGTTCACAGCATTCGATGTGGGCCAGGTAATGCTCGTTTTTATATCGCTTATTTCCTCATCACCCCCGTTTATTTTCCCGGAAAAACAAATGGCTCTTCCTGGCAGCCATGCTCACTACCATTGTACTATCTGGTCTCCTCCTCGTGTACCTAATGCAATTTTCCCTGCACCACCAGGTCGTCCCCATTCGCTTTAACTTTACCTGGAATTATAGCGACCTCGTCACCAACCGCTACATCATTGCTTTATTAGGTGCCCTCGCAGGTTTTATTGGCAAACTCTTTATTGAATGGTTCCAGGCCAAAAGAAAAATAGAAGAGGCCGAAAAATAAAGGTCGCTACCGAACTCATGTACCTCAAAACACAGGTCAACCCCCATTTCCTGTTCAATGCCATCAATACCGTATACATACAAATGGATGAATCGACCGAAGCTGCCAAACATACCCTTAGCGCTTTCTCCGAAATGTTACGGTACCAGTTGTATGAATGCAACCAGGAAAAAGTACCCATCGAAAAAGAAGTGGAATACCTCCAGCATTATATAAACCTCCAACAAATACGCATGGATGAACATTACCAGGTAAGCTTTACCTTCCAGCATCCATTACAAGGTTTTACCATTGCCCCTTTTCTCCTCATGCCCCTTATTGAAAACATGTTCAAACATGCCCCCAACATCCATGATCCCGTTATTATTAAAGGCTGTTTGACCTATACCAATAACCAATTAAGTTTTTATGGTTTCAATACCTGGCACCACCACAATAGCAACCAACCCATCGGCGGTATCGGACTGGCCAATATGAAACGCCGGCTCGCCCTGCTCTATCCCGGCAGCCATTCCCTGACAATTAAACAACACGAGAACACTTTTGAAGTATGGCTCAACCTCCAAACAATATAACCATCCAATGCCTCATTGCCGACGATGAGCCCATTGCCAGGATAGGCATGCAAAAACTGGTGCAGCAAGCGCCCGCCCTCCACCTGGTGGGCATGGCCAAAGATGCCAGCGAGATCAGCCAGTACCTGGCTCAACATGCCATTCAACTATTGTTCCTCGATATCCAGATGCCCGGCATCAATGGTATTGACTACTTGAAAAGCCTCACCCAGCCCCCAAAAGTCATTTTCACCACCGCCTACCCCGAATATGCCATTGCCGGTTACGACCTCGATGTATTGGATTACCTCTTAAAGCCCATTACCTTAAACCGCTTTCTGAAATCCGTCAACAAAGCCCAGGAATATTTTAACTTAACCAGGCAGCAATCCGTACCTGCTACCAGCAATATTCCGCCTGTAGATTACCTGTTTGTAAAAACCAATCGCCAGTTGCAAAAACTGTCATTTAATGAGATACTCTTTATAGAAGCGATGCTGAATTACGTGATCATCCATACCACTACCCAAAAGATCATTACCTATGCCTCCATTAAATCCATGCAGGATAATTTACCGGCCCCTTTATTCCTGAAGATCCACAAGTCATACATCATCGCCACCTCCAAAATAAACAGCCTCCAGGGCTACGAGGTGACCATTGGCACCCACACACTTCCTATCAGCCGCAAACACAAAGACGAATTGCTCAAAGCCATCAACCAGTAACGATCTTTCTATGGCATTCCTGGCGCAAGGAACAAAGGTGGGTCGCTCTGTCGCCCGGCGAATGCAGCGTTGGAGAGCGGCTCACCTTCATCAGGAAAGAGGTGACACCTTTCCCTTGTTACGAAAACGAAAGGTGTCACCTCTTTGTTACCCAGCTTTTTGCACCATCCTTTAGAGCGGGGGCGTACTTGTTCCCCAAACAAAAAAGCGACCCTCCTAAGAGAGCCGCTTCCGATGGTTGAAGTTGGAACGAAAAAATTATTATGTATTTGATCTTTATCCACTAAAAATTCCACACACATGATCGAAGCAAGCCCATTGCCAATGCATGATTGCCGACCTAACTCCCCTGCGCCTGCTTACTACCAAATACCTTTTTCAGTATTTCTGTGGTCCTGGCAACAGGATCTTTTCGGATCTTCTGTTCTTCCAGTCCTACCTGGAAAAAATACCATCCATGGCTTTACCCGTTACAAAAGCACTAAGATCGGGATTGATCTTATTGGCAGCAAAACGATTATAATTCGTAAATACGTCCGACCAATATTTAGTAGCCCCTACTTTACTCAATGATTGCTCAATGATGGGGCGAAAAGCTTCTGTTAACTGAAGCGTCGTTTTTTGTTTGAGGTAATTTGTGGCTGCAAAATCACCGCCTTTAAGAATACCCAATGCATCCTGGATACTCATCGTCTTCACCGCATTGATGAAAATAGGAGCAGCCGATTTGGCAGCATCTTCTGCTGCACGATTTACGGAAAGAACTGCTTTATCTACGAGGCTCCCGAGGCCAACATCACGTAATGTTTTTCTACTTTCTGCGCTTCTTCAGGCAATAAGATCTTGATTGCCGCATTCTTAAAAACCATCCAGCGATGACAATTGGTTGGCCGATTGCTGCGCCCCCACCGACAAAGCCTCCTTTAAGCCCGACACAATGTCGGCATTCGTCAACCTACCTGTGGTTTGTCCATAATCTTTAATAATTTGCTGAGCAGTTTCACAACTGTTCAACAATACCGTGCATAGGAATAAAGCGTAGATCGATTTTTTCATAAGGAAATAATTGAAGTAGTACAGATTAGCGATTATTTTTGTTTTATGTCAAGCGCAAACGTACAATATTCTGGTTGCTTTTACCGTATCTGTGTGGGCAAAATCATAAGCTCCGCCGGGGATACATTATTACCAGAATTATTTGATCTTGTAGCGTTTGACAACGTGTTGTACTGCCTGCCTGCGGTTGTTGATTCCAAATTTAATACCACTATTCTATAATTATACCGTTATGCAGATCTCCATTTGGGAAAAAGAGAGCTTTTACGCACCTAAGGATATTATTATTATCGGCAGTGGCCTCGTAGGATTGTGGAGTGCTTATTATATTAAAAACAAAACCCTAAGTGTTCCGTAGCCATCGTCGACCGTGGTATCATACCTACCGGCGCCAGCACCCGCAATGCCGGTTTTGCTTGTTTTGGCAGCGTTACCGAACTACAGGACGATTTTAATAAAATGGGGAAGACAAAACCCTCGAACTTGTTAGCATGCGCTACCAGGGTTTACAACGCATACGCAAAGTACTGGATGAAAAACAGATCGACTTTGAATTGTGTGGCGGCTATGAATTGATCCCCACCAATAACGACCCCGGCATAGAAGCCCTGGAAGAACTGATGGCCAGTGTGAACAAGAAACTAAAGCAAGCCATTAAAACAAGCCAAACCTTTAAACTATCCGATAAAAAGATCAGCGATTTTGGTTTTCACAACGTGGCCCATTTATTGGAAAATAAACTCGAAGGCTATTTACATTCCGGTAAACTTTGCCAGGCCCTCCTGCAACTCGTACAATCCATGGGTGTCATTGTATTCAATGGCGTAGAAATTACCCGCTTTGAAAAGATCCTCGATAAAATAGTGCTCTATACCAATCACCAATTGCGCTTTACCGCAGCCAGGATCCTGGTGTGCACCAATGCTTTTGCCAAAGAACTATTACCCAAACTCGATATTATACCTGCCCGTGGCCAGGTATTGGTAACCTCCACCATACATGGCCTGAAACTGAATGGTACTTTTCATTACGATGAAGGCTTCTATTATTTCCGCAATATTGGCAACCGCGTACTCCTGGGAGGCGCCCGCAACAAAGCCCTGCGGGAAGAACACACCACCGAATTGAATACCACCGACGCCATTCAGAAAGAACTCGAACATTTCCTGGCACATTATATTTTACCCGGAAAAGAATATGCCATTACCGACCGCTGGAGCGGGATCATGGGCATGGGGTCCGAAAAAATGCCCATCATGAAGGAAATTTCACCCAACGTTTTTTGCGCCGTGCGTATGAGCGGTATGGGCGTAGCCCTCGCCCCCGTTATTGGAGAAAAAGTAGCAGAAATGATGAAAGGGTAAAGCCTACTTCACTTTGAGCAACTTAATGATCTCTGAAGAACCCTCTATATGAATAAAATACATACCGCTTTGTAAGTGCCCCACATTGATCTGCGTATTTCCCTTGCCCAACTTTACCCGTACTGCCACTTGCCCCAGGTGGTTACGTACCGTAACCGTTTTACCGATCAGTTCCCCTTCCCTGGCTTCCTCCAACACAAAGAAACTATTGGCCGGATTGGGGTAAGCCTTGATGCCCGAAGCTACTACCCTTACCGGCTCATCCACCGGCCTTACCGGTTCAGTGACGGGTGTTCCCGTGATCGCTTTTGATGACAACAACGAGTACCGTACCCCACCAGGCACAAACAAACTTCTCATCTTACTACGTTGTCCCTGCGTGAAGAGATTAAGACAGGCATCATCCGTAAAATCCATATAATTCGTGTACATATTACCCGTCGGATTGTTATCACACGTAATAACAACACCCGTAGGACAATTGCGTGTAGAGCTCCGCTGTGGCGGTGTATCATCAATATGATCATCACCACAATAAGAATCACCCCAAATATGACGCAGGCCCAGCCAATGCCCAATTTCATGCGTAGCCGTACGCCCTTTGTTATAGGGATACCCCGCTGTACCCGTGGTGCCAAAAGCCGAAGGCCTGATCGCCACCCCATCAATCGCTTTGTCGCAACCCAGCGTACTCGCATATCCCAATAACCCACCCGCCAGGTTGCCTATCCAAATATTCAGGTAATGCTCCGTATCCCAGGCATCCATCCCCCTTATTGGAAAACTTAATCCGGTCATCCAGGCCATACATCATGATCGATGTATTCCTGCGCGTGATCCCGGTAGTAGCCCTACCCGAAGGATCTATTTTAGCCAGCTCAAATTCCAGTTGACAATCTGCTGCCAGGTGTTTAAACATCGCCGGAATATTCACCGTATCTCCATTGAGCTTTCTAAAGTCTTTGTTTAATACCTCTATTTGCGATTTGATTTGTGCATCACTGATATTTTGGTCCGGCGTATTATACAATACATGCACTACAACCGGTATTTTGATCACCCCGGAGCAGGAGTTACCGTACCATTGAGTATAACATCACCGCCTTGATAACTTTCTATAGCTGCCATCTTTTGCGCCAGTAAAGGATCTGCCTGCAAACGCTGTTGCAGGTATTCATACGTAGCGCAATTACGTTGAGCAGTAGCAGCCAGGCCAGTGAACAATAATAAGTAAGCAAGTACAAAATATTTCATAGCAACGACATTCTTTCTTGGTGTCGGTCACATAGGCGATGGAAGTCGTCTTCATAAGGACTTGCTTGCTAACAAGTAGGGTGGAATCATTTCTATAGGAAGTCTGGAACTAAAAGGATACGTATTAACCATAAGTCCTGATGACCGCAAAACCGGCATATCAGGCCCAGGACAATAACAATAAACCATTGATATTGGAGCGAATCAAGTAAACAAAAAGGAAAAATAATCACCAACTGGTCCACAGAGTAACCTATTGATTGAGCCACTCTGGTTTGGGAAGAAAAAGGATAGGAGATACGCGATTGAGTGGTATTCAGACCATAAGCTACTGTAAAACTGATAAAAGTTTTCTACAAATCAAAGCACTTTACCAAAAATTTCAAGTACCGAAATCCCTTTACTTACCGTCAAATTGTATTTTTGAGCCCTTTAGGATAGTCTTTTATGAAGAAAACCATCTACATAGCACTTGTAATCGTGGCTGCAGCCTGGGCCTGTGGTAATAATGATACCAATACCCCAGATATTCCCAATAATGGAAATGCAGATGCGGCGCCGCCTGCCATCCCCTTTACCGTGGTCAACAAACTGCCCCATGATACCACCTATTTCACCGAAGGATTGGAATTTTACAAAGGTCAGCTACTGGAAAGTTCAGGTGGCAATAACGAGGGCAGCCCCTACCCTTCTGAATTTGGTATGGTGAACCGGGAAACAGGAAAAGTAGTGACCAAGGCAAAGCTCGACAGGTCAAAACACTTTGGAGAAGGCATCACAGTATTTAAGGATAAAATTTATCAGCTGACCTGGCAGAGCGGTGCCGGTTTCATATATGATGCCAATACCTATAAATTGATCAAAGAATTTAAGTTGCCTACCCGCGAAGGCTGGGGATTAACACACGATAGCGCCTCCCTCATCATGAGCGATGGTACCAGTAATCTTTATTTTCTCGATCCCGATTCCCTACGCGTAAAATATACCGTTAACGTTATACACAATGGAAACCCTGTAGGCAATATCAATGAACTGGAATATGTGAATGGCGTTCTCTATGCTAATAAATGGAGCGAAAACATCATTTTCAAGATCGATCCGGTCTCCGGTAAAGTATTGGGTCAATTGGATCTCGAAAACCTTGATAAGGAAGCCAAGGCCATCTACCCTGGCGCAGCAGAATTAAATGGAATTGCCTACGACAGCACAACCGGCAAACTATATGTTACCGGTAAAAAATGGCCCCTCCTGTATGAGATAAAAATTCAATAACTTATCGGGTGATAAGATAGATCAGCGAGCTACATTTCTTTTATCGCCCATCGCCTTACTATTGGAAATTAATCCACGTAAAAGCCCTTGACCATACCGGCCTTGCCCGTTTTGTATTGCTCACTAAGCAGACTTACATAAAAGCTGTCAAACCACATTGGTTTCACCGACTTTAATACAAGTCCATGCTGCTGAAGCAGTACCTGCATAGAGGCGGGGGAGAAATGATACAGGTGCCTGGGCACATCATAGGCAGCCCAGTATTCCTGGTAAAAGCCCGCATCATGCGAGGTATAGTTGGGAACCGCGATCAGCAGTACGCCGCCCGGTTTTAATAATACTTTTAGTTGATCCAGGTATTCATGCAAACTATGCACATGCTCCAATACATGCCACAGCGTAATAGCATCATAGGTTCCTGCCGGCAACTTGAAAAGATCCCCGTATCCTGTAAACCAATACGGTTTTGCTCCAATGCCCGCTTCCGCGTTTCAGCATCCGGCTCCAGCCCCATTACCTCCCAACCCGCCTGGCGCATAAAGGCTGCAAAAGCCCCTACACCGGCCCCCACCTCCAACAAACTCCCTGTACTGCGTTGGGTAAAAGACTGTACCAGTTTCTTCTTTTTATTCAGTGTATGGTTCCTGACAATATGGTAAAGCCGGTTAACCAGCCCCTTATTCGTATTCGTATGAGAGATATAATTCTCCGATTGGTAATACTTCCCAATAGCCCCTTCACTCGGAATATCCTGCGTAAACCGCAAACTGCAGCCATCACAATGCCATACCTCAAAAATTTCCCGTGATACAGTAAAATCCTTTACAGCCAGTACCTTGTGTAGGGAGTTCCCTTTGCAGGCCGGGCAATGCGTGTAGTGTATTGTATCCTTTTTTCCACGGTTGCAAAGAAAGCGAAAGATTACAGAATACAAAAGTCCAAAAGGTCAGTAAAACCCGAAAGTCGGCAAGTATGTTCGATTTAGCCAGCAATGCTCACTGGCTTTTTGCCCCCGAACTTGCGTACTTCCCCACTTCCGGTCTTCTCCGTCTTCCGGACTTTCCGTCTTTCGGACTTTCGGACTCCCGGACTTAACGAGGAACACTGATCCGTTCCTGGCTGCCCGTAGCGGAAAAACCGTTCTGATAGAAATGGAAAAAAATGGCACTTAGTGCAATAGCGGCAATAATAAGCGCATAGATCCACCAGTAGTTATTGTTGGTGGGCACTTCTTCGGGGTAAGGCGCATAATTTTCATCAGCAGTGAGTTCCCGCGTCACTTCCCGGTCGCCCACCAGCATCGTATGCTGCGTATTACTATGTATAACCCGTACCGCCGGAGCAGGCCGTTGGTCGGCGGGAATGGCCCCCGAAGCCTCAAATACAATATCACCCGAAACATCTTTTTAAGCGAACCTACCCCTTTCCATTCCACTACCTCATCCGTACGCAGCCGGTTACGCAGGTCATATGCCCATTCATTATACCATTTGATCGCTTCATAATCCGCAATGTCCTTTTGCTGAGCCAGGTACGTAAAAATTCCTTATCAGGTGCATCAAAATATTTGTCAAACCTGAAATGATAGGAAGGCGGCAGTATCTGCTTATTGATAAAATCCGTTTGAGCCGGGATACGTTCAATATAAACCGTTCCCAACCCCGGGATACTGATACTTTTATGTTGGATCAAATAACTCGTCAGCGCTTCTGTCATATTCCGCAGTTTTTAGCGTTGCGAAGCAACAGTTTTTCTATGGGAATAACAAAGAAAAATTACGGTCTCCGGACTTCCGGAGTAGTCCGTAAGTCAGTAAAGTCTGAAAGTCGGTAAGCAATACCATAGCTACCTTGCTGCTTTTCTTCCGGTCTTCCGGAGCAGTCCGTAAGTCAGTAAAGTCCGAAAGTCGGTAAGCAATACCATAGCAACCTTGCTGCTTTTCTTCCGGACTTCCGGAGCAGTCCGTAAGTCAGTAAAGTCCGAAAGTCGGTAAGCAATACCATAGCAACCTTGCTGTTTTTCTTCCGGTCTTTCGGTCTTCCGGTCTTTCGGTCTTTCGGTCTTTCCGACTTCCCGACTTCCCGACTTCTCTCTACTTCTGATTAAAAGAATACGTAATTCCTCCCAGGATATTGAATCCAAATACCTGGTATTGATTCCAGCGTTCGTATTTGTTGTTGAGGATATTGTTCATCTGCAGCCACAGGTTAAAGTTTTTAGTAATGCGAAACTCCGCCCCTGCATTCAGGTCAAAACCCGCATCCCCTTTATACGCATCTCCGTTCCTGGCACGATAACGTGGACCATCCCAGGCCCATACATCCGTGTGAAACCATAGGTCCTTCATCATCTGCCAACGAAGCCCTACATTGAGCTCAATAGGGATCTGCCCCCAGGCTTTTAATTCCCGCTCTACCTTTGTAAACCAGTTAAAATTAACCGACGCCGAAGCATTGAATTTTTCTCCAATATTATACCCCACTTCCGTATGCAGGTTTACTGCATTGATCCGTGGCTCATAGATCGTTTTGAAAGTTTTCCCATCTACCGTATCATTCACAAACAACGCCATGTCTGTAAACTTCTGCAAACCAACTTTGGCCGAATAAGTGAAATGCCCCGCTACCGATCCCTTGAAACCAGCATATCGTTCCTCCACCCGTGTGTTCATCAACGAATCCGGCTGTGCCAGCCAGGGATTCAGCGAGGCAAAACGCTGATAAGATCCCTTTAGGTAATATCCAATCCACCCCAATTGTAAGGTCAACTGCTTATCATTCGTGGTGATATCCGCCATCAGGTTGGGTAACAAATTAAACCGGCTATTTTGCCAGGTAGGCATTGCCCCTCCATGAATGTACAGGTTGGGCGTTTTGTATAATACTGCCGCCGCTACCTGGTACAAATTATTATTGTCTGTGAACTTACTGCCACTCTTATCCAATTGATAATTCGTAAGGTCGGCAGTTACACCCAACTTGAACGAAAATTCATCTCCAAATGATTTTTCCAACGGCAGGTTCAGCACCGTATTCGCTTCACGCCCCTTAATAGTATGATTATCCCCAAAAACACTTACCCGCAGGCTGGGGTGATAGTTAAGACCAAATTCCGTAGGCTCCAGGTTACGCAGGTGCACCTTCCCTTCAATCGTTTGGAAACGCTGCCGCAGATCACGCTTGGTGAATTGCAGGTTCTCAGGCTTGAAACCATACAAGTAATAATCATTGCTACTAAAACCCAACGTACCATTCCACTCCAGGTTTTGAGAGGTTTTATAAGTAGCTGCTGCCCCAACACTGGCCAAACTGTTCTTTTGAAAAGGCTGATCCCCTTTGAGTTATAATAATTGGCAAACAGGTTGAAGAAACTGTTTTTCCCGTCACCAAAACTAAAGCCTGCTTTTACATAAGGCTGATGCACATTACCAATCCCTACTTTAATATAATTACTGTATTGCCAGCCACTGATCGAATCCATTTGTAAAGCAACCGGCTTAAGCTCCGCAGGCTGATAAGTAAAATACAAGTTCTGTACAGGTATATTGTAAGTCAGCGCAGGCCGCGAAGTATCCACCAATGGTGGTACTGCATTGAAGTTGATCTTGGCAGCCTCCCTTAATACAGGCTTAAAGGTGGATGTAATATCAATCGTTTTACGTTTCGTAGTATCCTGTGCCAGTGCCACCATCCCTGCACCCAGGAAACAGACACTCATGCCTACTACTTTAAAAACTGACTTATTATTCATCTGCAAATTGATTCTGTGTTGTTAAGTTTAATACCTATGATCTGCGCACTCCGTCTTAATCCATCCAGATTTCGACTCCTTCAATCCGCGCAATCTGCCTTCACCTTTTCAATCAGCGATTCTACTCCACCTTACTCCCCTTCTTTTCCGCATCAGCCGTTTCTTTCAGCTTCCTTTCTGCCTCCTGGCGCAATTCTTCTATTTTGGCATTGTCGACAACACTCTGATAAGTAGCCTTGGCATTGAAATAATCTTGTTGCTTAAAATAAACATCCCCCAGCAGAATATACGCCCTGGTTACCCAGTTTTCATAAGATCCCGCTTTATTGATCACTTCAAAAGCCGCTTTCTCCGCATCAGCCAACCGGTTCTGCGCTAAAAAGCTATTGGCAATTTCATACCGCGCTTCAGCACCATAAGCCGATTTACTAAGCGACACCACCGAACGATAGGCAGTAATGGCCTGCTCATACTCCTTGGCATTCTGGTGCGATTTGGCAATTGCCAGGTTGGCCAACACCTTATCATCCGTACCAATACCTTTTGACTCAACAGGTCACGGGCATTGGCCACTGCCTCACCCCACTTTTGCAATTGATATTGACTACGCAACAACCCACGCATCGCTTCCAGCTTATTTTCATGAGAAGAAGCAAAATCTTTGAGTTTGGCAAAATACTTCTCCGCTTTGGGGTAATCCTTCAGATCAAAGAAGTTTAGCCGTGCAGCATTGACCAGCGATTTCTCGCCAAACTTATGCGGCACCCTATCCGCCAGTATTTCATAACCAGCAGCCGCCTTAGCCCAATCTTTCTGGTTGAAATAGATCTCACTTTTATAATACAGCGCCTCCAGCGAGTTTTTACCTTCCGGGAATTTGGTGAGGTATTCCTCAAATTTCCTGGCAGCAACAGGGAAATTTCCATTATTAAATTGCACTTCCGCTTCCTGATAAGCCAGCTCATCTTCCTGCGTTCCCGTGATCTCCTTACCCATGGTACGCGCAAAGTTCACATACTCACTCGTCTTACCCTGTTCTATATAAATGATCCTGGCATTCTCCAGCGCCGCATCTGCTTCCGGCGAATTGGGAAATTGCTTCAGAATAGCCGTATACTGGTTCAATGCCTCGGCATTATTATCCAGGTTGTAATAAGCAATGCCCATCTTTAAATGCGCCTTGGGTTTGAGCGATGAATTAGGATCACTCACTACATTTTTCAGATAGGGGAGCGCTTCCCGGAATTGCTCATTGGCCAGTAACGTTACCGCCACTTCCATATTGGCATCCGCTACCAGGCCCGAGCTAGGATATTTACGGCTGATCGTAGACAATAAGTTGATCTTCTCCTTACCATTATTCACACCCGCAATCATTGCCTTCTGAAAAGTAGCATAGTCACTCGCAGGCCAGCTATAGTCCAACACCTTATTGTACATCGCTTCCGCCTTTTATAGTCCCGGTTCATGTAATAACAATCTGCAATACGCACATAAGCATCCTGCTCTATTGGCGTAGCATTGATCTTAGGCGTACCCGAAACCACCTGCTCAAAAGCCCTGTGCTTGCTTATAGTTTTCCTTTTTCAGGAAACTATACCCAAGATTATATTTGGCATTCAGGGGATTTACCTCTCCATTAACAACCGGCGTCTTCAGGTATTCAAAATAATAACGTACCGCATCATCCAGTTTGGCCAACCGGTAAGAGATCTCCCCTTTCCAGAATTGAACAAAAGGCATCACCGACGTATTGTTGGGGTCAATTTCAGCCCGTGTAAGCAACTCCATAGCCGATACCAACATACCATCATTAGCCAGCTCCGTAGCCCGGCCATACAATATTTTAGGATACAACCGACGGGCATTCAGTGAAGGCGATTTTACACTTTCCAGCAATGCCAGCGCATCCTTATAATTATTCGTATTCGCCAACACACTCACCATCAGCTCCCGCGCTTCATTATTGTACTCAGATTGCGGATAGGCCTGCGTAAACTTCTGCAACTCTGTTAATGCCACATCCTGGTAGCCAAGTTCATAAGATAACTTGGCATAATTGTACATCGAGATCTCTTTTTGCCTGGCATTGCTATTGTTCGAAGCCCCGATCAGGAAGGCATTCCTTGCGTTGGCTTTTTGCCCCGTTTTAAGGTAAGCATCTCCCAACAAGTACATCGCATTTTGCGCCAGCGAGTCGTCTTTACCGCTTACTTGCTTAAAACCATCAATCGCCTTATTCCAGTTGCTCGCTTTATAATAACAATAAGAAAGCTCATATACATCTTCCCGGCGCACCTTATCCGACTTCGTTACATACGTTTCCAGGTAAGGCAACGCTTTTTCATATTGCTTCTTTTCAAAATAAGCATGCCCTACGATCTGCCGCATTTCAAGATCATAATGCAGGTTGCCCCTTTTCAGTTTGCTTTCTGCATATTCCAGCGCCTTGTCTTTTGACCCAACGAATAATAAATATTCGCTACATAATAAGGCACCACCTTGCCGTAACTGGAATGGTCCTCTACAACAGCAAATGCGTCCAGTGCATCCCGGTATTTTTATCATAAAAGGAAAGGAAGCCATAGTAGTAGTTGGCATCGATGTAGTTGGGGTCATCCTTCATTTGCCTGATCGCATCAAACATCGGCTTGGCCTTGTCAAACTGCTTATTCGTAAAATATGCATACCCCAGGTGAAACTTCATATCCGCTATTTCGCGGTTCGTCAGGTTGGCTATATCCGCATGCTCATACAGCGGGATCGCTTCCGGATAATTTTGCTGGCGGAAATAATACTCGGCCAGGTGGAACCCCATCATTTGCGTACGTACCTCATTATCTTCCAGATCGATGAAGTTCTTCGCCTTTTCCACCGCCCCCTTCTCATTTTGCTTAAGCGCACATACGATCGTATAATACTTTATCTCCTGGTAAGGGATCGCCTGATTCGTAATATCTGGTTCACGCTGCTTCAGCGCAAGGTCCTTAAGCAAGGGGTAAGCCAAACTGTATTGCTCCCGCTGGAAATACTCTTTTGCCTGCTTATACGAAGCCTGCGGGTCGTCAATAAATCGCGTTTGTTGTGCAATAGAAAAATGGGAAAGACCAAGAAGCCCAAAAATAACTGTCGTTTTTTTCATTCCCTGCATTTTTAGTCGATTCTATTTGGGTGGGGAGCAAAAAAATTACGAATATCGAATCGGATTTTAGTGTTCTAATCTTACTTCCAGTTCGGCATTCGTAGTGCTTCTGTTGGTTCCCCTGCTGGGTTTTTAACGTCGTAAAGTTTCTAATTATTTTATGTTCAACCAAAGATCGTTCCTAACACTGTGGATAAGTGCAAGGATTAACAATTCTTTTTGATTATGAAATGCAAAAACAAATCCATTACTTTTGAAAAACATCCTGACTGATGAGTAAACTAATATCCACCAACTACACCAGCGGCGCCTTTAATTTCGGGGCTTTGATCTTGCGCCTCGCCATGGGCGGCCTCTTATTACCTCATGGATATGGCAAGCTGGTACACTTTGCGGCCAGCAAAGCTCACATGATCAATTTTATGGGAATAGGCGTAACTGCTTCATTGGCGCTACTTGTATTTGCAGAGTTCTTTTGTTCTTTATTTGTAATACTAGGACTTGCCACCCGCCTGGCCGCTATACCACCCGCCATTGCCATGTTTGTGGCCTTATGGAAAGGCCATAACCTTGATATTTTGGGCGATGGCGAACATGCCGCCCTATTCATGTTTGGTTTCCTCGTGATCCTCATTATTGGGCCCGGCAAAGCCAGCGTTGACGGCGCCATGGGTAAATAAACCGGCTGCGATCAACCATCGAAGCAAACGATTGCCGATTGCCAACTCACAACAGACAATTCACAACCCACTATTTACTGTGTTCACTGCAACAACAAACATACGAGTACGTTATGCCGAGACCGACCAAATGGATGTGGTCTATTACGGCAATTATGCCCAATACTTTGAAGTGGGCCGCGCCGAATCCATCCGTAATTTGGGGTTTACGTATAAAGACATGGAAATAAATGGTGTCATGATGCCGGTCGTAGAAATGCAATGCAGGTACCTGCGACCGGCTCATTATGATGATCTCCTCACCGTTAAAACAACCTTGAGAGAACTACCCACCGATCATCGTATAGAATTTCACCACGAAGTATATAATGAACAGGGCAAACTATTGACCAGCGGTAAAGTCGTTCTGTTTTTCTCGATATCAAATCCAAAGCTAAAACTACCATGCCACCCGCCCTCCATGCAGCCCTGGCCACCTACTTCATGTAAACCAATATCTCCCCTGCCCACATTCACTTCCCGTCCTTCCGTCTTCCCGACTTTCCGTCTTTCCGTCTTTCCGTCTTCCGGACTTTCCGATTTCCTGTCTTCCCGACTTCCGGACTTTCCGTCTTCCCGACTTTCCGTCTTCCCTTAATGATTCCTTAACCCCCAAAATTTAGAAGAACCCCTTCAAAACTATTTCTTTGCACTACCAACCTACGGCAGATCACCAGGTCTGGTATCACTGAAAAATTAATAGATACGATATCCTGAAAAACCAACAATCCAAAGTCCGAAAAAACCAGATCCAATCCATCCAGAAAAAACCGTTTCCCGTCCACAAGTCCTTTGAAAAACATCCTCCGCGGATGTTTTCTTTTTATTATCGTACCTTTAAGTTATCCCCGCTTCACTATCTTACCATTCGTTTCCATCACTAAAATGCAGGCCTGGATAGCCCAAAGCCCGGGTTCGCCAGCACCCCAAAACCAATTTCCCCCCTCCTTTGCCAGCACAATATCGAGACCTTACCGAGACCTTATAGAGACCCATATCCGCGCTCCATCCGCCCACCATCTGTATACCAGCCCTACCCCAGCACCTCTCCACCTACTGTCAGCTAGTTAACAAACCTATTACCCGTTGGGGAATCGCTCACTTTAATGGGGCCAAAGAAACCAAATAAGGAATTGAATATCAACGAAATAATTACTTTAAAATGAAGTCAGCGATCCCTTGTACCAGTTCCGGTACAAGGGGTAAAGCTGGATCAGAATACGTTTTGATATTGGCCTGCCGGTCCCCTTCCACCAATTTAAGAACATGGTTCATGCCATTGATTATAAGCAACTTAGTCTTGGGATTGGCCGTATGCAACCGTTTGGCATCCTCCACACCTACCTGTATATCCTGCGTGCCCTGCACAAGCAGCACCGGGATCGAGAGACCCTTTATCTCCACAGCAGGGTCATACCGAAACCAGGAGATCATATAAGGCTGTACCGAAGGCCTGAAAAGCGAAAAAAAGCAAAGGAGGCACCTTACTCACCGTTTGACCCATTTTCAAGCTGTCAATGATCGGGAAAGCCAGATCCTGCACAGAGGCCGGCTGCGCCTTAAGTTGATCTTTTAAGATCTTATCTGCCGGTTGCCCCGCCCCAGCTATCGAAACAAATTGATCCGCCCCTTTCCTGCCATCATTCCAATCAACGAACCTTCACTATGACCAATCACAATGATCTTATTAAATCGCTTATCCTTGCGCAGCAACCTTACCCACCCGCTGGCATCATCTACATAGTCATCAAACCGGATAGCCGCTTCACTCTTCAACGCAGCGGCACTTTCCCCTACTCCGCGTTTATCATAGCGCAAACTGGCAATCCCTTGCTTCAAAAGCTCCCCGGCCAATAGCTTCAACGAATTATTCTTCATCACCGGATTATTACCATCCTTGTCCGTAGGCCCCGAACCCGCAATGATCAAGGCAACCGGCATACTACTTTTTCCGGCTGGTATCACCAATACCCCTGCAATATTACCCGTCGCCGTTTCTAATACCACCTTATTCCCTGAAAAAGAAGTATCCTGCTGAGCATTCGCCCCCTTGTTGTATGCACCAATAACAACAGCGTGCATATCCTGATGCATTGTTTCATAAACTATATTTTTATGTATTAGATCGATTACCGGAGTACAGACTGTCGCCGGAATTCAAGAAATGAAAACCCAATAGGTACCACTACCATGATCAACAAAATAGCGCCTGCCACAATGATTAAAGGAAGATGACTATTGATAACAAAAGAAACGATAATGATCAACAAACCACCGGCCATCCAGAGCCGGCCACCTAAATAATGCGTTTTCTTCCACACCACTTCATTTTCGAGCGTCCAGGGCGTGCGGATGCCTACAAAGTAATTGGGCCTCAAAGCCTGGAAATAATTGCCCATCATCACCAGCAACAAACCAATAAGCGCAATTAGCCATTGAGGATTTTCCATCCCTCCAGCCTTGGTTATATACAATAAGTAGATCGATAAGCCACTCATAAAAACCGTTAACACAAAACGCAACTCATGGTATTTGCCACCCATTTGCTGCAACTTCTTTTAGGATCAAGCACCGGCACTATAAGCATCAACAAATAAGTACCTAACCCAATCGCACAGGGAATCAATAGCAAACTACTTTTACCCGACCAGCTATCAGCCTTCCCCTCAACATTAAAATGCGTAGGCACCCTTCCAGGCAATCCACCCCACAATATAACCAGGTATACATAAGGCAGGGCTATCAACACCCACAACAACAATTCCCTTAAGTACTTATTCATCGTTCACTTTTTAAGCGTGAGAATATATCGAATGAGATCGTCTACTACCGTAGTATTAATAGAGTAATGGATAAACTGACCTTCCCGCACCGTAGTTACAAGCCCCGCCCTTTTCAGTTTGTCCAAATGATGCGAAACACTGGGTGCTGCCATATCAAATTTAGCGGCTATCTCTCCCGCCGTCATATCCCGCTTGCGCAACAGCTTGAGTATCTCCCGCCGCGCCGGATCATTAAGCGCCTTGAATACATCATTCATCGTACTGCCTGACTTATTGATTATATATTTAGACAAATGTCTAAATATTATTCCACATAACCAAATCCTTGCCTTAACTCTCCCAGTACCTTACCCCGTTAAACAAAATTGCCTGCCCCAATACGATCCGGAGCAGGCAATCCCTATTTAAAGAAGATCTTATTGCAGCTTATATTTCGACAGGTCCCTCAGCGAGAATGCAGCTTCATTATCTGACTTCAACGCTTTCAGTATTTCATTGGTATCTGTTTCTACCTGCGTGTAGATCGCTTTCCCATCCTTGGGCAACAGATCCGGGCTCGTATACACAACCCGTTTAAACACCTTTAAAGCATCAGAAGCATCATTGTAATTGCCCTTTTGCACTTCCGCCTGCAACTTATTGTAAGCAGCCGAAACATCCGGTATATTGAACCAATCATCCCTGCCCTTTGAAGAAGATATTTCAAATACCATGTAAGGATAATCTTCTACCGCATTGCCCCCTTTATCAACCAACCTGAAATCAGATCTATCAATCACCAGGTCAGCCGCATTGACCTCATCTTTATCAGCCCGCATCACCACAAAATAACCCGTCTTTACTTTGTCCAGCTCAATATTAATGCCTATTTCCAGGATCGTATCATCCCCACTACCCGTTAACAAAGCAATCCCATCCTCCAATGGCTTTACATAAGGAAGTGCCGTACTGATAAACGAAACACCCCCAATGACGACATGCTCGATAACAGGTTAATGAACGGTGCAGCCAGATCAGCTTCTTTGATTGAAAACAACCCCACTTCCACTTTTACATCCCCACCCCGGTAAGGAACAGGTCCTAGTAACCGGCGATTCAAATTCACTACCCGGTCAATCCTGGCGCCATCCAGCTTCTCCAAATTACCAGGCGTCGTAACATAATTGAAACTAGCCGGCTTGCCCGATAAGTGCGCTACTTCAATATGACTGTGCACCGTAGCATAAAACTTCGCTAACCCCTTCCGTACATTAACGATCCGCATCGATTTCAGTATCACACTCAGGTACTCCTCATTGGGGTTCAGGATTTTCGATTCTACCGTGCCCGGCGTATTCGCAACCGGCAATTCAGAATAGAACCAATCCTTGGTCCTGCTTTTAAAAATGTTGGCCAGCCATCCCATAATTTTTGTTTTTGATTTTAAAAGTTAAGATCGTGCCCGTTAATAAATCAGTTAACTAATCAGGTAACCTGTAGCCTCATGTAAATAACTTTCCTGTGGTTGGGATGGATATGATATTAATCAAATAAACCGAGGACAATGGATAAGTAACGTCAGCAAACCTGCCCGCTCAAAATGGCAGGCCCCTTTCCTAAATTAGGGCATTTTCCTGTAAATACAAACCCCAGTCGTATAGGTAACCCGTCCTCACTCGAAGACTTGCTTCAGCTCAGGATCGCAAATGATCCATCTTCTCCTGGATCGTTTGCTTGTCTGATTGCGTTTTTGCCAAAGACCAGGCCTGCTGGAAATGAAGGATTGCCTGTTCCCGATCAACAGCCGTATACAACTCCCCTAACAAAACGAAGTAAAAGTGATTGTCTGCCAGGTCCAGTTTCAATGCCTCCGCCAAAGCTACCTCCCTTCCCCGCGCCTTATACAACGCAAATACCCGGTTAAGCCTTACCCCTGGCGAATAATTCGTTTGCTGCAATAGGTCATACAACTGCAAAATACCATTCCACTTTTCCGGCGTATCCTCTTTCTGACAATGCCAGTGCGCAATACCCGCTTCCAGGTGATAAGAACTGATCTCATTACCCTGCGCAGAAAGATGCAAAAATGATCTCCCTGCCTCATCAATTCCTTATCCCATAACGCAGAGTTTTGCTGCTCATATAAAATGGGACTGCCCGAACTATTTTCCCGCGCCGAAAAACGCGAAGCATGATAGCACATCAACGCCATCAAGGCATTCGTTTTGGGCAGGTTCGTACTGCCATACTCCGTAAGCATCCTCCCAAGACGTAATGCCTCCAGGCATAGCTCTTTTCGCAATACCTCGTTCTGCGTCTTAGAATAATATCCCTCACTAAAAAGCAGGTAAATGGTATGTAGTACATTATCCAGCCGGCTGATAACCTCTTTTTCCGACGGCATCCCCGCTACTATCGGCACCATGATAACATTACCCTCTCGCAGCTTTTCTTTTGCCCGGAATAAACGCTTATTGATCGTCTCCTTATTGGAAAGAAAGGCTTCCGCTATTTCATCAATACCAAACCCACACAAGATGCGCAAAGCCAAACCAATTTGGGCCTCGCCCCTATAGCTGGATTACAAACAGCAAAAAGCATCTGCAACTGACTATCCTTACTATTCTGCCCCGAAAAATCCGGTTCAGTAATTTCCTCCTCCTGTTCCTGCTCCCTTGTTATCGCAGGCAAGACTTTCTTTTCAAGTATTTTATTGCGCCGGAAATGATACAAGGTTTTTGCTTGGCCACCACATACAACCACGCCGCAGGATTGGCAGGCAATCCATTCATACCCCAGCTCTCCGCTGCCTGCAGGAACGTTTCACTCACAATATCTTCCACTATCTCAATATGCTGCAAGCCAAACTGCTTACTAATAACCGCTACCATTTTAGCAAACTCCTGTTGGAATAATTGCTTCAAAGATTCATGTTCCTTCTCCATATAAATAAGTAAAAAAACCTCCTGCCTGGCACAGGCTCCTCGTTGAATAATGGCCAGGTTCAATTGTCAAATATAGTTTCTTTGTATGTAACCGAACCTAGGTAACAAACCCACTAATTAGAACTGGTTATGCAGCCAGGGAGAGATTAAAAAACGCATCGTAACCAACACCTATTGATCAAAAATTTGGGTAGATGTACCGGGTAGAGTATATTTGTCCACCAATTAAGTAGACTTATAACTAACACCTGTATCAAATTAACAATTATGCATTCCGTAACAACCAATCACCTGCTTAACCGGAGCATCAGTGCGTATCAGCACAGTTCCGTTTATCGCTGTTAATCCAATTAACCATATAGCGATCCTTCTTGCCTGCACAGGTTAACAATCCTGGCATGTAGGGCAGTGCTGTTCACCTGCACAGGTACTGCACAATACCTATGCCCGTATTGACTATAACCCTTATTTTTTAAACTTTTAATGAACCCAAATGAAGCAACCTCTCCGGATGTGGCTAATGGCCGTCTTATTGCTGCCCTTACACATCTTCTCCCAAAATGCAACTTCCACCATCAACTCTGTTCTCCATGGTCGGGTTACCGACCTCAAAAGAGGCACCCCACTGGAAGGTGCCAGCGTAAGCATCAAAAACACTACCCACAGCGTAGTCACCAGCAGCGAAGGTAAATTCACCTTCAGAACTGGCCAGAAATTGCCCTATATCCTTTTCATATCCTATATAGGATACAAACCACTAACGCTCACTGTTTCAACCGAAGATATAGAGATCAAGCTGGAAGAATTGGCCAGCCAGTTGGAAGATGTAGTGGTAACCGGCGTGGCAGAAGGTACCAGCCGGAAGAAATTGTCCTTTGCATTGACCAAGGTAAGTACCGAACAATTGAATACCGTTCCAGCCACCGACGCATCCCAATCCTTGCGGGGCAAAGTAGCCGGCCTCCAGATCGATCAGGCAGCAGGCAATCAGGGAGCCACCGTTTACCTGCGCGGCGCCAAATCCATCAATGGCAACATTGCCCCCTTACTCGTAGTAGATGGCTTTGTAACCGGCCTGGGCCTTTCCGATCTTAACCCACAGGATATTGAATCTATTGAAGTGGTGAAAGGAGCCGCAGCCTCCGCCCTCTATGGAACACGCGGCGAAGGAGGCGTAATCCAGGTCATCACCAAAAAGGAAAAGGACTTAACAAGATCAATATCACCGTCGACAATGAATATGGCATCAGCAATGTTCAACGCACCCCGCCTACCTCACAATACCATTTCTATAAGGTCAATCCCGATGGCTCCTTCGTATTAAGCTCCGGCAACAATAGAACACTCGATTTCAAAGACAACGGGTTTTCCCTTAATCAACATAAGTACACCAGGGACAACGACAATGTGGGCAATATGCTGAGCAACAATCCCTATTTTACCAACTTCATTTCCGTATCCACCGCCGGTGATAAATACAACCTGTATGCCTCCTTCCAAAACCAGTCCAAAGGTGGTATTGCCGGTCCCATCTCTCCCGATACCAGGAGAACCGCCTTATTGAATGTCGGAATCAAACCCAACAAGAATATTGAGGCCGAAGTAACCCTCCAATACTTCAACCGCAATACCCCTCCTCCTCACTCTCCTCCAGCGGCGCAGGTTCTGTCTTGTATTCCGCACTCCTCTATGAACCTTTCATTGACCTTACCGAAAAACAGGCCGATGGAAGATATGCTTTCAAACCCTATGGTTTCGATATCCAGAAATTCAACGTAGGCAACCCCTTCTATCAGCTTAACTACCGGGAGTATACTAATATCAGTAACAATTTCCTGATTGGCGGTAGATTGAAATACAAATTCTCTAAAAGATATCTGCCGAAGTAAGCGGCGCATTCCAGAATGAATATTCAGAATCAGAAGATTATTACCCCATAGGCTACCAAACCCTTACAGCCGACATTACAAAAAACAATGGTTATTATGGATTATCCACTGGCCGCTCCTTTTCCAGGAATGGACAGGTACAGTTGAATTACAATGATCATTTCGGCAATTTCGATTTTGGTGTCAACCTCAAATCAGTATATGAGCAAGCCCGATCTACCGGATTGGATGCTTCTGGCTATAACCTAAGCGCACCCGTAAAAAGCCTCAACGTAGTAGAACCAGCTTCACGTTCCAATTCCTCCTCCTGGAGCCAATTGGTGAACTATGGTTATTTCCTAAACATAAAGTCAGCCTGGAAAAATAAAGTATTTCTTGACCTCTTGGGCCGCTATGACCTTAGCTCCCGCTTTGGTTCCAACGTAGCTGCAGCCTTCTTTCCAAGGGCTTCCATTGCCTATCGCATTACCGGGGACTTCGACCTTGGAGCTATCACCGATCTTAAAATACGCGCCGCTTATGGACAAGCAGGCAGCCTGCCCGGGTATGGCGCCAAAGAAAGCAGGGTAACACTTACCAGCACAGGCGGTGTTAGCTATCGCCAAAGAGCCAATACCGATCTTAATCGCGCCATAACATCCGAATTGGAATTAGGTGCAGATCTTGTGTTGTTTAATCGCATCAATATACAAGCCAACTACGCCCGCGCTACCAGCAAACACGATTTCATCAGCGTACCCTCCTTCACCCCTTTTAATGGCATTGCCGGCATTTGGGATAATCTTGGTGAGGTAAAATCAAACTCCATTGAACTGGAAATTAATGGCAATATCATCAACAGCGGAAAATTTCAGTGGAATGCCGGCGCCACCTTCAGCCGCATCAGAAGCAAGATTACCTCCATGGGCAATGTACCTGAATTTACCTCCGGCGACTTCAGAAAAGCAGCCGGCATCAGCCCCTATTCCTATTATGGCTATAGCATCCTTACCAATCTTTCTCAACTCGAAGTGGATGACAAAGGATTTGTATCCAATGCAGCAGGTGGCACATTGAAGCCCGAAGACTTTACCGTTAATAAACTTGGATTTGTAGTATTGAAAAGTCAGATCGGTACCGCAGCAGAAGTTCCCGTACAATATCAAAATGCTGCCACCGGTAATTCAAAAGTGATCGGTGATGCCCAGGCCGATTTCCAGGTAGGCTTCAGCAATACCCTTACCTGGGGGCCACTTTCCCTATATACCGTACTCGATTGGAAACAAGGCGGACAAAAATATAACGAAACTGTCAACTACCTCACTTACCAATACCGCTCTGCCTTTACTGATAAAGCCATAGCAGCCGGACTTCCCTTACCTTTCGTTACAGCCGTTTTCAATGCCCAGCAAACCACTGATTACTGGATTGAAAACAGCGGTTACGTTTCCCTCCGTGAAGTTTCACTCGCTTATCAATTACCTGTTCAAAAGTTTGGCATTTCCGGCATTATCAAAAACGCCAAACTATCCTTCATTGCACGGAACCTCTATACCTGGACAGATTTCACCGGCGTTACACCCGAAGGCTGGGACATAGACTTTTATTCCTATCCTACCTTCCGCACATTTAGCGGAAGACTTACCCTTAATTTTTAAATACATGATCATGAAAAAGATTGCCTTTTTATTACTATCCACATACTTACTGAGCTCCTGCGAAAAGATCAATTTTGACGATCCAACCGCCCTCACCAATGAAGAGGCTGTGGCCAAGGTAAGAGATCTTGGATACAGGCTCGTTACCAGCAGCATTCAAACCACCTTTAATACCACAACCAGTTCAGCAGGAACACACTTCAGCTTGCTGGCCGATCAAACAACCAATACCAATGGCAACTCCTCCTGGTGGGACTTCGCCAATGAGCCACGCCTCCGCCTCAACAACAATGCTTCTTATCGTGGCGCCACCACCTGGACTACCTTTTATAACAACTTTTACCAGGCCAACCTCGATGCCACCATCGCACTCGACATTATCGAGGTACAGAAGAAAACCATCCTCGACAACCAGGGCAATGACCGTACTAAAGATTGTCAGGTGGCAGCCTATTTCTCTAAAGGCGTTGCTCAAGGCTATCTGGGTGTCATATTCAATAAAGGAGTGATTGTTGACACCATCGATCCTACTGCAAAACGCAGCTTTCCACACTCCTACAAAGACTTAATTGCCAACGGCCTTAAGCTTATCGGGAAGTCTATACAACTGGCCGAAGAACATCCTGGTTTTAAGTTCGACTTTTTAACAGGCGTAACAGTCAACCGGACAACCTTTGTACAACTGGCCAATTCACTCGCTGCGCGGATCCTTTCATCCCAGGCGCGTGATAAAGTTGAAGCAGCAGCACTTGGAGATGACTTTTGGAATAAGGTACTTAACTATGCCTCAAAGGCGTTACCGCCGATTACACCATCACTACCGTAACAGGCGGTTACTATAACCAGCTTGTTTCAAACCTCGTGCAACGCAATGCAGATGGATCAGGCTGGCTGGCGCCCGATCTAAAACTGGCCTGGCTGGCCGACAAAACAGGTAATACCCCCAAGTTCTATCCCAGTACCGGTATCCTGCCAGCTATCGAATCCGATGATAAGCGCTTTTATGAGTATTATGGTTATACCCCAGCTTTGGTATTATGCTCGAATCACGAGGAAGAGGCTTATTTACCAACTATTTCCGTATCCGTTGGTTCAATACCCGCAATACCTTAAACACACCTGGCGCCATCAATCCTTATTTCCTATACGAAGAGATACGGCTCTTAAAAGCTGAATCAAAATTCTGGCTCAAAGACTATCCGGCGGCCGCCATTGAATTGAACGCGGCCACCGCTTCCCGAATTGCAAAAGGCAAATTGCCCCCGGTAGCAGCAACAGAAGCCGACATCCGCAAAGCACTCCACTATGAATATGCCATCGAGATCGATGATGCAGGTGGTGCCTTTATCCCTTTCACCTTCATGCGCAGAAATAACCTCCTCATCGGTGGTACACCTACCCAATATCCAATCCCACAATTGCAATTGGAATTGATAAAAATACCGTGTATACCTATGGAGGAAAAGCATTCTTTGGTGAGAAAGGCTCCTTTGGCGAAACAGCTACCGCTCCCAATGAAGGCTGGAAAGCTTCAGAATAAACAACACCTATTCATCATGTAACAATAAAACTGTTTAATTATGACAAATCATTCGATAAGCAACCCTACTAAAATCACCATTTTTATCCTTGGCCTACTGGTATTCACCGTCAGTACCACAACAGTCCTGGCCAATCCACCCAAAGAGCTCATAAAAATAAAAGGCGAAGCAGTGGGCATCCAGGATGCACAGAAGATCTACTTACAACGCTATCACAATAAGATGTTTTTGTGATCGATTCATCAGTAGTAAATGAAGGGAAGTTTTCCTTCGCCACCAAACTCGACGTACCCGAACTCTATGGGATCTCGGCCGATCCCGGTGAACTGTCTACCTTATTCGTTTTTATCGACACTAAAAATGAACTACTCATTCACTTCGATACCGCCCGCGGAGGCCGTAACTCAACCATTACCGGCTCCCCCGCAGCAGATCGGTACAAACAATACCAGCAGAACGCCAGGAATACCAATATTGAAGCCTTCATCAATGAACAACCTGCCTCCATCGTTTCTGCCTTCGTATTGTATCGCTATTTCTCTCCTTCCTTATCGGCCGACGAAGTAGTGAAATATACCAACCTACTCGACAAATCACTGGAGAATACCCAATATGTAAAATTATTGATAGAGCTGCCCAACGCCTTACGCAACACCGCTATCGGACAGCAAGCTCCCGACTTTGAATTGCCAGGCCCCGATGGCAAACTGGTGAAACTATCCGACCATTTTGGCAAATACCTCCTGGTTGATTTCTGGGCAGCCTGGTGCGGCCCCTGCAGAAGAGAAAACCCCAATATTGTGCACATATTCAATAAGTACAAAGACAAAGGTTTCTCTGTTTTCGGTATCTCCCTCGATTCCAAAAAAGAAGCCTGGATACAAGCCATACAAAAAGATGGATTGAATTGGCCTCAGGTATCAGACCTCCGCTTCTGGGAAAGTGCCCCGGCAAAATTATACGGCATCAGGGGTATACCTGGCAATGTACTGCTCGATCGTTCCGGAAAGATCATCGCCAGGAACCTCCGGGGTGAAGAGCTGGAGAAGAAAATAGCAGAACTGCTGAACTAAATAAAGCTTAACAATAATCCATTCCCATGAAAAGGGTGAGCCTTCGTAAAGATGGCTCACCCTTTTAAATGTCATGACCATTATTTATAAACCGGTCTTATTTCAACACTTCCTCCAGCATCCAGGGCAGGACATCCATTCGCCAATGCTGTAGCATCTACAATGCTTTCAGCGCTAACAACCATAAAACTACCCAACCGCTCCCTGATCTCTACAAAAGGCCCATCAGTAATAACGCCACCCGCTCTCAATACCTTCCCTTCTTCTGCCAATCGGATACCTGTTTGCACCAACTTGCCCTGAGCAGTAACACCTCCTACCCAATCCTGCCATTTCTTGAACAACTCTTGCATTTCACCAGCCGATGTTTGGCTATAATCATAACTTGGCTGACGGAACAATAACATAAACTCTTTCATCGTATTTAATTTAATAATTTTTGAATGTTGATCTAATCTTGCTGCCTCCTATTTTCAATTAACCATGTTGCCCTGGCTGATAATTGCCCACTACAACAGGAAAAGCAATATTAATACGATTATACGTATTTATCGTTACCACCCCAATTGTTAGGTCAATAAGCTCCTGCTCCGAAAATTGAGCCTGTGCCGCCTCATATATAGCATCCGGTACCTGACCAGTACTAAACTTGGTAAGCGCTTCAGCCCAGGCCAGCGCCGCACGCTCCCGCTCAGTATAAAAGGGGCTTCCCGCCAGGCATTCAATACTAAGAGCCGCTGCTCCGTTTCACCTTTCGCCCGCAGGTCCTTTGAGTGCATGTCCAGGCAATAAGCACACCCATTGATCTGAGATACCCGGTAATAAATTAAGTTTAATAGAGATGGCTCCACCGGTGATTTGGCCAGGTAGATCCCCAAACCATATACCGCTTTCATTGCCTGTTGTCCTTTTGCATGAATGTTCAATCGCTGTGCCATTTTGTTTTGAATTTATTTTTGATTGTATCAGTTTACATATCAATAATGACTGACACAGTACCAATTGGACAAGTGAAGCAGAATATTTTTAAAATACACCTAACAACATGGGTATCAATAAATAAAAAGCTGCAGAGGTAGTTTTCACCCCTACAGCTCACAATTATTTTAAGGAATATCTTTTATTGGTCCGATTTGCCCGACAGTGTTTTGAGCAGGTTCAACTTTTCTACAATGATCAACAGGATCAGTACCCCAATTCCTGCTCCCAACAATCCAATCACCAGGATCGTGTAAAATTGAATCGTCCATTCAAGCGCCACTTTTAACCGTTGCAAAAAACCGATGCCCTTTTCCGTAGCGCCTTCATAAAGCGAAAACCGTACCGTACAAAATTCATTCTCTGTATCGAAGTTCCCCAACTCTACCCCCAGCGCCTGTAGCTGCGTTTCAATTTCAAGTATCTTATCATGCAGCGCAACATAATCGCTGATCACTCCACCTTTTGCTTTCAACTCATTCAGCGAAAAGAGCGTCTTTTCCAATGAAGCCTTTTTGGCATTCAACTACCGGTATTCATTCGTTTTATCAACCTTCGTTACTTCCTTTGATTTAACATCGCCAATACCTTGTAGCTGCACATAAAAGCTGTCAAACTTAACCGGACTGATCCCGATCACCAAATGGATTTCCCGGTTGCCCTTGTTACCCGTATTCTTTTCATATTGAACTACACCTTCATACCTTTTAGTTTCCGTGGTGATCTCCTTTACACCTTCCTCAAACCGAACACTTTTGGATTTGATAGAAGCTGTTTTCTCATACTTCTGCGCAGAAGCCTGCGTGGCCTGCTGCCCCGCATCAGTTTTAAACATTTGCTTTTCACTGGCATAGTTTTTCCGAAGATTCTCTACCTGGCTAAAATAGTCCGAAGAATAATCGCCGCCCTGCGAAAGGCTGGTAGCAACATAACCATACAACAGCCGCAACCCAAGCATCACAAAAAACAAGACGATAAACCATTTGCCATATTTCCAAAATCGGCCTTTAAGAACACTTTTCACGTGAGGGATTGTTTAGATGTTAGGGGTATTGGGATAAGTTTAATCTGCATGGTAATATCCGCCATTTAATGTTAACTATTACCTAAATAGCCTACTTCAGCAGATCCAGCACCCGGTACATTTTCTTCACCGCCTCTCCGGATGATCCATCATAATTATTTACAATAATAGCATACACATATTCCTTCCCATCCTTGCCAGTATGGTAACCCGCAAAGGCACGCGCCCCACCAATTGAGCCACTTTTCATTTTCATGCCATTGTATTCAGGCAGGCAGTTATAAAAAGAGCTATACCAGGGCCTCGTCTTGGCATATTGCAACACTTGTACCAATGAGCCTGTAGTTACCCGGTTCTGTGGCGAAAGGCCACTGCCATCCTGAATATGAATAGCCCCTTTATCGATACCCTGCTGCTGCCAAAAGTTGCGCACTGCCTCTACCCCTCCTTCTGTCGACCCGTATCCATCTTTTTCATAAGCCAGCGTTTTCACCAGCGCTTCACCATACAAATTGATACTCCGGCGTAGAAACCAATAATTGATACTGTCTAAAGGAGGCGATAGTAACTGACCTATCTGCTGCTCCATCGCAGGCCATTTTTTACCATTCATCACCTTTTCAATAAAGACGTTGGAAGACCTTTCTGGTTTGATCTTATGTGTAACAAAAGCCACTTCCAATTCGTGCGATAATTGCAGAGAAGGGTTCGACAGCGAACCCGAAATCGTAAAAGAAGCACCGGGCGGTACAGTTCCCTGCGTAAACCCATGCTGAGCATAAGGAGCACGATAGATATACCCATTATCCCCACTACCCTTTTTACCTGTAGTGATCAGGTTCAGTAATCCTTCCTCCTGCAATGCAGGTTTAGTCCCAATTATAGTCGTCGCCTCTCCTGCTGCCTTACCAGGTTTCAATATAAGGTCATACTGGTTTTCACGCCAATTGATACCCCAACTGCCAGCTCCATAATAATTGCCAATATCATCCCATATCCAGCCACCCGGAATCGGCTGAATCGAAAACACCGAATCATTTAACAATACCCTGCCACTGATCTTACTGATCTTGTTGATTTTAAGGATGCCCAAAATGCTGCCAAGGATACTATCAGGTTTTGTATCCGCCCAGCGCCAGCTACCCAACGTAGGGTCACCATACCCCTTAATATGTAGGTCCCCATTTAACACACCTCCTGCTACCTTTCCATTATATCCGATCACCGTTTTGTACTGATATCCTTTGCCCAGCAGTTCAAATGCCGCAGCAGCTGTGAACAACTTCTGCGTACTGGCAGCCGCAAGCCCCACATTACTGTTGTGCCCATAGACCACCTTGCCTGTCTGCCCATCCACCACGTGCAAACTGAAAATGGCATATTTCATCGTAGAGTCAGCCTCCAGTATTTGTACCGCCTCTGCCAGTTTCTGCGGTAGCGATTGAGCAGGGGTAACAACGGCAACCATCAAACAGGCAAAAAGAAAGAAGAAATGCTTCATAAATACCACTATATTAAAATATCCACCAACGTAAGAAAAAATCATGGAATCCCCATAAAACACCTCCACCGTTAAATCCCTGTTTTCTATCTCTGACACCAATTCTCGCGCACCTACTCCCAACTCACCACATCCACCCCCATTCAAAAATCCCATCAATCCAGAGCCGGTCCCGTCAGAAACGGGATTCAGACACTACCTTTGTTTCCCAATTAGTTATTTATGGAACAGGTTTTTGCATCAATCATCACGATAGGCGATGAATTACTGATAGGACAAGTAGTGGATACCAATAGCGCCTGGATGGCCCAGGAACTAAATAAAGCAGGCATATGGCTCAAACGACGCGTAGCCGTAGGCGACGTTAAGCAAGAGATCATAAATGCACTGGAAGACCAGTCACACGATACCCAGATCATTCTTATGACTGGCGGCCTGGGCCCTACTGCCGATGATATTACCAAACCTGTTTTGAATGAGTACTTTGGCGGTAAGATGGTGATACATGAACCCACCCTCGCATTCATCCGGCATTTGTTCGAAAATATCTATCGTCGCCCCCTTACCGAACGCAACCTCCACCAGGCCGAAGTACCCGATGTTTGTACCGTATTGCCCAATGCCCGAGGATCAGCTCCCGGCATGTGGTTTGAAAAAACGGTAACATCTATATCTCCTTACCCGGTGTTCCTCATGAAATGAAAGATATCATGACAGCCGAAGTAATACCCCGGCTTAGGCAACATTTTACCATGCCCCATATCTCCCATCGTACCCTCCTCACCGCCGGCATCGGAGAAAGCTACCTGGCCGATATTATTCAAAATTGGGAAGAAAAACTGCCGGCACACCTTAAACTCGCCTACCTGCCCAACTATGGAATGGTACGCCTGCGCATTACCGGATCTGGCCCCGATCAACAATTACTCGAGCAAGAATTAGATAGCCAATTTGCCCAGGTAAAAAACCTGGTTAAGGAATGGATGGTCATTGATGAAGACCTGCCCCTGCAAGTGGTGGTAGGTCAACTCCTGAAAAAGCAGGGCAAAACCATGGCCACAGCCGAAAGCTGTACCGGAGGCTACATTGCCCATCTCATCACCTCCATTCCAGGTTCCAGTGCTTATTATAAAGGCAGTATAATACCCTATGCCAATGAAGTAAAGCAAAACTTGCTGAACGTATCACCCGAAACATTGAACACCGCAGGTGCTGTTAGCGAGGAAACCGTAAAACAAATGGTGCAAGGTGCCCTGGCCGCCCTCCATACCGACTACGCCTTGGTTACCTCCGGAATTATGGGCCCCGATGGCGGTTCACCCGAAAAACCAGTGGGCATGGTATGGATGGCCGTTGGCAACCGGGAAAAAACCGTGACCCAATTGATGAATTTCCGGTTCAACCGGATGAGAAATATCGAATTAACTACCAACCATAGCCTCAACCTGTTGAGAAAATTTATCGTAGAACAAGGGTAAGGCGAACGATTGTTAGCAAAATCATTACCTTTGGCACTTTGGGATCTATAACTAAAATCAAAAAACCAGAAATTCATTATGGCAGTTGTTGACCTGGTGATGCCTAAGCTGGGCGAAAGCATTATGGAAGCCACCGTTTTAAAGTGGCACAAACAGCCCGGCGATACTGTGAAGATGGATGAAACCGTGCTGGAAATAGCTACCGATAAGGTAGATAGTGAAGTACCCTCAACCGCTGAAGGTGTTATAGAAGATATCTTATTCCATGTAAATGATGTGGTACCCATCGGTACAATAATTGCCCGCATACGTACCGGAGCCGCTGAACCGGCCATCCCCGTACAAAAAACACCACCGCCCGCTGCCAGTAACCAGGCGTCCACAGCCAGTCACCAGCAGCCGGTAACCACTTATCAGCCATCTACTACAACCTCCCAGCAAACAACTGCTGTGAATGGTAGCGCCAATCGCTTTTATTCACCCCTGGTACTCAATATTGCAGCTGGTGAAGGGGTAAGTATGACCGAATTGGAAAATATTCCAGGCACAGGAAATGAAGGCCGGGTAACCAAGAAAGATATTTTACAATATGTAGAAGCCAGGAAGACTGGTAAAGCACCCGTCCTCGAACAAAGGACTACCGGCTTTGAACAGAAATCTGCCAGTCAGGCCCAGGTATTGCCAGCCCAGGAGCAAAAACCGCTCCCAGCCCAGAGCTCACAGCTCCCAGCTGTACCTTCCTATTCCGGCAACATAGAGATCATAGAAATGGACCGTATGCGTAAGGCAATAGCCAACCATATGGTGAGCAGCAAAGACATCAGTGCCCACGTAACCAGCTTTACCGAAGCCGATGTAACCAATATGGTTTTGTGGAGAGACCGGGTGAAAAAGGAGTTTGAAAAACGCGAAGGTGAAAAACTAACCTTTACTCCCCTCTTCATTGAAGCCGTAGTACGTTGTATCAAGAAATATCCCTGGCTCAACAGCAGTGTGGATGGCGACAAGATCATTATTAAAAAGATATCAATATCGGTATGGCCGCTGCCCTGCCAAGCGGTAACCTTATCGTTCCCGTGATCAAGAATGCCGATCAGCTCAACCTCGTTGGGCTCACCAAACAGGTAAATACCCTGGCCAATAATGCCCGAAATGCGAAACTCAAGCCCGATGATACACAAGGCGGCACTTTCACACTCACCAATGTGGGTACTTTCGGCAGCCTCATGGGTACCCCATCATCAACCAACCCCAGGTAGCCATCCTGGCCGTTGGCGCCATTAAAAAAGACCCGTGGTCATCGAAACCGAACAAGGCGATTCTATAGCAATCCGTCACATGATGTACCTGAGTATGTCATACGATCATCGAATAATAGACGGCGCACTGGGAGCCACCTTCCTCAATGCCGTAGCCAAAGAATTGGAACATTTTAACTCCGAAAGGGAAATTTAGTGTTGTGTTGCTGGCTATTTTAAGCTAAGGCCTGGGTGAAAGCCCAGGCTTTTCTATTTATCCCAAAGTGGGTCGCTTTCCCAAAAGCGGCTCACCTCCCACCCTTATATTGATAAACACCCTACCCTCATTTTACTTCGATGGAACCCCATACTTCAACCGTTCAAATTTGATCCGCGTACCCAAAAAACGCTTGTACCTGATCACAAAAGGTTATCGTATTCACTATCCTGCAGGTCAGCGGGTATCGTGCTCCCGTTTGTAAGCCCATTCACAATATTATCTACAGTATTGCTATGTCCCACTATCAACGTATTGTATTTTAAGCCCTTTAACTGCCTTATAAAGGCCGAATCTGGCACTGGCCCATAGGTTTGTATAGAAAGCGACCGGAGGCTGCGTAAAGGCTCGGCAGTGCTTTTCGTACGCACCGTATTGGTGGAGAAAATATATTCTATTTTTTTATCCTTTAATACCTCCCTTAATGCCTGTGCTCGCTGTTCGCCCGCATCACTAAGGGGAGGATCGTTGGGTGTAGACATGGTGGTACCTGCTGACGGGACCGCCTTTTCGGCATGCCGCACCACATAATAAGTATGGCCGCAAGACGTTACCAATAAGGCTAAGGCGAAAACGATGAGAATGGGTTTCATTGTAGGAGTTTTAACATTTTAAAGTTAAACGTCATTTCGTAACAGCCGTCAATTTTCGTATATTCAATTAACCGCTAAACCATATTAAATGATGAATGGACGATGCTATCATCCTATTTGTTGCACCGATGAATTGAAAAGGCTTAGCAGTACCAGGTAGCACCGGTCATCCATCAGCCGAATTAAAATAATCACCAGATGAAGACACTCTCCGAAACCTGGTTTGCCGATGGCTACATCGACTTTGAACTGAAAAAGTATACCCTCCTGGCCTATCTGCAGGAAGTCAACAAATACTTTGACGCCAACAAACTCTATCCCCAGCTGGCCGATATAATTTTCCACTACAATAACCTGGTAGCCTTCCGCGAAAACAAAAAGTACCTGCAAGAGCAGTTCCCCAAAAAACTAACCGGCATCCAGTTGGAGAAGTTACAACTCTTATACGAACAGATCATTGAAGACGACGAAATGATGCAGGAGTTGGAAGACATTATCAATTATTCCACCGGCAAAATGAAAAAGCCATCAGCAATGGTACCGAGATTTATGAGTTCGTAGAAAATAAGCTTACCATTTTCCCCGTGGGCCTGATCCCCCTGGACATCCGCGAGGGCTATTTTCTACTCAGCGAGGGCACCCATCGCAGCACCCGCGTATACCAATACCGCTTGAGCATTTTCGAAAAGCATGATGAAAAATACCGGGCCATCAAAACCGACTTTATTGATCAATGGGAAAGGAATATGGTCAATACCTACGAAAATATTAAAGCCGAACTCATTCGCAACAAAAGAGATTTGCCCAACCCAGCTGTCTATTCCATAGAAACCGAACTTACCTTCCCCGTTGATGAAACCTTACTTCCCGTAGCCAAACGCAGCCTGGTAAGGTACATATCAACAGCCGCGTAATACAAGTCGGGAAGTCGGAAAAGTCAGAAAGTCGGAAAGTCGGTAAGCATGTTCGATTTAATCGAAGATACTTACCGACTTTCTATCTTACGGTCTTCCGGACTTCCCGTCTTCCGGTCTTACGGTCTTCCGGTCTTACGGTCTTCCGGTCTTACGGTCTTACGGACTTACGGACTTCCCGTCTTCCGGTCTTCTGTATTCCCTTCTTAAAATCCTTTCTTCTCTTCTATTTCCGTTCCCCACTCAATTCCCTTTTCAACAGCCGGTACGCCTTCTGCAATCCACTTAGAAGCAGGTGCTCCTTTTAGGAAATGATCGAAGAATTGCGCCAGGCGAATACTCAGGTCCTTGCGGTTCCTTCTTTCCACCAGGTTGTGATCCTCTCCATTATACTGTAGCATCCAGGCTTTTTTACCCAGCCGGCGCAAAGCAGTAAAGTATTCAATACCCTGGTACCAGGGAACTGCACCATCGGCATCATTATGCATAATGAGTATGGGCGTAGTTACCTTATCCGCCTTGAATAAAGGAGAGTTTTTCAGGTACAGGTCTGGCTTCTGCCATAGCGTGGCGCCAATACGGCTTTGTGAATGCTCATACTGGAATTGGCGATTCAGTCCCGTGCCCCAACGAATACCTCCATAGGCACTCGTCATATTGGCTACCGGTGCACCAGCGCCGGCCGCAGCAAATAATTTCGTGCGTGTTACCAGGTAAGCTACCTGGTAGCCACCCCAGCTTTGCCCCTGTATCGCCATTTTCGTAGAATCTACCCAAGGCATCTTAGCCATATACTTAGCAGCTGATACTACAGAATTATAGGCACTTTCTCCTGGCTCTCCATTCTTATAATAAATATTGGGATCAAATACCAGATAGCCATTACTTACAAAATAAGCAATGTTGACAGTAGAGGCGCTGGGCGATGGAGCGCGGTAGTTATACAACCCATCAGCATCCCTTTCATAGAAGTAGAAAATGACCGGGTACTTCTTTTTAGGATCAAAGTCTTCCGGTTTGAATAACAATCCTTCCGCTTCCTTACCATCAAACATCTTCCACTTCACCAACTCCGAGGTCATCCAGTTATAATTCTTCTGTTGAGGATTAATAGCACTCAGGCGCGTGAAGCTATTAAGATCAGTCGTTGTATATACGTTAGCAGCTTCCTGCACATTCATACGCCCTACTACATACACTTCTGCCTGTTTGGCTTTCAATGGCAGCACATTGGAGTAAGGTTCCATATTCAACAAAATAGGGTCACCCGGTACATTGATCTTTTGGTATAATAACCATCGTATTTATTAGTACGGTTAAAAGCATCCATAAGGATCTGCTCATCTGCACCAATGAAACGTTTTCACGATCCGTACGCACATACCTCAATACGATCTTATTCTTCTTGCCATAACCACCAGTAATATTAACTGGCAATTTCTCTCCTGTAGGATCAACCTGCCATATATCATAACGATCATTGATCAGTACCGCCCCATCGTTTTCCAGCCAGCCTGCCATTCCAAAAGAAGAAGGATCATCCGGATGATCGTCTTCATCATCATATAAATGCGTTGGCACTTTTTGTGTGATATTCTTTATAATCCCTGTACTTACCTGGTAAGTGTAATAGGTTTTACCAGGCATATCGTACCAGATCACATAGCCTCCCTTAGGTGAAACGCTAAAGAACCCCCTTTGCTTATCTTTTACCAGTTTTTAGAACCATCCACTGTAGAGATTATATAAGCGTTTTGACGGGCAAATCCTTGCCATTGCGCTTCTACACGATTCCCCTTGCTGGAAGTACCCAACACAAAGTCCCCATTCCCTTCATCTACCAATTGAATATTTTCAGAACTGTCCGAGCCCAATTGAACTACCTTACCACTACCAATATGCAATACCGATGTATAGCTTCTGCGCAGTTCATTATTTACCTGCACCAATTGCTGTGGCTGCAAATAATCGTCATTATAATGCCAGATATCCAGCCGGGCGGTTTCAAAATCTACCAACGTGGTATCCTTCGGCTTGCGGATGCCCGCCAACCCAAAGAATAACTTTTACCATCCTTACTAAAAGTAAGCACATAATTCTCACTCACCGTAAAGCCCTTTGCCAACACCCGCTGTAGTGCGGTCTACCTGCAGCCTTGCACTGTCCAGCCCTGGTTTATAGTACCATAACTTGTAGAATTTTCTCAATGCCTTAGTAACACTATCCCTTTCAGCTACAAATGCCACTTGCGTACCCGCTTCATCAAGTGTTACGCTTTTAAGGTCATTGAATTTGCGGATGATCGTATCTACTTTACCATTGGGCAGGCTCGTCCATAACAAAGTAGCTTTGGATAAACTATCTCCGTTTTTACGGGTAGTTTTCACTACCAATACATTACCCTGCTCACTGAAATAATAATCATTGGTCAGTTTATACTTTTTTCTTCCCCTGTATACAGGTTACGAAGAATAAGTTCAGTCCCTTCCTCAACATCTTCCCCACGGCCTGCGCCGCTACGGCCACCTTCCTTTTTAGGAGCCTGCAAAACTGCCAGTCCCTTCGTCTGTGCTTCAACAGCCTTATTACGCAAGCTATCAGCCACACGTGCCAAACTATCCGCCATACGCACCAGGCTGTTCAGTTGTGCCAGCGAATCGGGTTTAGCAGCACGTGTTACTTCTGGTAACGCTTTCTCCAGTAAGTAAGCCATCCATTGACCTGCTCCTTTCTCTGGCGTTTTGAACGATTTCACCCGGGCAATTTTGGTTACGCTGTCCTTCCCCAACTCTACGATCCCAAGACTGTCCTTCGGCATATCGTTGGGTGTTTTTCTTGATCCTTGCATCCCGGGTATCCTTGAATAACGGCCGTATCTTAAAAACAACGAAGCGGTTGTCTTCTGTTATCGTAGCACTATAACCACGTGGTATTTCCTTTTTCCAGGAATTATCGGCAGCCTGAAACACTAAGGTTCCATCCCCTTCCTGAGGCGTTACAGCATATACTACATATTTACCATTGTTACTGATAGCCCGCTCACCGATGCTTTGCCAGCCATCGTATACCGAGTGATCGAGGGGCTTTTTCTGTGCCAGGACCGGGACAGTAAACAATAAACCCGATAACAGGTAGAAGAGTCGTGTCATTTTAACGCTTTGGTTTGAGAATAAAATTAGGGTAAAGTATTATTTGACGGTTTTTATCATCAGGCATTGTGGCCGTTCATAAAGAAATGCCCCTAAATAGTAGGTAAATAACGAGCAGAAAACACTCCTGGGGACTTAGCCTGCTGGCGCCACCGTACTTCTCTTGTGCGCCCGGTAAAAGAACCAGCTTTGTAGTATCACCGATATGATAATGAGCAGTAATCCAATATAAAATGTGCCGGAAAGCTGTTTATCTTCCCTGAACAATAAAAAGGCCAATGCAATGGAATACAGCGGTTCTAGGTTATAACTAAGGTTCACAGTAAAGGCAGATATCTTCTGTAGCGCCCCCATCGATAGCTTAAAGGCCCATACTGTGCACAGCCAGGATAGGATCAGCAACCAGCCAAGGTCACTCCAGGTAGGCAGGATGGAAACAGGTGGGAAATATTGCAAATAGAAAGGCAGTAACAGACAAAGGAACAGGAAACCACCACTTAACTCGTATAAGGTTACTGTTTCAGGCCTATGCCTCTGTAATAACTGCCGGTTAAAGATCGGGAACAAGCAGCCAAGGAACGCCGATATAAGCCCTACAATGATCCCTGTTTTATACTGGGAGTCAAAATGGAAGATCAATGAAATACCTGCTATTGTAATCAATCCCAACAACAGTTCTACCAGGTTTATTCTCTTACGGGTAATAATGGGTTCAAAAATGGCAGTAAAAAACCAATAGCCGAAAAACATACCACTCCTACCGATACATTGGAGTATTTGATGCTACCAAAAACGTCACCCAATGCAACGCTGCAATAACACCCACACCAGTAATTTTCCCAATCTCCCTAAAACTGATACGTTGTATTTTCTTAGTGAAGTAAAACAATATCCATAAAGTAACAGCAGTGATCATCAGGCGGTACCATACTAGCAAACCTTCATTTAGATCAATTAAACGTCCAAGAATACCGGTCAATCCGGCAAGGAGTACTGCTATATGAAGCTGAAGAAACGCTTTGCGCATGAGGCAAGATAAATTACTTCACCCACACTTTTTGATCTTCCCGTTGGATAGAAGGGAATACCTGAGAGGAATTTGTGTTTTTAACACGGTTGCGGTAGTCTTTGAATAAACTGTACCAGCGGAGTTTTAATACACCAAGAATACCTTCCTTAACAATCCCTTTGTGCATTTTGGAAGCACCGAATTTACGGTCTTCAAATATGATAGGAACTTCCTTGATAGTAAAGCCTAGTTTCCAAGCAGCAAATTTCATTTCAATCTGAAACGCATATCCCAGGAAACGGATCTGGTCAAGGTTGATGGATTCCAGTACCTCCGCCCGGTAACAAACAAAACCGGCAGTGGTATCTTTTACCGGCATCCAGGTGATAATGCGGGTATAAAGTGAGCCCCCTTGGAAAGCAGGATCCTGTTATGCGGCCAGTTTACAGTGCCGCCACCAGCAACATATCGTGAGCCAATGGCTACATCTGCTCCTGTATTGCATGCCTCATACAAACGTTGAAGATCGGCAGGGTTATGAGAAAAGTCGGCATCCATTTCAAAGATGAAACGATAGCCGCGCGCCAATGACCATTTAAAACCGTGGATATAAGCCGTACCAAGCCCCAGTTTGCCAGTACGCTCTTCAAGGAACAATTGTCCTTGATACTTGGATTGTAATGACTTAACAATAGCAGCAGTACCATCTGGAGAGCCGTCATCAATCACCAACACATGAAAATGTTGGCGCAAAGCAAATATTGCGTCAAGGATAAGAGCGATGTTTTCACGCTCATTATAGGTGGGTATGATTACTACTTTTTCCAAATCGGGCAATCAATGAGATTCACAAATTTACGATAATTAAGGGGCTGGTTTTTACTCAAATTCCCCACAAAACGATTTTAGCCCTTCTTTAACAAGGTTCTATTGAATATCTCGGTGAGTTTCTGCTTGGTATGCATAGGAAAATCTCCTTTCATCATCCAATCATAATATTGGGGCTCTGACTTTAAGACGTCGGCCACCGCCCTCCCCTTGTGCTTCCCAAAGTTAAATACCTCTACCCCATTCTCCAGTACCATACGCCGGGCAAAATCAACCGTATTATCCTCTCCTATTACTTTCAGGATGCTTTCAACCGTGTTTCCCAATTGCGGATATTTATCCACCTGAGCTACCAGTACTTCCCATGTGGCAGTAGCGTCTGCTTCCGCTCCATGGGCGCCTTCCAGGTTTTTATTACAGTAAAACTTATAGGCTGCACTTAATGTACGTTGCTCCATCAGGTGAAATACCTTTTGCACGTCCACCAGCCGGCGCCCCTTGAAATCAAAATCCAACCCTACTCGCAAAAATTCTTCCGCCAGCATAGGTATGTCAAAACGGTTAGAATTATAACCGGCAAGGTCACAATTATCTAAAAATTGCTTGATCTCATTGCCAGCCTGTTTAAAAGTAGGAGCATCCTTTACTATCTCATTGGTAATACCATGGAGATCACTGGAAACAACCGAAATGGGAATTTCAGGGTTCAGCAACTTACGCTTTACCAGTTTGCTTCCGTCGGGCTGAATTCTCACTATGGCAATCTCAACAATACGATCAGTACTAAGATTAATACCTGTAGTTTCCAGGTCGATGATCGCTAATGGTCTTGATAATTGTAACATCAATTTTGATATTGGGTTAATTGGTCACCTTTTTTGCAAATGTAAGCATATCTATTCCATCATAGTTGCCTGAGCTCATCAAAAGCAAATTGGCGTTTTGGTATGACTGTGACTGCAACCATTGTACCAGTTCCTCCTTTTGATTCAGTACCACCAGGTCTTTTTCCCAAAACCTTCCACAATTTTTTTCCTTAGGCAGTGGCGGCATACGCTTTAGTTCCAAGGCATGTCCCGAATAGAATACAGCCGCCGCATCTGCTTGATCCATCGCACCTTTGTACTCCTTCATAAACTGCTCATTGAGGCTGCTGTAAGTATGCAATTCCAACACCGCAATGAGCTTACGTTCAGGATATTGTTGTTTTACAGCTTCCATGGTGGCTTTTACCTTGGAAGGCGCATGGGCAAAATCACGATACACAATAGTACCTTCATTCCGGGCCAATAACTCCAGCCGTTTGGCAGCCCCTGTAAAAGAACCTATCGCCAGGATAAAATCTGGTTCACTGATGCCCAACTCACGGCAGGCATACCAGGCGGCATAAAGATTCATCAGATTATGATCACCAAAAACCTGCAATACGCCTGAATGTGTACCTATTCTAACGGTCGTTATACCCTTTTCAATGGCATGGGAAGGTATACTATACGGCTGATAACGGATATCACTTCGTTTATGGTCCTCTACCAGTTTATTCAACACACTATCCGTTTCGTTATAAATAAGTAATCCCCTGGCTCAATTTTGTTGATGAAAATGACAAATTGCTCCAGGTAAAAATCAAAAGTGGGAAATACATTAATATGGTCCCAGGCAATACCAGTAAGTATGGCTATATGTGGAAATAAGAAATGGAATTTGGGTCTTTTCTCCAGTGCACTGGCCGGGTATTCGTCGCCTTCGCATACGATAACAGGCGCCTCTGTAATATTTACCGACTGGTCAAAACCTTCGAGCCTGGCTCCCACCAGGTAGTCAAAAGCCTTTCCCGTCTTCTTCAGTACATGCATGATCATAGAAGTTGTTGTAGTTTTACCATGACTACCTCCTACCACCACCCTGGTCTTTTGTTGACTCTCCTGGTATATATATTCAGGGAAAGAATAAATTTTAAGCCCTAGCTCCCGTGCCCGCAACAATTCGGGGTTATCACCTTTGGCATGCATACCTAAAATAACGGCATCGAGGGAAGAACTTATCTTTTCAGGAAACCAGCCGGTAGCTTCCGGCAACAAGCCGGCATTGGCCAGGTTTGCCCGGGCGGGTTCAAATATTTCATCATCACTACCCGTAACATGATATCCTTTCCTTTTGAGTGCCAGGGCCAGCTGGTGCATCACACTACCCCCGATGGCTATAAAGTGTACATTCATATGCAAAGCCGTAAGATAAGATTTTAATCGCTTTATGCCTTAACTGGCATATTTTACTATCTCTGTAACAATAATTTATGCTGATTTCCGGTCTTTTTATTGTGCGATAGGCAGTATTTTTTCGCCCTCCACTTGCAAGAACCGAATTTAGTTTGTTTCTTTGACCCATCAAACGCAAACACGCTTATCCCCTCCAATCCCTATCAATTTCCGTACTCATCCTCACCTCTGAACTAGCCTAATCCGCTCCTTTGAATTTCCTGATGATCGTTGTTTTACCGCCCCTTTAATTTCCAATTCATCAGGCTTATTCTCAAACCTAAATACCACAAAAATGAAACGGATTTTGACTATTCTCGCTTTGATTATTGCTATTAGCGCTACTGTTACTTCTTGCACAGCTTCTAGAGGCGGATGTAAATCAACGCAGGGAATGAGTGGCTATCGCTAAGCTATCATCCACAAATAGATAATTTTTCTGGACGGCATCATAGGCAACTGTGGTGCCTTTTTACATTAAGCCAATCGCAGAATACTTCTGCTCGCCCATTTTCACGGATATTCTCCACATTTCATGTAAAAAGAAAAGCCCTCCTGGGAACAGGACGGCCTCTAACGATTGCTTGCCATATGAAAAAAAAACTTATTTCTTCGTTGTATCTGCAGCGGCAGCTGGAGCAGTAGTATCTGCAGCCTTTACAGTAGTATCTGCAGCAGCAGGAGCTGTAGTATCTGCAGCAGCAGGAGCAGCAGTAGTATCGGTTTTAGTTTCTGTACCAGTTCCGCCATCATTACAAGATGCTACGAATGCGCCAATTGCTAAAACTAACAGGAGCTTTTTCATTTGTACCGTTTTTTGTTTTATTAACAGATGATTTAAGGATTAATACGAGAAAGGGAAAAAGGTAACCTCCACTTTATAAAAAAATTGTAATTATTTTTTAAAACACGGGAACACAGTACTTTGCGCGGGAAATTACCCAGTTTACAGGCTTTTAGCAGGTAATTTGGGTTACTTCTCATTAATTTGGGTATTAATAATACGGTTTAAGTGAAAACAGATCCCCGGGAAATAGCTTTATTAGAAGGACTGGCAAAAAATGACCGGCAGGCCATTGAAACCATTTACAAGCAGCACTATAATATGGTGCAAGCCTTGATAATCAACAACAATGGTTCAGCAGACGATGCACGGGACGTTTTCCAGGAAGCCATGATTGTTTTGTATGAAAAAGCCCTTTCAGGAACTTTTGAGCTCAATTGCCTGTTAAAGACCTATATCTATTCGGTATGCCGCCGGTTATGGCTTAAAAGGCTTCAACAGCAACAAAAATTCGTTCCAGATTTGGAAGGCCTGAGTGAAACTGTTCCTGTAGAAGAGGAGCTGGAAGTTCATGGACAAAGAAATACCGAATTCCAAATGATGGAGAAAGCCATGCAGCACTTGGGCGAACCCTGTCGTAGCCTGCTCGAAGCTTTCTACATCCAAAAGGAATATGCTTGACATTGCGAGCCATTTCGGGTACACCAATGCCGACAACGCCAAGAATCAGAAATACAAATGTTTAATGCGGCTAAAGAAACTATTCTTTGCCGCCTACAAAAACAATACACCGTAATGGAAGAAATGCAATTACTGGATGCTGTAGAACGCTATCTGGCCAACGAAATGCCTGCCGAAGAGAAGGCTTTCTTTGAACAACTGCGCAAAACCAATCCGGAAGTTGATCAGCTGGTAGTCGAACATTCCATGTTCCTGCAGCAGATAGACCGTTTTTCCGATTGGAAACATTACAAATCCACACTAAGTGAGGTGCATACCCAGCTACAGGAATCCGGTTCCATTAAAGACAAAGCACCTAAAGCCACCATTATCCAGTTGTGGAAAAAATACCAGCGGGTAGTTGCCGTAGCCGCTTCCATTGCCGGCATTACAGCCCTTACCATTAGTGCAATGGTCTATTATTTTACGCCTAAGCCCGTATCAGATTTTCGTCCACTTTTTCTGGAATTAAAAGAAGAAGTTAAACGTCAAACAGATCAAAAAATAGATTCAGTCCTGAATTCAGTACCCTCTTCCAGGCCTGCAGCTAATCCCAAATTTGGAGGAACCGGTTTCCTCATCGACGGAAAAGGCTACCTCGTTACCAGTGCCCATATCGTGGCCAATGCCGATTCGGTATATATACAAAACATAAAAGGCGACTATTTCAAAGTCAATATCCTGCACATGAACAGGCAAACGGATATTGCTGTATTAAAAATTGTAGATAGCCGCTTTCAACCTATTAAAAATTTGCCCTACGCTTTACAAAAGAATACTGCGGAACTGGGCGAAGAAGTATTCACCATGGGATTTCCCCGCCCTACTTCAGACATCGTCTATAACAGAGGATATCTAAGTGCCAAAACAGGGTATAATGGAGATACCACCACCTATCAATTGGCCATTTCTGCCAATCCTGGTAATTCTGGAGGCCCCATCTTTAATCATAGCGGTGAAGTGATTGGCATTCTTATTGGAAAACAAACCACTGCCGAAGGAGTGGTATTCTCAAGCCGCACCAAAAATATTTTCACCGCCTTGCACGAGATCAAAAAGACAGCACCAATGAAGATCGCATCAAATTGCTGTTGCCTTCTTCTATCAAAGGCCTGGATCGTGTACATCAGATCAAAAAATTGAAGACTGCATGTTCATGGTGAAAAGCTATTAAGCCATCAATTACAGTTTTGCTGACAATAAAAGCTTCGCCCCACGGCGAAGCTTTCTTATTTTACAGTATCTCACCTACTTCTAATCGCCTTCTTAGAAGGGCTCCACAAGGTGAGTCGCGCGCATTAAAAAAGCGCCCTCAAAGGAAAGCGCTTGTAATATTAATTATGCTTAAATGATGTGTTCTTAACTCCACAGTGCTGGCGGGTACTCTCCTGCATTGACCAGTTTTTCCAAATTGGCCTTTACTTCCGGAGCATCTTCTTTGTAAGTAACTCCAAACCAGTCGGAAGAAGTAGGAATTACCTTAATAACCCCCGCACTATCTTTAATGAACTGGTCAGCTACAATAGGAATAAAGAATTCAGACTTTAACTCTGTACCATGCTCCTTCAGGAAAGTCTTGAAAAGGCCCAAAGAATAATCAAACACTGCTGGATCAAAACACCAGAAATTCATAGATACACTGGAATCCCGGGGCAACTCCTTAGGTACAAAAGAATCATCCGTTAAGATTTTACCATCTGTCATCACTATATTCAGTCGCTCAGCAATAGAGGCAAGATTTCCCTGTGCATCCACCTGGCATACGCCACGGTTCACTGTTCCATTATCAGACAGCGTTTTCAACAGCTCATACCCTATGATGGACCACACTGTAGCATTTACATCGCCAGTAAGGAATTTATAGGCTTTCTCAAAAGCATCCCTGCCATAAAAATCATCGGCATTAATCACCGCAAAAGGTTCCTTAACTGCATCTTTGGCGCAAAGCACCGCATGAGCAGTACCCCAGGGCTTAGTACGGTCCGCAGGTACTTCATAACCCTCTGTAAAAGTCTTGAGATCCTGGTATACATAATCAATCTCAATACGCCCCTTCAACCTGGGCTCTACGATTGCTTTAAAATCCTCTGCAAAATCCTTGCGTATAATGAATACCACTTTCTTGAAACCGGCACGAATAGCATCATAAATAGAATAATCCATGATAGTTTCGCCGCCAGGACCAAAAGATTGGATCTGTTTCATACTTCCATAGCGGGAGGCCATACCGGCAGCTAATATTAATAAGGTTGGTTGCATTATCGTATTTTTTAAAGTTTCGGGCACGAAAATATAAAAAGAAACGATCAAAAGAAACCTTGGCAGCTATTAATCCATACCAGCCCATTGATTGCACAAAGGCAATTACACAAGCATTACCCAACGAAACCTGGCATAAAAGGGCGTTTATGTCGATATACTCCGGTTGGATCTGATCCATCCTGTTCTTTCAGGCAATAAATGGTTTAAGCTGAAGTATTACTTGCAACAAGCCAAAACAGAAGAAAAAAAGGCATCCTTACCTTCGGTGGAGCTTATTCCAATCACTTGGTGGCAACAGCCATTGCCTGCAAACTTCAGGGTATCCCTTCCAAGGGCATTGCACGGGGCGAACCAGCAACAACCCCCTCTCTTACATTACAGGAAGCAGCAGATCACGGAATGGAATTGCTGTATGTATCACGTACTGCCTTCGCAGATGAGCAATCATTAATGACCGGGATGAAACTAGCCAACCCTGATTATTTGATCGTGCCGCCCGGTGGCCAGGACGAACCAGGTATAAAAGGGGCTACCGAAATATTATCTCTTACCAATGCCGCAGTTTATACGCATATCGCCTGCGCCATGGGGACCGGCACCATGTTTACAGGCATTTTAAAGGCCCTTCTACCTCCACAAATAGGATTGGGATTCAGCAGCCTTAAAATTGCCGACCAGGAAAACAACACCCTGCTAAACCTCTTAAAAGCCCATACTTCCGGCATTTCTTTTTCCTTGGTATATGATTATCATTTTGGCGGTTATGCCAGAAAAAACAGCATCCTGATAGCCTTTATGAACCAATTGTTCGTGGCCCATGGATTACCCACCGATTTTGTCTATACCGGCAAATTATTATATGGGATTAATGACCTTATATATAAAGATTATTTCCCCCGCAATAGTCAGCTGTTGGTCATCCACAGCGGCGGATTACAGGGTAATAGGTCCTTGGCCCCCGGTACCCTACTTTTCTAATCAGGTAATTTTTAATCCGAATTCCAGGTTTTCACTATAAACGGTATAAAATTAGCTAAGGTGTAACCCATAGCGCATCAAGCCCTATCTTTGCGACACTAAAATAGAACCACAGATAAATTCGTTATAGGCACATGACAAGGACCCTTTCAGTAGTATTGCTTTTATTTTCTCTCAATACCCTGGCCCAGGATACCTTGCCTAAATTCACAACCTACATAAGGGGCAATGATAAAGTAATCATCGGTTGGACCAATACTTACGCCAAAGTAACCCAGATCAGTATTCAACGATCCTATGATAGTTTGAAATTCTTCAAAACCATCTTAACCGTGCCTGACCCTTCCGTTCCACAAAACGGCTATCTCGATGCCAAAGGCGCCACGCCCCAAATGTTCTATCGCCTTTTATAGTGCTCGATAGCGGCAAGTATATTTTTACTCAATCCCAGCGCCCTTTCCTGGACACCTCTCGTAGGATGGAGTATCAAAGACCCGATATAATGCCCGAAAATAATGCAAGACAACGGGTAGTGATCGCTGAAAATATGGCCCCAAAGAGGCCGAATTGCTAAAGGAAAAGATACAGGAAGCCGTGAAGAAAGCTGACCCTAAAGCGATAACACCTGTAGAAAAGCCCAAGCCTGCGCCAGAGCCTGAACGCTTTTTTATCATTAAGAAAAGAGATACCGTGATCATGCAACTCCCTGAAAAGGATTCAAAAGTTTAGGGATTCCATTGTACTGAAAACGCGGGATACCATGACGTTTAGAAGTGTAGATACCATCCTGATCAAGCCTTTTGTACCCAAAGAGGTTTTTAAACCCTCCAAATATGTTTACTCCGATAACAGTGGAAATGCTGTGATCATGCTACCCGATGTCAAAACCGGTAATTATGCAGTGAAGTTCTACGAAGATGACAAAACCTTCTTGTTTGAGGTAAAACAGATAAAAGAACCCTTTCTAGTGGTGGATAAAACAAATTTCATGCACGCAGGCTGGTTCCGGTTTGAACTATATGAAGATGGAAAGGTGAAAGAAACGCATAAATTTTATATCCCCAAAGATTAAATCCAGGCACTATTTAGCAGTTGGACAGTAGCAATCAGCAGTTTTGCATCGCAATAGACCCAAACCCTAAAACCTAGTGGTTAACAGTTAAAGCACAGCTTTAAGTTCCACATTGAATACCCGCTCAAAGTTTGCCTTTACTTTAGCCTTTACTTCCCCCATATCCAAGGTATACCCTAATTCCTTTTGCAGGGAAGTAACCTGCTTATTGCGAATACCACAGGGAATGATATAATCAAAGTACCGTAGGTCCGTATTAACATTAAAAGCAAAGCCATGCATCGTTACCCAACGACTGCACCGTATGCCCATAGCGCATATCTTACGTTCCTTCCCCGGTACAGCAGTGTCCAACCAAACTCCTGTTTCACCTTTCGAGCGCGCTCCTTTCAGTCCGTATTCAGCCATGGTAAGGATAAAAACTTCTTCCAGGTTACGCAGGTATTTTCCTATATCTGTATAAAACCTCTCCAAGTCAAGGATAGGATAGCCCACCAGTTGTTGAGGGCCATGAAAAGTGATATCTCCCCTCTGTTAATGGGGAAAAATTCAATATTCCGTGCTTTCCGTTCCTCCTCACTGATCAGCACATTGGCCATATCTCCGCTTTTGCCAAGCGTGTAAACAGGGGATGTTCTACGAATAGTAAATGGTGGGTAGTTGCTGGTGAATGGTGAATCTCGTTTCTGGCTTCCGTCTCCTGATTTCTGAATTCAATCTTCTTCCTCACATTCTCATTTAGGAGCTTTTCCTGGTAATCCCAGGCCGCCTGGTAGGGCATGGCACCCAGGTCCTCGAAAAATACTGGCTGTTGTTCAATATTGGCCATAGCAGCCGCAAATTTACGTGTTTATGACTTACCTCCCGATATCTTACCTTTGCGCCAAATTCAGTGGCAGTCATGAGTAAAAAAGACATTGAGCAGGATAATGAGCTGGATAATGAGTTGGAAGACAGCTCAGAAGGCGCCGAGGAGCTATATGAGCGAATGAGCCTGGTGGTAGACGGTGGGCAGGCCCCCATGCGCCTCGACAAATTCCTGGTACAACGCATTGAAAATGCCTCCCGCAACAAGGTACAGCAGGCTATTGAAAGCGGCCGGGTACTTATTAATGGCAAACCGGTACAATCCAACCACAAGATCAAGCCAGGTGAAGAGATCGTTGTATACTCCGACAAAGAGGTGAAAGGCGAAGACATCATACCGGAAAAGATGCCGCTGAATATTGAATATGAGGACGATGACATCCTGATTATCAATAAGCCTGTAGGATTGGTAGTACACCCAGCCAGCGGTAACCCCAATGGTACCCTGATTAATGGCGTAGCTTACCACCTGCTCCAGCAAAACAGCGAATTGAACACAGAAGTACTACCCCGCTTTGGCCTGGTACACCGTATTGATAAAAATACTAGCGGGCTCATGGTGCTGGCTAAAACCGAAAATGCAGTGAGTAGCCTGGCCAAAGAGTTCTTTAATCATACCATTCACCGGCAATATAATGCCCTCGTTTGGGGCGATGTGGCTGAAGATAGCGGCACCGTAAATGCCCATATCGGTCGGCACCAACGCTTTCGTAAGATTTTCGATGCTTACCCCGATGGAGAATATGGTAAAGAAGCAATAACTCACTATAAAGTGCTGGAACGCTTTGGTTATGTAACCTTGGTTCAATGCGAATTGGAAACCGGACGCACCCACCAGATACGCGTACACATGAAGCACATCGGGCATCCTTTATTCAATGATGAAGTATATGGTGGTGACAGGATCGTAAAGGTACCGTTTTCAGCAAGTACAAACAGTTTGTCGACAACTGCTTTGCCCTTTGTCCCCGTCATGCCCTACACGCCAAAACCCTGGGTTTCATTCATCCCCGCACACGTAAAGAAGTCACGTTTAACAGTGAGCTCCCCAACGATATGCAGCAATTGATCACTAAGTGGAGGAGCTATGTAAAAGTGAAAAATATTATTTGATCATAAAGAGGTGCCACCTTTCCCCTGCAACGCAGGTAAAAGATGTCACCTCTTTGTTGTTATTCACAACGCTAATTACTTTGTAAAATCAAACAAGGTAGCCGTAAACACCGCATTTTCCCTTTTCTTCAATACCACTCCCCAACTGCCATTGTAACGTAGTACCTTGGGTACCAGGTAACCCTCAAATTTCGTCATTTCGGCCTCCATATTTACATCAAAACTGTATACCCCTGCATTATAACTTAGGTCATAGTTACGGGCTACAATGTCCCAGTTATCAATTCTGAACCAGGTAGTCATTTCATTGATCACGATCTTGTTTTTTCACTACCCGTAAGGTCTGCACGCGGCACCAGTTTAAAGACATAACACATCTGACCATTGAAAGTATTCATATCAATGACGTAATCGTACAGCTTGCCCACCTCCTCATCAAATACGGCTATTTTATTGCCAATAAATGGAATACCCGGTATCTTTTTACCCGGATTAAAGAATAACATTTTCAACTGCTCTTTATGCTTTTCAATACCGCTTTTATTTTTAGTATTAAACTCGGCTCCTTTCACAATATTCGATTCACCACAGATCGTATCACGGGCAAAAACAACCCGGCATACAGATTAGCAGTATAATAATTGAAATTGTGGTTCTTATCATACATATCACCAGTTGTCTTTTCTTCCAGCACTTTCATCCATCGACAACTATCTTTTACCAGTTGCTGAGTACGACTATTCAGGGTAGCTTTTACTTCACCCTTCTTTTCCAGCATACGAATATCATTGAGCGCTTTATAGCCCAGTATTTTCAAATTCCGGAATGCCTTATAAAAAGTAGTATCTTCTTTTACACGTTCGATAAAGGCAGGTACATTCAGGTTACTTCGCACCACTACCTCTTTTAGGGTAATTGATCTTTTATTTACTGTAACTGCTGTGTCTTTCTGAGCAAAGGCAGGGTAACAAGTAAGGAGTGCAAGTATAAAAGCCAGCGCTTTCATACCTGTAAGGTAGTTATTGAGCTTTAAAGGTGTACGAACTGTAGCGATTATTAAGTTGCTTTTAAGGATTGTTATCAACCTGTTATTTGGCAAAACTCATTTTATAGTCCACTTTCACTTTACCCTTGGTAATATCATCTAGTTTACCCTTCAGCAACTTACGTTTGAGTGGTTTAAGGTAGTCAATGAACAACTTGCCCTCAATATGATCATATTCATGCAGTATAACGCGGGCGGTAATGCCATTGAAAGTTTTGGTATGCACAACAAACTGTTCATCTACATACTCCAGTGTCACTTCTTCATGACGGGTCACATCTTCCCTGATTTTAGGAATGCTAAGGCACCCTTCATTATAAGCCCATTCCTTTCCATTGAGCGCCTTTATATGAGCATTGATGAACACCTGTTTGGTACCGGGCTCATCAGGATATTTACCCTTTTCATCTTCATCCTGGTTTTCAAAGATCTGGGCACTGTCTATTACAAATAGGCGGATACCCCGGTTGATCTGCGGAGCGGCCAATCCTACCCCGTTACTGGCGTACATGGTTTCCCACATATCTTCTATCAATTTAGGAAGACCGGGGTAATCGGGTGTAATATTCATGCTTACAACACGTAATACAGGTGTTCCGTAAGCTACAATTGGAAGGATCATGCTTTTATACTTAAATGCTTGATTATTCGATTGTTAAATTATAATTCAAAGGGCAAATATACGCCAAATTAGCCATTTGGCCAGCATCCGGGTAGCCTGGAAGTCCCACTTTAAGCCATTCTTTGCAAATACTCCTGCAGCATGATGGTAGCCGCAATTTCATCCACCAGGGCCTTATTTTGCCTTTGCTTCTTTTTCAACCCCATTTCTATCATGGCCTGGGAAGCCATTTTAGAGGTATAGCGCTCATCCACCGTTTTGAGGGGGATGGAAGGGAATTCTTTTTCAGTTTCACTATAATCTTCTTCACCAGGGGCGTGGCATGCGTATCCGAATCATCCCAATTCTTGGGCTCGCCGATAATGATAAGCTCTACTACTTCTTTGGAGAAATAATCTTTCAAAAAGGGGATCAGTTTGGGCGACTCAATAGTGGTTAGCCCCGATGCAATGATCTGCAACGGGTCAGTAACCGCCAGGCCGGTCCTTTTAAGACCATAATCTATAGAGATAATACGGGGCATAGAAATATTATTCAAAAGTGAATTGCCTGAACAAGGGGCCCGCAATTGCCATCCATCCTACCACCAGGTCAGCAATAACAAATACCGCAAATACTACACTGGCAATACCATTGGCAGTCATGAAGGCCAGGTTTACCCGGCGCAGATCGTTGGGTTTTACAATCGAATGTTGGTAAATAAGCATCCCTACAAAAACAGCAATCCCGATCCAATATAGCCAGTGAAACCCACCATAAATACCCGCTATGATAACACAGGCAGCACTTAATACATGCAAACCTTCCGATACCCTTAAAGCCTTTGCCTTACCTAGCCAGGCAGGGATAGAACGCAGTTGATTGGATTTGTCAAATTCTACATCCTGCAAAGCATAAATGATATCAAAGCCGCTCACCCAGAAAATGACTGCGAATGAAAACAAGAGGGGCAACAAAGCAAATTGCCCCGTCACCGCCAGAAAGGCCCCGATGGGTGCTAACGACAATCCCAGCCCCAATACAAGGTGGCAGAGCGGCGTAAACCGTTTGGTATAACTATAAAAGAGGATAACAAATAAAGCTACCGGAGACAAGAAAAACAAAGCCGGTTAATAAACCAGCAGCACGCCACAAACAATATACAATTAACAATAGTGAATAATAAAACCCGGTCGGCCTTTAATATCCCCGCAGGAATCTCACGAATAGCCGTACGGGGGTTCTTCGCATCAAATTGCCGGTCTAGGTAACGGTTGAAGGCCATGGCAGCACTACGGGCAAAAACCATACAAAGTACTACCAGCAAAAGCTGCAACCCTATATGGGCTTTCCAGTTTCCCTCGATCCGCCATTTAGACGAAACAAACTCTCCTTCCGTAAGCGCTTGTTGATTGTACAAATCATTAAAAACCGAAAACAGCCCTAGCGCAAAACCGATCAGCGCAAAAGGCATAGCGAAAATCGTATGTGAGAATTTGATCAGTGAAAGATATTTCTTAATAGTTGACATGGGGATATATTCAGCGTTCGATATTCAATTGTGTACGTACAAGTTCCCACAACACAATACCCGCAGCCACAGAAATGTTTAAAGAATGTTTCATTCCCAGTTGAGGTATTTCAATACAGCCATCACAAGCTTTTATCACCTCAGCATCCACACCACTTACCTCATTCCCAAACACAACGGCGAGTGGCGCTGATTGACCACCATCAAACTGGTGTAAAGGAACACTATTTTCCACCTGTTCAATAGCCCATAACTGGTACCCCGCCTCCCGTAATTCCTGTACAGCTTCCTGTGTAGAAGCAAAATATTTCCAGGCTACCGTTTCAGTAGCTCCCAAAGCTGTTTTGTGGATATCCCGGTGGGGAGGTTGTGGTGTATAACCACAGAGGTAAATTCCCTGTAGTAAAAAGCATCTGCCGTGCGAAATACACTGCCTACATTGTGCATGCTGCGGATATTATCCAGCACTATGATAATGGGTATTTTATCCGACTCCTGAATACTTCTACCGATTTACGATTCAGTTCATCCATGCTCAGTTTACGCATCTTGCAAAGGTAAGAAAGAAGCGGCAAGCGCCTCTCCCTTTCACGTTTCACATTTCACCTCTCACGTTTTCAGTACTTTTGCGGCACCTTTTGAAAACAGGCATCAAAACGAGTAGTATGAAACCAACCACTGTAATTTTTGATATGGACGGCCTCCTTATTGATTCAGAGCCGTTATGGGAAGAAGCCGGAAAAGAAACCCTGGCACAATTTGGTGTAAGTCTTACCGATGAACAGTATCATTTCAGCACTGGTTTACGTACCCGTGAATGGGTCGATTGGTGGTTTACCTGGTTCAATATAGATAAAAACACTCCCTGGCTGCCGAGCTTGTCATCGTACAGAAAGCCATCGATAAGATTGCGGAACGTGGCATACCTATGCCTGGTGTAGAACAAGTTTTTCCCTTATTAAAAGAAAAAGGCTATAAAATTGGCCTGGCCACATCTTCGCCCCTCGCCCTTGTAAACGTGGTAGCCGAAAAATTGCAGATTAACGATTACCTTCAAGCCATCGCATCTGCAGAGGAGTTAAAATATGGTAAGCCCCATCCCCAGGTTTATCTCGATTGTGCACAGGCACTGGAAGTATCCCCCTTGAATGTGTTTGTCTGGAAGATTCATTTAACGGAATGATCGCTGTAAAAGCAGCACGTATGAAGTGTATAGTTATACCAGCCAAACATAAACAGCTCCAAACCAGGTGGGATGCCGCCGATATGAAATTAGCTTCACTATTACAGCTAAATGAGCAAGTATTGAATGATTTGTAATAAAAAAAGGCATTGCCTCCCGCAAAGTGCTGGTGCAGTGTTCAACTATTTTTACCAGGTTATGTACTACAATGAAAAAAGCAAATAAGCATCAGGATAACCATCAGTAAATAAATAGGCTGCAATTTTTCATTTTTCATATGGAATATTTGAATAGTTAGGATTGACCTTCCAAATGAAATAACGTGCTACTGGTGTGGGGGTACTAATAATCAGAGTGGGGATAAAGGTCCGAAGGGATAGAGGTCCGATCTTACTACTAAAAATTGGGACAATTAAGATACGAAATTCCTGCATACAAACCCCATATCAATGACAATTAATTTTAATTTATTATACCTGGGGCACATTAACGCATAAAAAAGCGTTCCGGCGAACCGGAACGCTAGTATCAGGTAATAACTGTTGTTAATTACTCTTTGGGAGCAACATCGCCACCTTGGTTCTCTTCTTGCTTCAGCTTTTCTTTGATCTCAGCCAAGGCACCCAGATCACCCAAAGTAGCTTTTTCTACCTTACCTTGAATGTTCTTTACGGCTTTCTTGGTCTTATCAGCTTCTACACGGGCTTCCTTGCGGGCAGCCTCTTTCTCTTCAACCTTAGATTGTTCCCAGATACGTGTGTGTGATACAACGATGCGTTTTTCATTGCGATCGAATTCGATCACCATGAACTGCGAAGTTTCATCAGCACCCATGCTCTTACCATCCTCCTTGCTCAGGTGACGGTTAGGAGCAAATCCTTCGAGACCATAAGGCAACTGAACAATACCACCTTTATCATCACGGCGGATTACTGTTCCTTCATGCACTGTTCCAACAGCAAATGTGTCTTGCAGTGCATTCCAGGGATCTTCTTCCAGTTGTTTGTGACCAAGTTGCAACTTACGGTTTTCTTTATCGATACCGAGGATCACTACGTCGATGTTGGAACCAACTTTTGTGTACTCAGAAGGATGGTTGAAACGTTTCAGCCAGCTCAGGTCGCTGATGTGGATCATACCACCAATACCAGGAGCCAGTTCAACAAACACACCGTAAGGAGTGATGTTTTTCACCAGGCCAGTATGACGGCTTCCTTCAGGGAATTTCGTTTCAATAGTGCTCCAGGGATCTTCGCTCATTTGCTTGATAGACAAGCTCATTTTGCGGCTGCCCTTATCCAGGGTAACAATCTTGGCTTCATACTCATCGCCCAGTTTGAAGAACTCTTTGGCGTTGATTGGCGTATTGGCCCAGGTAATTTCACTCACGTGAACCAGGCCTTCTACACCTGGCATGATTTCCAGGAATGCACCGTAATCTTCAATGTTTACTACTTTACCCTTCACTACAGAACCTTCATGCACATTTTCTGGCAGGATATCCCATGGGTGAGGAGTAAGTTGCTTCAGACCCAGGCTGATACGTTTCTTCTCGTCGTCGAAATCCAGTACCACCACTTTCAGCTTCTGATCCAGCTTTAATACCTCGCTCGGATGGCTGATACGTCCCCAGCTGATATCGGTGATATACAGCAAGCCGTCCAAACCACCGAGGTCCATGAATGCACCGAAATCGGTGATATTCTTGATTGTACCTTCCAATACCTGGCCTCTTTCAAGTTTGCTCATGATCTCTGCACGTTGTGCTTCGATATCGCTTTCGATGAGGGCCTTGTGAGATACTACAGCATTCTTGATAGCTTCGTTGATCTTCACTACCTTGAACTCCATAGTCTTACCTACAAACTGATCGTAATCAGTTACAGGCTTAACGTCAATTTGTGAACCTGGCAGGAACGTTTCCATACCAAACACATCCACAATAAGACCACCCTTCGTCTTAGAAGTAACAGTACCGGTAATAACTTCGCCAGTCTTGTGAACTTCCACGATACGCTCCCAGGCACGGGTAATACGCGCTTGTTTGCGGCTCAGGTTCAGGTGACCTTCCCGGTCTTCCTTCTCAACCACCATAACTTCTACCTCATCACCTGTTCTCAGGTTAACCAGGTCACGGAATTCGTTCAGGGAAACCAGACCATCACTCTTGAAACCGATGTTGATAACTACGTCTGTTTTAGTCATAGCTACCACCAATCCTTTCACCAGTTCTCCGTCTGTTACAGCTTTGAAAGTACCTTCATAAACAGCATCATACTTCAACTTTTCTTCTTTAGTGTAAGAAGCAACATTGCGTTTGTCAATGCTCCAATCAAAATCATCATGAGCGCCCGGATCTTCATAAACCTGAGCAGCTGCCACCACAGGTGCAGTTGGTGTCGCTGTAGCCTCTTCCACAGGTGCAGAAGAAGACTCCTGTGCATCAGCGTTTAGTTGTTTAACAATTAAATTTTCAAACATGATAGAATCCCGAAGGTTTTTAAATTCGGGAGGCAAAGATACGTCAAAATGCTGAACAGTAGCGGGTTTTTACTGTTTTTTTGACCTAATAAAGCCCTCAAAGGCAAGCATTTACAAAGGCCTGATCAAATAACTGCCAGGAAAACAGGGACAAGAAAAGATCTAAGCAGTGGTCATTTATAATATCAAGCCCATTGTTGATTATTATTTTTCTGCAAAACATTTCACAACAACCAGTTTTCTGCTATTTTTGAAACCTTTTACACCAACCGTTTACAATGATCACACCGGTTTTAATTCAGCTATTTGAGGAAGGCTTAACGAAACTAACAGTAGAAATCAGCGCCTATCCAGACGACGCAAGCCTTTGGGTAACCAAAGACGGAATCAACAATAGTGGCGGCAACTTATGCCTTCACCTCACTGGAAACCTCCAGCATTTTTAGGAGCCGTATTGAATGATTCGGGATACGTACGTAATCGCGATGCCGAATTCAAAGTGAAGAATATCGTGAAAGCCAAATTGCTTAACGAAATAGAAGAAACCAAAACAGCCGTAAAAGATACCCTGGAACAGGTAAGCAGGAAACAACTGGATAAAACATATCCACTGCCCATCAATGGCGAAATGGTCAATACAGAATACTTCCTGGTATACCTGTTGGCCCATCTCAACTACCATATTGGTCAGATCAATTACCTCAGAAGGTTAGTGACCCAGCCACAACCTGCTTAATACAATAGTCCGAAAAACTGTAATACCGAAAGTCCGTGAGTATGTTCGTAAAATTCGAAGATGCTTTCGGACTTTCCAACTTCCGGTCTTTACTGACTTTCCCTTGCTATCGCAGTCGCTGCAATAAATCCGCTGGTCCAGGCGTGCTGAAAGTTAAATCCACCTGTAATACCATCCACGTCTACAATCTCGCCGGCAAAAATAGTTGGGGCACTAACTTACTCTGCATTGTATTGGCATCTATTTCTGAGAGCCGGATACCGCCTGCTGTTACAAACTCTTCTTTAAAAGTAGTTTTGCCACGCACTTCAAACTCCTGCGCACATAGCAGTTTAATGAGTTTATTTTGCTCTTTCCCCGGTAGATCAGCCCACCGGCTATCTATGCCAATACCTGCTTGCTCCAACATATAATCCCATAAACGTTGGGGTAATCCGAAAGAATTGCGATTACTGATCTTTTGCGTCGCCAATTCAAAACGCAGTGCCTGTATTCTCTCACGCAAATTGTTCTCATTGTAATCCGCCAGCCAGTTTATACTAATGATGAAATGATAATTCCCGGCCGCCAATTCCCGGGCTCCCCAGGCTGATAATCGAAGCACTACCGGACCACTCATTCCCCAATGAGTAATTAACAAAGGTCCGCTGGCGGAGAGCTTGCTACCTGCAATACGTACCTGCACTTCAGCTACCGATACGCCCATTAGCTGTGTAATGCTATTACCTGGCATGTTAAATGTAAAGAGAGAGGGTACCGGCGCTTCAATCGTATGCCCTAGCTGTTGCAACCAATCAAACATGGCTGTTTTTGGATACCCACCACAGGCGATACATACATAGTCAGCAGTCAGTTCCCGGTCACCAGATAACTCAATCGTAAATTTTTCCGCTCCCACTGACTGGCTACTACTTTCGGGTTCCTCGTTGTTTAATGTTGTATTCTTCCTCACACACTTGACTTCTGATGACATCCTCAATTCAATGCCATATTTGTTCACTTCCCGCATCAGGCAGTCAATAATCGTTTGCGAGGAGTCAGTATCCGGAAACATACGGCCATCAGGTTCTGTTTTTAATGTTACTCCCCGGTCTTTAAACCACTGAATGGTATCAGTAGTAAAGAATTGATGGAATGCCTTTTTCAGGAAGTTGGCTCCCCGGGGATACTTCCGTACCATACCACCTATGTCAAAGCAAGCATGCGTAACATTACAACGCCCTCCCCCGATACCTTTACTTTGGATAGTACTTTATTGCTTTTTCCAGGATGATCACTTCCAGATCGGGGTGCAAGCGTGCTGCATTTACAGCACAGAAAAAGCCGGCCGCTCCGCCTCCAATTACTACCAACCTTTTCTTTTATTGAGCATAATACCAGGTTAATTCTATACGGTAAAAGAAAACCCTCTGCGAAGAGGGTTATTATTAAACCTGTCGTTGTTATTACTTTACACTTTTTAGCCAACAAGAACAGGCTGATCTGTTATCAGATAAGCATTCGCCTTTTCAGCCGTTTCAATGATACCGTAATCAGATAAAATATCAGCCTGGTTCTTTTGCACACATACATCATGTTCAAAATGTACAGAAGGAGAATGATCTACAGTACGAACCGTCCAACCATCAGATTCAGTATACACTTCTTTTTTTCCCCATATTGATCATAGGCTCAATCGCCAGTACCGTCCCCTCTTTAAGTTTGGCACCAGAACCACGCTTTCCATAGTTAGGTACTTGAGGATCCTCATGCAGGCTTTTGCCTAAGCCATGCCCAACCAGTTCACGCACTACACCATAACCATATTTTTTTCTGTATGCTCCTGAATAGCAGCGCCAATATCACCAATACGGTTCCCTGCAGTTGCTTTTTCGATGCCTTTATACAATGACTCCTTGGTAACGCGAATAAGCTGCAAAACTTCGGGTTTTACATCTCCAATTGCAAAAGTATATGCATGGTCACCATGGAAACCGTTCTTTACGATACCAATGTCAACAGAAATAATATCACCATCCTTTAATTCAGCATTATTTGGAAAACCATGTACTACTACATCATTCACTGAAATGCAGGAATTATAAGGATAGCCATGAAAATTAAGGAACGAAGGTACTCCTCCATGATCATGGATCATTTCGCCAATGGTCTTATCCAATGACAAAGTGGTAATGCCTGGACGAAGTAGTTTAGCGATTTCAGCTAATGTAGCGCTCACCAATAGAGCGCTATGACGCATCAACTCTACTTCAGCCGGAGATTTAATATAAACCATGCTTGCTCAAATCTATTGTTTAAAAGAAAACCTGACAACTACTATAACAGCTGCCAGGTTCTAAAGTTGTATAATTAAATACTACAGGGATGCAGGTGATGCTGGTGAAACAGCCTGCCGGCCCTGAACGCGCCCACTCTTCATCAAACCATCATACTGACGCATTAATAATTGTGTTTCAATCTGTTGCAATGTATCCAGGATAACGCCCACCATGATCAGCAAGGAAGTTCCTCCAAAGAAAGAAGAGAAAGACTGCTGAACGTCAAGACGTTGTGCAAATCCGGGGAGAATACCCACTACAGCTAGTAATACAGCACCTGGTAGGGTGATCTTATCCATAATCGAACCAATATAATCGGCTGTTGGCTGACCTGGTTTCACACCGGGGATAAATCCGTTATTACGCTTCAGGTCATCAGCAATTTGCTTCGGATTGAAGATCAAGGCTGTGTACAGGAAGGTAAACCCAATCACCATTACAGCATAGATCAGCATGTACCAGAAATTACTGTGATCACCGAATATTTTAGCTAAACCGCGGGTTGAATCAAAATTAGACAACAAAGTAGGCAAGAACATGATCGCCTGTGCAAAGATGATGGGCATTACACCGGCACTATTCACTTTGATAGGTAAGAACTGACGGGCACCACCAAATTGACGATTACCAACGATCTGCTTCGCATATTGAACAGGTATTTTCCGTACCCCTTGGATCAGGATGATTAAACCCATGATGATAGCAACCAGTACCGCAATTTCAATAACAAAAAGCAGGATACCGCGGCCACTGCCACCAATAGCTTTAGCACTCCATTCCTGCATTAAAGATTGTGGAAGACGGGCCAGGATACCAACCATGATGATCACAGAGCTGCCATTACCCAATCCTTTATCCGTGATCTTTTCACCCAGCCACATCACAAATAATGTACCAGCAGAAAGGATTACAGTAGTTGAAAGCCAGAAGTAAGCTGAATAAGCTTCGATCATGGCATCCTTATTGGTTTGGTGAAGGTAGGCTACATAAGCACTGGCCTGCAGGATAGCTACAGCTACTGTAAGATAACGGGTATATTGGTTGATCTTTTTACGTCCGCTCTCTCCCTCTTTCTGCATTTTCTGGAATGGTGGGTAGAGAATGGTCATCAACTGCATGAAGATAGAAGCGGAAATATAAGGCATGATACCCAATGCCAGGATAGAAGCCTGTGAGAAGGCACCACCGGCAAAAGCATCAATGAGACCGAGGATACCACCACCTGATGTGGCAGTATTGATCCTGGTAGGGTCAATACCTGGAAGTACGATATGCGTACCGAGGCGATAAATGGCAATCAGGGTAATGGTCACCAGTATCTTGCTCTTCAGCTCCTCAATACTCCAGATGTTCTTCAGGGTTTGTATGAATTTTTCACGGAATCCAGAAATTTTTTATGATGGCCTCTGTTTTGAAAAACCACAAACAGGTTTGCTGAAAAGACCATTCAATCCTTATGGCAAACCTGCTGTACCGTTATATAAACCGGGTTAATTACTAATCTGCTTTTAACAAAAAAGACGCATTCCAAGATGCGTCTGTGCAAGTTACGTAAAATTACTTTACAATTTCTACTTCACCCCCAGCCGCTTCGATGGCAGCTTTGGCTTTGTCACTTATCGCATTTATTTTGAAAGTTATTTTGCTCTTCAACTCACCATTACCCAATACCTTAACCAGGTCAGTGCGGCTAATCAGTCCGTTGATATACAGGTTCTCCAGGGAGAATTCCTTCAAGTCATACTTTTCAACAAGATGATCTACCTGACCCAGGTTAAATACTTTATATTCAACCCTGTTTATATTAGTAAATCCACGTTTTGGCAAACGACGCTGGATTGGCATCTGACCACCTTCATGGGCGTTTTTCCGTTGGTAACCGGCACGGCTTTGACCACCTTTATTACCTTTGGTAGAAGTACCACCCTTACCGGATGCTTCACCACGACCCAATCTTTTTCTTTATGCGTTGCGCCTTCTGCAGGCTTAATCTGATGTAATTTCATGTTTTTTGATTTTTACTCAACGGGGAATCTCCCTCGCGTTTATTAATGTGAAAATTAGGGAATTTGAAGATTTGAAAATGCCTTTGCCAGTCAACCTAATTATTGAATTAGCAAATTCTCAAATTTTCAAATTAAGCTTGCTCAACTTTTACCAAGTGGGTTACTTTACGTACCATACCCAGTATTTGTGGAGTTGCTTCTACCTCTTTGGTAGCATTCAGCTTATTCAAGCCCAGTGCCTGAAGGGTTAACTTCTGACGCTCAGGACGGTCAATAGCACTTTTAACTAAAGTGATCTTAATCTTGCTCATGATTTAATCATTATGATCAGCTACTTGCCAGCCAACCGGATTCGCATGAATACAGCCAGCTGATAGGCAGACTGAAAGTTATCCGTTAAATACTTTCTTCAGGTTCAGTTTACGTTGCTTGGCAACAGTAACTGGTTCACGCAGCATAGCCAGCGCAGCAAAAGTAGCTTTCACTACGTTGTGTGGGTTGGCAGAACCAAGTGATTTAGCCAATACGTCGGTAACACCAGCACTTTCCAGTACTGCACGCATGCTACCTCCTGCAATCACACCGGTACCATGAGCGGCCGGTTTGATCAATACCTTAGCTGCACCTACTTTAGTCAACTGATCATGGGGAATAGTACCATGCATGATCGGAACTTTTATGAGGTTCTTCTTAGCATCTTCAATGCCTTTGGTAATTGCTTCCTGTACTTCTTTGGCCTTACCCAGACCATGTCCTACCACCCCATTTTCATTACCTACTACTACCAGGGCAGAAAAACTGAAGGCACGACCACCCTTGGTGGTTTTCACCACCGGTTGATGGCTACCACTTTCTCTTTCAGCTCAAGATCGCCGGCTTTAACTCTGTTTAAATTAACTTTTGCCATTATTTCGATTTGACGATTTTAATTGTAAATATTCTAAGGCATTAGAATTGCAAACCACCTTCACGTGCACCTTCTGCTAAACTCTTCACACGGCCATGGTACAGGTTACCACCACGATCAAAAACAATCACGCTGATGCCTAATTCAGTAGCCTTACGTGCAACGGCCAGACCTACCAGTTTGCTCTTTTCAATTCTGGTAATTTTCTGAGCAGCAATATCCTTATCCTTAGAAGAAGCCGCAGCCAACGTTGTTCCAGAAACATCATCAATCAGTTGTACATAGATCTCTGTATTGCTTCTGAAAACGGCCAGCCTGGGTTTTTGGCCTGTGCCGGATACTTTTACGGATCCGGTAGCGGATTTTCTGTCTTTTACTAATTTATTCATTGCTCTTTATTTTATAGCTCCCGATACTGCCGGGAGTTAATTTTCAAATTATTTACCAGCAGCCTTACCAGCTTTACGACGAATAACTTCACCAGCGTATTTAACACCTTTCCCTTTATACGGCTCTGGCTTACGGAGGCTACGTAATTTAGCAGCTACCTGACCAATCAATTGCTTATCTATACCTTCCAGGCTGATCTTAGGATTCTCCCCTTTTTCCTGAGAAGTAGCTACTTTCAGCTCCTTAGGTATTTCAAAAATGATATTGTGAGAGTAACCGAGTGACAGATCCAGCAAGTTACCTTGGTTGGAGGCTTTATAACCCACACCCACCAGCTCAAGATTACGCTTAAAACCTTCAGTTACACCTTTTACCAGGTTAGCTACCAAGGCACGATATAAACCATGCATCGCACGGTGGCGAATTTGGTCCGTAGGACGTGAAAAAGTAACGTTGTTATCTTTCACTTCTACAGTGATATCGCGGTCAATGGCTTGCTTCAGTTCACCTTTAGGGCCTTTTACAGTCAGTACATTATCCTTTCCTACTGTAGCAGTAACGCCACTGGGCAATACTACCGGTTGTTTACCTATACGAGACATAAAAATCAGTTTAACTTTTACTGTTTATTGTTTCCTGCTACCGACCGGTCAGCCTGGTATAGGCCAGGCTTAATGTATCAGTAACATGTATGAGCCAAATTGATGACTCCTACGATTAATAGATATAGCAAAGAACTTCACCACCTACATTCTGCACCTTAGCTTGCTTATCGGTCATCACTCCTTTAGAAGTGCTGAGGATAGCAACACCCAAACCATTCTTCACACGCTTGAATTCAGCGGGACTGGCATACTGACGCAAACCGGGGCGACTTACCCTTTCCAGTGACCTGATGGCGGGTTCTTTAGATTGAGCATCGTATTTCAAAGCGATCTTGATTACGCCTTGTTTGTTATCATCCTCAAATTTGTATTTCAGGATATAGCCTTGATCATACAGAATCTCTGTGATACGCTTTTTCAGGTTAGAAGCCGGAATCTCTACGATACGGTGACCTGCCAGTTGTGCATTACGAACTCTGGTCAGAAAATCTGCTATAGGATCTGTTACCATTTGTATAGAAGTTATGTATCAGTTCTAAATATTATTGAATCTAATCCACAGGATGTACTGCTACGGGACTGATAATTACCGTAACCCATATCCTGCAGCAGTTTATTACCAGGAAGCCTTACGAACGCCTGGAATCTTGCCATTCAGGGCCATCTCACGGAACGTAACACGGGAAAGTCCGAAATAACGCATATATCCCTTAGGACGACCAGTTAACTGGCAGCGATTTTTAAGACGAACCTTAGAAGAATTCTTCGGCATTTCATCCAATGCCTGCCACTCTCCGGCAGCTTTCAGAGCAGCACGCTTTTCAGCATACTGAGCTACCATACGTTCTCTTTTCCTTTGTCTGGCTTTTACTGACTCTTTTGCCATAATAATTACAAATTCAATTTTGAATATCGGGAGTTGAAAGCCGTACTTCCCCATCCCGGATTTGTATTTTGTACTTCGTTTTTAGTACTCTTTAAGTACTTAGTCTTTCTTACGGAAAGGCATACCCATTTCCTTCAACAGCTCATAAGCCTCTTCGTTGGTACCTGCCGTAGTAACGAAAGTGATATCAAGACCAGTGATCTTATTTACCTTATCAATATCGATCTCTGGGAAGATAATTTGTTCTGTAACGCCAAGGGTATAGTTACCACGACCGTCAAATGCCTTTTCATTCACACCCTTGAAGTCACGTACACGAGGTAAAGCAGTAGCGATCAGCCTGTCCAGGAACTCATACATTTTCACACCACGCAAAGTAACACGGGCGCCGATAGGCATGTTCTTACGGAGTTTGAAGTTAGAGATATCCTTCTTTGACATGGTGGTAACAGCTTTCTGACCAGTGATCTGTGTAAGCTCATCTACAGCTACATCCACCAGTTTCTTATCGCTTACAGCTCCGTTCACACCACGGTTCAGGCAGATCTTTTCCAGACGGGGAACCTGCATAATGCTGTCGTAATTAAAACGCTTCATCAGGGCAGGTACAACATCTTTCTTGTACTTATCTGCTAATCTCGGAGAATATTTTGTTGTGCTCATTGTTATAGAGTTTGTACTTTACTATATCGCTTCCTTTACCCCGCGGGCTTTTAGGCCTGTGGAGCAATGACCGGTTATTTTATAACTTCGCCGGATTTTTGGAAACACGTACCAGTTTACCATTTTCGCGGGTACGCTTTGCCTTGGTGCCTTCACCTTTTTAGCATCCCATAACATCACATTGGAAATGTGGATGGGTGCTTCCTTCTTCACAATACCACCTTTGGTATCGCGGGCAGAAGGCTTGGTGTGACGGGTAACGATGTTCACTCCTTCAATCAGCACCCTTTCTTTGTCTGGAAATATTTCCAGCACTTTGCGGGGCTTCTTAACATCTTTGTCGTCACCTGTGATCACCACCACGGTGTCACCTTTTTAATATGGAACTTTGGTTTAAATCTGTTGCTCATTTTCTTATACTTTATCTCTTAAAGAGAATTATTGACTAAGCTTTTTTGCCAGTGATGTGTGAGTTACTCACTATTCACCACTCACTTATAGTACTTCAGGCGCCAGTGAAATGATCTTCATGTAACCCTTATCACGCAGTTCACGTGCTACGGGCCCGAAAATACGAGTGCCACGTGGCTCATCAGAAGCGTTCAAAAGTACTACTGCATTGTCATCAAAACGGATATAAGATCCGTCCTTACGGCGCAGCTTGTTCTTGGTACGAACGATAACAGCCTTTACGACAGTACCTTTTTTAATACCACCGGCAGGAATAGCATCCTTTACGGTAACAACAATTTTATCGCCGATCTTTGCATAATCCTGGCCGCTATTACCCAGCACGCGGATACACAATACTTCTTTGGCACCACTATTATCAGCTACGTTTAATCTGCTTTCTTGCTGAATCATTTTGTTAAGCTTTGAGCTCTTAGCTTCGAGCTTCGAGCATTGAAACAATTATATTTGATACGTGGCTCGTAGCTCATAGCTCGTAGCTCACAGCTTCTTCTGATTACTTCGCTTTCTCTACCACTTCAACCAGTCTCCAACGCTTTGTTTTGCTCAGCGGACGGGTTTCCATGATCTTTACTACATCACCTATAGTGCACTCATTCTTTTCATCATGAGCATGGAACTTGGTGGTTTTCTTTACGAACTTACCATAGATCGGGTGTTTTACTTTTCTTTCTACCGCAACCGTAATGGTTTTAGCCATTTTGTTGCTGGTTACAACACCAGTTCTTGTTTTACGCAAATTTCTATCTAACATGTTATTTAGCTTTTTAGCTACCAGCTTTGAGCTTGAACTCTCGGCTTATAATTTAATTATCAACTTCTGTTTAATGCTCGTAGCTCACAGCTCGTAGCTTGCTGCTGTTTCTATACAGCTTGTTGTTTCTGCTTCAGCTCTGTTTTCAGACGAGCCAGGTCTTTGCGAAGACCACGGATACTCATAGGATTCTCCAAAGGAGAAATAGCATGAGCAAACTCCAGCTTCTTTAAGCGCAGCTCATCTTCCTGGATCCTGGCTTTCAAATCAGCCGCACTCAGATCCTTCAGGCTTTTTACAAAATCAGTTTTCTTAGACATTTTATTTAGCTTTTAGCTTTTAGCGGTTAACTAATACGTCATCCGCCAATGTTAATCTTATCTATCATTCATTGCTAACAGTTATTGCTTAACTGCTAACAACTAATAGTTTATGCTTGATAATCCCTGCGAACAATGAACTTGGTCTTGATCGGAAGCTTCTGGGCAGCCAATTCAAGAGCTTGTTTAGCTGTTGCTTCGCTTACACCATCGCATTCAAAAATGATACGACCTGGTTCAACTACAGCAGCCCAGAACTCGGGGTTACCTTTACCTTTACCCATCCGCACTTCCTGAGGCTTGCGGGTAACTGGCTTATCGGGGAAAATGCGTATCCATACATTACCTTCACGTTTCATGGAACGGGTCAGCGCCTGACGGGCAGCTTCGATCTGACGATTGGTCAACCATATTGGTTCCAGGGCTTTCAGACCGAAAGAACCAAAAGAAATGGTAGTACCACGTTTTGCTACTTCCCGGATGCGGCCTTTCTGCGCTTTCCTGTGTTTCGTTCTTTTAGGCTGTAACATCTATTAACAATTTGAAAATTTGATAATTTGAAGATCTCTTAATCAGCGGGTATCCCCCATTTGCTCATTAACCTCTTCTGTTGTTTCCACCGCGGAATCCACCGCCACCACCGCCTCTGCGGTCACCACCACCACCGCCGCCTCTGCGATCACCGCCGCCACCGCCTCTGCGGTCACCACCGCCTCTGCGATCATCCCTGCGGTCACCACCACGTTGGTCATCACCTTCTCTTCTATCTCTGCGGTCGCTTACATCACTCTTACCACCAACAAAATTGGGGTTCAAATCACGTTTGCCAAGGATCTCACCTTTACAGATCCATACCTTGATACCTATTTTACCATACACAGTCAATGCAAATACATTGGCATAATCAATATCCATACGCAGCGTATGCAAAGGTGTACGACCTTGTTTGATTTCTTCTGTACGGGCAATTTCAGCACCACCTAAACGACCACTAACCTTGATCTTGATACCTTCAGCACCCATACGGAGAGCAGAAGCAATCGCCATCTTGATAGCACGTTTGTAGTTGATACGGTTTTCAATCTGGCGGGCAATTGTATCACCCACGATCATGGCATCCAGTTCAGGACGGCGGATTTCAAGAATGTTGATCTGCACATCATCTTTACCAGTCAGCTTCTTCAACTCTTCTTTAATACGGTCTACTTCGCCACCACCTTTACCTATGATGATACCGGGCTTAGAGGTATGAATGGTAACGATCAGTTTATTCAGCGTACGCTCAATAACGATCTTAGAGATACCACCTTTATTGATACGGGCATTCAGGTAAGTCCTGATTTTGTTATCCTCGATCAACTTGGTAGAAAAATCTTTTTTTGTTACCATACCAGTTAGATTCCCAACCGCGGATGATCCCTAACCTGGCACCAATAGGATTTGTTTTCTGACCCATTTATTTGAATTTGAAAATTTGAGTATTTGAAAATTTGAAATTCACGCTGAACAAATCATCCGCACCTTTCAAATTTTACACTTGGTTAATTTGTTTTCGAATCAACAATGATCGTTACGTGATTGCTACGCTTACGTAAGCGATACGCTCTTCCTTGAGGAGCAGGCAACATCCTTTTCAGGGTACGTGCACCATCAACAAAGATTGTTTTTACCACCAGTGCAGCATCTGCAGCACTTTTTCCTTCATTCTTTTGCTCCCAATTGTTTATAGCGCTTTTCAACAGCTTAGACAAAGGAGTGGCGGAATGTTGCGGATGGTGTTCCAGCAAAGCCAGGGCTTTCTCCACTTCTACACCGCGGATCTCATCAGCCAGCAAACGCATTCTGCGGGGTGATGTGGGATAATTTCTGAGTTTAGCTACTGCTTCCATTTTTATTAATTTGGAGCCTGGAGCTTTGAGTATCGAGTTGCAGGTGTTTTATTCCTGGCTCCTTACCCGTGTCTCCTGACTGTTATCTTATGATACTTTTTTACTTGAGTGTCCTTTAAAGTTGCGCGTAGGTGCAAACTCCCCCAACTTATGGCCTACCATAAATTCAGTCACGTATACCGGGATGAATTTATTACCGTTATGCACGGCGAAGGTATGCCCCACAAAGTCTGGAGTAATGGTAGAACGACGGCTCCAGGTTTTGATAACACCTTTCTTCGCTTTGCCATCATTTACAGACAATACTTTTTGTTCCAGCTTCGCGGCTACATAAGGACCTTTTTTTATCGAACGAGCCATATATACTTAATTTGAAAATTTGAAGATTAAAATCAGCGTTTTGACTATTTAGCTAATTTTTTACCATTCTTACGTTGGATGATCAGCTTATCGCTTCCCTTGCCACGTGTACGTGTCTTCAGACCTTTAGCGTACTTACCAGTCCTTGAACGTGGGTGACCACCAGAAGCTCTACCTTCGCCACCACCCATCGGGTGATCTACAGGGTTCATCGCTACACCACGGGTACGGGGGCGAATACCTTTCCAACGGTTACGGCCGGCCTTACCTTTCATCTCCAGGTTATGATCACCATTGCTCACGATACCTACGGTAGCAAAGCAGTTGATCAATACCTTTCTCAACTCACCGGAAGGCATTTTCAAAATTGCGTAACGCTCTTCTTTGTTGGTCAATTGAGCAGAAGTTCCAGCACTGCGTACCAGCTTGCCACCTTGACCAGGTTGCATTTCAATATTGTGAATGTTGGTACCCAATGGCATGTTCTTCATTTGAAGAGCATTACCAATTTCAGGTGCTACAGCATCACCAGCTATTACGGTAGTACCTACCTGTAAGCCCTGGGGAGCCAGGATATATCTTTTTCACCATCTGCATAATTCAGCAAGGCGATAAAAGCGGTACGGTTTGGATCGTATTCAATTGTAACTACAGTAGCTTCAATATCTTTCTTGTTCCTCTTAAAATCAATGATACGGTACATTTTCTTGTGACCGCCACCAATATAGCGCATTGCGCGGCGCCCCCTGTACGTTACGACCACCAGTAGATTTTACTTTTTCTACCAGACTTTTCTCAGGAACATTCGTTGTCACTTCCTCATATGCATTACCAATTCTCCAGCGTGTTCCGGCCGTAATTGGTTTATACTTTTTCAGTGCCATGTTTTAATTCTTATTCTGTGTTAAAAATCGTTTTGTCAATCCTTTGCGGCGTTTGACGCGCCATTCTTATCAATCCTTATTCCGGATTAAATGTTAGCGTACAGATCGATGGTTTCACCTTCTGCTACGGTTACATATGCTTTTTGTAAGCTGGTTTCACACCTGAAATAAATCCGGCTTTAGTGAAACGGCTCTTTGCCTTACCTGGAACCACTACAGTATTTACATCAATTACGCTTACACTGTAAAATCCTTCTACTGCTTTTTTAATTTCCAGCTTATTGGCTTTGCGATTTACCCGGAAAGCATAAGTTCTGCTCTTATCAGAAAGCTTATTGCTTTTCTCAGTTACAATCGGCTTTATCAATACTTCTGCGAGTTTCATATAACTCTAATTTGATAATTTGAAAATTTGATAACCTGAAAATGCTTTTGGCATCTTCAAACCTGCATTATTTATGCAGTTACTTCTGCTTCGTCATCAATAAAGATCTTGGCAGCACTTTCAGTCAATACCAACACATTGGCATTAACGATATCATAAGTATTCATATCAGCGATCAGTGCAGCATTTACAGCAGGCACGTTACGCAGGCTCAGGTACAGATTCTCATTGTACTCGGGCAGAATAACCAGTGATTTCTTGTTCTCGATGTTCAACGCCTTCAGTGCACCAACAAAAGTCTTTGTTTTGGGTGTATCCAGGTTGATATCTTCTATGATTACGATCGCATTTTCCTTTGCCTTGTATGACAGGGCGCTGATCTTAGCCAGGTCTTTTACCTTACGGTTCAGCTTGAAATCATAACCGTGAGGCTTAGGTCCAAAAATAGTACCACCACCCTTAAATATAGGGGCACGCAGGTTACCTTTACGGGAACCACCGGTACCTTTTTGACGGTGCAGCTTCTTGCTGGAACCGTGCACTTCGGCACGAGTTTTCACTTTGTGAGTACCCTGACGCTGTGCAGCCAGAAATTGCTTAACAGCCAGGTAGATTACGTGATCATTTGGTTCAGCACCAAAGATCTCATCAGGCAACTCTACTGAGCGACCTGTTTTCTTACCGTTTATATTTAATACATCTACTTGCATCGTACGCTATTTTTCAGTTCAGAAAGATGATTGCTGGTTAAAGCCACCTGTTTCCTGAAGTTGTTATTTTTGAATTAATACAATTGATCCGTTATGACCAGGTACAGAACCGCTTACCAGGATGTAGTTCTTATCAGAGAAGATCTTCACTACTTTCAATCCTTTTACTTTCACACGGTCTTGCCCCATCCGGCCGGCCATACGCATACCTTTAAATACGCGGGAAGCATCAGATGAGTTACCAATAGAACCTGGAGCACGCTGACGATCATGTTGACCGTGAGATTGCTCGCCTACCCCACTGAATCCGTGGCGTTTTACAACACCCTGAAACCTTTACCCTTGGTAGTACCTACTACTTCAACTTTCTCACCTTCAGTGAAAATGTCAACAGTAATAGATTCTCCAAGAGCTTTCTCTATGGAATAATCACGAAATTCTTTTACAAACTTTTTTGCGGCTGTATTGGCCTTTGCGAAGTGATTCTTTTCTGAAGCGAGTGTGTGCTTTTCTTTCTTGTCGCCGAATGCTAACTGCACAGCGCTGTAACCATCAGTGTCTTTTGTTTTGACCTGGGTTACAACACAGGGACCGGCCTCAATGATGGTGCAGCTTGTTTGCTTACCATCTGGGCTGAAGATGCTGGTCATCCCGATTTTTTTGCCAATAATTCCTTTCATCGTTGTTCGTTTTTGCCTTCTCGGTTTAAGAGACATTTGCGGTATGATTGTCACAACCTTGCTGTCCGGGCGGACAGAGAAGGCACAACCATGGCAACTTCAATCCCCGTTTGCTACCGACCTTTTCTTTTGTTGCCTGTTTTATTTCACCTTGAATGAAAACCACAGACATTCGAAGTACCGGTAGTAAACTAACCTCGAAGGGCTAGTTCATATTTAGTTTGTTAATGAACCTGACAGGTCTAACCCCATCAGAATGTTTTTTTATTTACCCAGCGCTACTTTATCTGTTACCAACGGTAACAAAGTTTGCAGATAGGTTTGAAAGAACTTTACTACGGTCACGTAGTGTTATATGAAAAACCCTGTCAGGATTTTAGAACCCTGACAGGGTTCATCAAATGCTCATCAGGCTTTGATCTCAACTTCTACACCACTGGGCAAGTCGAGCTTACTCAGAGCGTCCACCGTACGGCTGGAAGAAGTATAAATATCCAGCAAACGCTTATGCGTACACAACTGGAACTGCTCACGGCTTTTCTTATTCACGTGCGGCGAGCGCAAAACGGTAAAAATCTTCTTACGGGTAGGTAAAGGAATTGGACCTGTTACTACCGCTCCTGTGCTGCGCACTGTCTTCACGATTTTCTCTGCAGATTTATCTACCAGGTTGTGATCGTAAGACTGTAATTTGATTCTGATTCGTTGAGACATAGTTCAATCCCATTTTTCTAATGGGGATGCAAAGGTAAGTGTAGTTTGATTACTTTCAAAAGATTTGAAGATAAATTTTGCATTCTTACACTAAAAATCTGTCTCAAGCCGTTCCGGGTACCATTTAATTATTAATACAGCCCTTCCTATCAGAAATAAGATATATATCCTTAAATATACACATATATAATTAATAATCAATAATTAATACCTTTGAACCACTACACTTTCCGTAACCTGCTCATCGCAGCACATTAGCTGTATTTGCAACACCGCTTTGCCCCCTACTACCTCATAACCCATTGTAAAACTGTCATTAAGAGGTCGTTCTTTCACATAAAACCGATCGCCCCGCTGATCACCGGTCAACAATTCTGGTGGGTTCGTCATTTTCACCAGTTCCGACATATAAAAATTGTGCTGATAAGCTACCGGCCTGGGCAGGGTATCTCCTATTACCACCGTGAGGTAACTTTTTGAAAACCAGGGAGATGAGGCGGCTGTAAAAGTGCTTGTTTCACCGTTTCATACCCATCAGCCATGGCAGGTATCCTTTTTTGGAAAACAGCGAATCAGGCAGGTTCTCCAAAGCTTGATTGGTTATACCCATAAGCTTTTTGGTAACATAGGCCTGAGGGAGTATAAATTCCATTTCTGGCGGAAGCAGAGCCTCGGCACTAATGCGGCCATAAGTGGTAGACCATTCCTTTGTCCAGCTAAACATCCCTGCCGCTAATACCCCTTCAATAGCCATTGTACTGGGCGAATAACTCACTGCACGATCATTGATAATGAGGGCCGAATGCTTCCAATCGACATATAGCGGTTGTTGCAGCTTATTCCGGATCTTCACTTTTATGGGGCCATCCAACCCATTAAAGTTGTAGCAAAGCTCCAGGCTATCATTTTCGATCACAAACTCACTAGCCTGGTTTTGCCGGATCTCCGGACTACTGACGGTCATGACCTGGTAAACCGTACAAGAAAAAAAGAAACAACTGGCTAGGACGGGTATAAATAACTTCATGGATCGGTTTTGCCATCAATTTACCCTATACCCATCAAAATTGACGTTAAGAAAAACTAAATTAGGGCCTTTTTAATACGCGTAAATGCTACCAGTGATACAAAAGAAACAAGCATTACTGATTATATCATTAATATTTATTATTAGCGTCTTAGTCCGCCTCCCCAATCTTAACCGGCCGGTTTCCAAACACCACGAATTTATTACTGCACTGATCCTGATAAATATAGAATCCTGGCGACAGGCAGGCGGTGGAGATCACTTCCATTATACGCCGATCATGAATTATCAAAATGCCGGGGATAAGAGTGCTGTGAAAGCTGTTTATATAGATAGCACTGGCAACCAACTATACCTATCCTTAGGACCTGCCTGGTACATGATCCCCTATTTTGTATATCAGGCGTTTGATTTGCCGGTTAAACCCATTTATTTACGCATCCTCAACCTTTGCTTTAACCTACTTTCCTCATTCTCGTCTTTTATTTTTTTCAACAATTGGTACCCCCTACTACCAACAACCGGTATACCATCGTAACAATAGGTTGTTTGCTATTCCTATTCACACCAGGCATGTTGTGGTATTTTGGGAATGGATACGTACATACAGCCATCATCCTTCCAGCCATTATTGGAATACTAATGTTATTGATACCCACATTGCAATCACCCTTAAAAATTACCCCCTGGCGTTTACTCTCACTCGCCCTGCTGCTTATCCTGTTGGTATATACCGATTGGATGGCTGTATTTATTGTTTTTTGCACAGCTACCTGGATCTTATTCAGGCATGCCAGAGATAGGCGATATCTTTTGTTAGCACTTGTACTCATAATAGCTACATTGGCCGGAATAGCCCTTATTTTATGGCAATTCGCCTCGTATACTGGTTTACAAACGGTGTTTCACTATTGGCAATTACGCTTCCTTTCACGCAGTATTACCAACAACGATATTCCTTTCTGAAAAGGCTAATTTTCCTTGGCAGTCACTTTATCACTGCTTATTTGCCCCTTTGCTGCTCATGGTACTAAGCATGATCACCCTGAAATGGACAAAAGTTCGTTTTACTTTTTCCAAACAGGAATACCTGTTTATATACCTATACGGCGCTACTGTACTACTGTACGGGGTGGTATTGATCGATTGGGCTTCCGCACATGAATTTTCGGTGATTCCTGCAGGCCTCCTCCTGGCTTATATCGGGTCTCGATTGTTTTTAGCTGCTTTTAAGACCATTTCCTCTTACCTGTTACTGCTTATGTTTTTTGTGCTTGCACTGGGCCAATATTATTTCATTAACAGACCGGGGTCCATATCCCGGGATGGAATGGCTTTCAACAGTTTTGCAGTGATGGGTGAGCAGCTAAAACAAGTTCCTAAGGACTATAAGATATTTATGGATTTAGGCCCATTTACCTATCCCATGATTGAGTATTATGCAGGCCGGAATATTACCCATTCCTCAAACCAGGTCAAAGCAAAATTACTGATGCAACAATGGGGCATTACAAAAGCAGTATGGGTTGAACACTATAATTTTCATTTCCATAGAATTGTCATTATTGAATAACCATGCATGCTCCGCACGTCCCACCCCTTACCACCCCACTCTTAACCGGGCGCCAATACTTAGCCTCACTGGCAAACCGTATATAAACCTGGCCTCATCTCCCTATGTTCTTTGTGTCAAATACCCCTTTCCCTAGGGAACGGTATAGGTTTGGAATTGGCTAAGGTAAGTTTGGCAAATACCAATCAATGCGAAACCCTGTGATCATGCGTATGAACACAGGGTTTTCTGAATCTGCAAAGCCCATAAACTATTATTAATCAATACATTATGGCTATTATTTCCTCCTGGAGGGCAGTGTAGTTTCAAGTAATTGCTATACAAAGTCGATAGATGTTGATAGGTCCCCGGTCCCTCCGAAATACTGTGGGTGCGGTTAGGATAAGACATGAGTTGGAACTGCCTGTTGTGCTTGATCAGTTCATTGATAAGCATTTCTGCATTGTTGTAATGCACATTGTCGTCGCCAGTACCATGGATGTACAGCAAATTACCCTTCAGGTTTTTGGCATAAGTTATGGGCGAACCTCTTACAAAGTCTTCCCGGTTTTCCTGCGGCAATCCCATATAACGTTCCTGGTAAATATTATCATAGGTAAGCTGGTTGCCCACTGCCGCTACAGAGATCCCCGTTTTATAGATCTCGGGAAACTGAAACATCAGGTTAAGGGTAGCGGAGCCGCCACCACTCCATCCCCATACCGCTACCCGGCTGGTATCCGTAAAGGGCCATTTCAGTATCTCCGTAGCTGCCAGCGCCTGATCGCGGATATTTACCAATCCTATTTTTCGGTACACCACCTTGCGCCAGTTCCTTCCTTTAGGTACAGGCGTACCCCTGTTATCGATCGATATATAGATATAGCCATCCTTGGCCATGCTACCCTGGTACAGAAAATTGCTTTCCACGCCAAACTGGTCCTTTACATTCTGCCCCCATGGCTCTGTATATACATAAAACACCACTGGATATTTTTGGAAGCATCAAAATTATCGGGCTTCACCATCCAGGCATCCATTTCCACCCCTTCCGAAGTCTTTACTTTAAAAACTCCACCTTGGAGGTTGATTTATCGGCTTTGGCAACCGCATCAGCCACTTTGTTCTCTCCATTTACTCCTTTTTGGTCGGCCAGGGATATTAATTCGCTGGTATAGCTCGTAAAGTAATTAGAGAACACGTGTTGCGCAAATTTGGCATTGGGCGACACATCATAATCATGGGTACCCTGTTGATTAGCGGGGATATACGCTCAGGTTTACCTTTACCATCCAGTTTGGTACGGTACAGGTATTTCTGTGTAGCATTATCAGGTGAAGCCATGAAGTACACATAGCCGCTTTTTTCATCTATGCAGGTAATTTCCATTACATCATAGTTTCCGACAGTGATGAGTGTTTCTTTTTTACCATCACGGCTTACCCGGTACAGGTGACGCCAGCCATCTTTTTCAGAAGCCCAGATAAACTCTTTACCTCCATTGAGCCAATCCCAACCACCCCAGATATAATCATTGTCCCACAGCGGCAGAATATCAATCCAGGCCGAATCCTTTTCAGTATAGATCGTTTGGGCAGCGCCACTTTGTACATTACAAAGCATCAGCTGGCTTTCATTCTGTTTGCGGTTCAGGTGTTGAACAATCAGTTCGTTATTGTTAGCAGCCCATTCCATCCGGGGCACATAGCTTTGCAATATAGGGTCAGTAGCAATGGCCATCCATTTGGTATTGGCCGAGTTAATATCCACTACACCAATTTTGAAGGGAGAAGGTGCTTCGCCTGCAATGGGGTATTCTACAGGTACAGCAAAGGGATAAATCGAATCTGTATTATTCACCATCAGATAATCCTTGGTGTTCTTGGCATCTATTTGCCAATAAGCAATCTGCTTGCTATCGGGGCTCCAGCGGAAACCATCACGGCAGAAAAACTCCTCTTCATATACCCAATCAAAAGTGCCATTGATCAATTTTCGGCTGCCGTCGGTAGTCAGTTGCTTTACTATTCCGCTGGCCAGGTCTTCCACATACAGGTTATATTCACTTACATAAGCCACTTTAGCGCCATCGGGCGAGAATTTGGCAAACATAAGGGAAGAAACGGGACGCCCCTTTCCTACTTTCTTAAGTGTATTCGTGTTCCTGTCGAATACCCAGTAATCACCACGGGTATTGAGCCGCCATACCTTTTGGTATTGGCAAACAGCAGTATCTTTTATCATCCTCAGAAAAGGAAAAGTTACGGAAGGCAAGCGGCTTTTGACCAGGAGGTGTTAACTGTTCTTTGGAAAGCAACACAGTTTTCGTGTTTTGGGGAAGCGCTATTTGTACCAGTTCTCCACCCTGGGCACTGAAGTAACCATTGCCATCTTTTGTCCACCTGACAGCTCCCTGGGCCATTAACAGGTGCATGGAAAAGAGGCCCAGGCATAAGCAAAATAACCTGGTTAAGAAGGTAGACCGACATTTCATGCGTAAAAATTTAGGGCGGGAAATTAAAGCAAAAGTCTGAATACCGATAAACCTGGATTAACCAATTTAAAGGTTGTGTAGCAGATACATTAGCATACTGTGCGGTGGCCTGCTACCGGATTGGAGGACATTTACCCATAAAAATCCCGGCAATTGCCGGGACCTGCTAACCTTTAGCTTCCTTGCGGAAAGCCTGTGTATCCTGTGACCTGAAATAAACTTCAAAATAATGCCCCTTTGTACGGGGATTTGTGATAGCTGGTTGTTTGACAATTGTCCCAAAGGAAGGTTTAATGGTAAGATGCCTTTAAATGCGTCTTTAATAGGCAATAAAAAGCCCCCGAAGAGAGGCCCTTTACGTGAGTTCATCATTGCTATTTGAATTCACTTTGGGGAGAGTTGCAGCCCATGGGGGCTACTAATCAAAAGCCATCGAGTATAGAGGTTACGCATGCATTATATGACAGGCATTAGACATTTTTAAAATACAAATGTTGTGTATACCTTCAGATGCACATCAAATTCCTTTAATACCTTGATTCCCGGAATCCAAATAGGTAGGAAACAGAAATACCAAAGATGTTGAGTTTGGCTTCTTTTTACTTTATTTTTAAATCAAGAGAATAGCTGGCGCCAATATCAAAAGCACCTATTGGATTAACAAGAAATCGAACACCACCAGTGAAAACGGGACCATGTACTGAAGCTTTTCCACTATAATAGTCCGTTTGCATACTCACGCGGTGTATCCCATAACCAGCTCCCATGTATCCTCCAAAGCCCCCTTCTGCATCTTTGGTAGCACCAAATCCGACATTATATTCTGCCACCAGTGGCAAATCGAGGATAAAGGAGCTACTAGATCCCCCTGCCCCGGATTGGGCACTAAATCCCAATGCTAAATGAGTGCCGACCGAAAAGGTGTTGTTACCACCTGAACTAAGATTAACACGGGGAGAGTAAAGGAGTGCACCACCAGTAACCCCATCTGAGTTGGAGTAAAACAGGTATTTACCTCCAAAGGAGTGCATAAATTCAGGTCCCTGTGCAGATAAAGAATAAGTTGCCAAAACCAGACATAGCATTACAGTTAGCCTTCGCATATCGAGTGTGTTTAGGGGTTAATGTGCAAAAGTAATTGCTTGAAACAAAAGGCCCTACAACAAACCCATATTCGTGCAGAAATAACCTGTAACCGTGCAGTTTTGGCTGATAAGTGTGATAAAAATGGTTAATCTTTTATCAATTTCTCAGTACCCAGCAATTTCTTTTTATCATCGTAAATACTCAACCAGTAAACACCCGCAGGGATCTTACCAGCCGGTACCGTCACCACATTCTTATTTTTCACGTCACTGGTATACAATGCCTGTCCATGGTTGTTGAATACCACCAGGCGGTAGGCCTTGCCGCTATTCAGTCCTTTCACTATAATCTCACTGCCAAAAGGGTTGGGCGCTACCAGGATCACCAGGCCGGGATTGGCAGGATCAACAATTCCGGTGGCCGCATCACGCCGGATAAGGATACTGTCAATGTTGGTTTGAACAGTATAACAGGTGGCGCTGGTCTTCATCCGCACATAAACCTTGTTATCTCCAATGACCAGCGTGGCAGGATCAATATTCAACATGGCAGAAGTTCCTTCCGCCTGCACAATGGAGGTAAATGCCTTATCCTTTGCAAACGCGTATAAAGGAGCAGTACCACCACCGGCAGCATTGGCCGCAGTGACTATTACCGTATTGGTCAGATTCACTACATTGGTGATATTAGCCGTTATATTCACTTCGGGCGTTATGGCAGCCGTTACGGAAAAATCAAAAGTGTACGTTTTAGTAGCTGTAGCATTGGTAAAGGTTACTACTACCTGGTGTTGTCCGGCCGTTAAAGTATCTACCCTAAAGGCAAAACTGCTATCGGACGTAATGGCCAGCGTTGCATTGTCCAGCTTCACAATGGCCGCTATTACACCTCCAGCCGCAGGCAAATTAGTGACCTTACCTTTCTGCACACCGAGGTTGCTACAATAAGCAGCCTGCAGGCCAGTCACCACTGGTTGAGCAGGTGCTGGTATAGGTGTAGCCTTCAATACCGTTTCATGTGTATTGGTAATCACCGGCAGGTTATAATCGAAGTATATAGCGGCCCTGTTCTGGATCTTATCATTCAGGGCAAGGCCGTTAGCAGGTTTTACCCGGAAGGTCACAAAACCATGACTGGCAGGTTCGTTCCGGTTACTATCCACCAGCAAAATGTTGTTGAAGGTCCAGCTGCAATACTTATTGCCTTTCACCAGCAACTTATAAGGATGGCTCGCAGCGACCATTTCCAATGAACTACCCACTAATTTATTGGTGAGTGTATCCCGGATTGTTATATTGAAAGCAGTGTCCGTACCAGTATTCTGGAATCGGATCGTATAAGTAAGCCAGTTACCGGCATCATACTCACTCTTAAACAACGTAGAACCATGGACTTCTTGCTTGTCATTGGGGTCATAGGAACCAGTCACAGGTTGACGTATGATGGAGGTATTATTGCTTTGTACCACATCGCCGGCTGTATCGATGATCGTGGTCAAAGCAATAGTATCAGTATTATTCAAATCGGGAGGGGCAGCCGCTTTCAACAACACATTGATCAAACCGGATGCACCAGGCAAAAGCTGAGCAATATTCCAGGTAATGGTATCGCCCGATATACTTGTTTGAGCAGGAGTGGCAGACAGGAACTGCAATCTGCTATCCTTGATCAGCTTTACTGACCTGTTTGTCAGCGTATCGGTCCCTATATTGGCATAAGTAAACCATAACTGTACATCAAAACCAGGCCTGATTGCAGAATAGCCGGCTATTTTCACTTCATAATCACGCTTACCGGGAATCGGTTGCAGGGCAAAACCAGGCAGGCTATTCGTTGATCCATAAGTAGGGAAGCTAGCAGATTGTGAAGCAGGTGTTATCGTGTGATAATTAGGAATGATAGGTATGGAAACAGTATAATTGCCGGTGTCAACAGCAAATCCATATTCTCCCTGAACAGGATGGGTGCTATAAATAGCCGTATCCTTCTTTACCTGTACCATTACATTGTAGGCAAAAGGCTCAGTACCATCTTTTACACCATTCGCATTGTAATCCATGAACACTGTGCCTTTAATAAAATTAACCGGGTTGAACTTTACTATCCAGCAATCAAATCCTCCATGATTGCCTGTTACATTGCCATCATTGGAATTAGAATAGCCTACACACAGGTAAGCATTGTCACCCATCGACACCACACCAGTAAAGGCATCAGTGGCAGTACCTCCGTAAGCTTTTTTCCAAATAGTCTTCATAGAGTCTGGATAGGCACCGGCCAGCTTAACGTTGGTCAAAAAGGCATCTTCTCCACCTTGTAATGTCATGCCCCTGTTATCCGTGGTACTGGCAGCCACCACTCCATTTCCGCCAGGCAAAAGAGTCATTATATCTACGCCACGAACATAGTATCCCAGGGTTTCAAACATATCGCAAGCCTCATAACTCACATAACCGCCACCATTGTTCCGGATACCCATAGCCTTGATATCGGCATTCATCGGATAACAATTTTGATAATTATCAATATGAATAAACGATGAACCGTTAGTTTCAGGTATTATGTTGGTGATACTTCCACGGGAAATGATGTAGGAGATGTTTTGAATGGTACCAGCATTATTGAGCGTTACTTTGATCCCCACTGGCAAACTCCCATGTGAGCCGGGGAAATCACCATTTTCTGACTGAGTTTCTCCACCCAGGATATATCCACCGCCTGGCAATGGACGTATATCCTTACCTAAATCACTACCCGTTCCGCCATAGCATTGCTTCCATTCGATCACACCGTCACTATCCAGCTTTACCACCCAAATATCATAACTACCCTTCCTGCCTGTTACATCCCCATCGGAAGAAGCCGTGGAACCAATAACTATATAACCACCGTCAGCAGTTTGCCGGATACTCCCTGCTCCTTCTGCAAAAGAGCCTCCCAGGCATCGTTGCCATACTACGTTTCCCTGACGATTGATCTTTACTACCCATATATCCGGGTCTTGGAAAGTGCCGCTAACGTTATGAAAGCCGGTTACATCGCCGTTGTTAACTGTATTGGTATGACCAATTGCTACATATTCCTGGTCATCAGTATGGATCACTTGTACAAACTCATCGTTACCTGTACCCCCATAGCTTTTTTGCCACAGGATATTGCCCTGTTCATTGAGCTGCACCAGCCAGGCATCTGTAGAATCGGTGGAGCCATGGTGACCTGTTACGTCACCATCATTCGATTTGGATACACCGGCTACCAGCAACCCATTATCATACGAGCGGATAACACTTTTTGCCCGGTCATCCTTTGTTCCACCCAGGCTTTTTGCCATTCAATCGATGGGGGCGTTTGTTGCGCAATTATACAAAAGGCAAGTGATACCAGGATGGCAAACAGGAGTAGAGATCGTTTAAACATAAGAACTGCTTTAGGTATTTAGGACATTACAAATATAAAATGCATGTCCAGGCTTTACAACCGGGTGTCTAAATATAAGACTGTATACCATTTTACGGGGGGCCGAACCAGTAACTGCGCAGAAATCACCTAAAACCGTGCAGATTTGGCCAAAAAACGTGCAGGCAGCCGGGGTACAGACTGGGGAAACAAGCACAAAAACATTGATTCCTTTTGAGCATCCGCGCCCATGAAAAGTGTGAGCCGTTGAAAAATGGTAACTTTCCTATATACAAAACAAGGAGGTTACTATGGTAAAGTCAACAATTGAGTTTGACCAGGTAGTAGCTGCAGGCTGCGGTCTGGACGTTCATAAGAACAGTGTGGTAGCCAGTATTGGAGGTCAAGGGATAGTGGAAGAAACCCGAAGTTTTGAGACTTTTACTGCTTCTTTAGAGCAGTTGCGCCATTGGTTAAAGCAAACTGGTATTACCCACGTAGCCATGGAGAGCACCAGTGTTTACTGGAAGCCTGTCTATAATATCCTGGAAGAAGACTTCGAGATCCTGCTGGTTAACGCCCGGCATGTAAAAATGTGCCTGGCCGCAAAACGGACAAGGCCGATAGCCGTTGGCTGACCAAATTATTGCTCAGTGGATTATTGAGCGGCAGCTTCATTCCACCTTCAGACATAAGAGAAATGCGAGACTTGTTCCGCTATAAAAAGAAACTCACCGGTCAGATTGCTGCCGAGAAGAACCGCCTTCAAAAGATACTGGAAGACGCTAACATCAAGCTCGGCAGTGTCATCAGTGATGTGTTTGGCAAAAGTGGGTCAGCTGTGATCGATGCCATCATTGGCGGCCAAACAGATCCTGCTGTTTTGACCTCCCTGGCCCTTGGTCGGGTAAAAGCATCCAAAGACACCTTGCATAAATCCCTGCAGGGGCGTATCACTGCTCATCATCGCTTCATGCTCAAGACAATCAAAAGTCTATAGCCCAAATACAGGCAGTTATCGCAGACGTTGACCAGGCGATCGACGAACATCTGCAAAGTCACCAACTGTCTGTTGATCTACTGCAAACCATACCAGGAGTTGGGAAAGATAGTGCCGCTACTATCATTAGTGAAATTGGTGACAATATGGAGGCTTTCCCATCTTCACATCACCTTGCATCGTGGGCTGGTATTAGTCCTGGCAATAATGAAAGTGCTGGTAAAAAAGCGGCCGAATAACAAAAGGCAACCCCAACTCAAAACCGTTCTAGTAGAATGTGCCTGGGCTGCTACACATTGCAAGGGCGAGGGAAAGGACTACCTACGTAACAAATATTATAGCCTCGCGGTACGAATAGGCGCTAAAAAGGCGCTCATCGCTATAGGGCATAAGATCCTGTGTGCAGTCTGGCATATGATTAAAGACAAGCAACCTTTTACACAACCCGATCCAATTGTATTACAACAAAAATAAAAACCAAACAGCTTAATGCATATCTGCAGAAGATCAAACAACTCGGATATGAAGCTGTATTGCAACCTTAAAGGCCGAGGCTTTACTGGTATATAAACCGGCACAAAAACTGGCTTCACCTATCAAGCATCCGCAGCTGTGCCTCAGAGCACGTAGAAAAAATTTGATCCCTTGATAGGTTGATAAGGAACTTCTTGAAGGCTTTTCAGAAAAAAGCCCCACCAAATGGCGGGGCTCTTATATAAAAAAGTGCAAATATTATTCGCTCACTTTCGCCTTTCCTTTCACCTTAGCGATCACTTCTTCAGCGATGTTATTAGGTGCAGGAGAATAATGGCTGAACTCCATAGTAGAAGTAGCACGGCCAGAGCTTAAGCTACGCAATTGTGTTACGTAACCAAACATTTCACTCAGAGGCACTTTGGCTTTAATAACCTGTGCACCTGCACGACTGTCCATACCTTCCAGCATACCACGACGACGGTTAAGGTCACCCGTAACATCACCCATGTACTGGTCGGGCGTAATAACTTCTACTTTCATGATGGGCTCCAACAGTACAGGCTGCGCTTTACGGCCTGCTTCACGGAAACCTTGCTTGGCACAAAGCTCGAAAGACATGGCATCAGAGTCAACCTGGTGGAAGCTACCATCAAATACACGGATCTTCACATTCTCTACAGGATAGCTGGCCAATACGCCAGTGCCGAGTGAGTTCTGGAATCCTTTCTGGATAGCAGGAACGAATTCACGGGGATAGATCCACCGAAGATATCATTCACAAACTGGAGGTTATCTTTTGGATTTGCTTCCAGCCATTCAGCATCAGCAGGTCCGAGTTCGAAGATGATGTCAGCGAACTTACCGCGACCACCCGTTTGTTTCTTCAGGATCTCACGGTGTTCAACAGATTTACGGAACGCTTCTTTATAAGCCACCTGGGGTGCACCCTGGTTTACTTCTACTTTGAACTCACGACGCATACGGTCGATGATGATCTCCAGGTGCAACTCACCCATACCACGGAGGATCGTCTGACCGGTATCTTCATCTGTATTTACACGCAGTGTAGGATCTTCTTCTACCAGTTTGGCAATAGCCATACCCATTTTATCCACGTCAGCCTGCGTTTTAGGTTCAATCGCGATCGCGATCACCGGCTCAGGGATAAACATGTTTTCCAAAGTGATGGGATGATCCTCATCGCACAGGGTATCACCGGTCTTGATCTCTTTAAAACCAACCGCAGCAGCAATATCACCAGCTTCGATGAAGTCGATCGGGTTTTGCTTGTTGGCAAACATCTTCATGATACGGCTGATACGCTCTTTCTTACCGCTTCTTACGTTCAATACATAAGAACCAGCATCGAGGTGACCGCTATAGCACCGGAAGAACGCAAGACGACCTACGAAAGGATCGGTCATGATCTTAAAGGCCAATGCAGCAAAAGGAGCTTTAGGATCAGGCTTACGCGTGATCTGCTCACCACTATCAGGATCAGTACCTACCGTATCTTCAATATCAATAGGAGATGGCAGGTAACGACAAACAGCATCCAGGGCAGTCTGTACACCTTTGTTCTTGAAGGAAGAACCGCACATCATCGGAACGATACTCAGATCGATCGTTGCTTTGCGGATCGCTTCATGTACTTCATCTTCAGAAATGGTATTGGGATCGTCGAAGAACTTCTCCAACAGCTTGTCGTCGTATTCAGCAACAGCCTCAATCAGGTTTTGCCTCCATTCTTCAGCTTCTGCTTGCATATCAGCAGGAACGGGAATTTCGTCGAAGGTCATACCTTCTGTTTCCATATGCCAGATGATACCTTTCATTTTGATAAGGTCAACCACACCCTTGAAATCATCTTCTGCACCGATTGGTAATTGCAAAGGCACAGCTTTAGCGCCGAGCATTTCTTTTACCTGCTTAACCACCATGAGGAAGTCAGCGCCGGAACGGTCCATTTTGTTAACGAAACCGATACGGGGAACTTTATAACGGTTAGCCTGGCGCCATACAGTTTCAGACTGAGGCTCTACGCCGTCAACTGCCGAGAACAGGGCGATCAGACCATCCAGTACACGCATAGAACGCTCTACTTCTACAGTAAAGTCTACGTGGCCAGGAGTATCAATGATGTTGAAATAGTAACTTTTGGTGTTAGCATCAGCCTTACCTTTTACGGTAGGGAAATTCCATTGGCAGCTAACTGCAGCAGAGGTAATAGTGATACCTCTTTCTTTTTCCTGCTCCATCCAGTCGGTAGTAGCTGCACCATCATGCACCTCTCCTATTTTATGGATCATACCGGTATAGCGCAGGATACGCTCCGTAGTGGTGGTTTTACCGGCATCAATGTGTGCCGCAATACCAAAGTTTCTCTGTAATCGTAAGTCTGCCATGACTTTGTTGTTGTTTTCTTTTTAATGTAGTGCAGGGAACTCCCTGAAAATAAGTGCGCAAAGGTAAGCAAAATCCCCCTAAAAAAGCATATTGTGTAAGATCAAAAGATTAATTGTGGAAAACCAGCCGATCACCCACTGATAAAGACTTCCCGCCAATGCTACAAGAGGAAGGAAACCAATAATTGGTTACATTTAAGTACCATTAGCCTTCGTCCATGAGATACCGCATTTTGCTAACCATCTGCAGCTGTTATTGCCTGGCTGTCAATGCACAAGAGTCAGACAAGCTTTTATTACAACGAAAACTCCCCCTGCTTTGCAACAAACCAAAGTACCCGTTTCAGATGATCAATTGGCAACCTGGTGGATAATCGTTCCTGAAAAAGAATCCTTCCAATTATGGCTGGCTCAAAAAAATTAGCCGTTGAAATTACCGGCGAATATCCTCCAGCCCATTTGCTCGTCATAAAAACTTCTCGTAAAATACTGATAAACAAATTGTTAACTACCAATTGGGTGCTTTTTGCCGATCAGCCCCGCCAACCTAAAGAAGAACAAGCCATTAATACACTGGACAATACTACCAACCAGGTCAATACCATTCATGCCCTTTACCCCGCATTAAATGGAACCGGGCTTACGGCCTCTATAAAGGAAAATAAGCCCGATACAGCGGATATTGACTTTAAAGGAAGGTACCTGCCTACTCCTCTGAGTTCGGTCAATATTACCCAACATGCCACCATTATGAGCACTATTATCACCGGGGAGGCAATAGTGATCATACCGGAAAAAGGAGCTGCCTGGGGCGCCAATTTCAACTCATCTGATTTTGCCAGCCTGCTGCCAGATGCCAATAGCGCCTACCAACAATACCATATCACTGTACAGAACCATTCATACGGTACAGGCATAGAGAATTATTATGGTGCCGATGCCGCAGCTTATGATGCCAGCAGCCTGGCCAATCCCCAATTACTACACATTTTTTCAGCCGGCAATTCAGGTAATCAAACTAGTACGGCTGGCCCTTATGCCGGCATACCTGGTTACTCCAACCTAACCGGTAGTTTTAAAATGGGCAAAAATATGATCACCGTCGGAGCTATCAACAGCCAGTACCAGTTAGAATCATTAAGTTCAAAAGGTCCAGCCTACGACGGGCGGGTAAAGCCAGAACTGGTGGCTTTTGGAGAGGATGGCAGTTCAGGGGCTGCAGCCCTAACCTCAGGCATTGCACTGCTGGTACAGCAAGCCGTTAAGAATAGTACCGGAGTAATACCTCCTAATTCACTGGTAAAAGCCATCCTGCTTAATACTGCCGATGATGTAGCAACTCCGGGAATCGATTTTCAAACAGGTTATGGCAAAGTCAATGCCTATCAAGCCGTCGAGGCAGCCCGCCAGGGCACTCACAGCCTGGGCAATATTATCCAGGGACAAACGAATACCTCTACACTCACTATTCCTCCAGGTATTAAGCAAGTTAAAATAACCCTTTGTTGGTATGATCCACCAGCAACTCCCAATAGCGCCAAATCCCTTGTCAACGACCTGGACCTTGAACTAATAAATTCCTCTACGGGCGAGCGCTGGCAACCCTGGGTTCTAAATCATACAGCTCATATTGACTCCTTATCCAAATGGCCGATTAGAAAAAGAGACAGCCTGAATACTAATGAACAGATCACGTTGGATAATCCCTTGCCAGGAACTTATAGCATACAGGTAAAGGGAATACTATCCCAGCTAGCACACAGGCATACGCTGTTTCCTGGCGCCTCGATACGGCCGACCGCTTCCAATGGTATTATCCCATGAAAGCCGATCATCTAAAAGGAGGAGAACACAACTACCTGAGATGGGCCGCTACTTTCAACAATGCCGACCCAGCCCGTATTGAATACTCTACTGATGATGGGCTTCATTGGCAACTGATTGGTAATAACATTAGCCTCTCATCCGGATTTTATCAATGGCTTACGCCAGATACCTTTAGCACCGCTTTACTGAGGATATCTACCAATAATCATACTTTTTTATCAGACACCTTTAGTATCTCTTCGAGGCTGAAAGCCAGTACGGGATTTAATTGCAGCGACTCCTTTTTGCTTGCCTGGAACAAACCAACAGGCGTAAACAACTTTGTAGTGTATGCTTTGGGAGAAAAATACCTGACTCCCCTGCTTACAACCAACGATACAGCAGTTGTATTGAATAAATCAGTAAGCTCTACATTGTATTATACTGTTTCACCCATGCTAAAGACTGGCTATGAGGGACTAAAAGCTTATACATTCAACTATACTGCACAGGGAACAGCTTGTTATATCAAAAGTTTTCTGGTCGATCTCATAAACAAGGCAGCCAACTTATCCATCGAATTAGGTACCAGTTATGGCCTTCAACAAATAACTGTAGAGAAATTGGGCATTTCGGGTTATACCAGTCTCCAGTTGATAACACCCGTCACTGCTTTACAATACCAATTAACCGATAATAGTTTGACCCGTGGACTTAATACTTACCGACTGAAAATAAACCGGACAGATGGAACTGCTGTCTACAGCCAACCGGAAACCGTATATAATCTTCAGGATGCGGGATACCTTGTTTACCCCAATCCTATACCGGCCGCGTCCCTACTCAATATTCTTTCTGCCCTACCCGGCAATACCTCCATTATCCTGTACAATGCAGCCGGCCAGCAAGTGTTACAAAAGAAGTTGACAGATCTGCATGAAAAAGTGCCTTTATTAACCCTGCAAAAGGTATTTATTTCTACCTCATCAGCAAGGAAGGGAAGAAGGAACAGACAGGAAGTCTATTGGTATATTAAAACAAAAAAGCCGCGCAAGGCGGCCTTAATGTTCTTAAACCTCAAAAAAGCGTTATTCAAATATTACTTTATATACAAAGGTTTCCTGGCTATTGATCGCCGTAATACGCAACATATATACGCCGCTTTTTACCTGCCCGGTTCGGTAGTATTGGATCGTAGTCTGCTGCACCTTTTGCACCAGTTGCTCATGCACCACCTGACCTGTAGCACTTACCAGGGATAGCTTATAGCTTTCCTGCTGCCTGGCCGAAAGGCTGATATTCAATACTCGTTTTACCGGGTTGGGATACAAGGAAATTCCACTAACAGTAGCTGTTTTGATGTTGATCACATTACTGAATATCGATTTATTATCCTTTCCTACGATCTGCAAGCGGTAATAGTTTGTGCCAGCCATTGGCGCCTCATCAGTGAAGGCATAGATGTTCCGCCCACCCAACTGTCGCGCATTTACTTTGCCAATGGGGGCGTATTGCCCATTAGCCGTATTACTGCGTTCTATGATATATTCCTTGGTATCCACATCCTGCAAGGCTGCCCAGTTCAATTGCACCGTACCATTGATCTCTTTACCAGCTAACCTAACCTGCCCCGGCAGAGTACCACTACACATACCAGTAACAGTGAAATAAGATAGTTTGGTTAAACAGCCACCGTTTACTGACATACGGCACACATACGTACCTGTATCGGATGGCAACAGGTAAGGTATCCTATACGAGGTAGTTGTACTCACCAATACACTGTCTGTAGCACTCGTTTTCTTGTACCATTTATAAGTGGCATTGGCTGTAGAATCTACATGCAGGTTAACATCATTATAATAACAGTCCGAACTGGCATAGATCAGGGTATTGGCCAGTGGCAGAATGCTTACGTCATTTAAAGTGGCATTACCACAGGCATCTACCGCCCTAAGTCGTACCAGCGAGTACTGCTCACCATTTGTAATGGTAAATACCGGGCTGGTTTGGCCAGTAGAGTTAATACTCGGAGAAGCAGGGATACTGCCAATGATCTCGTAACTGAAAGGTCCGGTACCGCCGGTTACTACAGCCCCACACTAAAACTGTTATTGTCACACTGGTAGGCCGCCGATTGCTGCAATCCCGGGAAACTATAAGGAACTACATCCACCGTATCATATATTCTCCCCGTACAACTAGGAACACTGTATTGAATAACATAAGTAGCAGGCTCCAGGTCAACAAACTTAAAGGATGAACCTACATTGGATGTAAATTTAATATTTACGGTAGCACTGTTCTTTTTATGATCACTGGTGTAACTACACCCATATTGGAATTCACATCAATATCAATATCCGTAGCACCATTTTCCCATACACCCGAAGGGCATTTTGATTTCACGAACTGCGTTTTGTTCAGGATACTGGGGCGAGGCGTCACCTGTGCCGTATCCCTTACATTACAATTGTCAATACCTATAACCGTATATTGCTGCCCGCCAGTAAGCGGAGGCAAAGCATTGATCATTACCGGGCTGGTTGCAGAAGTAGTAGATGTAACCAACACACCTACCGGGTTCAGCACCTCAATTTTATAAGGAGCATTGCCTGTATTAAAGATCACCTTAATATCAGTTGTTCCAAAGGTACAGGACTCCTGGGCAGTTACAGAAATGGTAATGGGAATGGGTGCAGCGTTGAAACGACGCACAATGACCGTATCATAACAGGTATCTACAATCTTTACATCATAATACCCGTAAGGCAGGTTATTGAAAGTACCATTGGTATTATTAGCTACATAATTGCCCAGGGTATCATATACCGTATACTGTGGGTTGATCAGGTTGCTCTGGCCTGTTACCTTGGCTGTGAAGGTAGCGCAGGCCTTATTGCTGATGGCAACACTACCACCTACCGGTACATTCCTTTTTACCGTAAAGCACCTTTCCATAAGAGTATCATAACAACTATTTCTTACCCGGATACAATTATAGCCATAAGGTACATTATTAAATGTACCAGTCGAATTACTATCGATCGCTACATTAGCAGCATTGTACAGTATATACCGGGGATTAGTAAGGTTGCTTCCTGATACTTTTGCTGTTACCCCATCGCAACCCCTGTTGCTGATATTAACCGACGAGGATAATGATGGCCTGGGCCTTACTGGATTAAAGCATCTTCTGATCACCGTATCATAACAAGCAGCACTATTGGCAATCGTGATACAATAATAGCCATAAGGCAAGTTGGTAAAGATACCGGTTGTATTGCAGGCTATTTTTACATTATTGGCATCATACAAGCAATAATTGGGGTTATTGAGGTTTTCCTGGTCGGTAACCTCAACATTGAATGAAGTACAGTTTTGCGTAATGTCTACATCCGTTCCTACCGCTGGTATTTGCCTGGGCATAATAAAGCAACGTTCTATGGTAGTATCATAACAAGCCGCATCATTCTTTATGCGCATACAATAACGGGTATTGTACTGCAGGTTTCCGAAACTACCTGTAGTGTTACAGGCAATCAACACATTACTGCTGTTGTATAAGCAGTATTGAGGATTACTCAGATTAGCCTGTCCGGTTACACTACCTGTAAAACTAGTACAACTACCACCACTTGTATTGATATTGAGGTCTACCGAAGGTTTAGGCCGCTTTTCTGTAAAGCAGCGGGTAATGGTGGTATCATAACAACCATCTTTTATCTTGATGCAATAGCTGCCATAAGGAATATTATTAAATATACCATTGGGGCTACTTGCTATTTGCAGGTTGCTACTGTTGAACAACTGATAAGTAGCATTGGTCACATTCGTTTGTCCGGTTATGGCGGCCGTAAACGTCGAACATCCTCTATTGGATATGGTTACACTAGCCGCCACTGCCGGTTTCTGTCTTACAGGCGAAAAGCAACGTTCAATAGCTGTATCATAGCAATTGTCTTTTATGCGCATACAATAATTGTCGTAGGGCAGGCCTGTAAAAATACCCGTGTTATTAGAACCCACTTTCACATTGCTGCTATTGTACAGTTCATACAGCGGATTGGTAAGATTACTTTGCCCCGTGGCTTTCGCATCGAATGTATTACATTGATAATTAGAGGTAGTAATCGTGGCAGCTACATTCGGCTTGTTAGGATCTACCCAGGTAGTAACCTGAGTGATACCACAGGGATCTTTGACCACTACCTTTACCGTACGTTTAGTGCCAATAAAGAAACGGAAAGTGCTATTGGTCGACCATACCGTATCACCCGTACTTCTCACCACGCCATAGCGGAAACCAGAAAATACAGTGGTATTACCCTTACTGTCTTTAAGCTTTACAGTTACCTGGGCGCTATCACAACCAACCCTGCCTATAGTAACACCATCCACCCACCATTGGTAATTGAGGATGGTAACACGCCGGGTTTGCTGACCGCCGCAGGAATCTTTTAATTCTATAGCATATTCTCCCGCTATCAGACCTGCAAAATTACCAGTGGAATTGGATGTGCCGACTTTTGAAGGAGAAGGAGCTACGATGGTATAAATAAAAGGTGCCCTACCATTCTGCAGGCCGGATACACTGATTATTCCATCAGCACCATTCATACAGGTAACATCCGTTTTGTTCAGTACAAACCGGGGATCACTGTAAGAACCAGGAACCACTATATTGTACTTTTCTGTTACACAACCCGTATTAATATCCTTTACACTTACAGTATAAGTTCCGGCAGAAAGTCCGGTAATCGTGGTAGAGGAAGTATAAGCAGTAGTAACCGGTCCCGTAACCTTAATATTATAGGTCCCGGAACCTCCAGTGACATTCACTTTAATGCTGCCCGTGGCAATACATCTCGATTCTTTAGTAGTAACAGTGTAGTTAAGTGTAGAACAATCCTGGGCCAACCCAATCAGGGGTGCAGGTAAAGTAGGGGTATAAGCATCCCCGTGCGTATCATTGTCAACAGGCTCTTCATGGGGTACGATTTCGGATTCGTTTTTCGACAGGATTCAGTTCTATTAAATGCAAGAATAAAATAAATAGCTTTTTGTCATTAATGCAAGCCTGTCTGGATAACTTATTAGAAAAATAGCCCCTATCATAGCCTGAAAAGCGCTACATCACACAATTTGTGTATATGCATTCCTGTTGATTTACAGCTGTATAAGCAAGGATTCTAAAGGGAAACAGGTAGCTTATTAAATTTCTGCCGCGAACTTGATAAATGTGGGTAACTATTAACCGAAAGGAGGTGTTGGAAAGTGCGTACAATAAAAAAGCCATCCCGTTTTGGGATGGCCTTCAAATATGATATACCTAAAGTGATTAAACTTTGAAGTGAGCGAAAGCCTTATTGGCTTCAGCCATACGGTGAGTATCTTCTTTCTTTTGAAAGCACCACCTTCGCCTTTAGCAGCGGCAACTACTTCATTCGCCAATTTTTCAGCCATGCTACGACCATTCCTGTCGCGGCTGTAGCGAATGAGCCATTTAATGCTCAATGATATTTTCCTGTCTGCACGTACTTCAGCAGGAATCTGAAAGTAGCACCACCGATACGACGGCTACGAACTTCAACAGCCGGTGTAACGTTGGATAAAGCTTTTTCCATACTTCGTAACCATTTTCACCCGTTTGCTTGGATATACGATCCATTGCATCATAAAAATGGTGAATGCCGTATTCTTTTTACCCTGCCACATCAGGTTATTCACAAAACGTGTTACCAGAGCATCACTGTATTTTGCATCTGGCGCCGGGGCAATTTTTTTGGCTTTAGTCTTCCTCATTGTTATCGCTGATTTATATCGCTGATTTACTGATTAGCTGGATTTCGCTGATTATAGATTCCTGTATACTCTTTGAAATCCAAATAATCTGCTCAATCTGCGTTTAATTATTTCTTAGCTTTTTCACGTTTAGTACCGTACTTAGAACGGCTCTTCTTACGATCTTTCACACCCGCAGTATCCAGGCTACCGCGAACGATATGGTAACGTACACCTGGTAAATCCTTCACACGACCGCCACGAACCAACACAATGGAGTGCTCCTGCAGGTTATGACCTTCACCGGGTATATAGGCAATCACCTCTACTTTATTCGTTAAACGTACCTTGGCTACTTTACGCAAAGCCGAGTTAGGCTTTTTCGAGTAGTTGTATATACACGGGTGCATACACCGCGACGGAACGGACAGCTATCCAAAGCCCTCGATTTGCTCTTGGCCTTGATAATCTCTCTTCCTTTTCTTACCAATTGTTGAATTGTAGGCATTCTGAACCTTTTATTTTTGGGACGGCAAAGGTAAAACCCAGCCAGTTAAATACCAAATCTTAATCACGCTTTTAAGGATTTCTCAAAATCCATGTGGATAACTTCTGAATATACCTCTACCAAACAATCCACCTGTAGCCTTAACCATTAGCCCTTTTAACACATAAACAACTGTACATCAATGACTAATTACTAAAAGCCAACTTCTGATTGCCAAAACCTGATCCTTCACAACTAAAAGCTTAAATTTTATACATCCAGCCATATTTATCCGCTGCACGTCCCTCGCGGATATCATTCAAGCGACGTTTCATTTCAGGGGCCGATTTCCATTCATCCACATTAAAGGTCATCACAAAATCCTTGTACCTCAATTCCTTGATGGGAGAAATCGTGGCTGCTGTGCCCGTACCGAATACTTCCTGGAGCTGGCCGGCTTTATAAGCTTCAATCATTTCTTCAATATTCACCGGCCTTTCCTCTACCGTAAGTCCCATATCCCTCAGGATCGTGATAGCACTGTCACGGGTTACGCCTGCCAGGATGGTGCCAGCACCGAGATCGGGGGTAACGGCTTTATTACCAAGAATGAAGAATACGTTCATCGTGCCAATTTCTTGCACATATTTGTGTTCGACCGCATCAGTCCATAATACCTGGTCATACCCTTTGCTTTTCGCTTCGGCGGTAACCATCATACTGGCGCCATAATTCCCAGCCACTTTCGCATAACCTACCCCTCCAGGTGCCGCACGGGTATATTTCTCTTCCACATAGATCCGCATCGGGGCACCATAATAGGCCCTGTGGGACTCAAGATGATCATAAACTTGTAAGTATCAGAAGCTTTTACACCAATTACCTCATCAGTTGAAAACATAAACGGACGGATGTACAAAGAGTGATCTTCTTTGGCCGGGATCCAGTTCTTATCGAGGTTGATCAACTGGCGCATACCTTCCATAAACAGTTCTTCAGGCACTTCAGGCATTTGCATGCGTGTTGCAGAGATATTAAAGCGCTTGTAATTGTCCTTGGGGCGAAAAATACAGGCTTCACCATCCTTATTGCGGTAAGCCTTTATGCCTTCAAAAATTGCTTGGCCATAGTGCAGGGAAGCCAGCGCTGGACTCAATACCAGCGGCTGGTAAGGCTTGATTTCCACATTCTTCCATTCGCCATTTTCGTAATCCGCTTCCAGCATGTGGTCCGTAAAATACCTGCCGAAAGGAATGTTTTCCAACGGAATATCGTTCAATTTACTCCTTTCAATTTTTGTCACAGGTATGATATATGCATCAATCATAATCCAGTATTTTTGAGCCACAAAGAAACAATTAAAGTTTTTGCCTGCAAAAACCAGGCATAAATTACTAACAATTGTTAGTGTCATGATAAATAAGGCCCTGGCACAGCAGAACAACAAATTATAATATGTCGGCATACAATATACAATTACCAGGCACTGTACTGGCCGGACTTTACAAAAGACGGTGGTGCAGGGCGAAGGAAAGGCCGTGGAAACGGGAACTGTGCAGACCGGACGGGACTCGAACCCGCGCCCCATGGCAATCGAAGAAATACCTGCTAAGGCAACCACGGAAGCCCTCCCCGAAGCGCTTGTAGCCCCCTGCGAAGCCCATAGCAGCTCCCCAGAAACAGTAAAAACGCCGGCACCCGCCTTTACCCAGCCAATCCCGGCAGGCCCTGCTGCCCCCTATAAGTTTTTGGGTAATAACCACCAGCAGGTAACCGTCGTTGTACGGTTTCCCGGCGAAGCCTTTCTTCCGGAAAACCACCTCCAGATGCTAACCAAAATGCTGGGGGCCTGTAAGTTGAACCTGGGTGACGTAGCCATCGTCAATGATGCTTCACAAAGGGTTGATATCAACGCATTAAGAGACCAGCTTTCGCCAAAACGGGTTTTATTGTTTGGCGTATCCCCAGAAGAAACCGGCCTGCCCTTGAGCTTCCCGGCTTTTAAAAGCCAGGATTATGCAGGCTCAACCTATTTGTACACCCCTTCACTCGATGAGCTGAACCAGGAAACAGAAGAAGGAAAGGCCCTGAAACGAAGCCTGTGGGAAAGCCTGAAAAAGATCTTTGCTGTTTAGCCTCATTTTTCCTTCTCTGCTATTTTGACTATTCATTAAAAACAACAAACCATACCATTTGCTACAACTGATTTTCGCCACCAATAATGCCCATAAAGTGCAGGAGATACAGGCTGCTATTGGCAAGCAAATACACGTCATTAGCCTGAAAGAAGCAGGGATTGATATTGATATCCCTGAGCCACATGACTCCCTGGAGGCCAATGCCACAGAAAAATCACGTACAATACAGCAGTTAACTGGCGGAAATTGCTTTAGTGAGGATACAGGCCTGGAGGTAGCGGCATTAAACGGAGAGCCAGGTGTGAAAAGCGCCCGGTATGCGGGCGAGGATAAAGCATTCGACAAGAATATAGAAAAACTGTTGAACAAGCTGGGGATAATCCTCACCGTAATGCACAATTCCGTACCGTCATTTCCTTGTTATGGGAAGGCAAAGAATATCTTTTTGAAGGTATTTGTCCAGGTACTATCATTGGAGAGAAAAGAGGTAAAGAAGGATTTGGCTATGATCCCGTTTTTGTTCCCCAGGGAAGTACCCGTACTTTTGCTGAAATGAGTCTGGAGGAGAAAGGACAGTTCAGCCACCGGAAAAAAAGCCGCTGATAAATTGGTTTCCTTTTTGCAGGACCTGGTACAGCATGCCTGAAAAGCCCGGTGAGATTGCCTGGTACTTGCTGAAAGATCGCCCCATCCCGACATTTCATATCATTTAATAAAAAATTTGGATCAAAAAAGCAACTATAGTATTTCTGAATCCGACTTGATAAAGGGCAGCATTGCAGGCGACAGGCGCATGCAGGAAGAACTGTATCACAGGTTTGCACCAAAAATGTATGCAGTATGCCTGCGGTATGCCAACAATACCGATGATGCACAAGACCTGTTGCAGGAAGGCTTTATCAAAGTGTACAAAAACCTGCATCGGTTCAGGGCAGAGGGTTCATTTGAAGGATGGGTAAGAAGAGTGTTTGTAAATACATCAATCGAGCATTTCCGCAAAAAATCGGCCCAGTTATCCAGCGTCAGCGAAAAGGAAGAGAATACCATCGAAGATGCAGATATATCAGCCCTTGACAGCCTGGCAGAAAAAGATATCGTCAATATTGTACAAGAATTATCCCCGGCTACCGCACAGTATTTAACCTCTATGTGGTAGAAGGATATTCACACAAAGAGATCGGTGAGATGTTGGGAATCAGTGAAGGAACGAGTAAATCACAGTTGGCAAGGGCCAAATCCATTTTGCAAAAGAAAATAACCCAGTATTTAAGCGATACCAAAAAGTCCTTTACCCGCTAATATGTCTGCCAACCTACAATATATTCTCCATAACCTTGAAGCGGCTCCGCCACCTGCCGCCTGGGACAATATTAGTTTGCAGCTGGACGCAGAGTATGATCCACAGCAAGTAAAGATCGCTGAAAAATTATATGATTGGGAAGCTCCTCCCCCGCCCGATGCCTGGCATAAGATAGCCCTTGCATTACAGGTTGATGCAGCTGCTCAGGAATCCGTACCTGCCAAGGTCATCCCAATACCCTTCCGTAAACTGGCCATAGCAGCCGTTCTACTCGGAATAGTTGGTTTTGCTACCTGGGCCTTCTTAAACAGCGCTTCAGGCGATGTGATCGTCCAACAGGATCCCACGATTACCCCACCTTCCAATATTACCCCAATAACAAGGATGTACTGGTACAACCTTCATTACCTGTTATTGACGCCTCTATCAATGACCAGGGACGCCGAACAAATATCAACGTAGCCCGCCGTGTGAATGCCGCCCCCATATTACCCGCAAATTATATTAGCAATGACCTCCGGGAAGAAGCGACAGACGATATTCACTATGCAGAAATGGATGGATTGCATGCCCTGAAACCACCTCCCGCAAGGGCATTATAGCCCCTCCCATCAAAGACGCCAATGGCAATATCATTATGGACCCCAATCTTATTGTATCGCGCGACAAAAATTATATCATTATTACCTGTCCTAATGGAGAGCAGGCACGTTTATCCACCAAATTCCTGCCACTGCTCGCCGATCTGAATGCCACTACAGACCCTGCCGAATACCTGGGCGCCATTTTTGGGGAGAAAAGCATCTGGAAGAACCGATTCAGCCAATGGCGTTATAAACTCATGCAACAGGCTTCATTTGTGCCTACAGCCACCAACTTCCTGGACATCATAGCCCTCAAAGACCTCATAGAAGAGAAATAAATATTCAGGTTATACAAACACAGCCATTACACAAATAATACCAAAGGCAAAACCCCAATCAATTTCTTCATGGCACGCATTAAAGTTGACCTCCCCGGGCAGTTCTTTTTACAACCACCATTCCAATCCGTATTACGGACCTAAACTATGGTGGGCATGTAGGCAACGACACTATACTTTCCATTATTCAGGAAGCAAGGGTCCGGTTCTTGCAGCATTATGGTTATGGGGAGCTCAATATAGCAGGCCTGGGGCTTATTATGAGCGATGTAGCTATAGAATTTAAGCAGGAACTCTTCTATACCGACCAGGTAAAGGTTTCTGTAACAGCCAACGATTTTACCAAAGTCTCGTTTGATCTGTATTATAAGCTGGAAAAGGAAACTGCCGGCAAAACTGTTTTAGTGGCTATTGCCAAAACAGGCATGGTTTGCTTTGACTATGAACGGAAAAAGGTAGCAGCAGTACCAGAAGAAGTGAAGTTCAAACTAACAGCGTCCGAAAAATCATAAGTCCGAAAGTCGGTAAGTAGTGTTCTCTTTAATGCTAAGAAGGTTTAGTCTTCCGGACTTTACTGACTTTCCGACTTCCCGACTTTTAAGCATTCCATATCCGCCAGCTTTCTTCAGCTTGTATCACCAGCATATCTGCGCCGTTTTTGATCACAGCCCCTGCTCCGCTCCTTTTGAAGAAACAGCGTTTTGGCCGGGTTATATACCAGGTCAAACAGGTAATGATGGGGGTGAGGCCCTCATAAGGCAAGGGCGGGCAATCCTGCTCATTGGGATACATACCTACCGGTGTGGTATTGATAAGGAGCATATAGTGCTCCAGGAGGGCAGGCGTTAATTGCTCATAACTGATCTGCCGGCCGGAGATGGGGTTGCGCGATACTTCCAGGAAAATGATTCCCAGTTTCTCCAGCACAAAATGAATGGCTTTGGCGGCACCACCCGTACCCAATACCAGGGCTTTCTGATGGTGTGATTCCAGCAAAGGACGCAGGGAGTTTTCAAAACCCGTTACATCCGTATTGTAGCCATGCAACTCGCCATTGACAAACTTGATGCAATTACAGGCGCCAATCTTTTTACTACATCACTTTGATGATGGAGCCAGGGCATCACTTTTTCCTTGTAGGGAATCGTCACATTAAGACCCGCCAGGTTTGGATACTTTTCCAGTACAGCCCCCAGCGCGTCTATATTTTCCAGGGGAAAATTTGCATATACACAGTCGACGATATTTTCCTCCCTGAACTTGTCAGTAAAGAATTTCTGGGAAAAGGAATGGCTCAACGGGTAACCGATCAGCCCAAAATGTCTCATTATGCTTCTTCTTTATTGAGGAATAAGCTGAAAGTATCGCCACGCAAGCCAATGCGCATGGCTTCCAGCGAAATCATTTCTGTGGGGGCTATATTACCCAGGTTTACATTACAACCGAGTAATTCAATAAAATAGAGTTGTTGTGCTTTTTGCGGGGCCTCCCAAAGTATCTTTTCGCCGGGTATTTGTGTAAGGATCTCCTGTACCAGCCCTTCCCGTACTTCTCCACTGCCACGATAAATACCCACATTTCCAGCCTCGCGGGCCTCGGCAATAACATACGTTGCACCGGCATTTAGTTCAGCCCGCATCAGTTCTATCCACTTGTAAGGAGGAATAATATGAGCCGCATCTTTGCTTCCCACCTCACTGAGGATCGTGGCATGTTTGGTAAGTTTTTCAATATACCCGCACTTCTCAGCATGGGGGATCGTAATCGAACCATCACTCACTTCAATATATTCAATGCCATAATCTTTACAAACCGCGATGTAATCATTGAGCTGGTTCCGTACAAGAAAAGCTTCAAATAAAGTACCGCCAAAATAAATTGGCACATTATAGGATTGATACACTTTAATTTTCTCACGCAGGTTGGGAGTTACGAAGGATGTACCAAATCCCAGCTTTACGATATCTACATGAGGACCTGATACACTCATGAAATTATGCACTTCAGGTATACTAAGCCCTTTATCCATGACCATTGTAATACCGTTGGTACGAGGTTTAAGGTTTCTATCAGGAATCTGTGTGAGGTTGAAATTCATTCGCTGGATTTTACTATTACGATTTCTATAGCCGCCGCAAAAATAGGGAAGAAAAAGAAAAATGATGCACCAGGTCATAGACAGAATATTAGATAAAAGACGTATAGGATGTAGTTAATGCCACAGGAACGGCTACCATCCTTCACAGGTTAAAATACTTTAACCTCCTGAAAATTGCATCGATTTACTTCATACTGAAGGAACAATTGTACAAAAACAAGCAGGTTTGGATCGCCCTATTGAGGCTTGTTTTTCTTATAACGAGCCACTACATCCACCACCATTTGGTTTTGCAGGATGGCGGGATTGAGTTGAACCAGTTTTTTACCATCTTGGGAGCCACATTCATCGCGTTTTCAAGTTGCAACAGGGCTTCCTTAACCTTACCCAGGGCAAAATAAACACCCGCCAGGTAGAAAAGAAACAGCGGTTTCCCCTCGGTCATTTTGATGGCAGCCTTCACTTGTTCAAGCGCCTCCTCATAAAACTCGCCATTGTAGAGGCACCGGATAAGTGCTTCCCAACTGGATATATTGCGAGGCCGCTGACGCACCACATTTGAAAAATACTGAATCGCTTCTTTGTATTCTCCCATCTGCATTTTACACTCCCCCATCGCCATATTGTACTCAGGCTGCATGCGATGGATCTGCAAGGCTGTTTCGAGGTGCTTAATGGCAGTAGCCCATTGCGCTTCATTGATGTAAGTACAGGCTACCTTATAATGAAGCTTGCTATCTTCTACATTGAGGTGTGATGCTTTGCGATAGTAGAACCGCGCCTGCGCAAAGTTCTTCATACGGTCGTAACAATGACCTATAGCTTCATAGATCACATCTTCGGGCCTCGAAAGCTCCAATACCTTTTCCAGTACTTCAATGGCGTCTTTGTACTTCCGCATCCTGATATAGGCATCACCCATATTGCGGTATGCGTAGTCGAACTTCTCATCGATTACAATCGCATATTTATAGGCATCTATCGCTTTTTCATAGAGCTTTAGCCCCTGATAGGCAGCAGCCAGGTTAAACCAGGCCAACTCACTATAAGGATACTCTTCAATGATCTGCTGGTGTAAGCGGATACTTTCTTCATTACGGCCCGTAAAATCAGTCCAGAAACAGATCTTGTACAACGCTTCCTCATTATTGGGCTCCTGGTCCAGGATAAGTTTGAGACAATCGAAGATCTTATCAAACTCCTCATAATCGTCGTATACATCGGCCAGTTCAAAAGCAGCTCTATGCGTTCCTGACCCTCAAAAAGCTGGAGGGCATTTTCCAATAACTCTACCGCTTTTTCCTGTTGATCAAGCGCCAAGTAAGCATCAGTTTTTAATATATACAGGTTGATATCGTTGCTATCCAGCAATTCAGCATGCTGCAGGATCCTTAGCGCCTCGTGGTAATGGCGGGTAGCGATCAGCAGATCCGCCTTTTAATAAGCAACATGGCCGAATACGGGTATTGCTCAATACCCAATTCAGCCGCTTCCAGCGCCTGTTGCAGGTCTTCCCGGTCATCAAAATAATCTATAATACGCTCAAAGGCCTCCTCATCCAGGAAGGAGTGGCTGCGGCCAGATTTTAGGTTCTGAAACTGCTTCACTAACTCCTTGAGCTCCTCGTTGTCATTGCGTGATGGATTGTCTCTCATGTAATTAAGTAAAGGTTTATGTAAAATAGCTTTTTCATGGATGTATACCAATTTTTCTTATTGACAGCATGTTAATAAGTCCCGGGCAAAAGGATTGATTTTGAGTATTTTAAAATGGCCGTGCAACATTTGTTAAAAAGCAGTGTCATTTTTATGGAATCTGTAACATTTAGGCATCCTTAATCGTTAAAGAGATACTAAACTTTGTGACAATCGGTTAAAGGTTTCTAAAATTTTTCAATATTTTTGCGTTAGTTATGAAGGCAAACTCTACTTTTAAATTTACCCACATGCTAAAAAGACCCTCATCAGTTGTGCGATGATTGGGGCGGTTGCACTTGCTGCTGTAGCTAGCAGCGGTGGTGGTAAAAGAAGTCAGAGGCGCCGCTAAAGCCCATCTACACACCTATTAGAACGACCAATGGCTTTACTTTAAAAGCCGGTCCTTCCTACACAGGAAGTCAAATCCTCAGTAGTGAACGTACACGTAATTTCATCACCTACAACACAGTAGTTACCTACCAAAAAGGCAATACCGTTTACATATTGCCCCAGCAGGTAAAGATGAACGCAAAACCTACGTTCAAGACCAATCTCAACCTGTTAGATCTTAAAATAAAGCTTCATAAGTAAGCTTTATCCATTAAAAAGTCATTAAATTTCAGTTATTAATTCACCTTCCTGCTTTCCTCGTAGGTCAGCTCGCGATAGCCGCTTTTGGGGATGTCGAATTTAGAGGCCGGCACAGGATTCAGGTTGATCTTGGAAACCGTGTATTTGATCGTGAGTTTACCTTGTACCAGTTCATATTCCAGGGGCAAACCGTTCAGGTTCTTGAACTGGGAGTCATAATCCTTATTCTCAGGAATAATATCCGCCGTATAGTATACAGTAAAGGTCGCTCCATCAGCCAATTTGGCGACCGCTTTAATGCAGTTGTATCCCGCAATAATCTTCGTTTCCTTCGTATCTGTAAAGGTCATTCCAATGTACCTTTTGTTCTTCTCTGCCCAATTATCGGACGTCATTCGGATCAATAACTTCTGACCGCTTACTTCCCGCAATATGACAGCCGTACCCGCCTTGGAATCATGGATCGTTGTCGAAGCCAAAAGCGCACTGACCATTTCTGTACGACTCATGGGCCCCTTCAGATAAACCGTAGTCGTAGCGCCATCCAGGGCATCCGCCATTTTAGGCTCAGTGCTGCCGGAAGAAATCGAAGCATCATACACGAGAGTCAGCTCAGAAACTTTCTTCTGCCCCACTGCAGTTAGCAGGAGCAGCAGATTCAGCGTGAAAAGACCGAAATACTTTTTCATGTTAACCCGGGTTGGTGAGTTGTCTTATAGACGAGATAAGTAATCAGAACCGTTGCCTAAAATAACAACAACTAGGCTATTTAAGATACTATTGGCTTGATTTTTAACGAAATACTTTAAGGAATAGTATAAAGCCGGCAAGTCCAAAAAACCGAAAGCCCGTAAGCACCTTCGATTGTTACGAAAATACTTACGGACCTTCTGACTTTACTGACTTTCGGACCCTCTATTTCTTCCCGCCGCCTTGTTTGGCCTTGGTTTCCTGCATTTTCTTTTGCTGCTCCTGCATTTGCTCCAGCCGTTCTGCCCACTTGGATTTCGACTTAGGCTTTTTACGGGCCAGTTCAATTTTAGCTACCAGCTTATCATGGTTAATGATATAGTGTTGTATCACAAACTGTAGTACCAGCGTAATGATATTAGACACAGTATAATACCAGGTTAAGGCCGCCGGTAATTTATTGAAAACAAAAAGCAGAATGAATGGGAAAATATACGGCATGTATTTCAAAGCAGGATTGCCCTGATCAGGTGTAGATGCCATATTATAAAAAGAGATCAGGAAACTCGTAATTACCGCAGTAAGCGTAAATAAGGAGATATGACTGCCCAATCCCCAGATTTCAAAGGGAAACTGGAACAACACATCATAAGAAGCCAGGTTCTTGGCCCATAGGAATTCTTCACCACGCAAAGAGATATTGGAGTTGAAAAACTATACAACGCAAAGAAGATCGGGATCTGCAATAAGCTGGGCAAACAACCCGCAAATTGATTAACTCCCGCCTCACGCATAAACTTCATTTGCTCCATAGCAAACTGCTGCTGTTCTGGATATTTTTCTTTCAGCTTGGCCAGGTCCGGCTTCAATATCTTCATTTTGGCACTCGTCAGGTAACCAGGATACATCAGTGGTGAAGTAGCCAACCTGATAAAGAGCGTAAGCAAGAGAATTACAATACCCATGCTGCCCACAAAACTATTGAAGAAGTTAAACACCGGCATTACAATGTACTTGTTGATGGGACGTACAAACGCATACATATCCCTACCCAGATTGATGATCTTATCCATCTCTGTCACCGGCTGATTTCTCAATATCTTATAATCATTGGGGCCAAAATACAGTTGCAAGGGAACAAGCGCATCAGTTCCCAGAGGTAGTTTGGCCTGCAGCATCGTAGTTACATCAGCAATCTTATGCGTAGTATCAGCATGCCTTGACCAGCGGATATCGCCAGAAGTAAAACCGTTCTTATACGACAACGTAGTATTAAAGAATTGCTGCGAAACCGCTACCCATTGTACCTGTTTTTCAAGCTTCTTTTCTGTTTTTGACATGATGTAGTCAAAATCATTATCAGAATAATAACAGATATTGGATTGAAGACGCTCATACTTCACATCACTTTCATGTTGAACAGGCTGGTTTTGCCAGGTGATATTGAAAGCACCTTGTGAAAGCAGCTTATCAGCACCTCCCATTTGAACATTCCAGTCAATGAGGTAATCATTGGGCCTCAAGGTGAATTTGTGTATAACCGTGCCATTGGGAAGAGGCCGCTGAAAAGTGATCGTTTGACTATTATCCGCATTTTTCACTACCTCTCCACCTACAAAATTCAGATCAGTCACCTGCATGGCCTGATTGGACCCAGCATTGATGGCATACGATATTTTGTCAAAAGTAGTACCGTTTAATACAACCAGGTTACTATCAACTGATTTATATTTCTTCAGCTCTACTTTTCCTGGCTGACCGCCTTTAGTAGTGAAAGTGACCTTCAGAACTTCATTCTCGACTGTTACCAGTTTTTCCACGCCCTGGTCATTATTCAACGTGCTGTCATTACCGAGCACGGCCTTGATCGTAGCATCCTTTTGGGCAATAGCTGTTAAAGAATCCTGGGCCCTTTTTATCCGGGCTACAGAATCTTCATAATGTTGGCGTTGCCCTGCTAACTCATGGGAATTCTTAGTTGAAATAAACAAGTAAACAAAGAGTAATCCCGCCAGTAATACAAAACCAATGATCGTATTGCGATCCATGTTCATTAGTACAAAATTTAGAGGAGGTGCAAAGATAGGGGTTTCTGGTTGCCGGGAATTGGTTTATGATTCATGAAGACTGGTTACCAGAAAGGTTAACAGCCAGGTAATAAGTCGCCGCCAGGCATAAAATGTTACGGCACGTTGGGAAATAGCAGGCAGCTATTCCTCAACGTGCCGTTGTTAGTTACCGGCTCTCCGGTAACGATTAGTCCCTATTTAAATCATTTCGCTTTGCAGTAAAGGGTTTTTAACCGCACTTTTCTGATCGGCGTATTCTTTGGCGGCTTTGATGAAATGCACAAATAAAGGATGTGGATTTTCAACCGTACTTTTTAACTCGGGATGGTACTGAACACCAATAAAGAAAGGGTGCTTGGGCAGCTCTACGATCTCCACCAGCCCACTTTCCGGGTTCTTGCCACTGGCTACCATACCAGCTTCTTCAAAACGTGTAAGGTATTGATTATTAAACTCCCAGCGGTGTCTATGACGTTCAGTGATCATCTCTTTGCCATAGATCTGGCGGGCAAGACTACCTTCAAGCGTTTGACAGGTATAAGAACCAAGACGCATGGTGCCGCCTTTAGCCGTGATCTTCTTTTGTTCTTCCATAAGATCAATAACAGGATCGGGCGTATGGAGGTCCATTTCAGTAGAATGGGCTTTCGGTAACGCGAGGATATCACGGGCAAACTCAATCACCGACATCTGCATTCCCAGACAAATACCAAAGAATGGCAGCTTGTTTTCGCGGGCATATTTAACAGCAATGATCTTCCCTTCCACACCACGGTGTCCAAACCCGGGCGCTACCAGCAAACCATCCAGGTTAGCCAGTTTTTCGGCCACGTTATCATCAGTAATGAATTCACTGTGTACATTGACTACCTGCACTTTACATTCATTAATGGCGCCTGCATGAACAAACGCTTCCAGGATAGACTTATAGGCATCCTGCAGCTCAATGTATTTGCCGATCAAGCCAATAGTAACCTGGCTTTTGGGGTATTTCAATTTATCGAGGAATTCTTTCCAGCGATGGAGATCCGGTTCTTTTTGCAAATTGATGTTCAGCTTTTTCATACAAATAAGATCCAGCTTCTCACGCATCATGGCCAGTGGTACTTCATAGATCGTCGGGGCATCAGCCGCTTCTATCACGGCTTCCTGCTTAACATTACAGAACAAGGCAATTTTGCGGCGCAGATCAGGCGAAAGTGGCCTTTCAGTCCGGCAAACGATGATATCAGGGTGAACACCTTCCTGACTCAGCATTTTTACACTGTGCTGCGTAGGTTTGGTTTTCAACTCTTTAGCAGCTTTCAAGTAAGGAATGAGGGTAAGATGCACCACCACAGTATCTTCTTCAGGCAGTTCCCATTGCAACTGACGCAACGCTTCAATGAAGGGCAGACTTTCAATATCGCCTACAGTACCTCCCAATTCCGTAATGATCACATCGTATTCATTGTTTTTGCCCAGGAGCAACATTCTGCGCTTGATCTCATCGGTAATATGGGGAATTACCTGCACCGTTTTACCCAAAAAGGCGCCTTCTCTTTCCTTATTGATAACTGTTTGGTAGATACGGCCCGTAGTAACATTATTGGCCTGTGTGGTAAAAATGTTCAGGAAACGCTCATAATGTCCCAGATCCAGGTCCGTCTCAGCTCCGTCCTCCGTTACATAACATTCCCCATGCTCATAGGGGTTCAGGGTACCAGGGTCAACGTTAATATAGGGATCAAATTTCTGAATCGTCACCCTAAGACCTCTTGCCTGTAATAGCTTGGCTAATGACGCGGCAATGATCCCTTTACCTAATGAAGAAGTTACGCCTCCTGTAACAAATATGTACTTGGCCATAATATATGGTTAAATCAGTTTACAAATGTTATGCTGTTAATCCGGTATAGGACAGGTACAAAACAATAAGCCACACATACATCGCTGATGGTCCCTGGCAAATAGTTAACAGGGTTTACTTCGATGTTTGTATATCTGGCGTACTACTTTTGCTTGATTATTGAACCAGTCCGGTTATGACCAGCGGAAAACCACATTAGGGGGATAATATTTCCTGAAGGTCATGCAAAGGTACAGCATTTTTCCGGCTGATAAAAATCACAAAATGGTAATGTGGAAAACTTGGAACACAGGTGGCGAAACTGGCGCTGCTGCCGGTTTTGAGCGGCGGATTACCCGTTACAGGCTGCGTGAACCATTGATGGGAAGGCATTTATTTCAGGCGAATAAGCGTAAAATTGTTACTCCATTGCCAGCTGGTTTTCTGTACAGGCTTTTGCTTCTCTGCCGTAACAGTCGCTTTGGTAGATGATGATGTGGGCTTACCAGTCTTTGCTGAATGCAAAACACTTATTGCCACGATTTCAACCAGTAAGATGAATAATGTAAACCTCTCACTTTTCATAGTAAAATTGGATCTGGGAATTAAAGTAATTCTTAAACGAAGGAAGGCAATTTTTATTTCATATACAAGCCATCAGACAGAATTTATTGACTTTTTCGTATGAATACGCACCTGGCACAGTTATTTTTACGAATAACAAATGGCCATTATAGGTCAGGTTTGCGGAATATCACAGATATCAGGGCACAGTATTATATTTAACCCTTTGAGCTAGGTTTTTTCATAAATTTTTGTACTTTGGAGGTGCTGATATCCTACGATCTTACCGGGGTCTACCACCCTCCTATTGTTGATTGTTTTTCTCTCCCTGCAATTACATGTTTTCAAAATCATAACCTGTGAATGAGCCTCCACTCATTTTCAACAACTGCTTAATCATTACGCATGAACAGGTGTGTTTTTATCATATTGGGTTATTTGCTGGCCTGCACAAATAGTATCGCCCAAAGCAAAGTATCAACAGCCCTTTCTCCCTCCAGTAAAAGTAAGTATAAGGTAATCTATCCCGTTGCTGCTATCAATGAAGCCGGATCATTGCTTCCTTTCTCTGCCATTGAAATACGGGATATCCGCCCCGATACCACCAAGCTGGGTTTTTATCGTTCCACCAAAGACAAACACTCCTATAAATACCGGTTTGGAACAAATACCGCAGATGAACTAACAGCCTTCCTCACCGGTCATTTCCAAAACAATTTAACACCAGGCTCCAATAACCAGTTGGTGATCTACATAAAGAAACTGTGGTTATCAGAGTTCGATTCCACGGAACTGAATCTCCACAATACCCATGTGCGGAATGCCTGGTTATACCTGAAGACCGAAATGTATCTGCATTCAAACGGAGTCTACTACCCTATTCACCGCTTCGATTCCGTGATCTACGCCCGTAAAACCAACAGTTATACCTCTGAGGTTTTATCAGTTCAACCTTATTAAATAGCCTCAGCATACTTAACAGAACAGATTTTGCCAGACTGCTGCATAAAAGAAGCCTGAAACAGGTGGAGTTGGATGCATTTAATAATCTCTATACCGGAAGTAGTACATTACCCAAACCCGCCAAGGGCGTATATCTCTCGTATCATGAATTTAAGAACAGCACGCCCTCTTGTACCAATTTTGAGGTCAAATTTGAATCACTGGCCGATATCATTTATGTAAAAGAAGCAGATGGCAGCCTCTACCCCAAGCGGAACGTATGGGGATTCAGTGATGGAGAAACCGTATTTATCAGAATGGGCTCCAATTTCTTTCCCTTGTACAACCAGGAAAGGACCTGGGAATTTTATGGTACCGCTGCTATGGACTTCAGGTCGTTCCGTATACCAGTTGTACCCGGGGCAGGAATACCCCTGATGTTGGCTGCAGCCGGGGCGGCCGAATTTTCACAATACGAAAGACGGCTGGTGAACCTGCGAGCCTTCCAGGTGGACGTGGAAAATGGAAAGTTTTATTAAGAGAAAGCGATCAACTGATTTGAAATACAAAGGGGCGCCACAACATAGTGACGCCCCTTTGTATTGGACAAATTGGTATATTAATCCTTAGCTATTTTATCATAGCTGGCTACAATACCCTTGATGAGTGATGAACTGAACCCCTGGTGCTCCATTTCATTAAGGCCAGCAATGGTGCATCCTTTGGGAGTAGTTACTTTATCAATTTCCTGCTCGGGGTGAGTTCCTTTCTTCAACAATAATTCGGCTGCTCCCTTTACCGTTTGAGCAGCTATAAGCGTGGCAGTGGCCGCATCAAACCCAATTTCAATACCCCTTGTATATTGGCACGTATATAACGCATAGCATAGGCAGTACCGCAAGCCCCTAAAACAGTAGCAGCATCCATCAGCTTTTCATCGATCCATACTACCCTACCCAATTGATTAAACAGGTCTTCCGTATAACTCACCTGCTCCTTGCTCACTTCATGCGCAGCCAGGCAGGTCATACTTTCCTGAATAGCAATCGCCGTATTGGGCATGGCCCTGATAACCGGGATCTTCTTCCCTACGGCTTTAAGCAGCTGTTCAATCGTATTGCCAGTTACTACAGAGATCAGTACATGCCTGGCAGGATCAAGGAGTCTTTCAACTTGCCCAATACCTCATTTACCTGGAAAGGTTTCACCGCCAGGATAACGAGATTGGCAAAACGTACAGCCTCCCCATTGTCATCTCTCACCAATACCCCCGCTGCTCCAATGTATGCAAGGTTTTTATATTGCGCTTGGTAATGAGTACATCTTCAGGTTTTGAAAAGCCACTATTGATCAACCCTTCTGCAATGGCGGTACCCAGGTTGCCGCCGCCTATAATCGCGATCTTATTGTTCATGGGAGTATGTTTATGAGTTAGGTAGCCCAGAAGTCAGCAAGTCCGGAAAGCCCAAAAGTATTTTGCTGATCATCATTTTTACTTTCGGACTTTTCTGAATTTCGGTCTTTCGGACTTAATAGAATTTTCCATTTGCCAAATAGTTACGTACATAGTCATCTACCCCGGCTTCCAGCGAATAAAAAGGCTTCTTGTAACCAGCATCGATGAGCTTTTGCATATTGGCCTCCGTAAAATACTGGTACTTATCACGTATATCTTCGGGCATATCAATGTATTGGATATTGGCCTCCTTGTCGAGTCCGGCATAAGTAGCTTTCACCAGGTCATCGAAGCTGCGGGCTTTACCAGTACCTAAATTATACAGTCCATTGGTCACCTTCGACTTATTGCCCACGATATATTGTTCCATCAGCCAAAAGCAAACACTGAGCACATCTTTCACATACACAAAATCACGCAACTGCTGACCATCCTTATAATCGGGCCGGTGTGATTTGAACAGCTTGACCAGTCCATCTTTACGTATCTGGTTAAAGGAGTGCCATATTACACTGGCCATACGTCCCTTGTGGTATTCATTCGGGCCATATACATTAAAGAATTTCAAGCCAGCCCAGAAAGGAGGTTGCGCCGGTTGTTGCAAGGCCCATTTATCAAATTCATTCTTTGAAATACCATAAGGGTTCAAAGGCTTTAGCTGATATGGCAATTCATGCGTATCATCATAACCCAGTTCACCAGCACCATAAGTAGCTGCTGAAGACGCATACACTACCGGCACCTGGTGTAGCACACTATAGTTCCATACTTTTTGCGAATATTCTACATTGAGTCGCTGGTGTACAGAATAATCAAATTCAGTAGTATCTGTACGGGCGCCAATATGGAAGATGAAATCAACAGGTGCAGGCCTTTTTCCCAGCCACTCAAAAAAATGATCACGCTCTACTTTCCCTGTAAAGGTCTTGCCCGCCAGATTGGGGACTTTATCGATCCGGCTAAACTCATCTACCAGGATCAGGTTATTGAATCCCTGTTCATTCAGAAAGCCTGCTAGACAACTGCCTATAAATCCTGCCGCCCCGGTAACGACTATGATTGAATCTTTGTTCATTGGTTGGCTTATTGCAATAATCAATAATGAAGCATCCTGACAATAGGGTCTGCAAGTTCTTACAACGCACTCAAAGCCTGCTCAGACGCTGTTCCAGCCAACAGGTTTTCGATGGCCGTATCATAGCGCTCCTTCCAGGTAATGATATTCCCCAGTTCATACCATCAATTTCAATAGCTCCATTGGTGACAAAACCAAGCTCTTCAAAAGGATGATCACCCAACAGCTTGCGGAAAGCAGCTACTTTGGCAGGCTTTACACTCACTACAACCCTGCTTTGCGCTTCGCCAAACCAATATCCGTCTTTACGGATATCACTGTCAGAAGCCACTACATCAACACCCAGGTTTTTATGGAAAGAACTTTCCAACAGCGTGATGAACAAACCACCTTCACTTACATCATGCGCTGATTCAATAGCGCCAGCCTTGATGAGCTCAGCAATTTTTTGTTGCAGCACAAACTCTTCTTCCAGGTCGAAGTGAGGAGCAGGACTGTGTTCCACCCCTTTTATTTTATGCAGGTATTCAGAAGAGTTGATGTCGCCACGGGCCTTCCCTACCAGGAATACCACGTGGCCTTCCTCTTTGAAATACATCGTCATTTTATCATTCACACTATCCAGTAATCCCACCATACCAATCGTTGGTGTAGGATACACCGCCCCATCAGGATTTTGGTTGTAGAAGCTCACATTACCGCCTGTTACCGGCGTATCGAACTTGCGGCAGGCCTCACCCATACCTTTAATAGCATGAACAAACTGATAGTATACTTCAGGATCGTAGGGATTGCCAAAATTGAGGCAATTGGTAACACCCAGCGGCTGACCGCCACTACATACGATATTTCTGGCGGCTTCGGCCACAGCTATCATAGCTCCTTTATAAGGATCCGCAAATACATAGCGGCTATTACAGTCCGTAGTTAAAGCGAGTCCTTTGCCAGTAGGTTTGCCAATAACGATGGCAGCATCACTGGGCTGGTTGGTAGAGGCATTGCCGGCGCCCACCATGCTATCATATTGTACGTACACCCAACGTTTGAGGCAATATTGGGAACAGCTACCAGTTCTTCTGCAACCCCTTCAGATCGGCCGGTACAGCAATGGCAGCCGGATCAAAACCATTGATCTTTTTCAAAATAAGCAGGCTCTTTGTATTCCCGCGTGTATTGGGGAGCGCCGCCACCCAATACCAATTCTTCCGCTGGTAATTCAGCTTCCAATTCACCATGCATATAGAAACGCAGGATGCCATCGCCGGTTACTTCACCAATATCAGAGCAGGGGAGATCCCATTTTTCAAATACTTTCTTCACCAGTTCTTCTTTCCCTTTTTCAACTACCATCAGCATCCGCTCCTGGCTTTCACTCAGCAGCAGTTCCCATGTTTTCATATTGGACTGGCGCGTAGGAACTTTATCGAGGTCAATACGCATCCCTACACCTCCTTTAGCACTCATTTCGGCCGTAGAACAAATGATCCCTGCTGCACCCATATCCTGCATACCTACTACCGCACCCGTTTGGATCACTTCAAGGCAAGCTTCCAATAGTTTTTCTCTTGGAAAGGATCACCCACCTGAACAGCGGGTAATTCCTGTGCACTTTCGGCGGTAATATCAGCAGAAGCAAAAGATGCCCCACCGATACCATCCTTACCCGTAGCAGAACCCACAAAAAATACGTGGTTACCAATGCCAGCTGCCGTAGCCGAAATGGTTTCCCCATTTTTCACAATACCTACACTCATGGCATTTACCAACGGATTGGTATGGTAACGGCCTTCAAAATATATTTCGCCACCCACCGTTGGAACGCCAAAACAGTTGCCATAATGACCAATACCATGTACTACCCCAGAGAGCAGGTGTTGTGTTTTGGCATCAGTAAGATTGCCAAAACGAAGAGAATTAAGAGAGGCCACCGGGCGGGCGCCCATCGTAAAAATATCGCGGTGAATACCACCTACACCAGTTGCGGCCCCTGGAAAGGCTCGATAGCGGAGGGGTGATTGTGTGATTCTATTTTAAATACTACGCCATAGCCATCGCCAATGTCCATCAGACCGGCATTTTCTTCGCCGGCTTTTACCAGCATTTTCTGGCCGTCACGGGGCAGTGTTTTTAACCATTTAATAGAGTTTTTATAACTACAGTGTTCACTCCACATGCCACTGAAGGCACAGAGTTCGTTGAAGTTGGGAGTGCGGCCAAGTTTTTCTTTAATGAGCTCAAATTCATCGGAAGTGAGGCGTAATTGCTGCGCCGTTTTAACTGTAATTTCCATGATAATATATAAAGTTTTCGTGCTGGGGATAGCCATCCTGTTAAAAAATAGGCCACTCCCGCCGGAAGAAGCGCAAAAGTACGAACCACTATGCAATCTTATTTATAAATTTATCCTTTGTTTCCACTTATGACCATCGCTTTTGTGCATAATAAAAAGCCTTTCTACCTGAAACCGAGGTAGATGCATGTACACGATTTTTCGGACAATATGGGATTGGGTGTGAGTTGGTGACCAGGAAAGAAGTGAGGTTACACTCACCTGAGGTGGAGTGGTATTTTATGGGAGTTGATCTTACCCCAAGAAGACCGGGAATTGTCAAGATCCATGAATATTCGTCTTCCTCTTTGCCGCCGCTAAGACGATTGAAAGACAGCGCAAAACGGTTTTATAACGTACGGCCTGATTTCAGGTTGTTCCTCAATGGATATGTACAACAGCAATTTAATTTCCGGGATGAAGTGCCCTTTGGGTTCCGGGATATGGGTATCACCGAAGGTTTACTCCTGGGCGCGCAACAAACGGCCCCAAAAGAGTATGACTTCATTTACTGCGGTTCTGTTACCCGGGATATCCGGTTTCATAGGATCCTTGACCGGTTTCTGCCGGGTGCTGCCATGGCGAAGAGCAATATCCTTGTTCTGAGTATGAACTTTCAACACCTGGCCGATAGGTACAGCAGCCATTCTAATATCATATTCAAAGGCCCCGTACAGCATGAGGAAGTGGGGCAATATTTGCAGAAAGCCCGTTTTGCCATTAACTACAAGCCTGATATTGAGCCACATAACCACCAAACAGTTACCAAACTACTAGAATATGCAGCCTGCCGGATCCCGATCCTTACGAGCGATCTTGCCTGGGTGCGCTATTTTGAGCAGACTTATGGTGGTTGTTTTTTTTACTTTACTCCCGACTTTTCCAATTTTACCATGGAAATCCTTGAAAAATTCCCATTTCAATTTCCCGACCTAAGTACCTGGATCTGGGAGCAGCAATTGAAAAGTTCGGGGTGATAGAGTTCCTCCAAAAGAAGTTTCCCGAAAACTTTAATCGTGCAGTAGGTTAATGTTTAGGAAGTTGATCCAATAGCAGTTTAATGCTTTCTTATTAGCTATTTACCGATGCAGTAACCAATTGACGATTCATCATTCACGTTTTCAATCCGTCAGGTCCTGCTGCAGCGTGTCCGTATACTCGTCAATGATCGCAGCTATATTAAACTTCCGCATCACGAGCGAACGGCCATTTTTACCCATGCGGTGACGTTCTTCCGGAGGCAGGTTGATCATTTTCTCCATTTTATCGGCCAGGTCAAAAGGGTCATGCCGATTACAGATATACCCCGTAGAGTTATTAAGTACCACTTCTTTACAGCCTCTGTTCATGGATGTAATTACTGGCAGCTCCATTGCAGCAGCCTCCATAAGGCAACGGGGAATGCCTTCATTGTAAAAAGAAGGAAATACGAAACAATCCGCTTTGGCAAGATAAGGCCGTACATCATTGGCAAAACCGCCATAATGGATCAGCCCTTCTTTTTCCCACCGCGTAAGTTCTTCCTGGGTAATCGAATCCGGGTGATGGTTCTCAAAAAAGCCGATCAATTCAAATCGTACATCATAATTCTTCTTTTTCAATATGCGGGCAGCATCAACATATAAACCAATCCCTTTACTCCGGAGTAAACGGGTACTCATTAGAAAGGTAAAAGTAGGTTCCGTATGACGGGCGCTTCTCAGGGGAGCAAAATAGCTCGTATTGATCCCTTCCCCCGGCAACACCTTTACTTTCTCAATGTTAATGATCTTCTTATCTATAAATATGCGGGCATCTTCGTTGTTAAGAAACCATACCTCACGGGCTTTGCGCAGTGAATTCTTATACAAGAGGCGCATCACCTGGTAAAGCCAGTTGGTTCGGTCAAAAGCATATCCAAGGCCCGTGATGACCGCTACCGAAGGAATACCATTGGCCGCAGCAGCCAGCGAACCATATATATTGGGCTTGGCTACATAATGAAAAATGAAGTTGGGCTTGTGCTTGCGGTACAGTCGTTTTAATTGCCAGTAAAAAGACAGGTCGTGAAAGGGGTTTTTTGTTTTGTTGTCGAAGCTAATTGGAATAAACTGGCAGCCATTTTCAAGAAGGAGGGCCGAATAACGGTCGTCAGGAGCCAAAACCAATACTTCATAACCCTGCGCCAGGAGATTATTAATGACATCGAGCCGGAAATTGTACACCGACCAGGCACTGTTTGAAACGAAGGCTATACAACTTTTATGTACTGCTGTAATACCGGACATTGGCAAATATTGCATCAAATGTATTGATTTGGTTGCAAATACATGCCAGAATCCAGTATTCGGCAGGTAGAACCCTTTACCCTGGGTCGCCCTCTTAAGGGTGGTCGCTTAGGGTGGGTCGCCCTCCCAAGGGCGGCTCACCCTCACCTCTAAACTGTATTTATCCCCAGCTTGCAGCCCACTGCCCGCAGCTATTTTCACCCCAATTTATCATGGTGCCAATGAAAGGGCCAAAGAGCCGCCAAAACATTAAATTAGTAAAAAGAAAAATATTTAATATTCACGGAGTTTGACCCCAAATTTTAGCGGTTTATTCAAAAGGATAGGGGTTTTTCCACGTTTTATTTAAAAAAACGCACATTGAATCCAAAAATTTTTTATCCACGCCATTTATTGTTTATTTGCACAACACGCAAAAAATTAAGAAATGGAATCATTACGCTTTAAAGCTATCAACGACCTAACCCATTCGAATGGTACGGCGGTGGAAGGGTCATCTAAAATTACAGGCTACTTTGGGGAGAATGTTTTTACACTTAAAACAGCACGTGAGTTTTTAAGTGATGAGGCTTATAAGAGCCTGCTGACCTCTATCAAGGGTGGCAAGAAGATTGACAGGGCTATGGCTAATCAGATCTCTGCCGGACTTCGCCAGTGGGCTGAAACTAAAGGAGTTACTCACTATACGCATTGGTTCCAACCACTTACCGGAACAACTGCCGAAAAGCATGATTCATTTTTACCCTGAAAGGTGATGGCAGTGCCCTCGAAACCTTTGATGGTGACGCACTTATACAACAAGAGCCTGATGCCTCTTCATTCCCAAGCGGTGGTATCCGCGCCACTTTCGAAGCCCGTGGTTATACAGCCTGGGATCCTTCTTCTCCTCCCTTTATCATGGAGATCGGCGAAGGTAAAACCCTGTGTATCCCTACCATCTTCGTTTCTTATACCGGTGAAACACTGGATTATAAAGCTCCTTTGCTCAAATCACTGGAATCACTGAACAAGGCTGCTGTTGAAGTATGTAACTATTTCGATAAGAATGTAAATAAGGTAACCGCTACCCTGGGTTGGGAACAAGAGTATTTCGTAATAGACGAAGCCATGTTCAACGCCCGTCCTGACCTGGTAATGAGCGGCCGCACCGTATTTGGTCATGCCCCCGCAAAAGGTCAGCAATTGGAAGACCACTACTTCGGCTCTATTCCTGAAAGAGTGTATGCTTTCATGCGTGATTACGAAACAGAATCTTACAAATTAGGTATTCCTTTACGTACACGTCACAATGAGGTAGCCCCTTCACAGTTTGAGTGCGCTCCTATTTTTGAAGAAGTGAGCGTAGCGGTAGACCACAATACCTTGTTGATGGACATCATGGACCGTGTTGCCCGCCGTCATAAACTGCGTGCCCTGTTGCATGAAAAACCATTTGCAGGTATCAATGGTAGCGGTAAGCACAACAACTGGAGCATGGCCACTGATACTGGCGTGAACCTCCTGGCTCCCGGTAAAACACCGAAGACCAACCTGATGTTCCTGACCTTTTTTGTAAATACCATTAAGGCAGTACACGACTATTCCGATATTTTAAGGGCTTCTATCGCTTCTGCTGGCAATGATCACCGCCTGGGTGCCAACGAAGCTCCGCCTGCTATCATTTCCGTATTCATTGGTCAATACCTGAGCAAGGTGCTGGCAGACGTGAAAGAAAGAGTAGGTGGTAAATTCGATGAGCAGGATGAAGCCATCCTGAAGCTCGACCTGCACCGCAGCATTCCTGAACTGCTGTTGGACAATACCGACCGTAACCGTACTTCTCCTTTCGCCTTCACCGGTAATAAGTTTGAGTTCCGTGCCGTAGGTTCTGCTGCCAATTGCGCCAATGCAATGACTGCCCTGAACAGCATCATGGCCGAAACACTGAAACAATTCAAGAAGGATGTAGATACCCTGATTGAAAAAGGGGAGAAGAAAGAGATCGCTATTATGCACGTTATCCGTGAATACATTGTAGCAAGCGAAAAAGTACTGTTTGAAGGTGATGGTTATAGCGAAGAATGGCACCATGAAGCTGAAAGACGTGGTTTGCCCAATATCCCCACTACCCCACTGGCCCTCGATGGTATGATCACCGAAAAAGCCAAGCATTTGTTTGAAAACAACAATGTATTGAGCCATGTAGAGCTGGAAGCACGTCATGAAATTGAGCTGGAAAAATACATCAAGCGTGTTCAGATCGAAGCCCGTATCATGGGTGAGCTTTGTACCAGCCATGTATTGCCCGCTGCAATCAAATACCAGAATATCCTGATCGACAATATCAAGGGGCTGAAAGAGATTGGCCTGAAGGAAGAATCCTATGCCAATCAAAAGCAGATCGTTGCAAAGATCTCCGAGCATATCAGCAAAGTGAGCGACCTGGTTGAAAAAATGATCCAGGCACGTAAGACAGCCAATGCCATGACAGATACACGCACAAAGGCCATCGCTTACCAAAGCCAGGTGAAAGATGTATACTTTGATGCTATCCGTTACAGCGTTGACAAGCTCGAATTACTCGTGGCCGATGAATACTGGGCACTGCCCAAATACCGCGAAATGTTGTTCCTGAGATAAGACCTGGATAGTCTTTGATACAGGTACTATCATAAAATAGGTACACTGACATGACAAGCAAAAGAGCCCTTCCCGTTTACGGGAGGGGTTCTTTATTTAAGGGGATGGTCAGCCCGCCATTCCCATCCGGCCCAAACCCGCCTTCATCTGCTTTGAAAAGAACCTAAGCAGCGTGAGTTATAAATGCGATGTATGGAGTAGAAAATGAGATGAAGACAATAAACTATTAAGCGTACCATATACAGTAAGAAACTGGTTGATTTTAAAGTGGGCAATAGATTACACTATTGAGATCAGTACAACGCAATTGTGATGAAGTTTTTTGAGCATCCTTGATTTTAACGATCAACAAGAATAGTGGTATAAGCAGGTGCAACAACGGCAATGTGTATTTTAAGTATCAATTGTACAGCTGATTCTACAATTGCAGTAGCACTTTGGGGAATCCTTACTGGCAAAGGGTTTAGAGTAGTTTTTCACTACCCCGTATCGGATCTAAACATGCCCGTATCATTCCAAAACACTAAAAAGAGTGTGCATTACTGGTACTCAATGCACAAAAATTAACATAATAGACTTTTTCTCCTTTTGTAAATCCTTATGGCATGATTATGCGTATCTACACCCATAGGATAAGGTTTAATGGTTAACGCATATGAATGGGAGCACCCCCGCCTTTTTAAAGGCGGGGCTTTTTTGTATCTACCCCAACGCCGGGCATCCCATATAACCCTACCACACTATTTTTTGTATAACGCCTGCTGTAATACACACCTTCACCACTGCCCATCATGCGGCCAGCTCTCCCCTCCCTGCTAAAACCACTATATGATATTCTGTTGCAGAAAGATCATTGGCTACCAGTCACACAATGGCCCGCCAGATTTCGTACATTACAGCAAGACCCCTCAGTTTCACAGGCTGTATGAGCATCCCTGCCCAAAACAGGCAACCAGCCCCTCCCGCCTCCATCACACCTGGTAAATTTCTCCAATTCAGCAATACCCTTATCGAGACCTTATAGAGACCCATATCCGTATACCAGCCGCCTACCAGCCATACGCCAGCTATCCCACCCAGATATTTCACCCATTTTACATCCGGCCCAGCCTTCCAGGGATCAGTTTCTAGCGGGGTTCATGCCCGATTGAGCCAGGATCAACCTGGTTTGCAATAATCCCGCAAATCCGTCCGGGATGGCCCTTATTGGAAGCTTCTTCAAGGTATTATACAAAAAGGGTTTCCTCCATGGGGCCCATCCATAGCTGTCCGGCTTGATAAATATCCTGCTATCAGCAGCAGGCAGTTTGTGCAGTATTTACATTTTCGTGCAACTTTCTTACTTCAAGTGGGTTATACAATAAATCCTTTACCGGAATTTCTCGTATATCATTGTAGAGCTAATAAAATGCTCGGCTGCATGGAAGCGTATATCATACATCTTTTATCCGACATCCTCGAGGCTGAACGTCCAGACCAGCCTACATTGAATTATGTGTACCCTGAATTGGTGGAAGACGCTCTCGAAGAGGAGGAGCGATGGCTGGAGAGCGATCCCGTATACACTTTTGGTTATTATTGTGGGTTACAACAAGAGCAGTTCCCGCCGGCTCATTTATTAAGTACCTTCCAATTGGAAAGGGTGTGTGCAGCTTTCAGCAAGATGATGTTTACCTGGAACCTCGATACCGATATTCCCGATGATGTGCCTTTGAGTAAAAAGTACCAGCTAATGGTTAGCACACTCGATATAAAAACAGAGATCAATAATAATAGCCTCACTACTTTTGAATTGTGCAGTTACGACCCTCCCTCCTGCCCCATGGGTGAATACTGCACTTGTAAAGAATTCTTACAGGATGATGCACTGGAGAATATTGATGATTACCTGCATGGTGAGTAAAGTGTATTGATCTGATCAAACCATTCCTATTTATTAGATGGATAGTTGACAGGTGCATTTAAAAAGCCGGAAGCTGTTGATTCAGTCTTCCGGCTTTTGTATTCCGGTTTCTCTGTATTGATACATTTCATTGTATTATAGTAGATGGATATTAGGAGGCATTGCCGGCCAGGTAATCGTCGATAGCTTGTCCTACAATATGGCTGAGTTCACTTTCTTTTTGCGTGTCCATATGTACCCATACCATTTCGCCATGCAATTGCCGTTGTTGCACTTTAATTTCAGGAAATGCATCGTAGGGCCCTTCCGGATGTTTAGCAAAACGTATATCACTCACCATATAATACGATGCAGCACCTGGCCGTGTTACCTTCCCTGTTAGTTCAATGAAAATATTCTTTTCTTTGAACGGATACCTGAAAATGATGTTGAACGATTGTTTCATAGCCGTGCTTTTTAGTGAATAATGCAATTCGTACACGGTATTAGTCAATGCCCATGCCATTTACAGCCATCAGTACCTTAACAATGTTTGAGAGATATGATAATCAGCCACTTGAACAATTGGATTTTGAGAAGTCTTTAACAATTGAAGGTCAGATGGGCTGAGGAAGGGTAAGCTACTGAATAAATTGAAAGCAAATCACAACTACCATGAACCGACCTAAGTTAATACGGGCGGATGCGGTGGCATACATCCAACAGCCCATCCTCGACGAAGTGTTCCTTATTGGCGTTCGTGGTTATTACCAGAATACTATGGACAAGTCCGGCCAGAATGATCGCGGCATATACGACGACTGTATCTGCCTGGTGGAGCCAAACATCTTTATCGCCTTTAATGCCAACACAGATCCTTGGGTCTTCCGTGCAGACATTGCAACCCTAATTCCAGGAAAGCTCACTACAAAAATGGTAATCATTAGGCGGAAAGCCGCAAGACTGGCCAAGGAGATGACTACCTGTTTTGATCAGGAAATGTATTTTGAGGATATTACCATCGAAATATTACGGCAATACGAATTTTACTTGGTTAAAGCTGGAAACAATGAAACGGACCGCCACAAAAAGTTTAAGATGCGCCGGGAATAATACGAGACCGCTATCTCCGAGGGACTGGCTTTACGGAAAACAAGGGCAAAAAGTATTTGAGCGTGAAGATCCACGACCGGCTGCACATGTTGATGGATCAATACCCGACAAGCCTATTCGTCTTTCCCTACGTAATCCTCTAAGCACACCCATGTTTGAAGTTGTCTTATTTTCCCTTATGGAGGGATTTTCGGTGTATGGTTAGCAAGCTTTAATCAGGGATTCTTATCTTACAGCCATCATTTACTGCCGATTAAAATATGCGTGATTTTTATCTCTGTCATAATCCTTTTGGCAAGATGCCTCCAGGAAGGGTTGCCTATATATACCATCCTGATAATCCCCGGGTTTTCGCTTCAGTTATTGAGATTGATTATAGCCAACGCCTGAACGATTTTAATTTTAAGGGGTGTAATGTTTTATTTCAATATCATCGTGCTGATGACAAGCGCCGGTTGTTTTTAATGATAGTCATGCAGGGAGGAGCGCGTAATATTGCAGCGACCCTGGCTCTGCTCAGGGATGCTGCCGGCTGGTATTGCACCTGCCTCAACAAGGAAGATGTTATCACTTATGGTAAAGATGGTGGATGGTCGTTAATGCATCCGTACAATAAAGACAGGGCGCCCAATCTGGATGTGCTGCATATCCAGGCTACCGATCAGTACCTGATGAGCTATGGCAAGGGTACTTTTTGTGTGGATGGAATAGATAATCTTTATTCAACCATTGATCTTCTATACAAAGACATAGATAACATCATCCAAAAAAATGACGATGCCCAGGCAGAAGGTGCTATTAATTTTGCGTAATATGCTCCCGTAAACCTTTAACCGGTTTTCTGTTTGTCTGCCCACAACGGCTTCCAAAACTGTGGCAACAATTCAATTAGCTTGTTTTTGGAATGATGAGGTATTCTTCTTAATACATCATCTAACCATTTAGCCGGATCTATCTTTTGAAGTTTTCAGGTAGCAATAAAGCTGTAGATGATAGCTGCCAGTTCACCACCGCGATGGGAGCCCGCGAACATAAAATTATTTCTGCCTAAAGCGATACTACGGATTTGTCCTTCCAGGACGTTATTGTCTATTAAAAGCATCCCATCTGATGTGTATTTTAGCAACGCACTATAATTATTCAACGTATATGCAATCGCTTTATAGATAGGCGTACGAGGAGTTGTTTTAGGAAGTTCCTTTTCCAGCCATTTATGGAAGGCTTCCAATATGGGTAATGACTCAGCTTGTCTTTTTCAGTAATAGCATCAAAATCAAGTCCTGCTATTTTGCATTCCCGTTCTATACCATATAGTGGACCCAAAAATTATCTAATGCATAGTTAGCTCTTGCAGCATCGTTACCCAATGCGTACAGGAAATACCTTCTTGCATGGCTCATACACCGCTGATGATAAACGCCAGGCTGCTTTCCATATTTGTTGTAAGCCCCATAGGCATCCGTCATCAGATAACCTTCATAGCCCTGAGTACAGCACTAATATCTTTTTTACCCCGCCCTCGTTGGTACAGGAAGCATACCAGACCCTGAATGTGATTAGAACAAGCCCACATCCAGCCAATATGCGATTTTTTATCCTTCTTTTTCGTATTGTCTAAAACACGGAACCGGGTTTCATCCAATGCGATAATACCGCTTTGGATGATTTCTTTTAAAAGCAGGTTCCATAAGGGTTCCAGCACTTCACAGGTCTTGTTCACCAGGTAGCACATGGTGCTGTAAGGAATATCGATACCATACTGGCATAACCGTTGCTGCTGACGCCATACCGGTAAATGATACAGGAACTTTTCAATGGTAAGCAGTACCAGCACACTGATATCGACTTTGCATTTATCTATAGGATGCGCAGGCAGCGGAGCAACCAGTTGTTTGCTGTAGAGGTTGTCCTCATCCTTTGGCACCAGATATACCAACCGCCGGTTCACTTTAATGTACCAGCGCATGGGATCACAGGCAAGCTGCCGCTGATCCACATGACCAATGCATTTGGCATTAGCCGGTTTATCAGGGGCATCAACAATGGTGATCTCCTCTTCCAGCCCTTGCGGAAAATCATGGCGACCGCCTCGCTTCTTAGGCTCGATGGTTTTAACTACCCGTAAATGTTCCTGTATTTTGAGACGGTTGGTTATTTTACAAACGCCCCAGTTATCTACTTCCATAGCCAAGCTAAGCTGATCGCCTGATGCAGATTTGACCGGTTCATCTGTCCCACGACGTTTTTCACTCCCGATACCATGGATCCATTTTTTAAGGTTCATCAACTCATAGCGAAGTTTATCCAGACGAAGGATTTCCTTTGTTTGCTTATTCAGCTCTGTTTGTTGTGAAGTGATAGTGGCTTTTTGGTCCGTTATGATTGCTTGTTGTAGACAGAGTTTCTCTGCCTGTCCCAGGATCGTAGCCTGTTGTTGTGCATGCAACTCCAGGTACTGTTTAAATTGTTCAGCCTGATCGGCATTCTTTGCCCGCAGGGCTTGGCATTCACCTGCCACCTGCATTACCTGCAATTGCTGTGAAGCTATAAGACGATCCTTCGCCGTGCTTTCTTTAGCGCACTGTTGGTATAAAGCCTTATAGTTGCGGGCAGATTTCATATTACAGCTAATTGCCCGCAAAGCAAATACCAATGACTTGATTTAAGAAGGGGATATTTCCACTGAATAACTGATTTTTTGGGGATAAACCAGGGCTGATTTTTGATTTTAAAAATCAGCTACACCTGCGCGTAAACTGTTGATTTCACGCACCCGAAATGTGCATAACTACACTCTTTTTCTGATCGCTGCCAGGCAAGGCCCGAAAGTAAAAATAGCAGCTCATGAGCATTTAATTGTATGGTCCCTGTATTATCCGCAGCTGGTACATTAAAACGTCCTTTATGTAGCCTACGGTAAAATAATGTATAGCCGTCTGCTTCTGCCAGTAAAAGCTTAATATGAGTACATCTCTTATTGAGAAAGATAAATATCTCTTTGTCGTTTACCGTTCTGCCCAGTTCATTACAAACGATACCACATAAACCGTCAAATAATTTGCTCATATTCACAAAACCGGAATACAAAAAGTACCGGTGATGATCGGTGAGCAGTGCAATGGCGCTCATGATGCAAGGGTTTTAAGATAATCGGCCGGTACGGCCTGGTAGATTTTAATGCCTTTCACTTCTGCAAATAGTACATTGGATGATTCTTTCAGCATAGAGGTTGCAATGGCGATAAAACCACCTGCTTTTTTCTTTGGCTGGTTTCTGAACCCATAACGGCTTCGAAAACTATAAAATGATCCTCGCTGATGCCATGTTGCTGGCAGAATTCTTTTACCGTTAACCCATGGGACTTTTCATATTTGGCTATTATTTGAAGAATTAGTTCCCTGGTCCGTTTGACTGAACCGGTTTTCTTTTCTGTTTGATCCATGATAGCATTTTTTGTTCGCGGCAAACTTAAAGGACTATTATCATTTTTCAATCAAGGGGATGGTTAGGGGCTTACTTCCCTACATCACAGAACTAAGGACGGATCCTGAAGAATATGTAAGTCAGATAGGGACGCTTAATGCTATCCTTAACAGGAACCTGAAGAAAGTTGCCGTTTTGGCTGCTATAAAGAAACCGGTATCCTCCATATAGCCAGGCACACCTTTGCCTTCCACCTGAAGCATACCAGTGATAATATACATGTGATTAAAGACGCCCTTGGACATTCAGATAGCCATACGACTGAAATTTACTTAGAAAACCTTGATGATGAGGTGCTGGGATAAGGATATGAATAAGCTATATAGAAGATAGCCACAATACAGCAAAATTGAGGCTGTGTTATTTATTAAAAGTGACAAATAGCCCGGACTCGGTATTTTCAATAATTTCCTTCCAAACTTTGTATCCCTTGCCGGTTAAATGTAGGCCATCCATTGTGTAGATACTATCCAGTTGTCCCTGATTCGATAATAGGCTGTGAACATCCATGTATGTGATAGCAGGAGGATTGTGGAATTTTTTAAGTTCTGCATTTAGGATTTCAACTTTTGAGTTCAACATGAAGTATTTGCCACGTGTTGGAAGGATGGAAGTTATTACGATTTTGGTGCTAGGTGATAGGCTTTTTGCGAACGAAATAAGGCGGGAATAGTTTATGATAGTAGTATCAATTGGAAAGTCACCTCTAAGGTCATTAATTCCGACCAGGAGGATTAACGATTTTGGATGTCGGAGAAGGATTGGTCTAATTCTACCTAACACTTGTCTGGATAGGTTCCCGCTTATTCCCCTATTTTTTGCATGCTCTCCAAAAATTTCTGAAACTGGAAACCCTCTACTTGAGAATCACCGACAAATACTGCATCTGTGGAATCAATATCTGAATCATCAAAAACACTGGCCCTACTTTTATTCCACATTTCATTTGCAATTGATTCGTTTGAAGGAGCCGATGCCGGGTTTGAGTAATAGATCCTTTTTCCAACAAATAAAGAAATTAAAATAGCATTAAAAGCAATGGACACATAAAGTACCATTTTCATTTTTGTGGTAATGATTTTCACCTATTGTTATGGTTTTTAAGTAATAATGCGTTTATTGGCGAAGCCTGAGCATAGGGCGCCAGGGGCGGCAAATGCTACGGACTTCTTACGCAGGTTTCAGAGCTAAGCCTGTTTACACAGGATAAGGTTTAATACAATGCTTTTATATAATCTCTTTAGTGTTGTTTGGCAAGATCATCCTTCTAAAAACACCCACAGATCGGCATGATTAATCCCTCCGGTGCTCTACACACCTCACTGTTAATTTCAAAAACAGTGGATATCATTAACGTTGATTAATATCAAATTAGTATACAGGCAGTACAATTATTTTAAAAAACATTGGTCAACACAGAAAACCAATAGCACATAGAGAGATGGGGGCCCATACCCCAAAAGAAAATCCCATCTTTCGATGGGACCTCTTTCACCATTAAACCATGAAAATTAAACCACCTTGTACTATCTTAATAATTTTTGCATCCATTTTTCCTCACCGGCTGTTACTTCCAGCAGGTATAACCCTTTATTCAATCCCCCAAGGCCGGTCCATGTCCACTTATTGTTACCCGCTTGGGCCGTATATACCTGCGTTCTCACAACACGGCCATTCATATCTACCAGTTTTACCGTTACCGGCCCAGCTTTGGGCAGCGTTACAGTAATGTCCAGCTTGTCCACAAAAGGATTGGGGTAAACAGTTGTTGAAACCTTTGCGCTTATGCCCGTTTTCACCATCACCACATTTGAATACTCCGTACGTCCATCCTGGTCTACCATCAGCAGCCTGAAATAAAGCGTAGCACTGGTTGCGCCGGTGAAACGGTACTGGTAATTGATCCTTTCATTGCTATTGCCTTTGGCAGCCACTACACCAGCTTTTGCATAGGAAAGTCCATCCGTACTGTATTCAATATCAAATTGCTTACCATTGATCTCACTAACCGTATACCAGCTTAGGTTGACCCCATTATCGTACCAGGCGCCTTTAAAAGACGAGACTACCATGGGCAGCAGTATACTACAAGATACATCGGGATTACCCGCACCACCCGTATAAGCAGTCGTGTCATCAAATGCCATAGAGGTATTGTCCTGAGTATTGACCTTCGTTCCACCTACAGACTTATTGAGGAACAATTTTTCGGAAGCGCTTTTACCAGTAAGTGTACCTGCGCCATTAGCAAAACCACCTGCTACATACACTTTACCGTTGCCGCTCACCGCGCCATTGTTGGCAAAAGAACCACTCACCCGCAGTTGGGCATTGGTACGGTTGAGCTTGATGCCACCGCCACTATTGAACTGGAAAGCACCGCCCACCCAAAACAGGCCATCATTGCGCATATTCATAACCCCATTAATACTGTTCTTCACCACAAAAGTGTAGAGGTTGATGATAGAATCGGCGCCGGAATTGTAATTGTTGTTACTGCCCTGAAAAATGGCCTGCCATTGATTCAGGAAATAACCCTTGGGCGCAAAATCTCCGTTTACCGTCAGCCTGCCCCGGTTATCGATCCTGGAACCATTATCCGTAGTAAGTGTAGATTGAAAGGTAAGGTCCCCGCTATTGTTGAGCTTAGAGCCATTGTTCATGGTAACACCAGAAGAAAAAGACATCGTACCGCAGGAAGTGTTGGTCACCACCGTGTTATTGGTAAGCGTCGGACTGCCTGCCCAGGTAAAAGTGCCATAGTTTTCGGCGGAAAACCCATTGGCCAGGGTCAGCCCGCCAGTACCCAATATAACCGTTCCGTTCTTTGCATTCTTGATATAGGAAGCAAGGTTATTCGCATTATTAGGCTTAAAGGTACCGCCCGCCCTCACTTCAATCTCTGATCCGGAGTTGCCTTCAAAATCGCCAGTATACGTACCGCCGCTGGTAATAACCAATTTAGAACCAATGTTGAACTTGAGATTGCCACTAAAGCTGGAAGAGATACAAACCACTTTACCGTTGGTATAAGTAGTGCCGGCTACAGGCGATAAACTACCTGCCGGGCATTGGGCAATGGCTGCTTGTGCCACAGTGAGGAAAACAATTACGATCAGCCAACTGCCGATAGATGATTTAGGGTACAGATGTTTCATACTGTTTGGTCGGGTAGTTGGCATAGTAATGACCAAGAGCGCGCCAGACAGCGAAAAAGGAATTAAAATAGAAAATAATACCGCCCCAAAATGCTTATAAGTATTTAATAACCAACCTTATAATGGCACCAACACGGCCCCTAAGAAAATATTTACCAGGGTTTGATAAGAAGGGAAAATAATGGGAAAAATTCCCAATACCGGAACGAAATTCCAAATGCGGAAAGATGAGGAGGAGATTATTGCTTGGTTACACCTGTTTGCTTAGCCACCGGTAGTATTCCATCTTTCACCATAATATCTACTATTTCCGCACCACCCTTCAGGTTGGCATGGAGATAATCAGTGAAAGACGAGTTATCCTTAATAGAATTGCTGTAATCATGCACCGGATAGCCCGTAGCAGCTTCTATTTTCTGCTTAAACACATCCAGCTTTTTAACCGTATACGTGGGGAAGATGGGCGCTATAACGAATTGTATATTGATATTCCTGGCGCGGCAATAATCGGCCAGCACCTTGATGTCCAATACATGTTTATCCGGTGTTTTAAACTCTACACTACGATGCGGAGCCTGGTCAATCAGGTCCTGCGTAATCGTGTGATCGAAATACCAGTCATTATCCAGTTTATTGCGATAATACATCGCACGTTGAAATACTTCATTATTGAAGCGGTAGATATGAGAAAACTTAGAATAGTACCAGGTTTCTTCAGTCTTATCCTTCAACAACGAGTCAATCCTTTTGGAATAGGGCAAGTACGTAGTAAAGCCGGGTAACAATTTATCGTCCGACATTTCAACGATCGTCGTTTCTACCAATACCGTCTTCACGTTGGGGTACCTGTCGAGGTAGTCCTGTGTAAGCACCGTGGCCATTTCACAAGGCATGCTATAATAACAAAGACTGAAGGTTTTGAGGCCCGTAGCTTTTTCAACACTGGGTTGGTAAAAATTAAGTCCACGCGAATTGCCTACAATGAGAATATCCGCCTGCCCTTCACCTCGATACATCCTGGAATAACGAAACTGGCTCTTGGTGATCTGCTGCTGAAAGATCCAGCCAATCAGGCGATCACCCACAAACAAAACAGCCAAAAACGCCAGGATCCATATTGCCTTTTTCATGTTATGCAGGATTAAAACTGGAAGTAAATAAAAGAATTAGCAGAGAACGTTCCAAACAAAGCAATGAGCCACAGCACCGAAACAAAGAGCGCGATCCGCAGGGCGGGACGCCGCAATTGCGTTACATTCCAGGCCATCCGCTGATTGGTGATCTCTACCGTTAACATGATCATCAGTAATAAAATGCCTTTTAATACCTGGTATTTATTGAGTACACTGTACCAGTTAAAATCTTCAAACGAAAGGATACGCCCAATAATCGTATTGGCAGTAGCAAAGCTGCTATGACCCATACTACCCGACCGGAAATAGATCCAGGCCAATACAGTTAAGAAGTATACAATCACGATACAAATGGCCGAGTTGAGGAAAGCAGGCATCCGGACGATCTGCACAAACTTTCGCCAGATGGGCGTCGTTACCCTTTGCAGGATCAGATAAATACCATGCAGGAAACCCCAGAATATAAAGGCCAGGTTGGCTCCATGCCACAACCCTCCCAGCAGCATGGTGATCATGTTATTTTTATACGTATTGAATTTCCCTTTCCTATTGCCGCCGAGCGGAATATACAGGTAATCCCGCAGCCAGCTGGAAAGAGAAATATGCCAGCGTGTCCAGAACTCACTAAAGCTTTGCGAAAAATAAGGGGTTTTAAAGTTCTCAACGAAACGGTAACCCATAATACGTGCCAGGCCAATCGCGATATCCGAATAGCCCGAGAAATCACAATAGATCTGGAACGAATAAAAACAACCCCTACCATCAGGTGGGAAGAAGAGAATTTGGAAGGATCGGCCCAACACTGATCAACAAAGGGCGCCAACGAATCGGCAATGGCCACTTTCTTAAAGAAACCCCATAATACCCGGCCCAGGCCAGAATTGAAATTATCCCAGTCAAATTTCTTGTCCGTATTCATTTGCGGCAAAAGGTCCCTGGCCCTTACTATGGGGCCTGCTACCAGTTGCGGAAATAAGGCAATGAAAGCGGCAAACTTGAGCATATTGCGCTCCACAGGTATTTCCCGCCGATAGATATCAATGGTATATGACAGACTTTGGAATGTATAAAACGAAATACCAATGGGCAGCATGATCTGCAGCATGCTCACCGAGGGCTGAAAGCCGAAGGCATGCATCATGCTTATAAAGCTGTCAATAAAGAAGTTGAAATATTTAAAGAACCCCAGGAAACCAAGGTTCATGATCATACTCAGGATGAGGTAAATGCGACGTTTGCCTTTTTCTTCCGTGGCGCCAATGAGCTTACCAAAATTGTAATCCATGAACGTGGAGATCATGATCAGCGTAAGGAAACGCCAATCCCACCAGCCATAAAAACATAACTGGCCAGTAGAATCCACCACAGTCGCAATTTTCCTTTGGTAAGGAAATAAACAGGGAAGAAAATGCCGCTGAATATTAAGAACGTAATGCTGTTGAATACCATCCTGGCTTAGCTTAAGGGTATAATAGTGAAAACCGGGGCAAAGTAAAGCAAATCAGTCCATAACCGGAAGCCTAAGGCGCCGGATTGCCTCACTGCCCGCTGAAAATTACCCAGTTAAACGTCAAAATAGGAAAATTTATTATATCCCGGCCAGTGGTAAGGAGAAAGTAGGGAGCGTAAGCAACCCGAAAATACTGCCTCAATTCCCTGCTTGAAGCCTAACCCAGGCGCTCGCGCACCCATTTTAAGGCTATATCCAGTTGCTCGCGCATGGTGAGCTTGGAATTGTCGAGGAGAAGGGCATCCTCGGCCTGCCGCAGCGGACTTACCTCCCGATGGGAATCGATATAATCCCGCATTTCAAGGTTGGCCTTCACCTCCTCAATCGTGATATTGGGGTTTTTCTCATAGAGCTCCCTAAACCGGCGCTCAACACGGATGGCATTGTCGGCAGTCATAAAAATCTTCAGTTCCGCATAGGGAAATACCACCGTACCAATATCACGCCCATCCATCACAATCCCTTTTTGGCCCCCATGTCTTGTTGTTGCTTAACGGCAAACTGACGCACCTCTTTAATAGCCGCTACCTCACTTACTTTTTCGGCCACTACAAGATCGCGGATCACATATTCCACATTCTCCCCGTTGAGGTATATTTCACTTTGACCATTCTTATGGTTGGAAAGGAATTCAAGCGCTATTTTTCAAGGCCCCTTCAACCGCCTGGTGGTTGGTCCAGTCAAGGTGGTTGCGCAGAAAATACAGCGTAATGGCGCGGTACATCGCCCCGCTGTCGATATATACATAGCCCAGCTCACGAGCCAATTGCTTGGCCAGGGTACTTTTGCCGCAGGAGGACCAGCCGTCGATGGTAATAATGATCTTTTTTTCCACTTCGCAAAGCTAAGAAATCCCGGCAAACGGGAGGCCTGAATCGGTATTCCCTTAGCGTGGATCAGGAAACTTTGTTAGCACCGCTCTCGTTCCGGGCATGTACAGGTTAGGACCAAAAGTTAATGCCTCCTCACACAGGTAAAGCGGCATTAATAATGTAGTGGGGACGATTCCGGACCTACTACGCGTAAGTCACCTTGTTGATCATAAGCATTGGATTTTACCATTGGTCTATAAACGGGGTATTGGCATTGCGAAAATGCCCTGGCCTGTTTACAGCATAAAAACAGAGGGACTCATTGGTATTAACGGCATTTCACATGTATTAGTGTATGATCGGGATCAATAAAAACCCCTCCTTAAGGGAGGGGCTTGTTTTATTTACCAGGCGCGTTCTTATTACGCTTCAGACTTTTCCTTTGTAGGCTCCTTGAGTGTGAACTGTATCTTACTCTTTTCCTTATCAAGGTCGGCGATCATCACATCACCTTGCTTGATATGCAGGTTGAGGATCTCTTCCGCCAGCGGATCTTCCAGGTATTTCTGGATAGCCCTGTGCAGCGGACGTGCACCAAACTGCTGATCGTAACCTTTTTCTGCAATGAAGTTTTTGGCTTCTTCGGTGAGTTCAAGGCTAAATCCAAGACTTAAAAGTCTCTTCATTACCCCCTTCATCAGGATATCAATGATGAGGAAGATATGCTCCTTGTTCAGGGTATTGAAGATCACTACATCATCAATACGGTTGAGGAACTCGGGAGAGAAAGTCCGCTTAAGGGCTTTTTCAATTACCGCTTTGTTGTTCTCTTCCGCATTCTGCGTACGTGATGCCGTGGCAAACCCTACTCCATCACCAAAGTCTTTCAATTGACGTACACCAATATTGGAGGTCATAATGATGAGCGTATTCTTGAAGTCTACTTTCCGGCCCAGGCCATCGGTCAATTGTCCATCGTCGAGTACCTGTAACAGGATATTGTAGATATCGGGGTGTGCTTTTTCAATTTCATCCAGGAGGATCACAGAATATGGTTTCCTGCGTACCCTTTCAGTCAATTGACCACCTTCTTCATAACCCACATATCCCGGAGGTGCACCAATCAACCGGCTTACCGTGAACTTCTCCATGTATTCACTCATATCAATGCGAATCAGCGCATCTTCAGAGTCGAACATATAGCGGGCCAGGGCGCGTGCCAGCTCGGTTTTACCTACCCCCGTAGGGCCCAGGAAAATGAAGGTACCAATGGGTTTCTTAGGATCTTTCAACCCTACCCTATTACGCTGAATAGCTTTCACTACTTTGAAATCGCTTCATCCTGGCCAACCACCATATTGCGCATGTCGATGGTCATATTCCTCAACTTCTCAGTTTCGGCCTGTACCATTCGCTTTACAGGTATACCAGTCATCATGCTCACCACTTCGGCAATGGCCTCTTCATCGATAGGATAGCGCTTGTGCTTGCTTTCTTCTTCCCAGCTTGCTTTGGCTTTCTCCAGCTCTTCCTGCAAACGTTTTTCCGTATCGCGGAGAGAGGCAGCTTCTTCAAACTTCTGGCTCTTGACTACCTTGTTCTTTTCCACCTTCACATCCTCGATCTTCTTTTCCAGGTCAAGGATCTCCTTGGGCACATTGATATTCTTGAGGTGAACACGGGCGCCTACTTCATCCATTACGTCGATAGCCTTATCGGGCAACAAACGATCCGTGATGTAGCGGTCGCTGAGCTTCACACAAGCATCAATAGCTTCATCGTTATAAGTAACGTTGTGGTAGTCTTCGTATTTAGACTTAATGTTGTTGAGGATCTGGATGGTTTCATCCACGCTGGGTGGCTCTACCATTACTTTCTGGAAACGACGGTCAAGGGCGCCATCTTTCTCAATATACATGCGGTATTCGTCCAGCGTAGAAGCGCCAATGCATTGGAGCTCTCCCCGGGCGAGGGCTGGTTTGAAGATATTGGAAGCATCCAGTGAGCCACTGGCGCCACCTGCACCAACAATCGTATGAATTTCATCGATGAACAGGATCACATCACGGTTCTTCTCCAGTTCATTCATGATGGCCTTCATACGCTCTTCAAACTGACCACGGTATTTAGTACCTGCTACCAGGGCAGCAAGATCAAGTGAAATAACACGTTTGTCGAACAATACCCTGGACACTTTGCGCTGTACAATACGCAGGGCCAATCCTTCTACAATGGCTGTTTTACCCACGCCAGGTTCACCAATCAGGATCGGGTTGTTCTTTTTACGACGAGAGAGTATCTGCGATACACGCTCAATCTCTTCTTCCCTGCCTACAATGGGGTCCAATGCGCCGCTTTCGGCCAGACGGGTGATATCACGGCCAAAGTTGTCCAATACAGGCGTCTTACTCTTGGCATTGCCTGCTGCGCGTGATTTCTGTTGTGAGTATTTCTTCTCCTCATCAAAGTCATCTTCATTCTCATCAGCATACTCGCTGCGAACATCATTGCTCTTAACTACGCCTAACTCGTTTCTGAATAAATCGTAATCCACGTCGAACTGATTTAAAATTTGAGTAGCTATGTTTTCCTTGTTCTTAAGAATGGAGAGCATGAGGTGTTCCGTTTCAACGGTAGGGCTCTTCAGGGCTTTTGCTTCCAGTACCGTAACACGAATGACCTTCTCTGCTTGTTTCGTCAGCGGTAAGCTGTTTATGTTGGCGATGTTCTTACCGGTCTTGTCCTTGACAGCCAATTCTACCTCCTTGCGCAGTTCATAGAGATCCACATTGAAACTCTTCAATATGCGAACTGCCGTATTTTCACCCTCACGAATCAACCCAAGCAACAAATGTTCAGTACCGATAAAATCATTCCCCAGCCGTAAAGCCTCCTCCCTGCTAAACGAAATAATCTCCTTTACCTGGGCTGAAAAATTGTTATCCATTTTTATAATTTGTTGTGTTATACAATAATAACAAATATTTTTGACTTATGTTCCCGCCTTATTATTAACGGCTGTTAACAAACATTAAGTGTGTATGCAGGTCAAAATTGATACCAAGCAAAAATTCCATGCCATAACGATCATTGAACCAGCGTTAACTGCTAATATGACAGCAGAATTGGATGAATGTTTACTTCCTTTCCTCCAAAATGACGTTAAAAACGTGATCCTAATTGTTAAAGACATTCAAGAACTGGACGATGCTGCGGGAGAATACCTATTAAAGGTACAACAAACCTTCTACGAGCAGGGCGCCTCCTTCGTCATCTGCGAACTGCAACCCGAGGTAGAGGACGCACTGGACCGGGCAGGTATTTTGGAAATGATGAATGTGACGCCTACAGAAAGTGAGGCTTGGGATATAGTGCAAATGGAAGAGATCGAAAGGGAATTGCTGGGAGGAGAATAACAGGTAACAAACAGTGAAAGCAGAATTTTGGTGATTGCTTATTGATCATAGGATACTTTCTGCAGGGTTCCTGCGTTCTCATTCAACGGTTGCCAGCCAATTTATTTACCTGTATTTGCAGCTAAATAGATCTTTTTGCACTCTTTACCAGTACATTATATAAAGTTGACGTTCGCCCTTACATGAAAAAATACGCTGTTATTGTTGCCGGTGGGTCCGGTATGCGCATGGGCACTACAGTGCCCAAGCAATTTTACCCTTACAAGGCAAGCCCGTATTGTGGTATACCCTTACCGCATTCCTGGACTCATTTCCCGACCTGGAGATCATCCTCGTACTGCCCGAAGCTCACGTTGAGACCGGCCAGGAGATCCTTCGTTCCACCCATGCTCCCGATCGCATTTGGATGGCCATAGGGGGCGAAACCCGCTTTCATTCCGTACGCAATGGCCTATCCCATATTCACCAGCATTCCATCGTTTTTGTACATGACGGGGTGCGCTGCCTCCTGACTCCCCAATTGATCAGACGATGCTACGCCATGGCCCAGGAGCGCGGTAATGCCATTCCAGCCATTACCGCGGTAGATTCTATCCGCATTGAACATTTCGATCACAATGAATTCATCGACCGGACAAAAGTGCGGATCATTCAAACCCCCAAACCTTTTATAGCGACATCATTAAGGCGGCTTTTGAACAGGAATATGAAGAATCTTTTACAGATGAAGCCAGTGTGGTAGAACGGCTGGGCGTAAAGATCCACCTGATCGAAGGAGAATCGACCAATATCAAGATCACCCACCCTATTGATGTATTGATTGCCGAGAAAATATTGGAAGAACGGGAAATGGGCATCTAAGAGAGGAAGAGAGAAAAGAGAATACGGGAATGATTTGGAAGCTGGCAGACTATTGAACCCCTGATCGCTTAAGCAACTGGCAATGTAGGATATCCTTTGCTTTTCCACTGCAGCCACCAAGGCAAGCGCTGACATTGAAGTACAGGGTATATTTCCTTTACACTTCCAAAGCTGCTGTAAAAAAATGCCAGGCTATCAATATCCGATCCCTCAAAATCCAGGATCATCTCCCTACCCGCATGAGCCTCAATAAACCGATCAATAAGATAATGAGAAGCCCCAGGGTTTTCCCATTGGGATGATTACCTACCAGGATATAATACGCCCTGCCATGTGAATAGAACCATACACAGGAAGCCACCAATTCACCGTTGACCGTATATACCCCGCTCGTTTGCGCCATTTCCTTCGACGCCAGCAACTGGTACAAGTCCTTAAAATGAGCATAATCTTCCTCCCCTACATTCGTAACCTGCTGTTGCATTTGCCAGTGAGCCAATGTAATTACTTCTTCTACCGGAATACCCGTTACATACCGGCAATTCAATTGGCCAGCCTTTTTCGTATTGCGACGTACATTATTCCTGTATTGATCATATATCTCCACATAGGGATTATGAAGGTCCAATACATAATTGCTTCGCATAGACTGTGCCCTTGTAGCAGGAAGGAAATTGGCCTTATTCAATAACAAGTCGATTAACTTAAACTTAGCGGGAATGGCCTTGAGAAAAAGGCTTGTTATTACTGCTGTGACATGCGTTCCAAAAACACCCAAAGAGGCCGTTAAAGGGGATGAGCCAGATAATAGATGCCCCATTTCTTTTTCCAGGGAAGCGGCATCACCGCTTCATAGTTGTTCAACACCAGCCCGTCCCAGTTATCGGCCATCTTGTCGAGGTAAAATGAATAACCATAGATCAGTCCATTGGGAGCATCGGCAATACACCGGTCCCATTTCACCGTATCGATCTGCGCGCGTGTAAGGTATTGAATGGAATCAAGTTGTAATGATTTCTGGTTTCAACCGCTTATCGTAAACCGCTTTAAAAGACTTGCTTCATACCCTAATAGTTCCCAATGATCTTTCGCAGGTTAAAACGGTGTATATCTATGCTGAATGACAGTCGCTTTCCAAAAGTGTTTTCTTCAGGGGCCGTTTTAAGGTTGTCCCTGAATTCCCTGCTATAGAAAATCGGTGCATACACATTCAGCAGGTCTTTAAACAGGCTCAATTGCAAGCCTGCCACATATAGGAATCGGCTCGTCTCTGCATTTTTTTCCATGCTTCGGCATACGTGCCCACATCCAGGAATACCCGTACCGGTATTTTAAAGGGCAATAATTTATTGGGAAGCGTTGTATTAAAGTTCATGGAGGCTATCCAATTATCAGATCGGCCCTGCAATCCTGAAAAAGATCCGTCCGCAATTTCAGGCCACCATCGCGCATCATGATCTGCTGACTGGCAAAACCATCAAACTCCGACCGGCCAATAAAGTAATTACTATACGTATAATCTTCGTCTCCCCTTACTGCCGTCAGTTTGGGTTGGTATAAATAAGCACGGCTGACCTTATCATTCGTTTTACCGCCTATATAGCCAAACTTGGCCGCAAATACCCTTACCTGCATCCCACCGCCATTAGCATAATTGAAGAAATAATTACCTGTGGCATTGGCCCGGTAAAAGCCATCCCCTGCTGCAATTGCAGCTGCACATCGTAGGGATACAATTTCCTGTAATCCGTAATAGTAAACGTAAGTTGGTTCAGGTACCTGTCACGGGTGGCGCCAGGTGTTGGATAGGTCATGGAATCATCACTATCCATAACGTAATTAAAGCGCTTTTCCCCAATCAAATAGGTTTTCCATTCTATCCATTTCTCTACCGTAGATAGTAATGAGCGGTTTTTGAATGTAAAGCGCAGGGAGGGAACCAATTTATGGAATCCGCCAAAAACTTTCACGCCATTACTGTCCGTACCATCCAGGGTTGAAAACCTGGCACCCGTAAGCCCCAGTTCAATAGCACGGAAATGCTTATTGGGACGCCAGGTGTAACTGATATGGCCAATGCCATTCAATTGTTTGCTGCCCGTAGCATACAAAGGCGCCAGAATGAACTGGAAATTGTGCGAAGGCAGGCTGATATTATGCAGCACCAGCCCTACCATGAATTTATCGTACATATTGTAACCAAAAGCCGGAAGAAAGTTCACATAGTTTACCCGGTCATAATCTTTTATTGAAAAGAGAGCAGGTCTTATTTTTTTAGGGCCTGTATACCCCCGGGCAGCGCACCCGTGGTATCCAATAAGCGGAACCAGGTAGTCAGGTCTTTCCCCGTTTGTTGCTGTAACAATTGCTGAAAATCCTGCGGCGAAGGGTGCCGGAATTTCCATTGCTGGTAATACTGCTGCATCGCAGCATCAAAAGCAGCAGGCCCAATGTATTGTTCCAGTTCCTTCATCCAGATGGCCGTTTTATGATAGGCGATGAGATTATAGTTCTGTTTTGTAAAACTGGCCGAAGGCGTATTGATGGGCTGGTCTTTTTCTCTTTGGCAAAGGCCGCAATCGCCAATGCTTCCGGATCATCCGGTATTTTAGACTCGATCCAATTCTTCCTGGGATTTACAGGATACTTCCATTCTTTATAACGGTTGCCATAATAACTATTCATGCCTTCATCCATCCAGGGGTGATCTCTTTCGTTGCTGGCCAGGATTCCATAAAACCAATTATGCCCTATCTCATGTTCAATGATAAGATCCAGCGTTTTGGGGTCCCCTACCGCACCAATATTGGTGATCGTGGGATATTCCATACCGCCATCAAAACCCGTTTTGGTTTCCACTACACTCACCACATTGTAGGGATACTCTCAATAAGGCGTGAGCGAAAATGGATGGCATCTTTTGCCATGGGCAGACTATGCTTCCAGGTCGTGTCGCCCGGCGCGTAAAAAGCCCAGGCATCGATCACCCTTCCGGACGACAGTTGTATTGTATCGTAATCCACCACAAATTGCTGGTCGGCAAACCAGGCAAAATCGTGGATATTTCCCTGTAAGTACCGTAATGTTTTAACAGTTCCGGAGGAAATATTTGAGCTTTCGGATGGGGTATTCTGAATGAGGGGTTCGGGAATTGGAGTATCAGTAGCTTTCTTTTTATTGTAGGGGACTTTACTTTTGAATTTTTAGAGGACACCTTAGTGCTGCCAGTTTTAGCTGCCGGCTTCTTAGGCGCCGGAGTGGGCTTCAGAAACTTTGCTTTGGGAATCACTTTGGGGGTATGCAGGAGGCGATATTCGTTGGTCATTTTACGCATCCATTGCTTTTCGTCTTCATTTTGAAGTTCGCCAGTGGCTGCCACTACATAGTTTTGGGGCACCGTGATCCGTACATCATACGTTCCAAACTCACTATAAAACTCACCCTGGTCAAGATAAGGCATGGGATGCCAGCCTTTATTGTCATAAACCGCAGGTTTGGGATACCATTGAGTAGCCTGGTAAGATTGCCCCGTATGGCCGCCACGAGAGAAGTTTTTAGGCAGCTTAACATGAAATGGCGTAGTAATTTCTGTTTGCGCGCCAGGGGCTAGCGGCGTTGCCAGCATTACCTTGATGATATCAATATATTGCGGATGATCATCTTCCGTTGATAAGGTGGCATTGTTCGTGCGAAAATCAAGGCGGTTAATGTATCCGCGCTGTTCGCGGCTGGCAAAATAAAAATCAGTACGGCCCTGCAACAAAAGCTGGTCACTGAAAGCTGTACGGTCATTCTTATAAGCATTGGGCCACAGGTGAAACCAGATGAAGGAAAGCGTATCGGGGGAATGGTTCGTATACCGGAGTTTGAGAAATCCGTTCAGGCTGTTTTGTTGATCATCGAGCGTTACATCAATCGTATAATCCAGTTCCTGTTGCCAGTAGCTTTGTGCTGATACCCCACCATGCAGGAACAACAGCCATAAGAGCATATGTATACATTTCTTCATGATCATTATCCAGGTTAATGGTAAGTAGCGAGTGGCTAGTGGGTAACACGTTTCACCTCTCACTTTTCACGTTTCCCCCTTGCCATCAAAAATTCCCTTCCTTATTCAACAGGTCAAAGTATTGACTTAAATCAGTTCCAGTTGCTTTTTCAAGGGCCGCCTTCAGGTCGTCGGGATAGGGATGTTTGAACTTCCAGCTAGTGAAATATTCATGCATCGCCTTATCAAACACTTCTCTACCCAATGCCGTCTCTACTAAATATAGCCAGATAGCTGCTTTGTAATATACAACGACACCATAATCGCTTTTATTGGGAAAACCCGTAGAGCTTGTATTGACAGCTTCTTTGGCCGGCAGGGTATTGAGGGCATTGTATACCCGGCTAAGCAGTTCGGCAGCCGGCAGCGCTTTCACCTCTTTGGGCAGGGATTTGCCAAAAATAGTATTGGATTTGTATTTTTCGGCTTCATAGCGAAACTGGTAAAAGCTATTGATACCCTCATCCATCCAGGGATAATCCCGTTCATTACTGGCCAGGATACCATAAAACCAGTTATGCCCTACCTCATGCGTGATCACCGCATCCAATTCTTCCGTTTTGGCCTCGGGACTGGTAATAAGCGTTATCATGGGGTATTCCATACCCCCGATGAAAGATTTTTGGGGCCCTCCACCGCTTGTACTACTGGCCAGGGGTACTCTCCTATCCATTCCGAATAGCGCCGTACCGCATCTTCAACAAAAGAAAGACTATTACTCCATTCCTTATTGCCATTCGGCTGGTAATAAGAAAAAGCGTCAATGATCTTTCCCGAGGGTAATTGAAGCGTATCATATTGTATGATCGCGTCTTTATCGGCAAACCAGGCAAAGTCATGCACGTTTTCGGCATAGTACTCCAGCGTTTTGGATCCATCGGGACGGGCGGGCTGGTATTTTACCAGTGCTGCACGTGCCTGGTAGTTTTGAGTACCGATCGTTTTGTATTGTTCCAATTCCTCCTTTGTTTGCAGCGTACCTGTTGCCCCTACTACGAAGGAAGCAGGCACAGTAATATTAACTTTAAAGCTGCCAAATTCACTATAAAATTCCCCTTGGTCCAGGTAGGGAAGGCATGCCAGCCTTTACTATCGTATACCGCTGGTTTGGGATACCATTGACAAATCATATACTGATCGCCATCATATCCTGAACGGGAGAAATAAAATGGCAGCTTCACCACAAAAGGCGTGGCAATGGTGGTGGATTGACCCGGCATCAGCGGTGTCGGTAAAAGCAACTTTACCGCATCTATATCCTGGGCGCTATCCGCTCCTGTGGTGACCGATTTTCCATTTACCGTAAATGCAAGGCCATCGATATAACCTTTATTCTTTTTACTCCTTAGTTTTTCCGGCCTTCCTTGTCCTGCGACAGTTGTTTTGCCAGCGCTGTTTGATCGTTTTTATAAGCATTGGGCCATAGGTGGAACCAGATATAGGTAAGGGTGTCAGGAGAATGATTGGTGTATTGTACAGACAGATTGCCGTTGAGGCTATGCTGTTTTTCATTCAGCGTAACATCGATCGTATAATGTACTTCCTGTTGCCAGTAGTCCTGTGAAAAACCAATATTGTTCAAAAGAATAAGGGCCAAAAGGGGAAGGATCTTTTTCTCCATGTAATTTAGTGAATAGTGAAAAGTCAATAGTGAATAGCAACTGCGTCATTTCCCTTTACCCATGAAAATAATCCTCAGCGTATGCGCCATGATCTTGAGGTCTAATGCGAGGGAGATATTTTCTATGTAGATAAGGTCGTATTTCATGCGCTCGATCATTTCTTCAACATTTTCCGCATACCCAAATTTCACCATACCCCAGGAGGTAAGGCCTGGCTTTACTTTGAGGAGATACTTAAAGTAAGGCGTCTGCTGTTGCACCTGGCCGATATAAAATGCCCTTTCCGGCCTTGGACCTACCAGGCTCATTTCGCCTTTCAGGATATTCCAAAACTGCGGCAGTTCATCCAGCCGCCAGGTACGCATCGTTTTACCCCATTTGGTAATCCTTTCATCATCCGTGGAGGATAGTTGGGGGCCATTTTGTTCGGCAGGGTGATACATGGAACGGAATTTATAGATCGCAAATTTCCGTCCCCGGTATCCTACCCTTTCCTGTGTATAAAATACAGGCCCCGGGGAGGAAGCTTTTACGCGAATGGCCGCATACAGGTATAATGGGGATAACAATACCATACCAATCGAAGCAACCAAAACATCAATTACACGTTTAATATTTTGCTGCCATTCGGGCATAAGGCCCGTCTTAAGATCCGAGAGTACAGCCCCGAATACATTGCTGGTTCTTACCGATCCGGAGAGGATATCCAGGATATCAGGCGCTATTTTGATATCAACATCTTCTTCACTCAATACAGAAACAATTTTTTCTACCTGTTGCTTTTCCGATTTCTCCAGCGCAATGACTACCAATTGTACTTTTTGTTCACGGATCACCTGCTCAATTTCTGTGATACAACCGTATTGAGGTAAATAGGCACTGATACCATTGGTATCCTGGGCCATAGCCACAAACCCTGTGTAATGGTAACCAGCCAATCGAAGCCCAGCCCTCGTATCTTTATAGATCTTACTGGCTACCGCATTCCCCCTACCAACAGCGTATTGAATTGTATACTTCCCTTGGTTAATTGTTTACGCACCCTGCCCAACAACAGGCTACGCCCCAGCCAGGTAAAGAATAATTGAGCCCATATATACGTGAAGAGCGCTTTGTAGAAATAGGTATACTTATGTTGGGGATCATTGATCACAATCGAGAAAAAGATAACGGTACAACCAATAATGCAAGTAATGATTGTATTCGTAAACTCATTCAGCCTTGACTTCTTGTATAAAGAATGATAGGAACCTACCAAAGTAAAAAGATGAGCCAGGCTATGGGCAGCAATGTAATGCCCAGCCAAAAGGGGTTGCTGAAGTACAAGTCACCCTCTTGTGTATACAAGGTTTCATGCAAATAATAGCGGCGGGCAAAGTATAAAACGATCCAAGCCAAAATGGCCGCTATATAGTCGCTCAGAATATACCAGACACTATGGATACGTTTATTAGCTGACATGTAAGGCTACGAGGTAATACTATTATTTTTAATTTTCTGTAAAATCTGGTGTGCTACATCCATGGCCCGGTAACCATCCACTTCAGATACCCTCGTAGGGGTATTATTGAGAATTGCATCGCGAAATGCTTCCAGTTCTTTTTTGATCGCATTGACTTCAGGAACCTGCGGATTCAGAACAGCAATGGTTTTTTTACCATGCGGCGTATCCAGGTCGAAGGAAAAGGCATCTACATCCTGTGGCGTCTTCAGTTTAATAACTTCCGACTTTTATTGAGAAAGTCAACACCAATATAAGCATCTTTCTGAAATAACCTCATTTTTCGCATTTTCTTCATTGAAATACGACTGGAAGTGAGGTTGGCAACACAGCCATTGTTGAATTCTATACGCACATTGGCAATATCAGGCGTATCCGTCATAACGGCCACCCCGCTGGCAGAGATCAATTTTTCTTCACTCTTAACGATACTGAGAATGATGTCAATGTCATGGATCATAAGATCCAGTATTACACTTACTTCCGTGCCCCGGGGTTGAATTGCGCCAGGCGGTGCACCTCAATAAACATGGGATGAAGTTGCATATGCTGAATACCCAGGTAAGCAGGGTTAAACCGTTCCACATGACCTACCTGCAGCTTAATATTCGATTCCCGTACCAGTTTTACCAGTTCACGGGCTTCTTCCATCGTATTGGCCAGGGGTTTTTCAACAAATACATGCTTTCCCTTGCGGATGGCCATTTTACAAAGATTGAAATGATAGGTCGTGGGAGCCACAATATCCACCATATCAACCGCTTCTACAAGACGTTCGGGGTCCAAAACCTGGCCAGCTGGTATTTTTCAGTCACCTCCTGGGCGGCTACATCGTCGGGGTCATAAAAACCTACCAGTTCTATATCCTTAATTTCTTTCCAGTTATTAAGATGGAATTTTCCAAGATGACCAACGCCGAATACGCCAACCTTTAGCATAGGAATTGTAAGTTACAAAGTGTTAAAGATCAAAGATAAACCGTGTAATTGGTTTGTTTGTAGGTTTTTATGAACAATGTGAAGAAAGCCTCGAAGCGCGGCCTTCATGTCGCAAACGCAGAAAATCTGCAGCTCTACTCACCGCTTGCCTTAATGCCTTTCGCTCGCAGCTCGTAGCTCACAGCTTGTATTTAATTACTTATTTCCGTAATAAGGGAGATTTTGCACGATACGAAGAAGTAGGATGATAGATAAAAAGGCAAGTGCCATCTTTAATTTGGTCGATCATAGGCTGGCATACATCCAGTGGTACTGCCGGACACCCCTTGCTACGGCCAATATATCCCTGACTGGAGATAAACTGCTCGCTCACATAATCAGCCCCATGAATTACAATTGCCCGTCGAAACGCGAAGTCATTGATACCCTTTTCTACCCCCTGCAGCTTGAGCGAATACCCATTGCTACCCTGGTATGCTTCACCTGTTACATAAAAACCCAGGCTGCTTTTATTGGAGGAAGGTTTATTGGAAAACAATTTGGCCATCGTTTTGCCCGATTTCATACCATGCGCTACCCAGGTATTGTATAATAACTCGTAATTGTCCAGGTTAATCACATATAAACGCTTACTCGTACTGGGCTGGCTAAAATCAACTATCGAGATCACATTGCCCTTCAGCCTGCCTGCATTCGAAAGCTTTTCCATGCCCTTAACTGCCATACGGAATACCATTTTAGATAACCCAAGGTCTTCCAGATGGAGACTATCGTATATCTCCATACTATGGCTAAAAGAAAAACTGCAAGCTTGCTAGTATTTTTTGTGTGTAAGGAAGTAGTAGCACTAAAGATAAACTTAACGGGAAGTACGGTTGCAGGAACGGATATAAAGGAGCATTGCAACAGAATTGCTAAACCTAATAAGGATGCACTTACCACCTTGCTAAACCTTGCCTTGTTCGGTTTTTTTCATAGATTCAACCTTTATTAAGGGATGAATAATTGATCAATGATTTCAGTATCAACGCAATAATAAGAATGATATTGTGCAGAGGACCGAAAACCAGGATTTTTTGGACAATCACGAAAATAGCGGTTTTTACTATTCTCCCAACTAATTCTACGCTGGAGGAACACATTTTAGCTATTCCAATATAAAACAAAGCTAATAAGGTGGGTAATGATCCGGCAAATGATTGATTTACAAATGAATAAGCAATTTATGAAAGGCTAGTTGCAAGTAAGCCCGTGCTTCCAGGGGGCATAGCTCTATATTACCAGCCTTCCCACCAACCAATTGCTGCCTGCCACTTGCCTCACTTACAATTTTTCTCCAATAATATTATACAGCAGGTTCTTATAGTGCTCGCTGCAAGGTAATTCCGTATCGCCCAGAAACACCGTTTTACGAGACACTGTATCAACCTTACGAAGCGATACAATATAGGAACGATGAATGCGTATAAAATCTTCATTGGGTAACCTGCTTTCAAAATACTTGAGACTCTGCAGCGTAACTACTGGTTTTTACTATCAGTGAGGTGAATCCGGGTATAATCTTTTAATCCCTCCAGGTATACGATATCATTATAGAACAATTTCTGGATCTTATGCGCTGTTTTAATAAAGAGAAAATCATCTTTCCGTTGAGGAGATTTATTCTTACGGTAGCTTATGTATTCCCAGGCCTTGTTCACCGCCGTCACAAAACGATCGAAGGGAACAGGCTTCAACAGGTAATCGATGGCATCCAACTCATACCCTTCTACTGCAAACTCATGGTAGGCCGTCACAAAAATAACTGCCGGCTTCTTGGGCAGGATCTTCAGGAACTGGATACCCGACAGATCAGGCATCTTGATGTCGAGGAATATCAGGTCGATCTCTTCTTTTTCAAAATGGGGCATGGCAGCCATAGGCCCTTCACAACGTGCAACCAACTTGAGGTAAGGGATCTTCCGGATAAAATCTTCCATCAGGTCTAAAGCCCAGGGCTCATCATCGATGATCAAACAATTCAGGTTCATCGCTTCGTTTTTAGTTTTGTGATATGGGCCGCTTTTACCGAGCGTTCATCAGCTCAAACCGGATGGAGTTGATCACGCTCAGATTCATGGTCCAGTGTGATTTTGAGATTTACAACATAAATACTGTTATTGTCGCTAATATCGAGCAGGTAACGGCCAGGATACAATACATCCAACCGCCGCCTGGCATTTACAAGACCTACCCCGCCACCCGATATTTCGCCAACCGGCATTGGTTTTCGGATAATAGTATTGCCCACCGTAAGAGAAAGGTCCGTACCTATTACTCCTATCCGGATGTCAATGGCCGAAGGACTGGAATAGCTGATACCGTGCTTGAATGCATTCTCAATAAAAGTGATCAGTAATAAGGGGGCAATCAACAGATCGTTGGTAACACCCGATACTTCGTACTGTATGGTTATGTTTTTGGAGATGCGCAACTTTTGTAGATCTATATAATTCCGGATATACTCCAGGTCCCGCGTCAAAGGAATTTTCTCCGTTGTACTATCATACAATACATAACGCATGATCTGTGAAAACTTAAGAATAGAATATTCCGTTTGTTCTGACTTCAGATGCGCCTGTGAATAAATACTATTCAGCGTATTGAATAGGAAATGCGGATTGATCTGCAGTTTCAAAAAATTAAGTTCGGCATTCAGTCGTTCATTCTCCAATGCTTTTTTTTGTTTTTCACTTATGATCAACGAATTAGCCAACTTAATAAACCCGCTAATGAGTAATATGATCACCCCGATGAAAGCGTGTTCATCAGTACCATCGAAAACCCCATCCAAAAGAGACTCCTTTCTCCAAATGGACCTGTCCGGAAAAAAGGGACGGTAGGCATGGCCGGTACCGCCGTAGCCACTCCCATAGATATTGTGTCAGCCGGATGTGGGCTGTTGAAATACTTTCGCCAAAGGCGCATTCGCCGGCGCAGTGAATCATTGTCTGTAGCATTCGCCATCACTAAACTTACCCCTGGCATACCAGGATCTGGCATAGAAACTGTTCCTGCTTCCACATGAACGAACGGCGGACCTCCCGGGCCCGTAACATGGTCGGCCCCTATTGAGTCTTTGAATGCTACCATCCCCCTCCTACCCCCAGTCTGCTGGTAAGAAAATATCGGCCCGCATTCATACGCAAATGCTCACGAAAAAATACTCCGTCGTTACATTCAAAGCGCACAATACCAATAGCGCTGCAGTAATCGATAAAAATAATTGGCAATTTTCCTGCGCTGAAAAAAACGGGGCAGCAGGTAATAATAATTAACGTAAAACAGGACGACCAGGAATGTTTTAGTTACCAGCTCACGATAAAAGAATGTAATATCCAATATCCGGATACGGTAAATAAGTAATGGCATCGCCAGGAACAATCCCCATAGAATAAGGTTAGATACGATGACCAACACACGATGACGTGTAGTTTTCACGGGTTTAAATCCCAGTATATAGGCAATGCTATCACGGGCTTTCTCTTTAGTCATCATATTATTGAGCAGGCAAGGTACCGGTACGCTGCATTTTATGAGCGTTAAAAACAGGTGTTTCACCCAATTTTATATTTCCTATAACAATTCGGGCATCTGCTTCAGCAGCTTCTTTACTGGCAAACCCAATTCTGCCCTTAGCTTCAGGATCAATAGACTGGTGTATCACTATCTTTTCTCCGACCAGGATATCATAGCCCCAATGCTGGCCATTGGCGAAACATCGATAAGAGAGCGCATTGGCAGATTGCTGGCGATGCTGCCAGTATAATTTAACGGAAGTAATAGCCACCGCTATAACAACGGCGGCTATTATGATTCGCCTTGCTTTATTGGTTGTCATCGTCATTTTGTTCATCGGCCGGATGAAACTCGAATCTATTGTAATAATACTCCGCACCATTGCGGCCGGTAAGCACGAAGCCCCTATTTTTCAAGGTCATAGCCACAGCCCCTTCCCGTAATTTACCTTCAAAATCAGTTTTGCGTGTCCATTGATCATTGATGGGATCATATTCCCATACAGTAGATGAATAAGAGCCGGTTTGTCCCGTGGCGAGGTAGGCCTTATTGTTCATCACAAAACTAACCGCATTAATACGGGCAATAGAAGTGTAGTCATCGTCATAACTGTCATCGGAGATATTGGTGATCTTTCTTTTTCGGTCCATTTTTTGGTCACCAGATCATATATCAGCAGGTCATTCAGCGCCGTACCATTGTTGTCGCCGCTGCATACATAGGCTTTGTTATCAATTACAAAGGCAGTGGATGCCGACCTTCTTCGATTGAGGCTATTTACTTGTTCCCAGCTATTCGTAGCGGGCGTATAAGCATACATATCCTGCAAGTCGCTGCCGTCGTATCCCGAGCCAACATATCCTTTATCGCCCAGAGTAAAAGCAATGGCATTGTAACGGGCCGTTCCAGGGAAAGGTGCAATGGGGTCCCAAGTATTAGCAACGGGATCAAATACATACATATCCTTGTATTCTACATAACCATCCGTACCAGTGCCTACATAACCTTTGTTTCCTATAGCAAAAGCTACGGCCGAATTCCTGGCATCGCCGGGCATTGCTTTCATCCGCATCCAGTTATCAGTGTCAATATCATACTCCCACATATCATTATAACGCTTGGTAGCCGAAACACCGGTACCCAGGTAGGCTTTATTACCAATGGTAAACAATACTGCTTCACTCCTGGCATCGCTTTCAAAGTCTTTACTAATAGACCAGTTACCCACCAGGTCATCATCATCGCCTGTATTCTTGGAACAGCCAGGCAGAAGCAAAACAGGTGTTAAAATAATCACTAAGGCAGCAGCATAAACAGCAATTTGTTTCATCATTTTTAGTTTTTTATAAGCGGACTGGTTAAACAGTATCCCGGCAATTACCAGGAGCAACCTACTACACCAACCTTGCAGGCAAGTGTGGCTTTATGGCATCTGGTAAAGCCAGCCATAGAAAGGATATCTCAAGTCAGGTCTGTATGCCTGCCCGCTCGCATAACAGTATTTTCAATAAAAGTATTTAGAGCGTCTCCAAACGTCTTGGTAAAATAGATAGCCCCGCAGGTTGAATCGACGAACTTCCTATTATAATCGGCGGAGGCAGAAACGGCAGAATTCATTATTCAGGAAACGTAGAATCAGGGGATATACGATGCCGGACTGGGACCAGTGATCCTGAACCAGTTAAGCAACCGGTGATTAGTAACCATTGTTTTGTTAAAGGGCCTTCCTTCCGGATCAATCTTACAGATCAAAACCTCTCCTTCGTCGATTATTCAATAACAACCATATATTATAACAAACTCACCCAGGCTTACCCCAATATATTGCGCTGATCATAATTCCTGATTTGTGTATGAATTCACCGAAACCTGCCTCTATTGTGCTAGCTGGCCTATGCCTGTTTACCTGCTTGCTCATATCCTGCTATAAGGAACCGATTAAGTTTGGCGATATGGGCAATGACAATTATACCCGGGTTATTACCATCGACACCATCACACCCATCCTATCGACCTATGTATTGGATTCATTTCCAACCTCCAACAACAATATACTGTTGATTGGCCGGTGGGAAGATCCCCTGATGGGCACTACGCGGGCCAATACCTTCTTCCAGTTGGGTTTACCTGCCTCCATTGCCAACCTCACCTTCCCCAACGATGCCGTATATGATTCGCTGGCCATGACCCTTAGGCCTAATAAAAGTATTTTGGAGATACCACACAAGCACAAACATTTTCCGTTTATGAACTTGCTTATCAACCTGATTATACCTATTCAAGCAAATTGTTCAACACTTCCGTAACGGCCAAATTGACCGCTCCACTTGGAAGCGTTACTGCGCGCATAAGGCCAAGCCGTAATGATTCCCTTCAGATCAGGCTACCCGATAATAAAGGAGCCGAACTGTTTAGTAAGATCAAAGCAAAGGCTCCGGAAATGAAGAGTGCTGATAATTTCCTGAACTACCTGAGGGGCTTTTCCATTCAGGTGGGAGATAATGACAAGGGGGCCATCTTCGGATTTAATACCGATAGCAGCGTGCTCATGAAATTGTATTACCACACCACCATCCCCATTTACAAAGAATATGTGATTGAGTTTGCCCTGACACGTACCAGCTACCAATACAACCAGATCTTAACCAATCGGGCCAATACCCCACTGGAACGGCAATTTGCAGGGCAGCAGGAATTCTTTACCACTCCCCAATATCCCTATGCCTTTACCCAGGCAGGCACAGGCGTCATGATGAAAATGAAGTTCCCTTCCCTCCGGAATATCCTGAGCTTGGGTAGTGTGGTAAAATTATTAAATGCCAAGATTGTCATTAAACCAGTAGAAGCCACTTTTGATACCTATGGCTACCGGTTGCCCGATACACTTTACCTGGCTCAAACCGATGCCACCAATACCATTGGCTCCCCCTTGCCCGATGCCGGCGGATCGGCCACACTATACAGCACCCCTTCAATAGATTACATCTATCGCCTCAATACCAATTACACTTTTGATGTTTCTTCTTATATCAATTACCTACTCACAACAACAGGTAGTTCACAGGGCGGTGTATTTGTGTTGGAAGAAAGTCCAGGATCGACCAAGAAATTAAACAGGGCCCTGATGGGCAGCCGCAGTCATCCGAAATTCAAAAGCCAATTGGTCGTGACAGTTATGACCATAAAATAACAACAGCTATTTACGATCGACAGTTTGTCCCGCCTAGGCGCGCATTGTCGATTCATGACACAAGATTCACGTAAAAAGACATTCATGAATAAAAGTCTAATCATATTAGCATTGTTTGTTTCTATCCAGGCAGGTGCCCAGGATTACAATGCCCCCTACTCCATCTATGGCGTCGGCGACCTGGAACAACGATTTTATGACCGCAGCATTGGTATGGCCAATAGTTCTATTTCTTTGTTAAGCAGTCCCCATTATCAATTCCTGAAAACCCAGCTTCATTAAGTGGATTGGAAAGAAGCAATATCTATGTAAATCTGGCACTTACGGGCAGAAGCATTACTTATGCCGGAACACCCATCGGAGAATCCAACAACAAAAGCCGTGATCTGAGCATCAAAAGCTTTTCCGTTGCCACCAAATTAAATAATTTCTGGGCCAGCAGCATCGGCTTTATGCCCTTCAGTTATACAGGTTATCGCTACACGGCCAAAAAGACATAGAAGGATCCGATGATACCTATGATGGAGACTACGAGGGAGATGGTGGTTTGTACAATATCTACTGGAACAATGCGGTTTCCATTGGGAAACATTTTTCCGTAGGCGTTCGTTCTTCTTTCATCTTTGGATCCCTGAACCGTACAGAAACCCTGACCGGTGAAGCACTCGCCTCTTCCATCGTTACCAAAACAAGGGATTACTACAACAATTTCCGTTTTGAATTTGGGTCCATCTATAGCGCCAACCTCACTAAGAACTGGAAATTTTCCTTGGGTGGCAAATTCACTACAAAAACGACACTCAATTCCGAAAGAACCGTTACCATTACAGAGGGCACTACTGTGATCAAAAGGATGAGCTGGTAAAAGCGATCCTTTCTATTTACCACTAGCCTATGATGCCGGCATCTCTTTTACACACAAGAACCGGCTTACCCTGGCAGTGGATTACAATTACCAAAACTGGACTGACCTGAAGCAGCGGGGCATTGGTTACTCCCTGATCGACAGCAGGCGCCTTTCGGCGGGCGTGCAATTCTCCAACCAGGTAGAGCGCTGGGGACGCCGGTATGAGAAGAATTATGTCCAGGCAGGCTTTTTTACCCATAATTCATATCTGCGTATCCGCAACACCCCTGTCAATGAAATTGGTGGAAGTATTGGATATGGAGGCTACCTCAGTGGCAGTTTGTTCTATGGCCTGTCCGTAGAAGCCGGCCGGCGTGGCACCATCACCAATGGATTGATCAAAGAGAACTATGTACAGGCAACACTAACCCTTTCCCTTCGCGAATTCCTATTTAGTAAAGGACATAAGTATGATTAGGCAAATGCCGGGCCTTGCCCGGCATTTATTCAACAGTTGATCCCGATCATTTTCCTGCCCCCGGGTTCATCATCCAACCACCTGCATTTAAACCGCATTAGCAGCCCATAGCGGCCCGATCCGGGTATATGCCTCCTCATCCTCAAACACAGGTATAGCAAGCAAAATTCTACACAATAAAAAGGAATAATGGTAGTCAATGGATTGGGTAGACAAACCATTATTGATACGACCGGGTTTACCTTACCTCCGCCGATGTGCATAGATTTCTCAAAATAGTAATCCACGATTTTTGGAGAATCCCGTCCGAACTTCTTATTTTCATGCCCGGATTGTCCCGCATAGATCATCACTTGCCATTGCGGGTTTTCCATACAGAAACATTAACATTGTTACCAGCTTACTGTGCTATTTCCCAGTGTTGCCGAGTAGAATCATTGCACCTTATCGCTGCTACCATTGCTTCCAGGATACCGGCCCCATGAGGCTGGCGTTAACCAATATCCATCCTTATAGCATTATTTTAATTCGTAATTCCAAAAAAGTACAGGCTAAGATGAAGCAGGTGGGACAAGACTTGGTGACCCAATTTACGCAAGGGAATACCCGTGCTTTTACTGCTATCTATAATATTTATTATCCCCGTCTTTTCAACTTCGCCAAGCGCATGGTAGATAACCGACAGGAAGCCCAGGATATCACTGCCGAAACCTTTGTAAAACTATGGCGCCTGCACCCAAACTTTCCTACCCACGATAAGATCCGTGCCTTCTTATTTGTAACAGCCCGCAACGCCTGCTATGATTACCTGAAGTATAACGCCAAAGAAAACAGCCAACAAAAAGAACTTATAAACCAGCTTCTACCCGAAACAGACCAGGTGATGCTGCGCGATGAGATCAAGGCCGATGTACTCGATCATATTTACACGGAAATTGAAAAATTGCCACAGCAGTGCAAGGCCGTATTTACCCTCTCCTACCTCGAAGGCCGCAAAAACAATGAGATTGCCGAACTATTGCAGATAACCGACAAAACAGTGCGTAACCAAAAGTATTAGCCAAAAACTATTGCGTGTTGCTTTGTTTGATCATCTTCGCATCGTATCACTCCTTATTTGTTTCCTGCCTGCCGGCTGGTAATCGTTATTTCACTACTCAATCTCCTTGTCTCCGGTATGTATTTACTGCACACTGACTGTTGCATAGACTAACAACGATTAGTTTTTGTCGTTTTTCTTCTACTGACTAGCACGCATCCATACTTCATTTTACAATAAATTAATTCACGGTTAATGATAAATTAACATGTACCTATACAGATTGCTAAATCCATTTATTTCTGAAGAAAAACACAAAATAGTTTCTTGTTTGACCGGGACAATCTTCCATTTATCCGTTCTATATGTATCAGATTGTCGAAGGGTTTAAACGAACTGTAAGAAAATATATTTATCATCGCAGTTTTGTAAGGCCCAATAAACAACAACATGCGGAAAGAATTGCATCCTATATCATCCTTGATCATCAAACACCTCGAAGGAGTCGCTTCAGACCAGGAAAAGCGGGCCTTGGATGTATGGATAAATGAACATCCTGATAACAAAGCGTTGTTTGAGGAGTTGAGCGACGAGTACCGCATGAGCAGGGATCTTGCTACACATAGTGAAGATAAGAAAGCAACCTGGGATAAGATACTTACCCTGGCGCCAGAGTTGGCAGGAACGCCCGTAAAGCATTTCAGTTGGCTCCGGTATACAGGGGTAGCGGGTATCTTACTGGTAATAGGTTTGGGCCTTTGGTATTTTACGACAACCAGCAAAACCAGCGAGCCCCTTGTACAAGCAGGTAAGGAACGGTATAAAAACGATGTGGAAGCTCAACTGGCAACAATGCTGTATTGGTCTTGGCCAATGGTGATAAGATCAACCTGGACACTGTAAATAGTGGGCAATTGGCCCAGCAGGGTATAATGCAGGTAGTAAAACAGGAAAGTGGGGCCATAGAATACCATAAATCCGAAAATGGAAACCAGCAGTCGGAAATAACCTATAATACGATCAACACCAACAAAGGTGGACGATATAAGATCGTGTTGGCCGATAACAGCATCGTATGGTTGAATGCAGTGTCCTCTTTAAGATATCCTACTGCATTTACAGGAGATGAACGGGTGGTGGAATTAACGGGTGAGGCTTATTTTGAAGTAGCCAAGAGCCTGCAGCACCAAAAGGCCGGAATGGCTACTAAAAGAAGGCCTTTCCTGGTTAAGGTGAATGGTATGCAAGTGGAAGTATTGGGTACCCATTTTAATGTAATGAGTTATAATGAGGAATCAACGATAAAAGCGACCCTGTTGGAAGGAAGTGTAAGAGTAACTCCTGTTCCCGTTACAGGAGGAGGGCCTGCAGCCCGCCGCTCTCAACTTCTTTCCCCGGTCAGCAGGCCACATTAAATGCTAAGAATGATCAGCTGAAAGTAACCGAGGCCGATACAGAAGAGGCTATAGCCTGGAAAAATGAAGTTTTTGTTTACAATAACGCCCCCATTGAAAAGATTATGCGTGAAGTAGCCAGGAATTATGATGTAGAGGTGGTCTATGAGGGTGCCCTGCCCGTTGATAAATTCAATGTAATGGGCATTTCCGCCACGTACCAGTGAGTCAGTTGTTGAAGATCCTGGAGTTAACAGAGAAGGTAAGATTTGAGATAGAAGGGAAAAAGATAACCGTAAAGAGAAGCGAATAAGTCATAACTATTTGAGCTATCATATACATCAACCATTAACCTATCCTGTAATTAACGATCCATTCCTGGTACAATACACTCCTGTTGGAGTGTTGGTTAAGCTAATTTGTATGAGCATTAAGGCAATTATTGATTATGGCACAACAAGTATCATCCATACTGAACGCAGGGCGTACAGTACAGCCATTAAAGACAGCTATTAAACGGCGGCATTACTTCCGAAACGAAGTGAAGGCCGCCGTTTCGCTTTTATACCGATCCTCAAAACCTGAACTGTAGTACTTATCCATGATCTGTGGATTTTGTGCAGTTGGCAGGATACAAGCCACAGTTTGAGCTACAACATTAAGCAACGTCATTTTTGATTCATTATCCTTTAAGGTTCATTGCCCTTTCACAGGGGCAACCTGGAATTCTATTCCTATGAAAATACCAGGATCAAATACATTAACTGTTCTACGATTGTTCAAATTGACCTGTCCGATGAAGGTACGCATGCCATATTAAAATGCACCATTTTACCTTGTTCCTCATCCATCATTTTGAACAAATACATTGACAATGCAACGCTCTACAACAACCGACCGACAACAACTGCAAGTCAGCCCAGGCTTATTTAACAAGCCTCGTCGCTGGCAACAGTACACCCTCACAACGTTATTGCTATTATTAATTTTTAGTCTGCCAGGCCGGGGAGAACTTCCCCAGGACATCACCCTCTCCTTCCGGGATGCGACCCTGGATAAGGTGTTTAAAGAGATCCGGAAACAAACCGGGTATAGTTTCGTGTATACCGAAAGTGAGTTGCAAAAGGCCAATAAGGTGACCATTGAGGTAGCCAATTCTTCGCTCGACAATGTGTTGGGCATCTGCTTCAGGAATCAGCCGCTTACTTATACAATTTTAGAAAAAATAGTGATCGTAAAATCACGCGCAGAAAAGATGGCGGTCATCCCTGTCGTTAACAAAATACCCGCTCCTGACAAAAAAGATCACCATGCGCGGCAAAGTGATGAATGAAAAGGGGATGCTCTCGCAGGCGCTACCATTACTGTTCGCCGAACCGATATGAGTACAACGACAGATGAAGCTGGCATCTTCCAGCTTTCCGAGATCGAGGACGATGCTGTACTTGTCGTAAGCTCTGTTGGGCACGTTACACAGCAGGTGAAGGTGAAAGGTTTGATTATGGAGATCAAGTTGCCGATTGCAGTAAAGGAGGAAGAAGAGGTGGTAGTAGCCTATAACAAAATTTCATCACGGTCTAATACCGGAGCGGTGACAGTCGTCAAGGGTTCACAAATCGCTACGCTCCCCAACCGGAGCTTCGACAAGAGCCTGCAGGGCCTCGTCCCCGGCCTGCTTGTGACGAGCGGCAGCGGACAGCCAGGCAGCCCAACTAGTAATTTCGTGTTGCGTGGCATCGCCACCGGCGCACAGCCAGTGAATGGTGAATCTTTCAGAAACCCGCTCGTTGTGATTGACGGTATTCCAGTTTCACAGAATCCACCAGGCGACGCAACCAATACAAATAGGATCACCAACCCCTGGCACAATTTAACCCCTCTGATATTGAAACAATCTCCATATTAAAAGATGCCTCAGCCGTAGCTCTATACGGTTCACAAGCCAGCAACGGAGTGATATTAGTAACCACCAAAAAAGGTAAAGCCGGTAAAACAGTGTTTAATTTTCGTAACCAAACAGATGTCTCCAGCGCGCTAGAAGGCAAGATTGAAATGCTAAATCAGTCGGAATACCTCGAACTAATAACGGAATCGTATCGAAATAGCGACCCCAAAATGTACCCCAATGATGCATCCGTTTTGACTGACCTACGACAAAAGTTTCCGGTAATCATAAATTCACCGGGTGATACAGCCTTTTACACACAGTCAGACTGGTCAGCTGCTTTATTGAATAAAGCAGCTATAACTACAATTAATGAGGTTTCTATGTCCGGAGGAAATGACAAATCCAACTTTTACCTAAATCTTGAGTATACTAAACAGAATGGTGTTGCAAAAAAACAGGATATGACAGACAATCAATTCGGCTTAACTACGAACACCGACCTACATCGTGGATTAGAATCACATTAAATTCCGCCCTATCCTATAACGTACAAAAATATTCTAATTCAGACTTTAATAGTTTTCTTTCTACAATTGCAATCTCTCCCCTCAACCCTATCAGGGATATAAATGGCAATTATAACTATACATTTCCTTATGGCCTTGGGCCATCCGGCGGGCTTTTACTTCCCAATCCTGTTGCCCAGACTGAACTCGATATTAACAACAGTAGAGCCTATAGAGGCCTTATCAAATTAGCTGCCGAAATAAAACTTCTTAAGAATCTTACCTTCAGTTCTTCCTTCGGTACTGATTTCATGTTGAACGAAGCCAAGGAAAAAAATCATCCTTTAGTAAGCATTGCAAAGGGATATATCAGAGAACAAACTTTTAGAACAGCCAATATCATTAACACTAACTTGTTACAGTATAACAAACAATGGTCTAACAAACATAGTTTAAGTGTTTTAGGAGGACAAGAAGCACGTATTGAAAATAGCAAATTTATCTTTCTCTCGAAGGATGACATTACGGCCAACCCAGATCAAGATCAATTATACGGAGGCAACTCCATCGGTGCCGCCTTCGGTAATACATCAAAACAAACCTTCTTATCCTACTTCGGGCAGGTTAGTTACGGATTTCTCGAAAGATATTATTTATCTGGCAGCATCCGCACTGATGGCTCATCTAGTTTTGGGAAAAATAACCGCTTTGGAACATATTGGTCTGCTGGCGCAGGATGGCTAGCTAGCGCAGAACCATTCATGAAACCTGCAAGCAGTTGGTTAAGCTATTTGAAGTTTCGGGGAAGCATAGGGCAAGCGGGTAATTCAGCGGCTATTACTGACCGCCTTCGCTTCGATCCTCTTGCCTTAGTTTCTTTTATGAATGGTACAGCAGTGTTTCCCATTGAAGGAAGCCCGGGAAATCCCTCTATTCAATGGGAGCAAACCTTCACATGGGATGGCGGAGTTGAAATACGCCTGTTTAAGGATCGAATCAATTTAATTGCAGACATCTATACACGAAAAACAAAAAACCTCATTGCATATGATATCACTGCTCCTTTAGGAACCGGAGCCTCTACTTTAACGGGAAATATAGGCGATGTAAAAAACCAAGGAATTGAGCTATCAATTTCAGCGCAAATCTTTCGTCAAAAGGATTTTAGCTGGAATATAGTAGCCATTTGGAGTAAGAATCAAAATAAGTTGACAAAATCATTTGTTCCTCGCAATACAGTTGCAGGCACTAATCTCGTCAATGAAGTGGGTTACGAATACAACTCTTACTTTCTTCCTAAATGGGTAGGAGTAAATTCCGAAAATGGCCGGCCGCAATGGATGGATTCTACCGGAAAACCAACCGAAAACTACTATGCTGCAAAACCATCCATCGTAGGCAAAGCACAGCCTGATGGTTTCGGAAGTATCAGAAACCTATTCAGTTATGACAATTTAAGTCTCTCCATTGATTTTTATTATCAATATGGTTCTCAGATATATGCAGATTCTAAATTACAGAACGATGGAAATATGAGTGGTGATCCATATCTTAACCAAACAAAAAAGCCCTCGATCGTTGGCGGAAACCAGGAGATATTGCAAATAATCCAAGAAGATTGCTCAATGGTCAAGCCCTCTCATCATCAGGAACAATCCTTGATCAGGGAACTCTCCCTTCCACCAGATACTTATTTGAAGGTGATTTTATCAGATTGGCAAACATTGGACTAAGCTACAACTTTCCAAAGGCTTGGATAGAACGACTTCATTTAACCTCAACACGGATCTTTATGCAAGCCCACAACCTGGCTACCTGGACAAGATATTCTGGCCAGGACCCCGAAAATGTTGGCCCTTCAGGATTTGGGAGCATTCTTTATCCACAGGCCCGTTCGTATTCTATTGGATTAAACCTAACCTTTTAGTTATTCATTTCATGTTTCAAAACTAGACATGAATTAAACCCTTCGGTATGAAACACTCAAAATATATTTTACTTATACTGATATTAGCATTCTATTCACTATCCTGTAAGAAATCCTTTTTAGATGTAAAGGATAATAGCTTATTAAATAAGCAGAGTTATGTTAAAGACCTAAACTCTATGCAAGATTTTGTGAATGGAATTTACGTTTTATTAAGCACTAAATATGAAAGCTCCACTCTTGAGGCATACTCCGGGTTAATTTCTGACGAGCTCAAAATCTCAAATAGCAGTGTACCATTAGCATTACATAATAACTGGTCTCAACTTATAGATGCACAAAGTTCAAATGCAGGAACATCTATGAATGGTGCCTGGAGGGATTTATATCAGATTATACGCTCTTGTAATTATGTCATTGAAAATATAGACAAATACAGTTCAGAAAACAATAAAAAGTCCAAGACTTAAAAGGACAAGCTTATGCTATTAGAGCCCTGGTACACTTCAAACTATTAAATATTTTCGCCCAAGGATATCTATTTACGGCAAATGCCGGTCATCCGGGAATACCCTATATTACTACATCAGACATAACAAAACCATACAGCCGGCAAACCGTTGCTGAAGTATATACTAATCTTGTTGCTGATCTGCAATCGGCTCTTGTCTTGTTGCCTACTTTTCTAAACGATTGCAGGATAATGAACAAACAAGCAGCTAAGGCTTTGTTAGCGGATATATTTATTTAAAGAAGATTACAAAGCCGCCGAAAATTTATCAATTGAAGTTATCAAACAGTCCCCATTAATGACGATCGCTGCTGGGTATCCTGTAGATATCTTTAAGAACAAAAACCCCACTCAAACAGAAGTCCTGTTCCAAGTAGTACCTATCTATCAAAATGGCGCAACCAGTACCTACGTAGGTATTTACCTTTTACGATTATTATAGAGCAACGGCGGATATCGCAAACATCTTAAGTGAAAACTTAAATGATATTCGAAATACCTGGGTTGTTAATTCAGGCTCCGATTGGCAAACTAAAAAATTCCCTGAAGGTGTGGCAAATGGGCTAGGATATCATCCCTCAATAGATTATTACCCTCCGATCATTCGCTCTTCAGAAATGTACCTGACAGCCGCCGAAGCTTCTGCAAAAATAAACGATGACAACACTGCAAAGTTCTATCTCAATGCGATTAGAAAAAGAGCTGATCCAACAATCGCCGATATAACAGCTACAGGAAACGCATTAATAGATTCTATTTATAAGGAAAGAAGGAAGGAGCTATGCTTTGAAGGATTCAGGATGGGGATTTGCAAAGGTGGAAAAAAAGCGTGCAAAGATCAGATGTTTTTCCTGGATTTCAAAATTTGCTGCCTTATCCAAGTGATAGGGCTATTGCTCCTATTCCAGGCCAAGATGTTAAAATAATGGGCCTTCAGCAAAATCCTGGTTACAACTAAAGATTACGGTTTCTTTGGTAATACTTAGGCAAACTGAAATTTTAAAACTCGCTATTACTAAACAAATTTTTGTTCTTTGACATACTTGTAACTACGGAAAACATTTTTTTCCAAATAGCAGTTATCTTTCCTTAGCAATTGTACGCTCAGAAATAAACAGGTTCTTTTTTGGATTTGAAAATCCCACTTTACATAATAACAATTGAATTCAAATCTAAAAAATACTACAATGAACAGACAATTATTATCTTCTTCCCGAAAAAGAACTAGTATCATTCTATGCATGGCTATTTTATTCTACGTAATATTATTACTGCTAGTTTCATTTTCAAAAACAACAGTTCACAAAGACCAGAGGACCTATGATCGTAATCATAATCTTATTGAACACTTAAAAGTGACAGCATAAACTATAACCTAAATTGATTAAGGTTTGATTTTTCAGGTTGTGACCGTAGTTACTAGTAGTGTCATAAGAACTACGAAAACTAATGATATTAAAAAAAAGAAATGAAAGCAAAACAAGTACTCGGTGTTTTACTATTAGCATGTATTCAATTGAGTGCATCGTCGGAAGTTAATCCTAGAAGTCAAAGCAAAATAGTAATCATTGAGGGTCCAATTCAAAACCATTTAGATACCTTAACGCTCAATATATACCCTTTCCTGTTTGAACGTTTTGATCCTTGGATAATAAAGCAAATGAAGCAACCATTGAAGAATGGATACACGAAATGGGAAGTTAACACTAAGGTACCCGTAGCCTTGTTTAACAATTATTTCTCTCGTACAATGGCTTATCTTGCTGAACCTGGCGACAGTATATACATTAGCCATATTGGAAATAAAATTGTATTCACAGGGAGGGGTTCAGAAAAATTTCAGCTTAGCAAAGAAGTCGAATTATTTTTAGATACTATTCGCGGAACTCCTGAAGGTCTTTCGGATGGGGATAAAAGCCTGTAACTTCCGTTCAAGATTACCTTGCCTGGAATGAGTATTTAAATCGAAAAACAAAAGACTGGTTGAAAATTCTTAATGCGGCAAATATTTCAAAGCTCGCTTACCTGGATTTAAAAGACCGCGTATTGAGACATATCGAAAAGATCAGGATGCATAAGTTTCATTCAATTAGAAGATCTACGCTAATTGGGCCAGTTAACCAATTTGGGTTATCAAACGAGGATCTTTGCAAAATTTACGATTCAACCATGGACAATGCGTCCTCCAAGTGGCTTCGATATGAGCGTAATTATATTTTTCCGGCTGATTATTCCTGGAATATACTTACAGATGAACTTTACAGAAAACGCGGAAAATTCTTTAAAACCAATGAGGCTGATTCAACATTATTATTCCTAAATCCAGATGACAAATTTGTATATATATATAACCAGATAAAAGAAAAATATACAGGTGTTGTACGAGAGAATCTTATGGCCTATACCTTTTGTGACGCGGGTGGAGCTTTAAGATCGGTAGGGTTCACGCAAAAAATAGAAGCCATTTTAGCAGATTATTATGCCCAGCCAGGATATCCGGAGTTTAAGGAGGAAGTTAAGACCGTAGAGTTAGATCGCAGGAGGAAATGGAACACCACTAATGCCCCGGTATTTACTTTGATGGATATTACTGGTAATCTATTCAATAACGAACAAATTAAAGGTAAAATAGCTGTTCTTGATTTCTGGTTCACAGGATGTACTGGTTGTGTACAAATGGCGCCAGCTTTAAGGAAATTGGAAGCACAATTTTCTAATGATACCAATATTGTATTTATAAGTGTCTCTGTTGATAAAGATAAGAATCGATGGCTTAAAAGCGTAGCCCAGGGGAAATATACTAGTGCTGGCGGCACACAGTTATATACAGAAGGGAAGGGGCAGCAGCACGACCTGATCAAAAAGCTTTTAATCGAAAGCTATCCAACACTTGAAATTATCGATCAAAATGGCTTTTTACTAAAAGCTGACAAACGAAAAGTTGATCCCCGATTTGATAACGGGAAAGCGCTCACTGCACTTCTAAAAAAAACAAATGGCAATACAACATGATGGCCCTTATGTATTTTATGAAGGCGACAGTACAAATACAAATTATCTTAATAAAGATCAAAAACTTACCTCAACCTTACTATTAGACAAAGGTAAAAACAAGGCTGAATTTAATGTTATGACCGACGAATACCCGAAATCGTTTAGGGTGTCATTAAAAACCTCCTTGGATGTAGAACCTGCAGAATTTAGAAAGCCGGAAAAACAACTTGCATTGTCTGACATAGAGGGAATTTTGATCAGTTCAGGAAACTGCTACAGAACAATAATGTCATTGATAGTAATTATCAGTGGACATTTGGGAATGGCCATTTGATCTTGGCGGGAGACCTTTTCGATAGAGGCAAGCAAGTTACAGAGTGCTTATGGTTGGTTTATTCGCTAGAGGAAAAGCGAAATCTGCAGGAGGTTATGTCCATTTTATTTTAGGGAATCATGAGATCATGAATCTCAAGGTATTCATCACTATACAGATAAAAAATATAAAGAAAGTGCATCAATATTGGGCAAACAACTAACTCAATTATACGCAGAAAACAGTGAACTTGGCAAATGGCTACGTACCAAAAATATTGTTGAAAAAATTGGAAATATTCTCTATGTACATGGCGGTATTTCCCGTGAGCTAAATCAGCTTCATCTGTCGGTGACCGAGATTAATCAACTCGCTCGACCCTATTTGGCAAAAAGCCAAGGATAATTATGAATATGGCAATAGCAAGTCGAACTATATTATGAACCCCTCTAGCAGCCCTTTTTGGTATCGAAGTTACTATGATGGTAAAAAGAAATATTGTCAATTATTGATAGTACACTTCAAAGTTTCGGAGTAAGGCATATAGTAACAGGCCATACTATTGTATCCGATACCATCAGTACATATTACGGAGGAAAAGTGATCAATACTGACACACATCATGCTGAAGGAAAAAGCGAGGCTCTGCTGATTGCAAACGGAAATTTTTATAGGGTCAACACCAAAGGTGATAAAATATTACTATTTTTTGAACCTAAAAATCATATTTATCCTATAACTACAGATTAGTATACTATACGAAAATAGTATTAATGAAGCCGGCATGCTGCTCTAATAGCATCTGCCGGCTTCATTATTTCCTAGGTTCCTGCTAAAAAGTAACTTTACACTGCAAAATTTGTGCAGCCACTATTAATAATTTCGTATCGTCATTCATTGGCCAAGTGAATTCAAATTAATTAACATTAAAATTATTCTTTTATGAAAAAGTATCATTAAGAAAGCTGTCCATTCTGGGTATTGTACTCATGGCCGCTTCTGCAGTAACTGCAGCTATGTTACCAAAATCCAACGACCTGAAACAAATCAATTCCGCAGATAATGGAACACTCCGTTCTCAAAGTGGTGATGGTAATGATCTTAACCAGGGCGTTTTATCTTGCGTGGCAGACAACGATCTGGTATTCTCATGCCATAATTCAGCAATAGACGGCGTTACTGGAACAGGTGCTGGTTCCGATGCATTTCCTAATATAGTAACCGTTAACAACACCTCCAATTCCAATCCTAACGACTCAGTTGATACAACTAGTAAGGCATAAGTCGTTATAATAACTAATACAGAAACAACTTTTTCACTATAGAATGGGAAAGTTGTTTCTGTATAAATAAGAAAAGCATTCCTGAATAGTAAAAGCTATATTATGTTTTTTTGAAACCAACATCTGTACTTTCATTAGTAATATTGGCGGCCTCTGCCAAAATCACAGTTGCGTTACAGAAAAGCAAAATGACTTGCAGAAAGACGGTTCAACAAACGATGGAACTTTACGTTCAAAAAAGCGGTGTTGGAGGCGATATAAATGAGGGTATTTTATCTTGCGTGGCAGACAACGATTTAATTTTTCCTGCCACTTTACAGCATCTGCCACCGGTCCAGCAAGCAACGCATTCCCTACCAAAGTAACTGTTAATAATACTTCACTAACTGATCCTAATAACGGCCATGACACAACAAGCGTTGAATAGGACTAAATCGATAGTAACGACATTGAAGAAACTTCAATTTCATTACTATTAAAATACCTGCTTCTTTTATAACAATAAATAGTAAGAGATACGCATCCAATTTCACCTAACTAATTACTTTTATGAAAAATACATCAGCAAGAAAGTTGTCAATATTGGGTATTATTCTCATGACTGCATCAGTTGTAACAGCCGCGATATTACCTGGGAATTCAAAAGATTTGAAACAAGCCAATTCGGCAGATAATGGAACACTCCGATCCTTTAGCGGAATTGGAAGTGACCAAAACAACCCTATTGTATCCTGTGTTGGTGACAATACCCTAAGATTTTCGTGTCATATTTCTATAATAACAGGGACAGGTATTGGTTCAGATATTTTTCCTATTCAGGTAACTGCCAATAATACCTCAAATTCTAACCCGAATGATGCAAGAGATACCACTAGTAAAGTTTAGCTTCTTCATTTACATAATGGCGAATGTGGTTACAGAAACAATTCTACGCTAAGTCAGGCAGAAACGTGCCTCCGCTAAGAAGAGGAGATAAAACTACTATACGCTGCTTTAGTTAGCGTGATAGCCATTAAAATATAACATTTCACTGAAATAATATTGCAGGCAGGCTGATTAATTTTAACTCTACCTGCAACAATTGTCTACACCAACAGATTGGTATTATTGTTTATGTCAAAAAAAATGAAATGAAGCAGTATATAATTTATGCTTGGTTCTATATTTTCAGCTGCCTGGCTTTCATTGGATGCCAACAAGTACCTGAGCCAATTGCAAGTACATTTAAATTTATTGAACCCACCTACGACACTATTGAATTACAGCCACAGAGCGATAGCCTACACTTCCTATTAGATTCAAATTCGTACAATCAAATCAGGACCTTTAACTATTTTATAAATAAAGGGAAACCCTATATTGCTTTTTTTTGACAAAAGAACCATATCGCTAAATATTTACGATTTTAAGACTCAAAAATTGGCTAACACAATACGCCTACAAAGAAAATTTGCTAAGGGGTTTACATATGTGGTAAACTATGATAGCATTTTTGTTATCAACGAAAAGCGAATGGTTTTAATGGATAGCGCCAGGGTGATAAAGGATAGTATTGACCTATTCGAAGCACCAAATGCCAAAGCCATAATAAACAACGAAACTCCTGCTATACTAAGAAATAATACATTATATACAGGTATACAGCCTATCTCCATGGAATCCTCTTTGAAAGCCCAACAACGGTGGAACGTCATAGGTGGCTTTGACCTGACAAATGGTACCCAAAAGCTATACTACCAGCTGCCATCCCTCTATCGTGAAAACCTATATGGCTATTCATTCCTTGAATACAGTTACTGTGTTAACGATCGCGGTAATTTTGTATTTAGTTTCCCGGCAGACACAAATATCTATGAAACTAACTTAAGCGATTTAAACAACGCTTATTATGCAAAAAGCAAGTTCCAATCAGGTACCATTTTACCAGTTTCTCAAAACACAATTGACAGCGGCGAAAGCCGCAGAGAATATTACCTTCGGGATGCATACGGCACCATCTATTATGATCCTCACCAGAAAAGATACTTACGCTTCGCCAAACAAAAATAACTATAGCCAATTACTTGGCAAAAAAGAAAGAAAGGGAAAGAAGTCTTATTATTTTAAATGAAAATTTTAAGGTCATTGGCGAATCAGTATTAAACGATGGGCTGGATGCATTCAAGTCAATTTTCTTTACACCGGATGGTGGGATTTATATCCGGATAAAAGCTGAAGATGAACAAGCGATCCATTTTGTGCGCTTGGAGTATTCTGACAAACTTCACCAGCAAGGGCAACTCTCACTCAACAAGCCCTCGACGCAAAAGTAACAGCATCTATGAAATCACTATTTATATCATTAATAGCAATAGCTATTATGTGCTGTGGCAAGCCAGGCAGAAAGCTCGAAAAGGTAGATCTCATAACATCACCTGGTTTGCAGGATTCTGTTTTCAATGGATTGGTGGCTACTACCAACTTTGGTATACCGGAAGATAAATTAGCCGACTCCCTCACATTCCTACTACTCCCTATGCATGCCAGCTGCCCTGCTTGCCGTAATAAAACTATTGATAGCATCCTCAGGCATCAAAACAATTTGTTAGACAGGCACTATATTATCATCTCGGCCAATGGAGGCCTCAAAACCATCAACAGTTATTTCAAGGAAAGGAAAGGAAAGCTCCCAACAATTCCTCACCGGTTGTTCCTGGATAGTACTGCCCAAGCTTCCAAAAACAATCTGTATGATGATAACCCTCTAATTTATTACACTTACAATAAAAAGGCTTACAAGAAAATAACAGCCATCCCGATTACGGTAAAAGAAGACCTGCGAGAATTCTTTTCAGGATATCGTCTAAAAAAGAAGAATAGTAATGCTATGATGCAAAGATTCAAAATAGACTTACAAGTAGATTATCCGGGAAAATCAGACCGGTACTATTCATTGCGGCTAAAACAGGCATTGAGCAACGAACCAGTAGAGTATAGCCTACCTAAACGAATTTTTGTAATAGCCGATATAGAGGGGCCCTTCCAATTCTTTTGTACACAACTGCTGAAAAGAAAGATTGTCAATAAATACCTGCAATGGACCTTTGGAGAAGGTCACCTCGTAATCATTGGCGATTGCTTTTTTTGATCATACTACTCAGTCGGCAGAATGCCTTTGGTTCATTTACTCACTAGAAGAGCAAGCCCGCCGGGCAGGTGGCTATGTGCATTTTATCCTGGGAAACCACAAAATATTTAATGGTGAATGGCTTTCCACCCATCCCCGCTATGCTGAGAAAAATTAATAGTAAAAGCCCATCACGGCTCTCTACAACGGCAATACCGAGTTGTGGCATTGGCTACTCACTAAAAATATGATCGAGAAAATTGGCCCTTGGCTATTTGTTCATGGCGGCATTTCTCCTGCGGTCAATAGACTCCCCCACACCCTTGCGGAAATAAATGACTTAGCCCGCGCTAATTATACAAGTCCGAAGCAGGCATTTACACCCCCTCTTCAGCCTCAACTGTTTAATGAAAGTGATAGTCCTTTCTATTACCAGGGATATTACGATGGCACGGTCACAAGCGATCAAATAAATACAACCCTTACTAAATTCGGAGTTCACACTATTATTACAGGTTATAGCCTACAACCAGAGGCTATTTCTTATTTTGGTGGAAAAGTAATAAATGTGAATATCGACCCGAAAAATGGAAATGCAAAAGCGCTGTTCATTATGCATAAACACATTTACAGTATTTCAAAAGAAGGGAAAAGGGAAAAATAAAATAACGAGGATTTATAATTCAACATACTCACTTGCAGGATTTTCTCCTGCTTCTGCACTCATACATCTGGCCCCGCACCAATCCACCACCATCAATTGATAGGTACCAATCACCTGCATAAACTCGTCGTCAGCACATTCAAACTGTGTTAGGCAAAGCCTTTGGATTAGTCCATCAACCACAATGCCATAATAGGTATATCCTTCTGAACGAATTGCAAATCCATTCTGGATAAGGCCGCTATTCTTCAATACAACATGGCCTAATCTAGGGTTGGGCAACAGATCGCAAAAACCACTCCAGGGAATTGACAATCCTGATGATATGGAGTCATTTCTGCTGTACTGCTGGTCATAACCAAGTAAAGGATTGGACTGCCCAGTAAGGATTGTTTCAATTATTTTGATAGCTTCTTCTATTTCTCCAGATTGACCAAGGGGCAAAAGTTCAACTTGCCGCCACTCTAATTTATCAAGTTCCAAGGTAAATGCATGGTATAAACTGGACGTACCAGTTACTGGCAATTCCTTGCAAACTGTAGGTAAACTAAACATTAATTCCTCCGTGTTAGTATTATCCGAATTCAGAACTTGTAGGGTAAGCTTTTGCTAAACAGAAAATCATCGGCCAATACAGGATCGGCTTTTAACACCCGCCACTTAATATTATCAACCTCCAGAATAGTAGGCCTGTTAAAGGCTGTCGGTAATTGTACAGCCGGAATGAAATGTTTGCCGATATTATTTCCGCTAGCAGCATCAATAAGCGTAACCTTTATCTTTTTAGGGAATAACTGCAACGCAGAGCCAATAACCTTTGCATAGTTCATACAATGAATTTAATGTAATGGGTTTATACCGACATCGGAAATCCTATTTCCTGTGGATAGCAATATCTCAACAGGAAGTGCATAACACCGCTATTGCCAATCATAAAATTGGCTACTGGCTGGCGTTCATGTTCTACCAACCAAAAATTTCCATACTTAGGATGTTTCTTTTTCAGTTGCATAATTACCTGGACTATCCATCCAGCCCTGTTCAGCCATTCCTGCTCCCTCAACACCCTCCAGGCTTCTAGGTATACTTCGCCAAGCCCACTGAGCCCTTGCCATTGACTGAGATTGGTATCGGTAATAGCAGGAGGGATGCTTCGTAAAGCACCGATGGCAAATTGTTTGTAGGCAACCATTCCTGTACATTCATAGGCCTTTATAAATGTCAGAGCAATGCCACTACTACCATCAGTCCAACCATAATTCAACTCTTTATCCCTCGAGGAACGCCATAAATAAGTGTCGTTTTTCTTGGTAGCCTTTTTCATAAGCCATTGTAGCCCCTTTTTTACCATTTCCTGTACTATTCTAATGTCAGGGTAACATTTTTCCAACTCAATAAAAAATAAATGGTGCCGGCCATACCAAAGGCAAAACCCGGATTAACTTTCTTAACTTTTCTGCGTCTGTATTTCTTTTTCACGAATCCATTTGTCCAAGAACCGTTGGCTTCCTGTTTATCAGACAAAAATTTGGCATAACGTTCCAGGCGATCCCGTAAAGTAGCCGGGCTGATAAATGCCATACAAACCATATTAGCCATGCCCTGGCCGGCTACTCCACCAATCATGTTGTGGAAATCACTGTTCTTATCCAATAATTTGTCGATCCAGTCCAGATGTTCCTCTGAAGCTTCTATCAATCCATGCCGTACAGACAAAGCCAACACCGCTGCAATACCATCTGCCGCATAATGCAAGCCACCAGATGCTTTTGCCAGTCTATTAATGTATTTAAGCTTTACCAGCTCAAGCGCCTTGTCAACATAAGGACATGTAACATCCACATCGAGGCCTGCCTTTTTAGCCTGCGCCAGCAGGTACATGACACCTGTAACACCCCGATTGTAGCTAGCATACCATTGCTTGCGCAGCTTATGCTTATCGTCGCCCACCGGAGGCGTCATATCGTCAGCAAACCATCCTTTCCCCTCGTCAGCTAATAAGGGAGTAGACAAAGTATTGATCGTATGCTGTAGCGTATTCAGTATTTCTTCCTTGCTAAATAATCCAGATTGGTTATCCGGTCTGGTTGCCTTGTTTCTGAGGTCATTTTTATATTGTACCAGTACTTCCCTGACCTCTGCAGCCGAAGGGCGAGCAATATCCTCGGGAGTGAGACAACTTAGCACTATGGCTGCAATTGACTGATTGGGTATAAAAAGGCTACTTTTTTTTTTTGTAATACCTCCAGGGGTTCCCTGGTAAGCTTGCCCGGCGCCACCCCACTCCACATATGTAAAATAATAGCCCCTAATGCAAAGATGTCTTCGGCCGTGGTAGGCGTTTGAATGGCCTCCTGCTGGGTTGACATATATCCGTGGGTGCCCAGTGGAAATGGGGAGTAGGAAATTGAGTATCCAGGGCATAACACATTTCCATATCTATCAATGCAACCCTTCCACCTGGAGTTACCATGTAGTTATTGGGTGTAGCATCCCTGTGCACTATTTTTTGCCCATGCAATACAGAGAGGATATCAGTGATCTGAATTAAATAGCTTAAAAGCTGTTTGCCCAACTTGTTACCAGTTATTATTGCTTCTCGCAAAACTGTGCGATTTTCAGAACAAACCTTCTGCAACGCCTTCCCTCGAATATGTTCAATCACCAGATAATAATTCCCTCCTTCTTCAAAATGCCCCAATAGACGTGGTATCCGAACCTTATCCTCTAGCTGTTCATGGAGTTCCTTTTGCCATTTTAGTCTGTCAATGATATCCCTTCCTTCATTATCTTTCGTATCCCCATAACTCCCTCCTTGATCACACAAAAGCCCCAATTCGTCAGACTTTTAATATAAAGGCATTTCACTACATCATTCTTCTGACTCTCTTTATAACTCTTTACAATGATGTAATTATAGCCCACTCGCTTGCCGGCTTTCTTTTCGACTTTCCCCGTGGACTGAACCTCTTGCTCCACACCTTCTCCCACAGGAGCCACTTCCGATGCCTGCGAGATGGTTACATCTTCCTTGTCTTTTGATTGCAAGATCTCTGATTTCATGGTTGCAAGATTTCTTTAGGAGTAATAGCATGGCAATTTACCTGTCACCTGTTGATGCAATCAAACACACCGGCCAATACCTGACCACTTACAAGAGATATCGCCGTAAGTAAGTATCCTGGATTATTGTATATCTTATTGGCAAATCCATACCAACAGTACAGCATACAGCATATTGTTAACAACATGCTGTATGCTGATGCCAGTAGCTGTATTCACATTCTAATTTACATCCACTCACTGCATGCATCTTGCAGTACAGTATTATGATTCCGGGGTAACCTGGGTCGACTTTTTGGAAGCCGTTTTTTTATCAGGTTTAATTTCTTATTCCTTCTTAGTATGTTGAAAACAAATGATAAATTGACCTTCTTCGCTGTAGTAATACGTTTCTCGGTAGGGATCAAATTTGATAGGAGCGCCCAGGTCCCTCATCAGGTTGAGGTACTGGTAAATATTTCTTTCAGACATTTTCAATCTGGCCGCCAGCTCTGCAGGAGTACCGGTTCCCTTGATTCGGATAAGGCGGTCAATACGTTCCAGGCGTTCCAGGATGTTCTTACGCATGACACATTGGTTTAATGGTGATCGGTTTCGTTCTTGAATAATGAATCCTCAATAAAAAAGGGTGAATAGCAGGGAGAGTAGGAAGAACAGCTTTCACGCGTATAACTGCAAGGAGTAATTACGACTGCGGCAAAGGAGTGGTATTTCCTATCGAAGCAGCCGGCGGTCCTCGTCGGCGCTTCTTTTCCAACATAATGGCCCAGGCACTAAGCAATACAAAAAGGAGGTTAAAGGCAATGTGTACACCCCACGACATATCTTCCAATACCCCACCACAGGAGCAGGGAATGTCTTCATAAAAACTTAACATCCCAATAATGTACAAGGTAAATAACAACATCAACCCAAAGGAGGCATACAAGCCAGCCAGGCGCAGGAATGACAGGGACAGCATCACTGCAATAAGGAGCTCCGTAGCCGGCACGGACCATACCAATATACCGGCAAAAGGAGCTATGATGGGTGATTCACTAAGGCCGAATCGAAAATTATCAAAATCATTCAGTTTGGCCAGTGCAGCATAGACCATCAGTAGGATAAGGAGCAGGAAATGATCCCTACTATGAAACTTTTGTTCATTGACTGTAACGGTTTCTTAATGTTTGAAGGCTTTACATGGGTACAGTACGGACAACCGGCAGTTCGGCATGTATATATTAGGTGAATAGATTCACAGGTACGGAACTAATCAGTAGCCTGAGTAGCTGTAAAGGGGTTAAAAAGAGAGGGTCTATCAATTGATGAGCTTACTGCAGCAATTTCAAATAACCCGGACCGGCGAATACATAAGCTATCGTAGCGTTCCCGTTTTTAAAAGGAAAAAGGGTCCGGGTTATTGAAATTGTGTAGTTTTTCTCATGATCATGTGGACCTTTTGGTTTCCCAGGTCCGCACTATAAATTTCTTTCTTTATTCGCTAGCTTGTTTTAGATAGCCGGAGTAAAATTTTCATAAATGACCACTAAGCCAATTGTTAACATTGGGTTAAGTGATTTTATGTAGAAAAGCTGGAAACTGATGCGGCCGGGAAGCTGCGCATTCCGGGAGTCGAAAGGGCGAAGCACTAACCCAAAACCGGGCAAACAAGGAAATCCCTGGAAGTAGTAATGCAAAAGGGCGAAAAGCCCATGCAGCGGGCCTCTTGAAAGTTGACCATTCAGCCCGTAAGATTTATCCACCCCTGTTACTAAGTTAATTTGACCTACCCCGCCACGAGGATTAAGTTTGTATTCGCTCTTTTACAAAATATTGTTTCGGTGACTGCCTATCTTCCTCAAAAACAGGAGCTTAGGTAGGATTAAAAGGGAACCATGTGAAAATCATGGACTGTTGCGCAACTGTGAATTCCGTGAAACAAAAAACGTGAAACGTCTAAAAAGCCTGCCCCATTAAACGGCAGCTTTCACGTCTCACCTTTCACGAATAAAGTCAGATACCTGCCATACAATTTGGTGCCACGCCTTCGCATTAAAGGTTATTGCACTGCTATACAATCGTACACTGCCCTACCCCTACCCCTTCGGGCGGTGTCGCGATTAGGTATTGTGTCGTTCCCTTTTGTAACGGGTGATTTTTGGTTCCATCCATGGAAGTATATTTCCATTGAGGGACATCGTCGTCCCTATAGCAAAGTGGCAGTAGACAAAGAGGATAGAAAAAGGACTAATTAAATACTATTTGATACCATGACCAACGAAAACGAAATACTACTACAGGAAAACAAAGACCGCTTTGTTATTCTGCCCATTAACTATCCCCGCGTGTGGGAAATGTACAAGAAGCATGAAGCCAGTTTTTGGACCGCCGAAGAGATTGACCTCAGCGGAGACCTCCAACACTGGGCCAACTTAAACGACGGAGAACGTCATTTTATTTCACACGTCCTGGCCTTTTTTGCAGCCAGCGATGGCATCGTGAATGAAAACCTCGCCGTCAACTTCATGAGCGAAGTACAGTTGCCCGAAGCACGTTGCTTCTATGGCTTCCAGATCATGATGGAAAATATCCATTCCGAAACTTACGCCCTCCTCATTGATACCTACATTAAAGATCCACAGGAAAAACACCGCCTATTCCATGCCATTGATACCGTACCCGCGGTAAAGAAAAAGGCCGAATGGGCCTTACGCTGGATCGAGAATGGCACATTTGCCGAAAGACTGGTAGCATTCGCCGCCGTAGAAGGCATCTTCTTCAGCGGTAGCTTCTGCTCTATCTTCTGGATGAAAAACGCGGACTGATGCCAGGCCTTACTTTCAGCAACGAACTCATCAGCCGCGATGAAGGCCTCCACTGCGAATTCGCCTGCCTGCTGTACAGCATGCTGAACAATAAAATGAGCCAGGAAGAAGTATACGCCATCATTGGCGATGCCGTGAAGATTGAAAAGGAATTCATCACAGAAGCCCTTCCCGTAGACCTGATTGGCATGAATGCCAAACTGATGCAGCAATACATTGAATTTGTGGCCGACCGTTGGCTGGGCGAACTGGGCTACCCCAAAATGTTCAACAATACCAACCCCTTCGATTTCATGGAAATGATCTCCTCGAAGGGAAAACGAATTTCTTTGAAAAGCGTGTAGGTGATTACCAGAAAAGCGGTGTAATGGGCAGCAAAGAATCACAAAGCTTTTCACTCGAAGAAGATTTCTAAGTTACAGACACTAATTACTCATCATAAATACTACTAACCCATGTACGTAATAAAAGAAACGGCAAAAAGAATCTGTCAAGTTCGACAAGATCACTGCCCGCATAGAAAAACTATGCTATGGGCTCGACAGGCGGTTTGTAAACTCTATCGATGTAGCCAAGAAAGTAATTGAAGGATTGTACGATGGCGTTACCACTACCGAACTGGATAACCTGGCTGCCGAAACAGCAGCTTCCCTTACCGTAAAACACCCCGACTATGCATTGCTCGCCAGCCGTATCGCTGTCAGCAACCTGCATAAGAATACCATAAAGAGCTTTTCCGGCACCATGGAACTGCTGTACAACTGCCGTGACAGCAAAGCAGGTAAAGCCGCTCCCCTCCTGGCCGACGATGTATGGCACATCATTCAGCAACATGCCGAACTGCTGGATTCTACCATCATCTACGATCGCGATTATAGCTTTGATTATTTCGGGTTTAAAACACTTGAAAAATCATACTTGCTGAAGGTAGATAACAAAGTAGTAGAGCGCCCCCAACACATGTTCATGCGTGTATCTGTAGGTATCCATAAAGAAGATATTGACAGCGCTATCAAGACCTATCACCTGATGTCCGAGCGCTGGTTCACACACGCTACCCCTACCCTGTTCAATGCCGGCACTCCCAAACCACAAATGAGCAGCTGCTTCCTGCTCACCATGAAAGAAGACAGCATTGACGGTATTTATGATACACTGAAACAAACAGCCAAGATCTCCCAAAGCGCTGGTGGAATTGGTCTTTCTATACATGGTATCCGCGCTACTGGTAGCTATATCGGTGGCACCAATGGCACCAGCAATGGTATCATCCCCATGCTGCGGGTTTTCAACGATACAGCGCGTTATGTAGACCAGGGCGGCGGCAAACGCAAAGGTGCTTTTGCCATCTACCTGGAGCCCTGGCATGCTGATGTATTTGAATTCCTCGACCTGCGTAAAAACCATGGTAAGGAAGAAATGCGGGCAAGAGATTTATTCTACGCCCTGTGGATTCCCGACCTGTTTATGCAACGCGTAGAATCCAATGGCGATTGGAGCCTGTTTTGCCCCCATGAAGCACCCGGTTTACATGAGTGCTGGGGTGAAGAATTCGAGAAACTGTACGCCCAATATGAGCAGGAAGGAAGAGCAAGAAAAACAGTGAAAGCACAAGACCTGTGGTTTGCGATCCTCGATGCACAGATTGAAACCGGCACCCCTTATCTGCTATACAAAGATGCTGCTAACCGAAAATCGAACCAGCAGAACCTGGGAACCATCAAAAGCAGCAACCTGTGTACCGAGATCCTGGAATTTACTTCCGAAAATGAAGTGGCAGTTTGTAACCTCGCTTCACTGGCCCTCCCCCGCTTTGTGACCAATGGCGAATTTGATCATCAGAAATTGTATGATGTTACTTACCAGGCTACCAAGAACCTGAATAAGATCATCGATAATAACTATTATCCAGTAGAAGAAGCCAGGACATCCAACCTGCGCCACCGGCCTATTGGATTGGGTGTACAAGGTTTAGCAGATGCCTTTATCCTCATGCGCCTGCCTTTTGAAAGTCCCGAAGCCAAGCAATTGAATAAGGAAATCTTTGAAACCATCTATTTTGCGGCTATGACCGCCAGTAAAGACCTGGCCAAAATAGAAGGTGCGTATGAAACTTTTGCCGGCTCACCCACCTCCAAAGGCCAGTTCCAGTTCGACCTCTGGAATACAGAACCTACCCTGCGCTGGGATTGGTTCCGCCTGAAAGATGAAGTAGTAAAACATGGTATTCGCAACTCTTTGCTGGTAGCCCCAATGCCTACCGCCTCTACTTCACAGATCCTGGGCAACAATGAGTGTTTTGAACCCTATACATCCAACATTTATGTGCGTCGCGTACTGAGTGGTGAGTTTGTAGTGGTAAACAAGCACCTGCTGAAAGACCTGGTAGAACTGAACTTGTGGAACGATGACATGAAGAACAAGATCATCACCCACAACGGTTCTATCCAAAAGATCGACGGCGTGCCTGAGAATATCAAGAATATTTACAAAACGGTTTGGGAGATCAAACAACGTACATTGATCGATATGGCTGCCGACCGTGGCGCTTATATCTGCCAGTCTCAATCACTGAACCTCTTTGTCGATACGCCTACTACCGGTAAGCTGACCTCCATGCACTTCTATGCCTGGAAACAGGGATTGAAAACAGGTATGTATTACCTGCGTACAAAAGCAGCTTCACAAGCCGTTCAGTTCACTGTAGAAAAGCAAGGCGGAAAAATGACAGAGCCATTAACAGACAACCATTCACTGAAAGTGGTGGAAGGCGAATTGGATGTCATTCCTGTTGGCGCCACCTGTACCATGGAAGAAGGTTGTGTTACCTGCAGTGCGTAAGGAAGAAAGAATTCAGAAGACAGAAGAATACAGCATTCATAGATTTTTAAAGCGCTCTCTTCTATTGGGAGCGCTTTTTCATTTTAGGAGCAGCCCTTTCACTCACAATTCCCCTCCCAAAACCTGGCGCAAGTTATGCAGCTTGGCCCAGTGCGGTAGGGTACTTGTGCCCCTCAAACACCCAAACCTTATGCCACTAAAACTCAACTCACCTTTACCACTGCCATGGCCTTCGTAGTAGGTACATTGTCTACTTGCCCTTTTTCCGCGCCAGCTGCACCCAGAAACACTATCCACGGCGCAGTGGTGGCTGGCATCGCTACCTCAAAGTGAAAAACCCGCTGCGCATCATCATAAGAAACAATAGCGCCACGCACTGTTTCCTTTTACAACGACCATTTTCGAAATCAGGAAACAATACCGTCACACTCAATTGATAACCATCCAGGAAATTCTTCCTATCCCATTTCGGTTGTTGATCCAGATGAATAGCTACCTGCATCTTCTTGCGTTTCGCAACCACCGCTACCGAAAACTGATTGCGCAATACCTTATCCAACGAATACTGCCGGCTGCATTCCAACCCCAAAAGTCCCTTTAAACTAAAACCTTTATCCTCCTTCAATTGTTTTCTAAACAGGCTCAATAGGTCTGTCCATAAGCCGCCATCCTTATGCTCATTGCAGATAGCATCAAAGATCAGCTTGGCAGGTTTATTGCTGCTTAATAATTGCGCCGAACTCTGTTCCATTTGCTGATTCAAGGTAACTGGTGTATAAGTTCCTCGCCTCGCCCGTACATGGGGCTTGTAGCGTTTGCTGCGAACCACCGTTACGTCCAGAATCGAACCTTGCAACTTAATGACAGAAGGTCTAAGCTTTGCCATAAAACATAGTTTTTAATGATGAACGATAAATCGGGGGATCACTATACTTAAATATGAAAACACATGATACTTGGATTTAATAACTATTGCCTTTTTAGCTGTTTTAATTACTCACTACAGCGATATTACAGCGACCGAATAGCGGCCTTTTAGCGAGCTTTCAGCGACCATTTAGCGACCTTATAGCGACTTTCCCTTCTGTTACACCCTAAGTACTCCCTGGGTAAGTCCTGGTTGCTCCCTGGGCGCCGCCACATAGCTGCCTGGTCCAGGCCATATTCCCCGGTCGCCACCCAATAATTATTTACCTTCCCCAATCACACCTCCCCGCTCGCAGCTATAAGCTCGTAACTTGCCTCCCCCTCCCCTAATCCACGCAATCAGCGATTAATCAGTGAAATCAGCGAAATCAATTATAATCCGTGTAATCAGCGATTAATCTGTATTACTGTATTAATCAGCGAAATCAATTACAATCCGTGTAATCAGCGATCCATCTGCCCCAATCAGCGAAATCTATTTCAATCTGCGTAATCAGCGATTAATCTGTATTACTGTATTAATCAGCGAAATCAATTAAAATCCGTGTAATCAGCGATTCTTTCCCAATCGCGTAAACAGATTTCCCGAATGCGAAAACCAGCCTTATTAAATTGCGGCCATGTCCGTTAAAAAGATCATTGGTAAGGTTCATCTCTGGCTTGGCCTCGTATCCGGCTTACTCGTTGTGATTATAGCACTCACAGGTTGCCTCTATGCATTCCAGGAGGAGATCCAGAACATGACCCAGCCCTACCAGTATGTAAAAGCGGAAAACAAGCCTTATGTTCAACCTTCTGCATTAAGGTCCATTGCCGAGGCCCAATTACCCGGAAAAAATATTCACAGCGTGGCCTATGGCAAAAAAACCGATGCTGCCAAAGTATCTTTTTATGCCTTTGAGCCCGTGGAGTATTATTATATCGTATACATCAATCCCTATAGCGGAGAAGTACTGAAGACAGAAGACATGGACGCAGGCTTTTTCCGTTGGGTGCTCAATGGCCATTTTTACCTATGGCTGCCTCCTGCCATTGGTCAGCCCATAGTAGCCAGTGCCACCCTCCTATTTGTAGTGATGATGATCACCGGCATTATCCTTTGGTGGCCCAAAAACAAAGCTGCCCGCAAACAACGTTTCAGTATCAAATGGAATGCACGCTGGCGCCGGGTTAATTATGACCTACACAACGTATTTGGTTTTTACATGACCTGGGTAGTCATTTTCCTCGCATTGACCGGACTGGTATGGGGGTTCCAGTGGTTTGCCAAAGCCGCCTACTGGACGGCAGGAGGCGAAAAATCAATGGTCTATCAGGAGCCTTTATCCGATACCACCCAAAAAGCCCTTTACCAGCAGCCCGTAGATGTAATATGGAACCAGTTGCAGCAGGAAGCAGCGAGGGTGGAAACCATCGAAATGCACTTCCCAACCTCCGATTCTGGCGCTATTGAAGCAGCACTCAATCCAGATGCGAAAACCTACTGGCAAACAGATTACCGCTATTACGACCAATATACCCTGAAAGAAATACCCGTGGCCCATATCTGGGGAAGAATGGATAAGGCCAAAACAGCCGATAAGATCTTCCGCATGAATTATGATATCCATACTGGCGCTATCCTGGGATTACCCGGCAAATTCCTGGCATTTTTGCCAGCCTGCTGGCAGCTTCTCTCCCCGTAACCGGCTTCATGATCTGGCTGGGAAGACGGAAGAAAGCTAAACAGACAGGTGCTAAAAAACAGCCCATTATGGTCAGAAATCCGGAATTGGGAGTCCAGGGCTAAGCTTGGAAAGTTAAGCGCAGCCCCTCATCAATGCAGTAAAGGAATATAGATTCACCAATTCTTACATACCCCCTATAAATTCACCACCAGTACAGGTATCGTCAATTCGTGGCGTACTGAGTTGATCGTTTCCCCGTACAGCCAATCTTTCACCCCTGTATGGCGGTGGGCGCCAATAACCAGCATATCAGCCCCTGGTCTTTCACCAATCTTACGATCTCTTTCGCACGATGTCGGAAGCCCAGGTGACCAGAGGCCACAAAGCCCTGCTCTGTCAATTGCCGGATATAGAATTGTAACCTTTCTTCATCTGCACGCGTTTCAAAATCATCACTTTCCTGCCCCAATATCCGCGCAGTAGGGCTTTCTACAATGTGGATCAGTACATACTCAGAATCTTGCTTGCCCTGCCCAATCGCATGCGCCAGGACCGCCGAATCATGTTCTCCAAATTCCAGCGCTACCGCCACCTTTTTATACGTAGGTACTACCAATGGCTTCAGCCCGGCAACATCCGGGTGCATCTGTATCGAAACAGGTTTCCTTCTTTTACTAAACAGGGGATAAAAGATCGTATACAGCAATAACAAGAGGAAGAGCAAACCACCCAATACGATCACAATTTTCCATACAAGATTGCCAGGGTGATCAAATACTTTACCTGCCTCATTCGCCACCATCTTAATATTGAGGTATACCAGTACCGTGGCAATGAGCCAGGCAGCTGCCTGCACAATGGGTTTAATGGCAAAAGCGCCCATCGTCTTTTTATCACTCACAAAATGGATCAGCGGAATAACAGCAAATCCCAATTGCATACTCAGGATCACCTGACTTAGGATCAGCAGGTAATCCACTTCCTTATCGCCAAAAATGTAGATGACGATGATGGCCGGTACGATGGCCAACAAGCGCGTAAGCAAACGGCGGATCCAGGGATTGATGCGCAAGCGCAAATAACCTTCCATTACAATCTGTCCCGCCAACGTTCCCGTTACAGTAGAGCTTTGTCCGGCTGCAATCAGCGCGATAGCAAACAATACCGGGGCTACTTTTGATCCCAATACACCCGATAATAGTTGATGCGCATCTTTGATCTGATCCACCATAATGCCATTTTTAAAGAAGGCAGTAGCTGCCAGTACCAGGATCGCCGCATTGACCAGGAAGGCTATATTGAGCGCAATGGCCGAATCGACAAAACTCCATTTCAGCGCCTGTTTGATCCCCTTATTCGTCCGGTCGATCTTGCGCGTTTGTACAAGCGCCGAATGCAAATAAAGATTGTGTGGCATCACCGTAGCCCCAATAATACCAATAGCAATATACAAAGCTTCGTCATTGGGAAACGTGGGCACAAAACCAGTAGCTACTTCAGCCAGGTCAGGCTTTACCAGCAATATTTCCACAAAGAAAGAAAGCCCTACCACCGCCACCAGGCCAATGATAAACACTTCCATTTTACGCATCCCAAGTCGCTGCAGGTACAACAACAACAACGTATCCAATACAGTAATCCCCACACCCCATATAATAGGAATGCCCGTAAGCAGGTGAATACCAATCGCCATCCCCAACACTTCCGCCAGGTCCGTAGCCGCAATTGCTACTTCCGCCAATAGGTATAGAAAGAAATTAACCGTCTTAGGGTACGTCTCCCGGTTGGCCTGTGCCAGGTCGCGGCCCCTTACAATACCCAGGCGGGCAGAAAGACTTTGAGCAACAAAGCCATGATATTACTCATCAGTAATACCCAAATGAGCGCATATCCAAATTTGCTACCACCTGCCAGGTCAGTGGCCCAGTTGCCGGGGTCCATATACCCTACACTTACCAGGTAGGCAGGTCCAAAAAAGCCAGTATCCTTTTCCAGCCAGTTGCTTTTTTGTTAACGTCTATAGATCCATGTACTTCGCTAAGTGACTGTTCATGTTTTAATCTATTCATCATACTTTACAAACACATTTTTGGCTACATGCTCGCTTACAGTAACGATCAATTGGTTCTTAAATTTTAATTCCAGTGAGCTGTCAAAGGCGAATTTCTTTTTAACTTCTATCCTGGTGCCCAGGGCAATTCCCTTATGACTCAACAATTCGAGCATTTCGGGCGATTGATCGCCAATGCTGCTTACCTCCGCTACTTTGTTTAGCGGCAGGTTGAGCAGATCTACCTGTTTGGGCAACGTAAATTTGCCATTGCTGTCTGGTATCGGATCACCATGCGGATCTGTTTTCGGAAAGCCCAGGTATTCATCCAGCCGGTCAATCAGTTTTTACTGCTGATATGTTCCAACTCTTCCGCAATCTCATGTACCTCATCCCAGCCAAAGCCTAATTTCTCTACCAGGAAATATTCCCATAAACGATGTTTGCGAATGATCTGCAAAGCCACTTTACGCCCTTCATGACTCAACTTGAACCCCTGGTATTTTTCATACAACAGCAGCTTCTGCGCCTTGAGCTTTTTCAACATATCTGTCACAGAAGCAGGCCGCGTTTGCAATTCATTGGCTACATCATTCGTAGTTACAATTCCATCCGCCTTCTGAAGATGGAAGATTGCTTTCAGGTAGTTTTCCGTACTACTGGAGTATTTGACAACTGTACTCATTTAACAGTACCTAAATTTAATTTTAGACAAATCTAAAATTAAATAATCAAACTAAAAACACAATCTTTTCAATGAGTGAGGGGATGTACTACTTTTAACCGTGAATGTTTTAACCCGGTATATGAAACAATCTCTTTTCTGGATACCCGTTCTGCTGTTGATCGTTGCCTGTAAAGGAAAGAAAACATCATTGCAGGATGAGGAAACCGTGACGATTAAGGAATTCATTGAGTTTTTCCCCGAATCCCCACTGCCTATCCGGGTAGCAGACACCACCCTGGTAAAAAAGTCAACAGATTCCCTGCAAATTGGGTATAAGATATTTAAGCAATTTATTCCCGACAGCCTTCTCCAAAATGATTTCGGCAAGGGCGTAGTACCCAAAATATTCCCCTTAAGCAGAACCCAGGAAGATGGTAAGGAAACCTACCTGTTCATTAAAGCCACCACCGGCGTTAAACGCGTTGCCTATCTCGCCTGTTTCAATAAGAAAAATGAATTCCTCCAAATGCTCCCACTCGTAAAAACAGGCTTCGACCAATATTCATCAGCTTATGGGGCATTGGACAAGAAATTTCAGATCACTACCTACCACGAAAAAAAAAGAAGGCCAATAATGAAACATCCTTCAAACGAAATGTCTACATCTTCAATAGCAGCGCCAATGAATTCACGCTGATACTGACCGAACCCAATGAAGAGATCATTGAAAATGTGATCAATCCCATTGATACCTTCCCTGCCAAAAACAAGTTTTCCGGTGACTATGTAAAGGACAAAAAGAATTTTATCTCAGTGCGTGATGGCAAGCGGTCCACAGAGCCCCTTATTTTTGTTCACTTCGAGAAAACAGATTGCCGTGGCGAGCTGAAAGGAATGGCCCGCTTTGTATCGCCTGCAGTGGCTGTGTTCCAGGAAAGCGGCAATCCTTGTACCCTGGAGTTTAACTTCAATAATAACCGGGTAGCGATGAAAGAAACAGGCGGATGCGGTACTTATCGCGATATCAAATGCTTTTTGAAGGCACCTATCCTAAAAAGAAAGCACCCGCCAAGCCTAAATCCGGGAAAAATAGGCCCCCAGGCAATCCAATATCCTCCGCTGGTACCCTGCCAATCAGGCCAAGCCGGCGCCCTCAAACAATAAGCCCTTTCCTATTGCGTTGGTACACAACTAAACCAAGTGCTGTAAAAAGCTACACATTTAGTTTTTTACCATTATATTGCACCACTTTTGTGTCTAAAGTACACAATACAGGCCAGGGATTAAACGAGGCCTGCCAAACAGGTTGACCACCTGTACCAATCAACATTCATGAATAATTGTATTATACCATATGAGTTTTATCAATTTTAAAGTACCGTACCAGACCGATGAACGTTTTGCCAGACGCGTAGCCTATTTTTCGATGGAGTTTGCCATACACCAGCCCTTAAAGATCTACAGTGGCGGCCTGGGCTTTTGTCGGGATCACACCTCCGCAGTGCTTATGAGCTAAAACAAAACCTGATTGGTGTAGGTATCTTATGGAAATACGGTTATTACGACCAGGCACGCAACCAGGATCAGACCTTGCAAGTGACCTGGATGGAAAAAAAACAACAGTTTTCTGGAAGATACAGGCATTAAATTCCAGATCATCATACACGATCATCCCGTATGGGTGAAGGTTTGGTACCTGAATCCGGAAACATTCAAATCAGCTCCCCTGTTCCTGCTAAGCACCGACCTGCCGGAAAATGATTATGTATCCCAAACCATTACACACCGGTTATACGATGCCAATGTGGCTACCAAAGTAGCCCAATTCATCCTGCTGGGTGTGGGAGGTGCTAAATTGATCGATGAGCTCAATTTTAACCCCGACCGTTACCACCTTAATGAGGCACATGGTGTTTCTTCTGTCTTCTACCTGTACAAGAAGTTTGGAAATGTAGAGGAGGTCAAGAAACGACTGGTGTTCACGACCCATACTCCCGAGGAAGCCGGAAATGAAAAACATGATATCAACCTCTGCCATAAGATGAGCTATTTCTGTGGCCTGGGGCTCGATGAGGTCCGCAAGTTGACCGGGTTGCAGGATGATCAATTCAATCACTCCCTCGTAGCCTTGCGCTTTGCCCACATGGCCAATGGTGTATCGGCCCTCCATGGTGAAGTATCCCGGCAAATGTGGAGTAAATATCCCGCCATCTGCCCCATCATTTCCATCACCAATGCACAGAACTGGACTTACTGGGCCGATAAACAATTGTATAAAGCCTCGGGCGAAAACAATGACTACTGGTTTGATGATCGCAAGAAGTACCTGAAAAAGCGGGCTTTCGAGATCGTAGCCGACCAAACAGGAAAGATCTTTGATCCCAATGTATTGACCATTGTATGGGCGCGTCGCTTTGCCGGTTATAAAAGGGCTGAATTCCTGACCAGGGATAAAGCACGTTTTGAGCGCTTATTGTCCAATACCAAATATCCGGTGCAGATCATCTGGGCAGGCAAACCCTACCCCATGGATTATCCGGCCATTAACGAATTCAACAACCTGGTACACCTGAGTAAGAACTATAAGAACGTGGCCGTGCTGATTGGCTACGAGCTTACTTTATCCAAACGCATGAAGCAGGCTTCGGATATCTGGCTCAACAATCCCCGTGTGCCGCGTGAAGCATCGGGCACCAGTGGTATGACTGCAGCTATGAATGGAGCTGTTAACTTCTCCACCGATGATGGCTGGATACCAGAATTCATGGATCATGGGCACAATGGTTTTGTAGTACCTAAGGCCGATTATGGACGGATGAATGTACAAGAACAGGATGATTACGATTACAACAAATTGTACGATATCCTGGAGCATGAGATATTGCCCTTGTACTATGACAATCATGATACCTGGCGCAAAGTGGCGCAAAATGGTATGCGTGATGTACGCTTCCGTTTTGAAGCAGGCCGCATGGCAACTGAATATTATGAGCTGCTCTATAAATAAAGGCAACTACTAACAAGTAATTATAACGCATCCGGAAGTATGTTACTACCTAAATAACCTACTTCCGGATTTTTCTTTATGTAATCTTTCCCAACTGTGCATCCATAATAAGAATCACCTAAAACGCTTATTATGAAGCATATTTCCTTTGTAGTAGTATTCCTGTTGGGCATGTGGATGCAAACCCAGGCCGGTAATGAGAAAAACATAGTAACAGCCAACCTGAAATCGGCTACGGTGTATCGTGCAGGAGCCGAATTGACACATACTGCCAAAGTATCACTCGACCAGGGTAATAACGAGCTGGTCATAGATGGCGTCAGCAACCGGATCAATATGAACAGCCTCCAAATTGGCAATGATGGCAACGTCACCATCCTATCCTCTACTTTCTCTACTGATTTCCTCAGGCCCGTACAGAAAACGAATACCACAAGACGACTGGAAGATTCATTAGAATCAGTCAATAAAGAACTGGCTACTGTACAGGTAGCCATTAAGACCGACCAGGAATTATTGGATTTATTAAAAGCAAATAAAACGATCGGCGGCACTCAGACTGGATTAAGTGTAGCCGAGTTGACCAAAATGGTAGATTATTACCGGACAAAAACACTGGAGCTGCAAAAAGAAATGGGCCAATACCGGGAAAAAGAAACCAAATTCCTGGACCTGATTGCAAAGCTAACCCTGCAGATCAAAGAAGAAGAGCAAAAGAATACAAAAACAGTAGGCAAGCTAATATTGCAATTGTATAGTCCGGCGGGAGGCACTTATAACTTTACCGTTTCCTATATCACCCCACTGGCTTCCTGGCAGCCTACCTATGACCTTAAAGTAGAGAATATCAACAAACCAGTTAAACTTTCTTATAAAGCCAAACTAACCCAAACAACGGGCATCGACTGGCAGCGTGTAAAATTAACACTGGCCACCTCAGCTCCCAACCAGGACAACAATGCACCGGTATTAAAAAGCTGGTTCCTGGCCTATCAAAACCCCGCCGACATGCAACAGACGCTTGCCGGCAGAGTACCGGGTATCGCTATCCGGGGTGAATCTTCCCAATTGAATGAGGTGGTTGTTGTAGGTTATAGTTCCAGATCCAAAGAAGAATCTTCTGACACAAGAGACCAACTTGAACCTGTATACATCCTGAATGGGAATATTATCAGTAAGAAAGACTACAATAAGATTGATCCCAGGGCAATAAAAACGTGGAAGTATTAAAAGATGCTTCCGCCACTTCACTGTATGGCAGCCGTGCAGTTGCTGGAGCCATTGTAGTTACCCTCAAAAACGAATTGAGTGATTATGTGTCAGTAAATGATAATGAGCTAAACGTCACCTTTGAAATTGACCTCCCTTATGATGTGCCTACCAATGGAAAAGAGCAACAGGTATCATTGAAAGAATTTACCGTACCGGCTCAATTTAAGTATTATACCGCACCACGTGTAGATAAAGACGCCTACCTGCTGGCAGATATTGCCGATTGGGAAAAACTGAACCTATTGCCCGGCGAAGCCAATATTATTTTAGAAGGTACCTATATTGGTAAAACACAGATTGATCCAAACGCTACCCTGGATACATTGAATTTTACCCTGGGTAAAGACAAGCGGGTAGTGGTAACCAGGGAAAAGCTCAAAGATTTCAGCAGCGTGAAGTTCCTGGGCAGCAATAAGAAACAGGTCTTCACCTATGAGATCACTGTGAAGAATAATAAAAGGAAAATGTACAGCTGATGTTGAAAGATCAATATCCCATTTCCACCAATAAGGATATTGAAGTTGAGTTGATCGACATCAGCGGCGCCAACAACAATACAGAATTGGGATTACTCAACTGGCTCACAGAACTGGCGCCAGGAGAATCCAAAAAGTACCGGGTAAGCTATAGTGTAAAAATACCCCAAAGACAAAGTGGTCAATGTAAATTAAACATCCCATGCCGTTTAGTTAGAAGGCTGTTACCGGTTACAAAGGTGGGCCACTCTGCAGCGCTGCATCCGCCGGGCGGCAGAGTGACTCACCTTAAAGGGGCAAAACCTAACACCACGTCATTAGTTGATCATTTGCCCGCCGGAAACACGAAACTGTTATAAGTAGCACACTCTTCAATAAGCTCACGATAGTAGCTGTTGTCAAACCCCTTGCGCTTTAGCAAGGTGGAATAATGACCAACATCGGCTATCCTGGGCTTTTTCTTTATGCCTGCTGCCTCCTGGTACCACCCGTAATTGCTGTCGCAGTGCAGGGCCATAAATGCGCATTTGGAAGCCAGCTCCTTATCTCTGGTCTTCCAGAAAGCTTTTAAATAATACTCCCTGGCCCTGCTACAGCCATAATAATTTTCCTTAAAACCAAGGTCGGCAGGGTCATTGTCTGTATCACTAATATCGTTCCCTGACGACCAGGGCTTGATAGGATCCAATGCCTGCCATACCAACTTAGGTTGTAGTAAGCATTGGCCAATTGGTGATAATACCTGGCGGCGTTTTTGGGTTCTTCCAGCGCCTTCTTTTTAACTGTATCATGGCTTCAACAACCTGCGGTTTGCTATAGTTCTTTTCAGTAGCCTGCCTCATCCGGGGAAAATTGATATTGAGGTAAAAAAGGATCGCCCTCAATATAAGTACTGTAGGGCTCCTGTTTCCAGAAGGAGGCAGGTATTTGTTTCAAAACCAGGAGGGCCTTTTCCAGGCTATCCTGCCTGATATACCAGCCGGCTTGCAGGTCTCGCAACTTGTTGCGGTTCCAGCCTTCCGCACCATCCAAGCCCCAATCCCTATAATGCCAGGGGCGCCCAACACGCCCTTGGTGACAAACTGCTCAAAGGATGTTGGGTTTTCCTTGTTCAGGATATGCAGCATATCGTCATAATCGGCAGCAGTGGCTTTTTGCCATATCCATTCATACACCGATTTATAAGCTCCTATGGGCAGCTCTCCCAAGGCCCGGCGGGTTTTGCCCAATAGTAGCAATCCTTTTGCCCTTTCCCTCTTTGTATCAGTTTACGGCCGGTATACAATATCACCTGATCGCGCATCAGGTCGGGATTATGCAAGCCTGTTGTGGAAGCGGACGCTAGCAGGAGCTGCATTAATTTATGCTCGGATGTTTTACTAAATGAGGCATCCATTTCCAGCGTTAGCAGAAAATCATTGATCAACAATTGGGTTTTAATATTGGCCGGGAGCCGCGGCAAACGTTTGGCCTGCGAAAGGTATTGGCGCGACTCATTGTACAACCCTTGTGTAAATGCCAGGTGCGCAGCATAAATGTGCAACAAAGCCCGGTCTTTACATTTTCCTTCTGCCAGCATCAGTTTCACAAAATCATAGAGTTCACGCGTATAGGCAATATCCCTTTTATAATTTTCCTTCAGATCGGGCTCGTAATCAATCATGAATCGATTATACGAGGCAGGACCAAACCCCGTTACTTTATTGGTAAGCAACCAATCTTCCGTTTTATTGATCTCCCGCAGGATCAAAAATGACAGCTCTTTATAACCCGGCTCCCGGTTATAAATGAATTTTATATTGTGCAGCGTACGGCCGGGATCCCTGAAGGCACGCATGGCATATAACACCGTACGTTCATGGTCATTGGCCGCCAGGGGTAGTATCTTTTGGAGCGACGCGGCGCCAAAGTCTAGCAGGCAATACTTGCGGTTAAAGGTGGACTGATCAAATACGCGGGACAATAGGTAATACCTTTCTTTGGTAGACGCATGGATGGCCCGTTCATACAAAGCAGCGGGCTTGATCCAACTATTGGTGTTTACACCGGCTATTTTTCTTCCCAGGTTTTGGTCAATAGTTTGCCATTTCCATTGTAACCATACAACCGCATCAGTTGATAAGCAGCCCTCAAACGGATATCAGTGTTGGTGGAAGCATTGTACAAGGCCATAGCCTCCTTGATCAGCCGGTCGAGATTGGGATCGGGGTATTTGTTTTCCTGCCAGGGATCGGGATTGCCGGCATAAGCTTCTATCTTTTTAGCCAGGTGCATGTATTGCAACAAGGTCCGGTTTTGGGGCTGCTTCAGGGCCCTCACAAAGGAATTTGTTTTAGTTAATTGCGCGAAGTCGTTTTCAAATGCATCGGGCTCGGTATGGTAAAGTATCGTATCAATGTCTTGTTCATTCGCTTTGTTACCCACCAGCGCTTTCCATTCCTGCACATTTTGCTGGTAGTGAAAGGGAGCTGCATCAGGTGGGTCCTGGGGCCAAATATCACGCATGGAAAAAAAGAAGGGGCTCAGGTCTTTTGATTGGTCAGATCGGGTTGCAGCAGCCAAAACCGGTATTCACCGGGCCAGGTATAATTGGCACAGGCCCGGGCCATCTTTTGGGCAATACCAGCAAGAGACTACAACTAAAAACCAGTATAAACCTGTTGAAGGGTTGCATGCGAGTAGTTTTTTATTTCGGCTTCAGAAAGTTCAAACAGCGAGACGGTAAAGGAGTCGGTATTCACAGCTTTAGCAGCCAGCCTGGCTACTTTCAACAACGTCTTTTCATCTATCTGCTCTAGTCTTATCTCATCCCCTGGCCGGAGAAACAGCTCATAAAAAACCGTATCAGCAGTAACCTTCCAGGTATTGGGGGTGCATAACGGAGGAAACTGCTTTTTCGGAGCGTATCGGCCTGTAGTCTATTCTCTATCTGGTAGAACTTCCCTTGCCTGAAAACAATGCCCCAGCTATAAGCAGGCAGTGCAATGTCCAATGGCAAAGGGTAAGCGCCACTACCAGTAAAGTACTTTTTTGCCTGTTCATAATCAAAGATGGAGTTAGTAGCCTGGTGGTCTGTTAGCTTTTCCACATTGTATACCATCAGCATGCCCCTGTTAACCGGCGGCACGCCTGTTTTACCAGGGTATTTGTATTGGTGCAGGCGAACGGTGGCTGAGAGGGCTATTGCCCGGTTGCCGAGTTGCTGCCGTACTTGCTGAAGAAAGTAGAAGTATTTGTTTTTGGTACTACCACTCCAGTCACAATCAAATTGTAGCTCTACCGGGATAGGATAGGGAGCATCACCAAAAGGGTATACCAGCGGGATAGCCATCGTATCAAAGCCTGGTATACATTTGCGTAAGATACGGGTAGCCAATAAAGGGATCTCGGAAGAGTCGATCTGCTGGAATGTTTTGTTGGTAATGAATACTACGGGCACTACTACTAAGGTCAGGCTATCATTACGCCGTAAGTTGAAAGCTGTCTCATGCACCGGCGTAATGGTAAGCGGAAAAGCGTGGCTGGCTATATTCCAATCAATATCCAGGCATTTGGCATACAATTTTTGAATGCCCTGCTGCCGTAGATAGGATGTTTCGGTCGAAGCCAGATAAGTATCACTACGCCAGTAGTAATAACCACGGGTCACCTTCTTTTCTTTGCAGGAAAAAAATAAGGGCAACAGCAAACTCAGCATGAACAGGGGGAAAACCGGGGAAGGGTCATAAGGATGACAGCCACATTTTACAGGTTACTGTCATTATTCCAAATATACTACAACGTTGTACCGTTTTGCAAATGCCCGATAGTTAAAACTTATCTAAAGACAAAATTTTGCCAGTTGCTATGGAATTCCAAAACCAATCTCTACCTTTGGGTATTCAATTTTCCGGTCATGGAAAAAGCACCGTTTAGCAGTCATTACCTGTCACTCTACAAAACCATCCGGTTTACTATCTACAACACCTCCCCTCCCGGTTCGCTGTAAGTATACCGTTTAATTATTGGGCGCCTCAATGCCCTTCAACCCGTGGTATTCCAATTTGGCAATACTGCCTGGTTGCTTATTGACTATTCACGCATTTTTAACCTTCATTAAATAAAATGGAAACCCAAACACTTATCAAGTGGGCCATGCTCATTGGCATACCCCTTATTGCCCTTGTTTTATACAAGTTCATCCTTCGCTTCTTCTTTGGCCTTGTCATTGTTCCGGAAGACCGTATTGGCCTGGTGACCAAAAAGTTCGTGTTATTTGGCCAGCAAGAATTGCCGGAAGGCCGCATCATCGCTACCAAAGGCGAGGCCGGCTTCCAGGCCCAAACCTTACCGCCAGGCGTTTATTTCTGGAAATGGATCTGGCAATATGAGATCACTTTTCAACCTTTTACCGTGATCCCTACCGGCAAACTAGGCCTGGTATTGGCCAAAGACGGCATGGAGCTCGAAACCGGCCGTATATTAAGCCGTAAAGTGGAGTGCGATACGTTCCAGGATGCTGCAAACTTCCTGCTGAATGGCGGCCGCAAAGGCCGGCAAACGGCCTTGATCCCACCCGGGTCTTACCGGATCAATACCTTCCTGTTTGAGATCGAAGTGTATGATATGACCACCATCCCCGACAACGCCGTGGGTATTGTAACCACCCTGGAAGGTAAACCATTGGAAGAAGGTCAGATTGCCGGAAAGATGATCGGTATACACAACAGGTTCCAGGATGTTGATACTTTTCTCGAAAACGGCGGTTATAAAGGTTTACAGGAACAGGTGATCCTGGCAGGTTCCTATTTCCTCAACCCCTGGTTTGCCCGCGTTGAAATGGTCAGGATGACAGAGATCCCCATCGGCTTTGTAGGTGTTGTTATATCCTATGTGGGCGATGATGGGGTGGACCTTAGTGGCGCCGAGTTCAAGCATGGCAATATTGTATCCAAACAACAAAGAGGTGTTTGGGCCGAACCACTGGGCCCTGGTAAGTACCCCATCAATTCGCATATCATGAAAGTGGAGTTGGTGCCTACTACCAACCTGGTACTGAACTGGGCCAGTGCGCGCAGTGAGGCGCACCAGCTCGACAAAAACCTGTCTACCATCACCGTACGCAGCAAGGATGGCTTCACCTTCAACCTCGATGTATCGCAGATCATCCATATACCCACTAACGAAGCGCCGAAAGTGATTGCCCGCTTTGGCAATATGAGCAACCTGGTAACCCAGGTATTGGAGCCTACCATTGGCAACTACTTCCGCAACTCGGCACAAGGCGCCGAAGTGATTGACTTTTTAACCAGTCGTAAAGAAAGGCAGGAATCGGCCCGGGAGCATATCGGCCATGTATTGGACCAATACAATGTGTTTGGGGTCGATACCCTGATCGGTGATATTGTACCGCCTGAATCCTTGATGAAAACGCTCACCGACCGGAAGCTGGCGGAAGAACAGAAGGTAACGTATGAAACGCAGCGGCTGGCACAGGAAACCCGTCAGGCACTGGAAAAGGAAACGGCCATCGCCGAGATACAGAAAGAGGTTGTGAAAGCCGATCAAGGGGTATTGATTGCAGAACGCATTGCAGATGCATCGGTTAAGAAAGCCACCGGTGATGCCAACAGTGTAAAGATCAGGCAACGGCGGATGCCGAAAGATTGAAACTGCTGGCGGGTGGTGAGGCCGAAAAGACAAGGTTGCTGGCAAAAGCCGATGCAGAAAAGATTGAATTACTGGCCAGAGCAGAGGCCGGGAAGATATCCCTTACCGGTAATGCAGAAGCTGAGAAGATACTGGCCATTGGTAAATCTTCGGCCGAAAGCTATAAATTGGCAGTGGAAGGCATGGGTGGCGACAATTTTACTCAGCTAAAAATAATGGAATCCATAGGCGCTCAACAGGTTAAGATCATGCCGGATGTTTTAATAGGTGGTGGCGGAGAAGGCAATGGTGCAATTAATGGCCTATTAGGATTGCAACTGTTGGAACAATTACGAAAGAAATCGGATAGTGGTGATGGTAATAACAATTAAGTAATAATAAATTAACCTTTTATGGAAGCATGTTCAGAATGATGGACATGCTTCTATATTTATATAGTAATAACACGATGCTTCAATCGGTAGTTTATGAAAGGTGCAAAACATTTACCCAAACGCCCTTGGGCAAACGATTATTATTTAACTTATATTTAGGTACAACAAAAACCTACGTCACATGAAAAAGATTACACTACTCTTTGCATTAGTGTTGGTTGGATTTAGCGCGCTATCGCAGCAAGGCGATGAATGGGCGCCCGTCAATGAATCCACCATCACCAAAAACCTTTTCACTGTCCACATCAAGCCTACAGCTTACCGCATTTACCGCCTGGATGAATTGTCTATCCAACGCACCTTACGCAATTCGCCTTCAGAAACAAAGGTTTCTGCGGCACAATCTACTTTCGTTATCTCAGTACCCGTTGGAGATGGCAAGCTGGAACGTTTCAGTGTAGTATCAGCTCCCGTAATGGACGCCAGGCTGGCTGCACGTTATCCCGAGATCCAATCCTATGCAGGTCAAGGCATTGACCACCCTGGCTCTACCATCCGTTTTGATGTATCCCCACGCGGATTTCACGGCATGATCTTATCCTACGACCGGCCCACTATTTACATTGATCCGGTAGACCGGAACGACAAGTACTACGTGGTGTTCTCACGCCAGGATGTAATTGATTACCGGAATGTTTTTCAGTGCTTCACACAGGAAGGCAACAAAACCCACCAGCCATCGGTCAACATGCCCGGCGAAGCATTGCGCGGTGCCGATGATGGCAGGTTACGCACCTACCGCCTGGCACTGGCAGCTACCGGTGAATACTCCACCTACTTCCTCAACGGTACAGAAACAACCGATGCACAACGCAGGGCCAAAGTGCTGGCTGCCATGAATACGCTGATGACCAGGACGAATGGTATCTATGAGCGTGATTTTGGCATTCGCATGAACCTGATCGCCAACAATGACCTCATCATTTACCTCAACGCTTCCACCGATCCCTGGACCACTGAATACAATACCAAAACGCAGCAAACAATCGATGCTGTGATCGGTAATGCCGGTTATGATATTGGCCACCTCGTACACAGGGGTTCCAATAATGGTAATGCCGGTTGTATAGGCTGCGTTTGCGTAACCGGTTCCAAAGGCAGTGGCTTCACTTCCCATACCACGCCCGAAGGCGATCCTTTTGTGGTGGATTATTCAACCCATGAAATGGGCCACCAGTTTGGCGCCAACCACACCTTCTCTTTCCAAACAGAAGGTACAGGCGCCAATATGGAACCAGGCAGCGGTAGTACCATCATGGGTTATGCAGGTATTACCGGGGCTACTACCGATATACAGCCCCATAGTGATGATTATTTCCATGCCAAAAGTGTGGAACAGGTAACTGATTATGTAAAAGGTGCTACCGGTGGAGGCTGCGCCGTAGTGACCATTACCGGCAATGCCACGCCTACAGCCAATGCAGGCGCCAATTACACCATTCCAAAGTCAACACCTTTTGTACTTAGCGGAACAGGTAGCGACGCTGATGCGGCAGACGTATTAACTTATACCTGGGAACAATATGATAATTATGCTTCCGGTTCCTCTACCGTTCCTTCGGCAACTGCTACTTCGGGGCCGCAGTTCCGCAGCGTAACCTATTCCACCAGTTCTTCCCGGCCCTTCCCCAACCTGGCTTCCGTATTAGGTGGTACCAATACCAATAAATGGGAAGTGCTGCCATCCGTAGCACGTACCCTCAATTTCAGGTTCACGGTACGGGATAACCATAGTGGTGGCGGCAATAACAACAGTGATGATATGCAGGTGGTCATTTCTGCTGCTGCAGGTCCATTTGCCGTTACAGCACCCAATACCGCCGTAACCTGGGTGCCAGGTACTTCTCAAACCATTACCTGGAGTGTGAATAGCTCTAATGCAGCGCCTGTTAGCTGCGCTAATGTAAAGGTGAGTTTATCAACGGATGGTGGTACAACCTTCCCCATCGTACTTTTGGCCAGTACCCCCAATGATGGATCGGAAGCCATTACTGTGCCTAATAACCTCACTACAACTGCCCGGGTAAAAATCGAAGCAGTAGGAAATATATTCTATGATATTTCCAATGTCAACTTTACCATCAGCAGTACGCCACCTGCTTGTACAGCGCCTGGAGGATTAACAGCTTCAGCTGTTGCCGCTACCACAGCCACAGTAAGCTGGACAACCGTAAGCGGGGCCAATAACTACGATGTAGATTATAAGACTACCGCCTCTGGTACCTGGATCAATGCAGCTACTGCAACAACCAGTACCTCAGTCAACCTAACTGGCTTAACGGCTTCTACCACTTATGATTGGCGTGTACGGGCCAATTGTACATCGGGTACAAGTTCATATACTGCAGCCCAGTTTACCACTACCGCTACAGGATGCGCCAGTGCTTATGACAATGCTACCAATGGCAACTTTGCCGGGGCCGTCACCGTTCCGTTCAATACCAATATTACCGGCCTCATCAGCCCAAGTGGGGATAATGATTATTATAAATTTGTGATCACCACCGGTGGAACCATAACCATCACGCTGAGCACACTGCCAGCCGATTATGATATCCGCTTGTTCAACAGTGCCCAAACACAGGTAGCTATTTCCCAGTTGGGAGGCACCAGCAGTGAAACCATCAATTACACAGCGGCAGCCGGCACTTATTATGTACGCGTGTATGGTTACAGCAATGCCAACAATGCAACGGTTTGCTATACCCTGCGCGTAGCCCTCGGTACAGCTTCCAGAGCAGGAGCACCTGAGTATACCGGTGCATTTAAGGTAAATATATTCCCCAATCCGGCTGTCAGCACCCTGAATGTGAATATAGCTGGCGCCACTTCACGGTCTGTTATTAAGGTAGTGGATGTGAATGGCCGCCTGTTGATCACTAAACCGGTAGCAGAAGGCAATACCTTACTGGATGTTAAGTCCTTGACCAAGGGCGTATACCTGGTACTGGTAACAGATGAACAAGGAAAGGGAATCTATCAGTATAAGTTTATGAAGGAGTAGGAAGGCTTAGAATACAGGATTTAGCATACAGGAGACAGAATACAGCACACAGAATTTGTTGATACTTGTATTGCATACCTGCGTTCTTACGACGTAATCTACGTTAATTCATAAAAGCAAGAGGTCCGAATGAATATCATTCGGACCTCTTGCTTTTTATCCAGACTGAAATTAATTAAGGAGTAAACGATCGCCTCCTGTATTAATTCTGTATTCTAAATTCTGTCTCCTGTATTCTTATTACTGCTGCACAGGCTGAGGCTGTTGCGTCTGCGGCTGCTTTACTATTTCCAGCAGTTCTACTTCAAAGATGAGGGTAGAACCGCCTGCAATGGGGCCATTGTCGGCATCGCCATAACCCAGTTCAGCGGGGATGAATAATTTCCATTTGCTGCCTACGGGCATCAGTTGCAGGGCTTCTGTCCATCCGCGGATCACCTGACCCACGCCAAAGGTGGCTGGCTGGCCATTGTTGCGGGAGCTTTCAAACTCTTTTCCATCAATAAACGATCCTATATAATGGCATTTTACCTGGTCGGCGGGTGTTGGCTTGGGCCCTGTACCTTCCTGGATCACCTGGTATTGGAGACCGCTGGGCAGGGTTACTACCCCTGCTTTGGTTTTATTCTGCGCCAGGAAAGCCTGTCCAGCCTTTTTAGCACCGGAGGCTTTTTGACTGCGGGCGGATTGCATATGGTTCATGATACAGCCGTTGGCCTGTTCTTCATTCAGTGCGGGGGTACCTTTACTGGCATCAGAAAGGGCTTTGAGCACCAATTGGTTATTGATTCCTGTAACGCCCTGTTGTTTATAGAAATTGGCAATACTTAGGCCAATAGCGTAGCTGAAGGAGTCTGTCGAGTTTTTCATGGCTACGGAGGTAAGGCCTGTTTTGGGCTTTGCCGTACCTGGTTTAGCTGCAGGCTTACCCGCTGCAGGCTTTGAGGTTTGTCCAAAAGCGGTGGCCGCTGCAAAACAAGTCACTATAAAAAAACTGGTTCTTTTCATTCAATTGTTTTTAAGGGTCCAAATGTAGGAAAACCAATCAGGAAAACAAGCCTGCGGCACCTGATTTACGGGCCAGCGGCCTGCCAGACAGGCTGGGCGCCCTACAGCCTCATACAGGCGGCCAGGGATAGCCGGGGGAAGGCTGGCGGAATGAGGATTCTTTATTAAAAGGGGCTTTTGTATAAAAGCTATACCGGCTTGTATAAAACCCGCGAACGGCGCTGGCCTGGCAGCTACTTTTAACGGATCAATTAACAATTAAATAGCCGTTGATGAAAAAAAGTAGCCATGTACACGCTCCTATTGATGAGCAGCCCCTGGTGTATGCACAAAACTGTGGGGGCTTATTCTACCTAAAAACAAAGGGACCATTGAAATGACCAATTATGACGGCAATGGAACGGTAACGGGAACGGACAGTTACCGGATAACAAGTGTTCAGGGAACGGGCAATGAGATCAACTCCAATGCACAAATAACCAAAAGCAAGGGAGGGAAAGTAAGAGAAGAGCAAGGTACTTATTACTGTTCCGGTGGCATCTTGAAAGTGTCGGTAGGGAAATCTAAAAAAGGGGAGGAATTTTTCCTGGTATACCCACCTGACATGAGGCCAGGACAGGTGCTTGGCCAGGACATAGATTTTGAAATGGAATCAATATCGGATGGAAAGAAAGTAAAAGTGCGGATAAAGATCAACAACAGAAAGGTAGCCTCCTTGGATGAGAAAGTAACTACTGATGCGGGCACCTGGAACTGTGTAAAGATCTCGTACAACCTGGATATGCGTTTTAGCATGGGGCTGTTCAGTATCCCCATCAAGTTAGAGGTGCAAGAATGGTACGCGCCGGGAAATGGGGTGGTGAAAACGGAATCCTTCAAAAGTGGTAAACTGGAGGAACGGAGCCTGCTGACAAAAATACAATGATACTATTAACCAATCCCTTCACGATATGATAGCCTTGATCGCGATTCTGTTATTGGCATTAGGTTATTGCACTGCCCGTTAATAGCAGCCCGTAAAACTGTCTTGATGCCCGGATGGGCGGTAAGACGGGTTTACGGGCTATCCTTTATTTTTACGCCATGGATAAACCGGCTACTACTTTGTTTTCCAATATTCATAATGACCGGATGCTGGGCTTTTTGGTAAGCCCGCGGTACCGCATATTCCGTCATTTGCTGTTACTGTTGGCATTTTCAACGCTGCTGTATAAAGACAAAGCGGATTTTACAGGCAACTACGACTGGTATGTGGGTCTTTGGGCGCTAGCGGTGATCCTGCTTTTATTATATACCAATTTGTATTTACTGGTGCCCCGCATCTTGTTGAAAGGCAGGTATATTCTTTATACTCTGGCGGTACTCTTGTTATCGGCCTTTGCCTTTTTACTGTTTATACTCTCTGAACATTTTTTCCTGCAATACATCCGCAAGGAACCGCTGGCAGCCACGGGTAATAGCTGGTGGGTGGATATGCTGGGGTTTACCATCATCCTCAGCTTTCTGTTTGCCACTTTTACAGCCATCAAGTTGTTCCAGCGATGGGTAATGGATGCCCACCGCATGCATGAGTTGGAAAAAAGCACGATGCAATCGGAGCTCGACCAGTTGAAAAGCCAGATCAATCCGCATTTCCTGTTCAATATGCTCAACAATGCAAACGTGCTCACGCAAAAGGACCCCAAAAAGCATCGGAGGTGTTGATGCGATTGAGTGACCTGTTGCGCTACCAATTGTATGACAGTGCACGTAACAAGGTCTTATTATCCTCGGACATTCATTTCCTGTCGGATTTCCTGAACCTGGAGAAAATACGCCGGGACAATTTTGATTTCACGGTATATAGTCAGGGAGATACGGACAGTATTATGATCCCTCCTTTCCTATTTACCACTTTTGTAGAGAATGCAGTAAAACATAATATGGACGCCCATAAAGCCTCTTTTGTGCACGTAACGTTCAAGGTAGAACAATCGACATTATATTTCTCTTGTATTAATTCAAAACCAGCCCTACCAGTAAAGCATGGCCTCAATGGGGGCTGGGGCTGGCCAATGCCAAAAGAAGGCTGGCCTTGTTGTATCCGAAAAAACATATCCTGGACATCCAGGACAAAACTGATCTGTATACGCTTCATTTAAGTATTCCATTATGAATTGCATTATAGTAGATGATGAGCCGCTGGCGCGGGAAGGGATCCGGTTATTGGTAAGCAGCACCCCACAGTTGACCTTGATGGGTGCATTCAGCAGCGCCATAGCAGCCGGTGATTTTATTAGTAGCAACCAGGTTGACCTGATCTTCCTCGATATCCAGATGCCGGGCATCAATGGCATTGCTTTTGCCAAAACAGTGCCCTCGCACACGCTGGTGATTTTTACTACTGCCTTTTCGGAATATGCGTTGGATAGTTATGAGGTGGATGCGATCGATTACCTGGTGAAGCCGGTAGTGGGAGAACGCTTTCAAAAGGCGGTGCAGAAAGCGCTATCCTATCACGCGTTACTGGAAATAACAGGCAATAGTAATGAAATTGAAACCTTTTCGGATGACTTTATTTTTGTAAAGGCAGAACGCAGGATATTCAAAGTTCATTTTGAGGATATTGGTTTTATTGAAGGGCTCAAGGATTATGTAGTGATCCATACGCGGGCTCAAAAGATCATTACGGCGATGAATATTAAAACGATCTATGATCAACTGCCCAAGAAGTATTTCATAAGGGTCAGTAAATCGTACATTGTTAACTTCCGGCATATCGTTTCCTTTGATAACAATACCATCTTTATGCAAGGGCAGGAGATACCTATCGGTAATAGTTACCGGGCTTACTTTTTTGATGAATTTGTAGGTAAGAAATTATTGCGCAGGTCATAAGTGGGAGGTATTACAATAGGGACCAAACGACAGATAGTGTCCACAGAATACTGGGACACTATTGTGGTTCTCCACGGAACAGGTTTTAAAAACCCTAATCATCAAAAAATGTTAAATCCAATTCCTGCCTGTATCTGCCTGCTTTTTACATCACCCCCGATTTTGCCCACATCAGAAAACCCCAGGATGTACCGGCCATAGATCTTCAGAGAAGCGAGACTGACTTCGGCACCCAGGATGCCCGCAAAATCGCCCTTCTTAAAAGCATTCTTACCGTTTTGGAGTAAATTATCGTTCTTGTTCATCAGTATGCTGAACTGCGGTCCTACATGGAAAGCGATTAGCTTGCCTGCATGGATGCGGAGCAGGAGGGGAATGCTGAGGTAGTTGAGTTTTTATTGCCCTTGAGCAGGTTCTGGTATACGCCAGACAGGTTGGATTGCACCTCGGTATTGGTTTGGTTGAACATCACTTCGGCTTGTACACCCAGGAAAGGCATAAAATTAACATACAGGTAACCGCCTACGGCATATCCTAGCCGGTAATGATCTGTGAATGCTTCGTTATCCATTTTGGTGAGGTTGGCGCCAGCCCTGGCCCCCACATGTAATTGAGCACTGGCCGTAGCAGTGCAGAGGAGCGCCATAAAGAGGCCGGGAATGAGTTTTTCATGGTCATACTTTTTTGTTGATGACGAAAGTATCATTCCCGGGCCTGCTCTATTGGTGATTTATACCAATTGCTTCATCAATTATACCAACCTGCCAATCCGATATACATGGAATTGGCTGATTATTGTTTAAGCTGATCCAACATGGCAGTAGCCTGTTGGTTGCCTGGTTGCAACCGAAGTACTGTTTCGCAACATTCTTTGGCGGCCATTTTATTGCCTTTCTTCACGTAAGCTGTAGCCAGGTAATTAAAAGTAGCCGGCTCGGCAGGGAATAAAGGGTATTGATGCGCAGGGCATCAATGGCTTTTCGGTTTCACCGCCCATCAGAGTACTCTGCCAAAAGAAGTCAGTTCGCCCCAGTAAGATGCCATGGGCCTCAGTTGTTCCGCAGCCTTTTGGTGACTGGCGGGTGTAGACATCCATTGAGGGCTTTGGAACAAATTGGTGAGGTAGGCGGTAGCCGGATAGCGGGGGCTATAGGCTTTGTTGGTGAGGATGGTCAGCAGGTCTTGCTCCAGGGTGGTTACAGGCAATTCAACGATCCTTCCTTTTTCCTGCTTGTTGTCATATACCAGCAGATCGGGTACACGCGAAATGTACAATCCTCTTTCTTCATGGGTAGGACTTTGTTTATAAGCAGTATCATGGTTGTTTACATTGACAAGCTGGATCTGGGAAGGCTTTACACCGCAATAATCCAGTAGCTTGTACATGCGTGGCACTTCGCGCCGGCTATCGCCGCACCAGGTACCCATGAAGATGAGGAATTGTTTGTCTTTTACCAGGGTTTTTAATTGATTGGCCGCCAGGGTATCAATGGTATAGGCTGCATAATTGGTATTGAACCAGGTATCAAAAGGCGCCTGTGTGAGGCGTTCCCTGGAACTTGTACCCAGGAGGTTGATATTTCCGCCGGCGTCCTTGTATTCAATATTGGCAGGTGTGGGTACAGGTGTAGCGCCAGGAGCAGTAGCCACGGTACGATGTTGACAAGCGGCAGTGAATGATAGTATACTGATAATAAAGAATGATATGGTTAACTGTTTCATGATTGATAGTTGTGTGTGTTTACAATAATTGTTTTCCTTACAGGCATAGCAAGGCCTTACGATGGAATACATCGCAAAAGAACATCCGGGCAGGTTGCTCCATGAGTTTGTGGCAGCCATACCCGCATGCACCTAATGGCAGGGGTATTGGTAAGCAACAAGTACATCATGGTACTGTGTACAAACCGAACGCATACGCGCAGGTAAATGCCTGTTGAAAGGAATCTAACGCATCAATAACAATAAGGGAAATTTATGCTTTGGGAGGCTGGAAGATAGCAACTGTATGATCGGAAGGGATCAGTGACAGGTAGTGGCTTTGCTGGCAATTATTGGTAGTAAATACTTCAAAAACGTGGGTAGTCAATTCATGAGACAGGTATACTTCTTCCGCCTTTTCCCTGGCAATCATGACAGGTTTGGTAGCATGATCTTTTTCATTATGGCTGGTAAGGGTTTTCTGGCAATCGCAATTAATGGGAGCTGTTAAACGGCAATGCCAATAGCTTACTACCTTGCCATATTGTAAGGCCAGGAAAGCAAAAAGACATATTATGGTTACCAGCTTACGCATGATTCAATATGAAAATTAGCCAATAAATTTGGTATGGTATAATTTTACCGATCAGGTTAATAAAATTTATTTATGAGTAGTTATGTTAAAACAGTAGAAGTGCGTTGGTCGGACCTGGATCCCAATTTCCACCTGCGCCACTCGGTTTATTATGATTACGGGGCTTATTGCCGCATTGCCTTTTGGATGCGCATGGGCTCACAGCAAGCTTTATGGCACAGCACTATTTGGGTCCTATCCTGTTTCGCGAGGAATGTATATTCAGCAAGGAAATCAAACTGGGAGATGCGGTAACGATCGACCTGCACTTATCGAAGGCCAAAGAAGACCAAAGCCGCTGGAGTATCCAGCATCATATTTATAAAAATGCAGATACGCTGGCTGCTATCATTACGGTGGATGGGGCCTGGATCAATACGCAGTTGCGCAAGTTAGCGGCCCCGCCTGAACAGATATTACACGTATTCAACAATATGCCCCGGGCCGAAGGATTTGAATGGATCAAATAAATCTAAAGGCAACAAGGCATTGAGGCAACGAGGCAAGGAGGGAAGCACTTTGATAAGCCATTGATAGTTTGTGTTGGGTTTAACAGGAGATTAAATAATTGAGGATTAACAACTTTTTATAGAAACCGACGTTACTTTTAACGAAATAATGTCGCTATGAAAAAATTGATATTACCCTTATTGTTATTGTCTTCAGTATGTGTGAATGCCCAGAATTCCGGTGGTGGTTTGCTGAAAAAGCCAGTGGATTGCTTAATAAAGCCAAGGGCGGCAACCTTAGTAATGATGATATTGTAGCAGGGCTGAAAGAAGCGCTCTCGATTGGTGCCCAAAACGGTGCTAATAAGTTATCCTCCGTAGATGGATTCTTTGCCAATGCTGCAATCAAGGTATTGATGCCTCCCGAAGCACAGAAGGTGGAAAAAACGCTTAGGAGTGCAGGTATGGGCAAACTGGTAGATGACGCCATTTTGTCGATGAACCGGGCTGCAGAAGAAGCCTCCAAATCGGCTGCCCCCATCTTCGTGGATGCGGTTAAAACGATGAGCTTCCAGGATGCGCTGGGTATTTTGAAAGGCAGTGATACGGCTGCTACCAGTTATCTCAAGGGCAAAACAACGCCGGCTTTAACCAGCGCCTTCCGCCCGGTGATAGAAAGCGCTCTTGAAAAACAGGCGCCACCAAACATTGGAAAACGGTGATGGATGCTTACAATAAGATCCCGCTCGTATCTAAAGTAAACCCCGACCTGTCGGGTTATGTAACGGATAAAGCGCTTACCGGCATGTTTTTCCAGGTAGCTACTGAGGAGCAGAAGATCCGTAAGGATCCTGCAGCGAGGTTACGGACACGCTGAAGAAGGTGTTTGGATCGTAAATCGGCAATGAATACAGCTTCGAGCTGTGAGCTACGAGCGAATACAGATGAGTTTTTTGTGAGCCAGTCGTCGTAAATCGAATTATAAAGAAACATCCCCGTCATTGGGGATGTTTTTATTTTGTACATAGGGTATGGGTTTTAGATGAAGAAGGGTAGTTCTATTTCCAGGGGCTATGCTTACTTTTGCTGCGCACTTATACCATAGCCATGCTAACAAGCAGCTTATCGCTGTACAAAAACGCCTACAGTGGTCTATCTCCCGCCACCTGGTGGCTCTCCTTCATTATGCTGGTCAACAGGAGTGGTACGATGGTACTGCCCTTTATGACGATTTACCTGATCAGTCCTTCGGTGGGTTATAGTATTGGCCAGGCTGGCATCGTGATGGGGTTGTTTGGCCTGGGAGCGATTGCCGGGGGTACCTTGGTGGACGTTTAACAGACAAGATTGGCTTCTTCAAGGTACAAATGATAGCGCTTGCAGGTGGCGGTATCCTGTTCATGATATTGGGACAAATGCGGTCTTTCCCCGGTATATGTGTATTGAGCTTTTTGCTCAGCCTGGTGAATGAATCGTTCCGCCCTGCCAATTCCACGGCCGTTGCCTATTACAGCAAGCTTGAAAACCGTACGCGTTCTTTTTCGCTGAACCGGCTGGCTATTAACCTGGGTTGGGCCCTGGGTAGTGCCGCTGGTGGATTAATAGCAGCCTACGATTATGAGTTGTTGTTTTGGGTAGACGGTTGCACCAATATTGCCGCTGCCATACTCATGTGGTTCCTGCTACCACCTTCCAAAACGCAGGTAGCTAAAAAGGAAGCCGCCAAAGAGATACCTGATCCATCGCATTCAGCTTACCAAGACAAGGTATTCCTATGGTTTATTGTATTGACTACGCTTTTCGCAGCCAGCTTTTTCCAGATCTTCAATAACCTCACGGCCTACTACAAAAATGTACTTCATTTCTCCGAGCAATATATCGGCTTGCTGAATGCCATGAATGGAGTGATCATTACGTTGATCGAAATGGTATTGGTGTTTAAGCTGGAAGGCAGGCGCAGCAAATTGTATTATATAACGCTGGGCGTATTCCTATGTGGTGTTGCGTACCTGATGTTGAATGTATTTCACATGAATGCTTCCTTAGCGATTGCGATGATGGCATTGATCACTTTCGGTGAAATACTGGCGATGCCGTTTATGAACTCGTATTGGATTGCCCGCTCAGGAAACCATAACCGTGGGCAATATGCCGGCTTGTATACGATTGCCTGGTCGGTAGCGCAAACGCTGGGGCCCTTTTGGGATCGCAGGTAGCAGAGCATGGAGGCTGGAGTGTATTGTGGTGGCTGGTAGGTGGCATATCTGTTATCAGTAGTATTGGGTTTGGGATGATGTACCGGAAAGAAAAGCTGTGAGCTGTAAGCTACGAGCTTCGAGCTGTGAGCTGTGAGCTGCGAGCGAATACACTTTGATGACGAAGGCTAGTGGAACGCCACTTACTACCTGCTACTCGCCATTACTGTATATCTTTGGGGCATGTCAACTGATAAATTTGAGATGTTCAGGAACCGGCTTACGAAGGTATACCGGCACGTAAGCAAGCAAGCACGCCGGCAAGGGGTTACGTGTTACCGGGTGTATGATCATGACCTGCCTGAATTCCCTTTCTGCATTGAGATCTATGAAGAAAATATTTACCTGGCGGAATATAAACGGCGTCATTCGCTCACGGAGGAAGAACATGAACAATGGCTGGAAGACTGTATCCAGATCATCAGTGAGATCCTGGAGCTGGCTTCAGACAATGTGTACATCCGGCAGCGGCAACGTAAGCAGGGGCGGCTGGGGCAATATCAACGGGTAGCTACTGAAGAAGCTTTCTTCGAGGCGCGGGAAGCGGGCTTACAGTTCAAAGTGAACTTATCAGACTACCTGGATACGGGTTTGTTCCTGGACCACCGCATTACGCGGGGTTTGGTGCGGGAAACCGCCGCCAATAAAAGGGTACTTAATCTATTTTGTTATACGGCCTCTTTCTCAGTATATGCCGCCGCCGGCGGAGCGGCTTCAGTTACTTCTGTAGACCTTTCCAAAACTTACCTGAAGTGGGGGAAGACAATATGCAGCTGAATAAGCTCTATGATCCGCAAAAGCATTCCTATATCCATGCAGATGTGAAGCAATACCTGGATACGCTGAAACCGGGTTCTTTCGACCTGGTGATCATGGACCCTCCTACTTTCAGCAATAGCAAGCGAATGGTCGATTTCCTCGATATACAAAGGGACCATGTAGAACTGCTGAATAAAACCTTGCAGGCAGTTGCCGAAGGTGGTGTTATCTATTTCAGTACGAATTACCGCCGGTTTGTACTGGAGCAGGATAAAATACTGGCAGGCTCTATCCGGGATATTACAAAAGCTACCACGCCCTTTGATTTCCAGGGCAAACTTTTCAGGTGGTGTTATAGGATTGAGAAAACAGCTGCGAGCTTTGAGCAACGAGCTGCGAGCCCTTCGCTTTGATGGGATTATTGATTATTGGGAGTGGTGTTTTGAGTGTACATAAAAGAAAAGGGTGGATTGCCGGAAAGCGATCCACCCTTTTATTTTTTTGACAGGCTGGCCTTAGGGCGCCTTATGGTTTACTTATCTCCCTGGCGCGTCTAAAGGGATATCCCTTTGAGCATGTCGTTGCGGTTGGCCATTTCCCAGGCAGTATAGAACACGAATTGTGCTCTCTTGGCCATGAGGGTATAATTGATCTTATCGGGCGTATCGCCGGGACGGTGATAATCCTCGTGGGTACCATTAAAGTAGAAGATAATGGGAACACCCTTGCGTGCGAAATTGTAATGATCGCTGCGATAATAAATACGCTCGGGATCTTTGGGATCGTTGAACTTATAATCGAGCTCCAGTTTTGTATATTTCTTGTTCATGGCTTCGCTGATGGGGCGAAGGTCGGAACTGAGTTTATCATCACCCACTACATACACGTAGTTGGTTGAGTCGCCAATTTTGCGTTTGGGGTCAATGCGACCAATCATATCAATGTTCAGGTCGACAGTAGTTTTCTCCAAAGGATAAACAGGATGATCGCCATAGTAAGCCGATCCCCACAATCCTTTTTCTTCACCAGATACGGTCATGAAGACAATGGAACGACGGGGACCTTTACCAGCAGCTTTTGCTTTCACAAAGGCTTCGGCCAATTCGAGGATACTAACGGTACCGGAACCATCATCATCAGCACCATAGTTGATCACGCCGGCAGCGGTTTTACCAATATGATCGTAGTGGGCGGTGAGGAAAACGTATTCATCTTTTTTGTCAGAGCCTTCCAGGAAGCCAATTACATTGGTGCTTTCCAGGGCAGTCACTATTTTATTGAACTCTACAGCTACATTAGCAGCATAGGATTTAGGATGGGGATTGCCGGCCTTCATAGCTTCTTTAGCGGCTGCATAATCGTCGGCGCCCATAATGGTTTCGGCTAGCTGATCGGAAATAGCATAGAGGTTGGGGTAAATGGTTTTGCGGAAACCGTTTACATATTGAAAGCCTCTGCTGGCACCTGTCCGGCGTGGGAAACCGGGCTGCACCTGCAATACGGCCACCGCACCATTTTTAAGGGCTGCTTCCACTACAGGAGGGGCAGCATAACCACGCAGTGTGCCTGCAGGAAGTTTTTGCGTAGTAGGCGGGGTACCGGCCAATACCAATACGATCTTTCCGCGGGCATCAATGCCTTTGTAATCGTCGCGGGAAGAATCGCTGAGACCATATCCAACAAAAACTACTTCATTAGTCAAGAAAGCAGATGAATTGGAAGAACTGAGGCTGGTGGCGAAGTCGGTAAAAACTGAAACTTCTTGCCTTTAATCTCCAGGGAAGCCCTTACCAGGGAATCCTGAAAAACGGGATAAGGCTGCTGGTATCCACCATTGATGCCGGGCGCCAGGCCCAATTCTTTAAAGTAGTTTTCGATATAAGCAGCCGCCTTCCGCTGTCCTTCGGTAGCGGTTTCACGGCCTTCCATTTCGGCGCCTGCCACGATGTACAGGTGTTTTTAAGGTCCTCGGCGGTAATGGTGCTGGCGTAGGTAGCGGGGTTGGCAGCTTTCTGGGCCAATAGGCCTATCAGGGCAGCCAATGCCATTACCAGGCATAGTTTTCTCATGTATTGTATTGTTTTTGTATTAGGAGGCCAAAAATAGGAGAACGAACTGTGGTTTTCTTGCCATTGATGGAAAAGTCGGGAAAGTCGGGAAAGTCAGGGAAAGTCGGAAAAGTCGGGAAGTCTGAAAGACTGTAGTACTTTCGATCTTTCGATCTTCCGGTCTTCCGGTCTTCCGGTCTTCCGGTCTTCCGGTCTTCCGGTCTTCCGGTCTTCCGGTCTTCCGGTCTTCCGGTCTTCCGGTCTTCCGGACTTCCGGACTTCCGGACTTCCGGACTTCCGGTCTTCCGGTCTTCCGGTCTTCCGGTCTTCCGGACTTCCGGACTTCCGGTCTTCCGGTCTTCCGGTCTTCCGGACTTCCGGACTTCCGGTCTATCCTTCTATTTCGCTGAGTTCGAGCCAGCGGAGTTCTTTTTCATCGAGTTGGGAGGTGATCTCACCAATCCGCACAGCCAGTTGCTGGAGTTCATCAAAAGGGGCATTGCCGCTGTTGAGTTTTTCGGTTACGGCTACCTTTTCCTTTCGAGGGCAGCCATTTCCTGTTGGAGGGTTTCAAACTCTCTTTTTTTTTCTTTATATGTCAGTTTCCTTTTTTCGGTGGCCTTGACGGGGCTTCTGCTACAGGAGGGGCTTTTTCGGTCAATACATCCTGGCGGGGCCCAGTGGGTGCATTGCCATCCTTGTCTTTTTCGGCCAGCCTGTATTGGGTATAATTGCCGGGGAAATCACTGATCAGCCCGTCTCCTTCAAAAACAAAGAGGTGATCTACCAGGCGGTCCATGAAGTAGCGGTCATGGGACACGATGAGCAGGCATCCCTGGAAATCATTGAGGAAGTTTTCCAGGATACCCAGGGTGGGCAGATCCAGGTCGTTGGTAGGCTCATCGAGTATGAGGAAGTTGGGGTTGCGGAAAAGGATGGACAGGAGGTGCAACCGGCGTTTTTCACCCCCACTTAAGCGGGAGATATAGGTGTATTGCTGATCGGGTGGAAATAGAAACAGGTCCAGGAATTGAGCAGCGCTTAAGGAGCCGCCACTGGCCAGGGGAAGGATTCAGCAATATTCTTCACAAATTCTATCACACGCATGTCTTCCTTGATCTTCAGTCCCTGCTGTGAATAGTTACCAAAGATGACGGTTTCACCAATATTGATCTTACCGCTATCGGGTTCTTCCATACCCTGCAGGATATTGATGAAAGTAGATTTGCCCACACCATTTTTACCAACCACTCCTACCCTTTCGCCTTTTTTTGAAAGTATAGTCAAAGCCTTTCATGATGATCTTTTCATCATAGGATTTATATACCTTTTTCAGTTCGGCGATCTTACCTCCCAACCGGCTCATTTTCATTTCGAGCTGGAGTTTTTGCTCATCGATACGTTGTTTGGCCTTAGCTTCCACCACATAAAAGGCATCCTGCCTGCTTTTGGACTTGGTGGTGCGGGCCTTGGGCTGTTTGCGCATCCATTCCAATTCACGGCGGAAGGTGTTGCGGGCTTTATCGATACTAGCGGCCTCACTTTCCATACGGGCTGCTTTTTTCTCCAGGTAGTTTTCGTAATTGCCTTTGTATACCACAAGGCTGCTGCGGTCCATTTCCCAGATCTCTTCGCATACATTGTCCAGGAAGTACCTGTCGTGGGTAACGAGGAGTAAGGTTACATACTGCTGGCTCAGGTAATGCTCCAGCCACTCTACCATTTCCACATCAAGGTGGTTGGTAGGTTCATCCATGATGAGCAGGGTATGCTTGTGTTCAAAACCAATATCAATAAGGGTTTTGGCAAGGGCTACGCGCTTGCGCTGACCGCCCGACAAGGTAGAGGCAGGTTGACTGAGGTGGTGGATATTGAGTTTACTTAGTATCTGTTGTACGCTGGCATCAAAGTCCCAGGCACCCAGTTCGTCCATTTTCACAATGGCATCGCTTACCTGTTCAGGAGTACCCTCTTCGCTAACGGCTTCATATTCTTTGATGGCATTGATCACAGGATGGTTGTGGTGGAAGATATTGTCCAGTACAGATAGGTGTTCATGAAAAACGGGTTCCTGATCGAAGAGGGCTACAGTTACTTCCTTGTTGATCCACACTTTCCCTTCATCGGGGGTTTCATTGCCTGCCAGTATTTTAAGGAGGGTGGATTTGCCGCTACCATTACGGGCAACGAGTGCAATTTTATCACCTTCTTCAATGTGGAATGAAATATTCTCAAAAAGTGGCTTGATACCGTATGACTTAGTAAGTCCCTCTACCGAAACATAATGCATGGCGCAAAGATAGGGGAATAGGAATACAAGCTCCCGCCAAGGCGGGACAAGTTGCGAGCTGTGAGCTACGAGCCGCGAGCTTTACACGTTAACAATTAGGAGTTAGCTATTAGCGGGAAGGGCAAGATTGCGCGAAGTAGCCGCAAGTTTACCGGATACAGGTGATACGTTGAAAGATACAGGTAATATGATTTTTTAGATGAAATCTATGATTGGTATGGAATAGAAGTATTTTTTTCGCAATATTGTATGTTTATAGCCTTTTGTATGAAAAATCCTCTGCCCTCCTCTGTAAAACTCGCGTTAACCTTCCTTGTATTCGGCACGGCCTGGATATTATTCTCCGACTCTATTACTTTGTCAGTTGCGCGGCACGACCTGGATTCCTACAACAAACTGCAGAGCTATAAAGGCATTTCATTCATGATATTGGCAGCGGTACTGATCTATTGGGTGAGCCGGAACTTGTATGCCAATATTGAAAAGGGTCGTAAGGAGCAGGAAGAAATACTGGAACGTTATCAGTTATTGGGTATGGCTACCAATGACGCGATCTGGGACTATAATATCTTCACCAAACAATGTTATACGAATCGTACGTTACAGGAAATGTTCGGCTATACGGCCGATGAATTACAAGACAATTATCGTTGGTGGACAAATAACCTGCATCCGGAAGATAAGGAGCGGGTACTGGATACGATTGAATCGAAGTTGGATATGGGTGGAACGGTATGGCAGGATGAATACCGTTTCCGCTGCAAGAATGGCGAATACAAAACGATCTTTGACCGGGGTTTTATTATGCGCAATAAGGCAGGGCAGCCGTACCGGCTGATTGGGGCCATGCAGGATGTAACGGAGCAACGCATCTTACAGGAAACGCTGATTGATGCACAAACGAGGCATAAGGATGAAATTGCGCAAAGTGTATTGCAAACGGAAGAGGCGGAACGGAAAAAACTGGGAGAAGAACTGCATGATAATATCAACCAGCTGCTGGGGGTCGTAAAGTTATACATTCAGCATGCGTTGGTAAATCCCAAGATGCGGGAGGAATTGTTGGAAAAGAGTGCGAGCTATATAACGCAAACCATTGAGGAGATCCGCCATCTTTCCAGGTCGCTGTTGCCGCCTGCCCTCAATGAACAAAGCTTGCTGGAAAGTCTTTATCAATTGATAGAAGACATCAGTCATGCGAAGGATATTGATTTCCAGGTACAACATGCGGGTTTTGATGAATCGAAGGTGCCGGATAATAAGCGGCTGGTGATCTATCGTATTATTCAAGAGCAGTTGAACAATGCGCTGAAGCATTCGGAGGCCAAGGCGGTGAATATTAAGTTGGTGCACCATGAACAGCATGTGCAACTGACGATCCAGGACAATGGGATTGGATTTGACCCACAGCAGATGAAACCAGGCATGGGGCTTAATAATATCCGCAACCGTATAGAGGTATTCAATGGGGAAATGGAGATATTGTCGGCCCCGGGTGATGGGTGTACGCTGAATGTGAGGATTTAAGTGTTAGTTTTAGTCTATCGTAATACATCGCCTATGGTACCTTACGTCTATCTGGCTGTACTTTGGGTATTTTTGGGCTTACGCATAGCCTGCTGGCTGCCGAGTGGTGGAAACTTTGGGTAGCGCAGCGTACAGGTGTCTATTTTCCCTATTACAGGCTGTTGTATTCTCTCATCGTCTTTTTCCAGTTAATCATCATCATCGTTTACGAATTACAATTACCTGCGCTGTGGCTGTGGCGCATGCCGCTTGTTGTACAGTTGGTAGCAGGCATTGCTGCGCTGGCAGGCCTGCTCATCATGGGCATTTGTATACGCCGGTATTTTTATTATCTCAGTGGTATTGATGTATTGTTGCCGCCCAAGCCAATTACATTGGGACTTTCCACCAGTGGACTGCACCGGTATGTAAGGCATCCGCTTTACTCAGGTACGCTGCTGGCCGTGTGGTCATTCTTTCTGCTGTTCCCAGAGCTGGGATACCTTATTAGCTGCAGCCTGATCACCTTGTACACCTGCATTGGTGTATTGTGGGAAGAACAAAGGCTGCGCAAGGAATTTGGGGAAGTGTATTTGGCCTACCAGCAAAAAGTACCCATGCTCATTCCATTTAAATTGGGAAAGGCTATGAAAACTTCTTCTGTTCAACGGCAAAGCCGGAGGCTTTGAAATAGGCGTCACCAGCCAGAGGCTGGCGACCGAGGGAATGAGGTATTAAGGTGTATGGCTACGAGATATTAACGTCCGTAGATCGTTTCCCAATTCATCATACCGCCTACCAGGTTTTTGGTGTTTTTGAAGCCTAGCATATCGAGCACCATGGCTGCTTGTCCACTGCGGTTGCCACTGCGGCAATAAACGATCACTTCTTCTTCTTTCAGTGGTTCCAATTCGTCGACCTGCATGGTCTGTATCTTTCCGAGGGGGTATAAAGTACCTCCTATGTTGAAGTCAGCATGTTCGTGTGGCTCTCTTACATCTACCAGGTTTAATTGTTCACCGGCATCGATGCGTGCTTTTAGCTCTTCTGCTGTTATGTTTTGCATAATATGGCTATTGATAATTATTCAGGTTGTGTGGCAGGGGAATGGAATCGGTGGTGCGAACGGGGCGCTGGCCCTGTAAACGCACGTTGATGGATTGTCCCTGACGAATGGTATTCATGCGGCCATCGGGCAGTACTGCTTCGGGCTGCTGCACATATATGTACGCATTGGCGCTATCGGCTACGCCTTGCTCAAAAGCAGTGGCGCCCAGGCTAAGGCCATAGGACTCCAGCAATACACGGGCTTCGGTATAGGTTTTACCAAACAGGTCGGGTACGGGAAATTCTTCCTGACCCAGGCCGCTACCGAGGATAAGGGAGATACCACTGCCCATGGCCAGGCGGGTGCCTGGCTTGATGCGCTTGCCATTGTAATGTTGTTCCAATACGGCATTTTTGGCAAAATTGGGTTCGTAGCTGGTATCCTTTAATTTAAGGTTGTACTGTTTTAGGGCAATTTCGGCACTGCGAAAGCTCAATCCTTCGAGGTTGGGCATTTCAATTTCAGGCGCTACAGCCCTGTTGATGGTAAGATACACGGTACGGTTGACCTTCACGATGGCCTCCCCTTCGGGAAACTGGCGCATAACGGTGAGGGCTTTAGCGGTATCATTGTACACAGAATCCTGTATCTGTACATCAAAACCCTGGTCTTCCAGTGTTTTTTGGCCTGCTCATAGGTTTTGCCGGTAACAGATGGGATAACGAGTGTATCGCCATGCCTGGTAAGCAGGTTAAGGGACTGGAGGAAGAGGAACAATATGATGATGACCATTACGACAGCAAAAAGTATGTTTTGCCAGAGGGGTCGTGTGGTGATGAATTTGAACATTTTTAGTATTTAGAATTTAGAACACAGTATACAGCACACAGAATAAATACCCCCTATTTCACTTAAGCTGTTTCGATTTAGAATTGGCTACTAGTTAAACGCTAAAGGCTCTTACCTATTTTGGCTTCCTTATTTCCTTTTTCCGCGATCCAGGGCATCTTCAATGAGGGAGGAATAAAAGTCCTTCAGGGTCCATCCCATTACCTGTACCTGCTGGGGTACAATGCTGGCCTCGCTTTGGCCGGGCACGGTATTGATTTCCAGCATATAAGGTGCATTTTTTGCCTCATTATAGATGAAATCAATGCGCACTACGCCCCGGCAATTAAACACTTCGTATACTTTCCGGGCATTCTTACGAATGATATCGGCCATGTGTTCCTCTATTTGGGCCGGCGTGGTTTCGGTGCTTTTGCCCTGGTATTTGGCTTCATAGTCGAAGAAGTCCTTATCTGTAGCCACCTCGGTGATAGGCAGTACAATGATGCCTTCCATGGTTTTGAACACGCCTACGGTAAATTCGCGGCCGGCAATAAACTCTTCGATGAGCAGTTGGTCGTCTTCCCGGTAGGCTTTTTCAAGGGCGGCGGCCAGGTCTTCGGCTTTGTGTACTTTACTCATGCCGATGCTGGACCCCCATTGTTGGGCTTTACGAATACGGGCAGGCTAACCTGCTTTAGTATGTCGGCCGGGGTAACGGGCGTATGTTTGAACAGATGCAAAGATTTGGCCACATGTATGCCTGCAAAAGCCGCTACGGCCACTGTATAACGTTTATTGAAGGTGATGGCAGAGGTAGCTGCATCGCAAGAGGTATAGGGGATGCCCATGAGGTCGAAATAACCCTGGAGTTTTCCATCTTCGCCGGGCGTTCCGTGAATGCCAATGAGTACGGCATCGAAAGTTACTTTACGGCCATCGGCAGCCAGGGAAAAATCGCTGCGGTCGACGGGTATTTTGCGGCCTGTAGCTGTTTCATACCACCAGCCTTCGGTGGTGACGTCGATCTTAAAGACCTCAAATTTGCTGGTATCGATGTTGTTTTCAATGGTAACAGCACTTTTATAGGAGATCACGGCTTCAGTAGAATAGCCACCGGTAACAAAGGCAATAACTGGCTTCATTGATATGTTTCGAATTTTCAGCAAATAAACGAAAAAGAATCGCTGATTAAGCGCTGATTACACAGATTAATCACAGATTACGCAGATTGCGCTGATTTAATCGCAGATTAAGTGCTGGTTACGCAGATTTAAACGCAGATTTCGCAGATTAAGCGCTGATTACGCTGATTTAGCCGAAGATTAATCGCTGATTACGCGGAAAGGATTTCGCGGATCAGGCGGCCAATTGAGGAGGTGGCGGCTTTAGAAGTTTGGCCTGCATTTTACGGCAGTGTTCTTCCTGTTCTTTGTAGCGGTCTTTGAGACGTTGTTCTTCGAGCCATTGCAGTTGCTTTTCGCGGGCTATGCGTTTGCGCTCCCTTTCCAGGAGTTCGGCGGTATTGTCATAACTGCTTTTCCAATGGTTACGGCCAATGAGGCGGCGATAACGGCAACGTTTGGGATTGCTGTCGCGGTGTTTGAGCCGGGTTTTATAGTCCTTCGCTCTTTTGACGGGTTGTTGTTTGCGGCCTGTCTCCAGTTTGATACCGGTGGCTTGCTGGTACAGTACCCAATACTCTACATAGGTTTTCCAAAGGTAATCATAGGCTTCCTGTGGCGTAGCTTCCTGGTTGAGCATGTTGATGGCTTCACCGGTGAAGTCGCGGTACATCCAGAACTGCCGCCAGTGGAGGGGCAGGTCGCTGTAAATAGAGGAAGCAATTTTGGAAGCTACGGCCAACCGGTTGGCATAGAACCTGGTTTTGGCAAAGGCGGGGTGTTTGAGCACCTTTTCGCGGGTAAGGCGGCTTTTTTGCGCACGAAGTACCTGCCCTCCATCTTGTAGAAGGTGAGGTTGTCCCAAGTACATTCAAGAAATATAGGTCCCATTACTTTGGCCATAACTCATTGGATTGATACTTAAATTTACAGCCTATTTTTGAATCTGGGATATAGGTGACCGAAATGGCTAAAATGGCCGGTTTTGAGAGCAGCTTCGAGCTGGACTTCCGCCAGGGCGGAACAAGTTTTTAGCTGGGAACGAATACAGGTTGCTGTGTAGGGAGGAAGACTAAGGGTTGGTAGGAAGGGGGTGTCGGGGTATGGGAGTGGGCTTTGTGATTATATTATTGATTATTAGTTATTTATTATTGCCTTTGCGGGTAGTGACGAATTGAGGATATGTGAATATTTAGGAAAATGCGCCTTTACCTACAAGGATAAGGCAAGGATGAGACTAGGGTTAGGCTTGGGGAAGTCCGGAAAGCCGGGAAAGTCTGAAAGACCGTTCCGATAGCTATCGGGAAGCAATTTGGACTAAGGGTGTTCAGGGTTGAGCGTTAGGTATTGGGGTTGGGTACTGGCATTAAATTATTGGTTATTAATTATTTATTATTTATTATTTATTTTGGCACGATTTCCAAGTTTAAGGACCTTACTATTTAGGAAAATGCGCCTTTAATACGGGAGCGGTACGGAAGCGCTATGGGTCAAGGTGGGGAGAGCTGCCAGGGAGGTATGGGGAATCGATGATTATGCGGATGAATAGCAGATTCCGCAGATTTGAATGGATCCTGCAGATGGAAGCGCTGATTGCACGGAGGAAAAGGCACGGGTACGCAACTGCACAATGGCAATTCTGCATACCCGCGCCAGTTTTACGAATTGTATAAGAATTTCTTTTTGTTCACTTTTTGTATCGGCATATTTAACCTCACAAAAAAGAAAACAGCAAGAAAGCTTTTAATTCTACTCCATTGATTTAAAAATGTTTACTTTTTTGAATCCACAAATACCTGCCGTTTACCTGTTCATGAGCTAGCTTAATATTACAGCAATCAACAGACCAACTAAAATAATAGCCCTTTTTTGTTTATAAATTTTACCAGGAACCTGAATAATCGCTTCGAGCTTAATCCGAAGTCTCTCAAAATTCAGTGAATCAACAAAAGCCGTAATTGTCCTAAGTTTTTCATCTTCTTTATTACATAAAAAACATTTGTAGTTAGTATAAACTAAACTTACCTGAATGTTATTAATAATTCTTACCGAATCCCACCTCGCTTCATTCCATTTTGTAGATCGTTGAATAATTAAAGGATTTCCATATTTAGAAATATCATAGAAGCTAGTGCCCCACGGAATAAATACGTTCAAATTTTCAATGGTTATTCCCTGGGCAAATAGCTCAGCTTTATTTATTATTCTTTCCTGAGACCAGGCAGGCACATAAGTAATTAAGGCAAATAAATAAGCTAAATATTTCATAACTCACCTTTTCTTGTACGGTATAGGAATTCTCAAAATTTCCCTCAATAGTAAATAGGCTGGAATAACCGGCGGGTTAAATGTAAGCCAGATTCGCCAAATTATACCAAAGTCTGAAGGCTCTTCGTTGCGAGGTGCAAGGTTCCATTTTGGTAACACCCTTACCCATTTTATTTTTACCCCTTTAGCCCATCCCCAAATATTGGGAGGTACGGTTGATGAATGCCCACCGGTCCTTTGAAAGTTAGAGGTTAGGTCACTCGTTCTACCAAATAGACCTGCATAAAATGCTTTCGTATTCATCCAAAAATTGGGGTTTTCGTTCTTATAACCGTCACCACCTCCAACACTACCTGGACTTAAGGATTCAAAAGCACCGTAACCTAAGCCAGCACCCGCTAATGGCAAACCTATTGAAAGCCCAATCTTAAAAACATCATCCATTTGAGGGTTATTTTTGATAATAAGGTGAGCTGTTGTAGCTCCTATAATCGAACCAATAAGGGAGCCTGTTAAACCAAAGGACCAACCTCCATCCGGATCAATACTGTTAATTGGATTATTACTCATAGCCAAGTACGAACTTACAAATTCATCGTAAGGATCCGACTGAATCCACCTCGCCACTTGTGGATCATACATGCGTAAATTGAATTCGTCGTAGCCAGTATTTTCTTCTTCTTCACTGAACTCACCTTGATATCCGTATCTGTTCGGCAATTTGTTAAAAGCCGCAGAACTAATCCCAGCAATCTTTAAACCAAATGGATAATAATGCGCTTCCTCAATGATAGCCCCCGTTCATGTGCTACGTTAAAATCATCAAAATATACAGGCCAATCGCTTTCATTGCTCAGGTAAATGTAAACATATCCATTTTGTGGTGCCTGAACATTGGGTAATACCACCAAATCATCATTGTCGTTTGTTTTTACCATATCAGCTCTTCCTACATCCTGTATTACATTAAAGCTCTCGTCAAAAAACACGAAATTCAGGTATGCTTTGGGGCGATTAGCCACAGCAGCAGGTCGTCCATCCAAAAATGAAAGTAATGGACTTGTTGATGTATTCCCCAACACCGATTGAAGTGAAGAAGCGCCCTCTTTTATCACCGGAGCCACACCACCTGCCGACAATCCACCCAACAAGCTATTTACCAGGGGAGATAAAATGGCATTATTATTTACGTTTCCAGCGGGAACATCATAGTAATATTTAGCGGTAGCGCTTAAATAATCGCCGCTCATGACTTTCAGCAACATATTGGGGCCAATACTTTTTGTAATAGTAGCACCTATAGTTATCAGCTTACTGACCTTTGTAGAAGTATTGGAAGGCCAAACAGCTCCTCCGTTGTTGGCCCAGCGGGTTTGAATCACCTCATTGGCTGCATCGGGATTACCATTGTTATCCACCTTTCCAAAAAGCCTTTCTTCTTCAGATCCGGCAGGGTCCTCCATTGTTGCCTTATAAATTTCTTTGTGCTCCTCTTCTGATAGTACCATCCTGGTACTTCCTAAATGATCTTTAATAAAATATTCAAACACGCCCCATTTGTCTCCAGTCAACTGAATATTACCCTTGACAATCATTGCACTAGCTCCTAACTGGGAAGTACTATTTACAGGGGTCATTATCCTCAACCTGCCCTCTTCATGGAGAATATACTGCAATTCATTTTCTTCATAAATAAAATCTCCTACGTAATAGGTTGTTTTAGCCGTACCGGTTACCGGTGTAACTTTTTTTTGCCAGCTTAATACCTGATGCATCATAGACATATTCAACAGTACTTTTATTCTCCAGTACTATCTTTTCCGGTTTATTCAGGTAATTATAAGTAATTCCATTGCCTCCAGCATTTCTTATCTTCTTATTGTTATCGACAACCAGGTTTCCATTGGGATCATATAAATAATCATCGTTATCAACATTATAAACCTCGTCTTTAAAATCGCCAAGCTTTCCGTTATTCGCAGCACCCAAATCCGGACTATTGTCAAAAACCCTGGTCAAATGATTACTCCACTCTCCACCACTTACCTGCTTGTAGGCATATATCAACTTGTCAATATATAATGCACTGTTGTTTGCTGGCTGTATGCCTTTTCTGTACAGCTGCTTAATATTTCCATTATCATCATATAGTATGTTAGATTCAGAAAAATCAACTTTGGCATTTGCCCAGGTCGTTTCAGAAGGCTTATTCTTTTGCTTAAAATTAGCATTGGTTAACCGGCCTGCATTATCATAAACAAAATCATACATTCGAGGGGTATTGTCGCCCTGGGTTTTCCAGATTAATCCAGTTATTAAATGATCAAATCTGGCATTTGTAAATTTGTTGTCAAAATTTTCATAGCCCAGGAAAAGCCCAAAATAACGATTCCGCTGATCGGTATTACTTCCGGATAATGCATAGTCCTTGTTAAGTCCGGTTAAAGCACCATTGGCATTGTAGCTGTAATCAATTGTTTCCAACGGATCATCAATAGAGCCGGTTCTTTTACCAATTTTTTTGCTCTTAACATGCCCAAGTTCATCATACTTATAATCAACTATTTTTTTAAAGTCAGCTGTTCCAAACTTCTTCAGTAAGGTTTGCAACCTGCCAATTTTATCATACACATTCTTGGTAAGTATGATTAATCCATTGAAACTATTCCCGGAATTTCCATGCTTAGAAGAAATACTCATAATACGTCCATCAAAATGGTATTGGTTCGTTGCAACATCAACACTATTTTTATTATTGTCTCCCAAACTCTGGATCACTGCTCCATTTTCGTTGTAATATAGTGTAGTGAATAAAAAGTTGTTAGTTCCAACAATCCTGGTTTTTGAGCCGGTAACCAAATTTTTGGTACGATTACTTTTTTTTGGATTGGTTCTACATCTGGTTCCGAACCTCCATAGGCTTGTAAATTGCTATATGAGTTATCAAAATTCTTAACCCCTACAAAATCGTATTGGTCATAATAATGATAAGTGAGGGCTGTAAATATGGCTGGATTATCGACTTCGACCTGGGCCACTGCATTATTGACAACTGATAAAGTTTGTGCAATTGCCACAGGGCCAATTTCAATTGAAAATTCATCGCCTGGTCCGTTGCTGGAAAACCCGGGAGTAAGGTAACGGATACTGTCGCTGAATATTTTGCGGGAGGGCTTTGATTTGGAGCAGGTCTTGAAGGTACTGATAAGTGTTCTTCACCTGGCCCCAGTACAATGATATTAGAAGCAGCTCCGGCATTGTTTAATTCAGTCTGAAGTTGACCAGCGGGTTTATTACTTTTGTAAATACCGGTCATCACGGTCCTGTTCAGGTCGTCGTAAAAATTCACGTGCCACTCCTGAGGAGACTTATTGGCCAGGTTTCCATCCTGGGAAAAAACCACCCGGTCGCGTTGATCATACACCAGGCTCTGTTTAGCTGATCCAGGTGTTTTTTGACAATAGTTCTTCCTTTTCCATCGTACTCGTAATAAAAACATAGTTCATCAGCAATTGCCTGCGTTAAATTCCAGTTATGTGTATCCAGGTAGGCAACAGCCTTTGGGGTAATGACAAACCTCAGGCGATTAAATGCATCAAAAACGTTATAGGTACACAACCATCCTCCATGATCGTCGTTAAGACCATCAGCAGGCTCCTTAAGTTGAACTTTTTTCAAAATGACGTTTCCCTGCACATCCTTGTATTCAATCACCTTTTTGTTCTTTTCGTCCAGGGTCACCAATTTAGATAAAGTACCATTTTGATATACATCAGTAAGCGAAGAAACTGGCAAGGAACCGGCAGCATACCCAATACGCCAAATATGCACCTTTTCGTCAATACTATTTGCATTATTGAAGTCAAGAGCATACTCAACACCGATTTCATTGGCAATTCTGTAACTACCTACTTCAATTTTTTTCTTTAACCTGTTTAATGGATTGTTTTCCAGAATGGATTTACTCCAGGGAGAAGATTCATTATAATTTGTGGAATAAAAACTAACCTGATCGCCGGTAGAAGTTTTAAATTTCCCTGGCTGATTGGCTGTTGGATAAGGCAGGTATTCTAAAGTCGAACGGCCCAGCTTATCGTATTGATTAAATGAAACCATATCTACCCAGGCGTCGGCCGGGGTGACACTTACACCTTTATTCACTACCTGGATAGTTCTTCCCAATCCATCAAAATAATCAGTTTCCTGAAATTTTTTACCGATGGGCAATTGATCCGCTTGCATCCAGGAATTGATCCCTTTTGTTGCTACTGTATAGGTCCGTATATAATTTCTATTTTCATAATCAGTACTGGTATAATTTACTTTGATATCCAACGTATTGGAATACAAAGACTGCGTACCGCAAGCAATTTTTCTCCCTAACCAGGCAATTCCCTACGATAGGAGGTGAACTAGCGGGATAGGTAGCACTTGTTCCGATTGTTGTCCATGGCCCACCCTCAACAGAAAGCTCCCAGGTGTATTGATAATTTGCGGTATAACAAAATCCGCCGTCTGCATTTGTGCTTGTTATATTGAGGTTTGAATTATAAACAGGTTGCTGCGCAAGAGATATTGTACCTGCGGATAATGGCTTAGGCTCTACACTAGCGGGATCAGAAATATATTGGGTGCCATTAATGGTAGTAATACACCTGTAATAGGTAATAACTGAGGCAGCCATTGGTTGATAGCATTGAGATAAGGCACCATTGATTTCGCTCCATGAATTTAAATCCGTGCTAAACTGCCATTGGTAAGTAAGATTTTGTAATGAAGCGGCAATATTTACGCAAAGATGGTGTGGGGCTTCTCCATAATTCACCTGTTGGCTAGCTGGGATAATTGGCGGAGTGCCCACTTGGACAGCGATTCCCCCAGACTGGCCATTAAAACTCTCATAAATCTCTAAGGTCCCAATTATATTGGCATCGTCCCATTGCACCCATGCATAAATGGGTGAAGTGGTTGGATTGGTGGAGCTAATTACAATTGTTCCTCCATGAACAGTCCAGGTGATGGTTGAATATTGACTTACTCCATATGGAAAAGTTACTTCATAATAAGCCTCAGTATTTCGTCCAACTATTTCCGGACCTGATACAATTGCCTGCTGGGCAAAAGTATTTATAAAGAAACAGCAAAAGAATAATGTTATTATAAGGCGCATAATCTATTGTTTATAGTTGTATTCGTAAGCTTTGATTAAGTTCCTGTATTGATCTTTTACCGTTTTAAGCCGCCCAAATGGATCATATTCATAATAAGTAATCCTGTTATTGGCATCACATTCCGAAGTTTTACCAACGCCAGGTTCATAGGTATAAGTTATCATTCTGGTATTTTTGGGATAAAGACGAATTTCATCTACACGGCTATTACCCAAAATGGATAAATTGCTATTAAGAGCGGGAAGCTCAAATTCAAGAAAAGTCCAACCATTAATAGTTGGCCCTGTTTTAACTGCTTGATAGATATTCCCGCCTGCATTGATGGTTACCTGACTCTGTGTTGACCACAATGTTATGGTAACCGGTTTATTAATTGATGCAGGGGAAATCATTTCCAAGCCGCCTCTTGTCAGATCATAGCAAATTTTACCGGTAGGACAAATATCTGAGACAATTCCACTTGTCGAGTAAGTCCACCCACCGCTGTTATCAGCTTCAAAGAGGTGTATTTGACTTCGCTATTCATGGCGTTTGTTGCTTCTGCTACAACCTGCCTCCGGTGATAATCGTAGATACTTGATTTATGAGAATTTCCCGCATTGATAATATTCTGAATAGGGTTACCATCAGCATATAGGATAGCCGTTTTTTGTTTCAGATAGGGGTAATTTTTAAAATTCGATCTATCAAAATTGATATCGCCTGGTTCAACAATTGTATTACCAAGTGGCGCTACTAATTCAGATTGATACAATTGAAATGGCCTAATATCATTATTAGCCAATTGTACATACTCAGTTACAGAAGAGCTTGTCAATTGCCTGGTTGCGTCGGATGTACTTTTTATCCAGGAATTCACACTTACCGGCGCATTCACCATATTAGCGCTTTTCATGGTACTCATGATAGGCAAAGTGTTGTCATAATCTGCCGTATAAAATGTTGTGGTTCCTATAAAATCCCCTTTGCTATCTTTCCTATACACGGTTCTTGGCAAGAAATTGGCATCGCTATAAGTGTACAGAATATCAGTTGAAGTTGAGGCACCATTGCTATTATAAATTGTTTCAGTAGTCTTAAATAATTCTGCACGCCCCTGGTAAGGATAATAAGCGACCGAATTGATAAAGCCAGGCTCAAAGGCCACAGCAAACATGTTATAAGCGCCGGATACTACACGATTAACATACCACGACTTTGACAAGTAATTATTGTCTGCATTAATCAGCCTTGATATAGAATTGTAAAAATTTTCAACTTTTTTGACTTCTTGCCCAGCAGAATTTACCCAGGTAACAACACGCGGAAGACCATACATCCATTCGGCTGCTCTTACTTTACCAGTGCTGAAAGGGATACCCAAAGGTCCCTGCTCAATCAAGGGAAATTCCTGGTCTGAGGTAAAATCATAAACAGTTTTCCCGTTCGTCCCCGTTAGCGTTTCACCAGAATAAATAGCATCAATTACTTCCACACGGGAATATTGATAGGGCAATGGGTTAATTTGATTGTAATTGTCGTTTTTGATGAGCGAAAGGGAAAAGTCCTTATAGCCATCAGAAAAATGATGTCGATTATCTGGGCAATTACATAAACAACCATTACATCATAAGCGGCGTCGCTAATAGAAGCATGGCCAAACATGCCCCCGCTCACGCTTTGGGTATATATTGCATTAGGTGCATTGTAGAATATTTTTGTTACGAAATTGGCAGCCATATCCTTGAAGTTGTTTCCCTGGTTATAGGTGCCGTTCAGTTTATATTGTCTTACAGCTCTTGTTTCAGTATAATAAGGAACTTCAAATCCCCAGGCCGAAGATGCGCCGCCCACCTTAACATACTTATAATCTTTAATAATGTCGTTTTCATGAGTTACTCCATCAAATACTTTGGTTTTCAGTACTCTTACTCCACCTGCATACTTTCCTGTAAATGGACTATTTTCTGCCTGATTGCCTTCATATTGCCATTCGAGGGTACCACCTTCAGGGTATTTAACTGTTTTAATTATTCCATATTTGGCTTCCAGCAAGCTATAATTAGTGAAGGATTTAGCTTGCAACTCAGAAGCGGGGAACCCATCTGCATCTTCCTGTATAAAGCTATGGTTAGGATTGTAATACCCCCAATGATCGGTAAAGAGGGAATACATGGGAGGGATAATGTCTCGTCCAACTCCTGAAGGCATATTGTAAGTAAATTCATGCGCTGGTAATGCAGTTCCATCAGCACCCACTTTCTTAAAATCTTTGAGGAATAACCGTGCAAACCGTTTATCCTGTGCCTGAAAAACATTTGTAAGTGGTACTATCTGACTCTTAAAGAAATAGCCATAATTAAACCGGTATCCATACAAAGGTTTATTGAGGTATGACACATTCAATTCGGTCAAGGCTTTATCACCGGGAAAATCGACCCTATCCGCAGCCGTATAAACAAATTCAACCAGGTAGGGATCAGGAAATTGGATGGAGGTGAGTCTTTTGGAAACCATTTTCGTTCGCTCTAACAATGTTTCCTGGCTAACCTCATTCGTTCCGCTGACAGTTAAAGATTGACGGACAATGTGTTTTACACCTTCTATATCTACTGGATACGCGCTATAATTGAACGTAATTTTCTCGTTAGTCAGCGGATTTAGAGTTTCGGTTAAAAACCATTTGGTTATTATTTTTCTATTACGTACTCCCCATGTTCAATGCCCTTAAGAACCCGATAGTTGTTGACCTGTATGCCATTATTGTATCTTAAAACATCTGTTATTTCCCTTTCAGAGAATTTGTATTGAATCCCCTGTTCATCAGTTATTATAAAGGAAGAAATACGGGTTTGTATATTCTCATTTTCCATATTTGTCTCGGCAAACGAAATCAAGACCTTACTGTCATTTAGCACTTTTGGGATCTTATTTTTCCCGATTACAAATTTTCCAATGCGTCCATTGAACTGAAATACAAAAACATCCTGCTCCCGGTCATCAAAGTTTTGTCTAAAACCTGGAGCCCCCAATTGAACGGAAACTGGGGAGTATGTGAAAACCTATTAGGTATCGCATTTTGTGGTAAGACTGTAGTATATAGATAACCGTTTGGGTAGCACCATTCTGATGTGATCCAAAAGCCAAGGCGTCAACAAAGCTAGGATCACTGGCAGATCCAACCTGATCGTCCGGCTCACCGTTTTGAATTCTCGAAATAAATCCACCTGCATGCAGCGCCCATCCGGCTCCAATAGAACTAGCTAGTTCATTTACCTTTAATCCATTACCGGAAACATAGGAAAGCCCCAGATGTGTACTTAGGCCACTCTTAGTATCTGAATACTGAAATAAAGGAAAGCCAATTCTGCGGCACCCGTTTGCAGATTCACTTGCCCCAGTGAGACTGAAGCATAAAAACACTGATAATTAACATCCATTTGTTCATATAATTCTCTTTTCATTCAAAATGAACTAACTAATTTCTTTTTTTATTTGATTGAAGCACTTCTTGCTCCAGCTTCTCAATCCTCTTATTCTGCTCAATAATATACAGGGTGAGTTCTTCAATTTTTTTAAGCAAGGCAGCCTGGTTCACACCCAGGTCAAGGCCTTCCTTTTCTACTTCTGCAGCAGAAGGAATCTCAGGTAAGTGATTGTTCTTTTGAATAAATTTTTTCGAGATCAGCCAGTGGCATGAGTTGGTAATCTTTTTCAAATACATAATCAGGCCAATTCTGCTCCAGTTTTACCCTGGCGCTGGTGAAGATGGCGCTGCCATTAACGGCCAGTTTGAAACCGCGGGAGTCATTTGTACCAATGGACACATTACCGGCATCGGGAGCCAGTACAATTTGTTCGAGGTTAGTAAATCCACCGACATCAAGCAGCTTCGCATACATGATGTCTTTTGTACTGCTACCCAATGTAGCTCCATGATTCTCTTTGAATGACCATTTGGCAAAATTCTTATATCTACCTATTAAAATATCTGCAGAAAACCAGTATATCTGTTGGCCGTCCGGATAGATAATATTACCGATATTGGAAGAGGGGTTTTGAAATTAATGTACTGGCCTTCAAATTGCTCATCTTGTCCACCTATCATCAGCAGTGCATTGTCGGGTACGTTGGCACTCCAATTGCTGTTATTGGTCCGGGTAAGGTGCAATTTTGCTTTTGGGTAAAGGGTCCCCACCCCTAAATTCCCATTAGCAGTGATTGTCATTGCTTCCAGGTTGTTCGTTTTTATTATCAAGTTCTTATTATCGGTGGTTCCGAGGAAATGTGTGCCAGGTGTTGTGGAGCTATTACCAGTTAATGACCATTGAGCTGAAGCATTACTATTGCATATACCTATCGCTGCAACCAATAAGAGTTTAGTATAATTCATGATTTTTTCTTTTAAAGGGATTATTTTTTGATTTAATCGGATCGTTTGTTTTTTGTTCCTGTTCCAGCGGCCTTGCTTTTATCTGTTATATTTCCTTATTCTGTTCAATAATATACAGGGTAAGCTCTTCGTGATCTTTTCGAAGGCATAATTGGCAAAATGCAGCAGGCTTTGCAGGCTGGTAGTTCCAATTCCTACATTTCCAGTTGTACCAATGGTATTTGTTTGGGCAAAGGAATTCAGGGCCAGCCCAAGGAGGGCAGCAGAGAGTAAAAATTTCATATATGAGGTTTGGTGTTAGAGCGATTAACAATCGCCGTATGGATGCTTTATTTTGAAGTACTAAAAACTATATCCTACCCTGAACTTCAAGGCCTGGGCCTTGGGCACTTGCTGGTAGCTGAGAATATCCCATAGCAACTGAACCTTTGTTTTTTGAAGGCCTTGCTCTTTAGAGAGATGATCTTGCTGATACCTACCAACCCACTCTGTTGCCATTCTTCAGCACGTTTTTGTTCCTGGGGCGTCAATGTTTGTGTATACGACAGGGGTTGGTAATTGTATTCAAATCCACCAGAGGCAAAAAAGCTGCCTTTGAGTTTTACATCGAGAAAAGATCGCAGGCCGGCTCCCTGGCTGCTAATATTGATGTTGCGTATGTCTTTGCCCCAGCCCACTTTATAGCTGCCACCCACCCCAATGATGCTTTTATCGCTGAGTTTGTAACCAACTGACAGTCCGAGATCGGAAGTGGTGGGGAAAAAGTTACTTGATTTCTGGGTTTGCAAGTTGGTACCATATTCCAGGCGCTTCCAAAATGATTTTGTTTTTGGTTGTTGGGTTTAAAATCGGGCATGTCCATATCAGCGCCACCAGCACCCAATTTGTTGATCTTGTCTTTCAGGGTATTTAGCTGTGCCTGGGCCGCCTGCAGGTTTTGTTGCAAGAGTTGTTGTGCGTTGGGGCCAGCAGCAGACAATTGATTTTGCATCAGCTGTTGTACCTGGCTGCGGGTTTGCAAGCCAGCCAGGCTTTGGTTGCTGCCATAACCAGCAGGTACAGCAAACAGTCCGGCCAACTCGGAATGCTGTTGCATGAAGCTTTGAAAGGCGGGTAGTTTATTGAGTAGTGATAATGTTTTGGTCAGGAGTTTATCAGGATCATTCAGCATGTCCTTATATTCCTGTAGTTGTTGGGAATAATAAAAGAGTTCTTTATTGAAATCCTGGTATCCCTTGGTGAGGCCTTGGGGAAGGGTGGTATACCGGCTAAGGGTGGCTTTGATCTGTTCTTTGCGTTCCCTGATAAAGGCTTTTACCTGTTCGCTTTGCTGGAGCTTACCCTGGAGTTGTTGTACCTGCTGAAGGGAACCGGTAACCTTTTTAGCTTCTTCGGAATTGAGCAAGCCATTGGTTTGTTGCAGGAAGGAAAGGGAAGTTTTCAGGGAATCCACATAAGGCATGTATTGCCCGCCACTGCGGCCAACGATAGCGGTAGGATTTTTAAGTTGTTGCTGGAGTTGGGCATATTTTTCGGCAGAACCATCAAAGAGTTGTTTGGCAGCCGTGGAGTCGGTCTTCATTAATTTCCGCCGGAGTTTCTCTTCTTTTTGGCCAGGCGCTGCAGGTACTTTTCGGTTTGCCGGGTAAGTTGGGCCTCGAGCTTATCGGTCTTTTTTGAATGCGTTCATTAAACCGGGAGGGTAAATTAATGAGTTTATCGACGAAAGATGTTCCTTCCTGGGCCGCCGCCTTTTGCAGGCAAACAAGGTTCAGGAAGCATATCAACAGCCATGGTTTTGGTTTTCTCACGGGCAATCAGGTTTTGGGTAAATGGTTAAGCAAAATAATCGCAAAGATATCCGGCAGGTAAATGTTAAAGGTGCATTTTTGCCTTTTGGCAATCAACTCCTCTACAGTTTCCTGGTACATGTCATCGGGCACACAGCTGTCGACAGGACAAGCTACCACGCACTGTGGTTCTTCATGAAACCCCTGGCATTCTGTACATTTATCGGGAACAATATAGTAATAGTTAGTGCTAATGGGGGCAAAGCGCTGCCCGGCATCCACTACACGTCCATCCAGAAGGGTAAAATTACCTTTTACCTTGGTACCGTCGGAGATGGCCCATTCCACCCCGGGCTCATAAATAGCATTGTTAGGGCATTCCGGCTCACAAGCATTGCAAACGATACATTCGTCTGTTATTTTAAGGGCCATGTTTAACTTCTTTCGGTTAAGGTTTAGCATTTGAAAGCAACCCGCATACCGCCGACAAAAGCGGGTAACCGCTGCGGGTATGACTGCTCTTCATCAGTATGAAGTAATGACTAATTTTTCAACCGGCAAAGGACAAACCAATAAATGTGCAGATATGGGGGTTAAGTGTGCAGTTTAGGGCAATAAGTGTGTGGGGGAAATCGTGTAGCGGCAATGCGTTTGCGTCGAAGGGGCGTAAGCACGGCAGGGTGCGGCTTTTCTGTTCTTTTGCCTTGATGCCAGGCCCGATCGCTCCGCGCGGCCTGGCGAGCCAACTCCTCGCCAGGTGTAACTTTGATTGTTTACCCGTAGCCAGCTTCACTTGCCTGGCATAGGTACGCCCGGAGCAAATGGCGGAGTAACAAATACTCCTATTTGCGCCAGGGGCAAGTTTTGCTTCGATGGAGGAGAAAGATGAAGGATGTTATCTAAAAATCGGAAAGGTGAAGGACGTTAATCTCTTCACCTTTCTACAACGGGAAATATCACCCGCCTGCTTGGAGTAGTACTAAGACTACAGTTACTATTTGAATACTGTTAAGTTACAACAATCAAGTACTCTGTTCCAAATTTTGGAAGGGGTACTTATGCACAATACTGTTAAAGGTGCATTTTTGCTTTCTTAGCCATCAGCTCATCTACTGTTTCCTGGTACATTTCATCGGGTACGCAGCAATCTACAGGGCAAACGGCCGCACATTGGGGTTCTTCATGAAACCCTTGACATTCAGTGCATTTATTGGGGTTATATAGTAGATATCGACACTAATGGGGGCAAAACGCTGGTCGGCATCCACCACGCTCCCATCCAGGAGGGTAAAACTGCCTTTACGTTGGTGCCGTCGGAAATAGCCCATTCAACACCGCCTTCGTAGATGGCATTATTGGGGCATTCCGGCTCGCAAGCTCCACAATTGATACATTCATCTGTTATTTTGATAGACATATATTGCTTGAATTTTAATGGATCGAATACAGTTATTTTGCACGACAAATATAAGCTGTAATGAATTTACAACAACGGATAGATTTAGGGAAGCGGTTGGGAGAATATATTTTATCGGCTGATAATCAATGGGCAGCGGCCAAGGAAAAGGCTTCCCGGGAGAACGGTTGGTTTACACCGGAGTTTATTGAGCTATCTATAAAAGGGATTGGTTATGAATTTTTGAACGCGGGTAAGCTATCGGATTGGGCCACTCAATATGGCATCCCGGCCGAAAATGCCGGCCAAAAAAATGTGGGGATCGTTATGGCCGGCAATATCCCGCTGGTTGGTTTTCACGACTTCCTGTCGGTGTTCATGAGCGGCCACGGGCAAACGATTAAACCCTCCTCCAAGGATGAGGTGCTGATCAAGCACCTGGTAGAACAATTGCATAGCTGGGTGCCGGCCACGCAAGGGCTGGTAACGCTGCAGCCTATGCTGAAGGGGTGTGATGCCTATATAGCCACGGGCAGCAATAATTCAGCGCGGTATTTTGATTACTATTTCGCGAAATATCCGCATATTATCCGTCGCAACCGCACCTCGGTAGCCATCCTGGATGGCAATGAAACGGTAGAGGAACTGGCTTTACTGGCGGACGATGTGTACCAGTATTTTGGGCTGGGTTGCCGGAATGTAACGCAGTTGTATGTGCCAGCAGATTATGATTTTGTACCGCTGCTGGAGACCTTTAAAAAGTACAAGGAGCTGGCGGGTCACCATAAATACAAGAACAATTACGATTACCAGCTAGCCATCTTAATCCTGAATAAGTCGTATTATATGACAAACGGGAGTATCATACTGCATGAAAATGCTTCTCCTTTCTCCCCGATCAGTCAGTTGCACTATTCGTTTTACAAAGATGCAGCAGCAACTGCCGAGGACCTGGCCAATAACACAGATATTCAATGTATAGTGGGTAAAAAATGGCTCCCTTTCGGGCAGGCTCAACAACCAGGATTGACGGATTATGCGGATGGCATTGATACGATGCGATTCCTGGTTGGGTTGTGAGGGAAGTCGGGAAAGTAGGGAAAGTAGGGAAAGTCCGAAAGTCCGAAAGTCGGGAAGTCGGGAAGTCCGAAAGTCGGGAAAGTCCGTCCTGATAGTTATACGGGAGGAAAGTCAGAAAGCCTGAAGCGGGAAAATGGTTGAAGGATTGGGATAAGCGGGCAGTTTTGGGTTGTCTAACTGGTTGAGTTTCCGAGTTATTGTTTTAAATTTGTAGTAGCAAGTACGAAGACTTTAGTAAATTAATTGTTAAACCGGAGGGGAGGTTCGATCCTTATAGGTTTTGTGGTGTTAATTTGTTGTGACCGGTTATATGATTTGAATTCGTATATTTTCAACAGCAAAAATAAAATTACAACCGAATATGAAGTTTAAACAGATAGCAGCGATTGTGTTATTGAGTGCTGCCACAACGTTCGCAACCATGTGGGGGTATCAGAAGTACGCCAAGCAGGATACGTATGTGTATCAGAATGACAATAATGACAGTGGGAAGGTGCCGGCCAATTATGCCGACTTTAAAGGGTTGACGAATGCGCCTGCCGACTTTGTGCCTGCAGCCAATGCCGCGATACCAGCTACGGTACACATCAAAACAAAAGCAACGCGTACGGCCAGTAATAACCTGCCCCGGAGAAGTCCTTTTGGCGACCTGTTTGATATGGACCTGGATGATTTCTTTGGTGACCGTTTGCGGTCGGTGCCCCAAATGGCATCGGGCTCCGGCGCGATCATCAGCGAAGATGGTTATATCGTAACGAATAATCACGTAGTAGAGGGGGCGGACGAGATTAATGTGACGCTGAACAATAAAAAAACATTCAAGGCCAAGCTGGTAGCCGCCGACCCCAGCAGTGACCTGGCAGTGATCAAGGTAGAAGCCAAAGGGCTACCCTTCCTGATCTATGGCAATTCGGATGATGTAAAGGTGGGTCAGTGGGTACTGGCAGTAGGCTATCCCTTAACGCTGGAAACAACGGTTACGGCGGGTATTGTGAGCGCCAAGGGCAGAACGCTGGATATTAACAGCCGTCAGAGCCGTACACCGGTAGAATCGTTCATTCAAACGGATGCCGCGGTGAATCCCGGTAATAGTGGTGGTCCGCTGATCAATACCGATGGTAAACTGATCGGTATCAACTCGGCCATTGCATCTCCAACGGGCGCCTATGCCGGTTATTCGTTTACGATCCCGGTAAATATCGTGAAGAAAATAGTGGCCGACCTGATGAAGCACGGTACGGTTCAACGAGCTTACCTGGGTATTGAATATCCCCGTGAGAATCTGAGCGACGAAGTGAAAGAACAAAATGGTATTAAGGAGGGCGAAGGTGTGTATGTATTGAATGCACGTACAGAAGGCGCTGCCGCCGCTGCCGGTATCAAGAAAGGCGATATCATTACCAAGATCAATGGTGTGCCAGTAGTAAGTGGCGCCGATATGGTTGGACAGATCGCTACTTACCGCCCCGGTGATAAGGTGAACATTTCTTACAAAAGAGAAGGTAAAGAAAATACGGTTGCTGTAACGTTGCGCAATGCTACCGGATCAACTGATATCGTACGCACATCGGCCATAGACAAACTGGGTGCAGAGCTGGAAACGCTGAGCAAAGAAGATGCAAAACAACTGGGTGTGAATGGTGGCGTAGTCATCAAATCCATCAGTGGTAAGGGCGCTCTTAGCAAAGTACGTGTACAGGAAGGCTATGTGATCTTAAAAGCAGATGGTAAAGAAGTGAAGACGGTAGACGAATTCCGGAAGATATTGGAAGGGGTTACGGGAAATGTAAAGATAGAAGGTATGTATCCCGGATATGAAGGTATCTATCCAATTGTGATACCTATGAACAGCGCGAATTAATCGCCGATTAATCGCAGATTTCGCAGATTAATGTAGTAATACAGATTAAGCTTAGATCATAATAAAAGGTGCGGCGGGACTCTTAACGGGGTCCCGCTTTTTTATCGCAGATCACACAGATTAAGCGCTGATTTCGCGGATTGGAATGGATTTCACGGATTAGTTGCGGATGAGGCGAGGAATGCTCAATTTTCAATGCTCCATGTTCAATTGGTTAATACCAGGTAATCCCAGGCCTTGAGATCAATCGTTAATTGGGAGGTGATGAAAATGGAACTGGCATCCAATAGATTGGTGAAGGTTCCCTGTACCTGACCACCTGGTAGCTGTATGGCGAGGGGCTGAGGAGAAAGGTTCAATATAACGAGCAATTGCCTGTTTTCGTAGCGCCTCAGGAAAGCAAACACCTGGTCGTTTTGAGTAGTGGCTATACGAATGGGTTGTGTGGCACTGGCGGTATTGATAGCAGGATGTTGCTTGCGCAACAGGTTCAATGACCGATAGAAATCGTGCAGCTGGTTGTTGCCAGTCCACTCAATCGGATCTTTATCAAAAAACTTCAGCCGTTTCAGGTTGGGCAATTCCTGTCCGCTGTAAATAAGCGGTATTCCATACCAGGTAGCATTAAAAACGGCCAGTGGCCTGGCAGCTCCATCATATTTTTCGTATTCGGTGCCATTCCAGCTGTTCTCATCATGGTTGGCTGTAAAAACAAGGGGCAGGTACCTGACGGAAACTGTTGCAGGTAGAGGTTCAGTAAATCTACGAGGTTTTGGAGGTTCACCTGGGCTTTAGCATATTTCCCGGTTTGGTGCATCCAGCGCCAGGCATAACAAGTATCAAAAACATCGAGGTACAGTAGATCTTCTGTTTCGGCCAGCCAGAACAATGGTTTCAGGGGGTCGAGGGCGGTACGGGCCTGCCGCCAGAAATCGAGGGGCACCAGGTGGGCCATATCGCAACGGAATCCGTCGATATTGCATTCCTTGATCCAAAAGCCATGGCATCGATCATGGCCTGCCGCATGGGTTGGTCGTAATAGTTGAGATCAATTACATCGTCCCAGCCATGGGTATCATAAAATTTACCATCAATATCTTTCTTGAAATACTGGGGATGGGTAGTTGTCCATACATGATCGAGGCCGGTATGGTTGGCCACCCAATCAATAATGACCTTCATGCCGGCAGTGTGTGCCTGTTGTACGAGGTTTTTAAAGTCGTTGACGGTGCCAAATTCGGGATTGGTAGTGGTATAATCGGCGCAGGCATAATAGCTGCCCATGGTGCCTTTGCGGCCCGCTTTACTGATGGGGGTAATGGGCATGAACCAGAGTACCTCTACGCCCATGGCCGCCAGGCGGGGTAGCTGCCGGCCAAAAGCCGCAAATGTTCCTTCGGGGGAATATTGACGGATATTGACTTCATAAATATTGGTATCGGTGCTCCATGCTACAGGTGTAAAGCGTCTCGGCATAAATCATGATGGGTTGGAAACGATACGAATATAGCCCATCTGACCGTAAGTGATGCATTCACCGGCAACTTTGTACCTTTGCCAAGATGAAAACATTCAACGTTCCCATCATATATCGCAGCCCGCTTTTGCATGGTATTAAAAACAACCGGAAGGCTGGCGATAAAATGAAGAAAGATTTTACCCCTACGTTGCTTGACCTGGGGCCTATACATATTTACCTGGCGCGTCATTTTGGTTTCTGTTACGGGGTGGAAAATGCCATTGAGATCTCATTCCGCACGATTGAGGAAAATCCCGGCAAACGGATCTACTTATTGAGTGAAATGATCCATAACCCACAAGTGAATGCGGACCTGCAACAAAGAGGGGTACAATTTTTACAGGATACGTATGGGAAGCAGTTGATCGGCTTTGAGGAGTTGACGCCTGATGATGTGGTGATCATCCCCGCCTTTGGCACCACGCTGGAAATAGAAGCCAGGCTTACCGGACTGGGCATACCCATTGAAAAATACAATACGACCTGCCCTTTTGTAGAAAAGGTTTGGAACCGGAGTGAGCAGATTGCTAAAAAAGGATATACGATTGTGATCCATGGTAAGCCGAAGCATGAAGAAACCAGGGCTACTTTTTCGCATGCATCGGAAAACGCCCCTTCGGTCATCGTGAATGATATGACAGAAACGCAGGTTTTGGCGCAATACATCACAGGAGAAAAGGACGGAGCTGATTTTTATACGCGCTTTGCCGGCAGGTATTCACCGGGTTTTGATGTTACGCAAGATTTACAGCGTATTGGGGTAGTGAATCAAACCACCCAGTTGGCAACTGATACGCAGGCTATTGCCGATTACCTGAAACAAACGATGCGGCAGCAATATGGATTGACGGATAGTAATATCGGGGAAAGGTTTGCCGATACGCGGGACACGTTGTGTTATGCCACGAATGACAATCAAACGGCCATCATGCATATGCTGGATACGCCGGCCGACCTGGCGATTGTAGTAGGAGGTTATAATTCATCGAATACAACGCACCTGGTAGAATTATGTGAAGTAAAGCTGCCTACGTATTTTATTAACGCAGAAGACAAATTGATCTCCGCCAGTAATATCCTGCACTATAATTATCACACCAAACAAGAAATATTATCAGGAGATTATCTTCCTGTACAGCAACCAGTTCGCCTACTCATTACGAGTGGAGCTTCCTGTCCGGATGCGCTGGTGGAAGGGGTGATCAGGAGAATTGCATCTTTCTATGGTGTGGAGGATACGGTGAATGAATTGACTTCCCAATTTGCTGGGGCGTGAGAAGTGAGACGGCAATCGCGAATCGGCAGTCGGCAATTGGTCCCGCAAGCATGCAGGATGAATACATTTGTTACGAAACCCTTGCTACGCATATATTCACGATTCACAGTTTGCTCGTCTAAGTGGGAATTACCGTATTCAGCTTCCACTTTTTATGAGTTGTTGAACGTCTTTTTTGTAGGATTCCAAAGCAGCCTGTTCCTGTTTGATAAATGTATTATCGGTTAGTTTACCCACCACTTTATTCATTTCTTCGGTCGTTTGATAAACCATTTTCCGGAAAGGGTTGCGGTAATCTTTGGCACGGGATTCATAAATGCCTTTTACCATCCATTCTTTGGTGAGTATGCTTTGCTGCACCAGGTTTTTCAGGGCTGCCGGCCCCGCTTTTTTCAAGTTGATGCCTGTTACTTCTTTTAAAGCAGCCAGGGCATGGAACAATTTTTCCTGTGGATAGGATTGTGCCTGTTGGCCATAAAAGGCATGGATATCGTTCCAGCCCTTCACGCGGCCCGCATGTATTTGTTTGATGAGTTTATCGAGTGCAGTACGCAATACCAACTGACCGCCGGCATTGATCCATGATGAAAGAACAGGTTTAGATGGCACCAGGGTTGTGAACTGCTCATGGGATTTAATGGCCTGGTGACGGGTAAATTCCAACAGTTGTTGTACGGCATTATAAACGATCAGCTCCTTGAAAATGCGGTAGGCGGCAGGTACTTTCACCAATACAACAGGCCGGGCACTATTTTCAAACCCTTCGGCCAATATTTCCAGTTGATTGATGACGGGGTTATTATCCTCCAACAGCTTTTTACCTATGGCGGTTATTTCTTCGACAGTCAGTTTTTATGGTTGCCTTCTTTTTTGAGCCATGCTTTACCGGTATACAATTGGAGGAGTGAGATGGAATGTACGATCTCGTTTACAGAGTCAGGCGCCAGGAAGCTGAATTCAATATGCTGGGTTTTATCAATGCGCTTATCACGATCTACATATTTCCAGGAATTACGGGCCAGGGCATACATATTGTACAAGAACCAGTAAGCAGGCATTACAACAAGCCTGTTATTGGTTACATCGTTGCTTACGAGTGAAAACGGCAAGGGGATATTCAACTCTACGGGAAAATCGCCTTTGGCCAATATGGTAAAGGTGGCAAAACGGGAGTTGTGTTTGATGCTTACGCAGAGGCCGGGCCAAAAACCGCGACCGGCTATTAATTCACCATCCGGGCTGCGGGAATTGTGGTTGGAGCCAATGGTAGCGCCGGCTGCCATATTGGATTGTCCCTGTACCAGGGCTGCGCATAAGAAAGAGTTGTTGTGGTGTTGTTCGTGGGCCGGGAAAATAAGGGAATTCAATACTTCGCAACAGGAAATGGTGGAGTTATCGCCCAAATAAGAGTTGATGAGGCGGGCGCCGTATTTTAATTGAGAATGGGATGCCAGGAAAAAGCGTACGGCTTTTACGCCATAAAAGAGGCGGCATCCATAACCGATGATGCCATTTACCAATTCGCACCCCTCTCCTACCTGTGTTTGTGCTTCGGCAGAGGAATTGATGGTAACGTTCTTGATTTTATTGGCCCCTTTGATATAAGCATCGGTACCTACATTTACATCTTTTAGGATGCGGCAGTTCTTAATAACGGTACGATGGCCAATATAGCCGTAATAACCGCGACGGGTATCAAACTTTTGTTGGGTAAACTGTTTCAGTTTTTCCTGCAATAGGGTATCATCGCGGAATTGGGTCCATAACCAGGCATCGCCCGGCAACATGCCATCAAAAGGGATGATGCGGCGGCCACCGTTCTCATTGCACACTTCGAGCCAGATGCGTATGTCTTCGGTTTCGCCTTCCTTGAGAATACCGTTACCAAATTTGGCATGGTCGGTAGCATCGATCTCGTTGATATTAACGAGTATGACCTCGCTGCCGGTGATGTAGTGGGAAATAAAATTGACATTATCTACCACTATATTGTCGCCAAAATCGCAGCTGATAATGGTGCTGTTATACAATCCTACAGGCCGGCGAAGGTTGTGAAACTCCAGGTAGAAGGGTTCCAGTTTGCCAATACGCACCAAACCAAAGAATTTACAATTTTGTACCAGTTCGGGGGTGAAGGCATTTGATACGAGGATATTGTTCCAATTATCAGATGTATTGCGGTTACGCACCAACACTTCTATTTCATAAGCGGTTAACTGACGGTACTGGATACCGTTCTCATTTTGCTGGTTACGCAGGTAGTATTCATCCTTTCCTTTCGGAATGTACCCGGCGGAATAAAGTGGTACCCCAATGTATTGATGGGGCTCTTTTTTATTACATTCATGGCGCAGATGGCTGATTACTGATTACTAATTACTGATTACTAATTATTAATTTCTAATTAGTAATTCCAGCTACTGACATGGGATATGGATCTATTCAACGGTTACGCTCTTGGCAAGGTTCCTGGGTTTATCTACATCGAGTCCTTTGGCCACACCTATATAATAGGCTAGTAACTGTAATGGGATCACGCTGAGCATGGGGGCTACAAGCTCATCAGCAGCAGGCACAACAATGACATCATCGGCCATTTTGCTGATCACCTCATCGCCTTCGGTGATAACCGCAATCACTTTTCCTTTGCGGGCTTTGATCTCCTGGATATTGCTCACGATCTTTTCGTGGTAGGAATCTCTGGTGGCTACAAAAACCACGGGTAGGGTTTCATCGACCAGGGCAATAGGACCATGTTTCATTTCGGCAGCGGGGTAACCTTCGGCATGTATATAGGAGATCTCTTTTAATTTCAATGCCCCTTCCAATGCTACGGGGAAATTATAACCACGCCCCAGGTAGAGGAAGTCTTTTGCATCCTTGTATTTTTCGGCCAGTTTGCGGATGGCCTCGCTGTCTTTCAATGCTGCGGGTACTTTTTCGGGTATTTCCTGTAGCTCGTTCAGCAAATACATGAACCGTTTATTGTCAATACTACCCTTTTCATGGGCTATTTTGAGGGCTATCATGGAGAGTACGGCCAATTGGGCTGTAAAGGCCTTGGTGCTGGCCACACCTATTTCGGGACCAGCATGGGTATAAGCGCCTGCATTTGAAATGCGGGCTATGGAAGAACCCACTACGTTTACCACGCCAAAAATGATAGCGCCCTGTTCTTTGGCTTTTTCGATGGCTACGAGGGTATCGGCGGTTTCACCGCTTTGTGAAATGGCAATGATCACATCGCCTTTGTGTATAACGGGGTTGCGGTATCGGAATTCGGAGGCATATTCAACTTCTACGGGTATGCGGCAAAGTTCTTCTATGATGTATTCGGCTACCAGGCCGGCATGCCAGCTGGTGCCGCAAGCCACAATCATAATGCGGGAAGCATTCTTCAGGGCCTCAATATTGTTTTGTACGCCTGCCATGGTAATGGTACCGGCGGCAGCATCGAGGCGGCCGCGGAGGCAATCAAAAATGGTATGGGGCTGTTCAAATATTTCCTTGAGCATGAAATGGTCATAACCGCTTTTCTCAATAGCGGCCAATTCCATATCGAGCTTGGTAATAAAGGGAGTGATCTTTTCATTACCGAGGTTCTTCAGGATCAGCTCATCGGGGCGGATGATGGCCAGTTCATAATCGTTGATATATACCACCTCTTTGGTGTATTCAATAATGGGGAGGCATCGGAGGCCAGGAAATGTTCGCCTTTACCAATCCCTATTACGAGGGGGCTGCCTTTGCGTGCGGCGATTAAGGTATCGGGGTGGTCATGATCGATCAAAACAATTACATAGGCGCCTGTTACGCGCTTTAAGGCAATACGTACGGCTTCTTCCAGTCCGCATTCATTATTGAGCTGGATATCTTCAATGAATTTGAGTAATACTTCGGTATCTGTATCGCTGATGAAGGTGTATCCTTTTTCAGGAGTTCACCTTTCAGTTGTGTATAGTTTTCGATGATGCCATTGTGGATCATGGCCAGTTTACCATTGGCAGAAATATGGGGGTGGGCATTGCGGTCGCTGGGTTCACCATGGGTGGCCCAACGCGTGTGACCAATACCTGCATTGGCATGGAGGTCTTTACCAACAAGGCTTTCTTCGAGTTCGGCCACCTTTCCTTTTTCTTGTAAACTTTCAATCCGCTGTTGAGCAGGGCTACGCCGGAGCTATCGTAGCCGCGGTATTCTAATCGTTTCAGGCCTTTGAGAATAACGGGGTAGGCCTCTTTGGGGCCGATATAGGCTACAATTCCACACATACGTAAGAAGTTTCGAGTTACTGGTATTTTGTTTCAGGCCATTAGGCCGGCTCCAACACAAACGTTTGCAATATATTGAATATTATGCCTACCCTGCAAGTTTTTGCCGGAGAGCCGAATAGTGAAGAATCATTAAACCGTTATAGCGGGCAGAAAAAGGCAAGGGGGCGTGAATCGGCAGTCGTTTGCTTTGAAGGCACAAATACGCTACGCACAGTGCCGGACCGCATACGCCAGGGGGCTAAGAGGTGACACCTTTCCCTCGCCACGAAAACGAAAAGGTGTCACCTCTTTCCTGATGAAGGTGAGCCGCTCTCCAACGCTGCATTCGCCGGGCGACAGAGCGACCCACCTTTATACCTTGAACCAGCCGTAATAAATTAAGATGACAGTTACCTTACGCCAGGATCGGTGATAAAAGCAAAAGGTGGGTCACGACTGGAGCGTAACCCACCTTTTAGCAAAAATGATCGATCGTTATTTCTTCAGTTGCTGCTCGAACAGCTTATAGATACGTTTGTATTCGTCGGTCCAGCTGCTTGGCTCTACAAAGCCGTGGTCTTCCATGGGATAAACAGCCAGTTCCCAGTTGTCTTTGCCCAGTTCAATGAGCTTTTGGCTGATGCGTACTATATCCTGGAAATGGACGTTCACGTCGACCATGCCGTGACACATCAATAAATGCCCTTTCAAGCCGGCGGCAAAATTGATGGGAGAGCTACGCCGGTAAGCCAGGCTGTCGTTGAAAGGTTCGTTGAGGATATTGGCAGTATAGCCGTGGTTGTAATGGGCCCAATCGGTGACGGAGCGCAGGGCCGCGCCGGCCGCAAAAACATTGGGCTCATTAAACATAGCCATTAAAGTAATGAAGCCTCCATAGGAGCCGCCATATAAGCCAATGTTCCTGGGATTAACGCCGCATTTCTCTACGAGGAATTGGGCGCCATCCACCTGATCGCTCAAATCTTTACCTCCCATATGGCGATAGATACCGGTACGGCAATCGCGGCCATACCCGGCACTGCCACGGTAATCAATGTCCAATACGGTGTATCCCTGATCGGCGAGCATGTTGTGGAACATGTATTCGCGGAAATAGCTGCTCCACCATTTATGGGCATTCTGGAGGTAACCAGCGCCATGTACAAAGATCACGGCTGGTTTGGATGCATGAGGTTGTACAGGGCGGTACAGGCGGGCATATACTTCGGCTTTCGTCCTTAGCTTTGAAGGTGACCACTTCGGGTTCCTTCCAGGGGTAAGTTTTGAACTCTTCGGACTGGGCAGCGGCAGTAACCTGTTGAATTTTACCACCTGGTTTGTTTTCCTGGAGATATAGTTCCCAGGGTTTATTGGAATAGGAATAAAGGATGGCCAGCCATTTTTCATCGGGGGAAAGGGTTACCTGGTTGGCGCCTGTCATGGTGGTGATGCGCTCAGCCTTACCACCCGTTACCGGCAGCCGGTAAAAATGTTGTTCGCCGGGATGTACTTCATTGGTGGTGAGATAAAAGTATTTTTTGTCTTTGGAAAGGATGGTTCTTTGTACTTCATATTTACCACTGGTGAGGGCTTTCTTTTCTTTGGTTTGTACATTAATGGTATACAAATGGGAATAGCCGGTGGCTTCTGATTGGAACCAGAAGGTATTGCCATCGATCCAGCCGGTGCTGAAGCTACCAAAACCACTGGTGCCGGGGCCGCCTATCCAGGCTTCATCGCGCTGGCGATCCAAGAGGGAAAGCTTGCCGGTAGCGCCATCGAGTAACATCAGCCAGCGGTCTTTATTATCCTGCGAACGTATTTCCACCACGGCATAAGGGCCAGCGGGTGACCAAGACGCATTTTGAAAGCTCACGGCACGCAGGGCAGGGTTCTTCGATTTTTCGGCATACATAGCCGGGTAATCTTTTACATAATCGGGCAGGTCTCTGATACCTGGAATAGAATCCGTTTTTACCTGGAATACGGTATCCTTCTGGCTGTCGAATACAAAGAACTCCTGTATGCTAAAGGGGATTGCCCACTTTGGTACGACCTGGAATATCTTCGGTGAACCCGCTTTCGGTAACATAGTTGGGTACGATGGTGTTTTTGCCGCCTGTGGCTGCTTTGATGAGGCGGTAGGAAATAAAGCGTCCATCGGCACTCACGGCGGTACCGGAAAGGATTTGTCTTCTATACTGATGGTACGGAGTGTTTTTCTTTGGGCTGGGCCTTGCGCATGGAGTCGGCCAGGTCTCTTTTTTTCTTTGCGGCTTTGCAATACGAAGGAATTTTCCAGGGCTTCTTCCTGCAACCATTTTTCCTGGAGGTTGCCAGTGGTGGCTGCACGGTTACCGCGGAAGCCGCCTCCCCACCTTGTCCCTGACCACCGCCGCCCCGTTGTGGGCCTGCCATGATGGGAGCAGGGGTGGCTACGGCACCAGACTGAAAATTGGTGAGCTGGATGGTAGTACCGGCTATGATATCCCAGGCATATACGTTCAGACCACGGGTATAAACTACCTTATTGTCGTTGAAAGCAAAGAAGGGGTTGTTTTCAAACTCGGTGGTTTGTGTAAGGGGCTTTTGCTGGCCGGTTTTTACATCGCCCAGGTAAATATCGCCCTGGCGCACAAACAGGTATTGGGTACGTTTGGTATTGTACCGGACACTGGCATCGTCCAATAAATCCTGCCTGAAGGCCCAGGATGTTTTTTGGGGGTAAGGGCGGTAGGGGTAATGTAGTATACGGAATCGGAAGTGGCCTTTTCAGGGTTCCAACTAAAAAGTAAATACTTGCCATCGAATGACCATTCGGGACCGGAAGGAGAAGTGCCTATCCATTTGGGATCGCGCATGATCTTTTCAACGGTTAGTGAATTGGCGGGGTTGGTCTGGCTGCTTGCTGATATTGCAGCTAGCAAAGCCAGGGTAAAGAGGGTTGATTTTCTCATTGATGTTAATTGTGATATGCGGGGTGTAACTATATTAAAGCAAAATACCGCTCAAAAGATATAAGCTGCAGAAAAATATATAACAAGGCCGGTTACATCCACCAGCGTAGCTACAAAAGGAGCAGAGGAAGTAGCGGGGTCGGCACCGAGCTTTTTAATACAATGGGGAGCATGGAACCGGAGATGGTGCCCCATAATACCACACCGATGAGGGAAGCGCCTACTGTAAAGGCCACGAGGATGCCATGATCGCCATAGGTGTGGAAGATAGAATTCCAAAATACCACCCTGAAAAAGCCAATCAATCCCAGCATGGCGCCCAGGAGGAGGCCGGAGAGAATTTCCCGGCGTAATACGCGCCACCAGTCAACAATGGTGATCTCGCCCACTGCTATGGCTTGTATAATGAGGGTGGAAGCCTGTGATCCGCTATTACCGCCGCTGGAAATAATAAGGGGTATGAAGAGGGCCAGTACTACTGCTTTTTGTATTTGTCCTTCAAAATATTGCATGACGGTAGCGGTGAGCATTTCGCCCAGGAAAAGGACTACGAGCCAAACGACCCGTTTTTAAAGAGCTTCATGAGGGGTATTTCCAGGTAGGGCTCATCCAGGGCTTCGGTACCCCCATTTTCTGCATGTCTTCACTAAATTCTTCATTGGCCACCCAAAGGATATCGTCAATGGTAACGATACCCAGGAGGATGTTTTTATCATCGATGACGGGCAAGGCCACGCGGTTGTTCATTTTAAATACCTGGTTGGCCTCTTCCTGGTCGTCATTGACGTGTAAGGCTATAAAGCGATTATCGATGAGCTCGCCTACTTGTTTTTCGAGACCGGCCAGTAATATTTCCCTGATCCGGACGTCATCTACAAACTCGCCTTTATCGGTTACGACATAGATCACATCAATGGTTTCGCTGTCTTTCCCCACTTCGCGAATATGCTCCAGTACTTCTGCTACGGTCCAGTCGACCTGTACAGCGATATAGTCGGGGGTCATCAGTCGCCCTACGCTGCCTTCTGCATAACCCAGGAGGGAGAGGGTAACGCGGCGTTCTTCGGGATCCAATAAGCGAATGAATTCCTTTACTACTTCACTGGGCAGTTCTTCGAGGAAGGAGGTACGGTCATCGGCTGGTAGTTCATTGAGTAGTTCGGCCGTTTTATAAGGAGGTAATTCCTGTATGATGTCTTTCTGGGTCGACAGGTCCAGTATCTTGAATACGCTGGCAGCGCGGTGCATATTCATGTGCTGGATGATCTGGCTTTCGTAATCGGGCAATTCGTTGATGAGCTCGGCCACATCACTGATGTTCTGATCATTCAGGAACTCGCGGATAGAGATTTCATTGCCGCTGTGCATCAGCTCTTCAAACTGGTCCTGTAAGGTGATGTTTTCGCTGCTCATGGGTCAAATTTATGGTAGAACGGGAATCGGTAGTTCGCATTCGGCAATTGCAATCTAACGGCGTAAAGGTAAGGTATTAGCTTTAAGCCATTAGGGGTTGGCTGTAAGGCTTTGGTTATTGGCAATGTGCTTAAAAAGGCAGGTGTTAAGGGGCATAGATTAATTTTTTGAGATCAATGGCCAGGGCAGCGGGGCTTCAAAAATAATGGCTAATTTGGGCGGGATAGCATTCCTGACCTTCATACCCCGTTTTTTTTATGATCCTTCCATGTTTGTTTATCGCTCCTACCCGGGAAATGGGCCGTGGTGTATTTACTTCCCAAAGCCTGGAAGCAGACAGTATTGTTGAAATTTCGCCTGTTATTGTAATGGGGGAAAATGACCGCGGCTTACTTGATCAGACAATTTTACACGATTACATCTTTGAGTGGGGAAATGACCGCAAGCAATGTTGCATGGCCTTGGGTTATGTGCCCATCTATAATCATTCGTATGCTTCCAATTGTGAGTATGAAATGGATTATACGCATGAGATCATCACGATCAAGACGGTGCGTTTTATCAAGGCAGGGGAAGAATTGTTCATTAACTATAACGGCAACTGGGACGACGGCAAACCTTTGTGGTTTGAGACGAAGTAGGAAGACAATCTGCGGGCTTTGAGCTGCGAGCTTCGAGCCGTTTGAGCCCTTGTGATCTTCCTTTATTTATTCAGCATCTTCTCCAGCATCGCTACCTTCTCACGCTCTACACGCAGTAATTCCTGGTACAGCTTTTTATTTTCTTCAATTGCCTTCAGCAATTCATCGAGTGGATTGAAAGTACAGCTACTATTGATGGCACTTGAATGAAATGTTGAACTATCGTGGCTCGTGTTCGTAAAATGGTTAGCAATGATGCTAATGCCGGCTTCCGCATCATAATGCTCAATAAGATCGGCCGGTATATTCAATGCCTTGGCTATTTCTTCCAACTGCTGGCTGTCGATCTGCTCCTTTTGTTCCAGCAGGGATATCTTTTGCTGGCTCACACCCATGGTATCGGCCAGCACCTCCTGTTTAATACGTAGTATTTCACGGATGCGCTTTACATTATTGCCGTGGTGTACTGGTCTGGTAGGCATAACTGTTGTACTCATAGTACACAAATATAATAAAGTATACCAGCATTATAAAAACTAATAACATGTAAAATACACGCTTTTTTATGGTATCGTACCACGGGCTTTGTGCCCCGGATGCTGCTTCGGGTTAAACAACTACCTGGCCAGTCTTATTGAGGCAGGCCCTTTGTTGGAGGTAACGATCATGGTTAGCAAATAGTACGTGGGCTGCCGGCCCGGGCGTAAAATTTGACAAATGTGGGTTGGCCGGGAGAATTCACCCGCAAGTGTAGCCGTTGCCGGGAAAAGGTGGTAAAGAAACAATGATTGCATTACCAACAAGCTGATTTGCTTTAAAAATGGAAGCCTTTGTTTTACAAACAACGGGCTTTGGTTTACAAGCGATGGGCCTTGTTTTACGAACAATGGTCTTTGTTTTACAAGCAATGGCCCGTGGTTTACAAACAATGAGCCTTGGTTTACAAGCAATGAGCTTTGTTTTACAAACAGGAGCTAATGTTTTACCAGTAAGAGCCGTTGTTGTATAAACAGTGGCCGTTGTTTTAAATACAAGAGCCCTTGTTTTATGAACAAGAGACTTTGCTTTACAAACAATTGTGGTTGCTTTCCCAGCCCCGGGGCTGTTTTACCCAATAAAAGCCTTTGTATTACAAACAATTACAGCAAATTACCGCTTGCCCAGTTTGTACTTCACGGAGAAATAAATACCATAGCTGGTAAGGTCCAGCTTGCCATAACCCAATCCTTTCATTGGGATCTTAAAGTAAGGCTCGGCCTGTAAAGAAAAACGTTTATTCAGTGAACGTTCAAAACCTGCCGACAGGTTCAGGATGGAAAACAAGTAGGTACTGGTAGAGTCTCTATCAGCCGACCGCTGCATACGATTACCTCCATAGGTAAAATCGTAGTTATAGTATTCGCTGGTCATGATATAGGAGGAAGCGCCTGCACTGGCAAACCAGCGTTGTTTGTTATTGACAGAAAAATCATAGCGCAGATTCAGGGAATGTCGAACATCTGGCAATAACCATCCACAGAATGAAGGTCCAGGCTTTGCCACCAACCGGTGTTTGGTTTGGTAAAATCTTTGCCCTGTGCAGTGTAGTTCTTCCGGGTATAGAGGAACCCGGTATTGACAGACCATCGATTGGAGAAACGATAGGCTATTTGTACCCCTACATTGTATCCTGCTTTGTCCATATCGGTAAACCGTACATTGCTCATATCGGGACCTGCTACGAGTGCTACTTCAAAACCTTTGTTGTTAGTATTGTCTTTTTTTCTTTTGGGGATTGCCTGGGAGGGTGTCTTATCGTTTAAGGCAAAGGTTAAAGGCGGCGCTTTGATGGCGCCAAGGGCACTCGCTTTGATACCCGGCCAGGACACACGGCTTGCCTTTGGATCTTGCTCTTGCAGCAAGGATTGGTTGTGTTCATTGGTATTGTAAGCCTTATCCGTTGCTGGTGTGGGATAATTGTTCTTTCGAGTGACTACCTTATTATTGATGAGTGATCCATCTTGCAGCTGCTGATCTTGTTGGGCCTTTTTATTGGCTGTTATGATCTTACCCCTTGTTGAATTTATAGCGGGTTTATTATTTAAAGTAGGGGTATGGTGAGATTGAACGTCTGGAACTTCTGCTGGCTTGCTCTCTCCGCGCAGGCTATTCTTATTTTCAGGCTGAATAGATGCAGATGAAGGAGTTTGTTTATCGGCAGTAGTTGGTATTGCAGGGGTTGCTGTAGCAGTGCTGGTTTTCCCATTGGGTTCATTGGATGCAACAGCCGAAGTAGTAGCCCCTGTATTTTGCTGATTGGTTTGAGCAGCTGGTACGGTATTTGCCCCTGTAAGATCGAGGTTATTGGGTTTCTTACCGGTCATTGTCCACAATACTCCACCGCCTGCCAACAGTACAATAAAGAATAGCCAGAACAGAAAGCGCCTGCGCTCCTTCTCTTCTTTGCGGGGCAATTCTTTATTGAGCCGGTTTTCCAATGTTTCCCAACCTGATGTGTTTTGATCCACATCATATTGTTCCGCAGCCTCCCTGCTCAAACGGTCAAGGTCGTTATCATTGAGGGGATACATACACGTTGTACTGTGTTTTGTTCAACAATAGTTTTCTAAGGTTATCACGGGCTTTTGATAAGTTGGATTTGGAAGCACCTACAGATATACCGAGCACCTGGGCAATTTCCTCATGGCTCAATCCTTCAATCACAAATAAATTAAACACGGCCCTATAGCCCGGTGATAATAAGCGGATAGCCTCCACTATTTCTTTATATGAAAGTATGTCTATTCCGGTTTCACTGTGGTCGGGAATGGATTCAGAATCCTGGCTAAGGATATGGCCACTGACGGAAGCATTTATTTTCCGGTAGTGGTCAATACAGGTATTGATCAGGATACGTTTGAACCATCCTTTGAGGGATAGTAAGGTATCTTCCTGGCGGTTTTCATCAAACTGGTGTATGTTCTTAAACAGTTTGACAAACCCTTCGTTCATGATCTCTTCTGATTCTTCCTGAGCATTGGTATACCGGTAACAAATTTTCAAAGCGAATCCACGGAGCAAATAATAGAACTCCTTCTGGCTATTGCGGTCATTTTGCCGACAGCCATTCAACAGGGCAGAAATTTTCGGGTTATCTGCGAGCAAGGGATGGTTGGTTTACAATTGCAAAACTTATTTAATAAGTTACAATATTTTATTGAACACCCCATAATACGGAAGGCAGGGGCAATTGGTTGCCTGGCTGAAGTTTAATTCTTTCACTTGTTAATGTTTCATATTCAATAAATTAGCTGGTGGGCGGCCAATTAATATGATGCTGCCTTTGATATAGGCTTGTACCTGGATATAATCTTTTTGGGGCAGTAGCCCCACCACTTTGATGCTTTCCAGGCGCCCGGAGGTGCTCATCCAATCAGTTACCTGCTGGTTGAGGCGGGCTTCAATGAGGGTTTTATTTTTTTGCAGGAGGGCGGCTATGTCCAGTACTGATTTACCCTGGAGTTCTTTCAGGATCTTTCTACGAAACATACCCTTTGCAATGTTCACCAGCATGTCTTTTGTGTCGAGGGCAAAGTCAATATCGGGCATGGACAGGAATTGTTTGGCGGAGTCCAGTACAGGGGTACCGCTCAGGTGAAATACGCCCTTGCGGTTGCCGGTAAAGGAGACATCGACGGCAATTTTGCCATCATTGCTACCGCGAATACTGACCTCCCTGATCACGAAGGTGCGACCGTCTACTTCAAATGGTTTATTGGTTAAGCTATCATTGAGGAGTTTATTGAAGAATTTGTATTCATATACGGCATCGAGGTAAGTGCTGATGGCACCGCTATTGTCGGTACCGGTAATAGGTGGCAGGGGCGCTCTGGTAACCAGGCGGTTGCTGTCGGATGAAAATTTAGGAGATCCCTGAAATCCAAGGGCAAAATAAAGGGTATCGCGGTTCACATTGAACTTACTGACACGAAGGCTGGAAGGATTGAGGTTGAGGTAACCATAGTGGCTGACAGGCATTACCCGGCTTCCTCCGCTACGCCAGTTTTTTAAAAAGTCGTTATTGTTGATGGCCTGTACAAAATTGTCGAAGGTAGTGCAATAGGTTTCTACAGACGCCTTGATACTGTCCATGATCTCGGAAGTCATATCATTTTGGAGCAGGGTTACCTGGCACTTGTCGATGGGCTTCAGGGCTTCCAGCCGGGTAGTGGTCATTACCTGGTGATTGGGAAGCAAGTTGAGGAGGGAGCTGATATTAATGTCTACCCGGCGCAAGGCTTCATCGCCAAAACCGCAGGAACCGCTTACCCAGGGCGATACTTGTTTATCGAAGGCACAAACACAACGGCTGCCTGCAATCTGGTAATTGCCCCGGAAAGCGATGTTTACTTTATTGTTAATGCATGTAAAGGTAAACGGAGAGCGTACGAACCGGTATTTGTACCTGAAATCGCAACCACTTTGGAGGTAGTTGGGCCATTTTTCGCTGGTAAACTCTTTGGCTGTCATACTATCCATCAGGCTTAGGAGGGGCTTCATGTACACTTTAATGGGGATATTGATCTGTGATACAGGCAGGGCCGGCAATATGCGGGCAGGTGGTTCAGTGGCGGTAATGGCCTTTTGGCGCTTCCGCAGGAAGCCAGGAAGAATAAAGTACTGATGATAAAAGGATCGGAAGGCATTTCATGGGGTAAAGATAAGAAGGCAGAAAACAGCATGCAGAGTTTTGAGGGGTATAACCTGGGATGGGGATCTGTGGTACTGGCGGGAGATGCTGGTTACGCCGGTTATTGACGGTTATGTGAAGCCGGTGTGTCCTCTTTTGAAGTATAGGATTAACAAAACAGGTATCAAATGGATCAAAACTGTAATTTGTAAAACAGGCCGGGGGTACTGTCTTACCTCTCCAACTAACTCCTATTTCCAATACACCGTGGTACCTACTTAAACAAACCATATTGGCATGGAATGGCTAAAAGAAACGCTACGGCATTATCCTGAGATTGCTATATTTTTCACGCTTGCTATAGGCTTTTTATTGGCAAACTGAAAGTGGGCAAATTTACGCTTGGCACTGTTACCTCGGTATTGCTGGTGGGGATATTGGTAGGTGGGTGGGATATACCCGTGACAGCCTCCAGTAAGGCGACCTTTTTCCTACTGTTCCTGTTTTCGATGGGTTATAGTATTGGCCCACAATTTTTCCAGGGGCTGAAGAAGGATGGTTTATCGCATGCGCTTTTTCGGCCATCATTTGTATCTCGAGCCTGGGGCTTGCTTATATATTGGCTTTACTGTTTCACTTTACACCAGGCACGGGTGCAGGATTGTTATCAGGATCCAATACCTGTTCGGCCATTATTGGGGTAGCAGGTGATTCGATCAGCAAGCTGGATATTACCAATGACGTAAAAGAGCAATGGACTGATCAGATCGCTGTAGCTTATGCGGTAACGTATATATTCGGCACTGCAGGCACGGCCTGGTTCTTATCGGTAATTGGGCCCATCCTGCTGGGGGTAATGTAGTGGAAAAAGCCAAGGAGCTGGAAGCAGAAATGGGTACGGGAGAAGAGGATGGCGGCAGTATTACTACGGCGTATGACCAGGTTGCTTTCCGGGCTTATGCGATCACGAAAGAAATATTTAGTGCGGGTATGACGGTGAGATCAATGGAGGATTACATGTATAAAAGGAAAAGCCTGTCTACGTACAACGGATCAAAAGAAAGGGGAAGTTAATAGAAGTAACTCCCGACACGAAAATACTGCTGGAGGATGTGATTGCAGTGAGTGCTCAACGCACGCAAATTGTAGGAGCGGAAGATTTCCTGGGAGCAGAAATTATAGATCCGGAATTGTTGAGTTTTCCGATTGAAGTGGCCAATGTGGTGATATCAAAAAAGAAGGTGCTTGGTCATAGTCTTGCGGCATTGCGCAGATTGGATTCGGTACATGGTGTTGGCATCCGTAAAATAATGCGGGGAGGGATAGAAATGCCAGTCACTGCACGCACAACTATTGAAAAGGGTGATACTCTTGAAATAGTGGGCGCCAGGGAAGACCTGAACAATGCGATCAAGAGACTGGGATATAAGGAGCAAAGCGGCATTGAAACGGATATTGTGTATATGGGTATAGGTATTGTGATCGGTTCTTTGGTAGGAGCCTTAACAGTAAAGGCAGGAGATATTCCGTTGAGCATTAGTACAAGTGGAGGGTCCTTGATTGCCGGGCTGTTCTTTGGATGGTTGCGCACCAGGAGGCCTGTATTTGGCAATATCCCTGCACCGTCGGTATGGTTATTACAAAAGCTGGGGCTGCATATGTTTATTGCGATTGTGGGTATTACCTCCAGTGGAGGTTTTATCAAGGGGCTGGAACAGGAAGGGATCAATCTATTCATTGCCGGGGTGATCCTGAGTATATTGCCCATGTTGCTTGCCTTGTACCTGGCACGTTATGTATTCAAGTACCACCCGGCTATTGCATTGGGAGCCTGTGCAGGAGCTCATGATGAATCGGCCGCTTTGCTGGCTGTACAAGATGCGGTACAAAGTAAGATACCGGCATTGGGGTATACGGTAACGTATGCCGTAGCCAATATTGTGTTGACTATTTCAGGTGCTATTATCGTGATGTTGCTGTATCACTCACAATAAAAACAGGCCGCCTTTGGGGACGACCTATAAAGAGACTATGCACACTAATTGAAGAGGTGAATGGCAAGTGGGCCTTTGCTACAACTTGCTAATTAGTCACCACTTGTTTCCCGCCACTTTCCCTTAGCCATTTAGCTTTTAAGCTCTTTGTTTGGCAGATGGTTTGCGTTTACCATTCTTCAGGGCTTCATCGATGGCTTTGCTCAATGCATCGAAAGAAGGTTTACCGGTATACAGCTGGTCATTGATAAAAAACGCCGGCACATCTCTCACCCCATTGCCAGACCATCCATCAGGTCGGCACGAACAGTCCAACCATAAAAAGAGTCAATAAGCCGGGGAAGAAAATGCTTGTCGCTAACGCCTGCATCCCTGCTGTATTCCTTGAGGCTTACGCTGCCCAAATGTTTGCGGTTCTGGAATAATACATCGTGCATTTCCCAAAACTTACCGGCCTGTCCTGCTCCTACGGCCGCTTCGGCTGCCTTATGGGCACGCTGGTGTATTTGTGTAAGAGGGAAATGGCGGAAATTGAATCTCAGCTGATCACCATAAGCTTGTAGGAGCTTTTTCACTACATTATGGGCTTTGGCGCAGTCTTCGCTTTCATAATCTCCAAACTCCACCAACCTAACGGGAGCGCTGGCAGGTCCCTGCCAGATATCCTTGGGTGGAATGATCTCGATGACCTTGGGTTTATTGTTCATTGCCATATGTTGATTCCATTTTTACTTTTTTGACGTTATCAGTAGCCGGAGGCTACAAAATAGGCTCACTCGCCGGAGGCGAGCGAGTATGAGTCACCCTTAGCGCCCCACCCTTACAATGGCTGCGACAATCCTTCGACAAGCTCAGGTGGTATTGCCCAGCCTGACAGTTGATGAATACAGCCTGGCAGGCAGATACAGGTAAAGCACAGTAAATCAATAGATTACTGTGCATCAAGTAAAAAGCCATCCGGCTCGGGGCAGAATGGCTTTGGTATATATGATTAAGACGGTTTTAGCGGGTCATTGGTGGCATGCCGGGGTTTACTACTGGTTAGGAATTGATGTGATTAGGCACTTCATTCCTGAATACCACTACCCCATCGAATACGTCAACCAGCACCGGATGCAATCTGTCTATATCACCTGCCAGGATCTTTTTCGACAGCTGGTTGACGATCTCTTTCTGGATCAACCGTTTGAGGGGTCGTGCACCAAACTGTGGATCAAATCCATTTTCGGCCAGGTAATCAACTGTGTATTCACTGAACTGAAGGTCGATGCCATTGGCGGCAACCATTTTACGCAAATTATTGAGCTGGATATTAATAATACCCTTGATCTCTTTTTTGAGCAATGGCTGGAACATGATGATCTCGTCCACGCGGTTCAGGAACTCGGGCCGAACGGTTTGACGCAGGAGGTTCATCACTTCCACTTTTGCTTTATCGGTGGCCTCGTCCAGGGTTCGTTCGGTCACGCCTTCAAAGGCTTCCTGTATAAGGTGGCTGCCGATATTACTGGTCATAATGATGATGGTATTTTTAAAGTTCACCACACGGCCTTTGTTATCGGTCAAGCGGCCATCATCCAATACCTGCAACAAAACATTCCACACATCGGGGTGTGCTTTCTCAATTTCATCGAGTAGTACCACGCTGTAAGGTTTGCGTCTTACAGCTTCGGTAAGTTGTCCGCCCTCATCATACCCTACATATCCCGGAGGGGCGCCTACCAGCCGCGACACTGTATGTTTTTCCTGGTACTCACTCATGTCAATACGCGTCATCATACCTTCGTCGTCGAAGAGGTATTCGGCCAGGGCTTTGGCCAGTTCGGTTTTACCTACACCGGTCGTACCTAGGAAGATGAAGGAACCGATAGGCTTCCTGGGATCTTGCAAACCTGCGCGACTACGGCGGATAGCATCTGCTACGGCAGTAATAGCTTCCTCCTGTCCTACCACACGATCGTGGAGATGATCTTCGAGCTTCAACAGTTTTTCTTTTTCACTCTGCAACATCCGGGTTACGGGAATACCGGTTGCCTTAGCCACATTCTCAGCGATGTCTTCCGCATCTACTTCCTCTTTCAACAAACGCTTTTCATTGATCACCTCCAACTGGCTTGAAAGATCTCCAATAACCTTTTCCTGTTCTTTGATCTTGCCGTAGCGTATTTCAGCTACCTTTCCGTATTCGCCATTGCGTTCAGCCTGTTCAGCTTCGAGCTTTAACTGCTCAATAGCTGCTTTGGCATTTTGTACTTTATCTACAATTTCCTTTTCTGCTTTCCATTTTGCTTTGAAGGTATCACGGTCTACGCTCAGGTTGGCAATTTCTGTATTTAGCTCCCTAAGCTTGTAATCATCATTCTCGCGTTTGATAGCTTCGCGCTCAATTTCCAACTGGCGTATCTGGCGTTCGAGTTTGTCCAGTTCTTCGGGCATGCTGTTCATTTCCAGGCGCAGTTTGGCTGCACTTTCATCGATGAGGTCAATAGCCTTATCGGGTAGGAAACGATCGGTAATGTACCGGTGAGACAATTCCACGGCGGCAATGATGGCCTCATCCTTGATACGCACATGGTGGTGGGTTTCATACCGGTCTTTCAATCCACGTAAAATGGAAATGGCATCTTCGACAGAAGGTTCTTCAATCATTACCTTCTGAAAGCGACGTTCCAGGGCTTTGTCTTTCTCAAAAAACTTCTGATACTCATTGAGGGTAGTAGCGCCAATGGCTCTCAATTCGCCTCTGGCCAGGGCAGGTTTCAGGATATTGGCCGCATCCATAGCGCCCTCACCACCACCAGCACCCACCAGGGTATGTATTTCATCAATGAAGAGAATGATCTCCCCATCGCTGGTACTTACTTCTTTTACTACGCCTTTCAATCTTTCTTCAAATTCGCCCTTGTATTTGGCGCCCGCAATGAGCTGGCCCATATCCAGGGCATAAATGATCTTACTCTTCAGGTTTTCTGGTACATCACCATTCACAATACGCATGGCCAAACCTTCGGCAATGGCTGTTTTACCAACGCCGGGCTCACCCACCAGGATGGGGTTGTTCTTGCTACGGCGGGATAGGATGTGGAGGGTGCGGCGAATTTCTTCATCCCGTCCAATAACGGGATCCAGCTTGCCCTGACGAGCCAGTTCATTCAGGTTCTTAGCATATTTATTCAGGGCATTGAATTGTGTTTCCTGTGTTTGGCTTTTAATGGTATCGCCTTTACGCAGGTCTTTGATAGCTGCTACCAGTCCTTTTTCAGTAAGGCCGGCATCTTTCAATAACCTGGCGGTGTTGTCACCGCCTTGTATAAGGGCAACCAGAAGGTGTTCTACGCTCACAAATTCGTCGCCAAATTGCTTGAGGATGGTACCTGCCCTCAGGATGGCGTTATTGGCATCGCGGCCAATGGCTTGTGCAGGTTGTGCACCGCCACTTACCCTGGGCAGTTTATCAATGGCTTCCTCCAGTTTCGTTTCCAGGAGGTTGACGGTCACATTATTTTTCTTCAACAGGTATTCTACGGGAGAATCCTCCTGCTCCAGCAGGCTTTTGAGCAAATGCTCGGTTTCTATATTTACATTCGCCTGGTTGAAAGCAATTTGTTGTGCCTGTGCAATCACTTCCTGGGCTTTGATGGTAAAATTGTTCAGATTCATAATCTCTTCTTTTTGGTTTGGTTACTGGCAGCTGACTTGCGGGAGGGCGGGGCGGCAAATTATTCGTTAATAACAACATTATGCCAACCCTTAAGGTTCAGTTACCGTAAGTTCCAATAACTTTAGCCCCTTATCACAAATCACAATCCAACCAAAATTTCCGGCATTTATGTCATTAAAAGCGCCCCGAACCTGTCCAAAATTCAGTCTATTCCTGTTTTTCCTGTTATTCTTGCAGTTGGCCCAGGCCCAATATGACTTTGGGGCGGTAGACCAATTGCTTGAAAAGAATAAAAAGTTATTGGGTAACAATGTGGTAGCCCTGGTGTGGAAGGATGGCAAGCTCATATACCAGAAAGAGATAGGTGCTGATTTCAATGGAAAAACACAGGCGCCGATTGCCAGTTGCAGTAAATGGATCACGGCCGCCACGATCATGACGCTGGTTGACCAGGGCAAGATCAGCCTGGATGATCCTGTTAGCAAGTACATTCCTATCCTGGATAAATATATGAAGGGTTATATCACCATCCGCCAGTGCCTGGCGCATACTACAGGTATTGATGGCAAAGGCGGGCTGGCCACTTTATTGCAACGCAGAAAATTCGAGAACCTGGAAGAAGAAGCCAATGCCATTGCGGCCAAAGAAATATCCAACAATCCTGGCAAAGAGTTTGCCTATGGCAGCAGTGGTCTAAACCTGGCAGCCAGGGTAGCGGAAATAGTGTCTAAAAAGGATTTTTGCCCGGCTGGTGCAGGAAAGGATCACGCGTCCTTTGAAAATGCGTGCTACTACCTTTGTAAATGATAATGGTAATGCACCCAACCCATCCGGGGTGCGCAATCGAGCGCACTTGATTATATGAACTTCCTGGTCATGATCCTGAATAAAGGAGTGTTTGAAGGCAAACGTATCCTGAGTGAAGAAGCGGTAGCCGAAATGCAGAAGAATCATTTCCCTGGATTGGCTGTAAAGTTTACACCTAAAATAGCCGAGGGTTTTGAATACGGCTTGGGTGAATGGATCCAGGAAAAAGACGGGAATGGGAATAGTATGGTGGTGAGTAGTCCGGGCCTTTTTGGCACCTGGCCGTATATTGACAAATGCCGTAACTATGCAGCCATCATTTTTGTAAAAACCATATTGGGTGAACAAAAGAAGGATGTGTACCTGCAATTTAAACAGGCGGTAGATGACCAGTTGGGGGGATGCAAATAAGTCCGGAAGACGGTAAGACCGAAAGTCCGGAAGTCAATACAACTAAAACTCGGATTGCTTCCGGACTTTCCGACTTTACTGACTTTCGGCCTTTACACTATAGGCTCTTTAACAAAGCATGTTTCCATTGCCCGTATATATCTTCATATTGCTCCTGTAAAGCCTTTTCCGGCTCCAGTTTTTTGATCAGGTTCATACCGGTGAAGCAGGACACAAAATCGGGATAGATACCTGCCCCTACACCTGCTGCGCGGGCGGCACCGGCAGCGCCATCTGTATTGTACAGTTCTACGGTACAACCGGTGGTATTGGCAAACACGTTGCCAAAAACCTCACTTAAAAACATATTGGCATAACCGGCGCGGATGGTCTTTAATTGCATCCCCATTTGCTGCATGATTTCCATACCGTATTGCAGGGAAAATACGATGCCTTCCTGGGCAGCCCTGGCCACATGACCACGGTGATGCCTGTTGAACTGCAAGCCTTGTAATTGAGCGCCTAAGTCTTTATTTTCCAATACACGCTCGGCCCCATTACCAAAAGGCAAGAAACTCAATCCATCGGCGCCGGGGCAATGGTAGCTGCGGCTGCATTCATATCGGCATAAGAGGCATTGGCAAAGAAATTTTTCCGTAACCAACTATTTAGAATACCTGTACCATTTACACAAAGTAGGATACCATAGCGCGGCTGTGCTTCGGTATGGCTAACATGTACAAAGGTATTGACCCTTGATTTGGGGTCATACTCCACTTTATCTGTAACGCCATATACTACACCCGAGGTGCCGGCGGTAGCCGCTACTTCGCCCGGTTGCAATACGTTGAGTGAATAAGCATTATTGGGTTGATCACCGGCCCGGTAGCTGACAGGAATGCCTGCCTTCAGGTTGAGTAAAGCGGCTGCTTCATTGGTTAACCTTCCTTGCTCGCCAAAAATGGGAACAATGCCAGATAATAGGTTTTCATCAATACCATAGTATTGTAGCAATTCCCTGGCAATGGTATTGGTTTTAAAATTCCATAAGATGCCTTCCGACAAGCCCGAAATAGTTGTAGTAGCTTCACCGGTCAAACGCAAGGCGATATAATCACCTGGCAACATGATCTTGTGGATCTTTTTATAAATATCGGGCTCATTTTCTTTGACCCATTTCAGTTTAGAAGCGGTGAAGTTGCCGGGTGAATTGAGGAAATTAGAAAGACAGAAATCCTGGCCCAATGCCTCCAATGCTTTATTGCCATAGGTTACGGCCCGGCCATCGCACCAGATAATGGAAGGACCTAAAGGCTTGCCGGCTTTATCTACACATACAAGACCATGCATTTGGTAAGAGATGCCAATAGCCGCCACTTCATCGCCCTGAAAGGGACCTGTTGCCGCAGCTTTTGCAGGGCCTGTTGCAGTTCCTGCCACCACCTGTCCGGGTCTTGCTCGGCAAAACCGGTTTTAGGGGCTTCTATGGGCATTTCTTCAGCCGGGGAAAAGCAGTAGCCGCTAATTTTCCATTGGATATTTCTATTAAGGCAGCTTTGACGGAGGAGGAGCCAATATCGAAACCTAATAAATATTTCACAATGCTTTTATTTGATGACAATACCGGTAATTTTCTACCGGGTAGCCAATTTAGGCAATTTATCGGGGTGGGAAAACAATTTACCTTCAAATAAGGGAGCAGGTGGAAAAATGATACGATATAAACACTTTAAACATTGGTTATGTACGAATCCAAGATGAAGCCGCTGGTACCGCGCAGGGTATTTTACCGGCGCGTTTTAAATAACCTGTTAATTGGGACAGGAATATTGGTGATTGTCTTATTGATAGGCGTTGCAGGCTTTCACTATACATGTGATCATGTACGCTGGTTGGATGCGTTTCATAATGCTTCTATGTTGCTTTCGGGTATGGGGCCGGTGCTGAACAATCTATGTGATACAGGGATATGGTTCTCTTCTTTTTATGCGCTGTTCAGCGGCGTAATTTTCATCACCAATATAGGTTTTATACTGGCGCCGGTGATCCATCGATTCTTTCATAAATTGCACCTTCAGGAGAAATAGTGGGAAAGACGGAAAGACGGAAAGACGGAAAGTCGGAAAGTCGGAAAGTCCGAAAGTAATACAGCTTTCTAGCCTTCGCTACTTCCAGTCTCTCAGACTTTCGGTCTTCCTGACTTGAATTTATGCGCACTATTGAACAACATACTACTCTTATTAAAACCTACGCTGCCCAGCTGGGGTTCGACTATTGTGGTATTGCCAGGGCTCAGCGGCTGGATGAAGATGCCCGGCGGTTGGAAAACTGGCTACAGCAGGGCATGCACGGTGGTATGCAGTATATGGAGAATCATTTTGAGTTGCGGATAGACCCTACGCGCCTGGTACCGGGGGCCCAATCGGTTATTACGCTGCTGCTGAATTATTATCCCGCCGAGCAACAGGAGCCTGATTCGCTGCAAGTGTCGAAATATGCTTATGGCAGGGACTATCATGAGGTAATACGGGGAAAGTTGCATAAGCTGCTGGCATTAATGCGGCTGCATATTGGGGAAGTACAAGGAAGGGGGTTTGTAGATTCGGCTCCGGTATTGAAAGGGCCTGGGCGCTGCGCAGTGGCCTGGGGTGGATAGGCAAAAATGGTAACCTGCTTACAAAAGGAGCTGGTTCCTTCTTTTTCATCGCTACGCTTATTACAGACCTTCCGCTGCAATATGATGATCCTTATGCAAAGGATTATTGTGGCAGCTGCCGGAAATGTATTGATGCCTGTCCTACGGATGCCATCCTGGAAAATAAGGTGGTAGATGGCAGTAAATGCATTTCTTATTTTACGATTGAACTCAAGGAGCAGTTGATACCCGGGGATATGAAAAACAAATTCGACAATTGGTTCTTTGGTTGTGATACCTGCCAGGATGTATGCCCCTGGAACCGTTTTGCAAAACCCACTCATGAAACAGCATTTTCGCCCATACCTGAATTGCTTCATTTTTCAACAGCCGAATGGCAATCCTTGACAGAAGATGCTTTTAAAAAAATATTCCGCCATTCCCCCTCAAACGATCCAAATTCACAGGCATTCAACGTAATCTAAATTTTGTACAAAATACAGCAGATGGAGAAGCCGCTGGTGAATAAAAAATACAAGCTGCAGAAAATACCGGGTAAGGGTGGCTGGACCTTCATTGTGATCAAAGAAATAACGCCCGATCAACGCAGCAAGGGAGGATTTGTACAGGTGAAAGGGTTCATAGATGATTATGAACTGAAGGCCTATAACCTGATGCCCATGGCCAATGGCTGTATGTTTATGCCCGTGAAAGCCGATATCCGCAAAAAGATAAAGAAGGGAGAAGGAGATACGGTGAAACTGGTATTGTATGCCAACCAGGAACCGCTGGAAATACCCGCTGATCTATTGGAATGCCTGCGGGACGAACCAGCAGCCCACAAAACGTTTTATGCCTTTCCGGAAGGTGAGCAAAAACAATACATTGATTGGATCTACAGTGCCAAAAGAAGAAACCCGGATCGAACGGATGGCTGAAGCCATTAACCGTTTAACCCGGGGTTGACATTGCGGCAGAAAAACAGCAGTGAGTAAGCAAGTCGGATCAAAACTGATATCCTATTTTAAAGGCAAGCCTATTTAACCGGAAATTATAATGGCTACTGTAACTGGGACAAGGGGCCATGATACAAACCACCTCAGTGTACTGATGGTACTTAAGGTATTTTTGGCTATATCCGGCACTCATCAGGATCGCACTTTTGTTTCTTAAACCAATCTGGTAGCCGATACCCATATCATAATAGGCGCCGGGATGGTATTGCTTTGTGTAATAGCTGCCCTTATCCGTTTTCTTTTCTCCCATAAACTGTACACCACCATCGAGGTATAGAAAGGGCGTGGACGGTTTTAAGAACAGGCTTTTACGAAGATCCAGGAAAAGCGGAACAGTCTTGGCATAATAGGTATCATACCCCACCCCCACCCCTGCAAACCAGGTTTTATAGCGAAATCCATTGATCGTTTGCAGGAGTACGGAATTGTTGTTTTCGCCTGTTGCAATACCCAGTTGATTGATAGAACTAAAACCACAGGAGCAGCTTTTCCTTACGGTGGGCGCTTTTTCGGATGACTGGGCCCAGGATGTAACAACAAGGCTGCAGCCTATCACGGTGACCCAAAAATATTTGCTGAACATAGGAGTTATTTATTGATAGAAATTTTACTAAGCAGTTTTATATTGCTTACATCGGCATAGTTGAATTGATACAATCCATCTTTAGCTACTACCAGGGCCCATTTGTTAAAGGCAATTACATCATAAGCATCCAACCCGTCTATCTTTTTAAGTAGTTTAAGGTCATTCACATTGGCAGCATCAAATACTTTTACACCGTCGGCACCATCACAGATGAATAGGTTGTTGTTGTCTTTGGACAATCCATGTGGATTGGTAAGGGGGTAAGTTTTCAGTAAGATGGGGCTGGAAAGGTTTTCAATATTCAGGATTTCCAACTGGTTTGTAAATCCCTGGCAGGCAGTTCCGGAGCGGAGGGTTACATAAGCATAATGATCATCGGCAATTACAGGATCGCAGCTGCGAACATGAGAGAAGGTACCCAATGGTTGTGGTGAACCGGGGTACTTACATTGTATATATACATCCCGGAATTGGATCCTATGAATAGTTTCTCTTTGAAAGGGAAAATTGTTTCTATTCCCCAGTTGTTCAAATTCCTGGCTGCTACAAATGAAGGCTGTTGGGCTGTGCTTACATCAAAGGTGTTCAGGCTGTTGGCCGTAACTGTATACAGGAAGTTATTAATGAGGGTAAACCTGGCCATGGAGCCTCCCTGGCCACCGCCCCCTAATTTGGGCGCTCCATAAAAGCCATTGTTATCGGCACTGGCCATCGAATAATAAGTGGTATATAAGCTTTGGTAAGTATCGCAATCCAGGGTGGTATCTCTTGTTGCCCAATCTACCAGCACTTGTACGGAATCGGGATTGGCGTTGCCTCTAATAACATAATTATAACTACGGTGGGGAAATACATTATTGAGAAAACTCTTTGCCACTACATCCTGAGGATTACTGATATCAAAAGTAACCAGGTCGCTCCATGAATCAGCATATAAGGTGTTGCCTTTACGGCCAGGTCTACGTTACCTGGGATATTGATAAATGCAATATTCTTTGGAGAAACAGGATTGCTGTTGTCGATTACGTGGATACCTTTTTCCTGCTCATTGAGAAAGATATACTTTCCATAGATGTATAACTTACCGGGGCTTTCAATGGTTGAAACGCTCCGCTCTTCATCCCCTTTCTTACTTCGGTAAGGGTTTTATAGATTGGCGAATAAAGGGTATAAGTACGTGAACAATGGTCTTTTAAACAACTACTAAATGAGAGCATGAACAATGCGGCCACTGTCCATAACAGTATGTTTTGGCTTATCCGTGTCATGTGAAAGGGTTTTACTTTTGACAGCGGAAGCAGCAGGAGCGTTGCCTATTTTTTTATTTTTTTAACAATATGGAGGCACGTAAACCAACGGACCATAAATGCTGGCCGGTAGAATATTGTTTCTGTAGCAATGGGCTGATATTGTACCGCATAACAGGCCCCAGGGACAATGGATGTTTAGATTGTGTAAACAACTTGATGTTGAATCCGGTAGATGCTGTCCATTGTGTTTTATTAAAGAGAGAATTGTCTTTGTAATAAACACCCCCAATCCATCATAATGCAAGGCATTGGTACTAACCAATCTTGATGCCGAGAAACCAATATCCCAGGTAATGGGCAGGCGTTTCCCTTTATTCAATTGTGCATGCAGGGTTACTGGCAATTCTATAAAATGGTACTTATTGGTATACTCCTGTGTATTATTGGCATCATAGTAAGTAGATACCAATTGAGAGGTAGACGGCGCCCTGTTAACAGTGCGGTTATTATTTATTTTGGTGCCTACTACCTGGCGGGCACTGAGATAGGTGTATTGCAAACCGACAGATAAACTTAACCGGTTGGTTAGTTTACGTTGTACAAATCCGCCAACCGAGAAAGAAAGTCCCTTAGAAAGTGAAGAGGCCTTATTAACCGGGCGTGGAAACTGTGGCGCCACATTTATGAGGCTATTACTGTAATTGGGAGAAGCCAGATCAGCTACCATGGGCGATTCTTTTTCCAGAAAGCCGAATAAGCCATCTTCTGTTACACCTGAGTAACCACCATCGGCCCGTATGCCGAATTGCCATTTGGAATCACCGGGGTTCTTGGTAACCGGCTTTGTTTTCAATATTGCGCCTGATCCGGCAGGTGTAGTGGGCAGGCTTGCAAGCGTCTGCACTGTGTCTTTGGCTACACTATCAATAGGCCTGGCCTGTGCCAGGCTGCTATCGGCCTGGGGAATAAGGGTAGCCATGGCTGTGGAATCCTGTACAGGAGTTTGATCCTCTTTGGCAGCTATGGTTTCACCTTTGTCAGCCGGTTTTTCAGTTGATTGCTTTACTGATTTAGCCTGTTGTGGTTCACGAACAGGTGTATGTTTAGCAACCCATGGTGTATGGACGCCTGAGGTATTCTTCTTTGCCTTTTTTGAAGGTTGTTTAACTACTTTACCAGCAGGTTCTTTTTTTTACCAGGGGCAAATTGTTTACTGTTGAAGCCCGGTCAGTATTGGTTTTAGTCACCATCGGTGAAGCAATTTCTTTACCAGTTGGTTGGTGATCAGTTGATGGCTTTTCATGATGAGCAGGTTCAGTTACAGTTACATTTCCGGCTGTATTTGGCTGTGGAGGAGTAACGGGCTCATGGGTGGAAGGAACGGAATTGTCTGGTGTTTGTGTAGAAGTTTGAGTCGATGGCTTATTGTTTTTGGTGGCGTCAGTAGATGGAATAGTTAGTTTTACCAGGTCCTGTGTGGCAGGCTGGGAATTTTCTTGCATGGCAAAATATCCTCCGGCTCCCAGGGTGAGGAGTAAAAGGGGTAGCCATATTATCATGCGGCGGCGGCGTTTCTCCCTGCGGATATTTTTTTCCACCACCGTCCAGACAGCATCAGATGGACGCAATTTCAATTGATCCAGCCTGACCTTTACCTGTTTCTCAAAATCATGGTCGGACATACGATTCGTTTTTTGTTTCCATATTTTGCTTTCTCAACCAAGTGATGAGCAAAGCACGGGCACGGGCATATTGTGAACGGGAAGTGCCCTCATTGATGCCGAGCATTTTCCCGATTTCTACATGTGAAAAACCTTCTACTGCATGCAGATTAAAAATTGTTTGGTAGCCGGTTGGTAACTGACGTATCAGTTCGGCCAGGTCTTTGGCGAGTAGCTTCACTTCCGGGTTATCAGCCGACACGGGATGCAGACTTGTGTCGAAGTAGGCCAGGTCGGTTTGGTAACGGCTGTTCTTCTTGAGGTAATTAAGGGCTGTATTCACCATGATCCTTCTTATCCATCCCCCTAATTCGCCTTCAAACTTATATTGATCCAGGTGTTTAAAAACTTTGATAAATCCTTCCTGCAGTACGTCTTCGGCATCGGTCATTGATTTGGTATAGCGGTAGCAGATACCCAGCATCCCTTCGGCAAAATGCTCGTAGAGTTGTCGCTGGGCCTCTGGTCGCCCCTTCAAACATTCTTTAACCAGCCTGTTATAATCCATTTTCTATACTACATGTGACAGATTTAGATGCTTATCCGTTGCACCCGGCTACTTTTTCACCCAGGTTACCCCTAACTTTGCCCTGCTATGTCAAATTCATTGAAAGTCAGGGACAAACAGGTGATCTGGCATCCGTATACACCACAAAAATACATGCCCGATCCGATTCCCATAATAAAAGGCGAAGGATCTTACCTGGTAGATGCCGATGGGCACCGTTATTTGGATGCCATTAGCAGCTGGTGGGTCACTATCCATGGCCATGCGCATCCATATATTGCAGAAAAATTATATGAGCAGGCTAAAACCCTGGAGCAGGTAATTTTTGCCGGTTTTACCCATGAACCGGCGGTTAGGCTGGCAGAACGCCTGCTAGAAGCATTGCCAGGCTCCTTTTCCCGGGTATTTTACTCCGACAATGGATCTACGGCTACGGAAGTTGCCCTGAAAATGGCGCTCCAGTATTGGTGGAACAAAGGCGAACAAAAACGCAATAAAGTATTGGCTTTCAACAACTCCTATCATGGCGACACGTTTGGGGCCATGAGTGTAAGCCAACGAAGTGTATTTACGAAGGCTTTTGATGAAAAGTTGTTTGAAGTGGTATTTGTAGATGCACCAGCAATCGGCAAACGGCAATCGGCAGTGGATAGCCCCGAATTAATAGCTGAGGAACGGCCGGCAGCGGGGAGCCCGGAGTCGAGTGTTGGAAATCAAGAGCTGGAAAGTATTCCCTGGGAAGAGGTAGCTTGTATTATATATGAGCCATTGGTACAGGGGGCGGGGGTATGTTGATGTATGAAGCTGAAGGGCTGAATACTTTACTCAAAAAATGCCATGCCGAAGGGGTGATCTGCATAGCCGATGAAGTGATGACGGGCTTTGGCAGAACGGGGAAGCTCTTTGCATCGGCTTATATGGAAGAGCAACCAGACATCATTTGCTTGTCGAAAGGACTTACAGGCGGTACCATGGCGCTGGGCGTTACAGCTTGTACACACCGCGTATATGAAGCATTCCTGCAGGAAGATGCAATGAAAACCTTTTTCCACGGCCATTCCTTTACCGCCAATCCCCTGGCTTGTGCAGCCTCCTGGCCAGCCTGGACCTATTGGAAAAAGAAAGCTGCCAGCACAGTATTGAACGCATTGGCAGGCAGCACCGTGATTTTGCCGCTTTGCTGGCTAAGGATTTCCCGGCTGTTACCAAAAACATCCGCACGCTCGGTACGCTCTTTGCCTTTGAGCTGGTACAGGGTAAAGATGAATACCTCAATAGTATTGGTAAAGAGATCACCAAAAAAGCGCTGGCCAAAGGGGTTTACCTACGGCCATTGGGCAATACCCTTTACCTAATGCCACCTTATTGTTTTACAGAAGAAGAATTGAATACGGTGTATGCGGTGATCAGGGAAATTTTAGAGGGAATGATCTAATCGTAATAATAGAAATGGGTTATCATTGAATTGTTGCCGAGCAATACTTTTGTAGTCTGGGTTTTATTCCTGTAAAACAAAGGTTGCCACCGGGGCATGGTGGAATAGATACGGTACAATTCTCTTTCCTCTTCGCCCGATAGCTGGTTTTTGTCTTTAGGAAATTCAACATTGGTAACAAACCCCGAACTGCTAATGGTAAGCAGGATACGGAGTGGCTTATTGAAAACAAACCGCGAGCCTGTAAAGGCGGCACTCGTAAAGTCGTTCAGCTTTTTTGGGAGAAAAATAAGTGGGTTTAATAAATACCTGCTGGTATTTCTTTACTGCTGCAATAACCTCTTCCGTAGGCGCCGGATCGGGATCCAATTCAATATTACTGGTACTATCTGAAGTATGTACAAAATTGCCCAGGTACTTTTGCCGTTCTTGTACAGGCAAAACACCTCTATAGAGTCCTTGATGGGAAATTTAATAAATACCGTATCGGTATTTTCATAGAAGAAGATCGGGCTGGTACATTTGTCATTTTCAAACACACAATTCATCCGGATATTGCCCAGGGTGTCAAAGAATATCCACTCCCCTTGTTTCCTTTTTGTTTATCAACGTGGTTGATCTTTAATTTCCCTACTTTAATATCAGATTGTGCTGCCAGCGTCATGGCACTGCACAATACCCAACAAGTAGCTACCAGCTTCAGCAAATAATTATACAGGTTCATGTTTCAGAGGGGTGTATACTGAAAGAAATGCCTAAATTAATAGCTTAGGGGCTGGGGCAGTATGAAGTTTTCATTAAGAATATTTTTTTCCCCGAACGCATAAAAAAGCGGCCTGATGGCCGCTCTTCAACATTCATTGCTTTATTAGTTATATTTTGATGGGCACAGTAACCTGTGTTTGATCCCACTCAATGATCAGGTCATTCTTAGGGGTAAAGTGGATGGTATGTTGTTCAACCACTTTGTCCAGTTTTTTAACAGGCACCGTTACTTGAGTACATCTTTATCTTTGAATTCGTTGTACTTGTAAGCACCCCATTGACCCAATTGGCTATTGAGGATAACAGTCCACTCTTTTCATTAGGAATAGTAAACAGGGTATAAGTTCCTGCTTTTACGGGTTTGCCTCCGAAGGTACCATCTTTGGCAAAAGTAATGGTGGTAGCAGAATCAGCACCGGTACGCCAAACCTTTCCAAACTTTTCCAGTCCACCAAATATCTCACGACCTTTCTTATAAGGGCGGCCGTATCTAACCTCTACATTTTTACCAACAGAGGTTTCATGTGGACTTTTGGATTGGGCAGCAGCAGGTGCGGCAGCAAACAGGGTGCCAGCAAAGGCTATGGCAGCAAGGATGAAAAGCTTTTTCATATTATCGTATTTGTTTTAGTGGCAATGAAATTAACCTAATGGACCGGGGTTTCCAGCTTTTTTTTGAGTTCCCCAATGATTGCTCCATCGGCGGTCCTAATTGCTTATCAAAAATGATGCTACCAAATTTTTCCCAGGGGTACCATTTCAGGTAAAAGTCAAAATACCACTGTACCACGGTAGTATTATCGGCTGTATGCAGGGTAAACCCACTGCCAATTTCCCGGCCCGCCTCCTTTTCCATCCGCCAGGCGGTTGTAATGGTATCGCTTTTAGCGCCAATCAAAAGCACCTGCAATCCATCGCTGGTAAATCCATTCTGGCTATACCTGGGATTGGTATTTTCGGCGGTCTTGATCAAGGTATTCCATTGCTCCCACTGCCGCAGGTTGGACAGATAATATTTAACACTATCGGCCGGGGCGCTGATATTGATGGCGCGGGAAATACGTACATGTGAAGGAATGAGCAGAGACATGAGGAAGATGACCAGAAACAACCCTACAATACTGATCAATCCTAATTTTACAAATCGCATATTGGATATTTAAAAGAGACGGGATTACTCCCATTTGAATACTTTGATAGCTATGGTGTATACAACCACACCCCATATACCTAAAACAGCCAACTGCTTTCCACAATCAATCAAATGAGCGCCTTCAAATGCCACATTACGCATCGCATCATTTAAGTGGGTAAGCGGCAGCACCCGGCAAATGGGTTGGAGCCAGGAAGGGAAGTTATCGATTGGAAAAAAGTGCCGGCCAACAGAAATTGTGGCAGGGTAAAAAGGTTGGCAAGCAATGGAATAACGCTTTCATTTTTGGCAATGCTACTTACAACAAAACCAAAACCCATAAACACTGCCAGTCCTATAAAGCTCAATACCAATAACTCCATGAAAGTGATAAATCCATGTACCAGGGTAAATTTAAACAAAAATACCCGGCCAGTAAGATCACCACTGCAGTGATCATCTGAAAGATCACACGGCTCAAAGCTTCTCCGAATACAATATAAGAACGCTGAATAGGGGTGGCAAAGAATCGTTTTAATACCAGGGTTTGACGCAGGTTGAAGAATATGAAGGCTACTCCGAATATTCCCGCGCTCATTAATGAAAACCAAGTTGCCCTGGTAGAATGAAATCAATGGTACGATAAGTCCGGCCCGGTATTTTCTCTATATTATTACTAATAGTAGCCACTGTTCTTTTATCATGAAATTTAATCTCGTCCATACGCTTGATAATGGATTCAAATATCGCGCGTAATACCTGTAGATTTTGGGGATTGACTGCTTCGGAACTTTTGAAGCTGATCTTCCAGGCAGACAGAGTATCGGTACTTTTCTGAATATTCACAATGGCTGTTATCCTTCCCTTTTCCAGGTCTTCAATCAATTCTTCGGGATCCTTCTTTACCAGTCGTATACCCGGTACATTTTTAACTGTTTGGTACAAGATGCTGGTAGTATCCATTTGCTTGTCAAAAGCAACACGCAGATTGATATTGCCACCACCACCCAGGAATCCAAATATCAGGATAAAGATCATAGGGAAGGCGAATCCAAATCCTACAGCACTAGGGCTTCTGAAAATACCTTTCAGGCTGCCTTTGGTAATGGCCAGCATCGCCCTGAACTGGTTATATGGTTGCGGCATAAGGGATTGACTGGTTAGATGAGCGGCAAAACTAGGGATTTAAGTCGGGAAGTCACTAAAGTCCGAAAGTCAGTAAAGTCGGAAAGTCCGGAAGATTGGTTCCGGACTCCTGTATTACTTTCGGACTTTCAGACTTCCGGTCTTCCGGACATCTATTAATAGATTGAAAACTCAAAAGGCAGTCTGGCCTGTGAAACCCCAACCATGGCACGGGCCCGTTTGAGGGCTTTGTAGGTTTTAAAACCTTCTGCTCCCAGTTCCTCCCGAACGGCCTTCTGGGTAGTGTTTTGTTGGTAATTACCAAAGATGAGATCGAAGATATTACGAGGTTCGGGAAATTCTTTCAAACTGTAACTGCTTACTTTAGCCAGTTTGGCGGCACAGGCAATGGCATCATCCAATCCACCCAAACGATCCACCAGGCCCAGTTCCAATGCCCGGCTACCACTCCAGATGCGGCCCTGCCCTATACTATCCACATATTCAATGGTCTTTTTCTGCCTTCGGCTACCCGTTGTTTGAAACCGTGGTAGATACTATCTACATCGGTTTGTAAGTATTGTCGTTGAGCAGGAGAAAGCGGCCTGGTTACTGTAAGGCCATCAGCTTCGGGCGAAGTTTTGACCCCATCGAAGGTCATCCCCAATTTGCCTTTAAAAAAGCCCTCCATATTGGGTATCAGCATAAATACCCCGATTGAACCGGTAATGGTATTGGGTTGTGCAAAAATACTATCGGCATTGCAAGCCAGGTAGTAACCGCCAGAAGCTGCTACATCACCAAAACTTACCACCACGGGCTTATCTTTTCGAGCCACGGTAAGTTCGCGCCATATATTTTCGCTGGCCATCGCACTACCCCCGCCAGAATTAATACGCACAACAATGGCCTTTACCTCACTATCCAGCCTCGCTCTACGGATCAGGTTACGATAGGTTTCGCCACCAATGTTTTCCTGGTCACCTTTCCCATCTACAATATCACCCTGGGCATAGATCACGGCAATCTTTTTGTCGCCTCTTTGTTTATAATTAACCGCCATGGCATATTTACCCAGGCTTATAAAATTGATCTTATCGTATTTGCCCACTTTCAGTTTTTCTTTGATCTCATCTTTCACTTCATCATCATACTTCAAACCATCAACCAATTTGTACTTCAGTGCATCTGAAGCAAACTGAATACTATTGTTATTGGCATATTGGTGAAGACTACCCGTATCTGTTTGACGGGAGATCGCTGTTTGCGTCAGAAAATGCCCATACAGGTCATTGATGATCACAGAAGACTGAAGGCGGTTGGCATCGGTCATTTTTCTTCACGAAAAGGTTCGGTAGCGCTTTTAAACTTCCCTGCATAGAAAATCTGTGGTTCTATATCTAATTTTTGTAAAGTGCCTTTTAGGTAAAACAATTGCATAGCAAAGCCCCGCCAGTCAAGCCCCCTTTTGGGTTACAGTATATTTTACTGGCCACATTACTTACATAGTAAGCATTTTGTGAGATCACATCTGCATAGGCATAAATGAATTTGCCACTGGCTTTAAAATCAAGCAGGGCAGTACGCAATTCATCACCTGCTCCAAAGCCATTGTTATTGCCATCGCATTTTATATAGATCCCTTTTACGGAGGTGTCGGTTTTAGCATAACGAATGAGCCTGATCACATCATACAAAGCGGGAATATCGAATTGCTCTTTACCTCCGAAGCCTGCCAACACGTTTTCTTTTTTAACCTCATGGAAAGGTTGCGCCAGATCGATCAGTAATACGGCATTGGCCCCGGTATTTTCTTTTTTGGGGTGTGCCTAATCCGGATACGAATCCCAGTGTAATGAAAAACATCACAATGGTGAATACCACTAAAGCAGCCAGCGTAGCTAGAAATATTTTAAGAAAGCTATTCATCAACTTATTGATTTTATGTAAAATTCAAAGATATTTGACCCTTTGACAGCCTGCAATATATGAATAATGTGTATTTACTGATAGGCGGCAATGTAGGGAACAGGCTTCAGCACCTGCAACAGGCCGTAATGGTTCTTAATCAATCCTGTGGCCGTGTTGAGCGTCAATCGGCCATTTATGAAACGGCGGCCTGGGGTAAAACTGATCAGCAGCCTTTTCTGAACCAGGCGCTTTTGCTGGCGACGCCCTTTACCGCCCCTGAATTATTGCAACATACCCTGGCAGCAGAAAATGTGCTGGGCCGTGTGCGGCAAGAACGGTATGGCCCCGTATTATTGATATTGATATATTATTTTTAATAATGACATTGTGCGGGAACCCGCCCTCACGATTCCCCATCCAGAGGTACAGAATCGCCGTTTTGCACTGACTCCATTGGATGAAATAGCACCCGATCTGCTGCACCCCGTGTTGCATACTACTATTCACCAGTTGTTGCTGGATTGCCCGGATATGCTGGAGGTGAAGGCATGGAGTACATAGTGGGGAAGTCCGGAAGACCGAAAGTCGGGAAGTCCGAAAGTCCGGAAGGAACACCATAGAATTTTTCTCTTTACTGACTTTCGGACTTTCCCACTTACGGACATTACACAGACTTTTCCACAAATTATGTTCATAGCACATATCTGTGTAGCCATTTCCTTTATTTTGATGGGCGTTGACGTTCCCGCATATTATTATGAATTATCACTTTATCACCATCGAAGGCAATATAGGGGCAGGCAAAACCACCTTATCCCATTTGCTGGCCAAGAAATACAATGCCCGCCTGATCCTGGAAGCATTTGCCGACAATCCCTTCCTGTCTAAATTTTACGAGAACCCCACCCAATATGCCTTTCCGCTGGAATTATTCTTTATGGCCGAGCGGTACAAGCAATTGAAAGAATTGATCCACACCAAAGACTTGTTCCAAAACGTTACCATTACAGATTATCTTTTTACCAAGTGTTTGTTATTCGCCAAGGTCAACCTTCCCGAAGAGGAGTTCAGGTTGTACCAGAAATTATTTGAAATCATTCACCAGCAAATACCGCAACCCGAAATACTTATCTACCTGCATGTGCCGGTAAATAAGCTGCAAATGAATATCCGCAAACGCAACCGGCCCTATGAGCAGGCCATTCCAGATGAATACCTGTTTAAGATACAGGAAACCTATACTCACTACATCAAGCAGCACAACCTGAAAACCCTGTTTGTGGATGCCAGCAATGCCGATTTCCTGGGCAATGAAAAGCACCTGCAGGTAATTACCGATGCCCTGGAAAAGGATCATGATTATGGTCAGCGGTACCTTACGCTACCGTAAGGTTAACATGATCTTGTTATGAAATAGGGCATCCCAATCGGGAATGTTTTATTTTTGCGCCCATGGATACCGAACAACCAAGTCAGAACAGCCCCTTTGCCTCTGTTCGTATCAAAGAATTCCGCTACTTTATCACGCAACGTTTCTTCTTTATCATGGCCATGCGGATGACGGCCACCCTGGTATGGTGGAAGATGTACCTGCTAACCAAAGACCCATTATTGGTTTCGCTGGTAGCCTTATCAGAAGCCATTCCGGCTATTTCGCTGGCCCTCTATTCGGGCCACGTGGTAGACAAGAGTGACAAACGTACGCTACTGCTTCGTACGATCGTATTGTACCTGCTTTGTGTAACGGCTCTGTTGTTCATTACGCAGCCAGGGGTAGAAAACAGCCTGGGCAAAAGATTTGTACAATACGGCATTTACCTCATTATTTTCCTCACGGGTATCACCCGTTCCTTTTCAGGCCCTACTTCCAGTTCTATCATGGCACAATTGGTTCCCAAGCAAATATTACCCAATGCGGTGACCTGGAGCTCCAGCACCTGGCTTACGGCTTCGGTATTGGGGCATGGATCAGCAGGGTTGCTGATCGCTTATGCGGGTTATACACCTTCATTTCTGATCATTATTACCTTTCTCGCTATAGCCTCCTTTTCCATTTGGCTCATCAAACCCAAGCCCATCCTGCATGTAAATAGTGATCAAAAAACATGGGAAAGTGTCAAGGAAGGATTGAAGTACGTATTTAAAACCAAGGAGCTGCTGGGCGCACTCACGCTGGATATGTTTGCGGTATTGTTTGGCGGTGCGGTAGCAATGATCCCTTTCTTTGCAGGAGAGATCCTTCATGTAGGTTCGATTGGTTTTGGCTGGCTCAATGCTGCTGCGGATATAGGCTCCATTACGATCATCCTCATCCTTACATTCTATCCACTGCGTCGTAATCAAGGATTTGTATTGATGTGTGTAGTGGCAGGCTTTGGCCTGTGTATTATTGCCTTTGGTTTATCCAAACTCTATTGGCTGTCTTTTATAGCCTTATTGATCAGTGGGGCGTTGGATGGTATTAGTGTAGTCGTACGCGGCACCATCCTTCAGTTAAAAACACCCGATCATATGCGCGGGCGGGTATCTTCGGTCAACTCCATGTTCATCAACTCCTCCAATGAAATAGGCAGTTTTGAAAGTGGCATTGCTGCCAAACTCATGGGTATTGTACCCTCGGTGATCTTCGGCGGCTCCATGACCTTATTGGTAGTACTGGTCATGTGGTTTAAAGCGCCCACGCTAAGGAAGTTTGAATATTAATGGTAGGGTTGTACTTACTCCTTTACCAACTTCTGCAACTGTTTTCTTTCGCCCACGATCCATACTACATCATCCCATTCAAAGATGGTGTTGGAATCGGGGTTGAGGATACGTTCACCGTTGCGCTCTATGCCTACTACCAACCCCTTTACTGTTTCGCGGATACCGGAGGCGCGGATGGTTTTACCACGCAGGTCGGTATGTTCATCAATGATCACTTTATTAAGTGTGATATCTTCACGGGCCACTACCCCTTCTTCCATGACGGTTTCTGATTCGGCTACAGCCCTGAACTTTTCCAACTGTATATCGGTACCTATGACGGCAATTTTATCATACGGGTAGATCATCTCATTGCGTGTAGGTGCATAGATGGTCCTTTTACCCCTTTCGATGGAAGCTATATTCACGCCATATTGTTCGCGCCAGGCCAGTTGTTGCAATGTTTTACCAATTACGGGCGATTCGGGCTGCATGGTAAAATAAGCCAGGTGGGCATCCCAGGGCGACAGGTTGGGCAAGCCATGGGAAGCGCCCTCCCGTTCGTTGAGGTTCGACAAAAAGCGTTTCTCTATCCGGGAATAAAAAGATTGGAGCCTGCGCGAAAAAATAAGCAGTACCACAATGATCACCGGCAATACAGCCAGTACGGCAATCATGGCGCTGAATAACCGGTCGACCAGGAACCCCACCAATACCACCAGCAATACGTTGCGCACTACCTCCAACATCACCAGGGGGCCATGGTTGTATTTTTATCCAGCCATAAATTGGCATACGCAAAGGAATGCAGGCGCCGGATGGCCAGTGCCCACAGGAAGGGAGCAATTGCCAATAAAGTAATAAAACCGGTGATCACGGCTGCCAGGGTAGGACTGGCTACAGAACTGTTGATCAGGGGCAATAAGAAATTGGCCGACAAAAGTATCAGGGCCACTACGATGACGGAATTAATGATGATCACGGCAAGATAAGAACGCAGTACAATTTTCCAGTCGCTCTCTGCCTGAATGGTCTGGGCGCCTGTACCATATTGGTTGATGGCCAGTTTCCATTTGATAGGCAGGCGCTTTTCCAACTGGTTGTATAAGGGTTCGGAAAACTTAATGAGGTAGGGTGTGGTAAAGGTAGTAATGGCGGAAATGGCTACAGCTATGGGATACAAGAACCCACTGGTTACTTTTAGGTTTTCGCCCAATAAGGCAATGATAAAAGAAAATTCGCCTATTTGTGCCAGGCTCATACCCGATTGAATGGATTGTTTCAATGGCTGACCGGAAAGCAAGGCGCCAGCTGTGGTACTGATGAGTTTGCCGAGGATGGTAACCAGGGTGAGGATGATCACCGGCCATTTGTATTCAATGATGGTATGGGGATCAAAAATAATACCTACGGATACAAAGAATACTGCTGCAAACAGGTCTTTCACTGGTTTTACCAGGTGTTCAATACGTTCGGCCATGGTGGTTTCGGCCAGGATGGAGCCCATTACAAAAGCACCGAGGGCCGGTGAAAAACCCACCTGGGTAGCCAATACCACCATACCCAAACAAAGGCCCAGGGATACGATCAATAAAGTTTCTTCACTCATGAGCTTACGGGCTCTTTGTAAAAGGTGGGCAATATGAAGATGCCCGCCAGGAACCATACTGCCAGGAAGAAGACCAGCTTTAATAAGGATTCCAGCATTTCTCCGCCGGCAAACTGCTGGCTTACGGCCAGGGTGGATAAGATGACCATGAGCAGGATAGCCACCAGGTCTTCTACGATCAATACGCCAAATACAATACCGGCAAATCGCTGGCTCTTGATACCCAGCTCTTCAAATGCGCGTATGATGATGGTCGTGGAAGAAACGGATAAGATACCACCGAGGAAAATACTGTCCATTGTAGACCACCCCATGAGCCGGCCCACCAGGAAACCCAGCAGCAACATGCCCGCAATTTCAACCACAGCGGTAATAGAAGCTGTGCCGCCAATGCGCACCAGTTTTTTAAAACTAAATTCAAGACCCAGACTAAACAGCAGGAATATCACCCCAATTTCGGCCCATACTTTTACATCGGCCTGATCGGAGATAGTGGGCGTCCATGCTAAATGGGGACCAACCAATATACCTGCCAGAATATACCCGAGTACTACCGGCTGCTTCAGTTTCCTGAACAGCAAGGTAGTTACACCGGCTACTCCCAATATGAGCGCAAGATCAACAATCAATTTAGGCAAATGCATGGGCAGTCTGTTTTACTCGTCTTTGAAATATTTCCAATGCTGGCAATAGGTGAATTATACAAAAATATCGTTCAGTTGTTGTGTTCTTCCTTGATATTTTCTTATTTACCCGTTTGCTGCAATAACTTTTCCATGACATAAAATACAGCGGGACAAAAACTAACATTTTTAAGGTGAGATTAGGACGTTTCAATAATACATCCTCATTGGTATAGGGAAAACGTTCGCAATCAGAGGGACGTTGTTCGTAAATACTACAATAATTATCGGCCCCCAGGAAGGGGCAAGGCGTGGTTTTCACTACGTAATCGCCTTCTTCATCCAGGCGCAGGTAGGCATCAATAAAGGCGCTTTCTTTCATTCTCAAATGTTTGCTGATGCGCTTTATATCAGGTGTTTTAAAGCGGGGAGAATAGTTTTTACAACAGGTAGCACATTGCAAACAATCCACCTTGCTGAAAGCCTCTTCATGCAAATCGGGCAATTGTTTCAATACTTTATTCTTATCGGCCTGCTTCAGAAACTGTTTATATTGTTTCTGATTAGCAGCCATTTTTTTTTTTTTGCCAGTTATCGTTTATCGGATTCTCCATCAGTTAAATCATTCCGTAGGAGCTATTTACAGCGCCTTTGTAATTAGAACTACATTAGAATTTGATTAGAATTATTTACCCCCGCAAGTTACTGAACCTATACAGCATTGCGTGGTACTTTTTTGAAGTACGCGAAAGCATGGGTACACTTCATCAGCAATTACTGGTGTTGATCACTACACCACGCTATGTCATCATTATCGGGGCTGAGATCATTCTAAGTAATGTTCATCATACACATAACTATAGCCGTCGTGATACGCTACAGAATTTTTGCCACAGTATTTGTGCCGGTGCAGCAGACCTCGTGATGCCACCGTATTCACCATACATCCAATACCCGCTACCCGACTGTAATATGCGCTCTATATTCACCTGTTGGAATAAATTATTTGACACCTACCCGGAAGATCTGCCTGCCCACGAGTATGAGCCCATCCGGTATGGGCTTACCATCCCACCTGAAAAATACGACCCTATCCTACCGACCGGGCAAGCTGATTGATTAATAGTTACTTCTGTATGCAATCCCATAGTCATGCAATACGTATGAAAGAAAGCGACTATGTACCAACCACCTTGTTAACCAATCATTCACCAGGCTATCCAACCATCTTCAGGATAAGATAAGCCAGGCCGCTATTTTTTGACAAATCATTTAGCATCAGTTGCTTACTTTTGTCACCTCATGGATTCATTACGTGAACAAATACTCATCCTTATCAGTACGCCGGTGTACCTTATCATCATCGGATTGGAGATATTATTGAGCAATTACCGTCATCGTAAAGCCTATACCTGGAAAGATACTGCCATCAACTGTTACCTGATGTTGATGAATGGCGCTATTGATCTGTTGTTCAGAGGCGCTTATGTATTGGTGCTGGATTATTTTTACCGTCACCAGATCTTCTCTTTCAACCATGTAGTAGTGTATTGGTTTATGCTGGTGTTACTGGAAGATTTCCTGTATTATTGGCTGCACCGGTTTGATCATGAGGTTCGCCTATTCTGGGCAGTTCATGTTACCCACCATTCTTCTGAATACATGAACTTTACGGTAGGCTTCCGCTCTTCGGTATTTCAGCCACTCTATCGTTTCATTTATTTCATTCCACTGGCCCTGATGGGTTTTACCCCGATAGACATTGTGTTTATTTATTCGGCCACTCAAATATGGGGCATCTTTGTACATACTGAGCTTATCCATAAAATGGGTTGGTTGGAACATATACTGGTTACCCCCTCCCACCACCGGGTGCACCATGCTTCCAATGCCAAATACCTCGACAAGAATATGGGTATGTTCCTGATCATTTGGGACAAGCTGTTTGGCACCTTCCAGGCCGAATTACCTGCCGAGACCTATCAGCCTATCAAATACGGCCTAACAACAAATATTGAGAAGGAGACGCCTGTAACGGTGGTGTTTCATGAATGGCAAAACATTTTCAAGGATATTAACCGTACAGATATTGGCTGGAAAGAAAAAGTGGGTTATGTTTTTGGGCCTCCCGGCTGGAGCCATGATGGCAGCCGCCTCACCAGCGAGCAGATGCGGGAAGTAGAAGACGGAAAGATGAGTGAGCTGAAGGAAGAACGCGTTACGGTGAAAAGCCAGTAAGCAGGAAGTAACTTTTAAGTTTTAGCAATTAGCCCCAGGTTGCTAAACACCACAAACATCAAATTGGCCGTCAGGTGCTCGGCATAATTGTACCCCCGCCGATAAAAGAACAGCCAGGAGATCAAAGCTATGAAGGGAACAGCCACCATGGCCACGATATTGGCCTTTTTCGCCATAAAACGCTGTACGTTATTGCCCCGATGCAGCAAACTGGTGTAATGTTCACGTCCTTCGACAGCAGGTATATGGGCCAATACCTGCGGGTCGGGTTCCCGGGCAGGGGGTGATTTGATAAAGAAGGCATCGGCCAGTACATAGATTCCCATTACAATGAGGAAGAAAGTAAAAGGATTGAAATAAGCTTTCCGTTTACCCCTGATATACTCCCGCGCAGTAGTGCCTGGCTTGGTAGCCAATGATTTAAGCAGGTGAAAAATACCTTTGTCGGCATGGGTAATTTTGGTCGGTTGAAAGTAGGGAAAATCCCTGAGCTAGTAGCCATTCGGAGTTAGCTAGTAGCAATACCCCTTCGTTCCAAGAGACTAAAAGCTCATACCTTCTTCTTTATCAACGGTTTTCCCCATTTAATGCACCGAGTTGCACAAACACCTGTTCGTGTGGATTAATCGTAGTAACTTTGCAGCCTTTTAGAAGGGTTACCGTAAGGTTTAAGGTCAATTCCGAGGTAGTCTTTTTCCCGCACCTCCGTTTGCAATCGGTTCCCCTCCATTAGAAATTAGAAATTAATACCATATATGAGTCTGTTTGAAAAGCAAAACTCCGAATTTATCCATCGCCATATTGGCCCCCATGAGTCCGAGACCCGGCAGATGCTGAAAGCCATTGGTGAACCAAGTCTTGATGCCCTGATCAACAAAACGGTACCGCCTGCCATTCGCATGAGCGATGCCCTGAATATTCCGGCTGCCATCAGTGAGCACGAATATCTTCAATTATTGAAAGAAATTTCGCTGAAGAATAAAACCTACAAGACCTATATTGGCCAGGGTTATTATGACAATATCGTTCCCAGTGTTATTCTGCGCAATGTTTTTGAAAATCCAGGTTGGTATACTCAGTATACGCCTTACCAGGCCGAAATTTCACAAGGCCGCCTGGAAAGCCTGCTGAACTTTCAAACCATGGTAGCCGACCTGACCGGTCTGCCGCTGACCAATGCCTCCCTGTTGGATGAGGCCACCGCAGCCGCCGAAGCCATGACCATGTTCTTCAATACGCTCAACAGGGACCATGATCATATTGCCCGCCCGAAATTCTTTGTAGACAATGATACTTTCCCACAAACCAAGGATGTATTGATCACCCGGGCTGTACCAGTTGGTATTGAAGTGGTTTTTGGCGATTACAGAAATGTAGTCATTGACCAGAGCTATTTTGGCGCCCTGGTACAATACCCCAACGATAAGGGTTCTATTGAAGATTATCGCGACTTTATCAGCAAAGTACATGCAGCCGAAGCGCTGGTAGTAATGACAACGGACCTGCTGGCCCTTACCTTGTTGACCCCTCCAGGTGAATTGGGTGCAGATGTAGCCTGTGGCTCGGCCCAACGTTTTGGTGTTCCCCTTGGTTATGGTGGTCCACATGCTGCTTTCTTTGCCGCAAAAGATGATTTTAAACGCAATATTCCCGGCCGGATCATTGGCGTAAGTATTGATGCACAAGGCGACCGTGCGCTGCGTATGGCCTTACAAACACGCGAACAGCATATTAAAAGGGAAAAAGCTACTTCCAATATTTGTACGGCCCAGGCCCTGCTGGCCAATATGGCTGCTATGTATGCCGTATACCATGGCCCTGCCGGGCTAAAAGATATTGCCAAACGCGTAACGGTACTGGCCAATGCGATGGCCGAAGAACTGCAGGCCGAAGGTTATGAAGTATTGCACGATAACTTCTTTGATACGGTAGTGATCAAAGTAGAAGACAGTGCAGCCATCAAAGCCAAAGCTGAAAAGGCAGGCATCAATTTCCGTTATTATGATAATAACCTCATCGGTATTTCGCTCGATGAAAGCACAGACCTGAGTGATGTACTGGATATCCTCTTGCTGCTGGATATGCCCAATGAGCACAGTGTGGCTGGTTTCAGTGTAAGTGAAGATGCCGGTTTATACCACCTGCCTACCGGTTTAACCCGTACCTCTCCTTTCTTAACGCATCCTGTATTCAACACACACCACAGTGAAACAGAGATGATGCGTTATATCAAACAACTGGAAAACAAAGACCTTTCTCTTAATACCTCCATGATCTCACTGGGTTCCTGCACCATGAAACTCAATGCAGCCAGTGAAATGATCCCCTGAGCTGGGCACATTGGAGTAAGATCCACCCCTTTGCCCCGGTTGATCAAACACAGGGTTATCAGCAGATCATTCGTGAACTGAGTGAATACCTGAGCCAGATCACTGCCTTTGATGCCTGTAGCCTGCAGCCCAATAGTGGAGCACAGGGTGAGTATGCCGGTTTACTGGTGATCAGGGATTACTTTGCAAGTCGTGGTGAAAGTCACCGCAACGTGATGCTGATCCCCATCAGCGCCCATGGCACCAACCCTGCCAGCGCTGTTATGGCGGGTATGAAGGTGGTAGTAGTGAAAGCATTGGAAAATGGGTATATCGATGTAGATGACCTTAAGGCCAAAGCTGCTCAATACAGCAAGGAATTGGCAGGTATCATGATCACCTACCCCAGTACGTATGGTGTATATGAGGAAACAGTAAAAGAAATTACGGATATCATTCACCAGCATGGCGGCCAGGTATACATGGATGGCGCCAATATGAATGCGCAGGTAGGTTTAACAGCACCGGGGCTTATTGGCGCCGATGTTTGTCACCTCAACCTGCACAAAACATTCGCTATCCCCCATGGTGGCGGCGGTCCCGGCATGGGCCCCATTTGCGTAAAGCAACACCTGGCTCCTTATTTGCCCGGCCACGTTTCTTTAGGTAGCAAGAGCGCTGTTTCTGCCGCTCCATTTGGCTCGGCTTCTATCCTGCTTATCAGCTATGGTTATATCCGTATGCTGGGCCAGGAAGGCACCAAGTTGTCTACTGAATATGCTATCCTCAATGCCAATTATATGCGCGCCAGGTTGCAGGAAGAATATGAGATACTGTATACCAACCACAATGGCCAGTGTGCACATGAATTCATTGTAGACCTGCGTCCTTTTAAGAAGTCGGCAGAAATCGAAGCGGAAGATGTGGCCAAGCGTTTGATGGACTACGGTTTCCACGCCCCCACCTTGAGCTTCCCGGTACCCGGCACGATTATGATCGAGCCTACAGAAAGTGAAAACAAAGCCGAGTTGGACCGTTTCTGCGATGCCCTCTTGAGCATCCGTGAAGAGATCCGCGCGATAGAAGAAGGCAAGGCTGATAAGAAAGACAATGCACTGAAGAATGCGCCGCATACTCAGTTTGTGATCACTGCCGATGAATGGAAGCATGGGTATACGCGCCAACAGGCCGCTTTCCCGCTGCCTTATATCCGCAGCAACAAGTTCTGGCCTTCTGTAGCCCGCGTTAACAATACGCATGGCGACAGGAACCTGATCTGCACCTGTGAGCCGGTAAGCTCTTATGCCGAAGTGGAAGCGCAATAGCAGGACGTGAATCGTGCATACGTTTGCTTCACACTCCTGGTAAATAGCGAAAATGTTGAAGAGCTATTTAGTTATTGAATGAAAGTAAACTCCTGGGGCTGACCAAAAGGTCAGCCCCACTATATTAATCCATTAGTAACGCTACCTACAGCGCCTCTACAATGTCTAGTTTGATTAGCTCCCAGTGTTTGCCACGAAGGCAAATGGGGTCAAATTCATCATCGGCAGTAGAAAAATCGGTAAACTGCTTCAGGATGTTTTGCTTATCGTGGCTATAAGGATAACGCAACTTGTGCAAATCAATCATTTGCATGATTGTGTAATGGTCCAGTAACTCGTGCAAATCCCAAAAGTCTTTCTTACGACCACCTCTATCTACTACATCTATTTTCATGGCTGTAATTTCTGCCAGGCTGGCCATTCGTATTCCTTCCGTGTCGATCGCAGGCTCCATGTAAGGATCAGCGTAAAACAGATCAAGTTTAATGATCTTTTCTTCTGACTGTCCTACCATATAAGACCGCCCCAATGCTACCGGTCCTTCTGAAGTAGTTTCTACATAAGGGAATAAATCCCGGAGCAAATGATCCAGTTTATCAAAATCAAGCGTACCATATTCTACATCGGAAAAGAGGTCTATATCTATCGACTTCCGATGGCCTAATTGCAGACTTAAGGCCGTACCGCCCACTAACCGGAAGGTATTGAAAGTAGCCTCGGTCATTAGCTTTCGCAGGCAATCAGTAAGTAATGGTGAAACAGTATTCCAATACAGTTTTTCATTTGTGCAACCGGTAAGTATTCATGATGCTTTTATTAAGCGCCTCATCAACAGTGGCCTGCCCATAAAATTGGATGATAGCGTTCTTTTCAGCCATATTGCCGCGTTCAAAAACACGACGAATAATAGTTGTCTTTTGCTTACTCCAATTCAGCTTTTTCATATCCGTATCCCAAAAAGAACAGGACGTAACCTGGGTTTGTCTTGTTGCTCCTCTTCGGCCATCCGCTGGAGCTCTAGTGCTACATCGTAAAAAGCCTGCAAAACCATAAAGTAGCCTTCTTCCTTGCCCAACTGATGATCAAGTTTTAAGGCAATACGGGGGCTAATGCGACGCTTGCCATTAATAATGTCACCCAATACCTGAGGATACTCATCAATCGCTTCTGCGAACTTGTTCTTAGCCAGTTGCCGCTTTCGCAGCTCCGTTCCAACACCAGGCCAGGTGCTATCCCCTTTAATAATTCAATTTCGCGATTCATGGTATGAAAATAAACAATTTTGTTTATTTTATAAAGCCCTACCTCCCTATGGCCAATTCCCCTCATCATCGTTTAGCCAGCTCCTCCTCCGTGTATAAATACATCTAACAATTTGATTATCAGATATTTTATTCCGTGACTAGGTCAATCCTGATCCTACCCTACTTCCCCTACACAGGGTGCTTAAAAGTACTTTTCGGCGCTCAATCCGAAATTCACCAATAGATTCTCGCGGTTGGTGCGGCTCAGTTTATTGTAGGTCAGGGCAGTGGTAAGACTGAGCCATTTTCTCAGTTTGATGGAGAGGGCAGAATTTGAGCGGATAATATAATCATCAAAGCGCTCCAGGGAAGGTTGCCAGAAATGCATGCCTTCAAATACTACCTGGTGATTGATGACCCATTTGTATTTTATACGCAGCGAGTTGCGCACTGTTTGGTATTGGTCGTGCCCGCGCTGTGCCAGTTCCAGGTTGTTGGTTTCATACAACAGCCCATTACTCACTACCAGTTCAGCATTTTCTTTGTTGATGAAATTATAGCCTATTCCCGCTCCTGCCTGTAGTTGGTGGTTGATCTTAAGAGAATAACTGGAGGTAAAAGTAATCAGGCCCCAATAATACAACCGTTGATTGTTTTTGAGGTAATCCATATTGAGGGCGGTGGAAAAATCATTATTGGTAAGCCTGCTGCCCTGCCGGCCATAGATCCAGGTATTGCTGCTGTTAATGGTCAGCTTTTCTTTGTTTACCTGGAAACCAAGCCCATTGTTCAATATGAATGAGCGGGCATCATTGGTCCTGTTAATAATACCGGTAGTAGTGAATTTCACGTAATAATGGGTGGAATCATCAAACTGGGCACATAGGTGATGGGCAGCGATCAACCCAATCACCAAAACTAATAGTCTTTTCATAACAGCTTCCATTTATGACGGACATCCTTCTTTGTCTACTGCAACATTTCCTGCAAAAGGATTACCCTGCTACAACCCGCCAAAAATACACAAGGTTGAAGATAAAAGCGGGAGAAACAGTTTGAAATGGTGAAGGTGAAATGAAAAAGCCATCTCAATTAAGTTTGAGATGGCTTTTTCTCATGTAGCGGTTGGTTTTGATTGTTGGCATCAGGTGCCTGTTGCAAGGTGTAACCATATTGCTTCCGGGTTCGTATAAACAGGGCTGTTAGCTGTGTTATATACTTTGCTCCGGCAGCGTATCTTATAATAAGGTAATACCGTTTTGTTTGAAATATGCACAAAATGGATATTCACGGGCAATAGCATTCAAACGGCTGACCGTTTCTTCATCAGGAGGTGCGGGAGTAGTTTTAGTAGCTGGTACTTTCGCTGTTGTCAAACCCTTTGTTGCCTTCCCTTTGCTGCTGGTACTGTCCGCAGGCAGGTAATTGTATTGTAGCTTTTTCATGCCATCAGATTTTTTTATAGGTTGATCGGAATACTGAAAATACTTAGTTGCGTGTATAGCATTTACTGACACCGTTTTCAGTTCAGGGGCACGGAAGCAATACGTTGGCAAAAATCGGGTAAACTTTAAATATGGCAGGCGCTCAATGTTGACGGAGAAGAGGAGAAAATCGCTTCAATTCAATCGATCCTTCCAAAGGTAATTAAAAAGAAATTGATCGATCACTTCAACAAAAAAATCATTGCTGTTTACAATGATTAGCCGGCTCACAGTGAAGGGGTTCCAGGGAGCTACCTTCTTTTTAATGTCTTCCACTGCCATATTGGCCCTGCCATTGGCTGGCACAAGATTTTAACCTATTTCTTCTAAATGCAGGAATATGAAAAAAACAAAACCCGGCGCAAAAACCAGCCCCTCCAGGGCAGCGCCACCCAGCCCGGCTAAAAAGCCGTTTCCAACGATTTGACGGATTCACCGCAGGATGAAGCCAAACTGCAGGATGAGGAGACGACCCTTGAACTTCCGGAAGTAAAGGATATCCCTGGGCAGGAACATATCCATGTACCCCATATGCGGGAATTTGGTGATACCACCATCTCGTCGGATGATGAAGAAGGCAACAGTGTATTGGATGATATAGAGGATGAAGATATCCGGGCCGACAGGGGCAGCAGCAATGTATCGGCCGAGGAAGCCGCCCTCCTACAACAAGCGGCCGAATATTCCCCGGCCGAAGAAGACCAGATCATCCGGGAAACAGCACTCGACAGTACAGATGCAGATGGCGATCCACTAAATGAAAAAGGGTTCCGGAACGCCTATAGCGGCACAGACCTTGACGTGCCCGGCAGTGAAGAGGACGATGCAGATGAACTAACCGGATCAGAAGATGAAGAAAACAATGCCTATAGTGTGGATGAAGAAAATGAGGACGATGAGAAATAACTTCTTCCGGTCTTTTGCCAACTGGTAAGCCAGCCTGGCCAATTCATGCAGGCTGACCCAGGCTGTTTCCTGACCGGTTTTTAATATTGTTGCCTCATCAATATTAAACTGGTTATTATGGAAAGCAATAAATAGAAAAGGCAATGGGAAGAAGATCATTGTGCCTACACTGGAAGCTTTTCAACATTCCAGGCACCTGGTAATAGCTACTACGGAAGGCTCCAAAACAGCCGAATTAAGGAAAAGGTATACGGCTTCGAATATTATCATTGAAGATTTTATCCCTTTTGATGATGTAATGCCTTATGCGGATGTATATGTAACCAATGGTGGTTATGGCGGTGTATTGCAGGGTATTCAACACCTGCTGCCCCTGGTAGTAGGCGGTATTCATGAGCGCAAACTAGAGATCAATGCCCGGGTGGGTTATTTTAAACTGGGCATCGACCTGAAAACGGAAAAGCCAACAGCAGTACAATTAAAAGAAAGCGTAGAAGAAGTATTAAAGAACAGCCAATATAAACAACAGGTAAAAAAGCTGGCAGCCGAATTCAATCGCTTCGATCCGCACCGGCTGTGCGAAGGGTATGTGGCCGAAGTGTTGCATCCTTCCAATGCCTCCTTTACCGGCAAATCGTTGAACAGGCATAAAGCATTAATAAGAAATTAAATTGGCGAAGCAAGGCTGCTTAAATCGAGTAGGTTGTGAGGGATTAATTCCCTCACAGACCTCTCACACCACCGTACGTACCGACCGGTATACGGCGGTTTGTCAGAATAACTTAGTTTGGTGAGTTGTTTTCCAGTAATAGTAGTTTGCGAACCCTACGTATCCATGCCTGACAAAGTATTCATTATTTAATGCCCTTGTCAATATTGGACTGTGTGCAATGCGGCAATAGCCCCTACGGCTATTTGACCACTCATAGGCTTTCCCAGGATTGATTCCCAGCCTTTTCAGGTTAATCCACCGCGTTTTTGGTCTTTTCCATTGTTTCCATATTCCCATCCTTAGACGCGTTCTTACCCATCTGTCCAGTTCCTCCATTCTGCTTTTGGCTTTGGCTATCCTAAAGTAGTTCACCCAACCAACGATTGTCGCCTCCATCTTCTTTATCTTGTCTTCCACTTTACCGGGGGATTTACGCTGAGTTCGCTCTTTCATCTTTTCTTTAATCTTTCTCAGCGATTTGGGCGCAATACGTATTTGCCAGCCCTTTTCGCTTCGGTAAAAGAAAAACCCAGTAGCGTACTGTCATTGGGGCGGCTGACTTTACTTTTTGTGCGGTTTACTTTTAACTTTAGCTTCTTTTCTATGAACTCTGTGATTGTAGTCAGCACTCGAGCCGCTGACTTTTCACTTTTCACATAGATGCTACAGTCATCTGCATATCGTACATACCGGTGGCCTCTTGCCTCTAACTCTTTGTCCAGTTCATTTAAAACAATGTTGCTCATCAGCGGTGATAACGGAGAACCTTGAGGAGTGCCTTCTTTGCGTTCTATCACTACTCCATTCTCCATTATTCCGCAGTTCAGGTACGCTCGCAGTAGCTTCAGTGTCCGCTTGTCCGTTATCTTTTGGGCCAGCGCCGACATTAACCGGTCGTGGTTCACCCGATCGAAAAACTTCTCCAGCTCCAGCTCTACTACCCATTCATTGCCGTCGTTCAGGCTGGTTTGAGCCTGATACACTGCCTGATGAGCACTGCGATTCTCTCTAAACCCATAGCTATAATTGGAGAACTCCGCTTCATACTGCGGACTCAACCACTGGGCTATTGACTGCGTAATTAACCTGTCGATTACTGTAGGTATTCCCAACATCCTTTACCGCCTCCGTTTTCCTTGTCTATTTCTACTTTCTTCACTGCCTGGGGGCGGTACGTGCCTTCTAAAATACTAGTACGCAGTGTTTGCCAGTTGGTATTCAGGTAGTCGCGAAGTTCATCGGTCTGCATACCATCTATACCTCCAGCCCCTTTATTGGCAGTTACCTGCTTAAAGGCTTTTTGTACATTGCGGATATCTAATATTTCTTCCAGCATACTATTACTTAAAAAAAAATCATCCCAGCGTTATTCCCATTGGTTGCATGATGAGGCTCAACTCCTCCTGTGTTTTACTTTTAGCTTCCGGCTTATCCTCACACAGGTAGTTTTCTAATGTTCTTCTATTGTAATCGCCTCAATCATAAACGTCTTGTTCATTTTCGCCATTCTAACATTCGGCCCTTCGGTTTGGCTGTGAGTCTTCCGTCTTTGCCCTTTACGGGGAGATGGCTCGTTTCCTTCCTACTACGGCTTCGGCTGACTTCTGCTCTAAGCGAAGAATCGCCTGCAGACCTCCCGGGGTAAGTATATCCGCTTTCCGTTCATGTAGCCTCTGCATTTACGTTCTGACAGTCTGCACAGTGTAGGGTTTCTGTTTGTGTTGCAACATCACCCATGTCAGCCCGCCTTGTATGCAATTTCTGTTCGTAGGCTCGAACGTTTGCCGCCGGCTTCTTTCAGATTCCACCTCGCGATGGACACCCTTGCCCTTGGCTAATACTATGCACTGTAACACGTATTCGGGACTTTCACCCTAGAGCTGATATACATGCCCGGCACACAACAAAAGGATGTACCGGTATGATACATCCTTTTTATGCAAATGAATTGATTATACAGGTTTAGTTGGCTGCTCTTAACATACCTAGATTTATGGCATTGGCGCCCGTGCCACCCGCATTACCAGCTAAATAGATGGTATAGGCATTACCCGCCAGCAGGCTAAGATCAGTATTTGTTTTCGCAATCACCGTATCTCTGCTGCTAAGCTTTACCTGAAAACTGTGGTAGCCGGTGGTAGTAGGCTGGAACTCATTAAAGTAACTGCCGAAATTATTATCAGCCAGGGTACGTTGACTACTGATCTTGGTATTATCCATGTACAGATCCACAGGGCCCAGGTCAGACACTGTAGGGCTCATGTGAAAGAATCGTATAAAAGGCTTGTCCAGGGTAAGGTCCGAAAAGTCATCTTCTATCCGCATGGCATTGACGTGCCCATTGGGTTGGTTGTACAGTACAATGGTATAAAAACCAAGTGAATCGTATGCCAATTCAGGTACACTGGCCACTAAACTATCACCACCCGATTTTTTAAAAGAAATGATATAAACATCCTTTTTATAGGATAGTAAGTTTGAAAAACATTACCTGCCGGAAATGAATTAGAAGATTTATTGTTGTCCAAATAGACCTCTACAGCGGGTGCCGGCGCAGCAGTGGCCAAATGGAGGATAGAAACGTAGGCCTGGGCAGGCTGCGGCTGGGGATCACTGGCTTTCAAACAACCACTTAGTGTAATACCTGCCAATGCTATTACACTCCATAATAAAGTATTCGCCTTTCTTTTTTGCACTGTTTTGCGTTTTTTATCTTAATAATAGGGTTCATTACTCACCTGATCAACACTTCACAGGTTAAGATTTGACTACAATTATAGGAAAAGATTGCGCCTTTGGGCCAAGGTAATTTCCTGTAAGGAAGTAAGACAACCAGCCATTGCTTTTCGTTGCACGATCTTACAGGAGGAGGCGTGGAAAAAGGCCGCAAAGAACAACCTCAATTAATCATAAAACGATCTATAACAACACTTTATAGTTCATTTGCTGCATCAGCTTAGCCCCTAAGCCTGGTGATATTCCGAATTTCTACTCAACTACAAAACGCCACCTCACCATCTAATTTCATGCCGTCAAAGCAGGGGAGTGGAAACAGTAAATCACTGTTGTGCGCCCTGGCCAGGCTTCTAAAATAATCCAAATGGCCGGCAAAGTCCAATATCCTGACAGAAACCTGCTTTTTACCGTCTACTCGCTTTATCTGCATGATACAGCCGGAATGGATTTAAACCAGGTTAAGGCTGTTGGAAGGAAGCTGTACAGCCTGGTTGTATTCAAGCCGGCAAAATAAAAAAAGCCCCTTCCTGGTATAAGGGGCGAATATGATCAACTGTGAATCAGATAAGAATAAAACGAATGAAAGAAGGGAAGAACGGCTTTACTGCTTTCAGTAATATTAGAAGCTCTTCTGTATCCAGGATTGCAGGGTAGCAGGTTTCCAGGCTCCAGGTACAATAATGCGCCTGATGGTGTACAGGGGATCGTTTACATCCCGCTTACCCGATAACTGGAAAGCTGCCATAATACCACGCTGTTTTAACTGGGGTATGGCTGCAGGATTCCATAATCCAAAAGGATAAGCAAAAAAAAAACTGATGGGTTTCCCGGTAATCACTTCCAATTGTTTGGATGGCTTTTCAACCTGCGTTACCCAATCCTGTCCCTGGTACTGTTTTACATTGTGGTGATCCCAGGTATGTGAACCAATGGAATGCCCCGAGTCGGACAGTTGTTTTACCTGTGCCTTACTCATGTAATTGGGTCTTCCTAAAGAAACGGTCATGATAAAGAATACACCTTTGAAACCATATTTATTCATTTCAGGCGTAGCCACGGTAAATTGGTCAAGGTCGGTATCATCAAAGGTAAGCATGATGGGTTTGGAGGGCAATGCCGCTCCGGTAGTGAGATAAGCATATAACTGGTCGGGCAAAATAGTATGGTAACCATTATCGGCCAGCATCTTCAACTGGTCACGGAATGCCTGAGTGGGTACGATATAGTTTTGGGCTGTTTTGGAATCGGTTACGCGCCAATCACGTATTTGATGATAACAAAGGATGGGTACTTCTTTACGGGCCAACACGGCGGCAGCATCTACACGTACCGCTTTGGCTGGAGTAACAGGCGTTGGTTTGGGATCAGTAGCCGGTGCGGTTGTTGTTGTAGTGGCAGCAGGCGGTGCAGCTATGGCTACCTTGGCATCGGGTACAGATTGGCAACTGAAAGTTAAAACGACAGCGGCCAATACAGCCGTATGCCTGGCAAAGTAATAAGGAACAATGGTCTTCATAGTGTTTAGAGAATGGGGTATAACCTGTTTCTAAAAACGGCAAACTTAGGTTTTTGTTGTCTTATCTATAACACAAATACACCCTATTTTCGCAAAGTTATATATGCAGTTAAAAGACTATTATAAAATACTGGAAGTGACACCGCTGGCCACGTTGCAGGAGATCAAAAAATCTTTCCGCCAACTGGCGCTCAAATATCATCCTGATAAAAATGCAGGCGACCATCTTTCAGCAGCCCTGTTTAGAGAAATACAGGAAGCCTGGGAAGTGCTCTCCGATCCCAAACAAAGAGAAGACTATAATTATAAGCGTTGGTACAACCGGAGTATTGGAGAAATTTTTGCAGAACGCGCGCTCACACCAGCAGCTATCCTGGCCGAATGTGAACGGGTGATGCGCTATGTAAACTCCATGAATATATTTCAGGTGGATTTTGACGCTTTGAGCTTTCATATCCGGCAACTGCTGAGTGATAGCAATATCGGCATCCTGCAACAAGCCAATGAGGTAGCTACCAACCGGGCAGTGAACAATGCTTTGATAAAAGCCGCCGATCCCCTACCCCTGACCTACCTGCAACCTATCGCTTTGTTGCTGATAAAGTTGGCCGGACAGGATGAATTCTCCATACGCGCCATCAATAGTGCGGTACAGCAAAGAAAACGTCGTGCAGCCTGGGACAAATACAAATGGATGGTGGTAGTGGCCATTACTGCTTTAATTTGTTGGATCATGTACCTGGCAGGCAATACAAAATAAGCTATTATTGCAATGCCCGGAATCTTTATCCCATCACTAAACTGAATAGCCATGAGTTCCTTCAACTGGAAACAATTCACCAAACGCATTACCATACACGCCCCCGTACAAGCCGTATATGATGCCTGGACTACACAGGAAGGCCTGGAATCCTGGTTCCTAAGACTGGCAGCCTATACCGATCCACAAGGCAGATTAAGAGAACGGCAAGAAGCTATACAGGCAGGCGACCATTACAAATGGCTTTGGTTTGGTTATGATGATCATGAAAAGGAAGAAAGGGAAGTATTGCATACCAATGGAAAAGACAGCCTGCAATTCCTCTTTAGCGGCGGCTGCATTGTAACGGTAACTGTCAAAACTGAAAACGGTGAAACGATTTGCGAACTCACCCAGCAAATGCCCATGGAGGATGTAGCTACTCAACGTGGCTTTTATCTTGATTGCGGCGGCGGCTGGACCTTTTACCTGGTAAACCTGAAATCCATTCTTGAAGGAGGCATCGACCTGCGCAACAAAAACCCTGGTATCAAAAAATCATTAACTCCTAGTACAGACGTACGATTATGGTTATGAACGCAAGACTTTGAAATATGTCGAGCCTTGCCATAAATGAACCAAAGGCCACTGTACCCAACACCATCTATTTATTGGGTGCGGAAGTATTTTGTACGGAAGCAGGTAACATCTACGTTGCTATTTAATGTAAACCAACTGTAAGAAGAATTGAGGTGGAGGCGGATTTGTGTAGAACCTATAAAAATAAAGAGACCGCCCTGGCTGTTGGCGGTCCCTACCCTTTCATGAACATAACTGTTTGACGTCCGCAAAAGATTTGGTTGGATATTCCTGTTATTCCTTGACTAAGCTGTTTACGGCTTTGAAGGCATGGGGGTTAAGAATGGTTGCCTGTCCGGCAGGCAATGGGTTGTTGTAAGAACCATCTACCAGTTCCCGGATACTATCCGGCATCCTTTCCCTGTTCGGCGTAAGCCAGGTATTGGCAGTTGCTTCTATCACCGTTGGCAGCATGCCCGCTATTACCAGGGTAATTGCCGGTAAAACTAATTTCCTGTTCATACCTTCTTTGCTTTATAAAAGAAAAAAAGCAACCCTACCAGTCAGCAAAAAATTACCACCCTCTGTCATTTTTCGTCCGGTAAGGTTGCACAGCAAAAGTAAGATGGTGAACAGGTGAAGCAGGGAGAGAAACTACCAGCGGGGAAGCGGGGCGACGAAATGAGCAATACAATTTCATCGCCCCCTGCGTTATTTCGTCGGAGATCAGTACATTAAGCGGCGGAGATCATCAGTATAGCTGCGGCTCACCTTGAGCGACACATTATTGGTAGTAACTACCAGTATACCATTGTCTTCCCGGTATACTTCCTTAATGTGGTTAATGTTTACAATGTAGGAGCGGTGTATACGAATAAAATGACGGGGGTCCAGGCGTTGAACAATAACACCAATGCCATAATTGCTGAGGTAATTCTTCTTTTCAGTATGCAAGCGGGTATAATCCCGTTCTGCTTCCAGGTAAATAATATCAGCCGTTTGGATATTGGTCATTTTATTACCGCTTTCTACCAGGATGCGCTCCGAATAGGTGGTGGCGCTACTACCGGCCTGGTCTACCAGGCTTTTTACGGCTTCCAGGGAAGCGCCACCCGGTTTAAGCAATACCTTGGATACAGCCTGCCGGAAACGTTCGAGGGTATACGGTTTTAGCAGGTAATCAATGGCATTGGAGTCGAATGCTTTTAGTGCATACTGGTCATAAGCCGTGGTAAAGATGATCTGCGGTACATATACAATTTGCTGTATCACCTGAAAACCACTAAGACCCGGCATCTGTACATCTAAAAATACCAGGTCGGGTTCCAGGCGGTTAATGGCCGTTACAGCTTCCTGTCCATGACTGCATTCGCCAATGACCTGCAACTCTTCAAAAGCACCCAGGTATTGGCGGATCACCAGGCGGGCTGCATCTTCATCATCAATAATTAATACTTTCTTTACCATAACAATTATAACGGAATGTAAAAATACGATGTTAGTCCGGAAGGTGAGTTGGCTTCCACAAACAACTCTTCATTATACAAACGCTGTAACCGTTGGCGGGTATTTTTAACCCAATCCCTTCCGTACGCTCCAGCAGTTGCAGATCGCCTTTAAAACCAGCACCCGTATCACTGATTATGATCTTGGCATGACGGCCTTCCCGTATACAGGAAATTTTGATGGTACCGCCGCTAATGCTGCCACCAATACCATGCTTCACCGCATTTTCTACCAGCGGTTGCAAAAGCATGGGGGGATCAATAACTGCAATACCGATTCATCTGTATTGTATTCCACCTTCAACCTCGATTTAAAACGATGCATTTCCAATTCAATCCAGGTACGAATAAAATCGAGCTCCTCACCCAAGGTCACTTCATGTTTTTGCGTACTGCGCAGGGCATAACGGAAGGTATCGGCCAGCCGGGCAATCAATACCCGGGTAGCTTCCATTTCGGGGGCACCGTGGCACTGATGGAATTAAGGGTGTTGAATAAAAAATGCGGCTGTATCTGTGCTTTGAGGGCATTCACTTCACTTTGATAGGCCAGGGAAAGCAGTTCCTTTTCTTTTCCAACTGCCGCTGACTCTTTAGCCAGAAATTATAAGCATGAAAAATAGAGAACTGGATAATATAAAATAACAGGGGCAAATAATAGGCATGCCAGTAAAAGAAGTTCCCTGATTCCTTATGCGTTAGTTTACTAACCACTCCCTCAGTCCATCCCCGGGCAAACAGGAATAAGGACAATACACCCAGGTGCGATAAAAGGATAACCGTCAGCGACCGGTTATTTAGTTTCTTGAAAAACAACCACCACAGCGGGATACTCAAAACACCTTGAATCACTATTTCAATAAATACATCCGTTAACAGCCACAGATAGATACCGTGATGTTTTTTACCCCCACTGATCGCATGTAAAGCCAGGTAAAATAAAATGCCATATATAAGGTTAAATAAGAGCCATAACAATAACTCCTTTACGGAGATGGTCCAGAAGACCCGCTTTGACAATAGCTTCGTCCAGGCAATGCTGCTCATACATTAAAATTACTATATCCTTGCCGTTCCGGCCCCCCACGATCCGACGAAATAGAGTTTAGTTTCGATGAGTGGCAGCTTTTTCCGGCGCATCGACCGGCAGGAACGACGAACAACCTTATTATCCGATAAGATACATCATAGTCCTGCCAATCATGTTTCCCTCCCTTCGTCTGAATTATCGGACGCTGGTAGCTTTGACCTTCCCTGCCGCAACAATGCCTGCTACTTTTGCCCTATTGATCAATCATCTATTTATCCCCCTCTAAATGTGAACTATGAAGTATTTATTCGTTGTATTGGTATTGTTTATGGCAGGTACTACACAAGCCCAACTCTTAAACAAGCTCAAGAACCTGGCAAAGGATAAAGTGGAAAATAAAGTGGTCAAAGAATCGGGCAAAGTGATGGACAGCGCCCTGGATGGTAAGCATGGAAAAAGCCACCCAAATCGCCGTCTGCATCTAACGATACTGACAAAGCAGCTCCCTCCACGGCAACCATTGCACCCCAGGCCGGCGATCTTAAAGTATATAGTACCTACGATTTCATACCGGGTGATAAGGTGATTGTGATGGAAGATTTTTCACAGGATGCCCAGGGCGATTTCCCAGCTAAATGGAATACCAATGCCGGTGGGGAGATTGTGAGCCTGGAAGGCCATCCCGGTCAGTGGTTGGCCATTTCCAAAACAGGCGTTTATATGCCGGAGTTTTTCCCTGAACTGCCCGAAAACTGCACGCTGGAATTTGAACTGGGATGTAATCCTGGTTTCCGCAACCGCTCTTCTCCCCTTTCTTTTGCCATTGCTGCTTTGAAAGCACCGCAGGAATATATCCGGTATATGCAAGGCAATGGCGGCCGTACGGGTTTCAATACCTGGGTACTACCCATGTCGACCACGGGTGAAACAGGCAGAACAGGTTATCAGGCATCAGTCAATGGGGAAGTTACCACTCAACTGGAACAAGCTACCACGCAGTTCCATGCAAAAACTAAAAACTTCGTAAGAGTGTCCATCTGGCGCCAGAAACAGCGGGTACGCATCTACTACAACGAAGAAAAAGTAATAGATATCGCCAAAGCGCTCACCAGTACCGGTTACAATGCCCTGGTGTTTTCCTTATCTTCTGCCCAAACAGAACCTGATCGTTACTTTATATCCAATATACGCCTGGCAGCAGGTACTCCTGATATGCGCAATAAACTGCTCACCGAAGGCAAATTCGCAACTACGGGCATCTTATTTGGTGTAAACAGCGACCAAATCAAACCCGAGTCTTATGGCGTACTCAAAGAAATTGCCGGGGTATTAAAAGACAATGCCTCCCTGAAAGTGAAGATCACCGGCCATACGGATAGCGATGGAGAAACAGGATATAACCTCAACCTGTCAAAACAAAGGGCCCTGGCCGTGAAAAATGCACTGATTACCGAATTTGGCATTGATGCCGAAAGGATGGAAACTGATGGCAAAGGAGAAAGCGCACCAGTTGATAAAGGCACTACCCCCGAAGCAAAAGCCAATAACCGACGGGTAGAATTTCAAAAATATAGAACAACACCCCGCTATGCTTTTTCCAATTCAGCGAGGTAGCCTTCCAGCTCAACCAGGTTCTGTTTCAACAAGTCGCCTTTCTTATCCTTAAAAGCTGGAGTTTTTCGCAAGCAGTACCAGTACACTGATGATTACTACGGGGATGGCAGTTAAGCCCAGTGCTTCTGCTGTCCCTCGTTGTTCTATAACCCTGGGTAAAAAAGTAAAGGGGAAAACCACACCCGCTATAAAGTAACACCACCATATTTTCCTGCTTACTACCACGTGGCGGTCGTTTACGCTGATTACTTTACGTAAAGCCGTTGCCAGGTTTTCACGACTTAAATGTACCTGACCAATCTTGTTGTAGACCTGTCCTAACATTACCGCAAACACCAAACAGGTGATCACCATTACCCCAAGCGGAATATAATAGAGTGGGTGGTTATAATCGAATGTATTGCCTGCTATACAAGCCCCAAAAAAGAGGGTATAAAACAGGAACAAGGCCGCCATTGCCAGGTTCTTTCTACTCATGGCTGCCAGGGTAGAGCCCGAGCGATCGCTAATCATGGACAGTACCAGTTGTTCACTCAATGTTTTCTGGTTGACCAGCTTTTCGTCACAAGCTTTCCAAGCAGCTTGTAATGCCTCAAAATTCGTTTGCATATTGCGTTAGTATTTTTCCAGTTTACTTTTAATCCTGTTTAATTTTACGCCCACATTGTTATTGCTTATACCCATGATCGCTGCTATTTCGTTATAGGTACAGTTATCGAGGTGCAATAGGATCATGGCTTTTTCGATGGGTGTTAATTGCTCAATGGCCTTGTACAACCACTGCACTCTTTCGTCGCCCCCACTTATGCCGGCTGCATCCGGTATATCAAAACCCATGTCGGTAAGGGATGTTTTATGGGGCCGTTTGATGGCCTTACGGAAATTGGAAATAGCGGTGTTCAAAGCTACTCTGTACAACCAGGTAGAAAATTGGGCATCCTGCCGGTAAGAACCATAACCCTTCCACAACTGCAATACAATTTCCTGGAACAGGTCTTTCCGGTCCTCCGGGTCAGGGCAATAGATATTGCAGACCTTATAGATCATGCCTGCATGCCGGTTTATCAAGGTCACAAATTCAGTTTCCGATAATGCCATTTCAATAGTTTATCGCAACCAGGGCTTAAAACTTACAAATAGAACCCTGTTTTTTACTTTTTTCTCTCCCTACCCTTCCCGCCTTGTAATAAATAGGCCTGAATATGCACCAATAATAGCCTCCGTATGGTCTCCGAATTGCACTGGAAGCGCCTAAAACAGGGGTCTACAGAGGAGCCAGTGCAATTCGGAGGCAATATGTAGACAATATCCAGGCAAGGGTTAGTCAATTTCCAGACCACCAAGGTAGGCCTAGCCACCTGTTGTTCAAGATATTAGATTAACTTTATACCAATAAAAGTAACCGCTCCATGAGAAAATCCTGCTTCTTATTGATTGTTTGCGCAGCTATCTCAGCCATAGCCTTCACCCAATCCAGCTCTTCCACCGGGAAAATAGCTCAGCCTGTTACCCCCATCCTGATCAGCCATGTGAATGTAGTGAATGTAATGACGGGTAAACTGGAACCCGACCAAAGCGTGATTATTGAAAATGAACGCATTACCGCCTATGGTCCACCTAAAAAGATCAAAGCGCCCACCAATGCTACCCTGATCAATGGCCAGGGCAAATACCTGATGCCCGGGATGACAGATGCCCATATCCATTTTTTCCAGAGCGGTGGCCTGTATACCCGTCCAGATGGGCTCAATCTTAATCACCTGTACCCTTATGAAAAGGACCAACAGTGGGTAAAGGATAATCTCTATGGGCTCATTGCCCGTTATGTAGCGGCCGGTATTACCACCGTCATTGATGTAGGCGGCCCCATGAGCAATTATGCCATCCGTGACTCTCTTCAAACACGCATCACTGCGCCCAATGCCTTTGTTACCGGTCCGCTGGTATCTACCTACCTGCCACCAAACCTGGATAAAAAGGATCCACCCATTGTTAAAGTTAACACCCCGAAGAAGCCAGGGAACTGGTAAAAAGCAATTGCCCTTTAAACCAGACTTTATCAAGATCTGGTATATCGTAATGCCCGGACAAAAAGCCGACGCCACGCTGCCCATTGTACAAGCAGCTATCGATGAAAGCCATGCCAATGGTGTAAAAATAGCGGTGCATGCCACGCAATATGAAACAGCCAAACTGGCTGTCACCGCTGGCGCTGACATCCTGGTACATAGTATTGATGACAAAGTACTGGACCCGGAGATGTTGCAATTGCTGAAAAGCAAAAAAACGGTCTATATACCCACCCTCATTGTGGCGCAGAACTATAACCGCACATTTACCCAGCAATTCAATTTTACGGGCCATGATTTTAAATATGCCGATCCCTTCATGCTGGGCACGCTAATGGACTTTCAACATTTTGAGAAGAAAAAAACAGCCATTTGACTATAAGAAAATACGCAGCCGCCTGTTGGTGCCTGACAAAAAGACAGCACCATGCTCACCAACCTGAAGCTGGCACAGGATGCAGGGGTATTGGTAGTTACAGGTACTGATGCTGGCAATATCGGCACCCACCATGCCGCCTCGTATTACGATGAATTACTGGTGATGAAACAGGCGGGACTAACCAATGCCGAGATCATCCGCGCAGCTACTATCAATGCCGCCCAGGGCTTTGGTAAAGACAAAGATTATGGTAGTGTAGAAAAAGGCAAGATAGCCGACCTGCTGCTGCTGGACAAAGATCCTTTGCAAGACCTGACTGTCCTTAGCCAGATCAATACGGTTATTCACCGGGGGTACCCATGCAGCCGCAGCAATTGTTGCCGGTAACACCTGAGATACTGGCACAACAACAACTTAATGCCTACAATGCCCGGAATATTGATGCCTTCCTGGAACCCTATAGTGACAGTGTACGCATCTATGCCTTCCCCGACAAATTGCTATATCAGGGAAAAGAAACCATGCGCAAGCAATACAGCGGCATGTTTGAAAGCGTGAAGGAACTACATTGCCAGCTGGTCAACCGCATCGTACAAGGCGATACGGTAATAGACCAGGAAAACGTAACAGGCTTTGGTGATCAGCCGCTGAAAGCAATAGCTATTTATAAGATCAGGCAGGGTAAGATTGCCGAAGTTTACTTTATACAATAAGTGAGGGAACTACCATTGCTCAATGCCTGGTTGCTTTTAGCTTCCAAAGGGTGGCTACCAGGGTCTCTATATCCGCGCAGGTATTGTAAAATGCCAGAGAGGGCCTTACGGTGCTTTCAGGCCAAACCGGCGCAGGATGGGTTGTGCGCAATGGTGACCTGTTCTTACAGCAATGCCTTCCTGATTAAGGGCCTGGCCTACCTGGTCGTTGGTATAACCATCCAGCACAAAGGAAAGTACGCTTGTTTTATCAGGCGCTGTACCAATGAGTTTTAGTCCGGGCACTTCTTTGAGTAAGCGGGTGGCATATTGCAAGAGGTAATGTTCATAGTGATAGATATTGTCGATACCCAGGCGGCTCACATAATCAAGGGCAGCCCCCAGGCCTACTGCATCGGCAATATTACCCGTACCGGCTTCAAAGCGGCCGGGCGCCTGATGGTATTGTGTATGTTCAAAAGTTACATCTTTGATCATATTGCCGCCACCCTGCCAGGGTTGTGTTTGATTCAACAGGTCTTCCTTGCCATATACCACTCCAATACCGGTTGGTCCAAATATCTTATGGCCGGAGAATACAAACCAGTCGGCATCGAGTGCCGATACGTTGGTACGTATATGGGATACAGACTGTGCGCCATCCAATAATACTTTGGCTCCCGCTGCATGCGCCATATCAATAATAGCTTTGGCGGGTGTAACGGTACCCAATGCATTGGACACCTGGGTAAATGCTACCAGCTTTGTTTTGGAGTTGAGCAGTTTGGCATATTCATCCAACAATACCTGTCCATCATCATCTACCGGCACCACCCTTAACTTCAACGCTTTCTTTTGGGCCAGTTGTTGCCAGGGTACAATATTGGCATGGTGCTCCAGGTGAGTAACAATGATCTCATCGCCGGGCTGTAGAAATTGTTCTCCCCAACTTTTGGCCACCAGGTTGATGCCTTCGGTAGTACCCCGTACGAATACTATTTCGTTGGGAGAAGCGGCTCCGATAAAAAGCTGCACTTTCTTACGCGCTTCCTCATACGCATCTGTGGCGCGGGCTGCCAGTTCATGCGCTGCCCGGTGAATATTGGAGTTTTCATGCGTATAGAAATAGCTGATCCGGTCAATAACCTGCTGTGGCTTTTGTGTGGTAGCTGCATTGTCGAGCCAGATCAATGGCTTGCCATTTACCTTTTCCTGCAGAATAGGAAAATCTTTCTTTACCAGGTTGATATCAAAGCCCGGTAAATAAGAAGGAGTGGGTGAAGCACTATGCGGTAGGGTATCCGGTAAAAAATAATAACTCCCTTCATCCCCACTGGCAAGGCCGGTAATCCGGCCAGCGGCAGTTGTGCAACAGGAATGAATTGATGAATAGCTGATAAGATCCCTGCCATATCGGTCAGGTAAGAAGCATTGGCTTCAAAGGGTAAATGGTTTTCCGCATCTTTCCCATCTCCCTTCCAATCTGGCGTGGTACCCTTACCACTATGCCGCTGCAGGTTCTGATCGGGGAAACTTGTTTGCGGATCTTTCAGGTTAATATTATTGCCATGCTGTACGACGGATGGCGAGGCGCCACTACCGGCTACCGACACAGGTACACCACCCTCCTGACCATATTGGGGAAGAGCGCTCATACCTGCATCTTTGGGATCGATGGCATGGGTATATTGAAGCAGGGAAGGCGAAACGCCAACACCCGATGTAGCAGGCAATGCCGTGGAGCTTTGTGTAGCGGGTTCATGAAAAAGCTGGTTGGCCAGTTGTTCCATCAGCGCCACATCCGGCAATCCGGATTGATCAATATTTGTATTCATGGTATTTGCCTATTTCAACGTCATCAAGTACAGCAATGGCATCATCTACCAATACTGCCAATGAACAATACAGGGAAACGAGGTAAGAAGCAATGGCCTTATCATTAATGCCCATGAAGCGTACCGACAAGCCAGGTGATTGCTCTCCCTGCAAGCCTGGTTGAAACAACCCCACTACGCCCTGGCGACTTTCGCCTGTGCGCAACAGGATGATCCTGGACTTACCTTTTCAATGGGCAGTTTATCAGAAGGTATTAAAGGAATACCACGCCACGTAAGAAAGGGTGAGCCAAACAGTGATACGGTAGGTGGAGGCACTCCCCTGCGCGTACACTCGCGGCCAAATGCAGCAATAGCCAGTGGATGCAATAAAAGAATCCCGGCTCTTTCCATACTTTGGCAATCAGCTCATCCAGGTCATCAGGTGTGGGAGCACCGCTACGTGTTTGAATACGCTGGGCAGTCGCCACACTGTGCAGCAATCCATACTCTTTATTGTTGATCAACTCACTCTCCTGCCTTTCTTTGATCGTTTCGATGGCCAGGCGCAATTGCTCGCTGATCTGGTTATAAGGTTTACTATACAGATCAGATACCCGCGTATGCACATCAATGATGGTTTGCACCGCAGCCAGGTTATATTCCCGGGGATTTTCAATATAATCAACAAAGGTCTGTGGCAGAATATGTTCATCACGCGAAGAACAATCTACCTCAATAGCCGTTGCATCTTTTACTTTATTGAGCCGGTATACACCTGATTCAACAGGTACCCAGTTCAGCAGCTTTGTCAGCCATCGTGGACTGATGGTCACCATTTGTGGTACCGTGCGGGTGGCAATGGCCAATTGCCGGGCGGCTATATCACCCAATGCCGTTTGCTGTGATTTGTGTTGCGCTTCTGCCATGGAAGGGTTATTTATGGTGAAGAGATCCGGTTGATACTTACTACGGCTATGGCAGGGGAAACATAGCTTAATAAATATAACGATATTCACCTAATTTACCAACTAACCTACTAATTTAGTAGGTTAATAAATTACTAACGCTTTCCTTCCACGTACCGGGCATTGCACAAACTTGCCAATAGAAGTTTAAGATGTACAGGAAACCTAGCGTCCCTGCCTGATCAGTTCCAGCGCAAAAGCCTTTTGTGTATCGATACCTTGTAGAATATTCTCCAGGTTATCTGGCACCTCGTGGTCGGGCAGGAGGCCCCTGCCCTTTTCAAAAGGCGGCCTGGTCAAATTATCATAATACAAAAAGCGGGATGCTTATTTTGATCTTACTGTTGGGCAATACCAGGCCAATGAAGGAACCACCATTGCCGCCTGCATAATTTCCCCCATCTTCCTCGCCAATGAAGACGCCCAATTGGTTGGCATGCGCCGCCGCCAGGAATTCGGAAGTAGTGGAAGCGCTGGCCCCATTCATGATAAAATATACCTTCCCCGTAAAATGTTGCGGTTTGGGCACCTGCAGGGAAAGGCCGGCAGCCGCCGACTCCTTCAGTGAGAAAGTACCATCCTTTTCCCCCACCAGTTCATTCTTTACATTCTTCAGGTCTTCCGGCGACAGATCGCTCAAAGCCAGGTATTGGGAAGTATCCGTAATCGCATGCTGCCGCACATAATAGCGCGAAGGTTTGTTGATGAGATAGGTGAATAAGATCACCCCGGCACTGTCCCAGCCACCGCCATTGCTGCGCAGGTCGATGACCAGGTGCCTGATCTGCTTTTTCTCCAGTTCCTTCATGGCCTTGGGTAAAAAGCTGCTGATTTTACCGGCCGCAGCTCCTCCAAAAGTTCTGATGGTAAGTAACGCCGCGTTGTGGTCCTTTTTGATGTCCAGCTCCAGGTCGTCCCGCTTCCTGTTCACATACATCCGGAGGATGTCCTTATTCACCGGGTTTTGCCTGAAGTTGGCACTGGAAGTGGTCATGGTCATTGCAGGCGTTTTTACCTGGATGGTTTGCCCGGAAAAGTCTTTACAGGTAAGCTCAAATTGCGTGGGCCGGCCTACGGACAGGTAATACAGGATGGCAAACATGCCCTGGTTCAGCCGTTGTTGTTTGTTGGTAGTATTGTACCCATCACTCCAGGAATGATCAAAAATGACCTGCCGGATGTCGGTGATCGATTGACCATTAATGGCCAATAATTCAAAACCCGGCTTAAGGGTCGTATCTGCTGTTTGATTGAGGATGATATAGGCCCGGTCCTTAATAAAGTGAAGGGAATAAGGAAACAGGGGTACGTTGCGCATGAAATGCGATTCCCAATTGCGTCCGGGTAAAATACTGGTATGCGCACAGCGTACACCAGCTACCAGTGAAGCCATCGACCGGTAATAATCATAAAACGGTAAACTGCCCGTGAGCCGATCATAAAAACTATCCAACCGTTGGTCCATGACCGGCCTGGGTGTGTAGCGATACAAACCAGGGTGTACGGCTTCCATTACTTTGCGCAGGTATTGCAGGTCGTCCTGCATCTCCTGCCTGGATAAGGTACGATCCGTTAAACTGTCATATACTGCCGGTTGGTCTTGTGCAGGGCAAACTACGGGAACCAGCATCCATAAGGTGAGCACGCTCAAAAGAAACTTCATGTACACGTGTATTTTTTACAAACCTCTTTCTTACCGGCTTAACAGCATAAAAATCAATTGCTCAATTCCGGATTTGAGGAGGTTTTACAGGCTTTCGGACTGCCTGGCCTCCTGAATAAAGAGGGAGGGGTGGTACCGGTAAGCTGTTTAAAGATACGCTGAAAAGTAGCCGGCGAACTAAAGCCACATTCCATGGCAATGCCGGGTATGGTAAGCAGGTCGGTACCTGCTTCCATTATTCTTTTCTTGAAGGCTGCTACCCGGTATTCGTTGACAAAGGTGGAAAAGCTTTTATTGAGGTGCTGGTTCAATACAGCTGATACGGATTTGGCCGGTATGCCCGCCTGTTGTGCTAAGCTACCCACCTGCAGGGAGGGATCGAGAAAGAGTTTTTCAGCTTCCATGGTTTGCCGCAAGCGCTCAATATATTGTTGGGCCGTTGTATCGGGCAACCGGGACACCTGGGCCAAATTACTTTTGCTCCCTGCCTCCCGGAGGCCTTTGTAATGCACCAGGTAGCCTTTGAAACCCAGCCAGTACACCAGTATGGCCAGGGGTACAAATACAGGATACCAGCTTACCGTGTCCAGCAGCCATTGCCGGGTAGCCGGAATAATATAAGGCACGAGGTACACCAGCCAGATACCCTGAAATACCAGGAACACCAGTAGGAATTGTTGCAACCAACTGGCAGTGGCTTCCGCAATAGCTTCCTGCTTCAACCGGTGTTGTGCAATGTATTGGCGGGAAAGCCAGCAATAAAAAGTGACAGAGGCCCACCGGGGAATATCGGCATATACGTTGTAACTATCCACCAGGTCCCCTACCCATGAACGCTGTCCTTTTGATAGGCCTCCGGCAAGCAGCCCGATATCGGCCAGCAGTATGGTCATGTACGGCAGCAGATCCAGCGATACAGGATAAAAATGGAGGTAATGTTTACGCGAAAGTTTGAAAGCGGTATCTAAACTGGCTTGCACATACAACCAGATCAATGGCCCCAGGGGCATTATCAGCACCAATGGCAAAGCGCCGGCAAGCAACTGTAATACCAGGTGCGTATTTATCCAGGCAGCATCGAGCAGGTAAATATTAAGGCATGCCAGGGTAATGATCCCAATGAGTGCCGCCAGGATGCGGTTGGCTGTTTGCTGCCCGCTCGAAAAATACAGCAGCCCACAGAGAATAAAACCCTGCACAATGCTCAATAAAATAATGGTATTCCAAAAGCCCGCCAGCGCATTCATAAGGATGTATTTTCAAGGGTCTAAAATACCGCTTCGAGCCGACAAAGAGATCCGGGCGAATATTATATCCGTCTTCTCCTATCCTCTTATAAGGCCTTACGCTGATCGACTTATCCAGATTCATAGCCCCCCACTTCCACACCATCGACTTACAAGAACAAAACCGGCTTTCTTTGGGTCTCGTTCGTACCTGAACCGGGTCTTGTTCGGGCTTCGTTCGGGGCCCGCTTAGGCGAATGCGCTTTAACCCCGAACCTGGTACAAACCTGGCCCCTTTTTGGTCCCTCTTTGGTACCTCGCAGACAGGCTCCGGTGGCAGCCCTGGATATGTTAAAATGTGCTGCTTTGTAACTTTATCTAACTGTATTTGCTCAAACTTCACTGTTTGCCATATTACCCTGTTGTGCATCCAGGCCATCGCACTACCTTTAAGGAAATTGATGTTGTGGCATGGCCTACTTCGCCGCTATCATTTACCGGACCAGGCAGTTACTAAAACCTAAACCACAATACACCCTGATAAGGTGCATTGAGCTGTACATTCTTTTGGCTTTGCGGGCCCATCACGGAAGCCGGCTGAAATTTAGTGCCAATAGCTTGTATGGCATTCATAAACCCAATATTACCCGCCGGATAATTCACTGTTGTGTTATTGTTATAAGCTCCTTTAGGGCTTTCGGGTTGCAACATTTGGACAAACATTTTTTTATCGGCTGGGATCACAGTGAAGGGAAATTCAGTGTTTTTATAGTAACCCAATTTACTTCCGCATGGTTGCCCTTAAACTCGGGATATTGCCAGCCACGCTCACCGGTAATGGTATTGTTATACTCCTTTTCCCATATACCCCACTGTAAACCTTTCAACCTGTTCTTCCATACACGGTAAGGCCCCCTGCCCAGCCATTGCATGCCCTTTATCTTTTCTTCAGGATAGTTGAAGGTAATGCCCATAAAGTCGGCCTCACCACGCTGTGAATAAGCGTATTCAAGACTTACCACCGACCCGGGTTTGAAGGTCCAGGCTACATTCAGCCAGTTGTCTTTGCCCTTATAACTGGCTTGTACAACATAGCCCATATATATATCCGTATGTGTGAAAGAAGTCAGTTGCTGGTCAAAACCTGCTAAAGCAGGGCCACCGGATAAGGAAAGTACCCTGCCTGCTTTTACCACCTTGGTAAGATAGCCGGTTGACTTATCAAAATAGAGGGTAATACTATCCTGCTGCACCATCAATACATTACCTTCTTCTTTGGCTTTAATAGACCCTTTGGGAATAAGGTCATCTGTTAATGGCACCATCACCCATTCCCCCGGTCAATAGGCCAACTCCAGGTAAATATTTCTTTACCATGGGGATCGGTAGCAGTGAGGTATAGCGCCTTGGCTTCATCCCAGGTGGCAGGCAATTGCAGGTTGAGCATACCCTGTTCTCCAGGTGGTACAGATAGCCTGGCAGCATAGCCCGTATCCATGGTTACCATCGCCCCATTTTTCTCCTGCTTTAATTGCCACCGGAAACTGCATTGATCAGGTTGGAGAACAGGTACCTGTTCTCCAATGGAATGCGGCCCGTAAAGGAAGATCCGATGGTTTGCGGACGAATATATACCGGGCTCCATATTTCTTTGATGGTATAATAACTACCTTCCTTTTCGTGGTAAGGTCCTACAATACCATCGGGTGCATTATTGGTCCAGGTATCAATACTGTCTTTTTATCCCGCCGCACTACGCCTTCATCGGCAAACACCCATAAGAAACCACCAGCAGCCCGGGGCTGGCGAGGATGAGGTTCCAGAAATCGTCCAGCCCGGCACCATGTCCACCATCATAAAGCCCATGCATAAACTCTGTAGGGAAGTACACTTCCTTTTCGTACAGGGAGGCATTGACCATATAATTGTAATCGGGGTAATGCTTGGTATCGGTGCCATTGAATTTTTCCCAGGGATGAATCACATGCCTTTTCTGAGGATCATACCAATGGTAATCATCATCTACCGTACGGTTAAACCCGCCTTCATTGCCATTGGCCCATAATACAATACTGGGATGGTTCACATCACGCACCACCAGTTCCTTCACCAGGCGACGTGCCGTGGTATCATCATACATTTTTGCCAGCCTGTTAACTCATCAATAACCAGGAGGCCAAGCGAATCGCATACATCCAGAAAATGCTGATCGGGCGGATAATGGGACATACGCACGGCATTCATGTTCATATCCTTCATCAACGCCACATCGTCTATACTGATAGCTTTACTAAGTGTACGGCCACTGGCAGGCCAGAAACTATGCCGGTTAACGCCTTTGAATATCACCTTTTATCGTTGAGGTAAAAGCCATCGCCGGCACGCAATTCCGCGGTCCTGAACCCAAATTTCTTTTCTATTACATGTATTACCTTTCCCTGCTTATCTTTTAATACAACTTGCAGGTTATACAGGTTGGGAAATTCGGGACTCCACAGATCCGGTTTGCTCACAAAGCCATGCAGTGCAGTCAGTGTATCGCCAGACAATCCTGGAGTATTCCAGGTAACTCCTACCGCACTGCCATTGGCTTTGGTGATAACAGCTTCTAAGTTGTAGCTCGTATCTGCTTGCGGCTTGATCACAATCACTCTAAAATCGCCACTGGCCAAGGCTGCAATAGCCACTCTTTCTATATGAGCAACCGGTTTTATTTCGAGGTATACCGGTCGGAAGATGCCCCGAAGATCCAGAAATCGGCATCCCGCTCAGCCAGGTTCACCGAATGATTGGCCGATTTCTTACTTACCTCTACTTCCAATAGATTGGATGACCCATAACGCAACAAACTACTGATATCATAACTGAATCGGTAAAAAGCGCCCTGGTGGATGGGGCCGGCCAGTTTGCCATTGATCTTTACTTCCGTATCCGTCATCGACCCTTCAAATACAATGGCCACTTGCTGGCCCTTCCATTGTTTGTCGGCCTGGAAACGATAGCGGTATTTACCTACTTCATCCGATTGATCGGCCAGTTTTACCCGGCCATAATCGTAGTGACCAAAGCCTTGCAACTCCCAACAGGAAGGAACCGGGATGGTGGTCCACTTGCCACTGTTCATACCTTTGGTACAAAAGAAATCCCAGGCTACCGTATGGTCTTTATCAATGCCCGACAGGTATTTTATGGTGGTTTGCTGGCCAGTAACTTGTAAACTGGCAATGGACAACAGGAAGGAAATAAGCACAACGCAGCTTAGGCGTTGAACAACAGGCAAAAAGGATGGAGGCATGATATAAGCTTATTATTGTATTACTGACAAGCGTACAGTATTACAATAATAACAAAAAGCTACCGACTATTAAAGCCGGTAGCTTGAATATGATTAAAGTCATTAATTAGAACCTGTAAGACAAGGTAGCCGCGAACTGGCGGGGGCAATGGGATTTACACTATAATTTTCGTGCACATAATAATTATAGGTATTCCCCAGGTTTGACACTTTTGCCAGCAAGGATATGGCTTTCCAGGTATAACCTGCTGAAATGTCTACCGTAGTAAACCCGTCAACTGGTATCAGCCTGGAATAGTTTTGTGTTTGTTCGATCTGGTTATTCCAGCCCGCATTGCGTTTGCCAATATATAAAGCAGTAACACCTACTTTAAAACCTTTGATGGGTGAGTTACCAAAGGTGTAAAATACGCTCGCATTGGCCGTATGCGCCGGAGAATTTACCAATCTTTCGCCTTCTACATAATTCCCTTTTTTCTTTTCAGTTTTGGTATAGCGCATATAATTATGGCTGTAACCGGCCATAATGTCGAGCCCTTTATGGGGTGAGCAGTAATATCAATTCCACACCATCACTGGTGGTTTGTCCGGTAAGCTCTTTCAGATTGGTATTGTTATTGGGTGTAGTACCATCGGCTGCGAATTGCGCTGTTTGCGCCAGGTTATTGTTCACGATCCGGTAAGCCGTAATATTTACAGCAAGTAATCCTTTCAGGAAATCATTCTTAACACCTATTTCAAACTGATCAATGATGGAAGGTTTCAAGGCATTGCCAAAAACATCGGTACCGCTGTTCACAGCAAAGGAATTGGCATAGCTGGCAAAAATAGCCGTTGTTTCAAGTGGTTTGTATACCAGCCCCAAACGAGGAGAAAAAGCTTTGTCGGTCTTCGCAGCTCCTTTGGCCAGGCTGTCCTTCAGCAAGTACCTGGTTTCAGCAGGCCTTGCTTCCTGGATCGACCAACGGATACCTGCCAGGAACTTTAATTTAGAAGTAATGCTGATCAGGTCTTGCACATAGGCGCCAAAACGGTTGACAGGCGTTTCAACCCGCGTTACCTTAGAAGCAGGGGGAATATCTGTACGGGGCGTAAATTTCGTTGGATCAAGGATATTGATCTTATCGTAAGTAGTAGGGTTATTAAAAGTATAGCTCGTAGTTAAATAACGATCAGCATCTACACCGGCCAATAAGGTATGCTCGATAGACCCGGTTTTAAACTTGCCATTGATATCTACCTGCGCTATATAATAATTTTCATTCTGATCGGTCTTATTCAGGGTCTTGTCCAATCACCATTGGCAGCCGCCTGAATCCTTTCGGTAGAATAATAATCCCGGTTATAGTTTTGGAATGAGCCGAGGGCATTCAACTGCCAGGCACTGTTGAGTTGGTGTTTTAAAGAAACACTGGCAGTTGCCTGTTTTGTTTTGGCATACTGCCAGGGCGTTCCAAAAAAAGCAGAACGTGCCACATCTGGAATTTTAGTATTGTCCAGCGAACCAATACCAAAATCGGGTGTAAATTCATGATCCAGGTAATCACCCTGTACCAGCAATTCTGTACGCTTGCCCAGCTTGAACAATAAAGAAGGATTTACATAATATCTTTTGGAGCTCACTACATCCCGGAAGCTACGGGCACTTTCATAGGTACCATTAATGCGGTAAGCTACTGTTGACGAAATAGGGCCATACACATCTACAGCGGGCTTATACAGGTCATAGCTGCCGGTACGCATGGATACTTCACCGCCAAAATTGAACTTGGGTTGCTTGGTCACCATATTCAGGATACCACCAGGCGCTACATTACCGTAGAGAATGGCCGCACTTCCTTTCAATACTTCTACCCTTTCCAGTGAACTCATTTCGGGCATCGCCCCACTGTTCACCCGTGCACCATTCTTAAACAGGTTATTGCTGCCAAATCCATATCCACGACCTGAAAAACTTTCCTGCGTACTACCCCGGGTAGTAGCTACATATACTCCATTCACATTCTTGATCACATCACTGAGCCGCTGTGCCTGCTGATCCCTGATCACGCCCTGGCCAACCACTGCAATGCTTTGAGGAAGGTCCATGGGAGCGATAGGCACTTTACCCACCGTAACAGGTTTTGTATTCAGGCTTTTCCTTCCTTCCACTACTACCTCTTCCAGTTGGATAGAGGTTTCACGTAAAGTGAACTCGAATGTTTTAGTATCACCTGCAGCCAGTTCAACTGCTTTTTCCTGAGTTTGTAATCCTGTATGAGAAACCTGGAGGGTATAACTGCCCGGTTTAATATTCCTGATAATAAATACCCCATCTTCATCCGCTACGGTTGCTTTATTTGTTTCCTTCAATACCACATTCACGTAAGCACCCGGCTTTCCATCGGTAGTAACGATCTTTCCTTTAATAGTACCTGGTGGTGTTTCATGATCGGATGGCAGTACTTCGGTAGTTGGAGAAATATGGGTGTTTTGTGCAGTTGTTGTCATTATTCCCATTAGCAGTGTAGCGAAGACCAGGTATATACTTTTCACGCTTGTTAAATTTTGCGCAAAAAAGAATAATGGGCGCATTAACCTTTGCCGCATCGGGAAAACCATTTACTCAATCGGGAAAATAAAGAAAACGGAAATCCATATCCTATTAATAATCAAACATTTAATGCACCTAAATGCGGAATTTGCCTGGCCTCCACTCTTTGCTTTGATTCACTGGTTTGCTCCAAATCCTCCATCCCCGGCAGCTATGATGCCAGCTTTTAAGCAAGCAATTACTCTCTGTTGCAAGTAGTAACTTAACGCGATGTTAACGGTGCTTTATTTATCAAACTATGATTTTTTAACCGGGCAGTATATATTTGCAGCCAGTACATCTATTCATGTCAAGGCTTTTACTCATATTGGTGGCATTTTCTATACTTAACCAGAGTATTGACCTGGATTACCTCACTATTGCCATGCGTGCCCACCCATCGGGTGTCTCCGCCAAATATGACGATCCCGACAGCATTACCGAATACCTGCTGGAACAGCTCATGGACGATGATGATTTTATTCCCGACCATGATGATGACAATGATGGTATGCCTAAAAACAACAGCGTGGAAAGGTTTTCCTGGGAGCCGTTCTGCTGCCAGTTTGCCCATAAAGTAGTTATTATTCCTACTGACAATACGGCTAAAGCGGCTCAAAAGCCTATTTAGAGGTATACCCCACTTGTAAAGGTTATTTCAACATTGTTTCTCCTCCCCGGATGTATGCACCGCCTAGTGAATGACTCCATGAACAATTGAACCTATTTGTTCAGGTGCCTATACATTTCCATTAAACGTGCATGCTGCCTGTACCTAAGCATTAGGTCCCGCTAATGAGCATGCCGTAACTGGCCCGTTTTCCGTCCCTGACTAAAATTATCAATGTATGAACAGAAGTTATTTCCTGTTCAGGCATTGCATGGTGGTGGTAGTGGTATTCCTGACAGGTGTTGCAAGCAACGCCCAGGATACCCTACGCATTACCCTGCAGGATGCCGAACAACTATTTATTCAAAACAACCTTGTCCTGCTGGCAGCCAAATATGATGTCCATATTGCCCAGGCTCAACTGATCCAGGCAAAACTGTATAATAATCCCACGCTGTCAGTAAGTGGCAACTTGTACAATCCCAATCTTAAAAACCTTTTGACATCACCAATAAAACCGGTCAATATGTAGTACAGCTCCAGCAATTGATCACGCTGGCAGGCAAACGCAACAAGCAAATTGGCCTGGCCAACACCAATACGCGGATAGCGGAATATAATTTCTACGACCTGCTGCGTACCCTGCGCTTTTCCCTGCGCAGCAATTATTATGGTATCCTGCGCCTGCACCAGTCCAGGGATGCCTACCAGGTACAGATCAATTCCTTGCAACAATTGAGTACAGCCTATAATGAATTACAGGCAAAAGGAACGGTAACGCTCAAAGATGCAGTACGCATCAGATCCTTACTGTATACCCTGCAGGCGGAACAAACCTCCCTGCAAAATCAATTGAACGACTTGCAGGCCGAAGTCCAACTACTGTTGCACGACAATAAGCATTATTACCTGCCGGTAGACCTGGGAGATAGCCCGGAAGCCTTGCACCAATACCCATTACAAACCCTGGTAGACAGTGCTTTTACCAACCGGTATGACCTGAAGGCAGCCGATGCCAATACTTTGTACAGCCGGCAAAACTACCAGTTGCAAAAAGCGCTGCGCACGCCCGACCTGACGCTGGGCGTAGAGTTTGACAAAAGGGGAAGTTTTGTAGACAATGCTACGTTTCTCAATGCAGCCATCGACCTTCCTTTCTTTAACCGCAACCAGGGCAATATAAAAGCTGCCCAAAGTCAGGTAGAGCAAAGCAACGTGCAGTACATGCAACAACAACTTACCGTAGAAAATGAAGTACAAAAAGCCTATATCAAAGCATTGAATACGGGCAAGATGCTTCAATCATTTGACCCTGCCTTTAAAAAGCAGTTCGACCGGTTGCTGCAGGGAATTACAGAGAACTTCCAGAAAAAGAATATCAGCTTACTGGAGTTTACGGATTTCTATGAATCCTGGAAAGACAATGTACTGCAATGGAATCAGTTAAGGAATGAAAAAGACCAGGCCCTGGAGGCTTTGAATTTCGCCGTTGGCAAAACCCTTTTCAATTAACACGACCTAAAAATTATTATATGAGATCTTTCTTCATCAGTTTACTGGGCAGCATAGTTCTGTTGCAAACGACCTCCTGCAAGGAAAAAGTAGCTACCCCGGTTAACAATGATACTTTTTGTCTTACCGATACGCTACAAAAAAAAGATACAGGTAGTGACTGTTCAATCCGACACAGTTAAAAATGAGATTGCCTTTTCGGGCAAGATCGAAGCCAATGAAGATAAATGGGTCAAAGTATATCCCGTAGTAGGCGGCATTGTAGAATCGTTGAACGTGCAATTGGGCGATTATGTTACCAGGGGGCAGGTACTGGCAGTAATACGCAGCAGTGAGATTGCCGATTACCAGGGACAATTGTCCAACGCGCTATCCAACGTAAAACTGGCGGAAAAAACCCTTTCCTCCAATAAAGACATGTTTGGTGCAGGACTGGCTACAGAGAAAGAGGTAGTAGTTGCCGAAACAGAATTGGAAAAAGCGCGGGCGGACCTGCAACGCATACAGGAAACGAATGCCATTTATGGGGCCAGGGGGCATGCACTGCAAACCATTACGGCCCCCATTTCGGGCTTTATCATTGAAAAGAACCTGACGGATAAAATGCAATACCGGGTGGATGGCGCCCAACCTTTCTTTATCATTTCCAACCTGGACGAGGTATGGGTAATGGCCAATGTATTTGAAAGTGATATCGCCAAGATCAAAGTAGGCTATGACGCCAATGTGGGTGTAATAGCTTATAAAGACAAAATATTCAGTGGGAAAGTAGACCGGATATTTTCCATGCTTGATCCGCAAAGCCGGGTCATGAAAGTAAGGATCCGCATTGACAACCCCGGCTACCTGCTGAAGCCCGAAATGTTTGCACAGATCAATATACAGTATACCGAAGGCAATGAACAAAAACTGTCGGTACCGGCGCAGACAGTGATCTTCGACAAAAACAAGAATTATGTAATGGTATACAAAGACGCGTGTCATATAGAAACCCGCCAGGTGGAACTATACAAAACCATTGGAAACACCACTTATATCCAAAACGGTCTTGCAGTAGGAGAACAGGTCATTTCTCAATATCAACTACTGGTATATAATGCCGTGATTGAGTAGAAGAAAGGCATCGAGGCAACAAGGCACCGAGGCTTTTGGGGCATTGGGCGTGCACATACAAGTTGACAAATTAACATACCGCAAAAACGTCTTTTTGGATATGAATAAATTTATTTCCAACATCGTTACCTTTTCGCTCAAGAACAGGTTCTTTGTTTTTTTATGACCCTGCTGGTCATTTTCGGGGCATCTGGAGTTATATTAAAACTCCACTGGAGGCATTTCCAGATGTTACCAATACACAGATCGTTATTGTTACCCAATGGCCTGGGCGAAGCGCCGAGGAAGTAGAACGATTTGTTACCGTGCCCATTGAAGTGGCTATGAACTCGGTACAAAAGAAATCGTCCTTACGCTCTGTTTCCATGTTTGGCCTGTCGGTCACCAAGCTCATTTTTGACGATGAAGTAGAGGATTTCTTTGCCCGGCAGCAGGTCAATAACCTGCTGAATAATGTAAACCTACCTGAATCGGTAGAGCCGGAAGTACAGCCTCCGTATGGGCCCACAGGTGAAATATTCCGTTACACGGTACGGGGAAAGGCAAAAGTTCGGTAGACCTGCTTACTATCCAAAACTGGGTGATTGACCGTCAGCTCCGCAGTGTACCCGGGGTGGCGGACGTAGTAGCCTTTGGCGGCGCCGAAAAACCTATGAAATAAAGGTTGATCCCGCCATGCTGTTACGATACGATATTACTCCCCTGGAAGTGTATAACGCCGTTAGCAAAAGCAATATCAATGTAGGCGGTGATGTGATTGAAAAAAATGGGCAGGCGTATGTAGTACGCGGTATTGGTTTATTAGACAAGATCCGGGACATAGAGAACATCATTGTAGACAATATCAAGGGCACGCCCATCCTGGTGAAAAACCTGGCCACTGTAGTAGAAAGCCATGTACCCCGGGTAGGCCAGGTGGGCCTGGACGATAATGACGATGTAGTAGAAGGCATTGTAGTTATGCGTAAAGGCGAGAATCCGCGTGAAGTATTGGCCCGGGTGAAAGCAAAGATCAAAGACCTCAATGAACAGGTATTGCCGGCGGGCATTACCATGGAAACCTTTATGACCGGGATAAGCTAATGGACTTTTGTACAGAAACCATTACGCACAATCTTGTAGAAGGTATTTTACTGGTTACGCTGATCGTATTCCTGTTTATGTTTGATTGGCGTACTACGGTTATTGTATCCATTATCATTCCTTTGTCTTTATTGTTTGCCTTCATATGCTTGCGTATGAAGGGCATGAGCGCCAACCTGCTTTCTATGGGGGCCATCGACTTTGGGATCATCATAGATGGGGCGGTGGTCATGGTGGAGGGTTTATTTGTGGTGCTGGCGCATAAGGCCCAGGTATTGGGCATGGATAAATTTAATAAGATGGCCAAGCTAAGTATGATCCGGCAAACAGGTTCCTCCCTGGCCAAGGCCATCTTCTTTGCCAAGGTGATCATTATCACCAGTCTTATTCCCATATTCGCTTTTGAAAAGTAGAGGGTAAGATGTTCTCTCCCCTGGCCTGGACCTTAAGTTTCGCCTTGTTGGGGGCTTTGTTGTTCACGCTCACCCTGGTGCCCGTACTATCCAGCATTTTGCTCAACAAAAACGTACGGGAAAAGAACAACCCCATCGTCAACTTCTTCAATAGAACGGTCAATAAGGCTTTCAACTTCACTACGGCACATAAGAAACTAAGCCTGCTCACCGCTTCGCTCATCATCAGCATCAGCCTGTTCTCTTTCAAGTTCCTGGGCAGCGAGTTTTTACCTACCCTCAATGAAGGCGCCCTATGGGTAACTGCCGAATTGCCCATGAGCTATTCACTCACGGAAACACGCAAGATGACGGAAGTATTTCGTCGTGAGCTGCGCAATTTTGATGAGGTAAGCCGGGTACTGTCGCAAATAGGCCGATCCAATGATGGCACTGATCCCAATGGCTTTTATTTTACCCAATTCCAGGTAGACCTCAAACCCAAGAAAGAATGGCATCGTAAAATAACGCAGGAGCAACTGATCAATGAAATGAATAAAAAGCTGGATCAGTATCCCGGCATTGTACTTAATTTCTCCCAGCCCATTATTGACAATGTAGCCGAAGCGGTAGCAGGCTTTAAAGCTTCCTTTGGCATCAAGATATTTGGCAATAACCTGGAAGACATTGATAGGATTGCAGATAGTGTATACCAGGTCATGAAAACGGTGCCAGGGGTGAAAGACCTGGGGGTATTGCGCAACCTGGGGCAACCAGAGATCAGCATTTTGCTCAGTGAGCAGAAAATGGCCTTGTATGGTGTAACGATTGCCGATGCAAATGCAGTAATAGAAACAGCGATCGGAGGCAAATCGGCCTCTTACTTTTACCAGGGTGAAATGAAGTTCCCCATCCGTATACGTTATCCCGAAGAATACCGGAATAATGAGTATGCCATGAGTAAATTAAGGGTACCCACCTTGCATGGCTCAACGGTACCGCTGAAGGAAATTGCAGAGATCAAAACGGTAACCGGGCCGGCCTTTATTTACCGCGATAAGAATACGCGCTTTATCGCCATCAAATTCTCGATCCGTGAAAGGGATATGGGAAGTACGATTGCCGATGCACAGCAGCGGGTAAAAGAGCAGGTAAAGCTGGGCAAAGGGCTGAATATTGAATGGAGCGGTGAATTTGAGAACCAGGTACGGGCGCAGCAAAAACTATCGCAGGTAGTACCCATCGTGCTGGTCATGATCTTCATCCTGCTGTTTATTACGTTTGGCAATGCAGTCGATGCCGGCCTTGTATTACTAAATGTGCCTTTTGCACTCATTGGTGGTATATTGGCCTTGCATATTACCGGCACTGTGTTCAGTATATCGGCCGGTATTGGTTTTATCGCCCTCTTTGGTATCTGTATTCAAAATGGGGTGATCCTGATCTCGGTATTCAAGCAAAACCTGCATCAGAAGTTATCGCTGCCTCAAGCCATCCGGGACGGCGTTAATGCCAGGATCAGGCCGGTGGTCATGACCGCCCTGATGGCAGCCATCGGTTTATTACCGGCAGCTATATCCACCGGAATAGGGTCCGAAACACAGAAGCCCCTGGCCATTGTAGTTATTGGCGGGCTGATCAGTTCCACTATTTTAACCCTGCTGATCTTTCCGCTGGTGGTAGAGATCTTTTATAAACGTGCGCATCAACGCAAACAAAAGCGCACGATATCGCTGACCTAGTACCCGCACTGGCATCCAGTTACCCGATACCGGACTCCGGTACGGGTAACTGGCAACCGGTAGTGACAACAACTACCTGGCAACGGGAAAAACAGTAATTTACGGGGGTAATAGATCCAAATTGATTCCTTCCTAAACTAAGCGATCATGAAGGGGCGCCGTTTTATACAGTCCACCCTGCTTACCGGAACAGCAACAGCCCTATCACCTGGCACCGCTCTACCCGCTACTGATGCCAAAAAGAAACAAGAATACTATGAGCTGCGTGTTTACACCTTTAAAAATGAAGGGCAACAGCAATTAACCGAAAGATATTATGCGCATGCAGCCATAGCTGCCCTCAACCGCCTGGGTTCAAAAAATGTGGGGGTGTTTACTCCCTTACAACCTGAACAACCTGCCCGTCTTTTTGTGGTGATCCTCTTCCCTTCCCTCGAAGATTTTACCGGCATGGATGCTCTACTGGCCAGGGATATTGAATTCCAGCTAACCGCCACAGACTACCTGAGCGCCCCCGCCGACGCACCGGCCTACGACCGTATTCAAAGTTCCCTGCTGAAATCGTTCAGCGGTATGCCCAACCTGGTAGCCCCTGCCAATAAGGAAAGGATCTTTGAACTGCGCCGTTATGAAAGTCCCACAGAGTATGCCAGCAAAAAAGAAGATCGAGATGTTCAATGAAGGCGGGGAGATAGGTATCTTTAAAAGAACGGGCCTTACACCCGTATTCTTTGGCGAAACATTAATCGGTGAAGCCAGGCCCAACCTCACTTACATGATCACTTTTGATAATATGGAACAGCATGATCTTAACTGGAAAACTTTCGGCAGTGATGCCGAATGGAAAAGGATCAGTACCATGGAAGATTATACTGATAAAAATTGATCTCCAGGATCACCCGCACTTTTTTAAAGCCTACCAACTATTCACAGATCTGATTGTGAATTTCATCGATCTATTTTATCATTCTATCGGGTACCAACACATATAATGGCAGTTCGGCTTGCTATTCGTGTATGATCATAGAAAAAGATCGATTGTTTTGAATGGCGCATGGGAGAATGCAATATCTTGTGGACGATTTGCCGCTATTCCTCAATAGTATTGATCAGTTTAACCTTATCCCATATTAATTTGCCTGCGGGCATGGTTTTTCCCCGCTGTTGATCGCTTACCTGCTGATTCATCTTGCCGTATGATAAGTCTTATTGTATGTGGCAGTTCCTGTCATCATACACGGATTTGTATCATCCTCAAAAAATAAACGATATGAAGCATTTGTACACCAGCTGTACAGCATGCCTGTTTTTGGTATGCCTTTTTTTGGAATCAGGTAGGCATTGCGCAATCACCTACTCATAAACCTATAACGGTAAATATTAATAGCAACTGCGGAGGGTATTATGAATACCTGCCGCAGGATTACAATGCTGCCGGCACAGAGCGCTATCCCTTACTGGTATATATACATGGTAATGGCGACCGCGGTACCGGCAGCCAGGCAGACCTGAATAAACTGGTATCCAAGGCCCTTCCCAAATACATTAAGGATGGCCTATTCCCCACATCTTTTACTTTGAACGGTCAATCCTTCAAATTCCTGGTTATTTCACCGCAATTCAGAGACCGGCCCTGGCCTACTGAAATAGGTACTGTGATCACCTATATAAAAATAATTATAAAGTAGATACCACCCGCATTTACCTTACCGGCATGAGCATGGGCGGGGGTGTTATCTGGGAATTTGCCGGCAGTGACCTGGCCGTTGCCCAAAAAATAGCAGCCATCGTACCCATCTGCGGACAGTCGACCCCACAATCGGCCATTACCAGGGTAATCGCCAAAGGCAATGTACCTGTGTGGGCAACCCACAACCAGGACGACCAGGCAGTGCCGGTATCCAATACCAACGATTATGTGCGTATGATCAATTCAAATAGCCAGCCTCCTACTCCACTGTCTATCAAAACCATTTTTACCGTTGCCCCACCCACGGATAACCACGATGCCTGGACACAAACCTATAATGCCACCTGGAAGGAGAACAGTAAGAATATTTATCAGTGGATGCTGCAGTATACCCGGGCAGAATCAACTTTGCCTGTTACCCTCACCAATTATAAGATCACGGCTGCCAGCAACGAAGGAGTAACCATTGGCTGGTCAACTACTGCCGAACAAAATAACCAGTACTTTACCATCGAATGTTCGGCGGATGGGGTGAGTTTTCAATCCATCGGGCAGGTAGCAGCTACCAACCTGGCCAATGGCAGCAACTATTCTTTCCGGGATGCCCAGCCAGCCGCCGGCAATAATTTTTACCGGTTAAGCCAAACCGACCTGAATGGCAAAACCACCTATTTCACCATTCTTAAAGCGGTTATTAATATCAATACCGGCAGCCTGCTTTTATTTCCCAACCCTGCTACCCATTTCTTCACCGTAGGGTTCAACCACCCTGCTAAAGACAGGATCACGGTAAAGGTTATTGACCAGCAAGGTATGGTTGTGCTGGTAAAGCAATACAACAAGGAAGCTGGTTACTGGCAGCAGTCCATCTCTACCGCTGAACTCACAGCAGGCCAGTATTTCATACAAGTAAAAGGAAAAGAAATTGAATATATACAGTCATTGGTGATCAAAAATAAGGGAGGATTTCGGGATTACTCATCATCTCCCTGCCCCCTGATGAGGCAACAAAAGGAAGGAACAAACGTTCTTTCCTTTTCTATTTTGTACCTTTCCCTGTCACCTAACAAATTCCTTATGCGCCGCCCACACTTCCTGTTGTATGCCTGCTGGACCCTGATCCTTTTACGGTAGCCTGTTCCGAACCGGAAAAGCCAGCCACCAAAGAGGAAGCAGCTCAATTTGCTAAATCCCTGGAATCGAGCATGAATAAGCAAAGCGCTGCCAAATTCAATGAGGCCCTGGACCTGGCCGCCCTTGAAAAAGGCTTTACCAGGCAGGCGATAGCAAGATAAACTCCCGCATTGTTACAGGAGCTATGAGCGAACTGAAAACGGGTCAATTGGGTAACCAGATCATTCAGGCCCTGGGCAAAAAGGCACGTACCAGTTGGTGAAGCAATATGAAAAAGACAACAACCAGCACCTCATTTTCAGAATGTATGCCGATAGCAAGCTCAATTACCACGACCTGGAACTGATCAAGAAAAAGACCAGGTGAAGATCAGTGATGCTTTTATTTACATGACTGGCGAAACCCTGAGTGCCACCCTGGCCCAATCGGCCCTCATGATGACAGAGAACTACGACAACCTCACTGAAAAGGATAAAGATCGCCTCAAAAATATCAAACGCATCCGGCAGCTCATCAACCAGGAGGAATATACCAAGGCTCAATCCCTTTATAAGGAACTACCCGCAACCTTGCGACAATCCAAACTTTTTCAATTAATGCATGTACAAATTGCTTCCGGCCTGGGCAATGATGAATACCTGAAAGCAATGGTAGGGTACCAACAAGCATTTCCCAATGCGCCCAATATGTACCTGCTCATGATCGATGCTTATATTTTGAAAGAAGAGCATGCCAACGCCCTGGAATCAGTAAATCAACTGGATTCCCTTATCAATAAAGATCCTTTCCTGGATTATTACCGGGGCTCATCTACAAATTGATGGGCGATAAGGAAAAGCAACGTAAATACTTTGAACAGTTGGATGCCAATATGCCCGGTTTTTCAGACGGCACGCTTGAACTGCTGGTAACCTACCTCGATGCCGGGGAAAACGATAATGCAGTAAAACTTGTACAAACCCGGAGCAGCACGTATAAAAGATCCCTAAAGACCAGCGCGAAACGCTTTATGCTATGTATCCTGATTTCAAGAAACAACTGGGTGCTGCTGATTAATGAACCTGTTTTTGGGGTAAAAACATGAACCTGTCATAAAGGTGAACAACGCTACAGCGCTGTTTTTCCAAGCAGCAGCATGACCCACCTTGAAGGAGCATGCTCAACCCAACGACATAGGTTCATTGCTTATTCCGGGCACTGTCCCGCACTTCACGCCTGGCTTTTCTTTTAAAATAGCCCCTAAATAAAAAATTATGCTGGAGGGCTTCAAGGTTTTCGTCCAGCTTCTGGCTGCTGCTGTTTAAGTATTGGAGTGTGGTGCGCAGATCGGCAGCCACCTTTTCATCATTCAATAACAAACCCGCGGCATTGTCGCCATCATCGAGTTTTTGCCTGCATTGCGCAGGGAATGCATAAACGCATTGGCCTGAGCGGTAGCCAGGTTAATTTGTTCAACGGAGGTGAGCAGGTTGGTCATCACCAGGGTATCCGTGATCAGGTCACCGGCCAGGGTACCGGGCGTTTTGAGTTGGGCTGTATAATCGGCAATGCTACCGGTAAGTTGTTCGCTGTTGCGGGCAGCCGCATGCATCCTGGCCACAGCCGTACGTAAAGATGTGATGGTAACCTGCAGATCCTTGTACAAGGTTTCGTCCTTCAACATAGCCCCCAGCGAACCTTCTCCCTCCAACAGCCTCTTACTGATCGTCTTAAAGTCCGTAGTGATAGCTACCAGGTTCTTGTTATTGGTTTGCAATGTAGCCATCATTTCCTCCGGGTTCAGCGCCTCTTCTGCCTGCAGGCTTTCGCCTCCGGCAATGGCCCCGGCACCCTGAGTGCCACCATACAAAACGATGAGCTTGTTGCCAATCAACCCTTCGGCACTGATCCTGGCTTTAGCGTCTTTACGTATATATTCATGCGCTTTCCGGTCAATATTAAGCGTCACCATTACCTGCGAAGTGCCAAAGAATTCAAGGTTTCTTACCGTACCGATCTTTACGCCCGAAAACCATACATTATTTCCTTTCTGCAGGCCGTTGACATTATTGAAAACAGCGTGGACCGTAAGGGAAGGAGAAAAGGTTTTCTTTTGACCGCCCAGGGTAAAAATGCCCACGATCAGAATAATGGTACCAAGGGTAATAAAAAACCTACGGTAATGGCCTGTTTATTTTTAGCTGTACTCATTATTCAATAAAGTTATAGTCATAAAAACTTTTCACCTGCTCATTGGTACTGTTTTGTACCACATCTTCAAAAGGGCCTGTTTGTGCAAACTGTCCGTCCAGCAATAGGGCGATGCGGTCGCCGGTAGCTTTGGCACAGGTAAGGTCATGGGTAATGATCACCGAGGAAGTACGGTATTGTTCCTGTACTTCATTGATGAGGTTATTAATATCCATACTGGTAATGGGATCAAGTCCGGCAGTAGGCTCGTCGTACAACATAATGGCGGGTTGCATGATCAGTGTACGCGCAATACCGATCCGTTTACGTTGTCCACCCGATAATTCAGCGGGAAACTGTTGAAGGGTTTGTGGCAATCCCACGGCCTCTAAAACACGCAATACTTCTTTTTCACCTCCGCACTACTTAGCTTCCTGAAATTGCGCTGCAGTGGGAAAGCCAGGTTCTCCCCAACCGTCATACTATCATACAAGGCGCTGTGCTGAAAAGAGAATCCCATCCTTAAGCGCAAGGCATCCAGCTCTTTTACCGAAAGTTTCGGCACCGCTTGTCCCAATACCTGTACCAGGCCCCTATCGGGCTTTAACAAACCCGCCATAATTTTTATGAGTACGGATTTACCGGTACCCGAACGTCCCAATACCACCAGGTTTTCGCCTTCGCAGATATCCAGGTCAATGCCCCGCAACACCTGGTGATCGCCAAAAGATTTATACAACCCCCGTACGGAGATGGCCACCTCATTTCTGTTGATAGGTAGGTTGCTTTTTTCATACGCCTTTAAGGTCTGAACCCGTTTACGATCTGTACAACAATGATCTCCTCAATAAAAATGAGGAACATGGAAATAACCACGGATGAATTGGCCGCTTTTCCCACGCCCTGCGTGCCCTGTGTAGTATAATACCCCATATAGCAGCTAACAATACCAATGGTGAATCAAAGAGCAGCGATTTGAAAGTAGAGGCGAAAATATCCAGGAAGGATATTTGCTGAAAGGCATTCACAAAAAAGGAAGCCAGGCTTGTTTGTTCATTTTGGTTAACATTGAGGTAAGCGCCCAACAAAGCAATAAGCGACATATACAGCATGAGCAAGGGCAACATGCAGGTAGTAGCCACCACGCGGCTAACCACCAGGTAGCGAAAAGGATTAACGGCCGACACTTCCATGGCATCAATTTGTTCCGTTACCCGCATAGAACCCAGTTCGGCGCCAATATTCGATCCTACCTTACCCGCCGCAATAAGCGCCGTTACCAACGGCGCCAGCGCCCGTATGATGGCGATGGCTACCAGGGAAGGCAACCAGGAGGTAGCCCCAAATTCGGCCAGGGAGGGCCTCGACTGTTTGGTAAATACAATGCCCGTTACAAAACTGGTCAATGATACCAGCGCCAGGGATTTATAGCCTACCATATAAAACTGCCTTATGATCTCTTTCCATTCATAGGGTGGCAACAATACTTCCCTGAAAAAACGACCGGTAAACTGACCCATGCCATATACATCCATGAAAAAGCATCCAGCTGCCTGGAAAATACCTGTTTGCCTGTTTTTCGGGAACCTCCACCCATAGATAGCGCTGTTTTTAGGAAACGAGGACGATTTTCCCCACCGCTTCCCGGTAATAGGGAGTTCTAATCTTGTGCCACGGAGGGAAGTCTCGTCTTCCGGCTTATATTTGAGCAAACAATTACTTACTGATATGAGAATAATCAAAAAACTATTGTTGGCTGCGGTACTATTCTATCTACCCTGCCAAACGATGGCCTGGGGCATGTTGGGTCACCGGATCGTGGCACAAATTGCCGATAGTTACCTTACCAAAAAGCCCGCCGGCAGATCATTGCCATCCTGGGCAATGAATCGCTGGCCATGAGTGCCAACTGGCCCGACTTTATTAAATCGGACCCTTCTTACAATTACCTGAACCCCTGGCATTATATCAACTTTAAAGAAGGTTTAAGCGAACAGCAGGTCCATGAATACCTGGCCAAGGATACGGTTACTGATATTTATACGAAAATGAACTTTGTGATCGGTGAGTTGAAGAATAAATCATTGGACCAGGAAAAGAAGGTATTGTACCTGCGGATACTGATCCACCTGGTAGGCGATGCACACCAACCCATGCATACCGGCCGGCCCGATGACCTGGGTGGCAACCGGATCAACGTATTGTGGTTTAACCAACCTGCCAACCTGCACAGTGTATGGGATGAAAAACTGATCGAGTACCAGGAATTGAGCTATACAGAATATGTAACTGCCATCAATTTTACCACAAAGGCCCAGCGCAGGGACTGGCAACAACAGCCCATTGGTCAATGGCTGTACGAGTCCTATACCATCAGCAACCAATTGTACAACGAGATCAAAGAGCCCAACCAGAAACTTAGCTTCCGGTATAATTTCGATCACGTTCAAACACTTAACGACCGGCTACTGAAAGGAGGTGTAAGACTGGCTGGTGTATTGAATGAGGTATTTAATTAACCACTGCTGTTACATATTTTTAACACAAATTTCATGATCCGGATGTCGCAGTACCATGCTGCGCCATCCGGATCTTATTTTATCGATGATATATACAAGTAGCGACGCTGTTTGTCAATTGGCATATTCCCATTTACTCAATAGCTTTGTTGTTCCATTTTAAAGGTTTAACAGAAAGGCAATCAATAATTATGAGTACCGCAATCAAAACGTTGTTCCTGGATATGGGAGGCGTTATACTAACCAACGGATGGGGACAAGCATCAAGGAAACTGGCAGCAGAAAAATTCTCCCTCGACTTTAATGAGTTAAATGAGCGCCATAAACTGGCCTTCGATGCGTATGAATCGGGCGTGACGTCGCTGCATGAATACTTGCAATTGACGGTTTTCTATACGCCCCGGACCTTTACGCCGGAAGTGTTCATGGAATTCATGTACCAGCAATCGCAACCTTTGAATGAGATGTTGCAATTTGTGCAGCAACTAAAAGCGTTGAACGGACTGAAGGTAATAGCACTGAACAATGAAGGCCGGGAATTGAATGATTACCGTATCCGAACCTTTGGGCTGGATAAGTTTATCGATGCTTTTGTATCTTCTGCTTTTGTACGTTTGCGTAAACCCGATAAGGCTATTTATTCACTGGCGCTGGATATTGCTTATGTAAAACCTGAGGAAGCGCTTTATTTTGATGACCGGCTGATGTTTATTCAGGTAGCCCGCAGCCTGGGCATTAACAGCATACAACATACCAGTGTAGAAAATACCCGCCAGGAACTGGCACAATACAACCTCAGGTTGCCATAAGTCAATACGTGTTATCTTTGCGCCAATTACCTAAATTACCCCTCTATGATCTCTGGGAAAAAAACTGATCCTACTATTATTATCATATTCGGCGGCAGTGGCGATCTTGCCAAAAGGAAGTTATTACCCGCCTTTTATAATCTTTGTCTCGATGGATGGATGCCCGAAACCTTTGCCATCATTGGCCTGGGCCTGGAAGCATTCAATGATGCACAATACCACGATTTTATTGAAGAAGGATTGACACAGTTTTCCCGTAAGGGCAAACCGGCAGGGGACTCCTGGGAGGCCTTTAAAAGCCGTATTTCCTACATTCCTTCCAATATGAATGAGGAGATCACTTATTCCACCCTTGCAGCCAAGGTAGATGCACTGGATAAACAATGGGGCTTGCGGGCCGACCGCTTGTTCTACCTGTCTATTGCCCCCGTTTTGTGGAAGTGGTGGGCGTTAATTTGAATAAGTTGAGCCTGGCCAATAATGCCGCCAAAGACCGTATAGTTATCGAAAAACCCTTTGGCCATAATAAAGAAAGTGCCGTAGCCCTCAACAATTTGCTCACCGGTCTTTTCCAGGAAAATCAGCTTTACCGCATTGATCATTACCTCGGCAAAGAAACGGTACAAAATATATTGGCCTTCCGTTTTGCCAATGCTTTATTTGAACCCCTGTGGAACCGGAACTACATCGATTATGTGCAGATCACCGTGGCCGAGCAGGTAGGGGTAGAAGAACGCGGTGGTTATTATGAAAGCGCTGGCGCTTTGCGCGATATGATACAAAACCATTTGCTGCAATTACTTTGTATGGTGGCCATGGAACCTCCTGTATCTTTTGATGCAGAAGAGATCCGTAACCGCAAGGCGGATGTGATGCGTGCCATCAAGCCCATTAAGCCTGATGAGGTGAGCAAATACGCGGTACGTGGACAATATGGCGGCGGATGGATCGAAGGTAAAAGGTACCGGGTTATCGTGAGGAGGCAGGTGTGAGCCCCACTTCTAATACAGAAACCTATGTAGCCATCAAGTTTTACCTGGACAACTGGCGTTGGCAGGGTGTTCCCTTCTATGTACGCACCGGGAAAAGGATGTTGGAAAAAACATCTTCCATCACCATACAATTCCGTCCTATTCCCCACTCTTCCTTTCCGGAAAACCTGTACGATAGTGTAACGCCCAATCGCCTGATCATTAACCTACAGCCAGAAATGGATATCCGGTTACGTTTCACTGCCAAAAGACAAGGCCTTGAAATGAACCTCAATCCCGTGGAGATGGTCTTTGATTACAATACGAATTCATCCCAAACACCCGAAGCTTATGAAACGCTCCTGTTGGATGCTTTGCAGGGCGATGCCACTTTGTTTATGCGTTCGGACCAGGTGTTGATCGCCTGGGATGTGGTAACGCCCATCCTGGAATCATGGGAATCACACAACTCCCTTGATTTCCCCAACTACTCATCCGGTATGTGGGGACCAGAAAATGCTGAGGCCCTCATTGCCAAACAAGGGCATACCTGGGCGGCTCATACACACGGCAAATAAACTCATCTCACTATAAAAGGAAGACCTGCCTCATTCAATACAATTGTTGAACAGCGGCAGGTCTTCACCTTTATTCACCTTAGTCATAGTTTTGTACTGAAAACCCTCTTCTGCTTCCATTATTGGTGTAGAGAAAACGTGAACGGGACGACTTCAGGTATTTCGTTTTAAAACGTTGATGTAATTCCGCAGGCTGTTTCTTATCGTTGATGATGAGTGCCTCATCCGTTAGTTGTAAAACAACCAGGTCCTCTTTGTCCTTGATCACATTTTCTTTTATCAGGTCATCAATCAGCGCTGCCACCATTTTACGGTCTTCTTCAGCTTGCTTGCGGTCTATCTCGGCCTGTGCCCGGTCCTTATCGGCTTGTATACGATCCCTTGCCGCCTGCTCACGATCTCTTACTGCCTGTAAGCGGTCTCTATCTGCTTGTTGCCTGTCTTGTTCGGCCTGTGCGCGGTCCTTAATTGCTTGTTGACGATCTCTTTCGGCTTGCAATTTATCCCGGTCGGATTGTTGCCTGTCCTGTTCTGCCTGTGCCCGGTCCTTAACTGCTTGTTGACGATCTCTAACGGCTTGCAATTTATCCCGGTCAGCTTGTTGACGGTCGAGTTCCGCCTGGGACCGGTCCTTATTAGCTTGCTCACGATCACGATCAGCCTGCTTTCTATCCAACTCAGCCTGTGCACGGTCACGGGCAGCTTGCTCTTCATCTCTTTTGAGTTGTGCCAGCACGTCCTTTACCAGCCCTGCATACTTGGGATAGTCATCTTCTGCTACCTTTTTATCGTCTATGAACATCTCTGTGATCTTCTCACCTGCTATCCTGATCTTATACACTTCTCCGTTCTTATACATAGTGATCCGCTTATTGGGATCTCCTACCGAATCAGCTTCCACGTTCAGGAAAGTGTTTCCTGACATGGAGGATTGTGTTCTGTAAGTGCTGCTACGACTCGTTATTTTTGTTTGGGCCTGCGCAGTGGTACAAATTATACCAATGATCAATAAGGCAACGGGCGCCATGAGCGAATACTTTTTCATGTTCTTCATTTTTGATGTTAAGAATGGGCAATACTTTCCCTTTTCACTTAGTGAGTGAATTTTTAAATACACAGTAATGTGCTGGTGAATGAAACGTACACCTACTCAACTTTGTAAAGTGCGCATCTTTACATTGCAGGTAAGGCTGTAGTAGCTTTTATTTTTCCTGATTGTATCCTGTAATGTTCGGCTTCTGCACGATCTCTATCCGCCTGCTTCCGGTCTATTTCTGCCTGGGTCCGGTCTTTGTCGGCCTGCTTGCGGTCCAGTTCGGCCTGCTGCCGGTCGCGGTCGGCTTGTAGCTTATCACGGGCTGCTTGTTGTCTGTCCAGCTCCGCCTGGTACCTGTCCTTATCGGCCTGTATATGATCTTTTACTGCTTGTTCACGGTCTCTAATAGCCTGCAACCGGTCACGGTCGGCCTGCTGCCGGTCGATGATGGCCTGCTTCTTGTCGTGCTCCATTTGCTCCTGGTCTCTCAAAGACTGGATACGATCCTTCTCTGCCTGGCTGGTAACACTTTGCTGCATCAATGCCGCATCCTGTACAAAACTCCCCTTGGCAGCCGGTTCAGCCATTGCCTTAACGGGCTCAATGGGCAGGATGATCTTGGTTGGTATGCCGGATTTCGGTTTTATTGGCTCCTTCCCAGGCACTGCATTATTTGCCGCCGGCTGCTGTACCATTGTTTTCTTTTCTTTGGCAGGCGGACTTGACCATCCACCTACCGGCCGGTTATCCTGAAACAACCCGGCATAAAGGCCATGCATCAACACATCCCCTCCGCCTGCTTTTCTATTGGCCAGTGTTCCTAACAAAAGATCAGGCTGGCCAGCATAAATATTTTTCTCCTCCGCTCAAAGAACTGTTCCTATTCTGGATGATTCGGGTTACACGCTGTAATAAATGGCTTTTCTTACCCGGGAAGGCCATGGCATAAGTTCTGCCATACACTACCTGTTCTTTGAAACTGATCAATGCCTGTATGAATTGTTTCTTATTACCTGTATGCGCCAGCGCCATGTCATCACAACAATGTTCTCTTTCCTGCTTTATTAAGGAGGATACCCATAATAAGCCTGGGTTGAAAAAGAAAACGATGGAGGCAGTATGCTGTAATAAGTTCACCAGGTAATCATGCCTGCGGATATGCGCCAGTTCATGTAACAACACGGGTTCTACCTGATCGGGAGGCAGGTTGGCCAACAAGCCAACCGGCATATAGATAACCGGTTTTAAATGACCGATCACGACGGGTATTTTTGTAATACCGCTCTCTAATAAACCAACTGTTCTCCTGATCTGTAATTGTGCCGTGAGCACCGTCATTTTATCTTTCCAAAAGTGGCCGGGTTCCTGCAATTGTTTCGTCCTCACGCGCTGTACATAACCAAATGCCCATCCCATTTGGCAACACTTGAGTACAAAAACCACAAACCATAACCCTACAATGAGGTTTGCATTGTCCGAACAAAATTGGGCCAGTGCCGCTGGTATTTGATGTATACCATATTCCTGCAACATCCCGATACTTCCCAAGGCCCCGGTCATAGACAAGCTGGCTCCTGTAGTATCGTCCCTGTTCCACTCAACTATAAAAGTAACCAGGCAGCTCACCAGGAATAGGAACAAGAGGCCGGTAAGCAGGGCATAGCGGGTAGCAGGGCGGGCTTTCCTGGTCAACAGCATGACAATGCCGCCCAACAACGCCAGCAACAAGCCCTGCCATAGGGAATGAACAAGCATCCAGCAAAAGGCTTGTAAGCCTTGCTCCAGGATCGATCCATTTACGAATAGCCCAATCATGATCCAGTACGTTTAATGTTATTCTTGTACATCCAGCTTCTTCAACATTTCCTTCAGCACTTCCAGTTCTTTCTTAGAGGTTTTATCATTACCCATTAAAGCCATCATCAGGTTACTCACCGATCCCTCATACATGGTATCAACAAACCGGGTGAGCATATTGCCCTTTGTTTTGTTCTCTTCCAGCGCCGCACTATAAATATGTTTCATACTCGACTCATCGCGGGTAAGCATGGCTTTTTCGGTCATTACCTGCATCAACTTCAACGTAGAGGTATATTGTACAGCTTCCTTTTGCTCATTGAGGGTATCATGCACAAAACGAACAGTTGAAGGTCCGTGTTGCCATAATATTTGTAACACATCCATCTCCGACCTGGTAGGTACTGTTTCTTTGCCCTGAATGTCTTTCCTCGCTTTCATAAGACCAAGGTACGATAAAAACGTACGTTTAATACAAATACCTGTATTTTTCCTGAAAAAGGAGAGACAAGCAGCTTTTTAGCTGATTATTAATGTGGTATGACTTTGCAATGGCCGAATAAGGGAGTATCTTGCCTCCCATCTATCATTCTATACCCAATCAAGCATGGTTATCGACACCTTACAAAATGCCGCCCTATATCAACACTTTGGTCCGAAGTTTATCAAGGCATTCCAGTACCTCCGTGAAACCGACTTCACCCAGGTACCTAAAGGCAAATATGCAATTGATGGTACGGATATTATCGCCATCGTAAATGAATATGATACGGTTCCCGCTTCGGGCGAGCAGATGGAAGCACACAAAAATACATTGATATACAGTATATCGTGAGTGGTCAGGAATTGATTGGTCATGATTTCCTGCAAGGACAAGCGCCCTCAAGGCGTATGATGAAGCTGCAGATTACTGGCTATTTGGCGGAGCACCTTCTTTTTCTCCCATATGAAAGAAGGTATGTTTGCCATATTCTACCCTACCGACCTGCACATGCCCAATATCAGGGTGCAGGAAGCTACACCCGTGAAGAAAGTGGTTATGAAGGTGAGTGTGGGGTAGTCGAGAATCGGCAGTCGGCAATCTTTTGCTTCGATATGGTCCTTGGATCAGGGTGAGCCGCCCTGAAAGGGACCCACCCTTCAACAGATTCAGCCTGGCATTACTTCCAGTCGATTTTAGAAGATTTTAGTGGCAGTTCGCGGAGCCTGGAGTCAGTGGCATGGTAAATGGCATTGGCAATAGCAGCCGCAGTAGGTCCCTGTGCCGCTTCGCCGGCGCCCACAGGCGGTTGACCGGGACGGTTGATCACGAACACTGCTGTATCGGGTACGGCATTGAAGCGGAATATGGGATAGGTATCCCATCCCCTGCTCAGGATACCCCCTTCCTTATACTGTACTTCTTCCAATAAGGTCCAACTAGCGGCCTGGATCATACCACCCGCAGTTTGATTTTTATACCATCTATATTGATGGTTTGTCCGGCATCGATAACACCTGTTAATTTTACCAGCCGGAATTGCTTTGCTGATCTATCCACCTGTACCTCTGCTACCACGGCAAAATAAGAAGCATCATTTTTATATTGTGCAAAGGCGATGCCTAACCCTATTTCTTTGTTCTTTATGCGTTCAGTCCATTGTGTTTTCTCCATCACCCTTTCAATGACAGCCTTTGCCCGGTCATCTTTTAAATAAGCCAGGCGGAAGGCAGCAGGATCTATACTTGCTTTATAAGCCAACTCATCCATAAAACTTTCCAGGGCAAATATATTGGCATAGGCGCCCAGACTGCGCAAGGCTGAAGTCCTTAGGGGCCTTTACAATTATACAGCGTCACCTGGCGGGCAATATCGTATAAGGGCAAGGCATTGCGGTAACTGGCGCCTGAATAACTACTGTTCATAAATGGAAATGGTTTTTCCAGGTCGCGCCCCGCAATAAAATGGCCCGCCTTACCACCCGGCCGCGCAATATGGGTGTCCGACCAGAGTTCGGTTTGCAAGGCTAATAAGGTGCCTTGTGCATCCAATCCTCCTTTTAACCGTAGTACCATCGCCGATCCATACGGCTCCCAGGTATGTTCATCCTCCCGCATCCATTGCACCCGCACCGGTTGGCCCGGCAAGGTCATGGCCAATAACGCTGCATCTGCGGCTACATCATCGGCCCCATTATGTCCATAACAGCCCGAACCGGGAACGGCTATTACCCGGATTGTTGATGCAGGGATACCGAGCAGATCGGCCAGGGTACTCCTTAGCGGAAATACTCCCTGGGTATGCGACCATACGGTTAGCTGCTCCTCCTTCCATTGGGCCACGGCGCAAGAAGGGCCAATGGAGCCATGCATCTGATAAGGACGTTTGTATACGGCTTCATGCTGCAGGGCCGCACCCGCTATAGCAGGCGCCACGGAGTCATTTTTCTCTACCACCTCTTTATTCATCGTTTGCTGCAGGAAATGATCATATAAACCGGCCTGTGCAGGTAATAAAGGCGGCTTTTTCCAAACAGCCAATTGCTGTAATAACTTTATGCCTTTAATGGCCTGGTATTCGTCTTCTGTCACCACACCCACAAAACTGCCATTGCGTACCAGCTTCACCAGGCCGCTCACTGCCTTTAGTTTATCTGCTGGTAAGGATAACAATTGGGCGTTGTATACGGGAGGGCGCAGTATGCGCGCATGCAACATGCCCGGCAGCCTGATATCCTGCACATAAAACGGTTGCCCCGTAATCATGGCCCGGATATCTTCACGGGGATACGCAGTACCTACCAATTTGTAATGAGCAGGAACTTTGAGGGGCGCTTTGCCCGTAACCGTTCCCTGAATGGATTGCCCCTTTAATAGGGCTGCATAGCTCACCGACTTGCCGGTAGCTATAACAGATACTACTCCATCATTCACCTGCAGGTCATTCACAGTGGATTGTAATTGTACCGCCGCCAACTGCAATAATATTTTCCGGGCTTCTGCCGCCGCCGAGCGAATGGCGCTGCCGCTGGCCGTAATGGAAGCACTGCCGGAGGTATAGCGCTCATCGGCCGTTTGCCCGGTATCGGCAATAATGATCTTCACCCGCTTCATGTCTATATCCAGCTCCTCGGCCGCTATTTGCATGAGGGCTGTTTTTATGCCCTGCCCCAACTCCGTTTTTCCGGTCAGTACAGTCAGGTTCCCTGCTGCATCGATCCTGATCCAGGCATTGATATTGTCTTCTTCCCATGCATTCCCCTGCACCTCCTCCCCTTGCGCCTGTAAACCAACCGGGAATGAGAGGATACTGAAACCGATGACGAGGTTACCGGTTTGCTTCAGGAAGTTGCGCCTTCCTGTATTGGCTGGTTTATTTGGTTGCACTGACATAGGTAGCGGCTTTTTAATGGCACTGATAAAACGGCTATGGGTACCGCAACGGCACAATACCCGCTGTAAAGCTTCTCTTATCTGCATATCCGTAGGTTGTTTATTTGCTTCCAGGAGTTCACTGGCGCACATGACCACCCCATTCAGGCAATAACCACATTGGGCGGCCTGTTCTGCTATACAGGCTTGTTGAATGGGATGCAATTGACCGGCCCTTCCAAGGCCTTCCAAAGTGGTGATCTGGTGGGTAGCGGCTGTAGCGCAAGGCATCATGCACGAAGGCTGGGCTTTGCCATCCAATAATACCGTGCAGCTACCACACTGGGACATACCACATCCGTATTTGGGACCATTGAGCTGGAGGTTATTCCTCAGCACGTAAAGTAAGGGTGTTTCAGGATCGATGGTCAATGAAAGGGCTTTGCCATTGACAGTAAGTGTTATTGTTTTTGCATCAGGAAGCCATTTTATGGGTAAGGCGTGACTTAGGAATGAGTCGTCTGGAGAAGGGAATAGTTACAAGAGTACAGAATTTGGAATACAGTATTCAGCCTTTAAGGTGAGCCGCTCTGCAGGGCTGCATCCGCCATGCTGCAGAGCGACCCACCTTGGTACAGTAGGCATCACTGACACAATACGTGTGCCTGCGATAGGCACCAGCCCTGCTTCCTTAAGCCCGGCAGCTAATAGGTAAAATCCAGCACCTGGTCCCTTACCGCACAATGACGGTTTTGGTACTGATGCTGAAGCCGCTGAAACAGCCCGTTACGTTTTCCCCGGTAATGGTATTGAGCAGGCTTACGGGTGTGGCAAAAGGCCCTCCATTGTTCCTGGCTTTATTGAAACTGTCCCAGAAATTATAGACCTTCCGATCCACATTGGCCATAAAGTATTCAACGGTATCTCCAATAACAAATCCATACGAATGGGTTAAATGGATGTACTGCCCATTCACCAGGTCATCTGTTCCCGGTATATAGCGGTTGGACCCCAAGGCTCCCCAGCCAAAGCTATTGCGGTTGCCCCAATGCCGCCAGAAATAGAGCTGTGTATTCCCAATCGTATCGGGGTCTTTGAAGTGGACGGTAATACGGGCTTTTTCTATGATCGTATCCTTGTCCTCATCATCATCCATATACCGAAACCCGCTGGTGAGGCTGTCAATAGTGAGCGGATATAGAATGGAAGTGATAGCCGAGTACTTTTTCCCTTCGGCTTCGATCTGTAACCGGTAATGTTTACCTGGCCTGCCCTTCAAGGCCCTGACCGAGTCAGTAGCGAGCAGGGGATCAAAATAAAAACCCGGAAAGGCTGCATTGCCCAATTGCGGCAAACGGGCTTCTTTTAGCTGTCGTGTGGAGGTTTCATCCCACTGGTATTGATCATTGGCCATCATTACCCCTTCTGTTACGGAAACAAGCGCTCCGGTAACCGGCGTATTCTGAAAGCCCGGCTCATAGTAATTTTTACTTTTACTTAATATCACATAATTGTACAAAGGCATGAGGTTATTGATATATCCTTCCACCACCAGTTGGGGTTGATTGGTCTTTATATCAATATTAAACTCCCGTTCACAGGATATGAACAACAAGAACGCCCCTATGGCCATGATCCATCCATGCCGCTTTACTTTCCTCATGACTTAAAATTTAAAGTTCCAGGTAATACCCGGTATAATGGGAAACAGGAATACTTTTTTACCCTTGATCGTTTCCTCTTCTTCATCCACATCCAGGTAAATAAAATAAGGATTGTACCGGTTGTACATATTATAGAGACTAAAAGTCCAGCTGCTTTTAAATCGTTTGGAGCTTTGTGGTTTAGGGGTATAGGTAAAAGCTATATCCAGGCGGTGATAAGCCGGCATGCGGTAATCGTTGATCTTATCGTATTGGTTAAGGCTGGTAAACACGGGTTGACGTTCATCCATATTGTAACCCAGGTTGTACACAAACCGCCCTGTAGGCATGGTGAGTGCATTACCGGTACCATATACAAATACGGCCGCCGCTTCCCATTTCTTACTTAGGGTATAATTAGCTACCACACTTAGGTCATGTGTACGGTCGTACCGGTAGGGAAAGGCCTTTCCATCGTTCATTTGTGAGAAAGTACGTTCGGTGCGGCTGAGGGTGTAACCGATCCAACCGGTTAACCGGCCTGTTTTCTTTTGGAAGAAAAGCTCAAGGCCATAAGCCACGCCCTTTCCAAAGATCATTTCGCCTTCCAGGTTTTGGTTCAGTAATAAGCGCGCACCTGGTTTAAACTCCAGTTGGTTGGACATGGTTTTATAGTAGGCTTCCACATTCATTTCATAAGCGCCATTGGCCAGGTCTTTAAAGAATCCTGCTGCCACCTGTTGTGCCCTGGCCGGCTGGATCACACTACCGGAAGGTACCCACAGATCACTGGGAAAAGTAGCGGCACTGGTAGTAGCCAGGTGCAGGTATTGAATGGTACGGGTATAGGATAGTTTTATGCTGGCATTGCCCGGCAGCCTGTACAAGGCGCTGAAACGCGGCTCGGGATAATGATAACGGGCAATACTTTGCCCTTTGCCAAATCGTTCCGTTTGACCTGTAGGCGCACCATCTGGTCCATAAATAACCCGTTCTGTTGGGCCAACCTGGTTAAAGTAGCTGTACCGCAGCCCGGCAACAATATTGAGGCGCGGCGTAATATTTACATCAGTACTTAGGTAAGCGGCGGCTTCCCGTGCATATTGGTCGTTGATGGTGGATTTGAATTCCTGTACCCCTGCATTGGAACTGCCTGCACCAGGCCTAAAAGCATGGCGGGTATATTGCCAGCCCCATTTCCATTTGATCCAACTGTCGGCAGTATACACCCAATCATTTTTCAATTGGTAATCGGTTAATCCTGATGAGAACACAAATCCATTGGAACCAAATGCCACCTTGCTGTCGAGATTGAAATCGTTGCGCACTGCTGCTAATTCCTGCTTTAGCTTTTTATTGATCTGCTGCTTCCAGGTAAGTCCGGCGATGGTATTACCCCAGATGGCATTGAAACGGCGGTCGGGGCCATCGTCATCATCGTCTACAAACTTAAAATCGTCTTTCCCGATATAGAAGGTGAAGTACAGACCATTGTTCTTATTGATCCGGTAATCGGCCTTTACATTCACATCATAAAAGAAATAGCCATTGTCGCCAATACTGTCGCGCGCTATCAATTTGGCTACCTGGTCAATATAGGTTCTGCGGGCGCTTACAATAAAGGACGACTTGCCTTTAATAATTGGCCCTTCCAGGGAAATGCGTGAAGAGATGAGGCCAATACCGCCACTTCCTTTTATTGAATCTTTATTCCCTTCTCTTGTGTCAACAGCAATCACACTGCTTAAGCGGCCACCATATTCGGCGGGTATACCGCCTTTAATGACCTCAATATTTTTGACGGCTTCGCCATTGAAGATGCTGAAAAACCCAGCAGGTGATTGGGGTTGTATACCGGTATGCCATCCAGGAGCACCAGGTTTTGATCGGGGCCGCCACCACGTACATAAATACCTGCACTGGCCTCGCCACCGTTCTTGATACCTGGCAATAGGGTGATGGTTTTAAGGGGATCTACTTCTCCTAAGATGACGGGCAGTTTTTTGATCTGGCTGATATTGAGTGATTGGGTGCTCATTTGGTTACGGTGCACATTACGGCTGGCGGTAACAACCACATTGCGCAACAAACTTTCACGCGAGCTTAATAATATGGGGAGTGTGGTATCATGGTCAAGCGTAAGTATCAGGGAGGTTGCATAGTGGCCTACGGCTGAAACATGAATGCGGTAGGCGCCGGCTGGGAGGTGGAGCTGTATGTTGCCGGCAGAGTCAACAACCCGTTCTTGTTTATTGATCCTTATGGTTGCATTGCCCACCGGTATCAGTGTGCTGTCCGCCACTTGTATTGTTAAGGTATAGTTTTGTGCATGGCTTGCCTGCGCTACCATACCCAATAAAATCAACACAAGGAAACGGATAAAATGGCTGTTTGTGGTCAATGATCTCATGCCTACTCTAAGTTAGGCATTAAGCGCATAAAAATGGGCCACCCCTGAGATGGGTGACCCTTTTTCTTTTCATGGATATACTGTTCTTATTTATTTCCAGCCGCCACCGAGGGAGCGGTAAAGCTCTACCACGGCTCCGAGCTGACTGCGTTGGATGGCAGCCAGGTTCAGTTCGGCCTGTAATGCGTTTGTTTGGGCTGTGATCACTTCTAAATAATTCGCCATATCGCTTTTAAACAGCAACTGGGCATTGCCCACGGCCTCTTTCAAAGTACTTACCTGGCTGGTAGCCAATTCACGCTGTTCTTTCAGTTTATCTACCTGTACCAGCGCATTGCTTACCTCTCCTGTTGCCACCAATACAGACTGTTTGAATTGTATCACGGCCTGTTCTCTTTCGATTTTGGCTATTTCAAACTTCGTCTTCAGTTCTTTTTTTCTGAAAACAGGCTGCAGGATGGTACCCGCCCCCAGTGCAAAAAGTGATCCAGGTATCTTGTACCAATTCAGGAATTCGTAGGATTCAAGGCCTCCGCCTGCTGTAATGTTGAGGGCGGGATACATATTGGCCTGTGCAATGCCCACCTGGGCATTGGCCATTACCAGGGCCAGCTCATTAGAACGTACATCGGGCCTTCTGCTCACCATGGCAACTGGTAAGCCAGTGGATAAAGTGGTGGGAAGGTTAAGGTCGTTGAGTGTAGCCGTCCGGGCAAGGGTGCCGGGCAGTTGACCTGTTAATACCTGCAGGTTGTTTTCTTGTGTAGCTATATCCTGCTCTAATTGGGGTATCAGCAAGGCAGTTGTTTGCCGTTGCGCTTCGGCCTGGCGCACTGCCAGGGAAGTAACCACTCCCCCATCTTTCAGTACCCGGGTAACGGTTACCAAAGAATCGTTGAGTATAAGGTTATTCCGGGCAATGGTGAGCTGCCTGTCCAGCATCAACAGGTTATAGTACCCCTGTGCAATGTTGGATACCAATTGGGTTTGTACTGCTCTTGCGCCTTCCTGTGTTTGGAGGTATTGAGCAATGGTAGTTTCTTTTTGCCGGCGGATCTTACCCCATATATCGGCTTCCCAGGAAATATTGGCTATCAACTGGTAATTCTCCACATAGGATTTACCGATAAAAGCGCCGACGCTCTTTCCATTCAAACTGTTTTCAGATGGCCGGTTGATGGAACCTGATGCCTGTAGGTCTACGGTAGGCAATTGCAGCAGCTTGGCCTGTTTGGCATTGGCGTTTGCAATGTCGATCCTTTTGATCGCCACCTGCAGATCATTATTATAGGAGATACCTTTGGTAATCAATTCCTGGAGGGTGGCATCGGTAAAAACTCTTTCCAGGCAATATCTGCGATACTGCTGGTATCGGCAAAACTCTGGGTGCCGAACTGTTGTGGCAGTTGTACCTGTGGGCGCTGGTAATCTTTGCCCACCTTACATCCCGCCAGGGCGAGAACGGCCAAAATGGTTATGTAAAAAGGACTATGCTTATGTTGCATGCGTATATCCGTTTAAGTGCTTCAATTTATTATTCTTATCATTCGAGGTAACACCTTCTCAAAAGGTGTCACCTCGAATGTTGTACCTGGTTTATTCGCTCAGGCTGATCTCTCTAGGCCCTGTTCTGCCAGTTATTTTCTCTTGCAGGTATTGGAATATTACATACAATACGGGGATGATGAATACACCCAATACAACCCCTGTCAACATTCCACCTACTGCACTGGTACCGATTGACTGGTTACCCTTGGCAGAAGCGCCATGCGTCCATACCAGGGGCAACAGGCCCACGATAAAGGCAAAGGAGGTCATCAGGATCGGGCGTAAACGAAGCCTGGAAGCTTCAAGCGCCGATTCAACGAGCCCCATACCGGCACGGCGACGCTGTACCGCATACTCCACGATCAGGATGGCGTTTTTGGCCAACAAACCAACCAGCATGATCAAACCGATCTGCACATAGATATTGTTCTCAACACCCGACCAGCCGATGAAGGAGAATACACCCAATACACCGGTAGGAATGGTAAGGATAATGGCGAATGGCAGGATATAGCTCTCATACTGTGCTGCCAGCAGGAAGTAAACAAACACGATACTCAACAGGAAGATGAAACCTGTTTGACCACCTGTTTTGATCTCCTCCCGCGTTACACCCGTCCACTCATAAGCATATCCCCTTGGTAATGCGGTCTTGGCCGTTTCTTGTACTGCTTTAATAGCATCACCGGTACTAAAACCTGGTTTGGGTACACCATTTATGGTTACGGCATTGAAGAGGTTATTACGGGTTACTGTTTCAGGACCATATACACGCTTCAGGTTGACCACGGTTTTTACAGGTACCATTTCACCCACATTGTTCTTGATGTAGATTCCATCGAGTGATTCGGCATTGGTACGATATGGAATATCGGCCTGTGCCATTACCCGGTAATATTTACCAAAGCGGTTGAAGTCGGATACATAGCTACTACCGAAGTAGATCTGCATGGTTTGCATCAACTCTGTGATGGAGATACCCAGTTGCTTGGCTTTGATATTATCCACTTCGATCATGTATTGGGGTTGCCCGTAGCAAAAGTGGTGAAGGCATAGGCAATTTCGGGTCTTTGCATCAGGGCGCCAATGAAACCCCAGGCAGTATTGCCCAGTTTATCCAAAGGTCCGTTGGTCCTGTCTTGCAACATGAACTCAAAACCGCTCACGTTACCAAAGCCCTGCACCGTGGGAAGTTGAAGAAGAAGGCGCTGGCGCCTTTCACCTGCGATACCTGCCCGGCAATGCTATTGGCAATCTGGTCGGGGTCTTTTACAGCTCCCCTGTCTTTATAATCTTTCAGCCGCATAAAACCTGCTGCATAAGGAGAGGCACTGGCGTTGCTGATGAAGTTCAATCCATCAATTACATACAGGTGGTTAGCAGCAGGATCTTTCCTGATAATGCTATCCATTTGTAAAGTGGCCGCGCGGGTTCTGTCGAGTGAGCTACCGGGAGGGGTATTCACTGCATACAGTACGAAGCCCTGGTCTTCGGTAGGGATAAAACCTGTGGGCGTTGTTTTTACCAGCCAAAAGCTCACCGCTGATATCGCCACCAATGCGGTAATGGAGATCCATTTATGACGCACCAGAAACCCAAGGCTCTTGATGTATTTATTAGTAACGGTATTGAAACCTGCATTGAAGGCGCCAAAGAAACGGGCACCAAAGCCTTTCTTTTGCCATGACCTTCTTCCTCATGCCCGCCTTTCAGGAATAAGGCACAAAGGGCGGGACTAAGGGTCAAGGCATTTACGGCCGAGATCAGGATGGCGATGGCCAGGGTGAAGGCAAACTGCCTGTAGAATACACCGGCAGGGCCCTGCATGAAACCAACGGGGATAAACACCGCCGCCATTACCAGGGTAATTGATATGATGGCGCCCGATATTTCATTCATGGATTGCAGGGTAGCCACCCTGGCAGGTAGTTTGGTCCTTTCCATTTTAGCGTGCACGGCTTCCACCACCACAATCGCATCATCCACCACGATACCGATGGCCAGTACCAGGGCGAAGAGGGTCAGCAGGTTAAGTGTAAAGCCAAACAACTGCATGAAGAAGAAGGTACCGATGATGGCTACTGGAACGGCAATTGCCGGGATGAGGGTAGAACGGAAATCCTGGAGGAATAAGAATACCACGGCAAATACCAGTATAAAGGCGATCACCAATGTTTCGGTTACCTGGTGAATAGATGCATCCAGGAACTCTTTAGAGTTGTACATCACCGTTGTTTTGATCCCTTTGGGCAAGGTACGTTCAAACTCTTTCAGCTTCCTTTCAACCTCGGTCAGGATATCGTTGGCATTAGAACCTGCAGTCTGAAGCACCGCAAAACCAGCTACGGGATTGCCATCCATCCGGCTTTGGGAAGAATAGGTGTAGGAACCAAACTCCACGCGTGCCACATCTTTCAGGCGCAGCATAGAGCCATCGCTATTGGCTTTGATCACAAAGTTCTCGTAATCTTCGCCCTGGTTCAATTTACCCTTGTATTTGAGTACATACTCAAATGTTTCGGTACTGTTTTGACCCAAACGGCCGGGAGCTGCCTCCAGGTTCTGATCTTTAATAGCATTCAGCACGTCCTGTGGAGAAAGACCGTTGGCAATGAGCCTGTCGGGCTTTAACCAGATACGCATGGAATAATCCTTGGCGCCAAATACCTGCGCCTGCGCTACCCCGGGTATCCGCTGGACCTCGGGGATCAGGTTGATCTTGATATAGTTTTCCAGGAACAGTTCATCATACTGGGCACTGTCTTCGCTAGACAAAGCTGTGAACATGATGAAACTGTTCTGCACCTTTGGGTAGAGATACCCGCTTGTACTACTTCTGTTGGCACCTGGTTTACGGCCTTGGACACGCGGTTCTGTACGTTTACAGAAGCGATATCGGGATCGGTACCTTGTTTGAAGAATACAGAGAGGGTCATTGTACCATCGTTACTGGAGTTGGAGGTCATGTAGGTCATGTTCTCCACACCGTTGATGGCTTCTTCCAAAGGGGTGGCTACTGAACGGGCCACTACTTCGGCATTGGCGCCGGGGTACAGGGCTGTTACCTGTACGCTGGGCGGCGCAATATCCGGGAAAAGCGTAACTGGCAGTGTATACAGCGACAGTCCGCCCAATAAGAGCAATATGATGGAAATGACCGTCGATAATACGGGCCTTTCAATGAATTTTTTAAGCATGGGAAGAGAATTAGAATTCAGAATTCGGCTATAGAATTCAGAATACAGAATTTAGAATACAGAATTCAGCATGGAGGCATTCAGTATACGGTATTAACATACCCTATTCCGAATACCATATCAGTGTATTACAATGGTTTTACTTTCAACAAGCTGTCGGCAGAAATAGGTTGTGGTACGATGACCATTCCATCCTGCAGGGTACCAGCGCCAGCGAAAACAATTTTCTCACCAGCCTTGAGGCCACCATCTACAAAGTACCAACCTACTGTTTTACCCGACACGTTAATGGGTCTGCTGGCTACTTTATTGCTATCACCTACTGCAAACACAAACACTTTATCCTGAATTTCGAAGGTAGCTTCCTGTGGCACTACCAGGGCTTGTGTGAACAGTTGTGGTATACGTATTTTACCAGTATTACCCGAGCGAAGCATACCGCCAGCGTTGGGGAAGGTGGCACGGAAACTGATGGTACCTGTGGTTTTGTCGAACTGGCCATCGATGCTGGTGATCTTCCCTTTTGGGTATAAGTACTGTGATCGGCCAGGACTAATTCAACGCCTGGTACTTTCTTTACCTTTTCTTCGATGGTATTGCCTGCAAACTGCTGTTTGAAAGTAATGAAATCGGCCTCACTCATAGAGAAGTAGGCGTATACTTCATTGATATCAGACAGCAAAGTGAGTGGCTGGGTTTCATTTTTACCTACCAGGCTTCCGGTTTTGAACGGTATACGGCCAATGTAGCCACTTACCGGCGCGGTAATATTGGTGTAGCCAATATTGATCCTGACGCTGCCTACCTGTGCTTTGGCTTGCTCTGCTGCGGCATTGGCTGCATCATAAGCTGCACGGGCGGTTTTCAGTTGCACTTCGGAGATCACTTTGTTTTCTACGAGTGGAACGAGGCGATCTATTTCCACTTGTGCTTTTTGCACATTGGCTTGTGCTGCCAGTAAATTAGACTGGGCGCTGCTGAGTTGCTCGTTGTATACACGGGCGTCGATCTTAAATAAGGGCTGACCAGCTCTTACATAAGCTCCTTCGTCTACATAGATCTTTTCGAGGAAACCTTCTACCTGGGGACGGATCTCAACGTTGACCTTACCTTCCAGGGTAGCGGAATACTCTTTGTACGTAGTACCAGGCGCTACTGTAACAGCTACAACGGGTAGTTGCGGCGGAGGAGGAGCGCCATAGGCTGCCCCGGGTGCTGCAGATGAACCGCAGCTATATAGTATGATGGATACAACGGCACCCAGGAAAATTTGACCCAGCGGTGCAACTATGCGGTGCGTGGCCGGGCTGGCAGAATCAGCAAAGGATTGTTTTGTTCTTTTATTCATCTTCAATATGTATTGCATAACAGGATGTTTACAGGAGCAGGGCGTGCTCCGGTTTATTAATAAACAGGTATTATTTCAAAAATGCTTATGTCAAGCATGGCAATCGACATGAGTTACTAATCAATCGGGCAGGATAATCAATACTTACCGTTGCTATGACGACCGGATGGGGCAAATGAAGACAAATCCCGGTACTTTTATTTTCCCCTTTCACTGCCTGCAAGTAAGGGCAGGCTGATTTGTTCTTTCATGGCTTCTTTCCCTTTCCTAACTGCTGTATCCCCGGTAAAATGAATGTTGTGCCATCATTTCCCATTGGTATCAGGCGCCAGCAAAGCTAATTAAATTAGTTATCTTACACTAAATAAATTAGCCGCTTTTTTGTCCACAGGATAAGTTCACCGCTCCTTTTGTTCAACCGAGATTCTTGATAAACCCTTCAATGGCATCATCCATTACCATCTTATTCAACTCTTCCGACACATCCGATGTTCTCATCATCTTTATAGAGATAAGTCCATGTATAACCGACCAAAACGTGTGACTTTTAAGACAGATACTAATGTCCGTTCGTTTGTTTTTTATCAGTATCTCGGATATAGAATCCGATACCAGGGTTCGGAAACTGATCTTTTCCGGCAAGCAATTACACTCATCGGCTTCATTACAGGGAATACCCAGGCTAAACATAACCTGGTAATACTCCTTGTTCTTAAAGGCAAAATGCCAATAGGCATCGGCCATCACCTTCAACTGCTGGGCAGGGTCGGTTTGTTTCAGCTTTGCCTGCTGCATCTTTTGGCCAGCAAACAAAAGCCTTCCCGTGCAAACTCTTTGAGTATGGATTCTTTATTAACAAAATGGTCATATACCACCGGCACACTGTATTCAATGGCATCGGCAATTTTGCGGATGGAGAGGGCTTGCCATCCTTCCTCCTTCACAATTTGCCAGGCCGTAACCAGTATATTGGAGCGTACTTCCTCCTTTTGCCGTATCCGTCTTTCTGATATTCCCATCGTTATTTTATCTAACAGTGTTAGCAAAAGTAGCGATGTTTGAATTGCTGGCAAGTTTTTTTCAAAGAAACTTGTACAGGGCCCTAGGCCGAGACGGGAAGACTGCCAGTTTCCCGGTAGCTGGCGACCACTTTGACCATCGTTCAACGCTCAATTTTCAATGCTCCAAATTCAATGATCGGTATCAACCCGCTGGAAACGACAAATGTTAACAAGGTTTCCATTCAATGGTTCACGATATAAAAGTAGAATGATTTAAAATGTTGCCTAAGGGGCAATTGCGGCAATCTCACGGGCTGTATACGACCACAGCAGGTAACAATAACAAGCGTTCGTACGAGGCTGGGCCCGGTAGCCCTGTACCGGAATATTAATGTTGTAACGTATCCTTCTGTTAGGTGAGTGTTATCTTTTTCCCTGTTTTAACAGCGGCGTAAATGGCGTCTATGATCTTCAGGTCGCGCACCCCTTCTTCGCCATCAACCGGTATAATGGGTTGTTTGCCTTCCAGGATAATGCCCGCCATTTCATCCATTTGTACGGTTTGGTGGGTAACGTGGGGATGGGTAAGCTCTCCTTTATTGGTACGCCCTTTAATAGGACCATAGCCGGTGGAAGGTTGCAATTCGGCATATCCATTGGTGCCATTGAGGAAGAAACGGTCGAGGTTGTTCATACTATAGGTAGACAAACAGGAAGCAACAGCCCCGGAAGGAAAACCCAACTGAAATTGTATGGTTTCGTCTACGCCTTCTTTAAACTTTACGGTATCGGTCCTGGTTTCTTCGGCCGTTACCCATACCGGCTCCTCCCCTGTCATATAACGTGCGCCATTAATGGAATAGATCCCTATATCCATCATGGCACCGCCGCCGGCCAGTTGTTTATTCAACCGCCATTGGGTGGGATCACCAATCCTGAAACCCGATAGGCCCTGGAAAAACAGGATCTTGCCCAACTCCCCTTCCTTGCGCATGCGCACGATCTCCAATGTTTTAGGTTCAAAGTGCATCCGGTATCCCACCAGGAGTTTTACCTGCGCCTTTTGCAGGCATCTACCATTTCCTGGCCTTCTTTTGCATTGAGGGCCATGGGTTTCTCGCAAATCACGTGTTTGCCCGCCCTGGCCACCCGGATCACCTGACCGTGGTGCAATGCATTGGGTGTAATAACGTATACGGCATCAATATCAGGATTGTTCTTGATCGCATCGAAGTTGTCGTAATTGTAGCAATTCTTATCGGGGATATTGTATTTCGATTGCCAGGTTTTTATCTTGGAAGGAGTACCGCTGATCACACCTACCAATTTAGCCTTTATGCTATCCTGCATGGCTTCGGCCACCCGGTTGCCATAGCTGCCCAGGCCCATAATGGCCACGCGTAATACAGGGCCGTCATAAGCGGGTGTTTCCGGTTGATTTCCTTCCTTGTATTCCTCTAACGACAATAAAGGGAATGCCAGTGTAGCGGCTGTAAGCTGGTGCAAAAAGGATCGGCGTGAGTTGGTCATAGAAAGGTTTTTGAGTGCAGGAAAATAGGTAGCACAATTTAATGCTTTCTATGAACAAGATTCCTGCCAATTGTATTCGCTGCCATTTGGTAAAATACTACCAGGATGAGCCGTCCCGGCAGTTGGCAGGAAGGGCAACCCACCCCAAAGCTATCGGGTAGCCGCTTACTTTTTAGGCGCCGCCTTTTTCACGGGGGCTGCTTTCTTCTTTGTAACTACTTCCTTCTCTTCATTCTCTTTTACCCTGAATTGGATGATCTTTTAATTAAGCTGGCGGGCAAAGGTTCATCATTGGGAAATTGAATCGCGGCCTTACTCACGGTATATTTTGCCAGCTCCGTTTTGAATTCGGTCAATAGGGCGGCACTGAAAGGATAGGACAAGGAGATATGGGATTTATAGGCCGAATAATAGATCAAAAAACCATGGTATTTGTATGCCGGGATCTGGTAACTGATCAACTCCACGGCTGTGGGCGCTGCTTTTTAATGATCGCCCGGATCGCTTCCATTCTTTCTACTGTAGCAGGTGGGAAGGTGCTGTGGTATTGGTCTACCGTTTTAAAATCTGTTTTTGCCATAGTGGTTGGTTTTTACTTATCAAATGTAACTGCAACCATTTATAGTTTACAGGGGTAAATATGACAATATGGAGGGCTGTTTACGACGGGGAGCTCTTCAGAGGTGACACCTTTCCCTTGCTACGAAAACGAAAGGTGTCACCTCTTTCCTAATGAAGGCAAGCCGCTGCATACCTGCACCAGGGCGGTGGGGCAATATATATACAGAGGAACAGCTGTTAGCTTTTAAAACTCCAATGGTAAAACGGTATTCTTTGCCAGGCTGTCGAGGTTGAGCAGGGACTGTTGAAAAGCTTGTTCCATTTTCTTTTTCTCATTGATCCTGAACAGGGCCTGACTAATCAGGTTCTTCTCTATATAAAAATCAAGGGTTACGCGGGTTTGCTGATCGCCCAACTTTTCGATGGTATAATACAAAGCCCGTTTTCTCTTTGCCTCCGTTTCACTGAACACTACTTTCTCTTCGGGATTGTAGATAAAACTACTGGTATATTTTACCACGGCCTGCCCATTGTCCAATACATGACGGTGACTGCTGCCGATACCCGGTAGAAAATGGGCTACCTCGTCTATCGTCTTCACCCCTACCTGCCATAGATGACGAAACTCAAAATGAAATACGGTATAACAAAGGGTTTTGATATCAATAGCATAATCCCTGGTTGCTGATACTACTTTTATTTTATTGGCCAGTTCCAGTTGCGGTAGTGGATCGGGCGGTAATTCATCTTTCAGCGCACTTAGCTGTGTATAATGAAAGGGGATGTCTCCATTTTCAGTTTGCTTGGTGCTGCTGTTCCACTCCATCCAACCTGCAAAGCCAGCGGGTTGGCCTTCCTGCACCAGGCTTTTTGTAACCAACCAGTATTCATGTTGGTCAATATCATTTTTCAGCAGCTGGTGGGCCACGATAACATCCTTGCCAATGAGCTTGCTGAAGTTCCTGACATTGTAGGTGGTGAATTCGCCATAATGGCTAATGACCTTCAACGTAAGGTCTATTGCCGACACGCAAGCCTTGCATTGGCAAATGCGACGTTGATTATACGCTGTGATATGCTGATGAAAAGCAAGGAACATCTTTTGTACCTGGCCATACAAGGTGGCCAGTTCAAGCGGCTCGCCAAATTTGTAAAAAAGAATGGCATCGCCTTCAATTTCCGACACTTCCAGCCCTACCTGGTTGGCATTGATGAGTACTTCCAACAATTGCTGGATGATATGCCGCCCATGCTCCAATTCAATTTCATTGACAAAGCGGGTAAATCCGCTGATATCGGGAATGAAGAGCAGTCCTCTATCGGGCATTTTTGTTTTAAAGTTACTACAATTGGCTTTATTGCCTCCGCATCAAGCAGCCAGGAAGGAGGTTATGCTTTGCCAAACGGCCTTAAAATCACAGAAGAACACTACATGCCCGCATCCGGCAACAATATAGAGCCGGCTACCCGGGATCATTTTTGATACGGCTGTTACGGATGCAACATGGTGGTATTCGTCCTTTTCGCCTGTCATGACCAATGTGGGGCATTTGATCTTGCTAAAGGTTTCTTTGCTTAGCACGCCTTCATTGTACAGGCGATTGAGCCAATCCAGGCATTGACCCCATCTATCAGGCTCGGGCATTAATGCTTTGCGACTTTCAAATAACCCGGCAGCCTGCCCCATCAACATAGTGGGTGAATAGGTAAATTTTTGCCGGTCGTCTCCTTTGGGACGGTTGCCAAAACCTATGGCCACCAGTTTTTGCACCAGTTCGGGATGCAGGGCCGCCAGCTTGTACCCTGCTGCTGCGCCATCGCTAAAACCCAGGACGATTACTTTTTTGTTGGTAATGGATTTGATGACGCGGTACGCATCTTCGGCACGCTGCTGCCAGCTAAAGGGTGTATGCCCTATGTAAGACTTCCCATGGCCCCGGGTAGCGATACAAATAACCTGGTTTGTTTTTACCAACTCATCGATGAGGGAGGCAAATTCATCGATGTATCCATATACGCCGCCATGCAGCAATACCACGGGCTGGCCCTTGCCATATACTTCATAATACAATTTGGCATCGCCGGACTGTACATAGTGACCTGCTATGGGGTTATTGCCATAACTCACTTTGTTGGCTGCTGCTGCGGATGTGATCGCCAAATTGGAGAAACTACCGCGCGAACCATTGCCTACCCAAAAGGCAATCCTACCTGAACGATGGGCCGAAAGGCTTTTCACCACCAATGATGGTTGGGGTTGCGGTCAACATATACTTTGATCTCCTGCTCTACCAAGGTAATCTTTACATGAAACCATTTATCGGGATTGGGGGCTTGTAAAACTTTATTCTCATACTGACCGGGATGTTCGGCCCTGAGCTTTTCCCAGGGATGGGTGGGCATGTATACATATTGAACAGCCCTCCAGCGCCGCACGGTATCGGGATTGTAAAAATTAAAAGGGCGCAGGTAAATGGCCTCATAAGTTTGTTCATTCTCCAGGTTAAAGGCAATACCTACAAAACTTTCATTCATCTTATTTTCACCACGCACATCGAATTCAATGGCGGCCGGTGTAATAGCCTGGTCTTTTAATAAGTACAAACCAACATCGTCGGCAGCATCGAGGACTACGCTATCTTTGGTGGCAGCAAGGAGGTTTCTGTTAAGTACCTGCCACAAAGCCGGGTTGCCGATATCTATTTTTGTTGCCCGGTTTGAGCCCCTACTGGCTGAAAGGCCTGGAGTAAAAGAATGGCAATTACTAAAAAGGAACTGATCTTTTCATGCTAACTATTTCTTGAAATGTGAGGAATAGCCCAAATTTGAAGCACGTGAAGCGGATACGGCGTTTCAAACCAGTTCAAATGGAGTTCATTTATGATCACCCACTAAAAAGCTCATTACCAAATGACAACAAATGATGAGCAACTACATATCAGGGCATGCCTGCAGGCGATAGAAGACAAACTCAATTGGGGAAGTCCTTCTGATTGGGGCAATGGTGATTTTCAAAAGCTGGCCGGTTTAATAGCTGAGGAAACAGGTGTGGTATTAAGTCTTTCCACTTTAAAAAAAGATTGTGGGGCAAGGTTTCGTATACGAATACGCCTTCGCTCACCACCCTGGATACCCTGGCGCAATACCTGGGTTATGCCGATTGGCGAGCCTGGCAACAACCTTTCAGGCCCGTACCGCAAACAACCGGGGAGCAACCCGGCCTTACCCCCTGGTGGATACGGTCATCGCTACGGCGCCACCACCGTCCACCACTACGAAACGCAAAAATTGATGTACCTGGTGGCAGTTGTACTGGTACTGGCCACCCTGATTGGCTTTATGACGGTTGGGCGGAATACGCCACCTGATCCCGCAAAGTTTAGTTTTTCGGCCAATAAGGTGGTATCGGAAGGGGTGCCCAATACGGTTGTTTTTACTTATGATGCTATGGCCGCTGCTACCGATTCGGTATTTATTGTACAAAGCTGGGATATCCGGCGCAAAACCCTGGTGCCAAAAGACAAAAAGGTGCATTCCGCCATTTACTACTATCCCGGATATTTCAGAACGCGGTTAATTGTAGATGGAACGGTGGTGCAGCGACATAACCTGCAGATCACCTCCAATGGCTGGCTGGGCCTGGTGGAAAATGAACCGGTGCCGTTGTATTTCAAAAAAGAGACCTTCCTAAAAGTGACCGGATTGAAATAGACACCAATACCCTGCATGCCTATGGTTTATCCCTGCATCCGCAGGCCCCGAAGATCAGGTTCTTTAACCAGGGCGACCTGGGCACGCTGCAAAGTGACCAATTCACTTTTGAAACCAAACTCAAAAATGATTTTACTACAGGTACCGGCGCCTGTCAGTCTGTGCAGGTATTGATACAATGCAAAAATGATATCATCATTATTCCATTGGCGGCCCCCACTTGTACGGGCGACCTGGAATTGATTGCCTGCGGCGCCTTTGCCAACAGTAAGCATGATGACCTGTCGAAGTTTGGCGCCGACCTAAGTCAGTGGGTTACCCTCAGGGTAGAAAGCAAGAGAAACAAGCAAATGACTTTTTTTTGTGAATGGCAGACAGGCTTATACGGTTACTTTTCCCGGTGAGCCTACAGGTATTGTGGGTGTACAATATCGCTTTAATGGGGTGGGGGCAATCAAGGACACCTGGTTCAGGGATGGGAAAAAGTATATGATTTTGCGCCCGATGGGGTGAGGCAATATGCGGATACTGTTCAGGCTAAATGAGCCTATTCGATTATTCCCTTCGTTATCAAGCCAACGCCTATTGCCAGGGAAAAGCTTAAAAGCGTACCTATCAGTACATATTCAGTTAATTTCATTTCCTTCGCCTCTTTCAGATCTCCAAAGCGAAAGATAGACTTTGCTGCCAACAAAAACCCAACACCTTCCCATTGTCCGATCAATATAAAGGTCAGTATCAGTAGCCTTTCTAAAATGCCTATCCATTGACCTGCATTTTGAAGGGAATCGTTCGCACTGACATTTGAAACAGCTATCCACTTTGAAATAATAGTCTTAATTATGAATGATGTGGGATTCAATAAGAATAGTACCGCTGTGATGAATATAAGTATTTTAGGGTCAGACAAGAAATTCCAGTCAAATGTTATGCTTTCTTTCAGATACCAAACAATGGTAATTGTAATTATATGCAAGCCTTGATCAATAAAAACCATTTCCTTTTTGTTGGAGGTTGTTGAAACTGTAGCTTAATTCCATCAATAATTAAGTGCAGGCAAGCCAATACCAAAGCGATTTTCCAGCTACTTAATGTGGAGGTAATTACAATTATTAAACCAAAATGAATAAGGGAATGTACATAAAGAAAAATAGATCTCCACTTCTTCTGCTCTTTATCTTTTATCCACTTATCAGTTTGAAAAAGAAATCCCCTACAATATGTGCCAGAAAAAGCTGCAGAAATAATAGCATGTTAACTAATTTTTTGTTTGACCTTCTGGCGGATAAAATTCTCCACCTCCATGATTTCTCTGTAATAGGCTCTTGATTGCCGCTCACTTATAGAGGATTGGGTTATTTTTATTATTCGTGCCAAATCCTTTTGTGATGAGGTATTAAATTGTAAGGATTTACTAACCAGGTCTGCAGAAAAGGGGGTCCATTTATCCATTGTAATGGAAGCAAGACTTATTATCAGGTTTAATTCTTTGTCAATTTCTGACCATGGGGTCTTTATAGCCAGGGTTTGCTTATTTTTTTTTATACTTTCAAACAGCTCACCAGAATTAATAAAAGCTTCTCCATTTGATTCGGCGATCCTTGAAGCATTGAAAGTCTTTTACCAACTCCTATAGCCATTCTAACATCCAGATCTTTGAAAGATTTAATGCCAGCTTTTATTTGTACGGCTGCCAGGAATGATTCTTCCGGTTTTTAATCTCAACCTGAAAACTGTCGCCCCTATATATCTCCCACACTTTTGAGTCTTGCCATATACGGACAATATCCGTTTTAAAGAGGCTAACCACTTTTTTGAGTTGATCTGCCATCTTGAATTTATAATATCTCCTGTAATAACGCTGGTCATATTATCAAATATCGGCTTTTTAGCCGATAAATGAAAATATCGGTTAATTAGCCGATAAATGGATATATCGGCTAAAAAGCCGATAGGTGAAATTAAGAATAAGATGGGAACAAACTCTATTCCGGTTCGTAAGAACACGATCCATGGCATGCATGTGAAGCGAAGGCGTAAGTGGAAAAGTGTTACCCTAACAGCCATTCTTTGAGTACCACGGCATCATTGTGCAGTTCGTCTTTGGCGCCGTATACCAGGGTTACCCTGCCTTGCTTGAGGTAATCTTTAAGCATGGCTACCTGTTCTTTGTTATACTTCAATTCCTGCCGGTATCGTTTTTTGAACTCATTCCACTTGGCGGGGTCGTGGTCAAACCATTTACGCAGTTCGGTACTGGGGGCTATCTCTTTGAACCAATGATCTACCTGCGCTTTTTCTTTGGTGAGGCCGCGCGGCCATAACCTGTCGACCAGTATACGCAAACCATCTTCTTTGGCCGGCAGCTCATACACTCTTTTTAATTGCAGTTGCATTGGCGCTTTTTGGCAATCCTGAATCGTGAGAAGTGAGACGTCAGATCTCACCTCTCACCTCTCACTTCTTCCGTTTTCCCTTTTCTTCCCTTTCTTCTTCCTCGTCGTCATCCCCTTTCACTGTTTTTACAAAGGAGCTGCGGCGCGGAGCAGGCATTTCGCTTTCTTCGCCTTTTACGGCTTTCCAGATCACCTGGCTGAAGAGCAAGTCGGGTATCCGGTCTTCCTTGCTAAAGTCGAACGTATTGCTGAGGCGGGCAGTTGCATTGTTGGCGCGGTTCTTATCATTCAGGTCTACATTGGCCGGCAATGATTGAAAGGCGGTATAATTGGGTGTGGCGGTAAAACTGCGCCACATGGGAGTAGCTGCTGCATCGTACTGGCTCATGGGTGGCAGGCCAAGAATGAGCTCCATGGTACGCAGCATGGAAGAAGTGGAATACATGGTATGATCCACATAATTTCTTTTACAAAAGGTCCGGCTACAAAAGCAATGGTACGGTGTGCATCCACATGATCGGGGCCGTTTTGCGCATCATCTTCAACAATGAATACTGCGGACTCTTTCCATACCGGGCTTTTAGACAGGTGTTCCAGGAACATACCTACTGCCAGGTCATTATCGGCTACATGCGCAAATGGCGTTGGCCGGCCTGTTCTTAATCCTTCGGTATGGTTATTACCAAAACGCATGCTGTTGAACTGTGGCAGGGCATTGGCTGTCACCAGTGAATCGAACTCCCGGCGCCATTGGTAAAAACGGGTGGTATCCCTGATGGCCAGGCTATAGCTGCTGTAATAAGGACAAAGGTGGCCTTCCAATACGGGTATATTGGCCTTGCCATCATCGGCAAACTCGCCATAGGTGCGGAAGGTAACGCCCGCGCGCTGGCAGTAATCCCAGATAAATCCTTTCTTGGGATTGGCTACGGCCCGCTGACCTTCGCCCGGATAGGTACCACCCCGATTGCCATAACTGGTAGGCCAGTTCTTTTCGAGGTAGTCGGTAGCATGGGCCGATGTACTCCAGTTGTGGCCATCGGCACTTACTTCGCCATCGGCATAAAAATTATCGAGCAATACAAACTCTTCGGCCAGTTTGTGTTGGTTGGGTGTAATATGCCTGCCAAACAACAGCAGACTGGTATCGCCATTACCCGTAGGTATATCACTCAATACCTGGTCGTAGGTCCTGTTTTCTTTAATGATATAGAATACGTGTTTGATGGGTGAGGCATCGCCTACTTTCATGGGGATGGGATTGCCAGCTTCGCCCTGCGCTAATAACTCTCCTTCTTTGGAATAAGGCGTATTTTGGTACACAGCTTTTGAATACACATTTAAGGCAGCCTCTTTGGGCTCTTGAATAATAGACATGGTGCCTTTCATTAATCCGCCAATGTATTCTACCTCTTTGGCAGCATTGCTATCGCCCTGGTGCCTGATGACGGTACCCCTTGGCCTGAGGGGCTGGGCCCATTGGGATTGGCAAAGGAGGAAAACCCTTTTCCATTGGCCACCCATATTTTTTACCGGTTACTTTGATATTCGTTGGGTACCAGCCGGTGGGAATAAATCCTTTGGACCGGGTGGATCCTGGTTCACTGACATCAAATACGGCCAGGCAATTGTTATCGGCATTGGCCACATACAATGTTTTTTCGTTGGTGGATAAAGCCAGTCCATTGGAGGTGGTACCTGCCGGTGCAGCCGGATACAGGGCGGCATTCAATACTTCGAGCACTTTGCGTTCTTTGGTATCGATAACGGATACGCTGTTGTCGTTGGCATTGGCTACAAATAAATAATTGCCTTTGCGGGTAAGCAGCAGTTCATTGGGATTATCGCCTACGGCAATTTCGGCGGTGATCTTTCTTTCCCGGGTGTCGAGTACCAACACTTTATCGCCGCCCCACACGGAGATGTACAATTCTTTTTATCGGGTGACAGCAAACAGGTATACGCTTCTTTGTCGAGGGGTATTTGTTGCAGGATGCTTTTGGTGGTCATGTTGATGATGTACAATACATTGTTCTCTTTCGTTACCACGTACATCAGTTGGGCTGCATCGTCGATCTCGATACCGGCCGGCGAGATCTTTACGGGCCAGGGTTTGCCCAATACAATGCTATCCTGCAGGATCAGTTTATCGTTGTTGATGGCATATTGTAAAATGCGGTTGTCGTTACCGCCGGAGGCATAGAGGAATTTTTCGTCGGCACTGAACTTGAGGCCATACCAGCTTTTGGCGATCACTACATTGTCGACCACTTTTTCCTGGCGGGTATTGATAAGTTGAATGCTTTGTACACTTTGTCCGTTATTGGTAACAGCCAGCCATTTTTGGGAGCGGGACAAGGCCAGGTTGAGGGGCAGATCGCCCAGGGGCAAACTACTGCCGGCCGGCGACAGGTGCCAGCCATTGGGCAAGCGTACCCGTTTGTCGTGCATGGCCTGCGCTAATTCCTCAGGTTTTTGCGCCCCAACTATTGAAGACAGCATAACAAAACAACAAAAGGGTAAAAAGAATTTCATATCCGAGTATTATGGGTGTGTTATGGTTTCCTGATAAAGTATCCGTTATGCGGACTTTCCGGCTTCCGACCTAAAAATAGTCTTATACCCTTTGCCCACCACCTGGTTCACAATAGCTTAACACGGCGGCCTGTCTGTTCCTGAAATTAGGTTAATATTCCTTTATTAATAGCAAATAAGACAGATAATCCGATGCACTATTTGGTCGTACTTGTGCGCTGATACAATGCATACACTATGAATAATTATACCTCAGCCCGGCTGCTCAGTTATTTACTAAAGGGAATTATATCCTCCCTTTTGCTGCTGGGTACCACGGTCCATGCGCTGGCCAAGGACATCCTCGTTAAATCACTGGCGGCCCTGCAAACGGCTATCAACAATGCCGCCCCAGGCGATGTAATTACCCTGGCCAATGGGGTATATACGACTACGGCCAATATTAGCATCCAAAACAGCGGCACTTCTTCCCGCCCCATTACCATCATGGCTCAAAAACAGGTGGGGTAGAGATCAAAGGCACGGGCGGCTTTTCGATCGAAAGCCCTGCTGCCTATATCGTGATCCAGGGCTTTGTGTTTACCCATGCTTCTGAAAAAGCGGTGATGCAGGCGGGTACGCGTTTTTGCCGGTGGACTAGGAATGTGTTTCAAACCCAAGGCGAGGGCAATTACCTGACAATTGGGGGCAGTGACCACCAGGTAGATTACAATACTTTTCAACATAAAAATGCGCTGGGCAAATTCATTGGTGTGCGTGGCGAAGGCAACCAGATTGCGGAGCGCCTATGGATTCACCACAACTACTTCTATGACTTTTTACCGCAGAAAGGCAATGGTGCGGAGGCACTGCAATTTGGCCTTAGTGGTTATAGCCTTTCGGCCAGTCACAGCTTGCTGGAGTACAACCTGTTTGAACAATGCGCCGGAGAAAATGAACTGATCTCGGTGAAAGCCTCTTTTGTAACGGTACGTTACAATACCATCCGCGATTGCAAAGCGCAGTTTACCCTACGCCATGGCAACCATTGTGAGGTATATGGCAACTATTTTACGCGCACACCGGGTTTGCGCATCTTTGGTGATGATCATATCATACACAGCAATTATTTTGAGAACTGTAAACCCGCCATCAATATTGGCAATGGCGGTGCGGAAGTGGCGGATGGAGCCGACCTGCGCTCGCATGACCGGCCCGACCGCGTATTGATCGTCTTCAATACCCTGGTGGACAACGAAGAAAATATTACGCGCACTGAGCGGCCCAATGGGCTGGGATCAACCTATATCACCATTGCGTACAATGTTATTCAGGGCGGTGGTGAAGCTGTTGGTATCAAAGGGCCTTATACCAGCCCCATCTGGAAGGGCAATATTATTTACAATACGAAGGGAGCAGGCCAGCTGCCCGATACCGCTTATACCCAAGTCAATCCCTTGCTGGCAAAGGATGCTACGGACACCTATCACTTACAAGCTGGCAGTCCGGCCGTTGGCGCGGCCAAAAGTGATTACCGGGGCATTACCTATGATATGGACCGTCAGCTGCGCAAAGCGCCTTTGGATGCCGGTGCTGACCAGGTGAGTACGGGCGCTGTAAAAGCGGTGATGCTCAGTGTAAAGGAAGTAGGTGTGGAGGGGAAATGAATCGCAGATTATGCAAGATGGTGACGGATTTCGCAGAAAGGCAAGTAGGCAATTTCTTGCACGGCAATGGATATAGGGGAAATGAGGGTAATACCTGCTGAAGGGCAGCCTGCCTGGCAGTAAGCATACGCGGGAAAATGGAAAACCAGGGGCTGACCAGGAGCTGATGAGGAGGTGATCAGGGTATGGGCAAGACTTACCCAGGGCTTACCCAAGGCTTACCCAGAAGTTAGCCAAGGGTTGATCACAGGTTGACCAGGACTTGATCAGGACTTTACCAGGACTTTACCAAGGGAATACCAGGCAAACACCAGGCAATGATCAGGCAAACACCAGACAAAAAAGAACCAAACCCAATCATAGATCCCCTGCATCACCAGGGATTTGCTTTTTGTTTCCGCCGTTGCGTAAATCCCACACAAAGTGCATTGCTGGTTAGCCAATATGCCCCCTGCTTGTTCATACTATTTAAACTCCATTACAACCCCATTTAGCCCATATCTCAACCAATCCTTCACCAACCCTCACTGAAACCAATCGGCCCGCCAATTGCCTCCAGCAGCCTTATATGCGAAGCCAATCAAAACCTGTTTCTTGTTGCCCGATTATTCCTGTGTGCCCATCGTGGAAACATCCAGCCATCCAATATTGACCATTTTCTTGGCGCTTCTGTAGCATAAAAGCCCACCCTACCTTAACACAAGGTTAAGGCTACCTTAAGACAACCTTAAAGCAACGCTTCCCTGTTCTTTTTGAGCTAAAAATGGCAATGCAAGGATGCCCATGTGAAGAAAGCGCACAATACGCTGTACCGATCCACTAAAATGGCGGAGTGGTTCAAGTGGTATTCACTGGGAGTCCACTAAGAGTCCACTGGGAGTCCACTGGGGATACACTAGCGGCAGTATATCCCCCGTGTAGCCCACCTGAATATCCCATGGCTTCTCAGTGTACCCCGCATGGATTCCCCATGTACCCTGCATGGCTGTTGGTAGGATCCCGGGGGGGCTTTTAGGTGGCATCAGGCCATAAATAGTCCAATGCAGCCAGCTTAGCCGGTAAAGGCCAAAAGCGGACAAGCTCGGTTGGAATAACGTCTTGCTTTAGTAAATTTAATGAAGAAGACAGTATGAAGACAGGGTACCCGAAGGGTAGCTGAAGGGTAGTCCTAGGGTAGTCGAAGGGTAGTAATAGGGTGGAAATAGCGTTGATCGATATAACAGGCTTTTTTCTGAAAAGCCTTCAAGAAGTTCCTTATCAACCTATCAAGGGATCAAATTTTTTTCTACGTGCTCTGAGGCACAGCTGCGGATGCTTGATAGGTGAAGCCAGTTTTTGTGCCGGTTTATATACCAGTAAAGCCTCGGCCTTTAAGGTTGCAATACAGCTTCATATCCGAGTTGTTTGATCTTCTGCAGATATGCATTAAGCTGTTTGGTTTTTATTTTTTGTTGTAATACAATTGGATCGGGTTGTGTAAAAGGTTGCTTGTCTTTAATCATATGCCAGACTGCACACAGGATCTTATGCCCTATAGCGATGAGCGCCTTTTTAGCGCCTATTCGTACCGCGAGGCTATAATATTTGTTACGTAGGTAGTCCTTTCCCTCGCCCTTGCAATGTGTAGCAGCCCAGGCACATTCTACTAGAACGGTTTTGAGTTGGGGGTTGCCTTTTGTTATTCGGCCGCTTTTTTTTTACCAGCACTTTCATTATTGCCAGGACTAATACCAGCCCACGATGCAAGGTGATGTGAAGATGGGAAAGCCTCCATATTGTCACCAATTTCACTAATGATAGTAGCGGCACTATCTTTCCCAACTCCTGGTATGGTTTGCAGTAGATCAACAGACAGTTGGTGACTTTGCAGATGTTCGTCGATCGCCTGGTCAACGTCTGCGATAACTGCCTGTATTTGGGCTATAGACTTTTTGATTGTCTTGAGCATGAAGCGATGATGAGCAGTGATACGCCCCTGCAGGGATTTATGCAAGGTGTCTTTGGATGCTTTTACCCGACCAAGGGCCAGGGAGGTCAAAACAGCAGGATCTGTTTGGCCGCCAATGATGGCATCGATCACAGCTGACCCACTTTTGCCAAACACATCACTGATGACACTGCCGAGCTTGATGTTAGCGTCTTCCAGTATCTTTTGAAGGCGGTTCTTCTCGGCAGCAATCTGACCGGTGAGTTTCTTTTTATAGCGGAACAAGTCTCGCATTTCTCTTATGTCTGAAGGTGGAATGAAGCTGCCGCTCAATAATCCACTGAGCAATAATTTGGTCAGCCAACGGCTATCGGCCTTGTCCGTTTTGCGGCCAGGCACATTTTTTACATGCCGGGCGTTAACCAGCAGGATCTCGAAGTCTTCTTCCAGGATATTATAGACAGGCTTCCAGTAAACACTGGTGCTCTCCATGGCTACGTGGGTAATACCAGTTTGCTTTAACCAATGGCGCAACTGCTCTAAAGAAGCAGTAAAAGTCTCAAAACTTCGGGTTTCTTCCACTATCCCTTGACCTCCAATACTGGCTACCACACTGTTCTTATGAACGTCCAGACCGCAGCCTGCAGCTACTACCTGGTCAAACTCAATTGTTGACTTTACCATAGTAACCTCCTTGTTTTGTATATAGGAAAGTTACCATTTTTCAACGGCTCACACTTTTCATGGGCGCGGGTGCTCAAAAGGCATCAATGTTTTTGTGACTTCCAAATGGCTTCCAGCGGTTTGTTTATCGGTTGAGGTATGGAAGCCGGGGATTGGCTAACGACACCTAAGGCGTTGATAATCATTTTCAAATCATACTCCTAACACAAGCCATAATAAGGTTTAAATGTAGTTTCCAGGACTTTGAGGTTTACAGCAAGAAACGTTTAATTGTATCCCATTTCATACCATTGCATGCAAGTGCTATAAAATTCGTACCTTTAGGTGGCTAAAAAGTTCTTAGTCTGCATATCTCATCCCTGATGGGTGTTGCCAGTACTGGCACGGGGGCAATAGGATTTTTAGTTTTTTATTTCTTCATATAGGTTTACTATCGTCTCATATTTATCTTTTAGTGCGTTAAAATAACGACTCTCTCCTAATAGAAGTTTACGTTGTACAGCCCAAATCAAGTAGTCAATTACGCTGAATTCCGGCATTTCGATCCCCGGTACAATTTCAAGGTGGCAACATACTACTCCCTTGTTTTTGGCCTCATCGGCTTTTAGCGTTTTCGCTACAGCCTCCTGGAAGTCGTGCAACGAATTATTACCCCTTTGTGAAAGGTATATGTTATAAAATGTTTTGCAGTCATTTAGTTTACCATTTAGCAAATGATGCAGTACATCGAAATAAAACTCTGTTGGGTTATTATTATGCTTTCGATTGAAAACATCAAGGTCTTTTTTTGCTATGACTATATGAGCTTTGTATCCTTTCAAGTTTCGGATTAGTTCAAAGAACTTAGCCCTTATTTCAGGATGATCGCCACGTGCATGTGCATACCAACCTTTTTCATTTGCAATGGAAGGAATAGTATTGTACAAGCTGTCTGATTTAATAGATTTCATGAATTCCGTTACATATCTGCGTAATGCTTTTCTATCAGCAGTTTCAATCATTCCCATAATGAGGTATGGCTGAAATCCGGAAGTGCCAACAAGAAGTTTTTCGGTTACCATAAAAACCGGATCGTGCCCGTACAAAACATACGCAGAGGTACACACTCCCCAAAGCTCTCCAGGCTACTTGCAGCTAACAATCGCTCTCACTTCAAACACCCCTTGAAAGCTTCCAGGAGCATTCTCCACCAGTCGCCAGCCATTCACCACTAATCATGCTCACTGCTCAATGTTACTGTATTCGCCACAAGCTTATATGCCTTACCCTTCACCGTATTCAATCGTGTAAGGTATCCATTGCCGTCCTTTACTGTAGTAACCTGTACGCCCTCTACCCGGATCGGGATCGCTGTGCGAATGCTACACCTACCGCCAGCCAGCGAAGTGATGGTAGCCCTGGTCAACTGATGATCCTTCCACTCCATCGCCACCTCAAAATTACCACGTGCCTTGAGGCCTTTTACATGGCCAGTTGTCCACTCAGCTGGTAAAGCCGCCAGCAGGTGCAACTCGCCCAAATGACTTTGCAGCAACATTTCTGTCATACCGGCAATACCACCAAAATTGCCATCGATCTGGAAAGGCGGATGGGCATCAAACAGGTTGGCATAAGAACCGCCACCCCTTTCGTAGTTGGTGCCAGCCTGACCGGTAATACGCAACAGATCACGGATCATTTTATACGCATGATCGCCATCCAGCAATCGTGCCCAGAAATTAATTTTCCAGGCCAGGCTCCAGCCCGTACCCTCATCGCCCCGCAACTCAAGTGTTTTGCGCGCAGCCGCCGCGAACTCCGGTGTTTTTACCGGCGATATCTGCCGTCCCGGATGCAAGCCAAACAAATGGGATACATGGCGGTGGTGTGGCTCGGGATCTTCCCAATCCTTATACCATTCCTGCAGGTTGCCCTTTTACCAATGTGCAATGGAAATAATTGCTGGCGCTTGGCCGTGAGCATCGCCCGGTAGGCCGAATCGGTATTCAATACGGTAGAGGCTTCAATGATATTGGTAAACAGGTCCCAAATGATACTCATGTCCATCGTAGTGGCAATGGATACACTGCCTGCCTTACCCTTGTCGTCAAAAACCGGTTTTCGGGTGATAGGGAAGGCGCCGTAACCAGGTAACCCGCTTTATCTTTTACCAGGAAATCTAAACAAAACTGCGCGGCCCCTTTCATCAATGGATAGGCCGTTTGTCGTAACCAGGCCTTGTCTTGCGTAAACTCATAATGCCACCACAGGTGCTGCGCCAGCCAGGGCGATCCCATGGTCCAGTTGGCCCACATGGGGTCACCGTTGCCAATATCACCCACCGGATTGCTTAAACTCCATATATCACTGTTATGGTGAACCGCCCAGCCACCTGCCCGATAAAACTCTTTGGCGGTAACCGCGCCGGTTTTGGAAACATTATTAACGAACTGCAAAAATACCTGGTGCATCTCTGGCAGGTTGGTTACCTCCGCCGGCCAATAATTCATTTGGGCATTGATATTGGTGGTATAGTTGGCACTCCACGGTGGCCGCATTTCCTTGTTCCAAATGCCTTGCAGGTTGGCCGGCACACCAGGCGTGCGCGAACAGGCGATGAGCAAATACCTGCCATATTGAAAATAGAGGGTTTCCAACGCAGGGTCTTTCGCACCTTCAGTATAACCCAACAAACGCTGATCGGTAGGCAATGCTGCATTGGTATTTCCTACCCCACCAGCCAGCTCAAATTGTACGCGGTTAAAAAAGCGCTGGTAATCGGCCACATGAGCCTTCCATATACTGCTCCAGTTTTTTTAAGTGCAGCCGTCAGGTAACCCGTAACTATTTTGGTTTCATCCTTGCCTTGCGAATCGGGGCATTTATCAAACCCATTAAAGCTGGTAGCTGCTGTTACATATACCAGTATTTCGGTGGCCCCTGTAATGCTGATGCCATTGCTATCGGCTGTAATATGCCCACCCTGGCTGGAGGCTTTGATGCGCCAATCGAACCGCATGCCCCGGCAACCTGCCGGATCATCCTGGGTAATTGGTTTTTCAGACCTCACATAATTGGGATCGATATGAGAAGCCGCTTTTCCTTTAAGTGCTATTTCGGTGGAACTGATCACATAGGCCTGGTGCTTGACGGGTGAAGAAGCCTGCAACTGAATATTCAAGCTACCCGGCTTATCGGCTGTTAACCTGATCAGGATCACCTGGTCGGGCGCACTGCTGATCACCTGGCGGGTATAGGTAGTGCCACCAGCGGTAAACCGTGTAGTGGCCATTGCATTTGTAATATCCAGGTCTCGGTAATAGCTTGTGGTCACTGTATCATTCAGCAGGTGCCTGATGCGCAGATCACCCAATGGCAGGTAACTTTCAGAATAATAACCCTGCATTTTTTTGGTAAGCTCCCAGGCCCGGGTATAATTCTCGTCTTTGAACAATGCCTCGCGCACCAATTGCAGTTGATCATACGCCCCGGGATTGACATTGGTTCTTACCGGGCCTCCATTCCACAAAGTAGCTTCATTGAGCTGGAGCAATTCTTCTTGCACGCCCCCAAAGATCATGGCGCCCAACCGGCCATTGCCCACCGGCAAGGCCTCGGTCCACGCCTTGGCAGGTTTTGTATACCATAATTTTTGAGTGCCCTGCGCCCATGCGGCAGGCACCAGGCAACAGCAGCCAAGCATCATTAACAGGAATATCCTTTTCATGACCCGAAAGATATTGCATCCCCACCAATGTTCCATACTGCTCTCACGCAATCGATGCCGGCTTTTTTGTAAGTTTGGTTAAATACCTTCCTATATGAAAAAATATGCCGCCTTATTCCTCTTCCTGTGCCCGCGCACCTCAGTTTGGACCCACGTTTGATTCGGAACCCATCCGCAAAAACGTTTTTAAATTCCTGGCCACTCATCTCAAATAACACCTTACGAAATAAGAAAAGCCTCCCGTAAACCGGAAGGCTTTTTCTGTGTTCATGGCTATTATAAGTACACTTGGTATGGACTTCGACAGGCTTTTTAGGCTACTGTTCAGGTCTATAGCCGGAGGCTACTGAAAACCTCACTCGCCAGCCGCGAACGAGTGCTGAGGATCAGGGTGAGCCGCCATGAGAGGGCGACCCACCCTAAGTCGGTTTCGACGGGCTCCCCCTGACAATTATACTTTTAGTCTACAATTGTTTTTAACTGTATGTATTTGCTAAGGCTTTTCAGGTTATGGCCTTTTGTTTCATCGAAGTAATAAAACCTGGTGTGGTACCTGTGCTCTTGGCGCTGATGATGTCCTGCAAGGAGGTATCCTCAAAACCCAATTCCTTATATTCTTTGGCCACCGCAGGTGTTATGTTCAGCGATTTTAAGGTGATGGCATCCTGCAGGGTAATATTCTTGTATCCTGCATCCCGGAAAGCTGTGATAAACTCAGGCGTTACATTCAGGGATTTCAGCGGCATCATCTTCCTGGCCGGTATATCCTTAAATCCCAATGCTTCAAACGACTTCAGGTATTCGGCCGTTATGTTTTGTGATTTGAAAGCCACCACATCATTGGCCGACAGATCCTTGAAGCCTGATGACTTTAACCCTTTTATATACTCGCCCGTGATGCCTTGTGATTTCATGGCAATCAATTTGTGATTGGGCAGGTCATCAAAACCGGCCTCCTTTATTGATTTGATATAGGCGGCATCAATATTCAGCGATTTGATGGCTACCAGGTCATTGGCGCGCAGGTCTTTGAACCCGGCCGACCTTAACTCCCTGATGTATTCGGCCGTGATGCCTTGCGATTTCATAGCAATCAACTGGTGATTGGGCAGGTCATCAAAACCAGCTTCTTTTATAGAACGAATATAAGCAGGATCAATATTCAGGGATTTGATGGCTACCAGGTCATTGGCCGATACATCTGTATTTACATTGGTATTTACTTTGACATTGGTATTAATATCCACCTTACCTGTTTCTTCCTTAGCATTAGCGTCTTTTGATGCAGGCCTGGAAGGTGTGGCCGTAGCACTGCGTACATAGGCAATGTATTTGGCATCAATGTTCTGCGATTTAAACGTGATGAGCTGGTTGGCGGTTACATTGGGATAACCTGCTTTGCGGATCTCGGCTATGTAATCGCCATTAATACCCAAAGATTTAAAAGGAATCAGGTTACGTAAGGATACATCAGGTATGCCGCTTTTTTGATGGATTGGATATACGCTTCATCAATTTTAAGGGCAGCCATGGGGATCACATCATTCCGGCGCAATTCGGTATACCCATTGGCCTTCAGCATTTTTACATAAGACTGGCTGACATTTACCAGGAAGAAGACCATAATATCTTTATCATCTCTCAATTCAATGCCTTCTTTGCGTATGGCCTCGGCATAAGTTGTATTGGGAGTAAATTTATAACGGCCCATACCCTGATCGCCTTCAAAGCGGCCGCTAAACTGTATGGTACCCGCTTCACGCGTTACGGAAAAACACCGGCCTTTTCGCGTGGCAACTCGCCCAGGTCACTAAGTTTAAAAGAACTACTGTTGGTAGAATGATCATCCTGGTCGTTACGGAACTGGATGGACACATCCTCCTTTTAATGGTAGCAAACCATACGCCTTCTGTATCAATGTTTTCATTGTGCAGGGGGCGGGGTTGTCATTTTTCTTATCAGCAACAGGATTATGGGCATAGGCTACCGGTTCATTTAACAGGCATACCAGGAATACCAGCAGTGGAAGCAGAAAACAATACTTCCAGGCAGTGTGCAGGTTCGATTTTTTTACGTTCATCATGGCTATTCTTTTTTGAGGAGGGATTGATTATAATTGGTTGTAAGGTTTAAAGGAAAATGTGGGGCCGATACCTTGAGCAAACTCAACTGATAAGTAGTTCTTTCTACTTCCTGGTGATTGACCAGCTGGTCATCTGTCAAATACTCCAGGTTGTTTTCAAGGGCTTTGCGGTACTGCCAGGCAAAGGGATTGAACCACTGAAAAACGATAACGAGCTCGGCCAGCAGCAGATCGAAGCTATGGCGCTGTTCTATATGGATCTTTTCGTGGAGCAGTATCTGGTTATAGGTTTCCCAATCATATTTTTCGGGATTGATAAAAATATTGTTCCAAAAGGAACAGGGGGCCTGATCGCCCGATAGCTCTACAATACGGTAGCGCCCGTCGCGGATGACCGGCCTTGTATAAGCACGGTACAATAAGTTAATAAGCTGCACCAGGAAATTGATGGCAAATACAATAACCCCAAACCAGTAGAGCCATCCTGCCCAGGTAAGGGCCTGCTGCCAGGTAATAAGCGGTGCTTTTAATTCGCGGGTATTGTTGACGGTGGGGCTGGTAGTAGTGGGTGTAGTAACAGGCGTCGATTCCTGTGGTGCATTGACCACCTTGTTTACGGCGGGTATTTCGAGGGCGGGCTCTTCCACTACGGCTTTGGCCTTACGGAAGGAAAATTGCTGGGGCACCTGCAACAAGGGCAACCCGAAAGACAAGGCCAGGCATACCAATAGTATCCACCGGTTGGCACGGAAAAAGGTTTCTTTTGCAACAGCAGCTTGTAAAAGATCAAGCAGCCTGCCAGTATGATGCCGGCATTGGTAATATAATGCATCATTTCTTCTTGGTTTTAATGATGTTCACTATCTCACTAAGCTCTTCTGCTGATAGGTTTTGTTCTTTGGCAAAAAGGCCAGCATACGCGGATAAGAATTATCAAAGTACTGGCTCACGATATCCTTGATGGCATGTTTTTGGTAATCTTCCCGGTCGACCACGGGGAAGTATTCATACATATTACCTACGGCCTCATGGCTAAGGAAACCTTTATCCTCCAGGATCTTTACCATGGTGGCTACACTATTGTAATGGGGTTTGGGGTCGGGCAGGTGGGGGATGATATCACGTATAAAGGCTTTTTCAAATCCCAGAATACGATCATGATCTGCTCTTCCCTTTTAGCGAGTTTTACCATTGTTGTTGCTTTATAGAACAATACTACTAATTAATTCGGAGATCAACTAATTTATTAGGAACATTCCCAATATTTTCGGACCAGAGGCGGATAGAACGTGGACGGCCGAATATATCTACCTGATTATTAAAATATTATAAATAACACGGTAAGCGGGCTGCTCCCATGAACGGCTGGATTTCGTTTTCTTATCAAAAGGGCGGCTTTGTTTGTGTAACTTATGCCCATTACCATCACCAACGTATATGGCCAGCCAACCAACCAAAAACCAAGTTATTTTTCCCGCCGCGACTTTATAGCCACCACTGCCAGCGCCTGTATGGCCTTCACTATTCCTGCCGCCGCTATGAATACGGTCAAAGGCATGAAGAAGGCGGTAAAAGTGGGTGTGATCACAGACCTTCACCAGGACATTATGCACGATGGCCCGGGTCGTATGCAGGCCTTTGTACAGCACATGAAAAAGGTAAGGCCTGATGCCATACTGCAAATGGGTGATTTTGCCATTCCCGCCGATAAGAATAAGAGCGTGATCGATCTGTTTAACCAGGCGCATTCCAACCGGCTGCATGTAATTGGCAACCACGATACGGATGGCGGCTTCACCAAAGACCAATGCATTAGCGCCTATGGAATGCCCGGCCGTTACTATACACAAAAGGTGGATGACATTACTTTCATTGTATTGGATGGAAACGATAAAGGTTCGCCCACTTATAAAGAGGGATATCCCTCGTTTATAAATGCCGAACAAAGCACCTGGCTCAAAGAAAAATTAGCAAGCACCAATGGTCCCATTGTGGTGGTATCGCACCAGCCCCTGGCGGGGCCTGCAGCCGTTGACAATGCCACGGAGATACAGGATATACTAAGCACGGCCGCCGACAAAATATTAGTAGCGATCAATGGCCATACGCACATTGATGCACAATACCAGGTAAAGGATATTTATTATGTGCACCTTAATTCGGCTTCTTATTTCTGGATTGGTGGCGGCAAGTACTCGCATGAGAGTTATGCAAAAGATATTATACAGGCTCATCCACTGATTGCCAGCACCTGCCCTTACAAAGATGCTTTGTTTACCACGATGACGATCGACCCACTGCGCTCCCTGATCACTTTCGAGGGCAGGAAAAGTGAGTGGGTAGGCCAATCACCCGAGGCCCTTGGCTATGACGGGCCGTATCAGGCAGCATCGGTAACGCCTTCCATCAGTGGATGGAAGATATTAAAACGTGGCAAGGAGGCGTAGGGGAAGGCAAGTGGCTAGGCGATAAGCATTTTTCCTGGACACAAAGCCGGAGGCTTTGAAATAGACGTCACCAGCCAGAGGCTGGCGACAGAAGGAAATTGCGACAAGGAACTGGAGAATGCGCCATCCTTTATGTGCGGGAGAAGCGCTAGCGTATCCATTTCCTTAGCTGCTGTCCCTTCCACAACCACAACCCGGAGAGTACGATTACAGGAAAGCAAACAATTTTGGTAAAGAGCGCTGCAAAGTGCAAGGAGGCCACGGGACCATAGATATAGCCCACTACAGGGATACTAAGTATGATGTGTAGCCAGCGGATAATTTTTCTTTCGGTAGATGCTTTCATACTGCTTTTATTGATACCTGGCCTAAAGCTAAAACCCCTGTGGCCTACCGACAGCTCATCAGTAGACCACAGGGGAAGATGGGTAGACAAAAAGCGATTAATTACCGGTATTGATCCTTTTGGCCACGCGCATAAAATATTGTGTGCTTTCCTGTACTGCCGGCAGGCTGTTCTCCCACTGGTATTCATACTCCACAGAAAAATAACCTTTGAAACCCTGTTGCTTCAGCTCATTGAGCACACCGGCAATATTGCTTACGCCTGTGCCCCAGGGAACATCGTGCGCCGCCTTTGATCCAAACACGTGCAGGTCCTTTATATGGAAAGCAATTAAACGGCTCTTTAGCTCTTTAATGCAAGCTACGGGATCAAGTCCTGAACGTACCCAGTGACCCACATCGCCACATACACCGATCATATTGCTGCGGTTCTTCAATTGATCCAGCAAGATGGCCGGATGCCAGTACACGGCAGGTACGGGATGGTTGTGGAGGGCTGCCCGGATATTGTACTCTTTGCAAAATTTGTCCAGCGTTTCCAACTGGTTCATAGGTGGTTCGGTAGTAATGTGTTCAATACCGATCTCTTTGGCAAATTCAAAAATGGCGCGCCACTCTTCTTCATTCCTACCACTTACCACACCATAACAAATAGCCTTGATGCCATTATCTTTCAATAATTTTTTGATGAGCGCCCGGTCCTCGGCCGAGGCCGTAAAAGCAGTGGTGGCCGTTCCTTGTTTGGTGATCTTCTGGCCCGGATACAATTCAACATACTTTAGACCGATGCTTTTCATTTTTACCAAGGCTTCTTCCAGGGTGAACAAGCGGAACGTATAAGCCTGGCTGCCCAGTTTCCAACCCAATGAATCGGGTAGGAGCAACTCGGTACTGGTTGACTGGGAAAACAATACACTGGCTATAAAAAGGAGTGGGATTAACAGAAAACGCTTCATACTGTTGGAATTGATTACAAATTTAGGAGCGAATATACTGTATCAAAACGCGCTTTGACCTTAAAATTTTAAAGTGCGCCTTACAACACTTGTTCAACATGATAGCGGGCTTAGTATTGGCCAGCCGGCTACTGTGCTACTGCCCATAAACCCATTACGCATTTGAGTAAAAGGGTGTTTTCTTTAGTAGCAGTGTAAATACCCGCCCTATATTCATCTACTCAAAAACAGGTGGTAAAATAGGTTTATTGGAACATATTTGTATACTAACCAGGTACACAACCGAAAACCATCTTTGAAAAAGAATTGAACGATATGGAAACGCTTGAACAAACCATCATGGAAGCCGGCACGTTGCCGGAAATGCGGCTCTGCCTGCCTACCTTCAAAGGCTTTACGGTGGTAAAACTGGAAGAGATCATCTATTGCGCAGCCGAAGGGAGTTATACAGTTGTTCATTTATTACACAACCGCTCGGTGATGGTATCCAGGCCGTTGGTGGATTATGACGACCTGCTTTCTACCACGCATTTTCTGCGCGTTCATAAAACCTTTCTCATTAACCTGCAGCATATTGACGAATACCGACGTGGAGAAGGGGTACGGTGGTGGTGACCAACGGAATGGAAATAGAAGTGAGCCGCCGCAAAAAGAGGTCTTCATCAGCAAAGGAAAGACACCGTTCAAGTTTTAATATCAGGCGTGGGGCAATGTGGAAAAGGCAATACCTTTACCGTCTTATCCCATCCAACAAGACAATGGGCGTACATGCATGAAAAAGCCAATAAAGGACATACTAAAAAAAGGGCGCCTATAAAGTAAGTGGCAGCCTTTGGATAGAAGGCGATGGCATCCGCTTTTTAGGCCCCGGTCCGGTTGAACTGATGGAACATATTGAAAAAACCGGTTCTATTAATCAAGCGGCCCGGCAAATGGGCATGTCGTATAAAAAAGCCTGGGAAATTGTAAACCGCCTCAACACAATGAGCGCCACCCCGCTGGTGATCACCGCTACCGGTGGCGAAAAAGGCGGTGGCTCCTCCATTTCAGCAGAAGCCCGTCAAATGATCACCTACCACTACCAATTGCGGGACCGATTCCACAAATTCCTGGAACAGGAAACTAAACGGCTGCAATCCTAAGCCTTTCAACTTATCAACTTTTCACTCCTTCCACTACCTCCCGGTAGCCTCCATACCATAATATGGGAATCTAGTCAGTGCGTTATATATTTGAAGACATAACGCTTAATAATCTGAGAATTTATGATCAAAAGACTGCTTTTTACCCTGTGCATACTGGGCAAGCTAGGTCAGGCACAAACCCCGGCAAAACCTCCCGCACCTGTTACAACAGATTCACTACCCAAGCATATCTTCACGATGGGAGAAGTAGTGGTGACCAGTGAAAAAGACCTCCGCTTAATACCTTCCTTAGTGCCCGCAGGCTACAGGAATTTGCTAAGAACGATGTATCGAAATCCTTGAACATGCTTCCCGGCATCCACTTATCAGCCGTGGGTGCCCGCAATGAAGCCATGATCTACTTACGTGGGTTTGACCTGCGCCAGGTTCCATTGCTCATTGATGGCATACCTGTTTACATACCTTATGACGGTTATGTAGACCTTGCCCGCTTTACCACATTCGACCTGGCCGCCATCCATGTATCAAAAGGATACACCTCGGTACTCTATGGCCCTAATGCCCTGGGCGGCGCCATCAACCTGGTAACCAGCAAGTCGGTTAAACAATTTGAATTGAATGGGGCCAGCGGATGGCTTTCGGGTAGCTACCGCGCGAATATCAATATAGGCAGCAACCTGGGTAAGTTTTATATACAGGCCAGTGCTTCCAAAATGAACAGGGACTCCTTTCCTTTGTCGTCAAAATTCAAGCCCACGAAAACCGAGAATGGAAACAGCCGGAACAACTCATATAGCACGGATGAAAAATACAGCATCAAACTGGGTTATACACCCGGCAAAAGATCGGAATATGCCCTGAGCTATATGTACCAGCATGGTAAAAAAGGATCGCCCGTATATGCTGGTAACGATACGCTCAACAGCCAGCTCAAAAGCCCCGCTACTGGCAGTGGCCTTATTGGGATAAACAAAGCCTGTACTTTATTTCGCATACCACCATCGACAGTCAGCAATACATTAAAACAAGGTTCTATTACGACCGTTTTAAAAACCAGCTCAACTCGTACGACGATGCCAGCTATACCACAATATCGCGGCCCTATGCTTTTAAAAGCCATTACAATGATTATACGATTGGCGGCATAGCTGAATATGGCCATACCTTTTGGCAGCAAAAGAATACGCTGAAAGCAACGCTTCAATACAAGCAGGATGTACACCGCGAAAACAATGAAGGGGAACCCAGGCGCAGGATGTCGGACCAGACCTGGACAGCCGGCATTGAAAATGAATTGAAGCTCACACCCAGGCTGTTGTTATTGACCGGCCTTAGCTTTAATAGCAGGTCGAGCATCAAAGCCCAGGATTACAACGCCACCACGAAAACCATCAGCCCCTACCCTGCGAACAACAACGATGCGTTTAATATACAGGGAGGATTTGAATACAGGCTGGATGCCGGCAATACGCTCAACCTCGCTGTAGCGCGTAAAACCCGTTTTGCCACTACGAAAGACCGGTACTCGTACCGCCTGGGAACAGCGATCCCCAATCCCAACCTTAATGCCGAATATGCACTGAATTATGAATTGGGTTACAAAGGTTATTTCAATAACCGTCTTACGGTGCAGGCTGCCCTTTTCTATAGCAAGATCAACAATACGATACTGATGGTGAACAATGTAAAGTATGATTCGGTAAGGAAGGTATGGCAAAGTCAGTTGCAGAATGTAGGTCAGTCGGAATACCTGGGCGCCGAACTGGGCGCTGAATACCTGGTTATTCCTTCATTTAGGGCCGGAGCCAATTATACCTATGTGAAACGCAATAACCTAAGCAATCCGGCTATCCGGTTTATAGATGTTCCCGAACATAAACTCTTTGCGTTTGTGCAATACCAGTTGCAGGATAAGTTTTCTATACAGGTCAATTCAGAATACAATTCAAAAGATACAGTACGACCTATGGCACGACGACGGGGTCCTTTACCTTGCTGAACACACGGGTACAGGCTCCTATATGGAAGTATTTTTCCGTTGAAGCCGGCATCAATAATATGACGGGTGAAAACTATGCCCTGGCAGAAGGCTATCCGGAACCAGGCAGGAATTATTTTGCTAACTTGATATACCGGTTGTAAAAATACGTGTAACAGCATGCAAGCTTCTATTATGAAAGCCGGATGTATTGTAGTGGCCTTTGTGTGCCTGGCCGCTGTGACCATCCCTACAATACCTGCCAAGCCTTACAAGCTGGAATACCCTGCTTATTTCAGCAACAGGCTATATATACCCGCCGATAATCCCCTCACGGAAGAGGGGTGTACCTGGGCAGGCGTTTGTTTTATGAAACCAAGCTGTCGGCCAATAATCGCATTTCCTGTGCGCACTGTCACCAGCAGGAACGGGCCTTTACGGACGGGCAGGCTTTGAGCACGGGTATAGACGGTACACGTACGCCACGCAATTCCATGTCGCTGGCCAACCTGCTTTGGGTACGTAACTTCTTTTGGGATGGCCGGGCCAATGGGCTGGAAGCACAAGCGCAGGTACCACTGACTGATGCCCATGAAATGGGCCAGGCGTTGGAACTGTCGGCCAAAAAATTACAAAACACCCACCCCTACCCTACCTTATTCAAAAAAGCATTCGGCTCGTCTTACATAACAGGTGACCAAATAGTAAAAGCGCTGGCGCAGTTTGAGCGAACGCTCATCAGTGCCAATGCGAAATATGACGACTACCTGCGAGGTCAATACGAACCGACTACGAGCGAGCAAAATGGGATGGACCTGTTCTTTTCCAATCCCTCCAGCAACAAGCGCGGCGCCGGCTGTGCGCATTGCCATGGAGGCCCGAAAACTTTCACGGAACAGTATCACAACAATGGACTGGATAGTATTTCAAAAGATGCAGGCCGCGAAACCATTACGGGCCGGTCTTACGACCGGGGCAGGTTCAGGGTAGCCACGCTGCGCAATATTGCCCTTACAGCCCCTATATGCACGATGGCCGCTTTGCCACGCTGGAGGGAGTGGTAGACCATTACAATGAACATATACAGGAAAGCCCCACCTTGAGTATTTTTTTGCAAAACAACCAGTCGGGCATGAACGATCACCAGTTGGGATTGACGCCTGGTGAAAAGAAGGACCTCATCGCCTTTCTGCAGATGCTAACCGATTCAACTTTTATTACTGATAAACGTTTTTCCAATCCTTTTATAAAGCAATGAACATGAAAACAGCCCGCTTGTATCTTTTACTCCTGGTTACTACTTTATCATTCCATTACCTGCAGGCACAGGAAAAAGCCGTGCCTGACTTTATCAAAATAAGCGGAGAAGTAAAAAAGCCGTTGCAGCTTACTGTTGCCGACCTTGTCAAAATGAAGCAAACAACAGCCACACTGAAGGACCGCGATGGCAATAACCATACATATTCAGGTGTAGCAGTTCAGGACATCCTTACGCTGGCAGGTGCTGCTACGGGCAAACAATTGCAAAGGGAAAACATGGCGCAATACCTGCTGGTGCGCTGCGCCGATGGATACGAAGTAACTTTCTCCCTGGCCGAACTGGATTCGTCCTTTACTGACCGGGTAGTGATCCTGGCCCATGAACTGGAAGGAAAACCCCTGCCAGCAGGGAAGGTCCCTTTCGCCTGGTGGTGCCCGGCGAAAAAAAGCCTGCCCGCAGTTGTTTCCAGGTCACAGAAATGGTGATCAACTTTGCCAAGGATTGATAAAACCGGGCAAGGTCCCTTGCCTGATCAGTCCTTTTCATAAAATATTTTAACTATATTTATTAATCTAACAAGCATAGACATAACTGCCCGCTGAACAGCCGTAGATAGCGTATTCTATTATTTTACTTTAAAGCTGAAATAATGAAAAAGACAACGTTTATCTGCACACTCATCCTGTTGGCCGTCATTTTATTTCAATGCAATACACCCACACCAGCCACGAGCAGCACTACACCCACCACCTCCACCGATCCGCACAGTAGTCAAAATGCGCTCGATTGGGATGGCATCTACCGCGGTGTATTGCCCTGCGCGGATTGTCCCGGCATACAAACCACCATTTACCTCAACAGGGACCTGACCTACCTTAGAAGAACAAAATACCTGGACAGGAATGATAGTGCCCAGGAAAGCAAGGGCAATTTTAGCTGGAACGCAGCCGGCAATACCATCACTTTACTCAATGCCGATGGGCCTGCCAGCTACTTCGTAGGAGAAAATACGCTTACCCAACTCGATATGAGTGGCAACAAAATTACAGGCAACCATGCGGCTCATTATATACTCTCCAAATCGGCCTACGCCGTCCTGAACCGCTATTGGAAATTGGTTGAACTGATGGGCAAACCGGTGCTGGTGGATAGCACATTCATAAAGGAACCCCACCTGATCCTGCAAGACGATGGCAGCAGGATTGTTGGCAATGGCGGGTGCAATGGCTTTTCAGGTAGTTTTGAAATAAGCCCCTCAACCGCATTAAGTTTTCAAAGATGGTATCTACCCAAATGGCCTGCCGCCAGTTGGCTCTTGAATCCAGTTTCCTGAAAGCTCTGCAAATGGTTGACAATTTTACGATCTCGGCCGATAACCTCAGTTTGAACCGCGCACGCATGGCTCCCTGGCCAGGTTCAAGTCGGTGTACCATGCCAAATGAAAATGATGTATATTTAGTAAACAACCCTTGGTGCCTCACCCATCGCTAACCGCTTTTAAGGGCCCAAGTTTTTTTATTAAACCACCTTATTTTCTATGAAACAATTGTTGCCCTTTATCCTGGCCCTCCTTGTATATAACTCCTCCTGTGCCCAACAATCAGCTCCCCGGCTCATCATCCGTGGCGATGATATGGGGTTTTCACACAGTGGTAACCTGGCCCTTATTAAAACCTATAAAGAAGGCATCGAACAATCGATAGAAGTGATCGTGCCCTCTCCCTGGTTTCCCGAAGCGGCTGCTTTACTGGCCGCCAATCCCGGTGTGGATGTAGGCATCCACCTGGCTATTACCAGCGAGTGGGATAATATAAAATGGAGGCCGGTATCCAATTGCCCCAGCCTCACCAACGCGGACGGTTATTTTTATCCTATGATATGGCCCAATAAAAACTACCCCGATGGCGCCTTGATAGAACATCCGTGGAAAATAGCAGACATTGAAAAAGAATTCCGTGCACAGATTGAACTGGCGCTGAAAAAATTCCCCGCATCAGCCATGTATCTGCCCATATGGGCTGCACGGATATGAACAATGAAGTAAGGGCCCTTACTAAAAAGCTGGCCCAGGAATACAAGATCGATATCGACCTGGCCGATTATGCTGTTCAATACGTTACTTACGATGGGGCTCATGCCACGCTGGCCGAAAAGAAAAAAAGCTTTGCCCGCATGTTACGTTCTTTACAACCTGGCAAAACCTATCTCTACCTCGACCATCCCGCACTCAACGATGCAGAAGCCAAAGCCATTCACCATATTGGTTATGAAAATGTAGCGGAAGACCGCCAGGGCGTTACGGACCTATGGACGGACAAGGAGATCAAAGCATTGATACAGGAGTTGAAGATCCAACTCATCAGCTACGCTGACCTCAAAAATAATCCATCTCAGTCGCCAGCCTTCCTGCCACATGGCGGGATGACGGCTATTTCAAAGCCTCCGGCTTTGTTATTTCTCAATTTTGTCATTGATCCTCGCACCCATTTCTTCCGGCGGATTCCCTAATTTTAAGGTTCGGACAACAAAAGGTCCTTACCATGAAAATAGCTACCTACAATGTGAATGGCGTGAATGGGCGCTTACCTGTATTATTACGCTGGTTGGGTGAAACGACACCGGATGTAGTATGCCTGCAGGAACTGAAGGCGCCACAGGAAAAGTTTCCTGAAGAAGCGATCCGAGAAGCAGGTTATCATGCCATCTGGCATGGGCAAAAGAGCTGGAATGGGGTAGCCATCCTGGCCCGCCATGAACAACCCAAAGAAATAACCCGTGTCTTGCCAGGCGATCCCGAAGATGCGCATAGCAGGTATATTGAAGCAACGGTGAATGGCATCGTGATCGGGTGCTTATACCTGCCCAATGGCAATCCGGCGCCTGGTCCCAAATTCGATTATAAACTAAGTTGGTTTGAGCGGCTGACGGTACATGCGAAAACCCTGCTGGCACAGGATAAACCGGTGGTACTGGCCGGTGATTATAATGTAATGCCCACTGAACTGGATGTGTATAAACCCGAACGTTGGGTGGAGGATGCTTTGTTTCGCCCCGAAACAAGAGCTGCCTTTGCCAAACTGGCTGCACAGGGCTGGACGGATGCGCTGCGTACACTTCACCCTAATGAAACAATCTATACCTTTTGGGATTATTTCCGGGACGCCTATGGCCGCAATGCCGGCCTGCGCATTGATCACTTTTTATTAAGCCCCCAACTGGCCGGCCGTTTGAAATCTGCCGGTGTAGACCGTGAAGTACGTGGATGGGAAAAAACAAGCGACCATGCACCCGTATGGATTGAATTGTCTAAATAACATGAACTCCAAACTGGAAGCATATTACCTCAGCAAACCCGAACCTTATCAAGGCTGCTTGTTGGCACTTTATCAGCTCATAACCGGCTTTAACCCTGCCATTGTACACGAACGGAAATTCCAGATACCCTTCTTCAGCTATAAGGGCAAAAAGCTGGGCTACCTATGGCTCAACCGCAAAAACTCATGTTGGGTTTTTGCCTCGACAAAAGTCTGCAAGCATTTCCGCCCGGTGTAAAACCCAAAGACCAGTATGAATCTTTTCAGATTGACCCCCAGGAAGACTTACCAATAGAATTGATCACCCAAAAGCTACAATACTACCTGGGCCGGATAGACGGCGCCTAATGTAACCCCAATAGAACCCGGCATCTCCTCCCGGAAAGAAAGTTGTACCCTTCCAATTACAGGATCATACTGCCAGAAAACGCTTTACGGTACTACGGCAGGGCTTAAGCAAAGCTCATTTCATTGGCACTATTTCCTACGTCCTATTCCCTATTGATTATCAAACTGCTTACATATTAGCAACATGCTCTCACCAGGCTCCTGCCAGGTTTCAAAGCATACCTTGATTCAAAAGCACTAGCAGCATTTGCCTGGAAAAAGTTTAAATTAGTAATCATCCACCGCATCTTAAACCCAGGAAGCCATGAACAAGACAACTCTTTTGATCGCACTTGGTTGCTTGATCAGTTTGTTTGATTACGCACAAACGGTCAATAAGATCAAGCTTGATACTCTACTAAAAAAAAAGCAGCACAAACACACTCTGAAGCGATTATCATTTACAAGGACAATGAATTAATTGCCGAAAAGTATTTTGGTATTGGGCGTGCGGATAATAAGATTGAAACGATGTCGTGTACCAAAAGCATTGTAGGACTTTCTGTTGCCTGTATGCTTAATGACCGGTTGATTGACAGCCTGGATGTTCCTGTTGCCCAATACTATCCCGAATGGAGACAAGGACAAAAGCAGTTGATTACTTTGCGACACCTGGTGAACATGACTACCGGCATTCAAAACAATCCGAATGCCTCCATAGAGATCCACCCCAGTCCGGACTTTGTACAGTTAGCATTGACAGCAGAGCTTTCGAGCAAGCCTGGCGAGGTATGGAGTTACAACAATAAATCGCTGAACCTCATGGCCGGCATTATCAAAAGATCACCGGCAAGCGGATGGATGAATACATTGGTGAGCGGCTTTTTAAGCCACTGGGCATTACTGATTTTACCTGGTCATTAGACAGTGTGGGCAACCCCCATGTGATGTCGGGCTGTCAGCTAAAGCCGGCCGACTTTGCCAAGATCGGGCTTTTATTGCTGCATAAAGGAAATTACAATGGGCAGCAAATAATAGCAGCCAGGTTTATTGATCAAGTAACTACCCCTTGTAAACAATTTGAAGGGTATGGGCTGTTGTGGTGGATAGACTATGAAAAACAACCTCCATCATTGATGATGCTCATATTGCCACTTTGACAAAAGCCGGGTTGTCGAAATCGTTTATGGAGAAAGTACAAAAATAAAGGGCAGGTATACTTCGCGTGACGTGTACTTTGCAGCCATTCAAAAAGTATTTGGTGAAAATCCCTGGCCTTATATAAGTGAAAACCTGGGGCCTGTTAATCTAGCTTTAAGCAGGAAAGAGTACAGTGGAAACAGGGTCTACCGTGCTGATGGCTATCTGGGCAATTATGTTGTAGTTGATCCCAGCACTAAAATAGCGGCTATCCGGATGATCAGTCACGATAGCTTCCAGGAGGAGAATGACAACTTTACAGAATTTAAACAACTGGTATTGGACCTGGCCAAATAGTTCATCGCTGGGTTATCTTCTTCTTGTGCATAGCGCCCCACTCCTGCAATGAAACAAGCACAGTACGCAAAGTTTCAGCATATTCAGTACGTGCATATTCAACTGAGGCAGGAGTAGTTGAGGTATCTACATTCCTTAGTACAAATCCATTCAATTCGAGGTTCTTCAATTCATTGGACAAGACCCTGGCCGAAATACCCTTTACCATTCGCTGCAATTCATTAAATCGCTTATTGCCATCGGCAAGTGCAATAATGATCCTTAACTTCCATTTACCACCCACTACATACATAGCATCTTCCACTGCGCTTAGCGCATTTAAACACCCTGTAGAAAGGCTAACTGAAACCTGAGCTGTATTCATAATAACGTATTAGACAGTATACTACAGGGAACCACTAACCTTCAGGTTAGCCTGCGTAATACCCCAACAAATGTACATAGCTTGCACTTGCAAACCTGCGCAGGGGCGAAACATTCACACTTTATTCATAACTACTTTATTGACAATACAATGAAGCACATCTTGCATATTACCTCCAGCCCCAGAGGTAACCAATCACATAGCATTATGCTGGCCAACCGCATTATCGAATTACTCTCAGTCCGGTATCCGGGAAGTACTTTGAGCGTTAACGATACGGTTGAAAAGAATTATATCCACCTGAATGCCATTCATCCGGTAGCCTATAGAATGCCGGACGCCGAACACTCCCAGGAACAGAAAGATACGCTCTACAGCTCTGATTTGGCCGTACATGAATTAGTGCAGGCCGACATCATCGTGATCAGTATACCATTGTACAACTTCAATATTCCTTCGGCCCTGAAAGCCTGGATAGATCATATAGTAAGAGCCGGCAAAACCTTTTCTTATGCTGGAGGCAAAGCAGAAGGATTACTTACAAACAAAAAGGTTTACCTGGCGATTGCCTCAATGGCGTTTATTCGGATGGGCCGATGAAGTCCTTTGATTTTGGTGAGCCCTATCTCCGGTTTATCTTCGGCTTCATGGGTATCACCGATATCACTACCTATCGCGTAGAAGGAGTTGGTATGCCAGGCATCATGGAAACCGCCTTACAAAAGGGATTGGAAAGCGTGGCTGTATCATGAAGTGTGGCGAGTGCCACCAATTTTATTCCTTTACGATGGTACCGATGGCGCCAGCTTTATAAAACAATCCACCGTAGGTTAATCCTTGGGCAGGTTGGTCTTTGTGTAACAGCGAGAACACCTGTTCAACATCCTGGTGCATGGCAACCATATCAATCAGTAATGAAGCTGCATCTGCCATTTGTAGGGGAATACTAACCGGCATACCATAACCAGTTCCCCCGGCAAGACTTTGCTTGCCAGACGCAGGCTGCGCCTGCGCCCAATAATTGCTTTCCAGCAAACCGGTAAGCAATAGAACGGTGAGGATATAACGTAGATGTATTTTCATACTAAAGGGTATAAAAGTTTTCATGGGTACCGAAGTAACCTGACTATTAGACATGGATGTAAATCAGGACAAAAAAGGAACTTGGATTTTTGGAGGGTGGTGTGTGGTGCTTTATAAGCAGTATATAGAACGGTAGGTGATTCCTGTTTTCCCGATGGGATAGTTAAGTAATGGCAAAGCAAGTTCAAATAGTTGGTAAATCAAATGCCCTATAACCCCGGCACGCTAAAACACCGCCCGAACTGCCACAAAATACAGTTGAACAAACTTGTTAAAATGGTTAGATCGGGGCCCGGGGCCCTCCAAAATCAGGCTTTAAGTACTAAATTGCAGCAGGCCTTCCGTTTTATTGGGAGGAACTTATCAATCAGGATGTTATGTATTTCACACGCCTGCCTTGCAGGGACAATTGACAAACCTCCTGGCAGCCTTGGATAGCCAGGGATATTCGGATAATATGGTAGACGAACACCTGGTTTATCTGTTACGTCATTTGGTGCGAACACAACATGCAGCCTCTATCCGCGTAGCCAATGTTCAGGCCATTAAAGCAGCTACCCGGACCGAGATCTATAGGCGGGTTGCCATTGCCAGGGATATTTTGCATTCCACTTATATGGAAAATCCCGACCTGAAGGCCATTAGTACGATCGCCTGTTTATCTGTTCCGCAGTTGGTGAGGCAGTTCAAATCAGTATTTCAAACTACCCCCATCAATACCTCACCCAGGTTAAATTGCAAAGGGCTGCCCACTTATTAAAGCACACCAATCAGCCGGTACATGAAATTACCTGGCAATGCGGCTTTGAGAACGTCAGCGCCTTTTGTCGTGCTTTCAAATCACATTATGGTGTTCAACCCATTGCCTTCAGGAAATCATCGGCCAGTTGAATGCGTAGCAGTTATGGCTTGCTCAAAAGGGAAGGTTTTATATCTGACAGACCGTGGTGACCAATAATACGTTTATACCGCAGTTTCTTCTTCTTTAAAAATTGGTAAAACTCCCTTGATACCTGGATGGCTGGTGTGATCGTTCCATCTTCGGGCATGGACAACAGATCGCCCTCATAAATGAGGGATTCAAGCGGTAAATACAAAAATGATAATCCTTGCGCGTGACTATTGGGTACTTTATAAAAACCCACTTGATGATGACCGTCGCTGATGGACGTATCACCACAAAAAAAACAAGAAAGCGGGTTGCCTGTCTTTAAGTAATTGACGGATCGGTTTTTCCATGGTGGGGGTACAAATAATAGTAGCCCCTGCATCAACCAACTTACCAAGCCCCGCAACATGGTCTTTATGAAAATGAGAGAGGTGTACATATTTAACGGGTTTACCGGGCAAGGTTTTATGTACCAGTTCCAACACAGCCTGTGTAGCCCCCTCCGAAACAGGGGCTTCCGTAAGCACCAGGTACTTTTCCATATTGATGAAAATAACATTCCGGTCACCATCTACCTTTTCTACTAAAAAAATCATTATTGTCCGACTAAAAATAAAGAAAGGGGCTAAAAAGGGCAGTTCTGAAGAACCACCCTAAATAGTTAAGTTTGAGTTACCACACTTAAAAATAACTATGGGTGAAAATAAGAAATTTCCCGGACAGCCGATTTTGTCACAGATATTAAATGTTATACCAGGCTCCATAATCAATGCAGCAAACAGAAAACATAAGGCAAACCGGTATTATAAACGTCTGCCTTTGCGGATTCACTTAGTGAGCCTGTTGTATGGAGTCTTTTGTTACTGCAATGGGCTACGGGAACTATGTGAGGGGTTATTGGCATGTGAAGGAAAGTTGTCCCACCTGGGTTTAGATAAAGCGCCGGCCCGTAGCACGATATCGGATGCGAATAATAAACGCAGCTACCAGGTCTTTGAAACAATTTATTACGGTTTGCTTAAGCAGTACCACAGCTTTATCCCGGACAGCCGGTTAAAAGGATTGAGTATCAGGAATCTGAAGATTATAGACAGTACTACTATCCAGCTTTTTGCGAGCTATTGCGGGGTGTCGGTCGCAACCGCTTAGATGGGGCCAGAAAAAAAGGAAGTCTTAAAGTGCATGCCCTGATGGATGCCTTTAGTGATGTGACGGAGTTTGTCCGCATGACAGAAGCCCGGGAACATGACCGAAAATTCCTATATCATCTGAAACTACCGGCGAATAGCTGGCTGGTGTTCGATAAAGCTTATACTGTATATGAACAGTTTGCTAAATGGACCAGCCAAAAGATATGGTTTGTATCGCGGATGAAGGACAATGCTGTTTATCATGTAACAAAAGTTTTGGTGGACAATACCAAAAAGCACAACGCCAAAGGGGTTCTGAAGGAACAATATATTACCGTTGGGGTCAAGAAGAATGGAATAGAAGTGGAACGGCTAAAACTGAGGCGCATTATATTTAAATCCGATGACGGAAAGGTCTATGTATTTGTGACGAATAATTTTACCCTATGGGCAAAACAAATTGCTACCATTTATAAAACCCGGTGGATGATTGAATTGCTGTTTAAACAGATCAAACAGAACTTTCCATTGCGCTATTTCTGGGAGCCAGCCCCAATGCTATTAAAATGCAGGTATACTGCGTGCTGATAGCGCAACTGTTAATGGTAGTAATCAGGAAGAAAGCGGCTACCAAAAAGTCATTTGCTAACATGATTACCGTTATACGATTGCATTTGATGAGTTATGAGGAATTGATGGAATTTATCAAAGACACTTATAAAGGCTGGAGAAAGACACACAATGCATCGTTTGCTTTTTCGCCGTAATAAAACAGGGGTAGTACCCCGGTTTTGAAACAACTGTTTTTATCATGTAACCCTTATTAGCAAAGGGATACAGGCATTTTTAACCCGGTTTTTGTCGGACAACAATGATTCATTATATGAATGTACCATCGTCTATGACAACTCCCCAACACCATTATTACGTAAAAAATTTTACGCTCTTTTCGGGCGAAGTGCCAGTCCGCTTAATGCCGCGCCGGTCAGAGCCAGTACAAGGGAAACGATTGCTCCGGCTTTTCCGCTGCCCGAACCAAAAACAGCGCCGGCAGAGGTGCTAAGATGTATCACACTGAGGATAATGGCTATCCCTCCCAGTGATAAGGCAATAATGGCTTGTGTTCGCCTATTCCCCTTGGCCCCAACGCCGGAAAGGTTACTTGAGCTTGAACTTGCTTTAGCCCGCCATCCCAAAATTAAACTGATGAGTGCTATTACGCCTCCAACTATGGAAGTGGCGCGTCCTGCAGTAATGCCGGTAACATACGGAGAAGTTCCATCAGGTACTGACTGTGAAAATACTTTTCCCGTTCCTAAAAAGAAAAATCCAATAATTAAGCAGCCCTGTAGAAGGAATAATGCAAAATTTTTCATGACGGTCTTGTGCTGTAACTGTAAGTTCATAGGAATTTTTGACAAAGCTATACACAATGAAGCGGATAAAATTGTAAAATCACGACATGTTTCAGCCCTGGATCAGGGATTGAATTCTTCAAACGCCCGGTAATCAGCCGCATCCTTTTGACGCGTGATAAAAGCCTTTGGATTATAGCCGGAAAATAACCGGAAGTCATGAATGAAGTGGGATTGATCGTAATAACCGCAATGATAAGCCATTTCCGTCAGCGACCCGGGCCGTTTTTCAAATCCTTTTATAACGGCATTGAACCGGGCAATTCTCTGGAATTGTTTAGGGCTGTATCCGGCATAGTGAATAAATTTTCTCTCAAACTGTCTGCGGGACAAATAACAACCATCTGCCAGCGCCGGAATAGACAACGCAGCGGAGGAGAAAAGTATATTTCTGATCGAATCAAAAACAGGGTTCTCCGTTTCCCGCCTCTTTGCCAGCCGTTGTAGAATAAATTGTGAAATAAGCATTGCACGTTTTCGATGATCGGGCGCTGCATATATTTTCTCTTCCAGCAACAACCCTTCGTGGCCGAGCAGTGTTGCTGTATCAACTGTTTCATCACTCAGTGCATGGGCAGGTAAACCAAAAATTCCCGGTATGGAATATGGAAACAGATATACGCCAAACAGGCAAAAATCGTTCGCTGTATTCAACTTTTTAAAGCCCTGCATCTGACCGGACAGGCAGGAAGAAGGCGTTTTTGACATTCAGATCCCTTCACCCGCACTTCAAATTGCCCTTTGCAATAAAAGATCCATTCCGGTGAGCTCTCGGCCAGCACCCGGTGATTGAATGGCTTTTCGGCTGTAGCCGAGCCTTCCAGTACCCAAAAAACTGGATGTACTCCGCAAGTTTAGCCGGGGAGAGATGGTATAATAGTTCATATTATTTTACGTGTTGCGCCCTATGTTTACAAGCTGACAGCGCTTATCTATTCAAAAATTTTGGTACAACAACCGTTCCTGCCTTTATTTCATCTGTTGCTCTTACAAGCAACGTATCTCCTTCTGTAAGGTCGCCAAAAATTTCAATCTTATTTCCTGTATTAATACCAGCCCGTACATCCACCCACACTGTTTTACTGTCCTTTAAACAGATCACGAACCGCTTTTCCAGATTGGTAACTACCGCTGCAGACGGCACTAAAAGGTTGGTGCGGTTCTGCCCAGTTGCAGCACCGCATTGGCATACATGCCTGATTTCAACTGCCCATCGTTGTTTTGAAACAGGTACTCCCATGTTTCAGTCCTGTTAGAAAGATTTATAGCACCGGATTTACGCGACAATTTTGCCTGGTAGGTAATATCTGGCCGGGCATCTACTGTAAACCTGATTGAAGCGGTTGCTGCATTCGCAGCGGTGTAGGCTTCAGGTACAGGTACCCTCAGGCGCAGGGTACTAATATTTTCCATTACCAGCATAGGTTTAGTATTACCAGCATTAACCAATGTGCCGGGATCTACATTTCGTTGGGTTACAATTCCACTGAAAGGCGCACGAATGGTCAAATAATCTTTCAATTGGGCATAAGCATTCGTTTTAGAGCGGGCTGCATCAAGGATAGCGCTATCCGCCAGCATCTGGCTTTTTGCTTTCTCCAGTTCCCCGGCAGCTACCGTCCCCTCTATTTTCGCGGCATTAACGATCCGCCTGTATGCATCCAGGCTTCCGAGATATTTTGAACGGGCAGTTTGCACCTCCGCATTAGCCTGTACATAGTTGGCAACCATTTCAGGCGCTTCCAGCACTGCCAGCAATTGCCCTTTACTCACCCTATCGCCAATATCAACTTTCAAGGCACTTACATACCCGCTTACTTTCGCAAAGATCTCGGCCCGCTCCAGTGGTACCAGTTCTGCCGGGAAAGTGATCTGTTTATTCACGGTATCCTTTTGCAGAATAAATACAGGAATGGAATCGACGCCCGTTTTTTTATCGTTTCTGCATTACCGCTTCCCTGTTGGCAGCCTGTTGCTACCATGGTAATGATTGATGCTAATCCTATGATGGAATATGAAAGTCTCATTGAAAGATTTTTTATAGAAAGTGAATTTATTCATTGTTTGCATCATAATACCGGCTGTCCCTATCTTCCGGGTACAGCGAAGGGCTATGGTATGCTTTTCTGCCCATCATTCTTGTATAGATAGCCGGGAGAAAAACTAGCGTGCTGATGGTGGAAAAGATAAGCCCTCCAATAACTGCAATGCCCAACGGCGCTGTCTGGTCGCCTCCTTCACCAAGCCCGATAGCCATCGGAACCATGCCTGCAATCATGGCAAGGCTGGTCATCAGGATGGGACGCAAACGGTTGCTGGCACCAGTCACAGCAAAACCGGAACTTAACTCCAGCTTCCGGTATTGCTCACCATTGGTCACCAGCAGGATGGCATTGGCTACTGCCACACCCACGGCCATTATCGTACCCATATACGATTGTATGTTCAGGGTTTGACCCGTTGCCAGCAACATCAGTACGGCACCGGCAATTACCGCAGGCACTACCGATAAAACTGTCAATGATAACCTGAACGACTGGAAATTGACCGTCAGCATCAAAAAGATCACTACAATGGCGATCAATAACCCGGTTTCCAACTCACTCATCGTTTGATCAAGCAGGTCCGCCTGGCCCCGCAACATTATTTTTACCCCTGCTGGTAACTGGCCCAATGAAGCAATGGCATTTTTGACATCCTTTATAGCCGTTCCCACGTCTTTTATAAATATTCGCTGTAAGGGTGATGTACCGCTGCTGGTTAATGCGATCATATTCGCCTGGTGAAGTGATTTTTGTGGAGTGGCTACATCTCTTAGGTAAATGGCATTGCCGGTACCCGCTGTAACGGGCACTAATCCCAATTCCTCACTATTATTGATGCGGTATTGGGGATATTCCACCTGCACCTGGTAGGCGGTGCCAGTGTTCTTATCCAGCCAATAATTAGGTTGGGTAAATCGGCTGGAGGAGGTAGCGGTCACTGTTGATTTGCTGATCTGATCAACTGTTAAGCCCAACTGCCCGGCTTTTACGCGGTCAATATTTAATTTGATTCCGGGATACTCCAACGGTGTGGCAATCTGAACGTCCCGGAGGTACGCAATTTCCTGCAGCTTCTTATTCAGATCAGCAGCAACTTTCCGGCTTTGAGAAAGATTTCTGCCCATCACTGCAATTTCAATGGGATTGGAAGAACCGAGGTTGACCACCTGTTCCACCATATCACCAGGCTCAAAGGATAGCGTGGCTGTTGGCATGGCTGTTTTGGCAGCTTTACGCAATGCTTCCTTAAACTCCTCAATGGGAATACCAGTCCCTTTCCGCAGCTTTATTTTTATAACGGACTCATGAGGCCCGCTTGTCCACAAGTGGATCAGGTTGACCGGGTAGCTGGAAGGCTGCACCCCTACAAAAGCCGAGCTGATCTCAATATGACCGTTTGCAATACTATCTGCCCAATGCAATACTTCCTGCGTGGCTGTTTCCGTTCTTTCCACGCGGGTGCCGGCGGGTAGTCTTAACCGTACCTGTGCCTGCCCTGCATCCGTTTTTGGGAATATCTCCGTGCCCATTAACATAAATCCACCGGCCAATAATCCGAATGCCAATAAAAGATAAACAGGCGTAGCCCACGATGATTTTTCTACAAAGCCTTTCAACCAGTGTTTATACCGCACCCTGAAATGGTTGAACCGCCTGGCGGCGCCGGCTTCTCCTTCCGGCATCCGGTCTTTGAGCAGCCAGTGAGACAAAACAGGAACCAGGGTTTGCGACAGCAGGAAAGAAGCCACCATAGCAAACCCTACGGCCAGCGACAACGGCAGGAACATGGAACCGGGAATGCCGGTCATGAACAATGCAGGCACAAAAACTGCAATTACACAAAGCAGGATGAGCAGTTTGGGCAGTGCAATTTCCCGGCAGGCATCCCAAATTGCTTTTGCCTTTGATTTACCCAGTTCCTGGTGATGGTGTATGTTTTCAATGGTCACGGTAGATTCATCCACCAAAATACCTATCGCCAGTGCCAGGCCACCCAAAGTCATTACATTGAGTGTTTGTCCGAAAATTTTCAGGAAGATAACAGCAGATAGCAAAGCCAGTGGAATGGTGATCACCACTATAAAGGCACCCCGGATATCCCGAAGGAACAACAGCACCATCAAACCAGTTAAGATAGCACCCAGTATGCCTTCCGCCATCAGGCTTTTTAATGAGTTGATAACGTAGCCCGATTGATCAAATGCGTATGTTACCTTGATATCTTCCGGAACTGCTGCCTGCATATCGGGCAATGCAGCTTTCACTCTTTGCACCACATCCCAGGTAGCAGCATCGGCGCGTTTGGTGACAGGGATATAGACCGATCTTTTGCCGTTGATCAGTGCGTAACCGGTAGTTACGTCTGAACCTAATTCCACGTTGGCGATATCCCGCACATATACCGACGGGCCAGCTCCAAGCTTCAGCGGAATATTTTCCAGTTCCCGGATGTTTTCCACTACAGCATTCTGTGAAATGATCAGCGTCTCATCGCCCTCCCTGATATTACCTGCCGGGGTAATGCTGTTGGAACGGGCTAATGCCTGCACCACTTCATCCGGCGACAAATTATAATTCCTGATCTTTTCGGGATCAACTTTTATAATAACGGTTTTCTGGTTGCCGCCAAAAGGCGGGGGTGCTGATACGCCTGGCAGTGTTGAAAACATAGGCCGTACCTTGAACAACGCCAGGTCCTGTATCTCCCCAGCGACCTGGTTTCGGACGTGAACACCAATTGCCCTACCGGTACGCTGCCTGCATCAAAACGGGTAACAAAAGGAGGTACTGCACCGGGCGGCATGAAAGCACGGGAACGATTCACATACCCTACCACTTCTCCCATCGCCTGGCTCATATCCGTTCCTTCATTGAATTGTATTTTAATGATAGTGGCTCCCTGGATAGATTTGGATTCTACAAACCTTACCCCCGTTACATATAAAAAGTGATATTCATAATAAGAGGCGATAAACCCCTCCATCTGCTCCGGGGAAAGGCCGCCATAAGGCTGTGCTACATAAATGGTAGGCAAACCCATTTTAGGGAAGATATCCACTTTCATGGTTTTGATGGTGAGCCATGAAAAAAAGACGATCGCTATAAAGGTTACCACTATCGCTAATGGCCTGCGTAATGCCAATGCTATTAATCTGATCATAACCTTGCTAATTAACCTGTTTTAAAAATAAGTTCAGATCACCATTTACCGCAGCTTTATACAGCAACGCCTTCCACACAGCCACATAAGCGGTCTTATTATCAACCGTCGCTTTCACAAGTACATATTGGGCCTGCATCAGATCGGAAAAATTGGCTAAGCCTGACTGGTAACGGGATTGTAATGCTTTATAAGAGAAACTGGCCGATTCATAAAATAAGGGGCTTTCCTGTGCCACTGCCAAGGCTGTGCCCAGGGTAGTATCTGCCAGCTCGTTCTGTTTCCTGATCTGCAAAGCGGCTTCAAGGAATTTTTCTTCATTGGATTTAATCAAGAAATCCTGTTGCTGTACTTGTGATTTTATTCTCGTAAACTGTAAAAGGGGAATGCTTAACTGTAATCCCGCGCCATAATTGTACCGCTGAAAAGAAAGACCGTCCGTTGCTTTCACCATGCCATTATTGTCAATACCGGAACCTCTTGCATAAGCCGTTCCCCAGACGGAAAGTGTAGGCATGGTAGTTTTAGACAACACCTTTTTCTTTGCTTTGCTTAGTTCAATCGTTGAATGATATAAAGTCAATAGGGGATTCCGGGCTGTATCAGCAACGGTATAGCCGGTAGGCAATTTTCCAAAATAGCTGGTATCAGCAACGGAGGGCATATTATCTGATGCCAGTAACCCGGAAAGGGTAATGGCAGTTTGATCTTTATACTTGCGGCTGTTCAGTAGGTCTACTTTTGCCCTGGAAACTTCTGCTTTAAGCAAAGCCGTATCCACACCCGGTTTGATACCATTTATCACCAACGTTTTTACAACGGATAAACTGGCGGCTGTACGGGCAAGGTTTTCCTGGTAAACTTTCTCCAGCTCCATAGCCGTCACCATGTCCAGGTACGCGTTGATCACCCTGATCTTATGCTGAAAAATCTCGTTCTGTACATCCGCCTGTGCGTATTGTACACCTGCTTTCGCAAAACCTACCAGCGACTGCCGCTGCCCAAAGGTTAACGGCTGCCAGTTCAGGAGTAAGCTGGTGGCACTGCCAAACACGCCGCTGTAGTCATTGTCGGCAGAAGGCGGCCCGCTGATCGGAATAAGGTATTGCGGATATGCCATGCCGGTAATATTGTTATAAGTGGAATAGTTGGCCTGGTAAGACACGTCCAGCGAGGGAATAAACGTGCTTTTGCTGGCATTTACACCTTTTGCGCAGCCTGCACGTCCAATACTTTTGATTTTAGCAGCGGGTAATTGGTTTCTGCCATTTGCAATAGCCGGGGCAAGGTAGCTGATTGTTGCTGCGCAACTACCTTTATGCCTGCCAGCATAATCCAACCTTGTAACAGGATGGCTGCCGAGAGTTTTAGCGTCATTAATTTTCTGTTTTACAGATTTTTTAGTTTATATTATTCCTGCACCCAATGCCAATGAAATAATGATCAGCATGATGGCTACAAGCGTTTGTATGAATTTCAGCGTAACTTTTTTTCAACAGCCTGTTCCCCATATACGATCCGGTAACGGCTGCGAGGGCGGCACAGATGACCAATGTCCCATTTTCATGCAATCCTGATTTTGCAAACCGGGTAGCATATACGGACAGCCTGGTGAAATCTACCAGGGTGGATACCACTACTGCTGTTGCAATAAAGGCTTCTTTCGACAGGCCGGCTCTGATTAAAAAAGCGCTGCGTAAAGCACCCTGGTTACCTGATAACCCGCCAAAAATCCGCTTAATGCCCCGCCAATAGGCAATTTCTCTTTTCCAAACCGCAGTTTGCTGAAAAAGGGGACTAAATCAATAAGCGCAAAAATGATCAGCAGTATAGAGATAATGAATTTTATGGGCGAAACCTCAAATGTCCGCCCACTGATGGAATAGGAGAAAAGCGGTTGTAAGTCCGTAATTTGAAGCAGCAACCAGGCCCCGGCGAAAGCAGCTGCTACAGCAGGAATACCGAACCGCAGCAGCACTTGTTTATCAGCCTTTTTGCCTACCAATACCAGCTTGAAGGTGTTATTAAAAAATGCACTACTCCTGTTAAGGCAATCGCTACTTCAACGGGGAAGAAAATCATAAATAACGGCGTGAGAATAGTACCTAAGCCAAATCCTGAAAAAAAGTGAGGATGGATACGATAAAAGCGGCCAGTGTTAAAATGACTGTTTCCATAGTTTCCTTGTGAGTTTCCGGTCAAGCGACCACTTGCCTCCGCCTCTAACAATTAAGAAGATGCTGCCCAACAACATGGCCCAATCTGTACGGCTGCCATGCATCATTTCCCAAAAGCCGTCATTGACTAAAACTGCAGCCTTTGTAGTAGCAATGGCCACCAGCATAATAATGAGTAACGGAATAGCTGCCAGCCGTGTGAGCAATCCTGCCAGAACTAATACTGCGCAAATGATCTCAAAGCTGCCCACAAACGGGCCTAAAAATTCCGGTGAGGGTAATCCGATCTTCGCAAAGCGACCTGATCCCTAATGCAGCAGCGAATAAAAATTTCTGTATGCCCTCGGAGAGGAAGACAATACCTACCATTAACCGAATAAGAATAGTGGTTTTGGAATTGTCGGTATTTAAAAATCGCCGCCCTCTTATTTTTTTCTGAAACTGCAAAACAAAAAATTTTGTGTCGTATTAAATGGTGTTGTGTGGTCTTCGGTGATGCACTCTATTTTTCAAAACCGTTATTCAGTTCGTTTGCCAAAGTGCCTTCGCTGTATTGCCTGATGTCAAGTCCACTGCACTTTTTGGGCCCGTTTTCACTGAAAGTTCCGATTGTTAAAACACCATTTTCTTTTACACTTTTTCGTGCAGTAGAAAGATATTTTGTGATTTGCGGTCCAGTTGTCAGGAAGTGAAAGGTGGCACGGTCGTGCCAAAATCATAAGTTTGCGTTGGTTCAAACGCTGTAATGTCAGTAACAATCCACTTAACGGTGGCGGCTTTGTCGCCAAGTCGTTTTTTTGCTCTTATCAAGGCTTCTTCGCTAATGTCCAATACGGATATATTTTCAAAGCCCTCATCGAGCAAAAAGTCCACCAGTTTACTATCGCCACCCCAACATCAATGATGCTGGCTTGCTTGTTCAAATTTGCAGCATGAATAAAGTCAATCGAAGTTTGAGGAATTTCCTGTGTCCAGCTAAGTTCGTTCGGTTGCCTGGTAGCGTAAATGTTTTCCCAATGATTTTTGACTCCATCATATTGAATTTTATTTTCTCTAATTGATAACCTGCATAATCCCAGTTTTGCATCTTGGCCGGCCCAATACCATTCCAGGTATCGATATTCTGTTTCTGCCATCGCCAGGTCAAAGCCACGGAATCGAATTTAAATTGTTCCGATCTTTTCTTATTCAGAACCTTTTATCCAATTTCCCTTCACTTCCCGCCCATCTAAATATCAAACGGCAAAAATACGGCTATAATGATGGGGATGGACGATTTCATAGAGCGTACCGGTATGCACAACTTACCCTGCGACAAATATGAAACATTAAATTCCCGGTTTATGGTATAAAAGGTCAATTTTATGGTATATTTGAAAATAGCAGGCCTCTAATTACCATCCCGGAAAGCGCGTGGTGTTTGAAGGGTTTTTCGTTTGAAGTACTTTACAAAATGGGATGGATCGGTAAAATCGAGCCTGAAAGAAATTTCAGCAACCGTTATATCTGTATAAATCAACAGTCGTTTTGCTTCGCTGATAATAAATTCCGAAAGTACTTCCTCTGATGATTGGTTAACGGCCTTACGGCAGGCGGCATTCAGATTTTGCGCTGATACGTTCAGTTGTCCCGCATAATACTGGACGCTGTTTTTAATTATTCCTTCCGTACTCAGCAAGGAGAGAAAAGATTGATAGAGGCTGGAATTGGTTGCTACTCTGCCTGCAATTGGTTTTGCATCTTCCAGCACTTTCGCCAGCAGTGCTTTGAGCAGGCCCTCGACGACATGAAACGTATATTTCCCTTCGTTTTTGTTTTCTTCGGCAAGTAATTCAAAAAGCGCCTGAATGGTGCTTTCATCGTGTACATATAGGGCAGTTTGTCCACTGATTTTGGTAAAGAGGGCTTTTAATTCACTATCCAGGCTTTTCTCTAAAAATGGCTTCTTTATTATGGCTACGAACCCATCAGGCTCGCTATTCAGCTCCCAATAATGTGCCTGCTCCCTGCGGATGAAATACATGACAGGCGGCTTGACTTCAAATTTTAGCGCATCAATATAATGGAACCCTTTACCCTGTGAGAGGTAAAGAATTTCAAAATAGTTATTGTGTTTATGCGGCGTTGTTTTCCTGATTTCCTTTTTGAAAGGTGCAATCTTAATGGGCTTTCCACTTTCGATTTTATCCTTTATTTGAAATTTGGTGGCCATTATAGCATTTGAACTGTTTAGATGGAGTAGGTAATCCAAAGATATTTATAGAAAAACCAAGGCTCCGCATTCAATGTACAGAATATCCCGGATTATGAAACGATGTCACAAAAATAGCCGAAATCTTTCTATTATAGCGCTATCCCGACAGAAACTATGATGTACTTAAATTGCCAATCCCATCTTTTCCACTTTCTCTTTAATTAGTTTCATATCACCCCTTGCCAGCTACAAATCCTTGACCTTTTTAGCCGCCTCTTCCAGGCTGATACGGATATATTTATAAAAATCCTTTTCCCTCCTGCGGCCGCTAATTCTCATGATCAAATCCACTAGGGTACCTGCTAAAAACTCATTGGTACAGAATGAGCGCCGGGCGGTGTGCGAGGTAATCCAGTCATATTTGGACTTGATGACAACCACCTGCTGGTTTCCCTTTTTGTACGAGAACATAATGGGCTGTGTAATACCAGCCAGCTTTCCAATGGCCTTAATATGGCGGTTAAACTCCGGGTTAGTCAATTTAGGAATCCGGTCCTGGAACTGCCGGGTGAAGATCAGGCTTTGCTTCATATTGCAAGAGGGTGACTACGGGGTGATCAGACTTTTCCTGCTTTTTATAAAGCATATCCTGCCGCAAATCCTCCGGCTTCAGGGTGGAGAGGTCCGAAAACCTTAGCCCCGTCAGGCAGCCAGGATAAACAAATCCCGGTACCCAACCGGGTGGGAATGCTCAGATAAATCTGTTTGATAGATCGTTGCTATTTCCTCATGCGAAAGGTAAATAGCGTCGCTTTCCGATTCAGGTATCTTGAAATCAGTAAGTTCAATGTGTACCTCCGAGTAGCTAAAAATTAAGATATTATAAAAAGTTTACTTTTTGGGCTTATCAAAAATGTAAACGTATGGAACAAAAGCAATCAAGTGGCTTATCGAAGGAGCAAAAAATGTTCGCGTTGATAGCTGAACATGAAGCCAGTTCGATGACAGTAAAAGATTTTTGTGAGTTGTATGATCTTTCACCTGGTACATATCACTACTGGCAGAAGAAATATCACGCCCGGTTGGAAGATAAGCCGATGGAGAATCAAAGTAGTTTCACTTTGCTAACAGTGACAGGGCAGCAAGAGGTTTCCATTTCCCAGGATCTCTTTGCGGAATACCGGGGCATCCGTTTTTACCGGGAGCCATCTGTGAGTTTTTTAAAAGCTTTAATCAGTTAACTTATGTTACAGATCAACAACGGCACCCATTACTGGTTGTATCATAAGTGGGCGGATGTAAGGAAGAGTTTTGACGGTTTGAGCGGGCTTGTTACCAACGAACTGGGAATGGAAATTCAGACGGGTGATGTATTTATCTTTTGAACAAACGGCAAACGCACCTGAAGGCGTTAGAATGGGAAGGGGATGGTTTTAGCTTATACTATAAGCGATTAGAGGAAGGTACCTTTGAGTTACCGGCAGGTATTATGGAAGGCACTCACAGTAGTATTACGGCTAAACAATTAAGTATGATCTTACAGGGCGTTTCTTTGAAGAAAGCGTTTTTCGAAAGCGGTACATCGGTACGATGTAATCCTTATGGATCATGGGTTGAATATATTTGACGTTGCCATCGAAAAAAATGGCAACGTTTTTTATTTTAAGAAAAACAGGCCGGGTTATCCACATTTTTGGTGCTGTTTTTTAAAATCATTTTTGAATGCGGGTTTATCCACGCATCGGCTGTATAACTTTCGGTTATACGATATAGCTTAAATGCATAGCCGGGCTATCTTTGTATAATGTCAGCAGCAGCAGAAAATATAGATTACAAAGCGCTCTATGAGCAACTGCTTCCAATGCTGCAACTACAGCAACAAAATAATGGACAATTACCACAAAACAACCAGGAGCTATTACAAAGCAATAAAGAATTACGCGATCAGGTAACGCAGCTTCAATATCAATTGTATCAACTAACGAAGTTACTGGGTGGTTTTAAGACTGAGAAGTTTGTTCCTTCCCCTTTACAGCAACAGCAGGAATTAGGCCTTTCCTTTGAGCAGGGGTATAAAGCAACCAACCTTGCTGATGTTCAAAAGATAAGTTACGTAAAGCAAAAACAGGTTCAACGGGAAAACGGGTTAGCCAATGCCTTTCCGGATCATCTACGGGTGGAAGAGACCGTGATAGAGCCTCCGGAAGATGTGAGCGGATGCGAGAAGGTGGGAGAAGAAGTAAAGGAACAGCTTGGCTGGAAGCCGGGAGAAATATTTCTCCAACGTACTATTATCCCTCAGTATAAATGCTCTGTAGCAGAACGGCCTGATCAGCATCGTATAGTGCAGGCGCATCTTCCAGAGCAAGCCTTGTCTAAGAGCATTGCCACGCCGGAGTTGTTAGCACAGATCATTATAGATAAGTTTATAGATCATAAACCGCTGAATCGTCAGTTGGACTGCTTCAAGAGAAGTAATGTCACCATTGCTTATTCAACCATTACCGATTGGGTACGGCAGGTTGCGAACGTGGTAGCGCCACTGGGCCATCTGCACCTGCATGAGATGTACCAATATGATTATTGGCATGGTGATGAAACAACCATACAGGTTCTGGACAGGAATAAGAAGAAAGATACCCACCAGGGGTATTACTGGACGTACTTAACGCATAACGGGCAACTGATCTACTTTGATTATCATCGGGGAGGGATACATTGGCAGCCAAACATATCTTACAACATTTTAAGGGTCACTTGCAGGTAGATGGTTATGATGTCTATGAAGAGTTGGACATCAAAGGAATACATGTGTTCTTTTGTATGGCCCATGCCCGTCGTCATTTTTATGAGGCGAAAGGCAATGATAAAGTTCGGGCAGAATATGCTTTGACCGAGATAGCGAAGCTTTATAAGATCGAGGAGCAATGTAGAGAAGAGCAGCTCAACCCGGACCAGATCAAAGTGCGGCGGACAGAACAATCTGTGCCTATTTTAAAAGAACTGGGAGAGTGGATGAAGCAGGAGTATGTAAAGCTAAAACCGAAAAGCCCTATAGCACAGGCTATAGCTTACAGCATCAAACGCTGGGACGGCTTAAGTCTCTATGCCTCTACTAATCATTTGCATATTGATAATAATCCCATAGAGCGCTGTATGAAAAACCTGGCTGTCGGACGCAAAAACTACCTGTTCTGTGGCTCGCATGAAGCGGCCAAAAGAGCAGGCCTCTTATACTCGCTGCTGGTTACCTGCAAACTTAATACCGTAAACCCTTATGAGTGGCTCCGCGAAGTGCTTAGTCATAACATCAACGAGATGACTACCGCGCAACTCAGGAAACTCTTACCCCACCAGTGGAAAAAACACAAGCCATCACTAAGGCTTAAAGCAAAATTAGGCAACTAAACAATACGATTTTTTAGGCTACTCGGAGACACACAGTTCAATGGGCGCAATGATATTTCTTTTCACCCGGTCTTTAATTAAGCCGCGTAGGTATTTGATGGTTTTGCCAATGGTGTTGAGTTTTAAGCCGGTTAAAACAGTTTGCCGGCGCATGCGAACCTGCTCGAAAGTCAGGTAGTCCACAAAATCTTCGTAGAACGTGAAATTGAAGCTATCAAAGGTGATCTTGCCGCCTCGAAAGACTTCAAATGCCTGAAGGTGGGATTTTTACGTTACCATAAACCGTAAGCGTAGCGGGGCTAACCTTCCATTGCTTTGTTTTGATGTATTCGTCAAACTGATAATAAAGATCCAGCTTGGACCTTTTTTCTTCAGCCTCCTTTTTGGTAACCTCGCTCACTCGTTCTTCCACAGTTGTTACTTCTAGGTAGGGAGAGAAAGTCTTTTTACAAAAGCACCCTTATCGGGCATTTTCTTGTCAATGGCATGAGATACCAGGTCCTCCGCGATCCTGAATAGCCGCCTAAGCTCCTTATTCATTGCTTCGTGGTTGCCATGATGAGCAGGGAGCATTATTGGTAATGCGCCATTGGGCACTGTTCCAATACGTGGGTGGGATTTTAATACCAGTGTGCAGCAGCGTTTTTGTTCTGCATTGTAGCAGTACTGTATAAACACTGTAGAAGTGCCGTCGCTATTCATCTTATTGGCGCGACAAATAAACTTGATAGGTAACCGCATAATCTTGACATTTTAAAGGGCCGAATTTTGGGTCGAGTTTTTAAATTGCCAAGCTGAAATAAAGGTAGGAAGAATGACTAGGTGATTTTGTTGCTAAATACTGAAAATCAACCCTTGAAAGTAAGGATGGATAAAAACAAAAAAGGTCCATCATTGCTGATGAACCTAAGATGCGGACCGGACGGGACTCGAACCCGCGACCTCCGCCGTGACAGGGCGGCATTCTAACCAACTGAACTACCGATCCAATATGTTGAGCGAATGATCGCTTAAAAACATTATTGCGCCGTAAACGACTCATAACCAATCCCTTCTATCTACCGTTCTGTCGTTTTTGGGATGGCAAAGATAGCAGTTTTTTGATTTCAACCAACAAAAAAACAGATTTCAGAAACTTTATTTTTCTACTTTTTTGATCCCCACCGGCCAGCATGTTTTTTACCCCATTTTAGACACTCCACTCCACTATTCAACAACCCAGCAATTTATCAATTCCCATTAAAACAACGACAATTGCTGGTCATTCGGTCGACGCCGGGACTTTGATAAAACAAACGCCTTCGCCACAGGCTCCACCGGCCGCTCAATATCAGCCAATATTTCGCCCGTTGATTGTATATGATATACCGCTGTTTCTTCAAAACGGGAAGTGACTACAATTGAAGTGTTATCCCGGTGCTGGTCAAATAATGCCTTCACCAACTGGGGATCATTATTGTCCTTCGATAAATGTGACAACAACAAATGACTCATGAACTCAGGCCGGTGTTGTTTAAACAACTCCAATGCCTGAGCATTCGACAAATGCCCTTGTCCGCCCCGGATCCGGTTTTTCAAAGCAGCCGGATAACGCCCATTCATCAACATATCTTCGTCATAATTCGTTTCCAGGAAAGCAGCATGGCAATGCTGAAAATGATTGATCACATGCGCACAAGTTTTACCAATATCAGTAAAGATCCCAACCCGCACGGTTCCCGACGATACAATAAAACTATGGGGATCATAGGCATCATGAAATTTAGGAAATGCCGTCACCTCCAATCCCCCAATCTGTACTCCTTCATAGGCCTGGAAAGGGACCACCTGCTCCGGCGCCAATTGCAAACCGCCATTTTTAAGGTGCCCGCCGTTACATATACAGGTAAGCGGTACTTTTTGGCCAATACCGGAATTCCGGAGATATGGTCCGAATGCTCATGCGATACAAAAATGGCCCTGACCTTCTCCATCAGTAACCCCAATCGGCGCATCCGCCGCTCCGTTTCCCGGCATGAAATACCAGCATCCACAAAGATCGCTTCCTCATCGTTGCCAATGTAGTAGCAATTCCCATTACTGCCCGAATTGAGTGAAGTGATGTATAATGACATATCGGGCTGCAAATTATAACTATTCAATCAACATTTCTTCCTGTTTAACCTTGTTGCCCTTTCCCGGCTTTAAATCCCATGCCTGGCTGCCCTACTACCACATTGTCTCCAAAAAAGTCATCCTATTCACTATAAAAGCTCCGTCACATTAAAAACGCATGCTATTTGATTAATGGCATAGCGCAACATCGCCGTTTTGTTATATTTAGGTTTTCTTTCATTAAAATCAACGCTATTCATCATGATCTTTTCATCCAAAAGACTCCTTAGTAGCTGTCTGGTAGTTATGGGACTACAGGCTGCTGCACAAACCACCTCTGTATATGACCAGCACGAAGCTTTCGCGCCCTTCTTCTACCCTGCCTATGGCGATGAAGTAAGAGCAGCTGATGGTACCCCAGGCCCTAAATACTGGCAAAACAAAGCCGATTATAAAATTGAAGCTACCCTCAACGATGCTCAGCATCAGGTGGCAGGCAGTGTACAAATTTCTTATACCAACAATAGCCCACAAGCATTGTCCTTCCTTTGGCTACAGCTTGACCAGAATATTTACAACCTTCAATCAAGGGGCGTAGCAGCTACAGCCGTAGGCGGTGGCCGCTGGGCCAACCGCAATGCCTTCGATGGAGGTTACACCGTACAGTCTGTAAGCCTCATCGTAAATGGTAAAGCTACTCCGGTGCCTTACGACATAATAGATACCCGCATGAAGATCAGGTTGCCCCAGGCCGTAAAAGGCAATGGCGGCAATACGCAATTAAAGATCACCTACAACTTTACGGTACCTGAATATGGAACCGATCGTATGGGACGACTCCAAACCAAAAACGGTTGGATCTATGAGATCGCCCAATGGTTCCCCCGCCTCTGTGTATATGACAATGTACAAGGTTGGAACACTCTGCCCTATTTAGGGCAGGGCGAGTTCTACCTCGAATATGGCGACATTACTTACAACATCACCGCTCCCGCCAACCACATTGTAGTAGGTTCCGGTGAATTGTTGAACCCACAGGAAGTTTTAACTGCCGAACAACTGAAACGCTGGAATGCAGCGAAAAACAGTGATAAAACAGTATTACTGCGCTCTGCCGAAGAAGTGACCAATCCGGCCACACGTCCTACCAGTACTAAAAACCTGACCTGGAAATTCAAATGCATCAATACACGTGATGTAGCCTGGGCCAGTTCTACCTCCTTTGTGTGGGATGCTGCCCGGATGAACCTGCCTGGTGGTAAAAAAATCACTAGCCATGTCGGCTTACCCAGCTGAAGTGGCTACTGATACAACCTGGAGCCGCTCAACAGAATACGTAAAAGGCGCTATTGAATTTTATTCTGATTACCTCTATCCCTATACTTATCCCATGGCCGTCAATGTAGCCGGTATTGTGGGTGGTATGGAGTATCCCGGCATTGTATTTTGCGGCTCACGCGCCAGGAAGGGTGGCTTATGGGGTGTAACCTCGCACGAATTTGGCCACAACTGGTTTCCCATGATCGTAGGAAGCAATGAGAGAAAATTTCCGTGGATGGATGAAGGCTTCAATACTTTCATCAATACCCTGGCCGAAAAGAAATTCAACAATGGTGAGTATGCTGGCAATCGTGCCATGAATGCTACCAACTTTGTGAATGCTTTCTTTGGCCCCAATGCAGAAAGCATCTCTACCGTACCCGATGTTACCAGTCCTGCCAACCTGGGCACCATTGCCTACCGTAAACCAGGCTTTGGCTTGCAATTGCTGCGTGAGAATATCCTGGGGCCCGCACGCTTTGACAGTGCATTCCGGTATTATGTGCACAAATGGGCTTTCAAACATCCTACTCCTTACGATTTCTTCCATTGCATAGAAAACCATGCCGGTGAAACACTCGACTGGTTCTGGAGAGGCTGGTTCCTCGAAAACTGGAAAGTCGATCAGGCCGTGCAGGATGTAACCTACATACAGGATGATGCTGCCAAAGGAAGCATCATCACTATTGCCAATCTTCAAAAATTACCCATGCCTGTAGTGGTTGAAGTAACTGAAGAAAATGGCAAGAAAGATCGTATACAATTGCCTGTTGAAGTTTGGCAACATGGCGCTACCTGGAAATTTGGCTACAAGTCTACTTCCAAACTCCAAAAGGTTACCATCGATCCCGACAATACCTTGCCTGATGTAAACAACAAAAACAACACCTGGCCATTGCAAGGGTTTTAGGAAAAGCAACGAACTGCAAGCGTTTACTGATAACAGATTGAAAAAGTTGGGTCTCCTTTTTGGGAGGCCCAACTTTTTTTACAATTAAACCCTTAGCATTCTTTATCCACTTAAGGCTATGGTTGCTTGAATATACTTACGTTGTTGTAACTGGGGGAGTTGGCAAAGCAGGACGCGCAGAGCGATCGGGCCTGCCTTGATTTTTCTTTGGTTACTTTCTTTGCATCAAGGCAAAGAAAGTGACAATTAAGCTATTTCTTAAAGTACTTACTCATAAACAAAAACTGGTAGTTCACTGCATTTTCCCAATACTCCCAGTTATGCGCTCCGGGCCGACTGATAAAATCATGGGGAATATTTCTCTCCAACAATTTTTCATGCAGGTTCACATTGACTGTATAGAAAAATCAGCCGTACCGCAGTCAATAATCAATGCCAATGCATCTTTGGTAAGCAAATGAGTAAGATTGATAACACTGTTCTTTTCCCATTGCTCGGGATTATCTTTATAACTTCCAATGCGTTTGGCAATATCCCAGTTCAAAGGAAATGGCCTTAAGTCTACACCGCCACTCATACTACCTGCTACACCAAACACCTCCTGGTGGCGGAAAGCCAGGTACAAAGCACCATGCCCGCCCATACTCAGGCCCGTAATACCCCGGCCCGCTCTATTCCTAATAGTACTGTAATGCTCATCCACCCAGTTCACCAATTCCTTCGATACATACGTTTCATACCGCCAGGCACTGTCTATCGGGCTATCAAAATACCAGCTGGAAAAATTACCATCCGGACAAACAATGATCATATTATACAGGTCGGCCGCCAGACCCACTCCCTTTACCTTTTTTACCCAATCGGCATAGTTGCCACTGTACCCATGCAGCAGGTATACCACCGGATAGGTTTTGCCCTTGTCGTACCCGGCAGGCAATACTACTACCGTCTTAATTCCCTTTTTCATAGAAGCACTGAAGGTTGTTACCGTATCTATCGTGGCGCCTAAAACACCAGCCACCATAAATAGCAGTACACAAATGAAACTTATCTTCCTAAACATGTTGTTTATCATCATATAAGTATTGAATGAGCGTGTTTGTAAATATAAATATCCCCCGTTAAAATCAGTGTATCCCAGCTTGAAAAACCGCCAATGGCTACCATGGCCCCTCTCTCTTTCTGTGCCCACAAAAATATATTTGCTCGTTCGGTCTTTTACTCTACATTTGTAGAACAACATCTAAAAATGTAGAGCATGCAACTAACCAAAGCAGAAGAACAGTTAATGGAATATCTATGGCAACAGGAAAAGGCCTTCCTGAAGGAGTTGATCGACTGTTTCCCTGACCCCAAACCAGCTACCACCACGGTGGTAACCCTGCTCAAAAGAATGCAGGACAAAGGATTTGTGGACCATAAACTATTTGGAAACTCACGCCAGTATTTTCCATTGGTGAAAAAGGCCGACTATTTCTCGAAACATGTCAATGGTATGATCAAGAACTTCTTTAACGACTCAGCTCTTCAGTTTGCTTCCTTCTTTACCAAATCCACCAAACTGTCTGCCAAGGAGTTGGAAGAGTTAAGAAAGATCATTGATCTGGAAATCGAAAAAGAAAAAAATGATTACTTATATCATTAAATCCGCTTGCTGTGCCATACTATTCCTGCTTGTTTATAGGTTCATCCTGCAGCGGGAAAAATGTATGCCTTTAACAGGCTGTATTTGTTATTCAGCATCCTGTTTTCCCTCCTGGTCCCTTATCTTTCGTTCCAGGTAACTCAACACACACCCGATGTACTGGAAAACATCTACCTGCCTGCCATCATCCCGATAACCCAGGAACAGGCCCCGGAAGTAACCAACCCACCGGTGGAAGCAGCTAGAACAATACCCTTCTCCCTAATAGCTTTGATCATATATGTGTTGGTGACCTTTATCTTATTAGTTCGTTTTATTCGCAACCTGTACCGCATCCGGCAGGCAATAACGGGCAATAAGGTGCTCCACTACCACGAAGCATGGCTCATCCTGGTAAACAAAGACATACCAGCCCATTCCTTCCTGCAATATGTATTTATGAGCAGTGCTGATTACAACGATCCGCATACCCGCAATGCTTTACTCACCCATGAGCTGTCTCATGTACGCCAAAAACACTCCTGGGATATCCTCTTCCTGGAGTTGCTGCAGGTGTTTTATTGGTTCAATCCCATTTACTTCTTCTATAAAAAGCTATTCAACTGAATCATGAACTGCAGGCCGATGATGCGGTAATCAAAGCGCATGGCGATATCCGTAGTTATCAGTATTTACTCCTGGACAAAATACAACAACCTCCATCCCTCAGGCTAACGAGTGCATTCAATTATTTCATCACTAAAAACGATTGGTAATGATGACCCAAATCCCCAACAACAAAAGGATTACTTGCCTCCAACTGGCATTACTCCCCCTTTTCCTGGCTGCCGTTTTCTTATTCAGTGAAAGAACTTACGCACAGGAAAAACCCCAAACTAAAAACAACAGCCCGCTGCTGCTACCGCCAAAACAGGGGAAAAGGATAGCCTTAACCCCCGACGGTAGATAGCGACAAATTAGTACACGTGGGCCCCTACCTCCCTCCTGGCCCCGGCGCAAGTGCCACGCAATTGGAAAAATTTAATACTGTTTTCAAGAACCCAAGTGGAGGTGAAGGCCGCTATCATTATAGCAAGGAGGATGTAAAGTGGCTAAAAGATATATACCGGGCCATGACCCTCGAGCAAAGAAAGGAATATCCCACCCTTATGTTTGTCACCCCGCCAACCCGCAAAACGCCCAGTGCAGCCCAACTTAAGGACTGGGAAGATGCGAAAATGTACGGGGTTTGGATCGACAATAAACGGGTAAGCAATGAAGTACTGTCCAATTACAAGCCCGAAGATTTTGCCTTGTGTTCGTCAAGCCGACTGGCCAAAAATGCGATGAACTATGGAAAACACTATGTACAGGTAAACCTGTTAACCAACGAAAAATATGCGGAACAGTACAAAGACAACGAAGAAATGCTGATCGTCCTGGGTAAAGCAACTTTCAGGAAAAAGCCAGCTACTAAATAATTCAGCTCATTATCAATGCTTTAGGGTTTATAGTAGTGAAATCTTGTAAACCAGGCCCGTCTTCTCCTCATGAGGCGGGCCTTTCTTATATCCCTCAAAAGGCCCATTAAGAAAACATTCGCAGGAAAAGGCCTCAACCCTTAATTTTACAGCTTTATATTTCCTGTTTATGCCGCAAGACAAAAACCGCCAATTTCTAGAATTTGAGAAACCCATTAAAGAACTGTTTGATGATATTGAAGGACTGAAACAAAAAGCTGAAAAAAGCAAGATCGACCTCAGCGACCCCATAAAAAACTGGAAGAGCGCGTAATTGAAACACGTAGGGCAATCACCCAGAACCTTACCCCCTGGCAAAAAGTACAGCTAAGCCGCCACCCCGACCGTCCTTATACCCTCAAGTATATCGATAAACTCTTTACCGACTTTGTAGAGCTCTTTGGTGACCGTAATGTAAAGGACGATAAGGCCATGGTAGGAGGTTTTGCTTCCCTCGATGGAAAAACTGTGATGGTTATCGGTCAGCAGAAGGGGATCAATACCAAAGCACGCCAGTTGCGCAATTTCGGTATGGCTAACCCCGAAGGTTATCGAAAAGCCTTGCGCCTGATGAAATTGGCCGAGAAATTCAATAAACCTGTGATCACCTTAATTGATACGCCTGGCGCCTATCCCGGTCTTGAAGCCGAGGAAAGAGGCCAGGGCGAAGCAATTGCCCGTAACATCTACGAAATGATGCGCCTCAAAGTTCCCGTCATTTGCGTAGTGATTGGCGAAGGAGCTTCTGGTGGAGCCATGGGTATTGGCGTAGGCGACAAAGTATTCATGCTGGAAAATACCTGGTACACCGTGATCTCTCCCGAATCCTGTAGTTCCATCTTGTGGCGCAGCTGGGATCAGAAGGAAAAAGCCGCCGAACAACTCAAGCTTACGCCCGACTATATGCACCAGTTTGGCCTTATTGATGAGATCATTCCCGAACCTGTTGGAGGCGCCCATTGGGATTATGCCGAAGCTGCAAATCTCTTAAAGCCCTACCTCATCAATACCATCAATGAGTTGTATCAATTAACACCAGAACAACGCATTCAAAATCGTATTGAGAAATTTGGCAAGATGGGCTTCTGGGATGAAACAGCCTAATGCAACACCTGTCACTTCTGTTTTTGCGTTGCAACAATGCTTTAAGCCCACCAATTACACCATTAGCAGCAGTTTCTTTCATAAAAATTTGGGTGGAATACAATTGCTGATTATTTTTGGTACTCATCATGCAATTAATAAAGAAACATACAAAGCAAGTCAAGAAACACTCCAGGTACACGGAAGGTTGAAGACAATTTTGTATGTCTGAAATAGATTGAAGCCTTCCTGTAACGGGGAGGCTTTTGTTTTTAGGGATTTTCATGAGATCATTAAATTAAAAACCAACAATAGAATGTCGCTCAGGCAAACATTACAAGGCACAGGCGTAGCACTCGTTACCCCCTTCACCTCCAACGAAGCAGTTGATTTTGATGCCCTTGGCAAACTCATCGACTTTGTGATCAAAGGAGACGTTGAATATGTAGTTACATTGGGAACAACCGGTGAAACCCCTACTCTAAGCAAGGAAGAAAAGAAAGACATTATTCAATACACTTACGAAAAGGTAAATGCCCGTGTTCCTGTAGTAGTAGGCATTGGTGGCAACGATACCCGCGACCTGCTGAAAGATCTCCAATACTTCCCCTTGAAAAAGCCACCGCCATTCTGAGCGCCAGTCCTTATTACAATAAGCCCTCGCAGGAAGGTATTTACCAACACTATAAACTGTTGGCAGAAGCCGCTCCCAAACCCGTTTTGCTGTACAATGTACCTGGCCGTACCGGCCGGAATATGACCGCCGCCACTACCCTGCGCCTGGCCAATGAAGTGGCCAATATAGCCGGTATAAAAGAAGCCAGTGGCGATATGGGCCAGTGCAGCCTTATCTTACGCGACCGTCCCAAAGATTTCCTGGTAGTAAGTGGCGATGACGCTTTAACCTTTGCCCAGGTAGCTTCCGGGATGGATGGTGTGATCAGCGTGGCAGCTAATGCCTTCCCCAAGCAGTTTACCGATATGGTGCGCTTCACCCTGCAACAAGACCTGTCTACAGCCAAAAAGCTGAATGACCAGTTGATTGAAGCCTATGACCTGATGTTTGCAGAAAACAATCCTGCTGGCGTAAAAGCATTCTTAACTGAACTGGAGTTAATTGAAAATACCTTGCGCTTGCCCATGACCCCATTGAGCAGTGCATTGCATGAACAAGTAAAAGCCTATTTGCGGAATTAAATAATTGGTGGGTTAGTTAAAGGCGTGAAGCATATTCCCTGTATTGCTTTGCGCCTTTTTTTCTTCAGAAATAGACCGAAAGTCGGTAGGTAATACAATAGTGATGTTGTCGTTGTTCTTCCAGTCTTTCCGTCTTCTGGTCTTTACGCACTTCCTGTCTTCCAAATTATACCTTATACGTAACACCCTCCAATGCCAGGTCCGTATTGGGAAACACTTCACTGGCTTCTTCCCTGAACACTTCCAGTTTATCATATTTGGAACTGAAATGGCCGATCAAAAGGCGGCCAACATTGGCTTTTTGGGCTATGCAGGCAGCTTGTATAGTAGTAGAATGGAATCGACTGGCAGCCCGGTCATTCAGGTCTTTCAGGTAAGTGGTTTCGTGGTACAACATATCCACCCCTGGACCTTTTCAACCAGCTCTTCATCATACAGCGTATCGGCACTATAAGCATAAGATTGCGGTTTCGGCGCCGGATCAGTTACCCAGTCATTTTGTATCAGGTCCCCTGATTTGGTTTCATAATCTTCTCCCTGCTTAAGCCGGTCATAAAAGGAGGCAGGAACTTCATGCTTGATGGCTTTATCCGGGTTTACCCGGCGGGGAGCCTTTACCTGGTCAAACCGAAATCCCCAACAAGGAATACGGTGTTTGGTGGTAAAGCAAGATACTTTGAACCGGTCTGTTTTTACCAATACCCCCCCCTTCCAATGGATGGAAATGCAAAGGATATGGCAATACAGTCGCCGCCGCCTTTAATTGCAGGTCAAGTATTTCTTTTAGTGGAGCAGGAGCGTATAAATGCAAGTCATTTTCCCGGTTCAATAACCCCATACTGTTAATGAATCCTGGTAGACCAAAGTAATGATCTCCATGCAGGTGGGATATAAAGATATGGTTAATGCGGCCCCATCGGATGCGGTATTTTGACAGTTGTATCTGTGTCCCTTCTCCGCAGTCTACCAGAAAGAGGTGGTCATCCAGTGTCACCAGCTGTGACGTTGGATGCCGGTCATATGCCGGTAATGCTGAATTATTTCCCAGTATTGTGACTGCGAGCATTCCGTAATTGAAGGTTTTAACTGTCTAAGACGGCCGTATAGTATAATCTGCTGCTTACCTAAGCTAAATTAACTGATTACCATATAATAACGCAAATCAATAACCATCAATTGTATGCCATGGGGCAGGTAAATTACCTTTTCTGAAGAAATTGAGTTAGTCGCCCCAGGAGGCTCGCAAATACAGACAGGTCAATTAGCGAATGTTTTGCGATACCTTACCTACTGCAACAACATTTTGCACTCATGTAGTAATTTCTCTTTGTTGATGGCTACCGTACCCACCTCTTCACATACCAGACCGCCGGCAATATTGGCTACTTCTGCCATCAGGTCAATGCTTTTCGTAGCCGTATAGATCAGGGATGCAACAGCAATTACCGTATCGCCTGCCCCCGATACATCGGCTATATTGCGTAAATGCGAAGGAATGATCCGCGAAGTTTCGTGATTGTGGTAAAATACCCCTTTTTCAGACAGGGTTATGAAGGAAATATGGTGGTGTAGCTTTTCCTCCAACTGACGGTGGATATCCGTCAAAGCCTCCATATTTACATCTTCCAACAGCAGGTTAAGCCCATCTTTTACCTCTTTCATATTGGGTTTAAAGATGTCTACTCCCTCATAAGCAAAGAAGTTCTTGCGCTTGGGATCAACCGTTGTAATCACCTGGTATTGCTTACAAAGGGCTATCACTGCTTTAATCACCTTTTCGGTAAGCACCCCTTTATTATAATCCTCCAGTACAATAGCCTGTGGTTTTTCCTGAATGATGTATTGTTCCACCTGGTCCAACAGCATCTGTTCATCTTCGGGGATAGGTCCTTGGTGGTCTCTGAATCAAGCCGCATCATTTGCTGGTTACGGCTTATGATGCGCACTTTATTGGTGGTAATACGGGAACCTGATTGCAATAAATATTTTGTACTGATATTAAAGTCCTCAAACAATCCTTTCAATAACTGACCATCATCATCTTTCCCGGTTACCGATAAAGCGGTTACCTGGGCCCCTAAGGATACTAGGTTTAGGGCCACATTCCCAGCTCCGCCGATCCGGAATTCCCGTTTGTCCAGCGCCACCACCGGCACGGGCGCTTCAGGTGAGATTCGATCTACATGACCCCACCAATAGGTATCCAACATCACATCTCCTATTACCCCTACCTTAATACCATTGAATTGAGCAAACAGCTTATCGAAATTGACTCCACTCATATAGTGCTTACATTAAATAAAAAATACCTTGCAAGGTTTGCAAGGTATTGTATTTTCCGGAAAATCAGCTTATAAGCAGCCTCTATCAGATGACCTACTTGTTGATAGCATTTTTCTTTTATTGGATAAAGCGATGTAGTACAATGGAATACCCACCAGCACAATGGCCAGCCCCGCACCTGCATAAGCAGGCTTCATAATGATCAGGAATACGCAGAAGGTAAGAGCCAATACTACATAGATCGCCGGTAACACCGGGTAACCAAAGGCCTTGTAAGGACGCTCTATATCTGGGCGTTTTTTCCTTAGCACCGCGATGCCAATGATAGTGAGCGCATAAAACATTACAACCACAAAAGAGATCATATCCAGCAGGTCGCCATAACCACCACTGAGGCAAAGGATGGAAGCCACAATACACTGCAACCACAATGCATATTCAGGTACTGCATTTTTATTCAATATACCTGTTTTTTTAAAGAACAACCCATCGTTAGCCATCGTATAATAAACGCGAGCGCCTGCAAGGATCAATCCGTTATTACAACCAAATGTTGAGATCATGATCATCACAGCTATCACCTTGGCGCCGATATCGCCAAAAATGGAAATAGAAGCAGCCACAGCTACCCGGTCGCCATCAGGAAAGGCTATCTCTTTCATGGGCAATACATGTAGATACATCAAATTGGTAGTAACGTAGATGACCGTAACGATAAGTGTACCCAGGAATAGACTTAAACCAATATTACGCTTGGGGTTCTTGATCTCTCCTGCAATGAAGGTTACGTTATTCCAGGAGTCACTACTGAAGATGGAGCCCACCATACCGGCAGCGATAGCGCCAATAAGTGCGGTACCCGCAATCGGGAACCAATTGCCGTTGGTTACAAAATTGCCACCTGCATCCTTCTCCAGTTGCATGGCATTCAATCCGGTTTGCCAGTTCTCACCCCAGAAACTGTGCTTTGCCAGCAGAAAACCAAGGATGATGAGACCAAACAACGACAACAGCTTTACCGTAGTAAAGGTCGTTTGTATGATCTTACCTCCTTTAATACCTTTGGTATTCGTATAAGTAAGAAAGGTGATCATCGCAATGCCAAGCAGCTGGGCTGCCGACACCTTTAATTTGCCCAGGGTAAACAGGATGTTCTTTTCTCCCAGTTCCGGAACAAGATAAGCGGTAAAGCGACTGAAGGCAACAGCCACCGCAGCAATGGTGGCGGTTTGTATTACCGCAAAAAAGCTCCATCCATAGAGGAATCCGGCCAGCGGGTTGAAAGCCTCTTTAAGGTAAACATATTGACCGCCAGCTTTGGGGAACATGCCACTCAACTCGCCATAACTTACCGCTGCTGTAATTGTCATGAAACCGGTGATCAACCACACCATGACCAGCCATCCAGCGCTGCCTGTATAACGGGTAATATCAGTACTTACAATAAAAATACCGGAGCCAATCATCGAGCCCGCCACTACCATCGTAGCGTCAACCAGGCCCAGGGAGGGTTTAAAAGCAGGTGTTGTTTCAGCCATAGCAGTTAAATAAAGGTCAAAGTGTTTTAAAATAATGAATCCTCAAGATAAGGAAAACGCTTCTATACAGTATACAAAAAAACGCAGCTATTAACTAGCTGCGTTTACCTATTTTAACGAAGTATAATCAATTCTTATTGAAACATATACGCATGCCTGCTACGGCCAACACATAAGGGTTTTACACCATCTCCACCCTATCTATCCCCAAACCCACCCCAGCAACTGATTCACGTCTTCTCCCACAACTGACCACTCACCACTCATTATTCCCAATCTATTTCTTCTTCTTGCTCTTGTACTTCTCATTCAGGCCTTGCACCAGGGCTCCCGTCACATCATACAGCGAGTCCTTGTAGTACATAATAAAGCCAGGCTCATAAGAGAAGATATAGGCATATCCCTTTTGCTTATTAAACTCTGCCAGATAGTCTTCAATTTGCTTACGCATCAGCTTGGTCATATCCATTTGCTGGTTTTGTAAGTTATCCTGTAACTGGGCTTCTCTTTTCCTGTAATCCTGCTCCATTTTTGCTACCTCACGCTGGGCAGCTTCCCCTTCTGCTTGTGACATAGTAGGGCCTTTTTCCTGCAACTGTTGGATCCGCTTTTGGAATTTGGCTTTAATGTCCTGTAATTCTGCGTTGGCAACACCTTCCTTACTTTTCATTTCTTCCAGAGCATCTTTATAGAAAGTATAGCTGGACTGCAAAGAATCGATGTCGAAATATGCGATCTTAAAATCGTGCTGACTGTTCTTACCGGCATCAACAGATACACTTTTAGACTTCCCTTTATCAGAAAAATGCAGGTAAAAAGTACACCGGCAAGCGCCAGTGCAATGATGCTTAAAATAGTAGAGATATTTCTCATTCACGCCTTTTTTGCAAGATAAAATCTTGCGTTAAAAGAAAATTGTTAAAACTTTTAACAGTCCTGAATTAGTTCAATACGCCAACAAGATATACATAAATTTCATTTACTCAACAGGATAATTTGCAACTAAGTATTCATGCCATTCAACAATTTATCCAACCCATATACCCCGCGTTTCCAAGCTGCCTTTCCTTCAATAAAAAAGCAGGAAGCTTTCACTTCCTGCTTGTATTGTCAATCACTTATTAATCTGTGAAATAAGCATGATCCGTTTTCATCTGCGATTACTCATCATCATCAAAGCTCATTGCTTCGCGTGTAGTTTGCAGCAATTCATATTCTTCCTTGCTACCTACTACCATGTTCTCAAAGTCACGCAAACCAGTACCAGCCGGGATCGGGTGACCTGTGATAACATTCTCTTTCAGACCGAGCATATCATCGCTCTTACCCTGGATAGCCGCAGATGACAACACCTTCGTTGTTTCCTGGAACGAAGCCGCTGAGATCCAGCTTTGTGTACCCAGAGAGGCTTTCGTAATACCCAACAGAACCGGGTGTGAAGTAGCCGGATTGGCATCACGGAATTCTACTGGTTTCTTATCGGAACGACGTAGTAAAGAGTTTTCTTCACGGATCTCACGCAGACTGGCAATCTGACCGGCACGCAGCTTGGAGCTTTCGCCCGGATCACTTACTACCTTCTTATCGAAGATCCAGTCATTCTCTTCATTAAAGTCAAAGCGATCTTCCAGGTCTTCCTCCAGGAAGCGGGTATCACCCGGATCCACAATTTCTACCTTCTTCATCATCTGGCGAACGATCACTTCAATGTGCTTGTCATTGATCTTTACACCCTGCAAGCGATAAACCTCCTGGATCTCATTCACAACGTACTCTTGTACAGCGAACGGACCTTTAATAGAAAGGATATCACCCGGAGCTACCTGCCCATCAGACAGAGAAGCACCAGCCTTGATAAAGTCACCGTCCTGTACCAGGATCTGACGGGTCAATGGCACCAGGTATTTCTTCACAACCCCATCTTTCGCTTCTACCACGATCTCGCGGTTACCACGTTTGATAGCACCAAAAGAAACTACACCATCAATTTCGCACACAATAGCAGGGTTACCGGGATTACGTGCTTCAAACAGTTCAGTTACACGTGGCAGACCTCCCGTGATATCACGCTGCATGCGCAGCGTACGAGGGATCTTCACCAGTACCTGTCCTGCACGAACATCTTCACTCTGATCTACTATGATGTGTGAACCAACTGGCAGGTTGTACAATTTCACTTCCTTGCCTTCTACGATCAGCGTTGGTATTTTATTCTTATCCTTTGTTTCGATAACCACTTTCTCACGGTGACCTGTTTGCTCATCAGCTTCTTCGCGGTAAGTAATACCTTCAATTACATTCTCAAACTTGATCTGACCAGCAATTTCAGCTACTACTACGTTGTTGAACGGATCCCAAGTACAGATGATATCACCTTTCTTCACGTTTTGACCATCCTTCACAAACAAGGTAGCACCATAAGGTACGTTGTTAGTGATTAGTAAACGGTCATTCTTCACATCCATGATACGCAACTCACCTGTACGGCCAATTACGATCTGAACTTTGTCACCTTCGTTGTTTTCAGTAGTTACAGTACGCAAACCATCGAATTGTACAGTACCATCAAACTTGGCGATCAAGGATGATTCCACCGAAGCAGAACCGGCCACACCACCCACGTGGAAGGTACGAAGTGTTAACTGTGTACCAGGCTCACCGATCGACTGCGCAGCGATGATACCAACAGCATCACCTTTCTGTGTAATATTACCGGTAGCCAGGTTCTTACCATAACATTTCACACACACACCACGCTTGCTTTCGCAAGTAAGTACAGAACGAATCTCTACAGCTTCAATATTGGCCTCTTCAATTTCTTTACCGATGTCTTCAGTGATCACTTCACCGGCGCTTACTATCAGTTTATCCGCATCAGGACTGTATACATTATGCAGTGAGGTACGGCCAATGATACGGTCATACAGCGGTTCAACAATCTCTTCATTATCTTTCAGTGCACTGATGGCAATACCACGCAGTGTACCACAATCTTCTTCTGTAATAACTACATCCTGTGCTACATCCACCAGACGACGGGTCAGATAACCGGCATCGGCTGTTTTAAGGGCCGTATCGGCAAGACCTTTACGCGCACCGTGCGTAGAGATGAAGTAATCCAATACGTTCAGACCGCCCTTGAAGTTGGAGAGGATCGGGTTTTCGATGATCTCACTTCCAGTAGAACCAGATTTCCTCGGCTTCGCCATCAGACCCCTGATACCACAAAGCTGTTTGATCTGTTGTTTAGAACCACGAGCACCAGAATCAAGCATCATGTACACCGAGTTGAACCCTTGTTTATGGCTGCTCATCTCACGGATAAGTGTTTCCGTAATACGGGTATCCACACGTGACCAGATGTCTACGATTTGGTTATAACGCTCATTGTTGGTGATAAGACCCATGTTATAGTTATCCCAAACTTCATCTACTTCACCTTTCGCATTTTCAAGCACTTCTTCTTTGATAGAAGGAATGATCAGGTCATTCACGTTGAATGACAAACCACCTTGGAAGGCCGTACGGAAACCAAGTAACTTAATGTCATCAAGGAACTTAGCTGTTTTCGGAACGTTGGTGATCTTGATGATATCACCAATGATCTCACGCAAGCTCTTCTTGGTCAGCAGCGCATTGATATAACCTACTTCTTTAGGTACAAACTGGTTGAACAGTATACGGCCGACAGTAGTCTCTATCAGTTTCCTTTTCAGTGTACCATCATTTTCACGCACATCAACTTTTACCTTGATATAGGCATGCAGGTCAACACGGGCTTCATTATAGGCAATGATCACTTCTTCAGCACTATAAAATGCTTTTCCTTCTCCACGAACGATCTCATCACCCATCGTTTTCTTACCCTTCGAAATATAGTACAGACCGAGTACCATGTCCTGTGAAGGAAGGGTCATCGGAGCACCATTTTGAGGATTAAGAATGTTGTGTGAAGACAGCATCAGTAATTGCGCTTCCAATACAGCAGCATTGCTGAGTGGAACGTGTACCGCCATCTGGTCACCATCAAAGTCGGCGTTAAACGCAGCACATACCAGCGGGTGCAACTGGATCGCCTTACCTTCGATCAATTTAGGTTGGAAGGCCTGGATAGACAACCGGTGCAGCGTAGGGGCCCGGTTAAGCATCACAGGGTGGCCTTTCAATATATTCTCTAAGATATCCCAAACAACAGCTTCCTTGCGATCTACCAACTTACGGGCAGATTTAACTGTTTTTACGATACCCCTTTCAATCAACTTACGGATGATAAACGGTTTGAACAACTCAGCAGCCATATCCTTCGGTAAACCACACTCATGTAGTTTCAACTCAGGACCTACTACGATTACAGAACGACCGGAGTAGTCAACACGTTTACCCAACAGGTTTTGACGGAAACGACCTTGTTTACCTTTCAACACATCACTCAATGATTTCAGAGCACGTCCACCTTCTGCTTTAACAGCATTGGATTTACGGCTATTGTCGAACAGAGAGTCAACCGCTTCCTGCAACATACGTTTTTCATTACGCAGGATCACCTCAGGCGCCTTGATCTCCAACAACCTTTTCAGACGGTTGTTACGGATGATCACCCGGCGATAAAGGTCATTCAGGTCAGAAGACGCGAAACGACCACCATCCAGAGGAACCAACGGACGTAATTCAGGCGGAATGACAGGAATGTACTGCATTACCATCCACTCAGGACGGTTGGTGATGCGGCTATTGGCCTCACGGAATGCTTCTACCACACTCAATCGCTTCAGCGCATCCGCTTTACGTTGTTGTGATGTTTCGGTAGCAGCAGCATTACGCAGAGAGAAGGACAAGCTATCCAGCTCAATGCGTTGCAGCATATCATGTACCGCTTCAGCACCCATCTTGGCAATGAACTTCAGGGGATCTTCATCAGGCAGGTATTGATTCTCCTTAGGAAGGTTCTCCAGGATTTCTAAATATTCTTCTTCAGTCAGCAGATCACCCATCTTTAATCCGCGATCTTCACGGATACCAGCCTGGATTACTACAAACCTTTCATAATAAACAATTGTTTCCAGCTTCTTGGAGCTTACACCCAACAGGTAACCAATTTTGTTAGGTAAGCTCTTGAAGTACCAAATATGCACTACAGGTACCACCAGTTTAATGTGGCCCATGCGCTCACGACGAACTTTCTTTTCTGTAACTTCTACACCGCAACGGTCGCACACAATACCCTTATAACGGATACGTTTGTATTTTCCGCAGGCACACTCATAATCCTTAACTGGTCCGAAAATACGTTCGCAAAACAAGCCATCACGCTCAGGCTTATAAGTACGATAGTTAATTGTCTCAGGCTTCAATACCTCACCATAGCTACGCTCTAAAATAGAATCCGGTGAAGCCAGACCGATCGTGATCTTCGAAAAGGTGGCCCTGGGACGATTATCTTTTTTAATAGCCATATTATAATTTAGCTTTTAGCTGTTAGCCTTTAGGGATTAGCAAAAGGCAGGAAAAATTTTATCAAAGAATGTTGGCTAATAGCTAACCGCTATCAGCCAACAGCTTGAAAATATTATTCAAATTTCAGATCAAGACCCAAACCTCTCAACTCATGCACCAATACGTTGAATGACTCAGGGATACCGGCTCTTGGAATATTGTCACCCTTAACGATGGCTTCATAAGTCTTCGCACGACCGATGATGTCATCTGATTTAATGGTGAGCAACTCCTGCAGGATATTGGATGCACCGTATGCTTCCAATGCCCACACTTCCATTTCACCGAAACGCTGACCACCAAACTGTGCCTTACCACCCAACGGTTGTTGTGTGATCAAGCTGTATGGTCCGATAGAACGGGCGTGCATCTTATCATCCACCATGTGGTGTAGTTTGATCATGTAGATCACACCCACCGTAGCTTTCTGGTGGAAGCGCTCGCCTGTTTCACCATCGAACAGATAACTGTGACCGAAGCTTGGCAGGTTGGCCTTATCAATATGGTTGGCAATTTCTTCTACTGTAGCACCATCGAAGATCGGTGTAGCGAATTTAACACCCAGTTTTTGACCAGCCCAACCCAGTACAGTCTCATAGATCTGTCCAAGGTTCATACGGCTAGGTACACCAAGCGGGTTCAGTACGATATCCACTGGCTCACCATCATGCAGGAACGGCATGTCTTCTGCACGAACGATCTTGGCAACGATACCTTTATTACCGTGGCGGCCGGCCATCTTATCACCCACTTTCAGCTTACGCTTAACAGCCAGGTAAACTTTAGCCAGTTTCAATACACCAGCAGGTAACTCATCACCGATAGAGATATTGAATTTCTCTCTCTTGTAGCGTCCCAGTTCTTCGTTGTACTTGATATTGTAGTTGTGCAAGAGAATGTTGATATTGTCATCAATTGCAGCATCTCCTGTCCAACCCAGCGGATTAACGTTCTGATAGTCGATAGAAGACAGGTTCTTCGGATTGAACTTAGCGCCCTTACCGATCTGAACTTCACCGAAGTTGTTGTTAACACCAGCAGAAGGTTTGTCCTTCAACAGGGTTTGCAGCTTACTCAGCAACAGTTCCTTCAGCTCTTCTACATTCTTCTCGTGCACTTTTTCCAGCTTTTCAAGGGCTGCCTTCTCACGGATCTTTGCATTCTTATCTTTCTTGGCGCGTTGGAACAGTTTCTTACCAATTACTACACCTTCCACACCATTGGGTGCTTTCAGTGAAGCATCTTTGGCATCACCTGCCTTATCACCGAAGATGGCCCTTAACAGCTTCTCTTCAGGAGTAGGATCACTTTCTCCTTTAGGAGTGATCTTACCGATCAGGATATCACCTTCTTTGATAGCAGCACCCAAACGGATGATACCATTTTCATCGAGGTCCTTAGTCGCCTCTTCTGAAACGTTGGGGATATCTGGTGTCAGCTCTTCTTCACCCAGCTTGGTATCACGTACTTCCAACTCATATTCAGAAATATGGATCGAAGTAAACAAGTCCTCACGGGCTACTTTTTCATTGATAACGATGGCATCCTCGAAGTTGTAACCCTTCCATGGCATGAATGCCACACGGAGGTTACGACCCAGGGCCAGTTCACCAGCCTGCACAGCGTATCCCTCAGTGAGGAAGTCGCCTTTCTTCAACCTTTGGCCTTTCTTAACGGCAGGCTTGTGGTTGATACAGGTTTCCTGGTTCGTTTTAATGAACTTGGTGAGTCTATAGATTCTCAAATCGTCCTCAAAGCTTACCAATCGGTCGCCTTCTGTACGATCATAACGAACATGAATTTCACTACCGTCTACATATTCTACCACACCTTCGCCTTCAGACAGGATCTGAACCCTGGCATCACGGGCAGCTTTTCCTTCCAACCCTGTACCCACGATGGGGTTTTCAGGACGGATAAGGGGAACAGCCTGACGTTGCATGTTTGATCCCATCAACGCACGGTTGGCATCATCATGCTCCAGGAACGGAATCAGTGAAGCACTCAAACCAACGATCTGGTTAGGAGCAACGTCCATGAATTCCACTTCTGCTCTCTCCAGGATCGGGAAGTCCCCTGTTTGACGGGAAGATATCTTTTCTTCTACGAAATTGCCTTTCTCATCCAATGGCGCACTGGCCTGGGCGATCTTGGCTATATCTTCTTCTTCTGCACTTAAGAAAGTCAGTTTCTTCAGATCCACCTTACCATTTTGTACGGCGTGGTACGGCGTTTCAATAAAGCCCATTCATTGATCTTTGCGTGTACGCAAAGAGTAGAGATCAGACCGATGTTTGGACCTTCCGGTGTTTCGATGGTACACAAACGACCGTAGTGGCTATAGTGTACGTCACGAACCTCAAAGCCTGCACGCTCACGGCTCAAACCGCCTGGCCCGAGTGCGGAGATACGACGCTTATGCGTGATCTCACTCAGCGGGTTGGTTTGATCGAGGAACTGAGACAATTGAGAAGTCCCAAAGAAAGAGTTGATCACAGAAGACAGCGTACGTGCGTTGATCAGGTCAACTGGCGTAAACACCTCATTGTCACGTACGTTCATACGCTCACGGATGGTACGGGCCATACGAGCCAAACCAACACCGAATTGAGCATACAACTGCTCACCTACGGTCCGTACACGACGGTTGCTAAGGTGATCGATATCATCAATTTCCGCTTTACCATTGGTAAGACGAACGAGATACTTGATGATCTCGATGATATCTTCTTTGGTCAATGTTTTTGCTCCAGCGGCTGGTTAAGATTCAGCTTGCGGTTGATCTTATAACGACCAACTTCACCGAGGTCATAACGTTTGTCGCTGAAGAACAATTTATCGATAATACCGCGTGCGGTTTCATCATCAGGAGCATCGGCGCCGCGCAACTGACGATAGATATGTTGCACCGCTTCCAGCTCACTGTTGGAAGTATCTTTATTCAATGTGTTGTAGATGATCGCAAAATCACCACCCACATCTTCTTTTTGTACAAATACGCTCTTTACATCCATATCAGCGATCATCTCAATGGCTTCTTCATCCAACACAGTATCGCGCTCTAATACCACCTCGTTACGCTCAATGGATACTACTTCACCGGTATCTTCATCTACAAAGTCTTCTACCCATGTTCTCAAAACGCGGGCAGCCAGGCGTTTGCCCAGGTAAGCTTTTAGGGATTTCAGATCACCGTTTACTTCATCCGCCATTCCGAAGAGCTCAAGAATGTCCTTATCGGTTTCAAAACCGATAGAACGCAACAGGGTTGTTACCGGGAATTTCTTCTTACGGTCGATGTAGGCATACATCACGTTATTAATATCCGTGGCAAATTCCATCCAGGCTCCCTTGAAAGGAATAACCCGGGCAGAATAGATCTTGGTACCATTGGGGTGAATGGACTGACCGAAGAATACACCGGGTGAACGGTGCAACTGCGATACAACCACCCGCTCAGCACCATTGATCACAAAGGTACCACGTGGCGTCATGTAAGGAATGTTTCCTAAGAATACATCCTGAACAATTGTCTGAAAATCAACGTGTTCCTCGTCATTACAGCTCAAACGCAGTTTCGCTTTCAGCGGTACCGCGTAAGTCAATCCGCGCTCCATACACTCTTCGATGGTGTAGCGGGGCGGGTCAATAAAATAATCCAGGAACTCCAGTACGAAGATGTTACGTGTATCGGTGATAGGAAAGTTTTCCTTAAACACCTTAAACAAACCTTCGATGTTACGTTTGTCCGGAGTAGTCTCTAACTGGAAAAATTCTTTGAATGATTGGATCTGTACTTCGAGTAGGTCAGGAGCTTCAGCTAAATTTTTAATCTTACCAAAGTTGATCCTGCTTTGCAATTTTGTTGAAGACATATTGATTAAAACCGGTTTTTTAGTTGTTCGAACGTTCAAAAAATCATCAAAAATCGTCTATACACAAAAAAATCACAGGAGAACAATTAAGTTCTCTGTGCATTCAAAATGAAGTAGTTATGTAAATTTGGCCATGTAATAACGTACCCCAGCTAATTAGCATTGTGAAAAATGGACGGCAAAGGTAATGAAAAACCTCAACAATTCACAAAATTTGTTCCAAAAGTAGCACCGGACACTTGGGGGTAACAATTCCGGCTCCGGTTACCTTGCCGAACGGAATAAACTGAAACAACTAAATAAACACTTTATCCGCTTCCCGGTTCAGTAACTAGGGATTTAAAAGTACAAATTTTTAAAACACTAACAATCAGCAACCTTTTGAATATCTCATTTTTTTGACCCGACTATCGCTCCTCCAACAACCTAAAGACTAAAGTGCCAGAAGCAAGCCATTCGGACGCTCCCTGTTTTAAATTAAGTAGTCCCCTGATTACCAATTTGGCCGGCAATTGCACCTTATTTTTCTTAATTGGCTTATTTTTACCCAGTTGTGCCATCAGTAAGTTAATGGCTGTTTTGGCAATCTCTTCCACCGGCTGCTCAATGATCGTTATCCCGGGAGGGAATAACCTGAACACATCATGATCATCGAAACTCATCATGGCCACATCCTTGGGAATACTAATGCCCAACTGCTGCAAACTCTCTATACCCAATAAACCCAGGTAATTGGTCGCAAAAAAAGAGCATCCAATTGAGGGTTATTTTTAATAAAGACCGATAACTGCTTGATGGCATCAGCCTTGGTGATCTTATACCCCAATGAAAGGATATTCTTTTTATTAACCGGTATATGGGCGGCTTTCAGGCTTTCCGTATAAGCCTGCAAACGATCCTTTATCTGGATCAGTTGAAGATCAACCGTAATAAAACCAATTTTCCTGTACCCCGGCTGATTAAGTGTTTCATACCCTTGGTCACCCCTCCATAATTGTCAACCAGCACATGCGGCACATCCATTTGAGGGAAATAACTATCCAGCAATACAACTGGCTTTTTATGGTCAATCAACTCTTCCACATCCGATTCCATACCCAAAGCCGGGGTAATAATATATCCATCCACCTGCTGTTGAGACAACATCCTGATCAGCTCCTGTCCCTTTTTCCCATCATTCTCCGTGGCACAATACACTACCTTATAGCCATACTGCTGCGCCTCCTCCTCAATAACCTTTGCCAAGGCAGCAAAGAAATTTCCCGAAATACTCTCCACTACCAGCCCCAACATTTGTGATTTACCTGTTCTTAATCGAACCGCTACCTGGTTGGGATGATACCCCTCCCTTTTGGCTATGGCCACTATTTTCTTCGCCAGATCCTCACTGATCCGCATTTCCTTCGCTTTACCATTCAGAACAAAGGATACGGTCGAAGGAGAAGCTCCGGTCATTTTAGCGATATCTTTTAGCGACACACGTTTCATAATGTTGGCAGTAGTTTTTGGGGCACGTGGCTGATTTTGCTGCTAAACGGGCAGTCTCGGACTAACTTGTAAATCGTAAAAGCAAGAATCTGTAGTTCTTCAAATTTAAGGGTTCCCGCTCAACAGCGAGAAATTATTTGAAAAAAAGCGCATAATCACCCCTAAAATCAGCATCCAAGTCCTGCTTTTTTCGTATATTACTAATCATGATAAATGAATTGCCCTGGCTACCTGCCATTCCGACCGCCCTGGAACATCCAGTACCAAAAACACACCCAATTTCAATGCCAGGAGGGCCATTTCATAGCGGCCTTACAACGGCCTGATAGCGATGTTATAGCGACCTTATAGCGATATTCCCTCTCTTTTCCTAGCCTCTTCCTCCCCTTCTCTTCCCACTCTCCTCCATATCTCCCCATATCGGGGCCCATTGCCCAACGAAAATGCCAGGCCAAACCAATTATTCATCGATTCAACCTGGCATTCTATTAACGTTTATAACTATCCAATCACTGTTCCTACTTCTTCTTCGGCTTCTCCCCCATCACAAAAACCAACTTACCCCCATTGGTAATATCACTATGAGTAAGGTAAAAACGGTTCAAGGGCTGGCCATTCAACAGCATCTTTTGAACATATACATTTTTATCCCCTGGTTTTGTGCCTCAATAACAAAGCTTTTGCCATTTTCCAGTTGCAAGGTAGCCCCATCCACAGCCGGACTGCCAATCGCATATTGATCAGATCCAGGCGCCACAGGGTAAAAGCCCAATGCGGTAAAAATATACCAGGCGCTCATTTGCCCACAATCGTCATTACCACCCAAACCATCCGGAGTTGGCTTAAACTGCTTTTTCAGGATCATACGTACCCTTTCCTGCGTTTTCCAGGGCTGGTCGGTCCAGTTGTATAAATAAGGTACATGGTGCGAAGGCTCATTGCCATGCACATAGTTACCAATAATGCCATCACGCGTAATATCTTCCGTCTCTGCAAAGTATTTATCAGGCAAGTGCATCGTGAATAAAGAATCCAGGTGCGCCACAAAACGCTTTTTCCCACCCATCATCTCAATCAGTTGCTCCGGCTCATGTGGTACATACAAGCTATAATTCCAGGCGTTACCTTCAATAAATCCCTGGTTGTGCGTACTCAATACATCAAAATCCTTCCTGAAACTGCCATCACTCATTCTAGGGCGCATATAACCAATAGATGCATCATATACATTCTTAAAATATTGAGATCTTTTGCTGAATTCCTCATAAATATCCATCCTGCCCAGCTTCTTAGCCATCTGCGCAATACTCCAGTCATCATAAGCATACTCCAGCGTTTTGGATACCGATGAACCGTTTTTATCTTCCGGCACATATCCCATACTCATATAATAACTCAACCCATCATAGCTACCATGACGGGCTGTAGCTACACAAGCATCCAGCGCCTTATTGGCATCAAAAGGAGCATTGCCCTTCATTACTGCATCGGCAATCAATGATACACTATGATACCCGATCATACACCAATTTTCATTGGCATAATGACTCCACACAGGCAGCATCTGTTGCACACTTTGATCATAATGCGCCAGCATCGATTTGATCATATCAGCATTCCGGGATGGCTGTACCAGGTTAAAGAAGGGATGCAAAGCCCGGTAAGTATCCCACAGCGAGAAAATCGTATAGTTGGTAAAATCTTTTGCTTTATGAATGTTCTGATCCAATCCCCGGTAAGAACCATCTACATCCATATACGTGATAGGGCTTAGACAAGCATGGTACATCGATGTATAGAAATTTTCCTTGTCATCCTTATTCTTTGACTGGATCGTGATTTTTGCCAGCTCCTTATTCCAGGCATCCTGCGCCTGCTGCTTTACTCGTTCAAAATTCCAATCCGGCGCTTCCGTCCGGAGATTCAATACAGCCCCCTCCGTACTAACAGAAGACAAAGCAAACTTGATCTTGATCTGCTCACCTGCCATTGTCTTGAAATCAAAATATGCCCTTAACTGTTTGCCGGCCATCTCCGGAAAATTCTTCGTTTGGTCAAACTTGCGCCAGAATCCCTGGTACACCTGACGTTTGGAAAAATTCTTATTCCCATACTGATAAAAAGGTTTTGAAAAAGCCATGGCAAAATATACCGTCCTGGTACGGCCCCATCCATTGGTTTGCCGATAGCCGGTAATCAAGGTATCATTTTCAACCCGCACAAACGTCCATACATTCTTATCCTCATAATTGTAGATGCCCGACATGAGGTCCAATACAATATGCGACTGATCTGATTGGGGGAATGTATATTGATGAAACCCCACCCGATTAGTGGCCGTAAGTTCAGCCAGGATATTATAATCATCCAGCTTTACTTTATAATAACCGGCTTCTGCAACTTCATTAGCATGAGAAAAAGAAGAACGGAATCCACTGCGCGGGTCAGTAGCTGTACCAGGATTGAGCTTTAACTCCCCACCGTAGGCATGATCAGGAAATCACCCAGATCAGAATGCCCTGTACCGCTGAAATGTGTATGACTAAACCCTACAATTGTTTTGTCTTCATATTGATAACCCGCACAATATTTATAAACATCCCCATTGTATTTTCCATTCATTTCATAAGGAATGGTATCCGTATCAGGACTTAGTTGCACCATACCAAAAGGAACCGTGGCGCCGGGATAAGTATGCCCCATACGTTGTGTGCCAATGATCGGTTTTACGTAGGGTACCAGGTTTTCTGAACCTGCTTGACCAATACACCATACCGGTACACTCAACAGCCCACTCAGCAATAGTTTTCTCATGCTTTGATTTGATTTAATAACTTTCCATTGATTACTCCGGCAGAAGTCTCCACCTGCCGGAATTTTTATTGTGATCCATTTACCAGATCACAACGATTATCTTCATTAACCAGTGAAATTGCGCGCATTTACAAACCAATGCCTGCAAATTCTAAATAGTGGGTTGCTTTGTATATTCGCCCCAAAGCTCGTCCAGCGTTTTACCAGTCAGTTCCTGCCAGATCTCCGGTTTATATGTTTTTGTACGCATAGCATTGTCCAGCTTATTTACCAGCTTCTTATTGAAATTCTTTTCTGTCCATACCAGGAAGCGGGCAGTGACACGGTAACTATTGGTATAATGATGTTTGGTATCAAATTTTGGTAGCGCCCATTTGCCGGCTTCATTATTAACGCCATACACATGCCGCACATAATCTGCAATACCTTCAGTAAGCCATCCGGGACCTGCTCCGCCAGGATAAGATTGTACAATGTGCATTGCTTCATGTGTTACCACATCCAGGTCTTCAGGATGATCGGCCATCCACTTGGGATTAACCCGGATAATACCACCACCTGCAGCAGCTACTCCCTTGTATTCCGGATCAATGATAAAAGTCACCAGCTTCCTGGTTTCTTTATTGAACCGCTTGGCCTCCTTCGGATATACTTTGAAATACGTATCGATCATCCGTTGTTTAGTGATCGTGCTAAATCCTGAATCCTTATTGATAAACAAGATCGTATAGCCTTTCTTTTTGATTGAATCTTTGGAGATTATTCCTTCATTACCTATACGGTTCCAATCATTCTGCGCAAAGGATGACACAACGGTTAAACATAATGCCAGGAAAAGGGGTGTTTTCATCTGGGGCTTATTTGTTTGATTGTGTTGAAAATGAATAAGGGAATGCATCAGGCGTAGTACCTCTTGTCTTACTGGGTGTACTTCCCATATTGAAATCAAGTGTCCCCCTTTGAACAGATCAAAATGATCTACCCAATTCTTGCTATACACCGCTCCATTCCGTTTTACCTGCTGTACGTATTTATTGGCATCACTGTTAGCCGGAGCATTAATCGTCAGCTTTTTACCATTATCCAAAACGAGCGTCATCTTCTTGAATAAAGGCGTTCCCAATACATATTGGGTAGTTCCGGGACATACGGGATAAAAACCCATGGCCGAAAAACATACCAGGCCGATGTTTGTCCATTGTCTTCATCACCACAATAACCATCCGGAGTAGCTTTATATAACTGCTCCATTACCCGGCGTATCCAATACTGCGTTTTCCAGGGTTCGCCGGCATAGTTGTACAAATAGATCATGTGTTGGATGGGCTGATTTCCATGAGCATATTGCCCCATATTCATGATCTGCATTTCCCGGATCTCGTGAATAACACCACGGTAGTAACTTTCATCAAATACAGGAGGCATAGAAAATACGGAATCCAGCATGGCTACAAATTGTTTGTTGCCACCCATCAGGTTCTTCAACCCTTCGATATCATGAAACACACTCCAGCTATAATGCCAGCTATTGCCTTCTGTAAAAGCATCACCCCATTTGAAAGGATTGAATGGCGTTTGGAATTTCCCATCCTGATTTTTACCGCGCATTAGTTTCGTCTCGGGATCAAACAGGTTCCGGAAGTTCTGGCTACGCTTCATATACAGATCCGTTTCTTCCTTGGGGCGCCCCAAAGCTTTACCCAATTGCCAGATCGTGAAGTCGTCATAAGCGTATTCCAGCGTACGGGCAGCATTTTCGTTGATCTTCACGTCATAAGGCACATACCCCAATTCATTGTAATACTTCACACCAGCACGGCCAACAGCTGTCATGGGCCCTTCATTATTGGCGCCATGTAGCAGGGCTTCATACAGCTTATTGATATCATAACCACGATTTCCTTTGATATAGGCATCAGCCACCACCGAAGCGGAGTTATTACCTACCATTACACTCCGGAAGCCGGGGCTGCTCCATTCGGGTAAAAAGCCGCCCTCTTTATAATCATTGATCAGGCCTTCCTGCATTTCTTTGTTGATGCTGGGAAACATGAAATTGAGGAAAGGATACAGCGCCCGGAAAGTATCCCAGAAGCCGGTGCCGGCAAACATATAACCCGGCAACACCTCCCCATTATAGGGGCTGTAGTGAATGATCTTTCCCGTAGCATCCAATTCATAGTGCTTTTGCGGGAACTGCAGCATACGGTACAGACAGGAATAGAAAGTCCTTGTTTGATCAATGGTTCCGCCCTCTACCAGGATACGGTTCAATTGCTTGTTCCAGGCTGCTTTCGCTTTTTGCTTGGTCACGTCAAATCCATCCGTACCTACTTCCCGTTTCAGGGATATATCAGCCTGGTCGTAGCTGATGAATGAGGAAGCCACCCTTAGATTTACCTTTTCGCCCCGGCTGGTCTTAAAACCAATCACAGCGCCGGCATGCTTGGCATCTGACTCTGCAGCCCCCTTGATCAATACACTGTCCTTCCAGGCATAAGAAACCGTGAAAGGCTTGTCGATATAGATAACAAAATAGTTCTTGAAATTGGCAGGTACGCCCCCACTGTTGCGGGTGGTATAACCAATGATCTTGTTTTCGCCGGGGATCACCTTAACATAAGATCCCTTGTCGAGCGCATCGATCACGATAAAAGAACTATCGTGTTGTGGGAAAGTAAACCGGAATTGAGCAGCCCGTTCAGTAGGTGTAATCTCAGTAGTAATATCCCAATCGGCCAGGTATACGCTGTAATAGTAAGGTTTGGCTACTTCCGCTTTGTGGGAGAACCAGCTGGCGCGATCATCCTGTTTGAATTTAACGCCCCCGTTACCGGCATGATGGCAAATTGCCCATAATCATTCATCCAGGGAGAAGGCTGATGCGTTTGCTTAAATCCCCGGATCTTGTCCGAGCTATACGTATAGGCCCATCCATTACCCATAGTGCCCGTTTGTGGCATCCAGAAATTCATCCCCAGGGAACAGCAATAGCCGGATAGGTATTACCATTGGAAAGGCTTCCTTTTGAATCCGTACCCATCAATGGGTTGATCCATTCTACGGGGTCCGAAACGGTGGTTACCAGCTGGGCATTCATGGAACTGAAGCAAGCCAGTGCCATCACCAATTGTGCTATATTTTTCATGATTGAAGATATAAGAAAAACAGTTTAAGGATAGAAACACAATAATAGACCTCCTAAATTAGGTAGCTAAACCGTTTTTGCAAAATAATTATCGAACCAGGAGGATTAAAATACAATACCCGGGCCTTTTGGAGCCCGGGTATTGTATTTTTAGTTTTTCTGGACACAGGTTGTCTTTTTATCGCCTACACCCTATTAGTGCACGATGTGTTCCATTGTTATTGATAGTCTGGATTTTGAGGCTTGAGATTCGGATTATTCTTCATTTCTTCCGTCGGCAGCGGGAATAACAGGTGCTTATTGGCCAATTTAGCACCACTTGGAGGTAAGGTATATCCTACAAAATTGTCGAATCCATTTGAAGTCGAATTATACGCTTTTCTCAGACGCACCATATCGAACCAGGTGATGTTTTCATAGCACAGTTCATGCCACCGCTCTCTATAAATGGCTTCACGGAATGATGCCTGTGAAAAAGTGCCTATCGCCGGCGTGGTAAGGCCAGCTCTGGTGCGTATATCTTTAAGCGCAGTCCAGGCAGCGGCATTGGGCCCACCTCCTGCTTCATTTTGTGCCTCCGCATAGCTCAACAATACCTGGGCATAACGGATCTGATTCAAATTCAAGCTACTTTGTCCGGTACCTTCCTTCCCTAAAACACCATGAGCAAGAGAATCAAAATGTTTATAGATATAGGGCGCACCCAAATTTTTCTTGGGCAGTTTGAAGCCTTCTGTATAATAGCTGGTATAAAAGAAACCAACGGTATCTTCTTTCCGTTTATCACCTGCTTCAAAAGAATTATAAAACTGCAATGCAGGCACAGTAGAGCCAATTTCAGTTCCATACCTTGAGATATCCTTGAAGTTAGGCAGCAAAATACCCTGCAATGGGTTCTCAGAAACACCTACCAAATACTGTATCTGGAAAATATTTTCACCTTTATTGTCCTGGGCAACACTGTGTAGGTCGCCATATTTGGCGAATAGGCTAAAGGAACCATTGGCTATTACCTCATTGGCCTTGTTGGCAGCTAGTGTGTAATGTGATGCCCCTTTATTAAGCGGGAAACCAGCCATTGTCAGATATACCTCTGCTAACAAAGATTTTACAGCACCCAAAGAAGTCCTTCCAGTCACGTCCCGCCAAGGTAAACCTGATGCTTCTGCTGATACCAGGTCAGCTACAATTTGGTTATACACTTCTTCTTTGGAAGTCCTGCCAGGATACATATCCGGAGAAGTAGCCGAAAGCACAGGCTTCGTCAACAAGGGCACATCGCCAAAAATACGAACCAGGTAAAAATAGGCCCATGCCCTAAGAAAAGTTGCTTCGCCAAGTATCTGTTTTTTCCTGTTTGCATCCATAGGATTAATACCAGGTACCTTTTCTAAGGTAAGGTTAGTTTGTGCAATAACACCATACAATCCATTCCACCAGTTACGCACATGCACATTATCTCCATTATAGGCCAAGCCAAGCAGGTTGTTCAAATCGGTATTTTGTCCTGTTTCGGTTCCGGCGGTTCCGGTAACCATTTCAAGCATGGACCAGTTGACAGAGAAAATACCTGCACCACCTCCAATAAACCGGGTATTGGAATAAGCTGCAGCAATGGAAGCTTCCGCATGCTCAGGTATTGTATAATAGTTATCTGGCGTGAGGTTGGAAGGATCATTTTCCTCCAGGTACTTGTTGCAACCTGGCAATATATTCGTCAGTGCGACAAACACAATCGCACCGACTGATAATTTAGCAGTATTTATGAATTTGAGTTTCATTTTGTATAAACTTTTTTTCGTGATAAATCTATTACAGGCTAACATTCACACCCAAGAGGTAAGTAGTCGGTTTGGGGTAATCAAAGAAGGTTTGCCCTTGCGCAAATGCATTACCATAAGTGGTAACTTCCGGATCATTGCCACGAAACTTCGTAGCAAGGAAGAAGTTCTGCACAGAAGCATATACCCTCAGCCTGTTAAGTTTTAAGGTTTGTGCAATAGCTGCAGGGAAGTTATATCCCAGTAAGAGGTTCTTTCCACGAATAAAGGAACCATCCTCAATCCAACGGCTATCAACATTGGTAACATAACCAGCTCTTGTATCCCTGATGGCCGCAACCATGGTATTGTTATTGCCTTTTTCGGATCCCAGGCATCCAATACTGTTTTAAAGCTATTGGCAATGCTCACGCGGTCTTCACCAGAGTGATGCATCATGTTCAATACATCATTACCATAAGTATACTGCAGTTCAATCAACAATTCAAAGTTCTTATACTTAAAGCTATTGAAGAAACCACCCCATCCTTTGGGACTTCCATGACCAATGATCTTACGATCAGCATCGTTGATCTGGTAGTCGCCATTCAGATCCCGGTATTTAATATCACCAGGTAAAATGGGTTTACCACCACGGTAGCTGGCAAACTTAGCAGCTTCAGTTGCTTCAGCAGCAGTCCATACACCCAGACGTTCCAAACCCCAGAATGAGCCTACCGGATCACCTACACGGATAATACCTGTACTAGAAAGGAAGTTAGGATTACCACCAAATATCGAGGCAGGAGTAGCCAAAGACAACACTTTGTTCTTATTCATTGAAATATTGAACGTAGTGGTCCACACAAAATCTTTCGTACTAATGTTAACTGTGTTTAAACCGATTTCCAATCCCTTATTCTCCATGCTACCAATATTAGTGGAAATGGAACCATATCCACTAGAAGTAGGAAGAGGAGCGCTCAACAACATATCCGTTGTTTTACGATAATAAACATCTGCCTCCAGGTTGATCCTGTTATTGAACAAACTGATTTCAACACCCAGATCCGATTGTGCTGTTTTTCCCAAGAGAGACCAGAGTTACCCAATCTTCCGGTACCAACACCTGTAACCCTTGTATCATTGATAATACCGGCATATCCCGAGCTTAACTGAGCCAAGGCCGAATAAGTATTGATCTCCGAGTTACCAGTTTGACCTACGCTGGCACGAACCTTCAGGTTAGATATAATATTGCTGTTTTTCAAGAAATCTTCTTCGGAAGCTCTCCAGGCAATAGCTGCAGATGGAAACAGTGAATATTTATTTTCCTCACCAAACTTGGATGATCCATCAGCACGAGCGGTAAAGGTTAACAAGTATTTGTTTTTGTAAGAATAGTTGATCCTTCCAAAATACGAATTGAATGCAAACCTCGCCCTACCTGAACCACCAGGATTCTGTTGGCTACCGGCACCTATATTATTAAACTCGAAAAAGTCGGTTGAAAAGTTCTGAGAAGCAGCGCTAATATTGAAGATATTCGTTTCCTGCCAGGATAAACCCAACAAGCCGGTAAATGAGTGATCCTTGCCAATCTTCTTGTTATAAGTAAAATAGTTTTCAGAAGACCAGAATGTTTCACGACCATTTGAAACGTTGGCTGTACCGTTTTGTGAACGTGAGATCTGGTCTAACGTACGACCGTTATATTGATTCACACCACGTGTTATAACGTTCACACCAACCTGACTACGGAATTCAAGCCCTTTTGCCAGGTTAATGTTTACATACACATTACCTAAGGTTGTTTGGGTATTGAGAATGAATTTTCTTTCATTGAGGATGTGCACAGGGTTAGAACCACCTTCAGCACCTGGATAATGATAGTTTTCTGCCCAGCTGCCGTCAGGATATTTTACAGGTAGGAAGGGAAGGCCTTCTGTGATCATACGTACAGAGTTGAGTCCACCAGTACCAATATCTACCAGGTTTTCTTCCTGGTTGTTGTAAGAAAGACTACCGCCTACTTTCAACCAATCTTTCATTTTACCATCCCATACAAAACGACCAGAATAACGTTTGAGATAGGAATTCAACAAAAGACCGTTTTCATCACGGTAACCGAGGAATATACCATAAGTATTATCTTGATTGCCACCTGTAAAACCCAATTGGTGGTTTTGAGATAATTTACTCTGGGTAGATTCTTTTAACCAATCTGTATTATAAAGTGGGTTGCCATTGGCATCGAATAAGTTTGGCAGGCTCTTTCTTTTAATCCGGGGATCAACTACAGTTGAATAGTTACCAGCGGCCCATCCTGCAGGATCATAAACCTTGATATTATCATAGGCCAGGTTCTCAACATCAATAAACTCCTGTGCATTCAGCATCTCAACCCTTTTGGGGCCAATGGTAGGAACACTGATATCACCATCGTAAGTAATCCTGGCACCACCGCTGGTACCACGTTTGGTAGTGATCAGGATAACACCGTTAGCGCCCCTCGCTCCATAAATAGCCGTAGCCGAAGCGTCTTTTAATATCTCTACAGAAGCTATATCATTAGGATTGATAAAGTCAATAGAGTTACTATTTTGTGTTTGTGAACCAACCGGCAAAATAACCCCATCAATTACATATAACGGGTTGTTGGTTGTATTAATGGAGCTGAATCCACGAATGCGGATATTGGTTTGACCACCCGGACGGCCGGAGTTGGTATTCACCTGAACACCCGCAATGCGGCCAGCTAAGGCCTGGTTAAGGGAGGCGGCAGGCCTTTCCTGTAACTGTGCTGCCTTAATAGTACCCACAGAACCGGTTAAATCCGATTTCCGGGTAGTACCATAACCTACTACCACTACATCATCCAATGTACTGGAAGTTGGCGTTAGCCTTACATTGATCGTCTCACCTGTTCCTAGTGTAAACTCATCAGTCTGATAGCCTACAGAAGAAAAAGTTAGCGCCTGAGCATTTTGGGGAACATTAATGCTGAAATTACCTTCAGCATTTGTTTGTGTAGAAACGGAAGAACCTTTAACTGTGACAGTTACTCCAGCTAAAGGTTGGCCATCTTTGGACCCGGTGACTTTACCAGTAACCGTCCTTGTTTGAGAGAAGGCTGTTAAGGAAAGGAATAGCAAAGCCAGGAGACAATGCAAACCTTTCCTTACGAAGTTGGAACGTCGCTTTTCCATACGCAAGTGTTTTGTGTGGGTTTATTTTGTTTGTATTAAAAAAACTCTTCGTTTATTAATCTTTTATCATCACCTGGTTAAATAAACCCCCATAACCAGTGACTAATTTATTTGATTAGGCCAATACTAAAACGTTTTAGCCATAATGTAAAAAAATCGTGCTCTACTTATTTATAGCATTACATAAAATGCTGAGCGCATCGAATAAGGCTTAAATTAATGGATAAGGAGATTGGACTACCGCGTTTTTAACGCAAAGTACGAGCCAATATTACGTAACTAAACCGATTTTGCAAAAAGAAATACAACAAACTGTTAATGCTCCCTTTTCTTAAGTAGACTCCCTGACTATAAAATTCGCTGCAAGTTGTACCTGATTTTTTTAATAGCCACCTTATTGTTACCTAGTTGTTGCATAAGTATATGAATAGCAGTCCGTGCAATGGCCTCTACCGGCTGCTGGAGTACAGTGATTCCTGGCAAGTGTAAACGGAAAATATCATTGTCATCAAAACAGATCACGGCCAGGTCCTTTGGAATATTTAAACCCAATGACCTGATGCTTTCCAACCCCAGAATCCCCAGGTAATTAGTGGCAAAGAATACCGCATCTGGTTTATTCTTCTTCAGGAACTCGGTTATTTGTGCTATCACCACCTCTCTTCCGCCACTATAGTTTACTTTAAGAACAAATTTTTTCTTTTGCTCTGCACTTCCGCTAATAGCTGTAGCATAAGCTTCTTCCCGCTGATGCATCTGGATCAATCCCGATTCGATCGTAATAAAAGCTATCTTTTATACCCTTTTTTGATCAGGTGCTCCATGCCTTTAAGCACTGCACCCGTATTATCCACTTGCACATAGGCCGCTTCAATCTCTGGAAAATAGCGATCCATCAACACCAAAGGCTTTTTATGCTTCACCAACATCTCAATATCATCTTCCATACCAAGCGTAGGTGTTATCAGGTAGCCATCTACCTGACGCTGAGTTAACATCCGCAGCAACTCTACGCCCTTTTTACTATTGTTTTCCGTGCTGGAATAAACCACCTTATAGCCAAACTCTTCCGCTTCGTCCTCGATGATTTTAGCCAAGGATGCAAAAAGTTATTGGATATGTCTTCCACCAAAAGTCCAAGTATTTTCGTTTGCCCGGTCCGGAGACTTACAGCTACCTGATTAGGCTGATAACCCATCTTTTTAGCCGCAGCCAATACCTTATTTTTCAATTCTTCACTGATCCGCATCTGACTGGCTTTACCGTTCAAAATAAACGATACGGTTGAAGGCGAAGCCCCTACCATTTTAGCTATGTCTTTCAGTGATACTCTTTTCATAAGCAATAGGAAATAGTAATAAAGCGCTAATCTAAACCATTCCCTTCAAAAAAGCTTGCTAAAGCAATCCTGGCCTGCAATAAGCGGTATTCGGGCTATCTGATACACAAAACATTTTCCCCCAACATGACCTATTGGGGTGAGGGAATTGTAAAAAACCGGGAAGGAAGGGCGGCAAATCCTGGTAAAGTAGGAGTATAAGCAATGGTAGAAGTCGCCTGGAAAGGTGGCTAATAAAAAACCCCGGTCGGTTGACCGGGGTAATTATGTGAGTTGGAATCCTGATTAAGCGATTTCAACATCAGCACCTGCTTCTTTCAGCTTAGCAACCAGTGCTTCTGCATCAGCTTTGCTTACGCCTTCTTTAACGGGCTTAGGTGCACCGTCTACCAGATCTTTAGCTTCTTTCAGACCGAGACCAGTCAGATCTTTTACGATCTTAACTACGTTCAGCTTGTTTGCGCCACCATTTTTCAGGATAACGTTGAAAGAAGTCTTTTCTTCTGCAGCAGGAGCAGCAGCGCCAGCAGGACCAGCAATAGCTACAGCAGCAGCTGCAGGCTCGATGCCGTATTCATCCTTCAGGATCTTAGCTAATTCATTTACTTCTTTAACAGTCAGGCTTACTAACTGTTCTGCGAATGCTTTTAAGTCTGCCATTTTACATTTTTAATAACCGCCTTCATGGTTCAGGCTATATGCCCTCACTCCGGCGGAGGTAAATTTAATTTGTCTTCACTTATACCCGAAGACTTGGGTGTTATTTGGAGCCGTCGGCTTTAGGTAGTAGTAATTAACTAACACCCAAAGTACAGCAGCATCTACTACGCTTGTGCTCTGTCTTCCAGGGCTTTTACCAGGCTGGCCAATTTGCCACCGGCATTCAGGCCGCTGATAACATTCTTGGCAGGAGATTGCAGTAATCCAATGATTTCGCCGATAAGGTCGTTTTTGCTTTTCAGCGCAACGAGGGTCTGCAGTTGATCATCACCAGCAAACACATCACCATCAATAAACGCAGCTTTCAGCTCGGGCCTTGGGGGCTTCGCTACTTTGCTGGGCTTAATATCCTTACGGAAGTCAGAGATGATCAGGGCTGGTTCTTTAGCATTCTCACTGAACATGATGGCAGTAACACCATTCAAAGACTCAAATACACCGGAATAACGTTTTTCATCCAGGCTTTCGAGGGCTTTCTTAATAAGGGTGTTCTTAGCCACTTTCATTTCGACATTCTTATCGAAACAAACACGACGCAGTTTACCAATCTGCGCAACAGTCAGAGATTCTGTATTGGTAATATAGAAATTGTTGTATTGAGAGAACTTCTCTTTCAACACGTCAATTACTTCATTTTTTTCTTGCTTGGTCATAACGCAAATTTTTAGATGTTTTCGCTGTCAGCTTCTTTTCCTTTGCAGGATCGTAGCCCATGAACGCGTTATTAAATTTAGTTCATTAAAGATTTGGTTTCCACTGGGATAGCCGGGCTCATGGTGCTAGCCATGAATATGCTTCTCAGGTAAGTACCTTTAGCAGATGATGGCTTGGCCTTGATAATAGCATTGATCAGCTCATGGCTGTTCGCTGCGATTTTTCAGGGCTGAAGCTTACACGGCCGATAGAAGCATGGATAATACCTGCTTTATCAACCTTAAAAGCTATTTTGCCACCCTTCACCTCATTTACAGCAGCTGCTACATCATTGGTAACAGTACCTGTTTTGGGGTTAGGCATCAGGTTACGGGGACCCAGGATTTTACCCAGTTTACCAATCTTAGGCATTACGGAAGGAGTAGCAACAATTACATCTATATCTACCCAACCACCTTCGATTTTTGTGATAAATTCATCCAGACCTACATAATCAGCACCTGCTGCTTTCGCATCGGCTTCTTTATCGGGGTTGCACAAAACCAGTACACGTTTTGTTTTACCAGTACCATGAGGTAAGGTTACAGTACCGCGGATAGCCTGGTCGGCTTTTTAGGATCTACACCTAAACGGATATGCAGGTCAACAGAAGCATCAAATTTTGTAGTATTCACATCTTTTACGATTGAAGATGCTTCTTTCAGTGAATACAATTTGTTTTTATCGATCTTAGCGTCTACCGCTTTTCTTTTTTAGCGATTCCCATTGTCATTCAGTTTTTAGGAAGCCCCCGCAAGGATTGCGAAGACCGTGAAGAATTAATTTTCCCAGGGAGCTTTACCATCCACTGTAAGTCCCATGCTACGGGCGGTTCCAGCCACCATTTTCATAGCACTTTCCAGGGTAAAACAATTCAGATCGGGCATTTTGTCTTTAGCAATAGCCTCAACCTGGTTCCAGTTCACTTTACCTACCTTATTGCGGTTAGGTTCCTTTGAACCACTTTGCAGCTTGGCAGCTTCCAATAACTGAACAGCAGCAGGGGGGTCTTAATGACGAAATCAAAAGACTTGTCGGAATAAACAGTGATCAATACTGGGAGAACTTTTCCCATTTTGTCTTGCGTACGGGCATTGAACTGCTTACAGAATTCCATGATATTGATACCTTTGGAACCGAGAGCAGGACCGATGGGAGGTGCCGGATTGGCCTGACCGCCCTTTGCCTGTAGCTTTACGAAGCCGGTAATTTCTTTAGCCATTTTATTTGATTTATTGGTTCAAACGACCTTTTTCAGCTGATTTGCTGATACTTAGTCTCCCAAATTCCTCTATCCCAACAGATATGGGACCAAAAGAACTTATAATTGGGGACGCAAAGTTAGGAAATTTGCGAGAAAAACAATTCTTTTTCTAAAGCCTAATGAGACCTCAAAGTTATGCCAGACAGGGGTTCCAGGCGCGCTTATTTGACCGTTAGCAACATATTAGGGTGAGACTGACTATGTAAGCAACAGGCAAACTTCTGATGAATTTTTATTTTTTGAATTTTTCTACGTAGCTTTTGCATTGAATTGCAACTTGCTGCAATGTATTTCTCGAACAACTAAAAAAATATATCACACTATGGCCAAAGCAAAGAAAAAACAGCTAAAAAGCTGCTCCTAAAAAGAAGGCTGCCCCAAAGAAAAAGGCAGCTCCAAAAAAGTAGCTAAAAAGCACTTAAGAAAGTAACAAAGAAAAAAGCAGCCCCGAAGAAAGCGGCTAAGAAAAAGCGGCTCCTAAAAAAGCAGCAAAGAAAGCAGCTAAAAAGGTTGCCAAAAAGCACCAGCTAAAAAGGCTCCGGCTAAGAAAGCCCCTGCTAAAAAGCTCCTGCCAAAAAAGCTCCTGCGAAGAAAAAAGCAGCTAAAAACCAGCGCCTAAAAAGTAGCGTCTCCGCCGCCTGTTGAAGAAGATATCATTGTAGAAGAAGTCATTATTATTGAAGAACCTTCTTATGATGAGCCTACGCAAGATACTGACGGACCTGCTGATGAGCCGGGCGATGATGATAACCAATAATAAGATTCCCTGCTAAAATAGTAAGCCTTCCTGTAGTGTATGGAAGGCTTTTTTATTAAACTATTCGTACTGACCTCAAAGTAAAAGGCCACCGAAACAGCTGGTGGCCTTTTAAAAATTATGATGGCATAAATTACTAAGCTAACTTTTCAACCTGCATATAGTTCAATTCAACAGGTGTAGAACGGCCAAATATTTTTACTGTAACTTTTAATTTCTTCTTCTCGTCGTTCACTTCTTCAATGATACCATTGAAATCATTAAATGGTCCTTCAATGATCTTAATTGTTTCACCAACAATGAAAGGTTCGATCATACTTACACCACCTGCTTCGGCCATTTCATCCATTTTACCCAACATCTTATTCACCTCAGCCTTACGCAGAGCGATCGGATTTTCCTTACCCAGGAAGTGGATTACACTGGTTGTATTTTTGATAGCCTCACGAAGGTCATCAGATAATTTGCCTTCAATTACCTCAATCATTACGTAACCGGGGTAATAGTTCCTTTCCCGCATTACTTTCTTCCCGTTCTGTACTTTGTATACTTTTTCTACCGGGAGGAAAACCTGTTTTACCACCTCTCCCCATCCGCCACGGGAAATCTCCTTGTCCAGGTACTCCTTCACCTTGCGCTCTTTTCCACTGACCACCCGGAGCACATACCATTTAGTTTCCTGTTGTTGAATAGTTTGATTTTCCATTATTAAAATAATGAATAGATAAATTTAAGGCCAGATTGAGCAGCGAGGTCCATTACCCATACAATAGCTGTAATCAACAAGGTAGCAACCAACACAATCATGGTAGATTGTTGCAATTGCGCCCATGTAGGCCAGGTGACTTTTTCCACCAACTCCTTGTATGATTCCTGGAAGTAGGTTGTTACTTTATTCATATAATGAATTTGCTAATTTGAAAAATGGGTTCATTTGAAAATTGGATAAAATCATTTTCAAACACTCAAATTAAGTCATTTTCAAATTATTAGCACGGGCACTAGGATTCGAACCCAGATCAAAGGTTTTGGAGACCCGTATGCTACCGTTGCACCATGCCCGTGTGTGTTAATTACCCGTTCAATATAATCAATTGATTATAAAAGTTATACGGGCTATGCAAAGAACTTCTTCTTTAGAACAAAGTACCTGAACCATAAGGTTCAGGTACTTTGCAAATATACGTCTAAGCTTTCATACTCAACCCCGTAAAAGGGGAAAAGCAAGGCTTATTTTACGATTTCAGTAACCTGACCGGCACCTACTGTACGACCACCTTCACGGATAGCGAATTTCAGACCCTTCTCCATCGCGATGGGTTGGATCAGTTTCACAGACAATGAAGTGTTATCGCCAGGCATTACCATCTCAGTACCAGCAGGTAATTCAACCTCACCAGTAACGTCGGTAGTACGGAAATAGAACTGAGGGCGGTATTTGTTGAAGAACGGAGTGTGACGTCCACCTTCTTCTTTGCTCAATACATACACCTCGCCTTTGAATTCAGTGTGCGGAGTGATAGAACCTGGTTTTACCAGTACCATACCACGACGAACTTGGGTCTTTTCAATACCACGCAACAGCAGACCTGCGTTATCACCAGCTTCACCAGCATCCAACAGTTTGCGGAACATTTCCACACCAGTTACTGTAGAAGCCAAAGGAGCATCCATCAGACCAACGATTTCGATAGCTTCACCAACTTTAATACGACCACGCTCGATACGACCAGTAGCAACAGTACCACGACCAGTGATAGAGAAAACGTCTTCCACACTCATCAGGAACGGTTGGTCAACAGGACGGGGAGGCAGGGGAATGTAAGTATCAACAGCTTCCATCAGCTCGTCGATAGCTTTTACCCATTTTTCTTCACCGGCCAGAGCGCCGGTTGCAGAACCCTTTATAATAGGGGTGTTATCACCATCAAAACCATAGAATGTCAACAGTTCACGAATTTCCATTTCAACCAGTTCGAGTAACTCGGGGTCATCAACCAGGTCAACTTTGTTCATGAAAACCACCATGCGGGGAACACCTACCTGACGAGCCAGCAGGATGTGCTCTTTTGTTTGAGGCATGGGACCATCTGTAGCAGCCACAACCAGGATAGCACCGTCCATTTGGGCAGCACCGGTAATCATATTCTTCACGTAGTCGGCGTGACCTGGACAGTCAACGTGTGCATAGTGACGATTAACCGTTTGGTATTCAACGTGTGCCGTATTAATGGTAATACCCCTCTCCTTTTCTTCAGGAGCAGCATCAATTTCATCATATTTCTTCGCTGTAGCCATACCTCTTGAAGACAAGATAGTAGTGATAGCAGCAGTAAGGGTGGTTTTACCGTGGTCAATGTGGCCAATGGTACCTACGTTAACGTGAGGTTTATCCCTCTTAAAAGTCTCTTTTGACATCGTTATCTGTTTTTAGTTGTGTGGTTTTACAATTTTTGTTTTTATCATGTAGTCAGCATCTCCGGTACCAAAAAGTACCTGTTGCGTCACACATTTTTACTTCATTCCTGCCCACAGCAGGATCAATCGCCACTAACCCGAATGAGCCTGTTGATTTAAACAGCCTCCATCCTGATTTACAATTTTTAAAGAACTGAGCCGTTAGTGAGAATCGAACTCACGACCTCTTCCCTACCAAGGAAGTGCTCTACCACTGAGCTACAACGGCCTTACACCCGTCGGGAGCTCATTGTATGAAACCGGAATCCAGGTTCATATATCAGACTCCATGCAAAAAGTAAGTTGAGGCATTTCCTAATCTTCATCAGGCCAATACAACCTGGAGGCTTTCCGTGTAAAACCTACTCAATCAATTCTTTTTGCTTTCTGAGAGCGGGAGACGAGGCTCGAACTCGCCACCTATAGCTTGGAAGGCTATCGCTCTACCAAATGAGCTACTCCCGCAAATTTTCGCTTCAAACAATTTAGCGAAACAATACATTAAAGATCTTTATAACCAAATTACCCACCTTCGCTTAAAGCTATGGCGGGCGATGGTGTGGGCAGGAGAGGATTCGAACCTCTGAAGTCGAAAGACAGCGGATTTACAGTCCGCCCCATTTGGCCGCTCTGGAACCTGCCCTTGTTAATAAAGTCCGAAGTATAAGATTACCTTTTCCGGCTTTATATGGAGCCACTTGTCGGAATCGAACCAACGACCTACTGATTACAAATCAGTTGCTCTACCAGCTGAGCTAAAGTGGCAATTCAATCTACAAATGCTTTATCCAAACTAACGGAACCTCCCGGGATTAAACGAGATACTCTACCAGCTGAATTAATGTAGACTAATGACTATTGTTGAAAGCTGGTAAAAATACTGACAGTCAACATAATAAAGAACTTCCCGCACACTCACTGATACCCTGCTTATTTTTGGGAAGGCAAAGGTAATCGAATTTGTTAAATACAAAAACTTTGACTCCAATTTTTTTGCTTGTTTTCAACCATTTGCACATAATTCTCCTCCCAGTCGAAAACAAACCAGCCTAAAATTCCCCGTGAAGGCTGTTTCGGGCCGCAAGATATCGTTTTTATAATTCCAGAAAAGTCTAAATCGAAAAACAGGGAAGAGAAAATGCCGGGAGGCGAATAATTACTAGAATTGTCAGCACGGATAATAAGTACTGACTTCTACAGGAGCAATATGCCAGGATCGATATTAGGGATGTCGCAGACTATAAAGGCTCAGTGCGAGCCCCTGCTACTGGAGTGCCACTTGCAGGGTATTTGCCAAGGAATGGTCAGGAAGTTAGCTAAGAGTGAGCTAAAAGTGCTCAATGGCAGTACTATCTCCCGAACATACCTGTACAGGTCGTAGAGGGTATTTGAGCCCCTGACTATGCAAACCCGGTACATGTTTGCGTCCCACCAATGCCATGGGACTAGAGTATAAGTTTGTACTGGAGCAGTAGAACTGTTTTTAGAAGAGGCAGACACTAAAATTAGGAGTGAAAGTCAGGGAAAAGGGGGAAATAAAAACTGCCCCTTTTCTGGGGCAGCTTCAATCTTTTAGGCTGCTTGTTTTTCTTTTTCGCTTTACCTGGCTTACCAGGGATTCCAGCGCATTGTCGAAAGATTCTTCAAATGACTTAGACGAAGCTTTTACAAAGAACTGGTATCGGGGTATCTGAACGCGTATTTCTGCAATTTTATCTTTGATGTTGTGCACTACATTATCCAGCTTAAGGAATACATCTACCTTGATAATGCGGTCATGAAAAGTGTTGAGTTTTTGAAGTTTTTTGTTAACGTAATCTACCAGTTTTACATCGGGAGTAAAACGCACGGTCTGAATGTTGACGTTCATACAATCGCATTTTAACTGTGAACAATAAATAAAGATCTTGGGAGTAATAATGCTACATAGGCGCGGTCTTTTTGACTCCTATGAAGTTAATACAGCATCTATTTCTTTCCAAATTAAATTTAGCTTTTGAGGTTGTAAAATTATAACGTGTTACACCATTAAATTGTTATCCTTTCCAAGGAAATAATTTACGGTCTTTCACTAGCAAAACGGGATACCACTTCTGGTGTTCAAAGTACTGGGAACATTAACAAACAATAAGGCTTTGGACACTTGAAAAGTGTTGCATTTCTTTCACGCTTTTGGATGCGCTTTCCTGTAGACATCTTTCAGCTTCTCGATGGTATTGTGGGTATATATCTGTGTGGCAGCAAGGCTAGCATGCCCCAATAGCTCTTTAACGGCATTCAGATCGGCCCCGTTATTCATTAGGTGGGTGGCAAAGGTATGCCGCAATATGTGCGGGCTCTTCTTATCAATAGTAGTAACTGTGGCTAGCCATTCCTTTACAGAAAGATAGACAGATTTGGCATAAAGCTTTCTCCCTTTGTTATTCACCAACAGATACGTAGTATCTGGTGCTTCCAACTCCTTTCTTTTCCGGGCAATATAAGATTGTATGACAGCTATCAGATCGGCACTAACAGGCACCAATCGTTCTTTATTGCCTTTCCCCAACACCTTAAGGGTATTCCCCGCCTTATTTACCTGACTTTCCTTCAGGTTTACTAATTCAGACAAACGCATGCCTGTATTATAAAATATAGCCAGTAACAGCCTGTCTGTACGCCCCTTCCACGTATCGGGAAATTCAACCTGATTAAAGAGAACATTCATATCCTGCTGTTCTACATATTGTGGTAGCCGCTTACTAACCTTGGGAGCTATAATGCTACTCATGGGGTCTTTACCAGGTTACCTTGCCGTAAATGATACTTAAAAAAGGACTTAAGGGAGGAAATCTTGCGGTTAATTGATTTAGCTGAATTTTTCTTCTTTTCTTTCAAATCAACGAGCCAACTTCTGATGAATGCAGCGGATATTTCTGACAATACAGGGTTTACCATACCCATTTCATTGGCCAAAAACACTGTAAAGTCCTCTAAATCATCTTGATATGCCCGTATGGTATTATCGGCATACCTTTTTCAAACCTTAGGTAGTCAATAAAGGATTGGATAGCAGAATTGGGAGAAGACAGCATAGAATGTCCTGATATAGGTACAAAGAATAGCTACAAAGTTAAGAACTTTGCAGCTATTCCAATATACTATTCAGAATGAATGAATTATCCTTCGATCTGACCGCTGGCTATTTTTGCTTATAGACAGCTTTTAATACTTGGCTCCGACGTCTTACGGAAGGCTTGGTATAAGATTGACGCTCTCTCAGTTGCAACAGGATCTTTGCTTTTTCGAATTTCTTCTTGTACTTCTTGAGCGCTTTGTCAATATTTTCGCAATCTTTTGAATCAATGATCAGCATAGTTGTATACCTCCTTTAAAATGCTTTTGGGGTTGCAAAGATAACAGAAAATCTGAAATAGAACAACATTTACCATTAAAAACCGATTTTTGCTTCATGTTTACTGGAATTATAGAGGCCTTAGGCCGCATAGAAGAAGTTTTACAGGCAGGCACCAATCGAACATTATGGCTCTCCTCCCCAATCACTGGGGAATTGAAAATTGACCAGAGCATTTCCCACAGCGGTGTTTGTCTCACCGTGGAAGAAATAAAAAGTGACAGGTACCGGGTTACAGCCATCGCAGAAACCCTGGAAAAAACCAATTTAGGCAGTTGGGAAGTCGGTAGCCTGGTAAACCTGGAAAGATGCTTAACCTTCCAGGGGCGCTTGGATGGGCATATTGTACAGGGGCATGTGGATGCCACCGCCGAGTGTATTGATAAAAGGATCGGGATGGAAGCTTTGAATTCAGGTTTCGCTTTCCGGAGGCATTCGCTACACTCGTCATAGAAAAGGGTTCCATTAGCCTGAATGGCATCAGCCTGACCATTTTCGGGGTCACACAAAATGAGTTTTCTGTAGCAATTATTCCCTATACTTTTGAACATACCAATATTAAAAATATATCTTCGGGCACCAGGGTAAACCTTGAATTTGATATGATTGGAAAATATGTGCAACGGATAGCCCAGTTTAAATCCTGAACAGACAATTTTTCGATATCCATATGAAAAACAGCCCTTCAGTTGCCATCTTAATATTAAACTGGAATACCAGTGGATATTTAAAACGATTCCTGCCCTCCCTCCTGCAAACCACCTATAGCAACAAGGAAATTTATGTTATCGATAATTTTTCCAATGATGATTCTATTAAGGTGCTGGAACAACATTTCCCTTCGGTTCATATTATTCGAATGTATGCCAATAAAGGGTATGCCAGCGGCTATAATTTGGCCTTATCACAAATACAGGCAGATTATTTCCTGCTGGTGAATTCTGATATAGAGGTTACCCTCGGTTTTATTGAGCCGGTGATCGAGTTAATGGAAGCGCACGATGATATTGCTATATGCCAGCCTAAACTCCGGTCCCTGGATGAAAAACAGATGTTTGAATATGCGGGAGCCTGCGGAGGATGGATTGACAGATTGGGTTATCCATTTGCCCGGGGCAGAATTTTGCTGACCATAGAGCCCGATAGCGGCCAGTATGATAATCTGGCACAAATATTTTGGGCCAGTGGCGCCTGTATGTTCCTCAAATCTTCCATCTATGAAGAAATTGGAGGTTTTTATGACTACTATTACATGCATCAGGAAGATATTGACCTATGCTGGCGCGCGCAACACGCCGGTTATAAAATCTACGCCTGCCCAGAATCGGTCGTATTCCATATTGGCGGAGGAAGCCTATCCTGGGAAAACCACCTAAAAACCTTTCTGACTTTCAGGAATAATTACATTTTACTCACCCGGAACCTCCCTTTGCTACAGCTATTGCCCGTCATTATCCTCCGGCTCCTGATGGACCTGGGAGGGAGTTTATATTTTTACTCAAAGGGCATTGGGGAATTAGTAAAGCCATGTTCAAAGCCGAATTTGCCTATTTCTATTGGCTTATATTTCATAGTAAGAAGCGGGGTTATTCAGCAAATGGATTTAAAAATTGTTACGGGATTTTTAATGGAACAATAATAAAGCACTATTTTTCAGCGGGAAAAGAAAATTTTCCGACATCATTGATGAAAAGTCCATCATTCAAACGCCAATAAATGATATCCGCGCTGTTAAACAAGTTTAATACATTAAGAAAGGAAAAGCTCTTCAACGCACCTTTATTTAAAACCCAACAAGGTTATGCATTCATTGGCGTCGGCATGCATAGCCTGACGAACCTTTATCCCATCCTCCGGCATTTTGGCGTAAGGTTACAATACATCTGTACCAAAAACTCTTCCTGGAATAAACAAATGGGCTCCTTATTTCCGGGCTGCCATTTCACCAATGATATTAATGCAATCCTGAATGACCCCACCGTTGCAGGTGTTTTTCTTTGCACAAAAGCAGAAGCTCATTTTAGTCTTTTAACACAGCTACTCAAATCCGGTAAGCCTATTTTTGTAGAGAAGCCGCCCTGCCATAACCTGGAGCAATTGGAACAATTGATCAATATTAATCCTAAAGGAATATGCAAGATTGGTTTACAAAGAAGATACTGGCCCGCCAATAAATATGTAATCAAAAGAGTTTCCCAAGTAAAAAGTTATATATACAGGTTCCATTTTGGCTCTTATCTGCAAGGTGACCCATTTACTGAGCTATTCATCCACGCATTAGATTATTGTGACCACCTCTTTGGAAACTATACACTTCAATCCTTTTCAAAGAATAAAGACAACAACGGCCTCACCGTCCAATTACATGTCTTGCACCAGGGCAATATTTCGGGACTTATTGAGCTGTCAACCCATTTTTCATGGAACGCACCAACCGATGTATTAGAGATCAATAGCAGTGAGGAAGCATTGACGGTTCAATATCAATCTTGGTTGAAGGGCTTCAAAAGCCGAAAAGAATCATGAATATCCCTATCGAAAGATTGTTGCAACAACCTATTGTAAGGAAAACCTATTTCACAACCGGCAATTTACTAACCCCGGTTGCAGAACTAAATACCCTTGTTTTACAAGGCTTTTATCATGAAATGGAAGCTTTTATTCAATTGACAGAAGGGATGCCCCATACAGATAAGTTAGTAAAAAATGATTTACCCGGCCTCCGACCCTGCTATAATATTATTGAGCAAATAAGAGGGTAACCGTTATTTAATCACTTCTTTATAAGTCAGTCGTTCATTGTCGTTCCACTTATAATACCCGAGCATTTTGCCCGTAGCCCATTTTCCAAAGTACTTCTCAAACGTCCTATACAGAACAATATCATACTTCCTGTGGTAGCTAACCCAGCATTGATTGCAGTTGTGAGAGTAGAACTGTTGCTTCTTCGAACTTTCTTTTGAATTAAAGATCTCGTCTAGATCAGCTTCGTGTATATTTCCCAACTTTACATCGAGATTTTGGCAAATAGGCACATCACCATTGGGCAAAACAACTACACTGTCCAGAATGCTATGACACCTTAGCCTTAGTTGGCCTTTTGACCAGTTTTGGTAAAGGCTGATATAATCATAATTCTCCTCGAATTCCTTAATTAATAGCGGGGGAGCCGTTTCTGCAGAATAGGCCTCCTTAAGATTGTATGTTCCCTCATCCGATACATGCTCTGTCTTATTCTCCTGTAACTCCTTTGCCTTTTTATAAGTTAGGAGTTCTTTGTTCTTGTACTGTCCAAAACCCGATTGCTTAGCATCATCAATGGTATCAAAAAAGGGATGTTATTGTATATGCCGACCCTAAGAAACACGCCGTGTTCCTTACAAAGTGCGGCTACATGTTCCAGGTCTTTAAAATCATTGTAAGGAGATAAAGTAAACATTACAAATACAGGAACCTTGCTCTTTAAGGTGGTTATTACCTGTACTACCTTTTCGTAGCCATCTTTTCCCCGCATATACAAATAAGTGTCCTTATCTCCATCCAATGATATATATAGCCGATGAGGTTTATACTTCTCAACGGCTTCGATTAGCTTTTCGGGTTTCAGGCAATTAGAGAAGAGGTCGAAGTTGGGATGGTTTTCCGAAAACCAGGCTAATATTTTATCAGCTTCAGGATGTAGCAAAAACTCACCTCCTTCCAGCCCCACCATAGTAGAAGGTGTAATGCACCTGCTTTGCATGATCTTACAAATCATCTCAAATGAAAGGAAAGCCGGAGGACGTTTGGCCCAGATAAGGCAATGTTTACAAGCCGAATCACACAAATCAGTAGCATATAACATAAGAGATGACAATCGTTTCCGCTGGGGGAATAAATGATTATTGGCAAAATTTAATCCCCGGGTTATATAGTCATTCTTATTAAACATGGCTTCATTTATTCAAATTACTCATTACCGATGCTGCTCAATATAATTTTACCAGCTCTATGTTGTTCCAGTAGTATATCGTACTAGTTTGTTTGCGCAACGATGCAAGATACTTATTTTGTGGGCCTCTTATTTCAAGAGTATCATGCTGGCTATCAACAATGTATGTTGCTGGATAAACAAACAATCTATCTTTCTCCTTGATCACCGGGTTATTGTCTGGCATTGCAAGGTATTCCAGCCTGTTGAGATAATGGCTAACCATAACCCTCGAAGTATCTACACCATTAATAACTAGTGACTGCAAGAATCCATTTCTAAAAACAAAGGCGCCCTCCAATTCTTCAGGCAGATTAATCAAAACCACCTGCTTTTTATCATCCTGATTAATGATCTTCTGTACTTCCTTTGTCAGATCAGATGCCTTACTCCACCGATTGTTATTCTGAACTATAAGAAAAACCGATACAATTGTCAGAACGCCAATAATGACCCACCGGTAAGCATTTCTATTTATCAATACCAATAGCATAAAGGCTGCCATCATACACAAAAAGCAGGAAGGGAAATACAATAGTCGATCACCTTCTGTAGTTCTTGTACTTAGCCCAAAAGGACTGGTATTGACATTGCGATGAAGAAAGCAACCATCAATTGCCCATACCTATACAGGATCGATTTATTTAATTGCGACTTACGGATTAGATAAAAATGGATAATACCCAGGAAAACGGCTGTACAACAAAACAGAATAATTAAGAGTTGTGAATGCTCTACTGGTGGTAATACCGACCTGCCGAATGTTTTCAGTCCCTGCAAAAGGTATTTCGTTAACCGGCCATCACCTACATGACTTCCATAATCATTATATACAACTCCTGAAATCAAGTATCTCCACAAAAGATACAGCAACATAATAATACTCCATACTATGCCCTCTGTAATAAGCGGTTTCCGGCTTCCACCTTTTTCCCATTTTAAAACCAGGATTATAAAGGGCAAGAATAGAATTGACTCATAAGCATGCAGTCCAATCAAGTAGCTTAGAATTGCCAATAGTCGTTTTTCCAGGATACGCTATCACCAAGCATAATATACAAGGAAAACAGCGCACATAGACAGGCAATAGAGGATAACCTACCAGATAGCCAAACTATACTTTCTGAATGAAAGGGATATATAAGAAACAGCATTGCTGTAATGGCCGCGAAGTATTCCTGCTCCTTCCCTTCAAATAGGTGGAAGCGCATAGCCAATAAGTATATTAGCCATACAGTGATTGCGTGAATCACTATATTAAAAACATAAAAACTAATAGGATTAAGGCCAGAAAGATTATAATTAAAGTAAAATGATAAATCAATAAGTGGGCGAAGAAAGTCTTTGACCAATATCTTCTTCTCAATAATTATACGGTATAAGGAAAGATAATCATCAGATAAAAGGCATTGCCTAAAATAGGAAAATACAGCAAAAAGACAGGATGAGCGACCCAGCCAGGATCAAGGCATTTTTCCTGGCAACACTAAAGTTTGTCATACCTGAAAGTATTGTTTTACCATATATCTCCATTAGTTAGTGTGAGCACTTAATAATTGCTTTCGAGAAGAACTAAATTATACTATTTATTTTATAATCCACTCAAGATCATAGACATATTCACCACTGCCCCAATAGATAGTCAATCAGTAGGTTGTGAGGGATTAATTCCCTCACAGACCTCTCACACCACCGTACGTACCGACCGGTATACGGCGGTTTGTCAGAATAACTTAGTTTGGTGAGTTGTTTTCCAGTAATAGTAGTTTGCGAACCCTACGTATCCATGCCTGACAAAGTATTCATTATTTAATGCCCTTGTCAATATTGGACTGTGTGCAATGCGGCAATAGCCCCTACGGCTATTTGACCACTCATAGGCTTTCCCAGGATTGATTCCCAGCCTTTTCAGGTTAATCCACCGCGTTTTTGGTCTTTTCCATTGTTTCCATATTCCCATCCTTAGACGCGTTCTTACCCATCTGTCCAGTTCCTCCATTCTGCTTTTGGCTTTGGCTATCCTAAAGTAGTTCACCCAACCAACGATTGTCGCCTCCATCTTCTTTATCTTGTCTTCCACTTTACCGGGGGCTTTACGCTGAGTTCGCTCTTTCATCTTTTCTTTAATCTTTCTCAGCGATTTGGGCGCAATACGTATTTGCCAGCCCTTTTCGCTTCGGTAAAAAGAAAAACCCAGTAGCGTACTGTCATTGGGGCGGCTGACTTTACTTTTTGTGCGGTTTACTTTTAACTTTAGCTTCTTTTCTATGAACTCTGTGATTGTAGTCAGCACTCGAGCCGCTGACTTTTCACTTTTCACATAGATGCTACAGTCATCTGCATATCGTACATACCGGTGGCCTCTTGCCTCTAACTCTTTGTCCAGTTCATTTAAAACAATGTTGCTCATCAGCGGTGATAACGGAGAACCTTGAGGAGTGCCTTCTTTGCGTTCTATCACTACTCCATTCTCCATTATTCCGCAGTTCAGGTACGCTCGCAGTAGCTTCAGTGTCCGCTTGTCCGTTATCTTTTGGGCCAGCGCCGACATTAACCGGTCGTGGTTCACCCGATCGAAAAACTTCTCCAGCTCCAGCTCTACTACCCATTCATTGCCGTCGTTCAGGCTGGTTTGAGCCTGATACACTGCCTGATGAGCACTGCGATTCTCTCTAAACCCATAGCTATAATTGGAGAACTCCGCTTCATACTGCGGACTCAACCACTGGGCTATTGACTGCGTAATTAACCTGTCGATTACTGTAGGTATTCCCAACATCCTTTTACCGCCTCCGTTTTCCTTGTCTATTTCTACTTTCTTCACTGCCTGGGGGCGGTACGTGCCTTCTAAAATACTAGTACGCAGTGTTTGCCAGTTGGTATTCAGGTAGTCGCGAAGTTCATCGGTCTGCATACCATCTATACCTCCAGCCCCTTTATTGGCAGTTACCTGCTTAAAGGCTTTTGTACATTGCGGATATCTAATATTTCTTCCAGCATACTATTACTTAAAAAAATCATCCCAGCGTTATTCCCATTGGTTGCATGATGAGGCTCAACTCCTCCTGTGTTTTACTTTTAGCTTCCGGCTTATCCTCACACAGGTAGTTTTCTAATGTTCTTCTATTGTAATCGCCTCAATCATAAACGTCTTGTTCATTTTCGCCATTCTAACATTCGGCCCTTCGGTTTGGCTGTGAGTCTTCCGTCTTTGCCCTTTACGGGGAGATGGCTCGTTTCCTTCCTACTACGGCTTCGGCTGACTTCTGCTCTAAGCGAAGAATCGCCTGCAGACCTCCCGGGGTAAGTATATCCGCTTTCCGTTCATGTAGCCTCTGCATTTACGTTCTGACAGTCTGCACAGTGTAGGGTTTCTGTTTGTGTTGCAACATCACCCATGTCAGCCCGCCTTGTATGCAATTTCTGTTCGTAGGCTCGAACGTTTGCCGCCGGCTTCTTTCAGATTCCACCTCGCGATGGACACCCTTGCCCTTGGCTAATACTATGCACTGTAACACGTATTCGGGACTTTCACCCTAGAGCTGATATACATGCCCGGCACACAACAAAAGGCTGCCCCGGAGGCAGCCTAATATAAATGAGGTATTTGTTGGTTCTACCGCATCAAGTACATTTTTCCATACCCATTGGTAAAGAATTTATCAGTATTATCCGTACTTGATTTGTATTTATCCATGGTTTTCCGTTTAGGCTGGTCACCACCCGGTACAAATAAACGCCATTGGCTAACTTTTGGCCGTATTGATCCGTACCATCCCATTTGAATTCTGTGATATTTCTACCTACCCGAAGTGGGCCTAATTCATTGATAGTTATTTCACGAACAATCTTACCCGTCACCGTCAATACCTGTATTTTGATGTTTTGAGGCAATTCACTGCCAGTAATGGTAAATACGAAGGCTGTAGAAGTACTAAACGGATTTGGATAGTTGAGCAAATTCGAGATCATTGGTTTATTAATTACCCTGAATAGGCTCCGGTATTCACTACCCGCTTTATTTCCACTTCTATCTTTTCCTGTAATAATCAATTCATATTCATCACCTTCCGGATTCACCTGATTAGTAAACGCAGGAGTAAAATCCAGTACTGCCGAATTATCCGTTCCGTTGGTAGCCGGTGTAAAGCGTAAGGTATCATTATCAAATCGATACAGTCTGATGGTACCATTGGGGTATTTCACTTGTACCGTTGTAAGGCTGGTATCATTTAGTAATAGATGTTTAGCCTCATCTTTCAGCCTGATCTGAATATGCGGCTTGGCTGAAACAATATCCCGGTTAAGGATGTGGATACCATCAAAAGTAACATCCAGGAATGGATTGGTATTATCAGCCTTTACATATAGGTTCCGGTACAAGAAATTATTGAAATGATATTGTTCGCGCTGATTGCCCTCAGGATTAACTTCTACGTAGATAGTATTATTCCCTATATAGTCCTTGGACGGGAGTTCAATTTTTATGGTAACCGTATCGCCGGATTTGAGGTCTTTTTGCTTGGGTATGACTATGGGATGCGGCACATTACTATTATCGGTAATAGTGGCTTTAATAATCAGACTGTCAAAATCGTGCTTACTCACGTTTTTGAAAGCTATAGAAAACTTAAAAGGTTCTCCTACTTCTATCGAGTCATGTGCATTCAGGAAGATATTGGCAGCCAAAGCGCCCTCGGGAACAGGTACATAATTTACCCGCCAGTAATTAAGCTGATAAGGCGTAAGGTTCACAGAATCTGCGGTACGCATTTTCAGCTTCATATAGGGATAATCGGCCGCACTTACTGAAGAGATGTCCAATTGCTTGGTATTTTCATCAAGTGTAAATAAGGGCGTCTCTGCAAAATTAGCATTAATGCCAATTACCTGAATATTGGCTTGATCGCTGGAAGGTTGTTCAAGCGAAGTACCATCCCAACGAAATTCCTTCCAGGCGGAGGCCGGTCCAAAAGTGGAGGAAGTAATGAACCCTAACGTATCAGGGGTAAAGCAATCGGCAGTAACGGCTAATCTATCCGTAAGATTATCGCTAAAAGCATATTTGGGAATAAATGTTTCATTCTGCCCCTTCTTGTATACAAATAACCAGGACCTCTCCCTGTTAATTGAATCAATAGCAACAAAACCTGCTTCCAATAATTTATGATACAAAGAATTATTAGAACCAAAATCGGTAGTATCAGCACGCCACGTAGAAGACAAGGAGAAAGGAATTTGGGTATCAAAACTACGAACTACTACGAAGGCCCCTTTAGGGATACTATCCATAAAGTCCATCATTAGTTTTCGTTCGCTCTGTGTTTCATATCGGAATTCAAAATTGTACTTCCTTCCAGCGAAGCAGTTCGCCCGTCGGCTACCAAATCGATTTAAGTTAGTTAGGCCATCTGGCGTGGTATTGAGCCATGGCTTGAATGTAACACTATCAAACACGTTGAAAACCAACGACCTTCCATCACAGGTACTTCGCATTTGGCTATTATCATCGTTAATTGAAACAGTGAAATCTGATTCTAGATTACAAAGATTGGCTCCGACCTGAAATATACAATTACGAATAGTGAGCTTATTTTTCCGCAATCCGTATTTCCATACCCGCGAAGTAGTATCCAGGTACATACGATCGGCCTGTGATTTTTCCTGTTGGAAAAGATGTGATTGATTAAATCCTTCCATATTATTCTTGAACATGAAGGATTGATTGGCCCATAGATAATTACCTCCACTAGCAGGAACCGGTGAGACCCGCCAGTAATAAACTGTACTGTCTTTATAGGCTAGTTGTGGATCAAATTCTATGACACCCCCTGGAGCCGAAATAGTTCTGCTTTTCTTATCAATAGAATTAAATTTTTCGGTAGTATCAATTTCAATGATATAATCCTTCGCAGTACTAAAAGGATTGGCAGTGGAAGCATAAAGCTTTTGTGATTGGTCTTTTACGATCGAAAAATTGTAGGGGAAAGCGGGCCTTGCCTCATCCTGGAATATATTAATAACCTTGGAAGCTGTGTTGTTGTTTTCCGCCATTTCATCCACTGCCGACTCGTCATCTACCGTTACAGTAATGGTATGGGTGCCTTTATCCCTGGTTGCAACAATAGGAACATTGAGGAAAATAGAATCTGAATAATTAATTCCTTTCATTTTTCACGATACAAAACAGCAGTACTGCCATCGGGATATCGCTGTTTTACCACTACAACGATAGAATCGTTTACAGCCTTTCCTAAATTTACCATCCGCGCCCTTAATTCAAAATGGCTTTCGGCGATAGAAATAAAAGCAGGATTAACCCTAATCAGCGATTCTTCCACCACATAATCGGGCTTTGGTTGAGAATTGAGGGCTAAGGCAGGATCTCCGTGTAAGGTTATCTGTTCAGCATGTATACGGGTATAAAAGTCAGATGGCCCTGTAGCATTCTGCATTAATTGAAATGCATCTCTATTTGTTTCTCCCAAGGATTTATGGTAGTCAGTCCTTGATATTGTCCCATATAGATGTGTAAGGAATAAATTCAGGTAGTTCACGATACCAAAGTGTGTACTAGCCACAAAAGCAATAGAGCCCCGTTGTTTGGCTAATACAAATTTTTCAGATAAAGTTTCATTGGAAACCAGGCGTTGCGGATAATACGAAAAGAAATTACCTGCATTACAGCCATTTACAAAAAGACGGGGTATTTACCTTGATTGGAATAATTCTGTGGATTATCCAAATTAAATTCAAGCGTTGTAGCAGAGGAGTGACCAAAGTAGTTCAGAAATCCGATACCTTCTGCAAAAAGACTGGCAATTCTATCTGAAGCAAATTGTTCCGAAGTACCTGCAGTCGATTTACAGAAATTATATACTTCCCCACCAAATAATGTATCCTCTATGATCTGCCTGTACACACTCATATAATTACACAATACATTTCCCAGATAGGAATCGGCGGTACCAGTCACCTGCACTACATTTTTCATCCAATCTCGTCCGGCTAAAGTATTAGGCGCATTGTGTTGTACGTTTTCGTATTCTTTTATTTTCTCCAGGTAATCTTCAATTTCCTTTCCATTAACAACAGATAATCGCCCAATAGGCGTTGTAGGAACAGGACTGGATACAGTAGCCGAGCTCAACAGGTTGTCCGAAGCCGGGTTACCAAAAGTGGGAACCAGGTTCAATTTGTCCATTACTGCCTCGGTTATATGCCTTTGGTATTCAAAGTAAGTCGTTCCACGCCCAATCAGGAATACATCCTTGATTGAACCAGGAAAGGCCGCCCTGGCATATCGAATAAAATTTCTCACCGAAAGGGGATGTTTTTAACCCCAAAAGCAAACTGATCTACCAACTCATCTATTTCGGCCACCAACACTTTATAGCCGCCACCAGCTGCTGATTCCCGGTAAGCTTTATAGTCATTTACGGGATTATTACCTCCCGATCCAACATAAAGGGATGGATGAGTAATGATCAAATAATTACCCTGGTTCAAAGCCTGGTTGTAATCAATGAATGTTTTAGCCGTTAATGAAGTGACGGTAGCTATATTTCCCACTTCGGCATTTACCAATACCAGGTCCCGAGGCAATGCAGTACCGGGGAGAGCAAACAGTATTGAACCTGGACTAGCTGTTGTATTCCCAACATAACGTTCGCCTAAAGCCATGTCATACAGTACAGGTGGTGTACTGCCATAGTCAAACTCTTTAATGGCAAAGTAATAACCGGCAGCTTTTGCAGGTAAGGTAAACCTGAATTTTCGCTGGTTGCCAAACTTGAATTCTCTTGGGTAAATGATCTCAAAATACGATACCACCATACGGTCAGTAGAAATGGGAGACCCATTGCTAAACTTAACAGTTGCAGACCCGTCAGTGATATTGGTCAGTGGCAAAGTAGCAGAAGTATTCAGGTCATTGAAATAATCCATGACAGTATCTTTCACCACAACTCCGTCAACTGTTGCTTTTACTGTACGCGGATTCAACGCATTCCCTGTAACTCCAAACCTAAACGTAGCATTGGGGCCAGAAGGATATACAGCCAGGCCACTAATGGTAGTCTCAATGGAGGAAGAGGCAGAGGGATTGATATCACTACTTGACCAAAACTCGCCTTTATCGTAAGAGGATGAGTATAGGTATTCTTTTAAGTCAACCGCAAAGCCCAGGTTGATCTTTGTTTTATAATAATTACCCGCCGTATACATAAAGTATAACTCCTGGGGTGGCAAGGGGCCACTTACATTGTTCACTACCTCCTGGTACCGGAAGCCAGATTGATTGTTATTAACACTCAAAAAATAAACAGCTGTATCAGTTATCAGGTTGTATTTGTTGGTATGTTGATAAACAGGGTCACGGTACAAATCCCGGTCGGGCTTTCCATCATTGGGCTGGCCCCAAAATTCCAGGTAGCCATTGGATGGCAAGGCTCCCGTGGGCACAGAAGAATAAAAAGGCACTTTTACACCATTGCGCCACAATTCAAGGTTTTGAACGTCAGCACTACCCAGGCCGGCAGCATCCAGAACGGTTTTGGAAATACGCAATAAACCTTCATTCGCTACTTTGAATTTATAATAAGTTTGATTGAACTTTATCCATTCATTGTTATATGACTGGGCAGCCACAGACAGTGCCGCCAGCATTAACAACAGTGTAAAAATTCGCTTCATAGTATGATGTTTCAAGGTTTTCTATAGGGATTAAGGCTGTTTCTTTTTCTGTTTTTCTTTAGGTCCAGCTTCAGTGAAAAACATGTGTATATAACGGATTAGATTGATTGGCCAGGTTAGTAAATGCATAATCAATTTGCACATCGGATATCTTAAAGCCAGCACCAATACTTGGCTGATAGATCCATATTTTTTTCTGGTTGGTAATATCATCGTCATCCAACCCTTTCTGGAAATTATTTACCCCGCCCCTTACAAAAAACACATCTTTCCAGGCCATTTCCAATCCAATTTTAGGATCTACACTCACTACATCCGATCCCCATACGGTATTACGCTTCCCATCGAATGTAAGATCCAGATTGGCTTCTGCCAGCAGGCCCAGGGTACGGCTGATCTTGAAAGTATAAGCGCCCGCCAGGATAAGCCTGGGGGCTGTTAGTTCAGTAGATTTAACGGGTATCTCATTTTTGGTAAGAAAGAAAACCTCTCTTTCCCGTTCATTCAGGTTAAAGGTCCAGGCATTAAAAGTGGTGGTAACATCCCGCACGGTAGCTCCCAATCGCAACCGTTTACTTTGGTATTGTATACCCAGGTCAAAACCAAACCCCCATCCGGTGGCAAAATCGCCTGCCTTGCGATGGATCACTTTGGCATTGGCGCCAACACTTAAACTCTTATTGGGATCACGCAGTTTTACAGGTTGTGCAAATGATAACAGAAAAGCATAATCAGCAGAAGAAAAACTGGTAATATTATTGTAATTGATGGTACCATCGGCTTCTACCAGGAAGATGGTATTGGGGATATCGTCCACAGCAAAACGTAGTAATGATAAAGCAAGCACCCTTTTATTATCCTTCAAAGGTATCGCTATGCTACCGTAATCATATTTTCCAATACCGGCAAAATATTCAGCGTGCATGAGGTTCAACTGTGGTTGGTCTTTAACATGTACCAAACCAGCCGGGTTCCAATAACCAGCCGTACCATCATGAACACTGGCTACCTGGGCGCTCCCCATAGCCAATCCCCTTGCTCCCGCGCCGATATTCAAGAACTCGTTGGAGTATTTACGAAATTGAGCATAGGAACTTAGTTGCAACAATAGGGCTATTGTAAGGGATACGACAACGCATGAAGCTTTCTTCATTAATCCAATTTTCGGAATAAGCAATTTCATTTACAAAGGTTATTTCATTAAGGTTTTGGCTGCACGTATCCTAAAACCATTAGGCTGATCACTGAAAATGAGCCATTTCAGGCCACCAGAACTTAACTTAGTCTAACGATTTTTATTACTAAAATATTGCTTCCCTCCGGGTAAACCTGCTGTAATCCTTACATTTGCACAATTCATTGATCTACCTGGTAATGAGGGTATTGATCCTAAATAAATACGCTATTGGGACCTGAACAGTTTGGATATTCATTTTTTTATGCCAATTTCCCATTAGCTATTCAATGTCAAAGATATATATATTATGAACCTAATAGAAGAATTACGTTGGAGGGGCATGCTCCAGGATATAATGCCGGGAACCGGGGAACAGCTAAAAAGGAGATGACTACCGCCTATATCGGATTTGATCCTACGGCCGATAGCCTCCATATCGGAAGCCTGGTACCCATATTGCTATTGGTACATCTTCAGAAGGCCGGCCATAAGCCCATTGCCCTGGTGGGGGTGCTACCGGCATGATTGGCGATCCTTCCATGAAAAGCGAAGAGCGCAACCTATTGAGTGAGGAACAACTACAGATAAATGTGACAGGCATCCGGAATCAACTATCCCAATTCCTGGATTTTGACCCTGCCAGGGCCAATGCTGCCGAAATGGTCAATAATTACGATTGGTTTAAAGAGATCTCCTTTATTCACTTCCTGCGGGATGTAGGTAAGCACCTGACTGTCAATTACATGATGGCCAAGGACAGTGTAAAAAACGTATTGAGGGCGATACCGGTATCAGTTATACCGAATTTGCCTACCAGCTTATGCAAGGATACGATTATTACTGGTTGTATACCCATAAAAACTGTAAACTCAGATGGGGGCAGTGACCAATGGGGCAATATCACCACCGGTACCGAACTGGTACGCCGTAAAGCAGGTGGCGAAGCATTTGCCTTTACTTGTCCGTTGATCACAAAAGCCGATGGTACCAAATTTGGCAAAACGGAAAAAGGCAATGTGTGGCTGGATGCCAGCAAAACCTCTGCTTATAACTTTTATCAGTTTTGGTTCAAGGCAAAAGATGAAGATGCAGAAAAATGGATCAAAATATTCACCTTCCTTACACCTGAGATGGTGGATGGATTGATCAGTAAACATCGGGAGAATCCGGGCGCCCGGGAACTGCAAAAGCACTGGCCCGGGAAGTAACGGTCTTCGTGCATGGAGAAAAAGGATTGACAGAAGCGATGGAAACCAGCGAAAAATTATTCAACAACCAAAGCGCCCCTGCCGAATCTTTAAGCCTGGAAGACCTGGAAGGCTTGGAAGGCCTTGCAAAATTCGATTTCCCCGCTGATAAGATCAACGCCGGTATTGATGTGGTGAGCTTTCTGGCCGAAACAGGCATCTTTCCCAGTAAGGGAGAGGCCCGCAAAACCGTTCAGGGCGGAGGAGTGAAGATTAACCGCAGAAAAGTAGAGAATATCCAGCTTACTATAGAAAGCAGCCTGTTGTTGCATGGGCAATACTTATTGGTACAGAAGGGCAAATCGAACTACTACCTGGTGGAAGCTAAATAAGCTGTCTGAACTGATATTTATGAAAAGGATGATCAACAGATCATCTTTTTTGTTTATCCCCTACCCCAACCAATATGCCCATTCTTTCGTCTTACTGAAATAACCGTGAAAAATTGCCTCCCGGTATGAGATCATTTTATTTTAGCCTGCTCCTGATCATTTGCTGGCACGGCACCCGTTCCCAGCAAACTGCAGATACCCTGCTGATACGTTTTGATTTCAACCAGGCAAGCCTTAGTACACCGGCCACCGCTACATTGGATAGCTTTTTACAGCTCAACCCGCTGGCAACCATCACCCAAATTTTTATAACAGGCCATTGCGACTTTATAGGCTCCCATCAGTACAATGATTCCCTGTCGCAGGAAAGAGCAAAAGCCACCAGGGCATACCTGGAGGGTAAAGGATGCTCCCCTACTCTATTTGGTCAGGCAACAGGGCTGGGAAAACGACAGCCGCTGGAACTTGCAGAAACGGATGCCGCAAGGGCTATCAACCGACGGGTAGAAATAATTATTATTAAGCAAGCTATAGTAAAAGTGCCCCCACCCCAGGAAGTACCGGTAACCAGCAAGACTGAATCCCGTTTATCGGCCATGATCAGGGATACCGCCATCAAAGCAGGAAGTACACTGGTTTTACCCAATTTGAATTTTGAACCTGGCAGGCATTTTTTATTATCGGGCTCCTACGCCATTTTACGAGAACTATACAAAGTGATGAAGGACAATCCTACCCTGCAAATTGAGATACACGGTCATATTTGTTGTATATCGGGCGGAGCTGACGGACCTGATGTTGATACAGGCGCTCCCGACCTATCGGTACAACGCGCAAAAGCCATCTACCAATACCTGCTAAGTGCCGGCATTGCTGCAAATCGCATGTCTTATAAAGGATTTGGAAGCAGCCAAAAGTTATTTCCTTCCGAGCGTACGCCGATGGAAGAAACTAAAAATCGCCGGGTAGAAATCAAGATTATTAGTAAATAAGCCTTTCTTAAAACCCTCCTTTGGCAAACTTTTCAATACCCTGAACCAATAGATCCAGGTTTTTGTGGTAGTATATACATTGGGGGTAATCCGCACACCTTTAAGGTTTTCCCAATCTACTGTAGTGGTATGAATCTTATAGTTGGAAAGCAGGAATCCTTCCAATTCACTAGGCTTCTTACCTTCAATGTTTACAAGGCCAATGGCACATCCAAAACCGGGTTTCATAGAAGTGCCTAACTGTACTTTAGGAATATCTTTCACCTTACTCATCCAATAATTTTTCAGGTAGAAAAGACGCTGTTCTTTGCGTTGAGCGCCGATCATATCATAAAACTCAATGGCTTTACCGATGGCCTGTTCAATAAAGAACGGGCGTGTTCCCATATTCTCAAACTTGCGTATATCCTCACTTTTGGGGTCGGGTGCCGCAAATAGGGGATAGATATTTTTGATCTTGTCTTTCTTAATGTACAAAAGCCCGCTGCCTATACAAGCGCTTAGCCATTTATGCAAACTGGTACCAAAATAATCAGCCCCAAGTTCCGGTATAGTATATTGAAAATGGGCAAAACTATGCGCCCCGTCTACCACTACCTCGATCCCTTTTTGATGTGCGGCGTCTGCAATCTTTCGCACTGGAGTGATCTGTCCGTTCCAGTTAATAACATGGGTAAGATGTACTACTTTGGTTTTGGCGGTAAAGGCCCTGGTATATGCATTGGTCATAGCCTCATTGTCTTCACTGGGCAAATCGAGGTTTACCCATACCAGTTTGATACCATCCCGCAGTTCACGTTGCTTCCAGGCATTCATCATATTGGGATAGTCCTGTTTACTGAGCACTACTTCATCCCCAGCTTTCAGTTGCAATCCAAAAATTACATTTTCCAATGCTTCCGAGGCATTGCGGTGAATGGCTATTTCTTCCGGCGAACATCCTGCCAGTAAGGCCAGGTTTTTCGCAAGGGCTCCCTTCCCTGGTCCAGAATACGCCACATATAAAAACTGGGCGCTTCATTGCTCAGATCATGATAACGCTTCATCGCATCCTGCACGGTTTTGGGAGAAGGCGATACCCCCATTATTCAGGTTGATCAGTGAAGGAGAAACGGTATACGATTGCTGCACGTAATACCAAAAATCCTCTTCCCCGGCCAATTGATCGGGTGGTATATTGGCGGCCTGCTGAAAGGCATGATTAAGTTCACGGCTCCAGGCGGGCTGTGTTAGGACTGATAACAAGCCGGTAGCTGAAAAAGAGAGGCTTTATTAAGAAATGAGCGACGGGTAAAGGGATTCATGTACAATGGTTTATCCGAAAATTAAACAATTATTACCTTCTGCCTGCTCACTTTATGACCTGCGGCAGAGAATGTTAGGTAAATTGATAATTTTTCTTAAAAGCTTTTGGCGCAAATCATTGGAACACCTATTTTTGCACTCCCAATTGAGAAATTGGCAAGGCTGCCCGATAGTATAATGGTAGTACAACTGATTTTGGTTCAGTTTGTCTAGGTTCGAATCCTGGTCGGGCAACAAGAAACCCGCAACTTTCGTTGCGGGTTTTGTTTTTCTGGCAGCGAACGGGGCTTGCCCAAGAGGAATAAACGCAGCCTTATTTATAAAGAAGTGTTTCCTCTTTCATTGTACAGGATGCCTACAAATTAGTCCACAACGCATAAAACTTAATTTTGAATTCATACCTGATCAAGGTATTTGCTTCACCAATAGCTTGTACAATGATTTCACTATCATTATTGGTGATAAAATAATCAGCCGAAGACAATCCGCCTCCCAAATACTCCGTCGGTTCAATGGTATTCAATATGCCGGCGTTGATCATCCATCCTGCATCTACCAGGAAACCTCTTTTCTTTTTCCTTCCATAGATCCATTTCCCCCATCTACTACTCCATTGCATATTACTTCCAGCCGATACTTATATCCCGGCAAGGTAGGCAAGGTCAATACTGTTACCGGCCTTGAATCGGTGGTGGCTATCTGTACGGAATATTCTTCCACCAGATCATCCGTAACAGTCTCTACACTTGACCGAACATGAATGCTATCCCCTGGCTTCTGGTATCTAAAAAGCCATTCCCTTTTAGATTTGATTGTTTTTGATGTTTCAATAAACCGGTAATTTGATCCCATTGAAAAATTGTTAACCGGAATTTTTCAGGGAATGCTGTTTGTGCTTTTCCATAGGTAGCTATACAAAGCATGATAAGGAATAAAAAACCTGTTGCATAATTGATGTATTTTTAAAATTTTAGTGTAGATATTTCCATTTATTTACTGCAGCCGCCTGTTTTCTCCCATAATAGGTGTTAATTTGTTTGAACAGGGAGGCAAAGATAATGGAGATTTCTCCAACAATAAACCCTATTATTGTATTTTTATCCACATTACAAGTAAACTATGGCAATTACGCATACCAATCCATTGGTTGTCAAATTATATGAAAAACTGGCAATAGAACACATTAGAGTTCCTGAATTTTCCCGAATGAGTGGTATTCCAAAGGATCGCATCTACAAATGGAAACAGGAGGGTACAAACCCAAAGGCTGAGGATGAAGCCAAGATCAAAGCCTACATTTATGGAGATTCAATAGACTATTCTCCAATGCACAATAATGAATCAATTATGGAGGAACCAAAATCTCCCTACCTAATAACCCGACGTAAACAGAAGACCCAACCTGAACCAGAAAATGAGGGAATCGTATATGTTCCCATTCCAGCCCAGGCAGGATACTCCACCCGGTACCATGACCCTTTATACCTTCATCATTTGGAAAAAACACATCTTCCGGGCTTTCCTTACAAAGGAGAACGTTATAGAGTATTTGACGTAAAAGGCGATAGCATGGAGCCTACCTACAAAGAAGGCTATCACCTCGTTTGTGAACGCATTGAGCAGGACCAGTGGTACCAAATAGCCAATTGGTACATCTATGTAATCGTGCTTGAAAACGACATCCTGGTAAAAAGGTTGTACAAAAAAGATCCTGAAACACTGGTAGCGATTAGCGACAACGAAGAGTTTTACCCGCAATTCCTGATCATGGTCAAAGATGTAAAGGAGCTTTGGTTGGTCAAAAGAAAGATAGATTGGGAAATGGCGCCCCAAAAAAGTTTGAAATAAAATTATAAATGGAAAAAGCAATCAGGTCAGAAGATCAACACCCAAACCAGGCTGGCCGGTAAGCAACATAAAACCATCCTTCAGCATAAACCCACCACTCACAATATCTTTTGCCAGGTCAAAACTGCCGTCCAGGTCCAGGTAACGGGTAGATGGGCATGACAAGGCTGCGTGTAGGGCAGCACTGATACTTACAATACTTTCATCATTGCATCCCCACATCAGCTCAATACCCGCTTGCTGAGCTATCGTGGCAATTTCCAATGCCGGTTGTATGCCACCGCATTTCATCAGTTTAATATTAAAAATACCACAGGCAATAGGTTGCTCAGCCAGTCGAAAGGCATTGACCGGACTAACCAATGATTCATCGGCAGCAATCAATTTTCTGATCTCAATCGGCAATTGTTTCATTTCGGCTATGGCATTGGCCGGCATGGGTTGTTCAATCAGCTCTAAGTTTAGTGATAAGGTTTGTTTATAAAAATTAAGCAATTCGCCTGCAGTATAGCCCTGGTTGGCATCTATCCGGATCAAAATATCATTACCAAAGGTTTCCCGCAGTTTTATCAGCCGCTCTATATCTTCTTCTGGTGAATTCCCCAATTTTACCTTCAGTATGCGAAAGCCACGATCCAGGTATTCTTTGGCTTCGGCCAATGTTTCAGCTACGTTTTTAATACCAATGGTAATAGAGGTAGGCAATGCGGTGATGGTTTGACCCAGGTAAGCTGCCAGGGGTATGCCCAACCAACGGGTAAACGCATCATGCAAGGCGATGTCCAGTGCCGCGGCGGCACCAACCTCGTCGCGAAACAATGCGTGCATAGTGCCCAGGAGGGAATAAAATGCACGAATATCTTTTCCAATAAGTTCTGTCAGTACATCTCCCTGCAAGGCTTTCAAAGTAGCAGCCGTATCCTTACCCACCACATATTTACTGGGATTAGCCGTACCAACACCTACGATCCCATTTTCCAATTGAACCTTTACTACTACATTCTCCACATGTGTCACCGTCTTATAAGCAATGCTATAGGGCCTTGTTAATTGAAGGTCTTCGCAACTGGCTACAATGGATTGAATCTTCATGGATATACCTGTTTAATAAGCGGTGTATATTTTATCCTTCTTATATGATCGAGCGGATCACGGGCAATAACCTATCTACTCCTTCCTGTAAAGGCAACAATACAGGAATGCCCAGTTGTTGTTCGTATTGTTCACGGAACTGGTAAGCCTCTGCTTCTGTACATTCCTTCGTATTGAGGGCCAGGGCAATCACCTCACTACCGTACATTTTTACAAGGGCTATTTCATCTTCTATGGATGGTACCTTACCCCAGGCCGGGTTATTACTGAAATATTGGGGCTTGGGTGAAAATACCAGGATCGTTTTACGTGCATTGGCCGATACCAGGTATTCCGAACCACAAGGGCCTGTTGGATTACGCAATCCTGATTGCCCTTCCAGGAAGATCACCTGGGGATGCGTTTCCTGGTAACAAGTATAGATAGCATGTTCCAGTTCTCCGGCTACAAAATCATTCACCGTTGTGTCTAGTACAAACCCATATTTACCATCCTGCATCCAACCTGTTTGGCCAGTAAATATCATTTGAGCCTGTATATTATTTACCCGGCAGCTTTCGGTAAGCATTCGGGTGGCAGTTCGTTTACCAAGATTGGTTTCCAGTCCCAATACAGCTATGATGGGACATTTTACTTCATAAATACGACCTGTCCAAAAATGCAACTCATTCCTGTCCTTGGGTTTCCTGATATCCGTTATGGTAACGCCATGGATGCTGGCCAGTGATACCATTTCGGGTATATCCGTCATAAAATCATGCAACCCATTGATCACTGATATCCGGTTACTAAGACTGGCCTCCAATACCTGCTTTAACTCAAGGGGCAGTTTACCTCCCTTGGGAGCAATACCAATGATACTGTAATGAATGGGTTCAACACTTTTATGTAGGGCTTCTTCCAGGTTGGCCCATACAGGAATCCCCGCGAGCGGCCGTCTATCACTTCGCCGGCATCTTTACCTGCATGAGTTGCATCAATTACACCAAGGATGCGAAACCTGTCGCAACTCCGGATCAAGCCATGGGCCGTTTTGGCACTTTTATCCGAAAGTAAACCATTGGTAATGATGATGGCATTGTTATTCATATCGTAACTATTAAAAGACAAGTGAATTTGTTTTTACTACGTGTTGCGTGCAAAAATTAAAATTAAGTGTAGCATAGGTAGCAAAAAGTAGATTGGACGTATTATTTCTACTATTTAAACAAGTTTGGCGACCACCTGCGTATATTTGCAGGCACCCCATACATTTAGTGCTCACGTCAATAGTATGACGGCCAAAACACGCTAAATAATTATTTTTTATCGGTATTGTGTTCACATTGGCGCAACGTTTGCGTCTAATAAACTGTCACCCTCCTACCGGAAGCTAAGGCTTCACTACCCACCCTCAGGCCAGGTCCGGTGACAAAAAGCTGCAAACGCAGCCATGCTGAATCAAAAATGCATACACCCTCCATTTAAGATTCCCGCAAAAATCCATATTGGCTTCTGATAGATTTCTCTATCATAGGCATGTATCCATCGTGATAAACAACAACTTGTTTATTAACCGAGGGTATTTCCGCATTGGCTATGCCATACGGCTTACCCGCTGATGAAGTATAGATCATGATCAAGCAACCATCCATGTATAACCTCCTGGGAGGATACAAAGTAATTTACCTGCCCGGTAGTAAATATGCCTGGCATATCAATAAAGGCTTTAAAGCTTTTTGGTTTACCCATTTCGTTGGCAAACCTGCCGGCTTATGTTTTATTACGTTGACGATATCCTTTTTTGCAGGATTCCAACCAGTACGTAAAAGCCTGGCCATTGATAAAAACAGGTACCTGCCACAAGCGCCACTTCCATGGTTATAGAAGGATCCCCTCCATTCTCATTTGAATATGCCGGCCTCTTTTACCTTAAAGTGGTCATCCAACCCTCCGCCAGTCATTCATTTTTAGCGATATAGAGATTACCACCACTGAATCATTCAATCATTAAAAAAACTGTAACAGGAGTATGAGCAACGCAAAAAGTAAGCTATTCAGTGAACGGCGGGTATTTTGGTCATTATTAGTGTTATTGACAATAGTACACGCTTGTGGTAAGGATCCAATTCCCGATGAGCCCCAACCGGATACCCCCCCTCCCACTCCTATAGTAAACACCAAACCGGAGATCACCTCCTTTAGTCCAGCCAGGGGAGCGCCCGGCACAGAGGTAACTATTACAGGTAAAAATTTCAAGGATAATGTATTGCAAAATTACGTTCGCTTTTCCGGAGCCATATACGAAGCATTCATCAACCAGGCCACTACTACCGAATTGAAGGTTAAAGTACCCGAAGATGCAGTAACTGGAAAGCTCATTGTTAAAGTAGGCAATCTATCGGATACTACGGACACAGAGTTTATTGTCGATCCGGCAGTAACTGCCATTACCGATTTCTCCCCAAACAAGGGCCATTTGGTACCGAGGTTACCCTTACGGGAACCATGTTTGGCAATACCATCAAAGTGAAATTAAATGGCGTGTCAGCCAAGGTATCCAGCCGCAGTACTACAAAAATCGTTTTTAAAATACCAGTCAATACCAACCTCACCGCCCACAAGATCACCTTACTATCAGATAATGATAGCCTGGGAACTACTGAAAATTTTACGGTTACCGCTCCCGGCCCTTATGCCCGTTGGGAATATAAAAATGTAACTCTTTTTCAGGATGGATTGCCCGCTTTCTTCCATGGGTTATCGTTTGTTTATCAAAATAAAATATACTGGGGTTTTACAGGCATGGGTTACAATGAAACCTTTGCCGACTATGTAGTTTACGACCCTACTCAGCATGACAAGGGATGGATCTATCACTTTCCGCCTCCTGCCGAAATGGCCCCTCCTGATTTGATGAATGCAGTAGCCCTTGTACATGATAACAGGGTGTTTATTGGTACCGGCCTCACTGCATCTGGACTCAATAGTAAATGGTGGGAATTTCATCCTGCTCTATTACACAGAACAGCACCTGTACCCGGTTAACCGATTTCCCAAAGGAGGTAAATGGCGCAGTAGCTTTTACATTGAACAACAAGATGTATGTAGGTTTTGGCGAAGTCAATAAGGACTTATACCGGTTCGATCCAACAGCTAATAACAACAAGGGCAATTGGCTTCATACTTCCAATGCACCCTTTAGTGAATTAAATTCAGGTGGTGCTATTGTATTGGGCAATGCCGCTTATTTTGGAAGGGCCCTTCCGGCTCATTTTCAATCGCGGCATGCTTTGTATAAGTATACAGAAGGTGGCGTCATCACAAGAATGGCAGATATGCCTGAAGATCTTCCTACCTTTTTTACACCCACTTTCACCATTGGCAATAAGGGCTATTTCGCTATCAACAGAAATCTTTGGGAATATACACCAGATGCTGCTGGTGGCGCCTGGCGGGCGGTCCTCGGTGCTGATAATGCTCCTGTCATTACTACACCAACCATCATCAAAACGGCTGTATTGACCATCAATGGAGCACAGGTAGTATATGGCTGGAATCCATCGGGACGATTGTATGAACTGAAGTTTAATTAAATATATCAATATAAAGCATAGCAACCAACCATGAACAACCGACAGGCATTAGCAGTATTACAGGTATTAACGATCTTATTGGCAGCACTGGCATTACAAAGTTGTGGGAAGAAAGATAAACCCAAACCAGGCCCTGATCCCCAACCGGGTACTCCCGGCAACCCTACACTGGAAATTACCTCTTTTGCACCTACCACAGGCATGCCGGGCGGCGAAGTGATCATCCAGGGTAAGCATTTCAAGGATAATATAATAGACAACACGGTTTATTTCAATGGCGTACCAGCCAGCTATGCTGTACTGGAAGCCACCACCACCCGGTTAAAAGTAAAAATCCCCTGGATGCAACCACTGGTAAGATCATTGTTAAAACAGGTAACCAATCGGATACTACCGCCACTGATTTTACTGTAGACCCCAATATGATCGCTGTTGCAGGATTTTCTCCCGCCTCCGGTCCAATCGGTACACCGGTTAATATTACGGGCTCCAATTTATTTGATGCAAAAATAAAATTCAATGGTATTGAGTGTCTCCCAACCAACAGAACCAGTACTTCGTTGACTTTTGCCATTCCCTTAAATACAACCTTGACCAGTCATAAGATTGAAGTAGTCTCCGGCGTCTATACGGTACAAACACAGGAATCGTTCACTGTTACACACACAGGCCCATATGCACACTGGGAAGACAAAATGATCAGGCTCATTTACCAGGATTACCCGCTCTTTACCGGAGGCCTGTCTTTTGTGTATAAGAACAAAATATATTGGGGATTTACCGAAATGTTCACCGGCAACGATACCGCCTGGTATGCAGTATATGACCCGTCAAAGCATACAGATGGTTGGGCAACGATCAAGGAAGCACCCTTGGTAATGGCGCCCCTCAAATTGTACGGCCCTGCCGCTGTTGTACACAACGACCGTGTATTCTTCGGCACAGGTATGATCCATTCTACTCCATCCACTTTCTATAGCAAATGGTGGGAATTTCATCCGGAAACCAATACGGCCACTCAACTCACGGATTATCCGGAGCCTACTGTTAACGCCATTACCTTCACTTTGAATAATAAGATCTATACAGGCTTTGGTGGTACCAAAAGAGCCTGTACGAATTTAATCCGGCAGGCAACAACAGCAGGGGCAGCTGGTCGCCGGAAGCAATCGCATCTTTTGAAAAATTAAGCGATGGCAAAGCCGTTATACTGGGCAATGAAGCCTATTTAGGAAGAGCACTTACAGGCCAGTTACAAACCCGTAATACATTCTATAAGTTTAAAGCAGGTGAAGGCCTTACAAAGGTTACGGATATGCCCCAGGATTACCCTGCTCAAACCACCGCTGCTTTTAGCTTAGGAAATAAAGGTTATTTCGTGGTCAATAAAAATGTATGGGAATATACTCCGGATGCAAACGGTGGTACCTGGCGGGTAGTGATCGGTGGCGATCAGGCGCCAGCTATCAAACATGTAGCCATGGTTACCGTCAATGGAGCGCCTGTCGTATACGGGTGGACCTCCACAGGCCATATTCATCAATTTAAGTTTTGATCAGGACGGGGTTTCATAACAGGCTGCTCCCCGTAGGGGGCGGCCATTTTTTTCCCATTATTTATACAAGCTAGTACAAAACCTTCGTTTAACTTCTGGAAAGATAGCGGCATCAGATCTGGGATATTACCGGTTATATACGGAATGACAAGTTTATATATAGGGACTCTTTGTTATTCCGAAGGATTTCGTAAGTTGTAGCGCCAAACTCTAATCGGGCGATTTTTCTTGAATGAACAGGAACTAATACTACTTCTCCGGCAGGGTGATGAGCTGGCTTTCAAAACATTGGTAGAAAGTTACCAGGATATGGTGTTTAATACCGCCCTAGGTGTGGTGCAGAATGAATCGGATGCGGAAGATGTAGCACAGGAGGTATTTATCCAGGTTTACAAATCAATCGACCAGTTTAAAGGAGATGCCCGCCTATCCACCTGGATATATCGTATTACCACCACCAAAGCGTTGGATCATATCCGGAGTAAAAAACGGAAAAAGCGGTTTGCGTTCCTGACCAGCCTGTTTGGAGCTGATAATGAGCTCTTGCATGACCCGGTTGACTTTTATCATCCGGGAGTAGCATTAGACCGAAAACAACAGGCAGCGCTGCTTTTTAAAGCCATTGAACAGCTGCCTGAAAACCAGAAAACGGCATTTACTCTTCACAAAGCAGAAGAACTTAGTTATCAAGAGATTGCAGATGTGATGGGACTTTCTGTTTCGGCTGTTGAATCCCTACTTTTCCGGGCCAGGCAAAACCTGCGGAAAATACTGGAAAAACATTTGCAGCAGGGGGCTGATATTCGCAGGTTTTCTAATCTGATAACGTCAAATAAGATAGTTTACATAAATTACAATAGCATGTCAACCAAGCCGAACAATCCACAAGGAATCGATGAGGTGCTCAACAGCCTGGAGGGTATCCAACGGGCCAAGGCGCCCGCGTTCTTTTATACCCGCCTCCGGGGCCGGATGGAACGGGAATTGGAAAATACAGGTGGCCCTATCGTTCGCTGGCTAGCCCGGCCTGCCCTGGCATTGAGCCTGGCAGCGATCATCCTCATCCTGAATACCACTGCCATTATGGAAATGTGGCACCAGGAAAAATCCGTCACTGTTGAAAACACGCAACAGCAACTTTTAGCATCCGATTACGCGTTAGGTACATACCCCGTATACGATGAAACCCCAGTAGTACCATGACCAAATTTCCAAAGCAAAAATGGTTACTGTTATTAGTAGCCATCTTATTGGTAACCAACATTATTACATTGTCCATTTATTGGTCAATGAAAACCAACGATCATCAAAAGGTGGTCAGGGTGATGGCGATAGGAACCGGAAAATGGGACAATTTATGGTCAATGAACTGAAACTGGATAAGGACCAGGAAGCTGTTTATTGGAAATTGAGAGATACCATGATCAGCCGGCAGAAGCCCCTCATGGATTCTATCCGCAATACAAAAAAAGAGATTCTTCGACCTCTTAAAGGAACCCGCACCACAAGACTCCCTCTTGCAGGTAAAAGCTGATGAAATAGGCATATTACAAAAACAACTGGACCTCATCACCTTCCAGCATTTCCAGCGCGTACGCGCCCTCTGTAAGCCCGAACAGGTATTGAAATTTGATACCGTGGTGAAGGAGATTGTTAACCGCATGACAGGTGGCTGGCGCAATCCCGGCAAACCAGGAGCCCCTAAAGACTCCGCTGCTGTAAAAAATAGCGAAAAAGCAGGTTTCGAGCCACGAGCAGAAAACAAGCAGTTAGCTTTTAGTTACTGGCTATTAGCTCCTTTCAATCCGTCCACTTATCAACCTTTCTTTCCCTTTTCCAGTATTTGCCAAAACTGTTCTACCCGGGCTGTCCAGGTATTCGTAGCCGCCACCTGAATGCGGGCTTGCTTACGCGCTTCATTGTTTTCAGCCATGGCTTTATCAATGGTTTGCAGGAATTCCTCATGGCTGTCTACCACATAAGCTACCTCCCGGAAGGTATAGATATCTTCTGAAAAATGCGTGGCTATTACCGGCTTACCGGCAGCCAGGTATTCATTGATCTTAAGTGGGTAAATGCTTTTGGTAAGCGTATTCTTTTTTGAAAGGAATGATCACACAGTCGAAATACTGGAGATAATTGGGCAATTCAGTGATCTTCCGGGCCCCTGCAAAAACCACATTGGGCAGGGTATCAAGCCCTGCTGCTTTGTGCTCATCGCCTTGTATAGGCCCCACCAGGAACAATATTTTATCCTTATGGTACTCCGCGATCTTTTTCAACAATTCAAAATCCGACCGGTATTCAATACTACCCGTATAACCAATGATCGGTTTGGTAATGTTTTGCAGCTCGGGCGGTTTGGGTAATATTTCTGTAACTGCTTTTTAAATATATCAATATCCGCCGCATTGGGGTGGAACCAGGTATTGGGCGAAAAAGCGCTTTTTAATCGGGTAAGTTCTTTGGAAGTACACAGGGTAAAATCAAAGTTCCGGATGATCTCTTCTTCCAACTTACTGCCATGCCGGTTGGAATAGGCTACCTGTGAAATATCATCCATCGATTGGTAAACCGTATACAAGGGTTGTATATCGGCCGGTATGCTGCGTACAAAGTAAGGATCGAAGAAATTGACATAAATAAAATCCTTTACCTGATAATCCTTTATTAAACGACGGATCGCCTGCAATATGATCATATCATTGATCTTCGATAAACCATTGTACAAAACCCCAGGTGGCAAAAAATTAACCGGTATGGTAAGCCGGGGAGTTACTACCGTCAGGTTTGATGGCAGGGAAGGTGGATTGCTGTAAATATCCCGCCCCTTCAGTAAAGCTGGCTTACGGCGTTGTATTTGTGGATCATTGCGCATACCTGCATAATCTTTCCAGGAAAAAGGATGCTCTACATAAAATACCCGGTTATGCCTGGCAAATTCAATGGCCAGTGCCAGTGCAGGGGAAGAGATGGTTGCATCCCATCTTGATAAGGTAAAACAAATGATATCGCAATGTCTGTTCATATATGTACTTATTAGAGGTCATACCTTTCGCCTGCATCGAAAAAAAGGAAAGGTGTCTCCTCTCACAGTAAACCTCTTATAATAAACGCTGCAGGCAATGTTGCAGACTATCCTTCCAGTCTGGTATTACCAGTTGGTACGTGGATTGTATCTTTTGGGTATCCAACAAAGAAAAAGAAGGCCTTTTAGCAGGCGTAGGATATTGGGCAGCAGGAATAGGATGTACCGTGCAGGCACTGCCGGAAAGCTCTTTTATGGCCAGGGCAAACTCATACCAGCTAATACGCCCCTGGTTGCTGTAATGATAAATACCGGGCTGCCACGCAGTAATGGATGAGCCGTTGCTGGCTCCCGGGTGCTCATTGCCGACTGCCGATTGACGATTGACGATGTCCAGCATCGCAGCTGCCAGGTCGGCCGCATAGGTAGGCGCTCCTACCTGGTCATTCACCACCTTGATCTCAGGGCGTTCTTTCATCAGCCGCAACATTGTTTTCACAAAGTTGTTCCCATGCTCTGCATATACCCAGGCGGTGCGAATGATCACCGCATCAGGATTGTACAACAAACACAAAGCCTCTCCCCTCAATTTAGAGATCCCATATACATTGATAGGATTGGTACGTGTATTCTCTTTATAAGGCTCCGGAGAACTGCCGTCAAAAACGTAGTCGGTGGAAATATGGATAAATTTGGCGCCATATTTATGGCATGCTGATGCCAGTACACCTACCGCATCGCCATTTACCAGGAAAGCCGTTTCTTTATCTGTCTCGGCTTTATCTACTGCCGTATAAGCAGCCGCATTGATACAGTAAGCTGGCCGCACCATGTCAAAATACTGACTTACCAGCTCAAACCGGTGAATAGGTAATTCATCTTTGGTGAGAAAGATAAAATCAAAGGAAGGATAAGCAGCAGCCAAATCCCTTAGCGACATGCCCACCTGACCATTAGCGCCCGTAACCAGTATTTTAGGCTTTGTCATAACTATGCTGCGCTTCAAATACAAAATTATTTTTACAATCAGCCAAGGCAGGCAGGATACTATCCTTGTCGGATATGATGGCCTTGCCTGCAGGTATCTTCCAGTCTATCTGTAAAGCAGGATCATTGTACAATATCCCCCTTCATTTTCCTTGTTATAAAAGGCATCACATTTATACAATACTTCGGCTGTTTCACTCAATACCGAAAAACCATGCGCAAAGCCGGCTGGTATGTACAGCTGCTTTCTGTTTTCGGCAGATAATTCCAACGCATATACTTTACCAAAAGTGGGCGATCCTTTGCGGATATCTACTGCCACATCTATTATCAATCCTTTCAGCACACGTACCAGTTTGGTTTGAGCATAAGGCGCCAATTGATAATGCAGGCCCCTGATCACACCATAGGAAGAAGAAGACTGGTTGTCCTGCACAAACCTGGTACTGATGCCTTGTTTGAGGTAAGTATGCTCATTATAGGATTCATAGAAATAACCCCGGCTGTCCTCAAATACTACCGGTTCAAAAACAAATAATCCAGAGAATCCTGTTTCAATAAAAGGCATGTGTATAATTTTAAAATACAAGTCCGCAAGTCGGAAAGTCCGAAAAGTCGGAAAGTATCTTTGATCAAATTTTAACAGTCTTTCGGTCTTTCGGTCTTCCCGACTTCTTCTCTTATCTCTTCGCGTACTGCGCTGTATAATAATGTTGATAATCGCCGGAAGTAACATGTTTTATCCAATCTTCATGCTGCAGGTACCAATCAACTGTTTTTCCAATCCTTCTTCAAACTGCAGGGAGGGCGACCAACCCAGCTCTTTGTTTAGCTTGGTGGCATCAATAGCATAGCGCAAATCATGACCTGGTCTGTCGGTTACATAGGTGATCAGGCTGGCCGATTCACCAGCATTACGTCCCAGCTTCTTATCCATGATATTGCACAGCAGGTGTACCAGGTCAATATTCTTCCATTCATTAAAACCGCCGATATTGTATTTTTCACCATCCTTTCCTTTATGAAAGATGGTATCAATAGCCCGTGCATGATCTTCTACATACAGCCAGTCACGTACGTTCTCCCTTTACCGTACACAGGTAAAGGTTTCTTATTTTTAATATTGTTGATCATGAGGGGAATCAACTTCTCCGGAAAGTGGTGCGAGCCATAGTTATTAGAACAATTGCTCATGATGACCGGCAATCCGTAGGTATGATGATAGGCCATCACAAAATGATCGGAGGAAGCTTTAGAAGCAGAGTAGGGTGAGCGCGGGTCGTAGGATGTTTCCTCTGTAAAGAAGCCTGTTTCGCCCAAGGAGCCATATACCTCATCGGTCGATACATGGTAAAACAGTTTACCGGCCATCTTGCCTTTCCAAAATTGCCGGCAGGTATTGAGTAGGGTTACCGTACCCATTACATTGGTACGAACAAAAGCCAGCGGATCAATGATAGAACGGTCTACATGACTTTCGGCAGCCAGGTGAATAATGCCATCAAAATGATATTGTTCAAACAGCTCATTGATCCTTTTCTCGTCCGTAATATCTCCCTTCTCAAAAACATAGTTGGGTTTATCCTGTACATCCACCAGGTTTTCCAGGTTACCGGCATAAGTGAGGGCATCCAGGTTTACAATACGGTATCCGGGATAGTTATTGACGAAAAGCCGAATCACATGCGAACCGATAAAACCGGCGCCGCCTGTGATCATCAGGGTTTTAGTGTAATTAGCCATTATAAACTCCAGTATTTTCTGCTGGTGATTGTATGTTTATAGATTCCTTTCAGGTCCGCTATCAAAGCATGTTCTCGCGTAATAGCTGCAAAATCTGCATCACACAAAGTGGTATAAGGTTTATGTGGTACCGTAACAATCACGGCATCGTAATCCGTAGCCGGCTGTTTTACCAAATGCACCCCATACTCTTCATGCACTTCTTCATTTTCTGCATAAGGGTCTTCCACATCTACCTGAATATTGAAGGCCAGCAATTCTTTTACCGTATCTACGATCTTTGAATTGCGGATATCACTTACATTTTCTTTGAACGTAACTCCCTTCACCAACACTTTAGGATCATTGGAATTACGCAATACATGGGTAATGATCTTACGTGCCACATATTTGGCCATATCATCATTGATATACCGGCTGGCAGTGATCACTTTTGATTCATAACCCAGGGAGGCAGCTTTGTAGGTAAGGTAGTAAGGATCTACTCCTATACAATGCCCGCCCACCAGGCCCGGCTGGAACCGCAGGAAATTCCATTTGGTACCGGCCGCTTCGATCACATCATAAGTATTGACCCCCATGCGGTCAAATATCAGTGACAATTCGTTCATCAGGGCGATGTTCAGGTCACGCTGTGTATTCTCTACGATCTTGGAAGCTTCGGCTACCTTGATAGAGGAGGCACGATGCACACCAGCTTCCACCACCAGTTCATAGATCTTCGCTATTTCATCCAGCGATTCCGGATCATTGCCCGATACTACTTTTATTACTGTTCGTAACGTATGTTTTTGTCGCCCGGGTTGATACGCTCGGGCGAATACCCCAGCTTGAAATCAGTGCCCATTTGTAAGCCCGATATCTTTTCCAATACCGGTAAGCAATCTTCTTCTGTACAACCCGGATAGGTTGTTGACTCATACACCACATAATCGCCTTTCTTCAATGCCTTGCCTACCGTTTCGGAAGCACTGATCAAAGGTTTCAGATCGGGTACATTGTATTTATCAACCGGTGTAGGTACGGCCACAATAAAGAAATTGGCCTGCTTTAATAACTCCAGGTCGTTGGTAAATACAATATTGGTTCCCTTGAATTCCTCTGCGGTAACTTCCTTACTGGGGTCAATGCCTTGCTGCATTAATTCCACCCGCTTGGCATTAATATCAAAACCGATCACGGATATCTTGCGGGCAAATTCAATGCTATTGGCAGGCCCACATAGCCTAAACCAATAACAGCTAACCTGGCTTTCTGATCAACTAATTCCTGGTACATGTCCGAATATTATTAGCCCAACAGCATTGGGCAAATTGTTGTACACAACCTGCCTGTTCGATCAACCTGTCGGTTCAGTTTAAAAACAAGTAAGGCCGCTATAAGCAGCCTGACTTCTATTAGTTTTTTTACCGGCTAACAAATTCTTTCGGTTGTTTGAACCATTCTTCCGGTTTCAGTGATTTGAAGTACTCATAAGTGATCTTCAATCCTTCCTTCCGGCCTACTTTTGGTTCCCAACCCAGTATTTGTTTGGCACGGGTAATATCCGGTTTACGTTGTTTGGGGTCGTCTACAGGCAAGGGTTTATATACGATTTCCTGTTTGGTGCCAGTCAGTGCAATGATCTCTTCTGCAAAATCTTTGAGGGAGATCTCATCGGGGTTGCCCACATTTACCGGCAGGTTATAATCACTCATCAACAAGCGATAGATACCTTCTACGAGGTCATCTACATAACAAAAACTTCTTGTTTGAGAGCCATCGCCAAATACAGTCAGGTCTTCACCACGCAAAGCCTGGCCAATAAAGGCAGGTAAAGCCCGGCCGTCATTGAGGCGCATACGTGGGCCATAGGTATTGAAGATGCGTATAATACGCGTTTCAAGTCCATGGAAGGTATGATAGGCCATGGTAATGGCTTCCTGGAAACGTTTGGCTTCATCGTATACACCACGTGGCCCTACCGGGTTTACATTACCCCAGTATTCCTCATTTTGCGGGTGAACAACAGGATCGCCATAGATCTCTGAAGTAGAGGCTACCAGGATCCTGGCGCCCTTGGCTCTTGCCAATCCAAGGCAGTTGTGCGTACCCAATGAACCTACCTTTAATGTTTGGATAGGTATTTTCAGGTAATCGATGGGGCTGGCCGGAGAAGCAAAGTGCAGGATATAATCCAGGTTGCCCGGCACATGAATAAATGTAGAAACGTCGTGATTATAGAACTCAAACTGTTCCAGTTTGAATAAATGCTCAATATTCTTAAGGTCGCCTGTGATCAAGTTGTCCATGCCAATAACATGAAAACCTTCTTTGATAAAACGGTCACTTAAATGTGATCCGAGAAATCCGGCAGCACCGGTTATAAGTACTCTCTTTCTTGCCATGGTGTTGTTGTTTGTAGGAAGTGATACAAGGGAATTATTTCTGTCCGGGAACTGCTGTAGCCCTTCCTACACTCTCATAATAGAAGCCTAATTCTTTCACTGCATTGCCTTCAAAAAAGGTTACGGCCATCGAAGATCACTTTGTTCTTCAGCGCAGTCACCATCTTCAGGAAGTTGGGCGTGCGAAACTCATTCCACTCGGTGGCAATGATCAACGCATCAGCGCCTTCCAGGCAATCATACTGATTCTCGGCATACTCAACTTTATCACCAATAACACCCTTTACATTGGGCATCGCTTCAGGATCAAATACACTTAGCGTAGCGCCGGCCGCCGTCAGCTCATCGATCATATATAAAGCCGGTGCTTCCCGTATATCATCTGTATTGGGCTTAAAGGCCAAGCCCCATAAAGCAAATTTCTTGCCTTTCAGGTTGTCCTTGAAATATTTATTGATCTTGGGCATCAGGTGCAATTTCTGACGCTCATTTACATCCATTACTGCATTCAGGATCTGGAAATCATAACTTACTTCCCTGGAAGACTTTACCAGTGCCTGTACATCCTTGGGGAAACAGCTACCGCCATACCCGATACCAGGAAACAGGAAGCGTTTGCCAATACGCTCATCACTACCTACGCCACGGCGCACCATATCTACATCGGCACCCAGGCGCTCGCACAACTGGGCAATTTCATTCATGAAAGATATCTTGGTGGCCAGGAATGAGTTGGCAGCATATTTAGTCAGCTCGGCCGAACGTACATCCATATTGATCACGGGATTACCAGAACGTACAAACGGTCCATACAGATCGCTCATTACTTTCTTGGCTCTTTCGGAAGAAGCGCCGATAACTACACGGTCGGGTTTCATAAAGTCTTCTACCGCTACCCCTTCCCGCAAAAACTCGGGATTGGATACTACATCAAATTCACCCTTATAATTTTTAGCAATAGCTGCATGTACTTTTTCAGCAGTACCTACAGGTACCGTGCTCTTATCTACAATTACTTTATAATCCTTCAGGATCTTACCCAGGTGATCGGACACGCCCAATATGTATTTCAGGTCGGCAGAACCATCTTCACCAGGAGGAGTAGGCAGGGCCAGGAAAATAATAGTGGCATCTTTGATACCATCTTCCAGGCTCGTGGTAAAACGCAGACGTTCTTCTTTCAAATTGCGGAGAAACAATTTCTCCAGGCCCGGTTCATAAATAGTGATCTGACCGTTCGTAAGTTTATCTACTTTCGATTTATCGATGTCTACACAGGTAACATCATTTCCTGTTTCAGCGAAACAGGTTCCGGTCACCAATCCAACGTAACCGGTGCCAACAACAGCAATTTTCATATTGAAACGTTTTTGTTAGGGTTCAACAAAGCCTATATCGGAGGCTAAGGTTTATGAATGTTTATTAATAAATTCCAACACATGGCTGGTAATGAAAAGGAGTTGTTCTTCGTCCAGCTCTGTATGCATGGGTAACGAGATCACTCTTTCCGTAAGCCAGTCGGTTGTTTCGAGGATATAGGATGAACCGCCGAATGCTTCAAACATTTGTTGCCGATGAGCGGGTACAGGATAATAGATCATGGAGGGGATACCCTTGTCGGCCAGGTATTGATTCAATCCATCACGGTCCACACCTTCCAACAAGAGGGTATATTGATGAAATACGTGGTCACTATAAGCAGCGCGTGCAGGGGTGGTGATCTTTGGATGATTGGCAAAAGCCTTGTCATAATAATCAGCCGCCGCCTGGCGTGCAGCAATATAGCTATCCAGGTATGGCAATTTCACATTCAGTACAGCAGCCTGTAAAGAATCCAGGCGACTGTTGCATCCCACCACTTCATGGTAGTAACGTTTACTTTGACCATGATTGGCAATCATTTTCATCTGGCTGGCTAACGCGTCATCGTCGGTGAATATTGCCCCACCATCTCCATAACAACCTAAATTTTTGGATGGGAAGAAGGATGTGGCGCCTATCGTTCCGATGGTACCCGCCTTTTTCACGGTGCCATCTTTGAACTTAACCGAACTGCCAATGGCCTGTGCCGTATCTTCAATCACATACAAACCATGCCGGCTGGCTATATCCATGATAGCTTCCATATCGGCACTTTGTCCGTACAGGTGTACTGGAACAATAGCTTTGGTTTTTGGTGTGATCGCTTTCTCTATAGCAGCGGGATCGATGCAAAACGTTTTGGGATCAACTTCTACAAAAACCGGCTTCAACTTCAGGAGGGCAACGACCTCCACGGTGGCGATATAGGTAAAAGAAGGTGTAATTACCTCATCACCGGGTTGTAGGTTTAGCGCCATCATGGCTATCTGCAAGGCATCTGTACCATTGGCACAGGGTATTACATGCTTGGCGCCCAGGTACTTCGCTAAGCCGGCCGTAAAATTGGCAACAGCTTTTCCATTTATAAATGCCGCAGTGTCCAGTACCTCCTGAATACCTGCATCAACATCTGTCTTGATCTTTGCATACTGCTGCTTTAAATCCACCATTTGTATCGGCCGCATACTCAACGATTTCTTTTGAAACGGGCACAAACCTACCACAAAAACTGGTTTATGCAATGGGCAGATAGTAAGTAACGCAGGTAATCAGGGACAAACCCCATATAAAAGCGTATCCTTACGCTGATCAGCCCCTAAAAATTACGTATTTTACCCATTCCCCACCCTGCCTCCCTCCTTCACATTATTCATGTTAAGGCCATAGGCCTGAAAGTGTCATATATTATTTTATCACTATAATATATACTGTGCCTATCCTTCTAGGTATTCTCCTACTTCTTTCTCCCCCTGTTCATACCGCTTCAAGAAGTAGTCAAATTCGTGTCAACAAGCAGCATAAACCGTAGATAAGCCGTATATAAGCTGTATATAAGCCGTAGATAAGCCGTCCTTATGATAGGCGGCTTATCTACGGCTTATTATTAGTTTATCTACTTATTACATACTGCTTATAGGGCAACATGTACTTTTCCTGGCCACTATCTACCCCCGATTGAAGGCCGTTCTGTGACCGGTATAGTTGCCAATTTTCCATGTATTTCAATATCTTATGCCTGGCTGGATACATCTTTCCAAGGGAGAAAATGATAATTTCTTAATGTTTTCCCGATTTTTGCGGTTAATCTATTAACCCGTGCACCTGTTTTTTTATACCATTTTTGCCGGCTCTACCTATTGGGAGTACGCCTGGCTGCGCGCTGGAATCCCAAAGCCAAACTGTGGGTGGAAGGAAGGAAAGGATTGTTTGAGAAGCTGAAAGTGGAAGTCGGCAATCGTGAATCGGCAATCGGCAGTAATGAGGAAGCAAAGGATTCACGATTCACGATTCACGATTCACGACTGGTTTGGATGCACTGCGCTTCTCTGGGGAGTTTGAGCAGGGCCGGCCGGTATTGGAGGCCTTACGCGGTCAATACCCGGGTGTAAAGATCCTTCTCACCTTCTTTTCGCCTTCGGGGTATGAGGTGCGCAAGAATTATGAAGGAGCCGATTATGTGTTCTACCTGCCCATGGATTCAAAGGCCAATGCCCGCCGTTTCCTCAACATGGTACAACCCGACCTGGTAATCTGGATAAAATACGAGTACTGGTATCATTACCTGACTACTTTAAAAAAGCGGCAAATCCCTGTACTATTGGTTTCTGGTATTTTCAGGCCCGATCAACCATTTTTCAAATGGTATGGCGGCCTGCATCGACGCCTGTTGAAGAGTTTTATCCGTTTATTTGTACAAACTCCGGATTCCAAAGACCTGCTGGCCGGTATTGGTTTTTCAAGCAATGTAACGGTGAATGGAGATACACGTTTTGACCGGGTAGCCACGATTGCTGAAAAGTTCAGCCCCATACCGGTTGTTGAGACTTTTGCGGCAACCATATTACGGTAGTAGCCGGCAGCACCTGGCCCGAAGATGAGGAAGAGTTGGACCACTATGCCAATACGCATCCCGATATGCGATTTATTATTGCTCCGCATGAAATTCATGAAAACCACCTCAAGGAGATCGAAAAGTTATTTAAGCATACCATCCGTTATTCGGTATTGCAAAAACGGGTTCCGGGAACGGTAAGCCGCGAACAGCAACTTACCAATACGCTGATCATTGATAATATTGGCATGCTGTCGAGGCTATATAAATATGCTACCATAACCTATATAGGCGGGGATTGGGCGATGATGGAGTGCACAATGTGTTGGAAGCCGCTGTATATCATAAACCTGTGGTATTTGGACCAGTATATGAAAAGTATATAGAAGCAGCAGAGTTGGTAGATGAAGGCGGGGCCTTTCCTATTAAAACGGCCCTGGAGTTAGAGAAAGTGCTGGATAACTTATTAGCCGATGAGGAAGCCTATAAAAAAGCCTGCCACCAGGCAGGCCAATATGTTCATGCTAAAACAGGCGCTACAGACGCCGTGTTGCAATTTATTCAGGAGAATCGTCTCTTAACCAACTGATAGAAGTGGCGGGTGATCTCTTTGGAATCGTCCCAGCCCAGTTTAATCTTCAACTCTCTTTCTATCCAATATTGTGCTTCGGGGTAGATGCGGAAGCTATTGATGGTTTTCACACTGCGCTCATACATCACTTCATCACCCCTGAATAATTCACTGATAAAAACAAAACGGTCATTGATACCAATGGCTTTTTAAGGTCGCGCACGGGTGAATCATTGAGGCGATGGCCTACCTCTACCCGATCTTCTTTTAACTTATCATTAAGAGAAGCCTGGGCCGATGCCATCATTTCATTGAGCTCTTTGGCCGATGATTGGTGGGCCAAAGTGGGTATCTCTATCAGCGGATTGAAGGGGATGCCTGTTTGTACAGCTGCTGCTGGTGTATGGGTACCATTGCCATTCTTTGCGGGCTTTTCTTCCTGTTTTTCAACAGGTAACACTACTTCCTCCACAACTTTTTCTTCCAATACAGGTGTTTCCACTACCACCGTATTGTATACTGTACGTGCTGCCGGCATCACTACAGCTACCTTGGAGGTACCCTGTGATACGCGGGAGGCAGCTGACAGCCGCATTAGTTCCGCCTCAATGAGTTGAGTGGTTACTAATAGTTGTTTATTATCGGCATTTTGTTCAAATTGTTCATTTAATTTGCCGATCAATTGTTTTAATCGCTCCATAATAGATTAAGTGGGCACTTTATGGGTTAGTTATTGACTATAAAGTTAACAATTATTATACCTATTTCCGTTAACATGTTCATAGAACCAAATATATCAGGCGAACGGCGCGGCTTTATTGAAGTGATCTGCGGCTCTATGTTTTCTGGTAAAACAGAAGAACTGATACGCCGATTAAAGCGTGCACGCATTGCCAACCTGCGGGTTGAGATCTTTAAACCCCGGGTAGATACACGTTATCATGAAATGGATATTGTATCGCATGATGAAAATGCCATTCAATCAACGCCCATCGATAATTCGCAGATTATTTTGTTACTGGCAGGTGAAGTAGATGTGGTGGGTATTGATGAAGCTCAGTTTTTCGATGATCAGTTGCCCGATGTATGTGATCAGTTAGCACTCAAAGGCATCCGCGTTATTGTAGCGGGATTGGATATGGATTACAAAGGAAAGCCCTTTGGCCAAATGCCCAATCTGCTGGCCAAGGCCGATTTCATTACCAAACTGCATGCTATTTGTGTGCGTTGCGGCAATATTGCCAACTACTCCTTTCGCAAAGTGCCGGAAGCTTCCCAATTATTGCTGGGAGCAAAAGATTCCTATGAACCCCGGTGCCGGAAATGTTATTATGAAAAGCCTTAAGGATTAAGGTTGATACCTTTCGCATGCAATGCAGGGCAAAGGTGTCACCTTTTCAACATGAAGGTGAGTCACCCTGCTGCCCGCAAAGCAGTGCTTCAGGGTGGCCCACCTTTTGCCTTTATTAGGTGTCACCTTTTATCGTGCCTGCAGGGTAAATACACGGCGGCTCGTTACATTGTAATAATCAGTTTTAGTGACCATTGTATCCTCTACTGAAAAATAGTAGGGCATACCGGTAGTGCGGCTGGCAAGCACCTTACCCCATTGATCGCCTTTTGCAAATATCCTCCCGCCTTCTCCCGTCCAGGCCGAAACGGCTGTTTTAATGGCCAATTCCACCGTATCGCCCTGTACCTGCTTCAGGGTAATCAGGTTACTGTATTTCATGGGCGCTTTGGCTTTGAGGGTATAGTTGTTTACCCAATTTTCGCCCACCTGCAAGGGCCGGCTACTAAGGTAAAAGAAGCATTGTTTAAGCAGGTCCTCCATAGCCCTTGTACTGAATATATCCTCCAGGTTGCTGTATACATCCCGGCTATCATGCCCGGTAGTACGGGCAATTTTCTTCAATATCCGCTCTACCCCATTCACGCTCACCAGCTCGCCCTTGCTACTCCACTTTGCCATAAGGGAATCGTTGATGACAACTTGCAGGCAGGAGTCTTTGAATGCCTTCCATTCCTGCAGCTCATTTTCCAACTCTTCGGCACTTTTAGAGGGTAGGATCATACCAATATTGGATTCCGGGCGCTTAAACTCCTCTACCTTAAGATGAAAAGTGAGCAAACTGTCGGGCCCTTTTATTGAACGGAGGTTAAAGGAAACGGTTATTGTGTCGGTCCGCTTATATTGGGTATTCGGTATCAGGATGGATTGAGCCACAAAATGCCAGGTACTATCGGCTGGCGGCTGTAATTGCCAGGGCCGGGGGCTGGTGTTGGTATGGCAGGAAAGACCCATGAGGGTAATGATCGGGATGGCAAACAAAAGCAGTCTGGTGGTCATGATTAATATAGTTTTACAGGTAGATGCTGGAAAAAGTAAATGGAATAACCCAATGAACTATTTATTTTCGCGCAATCCTTTATGGCTGGTAAACAAGTGAATCATATCTGGGCGTTGGTAAAAAGGATTTCCTGCTGGAGATCCGGCAGCAATATACCTTTATGGCATATTGCTGTATGTGGCTTCTACCATTTTTGTATTGTACATGGCCATGGGTGAAGGGCCGGAGGAAAAGGTATGGAATGGCCTGTTCTGGATGATCCAGCTCTTTATTTGTATCAATGCGGTGGCTAAAAGCTTCCTGGCCGAGAGCCGGGGGCGGATGTTGTACTTTTATACCATTGCCGGAGCGCGTGACTTTGTATTGTCCAAGCTGATCTTTAATGTGATACTCATGGTACTCATGAGCCTGGTAAGTCTATTGCTTTTCCAGTTGTTCATGGGCAATCCGGTACATAATCCCTTCAGGTTTCTAGGCATTGTATGCCTGGGCGGCTGCAGCCTGAGCCTGGTATTTACCTTCCTGGCAGCCATTGCTGCACGGGCGCAGCAAAGTGCCGCCCTGATGGCCATTATGGGCTTTCCACTCATCATTCCGCAGGTATTGCTGCTGATGCGCATTTCCAATACGGCCTTCTCGGATGTGATCCAAGCGGGGTTAACCAGTCTCGTGCTGATGCTGGTAGGACTGGATATCATGGTGATAGCACTGGCTGTTATCTTATTCCCGTTTCTTTGGAAAGACTGATTCTTTTCCCTAATTTTGCCCCCTAATTCAGGTAGTTGGCAAGTCTCACCCCGATCCTTCAATCGCCAATATCTATCACCAATAGCCCGGAAATATATGCGCCAGTACTGGTGGAAAATACTTTGTATCGTTTTGTTGCTCTACACTTTCACTGCAGGTTTTTAGTGAAAGTACCTGAAATAGGCAACCTTTATCAAACCATCCGGAATCTCTTTTTCCATGTACCTATGTGGTTTGCGCAGTTGGTGCTGGTCACAGTTTCGCTGGTCTATTCCATCAAGTATCTGCGTAACCCCAACCAAAATATGACCTGTATGCCTGGCAGTATGCCCAAACGGGTACGGTATTGGGCGTTCTTGGCTTGATAACCGGCATGATCTGGGCCAATTATACCTGGGGTACGCCCTGGAACAATGATCCCAAACAATTGGGGTGGCGATCGCCTTATTGATCTACCTCGCCTACTTTGTACTCCGCAATTCTATGACTGATCTTGATAAACGGGGCCGTGTGGCGGCTGTTTATAACATATTTGCTTATTTTATCTATATTCCCATGATCCTGATCCTGCCCCGCCTGGTAGAATCCCTGCACCCCGGGGAAAAGGCGTAGAAGGTAATCCCGGATTGAACGGGCAGGACCTTGACCCCGAGATGCGCAAGGTATTCTGGCCAGCTGTTGTGGCCTGGACCCTGTTGGGCGTATGGATCACCACCCTGTATCTGCGATTGAAAACACTGGAAGAGAAAAAACATTTCCATTAATTATGCGCATGAAGAAATTACTCATTACCCTGTTTATCCTACTACCGGCAGTATGGGCCAGTGCCCAGGAAAATGGTGCTGGAGCTGATCAAGGTACCGGCTTAAGAGCAGGTGGAAAGATCTATGTGGTGTTGGCTGTAGCCATTACCATCCTGTTGGGATTGATCATTTATTTGATAAGCCTGGACCGGAAAATAACGAAGCTGGAAAAAGGACAATAGTGCGTTGTGAATAGTCAATGGCCATATAACCAATAACTGCAGTCCCGATCCTATTCGGGATTGACCATTTTTAAGCAATCCATTGAACTAAAAATATTTACGCTTGTTCCCAATAATAACCAATCATTGATCGTTCAGCATTGCCGAATGATGGATGCTTGCTGATCTTGTGTTTAACGATTCACCATAAAAATTGCTAATCATGTCAGAGTACAGTTTTTTTGGCGCGGTGGAAAAGAGTTTTGATAAAGCCGCGCAGTTTACCAAGTGGGACCCCGGAGTCCTGGAGCAAATTAAACAATGTAATGCCGTATACCGGATGCACTTTCCGGTGAAGATTGGCGAAAAGATTGAAGTGATCAAGGCTTACCGGGTTCAGCACTCACACCATAAGCTGCCTTGTAAAGGAGGTATCCGTTTTGCCATGAGTGTTAACCTGGACGAAGTAATGGCCCTGGCAGCACTGATGACCTACAAATGCGCCATTGTAAACGTTCCTTTTGCTGGTGCTAAAGGGGGTATCACCATCGATCCTAAAAATACACGCCTTATGAGCTGGAGAAGATAACGCGCCGTTATACTTCCGAGCTGATCAAGAAAAACTTTATCGGCCCCGGCATCGACGTTCCTGCACCCGATTATGGTACGGGTGAGCGTGAGATGGCCTGGATCGTGGATACGTATACCAGTATGCGCCCCGGCGAAATTGATGCCATGGGTTGCGTTACCGGCAAGCCTGTTACCCAGGGTGGTGTTCGCGGTCGCCGTGAAGCTACCGGCCTGGGTGTATTCTATGGCTTACGCGAAGTACTGAACATGAAAGACCAGATGGATAAGCTGGGCATGAGTGTTGGTGTGGAAGGCAAGCGCGTAGTAGTACAGGGGCTGGGTAATGTGGGTTACCACTCTGCCAAGTTCTTCCAGGAAGCAGGCGCCAAGATCGTTGGTCTGGCCGAATTTGAAGGTTCTATCTGGAACAATGACGGACTGGATGTAGATGCCGTATTTGAACACCGTAAAAAAACAGGCTCCATCCTCAATTTCAAGGATGGTACCAATTTTGCCAAGAATACTGATGCCCTGGAAATGGAGTGTGATGTATTGATCCCCGCAGCCCTGGAGAATGTGATCAATGGCACCAATGCACCCAATGTAAAAGCAAAGATCATTGGAGAAGCAGCCAACGGTCCTTTAACACCCGAAGCCGATGATATTTTCGCCAAACGTGGCATCCTGGTAGTACCGGATATGTACCTCAATGCAGGTGGTGTTACGGTATCTTACTTTGAGTGGTTGAAAAACCTTAGCCACGTACGTTATGGCCGTATGGAAAAACGCTTTACCGAAAACCTCAATACCCATATCCTGGGACAAATTGAAGGCCTTACCGGCAAGCAGGTAGGTACCAAAGAGCGTGAGTTCATCATGCATGGTCCGGATGAAGTAGACCTGGTACGTAGTGGACTGGAAGAAACCATGATCACCGCTACCCGCGAAATCATGGATGCCTGGAAAGCCAATCCACAGGTGCCGGATATGCGTACAGCAGCTTACTTAGTAGCCATCAATAAAGTGGCTACCAGCTATGCCGAATTGGGCATATTCCCATAAAGTATTTGACCCGTTTCGGGTGTATATAACATTGAAATCCATTCGCCTATACGAATGGGTTTTTATTAAAAAATATTATAAATTATTTATTTTAATAATTTTATTGTAGGTTTGGATATGGAAAGAAAGCAGGTATATCAGCAACTGCAGAACAGCAACTTGGTCAGTTGAAAAGCATTCTATACCTGTTACAAAATAAACTGGAAGAGTTTAAAGAGGAGGTTGACCGCAGCTATGAACTCCTGAAGATTGGAGAACTCACAGAGCTTAGTAAAAAAATAGAAGCCACTTTGTCCAATCCGGTTGATAGTGTATTCCATGTTTCCAATAATATTGATGACCAGGTAAAGCATATTATAGACAAATTCGTTAACTCATTCCTACGGATTAAGAAACCACTTATCACCGCCGCCTATAGAAGTAAAACTTCTCTGAATGATCTGCACTATTCTATCGTTTTGAACGATGACAATATAACTAACCGCAATAAGGTTTTTGACTTCTTTGATAAATATGATCTCCTCGATATTTCCAGCAAATACCCCGTTTATTTTCAGTTTGTACCCATTGAACTAGTAGAAAAATAAACTACTCCGAAGAACTAAAACTTGATTAGATTCGATGCAGCAGCACTTAGAACAAGCCACGCATAACCAAAACTTCCACGATTGCATAGAGACCCAGTTTAACGGCCATTTTTACGATTGGAAGATCACTGTATTATTTTATGTTGCCATTCATTACCTTAAAGCTTTGGCCTCCAAGAAAGGTATTGATATCGGAGAAACCCATTTTGATATAGAGCGAAATGTAAATCCCGACAGACATAATGCACGTATGCGCATAACAAAGGGAGCTTGGCGAGAGTATAAAAACTTATTTACCTACTCACGAACTGCAAGATATGAGGGCATTACTGATATCACCACGTTTGAACAGCTTAAACAAATTGATCACTCCTACTGTTTGACTCACCTCAAAAATTTCAGGAAGTACCTGCAAAGCCAGGGTGTGACCAGCTGATGTGATCCGAGTCATATCTAATACATTGATCCCATTCGCCTTATAGTGAATAGGATTTTTATGGCGGAGTTGGGAAAAATAAGTTAGATTTAGATACCTTAAAACTGCTGTTATATGGAAAAATCAAAACTTTACCCACAAGCGTATTTTCCTGCCGAAAAATTGAACAGGTCCTAAGCAAGGTGATCACCACACAAAAAAATGAAGAGCCCACCAGTTTCTATTACCTCACCCGGGGCGATGAATCCTGGCGGTTTGATAATGAAAAGGAATATTTTACCGAATACCGGAAAGAACATGATAACTCCTTCCTGAAAAGAACTTACAAACAAGTGATCTTTAAGATCAGGTATGCCCGTAACAATTATACCGATATTACGGTGCATGCTCCTACCAGTCAGGAAATAGACAGCATCTTTGAAGTATTTGAAAAGTTGTATCCTTCATCCAAACAAGTGCCTACTTCAACAACGCCTTCTATCTTTGCCAATATTGACCCCAGCACCTTCTAGGTTTCCTGATACCCGGTACAGGCGCTCTTTATGCGTATATGCGCATTAGAAATATTTAGTGCCACTACAGGAAGTTGAAGGAAAAGCAATTAATTTAGGAAGTATGTTTCAGCTCATGAAAACCTGCTTCCTGTTTTTATTATCCCTGTATACCCTGCAAGCCGTAACGCAAACAAAATCGCCGGCCGATTATGGCTTCCGGCATTTGCAAATGCTGTATAAGAGTGATACGGTACAGCTGCTGATCAAATCTAAAAGGGAGAAGAACAAAAGCCCAAACCCCTGTTCTTGTTTTGCCAGGGCAGCCAGCCTGTTCCCCTGATCATTGACAGCAAAGATGGCGTGTATGGAACCTTCCCATTCAAGCCGGATAGCCTGACTACGTATTATCACCTCGCTATTCAGTAAGCCCGCTGTTCCCCTGATCAAAGATGTGACCATGCTGTCCGATCTCACTTACAAAGACAGTACAGGCTCCTATCCGAAAGCATACAGTGACCGGAATTACCTGGACTATTATGTGAACCGGAACATCGAAGTGATTAAATACCTGCAAAAACAACCTTGGATATTGCGTTCTACACTGGTAGCAGCCGGACACTCTGAGGGCGCTACGATTGTGGCTAAACTGGCTTCCACTTTTCCCCGGATCACACACCTCATCTACTCAGGCGGTAATCCTATGGGAAGGATTGCCTCCATTGTCGTCAATAGCCGGCGGTATAAAAACAACTTCACCTTCAAAGGTTATATTGGCACAGAACATAACTTCTTTGGTGTGAACCCAGATAGCACCACCAACTACAATGCATTTAACTGGGACAAAGTAGCGCTCGATTGGCTGCACTAGCTGTTACAGCACAGCCCTTCCCGTTAACAGGCGATTAAGATGGCCATACAGTATATTCGGCGTAAATTCAGGATCAGAAAATCCTAACATTTACAAATTGATTCTTTATGGCAAATTATGAATTAAAGACCCGCCTGACAGTAGAAGATGATCAATTAAAGAAGCTACAGGATATTGTGGCAGCCACCATTGAAGAAGAAGAGCTGGTGATCAACAACCTCTTGCACCCTCCCGCGGATATGCTAAGCCGGGGGCAACGGATATCAGATAAGGTAGCCCGTTTTGGCGGCAGCTGGAAATTCATCATCTCTTTTATGCTGATCCTTTTATTTGGATACTGTACAATATAATAAGCCCGCAAAAAAGAAAACTTTGACCCCTATCCTTTTATTCTGCTCAACCTGGTATTGTCGTGCATTGCTGCCATCCAGGCACCCATTATCATGATGAGCCAGAACAGGCAGGAAGAGAAAGACCGGAAGCGGGCAGAGAATGACTACCTGGTTAATATGAAAGCAGAGTTGGAGATCCGCAGTCTGCAACAAAAGGTGGATCTTTTGCAACAGCAGCAGATCAAGGCACTGTATGATATGCAGGTAGAACAACTGGAGCAGCTGGAACAACTCAAAGACATTTGCGGCAAACTGCACAAGAAAGGATTATGAGTCAGCATAAATCACCACATATACTGAATACGTCCTCCAACCTGCTGGGGTTTTGCCTCATTGTATTAACTTCTATCAAGATATCTAAAACGGGCGGTGCCACGTTTATAGATGATATTACCGGCATGGCGGCTATCTTACTGGTGATCAGTTGTATCCTTTCTTTTCTCTCGATCCGATCGCAAAAAGAAATGCGATCTGAAAAACTGGAGCAGCTGGCCGATATCATATTCCTGGTGGCCCTCATCTGCATTGCCCTTACCATCATCCTGGTGTCCTTTAACCTGTTGGTATAAGATTGACCTGGCGGGGTAACAGCAAAGCTGTTAACAAGTACAGGCGGATAAAATAAAAACCCTAATTTCGAGATGCAGAAGAATAACCTATGTACCAGATCAGCCTCATTCCCAAAGATCAACTCCACAGCATTATTCCCTTCCTGCGCTTGTTGAATAATGCTATTACTGAAGATACGCTGCAGGAACGCCTGGCCGACATGATGCAACGCAATTATGAATGTGCAGGTGTATATGATAATGATCGCCTGATTGGCATTTGCGGTTTATGGATCCTCAATAAATACTATGTAGGCAAGCACATTGAGCCAGATAATGTGATGGTATTGCCTGAATATCGCAATAAAGGAGTAGGTGAAGAAATGATGGCCTGGGTATATGAATACGGTCGCTCCCAAGGCTGTATTGCCTCGGAACTCAATTGTTATGTAGTGAATGATAAAGGCATCCGGTTCTGGCTCAACCAGGGCTATAAGATCATTGGCTTTCACTGTCAAAAACAATTACAATGAGCATCGATAATTCTCGTGTTGTATTACAACCTGTACAGGTGACCTTCCTGGAAATGCATGAACAACCTGTAAATACCATACCAGCAGCTTTCAAAATGGATTTTGAATTGCAACCCAAACCCATTGCCGTACAGGATTACCGGGGTTATTACTATGGTGTAGGTAAAGAATGGTATTGGCTCGACCGTATGATGATGGAGGACGCAGCCCTGTTTGAAAAGATCAATGCCCCCCATGTAGATATTTATGCTTTATACATAGAAAGCCAGCCGGCCGGCTTTGCGGAATTTGTGCGGGAAAAAGACTATGTGGAAATACTTTACTTTGGCTTGCTCCCAGCTTTTATTGGTAAAGGTTATGGTCATTATTTCCTGCAAACGGTGATACAAACAGCCTGGAACTATCAACCCCAACATATCCAGCTCAATACCTGCTCACTCGACCATCCCAATGCCCTGCATGTATATAAGAAAGCCGGCTTTAAAGAGGTCAGAACAGCCACTGAAGAACGAAAGGTGCTGATGTAGTCGACAATAGGCAGTCGGCAATCAGGAAAACGAAAAGGAGACAACCCAAGTAGCTACTCGAAGCAAACGGCTCGCAGCATTGAGGTATTTCACGTCTCACATCTGCTGTTTCACGTCTGCGGTCTCACGTTTCACTGCTTCCAAAAAGCACTTCTTTGTACCGATTGTATAAGTAAGAAACCAATAGCAAGATCACGCCCATGGCAATGAAGGAAATGGTTTTGGTAAGTGTGCCTGCTTCTGCCAGGTCATAGAGGAACAGCTTTACTATGGTGACCACAAATAATGCGATGGCAACCAATCTCTTATATTTCTGTTTTTTGCGGATGCCATTGATCACCAGGGCCAGGGCAAACAATCCCCATACAACACTAAGGCCAATTCTGTATTGATCTTGTCCGCCGGCTATGGCAGTCCAGTTAATGTATTCATAGCTGATGATACCTAAAGTGGTAATATACAGCAATAAGTTCCATCCTTGCTGTAAGATAGACTCGGTAATGTATTGCTTTACGACACGGGTTCCCATCACCATGATCCAGGCGATGAGACCAATGGTAGCATAACGCATTGCGATATGCCAGGCGCCCAAATGAGATTGGCTTCCATAATTAAAATAGCCAATGGTTGTCTCATTGAAAAAGGAAAGGTGCCTGCAAGGAAAAGACAGCACAACAGACCAATACCTAACAAAGAGGCAACGGCCAGCCAGCGGCTCCTGATCCAGCGTTGATTGATGAACAATACCAGGGCGCCAAAGGTTGCGGAATAGAGAAACAAGGAAGTTTCCACCAATAAAGCCCCTTCCGCAGTCCAGCCCCCTCCGGCAGTTGACTGCCAGTCGGTTTGCACCATGCCCACCGCGTCTCTCAATTCCAGAAAAGGGATATAATAGCTGGTCAGGACCAGTATTACCGGTACTATGAAATCAAAAAAGCATGGACGCCTGTTCTGTTCTCCGGGGTTACTTTCCATTTCTTTTGGCAACTGATCCAGGTGATCGCCCCAAATGCTCCTATCACAAACAGGTTGGTATAGAAAACCATATTCCTGAATGGATAACCAATTTCAGCAGGTTGCGATAATTGCCCACGATCCTGCAGGAGGCTGCCCAATGCCAGGATCACCAATCCTATGGCCAACTTTTCATATAGCTCCGCCTGCCTGGTACGACCGATCACAAACAACAGCACAGCTTCGGCCGCCCACAACAAGGTAACCCAGTTACCATCTAACTGCACCGGTATAGCAATGGTGAGGAAAACGACCACCAGGCCCAACACAAAATAGTAGAGCGATCTATCGGCCAGTTGCAGCCGTTTGATAATGATACACGCCATTAGATGGATAAGTGCATTGGCTATGGTAAACAAAGCAGGCCAATATTGGATAGTACTGTGATCGCTCAACAGGCTATAACCCAATCCATAAAAAATAAAAGCATTCGTCAGGAGCAGGAATACATCGCCGATATTGTATTGTTCCTTGCGGATCAGTTTATACACCAGGAAGGTAGTATAGAACATCAAAAAGAAAGCACATAGAAAAACGAAGGATAAGGTAAAATGCTGCCCTCCACCGTATCCAGTGAAGTACCAGACGCCATAAATAAGCCAGGAAGCAATATAGGCTGTATAGTATAAAGATTTCCAATACTTGTAAAACGATAATACCAATACGCCGGCATTAATGATGAGCATATAGGTAAATAAAGCATCATACCGGCCCGAATTATTGCTCAACAAAAAAGGAATGGCATAAGCGCCTACCTGAGCCAGGTGGGCAATGATGACCTGGTTGTACCACAAGGCAACATATACAATGGCAGCTGAAATGACCAGCATGCTGCCAAAGGCGGCCAGTTGTGGTAACAAGGTATAAAAACTCCAGGCTATATAGGTAATGAAATAGAGTACCGATAATCCGCCACCCATTAAAACAGCGCTGTAACTTTCATACTTCTTCTTCAACCGGTAAGCAATGGCTATCAGGGCCACCCCACAGACATAACCACTTATAATGCGCACCACCGGGCTTACCAGCTGATGTTCTATGGCATACCTGGCGCCAATAAAAATACCTACCAGGGTAACCAGGATACCAACCTTACTGGCCAGGTTCTTACCAATAAATTCTTCAAAGGAAAATACCTTATGGGAGGGACCGGAGCGTACCGGCTCCTTCTTTCCTGGTTCGGCGCCGGGCCTTACGGGCCTGGAGGAGGGGGCTGTGATGACTTCCTTGTATTCAATCACCTTTTCTTTGATGGATTCCTGCGAATGGCTGGTGGTAACGGAAGCCGCCGCCAGTGCTTTCAGCTCATCCAGTTCATTCATGAGGGCCAGTAGCTGTTTGCCCAAGTGGTTTTGTTGCGCAGCCAGTTCACTAATATGACGGGTAAGGGCATCAATTTTTCCTGCAGTGTAGCCATAGAGGCAGTATTGGTTACTTTAAAGAAAATACATTAAGCGTTAAAAGAACGCTAATTTTCAAATACAGGTAGTGCCTCCATTAACTGCAACTGTTGCCCACGTTTTTCAAATCCCGCACAATAATGCCCGTTGGTGATCACCAGAAAAGGAACGGGTATGGCTATATTATACCTTAAAATCTGTTGTAATACATCCTGATCCAGTTGTACTTCCATGGCTTTGCATTCTACCATTAGCCAAGGCTGGTGTTGCCTGTTATACACCAATACATCAAACCTTTTTTAAGCTCCCCAACTTCAACTCCCGTTCAATAGCTATGAGAGAAGCAGGATAACGCATGGTTTGCACCAGGTATTGTAAAAAATTCTGCCGTACCCATTCTTCCGGAGTAAGACGCACCCATTGCCTGCGCAGTTCATCAAAGATGAACTCTTTGCCCTCCTCTTCACGGATACGGAATGGAAATGGTGGATACTCTATGCGGATCATGCGCCAAATCTAAGGCTAAGAGATTAAAGAGGGAAAAGAGAAATAGGGGCTAAGAGGTTAAAGGGGGAAAGAGATAAAGAGGAAGGTTTTAGCAAGATAAGGGATTGGAGGCCAGACAATAGGACCAAAGAGCCATTATACCTGGCCCTTTTTCTCTTTGTCTCTTAGTCAAAATAAACGAAATTTAACCCTTAATATGAAGACAAAAGAAGATATTGTTCAAAACTGGTTGCCCCGTTATACGGGAGAAGCCCTGGCAAACTTTGGCAAGTATATCCTGCTGACCAATTTCAGCAACTACGTAAAAATGTTTGCCGAATGGAATAAGGTGCCCATTATTGGACTCGACCGACCGATGCAATGTGCTACGGCCGAAAATATTACCATTATCAACTTTGGTATGGGTAGCCCTACTGCTGCCACGGTAATGGACCTCCTCACAGCTATTGAACCCGAGGCTGTACTGTTTTTGGGTAAATGCGGCGGACTAAAAAACGCAACAATATTGGCGATCTGATCCTGCCCATTGCTGCGATCAGGGGAGAAGGTACTTCCAATGATTATTTTCCGCCCGAAGTGCCGGCCTTGCCAGCCTTTGCCCTGCAAAAGCAGTATCGACCACCATACGGGATTATGGAGTAGATTACTGGACGGGGACCGTTTATACCACCAACCGCCGGGTATGGGAACACGATGAGCATTTCAAGGAGTACCTGCAACGCATCCGCAGCTATGCCATTGATATGGAAACAGCCACCATCTTTTCAGTAGGCTTTTACAATAAGATACCTACCGGCGCCCTGCTACTGGTGAGCGATTCGCCTATGATACCAGAGGGCGTAAAAACAGAAGAAAGTGATAAAACGGTAACTGCCAACTATGTGGAACGTCACCTGCGTATAGGCATCGATTCCCTGAAACAGTTGATCAATAACGGGCTCACCGTACGACATTTGAAATTCTGATAAAGTATTTGTACCCTACATGGCCATCCCCTTTTACAGATCAATAACCTGCAGGTAGATTTCGTAACCGAAATAGGCACTACTACCGCCGTGAATAATATTTCCCTGGAAGTACAGCGTGGTGAAATTGTTGCCATTGTAGGAGAATCGGGTTCCGGCAAATCGGTCACCTCCCTGTCGATCCTGCAATTGCTGCCTACCCCACCGGCCAGGTATACTCAGGGTAATATCCTTTTTTCGCCCGATGGGAAAACAGCTGTTAACCTCCTTACTCAAACGCCGCAGCAACTGCGCGCCATACGGGGTAACCAGGTGGCCATGATCTTCCAGGAACCGATGAGCTCGCTCAACCCGGTATTTACCTGTGGCGACCAGGTGATGGAGGCCATTCGCCTCCACCGTAAACTATCCAAAGAAAAAGCTACGCAAAAAACGATAGAGCTGTTTGAGAAAGTAAAACTTCCCAATCCGGCCCAGCTATTTCACCGCTATCCACACCAGTTGAGTGGCGGACAAAAACAACGGGTCATGATTGCCATGGCCATGAGTTGTGAACCCGATCTGCTGATCTGTGATGAACCCACAACGGCCCTCGATGTAACGGTACAGAAAACCATTTTACAACTCATCAAGTCGTTGCAGGAAACAGAACAGATGGGTGTAATTTTCATCACCCATGATCTAAGTGTTGTAGCAGAGATTGCCGATAAAGCGGTGGTTATGTACAAAGGGAATATTGTGGAACAAGGTTCCGTTGCCCAACTATTCAGCCATCCCCAACATCCCTATACCAAAGGATTACTAGCCTGCCGGCCGATATTGCATCCGAAAGGAGAGCGATTGCCGGTGGTGAGTGATTTCCTGGAGGGAGAATACAGCATACAGAGGAATACAATTCGGAACTCGGCAGTCGGCAATCGGCAGTCGGCAATCAGACTTCCGGCATCAGTCCTCAGACCTCAGACTTCAGGTCGCAGACTTCTGATCCCAGCCATCAGGCTTCCAACCTTTACTTCAGGTAGACCAGCTTAGTGTATGGTTTCCTTCCAAAAAACATTCCTGGGTAAGGCATTGGAATATACCAGGGCTGTAGATGATGTGAGTTTTGATGTATACAAGGGGGAAACGCTGGGACTGGTAGGCGAATCGGGCTGCGGTAAAACAACCCTGGGCAGAACGATACTCCGGTTGATAGAGCCTACTAAAGGCACCATACGCTATGATGGGATTGACCTGACAGCCAAAAAACGAGATGAGCTAAAAGCCCTCCGTAAGGATATACAGATCGTTTTTCAGGACCCCTACTCTTCGCTCAATCCACGGCTTACCATTGGAGAGGCGATTGCCGAACCCCTTAAAGTGCATCGATTATTGCCCACCAGCAAACAAAGAAAAGATAAGGTAGTAGAGTTGTTGGAAAAGGTGAACCTGAATGCGGCGCATTTTGACCGTTACCCCATGAATTTTCGGGTGGTCAACGGCAACGGATCGTTATTGCCAGAACCCTGGCCCTCAATCCTTCTTTTGTGGTGTGCGATGAATCTGTATCGGCCCTGGATGTAAGTGTACAGGCCCAGGTATTGAACCTGCTGAATGACCTTAAAAAGAGTTCGGGTTTACGATCATCTTTATTTCGCACGATTTATCGGTAGTACGTTATATCAGCGACCGGATAATGGTCATGAATAAAGGAAAGATCGAAGAAATGGGTAGTGCCGATGAGGTATACTTTCATCCCCGGTCGGCCTATACCCAACAGCTAATTGCCTCCATTCCGAAAGGTATTATTGCTTAACCGGATGCGGTACTCAGGCCCATCAATCGGGTGGCACCACCTACAACTTAGGTAATAGGCCTCAAAATCCCGGGAATTGGTCATTTTTGTTCACCTAAAGTGCGGCTTATCATGCAATTGGTCATAAAAGCCGTGATCCTATTCTTTATTTTTTCATATACATCTTTTTACTACCTTCGCCCGCTTGAAATTTATGCCTTACATGCTATCAAACCTGGTGCCGTAAGACCTCGTTTGTCCGGAGCAAATTCCCCGATGTACCCGCTCTTACTACCGCTTGGTATCATGTGGCTACCTACCGTAATAAAATTGTTATAATTCACATGAAACTGTCACAGTTCAGATTTGATTTACCGCTTAATCTCATTGCCCAACACCCTACGAAGAAACGTGAAGATGCCCGCCTGATGGTGGTACATCGTAAAACCGGCCAGATTGAAAACAAGCACTTCCGCGACATCATGGATTATTTTGATGACAAGGATGTTTTTGTTGTCAACAATACCAAAGTGTTTCCCGCTCGTATGTATGGCCGCAAGGAGAAAACAGGTGCTAAAATTGAAGTATTCCTTTTAAGAGAATTAAATAAGCCCAACCGCCTGTGGGATGTAATTGTTGATCCCGCCCGTAAGATCCGCGTTGGTAATAAACTCTATTTCGGCGAAAACGATGAGCTGGTAGCCGAAGTAATTGACAATACCACTTCCGTGGTCGTACCATCCGTTTTCTGTGGGATGGTACAGACGATGAATTTCGCCAGATGCTGGAATTCCTGGGTGAAACTCCCTGCCAAAATATATTAAACGTAAACCCGAAGCAGAAGATAAAGAGCGCTTCCAGACTGTTTATGCCAAACATGAAGGGGCTGTAGCGGCTCCCACTGCCGGCCTGCACTTCAGCATAGAGCTGATCAAAAGACTGGAAATTAAAGGTATCCGTTTTGCCGAAGTAACCCTGCATACGGGCCTTGGCACTTTCCGCCCTATTGAGGTGGAAGATCTGAGCAAACACAAAATGGACGCCGAGTATTACCGTATAGAAGATACTGCCTGCAAGATCGTGAACAAGGCCATTGAAGGCGGTCACCGTATCTGTTCTGTAGGTACTACCACCATGCGTGCACTGGAATCTTCCTATACCGCAGAAAAACTGTTGAAACCTTCTGAAGGCTGGACGAATATTTTCATCCATCCTCCTTATCAGTTCAACATTGCCGATGCGCTGGTTACCAACCTGCACCTCCCAAAGACCAGCCTGCTGATCATGACCTGCGCTTTTGCCGGTTATGACCTGGCTATGGAAGCTTATAAAAAGCGATCAAAGATAAGTACCGCTTCTTCAGCTATGGCGATGCCATGATCGTGATCTAATCTCGTTTTGTGTAGTGGATGGCCCTTTCCGGGTTCCTCCCGCTCAAACAACCTGATAATAGAAAGCCTCACGTAAGTGGGGCTTTTTCTTTGCCGGCCCACGCAGAAGTGCGAAAAATGGGCTCACAGATGACGCGGATTGACACAGATGACCCGCTCTGCGATGAATGGGGATTTACTCTTTTTCCCTTTCAACCCTTTCATCTCTTGGCTGCTTGTATTACTTTCGCAATCGTTATGAGCCATTCCCCTAAAATACGCATCCTGGAAACCATCCGTCAGGGACAGATCGGTGGTGGAGAGAGTCATTTATTAAGCCTGGTAGAAAACCTGGATAAAGACCGCTATGAACCAGTAGTGCTTTCTTTTACCGAAGGCCCCATGGTTGACAGGCTGAAAGCAATGGGCATACAAACGGAAGTGATCTATACGGAGAAACCCTTTGACATCAGCAAGTGGAAAAGGGTAAAGGCATTTATTGAGGCCAATAATATCCAGCTGGTACATGCCCATGGTACCCGTGCTAACTCCAACGTATTCTGGGCTACTAAAAACTACAGCTGCCGCTGGTATACACCATCCATGGCTGGTCATTCCATGACGACCAGAACCCGCTGATCAAGAAGGTGCGGGTGATGGGAGAACAATTGCTCACCAAAAAATCAGATATCAATATCTCTGTATCCGCCTCCAACCAGCTAAGTGGTCAAAAGACCTTCAAAGGGTTTGAGTCGGTAGTAGTGAACAATGGCATTGATCAAAACAAGTTCGATCCTGCCCGTTCCTTCAAGGATGTGCGGAGTGAATTGAATGTACCCAAGGATATAACCCTGGTATTGTTTGTAGCCCGTTTTATTCATCAGAAACAACCGCTGAAGCTTCTCGCTGCTTTTGCCCAGGCGGTGAAGCAATTGCCCTCCCTGCGCTTATTAATGGTGGGCGATGGCGATCAAAAACCGGAAGCGCTGGAGATGGTAAAACAGCTGGGTATTGCAGATCAGGTGATCTTTGCACCTTTCAGGCAGGATGTGCCGGATGTGCTGGCAGTGGCTGATATTTTTGTATTGCCTTCCTTATGGGAAGGATTGCCTATTGATTGCTGGAAGCCATGGCTATGGGCAAGGCTATTATCGGTACGAAGGTAGACGGCACTTCTGAAGTGATACGGCATAATGTAAATGGGCTGTTGTTGCCGGTAGAAACATTGGACAGTACGCTACCACAAACCATTATTCAATTAACCGATCCCGCTCTGCGTGAACGCCTGGGCCGCGAAGCCAGGGCCACCATCAGCTCCACGTACAGCGCCGCTACTATGACGAGGCAAATTGAGGGATTGTATGAGGGATTGTTGAGGAAGTATGAGAAGTAAGTGCTGTTTGTTCTCTATTTCAAAAATGACCTACCTCGAATTTTTTAATTTCTATTGGCCTGGATTTCCTAAAATAAAGAAGTAATAATTTCATACTTAACATTAATATACCACGTTAAAAAACGAAAAGGTGAAGAAAATTACTCCTTCACCTTTCAGTATATATGGTTAACATTTCGACCGTTATGCCCTACCTCTTGAACTTAAACACATAGGTCCTGTTACCATCGTAGAGGTAAGCTTTGAAACGGTTGGTACCAGTAAATACAATTTCATCAAAATATTCTGACCGTACGTCGTGGGTTACAAAGTCGGTCACATTGATCTGCAGGGTACGTACATTACGGCCATCACAGAATGAGTTGCCATTTTCATCAATATAACAATCAGGGATGTTACGGGTGCGGATATCCCATCTGCCTTCATAAAACCCACCATAGCCATCTTCATACTCCACCTGTCCGTTTCCGTAAAAGGTAAACCGCCCACCGGTAAAGTTGAGGTTGGTACTACCCCAGCCTACCTTGTTCACATCCGTCAGTTCCCACACACCCTCGATGCGGTCATCATAAGGTTTGAAAACATCTTTACTACAACCGGTGAAGATAATCAGCACTACAAGCAATGTTGAAAGAGAGTATAGCTTTTTCATAAACGCTGGTTTATTGTATGACTTGAAGGTATATCTATAAGTTACATGAGTCAATGGCCAGCACCCCTGTTTTAACTTAACATTCTGTGAAAGAAAAGTAAATGGATTGGCAGGTAAAAACGGGGGATTAATTCCTGATCCGTTTTGCATTATATTTGATCAACAACTCAAACCAAATGAAACGTACGCTGGCCTTATTATCCTTTTTCTGTTTTGCACAATCTGCCATGTCACAAATCACCATTCCATTATACGCAGACAGCATCATCAATTCCAAGCCTGTTCCAGATAAAGAAAGCTCGGTTGTGGGTGCCGATGGCAAGCTGCGCATCAGTTTTGTTACCAGGCCCACCCTCACCATTTACCAGGCGCCTAAAGAAAAAGCTACTGGTACAGCAGTGATCGTGTGCCCGGGCGGCGGCTATTCCATGCTGGCGGCCAGTCATGAGGGATCGGATGTAGCCCGCAAATTCAATGAGATAGGTGTTACAGCCATTGTGTTAAAATACCGCCTACCCAATGATACTACCATGCTCAATAAAGAGATCGGCCCTTTGCAGGACGCACAAAAAGCCCTCCTGGTAGTGCGGGAAAGAGCGGCCGAATGGGGTATTAAAAGGACCGGGTAGGTATTATGGGCTTTTCGGCAGGCGGACACCTGGTATCAACTACCGGCACCCATTTTCAATTCAACTATGTGACCGGGCAACCCTATAAAAAGGCCGCCTCCAATACACCCGTACGTCCCGATTTTATGATCCTGATCTACCCGGTGATCAGTTTTTCCGACAGCCTGGCGCACAAAGGCTCGCGCACCCGGTTACTGGGCGAAAACCCCGCTGCAGATAAAATCACTACCTACTCCAATGAGTTGCAAATAACCAAACACACTCCACCCACTTTCCTGGTGCATGCCAAGGACGATAAAACAGTGGTGGTTCAAAACAGCCAGCGTTTTTATGAGACCCTGCAAAAAAATAAAGTACCTGCAGAGATCTACCTCTATGAAAAAGGCGGTCACGGTTTTGGAATGAATAATAAGACCAGCGAGGTAAAATGGATGGACCTGCTGGAGCAGTGGATGAGAACCAATAAGTGGATCAAGTAGCTGTTGGGTTTATTTGAGTTTTTCCGGATCAAAATCAATGGGCAACATCTGTGCAATCTTTTCACTCCAGGCCCAATAGCCCAGTGAAAAAGCTCTTGCGGAGGAAAGTAAGTACCTGAAGCCTCTACCAGGATGGGAGTGCTATTTAAAAGTACGATATCAGAACGGGGATGCCAGGGCTTACTCATTTCACCAAACCTGCGGAGGTATTCCTCCTCTTCCAGCCCCTTTTATAAGAAATATGCAGGTAATCGGAAAAATGGAGGATGCGTGATGAATCTTTCCTGGTAAGAACACTATCGGCGGTCAGTAAGAGCGGATTGATCACATCTTTAAAATCGGGCTGACGGAGAATGCGGGAATAGTATTCAGTCGAATCGCCCACTACTGAAACAGAATCTCCCCGTCCCATGACGATCCGGCTGCCCGTACCAATATTCCTTCGCCACAAAGAAGCATACTCTTTCTTTACCCGCTGCTTTTCAATGTTGGGAACTTTCACCATACGTTGCACTTCAAAACCATCCATGTCCAACTTATTGGTATACAAGGAACGCATAAAATGCATCATTGAGCCTTCGTAAGCATGCTTACGGGCCACCACCCACCTGCGGGGTATACGGTTACGGTCGGCAGCCATATCTTCAAACAAGGTATAACCTACATACAAGAGCGTTCGCTCCGACATGTTATAGATAAAATCTTCCAGTTGGTATTTAATACGATACCCCAGCGCCCGGTTTTCTATGATCAGGGGTTCATCTGCAACTGCTATCAACGTATTCGTTTTCCTGGAATACCGGAACCTAAGTGATTTATAGTTTTTGATGGCGCATTGACGGGAAGCACTGGTAGTCCCAATAAAATTCTCCGTAAATACCCGCCCCCATTTAGCCCAACCATCTTTTCCCAGGGCTCTACCACCACCGATTCCAATTCAGTTACCTTGGGTTTTAATTTAACTGTGAGGTTCAGGGGTAATGAATCGCCGCTAAAGGGGAAAGCCAGGGTAGTAAACCCTACAGAAGATATGACGAGCTCGTAAGAACCTTTTTGGGAATATCGGTCAGGGAAAAATGGCCGGCAGCATTGCTCATCGTACCCGAGGAAGTATTGCTGATGAAAACACTGGCGCTGGCAATAGGCGTGCCGTTGGTGGCATTCACCACAATACCGGTAATACGGTTACTGCCCTGGGCCATGCCCGATAAGGTAACGATCAAGAGCAGTCCTGCAAAACAAGCAATGGTAAAGGTATTTCTCAATGAATTACAATAAGGTAAGGTAATTTACCAGCTATGCGTCCCATGGGGGCTGTTATACCCGGATAGACACAAAAAAGCCGGTATACATTTCATACCGGCTAAGATAATAAAACAAGTTATGGAGGAGGCAGTTTATCCGAAAAGATTATCCTTGTCTTTTTCAATCAGCAGGTAGCGTTTCCTGCCGGCAGTAAGAAAATAAATAATATATAGCAAGGCTGGTAAAAGCAATACCATGCGCAGGTATACACTCAATCGGGTCTGCTGACCGGATTGCCCACAAATACAAAATTCAGTACTAAACCGGCTATCAGCAAAATAAACAAAGGCCAATAGTACTTAAGACCGCTCTTCACTTTCAGGTATACGATCCACCTCTAATTGTAAAACAGGGCTGCTGCACCAATCAATGGTACAACGAATACTATGTTTTCCAGGCTCTACCACATACTCCTCAGTACCGTCATTCTTAATAATACCGGTTTTCTGTTCATCAATAAGTACTTTATAGGACCTTGCCCGGTTCAACCATTCTCCCTTACGTGTAAGGATGATCTTAGTCATTTTCTCCATATAATAAAAATTGAGCGTTGATACTGAATACCTCAATGATCAACGCTCAAGCCATAAATTCAATTATCCGGTAACAAAATTTTAACCCAATTATTCCAGTCCGAATAAGCCCTTGTTCAGCAATTGCAGGGTTTGGGTCTTATAAGTAGAAGGCAACAGGATTGACACATTGTGCTTACTGCCGCCATAACTCACCATCCTTACAGGAACAGGGGTTAAGGCTTCAAACAACTTGCTCAACACGTTTTGCGTTTGAGCAATTTCGTTACCTACTACAGAAATAATAGTGTGGTTATCTTCTACTTCAATGGTACCAAATGGTTCCAATTCTTTTACAATGGCTTTAAGATGCGCACCACTGTCGATGGTTACCGAAACCGCTACCTCAGAAGTAGTGATCATGTCAATGGGGGTACGGTATTTCTCAAACACTTCAAATATCTTACGCAGGAAACCGTAGGCCAGCAACATGCGGCTACTCTTGATGTTGATGGCAATGATACCATCCTTGGCGGCTACCGCTTTTACACCTACCGAACCCGCTTCCTGGGTAATGACCGTACCTGCCGCCTGGGGCTGCATGGTATTCAACAATTTCACGGGCACTTTTTGCTGTTGTGCAGGCCAAATACAGGTAGGATGCAATATTTTGGCGCCGAAGTAGGCCAGCTCTGCCGCTTCTTCAAAGCTCAACTGTTCAATGGGTAAGGTCTTTTTCACTACCCGGGGTCGTTGTTGTGCATACCATCAATATCGGTCCATATTTCACATACGGAAGCATTGACAGCAGCAGCTACCAGCGAAGCTGTATAATCGCTACCACCCGTTTCAGGTTGTCTACCTCACCCCGGGCATTGCGGCAAATATAACCTTGTGTAATGAAGAGCTTTTTCCCCTTCATTTGCTCCAGGATGGGCATCAGTTTAGTCCTGATAGCAGGTACTTGCGGCTCATCATGAATATCGATGCTCATGAACTCCAGTGCAGGCAGATAAGCGTGGTCAATGCCTTTTTCTTCGAGGTATACGCTGAATAGCTTAGTAGATAGTAGTTCGCCCTGTGCCAGGATATCCTTGCTCAACGCTTCACTGAATGATATTTTGAGAATGATGGTCAGAAATTCAAAGTGCTCGCTGATGATCCGCTTCGCCTTTTCCAAAGCAGCATCTGTCTTTAACAGATCACGGATAAAAGTCTGGTAATGTGCTTCCAGCTTTTCAATTTGTTCCTTGGCAGCATCACGCTGGCCGGCAGCCATGGCATCTCCAATAGATACGAGGGAATTGGTAGTACCACTAAGGGCGCTCAACACTACAATTTTGGGTTCTGCATCTTTGGTGATCAATTCTGCCACCTGATGCATACGCTCCGGCTTACCTACCGAGGTACCGCCGAATTTCATAATTTTCATGATTTACTCTCCTGTTCCGCTACTGGCGGAATGTTTTAGTGGGAAAATAATATTTGCAAGGCAGGCGCAAAGATAAGGGAAGATGCAATGTGGCCTCCCGATTTAGAATTTCGGATGCTTCCCGCGCAATATCTTGCAAGAAATTTAATCGACCGTACTTTTTAGTCTATCTGACTAGTGGATATATTAACAACGGACCTTTAAAAAGCCATTGAAACCCTAAATACTGTCTTAAAAATCAAAGCTGTACCCCAAACTTCTCACCCAGTAACAGCAGGTCTTCTGCTACCGAATTCAGCAAGGGGATGCCCGCTTTCAGGCGGTTGGCTTCCATTTCCCGTTCAGGATCACCGGGAATAAGTACCTGTTCTTCAGTAGCTACGGGTGTAGCACTGCGAAAACGGCGTATCCATTTGTCCATGTGGAATTTAAAGTCGGCCGCCGGGCGAAAAGCATCAACCCGCATGGCCCCAAAAAGTGGCCTATTCCCTTGCCCGGCATTTCGGTAGGCATGGGCACATAAGCCGGGAAAGGCGGCACCCAGGGACCATAATTGGCGCCACTCAATACTGCCGAGAATATGTCTACAACAGCACCCAGGGCATATCCTTTATGGCTGCCATGCTCCCGGTCGCCTCCCAAGGGCAGTAAAGCCCCGCCCGATTTCAATTCATGTGGATTGGTGGAAGGATGGCCGGCTTTGTCCTGCACCCAGCCTGTAGGCGTTTCCTGACCCTTGCGTTGCAATATTTCCAGTTTGCCATTGGCAGCTGTGGTAGTGGCCAGGTCGGCTACAAAAGCGGGTTCTTCCCCTGCCGGTATGGCCACACAGATGGGGTTGGTACCCAGGAGACGCTCTACTGAAAAGGTAGGCGCCACCAGCGGACTGGCATTGGTCATGGCAATACCGATCATATCCTGCTCCAGCGCCATCATCGCATGGTAACCGGCTATTCCAAAATGGTTGCTGTTTTGTACACTCACCCAGCCCGTACCTACCTGTTTGGCTTTATCGATGGCCACTTGCATAGCAAAAGGCGCTACTACCAGGCCCAGTCCGCCATCACCGTCTACGACGGCTGTAGAGGGTGTTTCATGGATGACCAGGATATTGGGTTGGGTATTGGCCCGTTTGGCCTCCCACAAGCGCACATACCCGCTCAGGCGTGCTACGCCATGAGAATCTACGCCACGCAGATCGGCCGATAACAATACCTTGGTGGCCAACTGTGCATCTGCTTCCGTACATCCTATATGCTGAAATACCGATCTCGTAAAAACAAATAACTGTTGGTAAGGATATATTCTTTCGCCCATGGGCGCAAGCTAAGCCGTTTTATCATTTTACGGGTTTTTCTTTCCGCAAAAGTTTCCTATTTTCAGGGGCTACACTTTTCGAATACTTGTAGTGTGTAGAACGGTACTGCTAAACTTCACAGACATCAACTCATGTTCAAGTGGTATTCTATTTTAAAAAGCTACCTTCTTTACCTGTTTATTACTGGTCCTATCCCTGTTACTTTTAGCCAATCTGCCTTACGATTCAGCCACTATACCACAGAAAATGGCCTCAGCCAGGGTACTATATACAATATGCTGCAGGACAGCAGGGGTTTTATGTGGTTTGGCAGTTGGGATGGATTAAACCGTTTTGACGGCTACCACTTCAGGGTGTATAAACCCGATCCAAACGATACTACCACGCTGGCCGGAGGTAATATCCAGGGAATTGTAGAAGACAAGCAGGGACATTTATGGATAGGAACGGATGAATCCCTTAACCGTTATGATCCTTCCATCAACCAGTTCAGGCGTTTTTTTGTATCCAGGCAGGGGAAATTACTCACCGGTTTTTACAATTGCTTTTACGTAGACGATCAAAACCTGTTATGGATCATTGTCAACAAAACATATCTGTTTACTTTTGATCCGGCATCTGGCCTTTTTACGGAAAAACCATTTGTACACGGCAATATGTTTTCCTTCGCCAGCACCAACAATGGGATCCATCCATTCAGGCCGGTTGAAAAAGTATATATCTGTGGGCAGGCAGGGCTCTGCCTGGCCAATATCAAAACCCAAACAGTACATAACCTGTTTTCGTCCTCCAATAAAAGGGGCATGAACATCAGTGAGGTTTACCCTCAAAACGATTCAACGATCTGGCTGGTAGCGGATACAGGGCTTATAGAGTACCATACTTTTCAATACCGGTTTAAGGTTTATAACAATCACAATTCCGTTAAAAGCCTGGTATCTATTTATCCCGATCACAAAGGTAATTTTTGGCTGGGTAGTGATGGGTTTGGGCTATATGTTTTCGATTCCAGAAAGAAACAATTTACCGGGCAATACCTCAAGAATCCTATTAACAAGGAATCCATTGCCGAAAACATTGTTACTACGGTATATGTGGACCGGGATGAGAATATCTGGATGAATGTAGACCCCACGGGTATTGACAAGATCAATACCAACCTGCAACAATTCAATATGCTGAAGTTTGATTTCCGGTCAGCCAGCTATGCCTACAGCAATTCAGCATATGGTATTACTAAATTAGACAGCCACAGCATATTGGTAAGTTTTAATCAGTCAGGGCTGATGCGGTATTGCCCTGCCACCGGAGAAAAGAAAATGACTTACCTGCCGGAATATGAAAAAGTGGTTTCTGCCAATACCTTGTTTACAGATGATGCGGGAGGAATATGGACGGGGTCTGATTATGGTATCTTTTTCTCGTCCGACAAAGCAACTACCTTTAAACACTTTCTAAAGAACCGTGACTTAGACTTCTATAATATGTATGTCTTTTGTCAGTCGGGGCCGGGGCAAGTCCTGCTGGGACATTCAGAGGGTGTATGGATCATCCGCTATAAAAATGGTCAACCTTATTTGCAGTTATCTAATTTTACCAGGCAAGGGGTAGCTGCTATTCATAAAATGCCCGGAAAGTTATTTGTGATGGCTACCACCGGTGGAGAGATCATTGTTTTTGACGTAGCGGGTATTGAAATAAAGGTGTTGAAGGCTATTCCTTTCTCAACCAGGGTAAACAGTATTTTTGCAATTAATGACACTGTTATATGGTTGGCTACTGTAAAAGGCTTAGCCAAACTGGATATTACCTCACAGGTTATCACCTGGTTTACAGAACAGCAGGGATTACCCTCCAATTATATATATGCAGCCATAAAGGGGCGGGATGATAATTTATGGCTCAGCAGTAACAATGGCATCAGCCGGTTCAACATCTATACACATCGAATTACCAATTATACAACAGCTTACGGAATACCCACCAAAGAATTTAATACCAATGCTTATTATACCAGTGAAAACGGATGGCTGTTTTTGGAAGCACGAATGGGCTTTGTTTTTTGATCCATTAAAAATAGAAGACCAGCCATTTCACCCACCGCTCCGGGTTATCAGTGCCACTGTGAATGATAAGGAGGTGAGTGCAGGCTTTTTTTTCGGGGCCGGATATTGAATTGTCCGCCAGTCAAAACAATGTATCGCTCACCTTCGCAGCACTTGATTATAACCGCACGGGTGAGATCAATTATTGGTATAAATTAAAGGAATCCGACAAATGGGTCAATATTGAGGTCAGCATCAATTAAATCTGGTACAACTAAAACCTGGCGATTATCAACTGCAGGTTAAAGCAATCCTGCTATCGGGTGTTGAAAGCCCTCATACTCTTTCTATTCAATTCACCATCCGGCCGCCCTGGTTTAAAACAGTATGGTTCTTTATGCTACTTACGGTCACCACGGGTGGGCTGATCTGGCTTTTTATCCGGCAATATGTTAAAGGCAAATTGCGCAAGCAGCAGCAGATTATTGAAAGCAACCTGGTTATAGAAAAGGAACGTATGCGTATTGCAGCTGAATTACATGATGACCTGGGTGGAGAATTATCCTCTATCAGGCTTGTTACGGAAATGATGCACCGTCAGGGTGGGGAAAGCAGTGTCCAGTTAGGTAAAATTTCCGAATCATCCCGTGGCCTGGTACAACGCATGAATGAAATAGTTTGGGCCCTCAATGTAAATAATGACAAACTGTCCAACCTGATAGCTTATCTGCGGCAATATGCTGTACAATTCCTCGATGAGTTGGGTATTGACTGCCGGGTAGTGTTACCAGAGGCAATTCCCGATATTGCTGTCAAAGGAAATATCAGGCGTCATGTGTTTTTGTTAGTAAAAGAAGCGCTGAATAATATTGTAAAACATGCAGGAGCGCAACAAGTAACCATCACTATTACTATTGAGGATGAATTGATGATCAGTATTCAGGATGATGGGAAGGGCCTGCCGACCTCCTTTACCTCTGGGCAGGGGAATGGATTGTTCAATATGGGTAAACGGATGGAAGAGATTGGCGGCCGTTTTGACCTGAAAAGCAGTGCAGGAACAACCTGTTGCTTTATGATCCCGATAACCTTGTTATCACACAAAAGTGTTAGTTGAAATATGTAATACTATCCCTATGTTTGATAGCTTATGATTAAGGTAGCTATTATAGAGGACCTGGATTCATACCGGGAAGCGATACAATTGCTCATTTCACAAACGCCTGGCATGGAGTGTGTAGGAGCTTACAGCAATGGCGAGAAGGCCCTTGAAGAGCTGCCTGCCTTTGGTGCACAGGTCGGCCTGGTGGACATTGGCCTGCCTGGCATGAGCGGTATTCAACTGGTGCAAAGGCTACACAAAGCCGCTCCCCAAATACTCTGCATGATGTGTACAGCCTATGATGAAGACGAAAAGGTGTTTCATGCCCTGGAAGCTGGAGCACATGGCTATTTATTAAAGACCACCACGCCCGATAAGATCATAGAAGCCATACAGGAACTCATGCAGGGAGGCGCCCCCATGAGCAGCCAGGTGGCGAGGAAAGTAGTTACTGCATTTCAAAAAACAATCCTGACCATCATGAATATTCCCTCACAGCAAGGGAACAGGAGGCCTTACAATTACTGGCAAAAGGGCTTTTGTATAAAGAAATAGCCAGCTTTATGGGCATCAGCCCCGAAACAGTGCGCCGGCATTGTTTCAATATTTATGAAAAACTGCATGTGAGCAACCGCACGGAGGCGATTAACAAGTATTACAAGCGGTAATTAACCCTTCCGACACCTTCCTCCTACAACTAAAGTGCTATTTCGCAGCCCCTTCCAGATATGTAGGTTGCAGCTATGAAAATGCATCCATTACTGTTTTCAGGTGTATTCATGTTATGCACGCTTTTATCTGGCGCCACTGCTTATGGGCAATCCTTCGAAATTTTTATCATGTTAAGGGATTACAATAATGTCCTGATAGCGGGCGAATCGAAAGACAGACATCACCTAAACGAAATTGAAGCCCTGAGTTTTGACCAAGACCCCGGTAATAATTCCTTGTTTGTTTTCACGATGGTTCCCAATAAGGTGTTTAAAGTATTAAGAGAAGCCCTGTTCAGTAAAAGGCCCTTCAAAAGTGCAGATATTGTAGTACGCAAAAATGGCGCGGTACAAAATGCTGAATTCTATATGGTACGCTTGATGGAGCCCCAAATTGTTGAACTGACGGATCACTTTAAAAATGCTGCTGACCCTGTCATTAAAGTAGTCCTGAAATCGACCCTTGCGGCATGGCAATATACTCCGCTTACCCCCGAAGGTACGCTGGGTACACCCTATAGCTTTGGATGGGATATGGCCTTAAACAGACTCTGGAGTGGTGCCTTTGGCCCCGCTTCTGCTACCAACACACCCACCTCCGAAAACACTACTCTCCCACCTAACAATACTACAGTTGATCCTGGTACTACCCTTCCTCCCAAAGTGACTAGCCCTAAGCAGGAGCCAATCTATACAGATAATTTTCAAAAGACAAAAAATGGTGAATTTCCAGCAGGTTGGCTTACCAATGGTTCCGGACAAGTGGCGACTGTTAAGGGACAAAGCGGGCAATGGCTTGAAATGGTCCAGGGTTACGTGTACACACCTGAGCTGAAAAATGAGTTACCGAATTCTTTTACACTCGATTTTGATATTGTTTTCAGGGAAAGCAAAACCCAGCGCACTAATTTTTATCTCAGGTTTCTATCGCTAAAGAACAAAGAACAATTTACCCCGGAGGGTCCTTATACCGACCTGAGCTTTATTGGATACAATAGCCTTGCCATCAGAAATTCAGCTGGTAATATTCAGTCCACCAGAAGCATGGTGCAGGATTCTCTTTCCGGAAAAGTAACTGTGAGTATTACTAAAACCCAACGGAAGTTTATACTGGTACTGAATGGCAAAAAGATGTTCGATATCCCTGCCTTTTTCGGGGAAGCTAATTACAACACAGTGCAGTGGATAGCAGAGCTTGCTGAAGACAGTCGTGCTTATATAGCCAATATCCGGATCAGAAAAATCGACTAGCCACTAAATACATTTTTATGATAAAAATACAAGTCATGCTGGCGGTCCTGTTGCTGGCTATGGTTTCCACAAGCGATGCACAGCTACTGAAAAAGTTTAAGGAAAAGTTGCGGCCGCCGCCGGTAAAGTGCTGGATAAAAACAGGACAAAAAGGATACTGCCCGGGCCAGTACGGAAATATCAGAATTGGGTGAAGAACCCGCACCTGCTATGAGCAATGAGCGTACCAGGCCTAAAAACCAGGGAGGTGAAGGTTTGAAAAATACTTCACTCCCCAATGTCCCTCAATTGTTCCGGGAAATGGACAGTGCTTATAAAGTGGGCAGCTTCAGCGATACACGGTATGCCCTGCAACAGGCATTGAGGTGCCTGGAAATGGAGATGGGAAAACAGTTGCTCAGGAGCTTACCAGCTACAGTGGCTGGCCTGATGGTAGATTCATCACAGGACATTGTTTCCTGCAGTTCCTGGGGATGGTCTAATGTGGTGATCAAAAGGCAATATTATAAGAACGACCAGCAACTGGATATCGTCATGGGGAGTACCAATGAAAAACACGCGCTGTACAAATCATATTTTGATGGCAATATGCAATCGAACAATGAAGATTTGAACTGGAAAGAAATTAAGGTAAAAGGTCGCAAGGGCATTATAGAATACGAAAAATCGGAAGGTTATACCGTCAGCGTAGCCGTAGGACAAACCTCACTAATCACCTGGAAGGGGATTAATTTTGCCAATGAGCAAGCCATTATGCAGGCTGTTAACACGTTTGATGTGAATGCAATCGTAAAATTAATGGGAGAAAACTAAACGATAACGCTTTTAAAATCGCAGTATGAAAACAGGTAGCTTATTGATCTTCTTGATTACAGCAAGCATTTTTGTGCAGGCGCAAAATTTTTCTACGCACCTTGATACAGCACGCAATCTTTATAAAACAGGGAAACTGGAGGAATCGCATTATTCCATGTTGCAAATGATGCAGCAACTTGAGCGTGAGATTGCCGAACAAATATTGAAAATGCTGCCAACGAAACTCGATTCCCTCAATGTGGTAACAGAGGCTGATGAAATAACCGGCAATACAGGCTTTGCAGGATCAAGCACCAGCAGAACCTGGGGAGCGGGTTTTCCCAATGCCTCCCTGGAGATCAAGGGCAACTCACCCAATATTGCACTCATCAATCAATACTTTAACAATAATGCCTATGGTACGGGTAAAGACAAACTGATCAAAGTTCATGGGCTGAAGGGTAAATTGACAAAGGACCAGATCGGAGAAAATAAGATGACCGAAATCCAGATAGACATACCCGTAGGCGAAACCCTGATACGGTTTACCACAGTCAATATTTCTGAAGAAAATACCGTAAAACTGATAAACGCATTACCCATTCCTACGATTGTAAAACTGGTCAGGTAACAAATTGCAGATTGGCTCCTTAAACCGATCTTCCCAATCTTGCATTCACCTTCTCCAGCACCTCTTCGGGCTTAATCAGTTCCATGCATTTAAAATGCTTCTTAGGGCATTTGTTATAACCTATCTTGGAACAAGGCCTGCAAGAAAGATCCTTTACTTCCATGATATCATACAATCCTTGCCGGGCAGGCATATAGGGATACATGCCAAATTCCGGTACCGTATTGCCCCATAAGGATATAATGGGTTTATTGAATGCCGAAGCGATGTGCATTAAACCCGTATCGTTGGTAATGATCAGTTTGGACCGCCGTACCAGGTCGGCCGATTCATTGAGGTTGAATTTGCCGCAGGCATTGTAGATCTTCACATTGTCGGCAGCAGCAATGGCGTCACCCTGGGCTGCATCTTCTTTACCACCCAGTAATATAATGGGATGCTGAATAGAAGCGCACAGGGCCTGCAGTTTATGCAGCGGATATTTTTTGGTATTCAGCGCTGCACCAATCACTATGCCGATATAACCAGCATGATGAGCTGTGGGAATATCACTTTCCTTTACCTTGTCGGTCTCCGGAATAAAATAATCCAGCCCGCCCCCATCATTGCGTATGCCAAAAGACTGGAGGGTACCCAGGTAGCGGTCAACAATATGTATGTCGGGCATCTTGTTGATCTTGAAATTGGTCAGCAGCCACTTGGGAATGTTGAGCTTATTGAAGGAGAAGGCTTGTTTGCCCAGGGCACGTTTTACTTTCAGTGTTCGCAGGTTGTGATGCAGGTCGATCACGTAATCAAAATCTTCGGCCTGCAGGGAGGCGATCATGGCGTTAAAATCGTCCTGCAGGTAATGCACCTTATCAATGTAGGGATTGGTCTCTACGATGGTGCGGAAGGCTGGTTTGGTGAGGTAATGTACTTCAGCCGTTACTACCTGTTTTTTCAGGCAACGTACAACCGGTGTAGTCAATACAATATCACCGATGGAAGAGAAACGGATGATGAGGAATTTCATGGATGCGAAAATAAGACCGAAAGTCGGAAAAGTCGAAAAAGTCGGGAAGACCAGGAAGCCTGGAAGGTCGGAAAGTCCGTCCCGATAGCTATCGGAACGGAAAATCCGAAAGCAAAACCGCTTGGCGCTGTTTTACTTCCGGACTTTCAGACTTACAGACTTTCGGACTACTCTTCCGAACTATTTTTCTACATAATCCAGGTCCTTATGGAATGTCTCTTTCGTAAAGTAAGCAGCTACCAGCGATACAGCCATTACAATAATGCCGGTCACAATAGCGCTTTGGATGAGCGTCCATTTCCAGGAGTCCTGGAATACATCTTTAAACATCATGTTGATCAGTGGCAGGGCACCCCGCACCATATTGGGGATGGTGGTAGCCGCAGTGGCACGCAGATTGGTCCCAAACTGCTCGGCCCCCATGGTAACAAAGATGGCCCAGAAGCCGGTGCTAAAACCAAGCGCTGCACAGGCAGCATACATGGTCGCATCGTTCTGGATACTACCACTAAAGAAGAAGATACCCGATACAATAGAAAAGAAATAAAACAGGTACAAAGCCTTCTTCCTGCTTTTAAAGTACTGGCTTACGAGACCTACCAGGATATCTCCTATTGCAATGGCAGCATAGGCATACATAATGGCCTTGCCCGATTTTATTTGGTTTTCCCCATAAAATTCACTGGCAAACCGGTTGCTGAGGTTGACCAATATGCCAATGACATACCAGGTAGGTAACCCGATAAGAATAGCTAGTATGTATTTTTTGAACCGTTCGCCATTATTGAAGAACATGAGCAGGTTGCCCCTTTGTACATTCTCCTGCGTTTTGACAGAATTGAACATCCCGCTTTCAGCTACGCTGATACGGAGTAATAGCAGTATGATGCCCAGGCCACCGCCTATTTTATAGCAAAGTCGCCAATCCTCATCCGTAAACTGAAAGGTAAAGTAAGCGAATACAGCACCGAACAAGCCGATACCGGCAACAAGGGAGGTACCAATACCTCTTTTATTTTTAGGTAGCAATTCACTCACAAGGGTAATACCGGCGCCAAGTTCACCTGCCAGACCCAGCCCGGCAACAAAACGCGCCCAAGCATACTGATCGGTAGTAGTAACGAACCCGGTAAGAAAATTGGCTACTGAATACAATAAGATAGAGCCAAACAATACACTCAATCGTCCCTTTTATCGCCCAACACACCCCACACAATACCACCGATCAGCAATCCGATCATTTGCCAGTTAATAATCTTGGTACTGGCGGCAATGACCATTTTGGTATTCTTAAGGTCTACCCCCAATGCCGCAAGACTGGGTTCCCGGACAATGGTAAATAACAGCAAATCGTAAATGTCTACAAAATATCCCAGGGCAGCTACAATGACAGCAATGTTAAAAACAGAAGCAGGTTTCTGTTGCATGGCAATTTATTCAGGCGTTTGGTTGGAAGGTGGCAGTTTGTCGTCTATTACTTTCTTTTTCCCAAAGAACAATTTATACAATACAGGAGCAGTAGTTACTAATATGATACCTATCACAATCACTTCCAGGTGTTGTTTGAGGTCGAAGTTGAATTGCGACAGGATCCATTTCTGGAGGAAGTGACCGGCAAAGAGCATACTGAATACCCAGGCCAGGCAACCTACTATATTATAATAGGTGAATTTCTTTTTATCCATTTGTACAATGCCGGCTACAATGGGAGCAAAGGTGCGGATGATGGGCAGAAAACGGGCGATCACAATGGCGCTGCCGCCTCTTTTTCATAAAAATCATGCGCCTGGTGCAGGTAATGCTTTTTGAACAGCATATTGTCTTTCCAGTGATACATGGCCGGCCCTATTTTTCGTCCCGTCCAATAACCTAGCATATTGCCCAATATCCCCATCAATGAAATGAGCAGCCATAGGATGATGAGGTCGAGCCATTCATTGCGGACTTGGCCCATGCCCAATAAATTCAGTAATTCATAAGTAATACCAGGCTTTCCACCTTCCCCTTCATGTGCATAGATGCCTGCTACAAATAATAAGGAGTCGCCTGGTAAAAGAAGCCGGCAAATAAGCCGGTTTCAGCAAATACCACAAACAACAACAGCCACAAGCCGCCATTCTCTATATAAAATTGCGGGTTAAGTAATTGTTTCCAATGAAAATCCAATAAGATCATGTCCAGCAAACTCATACTACGTGAAGATTAGGTATTTAGAAAAGCTGCGAACTATGAGCTGCCAGTACACACAGCTCGCAGTTCGTTGCTTGTATTTTTATGCTGCCGCCACATTGTCCACCTGTTCGGGACCCAGTTCTCCTTCCCACCTACTAACGACGCTGGTGGCCAATGCATTGCCCACCACATTGGTCATTGTACGGAACATGTCGCAAAAATGGTCAATTGGTAATATTAAAGCAATGCCTTCGGGTGGAATACCAAACATGGCGCAAGTGGCAGTTACTACCACCAGCGAAGCCCTTGGTACGCCCGCAATGCCTTTACTTGTCAGCATCAGCACCAATAACATTGTAAGTTGAGTACCCAGGTCCAGGTGAATGCCATATACCTGTGCAATGGCAATACTGGCAAAGGTCATATACATCATACTACCATCCAGGTTGAAGCTATAGCCCAACGGCAGGATAAAAGAAACGATCTTGTCTTTACAACCAAACCTTTCCAATTCCTGGGTAAGCTTTGGAAACACGGCTTCGCTGCTGGTAGTACTAAAAGCAATCAGCATGGGCGATGCAATTCGCTTCATCAGGGCAGGTAACCTGTTGCGTAGGATAAGATATCCAACGCCCAATAAAATGGCCCAAAGACAAGCGATGCCTATCAGGAAATACAATAAATAATAACCATAGAATACGAAGATCTGCAGCCCCTTGGTGGCAATGACGGCCGACAATGCTCCAAATACACCCAAAGGAGCGAAATTCATTACATAGCCCACCATCTTTAATATAATATGTGCGGCTGCATCCAGTCCTTTTACTACAGGTTTGGCATAATCGCCCAGACTGGCGGTGGCTACTCCAAAAAAGATACTAAATACTACCAGTTGAAGTACTTCATTGGTGGCCATGGCCTCGATGACGCTTTTGGGGAACACGTGCTCCACAAATTTGGTCAGTGAAAATTCCTGTGTCTTGCCTATCAAGTCCTGGGCACCTGCCATATCCATGCTGCTATGTCCACTTATGGCCTTGCCGGGTTCAAAGAAATTCACCAGCAGCATACCTAGTAAGAGGCTCATCAGCGAAGCAGAGATAAACCAAAGTAAGGCTTTACCTCCTACCCTGCCTACCGTTTTCAGGTCGCCCAGTTTGGCGATGCCCACTACCAGGGTACAAAATACGAGTGGTGCAATGATCATTTGCACCAGGCGTAGAAAGATAGTCGTCAGTAATTTGATCTTATCTGAGAATGATTGAAGGGCTGTGATCGTGGCGGCACCATGCGAAGGTCCTTTTTCAATATCGCGCAGGTTACCATTTTCACCCCTGCCAGGGCAACAGGGATATATTCACCTTTTGAATTGGAAACTACCAGCCATGTTCCAGCCTCGGTACTATCTTTCAGTCTCCTGTAAGAAGCAGAATCTTTAACTACGTATATGGGTTGGGTTAGCTCATTTCCTGAGATATTCAAGACAAGGGTATCTTTTCCGGTAAAATCTTTGGCAGGGGCATAGGATATCTTACTCCCGGTTCCATATTGATGTATAATATATCCTACCAGTACCCCCAGTACCATGGAAATCAAGATATAAATCGTTAGCCTGTTTTTCTTCATGAAGGCGTTTCTTATTGGGTAATAGGCCGCAATATAAGATATAAAGGCAAAAACAATGGTTCAACATAAGGAGGGTAACCATTGGCCCCAAATCCTGTCCAATGGCTGATTTTAAAAATAGTTGTGATTAATAAATCCTTATCTTTCCGACTTTATTTATCCCATATTGGTCACATAATAAACTATAACCAACTGTATGAGTTTGTTCAGAAAAAATCATTAACAACCCTTCTAGCCCAAGCAGCCGATTCGGAGAAAGGCTTGAAACGTACGCTTGGCGCCGGCAACCTGGTAGCCCTCGGTATTGGCGCTATCATCGGAGCTGGTCTGTTTGTGCGGACAGCCGCAGCAGCAGGTGGCCATGCCGGTCCGGCTGTTACCGTTTCCTTTATTATTGCAGCTGTTGGTTGTGCTTTCGCTGGTTTGTGTTATGCTGAATTTGCTTCCATGATCCCCATTGCGGGTAGTGCCTACACGTATGCTTATACTACCATGGGTGAGCTGGTAGCCTGGATCATTGGCTGGGCCCTGGTACTCGAATACGCCTTGGGTGCTGCTACTGTATCTATTGCCTGGAGTGAATACTTAAATAATTTGTTGGGGGCAATACCATATGAATGGTGCCACTCGCCATTGGAGTCTGCTATAGACGCCAGTGGTGTATTGCATACTGGTATTTTCAATGCACCTGCCCTGCTGATCCTGTTGTTGTTGTCTCTGCTGTTGATCAAAGGAACGGAAGAATCAGCGATCGTAAATGCCATCATCGTATTTGTAAAAGTGGCCATTGTATTGATCTTTATTGCGATCGGCTGGCAATATATGCGGCCTGAGAACCATGTGCCTTATTTCATCCCGGCCGACCATCCTGATGCCATCCTGCCCGACGGTACGCATTATTCCTATGCGCCCACCTTCAATCATGGATTCATGGGGGTATTGCGCGGCGCTGCCATCGTATTCTTTGCCTTCATCGGTTTCGATGCGGTATCCACTGCAGCCCAGGAAGCCAAGAATCCCAAACGCGATATGCCTATTGGTATCCTGGGTTCGCTGGTTGTTTGTACCATCCTTTATGTACTGTTCTCCTGGGTGCTTACCGGTGTAGCTCCGTTCACCGACTTCCAAAATAAAGGCGGAGAAGCTTCTGTAGCTTATGCCATTAAAACGTATATGGTCGATCACCAATGGCTCGAAACCCTGGTAACCATTGCTATCCTGGCAGGTTTCTCCTCGGTAATCCTGGTGATGTTGCTTGGTCAAAGCCGTGTATTCTACTCTATGAGTAGCGATGGCCTGTTGCCCAAGGTATTTGCCGACCTGCATCCTAAATTCAGAACTCCTTATAAATCAAACCTGATCCTGCTCCTTTTCGTGGGCGCTTTTGCTGGCTTTATTCCCGGCCGTATGGCAGGCGACCTTACCAGTATCGGTACCCTGTTTGCCTTTGTATTGGTAAGCATTGGCGTATGGATCATGCGTAAATCGAACCCTGAAGTGGTACGTCCTTTCAAAACACCGGCTGTACCTTTCGTATCCAGCATGGGCGTATTGGTTTGTACTGCGATGATCATTTCACTAGATCATGTCACCCAGTTGACAGCGCTCGCCTGGATGATCGTTGGCCTGGTGATCTACTTCACCTACAGTAAGAAGAATAGTAAGCTCAATCACTTATAAAATTGATCCTGTTCAGATAAAAAACGTCCCGGAACTTCTCCCGGGACGTTTTTTTATACCAGCAGCATGTTTTATTTTTGCAGCCCTGCAAGGTCCGATCAGCCTGTTTTTGGGGATCAGGACCATGAATAAAATCATCATAATCAGTAATTAATCATATTATGGGTAGGATATTTGAAGTTCGTAAGTCCACCATGTTTGCCCGTTGGGACAAAATGGCCAAACAGTTCAGCCGTATTGGAAAGGAAATTGCCATTGCCGTAAAAGCCGGCGGTCCCGACCCCCATACCAATCCTGCCCTCCGCCGGTGTATGCAGAATGCCAAGAGTGTCAACATGCCTAAGGACCGGGTAGAGGCCGCCATCAAGCGCGCCCAGGGCAAGGAAATGGAGAACTATGAAGAGATCCTCTATGAAGGATATGGCCCGCATGGGGTAGCCATCCTGGTAGAAACCGCTACTGACAACCATGTACGTACCGTAGCCAATGTGAAATCTACCTTCAACAAGGGCGGTGGAACGCTGGGCAATAGCAATAGTGTAAGCTTTCAGTTCAGGAAAATGGGCGTTTTCAAGTTAAAGCCCGAAGGACTGAATCTCGACGACCTGGAGCTGGAACTGATCGACTTTGGCCTGGAAGAATTGGGAGAAGGTACTGGTGAGAATGGCGAAACGGTATTGGTAGTGCGTGTGGGCTTTACCGACTTTGGCAACATGCAAAAAGCACTGGAAGAAAAAGGCATTACCCCCATCAGCGCCGAACTGGAATGGATACCCGGCACCCCTGTTGAACTGGGAGAAGAGCAAGCCCAGGAAGTACTGAAGCTGGTAGATAAGCTGGAACAGGACGAAGATGTACAGAAGGTGTTCCATAATTTGGCGTAGGAAAGCAAGAATACAGCATTCAGCCTATAGAATACAGAAGAAGGCCGTAAGTAGTTGTTACATGTAAAACTGCTTACGGCCTTCGCTATTATTAAATATTGGTACTTATTCTGTATGCTGAATGTTGTCTCCTGTATTCTCTGCCGACCTTCCTTCTTTCACCTCCCGCCGGATAATGGCTTTGAATTTTCTTTCATTATTGATCCAGGTAAGAATGGTAATGGTTATTGAGAAAATAGCACTAACCACCACCACTGCAACAAAGTATTCCCTGCCCACTACGGACAACATCGAAAACAGGAAAGCAGTGATGATGCTGCAAATAATTGTAATGACAGGTATATACAGGGCAAAATAAGAAAAGCGCCCGCCCGTACGTTGCTCTTCCCAATACTTGATAAATCGTTTTTCTTTGGCTGATAACACGTCTATTAATTTTGATCTGAACGGCTTCCCGTTTACTGAAAACCTATAGGTTGATCTCTCCTTTCATGAAAAAACACATTGTCCGGCAATGGTGACACGCTCACCTTGCGCGGTACACCACAAATCGCCTCCGCGCCTGGAAAGCTGTTTCGCCCGCAAGTTAGTCTTTCCCAGCTTCTCTGCCCAATAGGGAATCAACTGGGAATGGGCTGAACCCGTTACCGGATCTTCATCAATACCCACAATGGGCGCAAAGAAACGGGATACAAAATCCACGTCGGTGCCCCGCGCAGTGATAATGGCCTTCTCTCCCATTCTCTTCAGCCTTACAAAATCGGGCTGGCACTTGCGCACCGCTTCTTCATTTTCCAGTTCCACCAGGAAATCTCGGTATTTATACACATTCACAAAAGGCACAAAGCCCAGGGCTACGGCCAGGTCGGCCGGAAAATCTTTCAAAGGCTGTGGTTTCCAGGCGGGGAAATCCATGCTGATAATATCTTCCTGGCGGGTAATAGTAAGTAGTCCACTAAGGCATTGAAAGCGGATGGTAGGTTTATTGTAACCCAGAATATGGTACAACACCCAAGCCGATGCCAGGGTAGCATGGCCGCAAAGATTGACCTCGGAGGCAGGTGTAAACCACCTAATATGGTAATCATAATCATCTGTAGGGCCCGCAGGCACAAAGAAAACCGTTTCACTGAGGTTGTTTTCCATGGCTAGTTGCTGCATTTGCTCATCACTTATCCATTCCTGCAAGGGAATTACAGCAGCCGGGTTGCCCCCAAACAACTTATCGGTAAAAGCATCTACCTGATAAAGGTCCAATTTCATAGTTCGAGTTTTTCAATTATCAACTGGTTAATAAGTGTCTAAAAATGAATAACTGTAACCATGTCCGGAACATTCTCCCTTCCTGCTCACCTTACGCGCTACCTACTATCGCAAGCTTTCGGTACAACCCGCGATCACATCCTGTTTTCATACACCCTGGGCAATTTGAGCTTATAACGCATAGCAATAATACGGATCAAAACAATTACGAGGATGGCCAGGATGGTATTCCAGTCATTGGAGATACCTGTTTTTTGAAGTAAAAGATAAAGGGTGCCTCCCAATATACAAGCAGAGGCATAAATTTCGCGTTGAAAGATTAGCGGTACATTATTAAGCAATACATCCCTGATCACGCCGCCAAAACAGGCAGTAATGGTTCCCAACGCAATACAGATCCCTGGGCTCAATTCCATGCGTAGCCCTTTCTCCATACCGATCAACGTGAATACCCCCAATCCCAGGGCATCAAATAAAAAAGGATTTTATGGAATTGTTTTACGTATTGTCCAAAGAACAGGGTGATAAAAGCAGTAGCCAAAATAACCAGGGCTGTCATATCATTACGCAGCCAGGCTACGGGTACACTACCGATCATAACATCACGTAAGGTACTGCCCCCTATAGCCGTTGCAAATGCCAGGATAACCACACCAAAGGGTCCAGCTTTCGCTCCATAGCGGAAAAAGCACCGGATGCAGCAAAAGCGATGGTTCCAAGGATGTCGATAATGTTTAGGAAATTATACTCCATTCAACTCAGGCGTTAGCAGTTAGCTATTAGCTTTTGGGTATTAACTAAAAAGCGAGTGGTAAGTAGTGAATATTTACCACTATCCCTTACTCTGCCATCATTTCTCTGATCACATCAATAATTTCTTCCAGATTGGGTTTGCTGAAATAATCACCATCACTGCCATAGCTGGGGCGGTGGGCCTTGGCTGTAATAGTGCGTGGCGATACATCGAGCCAGCGATAGCCGCCCTGTTTTTCCATTACTTCTGCATACATGTAACCACAGGCGCCTCCCGGTACATCTTCATCTACAAATACAATGCGGTTTGTTTTCTTCAAAGAAGCCAGTATATGATGATCGATATCGAAAGGCAACAATGTTTGTACGTCTACTACTTCACAACTGATGCCTTCCTTTTCCAGCACTACAGCGGCTTCCTGTGCAATGCGGAGGGTAGAACCATAAGACACTACTGTAATATCTGTACCTTCTTTCACCACTTCGGGTACACCCAGGGGTACACGGAAATCAAGCAGGTTGGAAGGCAGTTTTTCTTTGAGGCGATAACCATTCAAAGATTCTACCACAATAGCTGGATCATTTCCATCCAATAAGGTATTGTACATACCTGCTGCCTGCACCATATTACGGGGTACGCAAATATGCATACCGCGCAGGGAGTGGATCATCATACCTAGTGGTGAGCCGCTATGCCAAATACCCTCCAGGCGGTGACCACGGGTGCGCACAATAAGGGGGCAGCTCTGCCTTCCCTTGGTACGCCAATGCAAGCTGGCGGCATCATCGCTCAATGGCTGTAAGCCATATAATAAATAATCGAGGTATTGTATTTCGGCAATGGGCCGCAAACCACGCATGGCCAAACCAATGCCCTGGCCCATGATGGTGAGTTCGCGGATAGCCGTATCAAAAATGCGGTACTGACCATACTTGGCCTGTAACCCGGCAAAGCCCTGGTTCACATCGCCAATTTTGCCCACATCTTCCCCAAAAGCCAATACTTTGGGATTGTGGCTGAAGAGGATATCAAAATATTTATTCAATATTTCATAGCCATTGTTCATGGGGGCATCAGCAGCATAAGTAGCTGCTACCGGTTTTACTTTCAACGGGCTTTTCTCACTTTCATCATACAGGTAGGTATTGTAAAAATCATATCCTTCCTGCTTAAGGGAAGCATACAATGCTTTTACCTCATTGGCCTGTAAGGAATCGCCCGCAGCACTGATCACCCGGTGCAGGGTATGGAGCACATCTTTGCGTTGGGGCTCGCGGTTAATGACCAATTCATGTTTGGCTTTTTCAATATCGCCCTGTACATCAATACCCTGTGCAATCAGCGCATCAAACAGCTCTACACATTGAGTTACTTGTTGTTTGATGGGCGCTATGTATTTTTCCCAGGCACGGTTCTTACAATCGCGTACCAGTTCTTTGGAAGCTACTTCTATGTCGATCAATTCATCTTCACTGGCCAATTCATTTTCCAATACCCATTCACGCATTTTCTTATTGGCATCCCATTCTCTTTCCCATTCCAACTGGTCGGGTGTTTTGTAGCGTTCGTGACTGCCTGAGGTGGAATGTCCCTGCGGTTGGGTTACCTCTTCTACATGGAACAAGGCGGGTATATGGGTGGTCCGTATTTTCTCCAGGGCCGATTCCAGCACTTCGCACATCCCGGCATAATCCCATGCCTTCAGCTTATAGATGTCGAAACCGTTGGTATGGTCTTTTTTTTGCATTCCTTTCAGGGCTTCTGAAATAGAGCCCTTGGTAGTTTGGTATTTTTGGGTACAGAAATGCCATATCCATCATCCACACAAAAATGGCCAGTGGCACCTGCAATACACCGGCAGCATTCACGGTTTCCCAGAAATGTCCTTCGGAGGTGGAAGCATCGCCAATGGTACAAAAACAGATCTCATTACCGTTATCGCTTAGTTCATGCATATCCTGCAAGGCGCTGGAATGCCGGAATAAGTTTGATGCCAGGGCAAAACCCAGGGAGCGGGGCATCTGGCCGGCGGTAGGCGCCATACCGGCTGCAATATTTTTACGATTCACCAGGTCCAGCCAATCACCATTACTGTCGCGGTTGGGCGTAGCAAAATGGGAGTTCATCTGCCGGCCTGCACTATGCGGATCATTGGCTGTATTGGGATCAGCATACAACTGGGAGAAGAACTCTTCCAAAGTGGCTGTTCCCGTAGCAAATGCCAGTGTTTGATCACGGTAGTAACCCGACAGGAAATCACCGGGTTGGAAGAATTTAGAGACTGCAATCTGGGCTACCTCTTTGCCATCACCGAAAATGCCAAATTTGGCCTTCCCTGTGAGCACCTCTTTACGGCCCATCAGGCTGGCTTCCCGGCTTTCACAGGCCATCCGGTAATCCCGGAGTACTTCTTCCCTGAACTTGTCGAAAGAAAGTTTCTCGCTGGTCAGCAATGGGTTGTGAATCGTGTTTTCCATGATGTAAAAGTATTGATTATATGCCCCCAACGAGCTGCTTTTACCGGGATGTTAAAAAATTGTCATTAGGGCTAAAATTAATTATCTGCAAGTACGTTAAAAATGTAATTTTGAAGGGTTCTTAACCAAATCCTTAGCAGTATGAAAAAATGGATAATTCTATTACTGGTAGCAGGTTTAGCAACGGCCGCGCAGGCTCAAACTGCTCCCGACAGCAAGTCGACCCCACCGGAGGTGCTGGCCTTAAAAGAAGCCAGTTTTGAGTTTGGAAAAATCCCTCAAGGACGGCCTGTAACCCATGTATTTGAGGTTACCAATACAAGTAAAGAGGCCTTGCGCCTGGACAATGTTCAAGCCTCCTGCGGATGTACAACTCCCGAGTGGAATCGTGAGCCCATCCAACCCGGTGCTACTACTTCTATTAAGGTAGGGTATAATGCAGCAGCCGAGGGACCGTTCAACAAAACTGTAACTATTTTGTATAACAATAACCAAACAAAAACCATTGTCATTACAGGAACAGTTTACAAGGCGCCGGCAACTTCCGCACCTGCAAATGCGTCCTTATCTTTGTTAAAACAATAAAAAACCAATTAGATATGAAACGAATTGTATTGGCTCTCAGTGCTTTGCTATTATCAGCTACGATGTTCGCCCAAACTCCTTCAGCTGCTGGTCAAAAAGCAGCAGATGTAGTGAAATTCAAAGAGTTAGAGCATGATTTCGGCAAGATCAAGCAAAATGTACCTGTTACTTATGATTTTGTATTCTCCAATGCCAGCAACAAGCCTATTGTGATCGAATCGGCCATCGCTTCTTGCGGTTGCACTACTCCCGTTAAGCCTGAAGCGCCCGTAGCAAAAGGCAAACAAGACAAGGTTACTGCCGGCTTCAATGCCGCCACCCTGGGAACTTTCACCAAGAGCATTACTATTAAAGTAGCCGGTATTGATACTCCTATGGAGATCAGGATCAAAGGCGAGGTGCTGAATGAGGTGGATTTTGCCAAATACGAAAAAGATAAAGGTTCTAAAAAGGGTAAGTAATTCCCATTAATAAATTGATATAGATCCCCATAGCTTCGGCTATGGGGATTTTTTGGCTTATAAAGTATCCCCTAACTATCCCCGGATCATCGGCAAAGGATTCAATCCTGTAGATTTGCCAGCCATTAAATTACTACCCATGCCACCCACTTCCTCCAAAAAACGTTGATTACCCCGAATACCGGGTATTGTATCCTATTAAAGTAGCCCAAAGCCAGATCGACGGCCAGGGAGCCTATGCGCTGGAACGCATACCTGCCCGCAAAAAGATTGGCGACCTGGGTGGGGTGATCATCACCATCCGCGAAGCGCGGCGCATTACGGCGCAAACGAAACGCGTGGCGATGGTGGAATTTGACAATGGCGAAGCGTTGAATGCCTCAGTCAACAGCAATGAGCTGCGGTATATCAACCACTCCTGCGATCCCAATACCTATATGCGCCTCACGCATCGCCGGGTGGAATTTTATGCTTTAAGACCCATTAAAGTGAATGAAGAATTGACCTGTAATTACGGTGAAACACATCATGATGGCAAGCTACCCTGCCAGTGTGGTGCGAAGAATTGTAAAGGGTTTATTTGATGTCGGAATCCTCCTTACTTTTGCGGCATGTTAACAATCAGTCATCGCGGGCAAACCATGCCCCCTTCTCCCATCCGTAAGCTGGTTCCTTATGCCGAAGCAGCTAAGAAGAAAGGTGTAAAAGTATATCACCTTAATATTGGTCAGCCGGATATCGAAACGCCCAAAGCGGCGCTGGATGCCGTGCGCCATGCCGATTTTAAAGTACTGGAATATAGTCATAGTGCCGGTAATGAAAGTTACCGCCGTAAGCTGGTGCAGTATTATCATAAAGAGGGATTGAGATCGATTATACTCAGATCATTGTTACTACGGGCGGATCGGAAGCCATTCTGTTTGGTTTCATGGCCTGCCTGGATGCCGGTGATGAGGTGATCATCCCCGAACCTTTTACGCCAATTACAATGGATTTGCCGTGGCAGCCGATGTAGTAGTAAAGCCCATCACTTCGCATATCGAAACTGGCTTTGCCCTGCCTCCCATCAGTGATTTTGAAAAAGCGATTGGTCCCAAAACAAAGGCCATTGTATTGTGCAATCCCAACAATCCCACGGGTTACCTCTACAGCCGGGAGGAAATGGAAACGCTGAAGGAGATCATCAAGAAACATAACCTTTACCTGTTTGCCGATGAGGCTTATCGCGAGTTTTGCTATGATGGTGAGCATATCAGCGCCATGCATTTGAAAGGGGTGGAAGAGAATGTGATCTTAATGGATACGATCTCCAAAGATATAGTGCCTGCGGCGGTCGTATTGGTGCAATGATCACCCGCAACATGCAGGTATTGGATACGGCTATGAAATTTGCCCAGGCCAGGCTTAGCCCTCCTTCTTTTGCTCAGATATTGGGAGAAGCAGCGGTAGACCTGCCAGAAGATTATTTTGATGCTACCAAGGCTGAATATAAGAAACGCCGCGATGTGCTGGTGAGCAGACTGAATGCGATGGAAGGTGTTTTCTGTCCCAATCCTGGTGGCGCCTTCTATGCCATTGCCCGGTTGCCGATTGATGATGCCGATGTATTTTGTCAGTGGTTGCTCGAATCATTCGCACACGAAAAACAAACGGTGATGCTGGCTCCTGCTACCGGTTTTTATGGTACCAAGGGTCTTGGATTGAATGAAGTGCGGCTGGCTTATGTGTTGAATGCAGATGATCTGAATAAGGCAATGGATTGCCTGGAAGCGGCACTGAAAGTGTATCCTGGCCGAAAAGCCTAGTGATTTCACTATATTAGATAGCATCCCGGACACCTGAAAAGGTGATCCGGGATTATTTTTTTGTAAAAGGCACGATAATCCTGCATTTTGGGTGAAATGCCTCTTGCTGCATATAGTATTCTTTATATATTTACGCCTTCACACCCTCACTTCCTCCAGTTTCCATATTTAAGACCAGATTGGTTCCAGACCAGGCTACTAGTCCCAACTTCCTATTGTATATACCCAACCATTGTTTGGCAACAAAACATATTGATCATTTCTAACTGTTAAGTACAGCTCATGTGCCTGAAGGGTGTATTGACCTATTCCTTTTTATTGTTGTTATTGGCAGGAATGCCTAAGCTATTGCACGCGCAGGTGATTGCGGGCATCAGGGCCAATGGCAAGATCATGAACAGTGGCGATACGGTACGCGTATGCCAGGGCAGCACGGTCACCTATCAAAGTGTGGGCCAGGGTTCCATTACTATCGAGTGGTTTTTCCGCGGTGGTACACCCGCCACTGGTGCTGGCATCAATCCACCACCCATAGTGTACAATAAGCCGGGTTTCGATACTACCTGGCAACGGATCAGTGGGGGTGGCTTTTCCGATTCCATGTTCGTGATTGTACAGGTGTCGGACGAAAAGCCAATGGTGAGTTTCAATTTCGGTCCCAACAACGTATGCGGCAATATACCGATCAACTTCTCCAATGGAAGCACCGGCAATCAGCTCAGTTATGTATGGGCCTTTTCGCCCGGCAATACCAGTACGGAAAAAGATCCGGTGCATCCGTTTCTTGAAGCAGTGGGGCCTCCGGGCAACCAAACCTTCCCGGTAAAGCTGGTGGCTACCAATTATTATGGTTGTAAGGATTCAACGACCAGGTTGGTAACAGTAAACCGGGTTCCGGATGCGGCCATTGGCAATGCGGATCCTCTGGTGAACTTTGGTACTTTCAATGGGATACCTACTTTCAAGTTTTGCAGCAATATTCCCTCCTACACTTTCAGTTTTATCAATGCTTCCACTACGCGAGGCAACAATACCGGTTATGTAATAAAATGGGGGATGGGCAACCTGATTCTACCTTCTCTACCTGGCCCGCCGGCGCCATCATACGACATACTTTTCCACGGGGCAGCAGTACGCTATCGATAGAAGTAACCAGCACGGATGGATGTATCGGCATTAAAAGATACACGGTGTTTGTAGGCTCCAATCCGGCAGGGGTTTGGCCAGCCTGGGCAATACTGATATTTGCGCCACCGACTCTCTTCGTTTTACCATCAACGGGGTAAATACCAATCCACCCGGTACTTTGTATTCTTTCCTGATCAATGATGGTTCTTTTGAAAAAACGTTCCTGCATCCTGCCCCGGCAGTAGTGGGGCATTTCTTTGATCGTGGCAGTTGCGGCACGGTGAGTAATAATGGTATCAGTTCCTTCATCAATGCATTTGGCGCCTACCTGACGATCACCAACCCTTGTGGCACCACCAGTCCTTCGGTAGTGCCCATCTATGTATCGGGAAAACCAAGGGCAAGCATTGGCTTACCGGCAGCGGCTGTATGTGTTAACAACCCGGTTACCATTAACAGTACTTCGCAGTTTGGCAATATCGTAAACTCGGTGAATGGCACCACGGCTACCTGTGTCAATACCGGCAAGCAAGTATGGGCCATATCTCCCGCTACGGGCTACTCTCTCACCAATGGCTCCCTGGGATCCTTGAATGGCAGCCATGACAATGCCTTGCTGTGGACCAGCGGCAGTCATTCGTTTGGCATCAACTTTACCGCTCCCGGTAATTATACGATCAAGATATATATTGCCAATGATCGCTGTGGCCTCGACAGCACGCAACGGGTGATCTGTGTACGCAATCCTCCGCAAGTAACATTTACTGCCAGTACCGACACCCTTTGTACGCCCGGCAACGTTACCTTTACCAACTCCTCCCCTATTGGTGGTTGCTTTGGTGACGATTATGCCTGGACGGTACAATACAGTGATCCGCTTACTTGCAATACCATCCAAGGAACACCTTATTCCTTTATGAACGGCACCAGCAATACATCGGCTTCACCGGTGATCCGGTTTAATCAAACAGGCCGTTATGTGGTACGTCTAACCGTTTCTGCAAAGAACGCATCAGGCACCTGCGCGCCCGTGTACCAGGAAACCACTATTTATGTAAAAGGACTGCCCAAAGTAAGTATAGGTGCTATTACTGCGGTTTGTGTAAACAATGCGATTACCCCACGGCCTCTGTGAACGCCTGTTATTCCAATGGTCCGCTGACTTATGAATGGACTTTTGCCAATGGATCGCCTGCTACCTCTACGGGCACAGTGCCCGGCAATATTACTTATGCAGCTACCGGCACCTTTGCTGTTCAACTGAAAGTAACGGATCAAAGCTGCAACCTGGTCACCACGGTCAATACTACTGTAACGATCACTGATAAACCGGTGGCCAATGCAGGGAATGACAAAAATATATGCAGTGGTGAAACCATGGTGCTGGGAGTAGCTCCCGTACCGGGCGTTACTTATAGCTGGTCGCCGTTGATCGGACTAAGCAACTCTACAAGCGGCAATCCATCGGCTACGCTGGAATATACGGGTACGGCCAATGATACCACGTATGGATTTAAACTTACGGCCGCTGCAGGTAGTAATTGTGTTAACGAAGATTCCATTTACATTACTGTAAGGCGCAAGCCCAATATGATGGTACAGCCTGCTACTGGCCAGGTATGTATTGGCGGTTCCATTCAACTCACGGTTTCCGGTGCAGGGAATTATGTATGGACACCCGCAGCCACGCTCAACAATGCCAATACGGATGTAGTAATAGCTACGCCCATCGCTACCACTACGTATGAGGTGATGGGCTCATTGGCCAATGGCTGCCGCGATACGGTACAGGTGCCGGTGCAGGTGAACCCGGATGCCAAAGCACAATTTACTGCACCCTACACTACCCTGTGTTCGCCGGTGAACCTCGATACAGTGATCCGTGTTACTACTTTCCCTGCTGGGAATGGAACGTATAGCTGGTATATGAATGGCGCCCTGGCCGGCAGTAACAATACCGGCGCTCCTCCCTCCTATTTGATCAGTGTTGCCGGACAAACACTGGTGGTAAAACTGGTGGTACAAAGTGCATTGGGTTGTAAGGCCGACAGTATGCAAATGACGTTTCAAACGGCTGCCAATGTAATAGCCAGCTTCAGGCAATCAGCAAAAGAAGGATGCACCCCTTGCATGTTGATTTTACAAATACTTCCAGCTCAATTGCCGGTGTGCAGTTCTTCTGGAATTTTGGCAATGGTATTTTGAGTACACAAGCTCAACCCGGTAGGATTAATTTTCCACCCAGCCCCGGTTATAACGATACCACCTATTATATTACGTTGAAGGCTTTCAACGGTTGTGATACTACTTATCACCTGGACAGTGTAAAGGTATATGCTGCTGCGAAAGCCCGTTTTGGCGTAGATCAAACTGAGGGTTGCTCTCCTTTTCGTGCACAGATACGCAATACCTCACCCGGGCACCATACGGCCTTTTACTGGGATTTTGGCGATGGGAAACGCGATACCACCTATAGAACGGGGATGATGGATCACGTGTATTATACGGGCACTATCACCACCTATACTGTACGCCTTATTGCCGAAAACCGTTGTGGCAGGGATACCCAATCTATTTCGCTGCTGGTATCGCCCAATACCATCCAGGCACAGGTATCGGTGAATGGTAATCAATTAGCAGGTTGCGCACCACATACGGCCGTATTCAACAACGGCAGTGCGGGAGCCGCCCGGCTTGTATGGAACTTTGGGGACGGTACACCCGAGATCGTGACGCCCAATGACCAGGACCAGGTAGCGCATGTATTTAACCAGGCGGGCAATTTTACGATCACTATCCGCCTCATCAACAACTGTACAGATACCACCATTAAACGGCAGGTAACCGTATATGCTACGCCGGTGGCTGGCTTTACGGTCAATAACTCGCCGGTATGTACCAATAGTGTGATCAGTGCTACCAACACCTCTCAACATGCGCAGGCTTATGAATGGCATTGGGGCGATGGGCAGGTGACGTCTTCCGTTGATGGCAGTCGTCAATATAAACAAGCAGGAACCTATACGGTGAAGCTGGTTGCCAAATCGGTCACCAATTTTGGCGTAGCCTGTACAGATACCACCGAACAACAGGTGGTGGTGGTGGATAAGATACTACCTCAGATTGTTGTGGGTACTGATAAACCCTGTGTGCCCTTTACCCTTCGTGTAACTGCCGGGGCGCTGCTGCGGCACAACATATACAATGGAAATTTTACGATTCGCATCACAATGCAGGTGTATTCCAGGCCAGCGGGCTTACTGCTTCTTATGTGTACAATACACCTGGTAAATACCAGGTACAATTGGTGGTGCAAACGGCTGCTGGTTGTATAGACAGTACGATCTACAGCTTTGAGGTATTCAGCACACCAAGGGCAGTAGTGACACCGGTGAACCCGGTAACCTGCAATACGGATACGACCATCTTCTTTAAAGCAGGCGTAACTTATACTGGTGCAGACGCTATTCAATACAAGTGGATGGTGAATGACCGGCATGAAGGCACCAGCAATCCGTTTGTTTATCGCTTTACTGTGCCACGTACCAACGAAGACCGTTCGGCCTTCACGGTGCGGGTGGTACCGGTAAACAGTGTGGGGTGCAGTGACACGGCCAATGCGGGTATTATCACTATTCAACCCTTGCTGAAACCAGTGATCAGGGTAACACCAGGCGTGGTGCAGGAACAACCCAATTATACTTTCCAATTCAAGGATTCCATTGGCGGCAATCCCAATAAAATATACGACTGGGATATGGGTGATGCTACACGGCAACACCGCAGCGGCCGTGAGGTGACTTATCGTTATGCCGATACCGGTTCTTATATAGTGAAGGTGGTGGCGATCGACTATTCCACCGGTTGCCGGGCCAGTGATGCTGTAAAAGTGACCATACTTTACCTCGCCGGCTATTTGCAGGTGCCCAATGCTATTTGTCCTGGTTGTAGTCAGGCAGGCTTGCGGCAGTTTTTGCCCATGGGCAAAGGATTATCGCAATACCGGTTGCGGATCTTCAATGCCTGGGGGCAATTGCAATTTGAGAGTACCAGTCTGGATGGCAATGGATCGCCCAACCAGGGATGGGATGGCCGGGTGAACGGGCAGCCTGTGCAGCAGGATAGTTATCAATGGCAAATAGAAGCCAAATACCGAAATGGTACTGAATGGAAAGGCATGTTGTATCCGGGTAGCAGCAAACCGGTGAAAGCAGGTTTTGTAACCATTTTACGATGATAATATAATAGAGCTATGCACTAATTAATACCAGGCGTATGAATAGATATTTATTTGTGATGATGGTATTGGCGTTTGGCGGACAGCAAGTTTGTGCGCAGGATGCTATTTTTCCCAGGCTTTTCTGTCGCCCATTTATCTGAATCCGGCGGCAACGGGATCGGGGGAACATGACCTGCGGTTCAGCGCCATTCACCGGCGCCAGTGGTGGACCATCCCTTCGCAGTTCAGCTATACAGCGGTATCGGTGGACAAATACGTGCCTTCGCTGAAAGGAGGGTTTGGATTGCTGGGCACGCATAGTAGTGAAGGATATTTAAAACAAACGGGTATTTATGGTTCTTATTCTTATACCATTTGTTCGGCTACTTTATCGGCTGCCGAAAATGGTGAGTTGCCCAAATGGTTTCTGGCGATGGGACTGCAGTTTGGGGTGACCCAGCGGCGTATTGATTTCAGCAAACTGGTATTTGCCGATCAGCTCGATGTGGATGGGGTGATACCGGGCAGCAGAAGCGGAGCTGATGCGGCGGTGAATAATGGCAAGTGGCGGCCTGATTTTGGCACCGGGGCTTTTTCAATTACAACCTGACAGAGAACAGCCGGCTCTTACTGGGTTTCAGTGGCCATCATATCAACCGGCCGGATGAATCGCTGATCTCCAGTTCCGATACCGCCCGTAGTCAACTGCCTGTGCGGTGGGGAGGCAATGTGATGTATACCTATACCAATCCCGAACGAAGCTGGTCGTACAGTTTGGCGGGATTGCTGTACCGGCAGGCCAGGAACAATTCCATGCAGGTAGGTGCTGAGGTGACGCAGAATAATTATGACATCAGTGTGGGCTTATGGTACCGGAGCAGCATTAATTTCCGGGATATGGATGCTTTTACGGTGACGTTGAGCCTCAATTTATCGGGCCGGGAGAATACGCGGCATAAGGTGCGGGCGGGTATTGCCCATGATGCGCCTTTGGGTAATAACCGGTATTCCTATACCACGGGTAGCTCGGAACTGGGATTTGTATGGGATGTGGACACCTATCCGCAGGACAGTGACAACCCCTGTAAACCACGGATTACCAGTAAGTATGCTTGTCCGGTTGGGTATTAAGGTCCTGGGATGGTGGCTGGTGGCGGGCCGGCCGAACTTTTTGACTTTCTTTGAATTAAGTTTTTGCCGAAAGGTGATTTTAGCTATTTTTGCAGCCCAAAACGTAAAATAAACTGTACAGATTTGAATGTTTTACTTTACACCTGTAAAGAAATCTATGCAGAAATGGTAAGATTATTTTACACTTTTTGCCGAGGTAGCTCAGTTGGTTAGAGCGCAGGATTCATAACCCTGAGGTGATGGGTTCAATTCCCATCCTCGGTACACGGAAAGGCTTCACGAAAGTGAGGCCTTTTTGTTTATATAATCCAGTTTTAGCTGGCGGATAGTACTCCACCCACTACAATTCTGTTCACCGAATAAAAGGACTGTTGCTTGACACTAATAATGAACTATATCAAGCGATTGTTTTTGTAATGGCCTCAATACCCGCATTTATTTATTTTTATTTCCTAATACTCGCAGTTATTAAATCCCAGATAATGCGGGGTTCAACATCTATAAGATCTGCAATAAGAAAAACCTCTCGTATGGTAAGTATTTTGGGATCCTTTATAAGTTTTGACATTCGTGTGATATTGGTATTCAAATCGCTACCAAGAACACTTTATATCTACAATCTTGAAAAAATAAACTTCAGTTCTATCCAAAGTAAAGGACGGATTGATTCAAAAGAATGGAATGATAGCTACAGTGATCTTCTTGCGGTGTCTCTTTCAATGTTAGATGAACTTCAACTACCTCCTGCGCTTTCTTTTAATCATCTTCAAACAAATAGGCCTACTCCCCAAATAAGTATCTGGGGTCAACACAAAATCACTTTTGTGGGCCTTTTTCTACTACTTGCATCAATATTCCTATGGTCATTTAATACTTGGGTAAAATGGAACTGGTTGACTATCCATCCAAAACGAATTGCATTATATATTTCATTTCAATGTACATTTATTTTTATTGCGACTTTGCTTGTTACAGGTAATAAACAAGGAAGGTTCATTGAATGGCTTGGCGTTACATTATCTATCATCTTTGGGATAATTTCGTTAATTGCATGATTAAAAACTATACTTAACTATCATTATACCTAACAAAACAATACACCAAAGTATTGGTCAAAACCTTTTCAGATAAAATCCACTCTATTAAATTATAATGAAGCTCTAAGGTATCACTTTTGCAAGGCTGTAGGCTTTGCCCTGGACTGATTCCATATCGCTAACTAACACCTGGCCCTAAAGATGGACCGCTCTACAACGCAGCATCCACCGGACAGCAGAGTGACTCACCTTGTACCTGACTTGTTACCCCAAATCTACAACAGCCTCCCCTCCTGTTTTTCAAAAATGGGACGGCCTCCTCCGATAGATGGGACGAACGACTCATGTTTTGGGACGAACTGTATTTTTTTCCTCGAAAACTCCTTCCCAATTGGGGCGATCCGAGGAAACACCTGGGACGAATGACGAATGCCCTGGGACGAATAACACAAAACTCACAGGTTGTCCTCATTGCTTCCCCGGATCTTCCTCAATGCCTCCTCAATGGCTCCTCGGGCCCCGAGGAAGCAATGAGGACCCAAAGAGGAGGAAGAGCGAACCTATCGAGGTACCATTGAGGAGAATCCTTTGAAAAAGAGTATCGTCCAACTATTATCTCTGTTTGCCATTCTGGCCATAACTGTATTCCGTGCAGGAATTATGGCCAATTGAGCCATTAAACTGTCAATATACCCCATTTGCCTACCTCCTATTCTTTTGCAAAAAGGGTGTTTACCCCGTTTCTTTTTCATTGGAATGATCAACCTTACCCCCGGGATGAGTTCTGTAGACAAAAATTGAGGATTACCGCCAATTCATAACTATGAAAAGAACAGCTATTACATTATTGGTTTTCCCGCTTTTAATAGCACATCTTAGTTGCAAATTCAAATGTGAAACCTGTAGTGGAAAGGGAGTACTGGAATGTTCACTCTGTGATGCGAAAGGCAAGCTTGACTGTGAGAACTGTGAAGGAGAAGGTACTACCGAATGCTCATCCTGCGAAGGTGATGGTTTTGAACGATGCAGCTGGTGTTATGGAGAAGGAGAAAAAGATGCATCAATTGCCTGGGTGATGGAACAGCGTATGGCTATGACAGTGATGGGAACTACCGGGAAATGATATGCAGTGATTGCAATGGATCAGGAAGCAAAGAATGCTACTCCTGTGGTGGTGATGGTAAAAAAGATTGTTTTGATTGCCGGCGAGGCAAAATAACTTGTGAGGACTGCGAAGGAGAAGGAAAAACCGAATGCACCAAATGCCAGGGACAAACCACCATCACCTGTTCCGATTGCAACGGTGCTGGAAAAAAATAATGCTTACGGATTGTCAAAATAAAGCACAAAGATTGCGAGATGGGAGGCAATTGACATCCTATTTAACTAAGAACACTTCGTGATTTCCCTGGTGTTTGCCTGATCATTGCCTGGTATTCCCTTGGTATTTCCCTGGTAAAGTCCTGGTCAGGCCCTGGTTAACTCCCGCCTAAGCCCTGGGTAAGTCCTGATCGTACCCTGATCAACACCTGATCAGCTCCTGGTCAGCCCTGGCATCATCAAATCACCCCAATTGGCAACTACCTTACAGGCTGGTTTTCTGACTTCCTAACGCTGCCCAACAACCAGTAAGTCAAATTATACCGGGCATGCCCGGACATTTTAGACGCTTTACGACACCTTGCGACACCGCAACTTGGAAACCACCTTCCAGCCATCGTATCATTGTGTCAAAAGTTCATTATGATACGACTTACTACACAACCATTATTTACAGAAACTGTCGGACCCGTTTCGCCATACCGGGTATTCGGAAAGGAGTGCAAATCTTACCTAAAATGCAAACATATAACCCACCTGCTCACTGGTCTCCGCCAATGGCTAAACCTGATAATTTTCAGTAATGATACCTGCGACCTTAGCAAGGTTTTGTTTTCCTCATTTTCCTTTTTATAGCTTAAAATAAAAACTATGTCACATTTAAAATCTATTCTTGTCGTGTTACTGTTCCTCAGTACTATCCTATCCTGCAAAAAAGGAGATACGGGCCCGCAAGGAGATACTGGAAATACTGGCCCACAAGGGGTCGATGGGCCGCAGGGGCCACAAGGCATTTCCGGAAATGCCAATGTGATCATGTACACGTATAATGGCCCCATTTCGATGACTATTGGCACTGATCTGACGTTAAGTAATGTAACGCAGGCAAGGATGGATTCGAGCCTGGTACTTGCTTATTACATACCGGCTGCCTATAGTACTGACTGGTACCCCATTCCCGGTGTGGGTGGATATGGTACTTCTGTACAGTATCAAACAATTTATAGTCTACGTGCATCCACGGGGAATAAATTTATACTCTCATTAAGGTTGTTCAATGCAAGTTTTACGGCTTACAATGGATCAACGGTAGTTTGGAATAAGATCAAAGTAATAGTCGCTCCTGCCTCTTCCATATTACCTGGTGGAAGACGCGCCGCAGGGGCTCCGGCAGTTGACCTTTCAGACTACCATGCTGTCGTGAAGTATTTCAATCTTACTGAATAAGTGAATTGGCCGGTAACGAAGTTGCGGCCCTCCTATCGCCGTTCAAAGCCGCCGGAGGGCCGTACCACCCGTGGCCAGGTGAAGGGCATTCCTGACAAGCAGCTTTCTTTTGAACTGCATCTGTGGCAACGTCGGCAACGACGATTCAGGCGGACGGCAGATAAACAAGTTCACTCGTCATTAATTCCCTGAAAATAATGGAGACATACGTTACAATGCCGTTCAGTTAAGAAAACCTTTGCCAGTTACAAAGGTGGGCCACGCTGCAGCGCTGCATCAGCCAGGCTTCAGCGTGACTCACCTTAAAGCGGAAATTATATAAGCTAGACCGATCAGCATTCATTTCAGAAATCAACTTCCCCTAATTCAATTTCTCCAACTTTATACCCTAGTTCCCTTGTTGCTATTTCTTTAATCTCTTTTTACCCAAATAGCCCATTGCTCATCATCCATAAGCCCTACAAATTGCAATCCGCTTGGTTCAAGGGATGCGGTTATATGTTTTTCGTTTTCGTTAAAACTAAACCAGTAAGGAGATCCATTTTTGACAGACTTGTCATCTGTATTAAATCCTAACCAGCCTTTCAGTTGTTCGTAAATTACAGGTACTCTATCCCAAACTTCATCCGGAGCATCATACCGGATGTTTAAGTTCATTTCCTGTTGGTTCATTGCGTTTGATTTGAGTTCCTATTTAATAAACTTTATGCGGTACCAAATTTATAAGCCATCAAAGCTATCGGTTTTGAATAATTCTAATTCAAACTCTTTTTGACCAAGTGTATTACCATAGCAATAATTCTCAACAAACTTAAAGCCTGTAGTCAATGCGCCTTTGAACAGCGCACTTTCAACAAGGCAATTTGTCATAAAGGCATTGGTGAGGTTGGTATTTCGCAGGTAAAACAATGGTGCTAATATAAAATACTTCTTTGTATGGCTAGTTTTCATAAGCACTGCACTGCCCTACTCTCCTTCCGGGTCTACGACTTCAATTTCGGCCACCCGGCCCACCTGCCCATCTTCCAGGCGCACTTTAATGCCACGGGAATGAAAAGCTGCTGAAGTAAGGAGTTCCTTTACAATGCCGTAAGTGAGCTTGCCTGTTCGCTGATCCTTCTTAAGAATAATGGCTACTTCCTGACCAGGATAAATGTCTTTTCTGTATTGACCGTCCATACGATTTAACTTATGGATGCAAAATTATAGCAAATTTATTTCTACTTTTATTCCCTCATCCTATCATGTCCTCCCCATCTCATATAGAAATTGAATGGCTGCGCCAACTGGCGCAGGGGACGAAGCTGCCTTTACGGCCATCTATCACCAGTATTGGAAACTGCTCTTTTCGGTAGCAGCTAATAAACTCGATAACCTTACCGACGCTGAGGAGGTGGTACAGGAAGTATTTGCCGATCTGTGGAAACGCAGGTCGGAGATCAATATCCAACAGTCGCTGAAATCGTACCTGGCAGCCGCGGTTAAATTCCAGGTATACAGCCTGCTCCATAAAAAATACCGCCAGCGCCAACAGGAGGGGAATATGCAACAACTTACTCCTGTCACGACACACGTGGAAGAACAATACGATTATAAAGAACTACAGCAACAGCTTCATCAAACGGCCGCTCAACTGCCCGAGCGCTGCAAACTTATCTATGAACTAAGCCGGGAAAAGGGACTCTCGCACAAGGAAATTGCCCAAACGCTGGATATTGCAGAAAAAACGGTGGAAAACCAGCTGACGAAAGCACTGAAGCACCTGCGCACCTCGCTAAAATCCTTTTTTTCCTTCCTGTCATAGGCTTCAAAAAAATTATTCCTGCCCATAGGGGTAAGGTCTTGTTTTCTTACCTGTATAGTAAATATGCCTTTTCATGTCTGAAAATGATGTCAATGATCCTGTTTATTACCAGGCGCTTGTTCACAAACTTGTTGCCGGTACCATTACCCTGGCCGAAAGACAGGCATTGGAACAGTGGTACAATGCGCAACAGGATCATGCTGTTGAGATCCCAGCCTCCTTTGCTGCCAGTGAGGCGGAACATGAAAAGCGCCTGTTGGCAAAGATCAGGCAGCAGGCAGGGTTGTCTGCAATGAATGTTCCTGTACACGGTGCGCGTATTCGTACTATTTACCGGTGGGCTGCTGCAGCGGCTGTACTGGTATTGATCAGTACGGGTATTTATTTTTAAGCAACAGCAGCAGTCATACGGGGCCGGTAGTTGCGCATAATGGCCAGCTCCGCTGCCTGGTACACCTGTTGCCAACAATGTACTGACGCTGCCCGACGGATCGCAGATTTGGCTTGATGAAGTAAAGAACGGCCCCTGGCAACACTGGGGCATACTACTATCACTAAGCAGGATCACCAGATCATCTATACCACTACCGATGCTGGTGATGCAGCCGGTTATCACGTGATCTCCACCGCACGTGGTTCGTCGTACGAAGTAGTGCTGACTGATGGCAGTCATATATGGCTGAATGCTGCCTCATCCATTGGATTTCCCGCTGGCTTTTCCGGATCGGAGCGTATAGTAGATCTGTCGGGTCAGGCCTGGTTTGATGTACAACATGCCGATAAGCTCCCTTTTCTTGTTCACTCGCGTACGCTTACCACCTCGGTACTGGGAACGGCCTTCGATATCAAGGATTACCCGGGAGAAAGCGACCGGATGGTATCTGTGCAACGGGGTAAAGTAAAGGTACAGGCAGGCGACCAGGTATTGGCTACGTTGGAAAAGGGGCAGCAGATCAAACTACAGGCCGGTATGGTTCAACAACAGCTCATTGATACATTGGCGATAGCCGGTTGGAAGCAGGGTGAACTGGTATATGATGATGAGTCATTGGGCGCCATTGTAGCCGATCTGCAAAGGGTATTCAAAGATTCGATCGTCATTAAAGACACTACCCTTGCAAAAGCAAAACTTAGGGTTAAGTTCCAGAAAAGCACTGGTATTCAACAAATACTTGACATTCTCAGCACTGTCATTGACAGGCCCCTCGCCAAAAAGAATGGCGTTTATATTATAGAATAAGCAAACACTCATAAAAATTGTATGAAACGGATCATCCCCATCCTGTTACTGGTATCCTGTGCCCTGTTGATAATAAACCGCAGCCATGCGCAGGACATCAGCAAAGTGACCATTAGCATCGATCTAAAAACGTAACCCTGAAGGAGGCCCTGAGCACGATAGAAAAATTGACGCCTTTTAAATTCACCTATAAAACGGATGCTATTGCCGGCATTCGCAATATCCGGTACCGGCAACAAAATGTGCCGGTGAAGAAGGTGCTCGATGACCTTTTGCTCAACAACGGTTTACAATATGAACAAATACAAACTTATATACTGGTAAAAAAGCCAGGCAGCACTTCGACACAAACGGCAACGGTATATGGAATTATAACGGCTGCACAATCGGGCGAAGCGCTGATCGGGTCTACTGTCAGTTTATCGGGCAATAAAACCTACACCACGCTTACAAATGCCTATGGATTTTATTCGCTGACGGTGCCTTCGGGCGATTATGTATTGAACAGCTCGCACGTTGGCTTTTTAGAGAGCAATGAAACGGTGGTCATCGGGGAAAGCTATCGGCATAATGTAGCACTGCAGGTGAAAGAGGCAGATACGATGCAGGCTGTTATCGTTTCTTCTGCCGGCAAAAAAGCATTGTTCAAAATGTGGTGACAGGCAATCACCGGCTAAGTACGCTGGAGATCAAAAAAATAGCGATGGGCGGCGGTGAGCCCGATGTATTGAAGAGTCTGCAATTTTTGCCGGGTATTCAGGCTGCTGCAGAAGGCACTACGAATTTATCTGTACGCGGCGGCTCTTACGACCAAAACCTGATCCTACTGGATGAAGCGCCGGTATACAATCCTACGCACTCGCTGGGCTTCTTTTCTGCCTTTAATACGGATGCGCTGAAAGATGTGGCCATTTATAAAGGTGTATTCCCGGCTCAATATGGCGGACGGCTCTCTTCTGTGATAGATATCCGCATGAAAGAAGGCAATAACAGGGAGCATTCGCTTACGGGGGCATTGGTTTGATCGCCAGCCGGCTTACCTGGGAAGGCCCGCTAAAAAAAGGCAGCTCTTCATTTATGATCTCAGGCAGGTATAGTAATACAGGCGCCCTGCTGAATACAGCCTACAAAATGAATATCATCGATGCGGCTACCAGCAAGAACAAGATATCTTTTTACGACCTGAATGCCAAGATCAATACAGCGCTTGGCCCACGTGACCGGTTGTATTTATCGGCTTATACGGGTCATGATAATTTTTACCTGGTTCCCCTCGATATGGAAACGCGTACCAACTGGGGTAATACTACGGTTACTGCCCGTTGGAACCATATTTTCAACAGACGTTTATTTGCGAATACCTCGCTGCTGTACAGTCAATACCGGTATACGTACTTTATGCTTGACAGTGCCCGGGATTTCTCCTGGCGGGCCAACCTGAAAGAGGTGATCCTGAAAACGGATTTCGATTGGAGTACGAACAAAAACAGTCTGCTGAAGTTTGGTGCGGGCATTTCCTTTCAGGATGTATCGCCTGGAAAAACGATCTCCAATACAACTCATTTGCCCGACCAAGGCATTACGCTCAACAACCGCAGCTCGGCCCAGGTATTTGCCTACTTCAATCATGAACAGCAATTAAACAAAAGGCTAAGTGTATCTTATGGCATTCGGGCTACTGGCTTTGCAGCACTGGGAGATGCATTGGTGTACCAGTACAATGCAGACACTACAGCAGTGACGGACAGCACTTTTTATGGTAAAGGAAAGATCGTCGCCTCCTATTTTGGGGCCGAGCCCAAAGCCACTGCCCGGTTCTTATTATCTGCTGACCTTTCGCTTAAACTGGCATACGGCCGGAATTACCAGTTCCAGCATTTGCTTACGAATACTTCGGTGGGTTTGCCCACGGACCTTTGGATGCCTTCCAATACGCATTTCAAACCACAGTATTCGGATCATTTTTCGGCCGGTGTATTCAAGACTTTTCCAGACGCCTCCTGGGAGGCAAGTATGGAACTGTACTATCGCCAATCGCAGAACGTGATCGATTACCGCGACAATGCTGAATTATTCCTGAATGATAAAGTAGAAACGCAGGTATTGACCGGGCAGGCGAAGGGATATGGTGTGGAGGTATTGGTCAAAAAAATAAAGGGGCATCAAAAGGATGGATCAGTTATACCTGGTCAAAAGCTTCGCGGCAGATTGATGGCATCAACAATGGTGAATGGTATCCTGCCAGTTACGACCGGCGGCACAATCTTTCGATCGTATACAACCAGACGTTATCCAAAAGATTAAGCTTTTCTGCCAATTGGGTATTTCGTAGTGGCAACCGTGCCACGGTGGCATTGGGAACTTATGCTTTTAATGGCATCCGCTCTTTGTATTACAGTACGCGAAACGGGTATAGCTTACCTGCACACCACCGGCTGGACCTCAGTGTAAGTTGGCAAAGCAGGATCAAAGCCATCAAAAAATTTGAGGGTGAATGGGTGCTAGGTGTTTATAATGTCTACAACCGCCGCAATGTAGTGTCGCTGTATGCCCGGCAAGACCCACGCAACTACTCGTACATCAAAACCTACCAGGTGGACTTCGGTGGTATTATTCCCTCGATTGCTTACAACTTTAAATTCTAATCATCATGCGTATTCAACAATATATAGCCAGTCTTCTTTTGCGATAACGATTGCCAGTTGTACCCGGAATTTTGAGCTCGCTCCGCAGGCAGCCAAACCAAAGTATGTGATAGAGGGAAGGATCAGCAATATGTGGGGGCCCTATTATGTGCGCGTTACTAAGTCGGCGGGATTTGTTGTCGATCCCGACCCCTACTTTCCGTACCGTGACAGTGCTGAGCCGGTAAAAAATGCCCTTGTTATTATTACGGATGATGCCGGTGTAAAGGATACGCTGATCCCCAGTCCGCACTCCATCGACCGGTATGTATATTATTTTCGGGATTCTACCCAATTCAGTGATTCCAACATCGATTCGGTGTTTACCAACGTTGACGATCGTGCCACGACCAATGAGCGTGGGTTTTATCAAAGCAGGAAAATAAAAGGACAGTCCGGCCATACTTATTACCTGGAGGTACAGATTGGGGATACTGTATTCCGGTCCTCAGCTTATATGCCCCGGGTGCCGGCATTGGAAAGTGTGGGCTGGGCCAGGGACACCATGCTCAGTCCTTATCTTAATAAGGGGCTGATCCCGGTAGCCCGGTTCAAAGATCTGCCCAATGAAAAAAACTATTATGGGCTCAACTTTAGCTATTCGTTGCATGCCTACCGGTACGATCATTTTCTGGCGCCCGGCATCTATTCGGCAGCCACGCTCGGTGCACTCCCTATTATGTATTTGATGATAAGTTCTTAACAACGGGAGTAAACACGATTCCGGTACGTATGAAGCCACTCAATGTACAGCATGATCGTTTACCTCCAGGGCATTACCCCTACTGGGATCATCCTAACGTACGACCAAGGCACAATCCGGTACAGATCAGGTTGCATGCTTTGACCAAAGAAACGTATGATTATTTCAATGTATTGAACAGGCAGTTGGAGGTCAATGGCAATATCTATAAGCCGGCGCCTGCATCGGCACACGGTAATATCAGCGGCGGGGCACTTGGCTTTTTTTATGCCACCACGATATCCGACAAGGTGCTTTATTGGTAAGACAGAGGACTCACTGCAGTTTCTTGTATTGGATACCACCAAACGAAGCTGTGCCGTGAATGGTATCAATATGCATGGGCCGGAAAAATTCTCTTACGCTTCCTTTCATAAAAAAGCCCTCATTCCTGAGGGCTTTTGTTTTATCGTTTTTAACCAGTAAGCTATTTTACATGGAAGAAGTGTAGTTGAATTGCTGACCACCGCTAATTCACAGGAAAGAGCGTTTTCATAATCTTGGGAGCCACATACCGGCAACGGCTCCAAAGATACCCACCACCATGGCAAGGGTGATGATCAGGAGAAAGGCGGAGAAGGCCCATTTATTAGAGCGCTCTCCTGAGAATTTAGCTTTAAAGTATAAAGCGGCTACTGCCTGGGGAAAGATGTAAACAAATACACCCAGGAAGGTCAGGAAAGGGCCGGTAAAAGTTTTGGGATCGAAGCCCACTGGTCCACGGTTGATGACAAGCCAGAGCATCAGGAATACGCGAAAGAACCATACACCGCTCATGGCCAATAAGAGGTGCACGGCCCATTGGTTGTGCAAATTAATTTTCCGTTGAATGGCATACCGGATGGAAAAGAAAGCACTGGCAAGGATGATCAGGGCGTTGATGGAAATGGTGACCTGGGCAATTGGTCCGCCCACTGCTCCCCTTACCCAGGTAAGGTATAAACCTCCGGCGCCAATCAGGAAGGCAGAAAAATGTAAATCCTGCCGCTGATCCTGTGAAACCGGGGTGCCTTTTTCCTGACGGCTGGTATTAATTGCAAGGGCCCCAGGATCATGACCACTGCAGCGAATGCCACATGCAAGCCAAAGACCAGGTTGCCCATGCCATCGCCTTTGAGGTAGAAATCAGGATTGACGGTATTCCACCTTTCAAAGTTTCCCTGCGCAGCTGATCTCCAATACAGCAGGATGATATAGGAGGCAAAAATAACTGTCCCAAATAGGTGACTACGAACCAAAAACGGGCTGTATTCCTAAAGGAGCGTATGGCTAGTGCCTGGGGCTTTGTTTCATGGCGCTGAAGTAATTGGCTAAAGGTAACTTCAGCACCAGGAATTCCCACTTAACAATTGTTAGGAAATAATCTCACGCCTGATCCTGCTCAGGCTTTCGGGTTTGATGCCCAGGTAGGATGCAATGTATTTAAGGGGCACATTTTTGATGATGGCAGGCGCCTCTTTCATGAGTTTCATATACCGCTGCTCGGCGGTGAGGTTGGCCAGGTCATTGATGCGCTGGCTGTCTTCGTTTTGTATTTGCTGGAATAGCTTGATGGTGTAGTCCTTTTGTGTGTAGCTGGTTTTGGCTGAACTCTGGGCATCGGCATGGGTAATTCTCAACAGCTCACAATCGGTAATGCATTGGAGGTATTCGTTGGTAACGGTTTGTTGTGCAAAATGGAAGTAAGAGGTAAAGAACCGGGGGCCATTGTTCAACTCCACAATTATTTCCTCTCCTTTATCATTGATGTAATACTTGCGCATAAACCCGGAAACAATAAAGTTGTGGTGTGTGGGAATCTTACCAGCTGCATCGAGTATGGTATCTTTCGCGACCTGCAAGGGTTTAAAGTTTTGCCGGCATTGTGCCCGGTCATGTTCGGGGATGTCGATGATCAGGGAAATGTATTCAAAAGGGTGTCATAGTAATGCTGCATCGCCCAAGGGTTTACTATAAATGTACATATATCAATCATAAACAGGCTCAAAATTATCACCGCAGTATTCCTTGCGCATAAACCAATTAATTATCAATTAATTGAGCTATTAAGATAAACCTACCGCCTAAACAAGGTCTTTTCAGAAGGCATAATCCATATCAATACCGGAAAATATTGGGGGCCTCTCGCCGGAGAGATCACCGCACCAATGCGGGTTTTTAATGGCAGGAAGAGCTGGGCCGGGATACGCAGCCAGCCGGGCATATTGTAATAGTTGAAATTGAATAAGGCGCCTGGCTGCCAGCCTATGGAAGGCACAAATACAAACGACGGGTGCTTGTGTATGAATTGAACGCCTGTCTCGGTATAACTATACAGGGCAATGAAAGTTTTATTGCTGATCCAGTAATCGAGGTTTGAGCGGATACCTGCCCTCAACTGGTAGCTCCACTCCTCGAGCTCCTGGGTTTTATTTACCCGGCTAAAGGTGCCCCTGCTAAATGAAACGGTATACCCGTTCCAATAATCAAGGGTGCCACGCTTTTCTTGTTTACTATCATAACTGTACTTTTTTAAAAAGCTTCCGGTATTCAGGCGAAACTCCAAAGCTTTATAATATTCGTTGGAAAAGGTGGCTCCATTAATGCCCACCACAAAAGAGTTGCCCACTCTGCTGCGGATGAAATTGCGCAAAGGGAGGAGGTGGCTTGCCCTGGTCATTCCGGGATTGATCTTAATTGAATCGGGCAAGAGGGTCTTCAGATCGGTGTTGTAGGGTATTGGTACAAGGGAGAGGCTTTTGATATGTACAAGCAGGTATTGGGGATGTTGTTTTACATTGGCGGGAAACTGTAATAGGTTATCACCTGTTCCTGCGTGAGCAAATGCCAGCAAGAGGTCTTGCAGTGAAAGGCTGACGGCCTCAATCACTCTGTCGGCTTCGCGGGTAAAAGAAGGATATTGATTTTATCTATGGTATTGGCCTGCATCCAGGCATGATGGGTATTGTTGAAGCTGCCATCGCCATAGGCTTTCCAGACTTCTCCTTTCCGGTTTACGACTGTAGTGCCATACTCGCTGTAGAAGTCATGTAATGCCTTGTTATTGGTGAAAGAAGCCATAATGGTACGGTTAACTACCAGGTGTCCCGCCGAAAATGCATCTTCCAGAAAATGGTCGGCAAAGGCATTGAACAGGAATGCATATAAGAGTAATTGACGGGCTGCAGCGGGGTCACTCCGGACGGCCAGTCCGCTTTGTTCTGCCAGGTCCACCGCCACGAGGTGCATGGTTACATACATATTGATGGCATTGGTGTTGTTCAGTTTATTCATAGCGGTATTGATGGCCGCCGGGTTTTGACATAACCTGATCATGGCGGGATCAAAATGCCTGAGTTGCTGCTGAAAGGACCTGTTGTATTCGTAAAAATGGGGGATGTTCACTGCAGCCAGCATGAGGTAGTTGAAATCGGTCTTCACCAGTTTGCCATCGGGCGCTGCGGTGTACCCCATCCGGATATAGGCTTCGTGTAATGCCATGATACGTTGCAAGGCAGAACCTTGCATCCTGAGTTGCTCCTCCATGAGATACGGATTGCTACTATGATCGCCACTTAATGCATTCAATACGCCATAGGAAACAGGGGCATGCTGGCTTAATGCGCCAAAATAACAGGTACCGTTTATTGAATCGGTTTTGAGGTCAAGCAACTGTAAAAAACCTGCACCTCCCGGGGTATTCTGTAATGCAGTGATCAGGTGCAGGAAACTTCTATCGCCAATGATCTTATGTTCGCCATATTTATTAGCCGAAGCGGGCAATACCAGGAGCAAGGCCAGCATAAGCTGGATGGTTGTTTTCATGCGCTGAATGGAACTGATTCAACTCCAAAGCTATCCGGTCCATTGATCTGATTTGACGAACTAGATAAACTGGCCGCAAAACCCGATGAAACGCACCTAAATCTATACGAAACCAAATGTTGTTTATTTTATTTTTGACAGATGTATAAAGACCCATTTGTACGATTGCTGGTTTCGCCGGAAAGAAGGCTGATCAGGCACTTCAGCATCCTCGTCTTACTGGCTATGCTGGTGTATAGCGGCGATGCCTCTGAGTATCCTCCCAATATGTTCCTGGTGTTGATGGGTGGTACGCTGGTTATGATACTGGTATTGCCCTATTTCAATATGTACCTGCTGGTGCCGCGATACTTGTTCAAAGGGAAATATATACAGTACGTTTTGTCGACGCTGGCAGCGGTAATTTTTATGTGATCCTGTTCAACCAGGTAGGCAATGCTTTGAAGCAATTCCAAATCCGTCCGGAGGAAACCAAAGATGAAAAGATCAGTACAGTGGTTAGTTTCTCGATAGCCCTCGGTATCCTGGTCGCCGCTTCCACTGCCATCAAACTGTTTCAACGCTGGGTGAAGGATAATTACCGTATGGCCCACATGGAGAATGAAAAGCTGCATGCGGAACTGGAGCAATTGAAGAGCCAGGTGAATCCTCATTTTTGTTCAATATGCTGAACAATGCCAATGTGCTGACGCGCACTGATCCTGATAAAGCCAGTGAAGTACTGTACAGTCTGTCTGACCTGTTGCGGTATCAATTATACGGCAGCCGGGCGCCTTTGGTTCCGTTGCCGGGAGAAATCAAATTTCTGCAGAACCTGCTCGAACTGGAGTGTATCCGACGGGATCATTTTTCCTTCAGTATTACCAAACCAGAACAATTTCCACTGGTGATGGTTCCTCCGCTGCTGTTCATTACGTTTGCAGAAAATGCGGTCAAGCACAGTGCAGAGGCTAAGAACGCTTCTTATGTACACCTTCAATTTGAGTTGCAGGGTAAAACCTTGTACTTTACTTGTAGTAATTCAAGGCCTCAGGGCCCCGGCAGGAATGGGGTAGAACCTGGCGGCCTGGGGCTGGTGAATATTGGCCGGCGGCTGGAGTTGCTTTTTCCGGAGCGGCACAGTATACAGGTGAATAAACTGACGCATCAATATACGGTAATGCTCATATTGCAATTATGAATTGTATTGTAGTAGATGATGAGCCGCTGGCGCGGGAAGGCATCCGGCACCTGATTGGCGGCTGTCCTGAATTGACCTTATTGGCCTCCTTTGGCGATACGGATGCTGCGGCATCGATGATGGCGACGGCGCTACCCGACCTGGTATTCCTGGATATTGAAATGCCCGATGTCAATGGATTGGAATTTGCCCGAACGATCCCGCGCGGCACACTGGTGATCTTTACCACTGCGTATAGTGAATATGCCCCTGAAAGTTATGAGCTGGATGCCATTGATTACCTCATCAAACCCATCCGTCCGGAGCGGTTTCGTAAGGCGGTTGATAAGGCCACTCATTATTTAAAACTGTTGCATACTGTGGCAGCTGTAGCCGAGGCGCCAGCTATTGAAAAGGACTATATCTATATCAGGGCCAATGGCCGGCATAATAAGATCAATTTTGATGACTTGCTTTATATTGAAGGGGTTAAAGATTATGTGATCCTGCATTTGAAAGACCGGAAGATCATGACAAATATGATATTGAAAACGATTCATCAGGTGCTACCGCAGCAATCGTTTTTCCGGGTAAATAAATCTTTCATCATTAATGCAAGGCATGTGACGGGCTACAACAACAGTTCGGTATACGTTGGAGAGGAAGAGCTATCGCTGAGTCATGTGTACAAAACTGCTTTCCTGGAGCATGTTGCCAATGGGCATTTGGAACGTTAACAGTGTAGGATTCTTTAATGAATTTTATGGTTTGTAATCAGTCGGGTGTATTGGTAATAACCATGCTCTATAAAAAAGTAAAGGGCCCCGCGCATTGGCGGAGCCCTTTAGGTTGGGTCGAGCATAGTGAAGGGTACCTCGTTCACTTGACGGATTAAGGATGCCCTACACCTGATGAAGCCTATTAGAATTAAAAACGGGGCTTGGTTCTTTATAAAGGGTTTTGTTCCTTGATATGGGGATTGTAGTTGAGCTCGGTAGCCAACGGGATCTGCAAGGTGAATAGTTTTCCGGCAGGCACTACCAATTGATTGGTATGGTTGGCAGAACCAGCGCGGCTAACACCAATATTCCAACGCTTGTTGTCGAAAAACTCAAAGCCTGCCTCTCCCCACAATTCAATACGGCGTTGTAATTGGATCTCCTTCAGTAAGGCATCGCCGGTACTGGAGGACTTAACATAAGAAGGATCTCTTTCACGCGCCAACTGATAAAGGGTCGTTTGGGCATCACCATGCTGACCTGCACGTGCTTCGGCCTCGGCCTTGGTGAGTATCATTTCGGAAGTGCGCATAAAAATATCATCCTGGTTGTAATTGGGGGTATTGGCATCAATGGCGGGAGCAGCAAACTTATAGCTGTAATACTTGAAATGCTTCTCGGGCAATTGGGAGCTGGCGTATTTGTATTCTACAAATGGGGCGGATACAAAGTTCTTCCGGCGGTAATCGGTAGGGGAAATCTGATCATACAGGCGTTGATCGATGGCCACCCAGGATCCCTGGTTGCCGCCATAACCGCCTTCGCCTTTAATGTTCATCCAACCGGGGAAGGAGCTGGTACCTTTTCCGGATGCGGTAGAAAAATCGTACCCAAAAATGGTTTCGGGCAGGGTGATATTACTCATACCGGCGGTGGTGTACTGAGCTTCATTGATCAGGGTAGGATATTCCTGTACCACATAATTGGCAGCGGCAATGGCCTTGGGCCAATCGCCGATGGTGATGGCAGCGCGGGCCAGTACTACGGAAGCTACTGATGCATCAAAATCAACCTTGCTGAATTTGTTGGACAGTCCCGAAGCCTTGAATAAATCTACAGCCTGGATGGCATCGGCCATTATGAGGTCCCATACATCTTTGGCTGGAGCCCGGTCTTCTTCACCACCAACGGTGGTATACAAAGGAACACCTGGTTTGGTGTTTCCACCATGCAAGTAATCGTCCTGGTACAGCCACATGAGGTAAGTATAGCTCATGGCGCGCATGGTGAGGGCAGCGGCCTTGTATTTCATGATGAGCTTATTCGCATCGGTAGTAACGGAGGGATCAAAATCGGTAGGGACCAGGTCGAGTATCTGGTTGGCATAAAAGATCCACTTGTAATACATGCCCCAGTAGAGTCCTGCGCGGGCCTGGTTTTCTTCACGATAGTTCAGCATCTGGTAATCAGATACCAGCCATCCACCATTGGTATGGGCCAGTACCATATCATTGCCTTTGAGGTTCAACAGCATGTTGCTCACCAGGAAATTCCTGGAGTCGACTGAATTGACGGGAACAAATCCATTGACCTGGGATACCATACTGGTCACCATGGGCTCCAATACGGTGGCGGGTTTTGTTTTAATGATCTCCTGCAATTGCTCCCGGGTCATGGTGCCAGCCGGGTCTATATTTAATGATTTGGAACAGGAACTCAGGAGGGAAATAATGCTTCCTGCTATGATGATAATTTTTTTCATGATTGTTTCATTTAGAGGGTCAGGTTGATACCAAAGGTGATGGTACGGGTTTGGGGAAAACCAAAGGCTGCGGTGGTAGAACCTCCATCAAAAGATTGTCTGGGGTCCAGTCCTCTTTTGGCAGAGAAGAAATGCAGGTTATCTACACTGAAGAATACGCGCAGTGCCTCGATGCCATTTTTGGCAGCCAGTGCCTGTGGCAGGCGGTAACCCAAACTCACGTTCCTGATATTAAAATAAGAAGCATCAAACAAGGCCCAATCAGCATATTGCCCCTGGGCTCCACCGACGGGTCTGTTGTAATAGCTTTGAGCACCGTTCATGAACATGGGGATATTTGAATCGGGATTTTCGGGGTCCATCCCTTTGTCATATCCTTATGAATGCCCAGTAATCTTTGCAGGGTGAGGTTTTGGTAGGTCAATGAAATGGTTTTACCCCCAATTTGCCAACTGGTCATCAAAGCGAAATCAAAGTTCTTGTACTGCAGCTGGGTATTAAAACCACCTACCAGGTCGGGGGAGGCGGTACCCAGTTCAAACTTGGTACCATCGCTACCTTTGGTAGTAACGATATCGCCTACTTTCTTGCCGGGGTATAATGACAGGTTATCGGTAGCCCGCAGTTCCTTGTACAATAAGCCTTCGCCGGTAGCCTTGTCTACGCCGGCATATTTATACATGTACAGGTTATAGTAGTCTTTGCCTTCGCCACGGAGGTAGTTGCCTTCTTCGTAGTTACCATTCAGGAGGGCAGAACCCACGCCCGGAGGGATGGACAGTAATTTGTTTTCATAATGAGAAGCACGCATGCTTACGGTCCAGTTCCAATCTTTGCTGCGGATCACATCATAGCCCAGCTCTATTTCATAACCTGTATTGAGCAGGGAAGCTACGTTTTCCAATTTGGAAGCCTGACCGGTAGAAGCGGGTAATGGTTTTGCCCATAACATATCCACGGTCTTACGATGGAAATAATCCACGGTACCATAGAAACGATCCCAGATACGGAAGTCCATTCCGGCATCAAAAATGTTATTGCTTTCCCAGGTAAGGGCTTTGTTGCCAAAGGAGGCCTGGTAGATACCCAGTACCGGATTTTCGATAGAACCGGTATTGGAGATGGCCCACACATCGGTCCATCGATTGGCGCCTACGTTTTGGTTACCCAATGTACCATAGCTGGCGCGTAACTTCAGTTCGGTAAGCCAGGAGGAAGTTTTATCCATGAATTTTTCCTGACTGGCCCTCCAGGCGCCACCTACTGACCAAAAGGTGCCCCATTTATCGTAACGGAAATTGGAAGAGCCATCGGTACGGATGCTGGCAGTTAAATAATATTTGCTGTCGTAGTTATAGCTGAGCCTTGACAGGTATCCTTCCAATGCTGAGCTAACGCCATTGCCGGTAAGGCTGTTGATTCGGATGGCATTGGTCATATCGGGATTATTGGGCGCAAACATCAAGGACTTGGTACCACTCATGTTGTCGCCGCGTGTCCAGCGGTATTCATGACCGGCCAATACATCGATTGAATGGACGCCAATGGCCTTGATGTAATTGATGGTTTGTATGGCATTCAGGTTCATTCCTTTTGCCCAAAAACCGGAAATAGATCCCTGTGCATCCCGTGCAGCGGTACCGCTCTCGTTGTTGCCGTAGGTTTTGTTATAGGTATAGATATTGTCGAGGGAGAAATCCAGTTTTACACGGAAGTCTTTCAGGAAAGTACCTTCGAGGAAAGCGCGGCCAGAGAAATCATCGGAGGTTTGCTCGGCCAGGTCTTTCTCAAAATAGATGGCTGGGCTATACCCTGTGAAGCTGGCGCGTTTGGTAGGCCCATAAGGGGACCAGGTTTCGCCGGTGCCCAGGTCGTACATGATATCACCGTTAAGGTTGCGTCGAATGCTGCCATCCTGGTTATGAGCAAACAGGGGCCAGGTGGGTGCGAAATAATCTTTGAAGGCAAATACGTTGTTATTAACGGTACCGCCTGAATAGTTGGGCACATTGGAATAGCGACGGGAATAGGAAAGGTTCATGCCCCCTTTCAACCAGTTGGTAATAACGGTATTCACTTTCAAACGGGCATTGTAGCGATTGAAATCGGAACCCATTACATAGGAAGGATCGCTCATGTAGCCAACGGACATGAAGTAGTCTGTTTTATCATTGCCCCCGCTCAGGCTCACATTGTATTGCTGGCTGAAAGTTTTCTTAATGAAGTAATCGTTCCAGTCGTCATAATACAATCTTTTTGCATCGGGCCTTATCTTTCCTGTTGCGGGATCAATGAGTGTGGTACCGGCGGGGATATCATACAGCATGTAATTGCCCAGGAAATTGGGGTTTTGGATGGCGGCACCGTTGGCAGTAAAGAGGTTTTTACTGGCATACTGGCGGGCATCTGCATCATTGAGATGCAGGCCCGCAGCAGCCGGATCGTTGCTATATCGAACGTAGTTATAAATACCTTTCCAGGCGAGTTCATAAAATTCGGCGGGATCTTTTACCATATCAAAATCGGGTACGCCCTGGCTGTTTTGGCCCAGGCGTACGTCGAAATTGATCTTCGTTTTGCCCCGGGTACCTTTTTTTAGTAGTTACCAGGATAACGCCATTGGAGGCGCGGGAACCATACAGTGAATTGGAAGCTGCATCTTTTGAGATCACGATGGATTCAATATCGGCGGGGTTATATGAAGAAAGGGGAAATGCGCTGGGTACGCCATCTACAACTACCAATGGATCGGATCCTGCAGTCAAAGAACCTAAACCGCGTACGCGGATAGCAGCTTCGCTACCTGGCTGACCGCTTGCGGTAGACAGTTGTACACCAGATACCATTCCTTCCAATGCTCTTGACAAAGTGGTAACGTGTTGCTGGCTGATGGCTTGAGATGAAAGGGTACTTACTGAACCGGTAAGGTCTTTCTTTTTAACCTGTCCAAATGCTACGACCACTACTTCGTTCAAAGAAGCTGGTAAGGCTTTTAATTGAATGATGAAGCCGCCGCCAACTGCTTTGGACAAGGTATTTTCGCCCAATGAAATGGAGCCACCGGCAGGAATGGCCAGCAGGCGGGAAACGGGAATCTCCAGGGGTAAAACCCACGGAGGAGATCACTATAATGGCGGATTCATCGACCCCTGGAGGGAGAATTGTCCGGTTGTAGAAGAGGTAGTTCCTTGTTTGGTACTTTTTATGGAGATGGAAGCCGAGTTGATGGGCTCCCTGGTTTCGGCATTGACCAATTGTCCGGAGATGATCACATCGGGTACGGCCACGCTATCGGGCAGTACAGCTTTCGGTGTAGTCTTACGCATCATGACGATGGTTTTGTCTTCGACGATGTAAGACAGGGGCTGGTCGCTGAGGGCCTTGTTGAGGAATTCGGTCAATGGCATGCCCGTGGCAGATACGGAAACGGGTTTAGCATTTGACAGTAATTCCTTGTTACAGAATACAATGAATCCGGTTTGTTTTTTAATGGCGGTGAATACTTTTTCCAGGGAGATGTTATTGCCGGACAAAGTAATGGTTTGGGAATCTGCATGGGCGGAAACCTGCAGGCAGAAAGCCATTAGAAAAAAGCACTTAGTTTCATGACCTTACAAATTTTGCTACCTAAGCCACCTGAGGAGCTGCTCCTAGCCGGCTGTAAGCGGAAATCCTATTGGGTGAGTGCGCTCTACTCTTCCCTACTGGATAAACAGTTTTTGCATAACTTACAACAGTTTTGGTTATTAAAAGATCCGTTAGCCAACGGTTTATAATGCCATGACGACTCACTCCCTTGCCAGGTAGTGTTTTTTTGGCCGGGTCATGTTGCCGCATGATCCGGTTTTTTATTTGACAGCCATCATGGGCTTTATTTATAGACGACCAGTTTACGGCCAGCTTCTACTCTAAAATGGACTTCGGAAACCTTGAGGGCCCTGATGAGGGATTCAAGGGTCATGTTCCGGCTTAAGCCTCCCACGAAGCTTAAATTGGGCACTCCTTTTTCATATAGCACTTGTATATCATACCAGCGTTCCAATTGTTTCATCACCTGGTCGAAGGGGATGTTCTCTAAATTGAAATATCCGTTCTTCCAGGCGATCGCAGCTTCGCCTACGTTATTGGCGACGAACAGCAATTGGATCTTGTTATTGATCTGGGCCTCCTGACCGGGTATTAAAGTAACCACACGTGGGGGATGGCTGGATGATGGATTGTTGTCGGTAGCATTCACACGTACGCTTCCCTCCAGGAGGGTTGTTCTTTCAAGGCTTTCATCATCATAGGCATATACATTAAAACTGGTGCCCAATGCTTGTACCTCCTGGTTCTTTGTTTGTACGATGAAAGGTTTTATTTTATCATGTGCTACTTCAAAATAGGCCTCACCGGTTATTTCGACTCTCCTTTCTTTATTGTTAAATGCGATGGGATAGGTAATGCTACTGGCGGCATTTAACCACACTTTAGAACCATCGGGCAGAACCAGTTGGAACTGCCGGCCTTTGGGTGTGGACATGGTATTGTAGACCATTGTTGTGCCGGCATCCCGGGCATCGCCCGCCTGGTAGATCACCCGGTTATTTTGCAAGGATATCTGAGCACTACCCTGGTTGCCGATGATACCATTGGCGGCACTATCCAACACGATGCGCCGGCCATCGGCCAGGGTTAAGATAGCGCCATTACGCCCTGGTAAAATGGGTTCGGGCTTCGTGGTCACTGCACTGTATTCTTTGGGATGGGCTTTTTATCGGTCAGCATTTTCCATACGAATACAGATCCTATCAACAGGAGGATGGCTGCAGCAGCCGCCCAGGTAAACCGAAAACGGATAATACGGGCAGCAGGCTCCCGCATAGGTTCGGCTGGCCATTGATTCAATATCTTATCTGCCAGCTGTTGTTTTTGCTGTAATGAAAAACTATGGTCGTCCTGCAACTGATCCCATATTCTTTCTATTAAAGGCGCCCATCCGGCTTTGGTGGCACCTGATTCCAATAATTCAATTAACTCCGCTTTTTCCTGCGGGGTGGCTGTTTTATTAAACCACTTTGCATACAATTCGTCCAGCCTGGTATTGCCAGTCTCCATATAGATAGGTTGTATATCGAGAGACAACGCAAACGGCAAAAAGGGGATATAGGTGGGATATATTTTTAAAGAAAGTATATATTAACAGCATGGCAAGGGGTAGCTTGTCTGACATGTATTTTTTATAGCGGCATTGGCATACTGGAGGTATTTTTGATGGCATCCTTCGACACGTTCATTTCACTAGCGGCCTGCTCATACTTATAGCTCTGGTGCCTGCACAGGGTCCAGGCTTTTTGTTGTTGTGGGGGAGGTGTTCAATAGCCTCCTGCATAAGGGTAAACAGTATTTCCTGGTGGTTGTTTTCTTCTGCATCAGACCGGGTCATCTCCTGTTGCCATTCCCATTCCTTGTTTTTTTCCCGTGCCAACTTTTTAAGGGCATTGAAAGCATGGTTTCGGGAAACAATCAATAAGAAAGAACGAAAACTTTGTATATGAGGGAGGGTTTCTCTTTTGAGCCAGAGTTTTACAAATATATCCTGGACGATTTCTTCGGCCAGGGGCCTGTCGTCAATATGCTGGTAGATAAATTTGAATAGCAATCCTGAATAATCCAGTACCAATTTCCTGAAAGCCTGCTCGTTGCCAGCTGCCACCAATAATAGCAGCTCCTTTTCAACGGTTGATTGATCATGTATCACTCAGGGCAGGGTTGTTTGGTTTCGCGTATAAATTATACCAATAGTAGCAAAACAAATTTAGGTTAATTCGATCTACTGCAGGTTGTTTTCTATACATGAAAAGTTAATCGCCGGGAGGAACGGTATTAGCGCGGCTAAGTCGGTATTGACAGGCATCTTTAGGCTACTGTCAGGAATGTAGCCGGAGGCTACGAAATAGGCTCACCCGCCAGAGGCGAGCGAGTGTAGAATTAGCGCGGCTAAGTCGGTTTTGACTGGCATCTTTAGGCTACTGTTCAGGTCTGTAGCCGGAGGCTACGAAATAGGCTCACTCGCCAGAGGCGAGCGAGTGTAGAATTAGCGCGGCTAAGTCGGTTTTGACTGGCATCTTTAGGCTACTGTCAGGAATGTAGCCGGAGGCTACGAAATAGGCTCACCCGCCAGAGGCGAGCGAGTGCAGGGGTCATTGATCATGGGTTGATAAGCTGGCTCGTTGGGAGCGGGCATATAAGAGGAGGAAGATAAACGGCCTTTCAATCCATTAAAATCAAATAGCTGCTCATTGGAAAAGCTGCGCCATTGGAGGGGAATGGAGTAAAGAAGGCGGTGATGGTTTGGAGGTCGATGTTGCGGTGATCTACTAGTACATAGTCGGGTGCATGTTGTATGATCAACTGGTTTAACACCGGAAAAGGATTTATCAAAAAAGAAGTATATTTTAGTGATAGCAACAATCCTCCCGTCTCCTACGCTAATGAGTGCCCTCTTTTTTATCCACCCTTACTTTTCGTTTTTTTTATTATTCACTCAATACCTAACTATTATGAGAAAGTACTTTTCGATTTATGTTTTAGGTTTATGTATTATGGGATTGTTGTATTCCTGTGGAGGGGAGGATAAAGCGCCTGCCACTGCAACTATAGGGTCGGCTGTTGCGGAGCCGGGGCAAGTTGTGATAGACCGTGCAGAGGTACTGGTCAATACGGTATTAACGCAAGAGCAGCAAAGAGCCTTAGCACCTGCAGATGTTATTAAGATCTTAAAAGACGGGAATAATGATTTTGTGAATGATCATCTGACGATCCGGAACAATTCGGCAAGAATAAGAGCTGCTGCGCTGAATCAGTTTCCGAAAGCGATGATCCTTTCCTGTTTGGACTCACGGGTTCCGGTAGAGGATGTATTTCACCGGGGCATTGGGGATATTTTTGTAGGACGTGTAGCAGGAAACATTGTAAATGAAGATCTGCTGGGCAGCATGGAGTTTAGTTGCCGGGTTACAGGAGCCCGGGTGATTTTGGTAATGGGGCATGAGGATTGCGGCGCGATCAAGTCGGCCATTGATGATGTAAAGCTGGGTAATATCACTGCGTTGCTGGCGCGGATACGACCTGCGGTTACGAGCTTAACGGGATTTAACGGTGAAAAAGTTCTAAGAATGGCAGTTTTGTTCATGCGGTGTGTGAACAGAATGTCAGGCTTACAATAGAAAACATCCGTAAGCATAGTCCGATCCTGGCAGGGATGGAGAAAAATAAGGAACTCCTTATACAGGGGGCGGTATATGATATGCAAAGTGGGAAAGTGGCCTTTTGTAAGGTATCAAGGTTATTACTAATAATCAGGCGCCTGCCTGCCAGAGCAGGGCCTTTTTATTTGCCGGTATTCGTTTCTGCGCCTATATTTGTGACAGGTGGAAGGGCCGCCTGTTCCCACAAAAGATCAATTCACCCTTTATTCTTCCAGCATCATTGTTTATTTAATTTCCGCCAAGCTGTGGGTGATTGGCAAAAAGGAAATTATATGAACTTACTACAACCGATACGGTTACGCGCCTTAAAAACCCGCACAGTCTTTTTACTCAAGGATCTTTATAAGGGTTCGCCTGCTTCGCTTTCAGCAGCCAGGTTGTTACTTAAAGTACCTGCCTTCACGGGTAAATCATTTCAATGGCTATTGGACCATCCGGAGGAAGTTAAATTAAAACATGGGTATCAGGCTATTGCCCTTGACCTGGGTTTTACTACCTGGGCGAGTTTAAAACATACTGTTGTTTTACAGGACTGTCTATACAGGCCGGGCGGAGTGGCCTATATCCATGCCTGGTTCCGGGATTATTTTTCGGCCGAAGTGTACTTCAAACAACATGGGGATTCCTATTGGCTTTCTGGAAGGATTTTATTGTTTGCGGAAAGGAATACATTCAATGTCTGGGGCTTGATGGCTATGAAGTGCATTGGCAAAAGATTGGTTATAACTGGGTGGAACCAAGGGATGAGGCTTCTTATATTTTTTACTAAAGGAGGCAACGCATCATTATTTATTACAACAATAAAAGGATATGAAGAATTATTTTGGCAGGATGATCGTCCTGGTAGAGGACTACGATCAAGCCTTTGGATTCTATAACAGGAATTTCGGTTTCCAAAAGATCTTTGAATTGACTACGGATGTAGGGCAACGATTTTTACATATTGGCTCAGGTGGTACAGGGAAGCAGGTATCTGGTTCCTACAGGCAGAGGGGAAGACGCAGCAAAGCAGGATTGGCAGTCAGACAGGTGAACAGCCGGCCATGGTGATCTATACCACGGAACTGCATGTGCTCTATGAGCAATTGCTCAACAATGGGGTCAGGATCAAAACGGAGCCGGTGATCACTCCGGCATATTCGTTCCTGCATTGTTATGACCTGTATGGCAATGAAATTGTGGTGGTGGAGTTGGTGTAAGTTATTTCAGTTGTTCAAAAAAGTAGACGCCTTTTTTATTGGAAGTAATGATATCCAATAATCCATCTTTATTGATATCCTGTACTACGAAGGAGTTGCCGATGCCGGAATTGTTGTCAATTTGGTGGGGTATCCAACGGGGTGTTTTGCCAGGTTGAAATTCAAACCAATAGAGTACGGCGGGTTCAAAGGCGCCGGGGTCTTTTCCGTTGTGGGCAAAATAACGTTTGCCGGTGATCAGATCGGGATATCCATCTCCATTGATATCGTCCATAGCCATGGCATGGGATTGGGAAAATTGTTTGCTGATCAAATGGGTGGTCCAGGTGGATCCGCTGTTGTTATTTTCCTGTTGTTCGTGCCACCAGATGCCGTAATTGTGGGCGGAAGAGGAAAGGATATCTGGATCCCCATCGAGGTCGGCATCTACTACAAACATATTGGCGCAATCTTCGCCCAGGTTGGCGGGGTGAAAATTCCATTGGGGGCTTTTAACATCGGCAGGGGCTTCCCACCACCCGATCTTTACGATCAAGTCATTTCTACCATCGCCATTCACATCGCCCCAGCCTATGCCATGTGTATAGCGATGGGTGGCGCGCAGGCTATCGTTACTGATGAGGTAACGTTGCCAGTTGGTATGGCCTTTGGCAGCAGGGGCCTTTAACCAGATCACTTCTTTATTGGCTGGGTCATTACAAACAATGTCTTTTCGACCATCCTGGTCTACATCAATGAATAAAGGTGTTTCAATACCGGCAGATGGCACTATGAGGTGGCTTGTCCAAAGGGTATTGGCATTTTTAGGATTCTCATACCATCGGCAAGGGCCTCCCGGCACGTCGAAGCGGATGAGATCGGCCCAGCCATCGTTGTTGACGTCCAGGCAAAAATTGAGGAAGGTGGTACTGTATCCTTTGACGGGATCTAAGGTATCGGCATGGAGCAGGTGGCGCTGCCAGCCTGGAGCTTCATACCAATAATGGCCGGCCAATACATCTATACGGCCATCGTTGTTAACATCGCCCACGGCAGCGCCTTCGGATACAAAGACGGCGCTGATGGTATGTTTTTTAAAGGTACCTGATGATCTTTTTTGTTGTTTGGGCTGAGCATGGGCATGCAGGATGGATATTGCTGTAATGCAAAGGACGAGTATGACGCGTGGGCAAAAGTCTGTTGATTTCATGATAGCGTTTTTGACCAGGGTGAGCCGCCCTTTGAGGGTCCGAAAGTCCGGAAGACCGGAAGTCCGGAAGAAAACCCCTTACTGCGCTTCGACAAGCTCAGGGTGAACGTACACAGGGTGAGCCGCCCTTGAAGGGACCCACCCTATGGCAAGTTCACAATGAATATAGTAAAAAGCAACAGATACCGAACAGGGAGCTGAATTACTTTACATAAAAGGGAATATTGGCGGTGGCCACGTTGTTGTTGCCATCGGTGATGTACAGGAATAAGCGGTAGGCGCCCTCCCTGGCAGGGGTTTTCAAGGTGACCTTTCCTTCGCCGCGGATGGTGATCAACGCTTCTATTGGTTTGGGCCTGGCTTCAAAGTCGCCACCTTCGCTTAATTGGGTGGGCTCGGGCACCACTTCCCAACGCCAGGTGAGTGGATCGCGGTCGGGATCGGTTGCTACGGCGATGGCATTGACATTGGCACCCGAAGTCAGGTAAATATTGTCAATGGCCTTCTTATTATCCAATTGCAAAGAATATAAATGAGGAGCTTTATTGGCAGGCCAGTTGCCTGACCAGAGGTATTGGATGACATCTACTACTTCGGATTCTTCCCCTTTATCGGTAAAAACACCATACCAGGTAGGGGTACGCTCCTGTTTTTGACCCCAGAGAAATACATAGGAACCCAGGCATTTTTCGCGATCACGTTCTACTGAATATTCATAGCGGCTTTTATACACGGCTGCCTTTTCGCTGCTGGTTTCCTCAATGGAGGATTGCCAGGTTGTTTGCAATCCTTCCCAATGGCCGGTGGGCCCCCACTCTGTTACGAGGTAAGGGCCCTCCCAACCGGCATTACGAATGGTGGCGGGTAAAGTGGCCAGTCCGGCATAGGTATTGACGGACAGGAGATCAAGACCGGTGGACCTTTCTTTGATCAGATCAACGAGGTTTTTATTGATGCCTGCCAATACGGTGGTAGCAGGATGGTTGGGATCGACGGCATGGATCATTTTAGCAATCGCAGACACGGCATCCCACACTTTGGGGTTCTTGTATTGGAGGTTCAGCTCATTACCAATGCCCCAGGCCAGGAGCGCAGGATGATCTTTGTATTTGATCACTTCACCACGCAATTGGTTGAGTTGTTTGGTGACGGCTAGGGTATCATCATAATTAAAGCCATGACGTTCGCGGGCCACATCGAGGCCCAGCAAAACGGTCAAGCCGTATTTGTGGGCAGAATCAATACGGCTTGTGCACCGCGGGTACCCCAGGTGCGGATGGAATTGCCCCCATAGGCAGCAATCCGGGCAGGATAGGCATTGCCGCCCGCCCCTTTTACAAAATAGGGTTGGCCTGCCCTGTATAATTGGTACCCACTGGTTGTTTTACGCAATTCTGTTTTTACGACGGCTGATGGAGGTTCTTGTTTTGAAGGCTGGGTATAGCTGGTCATGACCACTAAACACGTGATTACGCACATGGCAAAGCATTTCCTTTTCATCCTATTTTAGATTTGTATGATTGACACTTTTAGCGGTGGTAAAATTAGTGATCCGTACAGGGGGAAAGAAAAATGGCACTACATCGCTTCTACATCCAAATGGATAAAACGGTGAGAACAGAAGCTTTTTACTACATCATTACTACGTCAATCGTGGAATGACAAGCTACGAGCTGTGAGATACGAGCTGCGAGCGGGGCAAAGCCAGAGGCGTTGAAATAACTGTCACCAGCCAGAGGCTGGCGACTGAGAAGGCTGGCGACTGACAATCGCTGATTTAGGGATTAAAACGGATTACACGGATTAAAGGCAGGAGTGGTAAACTGCAAGCTGTGAACGGAGGTGGCAAAGCCGGAGGCTTTGAAATAGGCGTCACCAGCCGGAGGCTGGCGACTGAACAGGAAGGCTGGTGACTGAACAGGATTAAGATTTTAGGTTATTGAAAGGTCCAGCGTTCGCGGCCTACTTCGGCAGTGGGGGCAGTTCGCCGGCATTGCGATCGGGAGGTTCTACGCCCAGGAGGTGTTTTACAAAGAAATCGCGTTTTCGCATCCGGCCATAATTGCCGCCATCGCTATGGCCCATACCGGGAATGGACAGGAGGTCGAAACTTTTGCCTGCCTTCATCAGGGCATCAGCTACGCGGTATGTGGATTCGGGCGGTACATTGGTATCGGCCTCTCCTACGATCAACAAGAGTTTGCCCTGCAGCTTAAAGGCATTGGTTACGTTGGATTGGTCATCATAATGTTTTGCTACCGGGTACCCCATCCATTGTTCATTCCACCATTGTTTGTCTACGCGGTTATCGTGGCAACCGCAGGCTGAAACGGCCGCTTTGTAGAATTCGGGATGAAAAAGTAAGGCGCCAGTGGAATTTTGTCCGCCGGCAGAAGTGCCATAGATACCCACTCTGCCCGCATCTACAAAGGAATACTTTTGGGCAAGGGCTTTGATCCACAAGATCGGTCGGGCAAACCTGCATCGGCCAGGTTTTTCCAACATAGATCATGAAAGGCTTTGGAGCGGTTGGCGGTACCCATGCCGTCGATCATTACTACAATGAAACCCAGTTCGGCCAGGCTTTGCATTTCGCTGTAGGGGTAAAATTCTTGGGCACAAAGGCATCATGTGGGCCGGCATAGATATTTTCGAGGACAGGGTATTTTTGGATGGATCATAATCGGAAGGCTTGCTTAGGATACCCCAGATATCGGTAACGCCATCACGGGCTTTGGCCACAAATACTTCGGGAGGACGTACACCTGCCCGCTCATAAAGTGACAGATCGGCCTCTTCCAATAACATGATCTCTTTGGCATCGGCGGTGCGGGCCAATATGGTACGGGGCGCTGTGTTGACCTGGGACCAGGTATCGGTAAAGTAGGTTTTATCGTCAGACATGACAAGGGTATGGTTGCCAGTAGCGGGGTGAGGGCTTTCAGGTTCCTGCCATCAAAACTGATACGGTAATAATGGATATTGTAGGGGTCCTCCCCTGCCTGCATACCACTAGCACGGAACCAGATCTCTTTCTTAGCCGGGTCGACGGAATCTACGCCCCGTACGACCCAATTACCGGTAGTAACGGGTTGTTCTTTGCCTGACAGGAGATCAACGAGGTAGATATGGTTCCAGCCATTTTTCTCTGAAGTACGGATCAACTGGTTGGTGGTGAGGTAATGGGTAAAGTTGCGGTTGTTATAAATGAAAGTATTTGTTTGTTCATCGAGGAGGGTGCTGGCTATGGCATTGGCAGCATCGACTAGCAGTATGCGGAAACGCTGGTGGCCGCGGTCCATTTTTTCATAGGTATAGTAGCGGGGATCGCCCGTGCGCCAATGGGGTTCGGGCGCTGATAAAAATCAATGGGACCGGCATTTACTTTCACGGCTTTCTTTTGGTCGAGCTGAAAAATAAATGGTGTGTAGATGGTCCAGGGATCACCGGGTTGTTTGTAAGGCTGTGAGCGCAACTGGCCGCGCATAGTGCCTGGCTGTGCGGTAAGGATATAAAATACGGAGGAGTCTTTTACGGTATTGATATGATAACCGGTGAGGTACTTGCTATCGGGGCTCCAATAAACACCGCCATAGGGCTTATCAGGTTTGCCATCGGTGGTAAACTGAATGGGCTCGCCTCCTTTGGTTGGCTTTACAAACAAGTTGCCCTGGTCTATGTATGCTTCCCATTGTTGATTGGGAGCGGTGTTGCCATTGGGAAAAGCGCTGTTGAACCTGAAACGGGCAGGGGGCGATTGGCAGGAGTATGCGGCGGCGGGGCAGGCAGTTTGGTACAGGAATAGGAAGTAAGGTTGCATTCGATGTAATGGCCCTGGCAAGTGAAACGCATGGCCTGTTGATTGGGCGTAATATCGACCGGGGTAATGAAAGGCCGTAGTGAATCGATGGCGATGCCTATTTGCTGCAAGGCGGCTGCCAGTTTTTGGGGCTGAAAGAGGGGTTGTTTTTCGCTTTCGCGATATCGACAAAAATGTATTGCTGTACGCTATCCTGCAGGAGATTGCGGTACCAGGCGGTTTTGCCACCCGGCAGGTAGTTGATGGTAACGGTGGTTTTGAATACGGTGTTTTTGGTAGCGCTGTCTATTTGAGCGGCCCGCTTGTACCGTTTCACCATTTCTTCATGGGAAGGCTGATAGGGGAAACGGTTTGGGCATTGAGTGGGCCGCCGCGGGTAATGGCCAGCAGGAGTAATACGGGAACAAATTTATGCATAGTGAGTGAAGGCTTTGTGGAGCCTAAAATTATCACTATTCGTTGCTGCAGGCTTTACCAATATTACCGGTTTCTGAACATATACAACCATACGCCAAGGGGGTTAAAGCGGCTCCTGCTATTTGCCATACATGAAGGTGTTCGCCCAGGAAAATAACGGCGATGAGGGCGCCTATGACGGGATCGAGGTTGATGAATACGCCGGCCTGGGAAATTGACTCCAGTATGTAGATATGGTATTGGGTGAGTGGGGAAATACAGCTACGAGCTATGAGGTAAGAGCTGGGAGCAAATACGGTAAGAAGTGGAGGCTACCTAGTGGTAAATGGGGGTGGCCAGGCGCTTACCTTAGCTACAAATATTTCAACCACCACTTATTGTGGGTGGCTTTGTATTGGCCAAACCAAACGCAGGGTTTATACAATAAGATGACTACGCCAACCCATAGCAGGTAAATGGCCCAAAGGGGTACACCGGTGGGTATATTGGCGGGCCTGCCAAAGGTGCCGGTAGCAAATTCCATTTGTGACCAGGAAATGCGCTGTGCCAGGAGGATCACAAGCAGGATCAAATGAATGATGTAAAAGTGGAGGAGGAAATAGAATAAAGGTACTTTACCATATTTGATCACGATGCCGGACAGCCGCCCCTGCCAGTTTTCGGCAGCAGCCAATAGCAGGAGGGTGATGCCCAGGGTAGACAGACAAAACAATAAGGAAGGAGGATATTTAGTAATGTTCATGAAGGAAAGAAAGGTATAGACGGGGCTTTTTGGGTTGACCAGGGGGTATCGCCATATAGGTTGATAAAACGGATGGCTACAAATAAGGCCAAGGCAATGAATCCTGCACGGGTGAAGGTTTTTTTCGCCGGGCACTGTCGACCTCAAAATAACGCCCTGCCGCGTACCCTACGAGCATGATACCCAACCAGGGAATGGGTGGGTACCCGATGATCAGGGTGGACTTGCCCAGTACAAAACCAGCGGGACTGAACAAAGGAGAAAGAATGGCCATGGTTTTTGAGTCCTGTGCAAATGGAATGAGGGATGTGAGGTTGTGGCAAAATATGATGACCAGGCCTATGATGGCTATTGTTTTCCAGGATAGTTTACTCATGAAGGACAACATGATGAACCCAACTCCAATGGCTGCTATGACCTCGAAAATAAAGTTGTGAAAGCCGAGGTCGAAATACAGTCCGAAATTAACGAGGGTAAACTCCAACAGGATAAGGTACAGGCCACGCTTCAGGAGGAAGCGCCTGCCCTTTTGGGGGAAGGGTTGCGCTGTAAGGATATAAAAACGGAAGCGCCTGATAAAAATACGAAAGTGGGTGCGCAGAGATGTGTTATCCAGCGGGTAAAAACAAGGTGGGTATAGTGGTATTGAAATCGGTAGGGCTTAGGGTGATGGAATCAATATGGAGGAGGTCGCGCACATGGTCGAGGGCCATGATGATCATGACGAGGCCTCTGGCAAAATCAATGGTATGTATCCTTTTCATTGGAGGGGTATTACTGGTAAGTTAGGGAATGGCATTTAAGTAGTTAAAATTGGTGGTAATTCTGGTATTGGAGCAGGAATACAAGGGGCATTTGGACAGGTTGACGGGCCCAATTGCCCGTTTGGGGAGGTGTTGGGTATTTTGGGTAAATTGGATGATTATTATTGTTGTTGATGAAAAGGCTGGTCAGCACATATCGTATTAAGGAAGGGCTTGTTGTTGCATTGTTTTTCCGGCTGCCCTGGCGCTTTCGGATAGCAGTCGTACTACGACGCTACTGCATTTTATTTCTTCTTTCCTGATCATCTTTTCGCAGTGGTGTATGAATTTTGGATTGGTTGATTTCCGGAAATCAGGCAGGCGCTATGGCCGGATCGCGCTTTCGTACGGGTTGTCGATCGTGATCTACTTGTGCATCGGGCTACTGCTGGACCTGACGGGCAAACTACTTTCAACCACGCGGGGCAATTGGGGTCATTCTTTCAGCAGTTGGTTTTTTATTTGTCTTACGCTATTCCTGTTCAATACGCTGATCTTACTGATCAAACATGTGTATGACAGTAATGCTGAGAAAAGGGATATGGCGCTGGAGAATGAGCTGTTGAAACGGGAGAATCTGAATGCGGAACATGAAGCGCTGAAGCAACAGGTGAACCCTCATTTTTTATTCAACTCGCTCACCACGCTGAAATCGCTCACGAAACACGATCCGCAGCAAGCGGTCAACTTTATAGGAGAGCTGGCTTCGGTGTACCGGTATATGTTGCAGCACCAGGACAAACCGATGGTAACGCTGGGTGAGGAACTGGATTTTATGCGCTCGTATTTATATTTACTGCGCATCCGGTTTGGAGATGCGCTTTGCACGGAGATACAGGTACCCGATACGGTGCTGGGATATGGTATGCCAGCCAATACGTTGCAATTGCTGGTAGAAAATGCGGTAAAACACAATGGGCTTTCGATGAAGCGGCCTTTGTATATTTCTATTTTGGTGGCCGGCGACTACCTGGCGGTCAGGAACAATTTGCAGGTAAAGGCAGTGGAAACGGCTTCCTCCCGGCTTGGGTTATCGAATGTCAGCCGGCGGTATGTATTGTTAAAAGGAAAAGACATTATTATTAAAAAGGATGAGCAGGCTTTTGAAGTGCTGCTACCGATACGCTAATTATATGACGGTTTTGATCATAGAAGATGAAGTGCAAACGGCCAGGGACCTGAAGGAATCGATCAAGTCCTTACAGCCGGATTATACGATCCTTGGCATCGTGGACAGTGTGGAAGGGGGCCTGGAATGGTTTGACCATAACGATATGCCTGACCTTATTTTTCTGATATTCAATTGGGGGATGGACTGGTCTTTGACCTGTTCAGGCAGGTGCGCATCGCCTGTCCGGTGGTATTTTGTACGGCTTATGATCAATATGCTATCCAGGCTTTCCGTAATAATGGGATTGATTATTTGTTGAAACCACTGGATGAAAGTTTGCTCATAGAATGCCTGGACAAGATCAATAGTCTGCTACACAAACAGGCCCCACAACTGGAACAGGAAAAGCTGACCTCGTTATTAAAGGGTATGGCGGGCAATCAGAAGTCCTACAAATCGACCTTCCTGGTGAGTTACCGGGAGAAGCTGATCCCGGTGGCTGTAGGGGATATAATGTTTTTCCGCATCATGGAGGAAGGGGTGACGTTATACACGAGGGACAATCAACTGTACCGGCTCACGGATCCGCTGGACCATATTGAATCGGTGGTTGATCCTGGTTTATTTTATCGTGCCAACCGGCAGTACCTGGTGGCGTTTAAAGGGATCAAGGAAGTAGAAGTGTATTATGATCGTAAGTTGTTGGTGCGGCTTACTTTACCCGGGGTTGATCCGGTGATTATCAGTAAGGCCAAGGCTACTGATTTTTGGGGTGGATGGAGAAGTAAGGCCGGCAGTCGGCTCGTTTGCTTCGAGGAGGTAGGCACAAGTACGCCAGGCACAAGGGCCAGGCTGCATACGCCAGGGGCTAAGAGGTGACACCTTTTCGTTTTCGTGGTAAGGGAAAGGTGTCACCTCTTTCCTGATGAAGGTGAGCCGCTCTACAGCGCTGCACCGGCCAGTCTGCAGAGCGACCCACCTTTCGCCAGGGGCAAACAAATAAAATTTGGATGACTGTTCCTTGCGCCAGGGGCTAAGAGGTGACACCTTTTCGTTTTCGTGGTAAGGGAAAGGTGTCACCTCTTTCCTGATGAAGGTGAGCCGCTCTACAGCGCTGCACCGGCCAGTCTGCAGAGCGACCCACCTTTCGCCAGGGTGCAAACAAATAAAACTTGGATGACAGTTCCTTGCGCCAGGGATTTGACTGATTTTTTGAATTGGATGGAGAAGTGAGGTATTTTGATTTATTCGATCCTGACGCCAACGCGCAATGGCCTGTGGGCAACGGCATGGCAAATGCCTCATTGACCTCCTGCAGGGTGAACTCATTCTCTACTATGGCAGCAAAGGGATATTTGTGGGCATGGAGGTTTAGAAATTCAAAGGCATTTTTGAAGTCGGTAAAGTTGTAGTTGTGCAACCCTCTTATGGTAATCAGGCGGCGGATGATCTTTTCGGGATCTATTTGCAGGGGCGGGTACGGGCATTATGAATATGTGTGCTTATATTTTTGCAGCGATTGGCGAACCGGTGATGGGCAAGCTTATTGATCACACGGGCAACAAATCGGTAATTTTCCCAACGGTTGGGTTGATCGCGTTATTAAGCGCCATCACCATATTGCTTACGGCATTCTTTAAAAAAGAGCCGGAGGCTCCATCAACATCAATTCATCATCTACCATCAATAAATACTACGGCATGATCAGTTTGGCAGTTTTGATATGGCGGGCACTACCGTCAATGAGGACAACCTGGTGTATAAGGCAGTGCAACAGGCTATTAATGAAAAAGGATTTGAGTTTACGCTGGACCAGGTGCTGGCAGCGGGAGCAGGCAAAGAGAAGTTGCAGGCGATCAGGAGTGTATTGGCACTGGAGGGTATTGACAATGAGGCCCTGGCAAATGAGATCTTCCAACAGTTTTTAGTGTTATTAGACATTGCGTATTCCACGCAACCGATCACGGAACAACGGAATGCCACACAACTTTTTCATAAGTTACGCAACAAAGGAATCCGGGTAGTGATGAATACGGGGTACAACCGCACCACAGCAGAAGGACTGATCGAAAAGATCGGCTGGAAAAAGGTATCGACTTTGATGGGCTGGTAACGGCATCGGATGTACCGGCCAACCGGCCCCACCCTGCCATGATTTTATTGGCTATGCAGGAACAAGGCATTACGGATGCACAGCAGGTATTGAAAGTAGGTGATTCGATCATCGATATTGAAGAGGGCCGCAATGCCGGATGCCGCTACAGCATCGGTATTACGACGGGGGCACATACTTATGAACAGTTAGCCAGTGCCAGACCGGATTTTATTATCAATGACCTGATTGAGGTGTTGTTGATCGTGGAATCGCAGAATTAATCGCTGATTAATCGCGGATTGAATCGCGGATTACGGGGATTTGCAGCGCGGATTTAAGCGCTGATTGTGCGGATCTGAAACGCAGATGACGCGGATTCAGGGGGATTGTGCTGATTGGAATTGCACGGGATGATATGCTGTTAAATGGCCGGAAGTCTGGAAAGCGCGATAACCGGTCATGTGCTTTGTATGATTTAAGTTGTTGTTTTAATTGCCTGGTGGCCCAGGTTCTATTCTTTTGAGGGGGAGGTGTTTTCTTTCTTCTTGTTCCTGGTGCACTCAACTGAAGGTGTCCTCTTTTTCTTTTCTGCGTATGATGGTTTCCTACTGACCTTGGATTTTGTTGAAGGTGAGGTGGGCAATGGCCCCTTCGAGGAAACAGCATCCTGCTATATGCTTTGTCCGCCAACCAGGAACTATTGGCTCGCTCTCCTGCCGGCCAGGAATACATCCATGAAAAATTCCCCTCTTTTATTGAAGTCCTTTGGTCAGGCGGTCTTTCTATCGCTGTGCACTGCTGAATGTTTGAGGCTTTACGGAAGGCGCCTTCGGCAAAGCCTGGTGAGCCAGCAGTTGAGTGAAGAAAGACCACCCGATCAAAGAACTTTGTGAAACGGTTGCCCGCGGTGCAACCTATCTACATCCATTGTTGCTTTGGGTGGGAGGCGCCAGCTTCCCTGCCACTTTGTGCAAAAATGGGCTGTTTTTGTGTTTAGTGCTATTAGTATACTCTATCTATAGGGAAGGTATACTGAAGCTATACTGAAGGGATACTGAAGGGATACTGATTATTGATTACTCAGAGCTTTGTAAATTCTTTACTGTTGTCTTCTGTGCTTTGCTTCTGGTCCTTATGCTTATTCTTTCTTTTCTTTTTCAGTAACACTGCAGGGCAAACGTACGACACTGGATAGGCCATTTCCAAATGTGTTTTTGTCGTTTCGGCTATTTTATGTCGAAAGCGCTATAAATCGACGTAATTGACGTCGATTTATAGCGCTTTCGACATAAACCGGCAATGGGGTGTTGGAAAAGGGTATCCTGGTGTTGTATGTTTGTAATCGCAGATAGAATCGCAGATTAATGGATTAAACAGATTTCGCAGATTTAAACGCGGATATAATCGCGGATTAAGGGATTAAAGTGATTTCGCGGATTGAAACGCAGATGCAAGGATTAAATGGATTTCGCAGATTATGAACTTTTGCTTCGTTGGGTCTCTTTTGAGGGGTTTGGCGGAGTATCAATAAAGAAGCTGATCGACTGTGTGGACGGGGCCCCTAAGCACGGTTGATGTACGAGGAGTGTTGTGCAACACTTGGGAATACCAGCTTGGAGCGACGAGCTACGAGCTGTGAGCTGTGAGCCTTAGGAGTCAGCAGTCAGGTTTTAGGTTTCAGCTATCAGCCCTGGCTTTTAGCGCCCAGGTTGGGCTATTAGCGGTTGGGTTCTAGCAGTTGGCCTTAAGGTTTCGCCATTAGCAGTTTGTTGATGGCTACCGGCTGAGGGCTATTGCCACTGGTTTTCATTTTGCTGCTGTGATCTATGAAAGGCTTTGGTGAGCCAGCCACCAGGGCTCGACGGCACAAGTACGCCTGGTACAGTTACCGGGCTGCCTACTTGCGCCAGGAGCCAAGAGGTGACACCTTTTCGTTTTCGTGGTAAGGGAAAGGTGTCACCTCTTTCCTGATGAAGGTGAGCCGCTCTACAACGCTGCATTTGCCAGTCTGCAGAGCGACCCACCTTTCGCCAGGGGCAAACAAATAAAATTTGGATGACAGCTCCTTGCGACAGTAACAGCAGAATGGAAGGCAGGTTTTGGCCGGGACAAGGGCCTTGGCTTGAACTGTTAGGAGCTAACGGTTAGGTAGCCTGATTTTCAACATGTCAATGTTTGGTAAGTACATACAGTAATGCATGCCATCACCTGTATTGACCTGGTGTTACTATGCAATGGCCCCGTTCGTGAGAGCGGGGCTATTTTTTAGAATAAAATCAACGCCACCGTCGTAAGGTGCAATCATCAGTTCCTTTTCTATTGAAATGAAAATTACGCGTAGGTTATCCTCCGCCATGTCTCTGAGCAAAGAATCGAATTTTCGAGGTATCCAAATTTGTTCGCTGAACATTGGGTGGTAAAACGCTCCTGTTTCATATACATCGGGGCTTACTTGATGAAGATCGATCTTTTCCAGTAAAATAAAGGGGATTTGCGCAATAGAATCAGCCTCGGTAAGGGGATGTAACTCTGTATAGCCTTCCTGTGTATGCTCACCAGTGACCAACAGGAAATTTTCATTTTCGCCTATCAGGTCGGTAATGATCTGGTTCTGCCTATTGAGTAGGATATTCCATTCCTGGTCATCGCCTGGATACCGCTTTGACTGGGGCAAGCTATGAATCCTGAACCATCTATCGGGATAGTCATGTCTGAAATAATGAGATACTGGTATCGTTTCCGGAAAATTGGCGTCCCAAAACGCTTTGAATTCTTCTGCAGTCATCTACTTTAATTAAAGGACTCTACGTATATGCCCCAATACATAATTGGCGCTTTCGACTATGGTGTTAATGTGGGAAATCCATTGTTTTAGTTTCAACTTTAGAATCATTAGCCTTAATTTCAGCTACTTTTGCAGCCTTCCAAAACTGGAATAAAGAAGCATTATCTTCCATAAACTGTTTAAGTCTCTCACTTGGAGATTTCGAAAGCCATATTTTTAACTGCAGCTCCTTTATGTATTCTGGTGTATCATTCATACTGTTAATAAATCAAAAGTTTTCAGATTCAATTTACTGATCCATTTCTTACTATAAGGCCAATCCATATATTCAATAGCAGCAAGATTTTTGATATCTTCTGCCTGTTGCGCCGATTGATACTCCTGTATCCATATTACTTTTGAAATAAGTAAGTCTTCCGGAGATACTACATAAATTGCTTTATCGAAAAGTCAACGTACATCTGTTATTTTTTGAAAGAAAGCGATCATAGGAAGGACAAGTTACTTCAAGTCATTCTATAAACCAAAAACCGCCGTCTACATAATTGGTTTACAACCATGTGCAAAAATTGTTCTTCCAACAATAGTGCCTTGCTACCTATAATAAAACGCCTATTTGCACTCAATTCCAAATTCATAAACCATTCTCTGTTCAAGAAAAGGACCTGAGGACCCTTGTATAGTACATACGAAATGCCGGGCCATGACAGTGGGCCAGCGGAGACAAGGAGAAAGCGGCCGGCGAACTGGCGCTCAAATGCCTGGCGCTGGGACCTGGCAACGATGTAACCGTGGCACTGCTCAATCGCGATAGCTATCGGGACGATACAGTAAGTAGAACGAGCAAGGAGATTTAATATGAGGAATTGGCTGGTATTGCTGGCTGTAGGTATTGGGATCAGTGGGCTGTGTACAAGAGGACTGGCAGAGGGCCAGGTTATATACGGGATGGGGAATAAGTATACCCTACACAAGAGCCCGGGGCCTACAAGCGCCAGGATTCGTTTTTAAATTCTAATTCAATGTCGTATAGTTAATCTTGTCGCACCTTTAAGGTGAGTCACTCTGCCGCCCGGCTGATGCAGCGCTGCAGAGTGGCCCACCTTTTAACTGGCAAAAGTTTTCTAAGCTAACCGATGTTGAATTCTAATTACCTATTTTTTGGTTGAGATACTTACAAATTTCTTCGTCGTTGAATTTGAAAGGGGTGTACCAATGCTTTGCCTTTTTAATTGAAATTTGAATTCTCCGTTTTTAGTATTGACTACAGCGGCTTTCATAATTAGTAAGAAAGGCTCGCTTTTACACTGTCCATATCTGAATAGGGAATTTTAAAAGGGCTAAAGCCATCATAGGTCATTGAACTTATGAACCCTGGCTTGAACTCAATATAATCATCATCCAAGATCATTGTCCCATTTACGCCAACGCCACCTAAATATTTTTTTGGAGGTTATCTGCCATTGCCAACAATGAGTCTGCGCTTACATAGATTCCTCTCTTTCTAAGTCCGTACTCATACACAAAGGTCAACAACTTATTACTTGTCTTAGCGTCGGGGAAATAGAAGTCAACATCATAGGATGGTTTTGGATTACTACAAGATAAAAAGGCAGATACTATCAGTATTACCAATCCTACAAGCCCTATTCTAATATGTTTCATGAGTGATTAATTAGCTTATATCATTTTGAAGATCGGCAGAAAGAGCACAAGTACGCTTCCACACAAACCTCACGCTGGATACTTGCGCCAAGGGAGATGAAGGTGAGCCGCTCTACAACGCTGCATTTGCCAGTCTGCAGAGCGACCCACCTTTCGCCAGGGGCAAACAAATAAAATTTGGATGACAGTTCCCTGCGCCAAGGGTTGGGGGAATTCACTCACTCGCCAGAGGCGAGCGAGTGTTAGCGAGTGTTAGGAGCAGGGAGCACAAGTATGCCAACTCCTGATGAAGGTGAGCCGCTCTACAGGGCTGCACGGGCCAGGCTGCAGAGCGACCCACCTTTGTACCATGCACCAGCCATAATAAATTAAGATGACCGTTCCCTGGACCATGGATGAGGGTTTCTTGCAGCCTAGTGTATGCTTTTAACATATTGAATGGCATACTTAAGAGATACGGCAAATATTATTGACGAGGTTATCAACACAATTACGGCGAGCCTATTTGTTTTTACTTCTGTAAGGGAGAAAGTTGCCCTATGGTACTCGTTTTTCAGGCTGAAGACCTCCCGGTATTCTTTTATGTGACAATAAAAGCTGGCAATGAACCCAGCAATTGCCAGTGCAACGGATATATCCTGCTTTGTTCCTTCAAAGTTGATCGGCCTGTTACTGCATAATGGAATAATACTAAAGCAGATCATACCATAAATAATGGAAGAAAGCCCAGTACATATATAACGCAGGCGTTTGTTTCGACGATAGAAGTAGAAATACAAATACCCAAAAATAAAGCAGGTGACAGCAGCAAATGGCCAATTGTACCGGAAAATGGCCCAGGGTATCAGGCTAAAAAGAGGCCAAAAATGGTGATATCAAATATAAAAAATCGTGAATCACTCAAAGCATGATAGTATCTGGCCATAACATCAATTATTGATGATTGTTAATATTTAATTAACCAACAAAACTGGTTCCTGGAAATCAAGTAAGCTGTGTATTCTTCCAGCCGATCCTATGAGCGGGTATGGTTACTTGCTTTCCTGAAATCGGATTCCTTGCTGAGTCAAAACTATCTCAATAATAAGTTTACTGGTAGAGGGATTTCACCCATTTTGTCCGAGGGATGTTTTTGGGAGTATGATTTTTCCACCTGCGGCCTTAACTTTTGATAAAAAAGCCCCGCCTGGTGGCGGAGCTTTGTATATAAGCATGGAGGTTAAAAACGCTATTGGGTAAGTCCCGTGGCCTGGTCTACACCTTCATTAAGGTGACCAACCGTCTTAGATTGCCCTGTTCGACCACGGCATAATAAACGCCCTTGGCCCAACTGGTACCAATGGTGAGGGTAATGCTTCTACCGGACCTGATGACCTTATCGACCAACACGCCACGGCTATCGTAAAAACCAATGGTAACCGGATAGCTCATATTGGTGGTGATCTGTAAGGTGAAGTAATTGGGAGCCGGATTGGGCATTACTTTGACGACGAGGGTGGCAGACCCTTCAGCGGGCTGGGCCTTCACGGTAATGGTTACATCATCTTCGGCAGTGGCGCCCTTATTGTCTTTAACCTGGAGGCGAAACACATAGATACCCACCACCAGGTTGGACAGCACAGGTGAAATAGCAGTGGGGTTGTTGATGACGGCACCTGCCGGTCCGCTCACCTTGGTCCAGGTATAGGAAACGAGGGTGCCATCGGGATCGCGGGAGGCGGAACCATTGAGAACGGTTACATTGACGGGTAAGCTGATCACGATATCGGATCCTGCATTGGCGATGGGCGGCTGGTTGCCTGCTTCATTCACGGTTACGGTAACCTCATCTTCGTGGGTGGCCCCCTTATTATCAGTTACCTTCAGGCGGAATACGTAGGTACCGGCTACCAGGCTAAGCAAGCCGGTAATGGCCGCCGTAGGTGTTGCCATGGCATATTGTGCCGGGCCGCTCACTTTTGACCAGGCATAGGCAACAATGGAACCGTCGGGGTCATTAGATGCAGATCCATTGAGGGTGGTACTGTTGGCCGGCAGCAGCAGGTTAATATCCGGTCCGGCATTGGCTACGGGGGATTGGTTGCCTGCCGCATTGACGGTAACGGTTACATCATCTTCGGCTATAGCGCCTTTATCATCGGTTACCTTCAGACGGAATACATAAGACCCTGCTACCAGGTTGGTGAGGGTAGTAGAAGCTGCTGCAGGATTGGCCAGGGTAAATTGTGCAGGCCCGCTGATCCTGGTCCAGGCATAGGCTACAATACTACCATCGGGGTCTTTGGAACCGGTTCCATTTAAGGTGGTACTATTGGCGGGCAAGGTGATTACGATATCGGCACCTGCATTGGCTACGGGTGTTTGGTTGCCAGCCGCATTGACGGTTACCTGCACATCATCTTCGTGGGTAGCGCCTTTATCGTCGGTTACTTTTAAGCGGAAGGCATATACCCCTGCTGCCAAACCGGTAAGGGCTGTAGTGACGGCGGTTGGGTTGGTAATGGTGTACTGTGCAGGGCCGCTTATTTTTGACCAGGCATAGGCAACAATGGAGCCATCAGGATCTTTGGACGCAGTACCATTCAGGGTAGTGCTGTTGACAGGCAAGGTCATTACGATATCAGCGCCTGCATTGGCCACGGGTGTTTGGTTGGCAGTGGCATTGACGGTTACCTGCACATCGTCTTCGTTGGTAGCGCCTTTGTTGTCAGTGACCTTTAACCGGAAAACATATACACCAGCTACGAGGTTGTTCAAGGGACTGGTGGCAGCCGCCGGATTGGCGATGGTAAACTGGGAAGGGCCGCTGAGCTTGGTCCATTGGTACGCGGTAATGGACCCATCAGGATCGAAGGAAGCAGTACCGTTTAGGGTTGTGTTGTTGACGGGCAGGTTGATCACGATATCGGTACCTGCATTGGCCACCGGCCCCTGGTTGGGAGGAATGACTACGGCATCGGTATACAACTGGCTTTGGGGCACATACTCAACAGGCAAGCTGGGGGCGCTCCACAATAATCCCATGCCGGTGCCGGCATCGTTGTTAAAATATTCGAGTTTAATATCATAGAGCTGACCAGCTACGAGTGTAACAGGGGCAGATTTGAATTGATCGGGATAATGTTCGACCCAGCTATCAAATACAACTTTGTTATCGATCCACAACCGATGGCCACCACCGGAACCCAGGTAAAAAGTATGGGGCTCTGAAAACTGGGCCATGATCTTACCAGTCCACCGTACTGAATAGACAGTGCCTGTGATGGCATAATGGACACCAGCACTCCATTCGGTAAAGCTCACGTTGGAGTCGATACGGGTCATGGCCGGGTTGGTGAAATTGTTGCTGTTAAAATATTCTCCTTTCAGGCCCTTGCCAACGCCCCATACGGTGGCGGCAAAGGGAGCGATATTGGTAGTTCCGGCTTTGGTGATCTGGTAGGGTTGGCCTGATTTGGGTTGTACGCGGATGGTTTCACCTGCTACGGCATCTTTGTGTACGGTGATGGCGCCTGATATATCGCATTGGATCAGGTCGGTAGAATGGATCTCGGGTTCTGCTGAATCCAATACGGCGGCTACCTTACAATTACGAATTGTTACGTTACGTACAAATACAGGGCGGTCGCCGGGCAAGGGGCTATGAATGACTTGTATACCATAATCAATGATACCCGCGCCATCGATGGTGATGTTTTCCAATCGTACGCGGTTGGAGTTAACAGAGGCGGCTTTGACCTCGATACCATTGCCATAGAAGAAACCTCCGGTATAGGTATAGGAGTTGGCATAAGCGCCATGGAACATACCCCAGGCATTGTGGTAGGCAACAAAATCTTCTACTACGTGGTTGCGGGTAGAGTTTTGCCATACGCGCAATCCACAATCGCTGTTGTGGGCCATATTGCCAGTAAAGATCCATACGCCTTCATTGATCACGGCTTCCCAGTTATAAGCGCCACCATCGGCATGATCGCCCTGACCACCGGCCACTACTACATTGTTCTTACAAATATTTCCATCGCCGGTATTGAGCCCAAAGCCGCTGGATGAAAAGGTAGGGGCATCTTCGGCATTCATATTCAAGGAGCCGGTGACATAGCGGGCAATGGCTACGATATTGTGGTCATAGATCACATCATGGGTAGAATCGCCTGGGTCCCACCAGAAGGCGGTCTCTAAAACATTATATGCAATGTTGTCTATGAATTTGATGCCGTGTGATACGTGGGGTACATAGCTGTGGTTACCGGCATCTCTGATAACATTGCCTTCGACCACGGAACCACGGCTGCCATCCATACAATGGTGGAAGTGCATACCGTAGCGTCCAGCCACCAGTTCAGCCGCACTGGAACCACCCCTATCCTTGCGGGCGCCCATATTACGGATGGCGGTGTATTTTATGTATTGGGGTTGTGTAGAACGAATGAATATATGTCCTTTTCCAGAAGTAGTGCCTTCAATCCTTACGTTGCGGGTAAGGTTCATTACTTCGGCGGTCCACTGGTTGTTGACCACAGGATGGGTGCGACTGGCGCCGCTGCTTAATGTGATAGAAGTACCGGCCACTGCTTTGATGGTCCTTTCCTCAAAGCCTGCTGAAAATGCAGCGCCCACGGTAGGGGGCTCGGTAGGGGTAATACTGATCTCATCGCCTGGCTGCCAGTTTACAGCGCCTTCTACGGTTATGGTAGTAGCACCAGCAGCTACCGCCCCTCTACTCTGGTCCAGGATGTTTTGGAAGTACCAAACAGGTCCAACAGGCCCGCGCCCATGACCCATAGTCCCACATCGCTGGGTAATACATTCATACCACCGCCTACAAACCTGGATTCATCGACATTGGCAAAACGTATTGTTTGGATAACGGCTGCATTGGCAGGGCGCATCTGCAATTTACCTTCCACTACGACATTGGCAGTAGTTTGTAAAGTAGCGGATTGATTGGCATCAAATAGCAAAGTGGCACCAGGGCTGATGTTGACACCGGCCACGGTAGTTTGAGCTACATCAAATGTGACGGTAGTACCGGCAGCGATGAGGGGCGTATCGGTTTCAGCGGGCAGTTTGCCGCCCCAAGTAGCGGGATCGGACCATTTACCAGATTGCATGCTACTCATGGTACCTACGAGGGCAACGATCTTTTCGGGAGCACAACCAATTGCGGAAGAACGCCGGCCTAATTTTTTATTTGCACCTACCGGGGAGGGAATCAGGGCCATGCCGGTAGCAGTCAGAGATACGCTTTGAAGGAAGCGCCTTCTGGTGTTTTTCATAAAGGTATTTATTTGGTTTCTCTTAAGAAATCAGTCGAACATTTGAATCAACTATAATGCCGGAGATGCCAGAAACTAGAACAATCACTATCTGTAAAAGACTTTATGGGAATTGGTAATTGATGAATGTGGGATTGATAAATATCAAATGGGGAAGACAAGCTTCGAGCTGTGAGCTACGAGCTGCGAGCGAAAATCGCAGATTACACTGATTAGAATAGATTTCGCGGATTGTTGGGATCTGATAGGTTGAAAGGGAAGAAGGCGAGTAGTAAGTGGTAAGTGGCGAGAGGGGAAGAAGGCAAATGATGAGTGGTCGAAGGTAAGCTACGAGCTGTGAGCTGCGAGTGGAAGATAGATTGGGGAAGGAAATGGGGAGTGGGGATGTGAGCGGAAGATAACTTAGGCGTAGAGTTGGCTTTGGGGAATGTATTCGAGTGGCAAGCCGGGGCATGTCCAGAGCAGGCCCATGCCAGTGCGGGCATCTGTATTAAAATACTCCAATTTAATATTGTAGCGTTCGCCTGCTATGAGTGGCATGGCGGCAGATTTGAAAAGACCAGGGTAATGTTCAACCCAGTTGTCGATGACCAGTTTGTCATCAATCCATAAACGGTGACCTCCACCGGAGCCCAGGCAAAAAATATGTTCTTCTGTGAACTGGGCCTGAACCTGTCCGGTCCACCGTACGGCATAAGTTTTACTGGTAATAGCATAATGCACACCAGTACTCCACTCGGTAAAGCTGACATTGGAATCAATGCGGGTCATGGCGGGAGTTGTGAGGTCAATGCCATTGTAATACTCGGCCTTCAGTCCCTTGCCATTGCCCCAGGAGGTGGCGGCAAAAGGTGCAATGGTGGTTTTACCTGATTGGGTAATTTGGTAAGGTGTTCCATGAATGGATTGCACGCGAATGGTTTCGCCTGCTGCGGCGTCTTTGTGTAAAATAAGAGGGCCTTCAATATTGCATTGGACCAAATCGGTTGAATGTATTTCGGGCGCTGCGGCATCAATGAGGGCGGCCACTTTACAACCCCGGATGGTTACATTGCGGATGAAAACGGGTTTGTCGCCCGGCAGTGGGCTATGAATTACTTCAATACCATGATCAATGATACCGGCACCATCCACGGTAATATTCTCTAACCTAACGCGGTTGGAGTTGGAAGAGGCGGCTTTGATCAACAAGGTATTACCGTAGTATATACCACCATTGTAGGTATAGTTGTTGGCATAGGCACCGTGGAAGATGCCGACGCCATTATGATAAGCAATAAAATCATCTATCACATGGTTGCGGGTGGAGTTTTGCCATACACGCAGGGCATTGTGGTTGTTATGGGCCATGTTATCGTGAAAGATCCACACGCCTTCATTGATCACGGCTTCCCAATTATAAGCGCCCCCATTGCCATAATCGCCCTGGCCACCCGCTACTACTACATTGTTGCGGCAAATATTGCCATCGCCGGTATTCAATGCAAAACCGCTGGAGGAGAAGGTAGGCGCATCTTCGGCATTCATGTCGATGGAACGCGGTACGAATTTGCAACCGGCCACTATATTGTGGTCATAGATCACATCATGGGTAGGGTCGCCGGGGTCCCACCAGAAGGCGGTTTCGGTTACGTTGTAGGCGATATTGTCGATGAACTGTATGCCGTGTGATACATGGGGTACATAGCTGTGGTTGCCGGTATCGCGGATCACATTGCCTTTTACCATGGAGCCACGACTGCCATCGTGGGAATAATGGAAATGCATGGCATAGCGGCCAGGTATCAATTCGGTAGCGGGTGAACCCCTGGTGTCTTTACGCGGCCCCATATAGCGGAAGGCGGTATATAATATTGACTGTGGTTTAGAAGAACGGATAAAGAGATGTGCCCGTCCTTTTTCAGTGCCTTCGATGCGTACATTGCGGGTCAGGTTCATGACCTCGGCGGTCCACTGTTTATTGACCAGGGGTGGTTGCGGCTGGCGCCACTGCTAATAGTAATAGAAGCGGCAGTTACTGCTTTGATGGTCCTTTCATCAAAACCAGTGGTATAGGAATTGCCTACGGTAGGCGGCTCGGTAGGGGTAATGCTGATCTCATCGCCCGGCTGCCAGCCTTTTGTTGCCTTAAGGGGAATAGTGACGACCCCGGCAGGTATGGCATGGGTAGCATGGGTCCAAGCAGTTTTGGCGGCACCTGCCAGGTCCAACTGGCCAGCCCCCATTACCCATAAGCCGGTATCGGTGTTCATTACATTCATGCCCCCTTCAAATTTGGTTTCATCAATATTGATGAAACGCAGGGTATGGATATGGGAGGCAGCAGCCGGCCGCATTTGGAGGATGCCTTCTACTACGATATTCGTGGTGCTTTGGAGGGAGAGTGACCTGGCGCTGTCGAAAACGAGGGTAGCGCCCTTGCTGATGATGAGTCCGGCAATGGTGGTATGCCCGCTGTCATAAATAATGGTATGTGCTGAAGTGATGAGGGGTCTATCCAGGGGAGTTGGCAATTTACCTCCCAGGTAGCCGGGTCGGACCATTTGCCTGAACGTACGCTGCTGATGGTGCCGGTCAGGTCAGCAGGCTCAACTTCGCGCATGGGCGCACAGCCCACAGCATTCTGTCGCCGTATTCTTTTCCTGGCACGCAGACCGGGTACCAGGAGCAGGCAGGCTGCTGTAAGGAAGGCATTACGTAAAAAGTGGCGGCGGGTTTGCAATGAACGCTGATTTAATCGCTGATTTATGGATTGAAATGGATTTCGCTGATCTAAAAGCAGCAAGGGATGGCCAGGGAGATCCCGCCAGTTGGCGGGACTTGGAGGGCGACCCACCCTAAAGGCGCTTTCGACAGCCCTTCGACAAGCTCCTTTGAATCGAAGCTATGTAAGGGATTGCCCCTACAGGGCAATTGGAATTTATTGGCATACATTTCTACAAAGCTGGTGCCCCTAACGGGGCATGAATACCCTTCGACAGGCTCCTTTGAATCGAAGCTATGTAAGGGATTGCCCCTACAGGGCAATTGGAATTTATTGGCATACATTTCTACAAAGCTGGTGCCCCTAACAGGGCATGAATACCCTTCGACAGGCTCCTTTGAATCGAAGCTATGTAAGGGATTGCCCCTACAGGGCAATTGGAATTTATTGGCATACATTTCTACAAAGCTGGTGCCCCTAACGGGGCATGAATAAATACCCTTCGACAGGCTCCTTTAGACCAGGGTGAGCTGCTTCCCGCGAAGGGGGACAAGCTTTGAAGAGCGACCCACCCTAAAGGCAACGAGGCAACAAGGCATCGAGGCAACGAGGCATCGAGGCATCGAGGCAACGAGCCAACAAGGCACCAAGGCAACGAGGGTTGGCACCTTTAGAGTCCGAAAGACCGTCCCGATAGCTATCGGGAGGAAAGTCCGGAAGAAAAGTCTTAACCCGACTTCGACAGGCTGACAACCTAATACGCGACTTCTTTTTGTAAGAAGGCTTCTTTTAAAGGTTGGACCTGATCCAATTCTTCGAACTCGGAATTGTTGGATTTGAATTCGGGCACAAGTTCTTTCATCTTTTTTACAAGGGCATAATCATCTCCATGGCGGCTGATGCTGATAAGTTCTTCTATATCCATAACAGCCTGATCGCAACAAGGTACTACCCGGGCGATCTTTATTTTATCGTGGTGGGTGGGCAGTGTTTTCTCTTCTCTGTTGAGTAGTTCTTCATACAATTTTTCTCCGGGTCTTAAACCGGTATACACGATCTTGATATCTTCTTCCGGAACGAGCCCTGCCAGGCGGATCATTTTCAGGGCCAGGTCAGCAATCTTAACAGGCCGGCCCATATCAAAAACAAATATTTCAGATCCCTTACCCATGGTCGCCGCTTCGAGTACGAGTTGCACAGCTTCGGGGATGGTCATGAAAAACGGGTAATGAGGGGATGGGTTACGGTAAGGGGGCCGCCGGCTTCAATTTGGGTTCGGAAGCGGGGAATAACGGAGCCATTTGATCCCAGTACATTGCCAAACCGGGTAGTGATGAATTTTGTTTTAGAATTCCTTGCGTAGTAGATAAATTGTCTGCTCCATGAATTATAGATGTGAACGATGTCATCGGCGGTTTTATTCTGCACAATATTAGAAAGGGACTGTACATACATTTCGGCGATGCGTTTGGAGGTACCCATTACGTTGGAAGGGTTGACGGCCTTATCGGTAGAGATCATCACAAACTTGTGGACGTTGAAGAAAACGGACAGGTCGGCTACGATCCTGGTTCCTAATACGTTGGTAAGGATGGCTTCGGCCGGATTTTTTTCCATCATGGGCACATGCTTATAGGCTGCGGCATGGAATACGATATCGGGATGGTATTGGCGGAAGGGTATTTCCATGCGGTTGCGATCGCGGATGCTGGCAATGAATATCTTTACTTTAACATGGGGAAAGGTCTCTTCTACCTCCAGCTGCATTTCATGCAGGTCGGATTCGGCCTGATCGCATAGGATAACGGTATCGGGTTGGTAGGACAATACCTGGCGAACGATCTCGGCGCCAATGGAGCCCGCCGCGCCAGTGATGAGGATACGCTTGCCGGATAGTTCATTGTTGATGTGCTGTCCGTTGATCACAATGGGCTCTCGCTGCAGGAGGTCTTCAATACGTAGTTCCTGAATTTGTTTGATGCTTAGTTTGCCATATACCCATTGATCGGAAGGGGTACGGTCAGTACCTTGATGCCCAATTGAGGCATTTTTCGATCACGGCTTTTTTATCCTGGCTGGTAAGCTGATCATTCCTTAGGATGAGTTTATCGATGTTCTTTTTGATCTTCAACAACCCCAGGGCCCTGATATGATAGATCTTGACCTGTTGAATATAGGAGTTGATGCGGCTGGCATTGTTCTCAATAAAACCCGCGATCACGAATTTATTGGTGGGGCTTGATTCGATGGCCTGTTTAATGAGTATGGCTTCGTGATCGGCGCCATATACCAGGACGTTCTCTTTGTGGGTATTGGAGATGCGTTTGATGGAATGGTAGAAGCCTCTAACGAGGGTACGCATCAGGATGAGGAGGGAGGAGGCAATAAAAAAATTAACGAGGAGTACGCCGGCAATGTTGAGGGAGCGGATATGGTATCGCTGTGCTACAAAGAATTCGGTAGCTACAGGGTAAATGATGCTCACCATCAATACGGCCAAAAAGATGCGCATCATATCATGGATATTGGAATACCGTATAATGCCGGTATGGATACGCATGAGGAAAAAGATCAAGAGGGCAATAACAACATACACAAAGGTGTAAATAAAAAGTGGCCTCTTAAAATTTCCTGGAACTGGAATTGTTTAACGATAAAATACGACAAGGAGAACGAGGCACCATTAATGGCCAGGTCAACCAGCAATACAACCCATCTGGGTACTGATTTGGCGTAGGAAAACAGCTTCTTCATAATCATTGTTTACGTTGGTTAAATGATTGGCTTCCGCGGCAGGAATGAATCAAAGAACAGGTTTACTCAGCAATGGTGTTTGCAGTAAGATCTTCGGACCTGTGTTTGGAGGCAATGGTTTCATAGATACGGGCTACTACTCTGTTTAATTCGAGGTAGGTAAGGTTGGAACCTGATGGCAGACAAAGTCCTTTTTCAAAGAGTTGTTCGCTGGTTCCATTGCCATAAAAAGGGGCATGGGCAAATACGGGTTGCAGGTGCATGGGTTTCCACAAGGGGCGGCAATCGATATTGTCTTTTGTGAGGGCCAGGCGTATGTCTTCGCTGGTGAACCGGTTACTTTCAATAAGTACGGTGGTAAGCCAGTGATTGGAATAATAAGCAGGAGCAGGTTCAGCGGCACACTGAATGCCGGGTATTGCTTCAAAGGCACGTTGGTAGAAATTGAAGTTCCCGCGTCGCTGGAGGATGCGTTGGGGCAATACTTCCATCTGTCCGCGGCCGATACCAGCACATACATTGCTCATGCGGTAATTGTAGCCTATATGTGAATGCTGGTAATGGGGTGCTGGATCCAGGGCCTGGGTAGCCAGGAAACGGGCTTTGTTTACATAGTTGGGATTGGCGGATACGAGGGCGCCTCCTCCGGAAGTGGTAATGATCTTATTACCATTGAAGGAAAAGATGGCGATATCGCCAAAGGTGCCCACTTGCTGGCCATTAAAAGTGGAGCCCAATGCTTCGGCGGCATCTTCGATCAAGGGTATTTCATAGTGCCGTGCAATGGGCAGGATCTGGTCCAATTGGGCGGGCATGCCATAGAGATGCACGAGGATGATGGCTTTGGGCTTTTTGCCTTTTTGGATACGATCACGAATTGCTTGTTCCAGCAGCCTGGGGCATATATTCCAGGTAGTGGGTTCGTTGTCGACAAAAACCGGAGTAGCCCCCTGGTAAAGGATGGGATTGGCAGAAGCCGCAAAGGTCATGGACTGGCATATCACTTCGTCGCCAGCCTGAACACCTGTAATGACAAGTGCCAGGTGGAGGGCTGCAGTGCCAGCACTCAATGCGGCCACCTCAACATTTTCCCGTAAAAATGCCGCAGGTCCTGTTCAAACCCATTTACATGAGGTCCCAGCGGGGCTATCCAGTTTGTGGCAAAAGCGTCCTGTACATAGTGCAATTCGTTTTCGCCGATATGGGGAGATGATAACCAGATCTTCGGATTCATATCAATTGTATTTCATCAAATGAGGCAATGAGGCAGGATGGCCATGGCTTGCCGGTAAATGACTGGGTATGGATATGGGTGCCTCTGTTGAGCAGGCAAGCCGTGAACCAACCCAAGCTGGCAGGGGCGATAAAATCCTTGGTAGTATTATCGCCGAAATAATAAAACTCATGACCGGGATATTTATGGCCGAAGTAGCGGTAATTCTTTTCATCGGGTTTTTCGGACCCAAACTCTTCGGAGATGATGACATCGTTGAAATAGGATTGAGTTGCAAGGCCTTTAGTTTATTCCTTTGTGTTATGCTTCGTCCATCGGTAATTAACCCAGCAGGAATGGAAAGTGCGCTTAAACGCTCCAGGAAAACAGCCGCATCGGTATTGAGTTGTATGTTGGGTACATGTTCGCGGTATGCTGTTAACAGGGTTTCGATGGTGATACCGGGTAAGTGGTTGCTGTATTGTTGAGTATCCACCGGAATACATTTTCTCCGCTGCTGTACTGTTGCCACATCCTGGAATAGATATCGGCACCGATCAGGGGCGCCAGTTTGGCGGCAATGGCCCTGAAGCCGGACCGGAGAAAATCGATCTCGGGAAAGAGGGTATCATCCAGGTCGAAAACAAAAAAGGTATTGGGTTTAATTCTTATTTGCATGTACGAGTACTTCATCGTCGTAACGAAGCATTAAAAGTTGATCTTCCCAATTTTCGGTATAGGGTATCTCCTGTTGCATGAAATATTCCTCTATGAGCCAACGGGGATAATTGGCGCCGGCATGGTAGGAAAGGGGAAAACCACCGCCAAAACGTGCGTTGATCTCAATAGCGGTTACCTGGCCGGTTGTTTTATGCAGGAAGAACTGGGCGGTTAAGCAACCAGCAGCACCTTCGATAAAAGTCATCTTTTGCCTGAGGTATAGCAATAAGCCGTTTTTGCAGGTGATGCCTTTATTGATCTCGCCCGCGCGTACGAGTAATCTTTTTCGGGGACGATGCATTTAACGAGACCGGCTTTGTTGTAATACATATCCACGGTGTATTCATCATAATCCTGCTTGGCCAGGTATTCCATAAAGAGGAAGTTATCATTGGCCAGGTGATGAGGCAATAGGTCGGCCTGCTGGTGAATGATATAGGTATCGGCACTCAGGCTTCCGTTATAGGGTTTGATGAATAAAGGGAACCTGGGATTTTGTTTGTCGATGGAAGCCGGCACGGGATGCCCCGTTGCTGAAAGAACAGGTTGATCTTTCTTTTATCCCTGCATTGCTCAATAAATGACAAGGATGAGACAATGATCTGAATTCCTTCCTTAGTGAATGGTTCTTTGTGTTGGGCCAGTACCATGAGCTCGGTATCGATAGTAGGTACGATCATTTTAATGCGCTGGCGCATGCAAAGGGCCATTAGTTCATCGATGTATCCTGGGTCTGTGGCTCCTGGCACCCTGAAATAAGCATCGGCTACGTTGCAGGCAGCGCTTAGCTCAGGGATTCATATCGGTGGTATAGGTTTTGCTGCCAGGAAAAAGCTGGCTTAGCTCTTTTTAAACGCCCTGACGAGTGACACTCTTTGCCCGGCTGATGTGATGAGTATATTCATGTATTTGGTATTCCTTTAAATGCAGGCATGGTAGCATGGCCTTGCTGGCTAATGCCTTCGGTTCTAAACACTTTCTTTATGGTAAGGGCCATTATTTTAACATCTAATGGAGCACTGATATGATCTACGTACCATATATCGAGTTGAAACTTCTGTTCCCAGGTAATGGCATTGCGTCCATTGACCTGGGCCCAACCGGTGATGCCGGGCCGTAGTTCATGGCGCCTGTTCTGTTCCGGGGTATAGAGGGGCAGGTATTCTACCAGCAAGGGGCGCGGCCCGACCAGGCTCATGTCGCCTTTTATTACATTGATCAATTGGGGTAGTTCATCGAGGGAAGTTTTACGGATGAGTTTTCCCAGGGGTGTCAATCTTTTTCATCGGGTAGCAAGTGGCCCACGGAATCCTTTCGGTTATTCATGGTCCTGAACTTGAGCAATAAAAGATGCGACCCTGTTTACCTGGTCTGTGTTGGCAAAAGAAGGGATTGCCCCGGTTCGCTATTGCCAGCATGAGCATAATGAGCAGGAATAGGGGCAAGGCCAGCAAGAAAGCCAGGCAACTTAGGATAGCATCAATGAGGCGTTTGAAATATTTAGGATACAAGGGCATGCTGGTTTAGGAGTTGTTGGTATTCATGGAGTAATAAAGACCAGAAATGTTTTTGATCATACCGTTCGGTGATCAGTTGCCGGGCCCGGGTTTGCATGTGTGCGTACAAGGCTTTGTTGGTAAGCAATGTTTCCATGGCCTCCCGAAGGGCTGCTTTGTTCTTTACGGGTATGAGCAACCCATTTTGTCCTTGTTCAATGATCTCATTGCAACCATTGATATCGGTTACAATGGCGGGCAACCGGAAGCAACCAGCCTGCATGGGTACATTGGGGAAACCTTCGCGGTAGGAAGGAAACACAAGGACCTGGCTAATCAATAACCAGGGCCGGATATCCTGTTGAAAATCGACCTGTATAATATCATCGTCGTTCGTGATGGCAGCAAGGGTCTCTTTGCTCAGGGGATCCAGGGCTGGTTCATAAGGTCCTACCAATAGTAGCTTGATATGGGGATGTGTTTTCTTCAGTTCTGTAAAGGCGGTTACGAGTTCTTCAATGCCTTTATCTCTAACCACCCGGCCAATAAACACAAAAACAAAATGACGGGGCTCCAGGGCCAGTTTTTTGTGTAAAGCAGTGGCGGTTTGTACCAGGGCTTCATTGGTTTGGAAAAAGCTGGTATCGATGCCATTGCTGCTGCCATTGCCCAATACCTGCACTTTGGCAGGCTTACAAAATTTATGGTCCAGCAGAAAATCAGCCAGTTTGCCTGAATTGGGATAGATCCTGGTGGCACAGGTATAGGTGAGGCGTTCGGTCCACTCCAATATCTTTTTTTGAACCCTCGCTGCTCCATCAAAGGAAGGCCCGCCACGGTATGGAGGCGAACAGGTACACGGGCTAGCCTGGCAGCGATCATACCCAATAAACCAGCTTTGGGGGTATGGGTATGTACAATAGCCGGATGTTCTTTCGCAAATAACCGGTACAATCGCCATAGGGCCTTCAGGTCGTTGATGGGGGTGATGGCGCGTGTCATGGTAACAGCAGTGGTGCGTACACCTTCGGCCTGTCGCACCTCCTCCAATATTTGACCAGGAGAAGATACTGCCAATACCTCAAAATGATCGGACATGAAACGAAGCTGCTGCCTGAGCAATACTTTGAGGGAAATGGGCACTGTGGTGATACGTACGAGTTTTGCTTTCATGGTAGTTAAATAAGTCCGAAGTCGGAAAGTCCGGAAGTCGGGAAGTCCGGAAGTCGGGAAGTCCGGAAGTCGGGAAGTCCGGAAGTCGGGAAGTCCGGGAAGTCCGGAAGAAAACCTTCTATTGTTCTTTGAGAGGCGTCTTTAAATCGGGCTTAGTCGGTTTCGAAGGGCTGTCGGGTGTGTAGCCGGAGGCTACAAAATAGCTTCACTCGCCAGAGGCGAGCGAGTGCCGGTAGTTGAATGAGTCCGGAAGACGGAAAGTCCGGAAGTCCGGTAAGTCGGGAAGTCCGGAAGACGGAAAGTCCGGTAAGTCCGGAAGACCGGAAGTCGGGAAGTAAAACCTGCCACAGATATTCAACAAGCGACGCCAGATCAGGGTGAGCCGCCCTGCGAGGGCGACCCACCCTGAATCCGCCGGCGACAGGCTTTCCTTTCTAAAATAGTTCGAGGTCGCCGGTGGCATAGGACCAGTTTTGGGTATTTAATAAATACCGGAAATCATCTTTCATGTTCAGGTCTCTTAAAGTAATAATGGGTCCTAATGGCCGCACGGGCAATGGGCCCATCCACCGGAAGTCAGCACGATGGGTTTTGAACTGCTGCCCGGAAAAGGAAATAAAATCTATTTGTTGTTGTTCACAAAAGGGCAGGACCTGTCTTTTAATGGCGCTATTGAGAAAACCGTGATCAGCCCTGGGATTCAGTTTTACAAAATCAACCAGCCGTAGTTCTTTGGTAAAGGCATGTCGCTTTATGCGGCTGATGAGTAAAAAATTTTCCTGGTCGGTAAAGTAGTTGTAGTTGAATAAAGGGTTATTGGCATACCGCCAGGATATATACTGTGGTGAAAGCAGGGTGGTCAGTTGTTCGTTTTTTTGCACCAGGTGTTCCAGGCTGTTCAATACGCCTTGTGTCCATTTTTGAAAAGGGGTAGGATCATCTTCCAGCCGGGTATATTTTTCTTTATCAAATAGTTTTGCGCGAAGGATGGAGAATGGCTTCAGGAGTTTAATCTTCAAGGGCATCCTGCCCTGCTCTACCCAGCCCATTTTCAGGTAGCCGGGTTTGCTTTGGCTATTGGGGGTATTGAATACAAATAGTACACCTTCCTGCTGGCAAGTATCCAATTGCTGCAGGGTGAGTTTTTTGAAGATGCCTTTGCCCTGGTAAGCCGGATGGGTAGCTGTATCAACGGCTCTGACGGTTTTGTATATTCTATCATTCCTTAACCATTCCCATTTCATGAAGGCACGTACACCGACGAGTTGATGACCGTCTTCGGCCACCAGGATATAAGAAGGGCCAAAGGGATTTTGGTCATGTTTCCATGACCAGAGTGCCTGGGATTTGGGTATGGAAGATTCGCCCAATGATTTGCGGAGGAGCTCTATAATGGCGGGCGTATCTTCGGGAGTAGCGGGACGAACCAACATGGCTAATGGTGCAGGTTGGTATAGTACTCGCCCATATTCCAGCTTTGCATGCCGTATTTGTTTTTGCATTGTTGGTATTGTTTTAACAGGGTTTCAAGGCCTTCCATATTTTGCCGGGGGTGGTCGCCAAAGTTTTCGGGATGCCACCATAAATGGTAGCACTCTTTGCGGATAGCGGCAGTACGCAATTCCTGGCACAAACGGTTTAAGCGCCACTTATTGGCAAATTGGTATTTGGACCGCCAGGGACGTAAGAAGCGGCTGGCGGGTAGTTGAAGGGGCTCGCCCGGTATTTTTTGATAGTGCTTACGGGGTAAGATGTTCTTTGCGCACCCACCTGGATATAAGCATCGGCAGTACGTACTAATTTGCGCACCAGGCCACTTCCTTTATTGGTAACGGGACTCCAGAACCAATTGGCGGGATTGGATCGAATGGTGGTGATGCCTTGCTCGTAGCAAGTTTTCAGGTAAGCCGGATTAAACTGGTTGCGCGGAAATACGAGGGAAGTGAGTTTGCTATTGAATAGAGCGGCGGCTTTTTGGGCAGCCTGTAGGTCGGCCTCAAAAGCACGTGGCTCCTGTTGTTGTTCCAGGCAATAGTAATGGCTAAAGGTATGGCTACCCAGTTCCTGACCGGGATATTGCAAGATGGCCTGTATGATACCGGGTGCAAAATGGGCCCAATGGTATTGGGCTGGTAAAGTCTGTTGCATAGCATACTGGTAAGCGGAATATTTTTCCACGGAATAACGGGGCTCAATAGCTGGCCTTAATTGTTCCCACTGTAACTGGTCTTTGGCAAATAAGCTGCCCACGGTCGCCCAAGTTACATGGACGTTGTATTTGGTAAACAGCTCCAACATGCGGGGTATGAGTTGCAGGGTATTGCGGTAGCAGGTTTCTCTTTGTTGACGGTCTTTTTATCAAATACGCCCCAGTGGAGTTCAAAATCGAGTGATATGGTAAAGATGGCTTGCATGTTTGATTTCATTAAGGGATTCAAGCTGGGAAATACAAGCTGCGAGCTTCGAGCCACGAGCTTCGAGCTGACAAAGCCGGAGGCTTTGAAATACCCGTCACCAGCCAGAGGCTGGCGACTGAGAGACTGATAAGGGTTGCGGAGAAATGGTTGATGCTGGTTGTTGGGCTTGTACTTTTTTCTTCCGGTTGACGGCGATGCTTTTTTATAATCCATGAACATGATCAAGATGAACAAGAAGAAATACATGACCATGCTTTTTTGACGGATGATGATGCCCAGGTTGGACAAGGTGCCGGACAAAGCCACGGAAGTAGCTAGAAATGCTACGGCGCTGGTTTTAACGAGGGCGGAGGCTTTGCTCATGAATTTAAAAAAGCCAGGACTGAAAGCGCTGGATGCCAGCCACAGGTAAAACAGGTTTTCAAAAGATACGATGATACCAATAGGGCCTGGTGCATCGACAAACAAGGGACGGAACCAGAAGGTAAATAATTTCAATGGGAGGGGATAACCAGAGATATCAATACCCGACCCTGCCTTGGCCAATTCTACTGAACGGTGGCTGGACAGGTCGTCGAAGCTTTGGAACAGGTTTTCGCTATCGAGGTTGGCAAAAGCCATAACATCATCATACAAATAAAAACGGCTACGGCTACACCCGCTATGACGATGAGTTTTTGGTACAAGGGTACTTTTTCACGGGCTGTTACCAATCCCGCCAGGATACCGAGGGCCATGATGAAAAAAACATGTGGCCGCACATGGTATACAATAAGAAGGCCTATCAGCAAGGGCAGTTTACGGCTCTTCAAGCGGCTAAGACCATACATGGCCATACCTATGCCCAGGAATATAATGGAGCCTTTACCGAGGGAAGCTGTCCAATAATGCATATTGGGCAGGAAAATGATGAGGGTCACGAGGTCAATGCCTTTGAGGGTATGTTTGTACCGGATGTTCTCGCGGAAAACGATGTAGAAAAATACAAATCCCCAATAGCCCATCCAAGCAAATAAGAACATCATCATTTCATAAGAGAACGCAAGGATAGTCACAAAGGGATATGCCATGAAATCAATAAAGGGGTGCCTGTTCCATAGGCATCGATCCAGGTTTCATAGTTTGTTTGTGCCCGGTTGAAATAAGCCACGGAATCGGAAGCGGAGGACTGTACATAGATATAATAAATAAAAGCAAAGAGGATATGGTACCAAAACAATGCTTTCAACAATCCCAGGGGTAGCCAGGTAAAGCGGGCTTTTAGTACCTGCAACAGGGGCAGGGTACAAGCAAAGAGTAATAGGATTAAAATGATGGCGCCAATCATAGCTCAGGATTCTTTTTGAATAAGGTGATGGTAATGGTTTCCAACCGTGACACCATTTTTTGCATACTGAAATGGCGGACAACGGTATCGCGTGCGGCTTGTTTTAAAGCTGGCAGTTGACCGGGTTGGTCCAACAGTGCGGAAATGCGCTGGGTTAATAAGGATGGATTGTTTACAGGTACCAGTATGCCATTGTTGTTGTCATCAATTACTTCGGGAATACCTCCTGCATCGGTGCAGGCTGGTATACAGCCCATGCTCATGGCTTCGAGCAAGGCAATGGGCAATCCTTCAAACTCGGAGGTCATCATAAAAATATCGATGGCTTTTAACCAGGGTTTGATATCGGTTTGCAATCCTGGGAAGTAGACGCAGGACCGCAAGTGCAGGGACCTGGCCTTCTGGTGTACTTGCTCTCTCAATACGCCATCGCCTGCAATGATGAAGCAGGTATTGGGGTGTAGTGCATGTAGCTGGCTGGCAATTTCCAACCATTGGGTCAAGCGTTTTTGAGCCCTGAACACGCAGGCAATACCAATCACTGTTGTGCCCGGCGGGATATTCAACTCGCTGTGTATATCCCGTTCGATGGGCTGGTGGGCGGCAAACTTATCGGTGTCGATACCATTTTGCACCACCTGCATAGGCGGCATTTGCCGGTGGTAATTTTTTTAATAGACCGGGCTACTTCGCCTGATACGGCAATGACTTGTTGCTGGCTAGAAAAGGTAAGCTTGTTCATGAAATAGGTGAGCTTATGGTAGCGTTCCCATTTGTTGTGTTCGGTATACACAACGGGGATACGGGTTAATCGGCCCACCAGCCTGCCCACAATGCCTGCCCAGGGCAGATGGCAATGGATGAGTTGGATATGGTGCTTCCTGACATAAGCAATGATCTTGCTGAGCTGCATTACAATGCGGATATTGTTACCGGCAGGGAAACAAACAACGGTGCCGCCTGCTTTTTCCAATTCATTGACGACCTGGTTTTTCCAGGGCAGGAAGTAGAGGTAATGAAAATGGTATTTTTCGCGGTCATGTTTATTCAATGACTCGGGCAGGAGGATTTCGGCTCCCCCGCCCCAGTGATTTGATGATGTGGAGTACGGGAATGGCTGGTTGGGCCGCTGGCCTTTTTATGGGCAAGGATGGTAGCATTGGTATTCATGGTGAGGGCTATATCAGTTTTTGTACATGGCGGCTTTCCTGCCAATGGCGCACTACGGATTCATATACTTTAATAAACCGGCTGGCAATCCATTTATTGAGGTAACCGGAAACGACGAGTTGGTGTGCATTCTGCAGGAGGTAACGTTCTTCTTCATTGTTTTCGATGGCATCGCAGATGGCTTGTACAAAGGCATTTTCGTCGCCTTTCCTTACCAGGTGGCCGGTATCGTGGTTGATCAAGATCTCCCCCTACTCCACCCACATCATAAGCCACCACGGGTATCTTGCAATAAAAGCTTCGAGTATCACGCCGGGCAATCCTTCGATGATGCTGGGCAATAGTAAAACATCGGCTGCGGCAATCAATGGCATCACGTCTTTTTGGGCACCTAAGAAGCGGATATAGTTGGTCAATCCTTTTTGGCGTACTATTTCTTCAATGTCTTTTCTTAATGGACCATCTCCTACCAGGTGCAGGCGGGCGGCCGGGTACAGGTTGAGCAGGTCCTGGAATATTGCAATGAGGCGGATATGGTTCTTTTCATAGGTAAAGCCACCTACATGGACGAAAACGGGGTGGAGACCGCTGCCATTGAGCAGGGCGGGGTGCTTCTTTTGTACTACGGGAGTTTCTTCAATGCCAATAGGAACGATCACGATCTTGTTGAGGAACCTGGGATACAGGGTAGCAAAATCGCTGGCAGCGGTTTTACTAACGGACACGATGCTGTCGGTATGGCGAAATAGAAAACGGTTCCATTGCCTGGCCGGCCAGGTTTTGATATATAGGCTGATGGTGCTGGCATTTCTGAAAATGATGGGTTGTTTCCACCGGAAGATGAGTTTGGAGAATACGGCATACTTCAAGGTATCGCCTGCATTGGCCTGGATAAGATCGGGTTTTTCCTGTTTGATGATGCGGGCCAACCTGCGCCAGGCGGTGAAATTGAATAAGCGATGACCTGGTTTACCACCCAGGTTAATGGTTTTACCCTCGAAGGGCAATTGGATATTGCCTGGAAATATAGGTACCAAAATAACCTTGTGGCCATGGCGGTGGGTATGGCTAGCCAACTGTGCAGCAAAGATCTCGGCACCTCTCATTTGGGGTTTCTGTACCAGGTGAAGAATGGTCATGGGTTTGTGGCTGTTAGCTGGTGTAAATAGTGTTCTAATTTTCCGGCAATCTGCCCGAGTTCAAAATGCTGTAGGGCGTGGGCATGCGCAGCCAGGGCCAATTGATTTGCCAGGGTTTGGTTGTTGTAAAACCAGGTCATGGATTGTGCAATAGCGGCTGTTGACGCTGCTTCAAACAAATAACCGGTTACGAGGTGATGAATGATCTCCCGGTTGGCAGGTATATTACTGGCCAGCACGGGTAATCCTGCCATCATGGCTTCTACTACGGATCCGCTGAAACCTTCGCTTAAGGAAGGGAATACAAAACAATCATACTGTTGTATCAGTTGAGGCAAGTCGTTTCGGTTGCCCAATAATTCAACCTGGTGATGTAGGGCATTGGCGCTGATCAGTAGAGCCAGGAGTCCCTTTCGGGGCCTTCACCTGCGATATGTAAAATGGCGCCGGGGCAATGCTGCACAAAGGTTTTGAAGGCCAGGATGAGATCACGCTGGCCTTTAACCGACACCAGTCTTCCTACATTAAGGAAACGGACGGGTTTTCCTGGAAATGTGCTGCGAGGCAGGAATGAAAACCGATTGCTATCCCTCCCCCTGTTAATGACCTCAATTTTTTTCTGGTGGGAGCCTTAACTGAATAGCATTTAACGTTTTTATGGCTTCTGAATTGGCAATAAATCCTTTACAATAAGAGGCGGTGATCCTGTTCAATAACCTGAAGAAGGATACGGCTATTTTGGCTTTGATGGACAAGGATTGGTTATAGGCCTTTCCATACAAGTCGCTTACAAAGGTGCCGATGACTGGCACGTTGCTTACATGGGCTACTACGCGGGCTACTAATTCGGAACGGGTGAGGCAGGCCACTATTAGATCGGGTTGTTCCTTGTGTACTATCCTTTTCAAGGCGCGATAAGCGGATATGAAACCATACTTCTGTTGGAGGCCAACGGAATGAACGGGCAGGCCGCTGTTGATAAATTGGGGTTTCAATGCCTCGCCTGCATAGAGGTGGCAAATAACAGGTTTTACTTTTTTTAAGCCGGGGGTGATATCCAACAGGCTTTGTTCGGCACCGCCCACCTGGAGGGTATCGATCACAAACAATACTTTGAGGGTTGGTAGTGGCTGAACAGGGGGCTTGCTCCAACCCGGCAGTTTGTTTTCAGGCAGGAAGGTTGTAGTTGAGGCCAATGGCTGAAAAGGGTTGGTTATCGGTTTGGATTTGTTCGTTGGTATTGGGTTCCTTTTTGTCGTTGTCGAAAATAATGGTGATGTTTTCACCTTTAAAGGACATGGTATACTCTCTGCGGCTGATGGCTCTGAAAAAGCAGCGGCGCATCCTGGTCTGAACCAATCGTGCACTTCGATCACAATAGCACCCACTTTAGAAAGCCATGAGTTATAGTTACCTGAGAAGAGTTCCTTTTCGGAACCTTCGATATCAATTTTCAACAGGTCGATCTTTAGGAGTTGGTATTTTTCAATGATGTCATTAATAGTTATTGAGCGGGTGACGGCCTTTTCATCTTCGCTTTCTTCTTTTACGAGGTAACTGTATTCACCTCCACCGGTATCGAAGATGCCTAAGGATTTATTGGAATGCCAGATGGCATTGTTGAGGCAATAGATATCCGGGAGGCCTGACAGGTTTTTGACCATGAGGTCGAAGTTCTTTTTCGGGCTCAACAGCAATGATCCTGGCGCTGGGGTATTTAACTTTGAAGTACAAAACAGAAAGGCCAATATTTGCGCCCAGGTCAACAATGGTTTCGACTTCTTCGGACTTCAATCCTTTGATGGTATACTGATCGAAGACGAGTACCTGGCGGAATACGCAAAAGTCGGTGGTGGCTTTTCTAAGGTGTACCTGGCGGCCCTTCCATTTTATTTTGTATTCTTCGGCTGCTGCAAAAATGGAAACGAAAATGAGTAAAGCCTTAATGAGCCCGAGCCTGTAAATAAACCGTAGTGTATTTACAACCTGCTTGTTAAATTTCTTTCCTTTCACTGTGTAGGTTTTTAAATTCTGAAAGATGATACCTGGTATTGCCGGTTCATGTTAGGTTTTATTATTTCACGGGTTTAAACCTCAGTGTTTGTGGGTCGAGTGTTTTTCCGCCTATGCCCCGCAAGCCATGCCATATGCCTACGAGTCTTAGTTTTATGCGCTGAAAGCGATCGGGCGCCCATATTGCGGCAGCGAGGATCAATTTTCCCTGCAGCCATGCATAACCCAGCAAATTGGTGAGGGAAAAATATTGTTTGATGATGAGCAGGTGGTTCCTGGATGAATAGTACCCTCTCCACAGGGTAGCCCTGGTAAACCTTCCCTGGCCGCCGAGGTAGAGGCGGTTATCGGTACCACTTTGTAATACGCCGATCTTGCATCCATGTTTTTCAGGCGCATGCAATATTCATGGTCATCGCACATCATGAAGAACTTTTCATCTACTACGCCGGCTTTTTGAATGGCGGCGGTTTTTATCAGGGCACCGTCGATCAGGGCATAGTCGGCAGGCTGCAACTTTTGTTGTGGATCGAGGGGGTGTTTTTTACCAAACCGGATGAGGGCGCCATGCAGGCCCAGGAGGTCGAAACTGGATCGGCTGATATGATCTACTAATTCTCTTAGGGCCTTTTTTTCATAAAATGTATCATCGTCGAGTATCCAGAAATAATCATAGGTACCAACTGTAAGTCCCACTTTCATAGCGTGTGCAATAGCACCGGCGCTGCCTGTATTGGTGGGGAGGCAGAGGCACTGCATAGGTGGTTGGTCTTTCAATGTTTCCAAGAACTGCCTGGTGCCATCGGTACTGTTGTTGTCGACAATCAAAATAGCAGCCGGCGTAAGGGTTTGGGCCAGGATATGGTCCAGGGCAGTTTTCAGTGTTTCGAGGCGGTTGTAGGTAACAATTACAACGCAAACATTTTGGGACATAAGGTATTATTTATTCCAGGTCATTTATTTAAGGTGACACGCAAAAAGCCAGGGGCTTTGAAATAGGCGTCACCAGCCAGAGGCTGGCGACTGAGGGAAATTTATCTGGGTCATTTAATTAATGGTTATTAAAATCCCGGACGCGTGTGAGCTGCGGTTAGCGGGCGCCCCATGCTGAACTATAGCAAAGCATATTTTACTACACGCATATAATTGACCCAGCGCAGGGGTTGTGGCGGATGGCTTTGAGTAAATACTTTACGGATTCATTGCGCTGGCGGAGTTTATAGCTGGAATAAGCAATGGTAGAATAGATATTGGCTATTTCGCGGCGGTCGTTCTCATAAATAAAACCATAGTGCTTTTTAATGAACTGGATGCCGCCTTCTCTTCTTCTTTTCCAATTGGTGCGAATACGCTCTCCTTCATGTACATTGATCTGAACCAGGTATTCATTCACCACGACGGCATTGAGGGATGAATTGCGTAACCAGGCCAATAACCGGTAACCCAGGTCGGTTTGGATATTGGATTTCAAAGTGGCATCATATCCCTGGATGGCATTAAATATAGTACGCCTGATAAAGAGGGATCCGCAGGTGAACTTGAGGTAAATGGTTTTACCAAAGAACCTGAAGGCGTTCATGCCTTCTTTGATCAAAGCGCCATTGGGGTATTTGCGAATGGCCGCTACGCAAAGAATGCCTGTATCCTCTTTGATATGTTCATATACGGTTTGCAACCAGTTGGGGTAGGCTTCGTCATCGCTATCGAGGAAGGTGATGAAATCGCCCCTGGCTTGCAAGGCACCGGTATTGAGGCTATCAGCCTGTCCGGAATTGTGTTTTTGATATACCGGATCCTTTTATCGGCCAGGTAGGGCTGCAGGACCTGTTGGGTATTGTCGGTGGAACCATCGTCAACAATGATGAGTTCCCAATCCTGGTAGGTTTGTTGTTGAATACTTTGGATGGTGGTTTGAACCAGTACTTCTCTGTTCCAAGTAGGTGTAATAATGGTGATCATGGCTAATTGGTGCTAAGTGAAAAGTATTTTCAGGCAGTTGGTTACCTGGCCTTTCTTCATAAAGTGTTTGATATACCTTAGTTTTCTCCGGTCTACTTCTTTTTTGATCTCATCGGTTTGTTCTTTACTGAAGTAGGGAGATCGCTGCATCAGTTTCCTGGTATGGATGGTTTGGCGGTATTGTTCTACCTGGCTTTTACCCGAGTAGGTGCCACCGGCATGGACTCTGTAATGAGCTCCTACAAAACCCAGGTCGGCTGCGCCGCCAAATCGGGAAAGCATTCCAAACAGGAAGGTATCGCCGCTTTTGACGGAGAAGATCTCTTCGGGAAAATGGTCGAGGCAATTCCTGAATACTACGGATAAGGTAGGGATGCTGATGTGCAGGATATCATGCCATTGGTAAAAGACAGGGGTGTTAAGGGGTTCCTGCTCCTGAATGATGTTATTGTGTTGGTCAACCTGTTTTACGCGGTGAAAGCACAATACGCAGGCGGGGTTCTGCTCCATGAAATCAACCTGTTTTTGCAGTTTCCCGGGATCGGTCCAATAATCATCTCCATCGCAAATAGCAATGTACCGGCCCTGGATCTTTGAGAAGCAATGTTCAAAATGGTTTCTGGCGGCACCTACATTGTGTTCATGGTAAATAGGCTTTATGATGCCTGGGTATTGTTGCTCAAAGTGCTTTATGATGGCGCGGGTATTGTCGGTGGAACAATCTTCGCCCACAACTATCTCGAAAGGGAAATTGGTTTGCTGCATCAGGATGCCTTCGAGGCATTGGGTGATGTAGTTTTCGTGGTTATAGGTAACAACACAAACTGAAATAAGCGGGGTATTCATCGACAAGCCAATAATCGGGGTTGAGAAGAGGATTGCCCCTACAGGGCAAATGGAATTTGTTGACGTTCGTTTCTACAAAGCTGGAGCCCCTAAAGGGGCATGAATATTTTTACAAAGCTATAGGTCCTGGCGGGGCATGCCCCCTTGACCGGCTCCATGGGACTCATCCAATCATTACACGGGTTCGGTAAGCAGGGAATAGGTTTGGGTAAGGGTGCCGGCTGATTGGAGAGGTGCTTCTTCAAAGTATTCTTCCTTTAAGAGGGACATCATCACCAGGTCTTCGAATACGCCCTGTTTGTACATGGACTTCCTCAATATGCCTTCGTGTACAAAACCTATTTTCTCATATAAATGAACGGCCCTGGTGTTGCGTACCAATACGGTGAGGTAAATGCGGTGCAGGTTCAGATCGTCAAAGGCGTGTTGCAACAGGATGCGGGAAGCGGTTTGACCAGCGCCCTTGTTCCAGTATTCTTTTTCGCCAATGGCAATTGAAAATTCGGCCGATTGGTTGATGGGATGGATGGCGGTTAACTGGGTGGTACCGATCATGCGGTTACTGGTAGTGTCCAGTATAGCAAAACGCCTGGCTTTGTCTCTGTTTTGCAGGTATTGTTCAAACCAGGCAGCATCCACATCGTTGGATATGTACAGGAAATTATTGCCCAGCAAGCTGATGATCTCCTGGTCGTTGCGCCACTTATTGATCAGTGGCAGGTCGTTGTGGCAAATTTCTCTTAATGTAAATGGCATAGGTAAATGATTGATTACCCTTGTCCGGGTTTATAAAATCTTTTACAGGGGCTGGTACCATTCGTTCAGATTAGCGGGTACTCTGGAATTGAATCCTATTACCTGGCATACGTCTTCGCTAAATTCACGGCTATCGTACCGGTGATACCCAATAAGGCGGGGATAATCCAGTTGTTGTTTCATGAAGGGCCTGGAAAAAGTAAGTGTGAGGGCCCTGCGCACTTTATCGGTGGTGTTTTTACCGGCAGCATGCCATAAAAGGGAGTCGAATAAGATAATATCACCGGCTTTACCAACGGCTCTGTCGGCCTGTTGGTAGAAATAGGTTTCATCGGGCCTTTCGTCTTTGTTATTGGAGCCGGTCAAAAACCAGGTAGCGCCATTGTCGAGGGTAAAATCATCGAGCATCACCAGCATATTGATCATCATGGGAATATTGTAAAAGGTGCGGATGTCGCGATGGATATTGCACACATAGGATGCTTTGTGGGGCAAATTGATGACGCCGCCAAATGAATTGAGGATATAGGGGCGTTGAAAAATGCTTTGATATAATCATGCAATTCCAGGCGACGGATAAAGTCCAAGAAAACGGGCTCTTGTCCTAATAGATGGTGTACGGTGCCGTCGGTGTTCACGTCAACTCCATTCTTAACCTGTACGTTTTTGCAAGTAGTGTAGGCGGCGGTCATGCCCTCGTTGAGGCCGGTTACAAAAGAGGGTTCCAGGTTTTGTTTAAAGTGGACCCAACCGCGCTCCCTGATATTGGCTAAGAACGCAGGAGTGCTCATTGGTTCTTGAATAGTAGTTAGCATATTATTTATTTGAATAGTTGGCGGTGATCACGATATCGGCAGGTTCGAGTAGTTTGTATTGATTCAGCATTTCATTGATGGTTTCGGGGCTATTGTACATCAGCACATCAATAATAGACAGGTGAGAGATAAAGTTGTTACCAGCCTGGTTGTAAGGCACGACTGTCATATTGTGGAAAAACAGGTTGATGCCATGATCTTTGAATTCCTTGCCGGTATACAATCCAATACCTCCAATGGGGTTAATATAGGTAGTGGCCTCCAGGCTTTGGCAAATGGCCAATACTTTTTGGTTTCCCCTGGTTTCGGAATCAACAGGTAGTGTGGAAGAGACGATCAGGGGTGTATTGATCTGCAAAAGGCCCACCATCATTTGCAGGGAATAAAATATAAATTCGAACAGGTTGTAGCTTTCAAAATTAAAGATGGCCTCCAGGCAAGGGAAGACGGCATTAAAATAGGGGGCCTTCCGGTAAGCTTGTTGGATCTTGGCCAGGATATGTTCTTTTTATTGTCAAAATCAATGGCAATAAACTTCTGGCTGATGGGCAGGAAATCGGAAGAGCTGGCCAATGGAATGGTAAACAGCGTATCCTTGCCGTTCAACAGAATTCTATTACGGTTAATCCAGCCTTTCTTGGTATATTTTATGTTATCGTATACAACGAAGGCATTTACGGCCTTTATCAGTTGAAAATATCCAAGGTAAGGAAGGAAATAGGGTTGCATGATGGCGATCTTATTGGCAGTGGGAACCTGGCCTGTCAATAGATCCTGCTCATCGGAGGGGACAAGCGACAAAACACGCATAATCTAGGTGATAATGATTTTAAAAGAGTTGAGGGGTTCGTATCTCTTTAAGAAATACTTAATGTAGAGGATCTTTCTTTTAATGATCTCTCGGCGGATCTCTCTTTTTTGTTCTTTGGCAAAGAGGGAAGATCGCTGCATTAGTTTCCGGGTTTCTATGGCCTGGACAAATTGTTCGACCATTTTTTTAGGGCTGAAGACGCCTCCGCTGTGTTTACGGTAGTGGGCGCCCAGGAATCCCAGGTCGGCGGCTTTACCATAACTGGCAAGGAGGCCGAATAAGAATGTGTCGCCACTTTTCGCATTGAACATTTCGGGTGGTATCCGGTCGAAGCATTTTCTGAATACGACGGATAAGGTAGGAATGCTGATATGAAAGATATCCTTCCGGTTGAATTTCTCAATGTTGGGAGAAGGGCGCTGCCCATTGAGTAACCTGTCGTTCTCATCTACGGTTTGCACGCGGTGAAAGCACATTACATAATCAGGGTTCTGTTCTAAAAAAATCGACCTGTTTTTGGAGTTTGTACTCATCGGTCCAATAATCATCGCCTTCACAGATGGCGATGTATTTACCGGTGAGTTTTGGGTAGCAAAACTCATATCCGTTGCGAGCGCCCCCTACATTGCGGGCATGGTATACGGGTTTGATGATACCCGGATACTGTGCTTCAAATTCGGCAACGACCTGCCTGGTTTTGTCGGTGGAACAGTCTTCACCTACAATCACATCGAAAGTGAAGTTGGTCTTTTGCATAACAACGCCTTCCAGGCATTGCCTGATGAACTTCTCATGGTTGTAGGTGATGATACATACTGAGATCAATGGTAAGCTCATTTGCGTATTTTTTGAAATTCACAGAACTGCGGCGACAGGGGATTGTTCATGGGAGTCATCAGAGTTGATCTATTTCATTACTGGCATTGCTCAAATGTTCCTGGTGTTCGTATCTGCTACGGGTAAAGATCATTTTCTCGAGCATCATTTCCTTGTTGGTATCATAATATTCGGATACCTTTTTAAAACCTACCAATTTGCCCAATACAATGGCGGCTGCATTTTTTGAGTTGATCTGTACATAGATAGTGTCGAGTATTAATTCATTAAATCCATAGTCAAAGATCAGGCAAATGGATTCATAGGCACGGCGTTTGCCCCAGTATTCCATTTCACCAATAAAAATGTGCATCTGGGCTTCGCCTTCCAGGATATCGGTGAGGAAAATATTGCCTATGTATTTGTTGTCCATCAGCAGGCAAATGGCAAATCTTCTTTCATTTTCCCGCCTCAGTACATCAAATAGCCAGGCTGTTTCCATTTCGGGCGTGATGTATTTATCGGGTCTTGCACCGGTAAATCGCCAGATACGGGGATTATTGCGCCATTGGTAAGAGATCAGGGCATCCTGTACTACCAGGGGTCTAATGTAAACGGATGGGTTCATTGGATGTGTTTTATCAGCTTAACGATTCTTTCCATGTGTTGCAGGTTATAGCGGTGATCTATGGGGAGTGGCAGTAAATGCTGTGTCAATAGTCTTTCGATCTCAAAGCCTGGTTGCTTTCTATCCAGTACATCTCTCCAATAGGTAGGGATGAAAATATCATTATCGGCGAGTAATTTCCTATTGGGAGGTTTCAGTAGAAAAATGGGATATACCATGGGCACGCAATCATCGCCAGGTTCGGGCGGAAACAAATGCTGTTCGGTAAAAATGGCATGCAGGTAATTGTAATTGGTATATCTTTTTTCAATCACCTCTTCATAGTTGATGTGAGAAAGGAGGTATTCGCTCAATTTGGACATGCCTGTAATTTCGGTATCGCACAGGACCTCATTTTCCAGGAAGGCACCATAACCTTCTTTTACATGGTTGTTGAACCGGTTGATGAGGTGTGATACCAGGTATTGTTCATTTCTTGCTACGGGTGGCATTTTTTGATATGCTGGGGGCATAGAGGAAGGACCCATCGGGTACGCCAAAATATTTGCGGCAAGAATTAAAGAACCAGGAGCGGCCATTGCCTTTCATGAAAAAGCCTGGGTACAATCTACGATCAATTTATCACCATATTTGGCTGAAAGCTGCTGGATGAACTGTCGCTTTACATCAAAATAATTAATGTACAGGAAGTATTCATGGTTGTGCAGTTGGGGTAATTCATCGGGTTCCAGGAGGTGGTTAATTTCATAAAACTGGTAACTGGTATGGGCTGCATCAAAAGCATCCAGGAGGCCATTGCAGGTATAAAAGGGAATATATACACGTGAAGGCCTAAGCAATTGTAAAATAAAGTGCAGGGATGCCCGGCCACTTTTGAATGCATAAGGGGTATTGTGGTAACTAAAGACTCCCTTTGGCAATTCCAATTCGTAATACCCCCTATCGGATTCATAATAAAGAATAATCGGTTAACATGTCTTTGATCTGGGCCGGATGGTTGAACATCATAATATCAATGATGGAAAGGCCCGGCATAAAACTGCCGCCGTTGTGTTGATCGTATTCCCTGAAGTGGGGTTTCACAAAGTGCAGTTCAATATTGCAATTGGAAAATTGTTCTTTTTCATATAGTACTTCCCCACCGGGCGGATTGTAATAGGCAGAAGCGCCCAGTTGCTCACATATACGGAGGGCCCAATCGCAGGTGGTTTGAATACCGGCATAGTTGAGTCCAAGCCTGGAAGATATTTCCAGTTTAAAAGGGATGCCGATATACTCGCAAACAGCCTGGAGGCAACGACCATTGAGGAGGGTAATATTTGTTTCACCGGATGAGAGGCAATGGCGTAATAGTTGTTTCACGGGTTCAAAATAAGGGGCTTTTTCCGGTAGTACTCCATTTGATGGAGGATGGTGTTTCGCCAGGCTGTTCCTTCTACGGCTTTGATGTGTTTGATGGACTCGCGGCTTTTATGTGCGACCACGGGTATAATGACATATTGAAATCCATCGCCATTTTTCAATATCCTGTTCCTGTTGATCCACCCATGGCGGATGTATTGGACATCATCACACAAAATAAACCTGTCTACGGCCTGAATAAGCTGGAATTGCCCAATGTAAGGAAAGAAATAGGGCTGCATGATCGCTATCTTCATGATTTAATAGTTCTGTGCCCGATACAATATCCTGATTACAAAATTTACCTCTTCAGTTGATAGTTTATGATGCATTGGCAAACACATGACCCTTTTTGAAACGCAAAGGCTGATGGGACAATCGTATTTGTCAACGAAGTTTAGGGTGTGCAGGGACGGAAAGAAATAGCGCCTGGGGTATATGAGGTTGGCATTGAGGTATAACTCGATCTTTTGATGTGTTCTTCTGATGGCAACAGGATGGGTAAATAGGAATAGTTGTACACGGTATTCTTCTGGATGAGTTGCCATTCTTTATCGAGTCGTTCCAGGTTCTCTACATAATATAAATACAGTTCTTTTCTTTTGGCCAGAATCTCATCGGCATATTTGAGGTTGGCCAGGCCCATGGCTGCATGGAATTCGGAATTCTTGGCATTGATGCCAACGCAGGCAAAGTTTTCGGGGCCATCGAAACCAAAGTTCCGCATATAGGCCATTTTTTAAGGAGGGCTGGGTCTTGTGTAAATACGGCGCCTCCTTCGATGGTATGGAATATTTTGGTAGCATGAAAGCTGGTGGTGCTGATATGGCCATAAGAAAATACAGAACGTCCCTGGTATTTGGTACCAAAGCAGTGGGCAGCGTCATAGATCACTTTCAGGTTGTGGATTTTGGCAATTTCATCAATGGCCTGGATATCGCAGGGATTACCAAATACATGGGTGGCCAGGATAGCGGATGTTTGGGGAGTAATGGCTTCTTCGATCTTGGTGGCGTCGATGTTGAGGGTGGCCGGGTTGATGTCAACAAACACTGGTTTACAGTTTTCCCACATGGCGCTGCTGGTGGTGGCGATGAATGAAAAGGGTGTGGTAATGATCTCGCCCTTAAGTTCAAGCGCCCGAATGGCCAATTGTAATGCAATGGTGCCATTGGATACAAACAGGAGGTGGGGCACATCGAGATAGGATTTTAATTTCAATTCAAACTCATTGACCAGGGGGCCATTGTTGGTCAACCATTGGCGTTGCCAGATATCCCTGATAAAGGATTCATATTCTTCAACGGGTGGCAGAAAGGGCTTGGTTACAGGAATCATAATGGTAGGTATTAGAATGCCTGGAGGGACACTAATTTTTTAAACCGGGATGATTTATAGATCATTTCATCGAATGAACCTGAGGCGGACACCTTACCCTGCTCGATCAAATAAATGGTATCGGCCCTTTGATGGTGCTTAGGCGATGGGCGATGAGGACCATGGTAAAGTTGCCGTATAATTTTTCAATATTTTCCTGGATGATGCGCTCTGTTTCTGAATCGAGGGCGGAGGTGGCTTCATCAAAGATGAGGATGGCGGTATTCTTGTATAATTCACGGGCAATGGAGATGCGCTGCTTTTGTCCGCCGGATATTAAGAGGCCATTATCGCCCAGCCGGGAATGTTCTTTTCCGGGCTGTGCCTGTACAAATTCTTTGAGGGAGGCCATTTCCACTACTTCTTCAAAACGTTTGATATTATCGGGTGAAGGATCGGCCCAGAAAGTGATGTTGTTGAAAATAGAATCGTTGAAGATCACTGATTCCTGGGATATATAGCCGATGCGGTCGCGGTAGGTGTCCAGGTCAATTTGCCGGAGGGGCACTTCGTCAATCAGCAATTCCCCACTGGCAGGCAGGAAGAGGCCGGCGATCATATTGGCAATGGTTGTTTTTCCCGCACCGCTTTCGCCCACGAGGGCGACGGTGTTCTTTTTGGGATTACAATATTGATACCATTTAGCACAGTTTTATTGTCATAACAAAACACTACATCGCGCAAGGTGATCTGTTGTTCGATGGTGATAAAGGGATGTTTCCCTTTTCTTCGCGCAGGGTACTCATCTCTTCCAGCATACGGGCCACAGCGTCCATACCGCCAATGTTCTCAATAAACCCCTGCCAATGGTTTTGTACGGTTACCAGGAAACTCAATGCGCGGTAAAAAGCAATAGGCTCAGGATGATGGTGCTAAGGCTGGCGCCCATCCAATTCAACTGAAGCAGGATGACCAGGGTTACAACCACAATGATCATGGGTTCTTTTACGCTGGTAGTAATGGCGTTCATATTGCCAATCTTTCTATTGAGGTGCTCGGCATCATTGATCACGTGTTTGAGCTTGCGGGCATAGCGACTGAAGGTATTGGTCGATTTCAGGTATTTGAAGTATAAAGTTGTTTGGGTTAGGAAGCCATTAAAATCGCTTCCCTTTTTAGACAGTTCAACGGAGGCTTTTTGGTGGCCTTATATATCTTCCGGTAGATGAGGTTGGACAAAGCCGCGCCAATACCTACCAATATGGCAAACTGGTAATTGGCCAGGAAGGCCAGGACCATATAAGTACTTAACATGACGAATGCCTGTGCAGCATCGAAGTAATACTTCATGGTTTGGAACAGGCGCTGCACTTCAACAGTGAGGGTATTCTGTATTTTACCGGCATCCAGTTTAGAAAAGGCGGTATAGGACAGGGCCTGCAAATTGTTGACGAGGCTAAAGCGTATCTTCTTAATGAATAGCTGTCTTAATTTGGCATAGTAGCTCAATTGGGCGAAGCGTACCAATCCTTTCAGGACAAAAAGTAAAACCAGGGCCGCTAAAATGGTGGTTACGGTAAGGTCCAGTCCGAGCCAGCGGATGAAATCGGTAAAGAAATGAAGGTGGCCGAGGGAATGTTCCCCGCCCGCTGTTCCCTTTTCTGATACTGCCTGTAAGAGGGGAATGAACATGGCCAACCCAATGCCATCGAGGCAACTGATCAATACGCTAAGGCCCAGGAATAACAATAACCGGTTACCAACGATCTGGTAGTAGAAATTAAAATAGCCCCAGAAGTTGTTCTTGTATTTTAGTTGCACAAGTTGGGTTATAGGTTAAGTCCGGAAGCCGGGAAGTCAGAAAGTCCGGAAGAAAAACATTTTATATTCCTTCGACAGGTTCAGGGTGACAGCCGCCAACCTGTGGATAAAGGGGTGAACGCCCTTTGAGCAATATTTATTAAAAGCTGACGTAAAAAAGGAGCATCCGGAAGCAGTTCATAAGTTCTTTGCGTTTCAGGAATATTTTCAGGTAAAGGACCTCGCGGCGGATCAATTCGCGGCGGATCTCGCGGCGTTGTTCTTTTTAAAATAGGGACTCCGTTTCATCAACTTGCGGGTACGGATGGCTTGTTTGTATTTTTCCAGGGTGGTTAAGCTGTTGTACAAACCACCTTCATGTTTACGGTAACAGCCGCCCACAAAACCCAGCCGGGCGCCATTACCAAAACCGGAAAGCATGGCTACAATGAACGCATCGGTGCTCCTGACCTGGTAAAACTCCTCAGGAAAATAGCGAAGGCAGTTCCGGAAAACCAGGGACAGGGTGGGTACGAAAATGTGAAAGAAATCATTGCCTTTATAAAATGTTATTGCTGATGCTGGTGGTTGTTGCAGCAGCAATTGGTTATCCTGGTTGACGGTGTTGATGGGATGAAAGCACATCACGCAATCAGGGTGCTCTTCCAGGAATTGTACTTGCTTTGCTAATTTATGGGGTCAATCCAATAATCATCTCCTTCACAAATGGCGATGTATTTGCCATTACAGGCCGCCATGGTGCGGGAGAGGTTATGGTTCTGCCCGTAGTTTTTGTCGGAGGGCAGTAGTTTAATACGTTGGCTATCACGATGGGCCATTTCTTCACAAAGGGCTCTTGTTCCATCATCCGAAAAGTCTTCACCGATCACCAGTTGGATGGCAAAGTTGGTTTGCTGCCTCATCACACCTTCAATAGCCTGTTTAATAAATCGCTCATGGCGGTAGGTGCTCATGCAAATGCTGACTACGGGTTCCATGCTGCCTGGTTCATTTCCTGAAAGGGTGTTTTTATTGTTGTATTCATGACCAGGATAAGGTTTGTGAAGAGAGACCGGAAGTCGGAAAGTCCGGAAGAAAGGCCTTTAGTCCGTTTCGACAGGCTACATTGGATTAAAAACCAAGCCGGAGGCCTGGAAATACACGTCACCAGCCAGAGGCTGGCGACTGAAGGGAAAGCTATTATTTGTGGGTACACAATATCCCTGAGAGGGCGACCCACCCTACCATTAGGGAAGGCTGGCGACTTAACTGCCGACCTCAGGCTATTTTAAGTTTCGTTCGTTCTTTGGTTTTCTTTTTCTTCATCTTGTCCATATCGCCGTAACCGTAGCCATACCCATGTACATTGTTGAATCCTTCGCCGGGTTTGATGCCATTAATAATGAGGCCCGGGCGCGGCAGTTTGTGGTCTTCATACAGGTGGTTCATGCGCACCAGGGAAGAACGCAAAGAATATTTATGCCTGATCACAAAGAAGGAAGAATCGGCCCATTTGGCCAGGGTTAATGCATCTGATACGGCCTCGATGGGTGGTGTATCCATTACTATAAAGTCAAACTGCTGTCTAAGGTGGTCGATTAATGGTTGGATCCGGTTGTTTAAAATGATCTCACCAGGATTGGCAGGCAGGGGAATACCGGAACTAATAAAGAACAGGTTTTCGGAATTGTTGACTGGTTGAATGATCTGGTCGATCTCTATTTCACCAGCCAGGTAATTGGCCATGCCCCTGGTACTATCGGCATTCAGGCTGACAGCCAGGGAAGGATTGCGTAAGTCGAACTCAATGAGAATGGTCTTCTTGTTGCTAATGGCCAGGGTATTGGCCAGGTTGATGCTGATAAAGCTCTTGCCTTCTCCGCTAATGCCGGAAGTGATGAGCAATATTTTATTGGGTATGCCATGGTTGAGGTAGGAGATATTGGTACGGAGGGTCCTGAACTGTTCGGCTACGGGGATACGTTATCGGTCTTAATGACCATTTCATCGTTCATTTTTCCAACAAAGGCGATTTCACCGGCAATGGGTAAGGTAGTAGCCTTATAGATCTCACTGGGCGTTTCAATCCTTTTGTTCAGCAGGAACCGGGCCAGTATGACAACAGCGGGTAGAAACAAACCGGCCATAAAAGCAGCGGCATATACCATGGAAGGTTTTGGATCCTGTACGCCATTTACTTTCCAGTCAACAATACGCGATCCCTGGATGCCTGATGAAGCAAATTCTATATTCTTATCTTCTTTCTTTTGTAAGAGGAATACGTATAGGGACTGTTTAATATTGAGTAGTCTGTTGACCTGTATATAATCTTTTTCTTTTTCGGGCAGGCTTACAAAACGGCCGGAAGTGCTGCGTTCCTGGCTGGAAAGGAAGTTATTGCTGGTAGTCAGTTCCTGCCTCAGGCTGTTGACACGGTTTACAATATTGCTCCTGGTGGTTTCCAGTTTGGTATTAATAGGCGGCAGGCGCAGGTCGAGGGGGCTCCCTGTTCCAGTATGGTACTTTTTTGGGCTACAAGGTCGTTGTACTTGCCCACGAGGTTGACGAGGTCTACATCCTGCAATCCGGGTACGTTGATCCTTTCTTCTTTCCCGTTGTAGGTATTGATATTGGTCTCAATCAGTTTCAGCAGGCTTTCCTTGTATTCATTGTCGCTTTTTTTGGTGTCGATAGTAGAAAGGCTGCTTAGTAGTTGATTGGCCGAAGAGGATACATCGTTGATCTTGTTGCTGGCTTTAAAGTTTCTGACGTAATTCTCCTGGGTATTTAATTCTTCATTTACGGTGGCCAAGCGATTGTCGAGGAATTCAATTTCAGAGCGGAGGGATTTATTTTTAAATACATAATTGGCCAGGTCATAGCGGTAGATCAATACATCCACAATGCGTTGGGCTCGTTGGGGAATTTCATCGCGCATGACTACCTGCAACATACCCATCCCCCCTTGGGAACCTGGGTTACGGTTAACCGGCCTACGTAATTGCCGATGGCGCTTTGGCGGTTTAAAAACGCAACTGTAATTCTTTGTACTTGTTAACGGTGGCTGCAGCAGTTTGCTGCAGCAATAAGGTATCGCCTTCCAGGATCAATGGGTGGCCAAACTGGCCTTTGATCTTTTTTTTTTTCGTTCTGCAATTCAAAAGCGCCGTTATTCAGCCTAAGGGTATAAGCGGGGCTTTTTTGTTTTTTGTCTTTTCGTTTAACGCTAATGGCGAAGGGCAACTGATCGAGTGCCACAGGTTTGTGTTGTATCCTGCCCATGGTAGTCAATTCAATGTCGAGCTTCAGGGAATCAACCACCTCGCCAATCAGTGAAGCCGATTGGAGCTTAAATATTTCGCCATTGATATCGGGGTAGTTCCTGGCACTGGCAGCGCCGGGGGAAGCGAATGGCGATCCGCCCAACATATTGGTTGCATCATTGGGTGGTTGTACCTGTATAAAGGCTGCTACCTGGTATAAGGGAACGGCGAAACGCAAATAAGCATAAGCACCGCCTACAAATACGATAATGGCTGCGATAAACCATAGGTAGTTCTTGACGATTTTGGAAAAGAACCGCTTTATATCAAAGCTGGTATTGCTTTCATTCGCTTCCACGTATGTTTGTTCCATGAATATCAGTTTTTCTATTTGGTAAGAGTGATTCCCAATGTAACAATGCTTACCACCAGGGTTACGATAGAGGCCACTAACCCAAAGTCTTCTTTAAAGATGGAGCCACGCCTGGTTTGCACATACAATACATCATTGGGTTTCATTTGGAAGACCTGTTGATTGTACAGGAGGCTTTTATTGGTAAGGTCTATTTTGGTTACAGAGCGGTATTTACCATAATCTCGGTACAGGTGCACGTTGTATTTTTAGCGCTATTCGGCAGATCTCCTGCTGCTGCGAGGGCTTCAAATACGGTGGTTCTTTGGCCCGACAGGTTAAAGGTGCCCGGGGCCCTCACTTCGCCTAATACGGTAACGGGGAAGGCGGTGAATTTCACTTCCACAATGGGGTCTTTGATATAGGGGTTCACCAGGGTAGTGAGCCTGGTCTTTAGTTGACGCAAGGTCATCCCTTCTACTTCCAGTTTACCGATGACGGGCATTTCTATATACCCGGTTGGGTCTACTGTATAACTCTGGGCAGGGGCAGGTGGCAGGCCGCCTGGTTTAGCGCCGGGTGTAGTAGAAACGGCCAGGGTGCTGGTTTGTTTGTTGAAGGGGCTTACTGCCTCCTGGTCTTTGGCATTGAATAAGATATCCATTACATCGCCCTTACCGATCACCCGTTCCTCTTCTACTACGGGCGGCAACATCACGATGGTTGAATCGGGCAGGTTGTTGAAGTAATTGAGCTTACGGGAAGAGGTGCAGGACAGTGTTTGGATGGCCAGCATCAACAATAACAGGGCGGATAATCTTACGGGCAAGAAAGCATACTTTTTCATGGGGATGCTATTTTATAAGTGATCAGAAAACAATTACAAGATCATGAGGGGATGGATTGGTAAGTATTGGCTTTGTACCATTCCAGTGCTATTTGCAAGCCCTGCCGGATTTGGATGGCGGGCTGATAACCGATCATTTGCCTGGCTTTGCTGATATCGGCCAGGCTATGTTTCACATCGCCTTTTCGTTCATTGCGGTAAACGGGCAATATATCTGTATCCAATAGGGAACAAATATGCTCCCATAATTCATTGAGGGTGGTTGACTGTCCGACAGCGATATTGATCACTTCGTGTTGTGTAATACCTTGTGCAAACAAGGCCCTGATATTGGCTTGTACGGCATTTTCAACAAAGGTGAAATCGCGGCTGGTGGTACCATCGCCATTGATGGCGGGGCTTTCATTTTTCAATGCGGCCTCCATGAATAAGGGTATTACGGCTGCATAAGGGCCAGCGGGATTTTGCCGGGGCCAAATACATTAAAGTAGCGCAGTCCGATGGTAGGGAAGGCATACAAGGCAGCAAACACATCGGCATAGAGTTCGTTCACGTATTTGGTTACAGCATAAGGAGAAAGGGGTTTGCCAATGGCCTGTTCTACTTTGGGGAGTGCCGGATGATCGCCATAGGTGCTGGAACTGGCCGCATAGACCATTCTTTTAACGCCTGCATCCCTGGCGGCAATCAGTATGTTGAGGAATCCACCAATATTCACTTCATTGGTAGTAATGGGATCATTAATGGAGCGGGGTACTGAACCCAGCGCAGCCTGGTGGGTAATAAAATCAATACCTTCCATGGCTTTGCGGCAGGCAGCGGCATCGCGGATATCGCCTTCCACCAGCCCGAAGTTGGGTAGGTTTGCATAGGCTTTGATATTATTCAGGCTGCCGGTAGAAAAATTATCCAGCACGCGGATATGGCCGGCCCTGTATTGGACGAGGTAATCGACGATATTGGAGCCGATAAATCCTGCTCCCCTGTAACGAGGAAACTATAGCTACTGAGGCTGGAAGTATGGTATTGCTGATGATTCATAGGGGTAATTTTATAAGCGTGCGTCGACCAATTCTTTATCCAATACTGATTTCACATCGAAAAGAATACTGCGGCCATTGGAGATTTTTTTAATCATCTCATGGGTAAACTGTTGGTGGGCCACGGTTACGATGACGGCATCAAAATTATTGCCGGCTGGTAGCTCCCGCAGGATGCTGATGCAGTATTCATGTTGTACTTCTCCCGGATCGGCCCAGGGATCGAATACATCCACATGTATATGGTATCCTTTGAGGTATTTAATGATGTCGATCACTTTTGTATTCCTTACATCGGGGCAGTTCTCTTTAAAGGTGATGCCCATGATGAGAGCTTTACTGCCAGCAACCTGGATGCCTTTTCTAACCATCATTTTAATCACTTCACTACCTATATAGGCTCCCATGCCATCATTCAGGCGCCGGCCGGCTAAGATGATCTCGGGGTGATAACCTGCCTCTACTGCTTTTTGGGCCAGGTAGTAAGGGTCTACGCCAATGCAATGTCCGCCTACCAGACCGGGTTTAAAGGGCAGGAAATTCCATTTGGTAGCGGCGGCTGCCAATACATCTCCGGTATCTATATTGAGGCAATTGAATATCTTGGCCAGTTCATTGATGAAAGCGATGTTGATATCGCGTTGGGCATTCTCAATTACTTTGGCTGCTTCGGCTACTTTGATGGAAGGGGCCAGGTGGGTGCCCGCGGTGATGATGCTGGCATACAGGTTGTTGATGATAGCGGCCGCTTCGGGTGTGGAACCTGAGGTTACCTTTTTTATTTTGGTAACGGTATGTTCTTTATCGCCGGGGTTAATACGTTCGGGTGAATACCCTGCAAAGAAGTCCTTATTAAAAGTAAGGCCTGATATTTTTCCAATACGGGTACGCACTCCTCTTCGGTGACACCGGGATATACGGTCGATTCATAAATTACAATATCACCTTTGCGCAAAAACCTGCCCACGGTAGCGCTGGATTTTTTAAGGGTGTGAGGTCCGGCCTGTTGTGCTTATCCACGGGGGTAGGTACGGTAACGATGTACACATTTACATTCCACAACATTTCGGGCAGGTTGGTAACAAACAAGCCAGGTGATGGGTCATTGTTGTCTTTTAATACCTCATTGAGGTCAACGCTGCTGGTTTCGAGGGTGCAATCATAACCTGCCTGCAGGTCGGCAACTCTTTTCCCGTTGATATCAAAGCCAACTACAGGGTATTTCCTGGCAAATTCCACAGCCAGGGGTAAGCCAACATAGCCAAGGCCAATGATGGCAATTTTGTATTCTTTCATACTTGATTTTAAGTATTTACGCGATCTGTGCAGACGACAGGGGCCAGTTGCCATTATGGGCGGGCCGTATGGTTATTTAACCAGGTTGTTTTTTTCTACTTCGGCAATCATGGTAAAGCCCAGGGAGGGCAGCAATACTTTAACTGTTTTATGTTTCACTTCCAAAACATCGCCTTCCATGGTCATTAAGGGGCCGCTTAGAATGCGTACGCGGTCATTTACATTGAACTCCAGGCGTTCCAGGCGAATGTTGGGGTATTCGTTCAGGAATAGTTTGATGGTATCTATTTCTTCATCCCTGATAATGGCAGGCTTGCCCAGGTAACTTACAAAATTGAGTACGCCGCTCACCTGTTTAACGGCAGTTTGTTCTTTGTCCAACACACGTACAAATACATACGATTTAAACAAGGGTTCCATAATGATCTTTTTCCGGTCGCTCCATCGTCTTTGTATTTTTGCAAAGGACAATAGTGTTCTATACTATTCATGGCAAGCAATCCGGCAACTTTCTTTTTCCCAGCAGGGTTTGGTATATACGGCATACCATTGTACTCCCGTTTTCATAATGGTTGTATTATTATGGGGTCAAAACTGAAAAGACAAAAGCTTCGCTTCCCCCTGTCACAGCAGGGGTTTATAAAAGAAAAAAGAAGTGAACCAATCCAGCGACCACTGGCATCTACAAAGTGGCCAGCTGTACTGAATAGCGGGTAAAAAAAGTACATTACTGCCTGCAAAGCAGTAGGATCGAATGAGAATGTGCGGCAAAGAATAGCATTACGCGGAATCGGGGCTATTCACAAGGATGAGGAATGGCGGTCAGTTTGAAGGAACGTTACAAGAGAAAAACTATGAGGATATTAGAGAGGATAATTGGGTAAAGACAATCGTGAGCGTAAAGGTGCAATGTTTTTTTCGTCTTTTTCTTCCATTAATCTCCATTAATTAACGCTCATAATGATATTGACTCAGATCTATTCAACTGGTGATCGAACTCTTTGAAATATACAAAGCCTGTTTTTTGAATAAGGTATTGTATCTGTTCATTTACCTCCTTGCGTACAACGGCTTTGGGAAATAAACTTCGTTTGAGGAAGAGCATGTAAAAGCTTAAGTAATCATGCAGCAATACAGGCAAAGGTTTATCATTTAATTCCGTGAATAAGGAAAGTGCTCTTTTGGTACTGATGTGATTGGAAAAGAAACCGCTCATCAGCTTTAAAATATTCAACTGGGTTATAAACTCTTCCTGCAAGCAACCGGTCAAGGAAGAAGGTTTTATTTCATCGCTGTTGAGTATTTCCCAAGACCGGCCAAATTCACCCGATAGCAAAAGGGCATCACCTACCAGGTAGCCGGCGCAATAACATGATTTGGCATGGGAAGACCAGATATCGAAATCGATCAAATCGCCTTTGAGGTTATCAGTAGCGCTACTATCCTTTTTACCCATTACCTGGTTAAACACCAGCACGGCATAGTAACGGTCGATCAGTAAGGGGTGAAAGGTCATGATCTCCGATTGGCGGAAGGTATTCAGCAGGTTAAAGTATTTCTGGAATAAGCCGGCTTGTGCGGTTAAGAAGTACCGGTAACAATACAATATGTAAGCAAAAAACTTCTGTTCTCTGTTATGGGCATTCAACAGGTAATACTGTAAGCCATCGCCATAAACGCTATTGAGGGCATCTATATTGACAAATTGCTCGAAGAAGAATTTACGTCCAAACACGCTGGGGGCCATGGCGCAATACACTTCAGCCGCCAGTTGCCGGTTGTCGGCCATTAAAGAGGCAATATTTTTTATCACCTGCAGGATCCCCGGTTCTATATTCTCTTCGGGGTTTATTTGGGAGAATATGGCTACGATAAACCGGGAGGTAAAAGTAGCATTGATCTGCTCGGCATCCTTTTGGGTGTTCAATAGTTCAAATTCGGAGAATGACTTATACCCCACATATCTGGCCAGGGTATCTAAGGTATGTATAGATGGATTGAAGCCGGTTTGAATGATCCCAAAAAAACGATTCAGTGTTTGTGGGGAGAGGTATTCGTCTGTTACCAGTTGGATATCGTGTTGCAGTTGTTGTATGTGGGAAGTACTGGTGCAATTAAGGTTCAGTTTGATCCTTATCAAGCGCTTCAACAGCGGTAATGCATTTTCATTGACAGCAGTTCGTTTCCTGGCCATGATATACCTTTTTAAGCTGGTATCCTAAGCAGGGGTAACCAACTCAAGCAATCTGAAATAATAGTGGCGTATTAGGAATAATGGTAGGGGTGATCCAAAGGAAAGAATTTAGCTGTCTGTCGCTATATGAAAAGTAACACAATTCCCCGATTAAATGAAATATTCTTATAATGGATTACTCTTAGCCATTCATTTTTTTTTGACGTATAGGGGTATATCGCTGACTTAATCGCTGATTACGCAAGTTGGGAGGGATTGTAGTGATTGAGCGCTGATTGCAGTATTAGCAACAACTGTGCGAATATGAGTGATAAGAATCATGAAAGGTTGTTAGCATTTGGGGATAGGTTGAGAAACAAGCGATTGGAGGCCGATAAACTGTACCAGAAGGTTTTCGGACCTTTCGATTCAGCAAGCAGGAAATACGGTAGGGTCTGGAACCCTGGAAATAATTGGTTTCAATGTGGAATTTTAAAACCTGCAGACTCCGATGACGCTGGCCGGCTGATTCAAAGCCTGGATATGAAAAGTATCACTGAAAATAAATTGCCGTTTTTTGTCAGCTCCGTACCATTCATAATGGCTTCCTTTCAAAGGCAGATCGTAATTCAGGAATTCTTTTTTCATATTTCTGATAAACCAGTTTTTATAAATCTTGTAGACCTCTGTCATTTTCTCCGGATCATCGTTTATTTGGGGCTGACCAAAAGGTCGATACCCCCAAAAGAAGAAAATTATATGGCCCGCCCTGGCGGGCTATATAATTTTTATGGCAGTAAGTTTTTCGGGTATTTATGAGCTTGTGTAGAAGATCAGGGAGTAAAGCTACCCTTGAGAGCCTGTTTTTGCAGTCAGGAAGCCCTTTTGGCACCATTGAGATATACCTTTCGAAGGTTATGGGCCATGGCTACCAGCGCAATCTCTGTTTTTACTTTGCGCAGGCCACGCAGGTGGAAGCGACGGAAGCCCATATTGTGCTTAATGTCGCCAAAGCAACTTTCGATCTCTGTACCGCGTCGCTTTTTAATGCCTGTCCCAGTTCTGTGTGAAGATTCTCCCGGGCCTGTTGCTTATAGGCTTCAAGCTTTTCATTCACCTCTATCTTCCGGTTGTACCCTTTGGTGGATTTGCAGCATTGTTGGTATAAGGGACAGCCAGCACAATTGTTACACTCATATAGTCTCACTTCAGACTTGTAACCGGTTCTTTTATGCGTCTTCTGATGTTTGCCTTTAAAAACAAGCAGCTCATTATTGGGACATCCGTAACTGTCGGTTACAGGGTCATAGGAGAAGTTCTCCTTTAGAAAAAGGTTTTTCTGGTACCCCTTTGTTTGTTCCTTATGATAAAGTGGGAACTTCATATAATTCTCTATCTCATTTTTCTGCAACAATTCGTAATTCTGTTCTGTACCAAAGATGCTGTCAGCGATGATCCTGTCCGGTTTGCAGGGCTGTTGTTGCTCTATCTGCTGCAGGTGACCTTCAAAGCAAACACCATCATTGGTTGTCTGGTGAACACTGATACCGGTAATGAACTGCTCTTCACTGCCAGCCATTATATTGTAGGCAGGGAGAACCTCCACTTTGTTTTTCATCATCATGGCGCTGGCATCAGGGTCTGTTTTGTTGTAGCCACTGCGCTTGCCGGCTTTGGTGATCTGATTGGTGTACTTGTCTATTTTATGTTCAGCCTCCTTTAGCTTCTTTTTCAGTGTCATTGCCTTGCGACGCTTTCTTTTGGCTGTAGTTGTACGGATCGTATCATTCAATTCAGCTACTTTCTCTGCAATGGCTTCCCGTGTAATAAAGGACGCCTTTCCATGCTCTTCCAGGTCTGCTGTACCGTAAGTTGTTTCTTCCTGCCTGTTCAACTCATCGATCTGCTTAAACAACGACCGGCAGTTTTCTATATTCTTTGCGCCATAGCGTTCTGCATTCTTCTTCCATACCATTTTGTGTTGATTGGCATCGGCCCGTAAGGTCGTGCCATCGCAGAAGTAGTTCTCCAGCTTAATGTATTGGTGCGCTACCAGGAACTCAAGCATCTCCTTAAACAGCTGCTCTATGACCTCTTTGGCCTTGCTGCTACGGAAATTATTGATGGTCCGGAAGTCAGGCCGGCTCATACCACTGAGCCACATAAAATGTATATCCTGACTGAGCGCTTTGGCTATTTTACGGCCAGTGTAGATCTTGACGCTGTAGGCATATAATAACACTTTCAGCAGCATCCGGGGATGGTAGGAACTGGTGCCGCCGCCTTTGTACAGAATAATTAAGTCACTGATATCCATTGACTCTACGACTTCGTTGACTACCCGGACAAGGTGCTTTTCGCCAATTAATTCTTCCAGAGAAGGGGGTAGCAATAAAGATTGTTGCTGATTGTATTGCTTAAATATTACGGAAGTCTTTATTTTAGCCATTGTAATTTTTGAGTGTGGTAACTTAAAATTACAAAACAGCCCTACTCTAAAAGTAAGGGCTGACCTTTTGGGGTCAACCCTTACTTCTTTAAACAAACTGACCTTTTGGGTCAGCCCGGAGCGTAAAAAGGTGTATAATCCATGGCAACGAGGGTAGTCAGTAAATATAAAGCATCTATTTGTATGGTATACACCCGGGTAGCTGGCGCCTGCTTTGAGGTGTGCCCATAATTACAAACAGGCTTAGCACATAAACTGGTGTCCTTTTCGAAAGAAAGAAGCTCACCCAGCAATTCAATTTTTATTTACTGGTATAACCATTAAAAAGCTTACCCTCTTCATAACTGCAAATTGGCTGGGGATTATAGTTCGGATGTGGAATAGCTGGTAAAATAAAAACTTTATGACCATCCGTTATTTGCGGTGAGCAGGTTGCTTTCATCTGCATAGTGTAACGCAATTGCTGGTTATGCCTACCCAGGTGATTCACGGGTTTACATTGCACCAATAATAAAGAGAAGGACAGCAAAAATAGTGTTGTGATTCTATTCATTTGTTGCTAATCGTTAATTTTTTAATATCTGCTTTATATCTTCCTTAGAAACGGAAAGCTGACGGTTGCAAGGAGCCTAAGCAGACACAGACATGCCATGCACTACTTAGCATGACATGTTTATGTGGGTCAGAAATTATTAAGTAACAAGTTTCAGAAAAACTCATCCCAAACCTATTTAACTTAATCGTCGGTTGAAACGTCATAGCAATATAAATGATAGGTATACTTAGTGAAATCGAACTGTACATTTAAATACCTGTTCAATTGTTCAGCTTCAGGCTCACCGATATCATAGACAAGGTACATTTGAGGGTCATCGGCATTCGGTTTAAATATATTACGTAAGGCTTCCAACGGAAGGATATCGACATTAATCTCTTCAACCAGGCTTTCGTCATCAATACTAAATAGGCTTATATTTCTCTCGACCTTAAACATGAGTGCAATTTTGTAAAAAACTTTGAATTACGAATTTCTTATAAAGATGAGTAAATCAGAAACTTTCAAGATCCTATTACAATATTACCTTAGCAGGCTGCCACATATCCGGCGTTGAAATAATTTGCTGGGGTAATCTTATTATCCTGCTTACTATCCTATCCAATACTTTAATAATAATAATTGGTGTACTGATATTATCGGTCCCTTCAATCTTATTAGTTCTACGATTAGGTTGTGCGGGGCTACGTTGTTTCCCGGTTTTCGGATCAAACCCGCCTTTATGAACCTGACCGGTTTTATCATATACTTCCACCTCACCTTTCTTAGTATCCCATTCCAATATCGACCCATCGGGCAACTTCCATCTCGCTCTTTGATTTAGACGTTTGGCTTTTGAGCATCAGGAAATCCTGGTAGTTCTTTTGGAGGAGGATAATGTCCTAGCTGGGTAGCCTGTTCTTGCTTGTTTGCCTCCTCCTTCTTCGTGGAATCTTTTGATTTAAACCATTATCCTGTTTTTCATCAGTCGTTTTTTTATTTTTCTTATCCTGATCCGGATTTGCGTTATCACTAATTCTAAAACTCAATTGGAGGATTTCGAAAATGGCTTTCGCCTCTTCTCCTGTGTATACAATCCTATCATTTGACTCAACAACCTGCATGCCATCCGGATCAATAAAAAGGAGTGGATTATTTAATACATATCCATAAGGCGTCCATTCAGAATAATTTTCAGTCAAAGGATCTACCACATGCCACCTTCCAATTTGCGGATCATACATTCTGGCACCATAATCATACCAATCCAGCCCGTTGTCATCGCTAAACTCTTTCTCCTGTTTCTCTTTGCCATTGTACTCAAATTTATTATCAAGCATTCCGATGGCTTTGGAACTGATGGCCGCCATGGTCATTCCAAAAGGATAATAGTGAGTTTCCTCGATGATGGGACCGGTAATATGCTGTACACTCAGGTTATCAAAGAACATCCCGACAGTTACTGTCGGGACAAGCTATCCCAGTTCTGGGTTTCATTGCTGACGTAAATATACAGAAATCCATTTTTAGTCATGGGGATGGCGGACTGGGCAAGGGGAAGAACGGCATTGGCGCCGCCTACGGAAGGGCACCACTGCTGGCCGCTACATATTTTAATTGTTCATCAACCAGTATCCAGTTGAGGTAAGCCTTGGGTTTGCTGTTGCCAGCCTGGGAAGGCTGGTGAGCAGTCTGGAAACTGGTCACGGCGCTTGCCAGGGGGCCGGGATTGGCACTGAGCTGGGCCAGGGTGCCCTTGGCCTGTCCTGCTGCGCCTACAATACCACCAGCCAACGAGGACAGGATGGTGGGCACCATGCTGGCGCCATCGTTGTAGGTGCCGCCACTGCGGTAAAAATAGCTTACACCCAGATCTACCTTATCGCCACTCATGACCTTCAGTACAATGGCCGGGCCGATTTTATTACCACTGGCATTTACTGGCGCCACTATATCGTTAGGGCTTGTAACGGGATTGGTTGCTGCCCACGCCATACCATTCAAGCTCAAGTACCCTGCCGTACGTGGCTAGCATTTTCTACTTGCGTTAGTGAAGGGGCTTCCACCTTCAAAAATGTGGTTACTTATTAACTAACTCGCCGCTACTTGCCCCTATATTTAATATTTCTTTGTCGCCAGGCATCTGCTGCCAATCTCTTTACGGTATTTTTATTTAGAATTGCGTCGTTATTTTTCAGTGCTATTTCCGCAGCTTTAAACCAATCAGCAGGAATATCTCCAATTTTGGCATCGGGTATAAATTGATATTCAATCATATTACCTAAGCCTTTGTCGATTATGTCAAACACTGCCGAAACATAATCAACTAGCTCTTTACTTCTGAACTATTCTCTACTTTATCAAACAAACCATCTTGTTTCAAGAATCGCTCTTCTGTAATGTTTACAACCTGAATAAATTTATCAAAATCTTCATCCTTATCCCCGCTCCACCATGCATCAATGACGCCCTCTTTATTATATATTGTATCTAAGTAAAGCGCTCTCTCTTCCTTAGTCAAAAAGGCACCTACTCTTTTGTATGCTTCACGGGGTATATCTCCCCATGTTGCACCCCATAATGTAGTTTTAGATAAATAGAAATCTGCTGTAAACAGTGAATCGTAGAAATTTGAAATTGTAAAACCTAAACTTAGATAGAAATTTGATGGGAGCCTCTTAATAAAGAGCCCCTCCGCAGCAGTAATGGAATCCTTTATTTCATCATACCCCATTTTAAATAGTTCATTACGTAAATTTTTTAACAATTTTGCCTTAGCAAGTTTCATAATTATTATTGTTTTTTGGGTCCGATATATGTAGGTGACTGAGGGAGGTATGCAGGGTTCTTGGGATCGTATAACATTGTTTTGGGTTGTTTTTCACCATTATTCAGTAATAATTTTTCTCGCTTTTGTGCTGAGGTTCTTCCTGTTTTTGTATCTGGCTTTATTATCACTGGCGTACCGTCAGATTCTACTGCATCCTTTCTTACTACTGTACCATCCTTCAATTCCATCTTCTTTTCAATTTGCGCCCCTGGATCTTTATCTTTTATTTCTTTCTGTATTTGCCTATGAGCTTCCTGCCCTATTTCTTTACTCTTCTTAACCGTAGGATTAGATGTACCTTTTGCTTTTACGACGACCACATCCTTGGGCTGGTAAAGTGTAACCTTTTCTATAGAATTTCCTTTCTGGACTGCTGGCGCATGCAACTTTTGATAAGCTTCTCCTGTTGTAAGACCTAAAGGGCTACCAGAAATATAAGAGCCATTGACGGTACCAGCATTTGCATTGTAGTGTTTTTGGGCTGCATTGGCAGCAACTACTGTAGTGGTTACAACTAATCCTGTAGTTGCGGCCGCTTCGCCAACTGCGATAGCATAAGCGATTATCGGTATGAGAATAGGAAAATCGCCTTGGGGATCGCTATATAAAAGCGGATTGTTATAGTTAGATACATACGGCGACCACATCTCCATGTCTTCTGTCTCGGGATCAACCTGCCACCATCTTCCAATCTGAGGGTCAAGGTTCCGGTAAAAAGCATCATACATGCTTAGATCAAAATCTGTATTCTGCTCAATCCCATTATACTTATACTTATTCTCAGTGTAGTTAGATTTTAATGCCTTACTGCTTATCCCTGCCATCGTAAGTCCAAAAGGGTAGTAGTGGGTTTCTTCCATGATGGGGCCGGTAATATGCTGTACGCTCAGGTTATCAAAGAACACGTCCCAGTTCTGGGTTTCATTGCTGACGTAAATATACAGAAATCCATTTTTAGTCATGGGGATGGCGGACTGGGCAAGGGGCGAGCACGGCATTGGCGCCGCCTACGGGCAGGGCGCCACTGCTGGCTGCCACATATTTTAATTGTTCATCAAGTAATATCCAGTTGAGGTAGGCCTTGGGTTTGCTGTTGCCAGCCTGGGAAGGCTGGTGAGCAGTCTGGAAACTGGTCACGGCGCTTGCCAGGGGGCCGGGATTGGCGCTGAGCTGGGCCAGGGTGCCCTTGGCCTGTCCTGCTGCGCCTACAATACCACCAGCCAACGAGGACAGGATGGTGGGCACCATGCTGGCGCCATCGTTGTAGGTGCCGCCACTGCGGTAAAAATAGCTTACCCCAATATCGACCTTATCGCCACTCATGACCTTCAGTACAATGGCCGGGCCGATTTTATTACCACTGGCATTTACTGCCGCCACTATATCATTAGGGCTTGTAACGGGATTGGGATTGGTTGGATAACCGCCCGGTACGCTGGTTTTGGCAATAGCGGTCTGAGCAATATTGGAAAAGAGTTGCTCCTCCTTTGTACGGTAAGCCGTTTCCATGGAAGCCAGGTACTGGGCGGTATCGGCTTGTTCGGTAAGTACCATGCGCACATTGCCCAGGTGGTCTTTGAGGAAGTAATCGTACACGAGGTTCCAGGTGCTATCGCCATTGACGAACTTTCTTTTCACATAACGCAGGCGCCCTTCTTCATGACCGATGAGTTGGAGTGTGTCGTCCTGGAAAACGGCTCCACCCAGGTACAAGGTATTGGTGACCTTACCCGGGGATTGGGTCAAATCGATTACCTGTTTTTTTAGCTTGCCCCCAAAGGCGTCATACACATATTCTATACTTCCTTTACCACTAACTTGCATTATTTGTGGCAGATTGAGGTGATTATAAGTTATGGAACTGATGTTCTTGTTAGCATCGGATACGAGATTGCCATTGGGATCGTATGTATAATCTACCGTTGAATCGGTTTTAGTACCAGTATAATGAAAATCGCCCAGTTTGGTATCGGGAACATTCCATTCATCCAATACCTGTTCAAGCTGATTGCTGCTGTAGTTTTCCTTGTATTTATAACGTAAGGCATCCAGGTAGAAATCAGCACTGCCCGGTTTAATGCCATGTTGTATCATGGAGAGGATATTGCCATTGGCATCGTACTTCATCATATACCCATTGTCGGCATCAAAACCACCGACACTGAAATTGGCTTCACTGTAGTTCCAGTTCCCCCGGTGCCGGGTGTGGAATTCTGGTAGAAACCTGCTTTGCCCAACCTGTTGGCAGCATCGTACTGGAAATTGAACTTACGGCGTACCTGGTCGCCTTTGCTTTTCCAAACGCTGGTGGAAATATTACCATTGTATTGATACACGCCATCGGCACAGGAGCCGGGACTCTGGGTACAATTGTCGTAACCCAGCTCAAACCCAAAATATTTATCGGTATAACTGGCAGTTCCTTGATTTAGGAGGTAACCACGGTTGGCGCCCAGCAGCCAGCCTCGGATATTGTAGTCGTAGGTGAGCGTTTCCAGCGGCCCGCCGCCTGGACCTCCGGCTGGTGATATTTTTTGTTTTTAACTGACCGAGCGGGTCATATTCGTTGCTTGCAATGACTTGCTCGGGTTTGCTAAGAACTTGCCCATTAATATTGCTAATGACAGTTTTTGTAGTAGTGAGCAGGCGTCCCAGGTCATCATAATTCAGTTTGGTAATGATGGTATGTGTTTGCGGATTGGTGCCTTTTTATCCAGGTGGTTTACAATGACCAGGGGTTGACCACTAAAACTATACTGGGTAGTGGTAATATCGCGGCCTTCGGTAATATTAAAGTTTTTCGTTTGTATTACCCTTTCTTTGTTATCATATACATAGCTAACCAATAAACCCGGAGCAGAATTGGGTTGCCAAACACCCGTTACAAGACCCCTGGTATTGACAGATTGGATAACCGGTTCGGCATAAGGGAAAAGAGTGGTACTGGCCGTGAGTAAATAGTTGTCGAAGCTATTGTCTTTATTGTTCCAATCTGGTCCATGCCAGCCACTCCAGCTATAATCATCATAGAAGTTCATCGACAGGACATTGGCCAGGGTATTTACCGGAAAAGAATTTGTAAAAGTGTACCGTTCTACCGTACCGGGTGTATAGGTTTCAAAGCGGGCCAGGTTTTGGGTATTGAGGTAACCCTGCATGGCAGTTAAAGAAGTTTGAGTAGAATTGGTATAAAAACCGGTCATGATGGGCCGGTTAAGTTGGTCATACTTGGTAAATAGCCACTTTTGGTTTGGCCGTTGATTGGCATCTTGTGTGAGCACGAGCCGATCCCATTTATCATAGACCATCCATACCTCCCCTGCGCCGGGCACTTTTTCATTGTCATGCGGCGGCGGGCATCGTATTCATAACGGAAGGACTGTTCTTTGAGGATGACGCTGTTGTTCCAGGTGGTGTTCCAGCTATTCTGGATCAGTAATTCTACACCCCTGGGTTGGACAACAATCCGGAGATTGTTGAAATCATCATATACATAGTAGGTGCAAAGCCAGCCATCATAATTGCTTCCGCTGCCATTATCGGCGGTGGCGGAGAATTGTATTTTTTGAGGATGACCTGGCCTTGATTGTCTTTGAACTCAATGACCTGTTTGCCTTGTTCATCCACCGTGATGTTTTATAGAGTTCACTGGCGGATACACGCCGGTTACGGCATAGGTCCCCATCCATTGGCCACATCGGTAATGGACCAGATCTTCACGTCATCGGTGGCAGTATTGAAATAATGCTTGATTTTAGTAGAGCGACGGTTGGCTTCATTGACCTGTGCATTAGTACCCACCCAATTGGCGCCTGGTGCAAAGCTTTCCTGTACGCGGTTAAGGGAGAGGCTTCAAAGATGGTCTGACCATAAGCCCAGTTGAGGCTGTTGGACCCCACGCTGGTCTCGCCAGGCTGTCCTGTGAGCTGGTTATTGTAAAACTGTGCCTGCTGTTGAAAGGGATTGGCTTTAAAGAGGCCATCGTTGACAGAAGGATTGCTGCCTGCATTGTTGGCGCTGAAAGGCAGGTACTTGTATTGTTCACGGCCAAATTCATCATAGACTACGGCGTTCACCATATCCACCGGGCTGCTGCCGGTGGTGAGGGAACCTTGTTTGACCACGGTTTGCAGGGGCGCCCGAGGCCATCAAAATAAGCGGTGGTTTGTTGTACATCGCGCAGAGGCCGGGTGATGAGGGTAGCCGGGTTTTGCTCCGGCGCTTTGGCATCCCAGGTGCGGATGAAGTTGACTTTGGTATTGCTGCTATAGGGGTCTTTTAATGGAACAGGGGTTTGTGCCTGGACCAGGGTTTGCAGGACCAGGAAAACCAGTAGCAGGCAGGGGCCCAACTCATATTGACGGTTAGTGGTATGCTGATTCATGATTGCAGGGATAAGGTGGGTTATTGGTTTTGGTTTTTCTGGTACTGGTAGTCGATGGTTTTGAGCACATTTTTATTCTCATCGCGGATGGTCTTAAGGCGGCCGAAGGCATCGTATTCGTAATAAGTAATGCGATTATTGGCATCGCATTGGCTCGTCATGCCTACCAGAGGCTCATAGGTATAGGTGGTCATCAATGCTCCCTGGGGAAATAATCTGACCTCATCCATATTGGCAGAGGCGACCTCTACAAAAGACACATTGGTTAAATTCCAGGTAAATAATTGCCATATACCCCTTGTAACTCCCGGTGTTCCTGACTGGCCATTGACTGTTGCGAAACCTCCGGTATTGGCCCATAGTGTAACAGTATAATTGCCTGATGGTACAGTTTTCCGTATGGCTCCTGAAAATGATTTAGTGCCATTGAAGCCTTTAGTGGCATCAATGATGGAACCGGGATTTACTTCCCAGCCTCCCCAGCCATCGGCCTCAAAGGAGGTATAAGCTATTTTATTGACCGTACTGCCGGTGACCTGTGCAATGGGATATTCATTATTATAATCCCAGACATGGGCATTTGGTGCATCATTTTCTTTTGACAATTCAATGATATTACCCTGGTTATCGTAGGCCAAAAAAACAATGCTTCCTGCGGGAACATCAAGATTATAATATTGAATGGCTCCAGGGCGTATTATTTTTTTGCAGGCCCCCACACCTGGTAAGCAGTAGTTTTCTTAAGGGAAGCCTGTATTCTATTTTCCTGAGTAAAATCCAATACGATGCTTTTTTCTTCTATGACAGGTGCTACCATATTCCTGCGGAGCATGGTATCAACAGCTTCCCTAAATGCAGTTGGTAAGGTAATGCCGGTAAGATCCTGTACACGAGTATATTCAGTTCGCCTTGTCTTGCCATCACTAGCGAGGGATTCAACGGCAAAAGGGAGGCTATTGTTTATATAATGGTAATTCGTTGTAGTAACCATGGCATCGGCACCTGAATACTGCGTAATGGTTTGTGTATTCAACAACAAAGTTCCCGACCGGATAGTATACGTATAATAAATCAGGGGGAGGGGATTGAAAGGGCTGAAAGTTATATGGAAGTGTGAATCCGATATGCCCGGCCGGATTTTCTATAAACAACCTTTCAAAATCAGCCGTTATTAGCGGATCGCGGCTATAGGAGGCATACCGGTAAACCTGCAAACTTGATAAGTCCTCCCCTTGTTGAATAGTGTAGGTATTAATTTCAGACTGGATCAGTCCATAGTTAGTACCCTCTCTTTTATAAATATATTTTTCTTCCAATTGCCCAAACCGATCAGCTGGCAGGATATCAAATTCGAACTCGGGTATCTTAGGAAGGGCATAATAGCTAAAAGTAGTTTGATAATAGTCGTTCCCTGCAACATTAAAAGAAGCAATAGAACCTGCCGGATGATTGTATTTATACACCGTTTTTCCTGCCGGCTTAGCAGGTTCAGTTATGTTCTCCTGATACTCAGTAACCTCCTTGTAATAAACAGACGCACTATAATTGGTAAGAGACGATGCATAATTCGCCCAGGTCGTTGCCAAAGCATATGACCAATCCTGGTATTGGAAAACATCAGGATCATTTATTGGGCATCCCTGCGGAGATGCTGACCCCAGTACATTCTATATCTATGACTAATCATATTCTGAATAATGGGCTCGTGAATAATGACACCGGCCCCATCTTCATTTACTCCATACTTATACTTTTTTGTGATTATATTTCCATACCCATTGTCGCTTATGATACGATAAATCCTTAGTCCACCGGCATTTTTAATGACTCCTGTATGAGAGCGATATTGATTTATTTCATACTCAAAAGTGGTGTTACCACCTGTTGGGTAAGTGATCTTATTCAACATCAGGTTTTTCATGTCCTCCGTAGCTTCTCTGCTAAGGTTATCCCCACGATGTGGCTGTTTTTATATAAAAATGAGGGTATCATGCAACTCGGATAAGCGCCTCCATTATAAAACCCCACCAATCTTCCCTTAATTCCCCGCCATTCAGCGGGTTATCGTTATAATTGAATTGGTACACTTCTCCACTATTGATATTGATACGGTCTAGTTTAACATGTGAATTATTGTAATTCGTGGCAGAATTATAGGGGAGGTAACAAAATCAAGTGATTTGATATTCTTGTTGCCATTATTGAGTACATCGATAGAAGTCAACAGTATGTTACCAGTGGTATAGTTAAAGTTAATCTTGCCATTTCTAAACCTGATCTCTTTCAATGATCTTGTTTGGTAGTAATTATAAATTCCCGCATAACTGGTATTTGAGGTGGGCGGGGAGCCACATATCCTCCATAACAGTTTCCACCTTCCCGTTCTGAAGTAAGGGTTGTAACATAGTTGGGAGCAACAAAGGTGCTATGTGAGATATCATTATAAATAAACCTAATGGTATCAACAAAGTCAGGAGAGATCATTTCGGTCAGCAACCAGCTGGTAATGGCCTGGCTGGCATAGGCAGCTTCATAGTTACCGGTTCTTTCATCGGCCAGTGCCCCCGTGGTGAAGGATCTCCCAAAACGGTATATCACTCCATTTTCATTGACAAAATCAAAAGATTCAATCCGTTTATTGGTCTGATTGATATTGGCCGTAAGTTTCTCCGTTTTTTTATTGCCGGCAAAAACAGTTGTCGCCTTGTATTCGCCTCCAACATTGCTTCCCTTTAAAGCAAAGCTACCGGTATTGGCACCCGCCGAATAAAAGAAAATATCAAATTCGGAATCCCTCATTTTTTTATCTACCTCACTGAGGTAGTCATAGGCAGCCAAATTACTAAGCGAGGGAAGCGTATTTTGGGTATGCTTTGTATTCGCTACCAGGTATCCATTGGGTGAAAGATCATCAGGTGTTCCCCTGATCTGGCGGGAGATCATGCCGCCTGCATTAAGGGTCCATTTAAGGCCCAGGATACCATCTCTTTCCTGTGGTTTAAACCCGGACGCATGATAATTTATGGTGATTGGTAAAAAAGGCTACCTGATTTGATCTCATACACAGGAATTGAGATTTGAGGTATACCGGTGTACATAGATACCGGATAATCCCCATACTTATGAAACTGCTGGGCTGCTGGGGAAGGAGGAACGATATCGGGCAATTTTTGTTGGGAAAAAGATTATTGCATTTCAATACTAATAATAACAGTACAATGCTGGTTAACGCTCGCCTCATGTTTTGATAATTTAATTATATATCCGGTCTGTTGTGTTAAAAAAATTTCCGTTGGAGCAATGGAGCCTGGTGTCCTATGTATAAGGATTGATAAAAACCTCAAATGAATCAACTTATCAATGAAGAATGGGCTTTCCCTGGTAATAGGAGTGAACGAATGGTTAGGGAGGATTTTAACAGGTTGTAGTTCCATTATATTTCTCATACAGATCATCAGGGTTGGTTTAGGGATTGAGTTTATGCGAAGTAAATGGTCATGGCCCAACTAACCAAGTACAAATCCTTAACTGTGCAGTTTGGGGTTATTTCCGTGTAGTTTTGACGGATAACTGTGCAAATGCCCGGTAGCAAGGCTACCGGGCATTCAATAGAGTTGTCTGTTAAGTTAATGTTGTGCAGGCTGTACTTTCCCCAGGCGGGTAATGGCCAGGACGGCAAGTACAGCGATAATGAGTACACTGGCACCGGCAGTAATTTGCAATCCTGATACAAAAGCGTTCTTTGCGGCAAGCAGCAATTCATTACCGGCGTTGCCGGTCAATTGGGTTGCTTCGGTTACAGCACTGCCGAGGGTTTGTTTGGCTGCGATTGCGGCAGCTTTGGGTACAGTTGCAGGAAGGTTGGCATTCATGTGACTGCGATAAACGGCAGTACCTACGCTACCCAGGATGGCCATACCCAGGGCGCCGCCAAATTCAGCACTTGTTTCGGAGCAGGCCCCGGCCGCACCTGCCCGTTCGGGTGGTGCGGAACCAATGATGAGGTCGGTAGCCATTGTTACTACGGGAGCAAAACCCAATGCGGTGCAAATCAGCGCTACCACCAGCAGGCCAATACCTGTAGCAGCCGTTACCTGGGTAAGTAGGATAAAACCCACCGCCGCCAGGAGTAGTGCGCCAGTCATGAACTTGCCAGGAGATATATACTTCAGGAAGAAAGGACCTAACATGGAGCCCACAATGAAACCAGTAAAGGAGGGAAGTGACCATAAGCCTGCCTGGAAGGGGGTAAGGCCCAGCACCAATTGGAGGTACTGGAAGGTAAAGAAGAAAGAACCAAACATGACAAAGCAGCCCATACCATAAATGAATAAGGAGGCGCTGAAAGCAGGTATTTTAAATAGGCGGATATCAATGAGCGGGTCGGCCAGGGTGGCCTGGCGGCGCAGGAATGCAAAGCCCATACCAATACCAATGGCAATGAATAGCAGGGAGAGCCAGGTAAATCCTTCCACGGCTATTTGCTTAAGGCCATAGATGATGCTCAATACTGCCAATAGGGACAGGAAGGCGCTGAAGATATCCAGCCGGCCCGCCCTGGGATCTTTGAATTCGGGCAATAACAAGGGAGCCAGGGTCAACAGCAAGACCATAACGGGTACGGCCAGCAGGAATACTGATCCCCACCAGTAATGTTCCAACATAAAACCACCTATCAAGGGACCGATGGCACCGCCGGCAGAATAGCTGGCTGCCCACACGCCAATGGCCAGGGTGCGCTGTGTGGGATGGAGAAACATATTGCGGATGAGTGATAATGTAGAAGGGGCCAGGGTGGCGCCTGCTATACCCAAAACTGCCCGGGCGGCAATCAACTGGCCGGCGGTATTGGCATAAGCCGCCAATACGGAAGCGGCCCCAAAAGCTACGGCGCCAATCATGAGCAATTTACGCCGCCCGATCCGATCGCCCAGGGTACCCATGGTGATGAGGAAACCAGCTACGAGGAAACCATAGATATCCATGATCCACAAGAGCTGGGTGCTGGTAGGTTGCAGGCTGGCGCTCAATTGGGGCACTGCCAGGTTTAGGACCGTTAAGTCCATGGAATACAAGATGCAAGGCAGGGCTATGATGGCCAGTCCAAACCACGTTTTACGTGCCGCCTTGGGTGGAGCCGTTTGTGTTGTACTATTTTCGGTAAGGTTGGTCATGCTATACTTTTAGGCGGGTTTGCTACTGTGAAAGGGCAAACCTATTGATAATCGTGCATGGGAAAGGGGTGCAAATACGGCAATATAAGGGGTTGATCGCGACAGTCATTCTGCTTACATTTGGAGAATGAAACATTTAACCATCCTCGTACCAGAAGGGGCCATTCTCGGCGCTATTGAGGGGCCTTTGAAATTGTTTACGGAAGTAAATGGCCTGGTGACCAGCATGGGCCGGGATCCCCTGTTCAAAGTACAGCTGGTAGGGCTTACAAAAGAAACGAAATTGAATGACGGCCTGTTTACTGTTCATCCTGAACTGACGGTGAAGGATGTTGTTAAAACGGACCTGGTGGTGATACCCGCTGTACATGGCGACCTACAGAAGGCGTTGGAGATCAATAAGGATTTTCTTCCCTGGATCGTGCAGCAATACAAAGGTGGCGCCGAGATTGCCAGCCTTTGCCTGGGAGCCTTTTTATTGGCTTCAACGGGTTTATTAAAGGGCAAAAAATGCGCCACGCACTGGCTGGGCGCCAATGAGTTCAGGCGGATGTTTCCGGATGTAACGCTGGTACCGGAAAAGATCATTACGGATGAGCAAGGTATTTATTCGAGCGGCGGGGCCTATAGTTATCTCAACCTGATCTTATACATTATTGAAAAATATGCGGGGCGTGATATAGCCATTCTATGTTCCAAAGTATTTGAGATAGAAATCGACCGGGGCAGTCAATCGCCTTTCATTATGTTCAATGGTCAGAAAGGGCATGAGGATGAGCCGATCAAGCAGGCTCAATTATTCATTGAGCAGAATTTCCAGGAAAGGATCACGGTAGAGCAATTGGCGGGCATGTTTTCGATGGGCCGCCGGAACCTGGAACGCCGGTTCAAGAAGGCCACCTCCAATACGGTGGTAGAATACATACAGCGGGTAAAGATAGAAGCGGCCAAAATGAGCCTGGAGTCCTCCCGTGAAAACGTGAATGAGGTGATGTATAAAGTAGGGTATTCGGATACGAAGGCCTTCCGCACCACTTTTAAGAAGCTGACGGGTCTATCGCCGGTGCAATACCGCAATAAATACAACCGGCCGGTAATGGCATAGTATGGTTATGCAATGGGGACTGCCCCTCATTGCAATTCAAATTTAATGATGGTGTTATCGCCCCTGCTAAGTCCATAAAACGTGGAATTCCCTTTTACGGAATGGTCTATCGCAATGCCGGGCGTATGGGATCGGTATTGATGGATTCAAACTTTTTGGTGCAACCCATGCATGACAGGCAGGCTACCAATATGATAAAGTATATATTATTGCTACGCATGATCATATCTTTTAAAAGAGTTCTAAATGTAAGGCACCTTTAGATCAGGGTGAGCCGCCCTTTGAGACCCACCCTTCAACAACTTATCTTAAAATTTGAAGGTAAGGTTGATACCCATATTCCGGGTAGAGGGGAACTGGGCCAGTTCCACACCAGGCGTAAGGGTGCCGCTGTTGAGGTTGCCTCCTTCCGGATCGAAGCCTGGGAATTTGGTGAAATTGAACAGCTCTCTTCCATACAAGGCAATGGAGGTTTGCTTAAACCTTACCTTACTCAATAATTTTTGTGGCAGGTTGTATTCAATCCGCACTTCCCTTATCTTGAGAAAGGAAGCATCGAATATATTCATCTCGGGATTGCTCCGGGCATATACATTTTCATAGTAAGCCCTGGCATTTACCTTCACGGTATTGGGGGTATACTTATTATCAGCACCCAATACTACCCCATCGCCAACAATACCACCATCGCGACCAGGCAGTGTAATTTTTGTATTGCCAAATTCATTGTTCTTGTGATTGGTTTGGGAAAACATATTGCCGCCTTTTTGTCCATCTACCAATAAGCTTACCCTGAAATTTTTGAAAGTCACTTCATTCAGCCAACCGGCTTTCAATCAGCAAATGCATTGCCCCATTTTTTAGCCACAGGATCCAGGGGGCCGGGTAATTGTTTTTCTACCGCTACTTTTCCTCTTACCAGTGAGATGCGCAGGGAGGCCTCTTTTTCATAGGCTTCAATATTAAAGGCGGTACCCAGTACGCGGGTAATAATGGGACCGGTTTGTACAATAAAAGGTTGATCAGGGTGGTGGGTAACATCAAAGAAAGCCTCTCCCTGCAGTCGCACCAATCGCTGGTTGACGGCCTGCATATTCCAATGCAAGGTGCTATTGGGGCTAACCCAGGCAGTAGAGTTATCGGGCAAAACAATGTGCAGGGAACTGGTGCTTTTGTTGATTATTGAATCCCAGGTCAGGTTGGCCGCTACCTGCCGCGTTGATGGTTTTTGCCAAAACAATACAGGCACCAGGATGGCCAGGACTGCAACGGCTGCAGCATACCTCAGGTAACGACGTTTGCCTTGCTGCATAGGCACTACCCTACCCGCTTGGGGATACAAGCGGCTCCTGAGTCGATGGAGATGTTTTATGGTTTCTTCTTCAGACACCGCATTGTGACGACTTTTATCCCATGCGCTATTCAACAGTGCTTCCAGTGCAGGTATCTCTTCCTGGTGGCTGGCCAGGTACTTGTTGACGTGTAATTTTTCCTCATCGGTACATTGGCCATCGAGGTATTTTCTCAAAAGTTCTTTATCAAGCATACCTGTATTACACGATGCCAAGGGTGTGTGCCGTTATTCTGTTTTGGGAGTTAATACAGGCTTAACATTGGAAGTGATCAGCAATTAAGGAATTATTAATTCTCCCTGGCAGGGGTGAATTCCGTAGCAGGATGTTCAATTTTGCGGCATCTATATTAGTGCACTGGCTTATTATCTTTCCATGGCATTCTCCATCCATAACAAAAAGGCTTTGACAGCGCGTTATGAAAAGATGTACTTTTCAACGAAGGACCGTCTGATCAGTTTTGTGCAGTACAATATGCGCGACCGTGGCATAGCGGATGATATTGTACAGGAATGTTATATCCGGCTTTGGGAAAATATGGACAAGGTGGATGATGATGAATCGATCCTTCAGTTATTGCGTACGTATGCCCACAACCTGATCATTGATCATATCCGGAAAGCAGCCCGCGCAGCTTTACGCGCAGAGCAATATGGGCAACAGCAGCCGGCCGTTTGCGGAGCCGATGAGGGGTTGTTGTTGAAAGAAGTATTGCGGGAATATGATGCGATTGTTGAATCGCTGCCTCCCCGGCGGCAGGCTATTTACCGGCTGGTAAAAGAAGAAGGGTTATCGCACCGCGAAATCGCCTCCCGGTTGAACATCAGTACCAATACGATTGAAAAGCACATGAATGAGGCACTGTATACGCTGCGTACGCATTTTACTGCGGATAAGCTCCCGGTTATTATTCTGATCACTGCACTTTGGGATTAGATCGTTCTAATCCATTTATTGTCAACAAATTGTACGACCCTCACCGGGACCATCTTCCTGTTTAATTATTACCAAATTCGCACCATGTTCGGCATTCGCTTAGGAAAGTGCGCTTTAACCTATAAGGATAAGGCAAGGTTGACACATGGTTGGGGCCAGAATGAAAGTAATTTACCTTCAACGCAACAATTACGGCCTTCGAATGAAGGTTTCCACCCAGGAATACTTGGCCAGTACGCTACTATTCATTAACTTAAAGTAGCATATGTTTTATGGCCAGATTTAATTGCATACCACCTGTTACGGGCACCATTGGCCCCGTTTGCATCTACCAGATGTATGGGAGGTATTACCTGCGTACACGTAGTTCGTTGACTGGCAAGCGGGTGAAGAAAGATACTGCTTTCCGCAAAACGATGATGTATGCGGGTTTACTAGCAAAGGCCTCCCGAATTGCATCGGCGGTCTATACTGCTGTGCCCGCCCACCGGAAACAACATGCCCTGTACCGCAAACTCACTGGAGAGGCGATGCAATGGCTTAAACTGCAATGGCAGGAAAAAGACATTATTGAATACCTGAACCATCAATATGCCCAAGCCAGTGTAAACATCCGGCCATACAAAAGTACTTCGCTCAATCCTTCCTACCGCAATAAAACCAGACATCCACTGAAAAAGCAGGGTAGGCAACGGCCTGACCTCAAACATATTCCTTCTGTACGTCCTTCCTTCGAGACGCTATATTACCTGCACGAATACCGAAAGCTTCGACGAAGGGTCAATGAAACGATTAGCCAGTATTCCTGGACGGAGTATGTACTCACTCAGTAGATCCTTTGTGATAAAGATCATTCGATTCGGCTACAACATTCCTCAATTGGGCTACACCCGGCAAATTGTAATGGCCAACCTTTGTACTTCAAATAAAGTACAAACAATGAAGACGATTTTTATTACTGGCGCTTCCACCGGATTGGGTAAAGCAACAGCCAAGTTATTTGCAGGGAATGGTTGGAAAGTGATTGCCACGATGCGGAAACCTGAAAACGAAAAAGAACTAAACCAGGAAAAGGATATTACGCAGCTGCCATTGGATGTGACCAACGTGGAACAAATAAATGCTACTGCCCAAAAAGCAATAGCCATGGGCGACATCGATGTGGTTTATAACAATGCAGGTTATGGGCTTATCGGGCTATTTGAGTGATATGCTGCGTTCATTAACCGGGCAAAATGCTCAACAGCATATTCATCATACACTGGTAGAAAAAGCGAAAGAAATATTGTCCGGCAGCAACCTAACAGTTGCAGAAGTAGCCTACCGGCTAGGCTTTGAACATCCGCAATCATTTAATAAGTTCTTCAAAGAAAAACCAATGTATCGCCCCTGGAATTTCGACAATCTTTTAATTAGCAGATGCTATATAGCTTTTGAGTCGTACCCAGCGGGTTAATCAACATTGGTTTTTCATTTCTATTGCTTTAATATGCCCATTTTACAAAGGCTTCCATAGCTGCATATTCAGCGAGGCCCAGGAGGTTGTACAGGTCGGCGGTGGCTTTGTTGCGTTCTTCGGCGCGTTGCCAAAACTCGCGGCTATCGCTGCCCTGGAATACGACGCCATCCTTTTGTGATTGGTGTTTGAAAATGCCGGTCCGCTTTTTCAATACCTGGCCGGGACTTAATGGCACTGCCATTTCAATCAGGTGGATATCCCACTCTGCCCAGGCGCCTTTGTACAACCACAACCAGCAATCCTTCATATAAGGCTCTTGCTTGAGGCGTTTCATGGCTTCTAGTATGGCATCGAGACAAACTTTGTGGGTGCCATGGGGATCTGCCAGATCGCCGGCTGCATATACCTGGTGGGGTTTAATCTTTTCAATGAGTTGTTGGGTGATGCGATAATCTGCTTCGCCCAGGGGCTTTTTTTTCTACCTGCCCTGTTTCATAAAAAGGCAGGTTCATAAAATGGATATGTTCCTCGGGTACACCGGTAAAACGACAGGTATTGAGGGCTTCGCCGCGACGGATAATACCCTTTACGTAACGCAGTTCTTCAATGTCTTTCTCCCCTTTGGCCTTTTCTTCCAAAAAGGTGACTGCTTTTTTATAAATAGCTGCTGCCTCTTTATTGGCAATAGCAAACTGCTGATTGAAGTCGGTCACAAAACGAATGAACCGCAATGCTTCATCATCAGCCACGGCAATATTGCCCGAAGTTTGGTACGCCACATGTACTTCATGCCCCTGATCAACAAGTCGCTGAAAGGTGCCACCCATGGAAATAATATCATCATCAGGGTGTGGACTAAATAGCAACACGCGCTTTTTGCAGGCTGGGCTCTTTCGGGCCGGTTGGTATCATCGGCGCCGGGTTTGCCGCCCGGCCATCCGGTAATGGTATGCTGCAGCCAGTTGAATACTTCAATATTGATATCATACGCCTGGCCATACAATACCAGCAGATCACTCAGTCCGTTTGTATTGTAGTCGTTGTTGGTGAGTTTCAGTACGGGCTTTTGCAGGCTTACGGCCAATTGGGTTACGGCCTTTTGATCATGCTGCGGTCCCATATAACCTGGTCGATAAGCCAGGGTGTTTTATTACGGGTCAATTCACTGGCGCCCGCATCATCGATCATACATTTTGTCTGTGGGTGAGCTTGCAACCAGGAAGCGGGTACAAATTCGGTAACGGGGCCTTCTACGGCCTGGCGGATAATGGCGGCTTTGTTTTCGCCCCAGGCCAGCAGTACCACTTTCTTCGCTTTCAGGATGGTGCTAACGCCCATGGTAATGGCTTTTTAGGCACATTGGCCATGCCACCAAATTCGGCAGCTGCATCCAGGCGCGTCGCCATGTCGAGGGTAATGAGCCTGGTAACAGAACTGTTGTGGGAACCAGGTTCATTGAAACCAATATGGCCATTACGGCCAATACCCAGTAATTGGAAATCAATACCGCCTGCTGCTTCAATCATCTTTTCGTATTGCTCACAATGAAGTTTTACCAGCTCAGCAGGCAGGCTACCGTCGGGCAAATGGCAATTGGTCTGATCAATATCTATATGATTGAACAGGTTTTCCTGCATGAAGTGGCGATAGCTTTGCAAAGCGCCGGGCTGCATGGGAAAATATTCATCGAGGTTGAAAGTGATCACGTTCCTGAAGCTCAACCCTTCTTCGCGGTGCAGGCGGATGAGTTCTTTGTATACCCGCCTGGGTGTGGAGCCAGTGGCCAGTCCCAATACGACCGGTTGACCTTTGGATTGTTTATCCCTGATCAGGCAGGCTATTTCCTGTGCAGTCTGCAGGGAGGCACTGGCCGGAGTTGTAAATTGTTGCACGGCTATTTTTTCAAATGCCACTTGCTTATAGGCTGTATGAGTTGTTAACATTGATGCTGATTGAGGTTAAGAGATTCCAGCTACGAGCTATGAGCTACGAGCCTTTTGCTACCAGGGTGAGTCTCCCTGCTGCGCTGCCTTGCCGGACTGCAGGGAGGCCCACCTTTACAGCGCTACGAGCTGTGAGCCTTTGTTTGAAATGGTTACTCGCGTTGGTTCCCGAAAGAGGTTTCCTTAAAGAGGTGACACCTTTCGTTCGTTTCGCAAGGGTAAAGGTGTCACCTCTTCGTTTCCACATGGGTATTGTTTAAATGATCTTCTCCCCGATATATTCTTTGTATCTATTGTACAAATGACCGGCTTGCAAATAAGCCGATTGGGGGCTCATGAAATGAGAAAACTCAAAAGTGATGGCCTTATCATATCCTGCGCGGGCTGCGGCTTCCAGCTTCAGGCGCAGTTTCTCAAACTTAATGGGCAGAAACTTGATGGGCATATCCCGGTCAAAACTCTCGGCATTGGTCCAACATTGCAAGCCAAACTGATCGGCCATCTTTTTATTGATGGCAAAGAAATCATCCAGTTCATGGTAATCAATATGTCCGTCCTGGAAGGCTACGGCATCTACAGCTCCCTGTACACCGGCAAATATTTCACTCCACTCCTGCTCGTGTTCCTTCAGCGACACGGCCTGTTCCTTGCTAAGTGACGCAGAAGCTGCCATCACGGCTTTCTTGCCATCAATCCAGGGCGAAATCAAGGTGGGCAGGTTATTGCTCACGGCCTTGCATTGCATGCCCAATGTTTTGAAAGCATGGGTAGCGCCCTTGGTCTTGCGGCTTATTTCCATGCTGAGGTACCAGCCTTTGAAGCTCTTGTGGTGGCCGTATCGCTTCCACACCTCATCAATGACAAAACGGTTGCTGTCGATCTCATGCTGCATATCGCCTGTATCCCAGTACTTGCCGCTATCATAGAGGCCAAAGTAGAATTGCATGTCCAGCTCATCGGCCAGTTGCAGGAATAGCTCTACCAGGTCGACCGGAGGCCGGTAGCATTGGTGCTCCCGGATGAGGTATTCGGATGGATAGGTAATAAATTTCCGGTAGCCGCTACGGATCAGGATCACGGTATCAATGCCAATGGCTTTCATGTATTCAAAATCCCTCCGCCATTCATCTGCTCCCCAATTTTGGTGGGGAATATCATGACTGATCTCGTCGAGGAAGGTGCCTGTAATTTTCATAATGGTATTTTTTGTAAATAACAAGCCAGAGGCTTTTTCAGTTGCCAGCGTTCCCGCCGCATGGCGGGATGACGTATATTTTCAAGCCTCCGGCTTCATTTTAAAAGTAGCCAGAGGCTACAGAATACACTCACTCGCCAGAGGCGAGCGAGTGTGAGGGACGCCGGTGACTATTTTAATTTTACTCTTCTTTTTAACTACGATATGCGAAATGGGTACGCTAAAACCCTGTACCGCCAATTTCATGAACTCATCCATTTCTTTAAACTTCCTGAACATGTAATTGCTTACTTCATGGCCCTTGCCTTCATAGGTATACAGCACCACAGGCCAGTTTCTTTTTTGAAACGCCTCATACAGGGTATGGGCACCAAATAACATCATCCAGCCGGCATCTACTGCTTTGCAAAAACGGTGGGCCGAAGTACCGTAAGGCACCAATTGGTCGTTGGTGCCATGCATCAGGAATAAAGGCAGGGGTGGCCGGGCATCGATATTGTTGATGTCCAGCACAGCGCCGGCAAATGACAAAGCACCGGCATAAGGAAAAGGTTTATAGGTTTTATCGCCTTTGCGTACAAAGGGATTGTATACCAGGTTCAGGATAGCCTCGGCGCCCGCACTACTTCCTGCAATGAATATTTTAGTGGTATCCACCTGCAAGGCAACAGCATGGATAGTCAAATATTTAGTCGCATCGGCCGCATCTTCTACGGCCAGGCGGATGGCTTTCAGTTTCTCGGGAGTAGCGGTTTCACAACCAAAGCTTTTACCTTTCAGGTATAAACGGTATTTGATCACAAATACCTGGTAACCCAGGTTGGTGAGTCCATCGGCCATGGGGGTTTGGTTGGCAGGATCGCCACCAGTAAATGCACCGCCATGCACAAACAATACGGATATGCCATTGGCCGGGCCTTTGGCTTTGTATTGATCTACCCACAGGGTGTCCTTTTCTTTGATAGCATAAGTGAGCCGCGGTACTTGCTGAGCATTTGCGCAACAAAAGGCAAAGATTGCCAGGAATATACTTACTACCATTGATCGCATAACAACAATATTTTTACTTCCGGTTTAAGGTGAGCCGCTTTGCCACGCACAGTTGCAGTACTGCAGAGCGGCATACTTTTATGTCTACTATTCAATGTTTAAAGAAGGGATCACAAAAACGTTTCTTTTTCAGGAAATCAATCCACAATACATAGGCCGCTGGTTTGAGGTGAATGCCATCGGCTGTATATTCCTTCTTCAGGTCGCCATTGGCATCGGCAAATACCTCATGCAGGTTGATATAGGTCAGCTTGTATTTATCTGCTAATTGCCTGATCCCCACATTCAACTGTAGAATGCTGTCTTTTTATTCTTCAGGTAAGCCGCTGTAGTGAGGGGCTCATACAAAGGCAATACGCTTTGCACATACAAGGCAGTTTTGGGCGACTGGGTCCTGATGTAATTAATGATACGCTCGTAATTGTTCAGGATCACCTCTTTGGGCAGGGCGCGGCTAAGGTCATTGATACCAATGAGCAGGAATACCTTTTGGGGTTGGCTTTGACCACCATTTCCAGTCGCGCCAGTACGCCAAAGGTATTATCGCCTCCAATGCCGCGGTTCATGATCTTTTGTCCGGGTAATAATTCGCTCCAGTTACCGCGTTCGGTAATGGAATTGCCCAGGAATACAATACCTTTTTTGTTGCAGGGGCAAGGTATTGAACAATTCCATCCTGCCCTGGTAATAGGTATTGTTATAACTGCTGTCGATCTTTTTCTCAGGCTGCTGTGCCTGAAGTGCGGCGGCCAGGAAGAGCAGGCTGCCAAGGGAAAAGGTGAATTTATTCATGGTTCTTTTTTTTAGGCATTAAGGCAACGAGGCATATAGGCAACGAGGAAATACCCTTTGAGTTGTAAGCCCTTTGCTGCCAAGGTGAGTCTCCCTGCTGCGCTGCTTTGCCGGGCTGCAGGGAGACCCACCTTTACTGATCTTCGCGGTTGCCCTAGCATTATAGATATTTTTGTTTTTCAGGAAATCGGCCCACAGGATATAAGCTGCATGTTTCAAGTGCAGGCCATCGGTGGTTAATTCCTTTTCAACTGTCCCTGTGCATCGGCAAACACAGCATTGTGCAGGTCGACGTACTGCAGGTGGTGTTTGGCAGCCAAAGTCCGCAGGCTATCGTTGAGGGTGCGGATAGTTTGGTTGTTGATCCTGGCATAGATAGCAGCCAGCATGGACTCTGTTACGGGTAAAACGCTTTGCAGGTACAAGGTGGTCCTGGGTGATTGGGCTTTTACTTTTTCGATGATGCGTTCATAATTGGCTACAATATTGGCAACCGGCGTGCCCCGTTTGATATCATTTACGCCAATCATGAGGAATATCTTACGTGGCTTTGCAGTCAATACCTGATCAACGCGGTTGACCACCCCAGGAATTATCGCCACTGATACCCCGGTTGATGGCTTTATCGGCCGGTAACAATTCACTCCAGCGGCCTACTTCGGTAATGCTATTACCCAAAAAAACGACGCAGTTCTTTGGCGGATGGAGGTTGCTGAAAAACTTCACCTGCTCATTGTAATAGCCATTGGCATAACTGGTGTCGAGTGATTCGCTGGTTTGGGCCATACTGCTCAATCCGGCGCTCAGGGCGCTTGCTAATAAATAGATTCTACTGTTCATGCTGCTGTTATTTTAAGCCTGTTGTACCAGGTGAACTTTAAGATGATCATACAGGTGATCCATACGCCAACTGCCATAAAGCCATAGGAGAAATATCCAAATACAAAGAAGATAGGCATAATTACCATGCTCATTTGCCAGCAAATGCCTACCACTACATTGAGCATATCCCATTTGAACTGGCGGTTGGGCTCAAAGGAAGGATTTACTTGTTGTACCCATTGCAATACAGGTTTCCAAAAACCCCAGGGCCTGGTATTAGCATAGAAGGTTTCCAATACTTTCTTATCGGGTATGGGCGTAAGGAGGCAACCGATTACGCTGGCCGACATGGATAAAACGAGGATGATAAAAAAAGGAGATCAGGGTACCGATACCACTGCCAAAGAGTTCTTTGTATTCGGTGAAATAGTTCTTGCTCAATGCGGCCATTAGTTTGGGTACAAAGGTGGCAGATAATAAACCAGCCAGCATACCGGCAAAATAGCCATAACCATTAAAGCGCCACCAGATCCATTTCAATACGTTGGCGGCGGCATAGCCACCATAGAGGGCCGATGAGATCCACAGGGTGAGTGAGCTGAGTGAGTCGGCAAACAATCCAAAGAAACAACCAATGGCTATAATGGCAATGGAAGTAAGGTAGCTGCATTTTACATAATGGCGGGGGCTTTCATGGGGCCTGAAATATTTTTATAGAAATCGTTCACAAGGTAAGCAGGGGCAGCGTTTACAAAAGCCGAGAAAGCGCTCATGAAAGAGGCCAGTAAACCGGCCAGAACAACACCCCGGATACCTGCAGGTAAATAATTGCTTACCACCTGGCTTAAGATCACCTCAAAATCGGGCTTTGCCTGGCCTTGCAGGGTAGGCATAAAATTATTGAAAGCGATCAGGGTCAAAGCGCTTACCATCATGAACAAGGGGATATACAATACGAGGTTGGTAAATCCCGAGAGCTTAGCTGCTTCCCACGGCTTTTTAGCACTGAGGATACGCTGCATATCAAAACCAGGTACCGGACCGGCCAGGCTGGCAAAGATACCTTTGCCAATCATCATGAGTACGAGGGCTCCAAACCATATAAATCCATCGTCTTCCACCTTTTGAGTAGCCTGTGAAAAATTGTCCCAATTTACATTGAGTTTCCACTCGGGCCAGAAGGAAGCCCATCCTTGCGGCAGGCGTTGGTGCAAGGCATCATAATCAACGCCCTTTACTGCAAACACGACCACCAGGATACAGCTCACCACCAGGATACCGTATTGTAATACCTCGGTGGCTACCACACTGTACATACCCCCTTTCACGGTATACAGGGTCGTTAACATCACGATGATCAAGGCATAGGTTTGCTGGCTGGTGAATAAGGCATTGGACAGGTCCCAGGGAAGGATATTGGCAGCAAATTTTCCGATGCCCACAAATACATAACCAATAAATCCGATCACACTTACTATGGCAAAGATCACAACGATCATGTGGGCGAGTCGCCCTCCCCTGTCATCGCCAAATCGTTTGATGATCCAATCGGCCCCTGTCATCGCATTACTGCGTCGTATCCAAATAGCCAGGAACACCATCACAAATATCTGGTTCCAGATGGGCCATAGCCAGGGCAACCAAGCCGCTTTAAAGCCATAGATAAACAACAAGGCCACATAAAATGCGGTGCCGCTTACATCGAACATGCCACTGCTGTTGCTGAAGCCCAGCCAATACCATTTGATATTGTTATCGCCCAGGAAGTAGGACTGAATATTTTTGGAGGCTTTTTGGATATCCAGAACCCCAGGCCAATGATGACCAGGAGGTAGAGTAAGATGATGATAATGTCTAAGGTGGAGAGATTCATGATAGTGAGTTGTCAGTTGTGAGTACGCTTGCTTCGTTTTTGGTGATTACAATAGCTTTTGTTGTTTTAAATAGTTTACCCAGGCCTGGTAACCGAGGCCCGAAAGGTGCAATCCATCGTAGGTATAGCGGGCATCGAGTTGTTCGCTCGCATCGAGCAGCTGGCCATATACTTCTACATACCTTACCTGCAGCTCGGCAGCCATGGCCTTCAATGCAGTATTTAATACGAGTATCTGCTCATTGGTGCCGGAATAGTACTGGCGGCCGATGAGTTGGTTATTGATGGGAAACACGCTTTGCACATAGATGGTGGTGGCTGGTGATTGGCGCTTTACTTCGAGGATGATCTTTTTGTAATTGTCTATAATATTGTCTATGGGTATCTTTTTATTGATATCATTGGTGCCAATGAGGATAAAGAGTTTTTGGGATCATGCCGCAATACCTCATTCAATCTGGCGCGGAGGCCATAGGAATTGTCGCCGGCAATGCCCCTGTTGATAGCCTTTTGAAATTCAGCAGCTCGGCCCAATCGCCCCAATCGGTAATGCTATCACCCCAAAATACGAGGGCCTTCCTGGCTGGCGGCAATTGTTTAAAATAAGCCAGCTTGCTATCGTATAAATAATTATGGTAGGAGCTGTCTACGGTTTGCGCGTGCAAACCCCAGGTGGCGTTGAGCAACAGGCAGGCCATGGCTGCTGCTTTTTTTACTACGGAATAGGATGGCTTTAACCTCATAAAATTATTTACTGTTTCCATTGAATATTATGTCTTCCACATCCACCCACGCTTCGTAAACCATACGGTGACGAGGGAAACAAGGGCGGTGAACAGGAGGCCGCTCAAGAATCCGGGCCACACTGCTTTTTGCATACCTGTATAAACAGTCATTCCACCGGTGAGGTGCAGTACAGGCAATAACAGGAGATTGCCTGTGACATAGGCTACCATAGGATTGCGGCCATTGAGGCTCAAATAATGTACGATCCTTTCTCCGATGGCTGTAAACTGCAAGCCATAAAAAGCGATCAGCATAAAGAAGGCCAATCCACCAGTGACCAGGTAATAGCTAAAGGTGGAAGGATCCTTTTTAATGCCTCCTTCAAAAGCTTCAAAAAACAGCCCCAACAACAACAAATAAGTACCGGCTTTAAAAAGGCCGCTAATAAAGGTTCGTGGTGTTGTTTATTTTTTTTTTGGAGGCAACTGTATAATAGCAGGCAAAGAACCATGGTGAGGATAAGATTGGCAAAAAGATGCCTGCCGAACAGCAATATTACATTGATTACGATAATGACAAAGGCTAAAAATGAGACAAGGCGGGTATTGGGCTTGTTTTTATCGCCCCTGGTAAAAGTATGTTGGGTCCTGTACTTCAGTAACCAGTCGCCCGCCAGGGTGCCGGGGATAATGATGAACAGGTACTTTAAATAATAAAACTTATACATCCAGGGCAAGGGAGACCATTGGAGCAAGGCTTCATTCCAGGAGCCAGCTTCCTTACCCCCAGGAGTACAGCCATTAAAAAGGCAGTAGGGCCATGCGTATCCAGGGATTATTACGGGTGAACCACCATACCAGGGTGCCAAAGAAAGCCATATTGCCCAATACGATAATAATGATGTCGGTTCTGTTGAGTGAAAAACCGTTGCCATCTTTAAAAGGAAGCAGGCAGAGCATGGCAGCAGCCGCAGCAAAGGCTATTACCCTGACGACAACAAACAGCTTTTTATGAGCTGGATTGACGGGTTGGTAAAACTGGAAGAACAGGAGAACAAAAGCTGTAATTGAAAGCAGGTAATAAAGAGGGTACGGATCGCTGCTCATGATACCCGCACGGGCATGCACGGTAAATAAGGCAAAGAACACCAGCAATAAATAGCGCCTGGCGGCAATGTATACTACCTGCAGGAAGGTGATGCCTTCCTTTATTTTCTTATTGAGGGCAAGGGGTATGGCGGCGCCCATACTGAAAAGGAAGAAGGGAAATACGAGGTCTACCCAGCTTAGGCCCGGCAGGCTGGGATTAAATGCATGACCAGGGGGCGGAGTTTGGGCATGGTACATCCAGGCAGGCAATATGCCAAAGGCAATACTACTTGATAAAACCATGGCCAATATAGCCAGGCCCCGGAGTGCGTCTAAACTATTGTTACGTTGGTGCATGTTTTGAATAAGCTTTGAGCTGCGAGCTATGAGCTGCGAGCTGAATACATCGGCAATCGTGAATCGGCAATCGGCAATCGTTCTTGAAGAGGTGACACCTTTCGTTTTTCGAAGCCAGGGAAAGGTGTCACCTCTTTAGATAATGTAAAACGGCAATCGTGAATCGGCAGTCGGCAATCGTTCTTGAAGAGGTGACACCTTTCGTTTTTCGAAGCCAGGGAAAGGTGTCACCTCTTTAGGATAATGTAAAACGGCAATCGTGAATCGGCAGTCGGCAATCGTTCTTGAAGAGGTGACACCTTTCGTTTTCGAAGCCAGGGAAAGGTGTCACCTCTTTAGGATAATCTTTGCTTCGCAGTAGGCGCAGGAGCCTTCCTTCCATCCGCGAAATCCATTCAAATCTGCGTAATCTGCGATTCCCTTTTCAACTTCTCAACCTGTTAACTAATCTCTATTTCAACTTCAGTTCTTCCTTGTATTTATTTCCAAATCTATCGGTCACTACAATGGTGGCAGATTGGGCGGTGGCCGATGGCGTAGCGAAAAAGAGATGATCGGTCAACAGTGGCCTTGCCCAGGGATACCTGGCGGGCCGGTTGGGCCCCGTCAGGAAAGCCACCACATTGGCATCATAATCTGTTTCGCGGCGCATGGCGCCTTTGAATACGCCATCTTCATACCACTCTACTTTCCAGGCATCATCCTGGTTCCACACATTGACAGCTATATCGTTGGGCTTATTTTTATAACTGCCTTTATTGTATACCTGCATCTGGTAGTCCTTAGGCTGACCTACTGTTTTATAGTACCAGCTTACGCTATCACCATTGATCTCATGCACCCCATAACCCCGGGGCGTACCATCGCCACAAAGGGGCTGATCCACCAGGTGCCGCATACGGCTGCATGGATATGTTCGTAAATATTATCGTGAATGATGTTTTCGTTGTAATGGGTGTGGCCGGTGAGAAAGTGGGCCTGGAAGGGCTTTAATAATTGGTACAGGAATTTCCTGTTTACGGTCACATCACCTGGATGATCGGCTGCTGCTTTGGTGCGTGCTTTTTCATTGGTATAGGCCGAAATATGCATGGAGACAAATACGAGGGCGCCGGGTTTTACTGTGCGCAGGTCTTGCTCCAGCCACTTGAATTGCTTTTCGGTAATATACCCCATGTAATTGTAGCCGTCGGAATAATAGAACACATTGTCGAGCACGATGTAATGTGCTTTGCCCCGGTTGAAGGAATACCAGGTGGGGCCCATGGATCTGCGGAAGGTGCTATCGGATTGTTCGTCGGTACGCACGTTGATATCCATATCATGGTTGCCCAATACCTGGAAGAATGGAACACCTGTTTCTTTAATGGCTTTCCGGTATTCGGGTATGATGGGAGGTGCATCCCAGCTTAGGTCGCCGGCGGCGATACCATGTACGGGAGCGGTTTTGGCCAATTGCAAGGCATGTTCTTTGGTATCGGGTACGGCCGTAGCATGGAGTTGATTGGCTTCTTCAATATTATTGATCTGTGGGTCGGCCCACACCAGGGCATAATGCCTGTTGTCGGACCTCTTTAACTTGTTCAGTACAAAATTGGCGGTGAACTGCCCTTTTACCGGTTTTATCTCTTTGTAAAAGAGTGCCATGTTATCCGTTGCCGGTATCTCATAACCTGATGGCAGGGTAATGTATACAAACATGGCTTCGCGGGTGCTTTCCAGCCGATATTCACCGGCGTGGTTGGTATGTACAATATTTGTTCCATCGGTCACTGCTACCTTGGCCAGGGCTTTGCCACTGTTGTCGGTCACCTTACCTTTCAATAATACATGCACTGCAGGCGATGGGTCCTGGGCCTGTGAAAAGCCATTAAATCCTCCTGCCAGGAACATGACCAGTAAATATATTGCGCTTGAATATCTCATCGGGAGTCGTGAATCGTGCATCAATGTTGTCTCGTCAAGCCCTGGCTCCTTTAAGGTGAGCCACTCTGCCAACCGGCAAATGCAGCACTGCAGAGTGACCCACCTTTAGGCCAGGGTGAGCCGCTTATTGCTTGATACCCTCCTTAATAGCATCCCATAAAGGTTGCTTCAGGCGGTTGTATTGGGGGCATATACGTGTACCACATCAAACAGCATGATACCGCCGGATGTATTGTTCAGAATATACTTGATAGCCCTGGATATCTCTCCTTTATTGGGCCAGTCTACATTACCCATGTCGATACTGGCATATAAAGGCACTTTGTTTTTGGTGATGTATTTGGTACCGTTGATAGAACCTTCCACGCTCCACCAATGGTATTTGAGGTTGGCTGTAGCGGCATTCTCCGACAACATGATCTGGGTAAAGTAGTTGCCGGTCATCAGCTGGTCCAGCTGCTCAGTATATCCATTTTTACCATAATTGGGATAGGCCCAGTCAAAACGGATCTCCTGGTCATTAAATGGATCGTATTCTTCGCTGGCCCAGTTTACGCCTACCTGGTAATAAGTGGTATACCAGGCGCCTACGTAAACACCAAAGCTTACATTCGACTTCACGCCTTTTACTGCTGCGCGGGCTTTTTTGAAGAAGTCATGAATTACACCGGTACGATAGAGTAACCATTTTTGATAGTATTTACCAGTAACAGCAGGCAGGGTTTGTCCATTGCTCGATCTCCAGGTGGTTACGATATCATTAGGGAAATTCATATTGGCCGCTGCATTGTCGTTGAATTTTTCCTTGAGGAAGTTGATAAACTGAGTCTTGGAGAAATCAGAGAAATCGGCGTCGATATCGGTGTAGCGGGCATAATCGAGGATGAATCCGTCAATATCATATTTACCAACGATCTCTTTTACGATATTCAAAGCACGTTCCTGTACTTCGGGGCGAGCGGGGTTTACAAAAGCATTACGGCCGGTAGTGGTAACGGGTACACGTTTGCCGGTTACATCGCATACAATACTTTCATATTGTTTGAAAGCAGGGTCATCAAATACGGGTCCTACCTGCCGGTTGCCATCACCTTCTACCATGGTAACGATGGAGGTATATACTTTAAAGTTGCGCTTGCGGGCTTCTTTGATCATATACCCAACATAGTCCACATTGGCAGGCAGTGATTTGCCATCAAAAGTGGTCAATTGTTTTGTATAGGCGCTGGGATACATGGTATAACCGCTGCTGCCTTTTACATCGATCACCAGTCCGGTAACACCCGATTCCTGCAGGGTATCCAATACTTTCTTCAGGGCGGTAGTATCATTCAATCTTCCATAAGTGCCAAATACATTGGAGCGGGCGTCTACCCAGGCAATTACATTCCTGCCTGGTTTTACAGGCTTGGAGGTATCCACCGGGTTAACGGGGCCTCCACCAGGGGAATCTGACTTTTTACAGGCTGTTCCCAGGAGTAATGCAATACCTATGAGGGATAAGAAGTATTTCATGATCATCTGTTTGGTTGTACTATTTTTTGATACCTGTTTCCAGTTGCGAGCAACCGGAAACCGGTAACGAATGATTTATTATGGGGCATAATTGGTAAACTCATGCGCCATGATACCGCCATTGGTCAGCAACATGTACACCTGCATCCGCTCCTTGTTGTTGGAGTATCCCACGGCAATATCGGCTGTTCCATTACCATTGGCTGTTCCGTTGAGCTCTTCGGAATTAAATACATTGAAAGAACCATAATCGGGGCTGCCGGGCGCCATACTAATGGAGGAAGTCCGGGTAACATCAAATAATGACATCTGCACCTTGTTCAAATCGTAGGTATTGATGTACTTCACAATGGACAGGTAATTGGCATTGTTGAACCGGTTGTAGGCGGTGGGCATGGTGAATACTACATTGGGCATGGCAGCAAAACCGGCCGTTCTTTCATGAGTGGTACCATTTACCAGGGCTACTTCAAACTGGTAGTTGATAAAATAATCGGCATTGGGGCCAGTACCAATGGGCTGCGCTTCGGCATAATACCCCATGAATACGGAGGAACCACCTGTAATGGACTTATACGTGATCACTTCAGGTGTTTGGCTCACCGCCACCCCATTCACGATACGCCATTTGTAAATAACGGCCGATTGACCGGCAGGCGCCATGATCACGGCATCGCCATTGAGGTCGCCATATACGTTCACTCTTCTACCTACACCACCGTCGCCGGTAATGGCTGCAGGATTATTATTGGTCCATTCTACCAGCTTAACGGGTGCCGCATCGTTCACATCGTTGTAGCGATACAGGATAAACTTGCTGTTCTTGGGTGCCCAGGAGGCAGCCAGGAGGTGATCGGCTGAATCATTGATCACCTGGAAATTCGTAGCGGTAAATGGATTGTACATATCTTTTATGTACGCTCCAGTGAAACGATTAAACACGCTGAACTTAGCAGGCGTGGTTCTTCTTGTTAGTACCAGGTTATCACCACTTACGGCCAGACACACTTCGTTGTTGGCGGTGAAACCCAGTTCAGCGCCAGGCTTATTCCACAACTTGCGGTTGATACCTACACCATAGGCCAGTTTCACGGGTTCCAGTGCACGCAGGGTATAGGTTTTAACTACTCCGTCCACACCAGTCACGCTAAAAGGCACATTGGAAGAAAGGTTGATCGAAGCTCCATAAGTAATAGATCCTTTGGAGTGCTTGTTGATGTCATAGGTCAGCGTAGCATTTGATACATTGGTGCCAGGCATTACATAGAACAAGATCTCATTGGCTTGAACAACGCCTTCTATTTCTTCGGTAGTGCCACCGTTGGTAAGAGATATCTTAGCGCTGTTAACGGACAAGTCTCCCACCTTTTTGGTCATGATCACATATTTCGATTGGGCACCATTGCCAGCTGTAATGGTTACTGTAAGCGGCTTGGTAAGGTCCATCACTCCACCCAGGGACGGACTGATGCTGGCATCGCCTGGAATGGTAGCGCGTACAATCATTTTGGTGATGTCAACATTGTTATCGGAAGTAGCCGGGTAAAACCAGGGTACATCAAAATACACCGTATCGTTGCTGTAGCGGGGATTGAACAGGCGGTCTTTGCCTGCTCCCTGCGTAGTGAGGTAAATATCAGCCAGGTTGCTTTGTTCCTTGCGGATGACGGGATCGGCCTTGCGACAGGCGGGGATCAGGGCCACGGCTGTAGAAAGACCTGTTATGAAGAGGAAGAGCGTTTTTTTCATGTAATATCTTTTAAACAGTTTACCATCCTTTTATTTGAGTAAGGGCTGCATTGTTCTGTAATTCCGATTGCGGAATAGGAATATAGTACAAGGCGGGCGTGAACTGCCTGTCCATATTATCGCAGCTAATGGATTCATATTTAAATCCACCACCGGAAGCAGTTACACGATGACCGGTAAAACGTACTCCATTCAATACAATATGTGCTTTGCGCCAGCGGCGGAGGTCCCAATAGCGATGGCCTTCAAAAGCCAGTTCTACTTTGCGCTCATGCTCGATGGCTTGCATCAGGCGGGCGGCAGTGGCAGCTGTTGTATTTGGCAGGCCACGTTTGTTGCGCAGATCGCTTAATGCCTGCTGTGCAGCACCCAGGTCATTGAGCTTGGTCTTGGCTTCGGCATAGATCAGCAGGATCTCGGCATAACGTAGTTCGATCCAGCTTTGGGAACTTTTGTTTTGTACAAAATTGTTCACCACGGGGTTCAGCATCTTTTGATGTAGTAACCGGTAACGGTGGTACGGGGCTCGGTAATAGAAGCATACTCCTTAAATCCTTCTGTTACATTGGTGGGAGTAGTATTGATGGTGCGTCCTTTCCAGGAAGCGCCATTGTACAATATGGTGGCATAAAACCGGGGCTCCCGATTGGTATAAGGATTGGCAGCCTGGGTAGCATTGCTCCAGGAAAAGGGGTTGCCATCGCTCATTTCAAATTCATTGACCAGCTCGGCAGTGGGTACACCATACACCAGGCAATTGGCCTTGTCATCACCGGGAGGCGCAAAGCCAAGGTCAAAGTTGTGTGTAACCTGTGGAGATACATAGTCAATTTTGAAGATGGCCTCTTTTGTATTTTTATTGGTAAAGATGGCATTGAAATCTGATTCCAACGCATAGATACCTTCATTTGCCAGGTCCATCACCGCTTTGGCAGCATTGGCTGCATTTTGGTAATAGGTTTGGGCATTACCAGTGGCTACACCCGTTTTATCGTCCTGGTTGTATTGCTTCTTATCATTTTCGGCAATTGAAGCGGCATAGAGCCAGGTACGCGCCAGCATACCATAAGCAGCCCCCTTGGTAGCTTTACCGGTACGGGTAGCGTCCCAGGTCTTGGGCAGGTTTTCGGCAGCAAAAGAAAAATCAGCTGCTATGAATTTATAGCATTCTTCTTCGGAAGAACGCTGACGGTCTTTGGTCTTATACTGATCCATATTCTCCATCAACACCACACTACCATGCAGTTTGACGAGCCAGAAATATACATAGCCGCGCACAAAACGGGCTTCGGCCTCATATTTCTTCTTGGTGGCTTCATCCAATGGGGCATTTTTGGCCAATCCATCGAGGAATTCATTTACCCGGCGAATACGGCCATATCCTGAAGACCAGTAGTTCAACATAGGGCCTGCGGCATTAACCCGGGAGGCATCGGTAGCCAATGCATTGACGGTACCATTACCCAATACGGAAGAAGTATACTTTTCTATATCAGTCAGGGCATCAGTAGCATTGTCGTAGCCAATGGGGAAGGCGCCAAACTGAAAGGTTTTGAACTCATTGTACATGCCATTCATGTACAGCTCTACATTGGCTGGATTGGACCAAACCGTTCCTTCCGTATACCTGTCGGTAGGCATGATATCTACATCACAGCTCTGGGCGCCCACCAGTATGCCTGCCGCCAGTAAAGTTTTTTGTATGATAGAAAATGATTTGCTCATAAAGTGAGAATTGTAGATTAGAAAGTAATGTTTACACCACCCGAGAACATGCGTTGCTGCGGATAGAAACCATTGTTCACGTTGGGCATTTCCGGATCGAGGTACTTCAGCTTATCCCAGGTAATGAGGTTGAAGCCGGAAACATAAAAGCGTACCTGCTGAACCTTGATCCTGCCGAGCATTCTTGCGGGCAGGCGGTAACCCAATTGAGCCGATTTAAGACGGATGTAAGAACCATCGCGCACCCAACCAGAGTTGATGTGTGCGTTGTGTGAAGAAAGGGTCGACTTATACGATGTAAGTCTGGGGAATGCAGCATTGGGATTATCGGGTGTCCATGAATTTTCTACCAGGAAGTAAGGAGAGTTACCATAGCCATAGAAGGTTTTGGTAAAAGGTGTATTGTCATCTACTCCACTCGTACCGCTGGAGCCTTCGTAGGTACCTGCCAGGTTTACATTGGCAAGGGCTGCACCCTGGAAGAGGGCCGTGAAATCAAAACCGCCATACGACATGTCAATGTTCAGACCATACATCAGTTCGGGCAGGTTGCTACGGCCAATAACTGTAAAATCATCAGCACGGGTGATACGGCCATCGCCATTCAGGTCGCGGTATTTAAAGAAACCAGGAGCTACAAAGCTTCCGCTGGGTGAAGTAGCATTGGATGCTTCTTCCCAGTTTTGGTACATACCATCTACTACAAAACCACGCTTGGCGCCAATGCTTTGGCCTACTTCACGTAGCCAGGCAGGTAAACCTGAACTTTCATTTTTACGGATGATCTTATTCTTGGCCCAGTTCAAATTGGCAGTAACACCATATTGGAATTTATTGATGTGATTGCGGTGTCTGATCTGTAAATCGAAACCACGGTTATCCACGATACCATAGTTTACGGTAGCAGGGAAATATCCACCAATAGTAGCAGGATAAAGACCACCTACCCCATCGAGGATATCTTTGGTTGTTTTATAAAACCATTCAAAGTCGAATGCCAACAGACCATTCCAAAGTACAGATTCAAAGCCTACATTACTTTGTATAGCCGTTTCCCAATGGATGTCTTCATTAGGCGGATTGCCAGTGAACAAAGCGGCTACGGGCACACCACCGATCACCATTACCGGGGAAGTGGTAAGGAGAAGGTACGCATGTAAGCAAAGTTGGCAGCATTGTCGTTACCTACTTTACCAATAGAACCTTTCAGTTTCAGGTAATTGACGGTACTGCTCAGGCGGTCGAAGAAGGATTCCTTGCTGATCACCCAGCCAGCGCCTACGGCGGGGAAGATATCCCAACGTTTGGCAGGCATAAAGTTTACAGAAGCGTCATAACGGCTGGCTATTTCCAGCAGGTACCTGTCTTTAAAGGTATAGTTAACGCGCGCCACCATACCCGCTCTCGAATCGTCGATAGCACTGGAGCCTGTGGGCGATATCAGGTCATCATTGGCTTTGCTGCCATAACCGATCTCATGCAGATCAGTCAGCGCAAAGTTGCTTGCGCCAGTAGAGAATACATTTGATTTCTGCTGAGACCATTCATACAATACGAGGGCACTCACAGCATGATCGCCGAACTGGTTGGTATAGGTAATGCTGGGTTGAAAAGTTTTGCGGTTGTATTGGCTATACGATTGGCGCAGGGTGGTTTTGGTGATACCAGGTAAAGTATTGACAACTTGGAAATCACCCGTCACCATATCTCTATCACGCCCCATCAAGGTATAAGGTGTCAACCAGCTCTTGTTTTCAGTGCTACTTTTGTCGTAAGCTGCCAGTAATTTCATTTCCAGGCCTTTTACGCCAGGTACTTTTATTTTGAAAGCGATATTACCCTGGAATACGTTGGTTTGTCCACGCTGGTAGCCCGATTTCTCCACCGAAGCAATGGGATTTACCCACCCGGCATTACTACGGTAGCCCACCGGTAAGCCATTCGGTGCATACATGGGCAGGTTGGGCAACATGCGAACACCCTGATAAAAGGGGTTCAGGTAGGCATTGTTATCGGGAGAAATACCTGGTGTATTGGTCAATTGCTGACGAAGGCCCAGGTCCAACGCTACTGAGAATACTTCATTCAATTCAGCATCGAGGTTGGAACGTACATTGTAGCGTTTGAAGCCTGTATTTTTACTACACCGTCCTGATCCAACATACCTACAGAGGTAAAGTACTTTACTTTATCGGTACCTCCACGTATGGTAACGGCATGTTGCTGGCTGATAGCTTCCCGTCCTACCAACTGGTCGAGCCAATCTGTATTGCCCAATAAAGGGTTCGTATTGGTACCATTGCGCAGGTCATCAATTTGTTTTTGGGTGTACACATACGGTTGCAGCGAAGCGCCTGTATGGTCATTGTAGTCATTATCCATATCAATCCCCTTATTGTACCATTCCATATAATCGGGACCATTCAGGAATTTGGGGAAACGGGTATTTTGACTTACTGTTATAGCACCATCATAACTTACAACAGGTTTGCCACTTTTACCACGCTTGGTAGTAATGAGGATAATACCATTGGCTGCCTGCAAACCGTAGGCAGCTGTAGAAACGGCATCCTTTAATATGGTGATGCTTTCTATCTCACTGGGATCGAGGTGGCTGAAAGAGGGACGTTGTACGTTGTCAATAATAATGAGGGGGTACTACTGTTATAAGTGCCAATACCCCGTATCCTGATCATGGCATCATCAGCACCCGGGCGGCCTGATTGTTGCACGGTGGTTACACCGGGCAAACGGCCAGCCAGCATATTGGTGACGTTCATAGCAGGCGCTTGTTTCAGCACATCGCCACTGATTTGTGAAACGGAACCTACCACATTGCCTTTTTCTGACGGCCATAGGCTACTACAACTACCTCATCGAGGTCTTTTAATGTCTTTTCAAGGGTTAGCTTCAAATGCTCGCCCGCATTGGCAGTCATGGTTTGAGGCGAATAGCCCGTCATAGATACCGTCAGGATGGTTCTACTGGTTGTAATGGGCAAAACGAACTTTCCTTCTGCATCAGAAGAAGTGCCCTGGGTAGTGCCTTTAATAAGGATAGATACGCCGGCTAATGGAAGCCCATCAGCAGACAGGATGGTTCCTGAAACCGTTTTTGACTGGCCCATCGTTATCAGATGGTAGGTCATAAAGAATGCGAGCAGCCAGATCCTGCGCCCTGCAAACAAAAGATGCCGGAATTGTCTCATATACAACTGCATTGGTTAAAAAGGAGGTTTAGAATGTTTAAGGCCTGCTATTCCAGGTTGCCCGAAATAGTGATTGACTTCTCGAAAGGATGAAGGTATTTGTCGAGCAATACAGCAACAGACCGTCTGTTGAGCGTATGGCCGCCAGCATCATGGGAAAGGTTTATGGAAGCATTGCGTAGTTCCACTGTCACTTGTGATTCGGTAACATCGGTGCCTGCTGCTTTGAATATTTTGATCAGTTCGGATACGGTGAGCATTTCGCCGGAAGCTGCCCAATAGGATTTTAAAGCGGGATAATATGATCGAAGGCCCTGAACGAGTTCATAAGCACTGATGGGCTGATTGGGATAGAACCAGGTTTGGTTGGCCCAGAGATAAGGAACACCGGTTCCTTTTAATATACCGGTAGCGCCTATCTTTTGAATGGTGCTGAACTGGGGGTCGGAAGGAGGTACATCAATAAACGGCATGAGGTAGCCATTGGCCTTCAGCAAATGGGTCTGAACATCGCGCACGCTCAACTGCGCCGGTTGTTTATTTTGTTGTACACACAAGGCGGCTAACAAGCCGGCTGCCTGACCCAACTGAAGTACTACGGGCTGCAAACGGGTAGCACCATTTACAATATTGGTAACACTAATGCTTTTCTCGGCCACGATCAAGCCTTCTACGCTACGGGGTATGAGGCTGCCCATGGGCACATTGTAGGAAGGCACTTTGATCTTTACAAAATCAATAGCGGGAGCCGCGGGATTTTTCAGGTGATGGTGATCAATGGTATAATCGCCTACAGCAATACCAGTACGATAAAGGGGATCGGTCATTTCATAAGGACGGGCCACATGGTTAACTGTTAGTTGCACCAATCCTTTCAACCGGCGTGATTCGCGGTGATAGGGGATCATGGGCAATTTATCCCTGGTAGGGAATTCATCATCGGCCAGGCCCAGGTTCTTATAACCCAATCCGGTTTGCAGGTAATAAATAAAACGCAGGGTATGCAATTTGGCCTGGTGTAATAACAGCTCTCTTTCGGCTGGTGTTTTTCAACGAGGTGGAGGTAAATATCATTGCCGCATTTAGGCCAGTTGATCATGTACTTGTTACCCGGCAGACGACCATACTGGATCATGCGATAACAATTGTTTTGTGGACTGTCGAAGGAAGCGGGATCGCTTACATCGCAAGCGCAATTAAACTCAGCAGCATTATATCCTTCGGGCCTGGGGATGGTTTTATTGGCGCTCTTACCATAATCTTTTAAGATGGCCACATAGGTAAGGTCCTGAATAATATCATTGGCTTTTTCGGGAGCCTGCTCTTCGCCGGTATCATGACGGCTATCCATTCCTACAGAATATGCAGCGCCGGTGGCGGCCATTACATCCCCTGTTCGGTAGCATCTATTACTATGGTGGCCAGGTATATTGATGTACTTTCTTAAACCATTTGAAGCAACGTTCATCGCCGGTTAATTCATACCCTTTGGCCAAGGCCACCAATGCTTCCACATGCACCCACCATAACTTCTGGTCCCATTCCAATTGCTGGGGGATTGTTCAATACATCCAGGAAATAAAAGATGCCGCCAAATTCTTTGTCCCATCCATATTCCAGGGTATGCAGCATAATATCACATGCCTTACGGATCAGGGCCTGGTCATTCATACGCCGTCCGAGGTCCATGATGAACCACATGGCTTCGATGGTATGGCCCGGATTGATGAGCCTGCCCTCAAAGCTGTTGGAAAAGGCCCCATTGGGTTGAACGCTTTCCAGGATCAGTCCGTGCTGTGGTTGATAAAATACCTCCATCACTTCATGGATCACAGTTGGAATGAATTCATTCACCCGGCCGGCACCTAACAGATGTTCCAGTTCCAGCGAAAGGTTGCACAGGATCATGGGCAGGCTAAAACCTTTAAGGGTCTTGTACCGGGATAAGCTTTGTTGTAAATACCTTTCCAGCTATCCTTGCGACGTAGTATGTTTTCAAACGTGTCGACTGCTATTTGTTTATACCGGTCGTTGGGAGCGGCTTTATCGAGCGAAGCAAAACCCATGGCAGCAAAGCAATCACTGAAAATATTGTAAGGTTGTGTAAGGGGCTTACCTTCGGCTGTCAGAGAAAAATACCAGTTGCCCGCAGTAGTATCGCGGCCATATTTTTCCATAAATGCAGCACCATGCAAGGCCATATCCAGCCATTCCTGCTTTTGGGCTACATTATTATACATATAGCTAAAGCACCATACCTGCCGGCCTTGCAACCACATGAACTTATCGGTATCATACACGCTACCATCGCGTTTGAGACAAGTGAAATAACCGCCGTTCTTCTCATCCCGGCTATGTTTGAGCCAGAACGGCAACACATTATCTACCATCATCGCGGTAAAGGGCCGCATAGGAACTATAAAGCAGTTGGTTTTCAGCAGGTAATTCTTCTGTCAGGCTTCCATTTCTAACATCCGACGCCATAAATCCTTGTTATTATTAATTTGTTTTACTTTTGCAGGTAAATTTAATAATTAATTTATTAAACAATCATAATTAGTAAATTTTTTTATTAAAAAAATCTCAATTAGGGCAGATTTATTATTTAAAACCTATTCTCTTATCTTAGTTAATGAAAAACTTTATCCCGATCCGGCTATGGCAGTTAAACAAAGCATATTTGAAATATTCTCAGAGGAAAATACCTCGGGGTGGCCTATAAGAATAGATCATTTAAAAGGGCCATCATCAATCACCTGGACCAAACAGGCAATACCACCATTACCGACCTGGCGCAAGAGATGAACGTCAGTGTACCCAAGATCACGAGCCTGATCAACGAGCTGATATCAGACGGCCTGGTGCAGGATTATGGAAAGGAAGATTCAAAAGGAGGTGGCCGCAAAGCCAACCTGTACGGGCTGGTAGCCGATTCGGCTTTCTTCCTGGGGGTGGATGTAAAACACTATTATATTAATATAGGGCTGCTGGATTTCAAGAAGAACCTGGTAAAGGCCGAGATGCATGTGCCCTACTTACTGGTGAATACCAAGGAAGCTTTTGAGCAATTGGTAAAGGTGATACAAACCTTTATCAGCCGGCTTCCAGATGAACACCGGAATATCCTGGCCCTATGTCTTAACCTCTCGGGCCGTATTAATAGTGAAAATGGGTATAGCTATAGTTTCTTCCATTTTCATGAAGAGCCGCTCAGCGCCACTATTGAAAAGATCACGGGCATCCATACTTTCCTGGAAAATGACTCCCGGGCCATGGCCTATGGTGAGTTTCACAATGGACTGGTAAAGGAGGAGAAGAATGTATTGTTTGTGAATATGGATTATGGGATTGGCTTGGGTATCATGATCGATGGAAAGATCTACCGCGGCAAATCGGGGTTTGGGGGTGAGTTTGGCCATATCTCTGGGATCAACCTCGGTATTGATGCAGAAGAACAAATTGCCCGAGAACCTCCACCTTTCCGATATCATCCAGGCAGCCATGAAGGAGGATGTTCTTTGTATTGAACTGATCGCTGAAATAGGCGAAAAGATTGGGCGCGGCATATCGGTACTCATCAATATTTTCAATCCTGAACTGGTGATCCTGGGTGGTATACTAGCCGAAACAGGCGATTATATCCGGCTCCCCATTCGTAGTGCATTAAATAAATTCTCCCTTAGCCTGGTCAACAATGATACGCAGCTCCATATGTCTAAACTGCAGGAAAAGGCCGGTGTAATTGGGGGTTGCCTCATTGCGCGGGACAAATTGTTGTCGATAAAATAGCTGCGTGCCAGGAGCCGGTTAATGGGGCGGCCTAGATTAAAAAAATAGGTAAAGCTGGATAAAGGCACTCTATTATTAAATTATATTACTAAATTCGCAATGGTTAATAAAAATATTATTTAACTAATCTACCATTGCAGACTCATGATTAAAAAGTTATTAACGAATGCAGGTTGCCTGTCCCTCCTGCTTAGCGGCAGCCTGGTAACAGCCCTCCCTCTTTTGCCCAGGAAATTACTCCCGAACTTAGTAAACGTATTTTGGCCTCTCCACAGGGTAGTATTGTGGAGCTGCCGGGTTTACTGACCGAAAAATTCCAGCAGATCGGCTACCGGAAGATCGTACTACCCGGACCGCAATACCTTATTTCGGATGATCCTGAATACATCAGGGTACCTGAAGCGATTGCTTTGCGCGAAGCGGTAGAACCAGGCGCAGTAAGGCTATATGTATACAATGTGAATGGCGTAAAAGAGCCGGCCAAGATAGAAACACGGATTGCAGCGGTGATCAAGAATACGGGTAAGACCGATATGCGCCTGCGTATGTTGAAATACTCATCGCAGAAACCAACTACCAATTATTTCCTCGCTGGTAAACAAGGATTGGCCGATTTCTTTGCCGCCCAACCACAAACCACGGTACGGATCATTAAACCGGGCAAGTCACTGGCCATTGATCCTGCACAAGAGAAATATGTAGCTAAATATGATGAACTGGTACATGGTTTTTATGAATTCATCATCGACCAGCCCGGAGAGATCAGCATTTTACAAACGGATCTTAAAACCCCGGTCACTGTAGCTGTTGACCGTATTAAAACGATATTGCCATTTAAGGGTAATAATGCCGGTCGTGGTACATTTGGTGTATCCAATTACAATGTGTTGACCCAAGAAACACTTGATACTAAAAATGGCATCCGTCAGATCATTATGGCCGATGGCAATAACGATCCCTGGGTAGTGGGCAAGGAGTATACCAGTAGCCAAGTAGCTGGTTTGGCTGGCAACTATGGGGTGATGTACCAAGTAGAGATGAAATGGAAGAGTACTGATGGCCGTGGGCTGGCGCTGGTAACCTGGAACTCCCGGGCTGATAATGGACAATGGTGTGGCGGTATGGCCAATACCATGGTAGTAAGTAAAGGTAAGTTTAAAGAGGGGATCATTCAATTGCCCTCCGACAAGTTAATCACCAGAAAAGCGCCTGAGGCCATCCTGGTGCAGGTATTTCCACCAGCTGGGAATGGAGAGGAGCAAACCATTCGCTTTACTTATTCCCCTCCTGGCGCCTCTTGCCTGCCTACGCCGCTGGTGTTTATACCGGTGGATATGAAATAAGGTTGTAAATGTTCATTATAATAGCAAAGGCCAGGCGTTTCGTCCTGGCCTTTGTAATGACATGAAGGGGAAACTCAATTCGTTTCTTGTCTTTTGACCTCCGTTTTGCCAAACTTGCGCGGGTAATAAGAAAACGTCAGCAGGAAATATTGTTGCAACCCATTCGAAATCCTGGTGGTAGTTCCATAAGCATTGACGCTGTTGCTGATGTTCTGATATTTTTTAGCAAATCCATCGCCGAAAACTTTAACTCCCCTGCTGCTTCATAAACCGGTAAGTAGCGAATGAATTCCAGAGAACAATGGGCTTATTTAAATTAGAGTTGGCAATATGATCCACCGTACTGCTAAAGGTGAATCCAGCCGGGTAGTTGACAACGATCCCGAGCTTTGAGGTAGTGCTGTTATTTTTAAAGGAATTCAGCCCCGGAGCAGTTGGCGTGGTCTTATTATGTTGCAAAGTTCGACCTACAGTAAATACAAGCGTTGAACTAAGTGAGAATTGAAGGGTAAATTGATTGAGCAAACTAATGGTTTTACTAATGTTGTTGAACCCGTCAATATAATTGGGTTGTTTGCCAGTCCTGAATTCGCCATTGTACATGAGCTGAAGATTATTTTTATTGATCTTTCTCGATATATTAAGATTATAGTTGAGGTTAATGTTACTGGCTTTATCTGCATTCGTAGAATAATAGGTCCTTTTGCCAGAAAGATCATTCATGATACTGTCTGTCACAGGATCCAATGACAGGTAATACCCACCATACATATTGCCATTGATAGCATACGGCGATCCTTTGTTTTCGCTATTAAAATGAGCGTTCAGGTTAATCGCGTGGTTAATACTGTTTCGCAGGTTCGGATTACCAATTCTGATCTCATAGGCATTGACATCGTCAACAATGGTATATAGCCGGTCAATGGAAGGATACTCCATGGATTTGGTGTAATTAGCCGACAAGTAATAGTTGTATTTATCTATTTTGGCATATTGATAACTGAGTGCCCCTTCATACCGGAAAAACTGGAAAGAGCGGGTCAGGTTTCTTTTTGCGAAGGAGGAGGTATTTTTGTCGGTTTTAAGATCTTCCAGCAGCTTAAACTGCATATTGAAGCTTCGGTATGATGTTTCATTGTAATTGTAAAAATCCTTTGCCAGGGACACGAAAGGCGTGTACTCAAGCACATCTCCCGTATTTGAGTAAGAGAGGTTACTATTAAAATTACGCACTTTCGCAACAGTGTCATAATCAGTTACGAGGGTATTATCTGTTGTACGGGTATAATTAAACCATTGGCCCAACTGGAGGTTTACTCCAAACAAATTATACCTTCCCAACAGCAATCTTTTAAAACCTGCATAATCAAGGTTTCCGGTTATGTTAACCCTTTGGCTATTGGTGGTGTAATGCCGGTTGATGTAAGTATTCTTACTCCTATCGGTCGTGGACTCAAATACACTTACCATGTCTCTTTCCGACACCGTATTTACACGGCTCATTCCGACTTGACTGTTAAAGCCTTGTAACGGATCCTCATTATTGGATTTACTAAAAGATATATTCAGTAATTCATCATCCGATCTTTGACTATTCTGTGTAGTCGTACGATTTGTACTTTGTAACTGATTCATGGAATCTCTTACTTCAGTTGAACGGTATGAATGACCGTTCTCTCTGTTGGTATTTATTGCACCATTTATGTCCAGGTTATCGTTGTAGCTATTGGTCTTAAGATATTTCAACCCGATAGCATGCTTGTCCTGCCGATTGCTTTCCACACCCTCATCGCGAATAAACTGCGGATTATCGATCGTCGTTCTGTTCTCGTAACTTTGGTCGGTAATATATGCGTTGGTTCCTGATTTATTGTAATTGAGGGTAAGCCGGTCATTTTGCCGGCTGTTGGCAGATTCAAAAAATTATGTACAAAAACACCACCAATACTATGATTTTTGTTGATGCCATTGGTTCCAAACCGGCCTACATTGTATAGGTTAGGGTTATAATTTCTGTAGGTGTTACTTTGAAATATCTCCTGTAGGTTTCCGATATTTTTATTGATATTATTGATACCGCCTCCTATACCAATACTACTCTTCTTATTATACATTTGTAAGGAAAGATCGGATTCAAATCGGTCAAGGGTGCCATAGCCAACCCCTGCTTTGCCGAAGTATCCTTTTTGCTTTTTTCTTTTAGTTTTAGGTTCATCGTGAGCAGTGAATCTTTGCGCTGAGTTGGCTGACCGATCTTACTTCGATCGTACTCCTGATAAAGCTGTACTTTTTCGATAGCAGATTTAGGAAGGTTCTGGGTGGCTACGCGGGAATCTGTTGATCCCATAAACGGCTTTCCATCAACCAGGAGATTTTGTACTTTTTTGCCATTGACCGTTATGGTTCCATCAGCCCAGATGGTAATACCGTCAACCTGGTTCAATAATTCTTCTACAACGGCATCCTCTTTCATCTTAAAGGCTGCGGGATTGATCTCCAGGGTGTCGCCGTTCATCCGGATGGGAATTCTAGCCGTTACCACTACGGTATCTTTACTATTCAGCGTTAATAATACAGCTAGCGTATCCGTTTTGGCTGCATCCTGCTGAATAGAGGTATAGTAACTAATGTATCCCGTATAAGAAACACTTACCAGTAACTTTCGCTTCAGCGGTAATTTTTCAATGTTGAATAGGCCATTTTTATCAGACAGTTGATAGGCAACCATCGAAGAATCCTGTCCTAAAACGGTTATTGTTGCCAGTTCAAGCGGCGTTTTGGTTTCAAGGTCCATGACCGAACCTGTTAGCTTACCGGTTTGGCTAAAGGTCAGTGTGGACAGGATCAGTAAAAACAGGCAAGGAAAGTCTGTTTCAAGGTTAGTTTTTAAATTTGAATTCGATAATGACGGGTGTTGTAGCAGGAGGCTTATTTTTAAAAAAGTTTTCCAGTTCCGGAGGGACCGGAACGTTCTTATTTTTTCAAAGAAAGTAAGAATGTCGCCGGCCTTTTGTGTTTTGTAGATCCTGTCGTTCTTTCGTGAGATCCCAAATTCGCCTAGTAACGATAAATTATACTGGCTGCTGTCTGGCTTAATATTTTTGACCTTGTAGGTGGTTTTGTCTTGCCTTCGATAGATGTAAGTTTCGTAATTACTTAGATAGGCTACCAAAAATAAATGAACCGCGGCGTTTCATAAAATGAATAAACCTGGTGGATCATCCAGCCATTGTTACGTTGAAAATTCTCCCGCTCAGTCTTATTCTTAAAGGACTTGGTAAAAAATGATGCCGGCAAACTATTTTCCAAAGGCAGCACTATCTGGTATACAGGCGATAAACTATCTCTCACCATTTTGTAAATGGTATCGCAATAAGGACGGGTAATAAAGTGGATATAAGGTGTATCCGTTTTATTGATACCAATGCCTTCATGTGCAAATAAAAATCTGGGTTCATGAATACGGTTGTAGGGGAAAAAAATTTCACCAACTGATTCCCCTGGTAAATCTTAAACTCATAATCCAGGCTATCCTTGTACAGCTCGCTCGTATTAATTTCTCCCGCGCCGTAAAAATCGTCGTAATAATGATAAGCATGTAAAATGTCGTTTTGTTGCGGAATATCTTTCTTAATGGTAAGCGATGTATCGTTTAAGTCAATCGTATATTTTTATAATACTTTTTATTACGTGGATTACTCCAATCCAACCTTATTTTTACTTCGTCTCTGGGTGTAAGTGAATAATTTTTATTATTTCCAAAAAATAAGACCTGGTTGGTATGTTCGTCATAAACCGGATAAAACCCTTCCCCTAATTTTTTATAGCTTATTTTTTTAATGAAACGTCCGTTTTTGCATACAGAAGAATTGCCCTACCAACATAATCCTTTATCAGGAAGTAATCATTTGTTATATCGACCTGATTATACATCGTCAATTCAACATCTTCTTTTACTTCTAAAGGGATAAACCGTATGGAGTCTACAAATTTTGATTGTTTTTCACTACCGGCTGCTTTGGGATGGAGATAGATCTTTTCTAGTTGTGCATTTGCGGTAGGTATAATGAAAAGGCAGCATAATATCAGGATAAAGTCATGTAAATATGTCCTCATTCAGGGTTAGTATTGTCACTCAAAAGTATAGTTGCAAATGTTAACACGCTCTTAAGTTTGTAATTAAGCGAATGCATTATTTCAAAAATGAATATATAGCCCAAAACAAGGGGGTTACTTTAGCAGCATATAGGAGTCGAGGAACAATACCCTGGTAAGGAGGTGGTGTAAAGGTGAAAATCAAGCAAGCCCATGTTGTATGCCGTATCTTTTTTTCTTGTTCTACCGTAAGCTCTTCATGCAGCAGCTTCCAGGTATTCTCATGAAAATCCCAAGTGTTTTCAGCAACAATGATACTCTTGTTGTCTTTTTCGCTACAATGTAGTTCCAACCTATGTCACTTTGTATATTGATAGTAATCAAACTGTAATGTTTCAAATTTTCAATATGGTAATGATCTCTTGAAATAGCTTCATCGTCTAAAATTGAGGAATACCCATAATTAGGATAAGGATAGGCAAGCAGCTCTTGTAAGTCATGAATTTCAATGACGCTTATAGTAAGTCGTATACAACTTTCCTGAACTTCAATAATCTCAACCTGTTTACAAAGGCAAAAAGCAAAGCTGTTTTCAAAATCAGTTTCACCTCCAATGCCTTCATGCAGCGAATAAGGATCAAGATAAAGTACCCAAAAATTATCATCCAGGTCTATTTTCAGGGGTCCATATAGCGTAAGTTCATACAATCTCCCAATTTCAGGCTTATTGGGTAAAAGTCCACCCCAATTTCCGCCTTTCGATTGCTCGTCTCTGAATTGACCAGTAATAGCAATTGGGCCTATTGAGCTGTATATATATTCATGACCGTGGTGGCAGTTTTTAATGCCACATTTTAAATGAATATTCTTTGCCATTGGGGTTATTCTTTTTATGGTATGCAACGGGTCTCAATCGGAAATATAGCATTTCTTTTAAAAATTAAGCCGAACGACCGGGCATTTCCGGAAGTTCGGCTTTTATACACCTGTTCAGTTTATACTTATTAATCTTCCATCGTACTGATATCCACCTTGGGTTTTGGCAGGTTCATGGCCTTGATGGCGGCTTTGCAGGTATTGACCATTTCCTCAGTCATATTGTATTTATACTTACCGTAGTCGTCATAATCAAAGGTACCCACGTAAAAAAGCCATACTTATCGAAGAATTCAGTGAGGTCTGTTTTACTGATCTCGCAGGCAGTTTTTACATAATTCAATTGAGACTCGGCAGGATTTCGTCCCCTGTTTCCCCAGTTCTCTGCTCTTGACTTTGAACCCGCAGGCCGGGCCGCAGCACCTTGTTGACGAAATGATTCAAAAGATCGGGATAGAAATCTTTGTAGTTACCAACGCCCGCGAAATAAAGCTGCAGTTGCCAGAAAGGCACTAAGCGATTAAATACATCTTTATCCTGTAAATAACTGATCTTTCTGGCAATGATGCTATCCTTGGCTTTCTGGTAATTCTTTTGTTCCGATAACCGGCTCTTGTTACCGAAAGAAGTGGTTCCATACAATGAGAAAATATTATTACTCACTTCTCCCAGTCCCCCAGTTAAAAAAAGGCCGTACCTGGTGTACGTGACCTACTTCATGGCTGAAGCCCCAGCAAGGATCTCCTTTGATGACGCGCGCCGGATCGACCACCAGCGGCATAGCATTTCCGGGTGTTGTACCCATATAAGCTACCCCATCGCCGTCCCGGAACATATAGTAGTTGTAGTTTACACGCGCCAGGATATGATTTTTAGGAACCTTGTTGTATTTTATTAAACCTAAGATCCGGTGCTGACGATACACCAGTGAATCGTAATTGCTGATCAGTTCAACACCCCTGTTGTAAGCATATTTTTGCAATCGGCCGTGGGGTAAACAATCTGGATATGAGCTCCTCTTGCATCCAGCACCGGATAAACAGCATTATCGATCAAGTTGTTCCAGTCTGTATCATTGTTTTTCTTGATATCGAAATAGCCATTCACTTTGGCGCCCACAAAGTGTATTTTAATAGGGTTCTCTTTTTCAGGCGCATCGGAATAGTAATCAACATACGCCAATCCGTCGAAGCCTTTCACATCAATAATATTTACGCCATTGTTCAATTTGAATTGTTGTTTTACGATGCCCCAGCCAGCAGGGTCTTTCGTGGGGTCGATACCATCCGGAGCATGACGGTTCCAATTGGGAACCAACAGTTTTACCTCTTTTTCTGCTGTAATGTTCTCTACGAGGACAATGTGTTTCCCAACCGGCAAATAAATGCCGGTCATGTTCTCGTATTTGCTGTAGCCGTCACCAATCATCAGTTCTTTCCCAAGGGTTGTGGGAGTGAGGTATGCCTGGTAATCAGCAATACGGTATTGTGCGCTGTATTTTTTTCCAGCATTGAAAGCGCGGCTTCTCTCAACTGTGGAGTGGTAATCTTTTCAAGGTCCTTTTGTTTGATGTTTTCCTTGAGCGCCGTAGCCATTGGGGTTTGGAACAAGGAAAGATCTTTGTCTACATCAGCAGGTGATTGTGCATTCGCCCAGGAGGCAAGACCTGAAAATAGGCAGCATAGTATTAATCTTGATCTCATTAGGCTATTTCTTAAAGTTGGGTTGAGTGAATGAGACAAGATAATAAATTTAGTTATGCAGTTTTTGCTCAACCGGTTGCACGAAAATATTACCTACAATTGCCTGTATTCAGCGGACGTTTTCCATGCCAAAGTTTAAAAGCCCTTTCAAAGCAGCATTGTATTACTTCATTATAGACCAAAATATTCCTAACTGAAATAAAAAACAATCTTCATTTGCCTGGTTACCAGATCGATTATCTATAACAGCGTACTGCAAATACGGCTGCCGGTACCTGGGAAGAAGGATGTTCCACTTCAATAATCAGTTTACTGGTAGTGAGGGGCCTGTTCAGCCTGATGCGGTTATGAGTTTGATAATTGTCATTGTTCTCTGCAATAATATTGCCGCCTTCATCTTTTATACGATAAGTTCTGATACAAAAAGGCATGGCCGACTCTGGATGCTGCATTAAAACAGATTCCATCGGGTGATCATAATCTGTATCAAAGAACAAATCTACATGGCTAATCTCCCTGGGTTCATTCCAACTAAGGGTAAGTGCTGGGGATTCATCCGACCAGTTGGCAACCCAGGCATTGGGTTGGGTGGTAGGCCTGTCGATGCCATTTCGTATATTCTCTGCCTTAAACACAGGCAGCCCTGCAGGATACTTGAAAGCTATATTGTGTCCTTCAGGCCTGCGTTGTGGGCACCAGAATTCAAAAGCATCCATGCCAATATCTTCCGGAGGTGTTTGCTTCCCGTAATTGGATACGGCTTTGTTGATGCTGTTGAACACTGACAGCAGACCAGTAACCCGCTTCTCTGAAAAATGGAGTTGCACTTGCGGGTTCTTGCCAAAAGTGATAAAGGCATAAGCCTGTTCCTGCATAACCGCATCAAACTTTACCTGTATGCAATTCCTGCCAGGCTGGATGTCCATTACCTGGGTAGCGATGGTAATATCGGGTGTATGGTTGGCAGTTTTACTGCTAATCCGTAATTCAATTTCGAGGGTAGTGGCTATATCAGCCTGTGCGTGGAATACAAAAGGAGCCACCTTTCCCTTTTGCAAGGGCACCATCTGCGCTACAGATAGTACCAAAGGTTTTAACAGGTTGGCTTCGGGCAGTTCTTCCAATACCAATTCACTAGAAGCAGTAATTACAGCCGATTGCACCAGGTCTTCCTGATCGGCCAGTGCCATACCCGGAATGAATTGTCCACTCTTTAGTAAACGTTGTTGTAATTGGGTAATGTATTGCTGGGTTATTACAGCAGCCGGCAATATATTCCTTTCCCTGCACAGTGCTGCGGCCATACCCACGGCTTGTGAAGCATAAGCGGCGGTAGCCATTACCCTGGTAGAACCAAAAGCCACATGGGAGGCGCTGATGAGACGACCACCCAAGAAGAGATTCGTAATATTTTTACTGTACAAACTGCGATAAGGTATTTGATAAATGCCTTTACTATGCCATTGGTTACAACCCGGCTTTTCACTAAACACGCCATCGGCCGGATGCAGATCAATCGACCATCCACCAAAGGCTACAGCATCGTGGTGCAGGCGTTGCTCCACGATATCCTGCTGGATCATCATATAATCGCCTTCAAACCGCCTGCTTTCTCTTTTACCGGGAATGGTGCCTACCCATTCGAGGGTGAGGTTGGCAGCTTCGGGAAAATTACCGGAGTTCTTGATATAATTCCAAACGCCATATACTACTTTCCACAATTCCCATTTGATCTTTTCGGTATCGTGTACCGTATCCATCCTGCCGCCATATTCTATCCACCACAGTTTACAGCCAAAGTCTTTTGCATTGAATGATCTAAAGCGGGGTATCTCTGTAATATCCTGTAATGCAAAAGAAGGGGGAACATAGGTAACCGGCCGGCCTGTATCCTTACTATAGAAATATAAAGTATGGCCTAGTAGTTCACCATACTCTTCCGTGGGGGCAAATTTCTCTCCAAACTCTTCTTTGTTTTCAGCGCCCATACGAAAGGCGGCTCCTGCCAGAAATCCCACTACCCCATCGCCCGAAGCATCACAAAACAAGGGAGCCGATAAAACATATTCCGTCTGGTTTTGGCTACAAAAGGCTTTTACTGATTGTATGGTGGTAGCATCTTTCTTTTCTACCTCATACACGGCCGTATTCAGCAAGAGGGTGATATTGGGTTCACTCACTACCTTATCCAATAAGATGGTATCGAATATCACAGGATTGCCTTCGGGATTGCGGTAGGTATTTTCGACCAGGATCTCATCAACTACGCCACCTTCCCTGGCCCACCGGTTGTTATTGCCCATATGAGAAGTAGCGCCCAATATCCACAACCGTACTTCGCTACTGGAATTGCCACCCAATACGGGCCTGTCTTGAACCAATACTACCTGGCGGCCCTGACGGGCTGCGGTTATGGCACAGCATACGCCGGAAAGACCGCCACCTGTTACAATGAGGTCCGCTTCTATGTCTCTGTTTACAAAAGAACGTTTACTGTTGCCGTAGTTTTCCAATTTCATCATTATCCGGATTAAATATTATTGATAAGGTTTTTAAATACAAGCTGTGAGCTTTGAGCTACGAGCTGTTAGCGAATACAGTTTTAAATTTTTGTTTCATCACAGGCCCTCTATTCGAATCCGCGCAATCTGCCTACATCTGCTAATCTGCGATTCCCACTAGCCTACTTAAATATTTTATTTACCGCTACAAATCCACCTGGCTTGATCAGGGATATTTTAATCGTTTCCTGTTGATTGGTAACAGCCAGGGGTAATGTCACTTCCTGCTGTTCGCCGGGCTTTAATGTTTTTAGCTTTACCGCGGCATCATTGCATTGTACCTGGTAATTGCGCAGGGCATAGGCTGGGAAATTGTTACGAGCTGTAATGCGTACGGTTATTTTGCCTACTTCACGCTTTACCAATTCCAGTATGGCTGGTGAAAACTCCTCCTGCAGTATAGTATAGCTCTCGCGCAATTCACGGGCAGGGGTTACGAGCCCCCATGCCCTGTACCCATCAGCATCGGTACCAGGGTAGCGGCTTTGGTAATCGTTCAGTGTCCAAACAGATGCACCCACCAGGTAATCGCACTGGCGAAATGCCTCTATTGCTTTCCTGAAATAATCAATGCGTTGCTGTTCTTTATTGTTGACGGTAGACCGGATACCAAATTCACTGATGTAAACGGGCTTATTGGGATATACCTCAGGAATATGCTGCAGGCATTGCAAATGATTGTCATAGATATTGGCACTGATAAAATCAACATACTGCGATGCTTCATCCTCGGGCTTCTTTACATATTGACGCCATACATTAAAACTGGCAAAAGTGATCAACCGGGTGGCATCGAGTGTTTTCACAAATGCACTCATGTCCTTTACCCAGGATTGCCCTTCGGGTGTTTGTGATTGAAATTCGTTGCCCAGGCTATAAGCAATGATGCAGGGATGATTCCAGTCGCGTTCGATCATTTCTTTCATTTGCGATTGGAATTTGGTCCGCATTGAGGATCAGCCATCTGCTTGGGTGTCATTTGCCAGTTGCCTGCCTCGGCAATGATGAGCAGGCCATTTTTATCGGCCCAGTCCAACAAGCTTTCAGAAACGGGATAATGGCTGAGGCGGGAAAATTCCAGGTTGCCATTTTTGATCAGCGTGAGGTCTTTTGCCATTACCGCTTCAGGATCGAGGGAACCATAGTTGGGATAATCCAAAGGCCGGTTACAACCACCCATGCGGATGGGTTCTCCATTCAACAATAACTGGGTGCCTTTTACTTCCACTTTGCGGATACCAAAGGAAGTAGTCAAAGTATCTTTACCGGCTATTATTTCGGCCGTATAGAGGCTGGGCTCATCGGGATACCAGCGTTTAACTTCAGCAGCGGGCATTATGCCTTCCAATACAACGCTAAGGTTGTTATTGGCCGCCACTTGGATGACGATGGGCTTAAAACGGATATTGCTTTTCTGCCCGGCATAATACACATTGGCTGTTACCGTCTCCCCGGCATTTTGTGCAGTAAGATTACTGATCATTGCTTTGATCCGGATACGCGCATTGCCTTTTGCAGGTCGGGCTCGGCAATGACCTGTGCTTTTTGAACGTACAGGTCCGGACGGATAACCAGGTAAACAGGCCTGGTAATACCGCCATAATTCATCCAGGCATACAATTGAGTAGCATTGGGACGTAAAGTTGTACCGGCAGTTTTGGCGCCCGGTATGGTAGTGGTATCCCATTCGTTGTTGACCAACAAGGAAAGGGTATTCTTCGATTGCAACCAGGGAGTAATATCCCATTCAAATTGAGTATAACCTCCCTCATGGGTTCCTACCAATTGACCATTGAACCAAACCTTCGTTTTATAAAACACGGCATCAAAGCGGAGAAAAGCCCTATACCCAGTTGGTACTACTGCGGCCTGAAACTTCTTAAAGTACCAGGCTGTACCTGTATAATTAAAGTATCGTTTATCGACCGAAAAACTATGCGGCACATTTACCTTATCAAAGGATCCGGAAGCAAAACCGGCCGTATACCATTTATCGGCTTCGCCTATTTTTACCGGGTCCAGGGCAAAGGTCCAGCCTTCATTCAAAGCAAGCTGCTTGTTGCCTTGTGCAAATGCCATGGCAGGAATTAACAATATGAACAGCACAAATTTATTCATCAGCTATTTTTACTACCCAGTAATACTTGTTCGCTTTGGTGCTCCTGTCCTTTGGTATCAGTCAGTGACAAGTAAAATTGTACAGTTTGTCCTTTTCAACCGGTACGGTGAATTCAAAGGGATAGCCATTGTCGTCCAACCTTTCTTCTTTTCCATTGGCTGCTTTATACAGCAGGGATGCTTTACGATACTTATTATCATCATCTTCCAGGTATACATACAGCCTACGACTGTATTGCCCCAGGTCAAACAGCAGGGCATGTGCATTGCCCATAGCTAGTTTTGCATAGTCACGGCCCGCATCCCCTTTGCGTATATCCAGTATCTTTTGCTGGAAAGAAGAGGCCGCCACGGCACCCTGCACGGTAACCGCAGCCTGGCCATTGGCAGGCACTTGAATAGCAAAACTGCTGTGGGTAAGCGCCTTTATTAGTTTACCCGTAATGGTACTTACTGAGGACTTCCCATTTAACCTGACCCATGTGGGGTTAATGGTTACTTTAGCGAGAACAGGTTTGGCAGATTGGTTGGTAAAGGCCAATAACAGTTTGTTGTCTTTACGGGCTGCTATATAATTCAACTCGGTATTGTCGATGGCTAATAAACGGGCAGGCATCCAGAGTTGTACCTCATTCTCTGTGTAGAACTTCCCTTTTTGTGCGCCATACAGGTTATTCTGCAGGTAGGCATATCCTTCCATGTATTCGTACGGGAAACTGATCTTACCCTTGCTGCGTACAAAAGCATCGGTTACCAAATAATCCAATAGCATGGAAGCCATTGGCAGAATATGGTTGTAATGAAAGGAGTTTACGCTCTGGTCTTTGTGTTCATGCAAAGGAAAATCCACCTTTTCATAAGCAGTAGTCCTTTCTGTATTGATATGGTAGCCAGGGAAATTCCTGTACCGGCCAATGATGGCTGCTTTGGCTACTTGCATCAGGAAGGTATCGCGGGTATAATATCCCAACCGCAGCATCCAGGGAGCATAATTGGCCATGAAGATTCCGCGGTGACCGGTGGAGGTACCTGAGGATTCGGGCGTGAGGCCCGCTTCCGACAAACGCCAGGCGGGCGCCTTTTCTTCCGGGTAAAACATGGGGTGATGGCCTTTTGATTTGAGGTACCAGTACATAGGTGCTTTACCGTCTTTATTTACTGTGATCAGGCTATCGGGTATGGCCGGGCACATCCAGGTAAAGAGGGTATACTGGCGGGCTCCCTGCCGGGCAGCATCGAGGTACCGTTGATCCTGGGTAAGTTCATACAATTGGAGAAACTCAATCCAACGGCCGGTAAAAGTGGGCCAGAAGAAATAACTACCCTGTAATGGATCATTAAAACTTGTTTGTGCCTGTGTGATCCTTTGGGCCAGGTATTCATTGGCTTTGGTGGTGGCGGCCTGCAGGTAACTTTTATCGCCGGTTGCCTGGTACAGGTACATGGCATTGATCCAGTTATTTCCCTTCTCCTTCACATCCAGGTTGCGTATCCGTGCAAAATTGTATTCCTTTTGCGCCATCCCCAGGTAGAAGTCATTTTGCTTATTGAAAATATTGTACAGGGCCACCAGTTCGGATAAAGGCGCAATGGGGCCTTTGAGTTTACGGGAAGGGCTTTGGATCTTTTGGGTACTATCGAGGCTAAATAAGAACTTCTCTCGCGATAACATGAATTCCATTAAGGGATAGGCCCTTTTTTCAAACATGACGGAATCATCGCGCACCAGTGCCAGTTCCAACGGGTTCAAGCTGGATACGTTTTTAACAGCGCCGGGCACATCGGTAGCATATGCGCAACCCTTCAGGCTATCAATGAACCAGGCGTATTGGGACAAGGAGTAATCCACCATATTGTCCAGTGCTGTATTGAGGGAGGCAATATCATTACGGCGGTAATCGCTAAAGCCAAATACCTGTTGGGCCATTTGCTGATAGGTATCATTGATGGAGGCAGGTGCTGTAACCAGGTAGAAACCAAAATCAAATACATCGCCCGGTTTCATTTGTGATAAAAAACCGCCCGGTATGGGTGCATATACCTGGGGCTGCAGTTGACCCTGCTGATTGAGCAAGGCAACGCCAAAACGGCTATTGGCCAGCATGGGCAAAGGCTGAAAGGGGATTTCTTTCGGAGCTGCCAATATACCAATGGTGTTGATGCCATCATTGACGAGGGTAGCAGGAAGGGTGGCCATGAAGGCAGGCGTAAGATAGGCTGCATCAGGCGCCCGTTTTTCCTGCCATATCAAGGGTTGCCAAAGTGCCGCAGTTTTATCCTGCGTCAAAGCAGGGGCACCAGCATAGCCAATACTATAATAACCAGACCGAAGTGGCCTGAAGGAATACTGCAAAAGTGGGTACGGTTTTGCAGCTGTCAAAAGATAAACGGATAGTTTGAAAGCGGGGATGCAGGGATAATGAAAAAAACAGTATCTCCTTTTTTGTAGGTGCCGGTTGCCTTTACTTCTATACGTTCACCAGCTTGAAAAATATTGGCGGTTCTCCACTCGGACCTGGTTCTTAATATACGGTCATCAAATCCATCACCGGCTACAGAAGCATTTATCTTCTTCTGTACAAAATCGGCTTTGCTGCTGTCTTGTACTTTCCAGGTTAGTACATTGTATTCCACTTTTTGATGCCGGCAGGTTTTAAAGCCATGCCAGGATCAGCTGCATTGTACAATACCACGAAGGCAGGTGAAAGGGTATAGTTCTGCTGGCCGCAACGGATCACAATGTTGTTTTGCCCGGCAGGCACACGCACTTGTGCGGGTAACTTACCAGCCAGCAAGTAACACAACACCATACTCAACATATACCTGGTTGGGGAGTAGGCCATATCCTTATTCGCTTTTGATTTGAATAACCAATCCGCCGGCAGGTGGCAGGCTAAATTGCTGATTGTAATTTTTACCAATAGCTTGTTCTGCCGTAACAAATCCTGCATTCTGCGACGCATCTGATACGATATAGGCTTTGTATTTTTTTTTGTTTGAGGAGGAAGGAAGGCTGCAAGGTGAAGTTCGTTACAGTATCCGAGCCATTGATCGCCGTAACATACCAATCCTTCCCTTTGCGCCTGGCAAAAGCAGCCAGCTTACCAATCTTACTTCCCGGCAATACAATGGTTTCATCCCAGGTTACCGGCAATGTTCTTAACAAGGGCAAAATGGGTTTGTACACCGGCTCATTCAAGAGGGTTACCGGGTTCTCGGCTATACATTGAAAGGGAGAATTGAACAGGTACAATAAAGCCAGCTGGTGCGTATAACTGGTATTGGCTTTATTGCTAAAGAAACCAGGCGTATAATCGCCATGACCGCAAATAAACCGGGTAAATGGCAGGGGCTGCATTGTGCCAGGCGGGGATGGGCTCCTTCATGATATTGAGCTCCATACCCCGGATGCCTTCGCGCGTCATTTCATTGGGCCAGGTTTTACTTTCGCCGGTAGGGGCATGGCATCCATGAAAGTTGACCATCAGTTTTCTTTTGGCCGCAGCCTGCAATAGGCCGATCTCAAAGTCGATGAGGTCGCTGGCCTCACTGTTCATAAAATCGGTTTTAAGGCCCACAGCGCCGGCCTTATGGATGCTGTCTAAAAATGCATTGCGTTGAACAGTATCTCTAATGTCTTTGGAATGTTTCCACACCCAGACGCCCACTTTCTTTTGTGCAGCATATTGGCAAAAGTTCTTTCAACTGCTGCCATTTGTGGGGCCACTTGGTTTCCCATCCTTCATCCAGCAGGGTGTATTCAAACTGAAGTGCAGCAGCAGCATCTATGCATTTGATCTCTTCTGCCGGTTCCATATAATGCTCATTGCGAGTGATCCAACTCCATACTGATTTGCCCGGCTGTATATAACTTGTTTCGGCAAAGAGATGGATATCGGGTGCAGGGTTCAGGTTTTCGATCACCTGGCTGTTGACCAGTTGCTGCAAATTGTGGGCGTACAACACTACACGCCAGGGAGTTTTCATAGTACCTTTTACTGCAAATCCTGCAGTGCCTTCCGTAAAATTTACCTGCACAGTATTATTGCCTATCGCTTTCAGGCGCATACCGCTGTAATTATATAGGGCCGCTTCGGTAACCACGATATACTTTTTGGTGGGCAGTTCAACTACCAGGGGCTTGCCTTGTATGGGGCCCTGGGATGAAATGCCCGGCAATTTTTCTACGGCAGTTGACAACCACAAGCCGGCATAGGATTTCAATTTCCACTCACTGTTCCTTTCAGAATACCAAACAGTTGAGGCAGCAGGTAGAGCAAAACTGGTCAGCTCTTCTATTACCTGCCGGCGATCTATTCCTATGGGCATATAGCGGAAAGCAAAACCATTGTTGAACAATCTGCGCTCTATTGTATCAACAACCTGATCACCTTGTATAGCCACAATATAAACAGTACAATGATTAAAGGCTGTATTGTTGTTGAGGCGGGAAGGCCCCTTTTCATTGATCTGGTATTGCCTCACCATTTTAAGGTTCTGACTGTTGATGCCTATTGCCCGGTTATCAAAAGCCAGTCCGAGCGAAGAGGCACCCACCAATACTTCCTTGCCTGCCTGTAAGCGGTACATCAGGTTTCCTTTATGCAGAAAGAGTGTCGCCTGCAATTGGCGTTGGGGGCTTTGCAATACCAGGGAGTCATCAGCCCATAACAAGGTGGCGGTCAACAAGCAATATATGGTTAGCAATAAACGCATCGGGTTCAAATTTAGCGCCTTGCAGTAGCTGCCAGCAAGGCTTTTCACATCAAAAAAGAGTGGGAATGTTCCCAATTGGCGGGAATGTTCCCAAGGAATACAAACTTATGAGCGATGAACCTGGAACGAGTGGGCTCTTTCACTTTGATAGGATCTCCCCACGCACCAGGATCTTTCCGAGGTACACCACTGTCCTGTCGTATTTAGCAGGATTGGCAGTGATATCGGCCAGTTGATTTTCGCCCAGCACTTTACGTTTATCGGCCTTTTCAGGCGATAGTTTTATAGTAACAGTATGCTCTCCGTACAATACTTTAATACATTCAAACTGGCCGCGGTAGCGGTTATTGCAAAAATTATTGAACCTGTTGACCAAACTCATACCCGCTGTATCTGATATTGTGGCTATACGTGTGCCGGGTAGCACGAGTGATAGCTTAACCATTTTGCCATCCACTTCTATCGTGAGCTGCCCTGCTTCGGGACCACCGATATCGAAAAAGCCGAACATATTGCCTTTAAACCTGAATGTTAAAGACGCACCTGGCTGTTCTGATTTCATGATATAGGGAAACCAAGGGGCAAACTGCTTCAGAAAAGTACTGTCGTTGGGATTGATCCGGTTCCATCCGCTACTGAATACAGCCAGTTCAGCAGGCGCGTACATATGGGCATTGTCCCAGTTATCAGCCAGGAGTGGCGCCGGTAATACATGCTTGCGTGAGCGCGTATTCTTTTGCAGGGTAATCAGGCTCCTGGCAATGGCGCCAGCATATAAATCGCCGCCCTCAGGAAGCGGATGGGCGCCATCGTTTGAAAAAACGATCTTAGCTGGAATGGTCTTACTATCAGATCGCCAAACCAGCTTTCCTTCCTGTACCATCGAGGCAGGTTGTATACCCAGGTGGATGGAGGGTATGCCATAGTAATCGGCTAATTCTTCCAATCCCCGGATATTATCCGGTACCCTTCCTGCTGTATAGATCGCATGTTGCTCATGATGTATGGTATACAGCAGGCAGATCTCTATCGCAGGATCAAATTCCCATATCTGCCTGATGATCCCTTCCATCCCTTCGCGGTAGGCGCCATTGACGGCAAATTCCACAAATATTATATCCGGATGATATTGCAACAGTTGTTCGTGCAGGCGGCAGGCTCCCAAATCGGTGCCCGTACCGGATATGCCGGCATTGATGGCTTTCATGGGTGTATTGGGATAAAGGGATTGAATATACCGGGCAGCGCGTGTGCGATAGCCGTAGACAGCCTGCGTAATGCTGCCACCAATAAAACCCATGGTCATAGGTTTTCCGGTTGCGGCATTGTGAAAGAAGTTTGGCAGGCCATTACGTACCGTACATTCCCGGCCATTGTCAAATTCAAGGGGTGCTATTATTGGTATATCGGCTGCGGCAGGGTTAAAGAACAGCGGGGAAGCCCCTGCCTGCGAAGCAGCCCTGATCCGCTCTTCATACGCCGCATCTGCTTTATTGCTTTGGGCAAAACTGTTACCTGCTAAAAGCAGTATTACGGATAAGAATAGACAATTACGCATACAATGGTTACTTTTACTCAAATTCAATGGGTATTGTTATTGATTTACTATCTGCCGTTTTCAGTTGAAGCGTTCCCTTTACCGGTTGATTGGCAGCTATTTTATAAAAACTCCACTCATAGGGGTAGGCAGTTGGTGTAACTGATTGTCCATTGATCGTAGCTGTTATAGTAGCTCCTTCTATTGGCCCCGCCTCTACATAGCCATACATAGAATCCCATCCAAAAGGGCTCCGTATCCTGAATACATAACATTTACCCCAGGGAGCACCCAGGTCAATTACTTTCATACCATTGGCTACTGGCGGCAAGGGCTTTGAAACTGGCCTGGAGGCAAGGGGAATAGACAAGGCCGTGAATCCTTTTGCAGGGATTGACAGGGATGTGCTCCGCTTGTTGATAGCCAGGGTTCCCTTCTTTGTTGAATGATTACTGTATTGGTTGACGCTGACCTGATCAGCTACAGGCACTTCCTTTGCAATACTTATATTGGTTTGCGCCACAGCCTGTGCTTCATTCATCAACAATATCCAAAAACGATCGTCTGAAATTCCGGTTACATAATTCACTTCCGGATTGTCGATGGTGATCAGCCCCTTTTTCATCCACAGGTTTACTTTTTATCATCCATGATGGTTCCTTTTCCACCTCCAAATACACGGTTATTGAACCATACAAAACCATCCTGCTTGCCATAGGGGAATTGCACTTTACCATTGGAACGTTGCATGGCTTCGGTAATGACATAATCAAGAGTGAAGGCCAGGTGAGGCGGAATATGGTGATAATAGATGGAACTTACATCGGGGCCTTTATAGGGAAAATCGGGCTGCAAGGTAATATCAGTAAAACCAGTGGCATAGTAACCAGGATAATTGGTAAAACGGCCGATCACAGCATTGCGTGCATAGGTCTCAAAGATCTTTTGTGGTTATACTGGTACAGGCGAAGGAGATGTGGCGCCCAGCTGGACATAAATACCGGTCTTACCGTGTTACCGGGTCCGAAATAAGTAAAGGGTTGTTCAAATCCTAACCCTACGGGAGATACCAGGGCTTGCAGCACCTGCCTTTCCGGAGCATCACCTTTGATACGGGGAAAACCCAGGCGGTATTTTTTATCGCCTTTCCACCACATAGTAGTATTGCCTTCAAATTCATTACGGGGATGGATAGTTTGCAGGGTATCCTTTACCTGCGGGTAGCTACGGATGCCTGCCAGGGTATGGTAAGCCGATGCATCGGCAGCTTGCAGGTAACGATCGTCTTTGGTAGCATCATACAAATCGGCCAGGTCCCACCAATACGCATAAAAAGAAGCGTTGTAGAAAGGCAGGCGCGATAAAGGTTTGGTAAGGTTTCCATATACCTGTGTGGCAATGAATTGATCGGCATTGGCCCGGGCAGCCGTTAACCATTTATCTTCTTTGGTCAACCGCCAGGCAGCCAGCTTCTGTGTCCAAGTGGGCACTTCTACTGAATACCCTTTGGCAGCACGGATATTGCCATCGGGCAAAGCAATGGCGGTAAGCCAGGGATTGGCCTGGCCCAGTAAAGCATACAGCCCTTCAAAATAGTTGGTGGTAAACTGTGATCCATACGGACTGAGCTGTAATGATTTTTATCGCTGTTGAATGGAGTTCCTGATACGGCTTTTGCCCATCGGAATCCACTGCGGGATAAAGTATATTCAATAGTTGGTAAAGCACGGGTCAGGTAAAATTCTTCATCCCGGCTTAATACGGCTGCTGAAATGATGGCCAGTGGCGCTGCATGAACAACGGTAGGTACTACAGCAGGGTTGGCCTCAATATCATAAAAACCCTTCAGCCTGGCATCCCAGCCAGCCGCCGCATCCTGTTTCACCAGGTCAATCATATTGAAGGCAGCTTCAGTAAGCGAAGCGGTATGCTGCTTGCGGTAATCTTTTACTTTATAAATGCTGTCCGAAATATATTCCAGGGCTTCATTCCATCCGCCTGCGATGGCCCCTATAGCAAAATCACGTTGAATGGTTTGTCCTGCGGTTAATTTTGAATCATCCAGCCCCATGACCGGTGCAAAAGCCACCGGCTGCACCCTGTTTACCTCATTCTTAATGCTAAAACCCATGGGGCTGCTGTAAGCGCTGCCCCAATCGGAGGAGGGAAAGGATTGCACCAGGCCACTGGTAAAAATGGAGAACAGACCATCACCCCTTTTTCCTCGGCAATGGCTACCGGCTGGGGCATCATGCCTGAAGGCAATAATATAGGTTGTGGTGATAATCGTTTGTATTGGAACATGGGGGCAACTGGATATTGCTAGCACTATCGACCGCTATGCTTTGAAAAGCAGCCACGCCCATACTGTAGTAACCATTGCGTACGGGTTTAAACTGTAGCAAAAGGGATATATGCCGGTCACCAGGTTGAATGGTCCATACGCCTTTCAATACCTGCTCACCGCCTACCGTATATTTTACTTCAATGGAATTGTTATTTATTTGTCGGGCCGCCACAGGGATAGCTTCGGTAACCTGACCTGCCAGAAAGGGATTGAGGGTATTGTCGGTTTCCAGTATGCTGTATTCCTTTCCGCTATTGGTAAAGGAGGTTAACCCAATAGAGCCGTTCCAGGAGGGAAAGAAATTACCAAAGCTAAGTTGGGGATTATCGGCCCTGATGATATATATCCGGTGGTCTTCCCGCTGTTCATTCATATCTATCCAGTGGCCTTTCTGCCGGATGGCTGTTTTGGTAGCCAGCCTTTTCTCCGTAGCAGATGTATTGACGGGTACAAAACGCAGGCGTAACTGCTCGTTGGTAATGGAAGCAATTGCTGCGGCATGAGGGTCAATAGTAGCTTGTGATAATTCGGGGTATTTAACATGGGTGGCTTTCTGCGGTACTGGTTTAATCCTAAGTGCCACCAGTGTAGACAACGCTTGTGTATTGGGATCAAAGCCTTCGGCCTGTGAGAACACAATAGCGTCGCAACGGCCAAAATTACCCCGGCTATCTTGCAGACGAACCACTGTTTCCCCGGCAGCCAATGTAACCTGTCCTACCTTTTCCCAATAAAAGCCTGCCTTACCATGCTTGCCTGCTTCTTCGAGGGATTGTTCATTCACCTTCAGGCGAAACAAACGGGTGCCCGGCCGGTTATCGGGGAAGTCGGCCGAACGTATCCACACGGCATAAGTACCCGCCTGCTTCACATTGATAACAGTGATAGCATCTACTGCCGGTGTTTTGCCAGATACTACACGTAATAGCTGATTGTTCAAATATCCTTTACCGCCTTCCTGTTCTGTGATCCAACCACCTTTAAACTGGAAATCTTCCGCTTCCAGTAGAAAACTGTGTTGTTGGGCAGGAGCCGTTATTCCGGCCACCATCATTAGCATGAAGGCAGCTGTAAGCTGGTATATATAGGAAACTTTCATATCTGGGTGATGCACCTTCTAAAGGTGGACGGATCAGTTACTGGTAACTAATCTCTATAACCTGTATCCCATAAGCAGGAATGGCCAGCGGCCAATCGTTTTGGCTATTCAACCGGGTTCGTTTACCATTGGCATCAATGGCGTACATGGATTGAGGTGCTATCATATCCTTATCCAACACTTTATTATAGGCGGCCTGAACAGTAGTATGCAATGGTTCATCATCATTATTCAATAAGATGAAGAACAGTTTTTTTCCGGTTGTATCAATAGCGCCATAATAATCCAGGTATGGACTATCCGTATGCAACATGCCCTCTTTCAGAAGTAGGTCGGCCTGATGGCCGTAGATATTTCCTGCGGCAAATCCATAGGATTGATGTGGACCTACCTTGGGGTAATAAATCCCCGTGGAAAACGCAGTTTACCCTGACTACGCAGCTCGGCTTCGGACAGCAGGTAATCGGTGATCCATCCTATTTGCCACCAGGCATGATGCGGATAAGGGCCAGCCCCTTTGTTCATAATATCCCAGTAATAGGACGCTACACTGGTAGCCGGATCTACAAAAGCATCCCGGCCCAGGGCGGCGGTACGCGCCATGGTAAGGAACAGGGAATCATGGGTGATGGAGAACATACGAATAAACATACCTGCATGACTGGCCAATAAGATGGGGCCGCGATGGGTAGCGGAACCAATGCTGCCGCCATGTTCAAAACTCAAACCCACCTGGCTTATTTCCCAATCCTGCCTGGGTAATCCCCGTGCCGTTTTGGGGGCGCGCGTAGGAATGGGATGGGTATAAATGGAGGTGGTGTACAATTTAGCAGCAGCAATGGCTGCCTGCAAATGTTTTTGCTGTTTTGTAAAATCATACAGATCCAATAATGCCTGTACACTTTGACCGGTAGCAAAATCAGGAGCAAAACGTGTATCTCCACACACACCGGTAAAGTGCCCCTTGTTCACGGCATGGGTAATGTACCAATCGGCTCCTTTACTGGCAGCTACCAAATACTTTTTTTCACCCAACAATTTATAAGCAATGAGCAAACCATAGAAGGTAGGACGCAGATCTTCCAGGTCGGTGAACAGCGGCTTTTGTGTAGTATGATCATACGCTATAGCCCACTGACCATCGGTGCCCATCCAGGCCAGCAGCCTGTCGGCAGCTGCTTTTAATTCTCTTTTAATGCAGTATCGGCAGGATTGAACAATAATACGTTGCCAATATCCATCAGCATATAGTAGGTGGTGCCAATGGGCTCTACATAAGGCCCCCACTCTTCCGTGAACTTTTTGCTTTTGGGAAGATAGTACTGCCCGGCTGCTGCGCCATAGAAGAACCCAGGTGTTTGATCCTGTTGGGTTATTTTAAAATTGCGTACGTACGGCAAGCGGGTTTGTTGCAATATAGGATCGTTGGAAGCACGGGCCAGCATCCACATGGCTCCATAGTCAGCATTCTTAATAGCATCACCATCTCCTCCATACACACCGCCCTGGTAATCCTGCGCCCCAATGGTGAGGCCCTGGTATGGTTCCTTCCGCCATTTGGAGGTACTGTCATCTACTACATAATGGTGCATGGACAGTATCCGGCTGGTAAGCGATTGTTTCGTTTCTTTTAATGCCAGGAAATCTTTGAGCCGGTAAATATCGTTGACAGCATGTTTAATTACTGTGTACCAGTTGGCTGGTTGTATGGTATACCTGAAGGTAAAATGCACGCTATCGCCGCTACGAAGGAAAGAACCTTTTGGGCCAATACGGGATGCCAGGCGGTAGGTGTTAATTGCGCCTGCCGGTTCATTAGCGACAATCCCAACTGCCAGGTATTTTGGGTACTGCGGTCTTTTTCCCAGGGATCGCGGCCCGTACCAGGTGCTGGTATCACAGCAACGGTAATACCTTGTTTGTTGGTAATAAGGGGAGATAAAGTGGCGGCCGTTCGCTCACGAGCCACCACTGGTTTTGCAGGAATACCCTGCCCATAAGCGTAAGCCTTAACCAAATTTTTCTCGACAGCATTACCCTGAAATACCCGGGCACCATGCCCCAGGCAAGGTCTTTATTGTCAACAATGGCTAAAGATGGAGATGACAGGGAATAATAACCATCCTGTTTGGCAATTAGTGACATGTTTACCAGGATATCACCTTCATATTGTTTATCCATTTTCCAAAGGGCTGTGATTGTAGCCTCCTTAGACTCATGGGCAAAGCATAGTTCATTTTTACCTGATCTAACAGCAGCAGGATAAAAACTGGTGGCCTGACCAGCTGTATTCATAGCTACCGGCTGGGTGGCTTCCTTCCATACGGGAATGGTATACCGGTATTGCGGCTCAGGAAAAGAAACCAGTTTCCCTTGTTCGTCATATAGCGTTAGGGGGAATAGAATCCGGCTTTTGTGCTGAATACAAGATAGTATATTGTCCACTGGCGCCCGGCATAGTAACCCATTGGTTGTCTTTTCTAACAGCTATTTGCTGAAGCTGCCACCCATTGGTATTTCTGTTCCATGCCAGCTGTAAAGTAGAAGAAGAAAGCTTTGCAGTAGAAGCAGCTCTCTTTGCGCCAAGGCAGGTTTACCTACAATACACAACAAGATGCTACAAAGTAATACTACTGCCATTTTTGTTGCCACGGGAGGCAACTGTACCTTACGGGCAGCACGCCAGGGAATAAAAGAACACAACAGAATAACAGCAGCTATACCGGCTACAATGCCCCCGCCCGAAGTAGTGAGCAAGCTCAGTATAAAGAGCAGGGCAGCAATAAACGCCAGCGAGAATGCAATGACATGCAAACCGAATTTATTTTGCTTGTTAACCTCGTATGCTTCTTCCTCGGTAACCTGTGCAGCATTTTCTTTCCGCTCTGCCTTACGTTGCAGATAAGCCCGGTATTCTTCTTTTCCATGGCCTTTGTAGCGAGCATACAACTCGTAGATAGCCAGCATCAGAAAAGGAAGCCCCACGCCTACCAGCATTTCGTTTGCACGGTTAAGTTTATATCCGGCAGTTAACGGTAGTATTACTTTAAATACAAGATTGACGGAAAGGCTGATTAGGGTAATAAACAGGGTAGCTTTACCCGTTAAGCGTTTAGAAAATAATGCCCAGATAGGCGGCGCTAATAAAGGTCCGCCGGTAATAGCACCAATACTCAAAGTAAATTCTACGATACCACCAATATAGGGAACGATGAGGGCAATGCCAATCATACCCAAGCCAAAAACCAAGAAGAAATGCGGGCAATGCGCATTAGTTTATTATCGGTAGCCTGTGGATTGATGGAACCTTTATATATATCATTGGTGAATACGGCCGATACTACATTCAAGGCAGTGTTGGCCGAAGCGGAAGTAGAGAAATACATACCAGTAAGGATCAATCCCATCAGGCCGGCAGGCAATACATGTTTACAGATCATTAGATAAGCATTCTCTGTATCCAGTCCCGACAAAGAGGGATTGATGGTTTTATATACCATGGGAGGCAGCATCCATAAAATGGGGCTGATGATATACAGAGCAGCAAACAAGTAGGCTACCCTGGAAGCCGATTTGGGCTTATCCACGCTGGTATAGCGCTGTACAAAGGTCCAGTTGCCCCCGATATAAAAATATGGTACAAAGCAAAAGCCAGGATAAATCCCCAGGTATATTCACCATTCACCAGTTGGAAGAATCCCGCAGGCGCCTGTTGCATAAAATGGTCCACTCCACCTGCCGCTTTAAAGGCTAGTGGCATGATGATGAGGATGGCGGCAGTCAGGATCGCGAACTGTAAAATATCTGTTACCATTACAGCCCACAATCCACCTACGGCGGTATAGGCGATCATGAATAATCCCAGCACAATGGTAACAGGGATCAGCGGAAATCCTAAAGAGGAACCTACCAGTTTGGCTACTGAATACAATACTGACCCTTTAATGAACAGGGATACCAACATGAAAATGTAGATATAACTTTTTTGAACTTGTGTGCCCAAGCGTTCACGGATAAACTCGGCCGCTGTAAGGTTGCCGGTAGCTTTCCATTTGGGCGCCAGGTACATACCTGTGATCAGGCCACCTATACACATAGTCCACTGGATGGTAATAGCCACCCAGCCATGCTGGTATGCAATGGAACCCCAGGCTACAAAAGTACCTGCCGAAAAGAAACTCATGAATAAGGATAACCCACCAATAAACCAGGGTACAGATTCGCCTCCTGCAAAAAAGGATTTTAGGTTCCTGCCTGTTCGGGCAAACAGGAAACCGATCATCATGATGAAGATGGAGAAAACAACGATGACGGTGGTGTCTATTGTAGAATCCATAGAGTAATGATAAAAAGCGAGTGGTAAATGGCGAGTAGCGGATGGCAGGCACCAATGGCCCTTCTCTACTTGCCGCTTACCTTAAGGAATTATCGTTAATGTAATTTCTTTAAATGTGCTTGCCTGGTTTTTATAGGAAGCGTTGGTGGCCTCAAACACTACCTTATACGTACCTGGTTTTGTATATACGCCTGCTGCTGCATACCTGGTTAAATTGGTTGTAATATTTTTGATAACTATCCCTTTGTCGGGTGATGCGGCATTTGGATTAAAGCTTTTGCTAAGAACCCAGTCATCATCCAGTGCATTGGCACTGCCTTGTAACAATAGTTGGGCGCTGGTGATCGACCAAACGGTTGCCGGATTCTGAAAGCTCACCGCTTTCCAACTGGCTGTTGTCATATTGGCCATAGGTGTTATGGTACCCTCAGGCGATTGGTTATCGGCATTAAAAGTACGGATCACCCAGCGGTTTTGGGTTATTAAGCTGGTAGTGATGTAGCGGAAAGCAATCGTAGCCGATTTATTACCATCTGTAAATTCCGACATATCCACCGCTCCCGACTGCACCTGGTCGGCCCCCTGCGAAAGGTTTACCCTTGAGGTAATATCTGTCCAGGTAGCTGTTTTTACATTGGTAGTATCGTACGTTCCATTGAAATTAGTCGATACCAGCACAGTCAGGTTATTACGGACGCCAAATTGTTGATAGGTATTAAATTTCACCAATAGTTTATTACCGGTTGTGAATAACCTGTCCCTGTATTCATACATGCTGCCCGGCATACCCGACCAAAAACAATATTTTGGGGATCGCCTGTAATGTTAAATGTAATAGTATCTCCTACTTTATAGGTAGTAGCTGTAGTGGTGACATCAAATACAGGTGTCCCTATCTCATCCCGCTTGGTACAGGAAACGGCCAAAAGACATATACTGAAAAAGGAAATGATCTTATTCATAGCCATCGTATTCGGGTTAAAGGATGTTTACCAACCGGGGTTTTGTGCAATAGTAGGGTTCACAGCGATCTCACTGTTGGGAATGGGAAACAATATGCTTCTGGATGTTATCCTGCCAGCCTGTCCAATAGCTGCAGGAGACAGGGTGGCGGGCATGCCAGTCTGGTATTGCGTAACCATTTGCTGCATGGTGCTCACATAACTTCCCCAACGAACCAGGTCATGCTTACGCAATCCCTCATAAGCCAACTCACAAAAACGTTCCTTTTAATAGCTTCCAGGAAATCCACTTGCGCCAGGCCAGCGGGCAGGTCGGCAGTAGCATCCGGTGCGTTGACAGGTTTTCCAAACCCCCTCCGGCGCACCATATTCACTGCATCATAGGCTGCTTGTGTAGGACCATTTACTTGGTTCTCTGCTTCGGCAAACATGAGCAATACATCCGAATAACGGAGCATGGGAAAATTGATCGGGGTAAAGTCCTGGTTCTTGGGTTTAAATAATTCATATTCCCTTCTCCATTTACCGGCACTACGCTCATAGATCTCTGTAGATGCCCAGTTGGTTCTTGTAACTTTCACCAGGGTTCCACCGGAGCCACTCGGTACAAAGCGATAAGGCGCTATTGTCCAGTCCCGCCTGGTATCGCCGGCTTCATAGGCGTTGTATAATTTAGCGGTTGTATGTACATAATCATAAGCAAAACCAGTATCCACGTTGGGACAATACACGCCCATCCAGGAACCCACATAACCACCTTCGCGTATGACTTCCTGGTTATTGCCATAATACTCAACCTCCCAGAGGCACTCTTTGATATCATATTTATCCTGTGCATGGTTGATAAAGATCTGCGAAAAGCTGGGATTCAATGCATGCATATCCGATTGCATCACTTTCAACGCATACGTTCGTGCATCCGCATATTTGGCTTCATCGCGTAAGGGATAACCCGCCATGGCAAGGTATACCCGGGCCAGCATGGCCTGTACAGCTGTTTTGGAAATGCGGCCATTAAAACCATAGAAAGTAATATCACGTGTTATCCCCTCGGCTTCCTGTAAGTCTTTCACGACCTGTGCGTAAACATCTGCTACCGGTGTGCGTGGCAAGGCAGGTTCAATAGGCGATCTGGTGGAAGTTAGTTTCAAGGGTATTGCACCAAAATTGTCCACCAGGGTAAAATAATAGAAGGCCCTTAAAAACAAGGCTTGCCCTTTTACCTCATTCCTGGAAGAATCACTTACCTGTGCACGGCCTATATTATCCAACAGCATATTAGCTCGTTCAATTCCCACATACAAGGCTTCCCAGCATCGGTTCAGCTCCAGCATGGAGGCATCGATGGTATTGGACATATAACCGGTTACCTGGCTTTTCAGGAAAAATTCATCACTAAAGGAAAGATAACCATACAAGGCGCTTCCATAGGTACGACGATCACCCAGCCGGTCATATACAGATGCCAACGCCCTATTGAGGTCTTCCTGTGTTTTATAATAATTATCCGGTGTAATAGAATCCTTGGGTTTGGTATCCAGGAATTTGTTACAGGCGCTGAATATTATTCCAACAGCAATTATTATTACAGCTGTGAGCCATGAGCTGCGAGCTGCGAGGTTTGAGCTGCAAGCCGCTTGACTCGTATGGTTGCTACTGTATTGAGCTCCTTGCTCATAGCTAGCAGTTCGTAGCTTATTCGCAATTGACGATTCACGATGCACGTTCATATTCAAAGCAATTTATTCGTTAGAATGTTACGTTAAGACCTACGGTAATAGTCCTGGCTTTTGGATAAGCCGACCAGTCGAAACCCGGTGTGAGCGCGCTGTTGCGTACAGAAACCTCTGGATCTACTCCAGAATAATTGGTCCAGGTAACCAGGTTTTGTGCCGCAGCGTATACCCGGATACCTTTGATCTTTATTCGCTTCAGTACAGGCGCTGGCAAGTTATAGCCCAGTGAAACTGTTTTCAATCGCAGGAAAGATCCATCTTCTATCACACGGGTAGAATACACATTGGGGCTGGTTACGCCTGCCACCGGCATATTGGTATTTGTATTTTCGGGCGTCCATCTGTTGGCAAATGATTTAAACATGTTGAGATAAGGCCTTCCTTCCATGCCTTCAAATACAAGGCGGTTGGCATTCATAATATCATTGCCATAAGACCATTGGGAAAATACGTTGAGGTCAAAATTGTAATAACGAAAGTTATTAGAGAAACCACCTACATGAACTGGCAAGGGGTTGCCAATAAAGGTTTGGTCATTAGCATCCACTACCCCATCACCATTAATATCTACATACTTCACATAGCCGGGCTTTATAACCGATCTGTCCTGGCCATTATTGGGTACATCTTCTCTCAATACATAGGAACCATTGGGCAACTGGTTAAAATCACTTATCTGGTATAAGCCATCAGACAGGTATCCGAAAAACAAAGCCACCGGCATTCCAGGCTTGGCCAGGTAAGGCAGGGAATTATTAAAGTTATCATTCCAGGCCTGCACACGAGTAGTAATGCTGGGTTGATCATAGTTTAGTTCCAGGATCTTATTGCGGTTAAAGGCAATATTGAAATTGGTATTCCATCCAAAATTCTTATTGTCAATATTCACAGTATTCAGGGTAAATTCAAGACCCTGGTTGGATACTTTACCTATATTCTTAAGACCATTCAGGTACCCGGATGAAGCAGCCAGGGAAGCATTCAGCAACAGGTCACTGGTCTTTTTATAATAATAATCTACCGTAAGACCTATCCGGTTATTGAAGAAACCCAGATCCAGACCTATATCAGTTTGTGCTGTACGTTCCCATTTCAAGAAAACATTGCCCACTTCCACCGGTGCCGAACCTGGTATATGTATATTATTAAAATAGTACCCGGGTGTAGAATTGCCGCTACCATTGGTAAAACCAGTTTGTCTTAACACGGACAGGTAGGAGAAATCAGGCACCCGGTTATTACCGGTAATACCATAGCTCACACGCAATTTGGCATCTGATACAAAAGACAGTTTCTTCATGAATTTTTCTTCACTGATACGCCAGGCGAAAGAGCCCGAAGGGAAATAACTCCACCGGCTGCCATTGGCAAATTTGGATGATCCATCGGCCCGGAAAGCAGCAGTGAACAGGTATTTGGATTTCAGGTTGTAATTCACCCTGCCTAAGAAAGAAGCCTGGGCCGCTTCGGATTCAGACGACATATTCACCAAGGGTGTGCCTTCATCCAGTCCACTAATCCCTAAAGACTCATTGGGCACTTTGTTGGCCGTAAAACCGTCTATAAGCGTCTTGTTTTTGCAAAGTAAAACCACCTACTACTGTCAACACATGGTCCTTGTTGAAACGCTGATTCCAGGTAAGGGTATTTTCATTCAGCCAACTACTAAATACATTATTGTTGATAGAACCATTGACGCCATTTGTAGCGCCATATACTGTACGAGGATTACCGGCCGCCGTTTTGGAGTTATTGAATACTTCCCTGCGTACTGCATTCCTGGTAATTCCACCCGTTACACGGAGGGTTAAATTTTTTTAGTACTTTATACTCCAGGTAAGCATTGGCAAAGAGGGCATTGGTAAAAGCAACATTGTAAGCATTTTTAGCCGATACAATGGGATTAACCCGTAGGTCGGTACTGGAAGTAATATCCGGATCAAAAGCGTCATCCGAGAAACTTAGGTCGGCCAGGAATCGCCCGTGATGGGACGATATCCCCAGGCACTATAAAACAAGTAGGACGAGGCATTAATACCATTATCGCCGCCATTGGTAGCAATTTGTCCATTGGCCTTCAGGGATGAATAGTTTAGGTTCACACCTACTTTCAATTTGGTATTCACCGTTTGATCCAATACGATCCTTCCCTGGTAACGCTGAAAACCACTGTTAACGATAATGCCATCCTGATCCAGCAGGGAGCCAGATAAGGCATACCTGGTTCCGCCATTGCCTCCGCTCACAGAAACACTATGACTTTGCATGGGAGCGGTACGAAATACTTCATCTTGCCAATTAACGCCACGAACATTTTTATAATAGTCCAGCGTTTTCCCATTATCCAGGTACAAAGCGGTGGATTGCGACGGCAGCAATTCCAGTTGGTATTTTACAAATTCATAAGGGTTCATTACTTCCTGACGGTTGATCTCTTTTTGCAAACCATACCAGGCATTGTAAGTAACCACCGGTGCGCCGGCCTTTCCTTTTTGGTAGTAACGATCACCACCCCATTGGCGCCACGGGCCCCGTAGATGGCTGTAGCAGATGCATCTTTTAGTACTTCAATGGATTCAATATCGTCTGGATTAAAGGTATTATTAGAAGGGTTTTCTACAGGAAAACCATCAATAACATACAATGGCGCATTGCTTTGGGTAATGGAATTACCACCACGGATGGTAATGAGGTTACTGCTACCCGGCTGTCCATCTACCGCTCCTACCTGTACACCCGCCACGCGCCCTCCCAATGCATCTTCAAATGAAGCTACCGGCGCTTTTTTAATGTCACCCACTTTTACCTGCCCCACCGATCCCGTAAGGTCTTTCTTACGCACAGTTCCATAACCAATTACCACCACATCTTCCAAATCCTTCAGGCTACTTTCCAGCTTTACATTGTATATAGTGGTAGTGGCAGTCAATTTTACCTCTTTATCTGTATATCCTACAAATGAAAAACAAGGACCGACCCTTGTACATTGTCCACGCTAATGCTATATATACCCTGTTCATTGGTAACAGCCGATGCCGATTTACCCTTTAGCTGAATGGTAACACCGTCCAATGCTTCATTGGTAACAGCGTTGGTGATCTTTCCGGTAATAACCTTGGGCGTAACGGGGCTTTTTGGGCCTGGGAGTTGGCAGTGAACAATAATACGATCGTTAGCAAGGCAAGATGAATTGCAGGCAATAATTTTTTTCATACGGCGTAACTTCTCTAACAAAAATGCCAAATACAGACAGTAAGACAAAAAAGTAATGGCCTATTTATCATGGGAACATTCCCATTTTGCGGGAACATTCCCATCGTGATGCAAATTATCCTTTCTTTGTATCCGGTTAATTAAAATATCATTAATAGTCAAATCCTCATTAATGAAGCGTCATCAGATAACGATTGTAGACATTGCCCAAAAGCTCAACCTCTCAAAATCTACTGTATCGAGGGTATTAACAGGGCATCCCAGTGTAAGTGAAAAACGCGTAAAGCAGTATTGGAACTGGCCGAGCAGTTGGATTATCAACGCAACATGCTTTCCATTAGCCTGCTCAACAAAAAAGCAATACCATTGGGATCATTGTGCCCGAGTTTATCAGTTCCTATTTCCCACAGGTGATCATGGGGGCACAAGAGGTAGCCGCCCGCGAAGGCTACAATACCATTATTGGTCATTCAATGAAAACTATGAAACGGAAGTAGCCAATACCAAACAAATGTTGGCCAGCCAGGTAGATGGGCTATTGGTTTCGATCACCAAAGAGACCAGGAACTTTGACCACCTGAAAGTATTTGAGCGAAAAGGTATTCCCATTGTATTTTTCAACCGCGTTTGTGAAGATATGAATGTGCCCAAGGTGGTGGTGGATGATTATGAAGGAGCTTTTCGCGCAGTAGAACATCTTATCAAGCGAAAGAAAAAAAGAATTGCCCACCTGGCAGGCCCCGATACGTTGGCCATTAGCGTAAAACGATTACGTGGTTACCGGGATGCATTAAAGAAATACAATATCCCCATTGACGAAGAACTGATCATTCCTTATGACCTCACTATAGCAAAAGTAAAGATATACGTAAACCACCTCCTGCGGCTTGACAATCCGCCCGATGCCATCTTTGCCATCAATGATCCAACGGCTATTGAAGCACTGCAGATCGTTAAAAAGAAGGGGCTGCAAGTTCCCAGGGATATTGCTATTGTAGGTTTCAGCAATGATAATATTTCAGGTTTAATAGAACCGGCACTCACCACGGTTTCTCAACCGGTGAAAGAAATTGGTAGTACAGCTGCTCAATTGTTAATTGATCAAATAAGCCGTGATATATCAGAATGGAAATCCATTATTCGGGTATTGAAAACAGAATTGATTGTGCGTAAGTCAAGTTAAGGCATAGCGGCAATAAAGCAGCAAGGTTATGAGCGTTGGCAGGTTGTTTTTACTGTATACCCTACAACACCAGCTTCCTATTTCGTTGCTGGAAACCATTTCATCAATGGACTTGAATTTTGCTTCAACTCCATTCATTACTTTGATATTACTACTTGTTTGAAAAATGGACACTATAATAAAGCCTTCCGGGTTCAGGAATTCCATATACCGGGCCATTAACTGGTTGGGATTCCTGGCATAATACAATACTTCATTAAAAATGATGATATCAAACTTTTCAGCTGGACTGAAATTTTCCATATTGGCCGTCCGGTATTCAGTAGTTGTATCCGCCAGGTGCGCCGCTCGCTGAATGGCGATTTCTGAAATATCAATTCCCAAAAACTTCCTGTAACTATGCTTACTCATACCGGCTTGTAATATCCCTTCTCCACAACCTACCTCCAGGATATTCCCTTTATTAGAATATTTCTTTATGTAATTGCGCACCGCATCAAATCGCATTTGTTCCAGCGGAGATTTTAAGCACTCCCAGTTGCCTCTTACATATTGCTTGTCCCATTTGAATCTTGTTTGGCCAATGAACGACCTTTTAATCCATTTGAATAGCATCGGTTATTAGGGTTTTAGGTGGGGTAGGTATATAGGTCTTTACAAAATACGAACTTCCGGGTATAGAAGGCACCTTTGGTCCTGGCTAAATCAAGCGGAGGCTACAAAACAATTAAACATCAATGCTTCGAGTGGTCGCGTATTGCGCTAACTGGAAGTAAGGGAACGTATTTCATACCTGGCTGTTCGCTGATTAAACAATTTAGGCCGGCCGATATAACCTTTTATTTTATCGGTAGCGATCGCATACGACAATAGATTGTCAGCATTAAATACCACTGGTGTCTGCTGTGGTAGTAATTTTTGCGCCTTCCAGGGTTACTCCGTAGGCATGGGTACAATCGTGGAAACCTGCCCGGGCAATATGTGGAGTAATTGGTCTTGGATAATAGTTGGAAAAATAGCACGTGACAAACGCAACGATGTGTGGAAAGGGAATGTCATGTAGAATATCCGCTTGACCATTGACTTCCAACCGAAGATCTCATTGCCTTCATACCCCAGGTAGAAGACTTCCCAATCGGCTGGTAATTCGGCCGTAATCTGAGGAAAAAGAGGTAGGTTTTCAGTTAGTGGAAAAGCATCATCTTCGAGTATCAGCACCTTGTGGTACTTATTGGCGATGATGGACTCATATATTTTTACATGCCCCAGCGAGCAACACAACATACCGGGATTCATGTCCGACTGCTTTTTATAAATGTCAGTATAGGCGGCAGTATTGTAGATCCCTTGTTGTTTGAGCGATTCGAGGGTGATCTCTTCTTTGTCAATGCCATAGAAAATTTCATAGTTCAACCCACTCAGTTCATGCGTAAAATGCTCTATCCGCTCTTTCAAACGGGGTAATGTGAGTATATAGATCTTGTCGAAATAAGCGTTAAGGGCCCTGAAATCTCTATCCATCGGGGCAAATTTACCCAAACAAGGTCTTTCCTTTGCGAAGTAGCCGTGTAAATTTTTTAAAATTGTTTCCGCCCTGTATATCAAGTCGTTGAATTAGCAATGGATTATTGAGTGGCAGGGCATTCAGCCGGTTACCAATGCGGAATGCTGCTACAATATTACAAGCGGCCAGGGACTTTTGGAATTCCAGGTGTTTCATGGCATTTTTCTTGGGATAGGCCCCATAAGGGAATGCCAAGCAGGGCTGGAAAGGAATGCCCATGGCGCTAAGCGCCGTTTTACACTGGTGCAAATCAGCCTCAACCGCCTTATTGGGCAGTGTTTTATAGCTTTTATGGTCGAAGGAATGCAATCCATATTCTACTAACCCAGGGTCCATGGCCTCAATATCTTCCAGCCACAAGTAAGGAGATGTTCCCATAGTTCCTTTGCCTACTGCCTCCTGCAGAAAAGCTGGAACCAGGAAAATATTGGTCTTCATACCAAATTTTTCAAAGATCGGGTAGGCCGTCGTAAAATTGTCCCGATACCCATCATCAAATGTGATCAGTACTGGTTTTTCCGGTAAGGGGCTACCCAGCCGGATATGGTTTACTAATTCACTCAACAGGATGGTTTGGTAGCCTTCCTGTTGCAAATAATGCAATTGCGATTCCAGTACGTTCGCCGGTACAGTAAGCAGGTCGGCAGTTCCATTAGCACAGACCTTATGATACATTAAAACCCTTAAAGGATGCGTTGCAGGAAATAACAAAATACTTCTTTTGAAATTAGATGTAATAATTTAGCAATCAAGCATATACAGTCTCCCGAACTATAGCAGGCCGCTTATTTATTTGCTGTAATTCTTTCAGCTTTACATATTTTAAAAAATGATAATAAGCAGCAAAAACAGACCAGTAAAAACCTTTCATGCCATTCAGACAATTCCGCTCCAGGAGGTAATACTTAATGAAATTAAAAGGCAGGCCGAACAAGACAGCCATTGCCGATTTTTTTGCCTTTGCCATAGGATATCCCGGCAGACAGGGTTGAGTAGCGGTTAAGCTTTTCAATACATTGGTGAATACTGGTATAGCTGTAATGCAGTATCGTATGCTCCAATTTTTTTACAGGTCCTTCCACCCGGAAACTTTCATGCACTTGTTCGTTCGTGACGCCCCCTTTCTGGCGGTTGAACAAACGCAAGAAGTGGCGACCACTCTCCTTTCCATGCTTGAATTCCCTATCCAGGAAAACAAGGTTCATGGGAAAAGAAAAACCTGCATAAGCAGTATCCGGACTAATGCTCCTGATCTCCAGAACCAATTCATCGGTTGGTATTTCATCGGCATCCACACAAAGCACCCAGTCATTGGTAGCCCTGGCAATGGCATATTGTTTCTGACTTCCATATCCATCAAACGTGCGGGAATACACATCGCAGCCAAATTCCTGACAAATGGCCACCGTATTATCTGTACTATAGCTATCTACGATCACAATTTCATCACACCAGGACAACTTTTGCAAGGTTTTGCGGATGATCTTCTCCTCGTTATACGTGATAATCACTGCACTTATTTTCAGTTCAGTGGGTAAAACTGGTTTAAACTGCACTACCGCACCTGGAATCGTTCCGGCAACCGGTGAAAGTTGGGCATAGCTCATAAAAATGGTAAAATTTAGGCCTTACGATAGTAAAACAGCCGATAAGAGCTTACCCCTACAGAGCAAGTAAAAAATAATTGGTGGCCTTATCATATGTCCCGGCCCATAGAAAACAGGAGACTACCAGAGTTTATCAAAATAGTAGATGCGCTCTCTCCTGGCCGATCCGCCAAATATGCCCAGGCCTTTGCTAATATTTCCCGTGGGAGATGGAAGTTGGTTGGCAGGAATAGATCCAAAATCCGATTTGTATTTTTCATATTCCAGCAAGTAATCGAATAACTCTTTGCTGGCAGCTTTAAACTGGATACGAACCCGGCCTTTTTGCATGGGTTCTGTAGCTACAAAGAATTGCTGGTCTATATAAAACTTAATGGTATAGGATTGTCCATTGAAGGTTTTGTCGGTCATGAACAGTCGGCGAAAAGGGTTTTTCAGGTTATCAAACCGGGCATTTTCAGTATTGGCATCTTGGGTATAAAGCTCCAGCCGTAAAAATTTGTTGATGGATACCGAATCGTTCGACAGATGTACCCCGGGGTATTCTTGACCTGTTCATACAAGTTTTTCCCTTGTGGGGTATTATAATCATATCGTACCCCCGGTAGTAAAAGTAGCGGCCTGGTTTCAACAGTTCTTTAACCACCTCTACGATATAATAATCATCCTTATCAGCCGGATCCTGAACACTGAGGGTTACTGCCAGCACTTTCTTACCCTGGTACATTTCGGTACCAGTATCAACAAAGGCCCATTTGGGAAAAGGAGGAATAAAGGTGGAAGCAGTTACAATACCCATGGTAGGATGCTTAACCTCAATGGAGTAATGGGTATTGGATTTGTATCGTTTCCGATTGGTAAATACAGTAGTGGGGTTAGCCGCAAATTGCCAGCCATAGTTGGGTTGTAATACCCAGGTATGGGTTTTATCTTCAGTAAGCGTTACTGTGGCATCATTCACTTTTTCAAACCGGATAAGACCTCCATTACCCACCTTTATGGTTTTACCCACTGGAATTTTTGCAGAATCGGCAGCCGATATCTCCGCCAGCACCACCAGGTGATCGTCCTCAAACTGGTGGGAGGTAAATCCTTTCTTACAGGAAGTTTGCGTCACCAGCAATAACCCTATCAGCCATAAGCTGCCAGTGGCAGCTTTGCAAAAGAAATGGTATGGAAAAGACTTAACTGACATACTGTATTAAAAAGCGAATGTATAAGAGATATAAGGGGTTACTTTAAAGAATTGGTATTGGGTAGTAACAACCAGCGATCGCTTACCCATGGTTCCTTCCAGGTCATATACATACTGGTTGGGCGATCCATAAATATTGTAGATACCCATGCTGATCCTTGAAGTAAGGCTCTTATTGTACTTTTGTTCATAGGTGGCTGCCAGGTCAAGCCGGTGATAAGGAAGTGTACGGTACTGATTGATGGCCGAAGAATGGTAAATAAGCCGGTATTCCTTGGGCGACAATGGATTGAATATCTGCTGGGCATCATCAAAATCAGGATACCCCCTATCAGGCAAAGTAAATACATCGCCTGTTGAAAATGTCCAAATTGTTGAAAAGTTCCAGTGCTTATTAAGCCTGTACGTTCCGGCCATATTCAGGCTATGCCTTCGATCGTATTTGAAAGGAAATTTCTCATCATTGTTAATGCCTTTGAACTGACGCCAGTTCCAGGACAAAGTATAGCCCGCCTGCAAATACCATTTGTCGGTCGATTTCTCCATTTTAACTTCCAATCCATAACACCATCCTTTGCCCGACTGTACATTTTCTTCCCAATCGGCTGTATTCAAAAACAGGTTTTTGCCTTCCACGTAATTGGTCACATTTCTCAGCTCTTTGTAATACACTTCTGCTGTTAACATAAACTTCTTCCTGTCGCGATAAATGTATCCCAGGTTGACCATATCCGACTCTTCCGGACTCAGCATTTTGGTGCTGGGCACCCAGGCATCACCATTCACACCCAGGTATGGATTGGTAACCAGGTGCAGGTATTGGGTCATGTGGTTATAGGAAAAGTTGAGTTGGTGGCGCTTGTTCAACCGGTAGGTAGCCAATAAGCGGGGCTGCCAGGACGTGTAATTAAACCCATTGTTGTTGAAATGAGATACATGTATGCCTGGCCGCACAAAGAATTGCTTATCGGGCCTGATCTCGTTTTCAAAGAAGAACACAAATTCCCGGAATGAGAGCGGTGGAAAGTCGGAAAAGTCATCTGGTTTGTCAAAAAATCAGAAGAGATATTGGAATCAAAGGGCTTCACCTTCGTAAAGTTGGCCTTGAGGCCGGTAACAAACCGTACATTATTAGTGGCGGTGAATTCAAGCCTGGATTGAACGTTGAACCGCTGAATAGAAGAATAAGTATTGTACACCCGGTTCTGCCTGGAAGCGCCTGTACTATCATACAGGTTATACCTGAAGCCCGCGATATTTTTGTATTGACTAAAATTGACGGAGCTAGTCAGGAATGCTTTCGGAGCCAGGAGCCTGTTCCAAACCAGGGAAGCCGTTCTATTGCCCCATCGTTGTACATTATTGGTATAATCCCGATGCAGATTTAGGTCATCCTGGCCCGAATACACATCTACCATCAACTTATCTTTTTCCCGATCCACTGCGTAAACTTTACATGCAGATCGTAAAAGTTGACGCCAATCCCAGAGTTCATAGCCCGCAACAGGGGATTGATCCAACTATGGCGGAAAGAGACCATGATGGCCGACCGGTCTTTTTAATGGGGCCTTCCACAGTAAATGATCCTGCCAGCACACCTGCATTGGCTTCCCCTTTCCACTGCTGCATATTTCCATCCTTGGTAACCACATCTATCACGGATGACAAGCCACCGCCATACCGGGCCGGGAAATTACTTTTATAGAGATGGAGTGATTTGACGGATGTTCTATTGATGATGAACATGGTACCCAGCAGGTGGGTGGGGTTGAATACCATATTACCATCCAGTAAGAAAACATTCTGATCTGGGCTGCCACCTCTTACCAGGAGGCCATTGGTTATTTCAGGAATATTTTTTACACCCGGTTGCATGTACAGAGAACGTACTACATCGGGTTCGCCCAGGAACATATCTTGTGCAGCTTCTGCACTGCTAGCAAGGTTATCCGGATTTTGCCCGGTTCCATTTACGGCGGTAACAGTTACTTCCTGGATTTGGCTTTTAGGCTCCAGGGTAAGATCCATCCTTATATTTTCCCGCAGGTCCAGCTCCACTTTGCGACTATTGTAGCCGGCATAAGAGATCAATACTACCTGTTTTCCTTCGGGCAGTAGTAAAGTATAATGCCCAAAACTATTGGACAAACTGCCTTTTTGAAGTGCGGGCTGCCAAATGGTAGCATCGGCCAGGGGGCTCTCCGCTGACGGTTTCTTTGATAAGGCCATACACAGCATAGTAAGAAATAAAGAAATCATCAGGCAGTGGAACAGGCGAGGGGATCAGGATGATCTTATTGTTTTTTCCAGGATACTTATCTTTTGATCTTTCAGCACTTGTTGTAGAACCGCACCCAATGTAGCAGGTGCACCGGTAAGTGTAATGATCTTAGCCGTATCCAGGTTATTGGAAGAATACTCAATAATGGCTTTGCCACTATGATTAATATCATCCAGAAAATCTTTAAGGGGGCTTTTTGAAAAGTAGGAGTATACGAACGACTGGAAAAGACCGACTTCTGCGCCCATGCAATATGCTGATAACAGCATAGCAATAAAAGTATGCAACTGATTCGTTTCATGCCTTAGTTCCTGTAAATTGCTGGTTGGGGTTGGTGCAGATGCCCAGCAAAGGAAGCTAATTATTTCATATAAAAACGAATTCATTACCTTCTTTTTCATGTCCAAACCCGTTACGAGCCTGATTTCTTCCAAAGCCTGTTCCAAAGGCTGGTTATTAAACCTGACTGTTACTGTATGGGGAGCGATAAGGGGCTTTTGCTGGGGGCAAGGCCGATGGGCACTTCATAATAATCCTGCATTTCTTCCAGCACTTGCACAAGGGGGTGTTTTTAAAGTCGAGCAAGCCCGTATTCCAGGCTATAAAGTTGGAATCGGTAACCGCACTTTGTTGAAATTGATCATTTTGCAATACAGTACGCTGGCCAGCGGTTAGTTCTACTTGCTGTCCTGCCAGGTGTTTACTGATAACGCACACTTTTCCAGCTACTACGATCACCTCCTCCGTTTTATCGTCGGCATTTACCAGGAAAGAGGTCCCCAATACCCGCACCGCGGCATGGTCAGTCATGACAACAAAAGGTTGATGTTCATCTCTTTGTACAGTAAAAAAGGCTTCGCCTGATAAGCGGATCAGCCTTTCTTCCCCCTCAAAATGAAGGGGGTACCTTAGGGTGGCGCCTTTTCGCAACAGCACTGTGGAACCATCCGGCAATTGGAGGGACTTATTATTATTACCTGCTGCCAACTCCTGCCAGGAGGTTCGATAGTGGTTCCATAAGTAGCCCCCCACAATTAGCAAGCCTACAACGGCGGCGGTCACAGCCAGGCGACGGGGGTATAAGTTGAAAGTACGGCCTGTAACTTCACCCACCTCAGCGGGCTTTGTTTTGGCTTCTATCCTGGCCCAGGCTTCATCTGTTTTAAAATTATGTTGCTCCGTAAGGCGGATGCTTTCCTCCCAGGCTTTTACCAGTTCTTCATATTCCTGCTGGTTGGTGGGATCTAATTCCAGCCATTGCTGTAGCTGAGCCTGATCTTCGGCAGTAGCCCGGCCATTGAGCTGCTTTGCAATGATATTTATAATCGTATCACCTGGAATCATTTCTATACTTTATTGGTATAATAACATAAAAATTCAGGATACCCCTATCCGTTTAGAAAAGAAAAGCAAGCTAAGCGCTAAAATACAAGCCTGTTTGCCCCGAACATAGGAACGCAATATCCTGAGGGCCTTACCCATATGGTTCTCAACCGTTTTTACAGATATGTCCAGGGTTTCACTGATCTGTTGATAAGTAAGGTCACTCACCCGGCTCAAGATAAATACCTCCCGGCACTTGGGGACAGGTTATCCATGGCCTCTTTTAATAACGTATCATAATCCTTACCCGTATCCACAGTTGCCCGATCTTTTTCCCCCGGCAGGTCTGCCACATCTTCGTCCCTAAGTGTACTAATAATGTTCTTTTGCTTTTTCTCCAGGAAACTTAGACAATTGTTGCGTACTGCCCTAAACAAATAGAAATTCAGACCAACTGTGCCGATGAGTTCCTGCTTTTTCTCCCATATCTTCAAAAGGTTTCCTGCACAATGTCTTCACAGGCATTATAATCCTTCACCAAGGTATACGCATACCGGCATAGGGGCTCATAGTAAGTATAGAATGCCTCTTGAAAATGCTGATATGTATTCTGCGTTGACATGCAACCGGTTAAACGGATCTTATCCGTGAAAATACCATAAATGATGGAAATGGAAAGGCCGCTATTTTTATTTCACACAATTCTGGCAATTTAACCGGGGATACTTGTAAAAAAATGGTATTCAACAAAATGGTGTACACTTCATAATCTAGTAACATAGTTATACGTTTAAAATTGATATGCTTAAGCTACAACTGACCCCTGCCTGTATTGCCCTATTATTCCTGCCCCCTTTCCCCGCTTGAGGCCAATTGGCTATCGTAAAAGAGAACAAGATCATAAAAGCCCAATTTATTCACGCTTTTTTCGCCCTGTCCAGGGTACCTATGTAGCCATCAACAATGGTTGTGGAAAGATGTTTTATGAAGGGCTATTTAAATGCAACAAGCAAACATTGGTGGCAGCTTCAACCGGATACTGCAGTACGACTATACTTAAACCATAGGCCGCCAGTTTTCTCCCCGTGCCAGGTTTGCTTCATTTGATAACGTACTGATCTATGCCGCATATCATTATGGGATCGTTGACAACTTTAAACACAACCTGGCGATTATAAAATTGAATTAAACAACAGAAAAAGGCATACCGAAATGGAGCCATAGAACGATATTTGTATGGCCTATTCGCTCTTGGCACAGGCCAATAAGAGACAAAAAAGGCTATACGATCATGATTTTTGATTTTCGCCTACAGGTATTTCATACAGTAGCCAGGCGGCTTAATTTTACAAAGGCTGCTACAGAATTATTTATTACACAGCCCGCCGTTACCAAGCATATCCGTGAACTGGAACAGCAGTTGGGCATCCGGTTGTTTGAACGCAATGGCACGCGCATTAAATTAACTACTGCGGGAAAAACCTTGTTACAGTACACAGAACAATTGTTCAGGATCTACCGCAACCTGGAGTTTGAAATGAGCAACCTCTCCCACCGTACCAGTGGGCAGCTCGAATAGGCGCCAGCACTACTGTAGCTCAATATGTATTGCCGCCCATCCTGACAGCATTTCACCAAAAGTTTAAAGAAGTACGCGTAACACTGCTCATCAACAATACCGAGCAAATAGAACAGGCTTTGTACAACAAAGAGATCGATCTGGGCATTATTGAAGGCCGTTCTAAAAATAAAACCGTTAAATACCAGGCATTCTTAAAAGACGAGATCGTACTGGTATCGGGCATCAACAATCCCCTGGCCCTTAAAAATGCGATCAAGCCCGAGGAGTTAAAGAAAATCCCCCTACTCCTGCGGGAACCCGGTTCGGGCACGTTGGAAGTAATCGCCCATGCTTTACAACAGCAGGGCATTGCCATGACACAGTTAAAAGTAGAAATGGAATTGGGTAATTCGGAGAGTATTAAAAGTTATCTACCCACGCCCCCTGTATGGCCTTCCTTTCTATCCATGCCGTACTAAAAGAATTGAAACACAAGGAATGTTGCATCATTGATGTAAAGGGACTCCAAATAGAAAGGCATTTTTATTTTGCCCTCCCGCATGGAGAAACTGAACCACTGCCTACCTTATTCATGGAATTTGCCCGCCATCATAACCAGAAGTAATGAGCCATAACTTATTACCATTTCATTCCTGACTGCCCTTACAGGAACTTTGCCTTCATAAATACAAGAGGTTATGGAAGCAGCGAATAAGGCAACTACCACGGCAAAGAAAAAGATCTGGGATCGTACCATTACCACCCGGGAACTTATATTCATAGCAGCCATTGTTTTATGCCTGTCACCGCTGATTAGTCCACCTATTGCCCTGTTGATGGGCTTTGTGATTGCCCAGTTCATTGGCCACCCCTGGTTGCACCTCAACCATAAAGCTACCCATTTGTTATTACAGATCTCGGTAGTGGGCCTCGGATTTGGCATGCAAGCGGGTAGTACCCTCAAGGCTGGCAAAGAAGGCATTTTACTGGCAACCGCTTCAATCCTTGGTACCTTGCTGGCCGGCGCTTTACTGGGCAGGTTGTTCAAGACCGACAAGACGAGCTCCTGGCTCATCGCTTCCGGTACGGCCATTTGCGGCGGTAGCGCCATTGCCGCTGTTGCTCCAGTCATTCAGGCCCGTGAAAAACAATTGTCGGTGGCGCTGGGTACCGTATTTATTTTGAATGCAGCCGCCTTGTTCTTATTCCCCGCCATTGGCCATGCATTACACCTATCAGAAAAACAATTTGGCTTATGGAGCGCCATCGCTATTCACGACACCAGTTCAGTTACCGGTGCAGCCGCCAAATACGGCCCCCAGGCATTGGAAATTGCCACCACAGTAAAGCTGGCCCGGGCGCTATGGATCGTTCCTGTGAGCCTGCTTTCGGGTTTCCTCTTCAAAGGAGGAAATAACCGGATAAAGTTTCCCTGGTTTATTGGACTGTTCATAGCTGGTATTGTATTTAACAGCTACGTTCCGGCAGTAGCTGCCATCAGCCCCTACCTGGTGGGCGGCGCCAGGGCTGGACTCACGCTCACCCTTTTCCTGATCGGTTGCGGACTAAGAGTAGAAGTGTTGCGGGCTGTAGGTATTAAACCGCTGTTGCAAGGAATTGTATTGTGGGTGCTGATTGCTGCAGGCTCCCTGTGGGCGGTATTACACTGGTAATATCCCAAAGCAGAATAAGAAGCGTCGCCGATGCCCTAATTATTCTATCGGCAACAACACAGTTACAGCAGTTCCTTTATCTGGCTCACTTGCCACTGCAATAGTACCTTTCAGTTTGCGCACAAAGTCACGGATGATGCTGTAACCTAGATTGCCTGTTGCTTCGGTCACAAACAGGTCTTCCCCTTCTGTCAGGCGATTTTGTAATCTCTGTAATGCTGCAGGACTCATTCCTTTACCTGTATCGACTACCTTAAGCGACCGTCGATGGTTTGCCGATAGGGAGGCACTTAACCTAATCACGCCCTGCTCCGTATGCTTGTGGCATTATCAATTAAATTATGAAGTATGATCCGTAGTAGTTGCCGGTCGGCCCAGGTACTCACCTCCTCTTCCGCGTCTATCTCCAATTGATTATGATTCCAGGCAAGGATAGGCTGGTAAAACTCGCAGGCTTCTTTAACTAGCGGTAGAGTAAATACCTGCCATTGATTTAATTTCGTAGGCTTTAGCAACCGTTTTTATACACCGCTAAACAGGCATTATATAGGAAAGGAAATGGTAACAGTGGTGCCTTTATTAAAAACGCTTTCCACCGAGATATGTCCTTTCAGTTTATTAACAAAATCTCTCACAATCCTGTATCCCAGGTTACCCGTACTATCCGTAACAAAGGCATTCCTTTCATCTTCCAGCCGGTCTTGCAATTCCTGAAGTTCTGAATGACGCATACCTTTTCCCGTATCTACTACTTTGATCACCAACCGGTCATCAGATTCCAGGTAAGCACTCAGCCTGATCATTCCATTTTCAGTATGCTTATTGGCATTGTCAATAATATTGTGCAATATGATACGCAGTAATTGTTTATCCGTCCACATACTGATATCATCCGACACACCTACTTCCAGGGTATTTTCATTCCAGTTCATGATATTCCGGAAAAAAATAGCAACCTCTTCAAACATTTCTTTTAGATATACATGCTCATTCCGTAACCTGAACCCGGTTTGCTGTGCATTTAGCCATACCAGGAATTCACGCGTAAATGCATCGAGTTGATCGGTCGACTTCTTCAATTCAGCGGTCAATGCAGTCAGTGGCTGGTTATTGCTTGTAGAAAGTGCGTTATGCAATTGGTTACTAACCAAATTCATAAAGCGCAGCGGAGAGCGTATATCGTGCAGGATGATCGAGGTCAGTTTATCCTTGAGTAAATTACTCTGGTGCAAGCTTTCTTCCGATACTTTCAGTTCCGCCACCGTGTGCTCTAATTTTTCTACTATAATATCCTTATCCCTGGTACGCTGCTGTACCTGTTGTTCCAGGATCTGTTCCCGTTCCCTGGCTTTTGGGGACGCCGCTTATTGTACATATAAACACCCCCTGCCATCAACAGCGTCCCCAGCAATATCATCAATACCAGGAATTTCCAGGTCTCATAAAAAATGGGGCAATCGTAAATCGTTGTGTTTTGCTGGTATAAGCATGGGCATCGAATCCATGCCGCAATCGTATATCGAGGGTATAAATACCTGGACGCAGGTAATTGATCACAATATTATTATCTGCCGGTACGGGTGTCCAGAATTTATCAACTCCCGATATCCGGTATTCGGGGAAGAAATTATCTCTATTGCCAAAGAAGGGGGATGAAAAGAGAAAACCCATTTTCTTTGAACCTGGTTCAAATTGTATGTCTCCCTGGTATTTCACTTCCTGTGTATCCGCCATTACCCGGTCTATAAATATATCCTGTACAGGCAGGTCGGGCTCCACTCGTGAAGGATGGAACCATACAAGCCCCATCATGGAAGGCAGGGAGAAACTCCCATCCTGTAGCGTGATACCTACCGGGCTGCTGCCACCATTAAATTCATTGGAGCCAAAACCATCATTCCTGTCGTAGTAATGGTAATATACCTGCAGGCCTTTATTGGCAATCCAGGCCTCCAACATTTGTTTGGCTACCTGGAATAAACCTTTATTGGTGGGTATCCAGAAGTACCCTTTGTCATCTTCCATAAAGCAATGAGCAGTGGCCAGGCTGTGTTTCCTATCTTGTGGCAAGGCTATAAAACGTCCATTCCGATAGGTAAAGAATCCTTGTCCATACGTACCGATCCAGATGGTTCCATCCTTTGCCCGGTATATATTACGTACATAATGCTTGGCCATGTCGTGTTCAGGCGTAATGGTTTTCGTCTTTATATGATAGCTATAAAGCCCATCTGTGGTACCCAGCCAAATGGTACTGTCATTTAAAAGGAACATACACTGGGCACGGCCATAATGAGGGTAATCGGAATACAAGGTTTTCATCTGGCCATTGTCGATCCGTGAAAGACCGCTGTTGGAGCAATACCAGATGGTGCCCCGATCATCCTCCAGGAGGCTTTTAAGGTGCGTATCGCTGGGTACTATCCAGCGTTTCTGTTCCTGTAATTTATTATTGAGACAAAGCAACGTATCACCCGCCATGAGCCAAACCTGCTGCTTGCTATCCTTTAACATCGTATTCCACACCAGCAGGTCGTTAGAATATATGCGCCTGGCTTCATTGGCTGTAAACAACACCCCATTGGTGGTCAGCACTTCCATAGGATTCACTTCTACCGATGCCGTAAAGCTATTCTCAATAAGACCATCTTTATCGGTAAAGCTGCGCACAGTAAAAGGCTGGTTCCTGATCAGGTAAAACCCCTTGGTGCTCGTGCGCAGTATGTACATGCCATACCGTTTGGAATAATAAATATCTTTGGCCAGGGGCAGGGAGAGGTCTTTTAACAGCAGCCTGGTATGAATAGCGCGGCCATCAAAGCTGAGCGCAAATAGTTGTCCCTCATATTGCAGAAAAGTACCCATTTTATTAGAACAAAATACGAACTGCTTCAGGCCAGGCATCTTTTTACCCGTTGCCAGTATATTTTGGAGGGAAAATGACAAATTGATCTTGCTGCCCGCTTTATATACGCTGATCCTGCCAATAGAATCCACTGCAAAAAGCGTATTGTCTATATAAAAATGCCGCCACTCTTCTTCATCATAATAATCTACAGGAAAAAAATGCCCATCCTTGAAATAACTGATGTCGTGTCCGCTTACAAACCATACATGGCCATTGCTATCCTTATAGAACTCATGCATAGCCAGGTAAAATTTGGTATCCTTTACCGTCGTCATGATCCTGATGGAATCGGCTTTGGTGTTGAGGTATTTGCGTAAATCGAGCGTGTAGCCATGCTGGCTCATCAGGAAATTAAAGCGGGCTCTGGCCCCCGGTACCAGCTTGATCAGCCCATTGCTATCGATAAGATGTACCCCTGTACTTTCATCCCCAAAATAAACCATGTTACTGGTATCACTGTTCAACGAATACAACCGGTTGGAAGCAAGAGAGGGCAAGTTACCCGTATAGTAGTGCATGAAATCCCGTCCATCAAAACGAACCAGGCCAAACTGAGTGGTAAACCAGTAATAGCCTTTCGCATCTTCATAAAAACCAGTAACATCATTGGAGGGCAGGCCGCTTTCATCATCATAATGGGTGATATGGTAGCCCTTAAAATATGGCGGTAGCTGCTGCCGGGCAATCAAGCAGGCGGGTATCAATAAGAAAAAGACTAATATGGTTAGCAGGCCATGCCGCTTTATTACACCCATAGGCACAGGTTGACACAATCAACGTTCAGACATTCATTAAATATATACCAAAGCCGTGAAACCTGGTCAGGATACCGGAAACAGGATGGTCACCGTAGTACCAGATCCCAACCAGCTCTCAACAGCAATCGTTCCTTTCATGATGATCAAAAAATCGCGGATGATCCTATAACCTAAGTTACCCGTACCATCCGTTACGATCTGGTTCTTTCCATCCTTGAGCCAGGTTTTCAGCATTTCTAATTCTGAGACTGCCATCCCTTTACCGGAATCGGCCACTTTAATGGTTACCTGTTGTTCTTTTGAAAAATAGGCACTTATCCAAACAGTGCCCCCATCAGTATGCTTATTGGCATTGTCCACCAGGTTATGCAAAACGATCCTCAGCAATTGCCGGTCGGCCCACAAGCTCACTTCGGGTACTACATCCAATACCAGGTCATTGTTGTTCCAGCCAAGCAGGTTACGATAAAGGCCTTCGGCCTCTTTCAACAATTGCTGCACATCTATGTACTCCCGCTTTACCTTAAACCCCGATTGTTGGGAAGAAAGCCATACCAGAAATTCCCTGGTGAATATGTCGAGCTGATCAGATGATTTTTTCAGTTCGGCGATCAATGCTTTTAAGGATTCAGTATCGTCCATGACCAATGCCTGGGAGAGTTGATTACTGATGAGGTTCATAAACCGTAAAGGCGACCTGATATCATGCAGGATAATGGAGGTAAGCCGGTCTTTCAACAGGTTACTTTGATGTAAGTTGTCTTCAGTATCCTTTAGGTTCGATATGGCTTGCTGTAATCCCTCGGTTCTATAGGCCACCAACCGCTCTAATTGTTGTTTACTTTCTATTAATTGCCGGTGGATTATTGCTTTTTCCTGTTATGGATCAGGAGGATCACCAATGCCAGGGCGATAGCGCTCGCAATGGCTCCCAGTATCTTGAACCAGGTTGTTTCATGCCAAAAGCGAGCAATGGAAAAGGACAATACCTTGCTGGTATAATTACTGGCGCCAAAGCCCTGCCGCAGGCGAATCTCCAATTGGTATTTACCGGGAAGCAGTGAACTAACAACAATCACATTATCTGCAGGAACCGTCATCCAGGTCTGATTAGAACCCTGTATCCGGTATTCAGGAACATAATTGGCCATATTGCCAAAGAAAGGAGAAGAGATGTGGAAACGCATATTGCGGGCGCCAGCCTCAAACCTTATTGGCTGGCTAAGATCCATAACCAGGGTATCATACTGTACTTTATCAATTTGAATAGTGCCCGCTGGCAATATCGGTTGCACTTGCAGGGGTTGAACCATACCAGCCCCTTCATAGATGGAAGGGAAAATGTACCATCCTGCAACCGGAGGCCCACCGGACTACTGCCGCCGTTGAATTCCCTGGTGATAAACCCATCGTATTTGTCGTAGTAATGATAATATACCTCTCTTTCCCTATCCTTTAACCAGGCTTCCAGCGCCACTTTTCGCACTTGCAGCAAGCCATAATTGGTAGGTATCCAGAAGTATCCATTATCATCTTCCATAAAACAATGGGCCGCAGCCAGGTAGCCTTTTTATCCAGTGGCAAAGCAATGAACTGCCCATCGCGGTAAGTATAAAATCCCTGGCCATAGGTGCCAATCCAGTAATTCCCATCCCTTGCCTGGTAAATATGCCGAACATACTTGCCAGCCATAGCAGCTACAGGCGTAATCGTGTTGTTCTTTTTATGAAACATATATAGCCCCTGGGTAGTGCCTATCCAAAGGGCTGTATCATTCAAAAGGAATAAACATTGCGTACGGCCAAATTTTTATACCCCTGGTATACAATATGCAGTTGCCCGCTGTCTATCCTGGCCAGGCCCTCATCCGTAGCATACCAGATGGTACCAGCAGCATCCTGTTGTATACTGGCTAACCGCGAGTCGGTCAGTTTCCACCATTGTAAAGTTTTGAGGTTGCTATCCAGGCATTTCAGGGTATCCCTGGCTACCAACCAGGTATGCCGGTCACGGTCTTTAAGCAGCGCATTCCAGGCAATACTATACAGCGGATAAACCCTTACCACCGTATCGGCAGTAACCAACAGCCCATTGGTGGCCAATACTTTCATCGGTCGGATTTCAGTAGTAGCTGTAAAACTGTTCTCCATCCCCTCTGAAAAGCTGTGCACCGTAAAGGTCGTTCCCGTACCAGATAAAACCCACTGGTACTGGTACTCATGACGTACATACGGTACCTGCTTGAATAATAGACGCCATTGGGAATGGGCAATTGCAGGTTGTGCAATAACCATAAGGGGCGAAGCTCCTTTCCGTCAAAATCAAAGCTCAGCAAGTGATCACCATACCGGAGGAACATGCCAGTTTGGTTGGAGAAAAACGGGCTTTATTAAGATCAGGGCGGCCTTTCTCTTTCAGGGCCGACAGCATATTGGATAATTGGAACCTAAGTTTTGTTTTTACCCCTGCCTGGTATACCTCTATATTGCCAATAGTGTCCACCACAAAAAGCGCTTGATGAGTATAAAAATGCTTTACAACATTGTAGTTTATACTATCTACCCACTGGCAATGGCCTTGTTGATAATAACTGATGCCGGTGGCGCCGAGGAACCAGGCGTTACCGTTGGCCTCGGGGTAAAATTCCTGGGTAACAAAAGACCCTCTACCCAAAAGCGGTTCCTGCATCATCCTGATCGAATCGACGGCATTCCGTCGGTAGGGTCGTAAGTCCAGTACATATCCATGATTGCCCATCAGGAAATTATTTCCTATGGCAGCGCCTGGTAAATATTGTATCCGTCCATCCCCTTCAATTTTGTGAACGCCTCCGCCTTCGCTGGTAAAAAACAGGTTGCCTTTTCCGTCGCCACTTAAACCGGCTACCCGGTTAGAGCCTAGCGTAAGTACGTTGCCCGAAAAGAAATGCAGGAAGTTCTTGCCATCAAACCTTACCAGGCCAAATTGGGTGGTAAACCAGCAATACCCATTTACATCTTCATAAAAACCGGTAACATCGTTGGAGGGTAAACCATTTTCATCGTCAAAGTGAAGGAAGGAATGCTGTGAAAAGTATGGAGCCGGTTGCTGCCGGGCCATCGTGGGGCCAGGAAGCAAGAGAAGTAGGTATAAAATGGCGGCCAGGTTATGCCGTTGCACTGATCTCATAGGCTTAAGTAATGCATTATCTGCATCCGTAACATTTAAAAAATATTAAGGTAGGAAGATAAAGGAACAAGGCCTTGAAAATGCCGCAACGTAGAACAGCGGCTTTTAACTTTTGTTACCCAAACTTGCATTCGCGTCGTACAACCTGGCCAGGTCTGCCAGTTGAATAATATTTTGCACATTCAGCTTTTCAAAGATATGTGCTTTGTGGGTTCCCACGGTAGATGCATGCAGGTTAAGCGACTCCGCTATAGCAGATACAGAGTCGCCCCGGGTAAGCCGCATGGCTACATCAAACTCCCGGTTGCTCAATTCATCAAAAGGGTTTTCTTTCTTTTTCTCCAAAGCATCCATGGAAATGATCTGGGCCAGCTCGGGACTGATGTATCGATTGCCTTTCAATACAGTCCAGATGGCTTTTAATCTCTTCTTCCGGGGATTCTTTATTGAGAAAACCTTTTACCCCCATCTTGAGGAATCGCCTGCCGTACCACTCTTCCGGATTCATGGTAAAGATCAGGATATTCAGGTGGGGGTAGCTGTAAGCAGATAGCTGATGAAATCAATGGTATCTGTGCCGGGGATATTAACATCAAGAATAATGAGGTCATAAGTATTCTTCTTAAGCTGCGCTACGGCAACATCGCCACTTTTTGCCTCATCAATGCTGGCAGATGGGATTTCCTGGTGGATAAGAAAACCAATGCCCACCCTGATAATCGAATGGTCGTCAATAATTAGTATTTTAGACATGGTACGTTTTGGTAATGCTATACAAAAATATATAATGCAAGTAGCAATTTGGTGGAAATATCCATATTTATGGGTCAAATAACAACGAAAATTTGATAGTTTTTTCTATTCTCGCAGCTTTTTGCCGTTTTTACATCTGCCCGTAATAGTCGCCTTTCGCCCTCCACCCTAATTCAAAGCTATTTTAAGGCATTTGTGCGGTCCCGCCTAAGAGTTTACCCTATCGTTGTATTTCTAAATGTTGCTAGGGATATTACGAGATTGATGAAAACTATACATTCTGCTTTACATTTGTACCTGACCGTTTGAATAAAACCTTTTTTTCTGCCTTTCCTTTCAGTTCCTTTCCTTTTTACCCCTAAAGCTAATACAGCTCCAAACGGGTTGGTTTTACCGAAATAATAGCAAACTGCAAGATTATTTAAACATACGTGCGGCCATGTATATGCCGTTATATTTTTGCACAGGCGATGAGAACAATGGGAAATCAGAAAGACTTCCGGGGTGATGGTTGGGTACGGGTGATTTTTCACATCCATGGGGATCGTTGGGAAGGTCAACTGTAGTCGGCCCCACTTTCTGGGAGTCTTTTCTGTTTTGCAGGGAACATTGAAAAAGGTTTTTAGTAGTTTGAATACGCTTAAATCCAGTATTCTCTTTTCAATCCCACGCTCTATGAACAGCTAATCCGTACCCTATTTTTGCTACTAATTAAGTGCATCTTGCAATACTGTTGTTTTGGCCTGCAAAAAAGCAGAATCGACCTTCTGGGCCGCCGCTTGTTCGGGAAAATCACCGCCCGGTACAATTTCTCCTCATCGGGCTCAAAAACACTTCTACACCTTCTACTTCCACCCTGAACCGATGAGTATAACCCAAAGACTGCCACTGCAATAAAAACTCCATTTCTTCTCCCCGGTAGGGCACAACAATAACGATGGGACCTTCCATAATGAAACAAAGATAAGACAGCATTTGACAAAGATTTCTTCGTTTATTCCGGTAAGTGGGTAGTGGCAAAGTTAGCCGCAAGCCATGAGCCCTGCCCCGAACGGTGAGGAAAATACACTTTTGAACGCCTGGTAACCAGGAAATAGCCCTGAAATAAGGTAAGCGACAAACAAGACAGGAAAACCTATAGACACGGCACTAATGCCGGTTTTCCTGCCCGGTCTTCGGACCTTAATATCTTTCATTACCCACAAATTTTCCGACTTCCCAACTTTCGGACATCCCGACTTTCCGGACGTTCCTGCCTGCATCATCCTGCGTTTAATCATCCCTTTGGTTTTTTGACGATAATCATAAACGTATACAATAACCGGCATTTTAACCAGCACCATTTGGTAATCCGGGCAAAACATCCTAACGTTGTATAGTAAGTATTCCGCGCATTTTCCCCGTAATGATGAAGTCTATTGATCCGTATGTTCTTATTGACCGTTAATTGTGTTGATATGGCATTGGAGTAGCATATTCGCACCTTTGGCATGGCAAAATTATAGCTGCCATGAGTAAAGTATGCAAAGAATGGTTAAACCGGCATTGTTTTTTGGAACGTAATGGACTAATTGCTATTATTGACAAACGTAGCAATGATACATTTGCACAGGCTCACATCCAGCCATCTGCACAGTTAGTGATAAAAACTCGAGTACATTCCCTGCCAATTCAGTGATCAGGTACTATGCAAGTCATTGTATCCTGGTAATAATTTATTGTTTACTCCTTAAGCCAATTGCTTATGCGAAATCTTCTTGCCATTATGGTAGGCATAATGGTGTTTCCTACTGTTGGGCTATGCCAACAGCTACGCCCTGGTTATGATCCAATGACCCTCCTGCCAGTCAGGTTCTTCGGACAGATCAGCCAAACCGCCCAAACTATTCAAGGTAAACTTGACAAACAAGCGACGCGGTACCTGCATAAAATATTGCGACAGGAACAGCGGCTCAAACGCAAACTGGCCAGGAAGGATACCGCCGCAGCCCATGAACTGTTTGGTAAAACAACAGGGTATTACCAGCAACTCAAGCAAACAGTCAATAACACTACCAGCGACCCGCCCTATATCCCTTTCCTGGATACCCTGCAAACCAGCTTGCTATTCCTGCAACAAAACCCTTCCCTGCTACAAGAAGCCAAAGGGGCAACAGATCGGCTAACCCAAAGCATGGGCGACCTGCAGGCATTGGAAAAAGGGTTTCAGCAAACAGCAACCCTGCAGGCCATCTTGCAGCAGCGGCACCAATACCTCCGCGAAAAGCTGCAGGGGCTGGGCCTGGGTAAGGAGATCGGCAAACTCAACAAGCAGGTATACTATTATAGCCAGCAGGTGAATGAATACAAAGAAATATTGAAGCATCCCGCCAAAATTGAACGCAAGGCACTCGACCTGTTAAGCAATACCAGGGTGTTCCAGGATTTTATGCGCCGCCACAGCCGCCTGGCTGCTTTATTCCGCCTGCCGGGCAGTGATGACAATGCCTTTTCAGGTATTAGTTATGCCAGTTTGCAAACCCGTGAACAGGTATCCGGTATGATCCAGCAACAACTGGCTGCTGGTGGCCCCCAGGCCCAGCAACAATTTCAACAGCAACTGCAAACCGCCCAGGCCGAACTGAGTAAGTTAAAAGATAAGATACTAAAGGCAGGTTCTAACGGTGTCATACCAGGCCGGGAGGAAGACATGCCCAACTTCAAGCCCAATACCCAAAAAACAAAAAGCTTTAAACAGCGCCTGGAACTGGGCACCAATATCCAGTCGCAAAAAGCCACCAATTATTTTCCTGTTACCACCGATATAGCAATTTCCCTGGGGTACAAGCTCAATGATAGATCTATCGTGGGTATTGGCGCTGCCTATAAACTGGGTTGGGGACAAGGATGGGATCATATACAAATTACCCACCAGGGCGCCGGTATCAGGAGTTTTATTGACTGGCAGATAAAGAACAGCTTTTGGTTCAGCGGTGGCTTTGAAATGAACTACCGGCCCCTGAATGTAAGCAACGTCACGGGCGCTGCGCCAGGCATTCCAATGTCCCCTCCGAAGAGCGATACCTGGCAGCGTAGCGGCCTGTTCGGCCTTAGCAAAAATACCAGGCGGGTAAAAGTTCAAAGGCAAAATACAATTGCTATGGGATGCACTATCCTACCAGCAGGTGCCACGGGCGCAGCCTTTTGTATTCCGCGTGGGCTATGATCTGAAATAACCTCATACAACAATTAACCAAAACTATATGTGCTGTAAAGCTTTGTTATCTTTTTTGTACTGTATATAAGTACACAGGCAATTGGGCAATACCAGGAAAACTTACCACAGGCAAAACCCATCCCACCCAATGCTGCTGCTTTGTTTAAGACACTGGAAAGACCCATTGGAACTTATGCCGGCACCGTTCCCATCAGTTTTCCCCTTTTCGGTGTTTCCAGTGGTCCTATAGCCGCCAACCTTTCCCTGGATTACAACAGCACAGGTGGTATTAAAGTAGAAGAATTGGGCGGCCCCATTGGTTTGGGGTTTAACCTCAATGATGGCGGAGGCAGGATCACACAGATGGTTAGGGGCAAGCGCCCCGATGACCGGGGCGGCATCCTGAATGGCGCCAGTTCCCTCCGTCCCTCCACCTGGGGATGTTACCTGACCGATGTAGACAATATTGACGTTGGCGAGGTTGATATGGAAGCAGATGTATTCATGTATAGCTTCAATGGGTACAGCGGCAAATTCTTTATCAAAGAGAATGGGCAGATCATCCTCGCCAAAAACGATGGAATAAAAATTGATTATGGCGGAATACCCGACCAGTATACTGGTTTTACAAACTGGACCATTACCGACGAAAGAGGTAATAAATATGTTTTTGGACATATGATTACGAATGAGTCGACCTATTATAGCAATGGAGGGGCTGGCAGTACCAGCATCTCTTCCATCTCTTATTACCTGGATTATATAGAGGATATGAATGGAGAGAACCGGATCTCATTTACTTATACCGGTACCGGCAATACTTTCTCCACCTATTCCGGCGGTTTCTTACACGTTGGTCCGGTAGGCCCGTTTTGCGCCCGGTTCAATACTTCTTATGATCAGGGATCGGTAACTACTGATGGTTCCGAATTACTGGTATCCAGGATCGATGCCAGGAGTGGCTATATCCTGGTCAATTCTTCACCGGTTTATCCGTCGGGCCCTAAGCGCATTACTTCTGTTCAACTATATGATCCGGGCAATAACCTGAAAAACAATACAGGTTCAACTATGGGACCAGCTTTGCCAACAACCGCCAAAAGCTGGTCAACTTTGCCGAAGCAGGAACCTCCGGCACCGACAGTGTCACTACCAAATTTGACTATATAGAATCGGAAAACCTGCCCACAGTTTTTTCTCCCAGCGTTGATATCTGGGGCTTTTACAATGGTATACCGAATCTTAACACTGGTCTCATTCCCAATATTATTTATACCGTTACAAGTACCAATACGACACTCGATTGGACCATGTATGCCAACCGGAATGCGAACTGGATCTATGGCCGGGCCAATGTGTTAAGAAAGATTACCTTCCCATCCGGTGGATACCGGGAACTGGACTATGAAGGTAACCAGGCATTTGCCAGTGGCGATTTTTTCAGGTATCACCCCAATCCTTCCTTCCTGGCCCCTTATACCGTGAACAAGGGTTTTAATGAAACAGATTTTTTTAACAATGGTACTACCGAGCCTGTTTTACAGCGTTTGTTTACCATCAGTAGCACGACCGGGAGTTCGGAATTCTATTACACATTGAGTAATCCGCATGTGACCTGCGGAACCTATACCGTAAAGATCATGCGGGTAAGCAATCCGACCGATCTGTATGGAGGCGCCCCCGTGGCCACTTTTACTGGAGCCCCAACGGGCAATAAATTATTGGTCAATGGGTATTACCGCATTGATGTATTTATTGGCGCCAATCCCAATCAAATGTCCTGTACCATGGGTGGTATTGCGGGATCCTGGCAGGAATGTACTTTAATAGACAGTAACGTATCCACGCCGTATGGCAGTTTTTACAAAGTAGCCCGCCCCGTAGGTGGCATACGGGTGAAGGAGATCAGGGATTATGATCCGGCCACCAACAGGATCAACAGGCGACAGTATAAATACAAGATGTACTCTACTGATTCTACCCTGACCAGTGGCTTGCTGGTATCGCCGGTCAATATTCTTCAAATGCAAAATACCAGCAACTCCAATTGCGAGTACCTGTCATTATGCCCGGGAAGCAGCTATCCACTGGCTGCTGATGGAGGTTCCTTTGTCGTGTATCCCGAGGTACGCACCATCGATAGCGCCAATGGATGGACAGATCAATTGTTTTCCTATGCGCCGGACCTTCCTCCATCAAGCTTTCCGTATGTACCAACACAAGACAATGGTTACCGGCGGGGGCACCTGGTTGGCCAGAAGATATATGATCAGAATGGTATGTTGCTGCAACAAAAACAAATGGTATATAATCAGCAGGCTGGCTCGCCAATCATATATAGTATCAAGTATAAACCTTACTGGTATGTAGGTGCTTATAATGCATTGTATACTGATGTTAAGCCAGTTCCATTTAATAGTGTAGGGTTCGTAGCCTGTAATAAATATGGGGTAAAAGGAATATTCTGGACCCCTGCTTATACGATAGAAACCACCTATACCCCTTCGGGTTATAATAAAGATTCCACCTTTTATGATTATGCCAGCTACAATGAGTACTACTATTTAAAAAGCGAGGTGACCACCAGCAGCAATAAAAAAATAAAACAACGCAGTTATAAATATCCCTTTACCAGCAACAACGATTTTAAGTTTGGTTTAAGCGCTTATGAACAAACCATGAAAACTACCCTGCTGGATAAAAACTACCTGGCGCCACTGGAGGTCATCGACTCCATCAAGGACATAGGCGGCAGCTACTCTTTCCTGCATGGCGCAAAATACCTGTTCGGCAAATTCAACAACGACAGCCTGGTACACCTCAAAACATTCCGCAGTTTCAGAACAGCTACCGACTCCATGGTGATCAACTATTCCGCCTATGACAGCAGCGGCAACCCGCGGGAACAATACAAGACAGATGATAACAAAGAAATTATACTCTGGGGATATAACCGCACCTATGCCGTTGCCAAAATTACCGGCAGCACCCTCAGTACTGTACTGGGATTTATTAATATATCGGTAATCAACAACCCCGCTTCCAATGCGGTGCTCCGAACGGAATTGGATAAGATCCGTACCGGCCTGGCCGGTACCCGGGCGCTGGTAACTACTTATACTTATACAACCCTGTATGGCATGGCTTCCATGACTGACCCTTCGGGTAAAACCATTTATTATGAATATGACCTGTTGGGACGGCTGAAGTTGATAAAAGACCAGGACAACCGGGTTCTGAAAAGGATTGAATACAGGTTCAACACCCTGCTATAGCATCAATCACTTTTAGTGAAAAATGGAAAATGTCAGGCAGGGTTTAGCGAAGCCGGCTTTGAATAAAAAGCAATTAAACAAGTACACATGAAACAATTGATCATTCTCCTGGTAAACTGCCTGCTGTACCTGCAGGGAACTGCACAATCATCGGCCACCCTTACAACGATCAACAACCAAACCATTGCCCTGGACAGCCTGGCCGGCAAAAAGTGCTGGTCATGATCCTGCCCTTGCAGGAAGATACAGCCATAGTGAACCAACTGGTGCGGTTTAAAAGCAGGTTGGGCGACAGTATGACCATCATCGGGTTGGTTTGTGTGTCGGCCTGTAATGTATCAGCGACCACCATTACCGGCATCTATGAAAGCGCTATCCAGGCAGGGGTAATCATTAGCGCTGGCAGCACAGCCCTGGACCCGGGCACTGAACCGGAAAGCTTGTTGAAATGGCTCACCGATAAAAGCAACAACAACCGGCAAACAGAACCCGGTGTAACTGGCAGTAAATATTTCCTGACCAGGCAGGGAAAGCTGTATGCCCAGTTGGGCGGGGCCGATAGCCTGGATTTACAACTGGCAGAAAACATTGCCAGGACCAAAGTACCGGGAGAATATTAACCTCAAATTACTTTTTATGCTTCTGTCAACATTGATACGATACACTTATTTGCTAATAACTGCCTTGCTGCCAGCTACCTTGCCGGCCCAGTTTGTAACCCCGGGTGTGGTAAGTCCATCCAGCCAAACCATTGTATCGGGTACGGCACCTGCATTATCGGCTACAGCACCCAGTGGGGGAAGTGGGTCCTATCCTTATATGTATACCTTTCAATGGCAGTCGTCTCCCAATGGCAGCACCTGGACCAATATATCAGGTGCTACTTCCGGTAGCTCCTGTGCAGCAGGCCCCATTACCGCAAACACTTATTTCCGCTTGTTCACCTACGAGAATGGCACCCCTATATTTCCAATACAGCTACCGTTACCGTTGTTGCTGCTCTGGTAGCAGGTACCGTATCACCTGCCAGCGCATCCATCAACTACAATACCTCCCCGGGGTTGCTGACTGGCACCGCAGCCACCGGCGGCAATGGAACCTATGCCTACCAATGGCAGTCCTCACCCGACAATACCACCTTTACCAATATTGGTGGCGCTACGGCTCAAAACTATACACCGGTAACCTCACCGCCAATACCTGGTACCGGCGTACAGTTACCAGTAATGGCGTAACCCTCAACAGCAATGTGGTGACAATTACTGTGTACCCCCAACTGGTGGCAGGCAGCGTAACACCTGCGAGTGCAAGCATCAACTACAATACGTCGCCGGGTTTACTCACTGGTACCGTGGCCACTGGTGGCAATAGCACCTATGCCTACCAATGGCAAAGCTCTCCCGATAATAGTACGTATACCAACATCGGCGGCGCTACGGCTCAAAACTATACACCCGGTAACCTCATAGCCAATACCTGGTACCGGCGTACAGTAACCAGCAATGGCGTAACTGTTAATAGCAATACTGTGGCGGTAACGGTGTATCCTCAACTGGTGGCAGGCAGTGTAACACCTGCGAGTGCAAGCATCAACTACAATACCTCCCCGGGGTTGCTGACTGGCACCGCAGCCACTGGTGGCAATGGAACCTATGCCTATCAATGGCAATCCTCATCCGATAATACCACTTATACGAACATTGGCGGCGCTACGGCTCAAAACTATACGCCGGGTAACCTCATAGCCAATACCTGGTACCGGCGATCTGTGACCAGCAATGGCGTAACTGTTAATAGCAATACTGTGGCGGTAACGGTGTATCCGCAACTGGTACCTGGAACTGTAACACCTGCCAGCATCGGCATTAACTACAATACCGCCCCGGGGTTGCTGACTGGCACCGCAGCCACCGGCGGCAATGGCACTTTGCTTATCAATGGCAATCCTCGCCCGATAATACCACCTTTACCAATATTGGCGGCGCTACTGGCTCAAAACTATACGCCGGGCAACCTCACCGCCAATACCTGGTTCCGGCGTTCTGTAACCAGTAATGGCGTAACCCTAAACAGCAATACTGTGGCCGTAACCGTGTATCCGCAATTAGCGGCAGGTACTTTGTCGCCTGCTGCTCTTTCCATCAACTACAATACCGCCCCGGGGTTGCTGACCGGCACCACTGCCACTGGTGGCAATGGATCTTATACCTACGAGTGGCAGCAATCATCCGAAAATACCAATTGGACAACTGTCGGTGGTGCCACAAGTCTGAACTATACGCCCGGCAACCTGCCTGTTACTACTTACTTCCGCCGGGCGGTAACCAGCAATGGGGCATCGGTAAACAGCAATGTGGTAACAGTAACGGTGTATGGTCAACTCATAGCCGGCAGCCTGCAACCCGGCAGTAAAACCATTACGGCTGGTACCAGTCCGGGCTCACTGGGCGGCGCTACCGCCACCGGCGGCAACGGCAGCTATACCTGGCAATGGCAAACATCTTTAGACAATAGCAGTTGGACTAATATTGGCGGTGCGACCACCCAAAACTATACACCCGGCAACCTCTCCACCGCCACCTGGTACCGCCGGCAGGTCAGCAGTAATGGCCTTACAGCCTTCAGCGAACCCCTGCTGATCTCTATGACCCAGCCCGTGGCCGCTACACCGGCCGCCTACAATGTCACTACCATCAACTATATCCGTACCTGGGATGCCACGGCTCCCGATACCGATGATGCCAGCCTCATCACCCGCCCCTGAAAGACGTAAAACAAACCACCCAGTATATTGATGGCCTGGGCAGGCCGATACAAACCGTCGTAAAGCAGGGTTCACTGGCTACAGGAAGTTCTCCAATGGACCTGGTCATGCCGGTAGTATATGATGCCATGGGCCGCGAGCAATACCAATACCTGCCTTTTGCGGCCAATACCACTGGTGGCAATGCATCGGTAAATGATGGTGCTTTTAAGCTCAATCCCTTCCAGCAGCAGGCCACTTTTACCGGCACCCGGTATCCCGGTGAAAATTATGGCTATAGCCAAACCATCTTTGAGCCTTCACCACTCAACAGGCCTTTAAAACAACTGGCGCCCGGCAATAGCTGGGCAGGCAGCGACCGGGGATAGAGACCCAATTGTATGTGAATACGATTACCGATAGCGTACGCATCTGGGCTGTCACCAACAGCGGTACCATGGGGGTGTTTGCTACCTACACCTGCGACAGCCTGTACGATGCCGGTACCTTGTTTAAACAGGTAACGCAGGATGAGCACCACAAACAGGTCATTACCTTTACCAACAGCGAAGGCCAGGTGGTGCTGAAGAAAGTACAAAATACTGCCATCGTGGATACCGGCACCGGTAAAGGCCATTACGGCTGGCTCTGCACCTACTACGCTTATGATGTGTATGGGCTATTGCGCTGCGTTGTACAGCCCCGGGGAGTAGAACTGCTGCAGGCCAATAGCTGGAATATCAACTACAGCAGTGGTTTGATCCTGAATGAGCAATGCTTCCGCTATGAGTTTGATGGCAAACGGCGTATGATCATCAAAAAAGTGCCGGGTGCAGGCGAAGTATACATGGTGTACGATACCCGCGACCGGCTGGTGCTTACACAGGATGCCAATATGCGCAGTGGCAGCCCTGTAAAATGGCTGTACAGCCAGTACGATGAGATCAACCGGCCGGTAGCTACCGGCCTGTGGAACAACAGCAGTACCCTGGCTACCCATTACACGGCAGCTTATGGCAGTTCTACCTATCCCGGCCTCGCCGGACAAACCATCGAAGAACTGACCAATACCTTTTATGACAACTACAACTGGCGCAGCAGCTATGGCAACCCATTAAGTGCCACCCGTAGTAATGTGTACGATGCTTACCTGCAAACACCTTCCAATACTACCTGGCCTTATCCGCAAAATGCCACCCTGCAAAGCAGCCTCATCAAAGGACTGGTGACCGGCAGCCGCACCAAAGTATTGGGCACTGGTACTTATTTATACACCATCAACTTTTATGATGACAAAGGCCGCCTGACGCAGGTACAGGCCACCAACGTAAGTGGCGGCACCGATGTACAAACCACCCAATACAGTTTTGCAGGACAGCCCCTGCTACTGATCAGCAAAACCGAGAAAGCGGGCGCCAATGCACAGACCTCCATTGTGGTAACACAAATGAGTTATGATGACCTGGGCAGGGTAGTTAAAACCGAAAAGAAACTAAGCCATACCCTGGTGAACAGCAATGCCATGAGCGCTTACAAAACAATAGCCGAATTGCAGTACGATGCCCTGGGGCAGTTGAAGAAAAAGTACTCGCCCCCACCGGTGGCCCTGGCGGCGGCCCGCTGGACTCCCTGGTCAACGATTACAATATAAGGGGCTGGCTACTCGGTGTAAACCGTACGTATGCCAGGGATACGACACTGGTTGCTCCCGCCGCCGGACGTTATTTTGGTTTTGAACTGGCCTATGACAACAATGCACTTAGTGTTAATGGACTCTCCGATCCCTATGCCGGCAACCTCTTCAATGGCAATATAGCGGGTACGCTGTGGAAGAGTGCCGGCGACAGCCGCGTACGGCGCTATGACTTTACCTATGATGCCATAAACCGGCTGACGGGTGCCCAGTTTAAGCAGTTTACGGGCAGCAACTTCAACCTCAATGCGGGTATGGACTTCAGCACCACGGGGTTAAGTTATGATGCCAATGGCAATATCCTCACCATGAACCAGAAGGGCTGGAAGTCCGGCGGCAGTACCCTGATCGACAACCTGGCCTACAACTATATAGCGGGCAGCAATAAGCTGCTCAATGTGATAGATGGCGTCAGTGAACCATCCACCCCTGGGCGACTTCCGCACATCCAACCAACATCCGTCAGCAGGCAGCAAAAACAGCAGTACGGTGGATTACAGTTATGATGCCAATGGCAATATGGTCAAAGACCTCAATAAGGATATGGTCACTTTTGGTGGTGGCAATGGCGTGGAATACAATTACCTGAATCTGCCGGCTAAGGTGACCATTAAAAAGGATGGCAGCAGCAATAAAGGGACAATAGAATACCTCTATGATGCCACAGGCAATAAACTAAAGAAGACGGTATATGAGCCGGGTGTAGATACCATGGTAACCCTGTACCAGGGGGTGCCGTGTATCAGAATGACACTTTGCAGTTCATCGGTCATGAGGAAGGGCGTATCCGGTTGGTAAGGGTAGACAGTGCGGTATGCACTCCGCAGCCCAACCGGATCGTGTATGATTACTTCCTCAAAGATCACCTGGGTAGTGTACGTATGGTGCTGACGGAACAAAAAGAAGACATTTGTTACCCGGCGGCAACGGTAGAAGATGCAAGACTTCAAAAAGAATCGGCTTTCTTTAATATCGTGAACGGACGCAGGATCGACAAAGCCACCACCGGCGCTACCCAAACCAGTTTCGAGAACAAGCTGTACCGGGTACATGGTGGGCTGGCCAACGAAAAGACCGGGCTGGGGATTGTACTAAAAGTCATGGCGGGCGATAAGGTGAAGATCATGGCCGAATCGTTTTATACATTGCCTGGTGGCGGGGCAGGCAGTCCACTCACCCTGGCCGTGACCGAATTATTGGCGGCATTTACGGGCAGTAGCGCGATAACAGCGAATAAAGGGCGTGCTGACCCCGGCGCAGGTAAGTGGCATTGGTACCAACAATGCGGACTTGGGTAATTTTATTTCTAATAATAACCCTGGCGCCAACAATGCCAAAGCCTTCGTGAATTACCTGCTCTTTGATGAACAGTTGAAGTTTGTGGGCGGCGGGGCCAACCCGGTACTGGCGGGTGGGGGCTATAAACTGCACAATACCTACATCAACAGTCCGCTTACTATAGCCCGGAATGGCTATATTTATGTGTACGTCAGTAATGAATCCAACCTGCCGGTATACTTCGACAACCTGGCCGTTACCCACACCCCTGGGCCTATACTGGAAGAAACACACTATTATCCTTTTGGGTTGACGAAGGCAGGCATCACTTCAAAAGCCGCCGGCAAGCAGTACAATAAGTACAAGTTTAATGGCAAGGAAGAGCAAAAGCGGGAGTTTAGCGATGGCAGTGGGCTGGAGACTATAGATTACGGGGCCAGGATGTTTGATCCGCAGATTGGACGGTGGCATGTAGTAGATCCATTAGCAGACAAAATGAGAAGACACTCGCCGTACAATTATGCATTTGATAACCCCATCAGGTTTATTGATCCGGATGGGATGAAGCCTACGGATGATTATCAACTTGATAGGGAAGGGAGAATACGGCTACTAAGAAAGACAGATGATAAAACAGATAAATTGTTTGCAAGCAAATCGAATGATAAGGTAGATAAAAATAAATCTATTGAAGTGGAAAAAGGAATTTTGGACAATGTCGTAAATATGACTATTAAAAAAGATGGAAAGCTTGTAAATTATGATTATATGAAAGTCGATGACAAAGACAAGGCTACTCAACTTTTGAATTTACCTCAAAAAACTCTAAAGTTGAATGTCCATACTCAAGTTTAGAGATGGTAATCCTAATTTCTTATCTACTTCACACAGCGAAACAGGTGAATATGGTGGCCTATCTATATTCCTCGATCCAGTGATCAAAGCCGACCCAAGTAAACTGGTAGAATTTACTCACAGTCATCCAGACGGAATTACTTATCCTTCAGGGAGGGGTGACAGATCAAGTGATATCGCAGTGGCCAACGTTATGGAGACATTTGCACCAAACGTAAATTCTAACATATTTACCCCAGCAATGGCATTTATATACCTTTTAATAGTAAAACAGTGCAACCGGTTTAGATCCCGTGATAATAATACATGACAATAAGAAAAGGAATAAAAAGCAATAAAAATGAAATTTCTATTACCTCTTTATAGCATTTTCCTACTTTTAACTAACTCCTGTATTGGACAGAAAAAAAAGCCTATACCTCCAAAATGCAAAAAGAGAAGATACTGACAGCCTGTATTTTAACCAAGTGTTATCCGAGTACAAAGTAGATTCTTGTTTGTATGAATTATTGTATGAGGTTGCAAAAGCAGATCGGAAGACCTTTGATTCGTCAGTTGTTTTTATTCCATTTCATTTAGTCAGGGCAATCAATTCAAATTTCTAGATATTTACATTTTAAGGAGGGATAAGTCACCGTACTTAGATTATTCTGGTTATTTGAAAGCTGGAAATGACGTTTTTCTATTAAGGGGTGATTATGGGAAAGATCCACTTTTTAGTAAAAAAATTCTGCAAAAATCGGGGTCAAACTTCGCCGTCCGATAGATTTTCGTGCCGATAGCCTTGATAGAAAATATCTTCCTTCTTTCTTAGATTCACCCTTCGGCGGAACATATAAGGGGTGTAGTGGCTTACCAATAAAAATTATGATTTTTGTAAAGAAAGAAATTGAAGGGCTTAAGTTAAAGTTTCCGAAAAAAATGACTTACTATCCCCAATCTAGCGTATGCTGCTGATGGTTTTTGTGGATGGGTGCTAGAACCCCACCTCTCCGAACTACTGATTCCCTGATTCTTCTGGAATGTTTTCATTTTGATTGAATGAGCAATGCTTCCGCTATGAGTTTGATGACAAACGGCGTATGATCATGAAAAAGTACCGGGTGCAGGGGAAATATACATGGAGATCGTAACAATACAATGTATAAACAGCAGGGTACTGTGCTGGGGTATCAAGTAAATCGCACAAGTGATGTACCGGGCACAAACTTACAAACAGCCAAAGAGAATCGTGGAACGTATGTCCCACTATCAAAATTAAATTTATCAAAATAACCGTAGCCAATACCCCATCCCTTGCAAGTATGAAGCAGTGCTCTGTACGTTGACGCACTTGCATCCTTCAAACTAAAACCTATATCCGCTTTCACTTGTTTTCTAAACAAATTAAATAGGTCAGTTCCTAAGCCGCCATCTTAATGCTCATTACAGACAGCATCAATGATTATCCTGGCAGGTTTATTGCCGTATACTAATTGCTCTTTGCCCTGCTCCATTTCCTGATTCATGGTAACGGTTGTATAAGTTCCTCGCCTGGCTCGTACATGAGCTTTGTATCGCCTGCTGCGAACCGCCGTTACGTCCAGAATAGTCGTATCTGACTTTTGGGGTAGGCCAATTGTGGAAAGAAAAGATATATCTCTTCATCTAGTTGAGGATAATATTATAAAATCAGTAGAAAAATGAAAATCAAATCAAAATGGGTTTGGATTATAGTTTGCTCTTTAACAGCATGCGATTCAAATAGGAAAGATTCAGATAAAAAACCATCAAAGCCGCCTATGGAAAACACCCAAACAGGCAGCGACGATTTCATATATCATTTTCATATCTTAGATTCAATATCTTATTCAAGTATGAATGACACTGTTTATGTTGGTGCGACTCCTTCTATAGAATTCATGGAGGTTAATACAGGAATTGAAGCTCATTCCGATGGAACTTTATTTGGGAAGCTAGTATTCTCAAAAGAAGACTTACAGAAATGGCATGAGTAGTATGAAAAAAAAGTACGGCAAGAAAAATGATTAGCAAAAAAGACCACCATAAAAGCCTGACATCGTCCCCAATATGATACAGCTCATATTGCATCAACAAAACAATCTGGGAATATTTATACTAGATTTATTGACAAGCAAGGTAATATAACGACTGACGAAAGCCAAGTTAATGCTATAGATATTTATCTAAAATCCGCTAAAAACCGGAATTAATAATTAGGCAACTGGTTACAAAACAATAAACCGGCAAGAAGTCAAAAAATCAGATTTGTGTACTATGACGACAAATGGCACAAGGCAATTATGAAAACCCCTTATCTAAAGAGAGCATAAAATAAAAATGCTTCCAGTGAGCTACTGTCAGTCCTGACCAGCAGCTCATCACGTTGATGCAATCAAAAAATAGTAAAATGAGATTATTTTGCCGGACCCACTGGTGCAGTTTGAAAGTGTACTGGCTATATGCAGGATCTGTGTGCGTTTAAATAGCCAGGCGGGGCAGGTGGTAGTAGGTGGGTTGTAATCATTTTCTTTGGACCTGATTCCTGTCTCATTCGTACCTTGTTAGGGCCTTGTTCGGGGCCCGCTTAGGCGTATGCGCTTTATACCCGAAGCATGTACCAACTTAGCCCCTTTTTGGTCTCTGTGAGGCCCCTTGCAGCAGCATTGGAATACATTTGACGAACAGGCTGGTAGGGGATGGGGATTGAAGCCGGCGGATTAAAATGTGACTTTTTTATCGGTTTCTAATTGAATATGCCGGAAACTGTTGTTTTGCATTTGCTGCTCCCGGCAGCACATTGGTACTCGTTACCTTTAGGTAAATTCAATGTTATGGCGCGACTTACCTCACCACCATCATTTACCGGTACCGTAGGTGCCATTACGGTATACCGGATGTTTGGGCAGTATTATATGCGATCCCGCAGTACACTCACGGGTAAGCGGGTAAAGAAAGATCCTGCCTTCCGTAAAACGATGCAATATGCTGCCTGGCTGGCCCATGCTGCCCGCATTGCTTCAAGTGTATATGGGGCACTACCGGTGAACCGTAAAAAGCACAGGCTCTACCGTAAGCTCACGGGTGAAGCAATGACCTGGCTGAAATACCAATGGAAAGAGGAAGACATAATAGCTTACCTGGTGAAGCAGTATGGCGGCAGGCAACTACCTGTAGATGGGCCGGCCACGAAGTTGAAGCCCGCTAATCGCCGCGCAAGGCGCGGCTTGAGGTCTGTTGAGCGGGGGCTGGTGAAGAAAACGCCTGGTGAATATATATCCATTGAACTGCGGGCATGGCGAAGGCGGGATCAGTTATTCAGGCAGGCGTGCAGAGAGAAGGGGATCAGTATAAAAAGTGTATATATTTGAATTGGTCCACTGCCAAGCCTCCTACCAGCGACTGGCAACACTACGGCACAGGGTCTGGAATTGGTATCTTCCTGCAGGGATATTGCCTGCATATTGCCCAGGCATAGCCTACACATAGCCTAAACGAGGCCTAAACCACTATACATTAATGACTTAGGCTATGCGTAGGCTATGTGTAGACAATGTGTAGGCTATAGGCTGGCAATACGCAGGTTATGCACAGGCTGGTTCACTCCTGGCACACTACGCTTTAGTAACCACGCTGTCTTCTCCTGAAAAATGTTGAAACCTTGTCTAAGCTTATACAGTGGCCATCTTTTCCTGCCGGCGCTGCCAGAATGCAGCAGCAGGCCAGCGACGCTCATGACCATAAATCTTCCGGCGCAAAACCTGGTATTGATTAAAATGCCGTTCGAGATCCCGTTGATAAGCCAGGATCCGTTGCCGTTCAGGTTTTGATAATTCAAGCAATACAATGGCCGCCGCCTGGCAGGCCGAAGTGATCGCAAACCCAATCCCAAAAGAAGATACCGGATCAAAAGCCAATGCCGCATCACCAATAGCAAGGAAAGACCGGCTGTCAATACAATGAGAGATCTGCGTATGCGCATTCTTTACCCACAACTCCTCATTGGCATTAGCTCCCTGTAACAACTGTTTCACCTGCCTCGTTTGTTGTAAAAGCCCTGTCCAGCCAGCCATGGTATGATAAGCCTGCTTCGATACAATATCTGCATCCGAAAAGAATACAGCCGTCATCCTGTCTGGTGAAAGAGTAGCACAGTACCACCAGCCCTGCTCTACCGATTCCAGCACAGTAATATGGGCCAACTTAGTCCCCTCACCAAATGGCAGGAAGGCGCCCACCCCCATCAGGTGATCGTCTTTTTATGCCCACACCGATCTGGCGGCACACCGAAGCAGATCGACCGCTGGCATCGATCAGGAAACGCGCACGAATACCAAAACGCCCTAGTTGCGGATGCTGTAACAACACTTCCCATCCACCATCTTCGACCTGCGAAAACCGGGTGCATTTTGTGCGTGGAAAAATATGCCCCCTATGTCCGATACCCGCTGCAATAAAGTAAGATCAAACTGCGTCCTGTCTAATTGATAACTGGCAGCTTCTGTTGTAAAGATCGAGTCCCGTATTACAGGCTGGTCAATACCCCAATAAGAAGTATTGCCATACGTGGGCACAAAACAACCCGCGCCAAAATCCGACTGCTTGAGTTGCAGGTAATCCAGCAACCCGAATATCCCGGCACTCACATGTTCTCCCACCCGCCGTATATCCAGATCACTCTGCTCCACGATGGTTACAGAAATACCATCCCCATATTGCAATAAGCTGATCGTTGGCGGCGGCCCCTGCAAAGCCGCCGCCAACAATCAGCACATCCGTTGTAATCATTTGCATACAATCAATTAACGCCTTTTACGCGTATCCGAACGTGGCAAGCCCAATCCATCCGGTTTTACTGCAATCGCTTTAAAAGCCCGCTCTTCCAACGCCGCTACCAGCTTTTGCGCACGCACACTCCTGGAAGCCACCTTGGAACCTGTTGTTTCCATATAAAATACCGGGATCGTCGTTTCCGCATCCGTTTCATTGCCACTGATAGCACTCACAGGCATATTCGTAAAAGAGAACAATTCATTGTTCCTTTCCGTTTCTGTAAAGAAAGGATAATCAGGAGCCCCCGCATTCCGGTTGCGGATAAAAGCCAGCGAAAACCAATACTCCACCATCTGCACAAAATTGTTGATCCCACGCTGATAATTCATCTGCTGGCCCGCAGGTCCATTGGAAGCAGCCTGCCCCTCCGGACCTAATTCACCCACCAGCACATCCCATGGACTTTGAGGTGGCCACCAATAAGAATAATAGGTAGGCGGCATAGGCTTCAATCCATCTCCATCCTCATTGGGAATTTTATTCACGGCAGGGTCAGTGAAATTTACATACTGAACCGTACACTGGAAAAAATCCGCCTGCCAGGGACAGGCCATCCGCTTCGTCAGGTCGCCCGGCTGGCAGCCGCCTCCCTCACATTCATCCCGCGAAGGATTCAGTCCCGAACTGTTATAACCATTTTTGCCGACCCTGTCCTGTATCACAAACGGGCTCCCGTAAACTGCTGGGTTTTGCATATTCCAGGTCACTTCTATCCCCGGACACATCGGCAGTCCCGCACAATTGCCCACACTGGCCGTATCAAGTGGGCTCACAGGGTACGGGCTCACATCCCCGGTAGAAAAGACTCCCCTGGCCCATTGTCCCATCAGGAAATATTGCGTTTCATTTAATGCAAGAAATTTGATCAAAGTAGTATTGCTCACCGAATTGCTGCCCGAATTAAGTGGCATCATCGGAAATATATCCGCACCGTTTTCCATAAACAAAGTACCTGATGGTTGATAGGGCGAATCGTCATGAAGGCCATTCGGGCCCCTGAAATAGGAAAAATATTTTTCACGGTTGGCCCGGTTTGCTTCACTTTTATCGGTGAAGTCAAAAATATTGGAAGCAAAAGCCAGCATCGGCTGAATATTTGAAACCCACTGGTATTGGGCCATCCGGTGCATGATGGGCAAAATATCCCGCTCATAATTAGCCTCGTAAGTGGCTACAAATTCACCACGGTAATACATTTCCGGAATCAGTGCAAAGCAACGTACTCCTACATCAAACATGGTATCACTCAACGTCGATATGTTCACAATTTCCGGGGCAAAATCCGGATAGCCAACGATCACCCATGCCCGCAGATTTGCCGGGGCAGTGCGGTCATTGAAAGTAATGGTACAATACACCGGGCCATCAGAAATATCATCATGCCAGGTACTCGATCCGCCATAGCTGATCAGTGGCTCATCCTCCACCCGCATCGCCATTATTATTCAATTTATTGACCTATTGTAAATAATAGCAACAATGCCTTTATTCATCAACAGTTGAAACTATAAACAGCCGGCTTTACAAATCTCAAAACCGATTTGAATCCCAGGGAAGCAAAGAGAATCCGAAGAGAATTACCTGTGGAATCATGGAGGCGCCATGAAGGCCAACCACTGTTATAGAAAAATGAAATCCGGATCATCGCTTATTACTAGCTTCCAGGCAGGTGATAGGCAGTCTTTAATTGCCGGGAGGCAGGAAAATAGTAAAAGTGGCGCCCGCACCCAATTTACTTCTGGCGCTGATGATGCCGCCATGTTTTTCCACGATCTTTTTACACAATGCCAGCCCAATACCGGTACCACTGTAGAATTGCCGGTTATTGAGCCGCTTGAACACCACAAATACCTGATCGGCATATTGCTGGTCAAAGCCAATGCCATTATCGTTGAAAATGATCTTAACATAGCGGCCCGCTGGCTGCCCGGTTGCTGGTAGGCCAGATGGTGAATCAACCAGGGTATGGCTGATCTGTATGCGTGGCTGCTGTTCATTAAATTTCAGGGAATTGCTCACCAGGTTGCCAAATAACTGGCGCAGTTGCTGGTAATCGCCCATCACCAAAGGGAGGAGGCCAACAGTAAGGATGGCATTTTTTTGCTCGATCAATAAGTCAAAATCATTCCTTACGTCCTCCAATACCTGGTTGAGGTTTACTGCTGTGAATGCTTGCTCCGACCGCGAAAGCCGGGAATAGTTCAGCACATCGTTGATCAGGCCCGTCATCTGTTTGGCCGAAGCATCGACCTTATTGTAATACGTTTCCACCGCCTCCGGGTCATCAATATTCGTTTTGAGCAGTTCCGCAAAGGTCTGGATCTTGCGCAAAGGCTCCTGCAGGTCATGACTGACAATGTAGGCGTATTGTTCCAGCTCGTGGTTCGATCTTTCGAGGTCTGCATTGAGTTGCACCAGGTATTCCATCCTTTCTTCTGCCTGCCTGCGGGCGGTAATATCGGTAAGCATATTGACTGCCCCTTTCAATTGGCCGGTATCATCCATAACAAGTTGCGGGGAAGAGATTACATAACGTTTGCTGCCATCTGGGCGATAAACGAGGATTTCCTGCCCCTGAACGACTCTCCCTCTTTGAGGGCAATGGCCATGGGGCAAACTTCGGGCAGCAGTGAGGTACCATCGGGCCTGTACATTTTCCACGAACCACACCAACGCTCCTTGCCCAATGCCGGCTCACGCCCCCAAAGCATTGCCGCAGCTTCATTAAAGAATCTTATATATCCTTCATTATCACACGAGTAAATAGCTACGGGTAGTTGCTGGAGCATTTTTTTGTAAAAGCCATCGCTTTCCAGCAGTAGGTCTATAGCGGCGGGGCCGGTATGTACATCGTGATTCATAAAGTTACTTTCAACTGTTACCGGCATGGTGCTTACGTGTATACTACACATCCTTAAAAAAATATGCCAGCCTGGATCAGTTCAGCCACCTTCCCTGCAATAGATTCCTATTTATTCAACTCATCTATCTGTTTAAACTGGTCCCGGCATTTTTCCACACTTTTTGCCCATAGCGTTCAGCATTCTTCCTCCATACTATTTTGTGTTGGTGTACTACCAGGAATTCCAGCATTTCCTTAAAAAGAATCTCTATGACATCTTTAGCCTTGCTGCTACGTAAATTATCAATTGTCCGCAAGTCGGGGAGGCTGTACTGGTGCCGCCGCCATGATACAAATTAATTAAGTCGCTGATATCCATAAACTCTACAACTTCGTCGACTACCCGAACAAAGTGCTTTTCGCCAATTAGTTCTTCCAGAGAAGGAGCAATAAAGATGGTTGCTGATTGTATTTCTTAAATATTACGGAAGTATTTATTTTAGCCATTGTAATTTTTAGTGTGCTAACTTAAAATTACAAAACAGCCCTTACTCAAAAGAGTAAAAAAAGGCCCCTGAGAATTGCTTAAACGGCTACAAGTCTCCGGCAGGGGCCCGAATAAAAAGAGGGTGTATCGTACTTTTGACACCCTTCTACTTTTAAGGAATAGACGCCACCACGGTTATTTTGCCACTGGCAACTTCAGCAGCAGTTATCGTGTAACCTAATATTAATGGGAGTAAGTCACTTTTGAAGTACAAAATATCACCTCCCTGTACTTCCAGGTCGTAATTGTACAAATCTACAACGGTACCGTAAGTACTGGTTGGGCCATTGTAAAGACTGTAAGCCATAACAGGTAGCTGTGCTTCAATATTGCTCACATTCACCACTGTCAGGCCGACGTTTGCATGCACACGGGCACTAGCAACATTCTTTCCTAAAGCAGCCTTGCTTTCAGAAAATGCTGGGGCAGTAGTAAAGGAGCTACCTACAAATAGCAGGAGGGTAGCAAAAAACAATTTGATCGTCTTTTTCATAATCGTTTTTTTTTGTGTGTGAAGAAATAGCGAGTATGTTAATTTACGGCAGTTTAGTCGAGTTCCTATTGTATAACCTTTGATTTCTTACTATCCTTTATAAGGGTTAATCAGCTCATACTAAGTTACAAATAATCGTTCTTACGTCAACACCAGTTTTAATAATTGAGAGATTAGTTCTGCTTTTACAAGTTAAAAAAATGGAGAAATGAATTGAATTAGATGTTTTTGCGTGATGTAAATAACGTATATAGATATAGGACATAGTCAAAACCTGATGCACCCGGCCGATGAAAAGCGGCTCGAAAAATATATGGGAAGCAATGGCCAGGTCTTTAAAACCATCACCTCCAACAAGTTGAGCCTCTCTGTGCCATACGTAGAAGGATTATTTCAAAGCGGCACGGGGAATATAGAGCGAATGGTGGAGCATGTGGTAGACAGTGGTTATTACCGGATGCAGCATTTTATAAGTGAATCAGCGTGGGGCACCCGGGCGGGCTTTGATAAAGTAGCTAAAGACACAAATCCCATTTTTCAGGATTTTGAACTAGTGGGGCTATTGTTGGACGAGCATTCTCACGCCAAAAGGGGAACATTCGGTGGGCGTATCGCGTCAGTCTTGCGGTAATACCGGAAAGGTGGACAATTGCCGGGTGGCAGTATATGTACTATACCCGCCGGAGGGTTCTAATAAATGGGAGCATATCCGGTTACACAAAACCGTTAAAAGGAATTAGGTATACATCGAATATTTACAAACCGTATATACCTGAGATCGAGAATCCGCCGATTGTTCAGAACATCAGTTGATCATCGAGGTCACCAAAGTTAAGAACGGCAATTGGGAGTACAAGTATGCATTGAGTAATGCAGCAGAAGATAAGTTTCCAATAGAGTACCTGGTTCAGCTTCTCCTGTTACTTCTGTATAAAATCGTCCTCGATTCTTTGATCTGGGGCTGATCCAAAAGGTCGTTACCTCAATAGAAGGAAAAATATATGGCCGACCTTGGCGGCTATATATTTTAAGATCGGTAGGTGCTCTGCGTAGGTACCAGGTTGCGGGGACGGCCAAGTGGCAAAAACTGGCTTTGCTTACGCAGGCCACGCAAGTGGAAGCCACGGAACCCCATATTGTGGTTAATGTCGCCAAAGCAGCTTTCGACCTCTATGCCACGTCGCTTCTTTAGTGCCTGCCCCAGTTGCGTATGAAGGTTCTCCCGGGCCTGTTGTTTAATGGATAGGTTATTCACTACGTAAGGCCTTCACCGGGCTCGACAAAGCAGCTTTCAAGGCCTGGTAGCTGACCGTTAAAATGGCTATCAGTACAGATACCAGCCCGGTAAGACCAAATACCCACCACCCAATATCAATACGATAAGCAAAATGTTGCAGCCAACTGTGCATTAGCCACCACGCAACCGGGGAAGCAACCAGGAAGGCAATTAAGATCAGTTTCAGGAAGCCGGTTGACAATAAGCTTACAATAGCCGATACCGAGGCTCCCAGCACCTTGCGTACACCAACTTCCTTGATCCTGGTTTCGGCCATATAGGTAGCCAGGGCAAACAAACCCAGGCAGGAAATAAGGATGGTAAGGCCCGCAAACACAGCGGCCAGTTCACCAATACTTTTTTGACCACGGAATTTATTGATATACGCTTCCTGCGCCAGGTAGTACTCAAAGGATAATCGGGATTGTATTTTTTGAATACCTGGGCTACTTTATCCAGTTCTTCCTTAGAGGTATTCTTCAGCCGGAAACTGACAGCGCCGAACCAGTCTTTATTAGGCCCCTGCAATACGATGGGAACAATGGGTTGAAACGGGTTGCCGGGAATAAAATCACTCACCATCCCTACCACATGCCAGTCGTTGAATTCACCTTTAATGATCCGTCCGATCGGTTGCTTTAATCCCATTTGTTTTACCGCCGATTCAGTAAGCAATACAGCCGTTGAATCGGTAGGATACATTTTGGTATTGATATCACGCCCGGCGATCACTTTTATACCCATGGTTTGTGTAAAATCGTCATCACTCAGGAATTGTGCAAACCCAACATGTTGATCGGGCGCTTTACCTTCCCAACTGTATCGATCGGTATTACTCCAGATATCAGTCACCGGCGAATTGGTACGGGTAACAGAGCTGGCCAAACCCTTGTTCAGTAGTTCTTGCTTAATGAGTGGATAGTTCTTAGACATGTCGCCTTTCACATAGGCAAAGGCCAGCTTGTCCATATTAATACCCATATCCCTGTTTTGCGCATGGAGTATTTGGCGGTAAATGATGACCGTACAAATGATAAAGATGATAGCAAAAGTAAACTGAACCACCACCAGCACTTTACGGGGAGTAACCAGGGCATGCACGGCTTTAAAAGTGCCCTTTAATACTTTTACCGGTTTGAAGGCAGAGAGGTAAAAGGCAGGGTAACTACCCGCCAACAGGCCGGTGAAAAATACAAAACCCAGCGCGGCCAGCCAGAAACCCGGATGTTGATAAGGAATGGTTAAACGATCGCCCGATAAACGATTGAACCATCCCAGGGCCGATTGGGCAATGATAAGACCCAGCAAGCCAGCTACCAGGGCAATGATCATGGACTCACTGATGAACTGCACTACGAGTGAATTTCTGCCGGCGCCCGCTACCTTGCGGATGCCTACTTCTTTGGCCCTTTTTCACTGCGGGCCGTACTCATATTCATATAATTGATGCAGGCAATGAGCAAAATAAAAGCAGCGATAATGCCCATCAATCGAACTTCGTCGATCACACCTCCTACGATCTTCCCATTTTCAAAACGACTCCACAACAGCCATTTCTTCATAGGATGTAGAAATACCTGGGTCTTTATTTTTGGATCGTTTTTCCTGATCACATTGGCAAAGAGTTCATTGGCCGTTCTTTCACTAACGCCCGGCTTCAGCAAAACATAGGTATTAATGGAATTACTACCCCAGTCATTGTTGCCCCAGCCTACTTCCTTTGTATAACCCCAGGGCACCAGGTAATCAAAACCAAAACGCGAATTGGCAGGCAGGTTCTTAAGGATTCCCGTCACTGTAAAGTTGACATTGCTGTCGATCCGGATCACCTTGCCCAGGGCTTCTTCTTCACCAAAAAGTTTTTGAGCTGTTTTTTCAGTGAGTACGATGGAATGTGTCTCCTTTAATGCGGTGGCAGGATTGCCTTTGAGGAATGGAAAGTCAAATACGGAGAAGAAACCAGCATCGGTTAAGAAACCTTGCGACTGCAGTTGTTTATCACCATACTTCAGGATAAAAGCGCCCACCCAGTTCATACGCACCGCTTCTTCTACCTGTGGCCAGCCGGCTTTCAGCGCTGGCCCCAGGGGGTGGGAAGTGCTGTTCCAAACATGTACTTCGCCGCCCGGTTTTTCCCGGTTGTAGATCTGGTAAATACGGTCTCTTTTCGTATGGAAATTATCAAAGTTGAATAAGTTCTGTATCCATAGCAATAACAAAATTGCGCCTGCCATACCTACGGCAAGGCCAATGATATTAATGGCCGAAAAAGTTTTGCTGCGCAACAGCGTACGGCAGGATGTTTTGAAATAATTATTCAACAGGCCGCCGCTGTTCATGATCGTATTGTACAAACGAACCGACCGGGAAGGGCTTTTTTCCAGGGAATACGGCTGGCCATCGTAGCAGCATGCGCTGATTGTTCCTTTTGCGGGTCATCTTCTGCATCAACCGGTCGAAGGCTTCTTCTGCTGCGTCGTTTTCAGCTGGTTTTTCCTGCGCCCACAAATTCAGGAGCATCTCCACCGTATAGGTCATCTCCGGGTATTTGTGCAAGAGCAGCTCCAACTCTTTGCGTTCATCCCAACTGGCTTCACCAGCCAGTTTTCGGGCCACCAATGTCCAGATACGATCCTGATCCTTCATGGCTAAATGACTTTGATCCTTAAAATATTAGTTTCCATACAAGTGTATCCATCGTTGTGCCAAGGTAATATATTTTTGATAACCATGATATTATAACTGGATGAGAGGTTCGTAAACTGTCCGGTTACGGTACAAACTGTACGTTTTCCGGGCTGGTGGCGGGAAGTCGGGAAGACCGAAAGTCCGGAAGACCGAAAGAAAAATCTTTACCCATAAGCGGTGACACCTTTCGTTTGTGTAGTGTCGCCCCTGCCGGGCAGGTTCTTTAAGGTAGTAATGTGTAGGTGTTACCAGCCACCAGGTTGAAGCCATATAACAGGTCTGGCACCCTTATACTACTATTGCCATGAGATTTTGACCGGTATACTACGTTTTATTTCCTGTATCATGAATTGGCGGAAGCTGGCTTCACTGGCAAATTGCGCATCACTGGGTTGCCAGCCGGCATAAAAACGATAAGTGATCCGATCCCTGCCTGGTTTGAAAGCCACTCCATACGTATTCTGTACATCCGTATTGACATTGGGCGTAGTGATAAAATGATCAAATTCCTTTTGCGCCAGCAAAATGCCCATGCCCAGGTTGTCTTTGTTCTCGCTTTGCGTATCGTATGTATACAATACATTATAACCGGCAGTATCCATTTGCTGCGCAGCATGGCTGTGCAGGTTCACAATACCCGATACCAACCTGGCATCGGCAGGAAGACCAGCTACATATACCGTACTTTCATAAAAATACTGGCCTCCCCATATAGATATCTCTTCGGCAAACGCCGCCGTATGGGTACTATCCAATGGTTTCCATTCAGGATATTTCAGCCGGAAAATGGCCCGCACAGGTCCATCTGCCACCTGCTCATAAAAATGCTGCCCATATTGAGGCCTCCGAGGCGCACCAGCGTATCTTTTCCCGCTGCATCCCTCATCAATACCCCCATAGCCCCTGCACCCAATGATTTACCTACCTTCAGCACATCCATTCCCCAATCGGCCAGGGCATGGTAATTTTTGGCAGTATCAGTACCTACCTCATCCAGCACCATGCGGGCAGTCGTTTTACCCCAGATATCTTTTCCATTGCGGACATCAAAATAAAGCCGGAATCCTACTTTATCATTTTCCCAGGCCGGTCCCTCCGTTAAGAAAGCAGGCAGCGGTTGTTTGGAAAATCAGTAGCGGGCTGACCAGCAGGTACCGAATCAGTAAGCAGGTTATTGCCAAATGTATTATCGGCATTCTTTCGTCTATGCCTTACATGTGCCAGTACAGCCGCTTTGATGGTGGCAGGCCCATCGGCTATGGATACATCCAATACTTTTTCTCGCCGGCCTTTAAAGATAGCAGGAAAGCAAGCTCGTCCCAGTTCCCATCACCATCATAGTCATCATATTGTACCACCAGCGGCCGGCCACCCTCCCCCAGCAGCAAGTATTTACCTGCCGACAGGCTATCCACCTTGGTTTCCAGTACCGGTCTTTTTATAACGATCAATTCCTGTGGCCGTTCTACACCATTATTTTCAATAATCAGTTGAGTATTTTTTTGTCTTGGCAGGATGTAAGGGCCAGGGCAAGGAGCAGGGAGCCCATTGCCTGGTGCTTCAAAGAAGATAATTTCATAATCCACATTTTATGGCTTGCTATTTATAGCACAATATAAACCCTACAGGATCATCACCCAAGTAGTGCGAAAAGTAAAGCAGTAGATGTTATAACCAAAAGATAATAAGTAGGGATTTTTCTATTGAGCGAAACTTGCATGTTTAATTGATGCATAGGAAGCAGGACCTGATAAAAAGGGAATTGTCCGGCCAATTTAACGGGAAAATGCACTTGATGTACATCAAATAATTTAGCCACCGGGGTCAATAGGGGTAATTTATTACCTCATTGAGTGACCGTAATAGCGGATACAAGCTTATTAGAATAGATGAACCCGGTGGAGGTTTACTTTTTATTTTGTAATGTTGCAATTGCATAGAATCTGTATAAATAAGGCATATACAGGTACCTTGCAAGTCTGGCAACTACCCGGTTACATTATTGGCAAACTCTCCCCTTATCAAATGAACTGTTTTGCCGGGGTTTGATTTTTTTGGATCATTTCTTCCCTGAACAGGTTAAGCCTTATCTTTTTGCGCTGCCCAATATGGCAGGCAAGTAATCTATTTATTTTATTCAACCTAAAAAGCGCAAGCAGCCGCCAACATCTATTGTGATGACCCCGAAATTCCAGGATAAGTCAAATTGGATGGTCGCCTTCCGGGATGGAAATGGGGATACTTTTAAAGAGGTATTCAAGGAGCACCATCGTGCCTTGTGTTACCTGGCGGAACAATATGGGCTGGATAAAGAAGAAGCAGAGGATATTGTATCGGATACATTCACCAAATTGTGGCATGGAAGGGCCCAATTCAGTGATGAAGGCCATATAAAAGGATTTTTGCGCATCACTACACGCAATGCTTGTGTAAACCTGGTGAAACAAAAGCAACGCCGAGCCAACTCCAACAACGAAATATCCTACCTGATGGGCGACCGGGAAGAAGATTTCTTCCGCAAACTGGTTGAAACCGAACTCATCAAAAAACTATACCCGTATATAGAGCAATTGCCCCGGAAATGCCGGGCTGTATTTGAACAGGTTTATTTTGAAGGGGCCACCACAGAAGAAGCGGCTAACAAATTGGGGATTTCAACACGTAATGTATTGAACCAGAAAGCCAGGGCCCTGCAATTATTGCGCGGAAAGATCTTCCTGCTGCAATTCCTTTTCTGCCTGGTGCTTACTTATCAGGGTATTAACAAAGCCCCGGCCGATGGCGCTTCCCAGGCTTCGGAAAAAGAAAATAAAAACATAAAAATCTTTTTTGTCAAAAAGCCAACACCTGCTGTTTATATTAAGGATCACGGCAGAGTTACTGGCTCAAAACTCAATTCATCACCTTATTACTTATGGAAAAAGTCGAAAAAAATATTAAACCTGATTAACAAGCGTCGGGTGCTGACTTTGAGCCAGGAGGAGGAAAATGAGTTACAAGTGTGGTTGGCCGAATCTGAAGAAAATCGCTCTTTGTTTGTTGAATTATCTGATGAAAAGGTTTTAACTGAAAAGTTGAAAGCTTATGCACGGGTTGACACAGAAGCCATTTGGCAGAAAACCATCCAACAGATAGAACCTACGGCAAAAGTAAAACCACTTTATCCCGTTGGTGGCCTGTGGTGGAAATATGCTGCCGCAGCAGCTGTTGTTTTGGGTGTTGCTATGGCAGGTTGGTGGTATTTCAAACCAGCCACGCCGCAGCCAATGGCCGACCAACAAAGTAGTGGCCCATCATCAACCAGGAAAATTGTTCCAGGTAGTGCCAAAGCCACCCTTACCCTGATTGATGGGCAAAAGATGGTGTTGGACAATTCCACCGACCAGCAGAAAATTGATCAGCAAGGTATTACGATATCGAAGGCCAATGGGCAATTGCAATATCACGGTGTCAATGAGGCCAATGGAAAGGGTCCAATAGCTGTTGGATCGGAAGTTCTTTACAATACTGTATCTACCCCGAGGGCGGGCAGTTCCAGGTTATTCTTCCCGACGGAAGCATAGTTTGGCTCAATGCGGCTTCATCATTGCGTTTTCCTATAGCCTTCGCCGGTGGTGAAAGAAATGTTTCACTAACCGGTGAGGCTTTTTTCGAAGTTGCCCCCATGGCTGATAAGCCTTTCAAAGTGGCTATTAGCTCTCCGCTGGGAGATGGAGGTATCGTTGAAGTATTGGGAACGCGTTTCAACATAAACGCTTATACGGATGACGCCCTGGTGAAAACCATCCTGTTGCATGGTTCGGTAAAACTAACCACCAAAACAGGGGTTCAAAAGGTGCTGAAACCTGGTCAGGAAGCATTGGTTGACAGAGGCGGAAAAGTTCAGCAAGTACTGGAGGTGGATATTGCCACTGCTGTACCCTGGATGAATGATGAGATCAACCTCGTAAATGGTCTAAAAGTAGCGATGCAGGAAATCGGGCGCTGGTACAACCTGAAAATCGAGTATGCCGGTAAGATCCCGGAAACGTCATTGAAAGGTCAAATTTCACGAAAGTATGCTATCGAAGACGTAATCAAGGTATTAAGATCACAGGGAATTAAGTTAGAACTGAACAGTAAGGATAAAAAGATCGTAATAACATAATGGTATTCAAAAGGTTAACTAAAAGGTCACTAAAAATATTTGGAATCCATCGTATTTCCCATTAATCATTAAGCCATCCTGTGCTGCATGCACACAAACATGCAGCAATCTTGTTTCTACTGCGAACCAAGAGCTATATTTGCTCCTGGTTCGCAGTTTTTAGTTTTATATCCCTGTTGAAAAACCTATACCTGGCCAAGACGGGGATGTGAAAAGTTTCCTAATTAAGCGGAGGAAGCAGAGTAACCATAACAACAGGGTCGGCGTGAATAGAACCAACATTTTATTATTGACCATAACTTGCTTGCTTTTGAGTGCTGTAGGATTTGCCCAACGCAATCCTACTTCTCAACAGAGGCTGATCACTATTTCCATGCAGCGTGTTTCGCTGGAAACTGTATTCACCGAAATAGAAAAGCAAACCAATTACCGCTTCATTTACAAACCCGTCTTATTGGCCCATGCCAATAAAGTAAGTCTGCAGGTTCGCAACGCCACCATTGAAGAAATACTTCCCCTTATTTTTAAAGACCAGCCTTTTGAATACGAGTTATTCAAAGAAAGTGTTTTACTAACGCCACCACGTACCAGTACTGCCCGCACTATTGATGAGGAGCCACCCAGAACTTCCATCAAGGGAAGGATCGTTAACAAAACAGGCGATCCCATACCCAGTGCCACCGTTATAGCCTTGCGCAGCAAACAACAAATAACCACCGGCGAGAATGGTGACTTCACTTTGAATAATATGCTGCTCAAAGACAGCCTTATTGTGAGTAGTGTAGGTTATGAAACACGGTTTATTAACCTAAAGGGAAACCAGGACCTATTGATCGAACTTCAGCTGGTGGCCAGGGAATTATCAAAAGTGGTGGTTGCTTCCGGATATCAGAAGGCGCCCATCGAACAGCTAACGGGTTCTTTTTCCAAGATCGACAATAAGTTATTGAACTATAAAGTGGGGACCAATGTACTGGACCGGCTGGAGGGTGTTACACCCAGTGTATTGTTCATTAAAAACAAGCAGGAAGGCGTCAATCAATCCAGCATCAATATACGCGGCCGCAGTACCATTTTCGCCTATCCCGATCCACTGATCATCCTGGATCATTTTCCATACACGGGCGATGTAAACAATATCAACCCCAACGATATAGAAAGTATTACCATATTAAAGGATGCCGCCGCCGCTTCGATCTGGGGGCCTATGCCGCCAATGGGGTAATTGTTATTACCACCAAAAGTGGTAAGTATAACCAGGCCATTAAACTTTCTGTCAATGCCAATGTAACGGTGACTACTAAGCCCGACCTGTATTATGATCCCATCATGAGCTCCAGTGATTATATTGATGTAGAGCGCTTCCTCTTTAACAATGAGTTTTTCGCTGATCGGGAAACCAATCCACTGCATCCAGCCTTATCACCTGCGGTAGAGATCATGATACAGGAAAGGGATGGCCTGATATCTTCGGCCAAGGCTACCGCCCTGCTCAATACCCTGCGGCAGCAGGATGTACGCAAGGATCAGGAGAAATATTTGTACCGTACCGGCATTAACCAGCAATATTCCCTGAGCGCCAGTGGCGGCGGTACACATAATCAATATTATTTTTCGGCCGGTTACGACAGGAACCTGCCCAGCCAGGAGGGCAACCAATACAACCGCATTACACTCAATGCCAACAATACCTATGCTTTGTTGCAAAAGAAGTTGGAACTCACGACAGGCATTATTTTTCAGCCAGCCAGGTACGCAGCCCCAGCAATGCCTTTGCCATCAACAATCCCTACACTCAACTAAAAGATGCCAACGGACAGCCAGCAGCACAGTACTTAACCCTCCGTCAATCTTATATTGATACAGCCGGCGGTGGTCGGCTGCTGGACTGGAATTACCGGCCCCTGGATGAACTGCGCTTGTCGAACAATAAAACCAATATTACCGACTACCGCATCAATGGCGGATTGAAATACCATATTGTTCCAGGGTTTAGCGCCAACCTCTTGTACCAATACAATAAGGGGTATGCAGAACGGCGGAACCTCCAAAGCATGGAAACATTCTTTACACGTGACCTGATTAACCAGTACACACAGATCAATGGGTCTACCCTCACCACACCCATCCCTTATGGCGGCATACTGGACCGGGTAAATACCACTTACCAGGCCCATAATATCCGGGCGCAGGCCGACTATACGCATAGCTGGAATAACCGGCATCGCTTCAATGCCTTTGGCGGTGCTGAGCTTAGGAGTTTAACTACGGAAGAAATTTTTGCCCGTCAATATGGGTATGACCCCGACCGGCAAATAAGTACACCGGTGAATTATAACATCCCTTACAAGATATATTATAATCCATCGCTTGAACTAAAGATCCCCTATTTTGATAAAAACCGTACCAAGATTGACCGGTATCTTTCCTATTTTGTGAATGCTGCTTACACCTTTCATCAGCGTTATATTTTTTCGGCCAGCGCCCGCAAAGATGAGTCGAATATTTTTGGGGTGAAGACCAACCAGAAGGGAGTACCGCTTTGGAGCGCTGGCCTGAGCTGGGAGATCAACAAAGAACGCTTTTTCAAAAATGCCGATTGGCTGCCCTACCTGCGATTACGCCTTACCCATGGGTACAATGGCAATGTAGACCGCACGGTTTCGGCTTTTACCTCTGCCATCATCCAGGGACAAAACAGTTATGGAGCAACCAGCGCCAGTATTGAGAATCCGCCCAACCCAGCCCTGCGCTGGGAAAAAGTGCGCATGAGCAATATCGGGATCGATTTTAGATCGCAAAAGGATATCATCAGCGGCAGTCTTGAATACTACCAACGCAAGGCCGAAGACCTGATTGGCAATAGTCCGCTTGATCCTACTACCGGCGTTGCTAATTTCCGGGGCAATACCGCCAATATGAAGGGTCGCGGTATAGATATTACATTGCATACCCAAAACATCAATAAGAAGGATTGGAAATGGTACAGTACCATACTCTTTAGTTATACGAAAGATGAAATAACCGAATACAAAGTGCAGCAAAATGGCATTGGCGTTTACATAAATAAAGATTTTATCAATCCACTGAAAGGAAACCCTGTCTATTCCATTTACAGTTTGCGCTGGATGGGCCTTGACCCGGTAAACGGCGATCCGCAGGGTTGGTTGACCAACCAGATCAGCAAAGACTATGGCGCTATCCGCAACTCTACCGATCTCAACAACCTGCTGTACAATGGACCAGCCAACCCAACCCTGTTTGGCAGTGTGCGTAATACGATTGCCTGGAAGCAATGGCAGTTGGCTTTCAATATCACCTGGAAAGCCGGTTATTATTTCAGGAGATCCTCTATGAGTTATTATGACTTGTTCAGATTTAACGGCCAGGGGCATGCAGACTATGGCCAGCGCTGGCAAAAACCGGGCGATGAAACAAACACCAATGTACCCTCCATGTTATATCCTGCTAACAACTCCAGGGACCTGTTTTACCAGTATTCCAGCATCCTGGTAGAAAAAGGCGATCATGTACGGCTACAGGATATCCGCCTCAGTTATGATCTCAACCAGGAGGTACTTAAAAAAGGGCCCATCCAGGCGGTACAATTCTATGTATATGCCAATAATATCGGCATCCTGTGGAAGGCCAATAACGCGGGTATTGATCCGGACTATATCAGCGGGTACCCGGCGCCACGCACCATTGCAGCAGGACTTAAAATTGATTTCAAATAAGGGATATGAATACCGTACAAAAGTTATACATATTTCTCTTGGCCCTTGCCCTGGCCGGGGTGAGCAGCTGCGATAAAAGAAGTTCCTGGATGCCAAGCCGGATAGTGATCTATTTGTTCCTTCTACCCTGGAAGAATGCCAAGCCCTGCTGGACAATGAAACCGTGATGAATGAAACACCCGTGCTGGGCGAACTATCGGCCGATAATTTTTACATGCCCTACCCATTTTGGCGTAACCTGATTATCAAAGAAAGGAATGCCTATATCTGGCTGGCGGAAACCTTTGATGGATTGACAGGTGATATTGGCGACTGGAACAGTCCTTATAAACAGGTATTTTATGCCAATGTGATCCTGGAAAGCCTGTCCAAAATACCGGTTACCGCCAACAACGAAAGCAATTGGAAGGCCATTAAAGGCGCCGCCCTTTTTGCCCGTTCGCATGCCTTTTACCAGGTGGCGCAGGTATTTGCGCCCATATACAGCACCAATGCCAACGATGATAAATGGGGCATCCCTTTACGCTTAGTACCTGGTGTGGATGAAAAATCGGTGCGGTCAACCCTGCAGCAAACCTATGCCCAGATTGTTGGTGACCTGCAGGAAGCCAGTTCCTTATTACCAGCAGCCATCCCGGCCAAAAACCGTAACCGCTCGTCCAGGCCGGCAGCTTTTGCTTTATTGGCCCGCACCTGCCTGAGCATGGACAATTATTCCCTGGCCAAAACTTATGCGGACAGTTGTTTGAAACTGTACAATACCCTGATCAAATACGATACCCTCAATACCCAGCTAAGCAATCCCTTCAACAGCCTCAATGCAGAAACCATTTACCAAAGCAGGTTTATTACCACGAATGTTTTGCGGGCAAGAACCGTAAGCAATTGTATTGTAGACAGTAATTTGTACCGTTCGTATGCACCCAATGATCTGCGCAGCATTATCTTTTTCCAGCCCAACCCCGGTAATGGCAATATAAACCCCAAGGCCAGTTACAATGGCACCAACCAATTGTTTACCGGCCTCGCTACGGACGAGGTGTACCTCATCAGGGCCGAATGCCTGGCACGCATGGGCCAGGTGCAGGAAGCCATGACCGACCTGAATACCCTGCTGGTAAACCGGTGGCGGGCTAATAGCTTTAAACCTTTAACCGCCGCTAATGCGGAAGATGCTTTGCGGGTCATATTAATAGAAAGAAGAAAGGAACTGCCTTTTCGCGGCCTGCGGTGGACCGACCTGCGCCGGTTGAACAAATCGGGCGCCAACATTATCTTAAGGCGTCAACTGGATCAACCCTACCAGCTTACTCCAGGCGATCCGCGTTATACATTATTGCTGCCGCCGGATGTAATTAACCTAAGTGGCATGACACAAAATCCCCGTTAATAGTCAATACGGCTACCGCCCATAAAAGGTCCCGCCAGAGGCGGGACCGCACTAATCAAATACCATTAACCATTAAACCTTATCCTATGAAAACATGAATGTAGAACTTTTTTTTGATAAGGGGAAAATTTTGGTATCAACAATTTGGCTAACAACTGTTTACAATACACATTATCCGTTGATTAACATTTCGTTAGTTGCTAAACCGTTTTTCGGGGGGGATGATCAAAATGCGCCAAAATTGCTGATTTGGTCCATTTGCACAGGAAGTCCCTTTGTTTCCAATAAGATGATTACAGTGTAATAATTGTTATATGAACCTTTATTTCTGCGCACGGGCGCCCAGGTCAATCCAAATGCCTAACCTGCAGCCGGCATACACATTGGGTTGCTGGCCGGGGTTGGGCCTATAATAGGTACAGGTCTTATCAATCATGTAATCGCAATCATAATCAATTCCAAATTGCCCCAAAGCCTCATACACGGTACCATTAAGATGGAACTGAGGGGTCTCCTGGCATGATAAACAATCTGGTTTGCTGGCAAAAGCGCTGGAAAGGGCTGCAACGGCAGCCAGGGCCATGAGCGAAAATCTACTTTTCTTCATAACTGGTTTTTTGAATACATAAAATGTTGCCTACTCTATTGTACAGGTTTTCGGCTTCCCTGAAGTCGTTCGTCGCTCAAAACAGCAATTGGTAGATGATTATGAAATGCTCAGCTTCTCTTTTTCTTGAGGATCATACCAGCCAGGGCTACACCAACATAGAAAAGGTTGAACACTAAATGCTGGCTCCAGCTTAGGTTCTCAATAACACCGCCGCAGGAGCAAGGCATCCTGCCAAATACTTTTAATAAAACAAGCAGTGTATACAACGTAAACAATAACATTAATATCAACGAAGCCCGGAAACCGAGGAGTTGTGTTTTGTCGAACATCAACAAACCCGAAATAATAATTTCTGCAGCAGGGAGGGTCCATACCAGGGCGGGCGTTAACCAATTGGGAAAGGGTTGGTTGTTCATTTGCCCGGTGAAGGTTTTAAAATCAAGCCACTTGCTCACACTCGTATACACAAAAAGCAGGATCAATAAAGATGATAGGATCTCAATTACAATCTTTCGTTTCATATTGATTAGAGGATAAATAACAATGCCTATCCGATGGACGTAAACCGTCCAGGATATTAGATAATAAAACAGCAAAAATCATTTGTGTGATTCTACTTCAATCGTCGTCAGATCGATAAGGTAAATGGTGGGAATAAAAACTTGTAAGAAATGGAATGCCTTGAAACAAATGTAAATAAAAAGGCATCAGAATAGTGTAAAGTATTCATAATCATTTTAGACAATAAATGACTATTATCAAGTGCTTACGGCTGTTAGCGCATAACTGGGCGCAGAATTGGGATGGAACGGGAAGAGAAGAGGAACGCAGTATGAGTGGGAGTGCAAAAAGGTGAGGTTGGGGGATGTGGGAAGTGTGGGGAATCAACGTAGCCGATCTTGTTTCTATAATGGAAGGAGCTGTAGCGATGAAGATTCAATGATTATTAAAGGTAATGTACAGGATCGTGAAAACCAAATTTTTGTATGCAACGATTTTGCAATTCACCCAGTAAAGAATCGATTTTGCAAGCCTCTTTTTGCCCCCTGCCGGTGGCATATGGATCAACGATCCTTCACTGAATGAGGTACTATACTATCTCAATCCGCCAACAAGAACAAAGGCATGATCAGCTGGAGCGTCTGCCCACTTCACCAGGCAGCTGCAACCTATCAGGAACCTGTTTGGGTTCATCCTAAGCATGGCACTTGCCGGCATGGCCAATGCCTTGCTAAACCCACTTAGCCATATGACCATTCTATTAACTTCCTTTATACAATCCCTCCCCAATCTCCCTGCCGATGGCCTGGCCCAGGCAAGGTGTTAATTTAGCCAGAAGGTTTTCGTACAACCTTGTGTAGTAACAGGTAATAATAATTATCTTCGCCGCCTTATTAAAGATCACATATAAGCGATTATTGAATGGCACTACTTGAAAAGCAATTGACAGTTAAGAAATCCACTATTCCCGGAGCAGGCAAAGGATTGTTTACTCAAAACCAATACCCAAGGGAACACGTATTATTGAGTACAGAGGCAAATCCTCCACCTGGAAAGAGGTAGATCATGATGGCGGCAACAACGGTTACATTTATTATGTAAACCGCAATTTTGTATTGGATGCACAGCATGATAAATCTGCCCTGGCGCGCTATGCCAATGATGCGAAAGGAATTGGACGTGTAAAAGGCATCATCAACAACAGCCACTATGTTACAGAAGGCACCCGGGTATTCATTGAAGCTAAAAGGACATACCAGCCCGTGGAGAGATCCTGGTAGGCTATGGCCCCGAATACTGGCAGGTGATCAGGCACAACCTGAAGGTTGATGAGGATGCTAAAAAGAAAGCCTGAAAAAGCAAAAACGGTAAAACTGTTACCAAAAAGCAGGTTTCAAAAAGAAAACAACAACCCCCAGCTCCCGGCAAACAGCCACCAAGTTAAGGGCCTGATCCTGGCAACCTGTTATGGAAGATTATATTATCAATGTTGGCCAGATCGAAGACCTGCAAATGATCAATGACATTGCAGCACTGGATAGCATTTTCCAGCGTGCCAAAAGGAATATGGTGGGTGGAGGCCTCGTGGGGTTGGTAAGACAGCAGCGTGACGGGCAGGTAGACAGGTTTGATACACTGTCTACCCTGGAAGACCTGGAGGCCTATAAAAGAGCGTATATAAGTATTTAACACAGTAATACAGCCACACCCACCCAACTCCTACTCGTATGATCACCGATGAAGCTTTAGCGCTGGCACAAACCTTATGGGACTACCACCACCTGCACCATGTTCCTGAAAGATCGGATTGCATTTTTGTATTGGGCAGTCACGACAAACGGGTAGCCACCCGGGGAGCCGAATTGTACCTGCAGGGGTGGGCGCCGCTGCTCATTTTTCCGGCGGCCTGGGCAACCTGACCAGGGACATCTGGACGGAATCGGAGGCAGATCAGTTTGCCGCCATCGCCATCAGCATGGGTGTACCCGCCAGCGCCATCCTCGTAGAAAATGAATCGACCAATACAGGCGAAAACATCTTATTTACCCAACAGCTCTTAAAGGAAAAGGGATTGGACCCACAATCCTTCATTGTGGTACAAAAGCCCTATATGGAACGCCGGAGCTATGCCACTTTCAAAAGCATTGGCCCGATAAAAACTGCTGGTCACCTCCCCCAAATAAGCTTTGCCAACTACCCTACCGATGAAATTTCCCTGGAAAGGGTGATCCATGTCATGGTAGGCGATCTGCAACGCATCAAGATCTACCCGGCCAAAGGGTTCCAGATCTACCAGGAAATACCCGATGCCATCTGGCAGGCCTATGAGCGGCTGGTAGCCCTGGGGTTTGATAACCACCTGGCACAATAAGAAGATGTCAGGAACTGGCTGTAAGGTGGGTTCCGGCACTACTGCAGAACCGCGCTGCTATGCCTGGCTGCAGGGTGACTCACCTTTAAGCCGCCTTCGACGGGGCTCAGGCTGACAGCCGTTAAGTACCTTCTTAAATCAATGACGTGGTACTTTATCCCTTGGGCATTCCTTATCTTTAGGAACCCAACACCATTCACATGAGATACCTGTGCTTTCCCTTCGTTTTGCTTGTTATTTGTTTGTATGCACCTGCCCAGGAAACGCAAAAGCCGCCGCTGCATGGTAAGCACTGGATGGCCATTACCGGCAAGCCCCTGGCAGCCACAGCAGGTAGTATGATCTTCCAACAAGGCGGTAATGCAGTAGATGCGGCCTGCGCCATGCTGGCGGCCACCTGTACCATGTGGGATGTGCTAAGCTGGGGCGGCGAAACGCAGGCGCTGATCTATAACCCCAAAACAAAGAAAGTAATTGGTCTCAATGCCCTGGGTGTAGCACCTACCGGCGCCACGGCGGCCTTCTTCAAAAGTAAGGGGTACCATTTTCCACCGGAATATGGCCCACTGGCAGCTACCACTCCCGGTACACCCGGCGGCCTTTGTTATATGCTGGCCGAATATGGCACCATGAGCCTGAAGCAAGTACTGGCACCGGCCATGCAACTGGCAGCCGGTTATCCGATCGAAGCACAAACAGCCAATAGTATTGAAAAGCATAAAGCCCGGATCAATGAATGGCCTTATAGTAAAGCCATTCTCTTAACGCATGCCGGCGAGAAAAGAGAAGCCCCGGAGGCCGGAGAGATCTTTGTACAAAAGGACCTGCTGGCCACACTGCAAAAATGGTGGAAGCAGAGCAAAAGGCGCTTCAACAAAAGAAAAGCCGGAAGGAGGCCATCATGGCAGCCTATGACCGTTTTTACCGGGGAGATATTGCCAAAGAATTTGTGCGGGGCAGCCAGGAACAAGGAGGACTGATCACGCTGGAAGACCTGGCGCAATGGAAACCGTTATGGGAAGAACCGCTGCAAACCAATTATAAAGGCATTGATGTTTACAAATTACAGCAATGGACACAGGGCCCCATGTTACTGCAAAGCCTGAACATACTGGAGAACTTTGACCTGAAGAGCATGGGGTACAACAGTACGCAATACATCCATACCCTTTATCAAACCATGAACCTGGCGTTTGCAGACCGGGACTTCTATTATGGCGACCCTTATAAAGCGCCGGAAGAACCGATCAAAGGATTACTAAGTAAAGCCTACGCAAAAGAAAGGGCCAGGCTGATCAACCCCATGAAGAATGATGGCAAAACAGGCCCTGGCGACCCCTACCCTTTGAAGGAAAAACAAATCCCTTTACAGCTTTATTAAAGCAAAGAGGTTTCCTGCCGGATTCGGGCAGTCAACAACGTAATTTTCTACCCGCTCATGACGTAAGAACAGGTAGCAACCTGCCTGCTGCTTCATTAGCAGGAGATATAGCCGCCACTCAACCAGCATCTATAGATACTGCTTACCTCGACCGGCTGTGGCGGGGCACTACCTCGGTAGAAGCAGCCGATGAACAAGGCTGGGTTGTATCCATCACCCCAGCGGAGGCTGGCTGCCTGCTTGTATTGCTGGCCGAACTGGCGTGGGTATGAGCCAGCGTATGCAAAGTTTTGTATTGGACGCCGAGCTCAACCCTTTCAATGTAGTACAACCGGGACAAAGGCCCAGGGTTACCCTCACGCCTTCATTGGCACTCAAAGAAGGTAAACCCTTTTTATCATTTGCCGTACAAGGAGGGGATACACAGGATCAAAACCTGCTGCAATGTTTACTCAACGTAGTAGAGTTTGGCATGACGGCCCAGCAAGCTGCAGAAGCCGCCAATATCAACAGCAATCAACTATGGCTATCCCTGGGTGGCGCCCAAATAGGAGATCGCCAACCCAAACCCGGCCACCTCTTATTACACGACTCCACACCCGAAGCCGTTCGTACGGCCCTTCAGAAAATGGGTTATACGCTTAGCTTTGATGACCGTACGAGCGGCCCCATCAACCTGATCTTCTTCGACTGGAAGCATGGCAGTTTCTGGGAGGCAGCAGCAATCACGGTGAGGACTATGGGATTGGCTGGTGAGGGTAAATGGGTAAGTTCGGATTTAGATTGTTAAACGGGATGAACGGGCTTGCATAATAGTGCCAAGGCATTAATTTAACTCCCAATAATCACCCAAATAGTTCAATGCATGAATTTTACTGTCAAGAAGATTGGTTACACCTTATCCCTGTGCCTTCTTTTACCCGCTTTTTCCCGTGCTCAAACACCACAGCTCAATACGCAGCAAACGAAACGCCTGGCCGATGCCGGCAAACTGTGGGGGCATATCAAATACTTTCATCCCTACCTGCAATACAAAAATATTCCCTGGGATTCGGCTTTTGCAGCCGCAGTGCCTGATATTATCAATGCTACGGATAAAACCAGCTATGCAGCCGCCCTGCAACAATGCCTCAATGTGTTGCAAGATCCATTGACCCGGATACAACCCACTACTACGGGTGGTATTAGCTTTAGCAAAGAAAACTCTTCTCCTACGCTCGCTGTAAAAGACAGTATACTATATGTTACTATTCGTAACCTGAAGGACCTGGACAACTGGCAACAAGCGCTTGCTACCTTACAAAAACTTCGAGCGAGCTGGCACAAGCACAATACCTTGTCTTTGACCTGCGGCCAGCTCAGCCCTATGCCTGGGCCGACCTTGGTTTATTGTTGGATTACGGGAATGTGGAGACAGGCTTAACCAATGGCACCTTCACCAAACCGGCCTTCCGTTCAATTGTACACGATGGTTTTGTACCTGAACGGGGCGGAACTTCGGGTGGCTATACTTCTTTTTCAAGGTCCTGCAAACCAAAACAATGACCAGTACGCAGAAAAAGAATATACCCATTGCCTTCCTGGTGAATGAAAATATAGTATTGCCCACCATCGCCATTGCCTTACAGGATGCAGGTAAAGCCATCATCGTTAGCGAAGGGCCGCTGAACCTCAATAATGCCAGCCTTACTGTCCAGTATACTATTTCCGATAGTATTACCATTGCCCTGCGTACCGGTGAACTGGTAAGAGAAAATGGAAAACCCACTGTTGTACCCGATGCCGTACTGAACCAACAGAACGATCTGCAAATAAACCTCGATAAAACAGTGACTTTGTTAAAGGCAGGTATTCCGCCCGCAACAGTGTCCAAAGAAAGCCTTCCCATTAACAGCGTTTCCAAGCCAGCAGGCTTTCCCAATGACAAACGTTATCCTACGCTAGGCAACCGGGTACTGGCAGCCGCCAAGATCTATTCCGTGATCAACTATTTCTTTGTCAACAAAAATTGATGGATAGGAATTGGGACGAAATTTACCAGCAATACCTGCCTCGATTTGTGGCCGCCAAAGATTCGATGGAATATGCTATGACAGTTGCCGAAATGTATGCCCATATTCAGGATGGCCATGGTTTCATCAGTACACAGGTAAATACGTTCAGTAAATTTTATGGCCAGGGAGTAAGCCCTTCTGTATATGGCAGGGTAATAGAGAATAAGTTTGTTATTACGGCTATTATATCGGATAGCGCAGCGCGCCAAGAGGGGCTGGCCGAGGGAGATATAATACTCAGTATGGACGGCAAAGACCTGTTAAAGCTCATTGATGAACGGCGCCCCTACCAGGCCGCCAGTAATTATGTTACACAAACCGGCTACATCACTGAATTTTTACTTTGCGGGAATGACAATTCACAATCCGTACTGAAAGTAATGGATAAAAATAAAAGGTAAAAGAGGTGACAATTACCCGGAAACGGGCTTTCAATAAACCCTTCTGGGAAAAGAAGCGAAAACAAAATGCTGGTCCCATCTTTAAACTGCTAAGCCCCGAAATTGGCTATGTAGATATGCAAAGGCTGGAAAGCCCCATGGTAGATTCCATGCTCACCACCTTTAAAAACACCAAAGGTTTTATCATGGATATGCGGGGTTATCCTAAGGGCACGGCCTGGACCCTGGCACCCAGGCTAAGTAATACCAACGTACTGGATGGTTCGCTGTTTACCCGTATACAGCCTGCGGCGCCGGATATATCAGCAGATGGTAATGAGATCAGCTCAACCACCACCACCGTTACCTTCATGCAAAAATTGCCCACCACTACCGATTGGCGCTATACAGGCAAAACAGTGATGCTGATGAATGAGACCACCCAAAGTCAGGCCGAACACAGTGGTTTGTTCTTTAAGGCGGCCAATGGTACCGCTTTTATTGGCAGTCAAACTGCGGGCGCCAATGGTGATGTAACCAATTTCAACATTCCCGGTTTTACCAACCTGACATTCAGTGGCCAAAATGTAAGTTATCCGAATGGGCAAACCATGCAACGGAAAGGACTGATACCCGATGTTACCATCAAGCCTACCATCAAAGGCATTCAGGCAGGAAAAGATGAAGTGCTGGAAAGAGCGGTATTGTATTTAAAAACAGGAAAGTAGTTAGCAACAAAGGTGCGCTCCCACACTACTGCGGGATGACTCACCTTACTTAATAGCCCCTTGAAAGCTTTACCGGGTTTTCGAGGGGTTCTTTTTAGGAAGTGGTCCAAATTGCTAATAAATTGGTTGGCAATACCTGTAAGCTCATCGGATTTGCCGCCACCGGTATGTTGGGTAAGGATGACTTGCTCCATGTCCCACAGGGGACTATAAGTAGGTAAGGGTTCTTCTTCTGTTACATCCAATACCGCACCTGCCAATTTACCCGATTGAAGGGCTGCTATAAGAGCCGCTTCATCGGTTGTTTCGCCCCTGCCCACACTGGCATATACGGCTTGTGCAGGCAAGGCTTCCAGCATTGGTGCGGTAACATATTTTTCGGCACTGCCGGGCAGGGTATTGATCACCAGGGTTGTTTGCGGAAGCACCTGCATCAGTTCTTCGGGTGAATGCAGATCGGCGGCAGGATTGGTACGTGCTGTCATTAGCACCTTACAACCAAAGCCCAGTAGCATTGCCTTCACATATTGACCGATAGCTCCGGCACCCAATACCACGGCCTGTTGATCGCCCAGTAAGCGCAGGGAAGGTCTTAGTTTTTCGCCTTGCCAATCCTTCTTTAATTGCAGCCGGGTAAGCGCATGAATTCCCCGGTAAAGGCCAATACACCACCTACAATGGTTTCGGCACAGGGCCGGGCAAAGAAATCGCCCATATTGGCAGTTGGAACCGGCACTTCCAATCCTTCATATTCACTAAAACCGGCTGAAGAAAGCTGCCAGAACTGAAGTTTGCCTGGAAACCTGGTAAACCAATCACGCGGGGATTACCCAGTATAAAATCGGCTTGGGTGAAGGCATTGTACCATTCGCCGGGATTCAGATCGGTCCGGAATACAGGCTCTATCCCTTCGGGAAGTTGTGATGCCAGGTATTGATTGGCATGGTCATTCAATACCCTGAATACAAATGCTATCATGCTTGCATCGGTTTTAATGTCAATTCTGATCTACAGGTTCAATAAATGTGCCAGCACAAGATAGCCCATCCCCTTCGAACTATGACATTATCCGATACTAATACCTTACTCCTTATATCCTTTGTGTTTCCGATTCGGCACTGCCAGTGCTTCGCTTACGGGTCTCGAATGTTTTACCAAAGTTCCAGGTGAAATTAATGCCCAGTACACGGGTATCGCCCTGGTTGCGGTAATTGCCTTTGGCATTCTGCAGGTTATTGATTTGTCCGTAATTGAGGCGCGTATAGAATAAATCCTGTATGGTGAGCTTTACCGTGCCCTTTCCTTTCAGTATCTTCTTCTGTATACCACCGCCCAATGTCCAGAAGTCGCCCAACACGAATTGGGTAGTCAGGAAATCGCTACGGAACAAGCCCAATAGTTCGGCTGTCCATCCATTGCCCAGCCTGAATTGCGTATTGAAATTGGTAATATAATTGATTCGACTGGTATCCAGCTTATTATTGTACAGATCGGCTTTAAAACTGGCATACTGGGCTATCCCAAACCAATTGATGGTAACCCAGGGAGCAGGATCAATCGTGGTATTGACAGAAAGGCCCAGGTACTGGCTTTTTCCTACATTGGCCGGCCGGCTATAATACTGGTGCCCTTGCAATTCAATGGTTTCATTGATATCGCCATCATAATATTCATAGCTCAATTTGGTCGTGATCTTATTCTTATAAATATGAGAGAGCTCTAAGGCATGGGCAATGGTGGGTTGCAGGAAAGGATTGCCTACATAAAAAGTAAATTTATCCAGCGGTGAAATAAAAGGATTGAGGTTGCCAAAATTAGGCCGCTGGATACGCTTGCCATACGAGAACACCAACTGGTTCCTCGCCACGGAATCTAATTTATAGGACAGGTAAAAGGTAGGGAACAGGTTAAAATAATCGCGTTTAAAAGAAGAGTCAGGCTTTTGCACATTGCCCAACTGGTGCCCGCGCATAATGGTATTTTCGCCCCGGAGGCCAAACTGTACAGCCACACGACTCCATTCTCTGCTGAAGTTTACATAAGCTGCATTGATGTTTTCCCGGTAAGTAAAATGATTGGTCTTATCATAATCAGCCTGGGTATTGCCACCTACCGTGATAAAGTAAGTAGCAATATTGTTGGTTTCGATCAGGCTGCCTTTGACGCCTGCTTCAGCTTTGAAGCCATTGGCCAGCGGATGCGTATAATCGGCCTTAAAGGAATAAATGTTGATGTAAGAAGGCAATTGACCGGTAAGGATATCTCTTCCCTTCACAGTATTATCAGCCAGGTAACTGGCATTTTTATACAATTGGCTGGCATCCGATTCATTGTAAATATAATCGAGGTCAACGCCCAATTCCCTGCCTGTTTGCTTGTACTTATGACGATAGTTGAGCCCTGCACTACCCCTGCTAAAAGTACGCTTATCATTATTATCGGCCGTGATCAAAGAATCCAGTTCATTGGCTCCATTGTACAGGTAGCTCTTATTATCTACTGTACTTACCCCTTTGCGGGTGGTACCATTCAGTACCAGGCCGATCGAGTTGTTCTTATCTATCGTATAATCAGCACCCAGCCGCAGCGATCCCGAGCGATCCTGCCGTTTTATCCAGGAGTTTTGGGAGAATACAGAATGAGGACGTCCATCATTGTTGACGTAACGACGTTGAATAAGCAGGTCACTAAACCCTTCGTTGTAATTAAAGCCCATATTGGCATAATAATTAAAGGTATTGTTGCGGAAATTGAGGTTAAGACTATTGAAGCTTTTCGGATAAACCCCTTGCATATAACCAGGCGCTATATTGCCATTAAAGCCTTTTTGTTTCAGTTTCTTTGTTTTAATATTGATCACTCCGGCACTACCGGCAGCATCGTATTTAGCCGGCGGATTGGTCATGATCTCGATCGACTCCAAGGTACCGGAAGGCAGGGAACGTAAATAGGCAGCGAGATCAGTTCCGGATAAATAGGTGGGTTTATCATCAATAAAAATGACAACACCCGATTTACCATTCATACTGATATTGCCATCCTGGTCTACCAATATACCCGGTGATTTGTCCAATACATCCAAAGCGCTGGTTCCGGCATTGGAGATCAGGGCATCTACATTCACCACCGTCCGGTCTATTTTTCGTTCTACAAAAGGTTTACGGGCCGTAACAGTCACTGCATTGAGTTGGCCGGCATTCGCAACAGTAAGTTCTATCAGCGGCAATTGTTTTGCTTCATTGCCAGCAACAATGGTAATGGGCGCACTGGTATAGGCAGCAAAGCCAAAAGCGGTAATGGTAACCCGGTAAGCGCCCGCTTGCAGGTTTTTAAAAATAAAGGCGCCATTATCCATGGTCACCGCTACTTTTACAAGAACAGTATCGGTCGATTTCACCAGGTTGATGGTAGCAGCAACAACCGGTTTTTTGTTACCGTCCTGTACCATTCCACTAATGGTAGCTTTCGTTTGGGCCAACAGGCAATAGGGCAATAAGATCATGCTGCATAATAGCAGGAGGTCATAACATTTTTTCATGTATATGCATTTTGTACCTGGCAGGCAATACCGCCCACCTTGAGGTGCTATAATATTATGAGGGTGGAGAACTGATGAGGGCAACCGAATCATCCCCCGGATCTAACTTGCCCGAGCGACGTTCCAAATCATACGGGTGCTATAACCTGTTGAGGGATGTGTCGGTTGCAAAATAAGTTATGCTGGTAAATTTCAATTTCCGTTGATCACATTCTTATCGTTCTCTGACGACAGTACTACTGGTATGCCCGCCTTTCTTGCTATATAAATAAATATCGCCAGGTGTTTTTACATACTTACCTTGAAACTGGCGTTGCAGGGCTTCAGACTGCCGGGCATTATTCACTACAAACTCATGTTGATTGATCCGGAATGACAGGGGATTGGTTTGTGTAATTATCCCATAACGCAGAAGGTCATCAATGATCTCATCAACGATATCCTTCATTACAGGTTTCTTTCCGGATGAATCGGATTTTAGAACATAAGGTTCTTTTAAGAGCTGTAAGTTATTTTTGGTTCCAGCGTGATTGGTTTAAGGGAGAGCTTATCTTCTCTTAAGGGCGAAAGCTGTCCTTGTAATTGAAGCTGGTCTTTTTGCAAGTTTGCCTGGTCAATTGCCAACTGCGCTTTGTCATTCGCTTCTTTGGTACGCGCGCCATTGGCAACCGCTGCATCCGCCTGCATCTGACGGAAAAGGGTATTGATAACGTCCCTGTATCCTGGCAGTTTTCCTTTGGGCACTTTTACACCATCGATCATTAAGCCGGTAGCTACGTTTTTATCAATGGTGATCTTGTACTGCTTGCCGCCCATGTCGTGCGTAATGGTGCCAGTCATGACGGAATTACCTTTACCAATACGGGCATAGTATCTTTAATAACCGATTGCTGCGCCTGGTAAGGTTGATATGTTGAAGTATAGGGCTTATAAGTTGCATCGTAGGGCTTGTTGCGGATGGCCGTATCATGATCATCGCCGATACTGCCATCAGTACTACCTGGCAATCCCGATTGATCCGTGCTTTGATCACTGGTTCCACTGCCACTTTCATTACGACTTTTATCGGCACTAATAGGCTCGGTTTCCGGAATGCCAGCCGCCTGGCTTTTATCCGTGCTGTGATCGCCTGTATTGTGTAAACTACCTGCTGTTGGTTGCAGACTGGATAAGGCTGCTGAATTCGTCTGCATCTTTACAGGAGCAGGCTGGGCAAATACCATGGTGAGTATGGCTATCAGGCTTACACAAAAGATGAGGAAGGATTTCTCGGCCCTATTCAGTGATTTGTTGCTGTTGTCGATGATGCGTTTTACGCGATTAAGCAGTTGGTTCTTTTTACCTGGGAATGCCATGGCATACCCTGCCTCCTTTTCTATCTGGTATTCCTGGAAGGATACCAGGGCAGTGATGTAGCCGGTTTTACTTTGGGTAACTGCGATGGCCATATCATCACAGCAATGCTCCCGTTCTTCACGCAGCAAGGCCGTAATCCACAATACAGCTGGATTGAAGAAGAATAAGATTTCAGCAAAACTTTGAGCCAGGTTTACCAGGAAGTCCCTACGGCGGATATGGGCTAATTCATGCAGCAGGATAGCTTCTACCTGATCGACAGGAAGATTAGCCAGCAATCCAATCGGTACCAATATTATTGGTTTAAGAATACCTGTTACCAGAGGCACTTGCACCAGGGCTGACTCCAACAGACGCACAGGTACGCGTACACCTACAATTGCTGCCAACTCTTTCAGCCGGTTGCTCCATTGTTCGGCCGGCGTTTGGACCTTATGGTGTTTAATACGTTGAATATATACCAGGCCGCTCATTAACTTCACTGTTTTGGCCAGGAATATCAGGAACCAGATGGCCACCAGCAGAGAGGCATGTTGATTGAAATAACCGGTAAACCGGGTTATGTATCCCTGCTCCTCCTGTGTAAGTACCGGAGTAGCTCCAGGAATAGCCAGCTGATCAACAACAGGTTGTTGGCCCTGTTGAGAAGTCAATTGCACCAGGGTTTTGGCACTGACAGGCAAATTAAGTTGGTACACAAATGTTGTTGCCGCCACCCCCATGAATACAAAGAAAAGGGCCGCCAATAGATTATACCGGAAGGCGGCAGTTTGTTTTCTGGTTAATAATACCAGCAACCCTGCCAGCGCTGCCAGTATCAATCCCTGCCAAAGAGAATGGATGAGGGTCCAGCAGATGGCCTTGGTAATATTGTCGGAAAGCCATTGATTCATGAATAACAGGTGCATATCAATAAATTTGGTAGGTTATTTTTTATCGCCATCCATCTTATTCAGCAGGTCTTTAATGGCCTGGAGCTCCTTGGCGGAGGTTTTCTTATTGCCCAACAATTGCATCATGAGGTTGGAAGCAGAGCCATTGTAGATGGATTCTACAAAGCGGTCGAGCAGAACACTCTTGGTTTTCTGTTCTTCCAAAGCAGGGCTGTAAATATGTTTCATGCTGCTTTCATCCCGGTTCAGCATCTCCTTCTCTACCATGATCTGCATGAGCTTTAAAGTAGAAGTATATTGTACGGCACGCTTTTGTTCATTCAGGTGGTCATTGACAAAACGCACAGTAGAAGGTCCATGCTGCCACAAAACCTGCAATATTTCCAATTCGGATTTAGTAGGCTCGGAAGGCTTATGAGGAGATTGTTCTGCTTTCATGAACTAAATGTAGGAATTATTTCGTACGAACCAAGGAATACCTGTACTTTTTTAAACTCATGCCAGCCTCCTGACATAGGGCTGTCATTACATGCTATTTTCTTTGTGGTATTAAAACAACAAACTATGTCACACATCCAATCATTACTGAAGGAATTGAACCAGGAAGCCGAAACCACCCGCAAAATGCTGGCCCGTGTGCCCGATGATAAATATGACTGGCAACCGCATGAAAAAGCATGACCATTCGCCGGCTGGCCACACATATAGCCGAATTGCCATCCTGGGTAAGTATGACACTTACCACCAGTGAACTGGACTTTGCCCAAAACCCTTATTCTGTACCTACTATTAATAATACCAAGGACCTATTGGCTTTTTATGAACAGAGCCTGGAAGACGGCCGTAGCCACCTGGAAAAAGCGACCGACAAAGACCTGGAAGGGGATTGGACGCTGCGCAATGGGGACCAGGTGTATAGCGTAAACAGCAAGGCCGAGGTACTGCGCATGTCGTATTGCCAAACAGTTCACCACCGGGCGCAGTTGGGTGTGTACCTCCGCCTGCTGAATGTTCCTATTCCGGGAAGTTATGGCCCTAGTGCGGATGAAATGGACTTCTAAGGTATTAGCCGTTTAATTTTTACATGTTTTTACTATGCTGAAGGTACTGTCTGGACAGATGGCGCCTTCAGCTTTTTTATTATCTCATTGAGGCATTGAGGTTTATTGAATACTTCGACCTTTAGCCCTTCCAAAAGCCAGGAAAAACGTACCGGAATCCCAATTAGCAGGCAAACTATAAATACATTTTTTACGTTTGTACCAATATCCAGCATCTTTAACCCTCGTTTATGAAGAATCATTTACGCTATTTACCATTACTATGTCTGCTTTTCTTTTCTCTGACACCCATCTTACAAGCGAATGAATTATATCCCGTATCATTGACACAAAGGGTAAACCAATCAACCCTCATCGCTGAAGGGAAGGTAATTTCCCAATACAGCTTCCAGGAAACCCCCAAAGGGAATATCTATACTTCCAACCTTGTCCAGGTGTACCGGACGTTTAAAGGGGAGTTGAAAGGTGAACAAATAGAGATCATTACGGAAGGAGGGACGGTTGGCCTATTAAAACAAGTGCATTCCTCCACACTCACCCTGTCGATTGGCGAAACGGGCGTATTTTTTTGTATGCCGCCTGCCAGGGGTATTACAGGCCGCCGGGCTTTGAATGGCAATACGTTTATGGTATACAGCAGCTTACAAGGATTTATTGCTTACGATAAAAACAATTATACCGCAGCCGACCCTTTACAATATATCCTGATATTATAGCGGCCACCCGGGCCGTAAAAAATCTTACGGGCGTAGAAAGACGGGTTAGTGAAAAAGAAGCACTCCCGCCACCTACACATAAAGAGACAACTACCTTGGGAACCTTGGCTACTCCTACCATTACGGGTATTTCACCCACCACCCTCCCCTCTGGAACAGATGCGGTACTTACCATTACCGGCAGCAATTTTGGAAGCCTGAAGGGAACGGGATTTGTAGAGTTCAGGAATGCCAACAGTTCAAACCCTGCCAACCTGGTACAACCCTTACTTTCTGATTATGTATCCTGGACAGATACAGAGATCAAAGTCAAGGTGCCTTCTACAACGATTACGGGGCCGGGTGCAGGTACGGGCACCGTGCGGGTAACCAATAGTGATCCGGCAACGGCCATCAGTGTAGATGTATTGACAATCCCTTATGCTTATAGCAATGTGCCCGATGTCATAGGGCCAGATCCTACTTCAGAAATTCCTACCCATATGAACCTCAATGGTGCAGGGGGTATACCTTTCAAATGGAAACCAGCTTCAACGCTAATACAGCAGCTAAAAATGCATTTATCCGCGCAATGCATACCTGGGCCTGCAATACCCGCATGAATTGGACGGTAGGAGCAGTGACCGCAATAAATATAGTAGCACCGGATACTATTAATATAGTAAGGTTTGACGTGGGCAGTGAATTACCAGCCGGTGTTTTGGGCAGGTGTACCAGTTGGTATGGCGGTTGTGGATCCGATCCATCAATATGGGTAGTAGGAGAAATAGATGTGGTATTTAACGATGCAACTAACTGGCAATTCGGACCGGCCGACCCTACTGTTGCACAAGTGGATTTTGAATCAGTAGCAGTTCATGAACTGGGGCACGGTCAGCAACTCAATCATATCATCAGCCCAGGCGCCGTAATGCACTTTTCGATCGGTGGAGGTACCAAAGCACGCGTATTGGGAGCAGGTGATATTACGGGGGGGTAATGTAGTTACGGCTCGTGGCTTCCTTAATTTTGGTTGTGCACCTCCCATGACACCAGGCAACCCAACGGCCTTGGGTCAACCAGCGGGAACAGCTGGCGGGGCCGCCGTTTGTGTGGCTGGGGTAGTGGCCGGAGGTGGTACGGATTATGCCGATGCCAACTGTAATATGATTGCCCGGATAGTGCCCTCAGGTGGATCACCGGTATCCGGATCCATCAATGTATGTACTAAATATGAATCGGGTGTTCCTAGTTTTAATAGTCAGCCTTACCTGGAACGGCATTATGATATTGTACCGGCTGTGAGCCCGGCTACTGCCACCGCCACGGTAACGCTCTATTATACCCAGGCAGAGTTTACTGCTTTCAATGCAGCCAATGGCGTTTTCCCCGACCTGCCAACAGGCCCCGGAGATGGTGCTGGTATTGCCAACCTGCGCATTACACAATACCATGGTACCAGTGGCACTGGCTTGCCCGGTACGTATTCAGGTACTACACAAGTAATTGATCCGGCAGATGCCAGTATTGTTTGGAATGCTATTGCCTCCAGGTGGGAAGTAAGTTTTGCCGTAAACGGCTTTAGCGGATTCTTTGTACATACCGGTTCTGCAGCCCTTCCATTACGGCTATTGCAATTCAGCGCCAGCCCGAAAGTTGGTGGCAATCTATTGCAATGGACTACCACCATGGAACAAGCAACAGCCTTCTTCGAGGTGCAACGTAGCATAGATGGCATCAACTTCACTACCCTGACCCAGGTAGCAGCAACCAGCACCCCCACAGCCAACAATCACTACGCCTATACGGATGATGTGAGCAACCACAGTCAGCCGGTATATTATTACCGCCTTAGGATAGTTGATAACAATACCCAATTTACATATAGTAATATTGTTCGGTTGAAACGGAATAACCAGGAATTCCAGGTTAAGGTATTGCAAAACCCCTTCCGCCAACAACTACAGGTTGATATTCACTCACCCCAGTTACAGGAATGTGTGATCACCTTAGCCGATATGAGTGGCCGGCTAATTGGGCAAAGAACGGTGATACTGCCCAATGGTAATTCCATCATCGATGTACCTGGTGTACAAAAAGCAGGAGCGGGTACGTATGTACTATCCCTGGCAACGATCACAGAAAAGCGGGTCATTAAAGTGATGAGACAGCAATAGAGGCAATTATTAAATGATATAAAAGGTGACACCTTTTCCCTTACAACTTGGGAGAAAAAGTGTCACCTTTTATGTTTACGACCAGGAGGTTAGAAAAGTTTTAGGCCAAAGTGACCAATAGTAGTGAAAATAGCACAGCGGGTAAAAACGCCAATACAACACCAGGTGAGCAATCTTTTCAAAGGCACCTGAAAACCAACTCCAACAGCTATGCTCACAGGAGCACCTACAGTCATGGTGCCGAGAAAACCCAATCCAATAACGCCATATTTATCCCATATACGGTAAATAATCCCTGTTTTAGGTTTTTCCTCCTTCGGCGGCTTATTGCGGGAAAAGAAAGCCCTGATTCTATCGCCCAGGAAAGCAGCCACATATACACCTACCAGGCCGCCTACCAAACTGGCCAAAAATATCACCCAGGGAGACAACTGGAAGGCAAAACCAGCCGGTATAGCTGCATATATCTCAAAAGTAGCAAGGCCGGCAACGGTGAGTATTTTATAAACCATGGTTTCTACGGGGTTGAGCAACGAATGTAAGGCATTTTCCAGCCAATACCAGTGGAAAGGTCTACGGCAGTTTTACCTATACATATACCCCATACAGCGGTACACTGAATTATACGTATTTTTAAAATCCTTTCTTTGTGTATGTACCGCGTTAAAACATCGGCCATTGTGACACATGTTACAGGCTGGCTTATATTCCTAAGCCTGCCCTTACTTTTCATTGCCGGGCAATCGGGTAAGGAACAGGCATTGGCAACCATTGCTACCTACTGGTACTGGCTATTATTTGGCACCTTTATCGTTGTTTTTACCTGCATACCTACCTGCTGTTCCCGGAGCTTTACCTGAAAAAGAAACTCGTTTTATATTTTAGCATTATACTGTTGCTATTGACTGGCATATACGTCATGCGCCCTTTTGACCGGCTGTTTACGCAATTGGTTAAACCAGCCAGGGGAATGATGATGGAAGACCCGGGTCCCCACCACATGAAGACGGCTTTCACAGGCCGCCACCTCCGGGTGCCCAGCCACAAGACCGGCAACCAGGCAGGCCGCCTGGGCGACAGCATTTTGACTTTGTCAGTATTTTCCTGTTCTTACTAACCATGTCTTTGAGCATTGCCTTACAAACTACCTGGCGCTGGCGCATGACAGAAAAAGAGCTTTACAAGCTGAAGCAGAAAAAGCACAGGCCGAGCTGGCATTCCTTAAAGCACAGATCAATCCGCATTTCTTATTTAATACGCTGAACAATATTTACTCCCTGGCCATTACACACAGCAAACATACAGCAGCCAGCATCATGAAGCTCTCCAATATTCTGCGGTATTTAACGGATGAAGTGAAGCAAGATTTCGTGCCCCTTCAACAGGAGATCGATTGTGTACAGGATTATATTGACCTGCAACAATTAAGGCTTGGCAAAAGACCACCGTCGCGTTCACCCTGAAGGGCAACCCAGCCCCCTGTCCATCCCGCCGCTGGTATTGATGACCTTTGTGGAAAATGCTTTTAAACATGGCATCAGCAATCACCAGGCCTCTTCCATCTTTATTGACTTACAAGCCAGCAACGGCCGGATTGAGTTCAGGTGCAGCAATACTTTATTGCCGCGCAAGCCGGCCGAAAGACCAGGTATTGGTATTGACAACACGCGGCAAAGACTGGAACATTTGTATGGAGATCAATATAAATTAAACATTGCCACAGAAAACAATACTTATACGGTAGTATTGAGACTACAATCTTACTATTGAAATGATAACCAAATGTCTTTAAAATGTATTGCCATAGATGATGAACCGCCTGCGCTGGCACTAATCAGGGAATACCTGTTGCGATTTCCCGATCTTCAGTTGGTACAAACATTTGACGATGCCATCAGTGGCGCTGAATACCTGCGTCAGCAACCTGTGGACCTGTTATTTATTGATATCAACATGCCCGATATTACAGGCCTTGACCTGGTTCGCTCATTACAGGAGAAACCACTGGTGATCTTTACAACAGCTTACAAAAAGTTTGCACATGAGGGCTTTGAACTGGATGCCATTGATTACCTGCTCAAACCCATCAGCTTTGAACGTTTTTCCAGGGCGGTGCATAAAGCCATTGAGTACCACGCATATAAAACCAAGCCGCGGTATGAAGCAGAGGAAAGCTTGTTTATCTATGCTGAATACCGCATGATAAAATTAACCTGCAGGATATCGAGTATATCGAAAGCCTGGAAGATTATATCAAGATACACCGCACCAATGATAAGCCGATACTTACTTTAATGACGCTTAAAGGTGTGCTGGAAAAGTTGCCCTCCCACAAATTCAAGCGCATACACCGGAGTTATATCGTAGCAGTTGATAAAGTACGGTCCATATTAAACCGGAAGGTAACACTGGCCTCCTCTACAGAACTGCCCATCAGCGACAGTTATCTTTCTTTTATCAACGAATGGAAAAAAACCTGATGTTTCGGGGTGAATTACCTGCACTATACTCGTGGTCGTACTTCCTTACAATGGCCCTCATTTGTTAAAGGATTCCCAACAAAATGTCTATGGCAGCTCAATTCAACGATACTGGGGTGGATTCACCGATACAAAAGGGTAATCATCCAGCGGAATTTTAGAACCACCTTTTATTTATCAGATTTGTTTCGGTAACCATTTTAGCACATTAAAAATTTATGGCTATGGAGCAATCAAGAAAAAAAATTCCTCAGGCACCTGTTCGTAGGAAGTAGTTCTATTCCGCTCATCATACAAGCCTGCAAAAAAGAGAACAACAGCGATAGCGATGATGGAACGGGTACGGGTTCCGGAACTGGTAGTTGTTCGGTAACAGATACGGAAACTGATGGCCCTTATCCGCTTTACAACAGCCGCGGATCCTCTATCCAACGGGTGGATATTACAGACGGTAAAACGGGGCTACCATTGGATATGACCATTACCATCCGTAATGTAAACGACAATTGTAATTTATTAGCCAATGCCCGGGTGGACGTATGGCATTGTGATAAGGATGGGTACTATTCCGGTTATTCCAATTCGGGTTACCTGGGTACACAAAACAATTCGGCGCTGGTATTTTGCCGGGGATTGCAATATACGGACAGCAATGGTCAGGTAAAGTTTAAAACCATTTACCCTGGTTGGTATACTGGCCGTGTAACACATATTCACGCACAGGTATATGTAGGTAGTTCTCTAAAGCTCACCACCCAGATCGCCTTTCCGGATGCTATTAATACCGCTGTATACAAAACATCGCTGTATACAGCACATGGACAAAACACCATCACCAACGCCTCCGACAATATTATCATGGACTCCCTGGACAATGAACTGGCAACGGTTGCCGCCAACAGTTCTACAGGAGGTTATGATTGTACGCATACCATTTACGTAAAAGCATAATTATGTGGCCTGCACTCATAAAGCTCAGTTACCGACAACTCATTAATCACCATACTACGGGAGATTTTGCCCAAAAGGTGTTTGAAGATAGTTACAGCGAGCTGCAGCTACAGGCACAACGCTACAATAAAGACAACCAGCTTACCAGTTTCCAGGCAATCACAGCGCATGACCCCAAGGCCAATTCGCTGCATTATAAAGTAGGCTTTGCTATTGGTCTGTATATACAGGAGTTAAATGGCCTGATACCCGACTTGTGGGATGTTCAGCAACTAATAGCCATTCCCTTTTCAACGCATCAATTTGAGATAGTAGACTCTCATTTTATTGATAAACGGGAGCATGTGGTAGCGATAACTTATACGACCAATGCCCTCGTTTATTTAGGCAATGTGGGTGATCAAATGATCTTAAGTTTTGATGAACCAGCAAAGGCTGCACCTGGAACATGGATGAATACCTTTCACCTACCTCTGCAACCAGGATTGTCAATCTCGGGCTATTGCAACTTGTAATACGGGAAATAAATGATGAGGATTGGATTAAGATTGCAACGGTCTAACACAATTTAGTATGCTGGTTTCCATAAATTGTCTCATTTCCTTACTACATCGCTTATTCTACGCAGTAATTACGCCGTTCCGAATTAATAAGGGATTAAAACTACCACAATGTGGTATTGCTTTGGGCTGTTTTAGCCATTATCTTTATAAGCAGCCACCTTAAAAAAACCAACTATTATGCGTACAGAAAACAAAGTCCGAACGAGAGCATTGTAATTGTATTCCGAATTCTTCCTGCCGCCTACTATCACCGTTTGGTTTTGATCTTCCCGGGTTTACATTCTATCTGCTAAGGCACCGGGCAGAACATTACCTACTCTTTCCCTGCCGCCGTTTACCTGAAAGGAGTTTTGAAAGTTTGCAACCGGGTTCATTGTTGATGAACCGGCAACAGGAGACGCTATTGGCTTGTCCTGTTACTGGTGTCTTCATCTACATCCCGCCGTTGTCATACTTACAAAGCCGATCAATGATTCTATCTCCTACCTGGTGTAATGAATTTATTAACGGCGTATCAACGGCTTCGTTATGGAAAACCTATCGGTATGTGTGCTACATACAGGGAAAGCTGATCATCCGGAATCGGAGGCTATCACAGCCGCCTTACAGATGAAGGGCATTGTTTGTTGCAAGCAGATTGGCGCCGACAATAAGGTGGTCATTTTGTGCTGGCAGGAAAAGGCAGCTTTTGAAGCAGTAACAGTTCAACTACAGCAGTTATGCAGTACTGATTGCAAAGTAATGGTGCTTTCAATTAACCATACTATTGCAGATATATTGAAATGGCAGTTGGTACAAGCCGGTGCCAGTGATGTGATGACCTGGAAGAAAGATGAAGCTGTAACCGGGCTCCTGCTCTCCCGCATCAAAAGATGGAAGCTGATCAATGACCAGATCCAATCGGATATTGTACAGCGCACCATGATCGGGGAAAGTAAAACCTGGAAGAACTTCCTAGGCAAAGTGATTGAGGCTGCCTGGTTCACCAACCATCATATTCTACTCATGGGAGAATCAGGCACGGGAAAAGAAATGACAGCAGGATTGATACACGCGCTGGACCAGCGCAAAGAGAAGGGAGGACTGGTACTGCTGGATTGTACCACCATCGTACCAGAATTATCAGGCAGTGAGTTCTATGGGCATGAGAAGGAGCATTCACCAATGCGATATATACCCGCGAAGGTGCTTTTGCCCTGGCTGATAAAGGTTCTCTATTCCTGGATGAATTGGGTGAACTGCCATTGACATTACAAGCCGGTTTGCTGCGTGTAATACAGGAGGGGACTTATAAACGGGTGGGTAGCAATACCTGGAACAAAACACACTTTCGGCTGGTTTGCGCTACCAACAGGAATCTAAAGGAAGAGATTACAAAAGGCAATTTCCGGGAGGACCTTTACTTCAGGGTAGCTTCTGCCGTACTAACGCTTCCTCCCTTGCGTGAGCGGCGGGAAGACATTCCCGAACTGGCGCGGTACTTCCTGCGGCAGGAACTTAAACTGGTGGCTGCACCCGACATAGACAATACGGTCATGAATTACTTGGTGAGTCGTGATTATCCGGGGAATATAAGGGAGTTAAAGCAGCTAATGGCCAGGATTGCGATGCGGTATACAGGGGAAGGCTTTATTAGTATTGGTGATATACCAGAAGATGAATTGCCAGATTGCCAACATCTCAAACAAGCCTGGAATCAGCAACACCAGAGCATGCAACAATCTATCCGGCTGGCCATTGCCAGTGGTAAGGATCTGCTAAAGATAAAAATGATATTGCCATGCTGGCTATGGAGATCGCCCTCGAAGATTGTGGCGGCAACCTGAAGCTGGCAGCACGCAAACTGAATGTGGAGGTGAGGACCTTGCAGTATATCAGAAAGAGAAATGAGGTTGGGTAAGGTTAAGTATTAATCAGCCACGGATCACGATATTCGTAAGTGAGTGGTTCGTCTGTTTTAGAGAAGTTGGGTTTGGAGCGGCCTGCTGTTTTGTATTCACCATTGCGCACGTTCTCTGTAAGGTGCAGGAAGTTACCGGCCAACATACGTTGCAAGTCGGTTTTGTTGCGGGTAAGCACCATTACCTTTTTAGCTCAACAGCCGGATGAAGCCAGGGGCCATCCGTTCCAAAGAGTATCTTACCGGGGCCTGCCCGTTTGAATGCCATTTCCAACAGGTCAAAGCGCCGTATGCCGGAAGTATCTGTAAATATATTGGGGTGCCTTTCCATCATGGGTATGAGCGCAATCTGTGCCCGCCAGTCGTCGGAAAAACTGGACAGATGAGGTATGATAAAATTAACTTCCGGGTATTCAGTAGCCAGTAATTCAATCATGGATACCTCTCCTACTACATCATACAATACCGGTACAGCATAGTATTTAGCCGCTTCACATATTTCTCTCGAAATGCGGGCATCATGCCGGTGCACTTTAATGCCGCAGAACCCATATTGGGTCACAGCTTTGCTCACCAGGTCAAATACACGCCCCCGGTCATTCACAGCATGTACAAAAGCAAATCCATAAAACCGCCGCGGCTGCTTGTTGACAATAACAGCAACCGCCGCATTGGCTTTGGCATAGTCGGAATGAAATGCGGCAAACAGGTTGGTCCTTTGTATGCCTGCTTCTTCCGACCACCGTAGAAAATTCTTCAGTGGTGCACTGGTATCCCAGGGACCAGTAAGTCCGTCGCCTTTCCCGGCATGGCAGTGTGCGTCTATGATTAACATTGGTAGGAATTGTTGTGAATCGAGAATCGGCAATAGATCGCTGATAAATATTGTGGGTCCGCTAAAAGAATCAAGGTAATAATCAGTAATTAATAATGAATAATTATACAATGATCTCCCAGGTAACTACCTGTACGTTTTCCGGGGCAAGCCCTGTTCCGGAGGCTACCCGTTGGGCTAATTGGTTGAGCTGATCGAAGGTGGCTTGCTGGCCACGCATGTCAAGGATCACCTTCTGATCCAGTGGGTTGCCGGCTGCATCCCGCGGCCCCTGTTGCATACGGCGACCTATTTGTTGCTGCAGGTTACGGATAAGGGCATCCTGGTTTTGAATATTGTAGTTCTTTACTTCGATCATGGCATCTGCCGGATTGATATCAGGAATAACACTGTTGCGCGGTGGTACCGGCCTCCCCTGCGCTCCTTTGATCCATCCCACTGGCTGACTGCCAAGAAAAGTTTTTGCCCCGGCATGCCCAGCTTCTTGAAAAACAGTTGCAGGTCTTTTTCAGACTGGTGCCATGATGGGCGTTGCCTTTATTAATGGTGTCAATGTACTTTTGGTACCTGGCTTTTACCGCCGCACTTCTGGCCCTTTTTAGTTTGTCGTTCCAGTGCTGCAATAGATCAGTACGTTGGCGATTGCCGATACTGATAATAGTAGACTTCGGTACCTGCCCTGCTACAGAAGATAAATTGGCCGGCGGTGCGCCTTTTTGCTGGCAGCATTGGCAAGCCCCGATCCGATCTTTACGGCGGTGCCCAATACAGACCCAAGGAATTGTTCCTCCTCAAACTCTTTTTGTTGAGCAGATCTACAATCATGTGCAGGTCTGAAATACCGTGAATTTCTTCGCTGGCGCCAGTTCTTATGCGCAGGAGCGGCCATTCCATGTGCACATTGCAGGCAGGAACAGCTGTCTTTATGTGCCGGTGCGCCGTCCGGTGTAAGCTTGAGCATTTCCTGTTCGGTTAGTATTTCCTGTAATAGCGTTGACATGATCTAATTGTTTAATTAATGAATGGTTCTTTTTAATAGCATCAGCCAGGGCCTGAATTTCTCCCGATGTGTGATCGCTATGGAGTACCAAAGAAAGAGCTGGCTGTTGTTCTCCATGGGGAGTGACCAATACCGTTTTGATATGGCTCGTTTTCAATTCTTCCCACAGCCTGATGGTTTGATGCCGGGACTGGCACCGGATGGATTGTACCGGAAATATACCCCCTGTACTTTGATCCCGGCTTGTTGCAAAAGGGTCCTTAACAGGTTAATATTTCTCCAGAGTACGGCCCTTCTTTCATCACCTTCCTGCCGGTTGATCCGGAAGGCATTCATGGCAGCCTGTAGATGAGCTTGGCTTACCGGACTTGAGTTTACCCTGGTTTCACTGTGCCTGGCAAAGGATTCAATAAAAGCCTGCGTGCTGCTGATAACAGACATCGGTACGCCAAATCCTTTGGCCAGGGAAACGATGGTGATGATGGTATTGGTGCTGTTGGACTGCCAGCGCAGCAATCCACCTCCTCCTTTACCAAGAGGCCTCCGGACCTGTTTTCCGGCGCCCAGTACCCCGAATGCCTGGGTATCATCTACAATAACACATCCATTCAGCGGCTTTACGGTTGCAGCATATTGTTGCAGCGGAGCAGCGGTACCGCAGGCAGGACACCAACCGTCGCTAACAATCACAGGGATCTTTGACGGTGCGCTATTCCTTCTTATCAGGTCCGAGACATGTGCTGCATCAAAATGCCGGAATGGGTGAACGGGGATATTGCTGAGTAACAACTTTTCTATGCCATACCTCGAAACGGGGTACACTTTTTCATCGATGAACAGGTGTACCGGCCGGTGGCGCAGGAAATCGAACAGGTCCCAGTAAAGGTGCAGGGTGGAAGGCGCCGTCAATCCTTTCTCCAGCCCCTGCATACCTGCCACATAATTGCCTACACCTACAGCAAGATCCGATTCTCCCAGCACGGCAGGTACTCCGGTGGTCAACTGTTGCCATCCTTTCAATTCATTACTGCTATGTTTCATTCCAAGGTACAGCGACGATGTAAAATCCATCATAACTTCATCTTGCTGTTTTTTGTTCTTTGAGTCTGCGTAATAAATGAGTAGAAGGTTGTTGCGCATCGATCACCGCACCATCTTCACGGGTAAGATCAACCCCTGTTACGGCACGATAAGCATGCATATAGTTCTGGATCTGCGGCCGCCAGAAGATAGCCCAGTTGGCCGCCTGATCACGGTTGAATACAGTGCTCCAGGCGCCAAACCTGATCGACAGGAGGATCTGTTCGCCAAATACACCGAGGTCACGGAAATGAAGCACACTGGTTTTTGTCCAGCCATGTAACTGGTTCAATACAGCAGCCCTGTCCATCCATGCTTCGGGATAAGGCACCATCTGACGGGTAGGCAAAAATTCCCGGAATTCCGGACGGGCCAGCAGGTATTGCTGCATCAACATTTCAATACGGGCAGTGGAGGGAAGATCACCATACTGGTTATGGGCACCCTCACTCAGGATCATGTGTACTTCCTTCAGCGCATTCATGATGGGGAAGCCATCGGCCACAACCGTAGTGTCGTCATACTGCCGGTAGAATTTCATACAAAGGTTCATCAGCATGTGAAAAGCTTCGATGAATTTGCTGCGGCTATCGGCCGTACGCATATTGCTGACAGCTTTTCCCTGGAGAGTAATGCCATAATGGTGATCATACTCATAAGCGCGGCGACGTACGGTGAGGCGGTGCTGTTCGTCCTGTATATATCCCCACATCAGGTTACTTAACGGACGTAAAGGACCTACTTCCAGATTGGCGAGGGGGTCTACTGCTCCTTCACCCTTGATGTTCTGGAACCGACGCGCAATGGTGTTCACCCCTTGGACCATCATACTTTCTTCGTGCCAATAGCTCCAGATAAGCTCCAGGTAAATGGGCTGCTGAATACGTTCGGAGATAATGCCAAAGCAGGTATCAGCCACGCGGCCATTACTGGTATCGATGAAATTGCTGAGAGCATCTTCAAAGCTGGTGGATTTGAAATCAATATCACTTAGCTTGTTGCGGATGATGGCGAGGTAAGGAATGATCTGCAATACTTCGCCGTTAGAATCGGATACCGTTTGCAGGTAACCGGAGAGATCACCGGTACTGTTGGCCAGGTTCACCATCACAAATGCTTCGGTGGCTATTTTGATGGATCGATACGCGTCTGTATCATTGAAAGGGAGTTTCCGGCGCTTTTTGAGGCGCTTCAATTCTTTCTGGAACAGGCTTTCATGATCGATGGGAATATCTTCTCCGCAGAAGATAACATTCATGAAATCATAATAGTTCCTGAAAGAAAGGGCTTCTGTGGCATCCCTGATGGCTTCCCAAAGCTTTACATCTTTTGTAAATAAGGGGTTTACAGGTTGCAAGCCTACCGGGAAGTAAGACGGATTGTTGATGCGGTCACGATTGAGGCCGGTCTCATCCGAAATACCCTGATTGGCAATATTGGGCTGCATGAATTCATTCAAAGATTGCTGCACATAAAATGCATCAGACTCTGCCAGTAACACCTCTCTTATTTTACCGGTTTCCTTATCAAAGCCTTTGAGCTGGATCACTTTTTCGCCCGATGCGAGATCTGATAGATCCAGCAGGCATTCCAGCACAATATCGGCACTATCGCCGGAAGGAATAAGGATGGGGCTGGCTGCATCGAAAATGTATTTCACTTTTAATTCCTGGTCATCCGCCGGAGAATAGAAAACAAAGAAGGGAGGAAAATGCTGCCCGTTGGTGGACTTACTTACATTTTCTGCCCGGAAGCTAATTGTGAGGTAGATGATATCACCCACCTTTACCAGCCTGTCTTTGGGATTATTGAGCACTTTACCCACATCGATGACCGGCGTCTCGGAAATCGAGCTGAAGTCAAAGGAGTGGTTACCCGACCTGTTAAAGACCGGGTTGACAAAGTTTACAGTAGCCATGTTGAATAATTTTTATTTTCATAAATGTTATTTGCATCAGATATTCACCAGTGCCCAATGACGAAGCATATTGGTCAATACCCTGTTTTCAGTAAAGGGCGTAATCACATCATCGGCCCTGGCCTGCCCTATCACTGCAAACACCAGCGAGGGACGTTGTTTTTCATGACATCCTTGTCATTTTTCCATTGGCGGTAATAAGCCCTTAGTTGTTCCGGTTGTCGTTCCTGGTAAGGGAATATGTCGCCTATCATTTTACCCTTCAATTTTAATGGCTTGTGTTCTGACACCAGTTTTGCAAATGCTGGCAGGGTGGCTTCCAGGTTGTTGATCAATGCCAGGGAGGCTGGTTTTAATCCTGCCTTTGGATACATGGATTCCCACAAACGCTCCAGGCGATACCACTGATCTTCCGGATAGACAAGTTTGCCAAAGGCAAGGCTGATCTTTACGCGTATCCAGGGAAAAGGATGGGGATCATTATCTACGGCTCTGAATACAAAGTATTTTGGCAGGCTTACTACACTCATTAGGCCGGTGGTGGCGCTAATGCCTAGAAAGGATACCGACCAAAAGTCAGACAGTATTTCGGATATCCACCGGTTCAGCAGTTTCCAGGATTCACTGCGGGCAGTATCTCGCCGTGACAGATCATTGAGTACTGGTTTCAGTGACGGTATCAGGTCCAGTAATGCCGAACCCTGGTGCCCCACTTCATGAACCAATGAGGACCCGATGCCGCTGGCTACCATTCTTTCGCGGGGATTTTGATCACCGCTACCGGATTTTCATCACCGCCCGGCAACCGGGTGCGGGCTCTACGGATAGCGGCACCATGTCCCCGATCAAGATAACAGATCAGTGGCGGTGCTTCCAGTAAAAAGCGGTTCATCTTGAGTGCATCTTTGGCGAATACATCAAGGCCAGCCACCCAGATACCAGTTTCATTTTCGCCCCGCTGGCTCACCACATCGCCAAAGATGTCGAACTGATCCAGCAGTGCATTGAATTGCAGTTTCAGCACTGCGTAAGCGGCCTGACATTTTTCCGTATGCATCCGGTGCGGCTCCTTCATCCTGTCAACAAATTGCCTGACTTTAGCAGCCAGCAATTCTTTACCCGTACGCATCAGCTCATAAATGTTCTTCTGCGCTACATAAGGTAGAGCTGCTGCTATGACCATGGGCATCGACGTTTCAAAGGGCTGCATCTGCGATAAGCGTGTCAGCAATCCCTGCGCCTCGTTGATGAGGAACCGACGGTATTTCAGATCGCGCCCTGTAGTACCAGTTGATTGCCTTGTCTGAACCATCTTCCCTGTTTTTTGATGAGGGGGCCATATTACCCGAAGGAGATTGTAAGCGGCGTTGGGCCAATACTGGCCGTGCAGCCTGGTTGATTGCCTGTGTAACCAGTGTTCTTGGAGGGCCTCCAGCACCTTCACTGAGGGCTTTATTGAGGTATTTGGCAGCCTTGCGCACTACCCGCAGGTAGTCGACCGCTTCTGCTTCACCTACTTCATTAAAGAGCCAGTTGCTGGCTGCATTGGCCAATTGCCCTCCTATGTTGGCGCCTGTGCTTCCTCCCAGGTAGGAACCAAGGTTACGGCCTACACTGGGCAACATTTTCTTACCGAAACTTTTGGCACCAGCTACAAAGTCTTTCTTAACTGCCTGGCCTTGGGGTGAGTTGTACAGCCGCTTGGCAGCATTCCATACATTGCCAAGGAAGTTCTCAAATTCATATTCATTGCTAACGGATAACAGTTCGTGGACGAGTTCCCCTTCACCTTCGAATTCAAATTCAGTGTTGAACTCGTATTCATATAAGCTACTCATGTAAGTAAATTTTAAGGTATTGAAAAATGGTTATTACGGTTATCAGGCTCCGTAAACGATGATGTTATTGCCATCCTTTACCCAGGTGCCCGAAGTACCTGCATCGGCTCCATTGCCGCTATCATATCCGGCTCCACCGGCATAAGCACTTGCGCTTGCACCAGCTCCAGTTCCTGCTCCAATTCCTGCCCTGCCACCTGGCCTGCCATACCTACCACCACCACGACGTTTGCGCAGCAAACCGGGCGCATGGTTATAAGCAGCCTGTTTTAGGGCGTTACCTACAGCAGCTTTGGGAGAAGCACCGGCTGCGGCTGCTGAAGAGGCGCGACGGGTAGCATCGGAAGCAAAGCGAACAAAGCGGCGTGCCACTTCAAATTCACGGTCTTCATTACTGAGGCCTTCCAATTCCAGTTCAAACATAGAGGAGGCAAATCCGCCCAGCTTACTGCCGATCACACCGCCTATGCCAGGCGCCACCAGGTTACCAAGTGCACCACCGGCGATGGGCAACGCTTTTTTGGCAATGGATTTCAAACCGCCCAGCAGCCCTTTGCCCACTGATGATTTGGCAAAATTGGAAACACCCCGGCCTATTTTCTTAAATACATTACCGAGGAACTGCTCCAGTTCATACTCATTGGTAACTTCCAATAACTGAGTTGCCAATTCCAATTCCAGCGCTTCGCCTTCCAGTTCGCCTTCAAACTCAAATTCACCTTCGCCTTCTCCTTCAAATTCAAACTCAAATTCGCCTTCGCCTTCATATTCGAATTCATTATTGAATTCATACTCGTTGGTGGTTCGATCAATGTTGTGCATAATAAAATGTTTTAAAATGAAGAAAATGATTATTAGAACTTGTAACCATGTGTTACGTCAATGTAACATTCAAAGGCAGTACCAGTCAGCAAACAGATTGTTTGTCAAGCAGTTGAATGAATAGCAGGCATGAAAAAAATTCGCTGCGACTTGACACAGGCATGCAGGCAGGAAAAAAATTCGCCTGGAAGCGGCCCCGAAGGCTTTGGGGAGTGGGTGGTAAGTGATGAACGGTCATAGGACATGGAGAAGACTCGGAATGGGAATGTTCCCGTGATGGGTTTAATAAATTTAATACGAGTAAGGATACCGGTAATTAGTGATTTGCATTAGCTTCACGGTATAACTTAATTCCCACTCAATGACAACCCATATGATCAATCAAACCAAAGTACCGGCCTTTTTGATGATAATTTTATTGTTGTCCTTTGCTGCTAAAGCCCAAAAGAATAAGATCCTGGTATTTTGCAAAACAGCAGGGTATTATCACCAGTCGATCCCTGATGGAAAACTCGCTATCATTAAACTGGGACAGGAAAACAAGTTTGGGGTAGATACGAGTTCAGATGCTACCGTATTTAACAAAGACAATTTAAAGCAATACAAAGCAGTGGTATTCCTAAGCACTACAGGGAATGTACTGAATGAAGAACAACAGGCAGCCTTTGAACAATATATTCGTTCCGGTGGCGGATTTGTAGGTGTACATGCTGCTACGGACACAGAATATGACTGGCCCTGGTATGGCAAACTGGTCGGAGCCTGGTTCAAAAGTCATCCCCCACCCAGGAAGCAACATTGGATATTGTAGATAGTAAACATATAGCCACGAAACATTTGCCCAAACGCTGGACGCGGAAAGACGAATGGTACAATTACAAGTGGATGGCAGATGATTTACATGTCTTGATCACGATCGATGAGACTTCTTATACAGGCGAACGCATGGGTACTACGCATCCTATGAGTTGGTACCATGAATTTGATGGAGGCCGCGCTTTCTACACAGAACTGGGGCATACCAAAGAATCCTTTACAACAGATACTTTATACCTGCAGCATTTACTGGGTGGTATACAGTATGCCATTAAGAAGTAAACAGTTGATTATTGATTACTGATTATTCGCTCCTGAACGGTAAATGGTCGGGATCTATATGGTTCCCGCAAAACTTAACAGCTATCCAATAGCATCATTCTAATGACTTTAATATGAACAATCCTAAACAACCCAATCAACTTAGCAGAAGAAGTTTTGTAAGGAATACGCTTACCGCCTCGGTGGGCATTATGATCATACCACGGTTTGTAATGGGGGGCAAGGGATATACGGCCCCCAGTGATAAGATCACCCTGGGATTTATTGGTACGGGTAAGCAATCACGTGGCCTGGTAAAGGGATTTGCATCCCGGGCCCAGGTACTGGCCGGTGCCGACGTAGACGGTAAGAAGCTGGCACTGTTTCAGCAGATCACGGAAAAGTTGTATGCAGATGCCAAGGATCAAACGCAGTATAAGGGCTTTATAGCTTATCAAGATTTTCAGGAATTACTGAGCCGCAAGGATATTGACGCCGTAATGATAGCTACTCCCGATCATTGGCATGCGGTGCAATCCATCATGGCTGCCAATGCCGGGAAGCATGTGTATTGTGAAAAACCGCTGGCGCATTCTATCGAAGAAGGCAGGGCAATGGTGAAAGCTATGAAACGTAATGATGTTATTCTGCAAACGGGCAGTATGCAGCGCTCTAATAAGAATTTCAGGCATGCCTGTGAACTGGTGCGCAATGGTTACCTGGGTGAGATCAGCGAGGTACTGGTCAACGTAGGTAAACCCGGTATTGTCTGTCCTACCCGAACAGCCTATACCGGCTGAACTAAACTGGGTACAATGGGTAGGGCCAGCAGCACTAAGGCCTTTCAATGCTGTATTAGCTCCTCCCGTTGAACAGGATATTTTTCCCAACTGGCGTAACTATAAAGAATTTGGAGGGGTATCCTGAGTGATTGGGAGCCCACATGTTTGATATTGTGCAGTGGGCACTGGATAAAGACAAAAGCGGCCCGGTGGCTTTCTATCCTCCTGATGGAAAGAACTACAAAACGCTCACCATGGTCTATGACAATGGAGTAATCGTAAAACATGAAGATTTTGGCAGGGGCTTTGGAGTGCGGTTTATTGGCAGCAAGGGCAGCCTGGATATCAGCCGCTCATTCATAGACAGTAAGCCAGGAAATATCGCAACGGCTGTGATCCAGCCTAATGAAACACACTTGTACAACAGTGAGAACCATCACCAGGACTGGCTGGATGCCATTAAAAGTGGCAAACCTCCCATCTGTGATGCAGAAACAGGTCACCGCACGAGCTCCCTTTGCTGTATTGCCAATATTGCCTACTGGCTTAATCGTCCTTTGAAATGGAATCCCAGGCGGGAACGTTTTATTGGCGATGCAGAGGCGAACAACCTGGCAGATGCTGTTATGGAACACGGCTGGAAGCTGCGGTAAAACTTCGGAAACCGATAATCGGCAGTCCGCAATCATGTCTTGTGAATAGGTTGATTTGCTACCTTGCAGCAAATTCACCAGAAAAGCCTTTTGCAAAAAGTAATTGAGCATATCCAGCAGATCTATCCGCTACCCCCGCAGGTACTGGAAGAGTTAACTGTTATGCTAACACAGGAAACTTATCCCAAAAACCATGTCTTGTTTCGCGAAGGCAGGGTAGAGCATAAAATGTACTTTATTGAACAAGGGATAGCCAGGGCTTACTGCTACCGCGAAGAAAAGGAGATCACTTTTTGGTTTGGAGCAGAAGGGGATGTGGTATTTTCCTATAATGGCTATGTAGCGGATAAGCCAGGCTATGAAACGGTTGAGCTGCTGGAAGATGCCATTTTATACAGCATATCTTATAAAGACATACGTCATTTATTCGACACCCATATTGAACTGGCCAACTGGGGGCGTAAGTTGGCCGAGTATGAACTGATCAAAACAGAATCCTGCTTTATAGGCCTGCAATTTACCCCTGCTACGGAGCGGTACCGGAACCTGCTGGAAAGTAACCCGGAACTGATACAAAGGGTTCAGCTTGGGCATATTGCGTCGTACCTCGGCGTAACCCAGGTCACCTTGAGCCGCATCAGGGCCGAAATACGGTAATATTTTTAACCTATGTTAAAAATGCCTGCTCCATATAGTTGAACTTTGCCTCCCTAAATGCAAGGTTATGTCATGGATTATCTTAATTATCGCGGGTTTGTTTGAGGTGGGATTTACTACCTGTCTGAAATTATCAAACAACTTTACGAACTGGAAATGGTCTGCCGCTTTTTTTGTCTGTATTGTGCTGAGTTTCCTTTTACTCAATAAAGCCATTCAAAGTATTCCAATTGGAACTGCCTATGCAGTGTGGACGGGTATTGGTGCGGTGGGTACAGTGATCATGGGCATTACACTGTACAAAGAGCCAGCTGATTTCTGGCGCATGTTCTTCATCTTCCTGCTCATTGGCTCCATCGTGGGACTAAAGGTAGTGTCGAAATAAGGAAAAGCGAGTGGTCCCGAAAGCTTTCGGTAGTCAGTTGTGCGTGGGGTAAAACAATGAGGAGTAAGTAATAAGTAAAAGGGTGAGCACTTTATGAGTACTCACCCTTTTTGTTTATAGTGTTGGACTACAGGTCAGTGATTGGTTTGTATTTAGGCACCAATGTTTTCATGATGATCCAGGCTAAGAGGTAAGCCAATGCGCAAATGGTAAACATGATGGTGTAAGCAGTAGCCATTTCAGATTGCACCAATGGTTTCTGTATTTGAAGTAATTTATCAAATGCAATAGGATCAACGATCTTTATTTGTTCAATAACATCCTTTGAAATATTGTTCACGGCTTTAAGGTTTAAATCAACTTTATCGCCATGTTTGGTAACCAGGTCCATGGCCAGCACTTTATCGACGAAAGTTCCTAAACCGGCCGCTTTGGCTTCAGTCCAGGATTTAGCTACTCCGGCAGCAGTATATCCATCAAACAGCCAACCTCCAATTTTTGTAACCAATACGCCACCAATACCGCCCGCCATGCCACCAATACCTACAACAGAGCCTATGGCTTTTTTGGGGAACATATCAGATACGGTGGTGAAGATATTGGCACTCCATGCCTGGTGAGCTGCAGTTCCTATTCCAATAAAGAATACAGGTACCCAGAAACTGATATAACCCAAGGGTTGGGCCATCAGTACCACCAACGGGAATATGGCAATGAGCAACATGGCACGCATACGTCCATCATAAGCCTGGTATCCCTTTCGGATGAAATACATGGGGAACCAACCGCCCGAAATACTACCGATCATGGCAAATGTATAACAGATGGCCAGTGGAAACTGTACGGATTCACCTACCATTCCATATTGGGCTTTGAGGTAAGCAGGCAACCAAAAGAGGAAGAACCACCAAATACCATCAGTACAAAATTTACCAACGGTAAAAGCCCAGGTTTGGCGATAGGTAAGCAATTTAAACCAGGATACTTTGCCATTATCTGGTGCAGCAGCTTGTGCGGGGACTAGTGTTTCTTCACTCGCTTGGATATAGGCAAGTTCAGCAGGGGATAATCTTTTTTGCTTTTCGGGCTTTTCATAGAAGATCCACCAGAAGATGAGCCAAAGAAATCCAACAGCACCAATGATCTCAAATGCAGTGCCCCACCCCCAGTTCTTACTGATCCAGGGCACAGTGAGCGGTGCCAGGATGGCTCCCACATTGGCGCCTGAGTTAAAGATACCGGTTGCAAAAGAACGTTCTTTCTTGGGGAAATATTCGGCAGTTGCTTTGATGGCAGCAGGGAAGTTACCCGCCTCACCAAGGGCCAATACGGCCCGGCAAATCATAAAACCTATTACAGAAAAAGCACCAGCAGCACCAACGATGGCTCCTACTGCCTGTCCGATGGGCTCGGCCTGTGAATGTATGATGGCACCAATTGACCAGATCACAATGGCCCAGGCATATCCTTTTTTAGTACCCAGCCTATCAATGATGCGGCCGGCAAATAACATAAAAATGGCATAGGTGAACTGGAACATGGCAGTAATATTCGCATAATCGCTTTCTGACCAACTGTAGATATTTTCCAGTTCTCCTTTTAATAAGCTCAATACCTGCCTGTCGAGGTAGTTAACTGTGGTTGCAAAGAAAAGGAGCGCACAAATGGTCCACCTGTATTTGCCTATGGCTTGCTGCATGATCGTTTGGGTTTTATGGTTGGTCTGGGGTTATGGAAAACAAGAATTTAGAATACAGAAGCCAGAATCCAGCATAATACAGGATCCCGGATATTTTTATCCTCGTACTTCGTTTACCAATGCTATTGCTTCTTTGGTTTTGCTGATCAGTTGTTCGTAATCTTTCTTCTCCAGTATTTCTTTGGTGATTAGCTTACTGCCCATGCCTACGGCTACCACACCCGATTTAAACCAACCTGTTAAGTTGTCCTTGTTTACTTCCACACCACCCGTTGGCATAAACAGCAGGTCGGGAAAAAGTTCTTTGATGGCGCTTACAAAAGAAGGCCCCAGGAGATTCCCCGGGAATAATTTTATCAGCTTGGCGCCAGCATCCTCAGCTTTGATAATCTCGGTAGTGGTCATACAGCCAGGTATCCACAGCATTTCTTCTTTGTGTACGGTTTCTGCCACTTCTTCAATAATACCAGGCGCAATAATAAAATCCGCGCCGGCTTTGATGTAGGCTTTGGCTTCTTTCTTTCTTTTGATGGTACCAATACCCAATAGTAATTCGGGTAGTTCCTGGTCGCGGGTTTCTTTTAGTAGTTTGAAATTGTCCAGCGCCGCTTCGCCGCGGTTGGTATATTCTACTGCCCTGATACCAGCGGCATACAAGGCTTTGAGTACCGCTACACTCACGGTTGGGTCTGGATGATAATACAGCGGTAATACCCCTTGTTCAGCGATCTTTTAATAATTCCGTTCATGTCAACTGTGCTTGCTAAGTTGTGCAATAATGGTTTCCATATCCTGGTTGGTAGCATCCCCTTTTTCCATCAGCTTTCCAAATGCTGCCCTGGCAGCTACATCAATTACCTTTTGTGGGACATGCTGATGGTAGAGCCCATGGATGAGGCCAGCCATAAAGCAATCGCCACTGCCCACTTTGTCAATGATCTTATTGGCAATCAGTTCGGCAGTATTGTATAAAGCGCCTCCGGTAAATAAAGCTGCATAGTAAAGAATGCCGCCATCGCCATGGTCAAAACGGAAGGTATTGGCTACCGCTTTGCATTTGGGATATTGTTGTTGAATAGCTTCGGATGTTTTAACGGCATGTTGCAGGAAATCTTCTTTCCGGCCATTGAGGTGTATGTTTGGATCAACAGGGATACCCAGCAGGTTATTGGCTGCCCAGATATTGCCCATGATCACATCGCAATACTGGACCAGGTCGGGCATAATGGCCACCGGTTGTTTACCGTATTGCCATAATTTGGCGCGGTAGTTCAGGTCTACCGAAACGGTAATTCCTTTTGCAGCAGCTGCGGCAGCCCCTTCCTTACAAACAGCTACCACATTTTCATTGAGGGCAGGGCTGATGGCGCTGAAATGAAACCAGGAAACATCTTGCAGTACCTTGTCCCAATCGATCATTCCAGGTTGCAGAGCGGCAAAGGAAGAATGTGAACGATCATAAATAACGCCAGCATTTTTCATATCGGCTCCCTGTGGCAGGTAATACAAACCTACCCGGCTACCGGAAAAATGAATGGCAGAAGTATCAATGTTTTTGCTTTGTATTTCTTCGCAGATCTCCTTGGACAAATAATTATCGGGCAAGGCGGTACTATACCTGGCGGGGAGGCCCCAACGGGCCAAAGCCGTGGCTACATTCAGTTCGGCCCCGCCAACATATACGGGCATGGAATGATCCTGTATCCATGCCCGATTGAGTACAGGCGACATGCGCAACAGGAGTTCGCCAAAACAAAATACGGTTCCTTTCATATATGCAACTAATATTGATGGCAGAGGCTCTTTTGAAGCCTCTGCTTAGATTTTCAATCGAAAGAAGTAAATACCTTACCTGATATCGGCAATCGCTACAGCATCCATATCAGTATATACATAATTTTCGCCAGCCATTCCCCAAATAAAGGAATAATTGGATGTACCACAACCAGAATGGATTGACCAGGGAGGAGACACGATTGCTTCATGATTGGCGATAAGCAAATGCCTTGTTTCCGTAGGTTCACCCATAAAATGGAATACACGGTGTTGTTCGGGTATATCAAAATAAAAATAGGCTTCCATACGACGGGTATGAACGTGTGCCGGCATGGTATTCCATACACTGCCACTGGCCAACACAGTAAGTCCCATTACCAGCTGACAGCTTTTAATACCATCTGCATGGATGTATTTATAGATCGTACGTCGATTGGCGGTTGTTTGATCGCCCATCTCTGTAGGTGATGCTTCTTCTTTGGTCAATTTACGGGTAGGATAGCTGGCATGTGCCGGTGATGACAGCAGGTAAAATACAGCAGGCGCATGCTTATCATCGCTGGCAAAGGATACTTGCTTTACTCCTTTGCCCAGGTACAGGCAATCCAGTTTGCTGAGTTCGTACTTCACCCCATCTGCTTCTACAGCGCCATTGCCGCCCACATTAATGATCCCCAGCTCACGACGCTCAAGGAAATATTCAGCCCTCAGTTCTGTATGGTTGGGCAACTCTACCGCCTTGCTAAAGGGCTTTACCCCACCAACGATCACCCGGTCATAATGAGAGTATACCAACTGTACGCGGTCATCCTGCATTAAGGCAGGAATATGAAAATTTTCCCGCAGCTCCTTGGTGTTCATGCGGCTGGTTTCTTTCGGACTATTCTGAAAACGGATCTCCATTAGTGTTTATAGTTTCTTGTTTTCGTTTGTGGTTCTCACTGGTGGTCAACGCCCCCATTATCAAATGATCTAATTACCGTCCCATCCATCCACCATCAACCGTAATGATGGTGCCATTCACATATTGGGCGGCCGCCGATGCCAGGAATACCGCTGCACCTTTAAAGTCTTCAGGCTCGCCCCAGCGACCTGCAGGTATACGGTCCAGGATCGACTTACTGCGAACAGGGTCATTGCGCAATGCTTCGGTATTATCGGTAGCAATATACCCGGGTGCTATGCCATTTACATTCACGCCCCTACCTGCCCATTCATTGGCCAACGCCTTGATCAGGCTACCCAAGGCTCCTTTGCTGGAAGCATAGCCAGGGACATTGATACCTCCCTGAAAAGTAAGTAAAGAGCAGGTAAAAATGATCTTACCGCTACCCCTTGCTACCATGTCTTTGCCAAACTCTCTGGCCAGGATAAAAGGAGCGTCGAGGTTAATGGACATTACTTTATCCCAGTATTCATCCGGATGTTCGGCTGCGGGTTTACGCATAATGGTACCGGCATTGTTTACCAGGATATCAATGACGGGGTTGTCGGCTTTTGCCTTTTCTACAAACGAATAAAGGCTTGCCCTGTCAGAAAGATCGGCCTGGTAGGCTTTGAATTTCCGGCCAAGGGCAGTCACCTGCTTTTCAATATCGCTGCCACTAAGTTCCAGTGAACCGGATACGCCAATGATATCAGCGCCCGCTTCGGCCAGGCCAAACGCCATGCCTTTTCAATGCCTTTATTACAACCTGTTACAAGTGCTGTTTTTCCTTTTAAACTAAAGAAGTCCATTATAGCCATGATGAATCAATACCGCTTTTAAAAGATTTTTTCTGTGATGTGTGACTGTTTCTCGATGTACTGCCAATTGAAATAGTTCTTGGCATTGTGGAAACAGATATCCTGTATTACTTTTCCTACCCAGGGAATATCATTGGGCAATTCACCATTTTCTATCTCCTCACCAAACAGGTTGCACAAGATACGACGGAAATATTCATGACGGGGATATGACAGAAAACTTCTTGAGTCGGTCAACATGCCTACAAACCTGCTTAGCAGACCCATATTTGATAAAGTGTTCATTTGTTTGGTCATGCCATCTTTCTGGTCGAGGAACCACCAGCCGGAGCCCCATTGTATCTTACCCGCAGACGAGCCATCGTTGAAATTGCCTACCATGGTAGCCATCAGTTCATTGTCAGCTGGATTGAGGTTATACAAGATGGTTTTAGTAAGCTTATCATCACTATCCAGGCGGTTGAGGAATTTAGCCAGTGACCTTGCCTGGGAGAAATCGCCAATGGAATCCCAACCTGTGTCGGGTCCCAGTTGGTTGAGCATACGGCTATTGTTGTTACGCAATGCGCCGAGGTGGTATTGTTGTACCCAACCACGCTCCCAGTCCCACTCTGCAAATGTGACCAACATGGCCGATTTGAACTTTTTGCGTTCGGTGAGGTCAAGCTCTTTTCCGCTGCGTACTTTATCAAAGATGGTTTTGATCTCTGCTTCCGTATAGTCTTCTGCATAGATCTCTTCCAGGCCATGGTCGGAAACGCTACAACCGTGGGCGGCAAAGAAATCATGGCGTTTTTCAAAGCGGTGAGGTAATCGCTGTAAGAGGCCACTGATGTGTTGGCCGCTTTCTCTACCCTGCTTACATAGTTATTAAAATTAACCGGGTTGTCTACATTCATTGCTGCATCGGGCCGGAAAGCAGGCAAAATGGGTATCTCAAAGCGTTCGGCCTGTAGTTGGGCATGGAATTCCAGGTTATCAACGGGATCATCGGTAGTACATACCAGCCTTACATCCATTTTGCGCAGCAAGTTACGCACACCGTATTCGGGTGTTTGTAGCTTGGCAGTACACTCGTCATATATTTCTTTGGCAGTAGCCGGGCTCAATACTTTATGTACATCAAAGTACCGTTGTAGCTCCAGGTGTGTCCAATGATACAAAGGATTGCGTAAGGTATAAGGAACAGTTTCGGCCCATTTTTCAAACTTCTCCCAATCGCTGGCATTACCAGTGCAATAACGTTCATCGGCACCATTGGTACGCATAGCACGCCACTTGTAATGATCGCCATATAACCAGATCTGGGTCAAGTTTTCAAATTGCTTGTCTTCTGCAATCTGTTGTTGGGGCAGGTGGCAGTGATAATCAATAATGGGCATGTTCTTGGCATACTCATGATACAGCTTTTGTGCTGTTTTGCTATGCAAGAGAAAATGTTCGTCTAAGAAATTCTTCATATATCTTTTTTAAATACAAGCTGCGAGCTACGTGCCGCGAGCTGCAGGCAAATACAGTTTTACAATGATACGCCACGCTTCCAGGGGATAAAATCATCCTGTCCGTGTCTTACTGCATGAACGATGGTTTCGCCACTAGCCACTTTGATAATATAATCCAGTATGCGCTCGCCACATTGTTCAATGGTTTCATCGCCTTCAATGATAGTTCCTGCATTGAGGTCAATGATATCGCGCATTTTATTATACAACACAGTATTGCTGGCTATCTTCACCACAGGGGCAATTGGATTGCCGGTAGGGGTACCAAGCCCTGTAGTAAAGAGTACCACGGTAGCGCCTGAACCTACTTCGGCGGTGGTAGACTCTACATCGTTGCCGGGTGTACAAAGAAGGTTAAGGCCAGGTTTGGAAACCTGCTCGGGATAATCAATACATCCGCTACGGGAGAGGTGCCTCCTTTTTAGCGGCGCCTGCCGATTTGATGGCATCCGTAATGAGACCGTCTTTGATATTACCGGGTGAGGGATTCATATCAAATCCCGATCCTACTGCCTGTGCGCGGGCATTGTAGGAACGCATGAGGTCAATGAACTTTTAGCGGTATCCTGGGTGGTACAACGATCGCTGATCTCCTGCTCCACACCACAGAGTTCCGGAAATTCGGAGAGGATAACCGATCCGCCCAAGGCTACCAGCAGGTCGGAGGTATACCCTACCGCCGGGTTGGCCGAGATACCGGAAAAGCCGTCTGATCCACCGCATTCCAGGCCAATAGTAATTTTGCTAAGTGGCGCAGGTTGGCGGGTAAACTGATCGGCAGCTACCAGGCCGGTAAAGGTTTGTTTAACCGCCTTGGCCAGTAAGTCGGTTTCCAACCCTTCTTTCTGTTGCTCCAGGATATACAAGGGTTTGCTGAATTGGGGTGATCGTTTGGCGATCTCCTCCTGCAGCATAGATACCTGGGCATTCTGGCAACCGAGGCTAAGCACGGTGGCGCCTGCCACATTGGGATGGGTGATATAACCAGCCAGCAAACCACAAAGGGTTTGTGCATCCTGCCGGATACCGCCACAACCGCCTTCATGAGACAGGAATTTAATACCGTCGATATTCTTAAACAAATGCCGCCCTGCCTGTACGTCATCAGACGCAGGCTCGCTAAACTCCACAGTGTCAATATTAATCCCTTTCTGATAGGCGGCTATCAGTTGTTTTGTCAAATCATTATACTTTTTTGGCCGGGCATAGCCCAATTCTTCCAGCAAGGCTTCTTTGAGTACTTCTACATTACGGTTTTCACAAAATACCAGGGGCACTACCAACCAATAATTAGCTGTACCCACACTACCATCAGCCCGGTGAAATCCCATAAAGTTTTTGCTGCCAGCGGCTCACATCAGGAATATGCCAGCTGGTACGGCGTTGATCAGACAGTTGGTATTCTTCGGCCGCATGTTTCAGATTGGAGGTAGAGATGCGGGTGCCCACAGGAATATCCTCTTTGGCTTTTCCGATCAGCACACCATACATCGTTACTGCTCCACCTATGGGCAGTGATTCGGTTGTAAATTTATGTTTGGCGGGAATATCTTCTACCAGGGTATACTCGTTACCATTATAAGGAATGATTTGCCCTTTGGCCAGGTCTTGTAAGGCCACCAACACATTGTCTTTCGGATGCACTTTTAATACGATCTGTTTCATATCTTAATTTTGAGTGTTAGCCGGAGGCTAACAAATAACCGTCACCAGCCAGAGGCTGGCGACTGCGCTAACAAATACTGATCATCCCGCTTCAGGCGGGATGACTGTAATAAACTCCTTTCCTTTAAAACAACTTCCTTTCTAATATAGTTCGTATCAGGCTGTTACTCCATCTGATTGCAGGCTTTTCATGGCAGCCGCAGCGCCTTTCCGGATGATGGTATCGAGTTTATTGGTTACTGCCTCGGCAAAGCCTGGCATTTTGGCCAGGTTAGCCCCCAGAAATCGGTATCACTCAATACCTTCTGTACCAGGGCAGGGGCTTCGGTATTGGCCCATTTAGCAGCATACCAGGCAGCATGATCATCATTGACCAGGTATTGCTTACCATTTAATTCACCATAATATTTACCATCCGCGGCCAGGGTAGACTTCATGAACAAAAGGTGTCCGGCAAAGCCCAGCGCCATGTATTCCGGAATACTGCCTGTACGCTCGTAGTGCTTCAGCAGCAAGGGGATATTGCGCATTTTCATTTTAGAGGAATATTGAACGGTGATACTTAACCACAGGTGTTCAATATAAGGGTTACGGTACCTATCCAATACTTTAAAAGCAAAGTCTTTGGCGGTGGGTATGGAAATATTTTCATTGGCAACGGCAGGCACCATTTCCTGTAACATCAGGGTACCTATATAGGCTGTGAAGGTAGCATCGTCCATGGCAGTTTTCACAGTGGGAAAGCCTGCCAGGTGAGCCAGTCCACAACTAAAGGTATGAGAACCGTTGAGTAATCGCAATTTTAACTCCCTGAAAATATTGATGTCCGGAGCAATGACAACACCTGTATCGGCCTTGCTGAAAGACAGGATATTCCGTACCCGGTCGTTATCTGATTCTATGGCCCAGAGACGATATACTTCGGACATGATCATCAATTCATCACGGTAGCCATTATCAGCCTCCATTTGCTGGTGTTGTACAGCCGGGAGTTTACCAGGTACAATACGATCGACCAATGAATTGCAAAAATAGTTGTGTGTTTCCAGCCAGTCGAGGAAGGCTGTTTCCAATCCATTCTGGTGAGCGAGTTCCAATACGATGGCTTCCAGTTTTTACCATTATCAGGTATTAACTCGGTAGGTATAATGACCATGCCTTTGGAGCTATCGCCCTGGAAAACCTTGAAACGCTGGTAGAGGAAAGCCAGGAGTTTGCCGGGAAAGGATTCCGGCGGTGAAGCATGTACATTGTCTTTTATTAAGGTAATCCCCACCTCGGTAGTATTGGAAATAATGATCTGCATATCGGGATTGGCGGCACACTTAAGAATTTCGTCCCAATCATTTTTGGCAGCCAGTACGCGGCTGATCGATGCATTCAGTATTTTTCTTCTACTTTTTTTTACCATCCTCAATACCCTGCACACATTGGGTATATAAACCGTCCTGCTCGGCAAAAGCATCGGTAGCACCATTGCCGGTTGATTTCACTATCACCACGCGGCCATTGAAAATTCCCTGTTTATTGGCTTTGTCTATAAAATAATCTGGCAGTCCACGCAAGAGCACACCTGTGCCAAATTGCAATACTTTTTCAGGTAGTTCAAAATAAGAGGCACCTGGCAGATTGATACCCGGTGTTTTAATGCTAGCAAGGGTTTGTTTCGACAGATTCATTGTTCTTTCTTATTTATTACTTTACTTATATTTTTATAATTTCCAGCGATCACCAAATACCCAGTTGGAATTGATGTTTGCTGCTTTTAAACCTACTGGCAAATTATTGGCATACCAGGCAAAATCATTTCCACCCTGCCGGTGACAATTGAAATAATAGACCCTTTCGCCCCACTGCACGAGGTTATTGGTAGGCACCCGGGAAATCGGCTTATCAGCCATATTCTGTGCAAAGGAACAGTTGATCAAATAGAATTGGGCATCCCGGTGATACCGCCCCAATTTGAAACCATCATACCCCTCAAAGGAGCAATTATTCAATACGGTTTTGGAATCTTGTACGCGTGAACCATCATGCCATATAGCCGCGTCACCTGTATGAGCTATAAAACGGCAGTTTTCGGCATAGGCCCAACCACGGGGGCAATAAAAATCCACACCTCCTTCCATTACGCAGTCTTTAAAATAGAATAACCCATTCTCTACATTCCAGGGGCTCATAGTATCGCCTGCCCAGGCTTTGAAATGGCAGGCAATAGCGCTGAAACGGGTGCCCCGCATGGTACGCACAGCCATTTGGTGACCGCCCTTCCCTATTTTCTTTTGGCGGTGCATGGTATCGAGTGGACAGTCGATGATGGTATCCTGTTTCCAGTCGAAGCCATAACTATTGGTAACGGTGAGTTTTTTGAGGGTAATATCATTGCCATCGATGTTGAGGGTAGCTACACCCCAATCATCATTGTGCACACAACGCCAGGCATCGCGGGCTATAGCAGCTGTAATAATGGTAGTACCCATCCCCTCGCCTTCCAGGATGATATTATGACCTTCGATATAGAGCTTTTCCTTGTACACCCCTTTTTTGATATAAATGGTGCGGGGAGTTGCCGAATTGGGAGGCAAGGAATTAATAGCAGCCTGTATGGATTTAAAATGGCCTTTGCCATCGGGAGATACAATGATCCTTTGCTGCAGCTGTGCCGAAAGAGCCGGTGAAATGATCAGCAGCAGGAAGATAAACAAGTTACACCACAAAAGGTATCCCGCAGGGGACGGGGTACCGGTGCTCTTCCTTTTCAAACTACGTATAACTTCACCCTTTTTCATCTGCACTATTTACTTCGTAATTACTTTTACACATCTTCTGTATTCTATATGCTGACTCCTCTCTTCTCACTTCTTATTTGTATTTCCAATTAGCCATTTCACCAGATCAGTAGCTGCTTTATAGTTTTCAAAATCAGCTGGCAGCTTTCGGCCATCCACGTATTCATTGTAAAACCAGGGATCACCCACCGCAAAAACAGTCCCTTTGCCGTATTTAGTAACTGCCATAACAATGTTCTTTCCTCCTGCATCTTTAAATACAGCGGTAGCGGGTTGTTTCAGTTCAAGGCTGCTGTATTCCTTGATGTAAATTTTCTTGGCTGTTTTAAAGATGGCATCCTGTGGGGTTATGTAAAAGGCGCCTTGCTCGTATTGGTTGCCCTGTACACGATTGAGGCTGTTTTCATTGAAGTGGATGCCAAAAGCAGCACCCAATTGATTCCAATGCTCAAATTCGGCATTGCCCGAATCATTGCCCATTAAGAGCAGCACGCCACCGGCCTTTACCCAATCGCTAATGGCTTTTACATCCTGTGGTTGTATAAAATGGGGATCGGGTGATTCCTTTTTGGTATCAGGATCAACGATCACGTAGATAGAAGCATTTTGCAGGCTTTGTGCAGTAGGGGCGGTTTCAAGCGCAGCCGTTTTCATACCCTGAATGCGGAAAATATCACCCAGCATGGCAAAACCGCCATAGGTCTTATCATCCCAGGTATAATGGAAGCGGGCCTGGGTACCGGTAGCATCCTTTTTCCATTCATTGTTAAACCAGTAATCCAGCAATACGGTTTTGCCCTTACCCAGGGGCAGGGTGGGCAACATTTCGGCTTCCACAGCACATTGAATGAAGGCGCCAACACCCTTGGGGTCATTTACAATAACAGGCTCACTCATGTAATAAGCAAAGCTACCATCACGATATGGGTTGCCACCAAGGCCGGATACTTTTACGGTTCCCTTCAGGTTGGTTTGACCATTGGCATCGGTTTCTATAAATGCTTTGGTAATACCGGCATACCCTTTTGCACGGCCGGCAAGTAGCTAGCCGGCAAATAACCATTGCGCATGCCTTTGGCCAGTGTATAAACGATCATGGAAGAACCCGACGCTTCGAGGTAATTGCCTTTTTCATTGGGCATATCTACAATATCATACCAGGCGCCGGATTTGGGATCCTGCACTTTTACAACTGCTTTTGCAAAGCGGTTGAGGATAGCAATGATGGAATCACGGCCGGGATGGTTGGCAGGGAAATGATCCAGGGCATCTACCATGGCCATTCCGTACCAGCCTAAAGCGCGGCCCCAAAAATGGGGAGAAAGGCCGGTCGTTTTATTGGCCCATTTTTGCTGATGGGATTCGTCCCAACCATGGTACAATAAACCGGTTTTGCTATCGCGGGCATGCCGCTCCATCAATACAAACTGACGGGTGATGTCGTTGAAAGCCGTATCCTCATGAAAGATCTTTGCATATTCGGCATAAAAAGGCTGGCCCATATAGAGACCATCGAGCCACATTTGGGAAGGATAGATATTCTTGTGCCAGAAACCACCTTCAGAGGTACGTGGATGCTGACGCAATTGGTTACGCAGGAGATCAGCCGCCTTTCTATATTTTTCCTTACCGGTTACGCGATACAGGAAAAGGATCAGTTTGCCATTATTGATATGATCAATATTGTATTCATCGGGGCGGTAACCTTTGATGGAACCATCATCCTGTACAAAGAAGTCCATACTGCGTTGGATATAATCGAAGTAATGTACATTGGAAGTGGCATTCCAGGTACCTTCTATGCCCTTTAGTATCACGCCCTGGTCGTAGCTCCAACGGGCGGGGCGATCAGGTGTCAGCGCAAAAGAATCGCTCCAAATTTTCATAGCAGTAGCAGCCATTTCCTGCGACCATTTAGTGGACGGGGTGCTGGGCAACTTTGTACTGGTTTGGGCCAATGAAGAATTGATCAGTATGGCAAGGGTGAATATGGTACAGCAAATATGTTTCATGTTTCGTGAATCGTTCCCGCTCCTTAGCAGGATGAATCGTGAATAGATTATTTTAACGTGACGCTGTTTGCTGAAGCGCCGAATTCATATTGTATCTTTTGTTTGGCTTTAGTAGCATCGGTATTGGTGATGGCAATTTTGCCCGAACGGTCGCCACCGATGCGAAATAACAAGTCCGCCCCTTCTCTATAAAATATCTTATTAAAGGACAGGTTATCACTGTTCAGCACATCCACCACCGGATTTGATTCTTTGGTAATAAGCCGGATATTGTTAAAGGTAATTCCAGTTGCTTCACTACAATCAATGCCTTTGTTGGCTTGTAATACCATGTTCTCGAGCCGGATATTCCTGATGTGCATTTCGGGCAGACCACGGATAAAAATGCCTTTCCCGGCTCCGTTACAAACTACATTGCTCACATAGATATCCTTAAATACGGGAGTACCATCGGTCACCGGCAGCATTTCTACTTTGGGAGCCTCCCTTTTTCGCCGGTAAGTGGCACAGGATCTTTGGCCATATAATACATATCAAAGAGTATGGCTTCGCCGGGAATATCTTTCATATAGATATCCTTGATAAAAATGTTTTCCACTACACCACCACGACCACGGGTAGTTTTAAACCGTAAGCCAATATCGGTGCCTATAAAGGTGCAATTGGTTACATGGATATTGCGAGCTCCACCACTCATTTCACTACCTATCACAAAACCACCATGCGCATGGTATACAATGCAGTTGCGGATAATGACATTTTCGGTCGGCATGCCTCTTTGACGGCCGGCTTCGTCGCGTCCGCTTTTCATGCACAAGGCATCATCGCCTACATCAAATGTGGAATTTTCGATCAGCACATTTTTACAGCTCTCCACATCTATACCATCGCCATTCTGTGCATACCAGGGGTTTTTAACGGTCACATTCCGCACAGTGAGCTGTTCGCTCATCAGGGGATGCAAACACCAGGCGGGGAGTTCTGGATGATAACGCCTTCCAGCAATATATTTTTACACTTGGTAAGTACGAGTAAGTTGGGACGGAGGAAATCTTTGACTGAATCGTAAAAAGCGGGGGATTTACCAACTTCAATAAGGCCTGGATTTTTGAGTTGGGAGCCTTTCAGGGCTTTGGCCGAAGGATACCAGGTACGTCCATCGGTGCTGATACCACCAGAAGCCACCAGTTTTTCCACTGGCTTTCGGTCAGTTTATCTTTCTTCACCATTCGCCAGGCATCGCCATTGCCATCAATAATACCGGCTCCTGTGATGCCAATATTTTGTTGGCCCTCGGCCGAAATGGGTGATTGGTTGCGCATTTGTGGCAAGCCTTCCCAATTGCCTTTAACAAGGGGGTATTGGTCAAAATCGTCGGTAAACTGAATGACGGCTCCTTTTTGGAGGTGCAGGTTCACGCCACTTTTCAGTACCAGGGGACCTGTATTCCACAATCCGGCGGGCACAACCACCACACCACCCCTTTTTTGCTGCAGGTTTCAATGGCTTTGTTGATAGGCACTGTATTGAGGGTAATACCATCGGCCAGGGCACCATATGCAATAATGTTACATGTGTCTTTCCTGAAGGAAGGAGTGGTTATTTTGGGCAACACCTGGGCTGTTCCCTGCAAATTGGCAGCAGCCAATATTACTGACATTGCTGTTTGCAGGGTATTTCTTTTCATGTTGGACAAATCAATCGCACGCTTGATATTCATCAATAAGTTTTTTGAACAGCCACGGAAATGCTCCGGACATGTTGTTGATGCCCTGTTTTCAACAACAATTGTAAACAGATATTCAGTATTAACGAACTCATTTCCACTGTTTTTTACGCAAACGTTGCCGAAAGCGTTTTCGCATTGATGATTCCGCGCGCAGGATGCAGCATTTAGGGCCTTGTAGGGCTAAGTGATTGATTTGGTTCAAATTTCGCATAGCCGGGCAGGCCCGGAACAGCCACAATAGCGTATTAGTAACCTGGATATTCCCGGGAGACCAGAACGGTCAGGAAACCCGGTAAAAACCGGGAGGCCTGGCCCCACCAGGCTACAAGCTACTATTAAGCTGGTATGGGCCAGGTACCGGGGAGACTAAGGCCCTAGTCTCTATAAAGTCTCTATAAGGTCTCTATAACATCTCTATTAGCTCTCTATTATGGTAGGGTAGTAATATTCCTGCATATAATCAGTCGCTTCTATAGGAAGACTCTTAATTGCAGTAATTCGGAGTAAAAATCAGTTGTTTTGAAGTGGGTCGCAATACACCTCTCTTTTGTCGTTTTTGCCCATATCGCAATATTATAAGCTCACGTATGTTTGCATTGTCAAACAAAAAAACAAACACTCAATATTAAAAAGTAGTAACATGGAAACGAAGACAAAAACAGCCATCACAGTAGAAGTAACAGTGAAAGCGCCCATAGAAAAAGTATGGCAGTATTTTAACGCTCCCGAACATATCGTGAACTGGGCTCATGCATCTGATGACTGGCATGCACCCGCTGCCAGCAATGACTTACAGGTTGGCGGAAAGCTCACCACCACCATGGCAGCCAAGGACGGTAGTTTCAGCTTTGAATTCTGGGGCATTTATACCGAGATCGTAGAGCATAAATTTATTGCTTATACCTTGGGTGACGATCGTAAAGTAACCATCACCTTCACCAGCCAGGGCAATGAAACGAAAGTGATAGAAACCTTTGAAGCAGAAGATACGCACTCCATCGAAATGCAACAAGGAGGCTGGCAGGCTATCCTCAACAACTTCAAGAAATATACTGAAGCTAACTAACCAGATCAGCAAAAAGTATAACCAATTTTTCAGTTGGTTGGTATACGGAATTATATGTGAAAGGGGCGCCTCAAAAATGGAGCGCCCCTTTTATTTAACCTGTTAACCGTACATCCCGGCTTATCCGGGGCTTCAGAGAGATAAGGTTTTATTGGCTTTAAAGGAATGGATCTCAGGATAAGGGGATTGGTTGTTGTTTATTCTATTTTGAGCTGAGGCGGCTTATTGCCGTAATCTTTCCTCCTTCTACTTTAAGACCTTGACTTACCGTATTCGCTACCGCATCGAATTTGTAAACAAAACTGCCTCCATTGGTAAATGTGATGCCTATGTAAGCTGTTTTACCATCGCGGGGTGAAAAGTTGTTGGAGGTGACGCTGGAAATGGTAGCCGGATCGGGGGTATTGGTGATCCAATTAAAGGTTTTGGTATTCACATTCACTGCTGCAAAATATCTACCAGTAGCATAGGCGCCTTTGTCCTTCTCCATCAACAATATAAAATTGCCATTGCCCACATAAACCTGGTTGGTCATATAAAATCCATTGGAAGCGGCTTTCAGGTCGAAGAAATAGGATTTGTCAAATTCGGTGGTTCCGCTTTTGATACGAACAACGGCAGAAGGTTTGGTAGAAGTGTAGGCACCACTATTAGTGGCCACTGAAGAAGAAAATCCATATACATCATCATTTTCTACTACAGCCAGTCCATCCACAAAGTAGCGACCGATGAAGCTGGTCCGGTTATCCCTGATCACTTTTTCGAGGGTCATGGAAGGGTAATTATAAACGGCTATCCAGGCACTGTCGGGATAAGCAGTACCAAAATTGTCACTGCAACAGCCCTTGATACTCATATAGGGGGCAAATACTTTATTACCTACTTGTTTGATCCAGGTAAAATGTGCCCGCTCGCCATTCCCTGCGAGTTCCACCACATTGGATTGTCCTTCGGCTGTTATCAATAGTTGATCGCTGTTGACCCTGTACCACAAGGCATTTGCACCGCCACTGCGTGGTATTTTAAACATAAGGATATCCTTGTCCACCGGGGCAAATGCCTGTACGGTTTCGGTTTGGAAATTGGTGAGCTTGGCCAGTTTACCTTCCTTGTTCAATTCATAAGCTGTTACGGCACCTGGATTGCCCTGGCCATACAGCATGCTGAAGAACTTATTGTTGTGGGTAACATAATAGCGGTAGGTGCCATCCTGCTCAATACCATTGCCAGCGGTGGTAATGGTGCCGGCATCCAGGTCGGCGGCCGTGAGGAGATAATCAGCCACGCCTGTACTGGCCACAGGGCTAACCGCAATTACATATTTGCCCTGGGCATTTCCACCATCACCTCCCTCCTGCTTGCTGTCTTTACTACAAGCGCTTAAGGCAAGGGCAAGGACCATCAGGCCCGCATAACAGGTACTGTACTTTTTCATTTCGCGTATTGTTTAGTTAATATTAAATCGAGGTACTATCTGCCCAGGAAATACCTGAGCTTGACATTAAAAGCCCTGCCGGGTTTTTGAAGACTGAAATTGTCGTAAAGCTGATCGTTGGTAATGTTCTTGCATTCAACCGCAATATTGTACCTGCCATCCTTTAGTGAATACACAATATTGGCATCATGAGCTAGTTGTGCGGGAACATCATATTTTCCCTGGCTGGTTCCCCTGCTGGGCCAATACAGGTAAAAAGCATGTACATATAAAAGATTGTAGCCAATGCTCAGATGATTGCCCGTATGACCAAAGTCCCTGAAGAAAAAGGACAGATCAGCATTGCCAAACATAAAGGGAAGGTTGGGCATACGGTCTTTGTATACCGGACTGACTCCGGTATAACCGGGCTCATATTTGCGTTGGTTGCGGATATTCTGGTAGGTAAAATTGGCACCTGCAGTCAGGAAATTTTTATAAGAATACCTGATCTCTCCCTCCCCGCCCAAATTGGAAACACCATCGAGGTTATCGGCAATCAACATGGTTTGGTTATTGTTCAACCTGTAATAAATAAAATCGGTAGAATAGCGGTAAATGGCGCTGCCTGCTATAGAGAATCGATGTACTTTATTCAGATTGAAGGAATAGGTAAGGCCCAGGTTAAGATTATCACTGGTTTCGGGTTTTAAATTAAAATTACTTTCCTGGGTTACCAGATCGCCAAACATTTCTTCATTTTCGGGCATGCGGTTACTCTTTTCATAGGACGCCTTTACCTGAAATTGTGGTCTTATGAAGTAAGCAGTAGCAATGCCATAGCCCATATTGTTTACTGTATTTTTTTGCTTTTTATAGGCTATATCGCCCCAATTCCCAGTGGGGTTATAAGTAGTGGAGGTAGTGGCTGTTTGCAACAGGTATTTTCCAAACAGGGTTGTACTCCACTTGGTATTGTAATCATATTTATACCCGAGGCCCAGGATATTCTTATTGGTTTTCTGTGGCTGCCTGTATTTATTGTCGGCCGGATACAATTCGTCTTCCCCTTTTCTGTCAAAGCGGGTAAACACATTATTGAGCGCCAGCGAGTGTTTTTCATTGATGGCCCAGGAAAAGGTGGTGGTTACCAGCCCTGTATTATTACTGTATTTATACATGGTGCGGGAGCGTTCGGCGCCGGTACCTGCATATTGCTTGTAATTGCCCAACCAATCATATCTCCTAAAAGCTGTATCGATATTCTGCTCCTTACCCAGGTTAATGTTGGCGTTAACAGTAAGATCAAGCCCTTTAATAAAGAAGTTCTTCTTCTGGTATTTAAGGGTCGGCATGATCATATTTCCTTTCCTATGCCAGGCGCCAAAAACAGACGTCATGCGGGCGCCCGTTTGTATCTCCTTATAGTTTTGCCCCAGGGTAATACCTATCAGCAACTTATCGGCCCATGTTTTATCCAGTACACCGGCATTTACCACTACCGTTTCATTGTGGTAGTTGTCATGAAAACGCTTGACCGTAGTATTGGGATAATACTTGCCGGTATTGATGTCGGATACATCGAGGGTTACTTTGTAATTGTTATCGGAATAGTTCTGAAAAGCGCTTACCTGCAAGGTGTATCCAGACTTTGAAGTAATGGCGGCATTGATCACACTGCGATGGGTGTTGAAGGAGCCGAATGCGTAAGACACATCGAGGTAGTTACGCTGCTTGTTGCCGGTAACAATATTAACGGCGCCCCCAATGCATCAGAGCCAAGCCATACAGGCACTACTCCCTTGTACACTTCTACCCTTTCGGCAAAATTGATAGGAATATTGTTGATCTGGAAAGAGGAACCAAAATTATCCATGGGTATACCATCGAGGAAAACCGGACCTGATTACCGGAAAAACCATTCAGGGAGAAATTGAAGTTAGAGCCAACGCCGCCCGATTCACGTACCCTGATACCCGAAACGCGGTCGAGGGCATGAGAAAGATCCAAGGTTGAATTGTGTAATTTTTTGGCGTCAATAGCCGTTACATTGTAGGCCTGCCTGCCCACCTGGCGGGTGGTAGTACGCCCGATAACGGAAACATCTTCCAGTTGCTCATCTTTTGATTCAAGCACAAAGTCCAGATGTGTAATTGCTTCAGGTGCCAGGCGCAGTTTCTTGAACAGTTTTTTAAATCCAATGGCCGTGATCTCCAGGGTAATGAGGCCTGGCTTCAGGTTATTGAGTTGAAACTTACCTTCCTGATCGGCAGAAACGCCCTGTTCATTTTCTTTGCATTGAATGGAAGCGCCAGCTACGGGGCTTCCTGATGAGGTACTGATCCTACCGGTTAAGGTAGCAGTAGCTGGTGGATTTTGCGGGAATACCGCTGAAAGGAGGAGGCAATACAGCCCCGTTAACAATATTTTTTATATTGCACAGCTTGATAAATTGAACGATTTTAAAAGCATCCACCTTCGGGTGGATGAGCCGTACAGTTGGCGCTGTGCGGCTCTTTTATTTCTTAAATAGTTTTGGCAGCCGGAGCTACTGGTCGTAGTGACGCATGATTGCTTTTTTGTGTTTGGTGTATAGTTGTTTTTTTGGTTTTCTTTTTCCTTTTACCCCGCCATACCAGGAAACCTGTAATGGGCAGGCTGGCGCCTGTGAGCGCTGCAAAGAAGGCAATTACCTTACCCGGGAAGCCAAGGATGGACCCCACATGGATATCGTAATTCAATCGCCTTAACTTGGCGCCAAAGCCTGCCGCTTCATATCCTTCCGCATACAATTTATTGCCTTTTAAAAGCTGGCCTGTATGTTGATCAAACGAAAAGCTCCTGGTATCATAATATTTTCCCGCCGTTGGGTAAATGGTGATCGCAATGGCGGAAGCCGCTTTTGCGGTATCCGGAAAAAGCGTAATAGAAACCTTCAGCTTCGGCATGTTGGGATATTACTTTTTGCCAGCTAAGGTCCATTACCTGTTGGGGGTGTACAGCTTCCCTTTCTGCAATGAATCGGAAACTGGCCGTTCAAATTCCGGCAGGGTTTGCCCACCCGAGGTGACCCAGTATAAACCACGACTATACCATTGGATACCATATACCATTCCGGTAAGGGCAATGGCAGTAAGGAAAAGCAAGGAATAGAACCCAAATACATTGTGGAGATCATAGTTCACCCTTTTGAAAGTAGCCTTCCATTTTACTGAAAAGCTTTGTTGACGGGTAGCTTTGGTCCACTTTTTAGGCCACCAGAGTACGAGACCGGTGATCAGTATGATAACAAAGATGAGGGTACCGTAATTTACGATGGGCCTCCCTATTTTATAAGGCAGCCACAGAAACCGGTGACCATTGAGTATGAAGCGGAAGAAATCGGTTTCTCCTTTCTTTTGCTCCTTCAAGCTGATCACTTGTCCGGAGTAAGGGTTAACACGTAAAATGGTATTACCGGAACGACCTTCGCCCAAGGACAGATAGATGGCCTTGCCCTGCTGGTAAGTAGCATAGTTGGGCTTTTTACCAGGTACCAAAGAATCGGCCAGGTGCATTAGGCGGGATGGTGTAATCACCGATTGTTGCCGCCGCTCAACTTTTGTTTCGGGCTCCAGTAAACCGGTGATCTCGTCCTGAAAAACCCAGATACAGGCTGTTAGGCAAACCACGAGCATGATCAACCCGGATATCAATCCCAACCATAGATGTAGCCAGGCCGAAATTCGATAAAAGAGGCTACGCGAAGGTGCCTTTTTCTTTGGGGGCAGTTTTTTGTTTTCAGGCATAGTCTGTATGTTATAAGGCAACGGAACAGGAAGGCATCGGCCCGCACCTTTCTATAAAGTTTACAGGATGGTTTTATTCCAATCGAAGCTGGTGGTAGCACATCGCCAGATGGCGACGAAATTCTTGCCCTCAAAATTGCCGGGTGTTTTTTCGGTTTGGGCAATCTCAATAACATAGCGTCCTTTCCAGGAGGGTGTAAAAGTGCACTCACCATTTTCATTGGTGGTGAAGGACTTTTCCAGCCATCGGCCGACACTACTTCCACCTGCATTTTTGCCGCAGGCTTTCCTTTGATATATGCTTTTATTTGGATGGCCGATTTAGCATTCGTGGAGGGGATAGCAGCTACATGCATATCATTGCCAGCAAAAGAGGCCGCTTCGGTTTTACCTATCCTGATAGCGGCGCTGGTGTTGAACTGATAGCGTGTTTCGCCGGGGAAATCTTTGGCATCGTGTGTAATACTAATGATATAACTGCCTTCCTGCTCAGGAATAAACTGTGCCTGGAGGAAATCAATATCTTTTGTGTAATTAAGCTCTTTGCGGTTGCCATCGGGGGTTATAAGCCAGCAATGAAGCTCTCTTATATTGGAATACCACCTGGCTACTGAATCACGTTCCTGGTCGGCATATTCTCCATAGAATATTTTAATGGTATGTGATTGCCCTTTTTTACCATTGGCTGCTGTCTCAATCCATAATGCATGTGCGAAAGCACTTTGCGCCATAACAATAAGGAGCATTACAAGAATGCCATCTCTGATTTTCATTTGCAGTAATTTTGCGCAAAGGAAAACCTTGTTCAGGTAGTATACTTTCCTATTCAGGAAAACCAGTTTACTATAAAAGGAATTTAAACAAGGAAGGGCGCCTTGTAAAAGGCACCCGTTTTCCAGGAGGCTATTTGATCCACGTTTATTCAAATCGCCTGCCAGATGTAACATGTAACAGCTGCCCAAACACCCAAGAAATATAAATAACCCGGGCTGAGTAACAGTGAGACAACATGCTAGAACCGTTGCTATCAAAATAACAGCTTACAGCAGTATGCTTATTCTCAAAACACATTTTGAGGGTACTAATTATTCATTCCCGTTTGCTGATCAAGGTATTCTTTGGGGGAAAGGCCTACACTGGTCTTGAAGATCCTGTAAAAACTGGCTTCGGAATTAAAGCCGCAATCATAGGCAATACCCAGGATGGAGAATTGATTGGACCGGGGATCGTGGAATCTTGCTTTGACTGCTGCTATCCGGTATTCATTAATGAGGTTCCTGAAAGACTTCTGAAATGACTTATTGATCACCGCCGAAACAATGGCGGTGGGTGTCTTGATCTCTTTTGCCAGCTTTTGTAAACTCAGTTCTGGATCCAGGAAAAGTTTCCTGGTTTCAAGGGCTTCTATGATAAGTTGGGCTACCTGCTGGATCTTTTCGGCCGTTAGTGTCAATCCTTTGCTACTACTCTTATTTAATTCATCTAGGTTAGATGGAGGAAGCCCGATCACAGGTGTTTCGACGGCCTGTGCTTCAGAGGGAATAATGACTCCGGAGGCTGGCTGTTCTGCCACCATCACAGATTTAACAGGCAGGTGGTACCCCTTAAAACCCAGGTAATAGATGATGATGGCCAGGTAACCAAAGAATAGCTGCCAGTGAATAAAATAACGGCTGCCATACTGGAAAAATAATCCAGCAGGATGCTTACCGTCAATACACCAAAGAGGATACCCAATAAAAAGTGATATTCCTTAGCCAGGTATAAGTGGGATAGTCGGTATTGGAAATATTATCGTTGAGCCATCGCCTGTACTGGATCACCAGCCGTAATGAAAGTATCCAATACAAGAGGCCGCTAATAATGGACAGTAAGTCTTCCGCTTCTTTCACCGGATTGAAATAATAGCTATTGGCGATAGCATCTTTAAGAGCCAGGTTCTTTTGAGGTAATACGGCCAGGTACACAAATACGGAATAGGCCATTGATAAGGCAAAAGGAAGAAAGTGCAGGGCATGTTTTTTTGCAGTTTCAGTCCAGGATGGGTAAGGGATAAGGTATACAACCATATCAGGGGTTGTATGGCCAGGTCGAATGCTAAAGGGAAATAACGTATGATGGGGTTTTTGCCAAAGGCCAATTGTATGTATCAGTATCTTAATACAAAGGGCATTAAAGACGATGACCAAACCGGATAAAAGGAGCCTGCTGAGGTTTTTGTTTTGCCCAGCCATATCAATACTGCAATAATAAATCCCTGAACAATGCCAACCAGCACCAATACTTCAAATAAGGAAAAATGCCAATTCAAGGTTTATTTATTTAATTCCTGCTTTATCTGGGCCAGTTGCTCTTCATAGTCGCCCTCCGCCTCGGCATCGGGATCATCTTCATCAAGGTACTGGCTATTGACGAGTCTGGAAGCCTCATTGGCTTCTGTCAGTAATTGCAAGGCTTTCTTTAGGTCTTTGTTTACGCCCAGGCCCTCATAATAACATAAAGCGAGATCACTCTTGGCAACGGTATGTCCTGCTTCACTGGCTTTTTGGAGCAGCATACAGCCACGGGTAGGATCGGCTTGTAATTGGTCCAGGCCTTGCTTATAAATGGATCCTTCTTTCCAGTAAGCCCAGGCTGCATTGAGGTTGTACTGTTGCATCTGGTGCAGGGTATCCAGCGCCAGGGTTATTTTTCCGGGTACTCATCAATAATGAAATCGGCCAGCTCTTTCAGATCAGCTGTTTCCCCTCCCTGAATAGCAAGGGTGCGCCATTTTATGACTTCGTCCTTTTCGGTGGTATTAAAATAATAATGGTTTGCCAACTCATGGCAAGCCCTGGCATCGCCCTTTTCGGCCAGGGTTTTAAAGAGTTGCTGGCTGACGGTATCCATCTCTTCAGAACCACGCTCATCATACACAGCCAGGGCCAGTTCAAGGGCAATCCAATAAAGGCTGCCAGGGCAATCGGCATACTGATCAATAAGGGATTGGTATTCTTTTATTTTTCCCTCCCGCATTTTGGAGGTGATCTTATAGATCTCTTTTTATTGAAGAGTTCGCTTAAGGAAACATTATTCAAAGCCGTGCCCCTTTCATCAATCAAATAGACTGGCGTTTGGATAGAAACTGTATCCGCGGCCCGGCGGTACAGGTATTGCTGGTGCACATTGGAAGCCAGGGATACAAATTGTTGGCCCATTACTCCGTTTTCGTGGGGCTGGGTAGTGTCGAAGGTCCATACATCTATACCATCGTCTATTGAGACCGTCTCACCCGACAGGATGGCTGCAATAATTTCCTTCATTTTGGCCTGATCTACCATAAAGCGTTGTATAGAAGTTAAATATAGCAGCCTTATGGTAAAAACCCTCTTTTATTACTTTTTGGCAGCATTATTTTTAGTCTGCTTTACCCAGGATATTTTGGCTGTGGGAAGGAATGTTTTATCGCCCGTTTTTAGAAATGTTTTCACCAGGAGGTCTTTATCAGGTTTTACATTTCCGGAGGCTTATTGTTAGTATCTCTACAAAGGAAGCAGACAAAGGACTTAAAAATTGTACTTTTCAGACAGGGCGAAGGCTGCCCGTCAATTGCCGGGCGCAGGCAGGGTTGTATGAGCCGGACAATAATACTGATCAATAAGACAATTAAGCTGAAAAGTACTCCCTTTATCCCCTGTATCTTTCAGGTTAGGACTATTTATTATGAATATCTATATAGCACTGACAAGTTTTTTATTGACCGGTTTACCTGCTGTTAATATGGCACAACAAAACCCATTGGCCGATAAATCAGGCATCATTGCAACGCCGGGAGCTACGCATATTGCTCGTATAAACAGTGATACGGTTGTAGTAATCACTGGCAGTACTTATTCTTTTACAGTTGATACACCGGAAGATCAGGGACTGGTATCTACCAATCCGGGTATAGTAACGCTTTTGCGGGAAATAAGGTCTAAGAATGGGCATACACAACAATATAGTATAACAGACCGCAACGGGACAATAAAAACAGGGGGACCCATAGTGTCAGGCGATCGCCTGGTGGTGGCTACAGAGGATGGCAAGCAACCCCAAAAATATTACCTAAGGCTGCAAACCGGGGCGCTAAATGGTCGCCTTGACCTGGAACGAAGTAGTATAACCTTAAATAGCCCTACCAGGCTGGTATTGCGCTATACAGCCGGACAACGTAGTCCTGATGTTAGTGTAAGTATTACAGTACCTGCAGGTATTGAGGTAACGATGGAAAATACCACTGTGAATGTAATTGGCCGTGGTCATGTTTTACTAAAAGACCTGGCCACCCAATCTATTGGCCGTGTAGGCTCAAATTATTCATATTCCAAAGTTGGCGCTGTAGCCCTTACCAGGTTGGCCAACGGCAGTACAGCCATCCAATTTAGCCACCTGGACCTTCGCCCAGCCAATGGCTCCGACCTTGAGTTGAGGATCAATGATGTATTGGTATCCAAAGCAGGCGCATATCGTTTCCAAGGCACCTATACGACTTCCAGTCCGGAAGTACTTACCAGCGTGGGTGGAGTAACTGAAACAGCTTTCCTAAATACCAGTAACCTTATTACTGATTTTGCCAGGATCGCTGATAAAAAGCAATCTTACCAGGAAGCCGCTGCAGCCATTACCTCGTTACAATTTACCTGGACCACAAGCCTGGCTCCCACTTCCCGGTTCAACTGATGCAATCCACTGACCAGGGAAAAAGCTGGAAGCCTGCCCAAGCCACTATTGACGCCCGCAAGGGAAAGGCTGGTATTACAGGTTTGCAACCCAACCAATTTTATCATTTCCGCTTACAAGTAAAAGAAGGTGCGCACAAGGGGTACTCCAATATCGCCGCTTATTATACGGGTAAAATGGACATCCGGCAATTTGGTGTAAGCGGCGATAGCAGTCAAGACCAAACAGCCGGCATCAATAAAGCCATTGATTCCTTATACCGTCTTGGTGGTGGTATTTTGTTATTCAGTAAAGGCATTTATTCCATACGCACGGTACACCTGAAAAGCAATGTATGGTTATATATAGATAAGGAAGCGACTTTGAAAGCGATCAAAGGAGGCGACGCACCGGAAAGCACCTGGTTCAGTGACCGGAAATACCGTTCGGGCCTCTCTCCTACTGATCCGGGGCCCTATGCCGATCCAGAGAATTATATGACGAAGCAGGATGTAGGACACCATTATTTCAGGAACGGAATGTTCTTTGCCGAAAGGGAAGACAATATCAAGATCGTTGGCAATGGCCTCATTACGGGCGATGGCAATTTGGTAACGAGCGATAAGGTGATGAATAATGCACCTGATAACCGGGTAGATAAGATGTTTGTATTCAAGTTGTGTACAAATATTGAAATAGGCGGACTACAGCGTTCAGAAGACCTTTGGTATGATGAAGGTAAAGATGAGCCTTACTATATTAAAAAAGACGGCAGTAAGGACTTTGATACGGGCAATATGCTGCAGATAGACCGGGCAGGGCATTTTGTACTGCTGGCCACAGGCACAGATGGCATTTACGTACACAATAGTTATTTCTCCAAAGCCCACCAGAGAAGTGTACGGGATATATACGACTTCATGGGCTGCAATAATGTAACAGCCATTAATATTTATTGTAAAGTAAGTTCGGATGACATTATAAAGCCGGGATCGGACTGTTCACTGGGCTTTACGCGCCCGGCCAGTCATTATATGGTACGCAATATTATTGGAGATACCAATTGCAACCTGTTCCAGATAGGATCGGAAACGGCTGATGATATCATGGATGTGCATGTAGACAATATTTATATATTGGGTGCCAATAAAGCAGGGTTTTCTATTTCTACCAACGATGGGGCACATATCAAGGATATACACCTCAACTGTGGCCATACAGGGCCTATTCATTCGCGTTCTAAAATGTACCGGGCTACTACCCCTTTCTTTATCTCTATTTCCAACAGGGGCCGCATTTTGGGAGCTACGGTAGGAAAATATGCTTTTACTGAAAATGGTGAAAAGCACAATGAGTTACTGGTAAAAAATGTAAACATTGGGCAGGTTGAAAATATCATCCTGAACGGCATTGATATTTTTGAAGTATACAGTGGCAGTTCGTATAGCGGCAAACGCTGGAAGGCTTATGATGGCAGCCAGAAAAAGCCAGTCCCATTATTGCGGGTTATAAACTGCCCGGCGCAGCGGATATGGAAACCAAGCTGGACTTTACCTTACCCAATGGTCAGCATACCGGGTACATCAACCATGTAGTATTCAACGATGTGCAAATATTGGTAAAAGGCGGTCACCCTTTGTCGGATACAGCACAGGTAAGTCCCGAACTGGGTGTGGGGCAATACAATGTATCCAACCTGAAAATACAACCATCTTATGGGCTGTGGGCGCGGCATGTAAAGGCGCTTTCAGTAATAAATAGTTCTTTTAATTATGAACAACCGGATGGGCGTTATGCGGTATACCTCGAAGATGTATTAGGTGCACAATTGTCAACTATAAAGATGATGCGTGGCAAGGACAATGAGACGTTGATCAAACTTAAAGGATCGACTGACATAAGTGTGGAAGGAGCAACTTATTACCCTACATCATGGGGCAATACACCTATAGATATGCCCCGTATCACTCATACAACGGGCAGTAACGCCATTAGCTTCCCGGCCAAGGGCCAATAAGGACAGCCAAGAGTAAGGTAGCTGGCCCAGGCCGGAGCCTTTTCCTGCTGGTCTGGATAATCCCGATAGCTATCGAGAATACTCACTATTCCAATTTATCTACCCGGAACCAATCAATATCGACAAAGCCGGCATCATTGATCTGAGTGGTGCGGGTACAAAACAATCCTGTTTTGGCACCAATCCAGCGTCCGGGTACAGCCTGGAAATCGGCTTCGATAGTAGTATAGGTATTACCATCCAGGCTATAGGCAAAACGGTAATGAGCGCCAGCTCTTACCTGTAAACGGATATAAACGGTGGCGGTTGAATCACCCAGTTTTGTAATTACTTTTTCAATTTCAGGATTTCCCTTCTGCGCATCGCGGCAAGTGCCAGCTACCAGCCAGATACCATCTTTCTTGCTTTTTAAAGCAATGTTGGCGTAGCTCTGCCCCATTACGATCAGACCGGCTTTTCGTTCTCCAATTTGGAGTTGGGTGTAAATGAAAGTTTGGTTGTTGCTACAAATTCTTCGGCCGGCCATTTTTGCAATAATATATTGGGAGCATCCCAAAGGTTTTTGGCCGAGTCGGGCATCTTATCAGAATAAAGGCGCAGGCTGCCTTTGGCTGTGTTCATAAACCACCAGGTAGCTTTGGGATTGGCCTGCCATTGCCATTGTAAACCCAGGCTTCGGGTATTGAATTCATCGCTTTCGGCAGGAGTAGCCAGGGGATAGGTTTTGCCAACAGCTGGTTTCTTATATACCAATACCGGTTCTCCTTTGCCATCCCCTCTTTGTCCACACCGATCACTGGCCAGTTGTTGATCCATTTCATCGGCTGCAGATGCACCACTCTTCCATAAGCTTCCTTATCCTGGAAATGCAGGAACCAATCTTCTCCGGCAGGCGTTTGCACCCAAGCACCCTGATGAGGTCCATTAATGGGTGTGGCGCCCTGCTCCATCACTATCTTCCGTTCATAAGGACCATAAATATTCTTAGACCGGAGTACCAGTTGCCAGCCGGTAGATACGCCACCTGCAGGGGCAAAAATATAATAGTAGCCATTGTGCTTATACAGCTTGGGCCCTTCAATGGTAGCATCCAGTTCATGCCCATCATATACCAATACGCCTTCGTTGATAACCTTGGTACCGGTGGCCTCCATCTCCTTGATCACCAGGAGACTCTTAATGCCGGCGCGACTACCCGCATAAGCATGGGCCAGGTATACCTTACCACCCTCATCCCATAGGGGACAGGGGTCGATCAATCCCTTTCCCGCTTCTACCAATACCGGATCGGTCCAGGGTCCCTGGATGCTTTTTGCCCTGGTAACATAAATGCCAAAATCAGGATCGGGATAATAGATATAGAATTCTCCTTTGTGGTATCGGATGGCCGGCGCCCAAACACCATTGCCATGTTGAGTTTTGGAAAAATGATCAAAAGGAGGTTGCCGCTTTAAAGCATGGCCAATGATCCTCCAGTTTACCAGGTCTTTGGAATGCAAAATAGGTAGCCCAGGTACGGCATCAAAACTTGAAGCAATGAGGTAATAATCATCACCCACGCGTATGGCATCGGGGTCAGAATAATCAGCATTAATAACGGGATTCTTATAAGTGCCATTTCCATTATCAGCTACCCACACTTTTGAAAGCGGGAAGGTGGTTTGGGAGAAACCGGTATGGCCGATACTCAACAAAACAGCAGTGAGACAAAGGGCTAACAATACGCGCATAGTTATATTTTATAATTGCTTCACAAATTTCATTAAGACTTTTCATTCAACAAACGGTATTCTACAAAATATACACCGGCAGGCAATGCACTGATATCAACGCTGGTGCTGTTTTCCGAAGTCCGGGTATAATGGGTAGCTACTGTGGTACCTTTTATATTGTACACATATAACTTACCAATTGTATATCGTTTTGGATGGTATACTACCAGGAAGTTATGGGCAGGATTGGGGTAGATGGTAAAACCCGGACGGGTAGTGCCTGCTACTGGTATGGACATATTGGCCAATCCGCTGGTAGTAATGGTGAGGGCGCCGGTATGCGTGCCTATGCTTGCTGCGTTCAATCGTACCTGCACATTCCTGGTAGCCACGACTCCCGTTACCGGTGTAAAGACCAGGGTACTATTACTGCCAAACCAGGTAATGCCATCCATGGAAAGCTCAAATGGATCAGCGGCTTTAATAGTAAGGTTGCCGGTAAGGTACTGGCCTGATACAGGAAGTAATTGTATGGCAGATGGCGTACCCAATGTTTGTGAAAAATGGCGTAAGGCATCGTTCACTGAAATGGCAGGCGGATTAACAGTGGTACCCGACAACGGCATCTGAACAGCAGTAGCTCCGGCCGTTGTGTGAATAATATTGCCACTGTAATTACCAGCCGTCGCTGCATTCAGGCGCACCATGATGGTGATATCAATAGTACCATTGGCAGGTGTTACAACCAAGGGGGTTGCAGCGGGATACCAATTTGTATTATTAATGGATACCTCATAGGCTTCCGGGGTGTTACCGTTATCACATCTGTCAGGTTTGAACCTTTCACTGTGAAGGTTTGCGATGCTGAAGGATTGCCCTTTGTTTGGGAAAAAGGAGTTAATACCGAATTAGTAGTCAGGGAGGTGATATTGTTGGTTACACCCAAATCCGCAAAAACAGTGAACCCTGAAGCGGTTGCCAGGTAAGGATCGGTAAGTGTACCTGTACCGGTAAGGGATGCATGGGTGTTTTCCCACGTGGCGCCGGTATACCGCATCAGGCTAATGGGTTTGGAAGCATCGAAAGCAGTGGCTTGCGCTGGGGTTAACCAGCCTAGCGAAATGTCAACCACACTTTCACCAGGTATTTCTTCTGCAATAGACCATTGCCTGTTCACTGCCTGCAAAGGAGCAGCGGGTGTATGATCAAAATTGGTTTTAACGCCGACCGAAAAATTATCAACACTACCCGTATTGGTAATGACAACAGGATTATAACTGATATCGGAGGTCCCTACTGGAAACAAAACAGGAGTAGCACTTACGGCGCGTTTTAAGGCGCCTGCTCCTTCAGTAATAAAATAGTTGGCGCCCAGGTTGAGGTTGCTTGTTTTGGTAGCATCTACCAATCCACCATTGGCAATGGTGAGCACTACTTTTCCATTTGCAGCCCCTGGCGTACTATTTACGGTATTAAAGCCAGAACCTAATTTTAAAATTCCCGCATTGCCCACCTGGATTGCTACTACCGAAGCGGCATTATTGGAAAAAGGTACCGCATGGGAAGTAGCGGTGGTAGCGCTCAAATCCAACGTGCCATTGATGAGGTAGGTATATTTTCCACCGGGATTGGGTGTGGGGTTGGGAGTAGCATTGAATGAACCTGCAGGATGGGTCAGTTTAACCGTCTTACCTGCATTGATGATATAAGTAACTATTTCGGCATTGGTATTGGCTGCATTGTTGTAATAGGCTGTGAAGCCACCACTATTGTAGGAGATACTGATATCCTGGTTGAAGGTAACGGTTAACGGATTGGGGTTGGGATATAGGGGACGCAGGCGGGTAATCTTGGTAAGGCCGGTTCCGGTGATCAGTACGGAGGCGCAATTGGCCGTAAACTCCAGGGTAATAAAATCATCCGGATTGGCATCGCCTCCCAGCAGCCCATTGTTCTTGATCACCACGGATGCAGCAGCGCCAGCACCTACCCGTAAAGTTTGGGATCCAGGGGTGCCGTAACCGCCATTGCTCTTTAATATACCGCCTTGTTCAATGGTAAGGTTATGAACGTTCTTTAACCCATCCAGGATTACCGTATGACCTGCACGAATGGTAACATCTACTGAATTGGGGGCTATACCCTTATTTTGCACTACCCAGCTGGAGGAGGAAGCTACATATTTTCCCAGATCGAATTGGCATTGGCGCCATTACCACTGCTGGCATTGGTCCAAAAACCTGAAGCCACAGAACGGAAATCGCCATCCAGCGGCGTAAGGGTATTAACGGAGGCAATATAGCTATCGTGTGGGTTCAGGCCGGTACGGGATGCCTTTACATAATAGAAATAGGTAGTTCCTGCTGCAGGCAAAGCATCATGGATACTAAAAGCTACAACAGAATCAGGACCACCCATAACCTCATTGATCTTGCTGAAGTTGATGCTGTCCGTACTCCTGTACAATTCATATTTTACGCCGGCATAAGGCCAGCTCAGGTTCCAGCTGATATTCGATTGATTGGCGCCACGCTGTACCCGCAAATTCGAGATGGCCAGTTCAGTAGATGAGCTTCCGCAAAGGAAAGTTGACAAAGTACAGGGATCCCAGTTTCCCAAAATGGCCGGCAAGGTATAGGCGGCCGCTTCGGCATCTGTTAGCTGTTTTGACCAGGCAACGCGATTACTGGTGTTGACCAGGGCGCCATCCCATTGCTTTGTCTTGTATTCGGCATAGGAGATCACACTGGTATTGGTGCCGGGATCCCAGGCACTCCAACCTTCAGGTTTGATGGAGGAGCCCATTACAGCATTGATAAATACCGTTTTGTTATGGGCTCTATTGGCATCATTATTATCATTTCCATTTTGCCAGGGACGGGCCAGGGTATAATTGGTAATACCCCTGTTTTTAGTAATGCGACAACCCAGGAACACATACCCATAAGCCTGTCCTTGCGGGGTATTGGCAGCCGTTATATATCCACCGCCTGAACCATCTACCCGATCGCGCGGATAAATAACACAGGAATCAAACACGGCAATGGATGAGCCGAAAATGAAGTCGGTATTGCCATCAATATAGCAATGTTTAAAGTATTGTCTTTTTCCATTGCCATTGGCCAGTACCGTATCCTGTCCGCCAATGAAACGGCAACCTTTGAAAGCACATCGATCACCACTTATATTAATGGCTACGGCTTGTGGACCATCGCCGGAATAGCCGGTGGAATTTTCAAAAGTAATGTTCATGGCCATACAGTCGGCAGCACTGATGGTAATGGTAGCAGAAGTGCTGGTGCCAATAGGAGTGCCGTTGACTACTTTACCGCTGTAATCATCCCAGGTTATGATCGTATTGGCAGCACTTTCGCCTACCAGGTGAATGAAGGGCTTATTGGAAGGAATATTGATCTTTTCCTTGTACTTGCCATTTTTGATATAAATAATGAAAGGAGCCGTTCTGCCGGTTGGCGCCGCATCAATGGCCGCTTGCAGGCTGGTATACTGACCCGTTCCGTCCTTGGCTACGATGAGGTTGGCAACAATGCCTGTCAATGGGTCAGTACCTGCAACGAGCGAATTGAGGTAATTCTCCAGGTTGGTGTAGCCATTGACTGCAATGGTACCCCGGTCGTTGGCGTCATTGGGATTCAAACCATTCGTGGTTTCCCACGCATTGGGCATCCCATCATGGTCATCATCAGCTGGTGGGGTGCCTGCAGCCAGCGTGGGCCAGGCTGTAACGGTTTGATCATAAGGCGTGCCATGTGGATAGCCGCCCTGTACATCGATCACCCTGCCCGTTCTGTTCTTTACATCGTTAATGATGCGTTGGTCCAGCGTATCCCTTTGGGGCAATAAGGCGCCTGCCTTCTGTAATACCAGTTGATAGGCTTCTGTAGCCGAATGAGTAGCAAGCGGAGCAATATCAAAAGGCTGATCCACCTTCGACAAATTGGTATCAGCCAATGTGCCGCCAGCCATGGCGATGCCTTTCCAGTTATTGGCCGTAATCTCAGTCGACCCATCCACGTAATTGCCATTGACATATACTTTGGGATAAGGCAGGGCCGATTTGGAAGGATTCATGATCATATAGCGGTTGGCAACACCGCTGGTAGTGCTTGAATTGGTGGAAGGTCCGGATTTATAATAATTGCTGACTACATTATAATTACCACCATCGCCGCCATTGGTACTGTAAGAGATCCAATTATAGATGACATTGTTACGGAAATCGGCATTCTCGGTTCCTGCAGTGGCAGGCGTATAGGTACTACTGCCGGCAAACCGGGGCGCGCGGCCCTTTACATGCGCAATGAGGTTGTGGTGGAATGAACCGCGCTTAGCACCCCAGATACCACCATAACCATGTTCCTGATAATCCGTGCCCCCGGCCTCAAAATGGTAGGAGTAATTGAGTGGTTCAGATACAATGCTCCATTGTATGGTTAAGCTATCGCCCCGGTAAATAGTTAGGCATTCATCGGAACTCCAGCTCACGGAGCAATGGTCGATGATAATGTTTTTCCCTCCCAGGTTACCCAATACATCATCACCTCCACTTCCATCAACCTTTCCCTTGTCCTGGTTCTTATCGCCCATACGTATTCTTAGATAACGCAGGATTACATTATCGCCGCTGATGACTACCGGATGGTCAGCAATGCAGATACCACCACCCGGAGCCGTCTGTCCGGCGATAGTAGTATTGCTACGAATATTGAGTTTAGCATTGAGGTGTATCGTGCCTGCCACCCTGAATACAATGGTACGATGAGGGTAGGTAGTTTGGGAGGCTTGTAAGGCATGGCGTAAACTACCGGGATTGTTGTCATCATTGAGGTTGGTTACTTCAAAAACGGCAGTAGGCTGGGCTGGTGTGCCCCGGCCACCGGTTGTAAACCTGCCTGCTCCTTCGGCACCCGGAAAAGCAATGATTTGCGCAGTGGCAGACAGGGTAGCCACCAGTAGAAGAGCCAAACACAAGGAGGCAGTTATTCCTGTCTGAAAATATTTTTTTAATGGTGTTGACCAAAAAGTCCGCAAGCAGGTTGAACGGTTTTCGGGTTGAAGGGTTGAAAAGGAAATGGAGGAAAGTAATGTTGTGTTCATATGAGGGCAATAGTTTATAGTGCTGACCGGTGGATCAGTTAAAGCAGGATTTCATCCGGTATGTATATTATTTTTTAGTTGCGGGTTGTACTATTCTTTCTGCCAGTTCCAGTTTCAAGGTTTTTACTTCAGCCAACACTATTTCAGCCACCAAACGGGCGCCCAGTTCATTGAAATGCGTGTTATCGTCTTTTCCTTCAGGATAATTGGGATGTTCTCCAGGTTTCAATTGAAGAAACAGGAGTTTGGAATTTTCAGGACCAAAGGATTGTAGCAATGCCTGGCTTTTACGGTCAAGATCTATGAGGGGAACACCTAGTTCCCTGGCGGTGGTGCGCACAATTTCCGCATACACTTCATGGGTGCCCTCTATTTGGTCGATGGCATTGAATTTCCGGCGGGCCACCGGTGTCAGCAATACCGGCAAAGCATTTTTGCTTTTGGTATCAGCCACATATTTCAAGAGGTTGTTCTTAAATTCAGCTTCTGTGGTATAGCTAGCCTTGGTGTTTACTTCATCGTTGTGTCCAAACTGGATGAACACGTAATCACCTTCCTGCAGATCATTCACTACAGGCTGCCACCGATTCTCGGACATGAAGGTGCGGGTGCTCCTGCCATTCTGTGCGCGGTTATCTACGGTAACAGAAGAGTCAAAAAATAAACAAAGGGCATTCCCCACCCTGTTTCAGGATAGGCCTTCACCTGCTTGACAGACATGGTTGAATCGCCAATGAGGTAAACCCTGATCTTCTTTTTAGCAGGGTAGGCAAAAGCCAGGAGCATCACCGCATAAACGATCAACAGCCTACTATCTATTTTATTGTGCCAGTTCATTTAGGTAAACTTCCAGGTTAGTGTATTGTTTGTGCAGGGTAAACAGATTAGCATCCTTGCCATCAACAGCATTAAGACCATGTATTTTTCCCAGGCATCAGGCATACCATCTTTGTCTGTATCCTGGGGTGCTGTGGTTGTTTTTAATACAGGCCATGCGCCTGTAGTCAGCTCATAGGCCGTACCATGTGGAAAACCACCTTGCACGTCTACAAAAGCGCCGGTTCGGTCTTTAACACTTTTGATAATACGCTGATCCATGGTGTCCCTTACGGGCAAGTTGGCCCCTGCTTTTTGTAGTACGCTTTTATAGGCTTCTTCGGCCGACTGCTGATTGATGGCCACATGATCAAACGGAGCATCTAACCTTGCAATAGCTATATCCTCTTTTCCATCACCTACCTTCACACCCAGCCAGTTATTGGCAGTTATGTCGGCCGCGCCATCTACATAATTGCCCGCTACATAAAACTTACCAAAGGGTATCTCCTTTCCCTTGAAAGGATTTAGTAGCTGGAATTTCACTTTGCTTCCGGTAGAAGGACCGTATTTGTAATAGTTGTTTACAATATTGTACCGGCCGCCTTCGCCAGCATGGGTATTGTTATGCCCCCAGTTATAGATCACATTATTGCGGTAGTCAACATTTTCTTCCGGGGCATTGCGTATGCCATCAAAGCGGGGTGTACGGCTATTACAATGAGCCAGGAGGTTGTGGTGTGCCGACAGATGCCGGCCGCCCCATATACCACCATAGCCATGGTGTTCATAATCTTTATCACCTGTTTCAAAGTGATAACTGTAGTTGAGGGGCTCTGCAATAAGGTTCCACTGCAAGGTAGAACTGTCGCCCGCATACACCGACAACACTTCATCGGTACTCCAGCTCAGGCTGCAATGATCGATGATGATGTGTTTACGGCGTGTACCACCCAAAGCATCGTCGGCCCCATTCCCATCCACCATGCCGCCACGCTGGTTTTTATCGCCCATGCGAAAACGCAGGTAACGGATGATAATATTGTCACCTGCCAGTAACACCGGGTAGTCGGCCAGGCAAATACCATCACCAGGCGCCGACTGGCCAGCAATAGTAACATTGGGCGCGATATTGAGGCGACTGTTCAGGTGAATGGTGCCCGATACGGCAAATACAATGATACGGGGCATCTTGGCCGTAACCGCCTCCCGCAAACTACCAGGGCCGGCATCTTCCAGGTTGCTCACGATAAATACTTTTCCTTCTCTGCCGCCTGTTGCATACCGGCCAAAACCTTCAGCTCCGGGAAAAGCAATTGATTGAGCCATGGTACAATTGTACACCAATAGCATTGCAATAACAGTGATGGTACGGGTTGATGAAATCAAATGGGTAGCTTTAAAATGTTTGTAAAGAATGAATGTTATTTCCTCCACCTGGGATCGCCTGTGGTGGCTCTTCCAGGGAAGGTATTGTCTTTAAAAGTAAAATCACCATTTATTGGATCGTTCCACAACTGGAGCGCCGTTTTACTATAGGCCGTCAGGTTCGGTATTGGATTGGATGCGGCAGCATAATCAAATGTGCTGTAATTGTTAGAGGCATCAATGGTAGTAGCAGCGCCTGCCCTGATACCACGGCCCGTGGTATTGCCGGCATTGCTTTTACCAATACCAATAATGCAATTGCGCATGGTAATACCCGCAGTGAGGTTGGTGGAAGCATAGTCAATTACATAGTTACCACCAAAAGGAGCTTCATTAATGGTACAATCTTCAATGAGGGCCGTTTTGCCACCCGCAGCACTGGCAATGATCTTCTCTGCCTTATAGATGGTACTTCGCCTGATGGCGATATTTTGAGCAGTAGTGGCGTTTTCCAGGGCCACTACAGAATAACCTGAAATGCTGTCAATGATACAATCCGAGATATTGATATCGCCAATGGTGCTGCCATTCCTGATCCGTAAAATGCCCCTGAGCATTTCAACCTGGCAATTTTCAATATTGATCTTGCCCACATTGGCAACATTAGTAGCATTCACTAAATAGTGGTTGGCATAACTATTGGCAGCGCCACCCTTTATGATCACATTGCGGAATACGAGAGAATCAATATTGGAACCTGTTTCAAAATTAAAATTGCTGGTAAAAGCAATGGTAGCCCGGAGAGCAATAGTGAGGTCGTCTCCACTGAGCAGGGTTACCGTTTTAGCCAGGTTCACTTGTTGATCAACAAGATAAGTCATACCCCGTTGCAACAATACAATACTTCCTGATGGAATATCGGGCAAGGTATCTCTTAAAATACTCGTAGCTGTAATATTGCGCAGGTCAATGACTGTACCAGCAAATGGCTGTTTGGTGGTAAAGTTGGCCCACCCGCGAACAGCTGCACCACTGTAGAGGAAAATAATGTGTTGGGTATTGGCCGCCAGGGCTGGAATGATCTTGAAACCCTTGGTCACATCATCATTGGTTAATGGCACTTCCTTCACCAATGAGCTATCGGCCCACTTTAATATTTTAATGGAAGTGACAGCTGCACCACTGGTTGTCCAGCTTACTCTCACTGCTTCATCAGAAACATCATTGATACCGGGGGTATTAAGAATGGTAGGAAATTTGGGTGTTTTAATAATACCCAGGATGGACCACTTTGAATTGTACACCGTATCTTTTGCGTTGGCGCGTACCTGGAATTGATAGGACTTTTCCCATTCCAACTGTTCAAACAGATGGGCCGTGGTATCTACCTGCAGGGTTTGTAAAATGGTCTTAAACGTATCCTTGCTGATGGCGATGGAATAAGATTCGGCGCCCTTAATAGCCTGCCAGCTCACCTCAACCCAATTGCCTTCCGATACCAGGGCGCCCTTTAGTACAGGCCTGAAAAGACGTACCTCTTCGTCCAGCTTATCTTTTTGCAGGCAGGGAGGAAGGCCATTGCCAATAAGCAGGCGCAAATGAACCGTATATAGAAAAAGTTAGTTTGCATGGTGGTTGTTTTTTTAGTAGCCATATCCGTCATTTTTCAAAGCACCCTGGCTATTGGTGATTACTGATGAATGGAGGGGAAGAATATACCGTACTGCAGCAACGCCTGCATCATCCTTATACCCTCTCCAGGTTCTTACGATAAAATCAGCAGGTCCATTGGTAGTGGTATTGCGCATGGAACGCAACCAGGCTACGCGAATAAAACCATTGGGATTATCACCTTTGGCCGGAACATCGACTACAGGAGGTTCAACCAGCGGTTTCCTGTATTTATTAAAATAAACAGCCTTATTATCTGCCTTCTTATAATAGAGGTAATCGGGCAGGTTGGCGTAGGTGCCGGTACCAGCAGCATAAGCATCGGCGCCCATATCGGTGAGGATGGTTTTCGCTTTTGCCACCTTTTGACCGAAATTATTCCAGCGTGCCAGGTCATATTTACGCAAGCATTCTCCGCCAAACTCCCAGGCCCTTTCATCTACGATCGCTTCAAAAAAGCATTCTTCCCGCTTTGCGCAGCAATATAGTTGTCGACTTTCTCACCCCAGTATTGGGCATCAAATGCCCGCTTGCGCACTTTAGCCAGGGCATCTTTTGCAGCAGGGGTTGGACCATTATTGATCTCATTCTCTGTTTCTGCCAGCATTAGCAACACATCACTATAGCGCATCAAGGGCCAGTTAATGCCTGTACCTTTTGCAGAGGCGGGGCCAGGAGCGCTTTTCAACCACAAGCGATTCCATTTGCCCGGGGCAATAGAACCCGTTGCTACGGGCAATTCCTGTAAAGCAGCATCGTAATAGTTGATAGAGCAGGTTATTTCCAGGCGTTTATCCAGTGTATCGAAGGAATAGTAATAGCTGGGAGGCAGGCTTAAGTAATTAGAACCCGATCCATAGGCATGACTGCCTGCATCCACCCGTACGCCATTGCACCAACCCACATCACCAAAACCGGGATGGAAAGCCACTTCATACAGCACATCATCATTCAAGGGGTTACACCCTGGCACTCATTGTAGAATATCTTTTTGAAATCGGGGTTAAGCGTATGGGGCTTTAACTCCATGAGCTTCTTACAATAATCGTTGGCGATCTTATAGTAATCCAGGAAATCCTGCTTTCTTCTCATTTGCATATCAGGATACAACCAATACCCACCACGCATTAAGGATAGACGAGCGATCATGCCTATTACAAATTCGCGGTTGATGCGCTCAATACCAAAATCCAGCTCACTGGCCCATTGCATACCAGGCTCTACCTTGCGCAGGTCGTCGATGAGGAAATTAAGAATGGTATCACGGCCGGTACGGGGCAGGTAAAAATTATCACCCGCCCTGGTAGGAGTTGTTTTAAAAGGTACATCGCCCCAATGGTTCATTAACAAGTAATACCAGAAAGCACGCAGGGTGGCTGCTTCGCCCAATAACTGTTTCATAACCGGATTGCCGGCTTTGAACAAAGCACTGCTGGATATCCCTTCCACACAGTCATTGGCCCTGTTGATGGCGCTATAGGCATTGTTCCATACCGTTAATAGATCGTTATTGGCATCTGTAGCTTCAAATGACCATATATCACGGCGGGAATTATCGGGTGAGGCGCCTACACTGCCTACCTCTATATCAGAATTGCCGGTAAAGTTGTTGGATACCCGGGAAGTAAAAGCATCCTGGTTAAACAATGCATAAACAGCATTCACCGCTTTTTTGGCATCCGCTTCGTTGCTGTAAATATATTCCTGGGTAAAAGATGATTCATATTCCTTGTTCAGGAATTTCTTGCAGGAACCTGCTACCAGGGGCAGTATGGCAAGGCTATATAGGACGAATCGTTTCATACTATTAATTTTCAGTTTAGACAAAGGCAGTTAAAAAGTAACGTTTACACCCACGGTATAAGTCCGGCTCTTGGGATATCCCGAAAAATCTACACCGGGTGTAAGCGCCTGGTACCCCTGAGTTGCGCGTAGCGCTTACTTCAGGATCATACCCCGTATATTTTGTCCATAAGAAAGCATTGTAAACAGTAGCATATACTCGGAAGCGCTGCATGCCAATCTTAGAGATCAATTGTTTGGGGAGTGAATATCCTACGGTGATATTGTTCAGGCGCAGGAATGAACCATCTTCCACAGCCCAGGAATGGAATACGGGAGAAGCAGTACCCATAGAGAATGGCGACCAGATCTTTGCATCCTTATTCAACTCAGCCAATTGCTGCAGATCGGTTACCAATGCACCGTTGGCATTGATGTATTTATAGCGGTCGTTGGAGTTCATGGTATTGAGCATATTGCCATAAGAGTTCCTGTACAACATGTTCAAGCTGATCTTACCGGTATTATATACATCATTGCCGTATACGTAATTGAAGAATACCGAGGCATCAATGCCTTTGAAGGTGGCATTCAAGCCAAAACCGCCGCTAAATTTAGGCATGGCATTACCTATCACCTGGCGGTCCTTATCGGCGGTAATAACGCCATCTCCATTCAGGTCTTTCAGTCTTAATAACCCTGGCCGAAGGCTAAGACCTCCCATCAAAGCGCCCACATTGGCCACTTTATCTTTCAGGGTATATGTATTGGTGGCAGGATTGTAGGATTGAAAATCATCGGAAGTATAAAAACCATCCGTTACAAAGCCATACATCAACCCAACCGTTTGCCCTACAATAACACGGTAATCATCCTGCGCCTTCAGGTCGGTGCTGGCCCAGTTGGAATTCAACGTCAACATATTGGCCGCTCCCAGTGCATCGATCCGGGAAGTATTGGTGCCGAAATTAAGTACCGCACTCAACGTGAAGTCTTTCTTGGTTATCAGATTTGCATTCAACCCCAGTTCAATACCCTTGTTGGAGGTTTGTCCAATATTGATCATTTGGGAGGTATACCCGGTTAATTGGGGTATGGGTTCCTTTACCAATAACCCCTTGGTGGTATTCCAGTAAACATCCAGGCTACCTGTTACCCTGTTGGCAAACAAGGAAAAATCAAGCCCCATATTGCGGGTAATCGTTGTTTCCCATTTGAGAGAGGGGTTGGGTAATTCACTGGAAGCAAAAACATAATACGGATTGGCCACATCGGCAAAACCAATGGTGCGCACGTCAGAGATCATATAGGTTGTCTTCCAGCGGTCGAGATCTATACGGTTGTTACCCGCTTCACCATAGCTGGCACGTATCTTCAGGTCGTCGATAAATCCAAGGGATTGCATGAAATCCTCTTCCGAAACACGCCAGGCCACAGAAACAGAGGGGAAATAACCCCATTGATTCTGCTCGGCAAACAAGCTCGATCCATCAGCACGGAAGGTAAGGGCTGCCAGGTACTTGCCTTTATAGGCGTAATTCACCCGGCCAAAAACGACATCAGGGAGGAGCCCATCAGGTCGTTGGTCGACATCCTGTCGATGGTTCCCAGCGCCATATTGGAAAATAACTTATCGGGCGAAAGGCTGGCAGCAAAATACTTGGCCCGCATGAACTTAGTAGTGCCACCGGCATCCATCATCTCGTGACCAGCCATCACGGTAAAATTGTGGTCTTTCCAGGCTTTGAAATTATAAGTGAGGGTATTGGACCAGCGATATCCATTCCTCGAAAGATCGCTGATCTCGCCCAAGGGTAAGTTGCCTCCAACATTACGTGATTCGCCAGTAAGGGGGCCATAATAGCGACGTACTTCTTCCTGCACCCGGTCGATGTTGAAATCAGACCGGAAGGAAAGTCCTTTCATGATATTCCAGGTAAGGGCAGCGCTTAAATTAAGCGTGTGGTTGACTCTTCGGCGGTAATCCTGTTCGGTGAGTTTGGGAGGACTTACCAGGCTTTTGAGGAACTGCTCATAATCATCCTGGTCGTTGGATATTTCATCCGGCACGATCTGATCGGCCAGCCCATTTACAGGGCGGGTGGTAACGGCATCCGAAACCCGTACACTGGAACCACCAGCCGTACCGGCACCCAACGTAGTAGCCTTGCTGTAACGGGCGCCCACATCCAGTTTTAATGCTTTTGATACTTCATGGTTGAGTTTAAAGCTCAGGTAATTTCTTTCATAAGAAGAACCGGTCATCAACCCTTCATCTTTATTGTTCGTAAAGCTTAAATTCATTTTCGTCTTATCCGTACCGCCGGAAATACTGATATTGTGCTGGGTGGAAGTGGGTGGCTTGCCAAATAGTTCTTCCTGCCAGTCGGTTCCTTTCTGCGCCTTGTACAATTCAAGGTCTTCATATACACCAAATAACTTCTGGAATCCTTCTACTTCAGACTGGCTTCTTAAGCGGGCGTATTCGTATTGTGCCAGAACAAATTCATAGGGCGACAGCACATCCAGTTTGCGGGGAAGGCCCTCTTTTGTCCAAATCCATTATAAGAAATAGCAGTTTTACCCGCTTTTGCTTTTTTGGTAGTAACGATCACTACCCCATTGGCGCCACGTGCGCCATAAATGGCCGATGAAGAAGCATCTTTCAATACATCAAAGCTCTCGATATCAGTAGTAGCTATATCGTTGATATTATCTACGGGAAAACCATCTACAATAAAGAGTGGTGAATTGTCCTGTGTTACAGAGCCGCCACCCCGTACACGAATTACGATCTCGGCACCAGGCTGCCCATCCGTAGTGGTTACCTGTACACCCGGAATACGCCCGGTGAGTGCTTCCGCAGCACTGGCCACTGGTATCTTTTCCAGCTCCTTGCCCGATAAAGAACCAACAGCCCCGGTAAGGTCTTTTCTACGGGAAGTACCATACCCAATCACTACCACATCATCGAGGGTACTCTGGCTCTTTTTCAGGCGCACAGTGATTGCCTGACCATTGTTACTAACCTGGATCGCTTGTGAGGCATAACCGAGGTAGCTGACGGTTAGCTGGCGTTTTTTGTCGGAGGCAGGAAGGTTCACCGTAAAGCGCCCCTGGGCATCGGTTTGAGTGCCAGTAGCAGAACCCGCCAGGAGAATGGTTACGCCCGGTAAGGGTAAACCAGTACTATCGTCCAATATGGTTCCTTTAACGGCTTGTGCCTGTGCAAACAGGCTTTTGATGCAACAAATAGCAGCAATAGCATCAACAATCTTTTCATACAGCAGTTTTTTAAGTGAGAAGTCGGATCGGTTAGGGATAAAATAAGTTAGGTATAGGCCCGGAAAGGGCCTCATTCACGTTGATAAATGTCAAATTGATAATTAATATTTTCAGGCCGGGTGCGCAAGCATACAGGTAAGTATGCTTTTTGGGAAAGGATCACAATGGGCATAGCAAGCAATTTTATCGTTAGTTAATAGCACAACAATGCTATACAGATTTTCAGGAATGCCGAAGACTTTGAAACCTTTTATTTACGCAAACGTTCCCGGCAACGATGGCGTAGTGTCAAAATGACAAGTTAGTGTTTTACAAGGCTCTACAGGAAAAAAAGTGTATCTTAGTGACCTTCTATCAAAGGCATCAAAATAAACCAACGGCAGGCATATGAAATTTGAAGCAGTTACCATAAAAGATATTGCCAAAGCGCTAGGAATATCTACTTCCACTGTTTCAAGGGCCTTGCGTGATAGTTATGAGATCAGCCCGGAAACCAAACAGTTAGTACTGGATTGTGCCGAAAAACTGAATTACCGTCCCAATCCCATTGCTCTTAGCTTAAAGGAAAAGCGCAGCCGTTCTATCGGGGTAGTCGTATGTGAAATAGCCAATAACTTCTTTTCGCAGATCATTAATGGTATTGAATCCATCTCATACGACCGTGGGTATAATGTAATTATCTCCCAAAGTCATGAATCTTATGAACGGGAAGTGATGGACCTGCGCTACCTGGCATCCCGGTCGGTAGACGGGCTGCTGATCTCCGTTTCTACAGAAACCAATGATATCAGCCACCTGAAAGCCCTGCACGAAAAGGGCTTACCCATCGTTTTCTTCGACCGTATTACAGAAGAGATCAATACACATAGTGTTATTGTTGACAATTTTAAAGGGGCCTATGAAGCTACCGAGCACCTGGTACAGAATGGTTATAAGCGCATTGCAGCCATTGCCAACTCCGAATTCCTGTCGATTACCTCCGAAAGACTGTCCGGATACCGCGAAGCCCTACTGTCCAATGGCCTGAAGCCCGATGAAGGTTATATTAAACATTGTTTCTATGGAGGCATGATCTTTTCCGAAATAGAAGAGGCTGTTAACAAGCTATTTACGCTTAAGCAAAAACCAGACGCCATTGTAACCATGAGTGATAAGCTCACCAGTGGCTGTCTTAAAACACTCAAAAGGCGCGGCCTGCGGGTACCCGATGATATTGCCCTGGTAGGTTTCTCCAATTCAGATATAGCCGAATTGATTAGCCCTCCATTGACGGTAATACGGCAACCAGCATATGAAATAGGCAGAGATGCCACTGAATTGTTGCTACAGTTGATTGAAAGCAAACGCCCGGTGAAACAATTTGAGAAAAGAACGCTTACCCCCGAATTACAAATAAGAGAATCTTCACTCCCGAAGAAATAGGCTACAACCTCATAGGTATATTTCACCGATTTACTGGCCCTGGTTAATAACCGGCCTTTTTACTCAATGCCTCCATAGCTGCTGCGAGGTATACAGCAGGTGCATTCCAGTTAATGGCGATCTCATTGCTGGCATAGGAACAATCCTGATCAGTAAAAGCGGTTTCAGGTTCAGTATACTCATATTTACAACGATCCTGCCTGCCGGGATTGGGGCCCCCAGACAATAACCCCGGCACAGGATCGGTGATGCCATCCGCCACCGAAGGGCGGTGGTGGGGATGCATTACCGGGTAAGTACCGATGCCTGTTACAAAAGAATATCCGGTAGCATTACGCCCTAACAAGTAATCAAGGTTCGACAAGGCATAATCCAGGTATTTTTTATCTTTCGTAAGCAGGTAAGCATTGATGAGCAGGATACCCTGGTTGGCAGCTACAGAACTGCTACCCCATACAAAATCCTGCCTATACCTTCCCATTACGGTACGAAACGCATTTCCATTCACCGGGGTAATATATCCATCGGCAAACTGCAGCAGCCTTTCTTTGAGTGCGGCCATAATAACCGCGCGGTTAGCCGGCCAATTCTTACCGCTCCTTAGGAGTGTATAATAACCCAACATACGTACATTGGCCCAGGAAGGAATAGAAAGCGCCGCACCTAACTCTTTGGAAACAACGCCATAATAGGAGGTATCGCTCGTGCTTACCCATAATTCAGCAGCAGCCCAGCACCATTCATCCGTAAAACTCCTATCGCCATATCCGCCGGTGCTGATCACTGGTGTAAATTCCTTATTTATTTTGTCCTGGTCATACACTATTGCCGGATATTGTACCGCCCATTGCCAGGCACGTTTAGCAGCATTCAGACAAGAGTCTGACAAACCTGGCAACTGCTTATTAAACGGCTTACAAATACGTGCCGCCTGTGCCATTACGGCCGCAAAATCAAGGGTAGCTGCAGTTCCTTTCTGCACTACATAACGCGGCGCCTTCGTTACACCCGGCATTACCATGCCATCGAAAGCTGCATTGGTACATTTATTATATACACCTCCATCCACCGGATCCTGCATGGTCAACATCCAACGCAGGTTATACAATACTTCATCCAGCAGGTCAGGAATCCGGTTAGTACTTTCCGGGATATTTGTTTTCAGGGTATCGAAATAGGTAGTAAAATCTTCATACGCCGATAATAAAGTCCCCATGGTGATACCACTGTTCACGATGTATTTGTTATAATCACCGGCATCGTACCAGCCGCCAGGTGAAGATATCAACATACCAGCAGGCCGTTTCGCAGATACAGCAGACGGATGGATGGCTACAGCCGTGTCTGGATGACCCGCCGGTCGATGCCATTTACCGGCATATTTATCTTGCAGGATCATAGATACCCGCTGGTAATAAAAACCTTTTAATAAGGCTACACTACTTGTGTGATGTGCATGGCTCGCAATAGAAAATACATAAGAGGACGGCATGCCAGGTACCGCCAACCTGAATTTGCCTGTTTGCCGGAAAGCACTGAAATCCGCCACCCGCGTTTGCAGGGATGAGTTGGAAGAGGATAGCAAGTCACTCAATACACCCTTGTACAGGGTATCGCGCTGCCCGGCATCAACAATATAAAAATCAGTAGCCTTTATTGCACCTGTAATGGCAGCCAGTTTTGGGGCCCTTGTATAATATCCTTCCTGGTTAATTCGGATGGCATTGGGAGTAGTTTGCGCTTGCACCAGGCTTCCGGAAAGTAAGCAGGTACTCAACAGAACTGGTTGAATAAGGTACATGATGTAGAAATTTATTGTACTATGATCTTTTTCGTTGTATTTCCTTTGGGAATAATTACCTGTAGGTGATAAGCGCCCGCCTGCAGAAAACGGCGTAGGGAATAGGTTTGCAAGCCTCGTACCTGTGTTTCATACAAAAGCTGCCCCCTTTATTCAATACCCGTAAGGTTAATTGTTCAGCAGGAGAAAAACCATTCAATCGTACTGTAAAATTTCCGTCATCCGATGGATTGGGAAATACCTGTACCAGCCTATTTGCCGGGTCAATATCGGTAACACCCGTTACACTGCTTTTTCTACCAATACAAAAGTAGCCGAACGGGGAGGAATGCTAAGCCTAATATCATTTTCACAAAGTGCCGAATTGGCTTTCAGGTCTACATAATTGGAAGGCCCTCCGGCCACACCTGTAGGGCCCATACCATTTACTATTACTTTACGTGAGAACTCGCCATTGTCTGTATCACCTGTCAGTGTATACCAGTAATACCGATTACCAGGCAAAAAGTTTTGAAAGTTCAGCTTGACCAGTTGAGTTCCCGTTCCTTTGTTAACGAGTACTATGCCCGCCTGTCCCGAACTAAAAGTAGAAGCATAGCTCACCACATCATTGTTGCCAGTTACAATAGAAGCAACCATTTGATCACCAAAATATTTCCTGAAATAATATTGATGATAAAAAGAGGGCCTTGGCTCCCAGGCAGCAGCACCTGGCTCACCGCCCTGACTAAAAGTACCATGATCGTTGCCATTGTCCCAGCCATTGGCCAGGTCCCAGCGGGAAGCCTGACCGTATTTGTTTTTAATTAATTCTCCCAGGGTCAGGGTAGCATGGAGACCATTGATATGGGATACCATTTGTTTTGATCCGACAGCAAAAATATTCCACTCCGTCAGCGCAATTGGTTTTAGTGTTACCCCAGCTTGCTGTGTGGTAGTTTTCATCCAGTTCATCATACCCTGGGTTTCTGTGGCTGCAGTATTGAGTATTACACTGGCCGAAGAATTCTCATTGAAGGGAGTATAGTAAGAATGAACGATATAAAAATCGGCCGCATTGCCAGCCTTACTGAAATACCCACTATTCCAGGTCCTGTCGACCGGGTTCCAGGAATTGATGGCATCATATTGGATCAGTTGCGCACCGATATAAATGGTAACTCCTTTTTCCGTAGCAGCCTTTTTCATGGAATCGATAAATACCTTAATATGCTGTCCATATAGTTCGCCACTGATAATTCCGGGTTGACCGTCTTTGTTTTTTGTTATATCAATTTTATAACCAGCCTGCCAGGGGCCTGCATCTTCATTCCCTATTTCCCAATACTTCGTACGCCCATTATCATAGCGCACCCAATCGGCTGCCAGGTGGGCTGCCTGTTTTACAGGATCGGCGCTGGTGCCATAGCGGGCATAACTGTAATTGACGGTAATAATTCCGGTATTGCCAGTTTGCTGCAACATAGCATAATAATTATCCAGCGAAAGCGTCCAGGCAGCCGCATTCTTGCCATACCAATAACCAGCCACTACTTTTTTCCCATCCGAATCATATAGGGAATCTGGCACATCCGCCGGAGGCGTATTGGGCAAAGCATTCCAGAAATAAACGCTGCTGATATTTCCTCCCGGCATACGGATAATATGGGGCGCCAGGTTTTTAATATGATCCATCAATACCGGTTCTGTTACAATCTGAGTCATATAAGGATTGGCATTGTTGCCAAAAAGATGGCGCGATACTTTGTTGACCAAATTATTAACATCTACCGCTATTGTTACTGCCGGTGTACCAGTAGGTTTAGCCACATTATTGAAAGCAGGGGCAGTGATAGTGATAGGTTGCCAGTCATCGAGGAAAAAGCCTGGGTCCTGGGCATATCCCAGGACCCGGCACATGCCTGTCAACAACAAAAAAGGATTATTCTTTTCACTCAATAGTTTTATGTGATACCCTATTATTTTACGATCTTATATACGCGAACGTTGTCTATGGCCATATCCAATTTAGCAATGGGCGTTCCCGTATCGTTTACAAACATGAATTTTGCGATCTCATCGATACCCCCAATCACGTCACTTACTTTTGCAGCCTGGTCTCCTGCCCCATCGGTTCCGCTGGCTGACTTTTTCCTGAATTCACTTAGGGGTACGGTAACAGTTATCCAGCCATTGGTTTTAAACCCTGGCTGTGTTTTCCAGGGCTCATACCGGTACATATATACCCAGGTATCATTGGGCGGCGGACCAATAAACAATACACCGGTAGTCCAGGGTTCCTTTACATAAATATCAAATTTCATAGCGTAATTGCCTGCCGGATTGCCCAATTCAGAAGCCGGCAGCCAGTCTTTGGCGTTGGTCATCATCCCTCTTTTGCCATTCCACCAATCCCAGTTATTACCTGTAATGCCATCTTGCTGTAAATGGGCATACTTACCATGGTTGCCTGGAAACAAACTTGCATCATCCTTGATAGTACAACCCCAGGAGAAAGTATTGATATTATCAAAGTTGGAGATCATTCCTGTAGCATAATCGTTGAAAAGAAAAACAGAGCTGCCTGTTCCGGATTTTGTAACCACCTGCAAAGGGCCTGCCTGAGCAATACCAGCCGGTACAGTTACCTCTATGGTAGTTCCTGAAGCCACGGTAGCCAGATTGGCAGTAGCTGCTATACCACCTGGAAAGATCACTTTTTCCACAAAGAAGAAGTTATTACCCCTGATGGTAATGCGTTCACCCGCCAATCCATTTTCATTGGAAGCTGATAACAATACAGCAGGCGGTGGAACCACTGGAAAACCGAGCACTGCTTCTCCATTCCGGGTTATCACTTTTACCGTATTTAACTGGGCGGGATCAAGACTGGCAAAGGGCATATCGGCCGGGATGGTCACTACAATATTGTCATCGGCCAGTAAAGCCGAATTAAAAGGAGTGGGATAACCATTGAAGAAGATCTGAGTGGTAGTGGCCAAACCCCGCCCCTGTATCACCACCGTTTGACCTGGACCAGCCAGGGTAAGGGTAGAGTCGTTGGGCGAAGGACTAATAGCCCGCAACCTGGTGATGACTGGTTTAGCGTCCTTGTCTTTTTCACAGGCGGTAAAGCCAGTGACCAGGGCCAGGAGCACAATAACAAAGCAATTATATGTACGCATGGTAGCGAATATTAGGAGTTAGGAATGTATTAATCGGGTAAAACACTGAAATCAAAAGCTACGGGTGGTTTGGCCAGGTTGGGCGCTTTCACCAGTTCGGCTTCCGGTAAAGGCAGGTACATCGTTGCTTCACTGACCGGATATTTAACGGTATTGTACACTGCTGTCCAGGTACGCGGAGTACTGGACCCCACATTATAAGTGAGCGTATAAGCGCCTTTATCCTGGGCATTGATAATCCCCATGGCCTTGGTGGGATTGAAGTAATACAAACGCATCAGCTCATACCAATAAATACCTTCAAATACAGTTTCTATCCTTTTTTCCAGGAATAGATCATCAAAGGTGATGGAGGATTTTTCAGGCATCCCCGCACGCTTGCGTACCGCATTATAATATTTCAATGCCTCAGCATCAGCAGTACTGGCAGCATCACCCAAAATTGACTCTGCATAGATGAGGTATACCTCGGCCAGGCGCAACATATAGGTATTGATGTACGCACACATTTCACTGCCCTTGCCACCATTGTCTTTGACTGAACCAATAATATATTTCTTGGTGTTGGCTATATCAGTAGCAGTGAAGGCATAGCCATTGAGGTCTTTTCGGATCTCGGGATAAATATCACCCTGAAACATAAACGTGGCCTTACGCCGGATGGAATCGGCAGGATTATCGAGGTAATATTTCACCAGGTTGGCCGAAGCGCCATGCGCAGCACCCCATCCGTCCCAGCTTCCCGTAATATCTCCATTACGCGCCATATAGGCCTGGAAAGAATTATTGATCCCCCAGGGATCCTTAATGGGCATCCATTGAATAGAGAATAGGCTTTCTTTGTTGTTTTTGGAGCTGTTATGGTTTTCACCACGAAACAGGTTATAATAATTTGGCTCGAGTACAAAGGGACTATTGTGCACCACATCAGCTGCATAATATTTGGCACTGTCCAGGTCGGCTTTCCTGCGGGTGCCGGCGCTGCCTACACCTGCCCGGGTGAGGTACATCCGGGCCAGCATTCCTTCGGCAGCATATTTGGTAATGCGCCCTTCGCCAAATGAGGCCGTGGGCAGGTTTTTCGCCGCATAGCTTAAATCTTTAATGATCAGCTCCCAAATGCTTTCCACGGTATTGCGTGCCACATTGGGATCTCCCATCTGCTTTACGTTGTCATAAATGATGGGCACAGCTCCCCAATTGCTCACCAGGTAATAATATCCTAATGAACGCATAAAGCGGCATTCGGCAATGGCCGAACGCCTTACCTCATCCGGAACAGTGGTTGCATTGTTACGGATATTGAACATCGTTTGATTACTCTGTGCTATGATCTTGTAAAACGATTTGTAGGCAGGCAACAGGGTATTTACATCGGTAGCTGCTACCGCAAAGCGATAAAAGGCATCCCTGTCATTGGAGATCATATTGCCACCGCGGGCATCGCCAAATGACAAAGCGGCTTTATCGTTGTAATCAAACCACACTATATTATAGAGAGGCGCCGTACCAGCTCTTACTTCATCCGTTGTTTTGTAAAATATATCAGCGATCAACTGGTCTTCGGGCGGCCTGTTGAGAAATTCTTTGTTGCATGCCTGGGCCATGACCAGCACCAGCATCATCAATATGGTTATTTGCTTATTCATATACAGCAATTTTAGAATGGTTAAAAATCGGCCGTAAGGCTAAAGGAATACATCCTGGTAGAAGGATAGCGCCCATCATCCACGCCTACAGTCATGGAACCATAGTTGGGCGACATGCCAATTTCCGGATCGTAACCTTTGTACTTTGTAAAGGTTGCCAGGTTTTGTACGCCAGCCGATACTTTGAGGTTGCGCATGGCCACTTTAGCAGCCCATTTGGTGGGCAAAAAGTAAGACAAGGTTACATTCTTGATACGGATGTATGACCCATCTTCCACATACCACTGCGTAGCCCGGTCATTGCCATTGGCGGTATTGGTAGTTATCCGGGCAATCTGGTAACCAGGATTGGTTAAAGTAGTGCCCTGGTCATTGGCATCAATGCTACTGGGCCTGGCAAAATTGGCCACCGATTTAAAGTAGTTACTGTATACAGCCGTTCCCCGCGGATTTTCATTGCGGTAACGGGTGTAATTGTATACATCATTACCCTGTACCCCAATGACCAATACACTGAGGTCGAAATTCTTATAGGAGAATGAGTTGGTAAATCCAAAAGTAACCTTGGGCCAGGGATTACCAATTACTACGCGGTCATTCTGATCGATCTTTCCATCGGGTTTCCCATCGGGGCCACTCACATCACGGAACTTGATATCACCTACCCAGGTGCCTTGGGCGGGATCTACCAGCCTTACACCACTGGAGGTTTGAATAGCATGTTTTTTTATTTCATCAATGCTCTGGAAGATACCATCAGCAATGTATCCTGTAAAGAGAGCGGCGGATTCATTCACCCGGGAAGAACTGATAAGTGAACTGGTACCATAGGTACTGTTGATGGGCGTATTGTTGTACAGTTCGGATACCTTATTACGATCAACCGATATGTTTAAACCAGTACGCCACATGAAAGGTTTTTCAATATTCACCGTATTGATGGTTAGACCAAAACCATGATTATCCATCGCACCTACATTAGAAGTGGGGAACCGGATATAGCCCGATGAATAAGACATATCACCACCGGAATAAAAGGGAAAATCATTGGTGGTAAGTAGCTTGGTCACCTTCTTGATATAGAAATCACCAATCACTTCTACCCTGTTGTGGAATAACCGCAGGTCGAAACCGATATTGGAGGTGATTGAATTTTCCCACTGTAGAAAGGGATTGGAGAAATTGGCTGAAAGGTAGCCGGTACCATTGGCCGTGGGCACACTATACAACGCTGCATAATATCCAACCGCTGCCGAGTTGCCACTGGCGCCATATTCTACGCGTAATTTAAGATCGGTAATGGCTTCCACATGCTGAAGGAATTTTTCCTGCGATACCCGCCAGGCTGCTGAAAAAGCAGGGAAATATCCCCACCTGTTTTCCGGGCCAAAATTGGAAGAACCATCGGCCCGCATGGTAAACTGAAGGATGTACTTATCGTTGTATACGTAGTTCAACCGGCCAAACCAGGATTCACGGGAGCTGGACGATTTACTGCTGCTATTGGTAGCAGTCAGTGCATCGCCGCCCGGTAGTTCTTGTACCGCATTGGTAATGAAATTCCGGCGCAAGCCACTCAATCCTTCCCCGCCATTTTCAGATGCCTCATGACCTGCCATAACAGTAATACTGTGATTCCTGATCTTCGCATCGTATTGAAGCCTGGATTGCAAGCCCCACCAATAGTCATTATTGCTGGTTCTGCTCGATTCGGTAGTCGTATTCTCATAGCCATTGAATTTATAGGAAGGCCTGAAAATATATCCATTCCTGTATTGGTAATAGCCATTTGCTTCATTATGCCATACCAATCCTTTCAAGATACTGATATCGGAATACAGCCCCCAATAAAGGCCATGGATTTATTACGGTTGTCGTTGATGGCTGCCAGGGCTACCGGGTTGGTATATTGGTATTGGGTGTTCACAGGCCCACCCCAGCTACCATCCGGATTGGTAACCGGTACACCGGGATTTTGTCCAATAGCAATATTGAGCAGGTCGCCATTGCTGGTATTCACCACTTCTTTTGTTTGGCTTACATTGAGGTTAACACCCAGTTTTAACCAACGGCGTGTTTGATTATCCAGGTTAAGGCGTACTGAATAGCGCTCAAAGCCCGATCCTTTTACCACACCCTCCTGTTTAAAGTATTCTACACCGGTATAAAAAGTAGTACGTTCGTTACCACCACTTAAACCTAATCCGTATTTCTGTAATAAGGTCCTCCGGAAGAGCGCCTTCTGCCAATCGGTGCCCGTACCCAACACTGAAGGATCGGCAAAAGCGGGCTCAAATTGGGCGCCTCCTGCTTTGGCAAATTCGTTGCGGTAAGTAGCATACTCACGTAGATCCATTACAGGTACTTTATCGGGCATATCCTGAATTGTAGCCAGGCTGTTGAAAGACACTTTTGTATCGCCCGATCTGCCTCTTTTGGTAGTGATCATGATCACCCCATTACCACCCGCCGCACCATAGATGCCCGTAGCAGAAGGCCCCTGCAATACACTCATGGATTCAATATCGTCGGGATTGATGCCCGAAAGGATATTGGCCGAAGTACCACTACCGCCCGACGGATTGCTGGGCCTGATCTGTACTCCATCAATGACATACAAAGGCTGACTGGAAAAATTGAGGGAAGTAATACCCCGTATCATTACTGATGGGGCAGCGCCAGGCTGACCGCTATTGGACGTAACATATACGTTAGCAGCACGTCCCTGCAAGCCCTGCTCCAAAGTGGTATTGATGCTGCGCGACATATCGCTGGCCGATACGGTAACCTGTGAGCTGCTGAGGTCGGTTTTCTTCATTCGCCCATAACCTACTACCACAACATCCTGCAAGTCGTTATAATCTTTTTCCAGCCTGACGTCGAGGTCCGATCGGGTACCAACTTTCACTTCTTTGGCCGCATAGCCTACGGAAGTTATGACCAGTACATCGCCGGTCTTTGCATCAATCGTAAATTCGCCGGTAGCAGTAGTAGAAACTGAGTTAGCGGTACCTTTAATACTAACAGAGGCAGCTACTACGGGTTCTTCCCCCAGTTTACCGGTTACTTTACCGGTGATCTTTCTCTTCGCAGTTGCATCTTGTGCATAGCCCTGTGCAATGGCTAGTATGCACCATACCAGCGTCCATAAAAAGACAACTGGCTTTCTGGCAGTTTTGGTTTTTTTCATACGTAATCGTTTACTGTTTGCAAGAATCATTATAGATATACAGTGTTCGTGCAGGCACGAACCGGGTTAAAAGCTGTGTCTTATTTCATCTTCACCGTTACTTTCTTGCCGGTGTATTTAATAATATGATCTGCCTTACCATCCGCATCAAAAGGTTTGGGATGGGTTTTACTGATCCATATTATCCGGAATATTCTTTGTTGCAACATGCCAGCGAAGGCGCCTTCCCTGTTTTCAATGGTCAACGTTTTGGTGGCTTCCTCATAGCGGAAGGGTATATTGGCAAAAGCGCCCTTTTCATAATTATAATTGGTGCCCTCATCTTCATAGAGGGTAAACTGTGCATCCTTACCTGTATACACCAATAGGGTAATGGGGTCGGCAGGCTTCTCGGCCGTGTATTGTATTTCGGGACCGGTTGTCAATATGGAACCTTCTTTTATATACAGGGGTATGCTTTGCAAGGGTGCCGCTGCCAGTATTTCCTGACCGCCGGAGTTATAATTACCCGTATGGTATTCATACCAGCCTGTACCCGCGGGTAGGTATACCTTTCTATTGATCGCCTGGTAAGTGTATACCGGGTTTACCAGCAGGGAGGGACCAAACATAAATTGGTCGCCAATATTATTAACCTGTGGATCATTGGGAAAATCCATGGCCAGGCCCCGCATCATCGTATAATGATCGTGATAAGTTTTGCCAGCCAGTGAATAGATATAAGGCATTAGGCGGTACCGCAGCTTATCGTAGTACAACATGCTTTGATAAGCCGGGTGGGTTTCGGGAGCCACATTGAATATTTCACGAAAAGGATATTGGCCATGCACACGGAACAAAGGGCAAAAAGCGCCAAATTGATACCAGCGGGTCATTAACTCCCGCCATTCTTCCAGGTTTTCCCCCTGGGCCTCTACGAAACGTTTTTCTACTGCAAAGCCACCAATATCAACTGTCCAGTTAGGAAGGCCCGACAGAGAGAAATTAAGACCGGCTGCTACCTGGTCTTTGAGATCGTGCCAACGGGCAGCAATATCCCCACTCCAGGAAGCGGCAGCATAACGCTGTTGACCGGCAAATGCCGAACGGGTAAGAATGAATACCCGCTCATTGGGTTTCGTGCGGCGTTGCCCTTCATACACACCCTGAGTATTCAATAATGGAAAGGCATTGAAATAACGGTTGGCAGCTCCCAGGGCCGTGGGGTTCATCGTTTGCTTTCTTTCTTCCACCGACATATTGGAATGTATATCTGGCTCTGTAGCGTCCAGCCACCAGGCATCAATACCTTTATGGTATAGCTTTTCATTGAGCAGGTTCCAGAAAGCCGTCCGTGCCTGTGGATTAAAGGCGTCATAAAAAGTGGAGGTATACCCTTTTCCAATCCAATCCCGCCGCTTTTCGGCAATATTGCGTTTAAATAGCCAGCCATTTTTATTAAAGGTTTCATATACCGGTAGCCCTTCATAGAATTTGGGCCATACAGAGATCATAAAGCGTGTATTGTATTGCTCATGCAGGGTTTTGATCATTCCTGCCGGATCGGAGAAACGGCTACTGTCGAACTCCTGGCTGCCCCAGTCATTCTCTTTCCAGTACGACCAGTCGAGCACGATATTATCCAATGGTATCTTTCGCTTCCTGAATTCGCTGACAGTATGCAATATTTCTTCCTGCGTTTTATACCGTTCCCGGCTTTGCCATAACCCCATGGCCCATTTGGGCAGAATGCTGCTTGGGCCCGTAATGTCCCGGTAGCCGCCAATGACTTCATCCAGGCTTTTACCCTGGATGAAATAGTAATCCAGTTGGTTGCCTGATTCGGCACTAAAACCAAACTGGTGTTGAAGATCACCCTGCAGCGGGCTTAACCATCTGCAGGATATATAAGAGACATCACCATCAGGACGCCATTCAATACGGAAACTGTATTTCTTTCCTTTTTCCATCGTCACTGGCAGTATGGCGGTACCCGGCATCCAGGGTTGACGCCAACGATCGGCCAGTAGCTTGCCATCTATCCATAGCTTACCATAGCCGCCATAACGAAACAGGAAATGATGTACACCTGTAAAAGCCGATTCAATGGCTCCCTCCCAGGTCACCATAGATTGACCTAGTTCTACACCTGCCGGAAAGTCTTTCTGTGAAACCAGGTAATCATAGGCCAGGCTCGATTCCGGTCTTTGTACGATGACCTGTGGGGGCATCGATTGTTGCGCATAGGTGGCAGTAAGCCATCCTTCATTACCATCCGCCGCATATAGTTTGAGGGACGAAAGTGGTGCATAATCCCTGGTATCGCCCACCTTGGTAATCGAGTAGTTATCCCACAGAATACCATAGTTTTTGGTGGACACCATAAAAGGAATGGCTATTTCGGTATTGTTCTGGGCCAGTTCCACCTGGTATCCCTTTTGGTCCATGAGTCCATTCTGATGCTGACCAAGGCCATAGAATGCTTCATCGGGTGCGCTGGAAAATGATTGATGAGGTTTCCAGGCAGGCTGACCCTCCTCTACAAAGGGAGTAAAGTATTTACCGCCTTCTTTAGGCTCGGTCAGCAGCGGTTTACCAGCAGCATCAGTAAATGCAGCTCACCTGTAACCAGGGATATGACTGCCTGTAGGGCAGGTGTAATCAATGTAACCTGGTCTTTTTCTTCTTTTACCGTCCATTTTACCGGTATTCTTTTCTTTACTACCACTACCAGGCTGGGCGTATTGGAAATGGAATCAACCGGACTGGCAGTAACCCGTATAATGTGATCGGTAATGGCCTGTAGCCTTACCAGGCAAACCCCATTGGTTAGTTTACGTTTTACATGTACCAGGATACCATCTTCCAATTTGGAGTAATCACCGGGAGGAATATGATGGGCAGGGAGGGTGGTTACGGATAATAAGCATACCACAAAACAGGACAAAGTTGTCAGGATCTTCCGCATAGCAATCGTTTCGTTTTGATTCAGGATCGGGTGCCGGCAAGTAAAATTTCACCTACCGGAACCAACGGCATAAATGTAGAAAGGGCCTTGCTAAGGGAGGGTAGGCAGATGTTTATGAATGGGTATTCAAATGTTAACCATTGGGAATAATGAATTGATTTTCAATATATTTATTATCCAGCAAGGAGAGACATCGAAGATTTGATCCTGGACAAGCTCTCAACAGCACTCTCAGATAAGCAAAAGAAAAACAAAGTCGGCAATTTGATCACTTCATTAAGAAGCAAAGGAGTTATAGAAAACCGAGGGTCCTTTGCAAAGCCTGTTTGGTTTAAGAGAGTTTAAGAGAGCATTTAAGAGAGGCAGAGGAATATCTAATTGATTTTAAACACCTTATAAGCAAATGAATTAAAGAGTATATTTTATGGATCACTTCCTTAACTGGTTATTTTCTACGTTCCCTGTAGCCCCCACTGACTGGGCAGCACATGGTATTCCAGCTTGAAGTATTTGGAAAAGTATTTGGGATTATTGAAACCTACTTCATAGGCTATTTCGGCCACCGTGAGTTGAGACTTTTCCAGTAACTGGGCCGCCCTTTTGAGCCTGACGGAGCGGATAAACTCAAGGGGTGTTTTACCGGTAAGTGCCAGTACTTTTTATACAGCGCCACCCGGCTCATGAAAACCCCTTTACTCAACTCCTCTACCGAAAAGCCGGGATTGGCCATATTCTTTTCGATCAGTTCCATTACCTGGTGCAGGAACTGTTCATCCGGCGATGCCACCGCTATATTCGCAGGTCGTACATCGATGCGCTTTTCAAAAGTTTTACGGGCCAGGGCTTGTTGCGACAGGAGGTTGCGGATGCGCGAAACCAGTATCTCAAAGTTAAAAGGCTTGGTAAGGTAATCGTTGGCCCCGGTTTCCAATCCTTTTAACTGTTGCTCCTCTCCGGCCAGGGCCGTCAGCAGGATAACCGGTATATGAGAAGTACGCTGGTCCTTCTTGATCTTTTACAAAGTTCCGTCCCATCCATTTCCGGCATGCTGATATCACTTACTACCAGGTCGGGGTGATGCGCCAATGCCTTTTGCCACCCCTCTTTTCCATTGGCCGCTTCCAGGATGGTAAACTGCTGCCTCAAATTATCCTTGAGGTAAAAACGGAAATCTTCATTGTCTTCTACCAACAACAGCATTTTTTTGCGACCATCATAGGTCGCTGCCGGTATAGGTTCGGCCTGAGGCGCTTCGGATAGTACCTGGGTTTCATTAACAACCGGCTCATTCATGATTGCCAGCGGTGTTGTAGCCGGAACTGTTTGCACCGGCAGCCATACGGTAAAGCAGCTACCCTTTTCCGGTTCACTGGCTACGGTGATCGATCCCTGGTGAAGTTTTACAAATTCTTTGGTAATGGCCAGGCCAATACCGCTGCCCTGGTTTACAATACTACCGGGTGTATCATGCTGAAAAAAGCGTTCAAAGATCTGTTCCTGCTTTTCTTTGGGTATACCTATGCCGGTATCTTTAACCTGGATGGCCAGCCAATGGCTGCCCGGTTCCTTTTCTTCCGTATGCAAGGCTACAGTAATGCTGCCATGCTCGGGGGTGAATTTAAAAGCATTGGATACCAGGTTAAACAGGATACGTTCCAGTTTATCCTGGTCAAAACTGGTACAGAGGTGATCTACCGCTGTATAGAAATTAAACCGGATATTCTTTTTTTCAGCTATATCGGTAAAGGAATGCGTAATGTCTTTGGCAAACCGGATAATATCACTGGGTACAGCATGGAGCCGCAATTCCTGAACCTCCATTTTACGGAAATCCAGTAGCTGGTTGACCAGGTTCAATAAGCGCCGGGCATTGCGGTGAATAAGCCCGAATTGTTTGCGTTGCCCATCATCTTCCGCTTGCTGCATCAACTTTTCCACCGGCGTTAGGATCAATGAAAGGGGTGTTCTGAACTCATGGCTTACGTTGGTAAAGAACTTGATCTTCATCATATCCAGTTCATGCATCCGTTGCGCCTCCTTACGTTGCTGTTCCAATTGAAAGCGGATGCGCGCACGTTGAACCACCAACTGACGGCTGAACCAAAGAATGGCCCCCAGTATTAATACATACAATACATAGGCCCAGGGTGTTTTCCAGAAAGGCGGTAATATTTTAATATGCAAGGAAAGCTCTTCCCTATTCCATACATCATTGTTGGTAGCAGCCTTTACCCTAAACACATAATCCCCGGGATCAAGGTTGGTATAAGTAGCCAACCGCATTTTACCATCCGTTTGCGTCCAATCTCCATTGAACCCTTCCAGCTTATAAGCATATTTATTTTTCTCGGCATTGGAAAAGTTCAGCGCAGCAAATTCAATGGAAAGTACATTTTCATTGTATTGTAAAGTGATATGATCTGTATGAGCCATGGATTGTTCCAAAATGACCCGGCCATTCATTTTTTCACCAATGGCAATACTTTTATTAAAGATGCGCAGATCGGTGAATGCGAGGGGCGATGACTGTTTATCGGGTACGATGGCTGCCGGGTGGAAAAGATTGAAGCCATTGGCGCCCCCAAAGATCAGTTCACCTTTACGGGTCTTATAAGCGGCATTTTCATTGAATGCCGTGCCCTGCAGTCCGTCCAGTTCATTGTAATTATGACATTGCAATACATACTGCTTCTTTAGTTCGTCATACTGCGGTTTAATATGAGAAAGGCCATTGGGTGTACTGATCCACAATCCACCTTCCTCATCTTCCAGCAGGTTCAGCACCGCATTGTCCGGTAATCCATCGTCCCGCCTGAAAACCTGGAAGGCGTTTGTACGGGCATCATATATGTTCAGGCCATCCCGGGTACCGATCCAGGTACGTTCCTTTTTATCTTCCAGGATAGTGATCACATTATTGTTACTAAGAGTGGTAGCTTTTGCAGGATCATTGTAATAATGCATAAAACTATCCGGCATATTTTGACGACGCAGTAATACATCCACACCATTGGCCGTACCAATCCATAAGCGCCCTTGCTTATCTTCCAGCAAGGCAGCAATATAATCGGCACTGACCGAGTTGGGCTGCCCCATCCTGTTGTGGTGAAAAATATTCTTTTGCCGGTCAAAACGTTCCAGCCCGCCACTTAGCGTACCAATCCACAATTCCTTCCTGGAATCCTCATAGATCTCCCATACCCGGTTATCAGAAAGACTATTGGGGTTATTGGTATGCTTGTAATGGATAAACTTTTTACCGTCGTAATAATCCAGTCCACCAAAATAGGAACCGATCCATAAACGCCCCGTATGGTCAATACAAAGACTTACAATAACATTGTTGCTCAGGCTGTTCGGATCACGTGGGTTGTGCAGGAACTGCCGGTATGTTTTTTTTTAGCACGGTCATAATAAATAAGACCGCCCCATTGGTACCTATCCACAAATTACTGGCTTCATCTTCCACAAATTTGTTTACATCATTATAAGGTAAACTGTTGGGATCCGAAGGCAGGTGGGAAAACAGGGGAAACCCTGCTGCATGTTCCCGGTAAAAATTGATGCCCTTTTAAAGGTACCCAACCATATAATACCTGCTTTGTCTTTATAGGTGGTGATGATACTATTTTGACTAAGGCTACGGGGATCGTCCTCATTGGACAGGAGATAATGGCAGGTACCGTTCTTTTGTTCAGCACATTGATACCACCATGATCGGTCCCTATCCATATATTGCCTTTATTATCCTGTACCAGGCCGTATATAATATTGTTGTTGAGCCGGAAAGCGCCCGTTTCGCCGGTAATATGCTGCCAGGAGCCCAGGGCAGGCAGGTAACGGAATACCCCGTGTATCGCTCGGCACATATAACCACAGCTCATTTTCTGCATCTATGTACAAGGAATAATTAAGGCGTTCATGGCGCATGGTGGCCCCCATCACTTCCGTGCTGAACGTAACCAGGCCGGTACGGCTGTCCACCCTTTCAATATGGCCGTTATTGAACACTACCCACAGATCGCCACGGGCATCTGCCGCTGCTGATGCCAGCGTTGCCCCCGTAGTGCCCGATTGATATACCCTGCTGGTTTTACCGGTGGCCGAATCATATTTGTACAAACCGGCCTGTGGCATCACAAACCAGTAATTACCCTGCCTGTCATGAATGATATTGGTAATGGGTGCAGGCGGAAGGGCATACCTGGCCAGCCAGGCAGAGGCATTGCGGTCGAATTTTTCCGTACGGGGATCATAGATATTCAAGCCACCCCGGTTTTCTACCCACAGGGCATTTCCGGGACCTTCATTGATACGTACAATAAAATCATCGCCAATGGTAGAAGAGTCCTGCAGGTTATGGCGAAAAACGGTGAAAGTATAGCCATCATAGCGGTTAAGGCCCGACATGGTGCCAAACCACATAAAGCCCTTACTGTCTCTGATAATGGCATTGACCTGGTTGTGCGATAAGCCCTGGCCGATATCAATCCGGGAGAATTGGTATTGTGGGATTTGGGCCCACAGGGCGCCCCCAGTAATAAAGAGTATCAATATAATGACAAGCTTTCTCATAATGCGGCCGCAAAAATTAAGCTTTTTGGGCGAACCAGGAAAAATTGTCTGTATGACACCATGAGCTTTAGGGCTGCTCTATCCAGCAGCCTGCTGCTCCCACAATATGGGCATTTTCACCCAGGCGGGCTATGCGAACGGGAATGTTGATGGATTGTGCTTCCAGGGCAGTTTCCACTTGCGCCAGGAACCAATCGGCACTTTTGGAAATATTACCGCCAATAACCACCACTTCAGGATTGTTATCCCGGATAAAAGGGCAGAGAAAATTAGCGAGGTGCAATCCGAACTGTTTGAAGATATCCTTGATACGGGGGTCGCTATCGATAAGACTTACCAGGTTTTTACCTGTTCAACCCGGTTACCACTCACCTGCTCATAGGTTTTGAGGAGCCAGCGGGCCGAAATATAATCTTCGGCAATGCCATCCAGAAAAGGAGCACACCAGAGATTGGCATCTTTGGCAATGCCCTCATGAAATGTAGCAGTACCCAAGCCGGTGCCCAGGGTAATTCCAACGGCAGATTTAAAGCCATGGGCTGCTCCACCCATCACCTCTCCCTGTAAAAAACAACTGGCATCATTCATGAGGCGGATATGGTCGGGGGCCATACCCAGGCGTTCCGCCATCATTTCTTTTACATTGAGCCCATACAACGACTCGTATTTGTTCTGGTCTTTTATGAAGGAAATACCCTTTTCATAATCAAATGGCCCCGGCATGGCAATACCCACCCGCTTTAGCAAATAGGGCCGCGCTTCAAAAACCTGGCCAATGGTTTCACACCAATCATGGATGATACTGGCCGCATCTTCCTGGGAATTGATCTGTTTACGGATAGAAAAAGCTGGCAATACACTACCCACTTCCAGGTCTACCAGTGCAGCAGTAATATGTGAACCTCCAATATCAACGCCAGCCACCAACGGGTTATTCATGCAGAAATCAATTTTTAGGTCTAGCCTATAGTTTTGGTATCAAATGATAGGTTATGTTTATGAGCAGCGCAAATATACTCGCAGAATCGCTAACTATACCGTTTTAGCTAATTTTTATTAGTCAATTATCAAGCGCCCTGACAGCCCGGGACCGTACCCAAACCGGGAAAAATACCAGACACCCCTTTCCATCTGGCAGCAGTGGCTTCCAGGCCCGGCCTTCCAAAGCAACCCCTTGCCTGCTCAAACCGTATGGAGAATTGATCATCAATACAGTAACGCAATTGTGCCGCATTGAAACATATTATTAAAAAGAGTATTGCCATCCTCTGCCCCGAAGAACGTCAACGAATGGGCATGCTGGTGGTAATGGATCTGCTGATCAGCCTGGCCGATATAGCCTCCCTTGCCTGGCTCTTGCTCATCATCAGGATCTATACACAGCCCGAAACGTCGGCTGTCATTGGTTTTTTACCCTATTGGCTGCAAGACAGGGATTCCCTGGTACCAATTGCATTGTTCCTGGCACTGTTCAGCGCCAAGAATGCAGCAGGGTTTCTGGTTTACCGCAGCCAATGCCGTTTTATAGCGCAGGTAGCTACCCGCATCGCCCGCCACCGCCTGCTCCATTACCTCGAAGGGGCATATACCAATTACATCAACATTGATTCATCCGTACATATCCGTAAGATCAGTTACCAGCCCATCGATTTTTGTCAGCATGTGCTGGGCGGCATCCAACAGGCAATCACCCAATGTGTCCTAATCACACTTACCATTACAGCCATCCTGGTGTACAATGTCCAGCTATTTCTTTTATTGTTCCTGCTACTGCTGCCTCCTGTAGTAGTGGTATTTTACCTGGTAAAAGGAAACTTAAACAGGTACGCCTGGACGCACGCAGCAGCAGTGAAAAAGCATTGCAACACCTGCAGGAAGCCCTGCATGGTTTTGTAGAGAGCAATATCTATGATAAGAACAGCGCCTTCCTGAACGCTATATGACCTGCCAGCAGCAGTTCAATACCCATTTTGCCAATACCCTCATTGCCCAGGGCATTCCTGCCCGTATGATGGAAATATTTGCTTTGCTGGGCCTGTTCATCCTGGTAGCCTTAAGCCAATGGCAGGGTTATGCCGATAACAATACCCTCCTAACCATTGGCGCTTTCATGGCAGCAGCCTATAAGATCATACCAGGCATTGTAAAGCTGCTCAATACAACGGGACAAGTACAAACCTATTCTTATACGGTGGAAGAGCTGGCCGAAGGTCCGCCACCTGCACCAGCAAAACATCCCGCCACTGCCTTACCGGCTATTCAATCCCTTCAATTCAGGAATGTACATTTCAGGTTTGGCAATAAGATCATACTCAAAGACCTAAACTGGCAGTTGCAGCCGGGCGATTTCATGGGCATATCAGGCCACTCGGGCCGGGGTAAAACCACCATCCTCAATTTATTACTGGGCTTTCTTAATCCGGCCGAGGGGCATATCCTCATCAATGACGTACAGGCAGGTACTGAGGAACGCCGGCGATACTGGCCTGTTATATCCTATGTAAAGCAACAACCCTTCCTGGTCCATGATACCGTATTGCACAATATCACCCTCAATGGTCATCATTACCATGAAAAGAAATTCAAGCGGGCCGTTTCTTCTGCCGGCCTTACCAGCCTGATGGAAGGAACAGCCTATGCCGGCAAAGTGATCACTGAAAATGGCCGTAATATCAGCGGCGGCCAACGGCAACGCATAGCCATTGCCCGGGCCTTGTACAAAGATGCCGACCTCATTATCCTGGATGAACCTTTAATGAGCTGGATGCCGAATCAGAATTTGAACTGTTGCAGCATTTTAAACAACTGACGCAACAGGGAAAAATGGTAATATTGATCACCCACCACCAGGCCAGTTTATCGTTTTGCAACAAAATCGTTTCCCTGCATGAAGAAGCCTGAAACATTGGTAGTGTTAACACCTGCTTTTCCCGAAGATGAATCCGCTACCTGGTGGGTACCTTCCCAACAGCTTATGGTAAAAGCTTTGCAGGAAAACCATCCACAGGTAAAGATCCTGGTACTGGCACTCCTGTATCCCTATCAACAGGCGTCTTATACCTGGCATGGCATTACCGTAAGGGCTTTTGATGGCACCCATCAACGCAAAGGAAAACGTCTGTTGCTTTGGAAAAATGTATGGACAGCCATGTTAGGTATTCGCCGTCAATATTCAATCATCGGCTTGTTTAGTTTCTGGAGTGGGGAATGCGCTTTTCTGGGCCAGTATTTTGGAAAGGTTTTCTCGCTCAAACATATCAGTTGGATCTGTGGACAAGATGCCACCCGGGATAATAAATGGGTACGTTACATACGCCCCCACGGTCATCAACTGGCAGCTATGGGCGCTTTCCTGCGCGATCAATACCAGCAAAGCCATGCCATCAGGCCCCTGCACCTGGTGCCCAATGCCATCGACCAGCGACTGTTTCCCCCTACCCTTCCTGCTACGCGGGACATAGACATCATGGCAGCAGGTTCTTTTGAACCCCTCAAACAATACGATCTGTACGCAACCATCATTAGCCAGGTAAGTCAATCCTTGCCTGGACTCAAAGCCATTCACTGCGGACTGGGCAGGGAAAAAGAAAAAGTAGCATCCCTGATCCAGGCCCTGGGTTTGCAGCATTGTTTGTCGTTGCTGGGTGGCTGCCCGCATCCCGAAGTATTAGCACTGATGCAGCGCAGTAAAGTATTCCTTCATACCTCCCGTTATGAAGGATGCAGCACCGTGTGCCTGGAAGCCTTGTATGCCGGCGCCCAGGTGATCAGCTTTTGTTATCCCTTCGATCATCCCGTGGCCAACTGGCATGTAGTAGATAATGCAGCCGCCATGCAAAGAAAGGCGCTCGAATTATTGCAGCATCCTCCGGCTACCTATGAACGGGTATTGTACCAATCGATGGATGATAGCGCCAAAGCCATCATGCAATTATTCACCGGCCCAGCCCATACCATACACGCATGAGGGTAGTCAACCTATTTTATTATTACAATGAACAAGTTACCAGTGAGGAGGAGCTCATCAGCTATTATTATACTACTACCGGCTGGTCCGAAGCGCTACAAGCCAAAGGAGTTGAAAGTATGATCATGACACGTTTCATGAAAGACAGCACATACCAGAAAAACAATATCCAGCATTACTTTGTAAAAGATGGTCTTGGCGGTAGCTTAAGGGCCTGGCAAATACCCTGGCAATTCCTGAAAAGGTAAAAGCACTGGATGCAGACATTATCCACGTGCATAGCCTCACGCTTTCCTTACAAACCTGTATGCTGCGGTTATTGCTGCCCAAAAAACAGCCATCATTGTTCAGCACCACGGCGGTAAATCACCCGGCTCATTCAAAAGGGCCTTGCATAATTTATTCAATAGGGTGGCCGATGCCTTTTTTTCACCACCAGCGCACAGGGCGCTCATTGGTTCAGGAAGAAAAAGCCTTTCCCCAAAGTACTGCCCATTATGGAAGGCGCTACTTTTTTAATTATGCAACCAGGGATGCCGGCAGAAAGGAGGTGTACCATAACCGGGCCGCTGCCCGCATTCAAACAAGGATGCAGGGGCAACCCGTATTTTTGTGGGTAGGCCGTCTCGATGCCAACAAAGATCCTTTGACCATCCTGGCTGGCCTTGCAACTGTTTTTGAAAAATATCCTGCGGCCCGGCTCTACATGATCTATAACAATGATCAATTATTATCGCAGGTAAAGGAGCATATTCATACCAATGCCATTTTACAAAACAGGGTCCATTTGCTAGGCGCCATTCCCCACGAACAGGTGGAAGCTTATTACCACAGTGCTGATTATTTTGTACTGGGAAGTCATTATGAAGGCAGTGGTTATGCCCTAAGTGAAGCCTTGCGCTGTGGCTGTATACCCATCATTACTAATATTCCCAGTTTTCAGATCATGACTAAGGATGGGCAACTCGGCGCCTTATGGCAGCCAGGTAACCGGCAGCATTTTATCGAGGCAGTAATAACAGCTATGCAAAAACCTTTGGAGCAGGAAGCCCATGCGTGCATCCGTTTTTATCAGCAGCAACTTTCCTTCGAGGCCATTGCCCGCGTAGCAGCTACTCATTACCAACAAGTGCACCAGGCCAGGATACAAAAGATCAATCAACCCGGGCGCCCGCACTAACATTGTCCTTACTGACCTGGTATAAATACAGGTTGCCTCCTTTTTCAATAGCCCCCACCCGCTTATCCCTGAGCGCCACCCGGTAGTCTCTGAAAAATGCTTGTCTACCTTATCCAGGTTGTCTGGCGCCCCAGTAGAGATCATCCAGAATTGTTGTATCCCCTGCCCTGCCAGGTGATCGGCCCCTTCGGTATACCGGTACTCACTTTTCATCAGCCGGGCCATATCACTATCCCACAACAAAAAGGACAGTTCCTTTTTCAGGTCCAGGCAATAGAAGGGTTTATCTTCAAAAGCGGCAATCGCATTCAAACCCCAATAATCGGCCACTACTTTTTCACCAGCAGGTATTTTATTGATCAATTCACCCACCCGGTTGAAATTGGAGAAAGGCTGTTTGCTATCAATACCAATGGCAACGGCAGCAGCAATGACCTGGACAATCAGCAAACTATTCACCACCCTATTATGCCAGCGCACCGGCCTTACTTTATAGCAATACAACCACCAGGCCGCTAAAAACCGATGTAGATCAATCCCGCATACCGGGCGCAGCCCAACGGAAATACCGCTATGCTGATAAAAGAAGTCAACAATAAATTACTGAAGAACAGGATCAGGCTTTTCTTACTGGCCCTTAGTATAAAATAGATCGCTGCTACAATTGCCAACGATAAAAAAGGGGTTACATATTTCATCCACCGGTATTGGCTTTGCCATTCCATCAGGAATTGCGTATTCCAGAAATGATCACTCCACCAGGCAGGTACGGGCATCAGCGAACGTATGGGCGACTGTATGGTGATCATGACATTGGAAATATCCCAGCGTCCCATCCAGAAATGTACATTGAGGGCGCCCGTGGAAGGCGGAAAAATAAAATAAAAAGCAGGAAGTAAAAAAGAGCGCCCAATAACGCATGACCAGCCAACCGTTTTACCGACGCATATTTTTCATAATCGGACATCAGGAAATACAAATGAAAACTACCTGCCAGGATCAAGGCAAACAGGTGGCCATTGGATAATACCAGTAAAAAGCCATAATAGCAGGCCGTTTTAAAACGAAAGCTACGCCGCATGATTAAGCAGATGCAAAAAGCAGCCAGTACGCCAATGGCATAATTACGGGCCAGTACACTGAATTCAAATGAAAAGTAATAGCCAAAGGGAATCAGCAACCTCGCCACCAGTGGCAGGGGTGAATAAAACAGGACCAGGAAAACTGTTAAGGAAGCAATACCCAGGTGAACAAATTGTACCCAGGAAAATTGATGCGTACATTTTGAGATAATCAAAGGATCGTATACCAGGCAGGCGGGTGCCCTTCATAACGGCTATTTTGAATAAGGTCCAGGTAACTGGCGCTGCCCTTGGCAATATTCCAGCTATGGATCTCATCGCCCCAGGGTTCATGGTAAAAGAGAGCAGCAATGGCCAGCAATACGTACCCACAAAAACAGAGGGATGGCAATAGTCTTAACAGGACTTCCTGTGTAGGTGTTTTTGTACCTGGTACAGTAGAAGAGGAATAGGTATTCATAAGTGTGGTTCCACTACTTTTTATTGGCTTTGGCAGCCCGGTAATAGGGATTTTTTTCCCAGGTGATCTGCCAAAAAGTTTTGATGGCAGCACGTAGCATATTGCGATCGCGCATACGGATAAAGCTGAGGATATTGCCGGTTACCGACCACAATAACCAGGACTTGCGTACTCGCTTTAAGCTGGCTTTTGTTTTCACAAAATAATGCAGCGCCAGCATCCTGCGATAATACTGCAAGGGCCTTTTAAGACGGTTTTCGGGTTCCCGGTGATGGTATACAAAAGCATCATTCAGTACATGAACACCCATTGCAGGAAAACCGATGTTGACCCCATAGTTATCGCCCATACCATGCCTGTCCAATACCTCTTCATAAGGTGAATGCAACAGCCAATCCCTTTTAACTACCGAAGCGCCCAACCCATAGATGGGAGTACTGAACCAATCGCCGCCAAAATTGGTCACCACCGGCCAACCTGCCCTGCTGATATGATTGCCTTTACGCGCATAATAGCCTGTTATTTTCCGTACCAGGAAATTATTACTGGCGCACCTGATCTCGCCCCAGATACTCAATTGAAAGATATAACTCCAAACCAGCGCGCGCGACGATTGGATGGTATAATTGGCTTTCCATGCTTCCTCCACCCATTGCATCACCAATCCCGACACAGCGCCCGCTTCCGGATGCTGCAGTACATGCCCCGCTATCTTGTGCAGGTAATCGGCCGGCATTTCAATATCATCATCACAAAGAAATATCCACGTTCCACCTGCCAGTTGTATACCTTTATTGCGCTGTATACAAACCGACTTTTCTGATAACAGGTAATGGATAGAAAAACCAGAGAAAGGAGCCAGATCGTCTGTAGATAATTGATCCTCGCCCGAGTCAACAATGATCACTTCACGTAATGGATGGATAGATTGCTGCAGGTTTTGCAATAACTGCAATACCCGTTGCTTTCGGTTGCAAGTGGGAATGACAACACTGATATCCATTGGCATAAAGGCTGTAAACAATAGCAGCCATAACAATATTATACAATTCTTATGCAATACAATACAATGGAAAACAATAAATTAAATAAGCCCTTCAACAAGCAACCCTGGTCAATAATACTTCGTATATACGGAGTTTGCCCGCCTCTTTAAGGTGAGCCGCTCTGCCGCCCGGCAGATGCAGCGCTGTAGAGCGACCCACCTTGGTACCTGGCCAAATTTTTCTTAAGTAAAGTGAATTGATTCATTAACCGGTAAATGCCAATATGCCAGCAGCCCAGCCTTCCCATACCAGCCAGGTGCACCAGCAAAATATTTCCTATTACGATGAAATAGCCGGTCAGTATGATCAACTGCTATTGCAGGAAAATGCCAACATCCTGGTGCGTGAGCGGGTGAAAGCCCAATGGCTGCAAACCGTTGCTCCGGGCAGGGTACTGGATTTTGGCGGCGGCACAGGGTTTGATCTTGGCTGGTTAACAGCCCACCAATACCAGGTTACTTTTTGTGAACCTTCGGCCGGTATGCGGGAAAAAGCCATCCAATACAGTCGGGAATTAACGCATGGGAACAAAATTCAATTCCTGGATGATGCGCAAACTGATTTTACGCAGTGGCAGCCATCAACGCCGTTTCTTCAACCAGTGCAAGGGATATTGGCCAATTTTGGTGTACTCAATGCCATTCCCGATACTCCCTTACTCTTTCAGCAATTTTCACAGATCCTGGTTACCGGAGGTCATTGCCTGGTGGTCATCCTCGACCGTCCCTTCAAAAGATGTGGCAATGGCATCGCCGTAATACGATCAGCACCCTTTTGCTGCGCCAGCCATTTGTGATGTATGTATGGCACCAGGGCCACCGGCAAACAGTATATGTACATACGGCCAGGGAAATACAACAGGCCGCTTCACCTTATTTTGAAATGAAGGATGCGCAACTGATCAGCAGCACCTCTTTTCGCTTACTCCACCTGGTAAAGAAATGAAAAGTCTGATACGAAAAATGTTGGTAGGCGATGCGGAGATCAGGGAATATGCTACCGTAACCATTCCCGGCAACATACAGGAAAAAGTATTCCTGGAAGTGAATGGCCAGCTCATCAATGTATCACAACAACATTGGTTGCTTTGCATTGAGCCGGTTATATTCGGTATCTGGGCAGAAAAGGAAGCGCACAAAGCGGCCATTCATCATGCCACCACCTGTAAGCTGTATTTTTATGGCGACAATAAGGAGCACCACACACCTGCACAAGGATCATCCGAGGCTGTACTACGCTTTACAAGGGTGCAGCATCTGGCGGAAACTACAGGCACCTTGTTTCTGCTGAAACAGGAAAGCAGTCAGCTACACCAGCTCAATGCCCTCAAACGTTATGTTCTTTTCCGCCGGTATTACCGCAAGAATGGCCTCCACTTCCGCCGCTTTCAATCATTTGTAGCTGCTTATAGCTATCCCCGCCGCATACGGGTCATCTCCTTCCAACAAGGTGGCTACTACAATATCTTTCCCATGGACCTGCTGGGAGATATGAGTACCGGTAACCGGTATGTATTTGGACTACGCCATACCAATATAGCCCTTCCTAAAATTATTGAAACGGGCAAGCTGGCAGTAGCCGAAGCCCCTTTTGAGCAAAAAGAAACCATCTACCGGCTGGGCGCACACCATAGCAGTAGCCCTCCTGCGCTTGATACCCTGCCTTTCAAAACCATTCCGAGTAAGGACTACGGATTTCCCATTCCCGAATGGGCGCTTAGCTACCGGGAGGTCAGGATACTAAAAACCATCAATATGGGCAGCCATATGCTGCTATGGGGCGAGCCCTCGCCTGAGCAGGTGCTACAGCCACCAACCGCTCACCTGTACCTCATCCATTTCCTGCACTACCTGTATCAAAAGAGCAAACAGGGCGTTTATCCACTAAAGTAAGTGTGCTGAATCCCCAGGTCTCCAGCACACTTGCCCGCTAAAACAATATAGTTCCGGGGAAATATGATATATTGTATAGGAAAAACACATTAAAAAATTATCATACAGGAAAGCATATCACAAAAACTTATGGCCTGCCTGAAAAATAGTAAGAGCATGCGTACAAGTGGACTATTGAGCATACTGCTTTTTCTGCTTACGCATGCAGGGATCAGTCAACCCGTAACCATCCGTATTCGTATGAACGGTCCTGATGATTCAACAGGGAAAGCCTCCTTCAAGGTGATCATTAAAAACAATTCATTTCAGAAGTATTATGTACAGGATACAACCATATTACAGAAGTATGCCGCCAGCAACCATTCACTAATTACACGTATTGATAAAAGAGCAACGGAGTGTATGATTTTTTTCCGGAAGCAGGCGGTCTGCCCGGAGTAAGTATTACAGACCCATGTTTAAATGCCTGCTGTACCTGCATCCGATTAAACAAAGGAGAACAAATACAATTCAACCTGAACATATTGAGTTGCTGCCCCCTTGAAAAAGGCGATTACCGCATAAATGTTCACTTAATGCCTATGATAATTCCTCCGGAAGCAAAAGAGGGCGAAATCAGATTTGAGTCCAATTATGTTTACTTCTCCATAAAATAGTACTGTGATAAACTAATTTAATACGCCGGCCAGGGAGCCGGCTTTTTTTTGGCAAATACCTGGCCTTAGGCAAATCGTTGTCAGAACAACCCTACTGTTTTTTCAGGATAAGCACCAGGGATTCGTGACTTATTCCTGCCAGATAGGCTTCTTCAATAATAATAACCCGTATATAACCCGTATATAAGCTGTATATAAGCCGTAGATAAGCTGTCCTTATATAAATACGGCTTATCTACGGCTTACATATATCTTTTTTACAGTTTAAATATAAGTTATACATTTAGGAAGCGCGAATCAGCCCCGAACCAGGACCGGCCGTAACTTATTGCTTACCTTAAAACACAAAGTATGGCACGTATGAATCCTGACGCTTCCCTGACCGGTTCGGTAGGGAATTTCTCCTTTTACAAAATGAAGGGGGTAGACAAGCCCATCGTGCGCAGCAAAGGCGGCGCTTCCAAACAGAAGATCAAAACCCACCCTGGATTTGAAGCTACGCGGCGTATCAATGCCGAATTTGGCGGCCGTGCTACTGCCAGTAAATGGATCATGCGCATGTTATGGCCACAAAAAGCCCTGGCGGATCACAATATTGCCGGGCCACTCAATGCCCTGATGAAACCCATCCAGGAAATGGATAATGGCAGCGAATATGGAAAACGTAACATTGCTTTATCCCAAAACCCCTCCATCCTGGAAGGCTTTTCGCTCAACCGGAAGATTGGTTTTGATACAATCGTTCGCGCCCATCTTGGCTGTACTGTATCCAGGAACAACCTGCAGGCCCGTGTGGAGATTCCTGCACTGCTGCCGGCCATTAACCTGTATGCACCCAATACGCACCCTTTGTATGGCATTACTATAGTTATGGGCATTATCCCCGATCTGTTTTATACACCCCACCAGTATGCCCCCAGGACCGACTACAGCCACCATGGGCCGGAAGTCAACATGACAACATGGTATCCGGCACTGGAGGGATCACCGGCTACTACCCTCGAAATAAAATACCCGGTCATTCCACCCGATGAACAATTCAGTATAATAATTTCCATTGGTATCCGCTTTGGCATGATGCGCAGTGCCACCCTGATCGACCAGGCACCTTATGCCGGGGCCGCCCGGGTATTGGCGATGGCATAAAGAATAAGCTTCTTACCAATCACAGGCAACCTAATCGGGATACAGCCGTAATTAAAATGATAGCTTGATCAACCTGATTTTTGGTTAGCAATGAATGGTTTATGAAGAAGATCCTCTTTTCGCATTCTTATTTCCTGCGTTTTGATCCCAAACAATGGAATACAGGCCAGCCCTATGCACCCCTGGGTACCCTGTATGCTGCAGCTTACCTGCGCGAAAACGGCTATACGGTTTCCCTTTTTGACAGCATGTTTGCCCAGGGAGCTGAAGAAGTGCTTCCCAGCCTGGACAGTTTTGAACCTCAGTATTTTGTGATCTATGATGATGGGTTCAACTACCTCACCAAGATGTGCCTGACCAATATGCGCGAAGCGGCCTTCCGCATGACCAAACTGGCCAAAGCAAGAGGATGCACGGTGATTGTGGCCAGTTCGGATTCAACCGATCATTATGAACAATACCTGCAGGAAGGAGCCGATTTTATTGTGCTGGGAGAGGGCGAAGTAACGCTGTATGAGCTTATAAAAGCCCACGGTGAATCATCTACCGACCTGCACACGCTTCCAGGTATAGCTTACCGTACAGGGGATGCTGTTGTTAAAACAGGTAAACGGGCTGTGATCAAAGACCTGGACAGTCTCCCTTTCCCTGCCTGGGACCTGGTAAATATGGAACCTTACCGGGCCATGTGGCTACAGCATGCCGGCTATTTTTCGATCAATATGGGTACCACCCGGGGCTGCCCATTCAAATGTAACTGGTGCGCCAAACCGATCTACGGCAATCGCTACAATTCCAGATCACCACAGCATGTTGTACAGGAACTCAAATGGCTCAAAGAGCAATATCATTTTGATCATATCTGGTTTTGTGATGACATTTTTGGACTAAAGCACGGCTGGGTACAGGAATTTGCCACACTGACGGAACAGGCCAACCTGCAATTGAAGTTTAAGATACAATCCAGGGCCGACCTGCTGGTGCAGGAAAATTATATCCGCTCACTGGCCAGGGCAGGTTGTGAAAACACCTGGATGGGGGCAGAAAGTGGTTCACAGGCCATACTGGACGCTATGGATAAAGGCACTACAATTGAACAGATCCATACAGCAACCCGCTTATTGAAACAATATGGCATACGCCCTGCTTTTTTATCCAGTTTGGTTACCCTGGCGAAACAAAAGTAGATATCCGGAAAACCATCCGCATGATCAAGGAACTGATGCCCGCCGAATTGGGTATATCGGTATCGTATCCATTGCCTGGCACACCTTTTTATGAACGGGTAAAAAATGAACTGCTGGGAAAAGCCAACTGGACGGATTCGGATGAACTGCAGTTAATGTTTAAGAATACCTATTCGCCGGCCTACTATAAAAATTGCACCGGCATGTTCACCAGGTGTTCCGCACGCGGCAAGGATGGATGGTAGTAAAAAAGCGGTGAAGAATCCCCTGGCGTTGAAACTGGCTGATGTTAAAAGATAGCAGCGGCTTGTTTGTTCCTTCCGCAAATCCTTATTGGCCGGCTGCAACTGAACCAATTATCGTATGAGTAAGCAAGCCGCCTTCGATGTACTGGCGGCTGATTATGATACCAGCTTCAGCCATAGCCTTACGGGCCATGCGCAACGCATGGTAAGCAGGGCATGGCTGCAATCTTTTCTGGCAGGCAAGGGAACACTGCGCATATTGGAAATCAATTGCGGCACCGGTGAAGATGCGCTTTGGCTGGCCTCGCTGGGGCATACGGTAATAGCTACCGATCAAAGTGAGCGCATGATCGGTGAAGCCAGGGAAAAACAGCTCCTGGCATGGCTAGTGGCAATCCCGTGTTTATTACCTGTTCCTTTGAAGACCTGGGCAATACGCTGGCACAGGAACGCTTTGACCTGGTATTTTCCAATTTTGCCGGCCTGAATTGCCTATCGCCCGAAGGGCTCACTGCACTTAATGAGGCATTGCAGCAATTGCTTACTGATCATGGCCATATAGCCGCGGTATTATTTGGCAAATATTGCTGGTGGGAAACCTGTTATTATTTATTGAAAGGCGATGGCCATAATGCTTTCAGAAGGTGGACACGCAGGCCGGTGGACGCCCGGCTTACCCCCACTGTATCACAACCGGTTTTCTATTATTCTGTACGCCGGTTTATGAAGAACATGCAACCCTTTGCCCTGCTGAAAAAAAAAACCGGTAGGCCTCTTCATCCCGCCATCCTATATGGAACATAGCATGCGCAAGTACAAACGGGTATTTGGCCTGCTGGTAAAAATAGAACAATGGGTGCGCCCTGTGTCCTTTTGCAGTGCACTAGCCGATCATACTTATCTACTTTTAAAAAAGCAAACACCATGAAGATCCTGCTTACCCATGGTTACTTTCTGGGCGAAGACGAAAAAGAACAAGCCATTATGCGCCCCTATGTGCCCCTGGGTATTCTGTATATTTCGGCCTACCTGGAACAACATGGATATGAGAACCGGGTATTTGACAGTACCTTCTCAACTTTTGATAACCTCTGCAAAGCATTATTGGACGACCGGCCACAGGTAGTAGGCATTTATACCAACCTGATGACAAAACTGAATGTGCTGCGCATCATTCAATTCATCAAACAAGAACCCTTATTAAACCATACGAGAATTGTATTGGGAGGACCTGAAGTGCGCAATCACCTGGTGAAATTCCTGGAACAGCAGGCCGATTTCATAGTATTGGGTGAAGGAGAGCAAACGATGCTGGAACTGGTACAATGGGTAGAAGGAACCAATACGAGCGACTTAAGTACCATCGATGGCATTGCTTACCTGGATGCACAACTGGGCGTACGCCAAAACCGGGAAAGGGGTAAACTAAAGAACCTGGACGAATTGCCCATGCCCAATCGTACAAAGGTGAACCTGCAATTGTATTTCGATGCCTGGAAAGAACGCCATGGCACCAATGCCATTTCGGTAAGCACCATGCGGGCTGCCCCTATTCCTGTAAATGGTGTAGCAGGGCGGTATATGGACAGAGTTACCGGCGCAGAAGTGCCGTTGCGGTAGCCGATGAAATTGCCTGGATCAAAACGCATTATTCAGTAGACAGTATTTGGTTTGTAGATGATGTATTTACGGTAAGCCATAAATGGCTGGATGAATTTACGCAAGAGGTTACCAGTCGAAATATTGTCATGCCTTTTGAATGCATTACCCGGGCCGACCGGATGAATGAGGATGTTATTTTGAAGTTGAAAGCCAGTGGCTGCTTCAGGGTATGGATCGGCGCCGAAAGCGGATCACAAAAAATTATAGACCTCATGGACCGCCGGGTAGAAGTACAGCAGGTAAGGGATATGATCAAACTGGCCCGGTATCATGGTTTGCAAGCCGGTACTTTCATCATGGTAGGTTATCCTGGCGAAACAAAAGAGGATATCTATGAAACCATCCACCACCTCAAATCGGCCGAGCCCGACCTGTTTACGATTACAGTAACCTACCCCATTAAGGGAACACCTTTGTATGCCGAAGTAGAAGACCGGTTTGTTACCAGCCTGCCCTGGGAAAGCAGTACTGACCGGGATATAGATTTCAAACGAACTTATAACCGGCGTTACTACGATTATGCGATCCAATTGATCAACAATGAAATGTTTTACCACAAAGCACTGAAAAAGCCCCTGGCCAACCTGTTCCGGCTACCGGTATTCAAGTGGAGAGCGGTATTGGCGCAAAGAGGTATGCGATTGGAAGAACGAAGAAGCCAGGCGTAAACCGGTTACTGCGCATGGGCATGTGCCGGCTGTAGTGAATGATCTATTGTTTGCAGCAAGGCGCGTCGGGCCCAAACTGCCTCCAGCTTTTGCTGGTATCGCTCCAAGATGCTTTGTTGAAAAAAACAGGGTTGGGTTTTGAAAAATGTTTACCCGTAGACAGGCCCATTCTTACTCCCCGCATATTCAAACGCTGTTCATCTTCCTTTTGTTTCCACCGGCGGGTAGTTAGTTGCATCAGGTAATCCTCCAGGCGACTTCCAATCCGGCTATTGAATATATGCTCACTTAATTTTTTAAACCAATCACCCTTATTATTATCGGGGTACAGCGCTGTTTTTCCAGCATAACCGGGAAAATACTGCTGCACCCAGTCATTTTCGCGGAAGAACTGAGGAATGGTCTCATTACCACAAACCGGCATCAGGGTGGCCAGTTCGATAGCGGTGAAATAATTCTGTTCCCTGATCAGTAAGGCTTCCTCATCAATATAATAGTTCATACAAAACCAATGTTGTCCACCCCATAGGTAAGTGAGCTTCTTGAACAAATGCATCATTGTTCTGGCTATCCACAAGCGGTTGGCGCTGGTAATAATGAAGAAATCAATATCGGCATTGTCATCAGCAAAATGTTTGGACAAGGACCCCGAAATGCAAACACCCCGTACATAAGGAAAATGGTACAGGAGCCGGGCTATCCGGTGCGCTGTTTTGAGCATCTGTTTGGCTTTCTTATTCCCTTTTATCCGGCGGGGCACCAACTCGGCCTTTTGCTGCAATGAATAATACCCATCCTGCCCAAATACCAGCCCTTCTTGTACCAGGTATTGCAACGCAGGTTCAAGGTCTTCGGCGCTGGCGGTGCATTCCAGGAAAAACAACACTTCGGGTGCAGTAAGTGGATAGCTAAACAGGTCGAACCATGCCAATACTTTCAAAATATTATCCTCCAGGTCAGCAGTACGGCACACGGGCGATGTATCAATAGTATACATGCAGGCAACTATTTTTTTGATGGTATCGTATTCTCTTTGAAATACTGTGATTGGCAAAAAAAGGTTGCTTCTACTCACAAGATCACCGAAGCCTGGTATTGATTAATATACAGCTCATACAATCAATGTAAGCATGGCAGTAACACTACAACAAGATGCCCCCTTGATTAAGGAGGGAAAAAGAAGCATATCGTACAGGAATTATATTGCCGGCAAGTGGTCTTATTTCCTGGTGAAGCGGGTAATTGATATGGTATTGTCGGTATTTATCGTGCTTGGCGTATTCAGTTGGTTATTGCCTTTGCTGGCATTGTTGGTGAAACTGGATTCACGGGGGCCCGTATTTTTCTACAGCGGAGAGTGGGTAAAGGTGGGCGTTCATTTACCTGTTATAAATTCCGTACGATGGTGATTAATGAGGAGGCCGATGAAAAACAAGCGGAGGAGAATGACAGTCGTATTACCCGGACAGGCCGCTGGCTCCGGAAAACCAACCTGGATGAATTACCCCAGTTTGTCAACGTACTGCTGGGCCAGATGAGTATTGTAGGTCCGCGCCCTCATATGCATGCTGATTGCCGGCAATTTGGCCGGATGATACCCCATTATAAGTTAAGGAATATGGTAAAACCGGGTATTACCGGATTGGCCCAGGTAAATGGCTTTCATGGGCCAGCCATGGATTATGAAGCTATTTCCCGGCGTTATCAGTGGGATATTTTTACCTGCGCAATGCTTCCACCTGGCTGGATGTCAAAATCATGACCCGCACCTTCACCCAACGGGTACGCCTAAGGCTGCCCGCTTCCACAAAGCAGCCCTGGGCAGATTTAGCAGCCAGGAAACATCCTGGCAGTTGCTGAAACGTTTGTGCAAATGGGTAGCATAAAATAGCGCCACTTTATTAAAATCTAAAAATTCAGGGGAAATTGCTCATAACGGCAAAGGGAATGGTTATTTTGCTAAAATATTTTTAAGCAATAGCGCCTTATATATTAATATATTACAATGTCCCGGTGTAAAAAGTAGATGGGCGAATTTTGTAATATTGAATATTACTTGTAAACTTGTTCTTGAAAATAGTATTCCTCCTCCTCATTCTGGTAAAAGTAAGCTCTCAGGTAGCAATGTTTCATTAGTATAGTATCGAATGGTACTACTATTGAATAGTTCCTGTTTTGGTTAACGAGTTTTCGTTCAACAGTTGAATGTTCGTAATGAGCATCTACTTGTCCTTGTATTCCCATCAGTAAAGTTCTAGCACCACTATCGGTGGCAATGAGTTATTGTCCAAACTGATAGTGCTGGCCATCGTTTGGTTTGCGATACGTTATTTCTTTAAACCGTTTTAAAACCTGCTGTTGATGCACCAAGAGGCAACTTGCGCAACTATGTTAACCGAGCTTAAAGGCGAAAATCCGAAGGCTTTTGCATTTTCTTTGACCTCCATTATAACCCGCTCTGCTATTTTGCCGAACGATTGGTAAAAGATCAGCAGGTAGCGGAAGATATTGTGGAGGAAACGTTTATGAAGTTATGGGACAAACGGTCAGATTTCGAGAGTGAGCATGGCATTAAAGCCTTCCTCTACATTACTACCCGTAATGCCTGTATTAATATTATCAAGCAATCCCAACGGGATACCTTATCACAGGCCGAAATGCTTTATCTGGCAGAAAAGAAAGAAGGATTTGTTCTCAATGAAATGATCCGGGCGGAAGTGCTTCGGGTTATTGGCCAGGAGCTAAACAGGCTGCCGGTTCAATGCCGCACCATCCTTAAGATGAGCTATGTAAAGGGCCTTAAAAACCATGAGATCGCAGATAAGTTGGAAATTTCCATCCATACCGTCAGGAATCAAAAAGCCAGGGGCATTCAATTATTACGCACCAAATTTGAAGGCACTCAAATTCTAAGTTAAAACCTTATTCATTCCTGCTTACGTACAACTACTTTTTGCGTGTAAAAAGCGACTTGCTAACTCATATATTCCTTTAACAGCAGTCATTATTAGCATAAACCTGTATCATTTTGGGAATAATAAATACATAGCAAAAAAATATATTTTGATTCCGTTTAGTACAAAATGACCAATAAGTTGTTTTATAAGTAGAACGCTCCGCATAAGGATCAGGTTAACGCCGGCGCTTAGGTGAGCTTGATAATAACAGTGAGTTGTAAATGGAATTAAGTTCTTTAGATAAAATAATTGCCCTCTCAGCATACCAAATTCATGTAATGCTGCTCCTATATGGCCTGTAATGGGTCTATAATAGCAGTTAGTTTTGATCTCATGTGACTGTTTGGTTGGGTCACAACAAGGGAGTGTTTCTACTCTCCCTTTTATTTTTCTTTTAAGCAGCCGGTCTCTAGCCGGCATCTAAATAAAAACTTTCGGAAAGAATCTTCCCTGAACAAAACAACAGGACACCGGACTAAAGAAAAAAGTGAACCCCGTTCACTTTCTTTCCTCATGTGCATCATGCCTTCTTCCGGGTACAGAAGAGGGCACATGAATCCCCACAGCCGGGTATTCTTACCTGGCTTTTATTTTCTCCCTACTTCGCAAGGAGCCCTGCCTATCTGCTTCCTCCGCACCTAACATCCAACAGGCTTCGGTTTATGCAGTCCACGAAAAAGCAACTTCATGAACTGTTTAATTATAATCCGGGTGCCGGTTATGCAAAACCGCGTTATCACCCATGTATTTCCACTGCCAGGAGCGACAGAGCAGGGAAAACACCGCCATTCAATGGTACACCTTGCAAATTATGCTGACCCTCTAACCTAAACATAACCAAGGCCTCGTTAACACCAAATGGACCTTATACATAACCAGGCACCCGGATTGTAAGAAGAGTTACTACTATATCCCATTTTTCAAGGCAGGCTAAAAAGGAAGGCGATTATCCCAAAAACCTGCCGGGTTAAACATACTATTCTTTCCCACCTAAATATCCAACCGATTCAGTCACTTTGTTTATGTTATCCGGATAAAAATTTCTATAATTGACTACTAACTCATTTTTTTCGACTGTCTATTAAGTGAAAACCATTAGACAAATGGTATCAAAAAACTACGTTCTGTAATTACTCCTTCACTTATACGTTATTAACCAATTATATAATGGCTACCGACAGACCCAAGGGTCACTTTTTGTCCATAGATAATTCACGAGTGTATTCAAATTTTAATAATAATTTTTCGATTTCCATTTAGTACTAAAAGCCCATACAGTTGTTATAACTATAGTTCAATGATTCGTTGTGTTGTAATATTAATTCCAATACCCCCATCAAGTTTACTTGTACTTCTGACTATCGCTTACTCTCTTCCGCATCCTGGTTAAACCAGCCAACCTGTGGATTGGCCAAACCACCACCCCATAGGCTCGAAAACGTCTTATGTTTCACCAGCATATAGATTAATAACTTTACATCCGATGAAAGAAGAGCAAATCATTCAAGCATCCTTAATGGCAAGGCTAATCACCCAGGCCCTTTGTACTCACTCAACTGCTTCAGACAAAGCCACTCTACAAGCCTGGACCGAGGAGCATGCAGATAACCAATTATTAATTGATGAATTAACCGATCCGGACAAACTCCACCAACAAATGGTCGACTTTAGAAAGTTTAAAGCGCTGGCCGGGCTGGAAAAGATCAACCAGCGCTTATTTGGCGATCCCGAAGGCTGGAGCGCCTGTTCAACACCTAGCACAATTCCATAATACCTACCTCCCCGGTTTAGGATGCGGGTTCCTCCCGTGATCATTGCCCTGTACTTCACTGGGCAAGAGGCTGAATTTTTCTTAAACGCCACTGTGAAACTGGATATATTTTTATAGCCTACACTTATGGCTACCGCATGCACTGTCATCGTGGTTTCCTGCAATAGTCTCCGGGCTTTCTCCATCCGCGCTTCCAGCAGAAATTCAAAAATGGTAATGCCATACAATTGTTTAAATCCCTTCTTGAGTTTGAAATCATTCAAACCTATTGTATATGAAAGGTCCATCAAGGTGCCAGGATGATCCAAATGATGCAGCAAATATTCCCAGGCCTCCCGCAACTTGGCCAATTCATAAGGTTGCAGCTTTACTTCATTGACCGGGATCTTTACCATCATCAGGCGGGTAAGGGCCATCAACAATAACCTAAGTAATAAGGCTTCCAGGTAGGTACTTTTAAGGTTGCCGGTATATAAACAATAATGCATATTGTGCAGTATCGTCATCATATCAGGCGTAATATGGGCATGCACCGGGCTCAACTGGCAAGGTAAACCCAGTTCGGTCTTAATAAGGAATTCGGCCAGGTAGGGAAAATGCGACTGCAACTTTTCCAGGTGGCTGCGGGAAAAGTGAATATCATACACCATGTATTTTTCCCCTTATCAAACCAGGTTTGGTTTAGTATGGCAGGTGCATACAGGATATTGAACTGGCCTTGGGGCAGCCTTGTTTTACCCATACCCTGCTGCTGAAACCGAAGGGTACGATTGATTGAAAAACACAACTGAAATAAAGGCGCTTCTGCGACTGCACTTAAAAAGGTGCTTTGCTTTATAAAATAGCTTTTGTACCAAAAACTAAAGTCTGGCCCGGCCTGTTCATAAAACAACAAGGCCCCAAAATCACCAGTAGCATATAGCTCCCTGGCGCCAGGCACATGGAAACGGGCAAGGGAGGAAGGTATTGTTGGAGAATAAGCTACTGCTGTATGCTCCCCGGTCATTAAATTAAAATCCATAATTGTACTTTATCCTGCTTCTACACATCCTGGCAAGAACATGGAAATATAGCAGTTATGGTTAACCTAAAATTTGCCGGGTAAGTAATTACTACTAATAAAAACTAAGGCGTTGAATTTAGCCCCTTGTTTTTTTGATATAAAACAAGTCCCGTGCCTGATTATGGGCTATTGCCCGGATACAGATTACACCTCTCGGCTAGCATCCCCTTGTACCAGGTATCATCACTTTATTGCCTGTAGAAAAGTCAAATTATTTCAGAATAGAATATTTTACTAGCTTGTAGCCTATGTCTTCGGTAAGATCCAGGCCCTCTTTTGCCTATACCAGCCACAATACAGCCCAATTGATCCGTGGCGGAGGGGCCTATTTTACCCTGCTTTTGTCGCTTATCGACAAAGCCCTGCATACCATTCATTTACAGGTATATATTTATGATGAGGATGAAACGGGCCAGGAAGTGGCGGTAGCACTCATGGCAGCAGCCAGGCGAGGGGTAGCCGTTTACCTATTGGTAGATGGTTATGCCTCACAAAACTTACCGGCCCATTTTATCAGCAAGTTGGAACAGGAAGGTATTCACTTCCGCTTCTTTCAACCCCTACTAAAAAGTGACCATTTCTATTTTGGCCGACGCCTGCATCATAAAATAGCCGTAATAGATGCCCGCTACAGCCTGGTGGGCGGTATCAACATCAGCAATAAATACAATGATGGCTTTGACCAGCCGGCCTGGCTCGACTGGGCTTTGTACACCGAAGGTGAAATAGTTCCGGAATTGGTACGGGTATGCCTGGAGTTGTGGACAAAGTCAAAAAGAGAACGGAAGAAACTATTGTGGCAAACCCACCCACCAGTTGGTCAACCGCAGCCCGCCTGTGCCATCCGCTTGCGGAGAAATGACTGGGTACAAAAAGAGCGCAGATCACGAATAGTTATCTGGGCATGTTTAAAGAAGCCAGGTCGCATATATACATTATGTCCAGCTATTTCTTACCGGGCATGCTGGTGCGGAAGAAAATGGCCCGCGCCGCCAGAAGAGGGGTAAAGATCAAACTGGTGTTGGCAGGCATCTCGGATGTAAAACTGGCCAAACATGCCGAACGTTATATTTACCGTTGGATATTCCGCAATAATATCGAGGTATATGAATACAAATTAAGTGTATTACATGCCAAGATTGCTACATATGATGGCAAGTGGGCCACCATTGGCTCTTACAATGTAAATAATATCAGTGCTTTTGCCAGTATAGAGCTTAACCTGGATGTACAGGAAGAAATATTTGCTCAATCTATGCAGCAGCATATTGAGCAGGTGATCGGTGAGGATTGTGAACGGATCACGGAAGAGGATTACCGGATCCGGTATAATTTTCTGAAAAGATTATACCAACAATGTTGTTACCAGGTAATACGCATTCTTTTCTTTCTATTTACTTTCTATTTCAAACAACGTTCATTTAAGACCGCGGATGCGGCGAAACATAGATAGTACAGTCGCTTTGTTCCAGTTGATGAACCGCCCTCGTTGTATAACCAGCGAATTTTCGTCGGGTTTTTGCAGGTAAAAATGAAATACAAATCGGGCATCGGGTTCCTGCCATCCAATGATCTGCCCAAAGCGAAGGTCATTAAATACCAAGGTACTATCGTACTGGTCTATAATATAATATCCTTGTGAAAACCGGATGAGCCTTTGCAGGTCTCCGGCCTCTTTCACCGGCTCCAGGTAATCATCATGGCGCAACTTATAATGGAATAAAGTGGTATCACCTCCCTTATCCATGACAGACCGATGGCCGGTATAGTAACCTTTATCGTCTTCCATCACTACAAACCATAGCATATTGTTGAGGGGGTAGGCGTACTGAAATATCGGTTCCAGGTAATGCCTTGTTCCCGGGCAATGGCTTTCACTGATCTGTCGACCGCATTTTTATTGACGATACTGATGCCGATGTACACTACACACAGTACAAAAGCCGAAATGGCCCATTTGAGGCGGGCGGCATAGCTGGTGCGAGAAAACAGCAATACCAGGAAAGCAATAAGGGGCCAAATAGAAAATAAAGGATCGGCTACAAAAAGCAGGTTAAAAGAAACCCGGTAATGCGAGAATGGTTCAAACCAGCCGGTGCCGTATGCATTGCAGGCATCCAACACCACATGTACCAGCATTTCCAGGGCAAAGAACAGGGTCCATTTTCGCCAGGTATAATTATGTGGCCGATGCCACCGGTTGGCCGCCAATGCCAGCAGTGGCGCAACCAGCACTACGAATAAAAAAGAGTGGGTAAAACCACGATGCGCCAGCAGGTCATTGGCCGGATTCATCCAAAAAGAAGCGACAAAGTCAATATCCGGCAGGCTTTGGGTAAGGATGCCCCAGAACATAGCCTTTTACCAAACCGTTTGCCGGCAACGACCTCTCCAATACAGGCCCCCAGTACGATATGTGTAAGCGAATCCATAGATAGTGGCAAGTTAGTAATAGCAAATCATTTACCAGGCTATATAGCTTTCAAATTGGCTATCTTGCCAAAAATACAGCATGGCACAACCAATCAGGGTAGGTCTTGTAGGCTTTGGTATCTCGGCAACCGTATTTCACGCGCCCTTTTTTGTTACCATGCCGGAGTATGAACTGGTAGCTGTAGTGGAAAGAACAAAAATGAGTCGCAAACAAAATACCCCTATGTACGGGTAGTGAGAAGTATGGAGGAGCTGTTGGCCGATCCTTCCATTGACCTTATTGTGATCACTACACCCAATGAAACGCATTTCCCTTATTCCAAAGCAGCCCTGTTGGCCGGCAAACATGTAGTAGTAGAAAAACCGTTTACCAATACAGTGGCCGAAGCAAAAGAACTGGTGGAGCTGGCAGCCAGTAGCGATAAGGTATTAAGTGTATACCAGAACCGCCGCTATGTGAGCGATTTTTTAACCATCCGCGATATCCTGGATCAGCAGCTATTGGGTGACGTGCATGAGTTTGAAGGGCATTATGACCGTTATCGGGCCGAAGCACGGCCAACGGCCTGGCGTGAGGCAGTGAAGCCAGGCAGTGGTATCCTGTACGACCTGGGGGCCCACCTGATCGATCAGGCTTTGTACTTTTCGGATTGCCCAAAAACATAACCGCCGACATTCGCCAGCAACGGCCCCATGCCAAGGTAGATGACTATTTTGACCTGCGGCTCGATTATGGGTTTACCAGGGTAATCCTGCATGCCAGCATGTTGGTGCGCGAGCCAGGCCCCCGGTACATGATCCACGGAACAGTAGGTTCTTTTATTAAAAGTGGGGAAGATCCTCAGGAAGCCCTGTTGCGGGCAGGGGCATTACCCGGGGAGAACAGTGGGGGCAGGAACCTGAGGCCATTTATGGCTTGCTACATACCGAACTGGATGGAAAGTTGGTAAGAGAAAAAATGGCCTTCCCAGGCCGGCGACTTTGGCTTATACTACAAAAACCTGTACGATGCCATTGTACACCAGGCGCCATTAAAAGAAAAACCTGAACACGGTTATAATACGGTGCGCATGATTGAACTGGCTTTGGAAAGCCATCAGCGGCAAGGCACTATTCCCTGTTCAGGTTTACTGGATATACCCTACCGCTAACTATTGGCAGGGGTTTTGAAAACTTCCTTGAGGTCATATTTTACAGTAGGCGGCCCATCAAACATCATACAGCTTACACAATCAGAGGGCTCTGTAGGATGGATCGTAAAGTAAATGGTGTCGCCAGCCTTAATATCGGTGGGCAACTTGCACTTATTGGCTACATCAAATACATTGTCGTAGACCATGGTTGTATCCATCATGTTTTTCCAACCATCTTCTCCTACGGTGTCTTTATTGAGCGCCTGTACTACATAACTGGCGCAACTGATGCGGATCACTTTTCCCTGTACACAATCTTTTGATGGCTGTTTTTTGTTCACGCCACACTGAAAGGCAATAATGGCCACCCCTACGATGGCGATAATGGTTTGCTTCATAGCGATTAAAATTTGGTTATTGACATTAGATGATCTGAAAACGTTGCTTTTACATTCCTGCCACCATCAAACTGCAACCCCGGATATCACTATTGTCCATACGCCCCTGTACTTCAAAACTACCATCTTCATATACGCGCGCCACATCTTCGGTCGCAATAAAGGAACAGGAGTAAATATTGGCCAGGTCTATTACATTCAGGATACCGCTACCTGCCCGGTGTACGGCAAAGGGATCATCTTCTTCCCGCACCAGCACTTTCATCCAGGGCGGGCAATGCAAAACTCCTGCCCCGGTCGAATAAGCCTGCGATAAGAGTTCCGTCATACCATATTCTGCATGAATGGCCGGTAGTCCGAATGCCGCTTGCAGGAGGTCATGTACCTGTTGACGGGTCATTTCCTCCCGCCTGCCCTTCATACCGCCAGTTTCCATCACAATGGTATGTTTTAAAGGTAGGGGAAACTTTTCAGCAAAGTCAAGCAAGGCAAAGGTTACGCCGATCAGCAGGGTCTTTTGGCCTCGTGCTTCCAACTGTTGTAAAATACCCTGCAGCTTTGCATGTTCGTAGAGGTAAAACCCACTGGCCTCATGCCCACTTTGGCGGATCAGCTCATCAACCATCACCACCAGGGAAGAATGGCTGCGTTCGAGGTAAGATGGAAGCAATCCAATGATACACCAATCTTCCACCGCACCGTAAAACTGCCTGAATGCGGTCAAAAGCTGCGTTTGTACAGGCCAAGATCCTTCACATAATGCCGGCTGTTGATGGTTTGGGTAGTGCCACTGCTCTCAAATATCGCCTCGGCCTCAAAAGCCGTAGTTTTGACAGTATGGGTTTTGAAGCATTGGATGGGCAGAAAGGGGATCCCGGCCAGGGACCTGATAGACTGCCCAACTATTGGCAGGCTGTTTACGTATTGATTATAAACGGGGTTATGTTTATATTGAAAGTGAAACAGGTCTATTGCCAGTTCTTCAAAATGAGCCTTATCCGTTGAAAATATTTTATCTTCATGTTCACATTTCATATCGTATTGTTAAACCACAAGCGGTTAAATTTGTACACAATCATGAAAAATATGCGTTATATAACCCTCTGCGCCGGTATATTGTTGGTGTTGGCCTGTGGCAAAGATAAGCCGGCAACCAAACCCTCCATAAAAATTACCTCGGTCAGTGGGAATATTGTACCGCCCAGTGGCGGCCTGAGTATTACCCTGGAGTTCAATGATAAGGAGGAGATGTCAATGATTCACTTTTCGTGAAAAAAATACGCCTCAATACCATACCACCCGTCAGTGGCACCACCATCAGGGACAGCTTTTGGTTAAGAATTCCTGATTTCCCGGCCAAATCGACTGGTGAGATCATTTTGAACTTGGATTATCAAAATCACCTCATTTCAGCGGCACAGGCCCCTACGGATCCCAGCGATCCCACTAAAAAATATCCGACACGCTGATCATTAGGTTTGCCCTGCAGGATAAAGGCGGTCATACCAGCGACACGGTACAAACTGACAAGATCATTATCCTTCGTTAGTAAAAACCAGTTATTACCGGCCAGCCAGTACTACACCGGCACTACCTTCAGGCAAGGCAAAATACCAGCCTGCTCAATCTTTGTATCCATTCATTAGCTTTGGTTGCATTATCGCGGATAAAATCAATACCTGATGCAGAATACAAACCGGCTGCTTGTTGTTTCGGTACTTTACCTGCTTGTCTTTGCTCTTTGTTATCCCTTATACCAGTATATATTTGATCTTGATGGTATCGGCTACCTGATGGTGGCTAAAAGACTGGCCGCCGGCGATTATTCAGGGGCTGTCAATGGTTGCTGGAGCCCCTGCATTCCTGGCTCATTGTTCCCTTTCTCAAATGTGGTATAGATGGCATCACAGCTTTCAAAATTTCAAATGGTATAATAGGGTGGGGCATCCTGGTGTGGGTAAACAGGCTGCTGAATAAAACCACGATCACCGAAACGCTTAAAACCGTCGCCCTGCTTACCTGCATCCCGATTGTGGTAAGCTACGCCTACTATGAATTGGCCGCCGATATATTATTCTGTCTCCTGGTATTGATCTATACGGATATTGTCTCTGCCAAAGATCTTTTCACCAACCGTAACAGGAATATTGCCTGTGGTATTATTGCCTGTCTGGCATATTTTGCCAAAACCTTCGGTCTTGCCTTTTTGTTGTCCATTTTTTGTTGATTCAGCTATGGATGTACAGGGCATCCATCCTTAGTAATAGGAAAGCCCTGGTTGTAAGGAACATTTTTATAGCCTTCTCCACTTTCCTGCTATTGGCCAGCCCCTGGATCTATTTACTCTACCGCAAATATGGCTTTCTAACCTTTGGATATGCTGCCGAATTGAACTTTAAATGGACCCTGCTGAACAGGTTGGAATACCAGGGCTCCCTGCTAAAAGCGCCCCCTTTATCAGGTTCACCCTGCGAATGGGAAGACCCCTCAATTACCCATTCCGGTACGAAAAGGCAAGCTTTTTCTTTCTGTTGATCCAGGAGATCAGGCTTATCCTTACCAATTTTATGACAGCCTTACAAACGCTGACCACGCTTTCTTTTTAAGTATCACCATTTTGCTTGGTCAGCTGGTTTATCTACTTAAAAAAAGAGAGCAACTGTTGACCATATTTCTCCAGGTCATGGTACTTTTTCTTGCCGGCTATATGGCAATCAGTATCCAGCAGCGTTATATCTGGGTTATCACTTTCCTGCTACTGATCAGCGGAACCCTGCTGATGCAAAAAAGTGTAGAGCTGATACGGCTGGCCCCCAAATACTGCATGATTGCCTGGGTGCTTTTCTTCAGCAGTTTTCTGGTATTCCCTGTTAACTGGCTAAAGGATGCCGCCGGGGCCGACAAAGAGCTGTTCATGCTGGCCAAAGAATGGAAAGCCAAAGGCATCCAGGGGAAATTCGCCTCTACGGCCAACGGTAACCATCAGCTATTGCAGCGGGTAGCATATATAAATGATTCTCAATACTATATACCAACAAGAGAGGCCAACAATTACCGGGAATTGCAAACCGCTGTTCAGGAGAATGGCATCGACTATTTCTTCTTTTTTTTACCGGTACAGTACCGATTTAGATGCCTTTCAGCAAACAGGGCTGTATAAATCTGCCACAGCCATCACACACAATGCACAGGCAAGAATAGTAGTATTGAAGATCCATTAAAATGCAAGGTAGAAATATGTAATTTTAAAGCTTTATATACAAATTCAACTTATTATCAATAACCATGGCAAAAGCAGTAAAGGCTAAATCGATCATCACAAACAACGCATTCCGGTTCCTGAAAGAATATATCAATAATCCATCACCCGTAGGATTTGAAAGCAGTGGACAGAAGTTATGGCTTGAATACCTGAAAGGTTATGTTGACACCACTTTTGTTGATCCCTATGGAACAGCAGTAGGCATCATCAATCCCAAAGCTCCCTTTAAGGTAGTCATTGAAGCTCATGCCGATGAAATAAGCTGGTTTGTAAATTATATCACTGCCGAGGGGTTATTGTACCTGAAACGTAATGGAGGTGTAGACCATCAGATAGCCCCGGGACAAAGGGTATTCATTCATGGCAAAAAGGGCCCTGTAAAGGCGTATTTGGATGGCCGGCCATCCACACCCGCCTGGGCAACCCTGATGTTAAAGACCCCCAGCCCAAGGTAGACAACCTGTTTCTCGATACCGGCGCCCGCAATAAGAAAGAAGTGGAAGAATTGGGTATTCATATTGGTTCTGTGGTCACCTACCAGGATGGTTTTGATGAACTGGCCAATGATTACTACATCGGCCGGGCTTTTGACAACCGTATTGGCGGATTCATGATTGCCGAAGTAGCCCGCTTGCTGAAAGAAAATAAAAAAGCCTTCCCTATGGGCTCTATGTGGTTAATGCAGTACAGGAAGAAATAGGATTGCGTGGGGCCGAAATGATAGCCCGCCGCATCAAACCCAATATTGCTATCATAACCGATGTTACCCACGATACCTATACACCCATGGTCAATAAAATGATTGAAGGGGATGTAGCTTGTGGCAAAGGTCCTTCCCTGGCTTATGGCCCGGCTGTTCACAACAAACTGCTGGACCTGGTACAGGACGTAGCCGAGAAAAAGAAGATACCCGTACAGTTAAGAACGGTTTCCAGAAGTACTGGTACAGATACCGACTCGTTTGCCTATGCTAACGACGGTTGCCCTTCGGTACTTATTTCTATCCCCCTGCGGTATATGCATACGACGGTGGAAATGCTGCATAAAAGCGACATTGAACAGACCATACAACTGATGTATGAGACTTTATTAACTTTATCGCCCAAAACAAAGCTTAGCTACCTATGATATTAACATCCATATTCCTATATGTTGATCCCGGTAGTGGCAGCTACCTCGTACAAGCCATTATAGCTGCTATTTTAGGCGCTTTGTTCTATTTCAAAAATATATGGTGGCGTGTCAAAGCATTTTTCTTTAAACCCAAAAAGGACGACGCGACCGGGAACGACAATGTAAATGATTAACTACAACAGGCATCCGTCATCCTTCAAAGACCCGGCTGGTTTCATATTCCAGGCTGAAGGAATTACATACAGGCAAGTCAATCAATCCTATGCAGCTGCTTACGACCGGCTCATGAGTAGTGGTTTGTATCAGCAATTGGTGAACAAGCAACAGCTGATCGACCATCGGGAAATACCTGATAACATCACCCAAATGCCGGAATGGTATAAAACCTTACAACCGGCTGCTGTTCCTTTTATTACCTACCCTTATGAATGGAGTTTCGACCAGTTGAGGGATGCGGCCTTACTAACATTAGATATACAACAAACGGCCCTCAACCATGGCATGACGCTCAAAGATGCCACTCCCTTTAACATTCAATTTATTGAAGGAAGGCCCGTTTTCATTGACACCCTTTCTTTTGAAAGCTACGATCATACCAAACCCTGGGTGGCTTACCGCCAGTTTTGCCAATGCTTTCTTTTCCCGTTGTACCTGGAACATTACCTGAAAAAGACGTACAGAAAATACTCAGTACCTACATCGATGGCATTCCGGTTGATGTAACGGCCCGCCTTTTGCCCTGGAAAAGCAGCCTAAGCCTGGGTGTATGGCTGCATGTATACCTGCAGAATACGGTTCAGCGCAACAAGAAAGAAGGAGGTAATACCGTCCAGTTTCAAAAAAAAGAAGCTGCTTGATCTTATCAGCCACCTCAAAAGTATATTGCACCGTTTTCCCGAAGAGCGGCCGCATAAAACTACCTGGAACAATTACTACGAACACACGATCATAAGCCAGGAATACCTGCAGCAAAAGGAAGTTATTTTCCGTCAGTTTTGCGAAGGGTTAAATGTCCAAACAGTCCTCGACGCAGGCGCCAATGACGGCTATTTCTCAAAGATACTTGCTTCCCGGGGATTACAGGTTATCGCCACAGATGTAGACGGGCAGTGCATTAACCGTTTATACCAGGAGATAAAGAAGAAAGGCATCCCTAATATATTGCCACTGATACTGGATATTTCCAATCCTACTCCCGCAATAGGCTTTCATAACCGCGAAAGGGCCGCTTTCCATGAAAGGATAAAAGTTGACCTGGTCATAGCGTTGGCACTCATTCATCACCTTGCTATCGGGAGAAATATCCCCTTCCCTATGCTGGCTGATTACTTGCAGGATACAGCACCCGAGCTTATTATTGAATTTGTGCCGAAGGAAGATGAAAAAGTAAAACAGATGCTGGCCAGCCGTGCAGATATCTTCCAGGACTATACTGTAGCCCATTTTGAAGAAGCTTTTTCAATTCACTTTGATATATTGAAAAAGGCTCCGGTACCGCATACAGCGCGTACCTTGTATCACATGAAAAGGAAAAGGTCATGATGCCCCAAACATTAAAACAGAAGCCCTGGTTTGTGCTTTTGTTGCCCCTCTTTTTGTTATTCATGGTTATGCTGAACATTTTGCTTTTATCGGTATACGGGATATTGTTTATTTGCTGGGTAGCTATTGTGTAGCCACGCTGGTTGTTTTCCTGCCATTCCAGCTCGTTTTCCGGAATACCAGTAAAGCGGCCTTGATGGCCACAGCCCTCATGTCGGTTTATTTATTCTATGGCGCCCTGTTTGATTTTTTGAAAGCCCACTCACCCATTAAAGGATTACACAGGTACAGCATATTGCTTTCCATACTGGCAGCCGGATCTATTGCCTTGTTTATTTTCCTGAAAAAAACCAAAAGCCCTTTACTAAACTTGTGTTCTTTTGAATGTATTGTTTTTGATCTATCTCGGTATTGACCTGGCCACCATTGGCTGGAAAGCAATTTACCTGGACAATAATAAAATGGGCAATTACAGCTTTGCCCGGCAAAACAACCTGCACATTCCCGATTCTTGTAAGAAACCAGATATTTATTTTTTCATATTTGATGAATACGGAAGTTCCCGCTTTTTAAAAGAAAGGTTTGGGTACGTTAATGACCTCGACAGTTTCCTGGTATCCCGCCAATTTGGTTTACAACCCAATAGTATCAGCAATTATAATTTCACGCCTTTCTCGGTAGCTTCTATTCTCAACATGAATTACCTGCACATTGTAGACAGCAGCGGCAGGGTAAACCGGTATGACTACCTGAATTGTAACCCTTTGATAGAAAAGAATGAGGTGATTAAATTCCTGGGCATGAATGGCTACACCATCGTCAATTTGTCTATTTTCGACCTGGCAGGCAGCCCCTCTATCGTACAACAATCCTTACTGCCATTAAAAACCCGGATGATCACAGAGGGTACTTTATTTGCCAGGATATACCGCGACTTTGAATGGTATTTCTATTCTAATAAACTACTCGCAAAACTTTTTGGGAAAGCAGCCTTTACTTTTCTTGAACACAGGGATAACAATGCAACCTTTTTCAGGGAAGTAATCCACCAATCAACCATAAAAAGCAAAGAGCCTCGATTTATCTATACCCACTTTATGATGCCTCATTTCCCCTTCTTCTTTGACCGTTATGGGAATCAAAAATCAGACTCTTCGCTGGTTCGGGAAGCAATACTACCCAACCCTGCCAACTATGTTGAATATGTACAGTACGTGAACAGTAAGATCCGGGAATTGGTAGATACCATTAAAAAAATACCAACTCATCCGCCGCCATTATTTTACTGGGCGATCATGGCTACAGGAACAGGAGCGATACCAGCATCAATATTTTTAGGAACCTGAATGCCACGTATTTTCCAGACAAAAACTACTCGAAGTTTTACGATAGCATGTCAAACGTAAATTATTTCAGGATCACCTTCAATACCCTGTTCAATCAACAGATTCCACTATTAAAAGACTCTACTACCTATTTATCTGGCAAATAAGCCTGCCGGAGGCCTAGTGATACCTGCCATAAAGGGTTGTGAACAATAAAAAGACCTTGTTGTTATCAGCAAATAGTTTTTATATTTTTGACCCTTATTGGGTCTAAACAGACAATCTAACTACTATGATAAGAAACGACTGGACGCTAGAGGAGATACAGGAAATTTACAATATGCCCTTTTTGGAGCTGGTTTACCGGGCTGCTACTGTGCACCGGACATTCAATGAAAGCAATGAAGTACAGGTTTGTACCCTGTTATCCATAAAAACAGGGGGTGTTCGGAAGATTGTTCCTATTGTCCCCAGGCTGCCCGTTACCATACAGATGTAAATGTACAGGCCTTAATGAAAAAGAGCAAGTACTGGAATATGCCCAAAAGGCCAAAGAGGCTGGTTCTACCCGTTTTTGTATGGGCGCCGCCTGGCGCGAAGTACGGGATAACCGCGATTTTGACCGGGTATTGGACATGGTAAAAGGCGTGAATGAAATGGGGATGGAGGTGTGCTGTACCCTTGGCATGCTGACGGAAAACCAGGCACAGAAATTAGCCGATGCCGGACTGTATGCCTATAACCACAACCTGGATACCTCTTCCGAATATTATGGAGAGATCATTACTACCCGCACTTACGATGATCGCCTGCAAACTCTTGACAATGTGCGCAAAGCCGGTGTATCCGTTTGCTGCGGCGGTATTGTAGGACTGGGTGAAACCCACGAAGACCGTGTTAAAATGTTGTATACCCTGGCCACCATGCCCCAGCATCCGGAAAGCGTGCCGGTGAATGCCCTGGTACCCGTAAAGGGACGCCCCTGGAGCACAATACCAAGGTAAATGTATGGGATATGGTACGTATGATAGCCACCGCCCGCATTCTCATGCCCAAAGCAATGGTACGCCTAAGTGCCGGCAGGGCCACCATGAGCATTTCAGATCAAACCTTGTGCTTTATGGCTGGCGCTAACTCCATTTTGCTGGTGAAAAATTGTTAACCACCCCCAACCCTTCCTTTGATGAGGATATGGCCATGTTCGACATGCTGGGCCTAAAACCAAGAGAAGCCTTTAAAGCCGAACAGGAGCAAGGTCATCACCACCACGCACTGGAAACTACTACAGCTTAAACAACTTTTCTATAAAAGCATAAAGCCTGAAGGATATATATTCTTCAGGCTTTTTATTAAAAAAGCAGGCAGGGCCTTGCATTAATGAATATTATCCGATATCTCCTTGCAGAAATATTGTTGTCCTTCCATTACCAACATGATGGCGCCAATCATTTCTTCGCCGGATGAATTTTTAGTTACATAACCATTCCCCCGGCATTCATCAGTGCATTAATATAGGACAGATCCGTATGTACAGATATACCAATGATCTTGATTGTTTGTGAAAATTCACGGATGGCCCTGGTGGCCTCGATCCCATTCATGGGGTCCATATTGATATCCATTAATACCACATCCGGATGTAAATTACGGCAGGCTTCTACAGCCCGATAACCATTTTCGCAAACGGCTGCTACCGTTAATCTTTTATCCCTGTTCAATACCAGTTTCCACGCTTCCCGCACCAGGCGGTGATCATCTACAATAACCACTTTGATCATTAACGGACTTATTTTGATATAGAAACATTATGATTTTTCGTCGCCTTGAAGCGTTTGATTATTATCAATGCAGTAGTCATTCACTTAGGTCAATCCAGGTAGTTACGAACATACTATCCGTTACAAGGCATGCCTACTAAAGTACTTGAATCTGTTTCAAATAAAGAAATTTGTCAGTTAAATTTAAGAAAGTCAAAGGAAGGTGTTAACAAACACTAAGGGTAAACAATTAATTGCCCCGCTGCCGCCGGAGCGTTTATTTGCCTTTGCCAAAATAATCACGAAGCGACAGTGAAAGGCCAAATTGATTATAGGCAGTATTGTTTTGATAATAGCTCCGGGCATAACGCACCTGTATTTTCCTGAATAAGGCGCCTGCTCCCAATGAAAAACCATTGATCCCATTACCAGTATTACCTACATTTAACTCCCTGCGGCGCAAATGGTTATAACCAGCACTGATCTCTATTTTATCCGTTATATACAACTGTACCGACAACACAATATGGCGAAATAACTTATCAAATGTGAACTTTTTATCGCCCATGTTCTGATCAAATCCATTCTCATTATTGAAGACCGTATCGCGGTAGCTGATATCAAATTGGTGCAGGTGATGCGCTGTAAAGCTAAACTGCAAGGGCGCTTTGGCCAGTTTTTTAGAAATACCGGCCTGGAGGTCAAAAGGGAGATCGCCAGCTGCTGTTCCTGCATAGGTTTTTATCTGGGCGCCCATATTCTTGATCACCAATGATGCTTGTAAAAAGTGTGCTGTATCGGCATAACTTATCCCTATATCCAACGCCAGACCCGAAGAACGGTATTGTCCATAGTTGGAATGAATATATTTAACAGAAGCTCCATAGTGCCAGTGCTCCAGGTATTGCCGGCTGGCCGATACCTGTACTACATAGTCCGATGGCCTGAAATCGCCCAACCGGTTACCGGCTATATCTGTTCCGGGTATGGATCCATAGTTAAAGTAATTAACCCCTGCAGCAAAGGTGGTTTTTGAGGCTTCATGCCTGAACCCTGTAAACAAATGATAATTACGGATATTCCCATAAAAGCATTGAATACAAAATTAGCCTGGGTATGCATCGAAGTACGTAACAAGGCGGGATTATGCCAGGCCAATCCCAGATCGGCCGACTGATTGGAAATATTGATCCCACCCAGGCCGGTCAATTGAGGCGTATTCGATAATCTGAGGAAATTGTAAACAGTATTGCCGCCCAGGGTTTGGCCAACCCCATACAGCTGTATCAACAACAAAACCGGTATCAGCAGTATTTTCCGCATGCAGTATGCTATCGAAAATAGGTGATAATTCTCAAGGTTTTGTTAAAAAAAAATTCCTCCATCGATATGGAGGAATTCCTTTAACCCTTAAAACAACCAACATGAAAAATTTTAAGTGATCCTGAATCTACTTCGTCGTGATCACTATATTAATATAACAAGGCCTCAATTTTTTTGTTCGATGTGTGGAGGGTAATATTATTAAAATCTCATTAAAGCAAAGAGGTGACACCTTTCTGTGCAACAATAGCAAAGGTGTCACCTCTCCAACTATTTAAAAACTATACCAATGCCAGTTCCAACACCTGCTGCATCGTCTTCACATAATGGAATTTCAGTCCTTTGATAAAACCGGAATCAATGTCTTGAATGTCTTTTTCGTTTTGCCAGCAAAGGATGATTTCCTTAAGTCCTGCCCTTCTGGCCGCCAGCACTTTTTCCTTAATGCCGCCAACCGGCAACACCTGCCCACGCAAAGTAATTTCACCTGTCATGGCCAGATAAGGCTTTACACGTCTGCCGGTGATAGCCGAACAGATGGCACTCATCATGGTAATACCAGCGCTGGGACCATCTTTAGGCGTAGCCCCTTCCGGTACATGGATATGGATGGTTTTCTTTTCAAAGATGCTGCTGTCGATATCCAGCTTTTTAGCATTCGATTGCAACCAGGTCAATGCAGTTGTAGCACTTTCCTTCATTACGTTACCCAGGTTGCCCGTCAGTTTCAACTCCCCTTTGCCGTCACTTAAACTCGTTTCCACAAATAAAATATCACCACCTACATAGGTCCAGGCAAGCCCTACAGCCACCCCCGGCATATTGGCCACCTTGTACATTTCATTGCTGAAACGAGGTTTACCCAGTATCTTCTCTATATCATTGGCTGTAAGCGTGCTTTTAACCTTTCCCTTGATAGCATACTCCTTTGCTTCATATCGCATTACCGATGCCAGGTACCTATCCAGCTCCCGCACCCCGCTTTCACGCGTATAGTCCTGGATGATCTTTTCCAATACCTTATCACCTATCTTGAAATTAATATCCTTCAGGCCATGCGCTTCCTTTTGTTTGGGAAGCAGGTGTCGTTTGGCGATCTCTACCTTTTCCTCTACAGCATACCCACTGAGATCAATGATCTCCAACCTATCACGCAGTGCAGGTTGAATATTGTTTATATCATTGGCCGTAGCAATGAACAATACTTTACTAAGATCATATTCCAACTCCAGGTAGTTATCGTAGAAAGTATGGTTTTGTTCGGGATCCAATACTTCCAATAAAGCCGAAGAGGGGTCGCCACGGAAATCAGTTCCTACCTTGTCAATTTCATCCAGGATCACAACAGGGTTGGATGATTTTATTTTACGAAGCGATTGAACAATACGGCCAGGCATGGCGCCAATATACGTTTTACGGTGCCCCCTTATTTCACTTTCATCATGCAAGCCACCCAAACTAATACGCACATATTTCCGTTCAATGGCGCTGGCGATACTACGGCCCAGTGAAGTTTTACCAATACCGGGAGGTCCGATAAAGCATAGGATGGGACTCTTCATATCGCCTTTCAATTTCAACACCGCCAGGTATTCCAGGATACGTTCTTTCACCTTGTTCATACCATAATGATCGCGGTCCAGTATCTTCCTGGCTTTTTCAGGTCATAAAGGTCCTTTGTATAAATGCCCCAGGGAAGGTCAAGCATTAGATCAAGATGGTTGTACACCACCGAATAATCGGGCGTACTGGGATGCATACGTTCCAGCTTTTCAATTCCCTTCTTAAACATTTCTTTGGCAGCTTCAGACCATTTGGTGGTTTCTGCCTTATTCTTCATGTCCTTTACTTCCCGGTCGTTGCTGTCACCACCCAGCTCTTCCTTAATGCTTTTCATCTGCTGCTGCAGGAAATACTCCCGCTGCTGCTTGTCCAGCTCCGTCTTCGTTTTCGTGGTCACCTTATTTTTGAGCTCGGCAAACTGTAATTCCCGCTGCAGCAACTGCATCAACAAATCGGCCCTAGCCTCTATATTATTCATTTTCAGCAGCTTTTGCTTCTCAACCAGCTCTGTATTGAGGTTGCTTGAAATGAAGTGGATGAGGAAAGAGGGATTCTCAATATTCTTTAAAATGATCGCCGCATCCGCAGGAATATTGGGCGATAGCTGGATGATCTGCGTAGCCAGGTCCTTAATATTGGCTACATAGGCCTCAAAATCGTCTGGTTTCGCAGCATCATCTTCTTCCAGCAACGTAATGGCCGCCTTGAAATAGGGATCATCGGTAAGAATACTGGCTATTTTAAAGCGCTTTTTACCCTGAATGATCACCGTTGTACCGCCATCCGGCATCTTGATCAGCTTAATGATCCGGGCCACGGTTCCAATATCTTCCAGGTCGCTGACAGTAGGGTCTTCTACGTTACTGTCTTTTTGTGCAACCACGCCTACCAATTTGTCAGCCTTATAAGCGTCATTTATGGCCTTGATACTTTTATCGCGCCCCACCGTAATGGGCAATACCACGCCGGGAAATAAGACCGTATTTCTAAGCGCTAATAGCGGCAATTCGCCCGGAATCACAATCTCGGGGCCGTTATCATCTTCATTTTCATTCAGGGGGATTATCGGGATAAAGTCCATATCATCTTCTGACTGAAACAAAATTGAGGATTCTTTCATACTACTCATACTACAGTTTATCTATGACAAAATAACACGCCGGTTCTTAAAATCCTGGGATTTTGAAGAGAAGGGTATATAGGTCAAGTTTAATGCCAACCAGAAAGCAGGTAACTACTTCTGATTAAAACTTAATAGGTTACAACCTCACACTATCCGGATAAACCAAAGATAAGCTATGAAGGGATACACCCTGTGGGCGTCATTTAGCTCCGCCCAGGGGTTGGATTGAAAGGATCTTTCCGGCCTGAACTTGCAGGTGAATGGTAACCTGCTCCATACCGCCGGGGGCGGTAGCTTGAACCTGCAAAATTGTCATTTCCTCTTTCTTAACCATCGCTATATCATACAGATAGCAGGCAAGAGCCCCTGCAGCAGGAATACCCGGTACACCTGCACCAGCCAGGCAGGTAAAAAGGCGCGCGGTAGCAGCGGCCAGCTTGGCCGCATTACGGCAAAAATACAAAAGCCCGCCAGCTCATACTCATCTGACAAAAGGCGCATATTTTCCGGAGCAGGATGCAGGGATTGCAGCACCTCGTAATTACGTACCTCCAGGAGTAGAAAACACACACCTGTACGGACGATTATGGGCAGCGCAGCAATATGATTTACCGTAATACCCAGTGCCAACAACACTTGCTCATTTTCTTTAACAGGAGCATATGCTGGCGCTGGTAAAACAACCGGCTCCATCTGATTACTAATTTCCATAATTCTACCATTAGCTAATGACGCATAACCTTTTTCCACAAGTAGGATAGCAGCCCAAAACAACATAGCTAAACCTGGAACTGACCTATCTTTACCGCATGTATGATCTTATTCTCAAAAACATTGCCCGCTTCATACAGTTAACTCCGCCAGAAACAGACCGTTTTACCGCGGTTTTGAAACCCCGTACCCTGCGCAAACGTCAGTACCTGGTACAGGCAGGAGATGTTTTCCGCTATGAATGCTTTGTGAACAAGGGTTCCCTGCGAACCTACCAGGTTGATAACAATGGCCAGGAGCACATTCTCATGTTTGCTTTTGAAGAATGGTGGACAGGTGATATGTATAGTTTTTTGAGCGGACAGCCTGCTTTGTATAACGTAGACGCCCTGGAAGACACAGAATTACTCCTGATTGAAAAAATCAATTGGAACAGTTGTACATAGAAATACCCAAATTTGATCGCTTCTTCCGCATCCTGTTGCAAAATGCCTTTATCAGCATGCAACGCCGCATCAGCGATACTATGAGCCTGACTGCCGAAGAACGGTACCTCGATTTTATTAACCGCTACCCCCATTTTGAACAAAGGCTATCCCTCAAACAAATAGCCTCCTACCTGGGCATTGCCCCGAATCACTAAGCCGCATCAGGCGGCAAATGGCGGGTAAACTTTAAAATCACCTAACCCAGGTTAGCTCTTTTTCTTATCCCATATCATTGGTTACAGCGCTGGCTTTGATGCAATTTTGTTCTATCAATTTAATCATTCAGGATAAAAAGAATAGACATGCAACAAAGATTATTAGCAACCTCCAACAATTACAACTGGCTTATATTACGCGTAGCCCTCGGGGTGGTCATGCTTGGTCATGGACTACAAAAAGCGCTCGGATGGTTTGGCGGTTTTGGATGGCACAATACCATGGGATATTTTACCGGCACCGTGGGCCTTCCTTCCTGGCTTAGCGCATTGGTGATACTCATCGAATCTGTAAGCGCCGTATTACTCATCATCGGTTTTGCCGGCAGAATCAATGCAGCCCTCATGGGCATCGTAATGACAGGCGCCTTCTTTGTAGCCCACCTGCCCAATGGTTTTTATGAACTGGTTTGGCACCAACAAAGGAGAAGGATATGAATTTGATATCCTGTTCTGGGCCATCTCCATTATCCTTGTTATCAATGGCAGTGGCAAATGGTCTGTAGACAGGTGGATTATCGCCCGGTCTGGTACTTTTTCACGTAACAAAGCAATGAAAAGGCCGGTAGTAGAATAAACTACTATTGACAAACCGACCTTATCTCTGTAGAGCCACCTTTACACTGAAGGATGGCACTTTTCCAGTTTCATAAAAAGACCTCATTTATGGTTACACTTAAAATTCAGGCTCGTAACTTGAAGGGTTGAGCAAACATTTCGGATAGGAATAAATGAGAAATTTTATCCTGAGGTTTTTCAACTTTTGGGGCATATACAAATTCGATACTGTCGTTGTCTACAGCAATCAAACCAATATTGTGCTGTTTCAACAGCTCCAGATCAACCCTGTGAATGTATTGTTTGGGATATGCCAGGTAAGATTTGTTCGAAAAGAATTTATACCGCAATGCCTGATAAAATCCACTTTTCCAATCTTTTAGCTTGGCTTCTATAGAAAACAAATTTTGTGTATGGGCTTTGTATTTTCTTGTCTGCATTATCTTGGTACCCTCAAAATAAATATAGTCTTCTCCTTCAAGGTGCTGTAATAGTTTTTTCAGCCGTGCTTTATCATAACAGCTTTCATCCAGCCAATCCCTTCTTAAGACTTTTTTTTTTGCTGAAACAGGTTCACAAACAAAGCCATTAAGCCATAATCGTTAAAAATAGGCTTTCTTCATTCAGATTGGTAGTAAACACCAAATCAGCTATGCCATTGCCGGTACTAAATTCTTTGGCAATGTATTGTGTATTGAAAATCTTTGCCAGGTTTTCAACCAATACGGGTATCATTTCCTTTTCATATCTGAACATAGTTTTGTTGTCTTATATTTTCAAAAACCTCCTTCCAAACAATCAGGTGTTTGTAATCATCCCGCTTATAAACCGCTGTTAAGCGCTGATAATTACTTATTGCCAGTTTTATTCTATTTTTAAAATAAGTATGTTTATCCGGGGTATTTTTAATCGTTTCTACTTCCAAATGTACGCAATGCAAATAATGTAGCTTATTGTTTTGCGCTTTAATTACATCTTCAGCAGATTTCCCTTTGCAATAAGGGCATTTGCAGGCTCCCAGAATACTTGAAATTTGATTAAGCCTAGTTGGGCGTTTTTCTCAATCGAAACAGTTCCCAACAATTCAGGAAAATAATACCTTTCATAAAGGTTATATCCGGCAGCAGCATCTTTATGTAATTCTTCCGAAAAGCTCTCAAATCTTGCTGCTCCCGATGAAAAACCAGAAAGGCCTAAAGATATTAGCCCTAAACCAAGGCTACTCACCCGGCCCGCAATAACCGGACGCCCTGTAAATCTTTGTAATTTTAACAATGTATCAATATAATGATACAATACAACAGCACTTGTATTTTTATCAATACCATCAGCATAAACAATGTAACCATCACATTCCTGGGCTGAATAATAATTCAATAAATCATTCTTATTTTGATTGTCGGTTAAACTGCTGCTGTTTATACAAATACCTGCATATAACTTTTTACCTTCATATGCAGGCACTGAGTTTTTATAATCAATACTCTCTTTTAAAAGCTTAATATCCAAATCAAACCATTGTTCAACCGGGTTTTGCTTATAAGTAGGAAGTAGTGTTGTATTATGAGTATAATGATAAGGAGAAACAAAGATATCTGCGCCCAATTTTGCTTCTTCATCAATAACCTGTTTAACGTACTCCTGTTGCTTCTTATAAGACCTCAGATAGGCAGGTGTAATTACTTCAAATCCTGATGGACAATAAGGAAGTTTCTTTAATCCTTCTCTGTCTATATACGTATCATATGCAAATCGTACAGTTTCAGGGTCAATTATTCTTACGAATTGATTGCCTTGTATTAATTGTAGAAGCGTTTTTGCTGAAATTGATGTATCGCGGGGTAGTCAACACACATTTTATCGCTATGAATTTTCAGATATTCCTGTAGGGCCGCGCCATCATTCCAAAGCCGCAAAACAAACTTTGGTGTTGTATCATACTTCCTTACAAAGGCAGGCTCATCTGAATTAAACACCCCGATTAAGTCATCAATATTGGAATATCGCTGATAAGGATTTTTTTCCAATAACCGGAATATGATATTTTCATATTTATTAGCTATATCAGGTAAATACTTCCTGGGGGAATGGGACTTTCATTTTTATTTTATCTATTAACTCAGGCAAGTTTCTAAACTCATAAGGCACTTTTTTTTGTGAGCATTTGATAAAATATGACCCCTAAAGTATAAAGATCACTTCGCTTATCAATATGTTTACTATCTGTTATCTGCTCTGGTGAAGAATATAAAGGAGATCCCAAAAAATTACCGGTACTTGTTAAAGCTGTATAGTCAATTACCTTGGATATACCATAATCCAATATTTTGATTGTTTCTCCATGGACGATAATATTTTCCGGCTTTAGATCCCGGTGAATAATACCCTTATTATCATCGTTGCCCCTTATTTGATGTAAACCTTTTATCCCCTCAAGGATATTTTTGAAAATGGTAACAGCCTTTTCCGGATATGCAAAACCATGCCGTTCTATAAGTTTTTCAAGCGTTTCGCCCACAGCATATTCCATTACCAAAAATAAGAGGGAACATTCAAATCACTACCTTGAAAATCGTCAATATATTTTACTAAAAGGGATGATTGACAGTTTTCATAATATCAATCTCCTGTTGAATACGATTATTTTTACTGCCGTTTTTGTATTCAGCTAGAATGTACTCTTCCCTGAAAACCTTTATAGCAAAAGTTTTTCCGTTTTTGGAAGCCTTATAAACGGAGCCGAACCCTCCTGCCCCAATAAATTCTATAAATGTATAACCATTCAATGTTTGATTAATAAGGGCCATGCTTCAAATAGTTTTTTGTTGAATTGTAGAAATTCCGGCAGCCGGTTCTATTTAACCGCAGGATTTTTCATCAAAACATTCATTCATTTATACAAAACGGACTAGCCCCACAGGGAGGATAGTCCGTTTTGATCTGTATCTTATATAACCTTTTCCTTTATTTACCCACCACCATCTTCTCCAGCAGTGCCACTTTTTCGCGCTCTGCCTTTAGCAACTGCTCATACAATTGCTTGTTCTCTTCATGTGCCCGCTTGTAATCCTCTATCGCCTTCAGCATTTCATCAAGTGGATTAAAGGTATAGTTGCCATTTATTACACTATTTAACGTGGCGCTATCGTTTAATGTAGGATTTTCCGCAAAATGATTAGCAATAATACTTATGGTGGCTTCCGCATCATAATGCTCAATAAGCTCCGCCGGTATTTTCAGGGCCTTGGCTATTTCTTCCATCTGTGCCCTGTCAATCTGCTCCTTTTGTTCCAGCAGTGATATTTTTTGCTGGCTCACTCCCATAGCATCCGCCAGGGCTTCCTGCTTTACGTGCAATGTTTCGCGCAGGCGCTTTACATTATTACCGTGGTGTACTGCTTTTGATGCCATAGCTGTGGTATTCATATCTTACAAATATAATAAAATTACCTTCCATTTAAGAAACTACTAACGTATATTATACACGCTTTTATACTAAATAGTTTACAGGCAAAAGTACTAAGTATTCCAAGTAACCAAAGAAGCTACGCATGCCCTGGCTTAAATAGCTCTTTTTCGCACTACTTACCCACCATTTTCTCCAGCAGTGCCACTTTCTCGCGCTCTGCCTTTAGCAACTGCTCATACAATTGCTTGTGTTCTTCATTCAGCCGCCTGTTATCCATTAATGCCTTCAGCAATTCATCTAATGGATTGAAGGTGCAGCCGTAATTGGTACAATTTAATGTAGAAGTATCATTACTAGTAAAATGATTAGCAATAATACTTATGGTGGCTTCCGCATCATAATGCTCAATAAGCTCCGCCGGTATTTTCAGGGCCTTGGCTATTTCTTCCATCTGTGTCCTGTCAATCTGCTCCTTTTGTTCCAGCAGTGATATTTTTTGCTGGCTCACTCCCATAGCATCTGCCAGGGCTTCCTGCTTTACGTGCAATGTTTCGCGCAGGCGCTTTACATTATTACCGTGGTGTACTGCTTTTGATGCCATAGCTGTGGTATTCATATCTTACAAATATAATAAAATTACCTTCCATTTAAGAAACTACTAACGTATATTATACACGCTTTTATACTAAATAGTTTACAGGCAAAAGTACTAAGTATTCCAAGTAACCAAAGAAGCTACGCATGCCCTGGCTTAAATAGCTCTTTTTCGCACTACTTACCCACCATCTTCTCCAGCAGTGCCACTTTCTCGCGCTCTGCCTTTAGCAACTGCTCATACAATTGCTTGTGTTCTTCATTCAGCCGCCTGTTTTCCTCAACTGCTTTCAACATCTCATCAAGAGGATTGAATGTACACTGCTCATATTTTGCGCCTGAGTTGTTAGCATTCCCGTTGAGCGTAGAATCATCCTGACTCGTAAAATGATTAGCAATAATACTTATGGTGGCTTCCGCATCATAATGCTCAATAAGCTCCGCCGGTATTTTCAGGGCCTTGGCTATTTCTTCCATCTGTGCCCTGTCAATCTGCTCCTTTTGTTCCAGCAGTGATATTTTTGCTGGCTCACTCCCATAGCATCCGCCAGGGCTTCCTGCTTTACGTGCAATGTTTCGCGCAGGCGCTTTACATTATTACCGTGGTGTACTGCTTTTGATGCCATAGCTCATTTATTTATATCCTACAAATATATCAAAATCGCCCTGTATTTAAAAAATTCTAACGTGTATTATACACGCTTTTTTTTATGGTAAAACACACTGCATTCAATGTATCATACATCGCTTTGTGGTTCATTACCCGCCGGCCTGTTCTTTACTTTGGGTATGCCTTTGCAATACAGCCACGCCCATACGAAACATTAAAATAATGTATTATGAAACCACAAACAAAAAATTCATCACTGGCCGGTGCCGGAGAACAAGCCAAAGTTATCCCCCTGCCCGCCATAACCGGTAATGGCCCGGATGCCAGTGCCAAAGCCGGCACCCTTATTATAACCGGCCTGCTGGCAGATGCTGTTTCTGATACCCTGGAACTTAAGGCCTACCTGGCCACCCTTATACAGCAGGGCCAGTTTACGGCTCCCCGGCAAAAGCACCTTAAAGTAAACCGCCGGTACCGCTCCCTGGCCCGCCGCCACGTTTTTCCTAATAGCAATGGCCGCAGCGCCATAGATCCTGAAATAAAAATTGCCGGTCAATGGCTGTATGGGATCGGCTTCCAACCCGATGATTATGCCAAAATAATTTCCTTCCATGGCATGATCATAATTTTCCCGGTAGCCGATCCACACGCTCATTAATATTATTACCTCCTTCCAATTAATATAATACACCTATGTATGCACTCCGCAATAAAGTACAGCTCATTGGCTGCATTGGTAAAAAGCCCGGAATAAAGGTTACAGAAAAAGGCAAAAAATGGGTACGCTTTTGCATAGCTACCAATGAAACCTATTGTAATGCACAGGGCGAAAGAATAACCGAAACCCAGTGGCACACAGTAATTGCCTGGGGCAGGCTGGCAGAACTGGCAGCAAAATACTTGCAGAAGGGCAGGGATACAGTGATAGAAGGTAAACTGCTTAGCCGCAGCTACACCGATAAAGAAGGCATTAAAAGGCAGGTAACAGAAATTATGGCAACCGGAATGCTGCTGCTAAAATCCAGCTCTTCATAGCTATATTTTGCCCTACACCCCTCCTGTAGCAGGGGCCGGGGGCGGGCTTATGCTGCCATGCTAACCTGTGCATGGGTATATACTATTTGCTCCCGCGGGCCAATGGCAGCCACCCTGAACCAATATTTTTGCCCCGGCACCAGGCCGGCAAAAGTATATTTGCGCCGCGTAGTAAACTGTTTATTCCATTCACTATCTGGCCCTATGGGATCGGGCGTATACTCATGAACATACGATCGCGCACCCATTACCCTGGCTACACTGCTCACCATTTCGCCTGTATTGAGGCCAAAATTTACCAAAAAGTTTTCCGGCGTTCCTATTGGCGGCCTGTTGCCAGGCTCCTTTGCCAGTTCAAAACCACTACTCACCATGATCGCTTCATCGCCATCGGCAGCAAGCGTTACATAAGCAGCCAGCCGGGTGAGTAATTGTGCCAGGGCTTCCCGTTTTTCATTTTTAAAAGCAATTTGGATCCTATCTCCGGTTTGCGCCCTCGAAAGCAGCGTTGCATAATCGGCGATGGTTACACTTACCAGTGCCAGCGCAGGCAATGGAGCCGGAAAAAGGCATTGCCCGTCATAGCTCTTACAATAGCTTCCGCTTTAATTTCCATTAGCGCATCTGTAAGCCGGGTAAAGTCCGATTTTAGTCTTGGCTTTTTCATACAACGGGCGGTTTTCACATTAAATATATTGCCGGTCAATACCCGGCACACAGCAATAGCAAATCCATTTTAGGAAGGCCGGTTATTGTAATAACGGCCCACATTAAAAAGCTAGTACATAGCCTTCCGGATAATGCCTAAAATTTGACAAATGTGGGTTTGCACAAGCTATGGCTTTACACACAATAACTATTGTTTTACAAGCAGTGGTCATTGTTTTACAAGCAGTGGTCATTGTTTTACAACCAGTGGTCATTGTTTTACAAGCAATGCCCATTGTTTTCCAGGCCAAAGCCATTGTTTTACAAGCTATGGTCATTGCTTTACCTGCAATACCCAGTGTATTACACACAACAGGCATTGTTTTACACACAAAAGCCGTTGATTTACAGCCAATAACCTTTGTTTTGAAAACAAAGGGCAGTGTTTTACAGCCAAAAGCGATTGTTTACCAATAATCGCAACAAAAAGCCTTGCAGGCCGGGCAGGCCTGCAAGGCTTTTTGTTTAATCCTTCATCCTAAGCACTATAATATGGCATACCCCAGGTAGAGCTGAAAACCCTGGTTCTTCCATTTTTCTTTGTTGTCAATATCATTAATATTGGTAAGCCCTACTACATACCGGCCGCCTACACGCAAACCACCGAGGTTCAGTTGAGCGCCGCCTAACATGGAGAAATCACCGCTTTTAAAGGCCTCCTTGGTTGATCCCAACAGGTCTTTATCCTGACTGGTCATAATACCAAATTGAGGTCCGAGTTGTAAAGAGAAGATCTTTACTGGGCGATAGGTTAACAAGATAGGAATACTGATATAGTTCAGTTTTCCTTTCACGTCATTTTTCCCATTGGGATACAAAGACGAAAAATCATTTCCGGTACGGTAATTCGTCTGATTCCACAAAAGCTCGGGTTGCAACCCCCATTTTTGATTGAAGTTGATCTCGGCAAAGGCGCCCAGGTTATAACCAAACTTAAATTCATCATTGAATGACTTTCCATCTACTTTAAAAATATTGGCGCCCCCTTCACACCAACATGAAATCCTTGCGCAAATGAAAGGGTAGTAAGGGCCAGGGCTACTGTTAGTAAAGCCAGTGATTTCTTTTTCATAAATCAATTGATATTTAGTTCATAAAGTATTTTTCAACTTATATGCCAAGGAAACAAAACTGGTTGTTAATTCGTTGCACCGTTCGTGAATAAAGTTATAAAATCGTTTGCCTCCTCATTCCAGCTAATGTTTCAAATGGGGTTTTATCTACATGCCCCGTGCAGTACAACCCATGTAAACAATACCCCCTCCTTGCTTATTTTTTTGTGCAACTTATCCAGTAGCCAAGGGGCAGGGATGCCCGGAAACGGTTGCACGTTTAATGAATACAACCATATTAGTATTAAAAAATACTAATGGCCCTTTCATTGCCATATTTTTCCTACCTTAAACGTAACATTTCCATTTATCCAAAGATTAATCCTCTGAAAAAGATAAGATGCCTCATAGTAGATGACAACGAAATGGCCAGGCTCATGCTCAGTCAACTCGTTACGCAAACAGGCGTGCTGGAAGTTTTAGGCGAATGCAGGGACGCCCTGGAAGCCCATCAAAATATAACCCGCCAGTTTCCCGATCTTGTATTTCTCGATATTGAAATGCCTGGAATGAGTGGCATTGAATTGTTGAAATCGCTGCCCAAAAAGCCACTGATCATATTCACCACTTCCAATAAAGATTATGCCCTGGAAGCATTCGAGCTCAATGTGGCCGATTACCTATTGAAACCAGTCACTCTTCCCCGTCTCCTGCAGGCCATTGACAAAGCCCGCGAAGTTTTACAGCGCGATAAAACGGAAGTGAATAATATAGATGAGAACTACCTATTCATTCGAGACAATGGCGCCTTAAAAAAGATGAAGCTGGAAGATATCTTATGGATAGAAGCGATGGGCGATTACATTAAGATCTATACCCCCGGTAAATGGTATATTGTACATACTACCCTCAAAGCAGTGGAAGAAAAATTAAGCTCGGCCAATCTGATGCGCATCCATCGCAGTTATATTGTAGCCCTGGATAAAATAGACACCATTGAAGATGGCGTACTCAATATCATGAGTACACCCATACCCATCGCCGAAAGTTATCGTAGCCAGTTCATGAAAAAATTGAAATTATTGTAATACACAAATTGAACCCTCCCTGATTACCTTTATTGAAATAAAGCTCCACTCCCTCGGAATTTTCATTAACCATTAACGATCAACTACTTACCAATCGCCACTAACCATTTACCATTAGTCGCGCGCTCACTAGCCCCTTATCACCCGCCATTGCCCCCACCGGCTAATTGAAGTACTCCGGCTACAATTTAACCCGGCTCACCGATTCAACCTCATCCTCCCCAATAGCCGCAGTATATTTGTTATGTGATTACAAAGTAACAGGTTACTAAAAAGGAAAACACTTAAAACCTTGCCCCCTGAACCCTACCCTTAACTAATGTTCAGATACTTTTTCGCCTGTTTGAAAAACCACCCCTAAGCATCCGCCTATTAGAGATCATGCGGGTCACATGAGCTTAAATTTTACCAGCAACGCTCCTTTTTTTGTGACTTGGCAACATGATGGCTTTTAGATCCTGGGTGTCCGTTTTTAATACCGTACCATTTTAGGATTCCTGTGCTTACGCTGTACCCATTTTAAAACATGTACTGCATACAGTGACCCAGCCAAACAAGTATGCAGAAAGATTTGTGAAGATTAAGAAGGACCGCATTTAAGGATTGGTACAATGGTTAATGTTAACTGGTTTTGGTTCTGCAATTAGTAGCAACTTTATTTTACGTCAAAGTAAAAGGGCCGTTTACGATCAGTAAATGGCCCTTTGCTATTGATAATTGCACCCTCACCAACTAGTACAGTTTTAAGCCAATTCAAGAACCGTTATCTCTGGCATAATACCTACCCTGCCCGGATAACCAATAAATCCAAAACCCCGGTTCACATAAAGCTTCTGCTTTTCAGCTTCATACAACCCCGCCCATTGCTTATACATATATTGTACAGGGCTCCATTTAAATCCGGGAATTTCTAAGCCGAATTGCATACCATGCGTGTGGCCTGCCAACATCAGGTCTACATCTTTGTATTTATCCAGCACCTCAGCTTCCCAATGGCTGGGATCATGGCTCATCAATATTTTGAATGCGTATTGTTCCGTACCCGGATGCGCCTCCTGCATCTTGCCATATTTAGGGAAATTGCCCCGCGCACTCCAGTTTTCGATACCCAATAAGGCAATTTGCTGTCCTTCTTTCTCCAGCACCACGTGCTCATTCATCAACAAACGCCATCCCATATCACTGTGCACCGATTTGAGGTTTTCCAGGTTGGCTGCCTTCACCGATTCATTTTCCCAATGTACATAATCACCATAATCATGATTACCCAAGGTGGAATACACACCCAGCGGCGCTTTTAATTTATTGAATACATATTTATATTCTTCCATCTCCGTGGCACGGTCATTCACCAGATCGCCGGTAAACAAAATAAGGTCTGGCTTTTGCTCCATGATCTTTTCTATTCCCTTCTCCACAGCCTGCCTGTCGGTAAAACTGCCCGAATGGATATCAGAAATGTGTACAATCTTCAATCCTTTAAATGCAGCCGGCAGGTTGGCAAAACTCAACCTAAGCTTATTTACCTGGTAGCGGTATTTATTGTTAAATCCATACAGCAGCGTACCAAAAAGCCCACCACCCACTGCCAGGCTCAACCAACTTAAGAAAGCCGACCGCGTAATTCCTCCTGCTCCCTCCTCTCCTGCACCAAGGCTTTTTCCCGAAAACCGCTGTACTACCCAGGTACCCGCACGGCGAATATCATCCACCGCAATGAATAGAGAAGCCAGGAGCTTGCTCATGAACAACCCGATCACAATGGCAAATACATAGGTACGGATCCATTTGGGCCAAGCCGCCGGATTACTGTAAGGCAACATCATGATCATGGCAATAGCAGCCACCGACAGTATCCAATAAACTGTCATTACAAAAGGCGCATCCTGGGCGATACCGGCGCTATTACCTTTATGGCCTGGTACACATAAATATCTAATAAAACCATGATGCCCATCAAAACCCATGTAAATCCTGCATTACGCATGAAAAGTTAATTTAGTAATAGATAAAATGAAATAGCCATCCTGCCGTCAGGCACCGGTCAGGCCCGCAGCAGTTAAATACTCAAATCAGGACTATTACATTTTTGTTTATACCCGGTAGACGATTGGAGCGTGAGCATATTTTATGCGTAGTAATTTTTTTAGGCTCTACACCGGCCACTCACTTCTTCCATTCCTTCAGCCTTCCGGCCTTTCTATCTTCCCGGCTTTCCGGTTTTCTCTAAAAGCTTATAAATTCATCAACCTGTGCCTGAATGGCATCCAAAGTACCCTTATCATGAATAACACCGGCGCCATTCAGTAACTTATCCACAGACGAAATGGGCAGTTTATTGTGATATACAACAACCTTCAGGTAGTGCAGGATGCTTGTTAAATGGTCCAGCCCACGTTGATTGCCCGACCGCCCCAGCGCCACCCCGGTCAAAAGCGCCTTTTACCCCACCAAACCTTTTATAGTCCGAAATATCCAGCATCACTTTCAATACCCCGGGAATACTGCCATTGTATTCAGGAACTACAAAAATGAATTTCTTGGAAGGGATCAATACCTCTTGCTCTAATTGAACATATTCCGGCGTTCTATCTACCGATTTCCAGCCTTCCAGCGAAACCAGCCTGGTGTTAATTCCGTGGCTTTCTAACAGATCCCGGTAATGTTGGGCCACTTTTATAGTATTGCTACCCACCCTGTTTGTGCCGGAAATAATAGTATAAAACTCACTCATGTTAAAGCATTAACAGCTTAGAAGGTTTTTGGTTGTTATTTCTTACACCGAAAACGTATTTTTGCCGTCCTTTTGAAATATCCTGTAATTTATTCAATTCGTGTATTGGATCAATTCAATTAATTCGTGTAATTCGTTTAATTAGTGTAAACTATGAAATTAACCTATTACGGCCATTCCTGTTTCTCGGTAACCATAAAAGGTAAGAAACTGTTGTTCGATCCCTTTATTACGTATAACGAATTGGCTAACAATATTATAGATGTTGATCAAATAGAGGCAGATTATATCCTGCTTTCCCACGGCCATGCCGATCATACGGCCGATTGTGTGCGGGTAGCCTCCCGCACCGGCGCCCAGGTGATCTGTAACTGGGAAATTGGTGAATGGCTCCAAAAACAAGGCATAACCAATGTACACCAGATGAATACCGGCGGTAAATGGCGTTTTGGCCCTTTTACTGTAAAATGTGTGGTGGCACAACATTCTTCCGGTTTGCCAGATGGTAGCTATGGCGGTAACCCCATGGGATTCATCATCTATACAGATGAAGGAAATTTTTATTATAGTGGCGATACCGCCCTCACGCTCGACATGCAATTGATACCCCGTTGGGCAAAACTAAATTTTGCCATCTTACCGATTGGTGACAACTTTACCATGGATGCTGCTGACGCGGCTGAATGCGCACGTATAGTAAATTGCCAGACCATTATTGGCGTTCATTATGACACTTTCGGGTATATAAAAATTGACCATGAGCAGGCCATCAAAACATTTGCTGACGCCGGCGCGGAGCTGAAACTGGTAAAAATCGGTGATACTATTGATCTATTATAAAGCGTTTATTAGCAAAAGCAATAATCAGTAATTATTAGTTAATGATTATTCTTTATTATGGCGCCCGAAACAGACTGGGGATCAAACGACCAGCAACGATTGCCGATTCACAGCTTGTCCCGCTAAAGCGGGAATTAGCGATTCACGTAAAACAACCTTATTAAAAACAATGGCGCGAGTAATTGGAGTAGCCAATCAAAGGGCGGTGTAGGTAAAACCACTTCAGCTATCAATGTGGCTGCCAGCCTGGCCGTACTGGAATTCAGGACCCTGTTGGTAGATGCAGATCCTCAGGCCAATAGCACCACTGGTGTAGGCTTCGACCTGCACAACATTCAACAAAGCCTGTACGATTGCATGGTAAATGGTACCCTGGCAAAAGATGTGATCTTAAAATCAGATGTACCCAATCTCGATGTGATCCCTTCACATATCGACCTCGTAGGGGCCGAAATTGAAATGATCAATTACCCCAATCGCGAAGGCGTATTAAAAGGTATCCTGGAGCCTGTAAAGAACGATTATGATTTTGTGATCATCGACTGTTCTCCTTCCCTGGGCCTCATTACCGTGAATGCCCTGGTAGCTTCCGACTCCGTGATCGTTCCCGTACAAACTGAATTCTTCGCCCTGGAAGGATTGGGTAAATTACTCAATACCATTAAAATAGTGCAAAGCAGGCTGAATACCGAACTGATGATCGAAGGCATCCTGATGACCATGTATGATGGCCGCTTGCGCCTGTGCAACCAGGTGGTAAATGAAGTACGCAAACATTTTGATGAAATGGTATTCAACACCATCATTCATCGCAACAGCCGTATCAGCGAAGCCCCCAGCGTAGGCAAGCCAGTGATCCTGTACGATGGCCAAAGCAAAGGAGCCATGAACTACCTCAACCTGGCCAAAGAGATCCTGCAAAAGAATGATATGACGAAAATTAAACAGGAAGAAAGAATATTAGAATAAGCGGCGGCCTCCGGGCTGTTAGCTACGGGTTATCGCTCGCAGCTTGCAGCTCAAAACTTGTCCCGCCCAAGCGGGAGCCGCAGCTAAAAAATAAACAATGTCAAAAGAAAAGGGTAATAATAAAGAGTTATTGGGAAAAGGAATCCGTTCCCTGTTGCAAAGCATTGATTCCGACCTGAAGAATACAACAGGTAGCAGCCTCAAAACACAAGTGGTAGAACAAGTGACCACCATGCAGCGCATTCCTGTAGAAAATATAGAACCCAATCCCAAACAGCCACGCCGTGACTTTGATGAAACAGCCCTCAATGAACTGTCGGCCTCCATCAAAATGCACGACCTGGTACAACCCATTACCGTTTCTTCACTCCCCAATGGCAAATACAGGCTCATATCGGGCGAGCGCCGCTGGAGAGCCTCAAACTGGCGGGCCTTGTAGATGTACCTGCTTATATACGCCAGGCCAATGACCAGCAATTGCTGGAACTGGCTTTATTGGAAAACCTCCAGCGTGAAGACCTCAACGCTATGGAAATTGCCCTTAGCTATAAGCGAATGATGGAAGAACTGAACCAAACCCAGGAACAGGTTGCTGAGCGCATGGGCAAAGAAAGAAGCACCGTAGCCAATTACATTCGTTTACTCAAATTACCTCCCGATATTCAGGTAGCAGTACGCACCAGTATCATCAGTATGGGCCACGCCCGGGCTATTATCAATGTAGATACAGTAGACAAACAACTCTTTATCTACAATGAGATCAAAAGCAAAGATCTTTCTGTAAGACAAACCGAAGAATTGGTACGTAGACTGTACAAAAGCCCACTGGCTGTTAAAAATTCGGTAAAAGCCTCTCTGCCACCTGCTTACAAGAAAATTGAAGATAATTTAGCGTCGCATTTTAGCACCAAAGTAAAACTCAATCACAACAAAACAGGACACGGTAGCATTTCCATTGAGTATTACTCCATCCAGGACCTGAATAAAATATTGGATGCCATTGGTGTTACTGCCAACTAAGTATCTTTTGCATGATCAGAGTATTTCTTGTTATTACAGTTGTCATCATCATGCCCCTGTTGGTCCCGGCACAACGGCCCAAGGATACTATTACCGTTTCCAAACCAGTCCTGGAAATAAATGCAACCACGGGTAAAATAAAAGAAGAACGCCCTTCAAAGATCGATACCACCAAGATCAAAGACACACTTGCCAAGTCAAAACATAGCCCCCGCAAAGCCGCTCTCCGTTCGGCCATCATTCCCGGCTGGGGACAGGTGTACAACAAAAATACTGGAAACTACCCCTCGTTGCAGCAGGTATTGGCATACCCGCCTACCTGGTGTATTACAACCAGGAATGGTACAACCGCACCCGGTATGCCGTAAAAGTAGCAGCACTTGACAATAGATTGCCCGTATTCCTGGACAAAGTGGATCCACAACTCCTGCCACTCGTAAAAAGTGCCAATGGCACCAATTCACTCATCAATTACCGCAATGAGTTTCGCCGCAATAGAGACTATGCCATCCTATTCGGATTACTATTATGGGGCCTCAATGTGGTAGACGCTACGGTAGATGCACACCTGAAAGATTTTGACGTAAGCGACGATCTCTCCTTCCACGTAAAGCCCACCATCCTGTCTGGCAATGTACCCGGTCTGAGTTTAGTATTCACCGTCGGTAAAAATCAGCCAAAAACAATATCTTCGCTGCGGTAAAAAAGTCAGCAGTCAGAAGCTAAACCTTCCCCTGAAGGTCATCTTCAGGGAAATATTTTATGTATTCCTTCTAAATGCTGTATTCTCCAAAATATTCCACATGAAAATTGCGCTCATCGGTTACGGGAAAATGGGAAAAGCCATCGAAGAAATAGCACTTCAACGTGGCCATGAAATTGTGCTTAGGGTAGGTATTGAAAACCTGGAAGACAATACCATTGACAATATCCGTAAGGCCGATGCAGCCATCGAATTTACCGGTCCCGAAAGTGCTTTTGAAAACGTAGTACGTTGTGTGGAAGCCGGCGTACCCGTAGTTTGTGGTTCTACCGGATGGTTGGCCCGCTATGAACAAGCTGCCAATTTTTGCCTCACTCATAAAGGCGCCCTATTGTACGCCAGCAACTTTAGCGTTGGCGTAAACATTTTCTTTGCCCTGAATAAACGCCTGGCCGAACTCATGGCGCCCCATAAGGAATACGACGTATCGCTTACAGAAGTGCACCATACACAAAAAAAAAAGATGCCCCCAGTGGAACAGCCATTACCCTGGCCGAACAAATACTGGACATCAATACTGGAAAAAAACAATGGGTTAACCAGCAAACTACCCATCCCGAAAACCTATCCATCATCAGCGAACGGATAGATCCGGCACCCGGAACGCATATTATTACTTATACTTCCGCCATCGACGATATCGAGATCAAGCATACGGCCCACAACCGGAAAGGATTTGCTATCGGTGCTGTACTGGCAGCAGAATTCCTCTATAATAAGCAAGGAATTTACACCATGAGCGATGTTTTGGGAATTTGATCTGGCGCAAGCAATTTGACCAAGTTTTATTTCGGGCTGTTGAACAATTGATGTAATTTTTCGGGGCTTAACCAAAATGTGCTGCATGAAGTTTTCTTTCATGGCTGATCAAGCCATTACCCTATTCTGGCCCTATACATCCCTTTTATGGGTTATCCTATTCCACCGCCTTACCTTTATCCGGGAAAAAGAACCTGCTTCCTTTTATTGTGCCCCTTCAGACAACCTTACTGTAACCATTGTCATCTATTCTTTAACATATATTACCGGTATCATATACCGGTTGACCATTAACCTTTGTCACCTGAAAATTAATCTGATAGTATGAAAAAGCAGCTAGAAGGTACAGCGGAAAATACGCCCCTTACCTATCGCGAACTAGAAGTTATCCGCCTAATCGAACGGGAATTTAATAACAAACAGATCGCAGGCCAGCTTGGCATCAGTGAACGGACCGTTGAAACACACCGCAAAAACATTCTTCGTAAAACCAGGACTAACAACGTAATCGGTCTTATTAAATATATCTATGAACATAAACTGGTATAAGTTCTTGGTCATTCAAAAAAATATTCTAACTTTCTCGCCGCCAAATCAAATCGTCACATGCTTTCTAAAAAGGCCCAATATGCTTTTAAAGCCTTGATGTACATGGCTGAAAAAAAGATAATCAGCCCGTACTCATTGCAGAAATAGCCAAAAAGAAAAAGATTCCTTTAAAATTCCTGGAGAATATCCTGCTGGAACTTAAAAAGCAGGCATACTTGAAAGTAAAAAGGGAAAGGAGGAGGTTACTTTTTAAGGTAGCCCCTAAAGAAGTATCTATGGCAAAAATTATGCGCCTCATAGACGGCCCCATTGCCATGCTACCTTGCGTAAGCCTCTATTTTTATGAACGTTGCAAGAATTGCGATGAAAAGCAATGCGGTCTCCATGATTCTATGATCCAGGTGCGCGATGCAACCCTTAAATTATTGGAAAAGAAGACTGTAGCTGATATCTCAAAGCATTAAGCCGGACGCCGGACTGCCAGCTTTTCAACCATTGCTTCGCTGGCAGTATCGGAACTGGGCCCAAATCCATCCACCAGGACACCTTTCTCCCCTTGCCTGGATTCAATAGCATATACTACCGCTTCATCCGCAGGGTCAGAATTGCCTTCCAAACGATACACCTCTGTGATCTCAAACTCATTGGATTGATTTCAGCCTCCAAACACACCACCCACTACTCACCTACTCAACTGTATTCGCTCTAGCGCGCAGCCGTATTCCCAACGCTCATACTTGGCCATTACAACCCTAAATTGTAGCTTTGCGGCCTGAAATAATAAAATAATATGTCAACTATCTCAAAAAACATTGATTTCTCCTTACCCTATAAGGTAAAAGATATCAGCTTAGCTGAATGGGGCCGCAAAGAAATTCGTCTGGCAGAAGCAGAAATGCCTGGCTTAATGTCCCTGCGGGCAGAATATGGACCTTCTCAGCCACTGAAAGGTGCCCGGATAGCTGGTTGTTTACACATGACCATTCAAACTGCTGTGCTCATTGAAACCCTGATCGCCCTTGGCGCCGAGGTAAAATGGAGCTCTTGCAATATCTTCTCTACCCAAGACCATGCCGCTGCTGCCATTGCTGCCGCCGGAATCGGTGTTTATGCCTGGAAGGGACAAACCCTCGAAGAGGCTGATTGGTGTATTGAGCAAACCCTGTTTTTGGCGCTGCTGACCGCCCCCTGAATATGATCCTCGATGATGGTGGCGATCTTACCAACATCGTATTCGACAAATATCCCGAGCTGGTACAACATATCAAAGGTCTCAGCGAAGAAACCACTACCGGCGTTCACCGCCTGTATGAAAGAATGGCCAAAGGCACTTTGCCGATCCCCGCTTTCAACGTAAACGACTCTGTAACCAAGAGCAAATTCGATAACAAATACGGTTGTAAAGAATCACTCGTTGATTCTATCCGCCGCGCTACCGATGTAATGCTGGCTGGTAAAATAGCCGTTGTAGGTAGCTATGGCGATGTTGGTAAAGGTTCTGCCGCTTCATTGGCTGGCGCCGGTTGCCGCGTGATCGTAACAGAGATCGACCCCATCTGCGCCCTCCAGGCTGCTATGGACGGCTTTGAAGTAAAGAAAATGATCGATGCAGTAAAAGAAGCCGATATCGTAGTTACTGCTTCCGGCTGTCGCGACCTGATCACAGAAAAGCACTTCCGTGCAATGAAAGATAAAACCATCGTTTGTAACATTGGCCACTTCGACATCGAGATCGACATGGCTTGGATGAATACCAACTATGGTCATACCAAAGACACCATCAAGCCACAGGTTGATATCTACAATGTAGATGGTAAAGACATCATTATCCTGGCTGAAGGCCGCCTCGTTAACCTCGGTTGCGGTACCGGTCACCCCAGCTTTGTAATGAGTAACTCTTTCACCAACCAAACCCTGGCTCAGCTGGAACTTTGGACCAACACCGACAAATACGAGAACAAAGTATATGTGTTGCCTAAGATCCTTGATGAGAAAGTTGCCCGTTTACACCTCAAAAGATCGGTGTTGAACTGGATGAACTGACCGATGCACAAGCCGACTACCTCGGTATTCCTCAAGCAGGTCCTTTCAAACCCGAGCATTACAGGTATTAATCGCCAAAAGGCCATTTATAAAGCCCCCATCCCGCATCAGCAGGATGGGGGTTATTTTTTACCCACCCCTCAAACGGAATTTAATACCTACCTTTGCAGAAATTCACCTATATCCGCCGCAGAAAAACTATCCCCTCAACTTTACCTTAACCTTTTAGATTCATTAGCCAGTCACTACCGGCTAAAAGCTAATACCTGAAAGCTAACAGCTATTCCCTCTGTGCAAAACTTTTTCGGTTATTAAGAAAGTTTTGACAAAGTGTAGCATGAGAATTGATAACTCAAAATCGTTTAATAGAAGTATATGCGCATCCAATTCGTTAAAAATATTCAGTTCACCAAACTGCTGAAAGTAGAAGGCCGCCTGCGAGAGTTTAATTTCAGAAAACTGGGCGGTGTTAATGAAGGCATTTTTACCGTTGATGTGGTGGACGACCGCGGCAACCGCATCCTCTTTCGCATGCAAAAAGAAGAAGGCAATTGGAAAATCGTTCCTCAATCAGTTCCCCGTTGGATCATGGATACCGAAGCCCAGTTCCACGACCAGATAGAAGAAGAACTCCGCAGTATATAAGGCCTATTCTCCTGTTATACAATACATAACAGTCACCGGATGTTTTCTGCACTTTGGTAAGTATATTGCACAATCAACAATGCTGAATTGAAGATTGCCGGCTACACCCATGGTGCAATTCACGACCACAATATTGCAATTTGCTGAACAAGGTGATAAAACCAGGTGGACCTATATTATCATCCCACCCGATATGGCCAACCAGCTGAAACCAGGCTGGAAGAAAAGCTTTCGGGTGAAAGGGAAGTTGGATGATCACTCCATTAAGAACGTAGCCTTATTGCCACATGGAGGTGGTAGTTTTTTGATGCCCATTAATGCCGAAATGCGCAAAGGCACCAAAAACGCAAAGGTGCCATGCTCAAGGTACAATTACAGGAAGATAAGACACCCCAGCAATTATCACCCGAATTAATGGAATGCCTGGCCGATGAGCCACAGGCCCTTGCTTTTTTAATTCCCTGGCCAAATCTCACCAGGGCTATTTCAGTAAATGGATTGAAAGCGCAAAAACAGAAGCCACCAAAACCAAACGCATAGCCCAAACCCTTAATGGCCTTTCTCGTAAATGGAGCTATGGAGAACTCCTTCGTAGCCTCAAAAAAGAGGAATAAAACGGTATGGTTATCATACCACCCCCTCCGGCCCATGGCTACATGCTAATACCTAAAAACTGCATCCTGCACTCAACTACTCTTCCTCATCACCCGCTTGCGGTGCTGTACACCCCAGGCATGCAATTCATCAATTACCTTTTTCAGGCTATTACCATAAGCTGTTCTTGAATATTCTACCGCTACAGGGGTTGTATCATATACCGTTCTTTCCACCAGCTCATTGATCTCCAAATCTTTTAACTCCTTGGAAAGCATTTTAGCCGTAATACCTTCCACCTGCCTTTGTATTTCCTTAAAACGCATGGGGCCTGTTGACAGCGACATCAGGATCAACAGTTTCCATTTGCCATGCAAAATATCCAGCGCATCCTGTACAGGCATCATTTGCGATTTACATGCTGGATGACTAAGTCTATGCTTTTCAGTCGTATCAGTAGTAACAGGCATAAAAAGATTTATTCGGTAGCCAATGGAAACCCGGTTTCCAATAGTTAATCACTTTCAAAAAGATACCAAACAAATACTGTCAGCAAATGTTTGATATTAACTGCACAAATTGCTTTACAAAAACATAAAGTAGCAATAAGTGCATGTTGATCAAGAAGTTTGTAATTTCAATAAGATACAATCCATTTGCATCACCAAAATCCATTCAATTTTTTAATCGGTGAATACATCACCCAATTCTGTTAAATCCTTTAACCTGTGATTTCCACACCTTGTTAATAAGTAACTTTGCTTTGTAGCTGTTTCAAAAATTATATTTGGAATAGCTGGAAGGGTTAGCAGTATCGAAACTAATCGGTACACTTTTGTGAACTTAAATTGAAGTGCATTGACAGAAACTATTATCAGCCTGGACGCCGTAAACCCCATTGAGTTTTTCGGTGTAAACAACGGTAAATTAGATATCCTCAAAAGAGATTCCCGCTATTAAAAATTCTTTCCCGCGGTACACAACTTAAATTAAGCGGCTCACCCGAACAGGTGGACAATGCCAAAGAGAAGATTGACCTCATCGTTCAATACCTCCAACGAAATGGCCACATGAGTCAAAACTATTTTGAGCAAATACTCGGTGGAGATGATGCGGAAACCGTTGACAATTTTATTGAACGCAACCCCAATGATGTCCTCGTATTTGGCCCCAATGGGAAAACCGTTCGTGCCCGCACCGTGAACCAGAAAAACTGGTGCACGAAGCAGAAAAAATGACGTCGTCTTTGCCATTGGCCCTGCCGGTACCGGTAAAACCTATACCGCAGTAGCCCTCGCTGTAAGGGCATTGAAAAACAAGTTGGTTAAAAAGATCATCCTCACCCGGCCCGCTGTAGAAGCAGGCGAAAGCCTTGGCTTCCTGCCCGGTGACCTTAAGGAGAAGATCGATCCCTACCTGCGTCCTTTATACGATGCACTCGACGATATGATACCTGCCGATAAGCTGGGCTATTATATGAGTACCCGCGTAATTGAGATCGCACCCCTGGCTTACATGCGTGGCCGTACCCTCGATAATGCATTCATTATCCTGGATGAAGCCCAAAATGCCACCGATTTACAGATCAAGATGTTCCTGACCCGCATCGGTGCCAATGCCAAAGCCATCATTACCGGCGATATGACCCAGATTGACCTTCCCAAAAACCAACGCAGTGGCCTCGAAAAAGCCGTACGTATCCTGCGCAATATTGACGGCATCGCCCATATTGAACTGGATGAGGAAGATGTGGTGCGCCACCGCCTCGTGAAAGCCATTATCAAGGCCTATGACAAGGACCAGAAGGAAAACCCACCACCCGAGTACACACCCGGCAACTGGAGGGGAAACCGCAATAATAAATTTGCGGACGAAAGACCCAATACAGAAGGGTAATTCCAGATAAATATTTTTAAAGCAGCCCAGGCCTTCTTGCCTGGGCTTTTTCGTATCTTTAAAACCATGAATAGGCCAATGCCCAATACTGCCCAAATGGACCTCCAAACAGGGTATACCGCCCACTCCGGGCAGGATGCCACCTCCCTTTGCCCAGGCACCCATAGCGCTATTAAAGCGTCCTTTAGTGATATTATAGCGACGTTATAGCGACCTTACAGCGACCTTATAGCGATATTCCTAGTCTTTACCTTGCTATTAGGTAGCCTGTAGCTCTATATTTAGTCCATATCCAGGCCATATTCAGATTATATTATCCTGACTGATTCCCAAAAAACTGCCTTTACCCCCTGTTCCAGGGCCTCCCCGTAGCATTTTCATCCCGAAACCTTTACTTTTGCTTTATGATCAAACAGCTCACCATTATAGCCCTGACTGTAACATTCGCAGCTTGCTCGGGCAGCACCGGTTACGAGAAAGCCGAAGATGCCCAGGATGCAGGCCGCCAGTTTATCCGCGCCTCCCTGGATGGCAATTACGAAAAAGCCAAATTCTACCTCCTGAAAGACGATGACAACCTTACCCTGCTCAAAAAGCAGCAATCCAATTACCAGAAAATGACCAATGAGGACAAGCATTCCTTTGGTGAGGCCAGCATCCTTCCCATAGAAATTCAGCCGGTAAATGATTCCGTTACCAACTACAAATACAACAACTCCTTTCATCCGACAGATACTACTACCATACGGATCGTAAGGGTCGATAATGAATGGTTGGTAGACCTCAAATCCGTGATCAAAATGCAATAGCTGCAGATCATCCTCCCGGGATGATACCTGTACTTGCACCCCCAACGATTGCCATCGCCTGATTAACAGCTATCAATTCTTTGTACAACATTAATTTGTAATCAGCATGACCACAACAATTTCTCATCCCTGGCATGGAGTGCCCTATGGTGCCAATGCCCCCGTATCGTAAATGCAGTGATTGAAATTCCACAGGGCTCGAGAGCCAAATATGAAATTGACAAGGATAGCGGTTTGCTCAAACTGGACCGCGTAATATATTCGTCCTTCTATTATCCCTGTAATTATGGCTTCATCCCCAAACCTATGGCGATGACAAGGATCCCCTGGACATCCTTGTTATTACTTCTTTACCCGTACAGGCACTTTGCCTTATGGAAGCCAAGGTGGTTGGCGTAATGCAAATGGTGGACAGCGGCGATGCCGATGACAAGATCATTGCCGTAGCCGCCAACGACCCCGGTGTTAACCATTACAACAATATTGAAGAATTGCCCCGTCACTTCTTTGAAGAATTGCGCCATTTCTTTGAGGAATATAAAAAACTAGAGAATAAAACCGTGGTAGTTGAAGAGTTTGGCGACAAATCCATGGCCCTGAAAGTAGTACAGGATGCCATCAATACTTATAAAGAGAATTTTTGCCCAAGCTGCTTACCAAATAAGCAGGCATTAATAATAGAAATGGGCCCAGCGGTATCCTACCTTGGGCCCATTTCTATTATATTCAAAGCAAAAGATACGCTGCTTGTCCCGTCTAAGCATGAATTAACGAACGCGTCCCCTCGAAGTAAGAGATTGCCGATTGCCGATTCACGTCTAAAAAAATCGCTTAATCATCCTCAACCGATGCGTACGTTGGCCAGTATCCGTATTCACAATACCCGCATTGTCTATCTTATCTATCCGAACTTTACCAGAAGCATGAATGATCTCCGATTCATTCAGCAATATGCCTACATGAATGATCCGTCCTTCGGCATTGTCAAAAAATGCCAGGTCGCCCCCATGTACTTCCTGTAAAAACCCAATATGTTCACCCTGCGTAGCCTGCAGGTAAGCATCCCGTAACAAGGGAATATTGAAAAACGGAATACCAACTGGCAATACCCACTGCAATCAATGCCAAAAACACTGCGGCCACCCCATAAATAAGGCGTATTTAAAAATCGCTCGGCCCTGGCCTTAACACTTTCCGGTGTTGGTACCGCCCCCGCAACCTGCCAGGCGCTTCCCGTGGTATATTGAAGTTTATAAGGCCCCGCCTGTATTACTTCCTGTGCTGGCGCCAATACAGGGGCTCCCATCGGCACCCAAGCCACTACCCCATTGATCAACACTTTATCCATCCAGTCGCCCACATACAAACCATTATCCGTATGCCCTGGTAGTACTTCCTCAATCACTACCTGGTTACGCTGACACCAGCCTTCGTAACCATCATGCAAGCAGCGCAGCTTAACAAAATTCTCCGTCTCCTCCAATAACTCCCCGCTTCCCCTAACAATAGCTGGCTGATCATTTCACTTCTATGGCTCGATTCGGCCCGCAAAGGGCTTACAGGAACACAACATACTACGAATGACATAGGCTATTCCAAATTTTAAACAAAGAAACAAAAAAGCCCTCCCTTTTCCTACCTCCTAACTAATTAACCCGTTAACTTTTATGAAAAATCCCAGCTCCTGCATCTTACTACAAGAAAATAGCTAATTTCCCCCGGTGAAACCAGACCAATATGCACATATAACCGACCAGGAACTATTGGATCGCTTTTATGCCGACCATAACAACTACTGGTTGGGAGTGCTCCTACAGCGATACACCCTCCTGTTATTGGGAGTGTGCATGAAATACCTGAAAAATGAGGAGGAAGCCAAGGACAGTGTTCAACAGATCTTCCTCAAAGCCATTACCGAACTGCATAAATACCGCGTAGAATACTTCAAATCCTGGCTATACATGGTGGCAAAAACCATTGCCTCATGTATCTACGCGATAAACCAGGCCGCCAAACCGAGATCAAGGAGCAAATGGCCGTTACTCCCGTAGAAGAGGAAGGCGTCAAATTACACCTGGAAAAAGACCGCCAATTGGAATTAATGGACGAAAGCCTTCGTGAACTTAGCAACGAGCAGAAACTGTGCGTAACTTTGTTTTACCTGGAAAAGCGATCCTACCAGGAAATAGCCAACAAAACAGGCTATCCCATGATGAAGGTTAAAAGCTATATTCAGAATGGTAAAAGGAACCTGAAAATATTATTGGACAAGAAACTTAATCGCTGATCAAACAATGCTATACACCGCATCAATGCCATGAATCATGACTTGTTAAACATATTATCAAACAGTAACAAGGACATCGACAACCAGAAGCTGATGGATTACCTGGCAGGCAAGCTGTCTGAGAAGGATAAAAATGAAGTAGAGCGCTGGATGGCTGATAATGACTTTGCTAATGAAGCCATGGAAGGCTTACAGGACTTTTCTGCCAAAAGGACCTCAATGTCTATGTTGACCAGCTGAACAAAGAATTGAATCAATACATAAAGCATAAGAAACAACGCCGCGAACGTCGTAAGATCCAGGAACAACCCTGGACCTACCTCGCCATCTTCCTGATATTACTACTCATCATCCTGGGTTATATCGTTATCAAAAAACTCCAACAATAGGCATTTCCTGCTGATTACCCCCATTAAGCTACCCTCACAACTGACCGCTCACAATTCTCACAAATCACTGCCCATTGGAAGCCGCTTCGCCTTCTTACTACCTCGCAGCTCGTAGCTCAAAGCTCGCAGCTAGTCTTTAATACTTCACCTTATCCGGTTTCTGTAGCCATTCTTCAAACAATTTCACCGCCTCCTTTCTGTCCAGGTTTACCAAGGGTATTCGCCTGTCTGCCACCGGCACAGTCAACTCTTCATATATAAATGAGTCATCAAACCCTGCAAAAGCAGCATCAAACCGGGTACCGCCAAAAATACTTTATCGGGCCTGGCCCAGTAAATAGCTCCCATACACATAGGGCAAGGTTCACACGAAGTATATAATTCGCAACCCGTAAGCTGGTACACCTGCAAATGCCGACAGGCATCCCGGATAGCCACTACCTCAGCATGCGCCGTTGGATCATTGCTGGAGGTAACCGCATTACAGCCCTGCCCCACAATTTCATTACCCTTCACTATCACACACCCAAAAGGCCCTCCATGCCCTGCATGCATGCCTTGGCGAGCCAGCTCAATAGCCGTCTGCATAAATTGATGTTCACGTTCCGTCATATCAACTTAATTTGATCGCTAATTTACTACAATCTGGTAGGGCTCACCGGAGCCCATCCTGTCAAATATTATCTATCTTGTCCACCTATAAACGCTCAAAATGAAGAAACTCCTGTTGCTATCGCTCTGTTTATCGTCAATATCTGTCGTACTGGCCCAAAAGGTAAGCTATATTGTTTCCTTTCCCAATATTGCACACCATGAAGCTAAGATCACCCTGATCGCTACCGACATTCCCCAAAGGAATGCCACCTTCCGCATGAGCCGTTCTTCGCCCGGCCGCTATGCCACCCACGAATTTGGTAAAAACGTGTATGATGTAAAGGCATTTGACCGGGCAGGCAAACCGCTTACCATCAATCGCATCGATGGCGACGTATACGAGGTATCCCGTCAGGATGGCTATGTACGCGTAGAATATACCCTCTATGCCAATCACCCCGACGGAACTTATGCGGGTATTGACCAAACAAACATTCACTTCAATATGCCTGCTGTTTTTATGTGGGTAAAAGGACTTGAAAAAGCCCCTATCGATATCAAGTTCGATATCCCCGAAGGCAAAAAATGGACCATTGCCACCCAATTAAAACCTGTAGAAGGCAATCCTACCCTGTTTACAGCACCCGGATTACAGTATTTTATGGATAGTCCCACCAAGATTGGCGACCTTATCTGGAAAGAATGGAAACTTAAAAATGCGGATGGTAAGGAATACCTATTCAGATTGGCCATGGAAGCCAAAGCCACCGACTCTGGCGCTACCGCTTTTGCCCGTAAAGTACAAACCATAACCGAAGAAGCACAGACTGTTTTTGGTGAAGTACCGGCCTATGATTACGGCATATATACCTTTATAGCCAGCATCAATCCCTGGGTGAAAGGCGATGGTATGGAACACCGTAACTCTACCATGATTAGCATCCCGGCCAATTTTGATGGCAACAATTACCTCCTGGATGTATTCTCCCATGAATTTTTCCATTGCTGGAATGTAGAACGCATACGCCCCAAAACACTGGAGCCTTTCAATTTTGAAAAAGCAACATGAGCAATGAGCTTTGGTGCGCAGAGGGGTTTACCCAATATTATGGCGACCTGCTTATGACCCGCTCAAACTTACAAACCGTAGATGAGTTCCTGCCTTCCCTGGCAGGCCTTATCAATACCAAAGAAAACAGCGCCGGCGCCAAAAGATTCTCCCCGGCCGAAATGAGCCGCCATGCTGTTTTTGTAGATGCTGGTACCGCCATTGATAAGAACAATTATGCCAATATGTATACATCTTACTATCCATATGGGGGAGCAGTAGCCCTGGCACTGGAGCTTGAATTGCGTACCCGCTTCAGCAACCTTACACTGGACAACTACATGACCGCCCTCTGGAAAAAGTTTGGCAAAACAGCAGTGCCTTATACCATTCCCGGACTGGAAGACGTACTGGCAAATGTTACCGGCGACAAGAAATTTTCAGCCGACTTTTTCAGCAAATACGTAACCGGTCATGAATCCTTTAACTACAAACCCCTTCTGGAAAAAGCCGGGCTGGTTTTAAAAGGGCCAACGAAAGTAAACCCTGGTTGGGTTATGTGCAAATGAAAGAAGGCAATAACCTCACCATCACTTCTAATACTGTGATCGGAACACCCTTATACAATGCCGGACTGGATATTGATGATCAACTCCTGACATTGGATGGCAAACCCGTTAAAAAAACAGCCGACCTGGAGCCCATTCTGAAAGAACACAAACCAGGTGATGCTATTCAGGTAGAATATGATCACCGTGGCGAAAAAGAAAACCGCTACCCTTACTTTAATTGGCAATCCTTATTTCAGTATTGTGACCTTCGAAAAGAGGGACAAACACCTACTGCCGAAATGCTGGCCTTCCGCAAAAGCTGGTTTGGTAACAAAATAAAATAGCCGGCCCTGCCTCTTTAATGGGGCAGCCGGTCAAAGCAAAGAGCCTTGCAGGATCGATACCTGCAAGGCTCCTTTATTTAAATCTTTTGATATCCTTCAGAATAATTCAATCACAGGTTCCTTTTCATTAGACATCCCTACTCCCATTTCCCACTCCACACCTGCTTACTACATACAATTCACCAGTCACCCACAATCCCCCAACTGTATCCCCTCGCAGCTCGTTGCTTTCAACTTGTCTCTCATTGGGCTGAGTTTGCCGCCGCATCCCCACTCACTATTGATATTGAATATAGATGGGCTTCGGCTTCAGGCTCAATACTTCTTCTGGCGTCATGATACGGCTACCTGGTTCCCGGAAATCATTTTTATAGAATAGCTTGAAACCGGTAAACTGAACTGGCTCTCTATGAATGAAGGTTTTGTAGGTAGTGATCTTCCTGGCCTTTGCGCCCCATCCATCCATGTCCATAACGATCTGAACTTCAGGCTGTATTTTAATTTGCTTATAATTAGTAACCATCGCCTGTGTGAAGCGGTGTACCACCAGCATCTTAGGAGGCAGGTTATTTTCCTTGACGATCCTGGCCAGGTAATTCGTTACATAGTTGATATCAGCGGCATCAAAGCTTCCTATCACTGATCCGGGCTTAGCGCCCGTTTTCATTGAAAACTCGGGGTCAATGCCAAAATGAACATGCGGCATTTTGAAGTACTTCTGCAATTGCGGCACTTCATCCTGGACTGTACCCAAACCTACCTGTATATCAATGAATACCAATGCATTGATTTTGGCGGCCATGGCCAGTACCTTATCAATTTCTTTAAAGGGCATCCGGAGACGGTATTTGCCAGCCGCACCAGGACTTCCCTGGGCAGTAACCGCTATATAATGCAGGGCAGGAACCACTTCTACTGTAGTATCAGCCGCCTGCCAGCGTTTTACTTCCCCCTGTAACTTCTCCAACATCTGTTGCTCAGGCAGCTCACCCAGGATACCCATCCTGGTAGAATACAGGTTGCCATAATAGGCCAATACCCTTTTCATAGGTAAAATAGCTCCAGGCAACGGGTAATCGGCCTTCACGGGCCATTTACCGGTTGAATCGCCATTTACCATCGATCGCATAGTGGCATCATACAATGCTGTATCCAAAAAGTAGTGGGAGAGGCTGGTGTTTCTCCAGCAGCTTTTTATCAGTAGTATCAGCTGTATTCTTGCTAATGACAGGAGATTCGGCAGCGGTCGATTGGCAATTGCTTAATAAGGTTGTACATACAGTCGCTGTTACGCACAGCACAGTGGCCTGTAACCAGGTCTTATTGTTCATAGTGAAATTATGTTTTGAGGGAGGACAACGTACCTACGGCCTCCGGGTTTGGTTCATAGAAGATTGCAAATATAGGTAACACTAAAAACGTACCAGCAATAAAAATAGTATGTAATGTGAATAAGACGGTTTCGGATACCGTATACGTTGGTAAATCAATGTTAAAAACAAGCTATAACTGCCTGCAAAAATTAATTTCGGATGCAGTACCAGCTTGAATAATAGCCGTAACTTTATAAAGACAATATCATCGTTCTTTTAAAATAATCTGCCATGGGTACGCTTCAACAAATCCACAACTGGAGCTTGGTACATCACCCCCGCTGGCTGGTAGTCATCCGGGTGGCCTTGGGCCTTTGCCTAATCTACAAAGGCATTTCCTTCATGTTTAACTCCATACATGCCCATCAATTATTGTACAGCACCATCTTTAGTAATGCTGCCGATGCCATTATCATTATCATTACCTGGGCTCACTTATTGGGAGGATTTTTAATCATCATCGGATTACTCACCCGCTGGGCCGTATTACTCAAATGCCCATCCTCCTGGCAGCCATTATCATTATGGCCAACCAGTACGGCATATTCGCATCGGGCACGGAACTGCCATTCACAACCATTATTTTCCTATTGCTGGTATTCTTCCTGGTAGAAGGTGGAGGGCCCTTGTCATTGGATAATTACTTCCGGCTTAACCCGAAATAAGCCGGGGAGCAAGCCTGAAAGTCAGCAAAGCCCGTAAGTCAGTACAAAAGCCTTTCGGACTTTCCGTCTTTCGGTCTTCCGGACTATTCTCCGTTATAAATAACACCCGAAGTAGGTGTTTCATGTAATTCCAGGTGATCCATGGCCGGCAACAAAGGCTTGAGCCGGTTCCATATCCATACTGCTATCAGCTCACAAGTGGGGTTTTCCAACCCTGCTATATTATTCATGCACTTATGATCCAATTCAGCTACTACCGTCTTCACAATGCTTTTAATACCGCAAAGTCCATAACCCATCCCAGATGAGGGTCAGGCTGCCCCTTGATCCATATCCGCAGCCGGTAAGTATGCCCATGCATCTCCTTGCATTTATGACCATCCGGCACGTTGGGCAGAAAATGAGCCGAATCGAAGGTAAATTCTTTGTAAATCAGCATAGTAGTCCTTAAGCCACAAAGTTACGCCCTTATCCATAAAAAAAGTGGAGTTGAAAACAACCCCACTTCCTTCAATTGGTATCTGATCTAATGGTATTGACTATTTATGCAGCGTGATCTTAGGCAGCGCAGTTTCCCTGTTCCGGCGAATTTCAACACCCGTAATGGTAGTGTCCTGGTAACCATTCGAAGCATTGATAAACACATTATACGTACCCTCCTTCAACCCCCTTACCTTGAACTCTCCATTGAACCATGGAATGGCATATCCTGTATCCTGGGCATTGTACACACTCACAACAGGATAGGCTTCCTTAGGCAAAACCTTGCCTTCCAGGCTCCCCGTAGCTTTCACAGTAAAGATCTTGATCACCGGCAACAGGTAAAACTTACCATCTCTTACTCTGATTACTGACCTGGACACATCAAAATCAAGCCACAACTGGCTACGGCCTGGCAGGTATTCATCCCATTCCCCACCCTTCAGTTTCAACACAATACTGGCCTGTGTACCAGGGAAAAGACTAAGCGGATAAGTAACACTGTCTTTTACCAGTGAATTATTAGTACCCAACTCAATTTTGATCTTTTGATCCTGCCCTCAGGAATAATGCCGCTGGCGAGCAATGTATCCGCCCCATTACGCAAAGTGAGCAGATCATATACGCCCGGTGTAATATTCAGGCTAGCCCAGTTTACACAATGGTCATCATCATCGTCATGATTGCCATGATGATCATCGTCATCCTTGTTTTTATCACAGGTATCTATTAATACCATTACACTCTTAATATCAATGAGAACTTTGTCAAACAATGCAGGATCATCCGTGAGATACAATTTAACCTGCTGTTTACCAGCTGGCACCGGCTCTTCTTTCATGGAATCATCCTTGGAGCAGGCAAAAAAACGACAGCAATAGTTAATACCATTGAGCAAAAGCCCAATAACTTTCCCTTGGTGGTCATAAGTTTAAGCGTTTTAAGTGGTGAATAGAACCGTCACCGCCTTATAATACAAGTTCTATGCCTATGCTCAAAAAAGTGGAAAAAAAAGTAGTTACGGGGTTGTAAAGCCCTCCTTAAAGACTTGCCTCCCCCTCCCGTTTGCAATATAAAAACGCTATAAATACACCATTCAACGAACTTTGGAATAGCTATTTACGTACATTATTAATACCATCTTCCCCGAACTTCCCAGCATATCTCCTCTTTTTACAAAAACTTACACAATAGTAGTCCACTATTTTGGTAGACTTAATATATATCACTATCATTGCAATCAGAACAATCAGAGATGCTACCACAAAATTCAAAAGCGCGATGTAGTTAGTACTTCCTAACAGGAATACACACTTATTTGTTTATCCAAAATAATTACATGAAATCTACGTCCGCCTTCAGCTGGTTTATTGCAGTACCAGCACTCATCATGAACCCATCGGATATCTTTCCGTCTAAACCCGTAAAAATAGAAGGCAATATCATCCACAGCCTCAATGGCAGGCAGGTTGAAAATGCTTATGTCTATATCGTATCTGGTGAAGAAGAAGCCCTGTCCGGAAAAGATGGCGTGTTTGTGATCTCTACCTGGCAACAACTACCGGTAACACTGGTAATTGAGCACCCTAAATACAGGTCTCAAAAGGTTAGCATCAAAGATCCTTCTAAAAAAACCACGATAAAACTCGATCCGAAATAGATACACGGCTATTCCATCAACACAGCGAGCTATGAAACTGAACTTACTGGCCTTTGCAGTACCTCTTTTGTTTCGTTCATGATATTGGAATATGTGGTGGCAAGGCGTAAAAACTGCCTTACTTCAACCTGCATCATTCTATTGCCAATATCAGCGTGGGCATTGCCGAGCGCCTCCTGGATGTATGGGTAGTTGGTTTATTCTTTTTCATATACGACTATATACAAAAGCACTATGGACTGTTTGATATAAAACCTGGCCTCCTGTTATGGATATTGCTTTTGTTATGTACCGATTTTATGTGGTATTGGTATCATCGCCTTGCCCACGAGATCAATATTTTTGGGCTGCGCATATCGTACACCACCAGAGTGAGGACTTTAATTATACTGTTTCGGCAAGAATTACCGTATTACAGGCTTTCATCCGCACCGGTTTCTGGACAGTACTACCCCTGCTCGGGTTCCCGGCGCCAATGATCACCAGCATATTACTGGTGCATGGACTTTACCCGTTTTTCATCCATACCCGCCTGATCGGTAAACTTGGCATACTCGAATATGTGTTAGTCACCCCTTCACATCACCGGGTACACCATGCCAGCAATGAACAGTACCTGGATAAGAATTATGGCGATGTATTTATCATCTGGGATAAGCTCTTTGGCACTTTTCAAAAAGAAGAGGATAATGTTGAGATCAAATATGGCTTAACGCATCCTGTCAAAAGCTACAGCTTCCTTTGGCAACACTTTCATTTTCTGGCCGAACTTACCTACGCCATCCGGCGGACCCAGGGAGGCTGGAACAAATTGAAATTGTTATTCTGTAAACCAGATCAAATAGATCCGGCAGTTCGGGAAATAGCAGAAGAACGGTTCCAGATACGCCAAAGCAATGCTCCTTTTGATAAGCCTTTGAACAGGTATGTAGTATGGCAGATCGGCCTAACTATTGGTCTCCTCTTTATTTTCATCCTGTTTGAACATAATATACCCTTAACACAGCAAGTATTGATCTCACTGGCTATCCTGCTAACCCTGATCAATTGCGGGGCCATTATGGAGCAGAAACAATGGATCTATTACCTGGAGTTCTTACGCTTATTAATCCTCACGATAGGTTTTATATTGGTATATCCTGCAATATGGCTCAATATACTGCTGTTGTTTGCAGCCATATTGCTGATCGCTTATTTCGACACTATCCGGGTGTATTACCTCCAATGGGTATATCACCGGCACAGAAGCTCTTAAACAGACACGAGTTACGTGGCCGAGAGGACAGGCGAAGGTTGGCAAGACCTTCTACGGTGGTTCGACTCCACCCGTAACTGCATTGCATCGGTTCAACTTTCATACCTGAACCTACGGGTGATGTTTCTACATCGCCTTCAATTTATTGATAGTGGCATGCCACTATATCGTTACATGAGATAAACTGCTTTTTCGTATGGCAAGCAATCGTTGATGAACGGGTGGTGTTTCTACACCGCCCTTTTTTTTGCCCGAAGCGCTCTAAAAGAGGTGACACCTTTTCCAGTAGTCAAAGGAAAAGGTGCCACCTCTTTTCCTATAGAGATACCTCTTTAATTGGCAATGATCAACTCGGGGCGTTTAATAAATTGGCGGTTGTACTTGAATTTAACACTGCTATTGACTTCCAGCCGCCAGCTGTCGCCAAAATAATTCTTACGCGGAAAGAAAAAGCTTTAAACTCAAGCGTACCAAATATCAAACTTTCATTGCGGCTGCGCAACCCTCCCCCAATACTACTGTACAGATCACTTTTATTAAGCTCCTGCTTTTCGGGGGTTAGCAGCGTAAGATTCCCGAATATAAAAGGGGCAAACCGGAAGTTGATAAACATCCAGGGACTAAAGAAAACAGATTCAGCCTTCAAGGTGCTTCGGATCTCACCATATATCTTTTTAGTATTGCGCAATTCAGGCAGTCCAAATTGGCTTTCCAGAAACAGCGGTTCATTCAATTCCTTATTGGCTTGTAGCGCTATACCGGCACTAACAAAAGTGCGTTGCTTCCACTTCTTACTCAGACTTTGTAAATTGGAAAAATAATCCAGGTTAAACAACACATCTACATCCTCCAGCGTATTCTTGTTGAAGTACCCTCCTACCCGTCCAGTATAATTAAAATAATGCTCCTTTTCTGTAAAGAAAAAACGTTGAAAATCAATACCGGCATACGGCCTTTCCCTACCCTGCGTTTTTGTCCAGCCCGCAGTAAGCGAGATGTCCATTCCCTCTGGTACGTCCTCATTACGGCCAAAACCATAGATATAGCGTACTTTATAGAAATCCTGGCGGAAAATGGATAAAGAGCCCAAGGCAGCCATCCTGTCTATATAGTCATAATAATACTCTTGGGAAAACACTTCCGGCACCTCCTGAAACTGTTTCCGGAAAAAACGAACACTTAGCAACGTACGCGTACGGTCGTTCTCATTTTGCCCTTTACCCAGTTTATAAGCACCCGTATTCCATCCCACCCAGCTATCATAATTAAAATAGCGGTAGCGCGCATCTGTTTTATAAGTAGAATCATTGAGGTACATATTTTCCGTGCGGTGTGATGCCACTTCAGCTGCATAAGTAAATCGCAAATAAGGGTTTACCAGCGGTCTTATCAGGCGTGCATAGAAAGTTACTTCCTCATCCCGGCCACTATTAAAAGCATCATTAAAATTATCGTAGCCTATTGAGCCATCAATGAAAGAGCCGCCAATATTCCGTTTAATAAATTCCCCACCATACCCTACCCGTTCTTTACGCCGTTGGTCATACAACACACTCCCTTGCAAACGGTCGCCCCAACCACCCAGGTTATCTTCCCTGATCGATCCACTCACGCTTTGGCTATTGTGCATCCTGAATGAGCCACCAATTGACAATACATCCTTCGTAAAGATGGTAATATCCACCGAATCATTACTCCTGTCGGATGACCTGATCACGATCCGCGCATCCTGCAAATAAGACTGGTCACGCAAATGACGCTCGTTATCGGCCAACAGATAAGGAAATACCCGGTCGCCCACCTCAAAAAACAGGTTGTTCCTTATCACAAACCCGCGCGTTTTATGGTGAAACCCGTTGGCCAGGTTCGTAAGCCGGCTCTTGAATGTTTTACTGGTATCTGTTATCGCTGTACCAAAATCCAGCCCAACGATCTGGATACTCCGGATGACCCGGTCATTATAGATACTAAAAAGCAGGTCATTCCTGATAGGCCCCGTTACTTCATCGCCGGTAGGATTGTTGGAGAGCAGGTTGCGGGCCAGTTTACCTAACAGCCCCCGCCGTTTCAGGATGAAACTGTCGATACTAGCCCGCCGGATGGTATCAGGCTTTTTAAATCCTGCCTTTTTAATGGCAGTATCAGGCACCACCTGCGCCGGCAATTCCATCACCAGCAGCAGCGACAGGGAACAATAACAAAAAATAAACAACCTCGTAAACCGCATACGTCCCACCTGATTAAAACGGCAAAATAAGCTTTTACCAAGAATACTGTGCAAAACCAATACCCCCTATCAAAACGGCCCATACTGCCCATTGGCAACTACAATATCAGCCCAACATAGCCGAAAGGCCGCTCAATAAGGCATATCTTTCTCTAAACCGATACGAAATATCCCGCCCGACTGGACGGAACCAGCATTTAATGTTTTGTTAAGCCTTCCTATAAGTGGCTTTTGGCCTCATTTACCAGCTATTGACCGACAGTTCATAGCATTTTTGACGCCATTCATTAAACAATAAGCACAGTTTACTCAATAGCATTTTACAGGTGTCACTACTCCCATTAGTTTTGTGTCATCAAAGGAGCAAATGACCAACCGGACCTTATCTCATAAATCTTGTCAAGATGGTCTTTGTTCCTTTCAATTGGAGAGCATACCTAAACTATTCGTACCCAAAAAGATCGTACAGGTACCCTGGAAACAGCTGTAATTAACCCTTACAGCATACCAACAACAAAACCGGGATTCCGTGAAGAGAGGCGCGAGACAAGTATGGCAAGCAGGAAATCAAATTATTCAACAGGGCAGGAAAGCAGCAGGGTGAAGGATACCCAATGTCAGCTCATCCTCCCTCTACTGAATGTAGCGTAGCAGGAGCGTCCCGGTTTTTTTAAACATGGTTACAGTTTTTCAAAGGAATATACATATTGGATGGTTTACCCAACTCCCTTTTTTTCCAGAAAGGGAGTTTTTATTATAACTGTTAACCAGTCCTTATTCAACTAATACGATTGCACGCAATATCCATTCCCTCCTTTTAACTACCTTCATCCCGGCTAGCCACTTCGTGAGCTACAGTAAAATCCAGCACCTCATGGCTTTTTTTCGTGACGCAGTAACATTATCAGGACTATTAAAGGCGGCTTTCCGGGAGTTTAAAAGAATGAACCTTTGCGTATGGCTGCAGCTACGGCATTCTTTACCACCTTTGCATTGCCAGCCATACTCATTATCCTTATACAGATATTCGGGCTCATCATGGGGCGCAGGGCCATCGGTCACCAACTATTCACAGGGCTCACAGATATCCTGGGACCCAATGCAGTTGAAGAAATGCGGGCTACCCTGCGCAATGTCCGCCTGCTCACACAATCCTGGTATATTGCTGCGGCTGTATTCATATTCCTCTTATTTGTAGCCACCACTCTCTTTAAAGTAATACGGGACTCCCTTAACCAACTATGGGAAATACGTGTTAAGGAAGGTGTAGGTATAAAATTTCAATTAAGACAAAGGGGCAGGTCATTCGTAGTCATTCTGCTGGCAGGCATTTTGTTCCTGGCGGTCCTCCTGGTCGAAGGAACCTTCTCCCTCCTCCCCGATAAAGTAGTATTTCTCGTACGGGTTTTTAAACAACTGGTTTCTGTAATTGCCGCTACTGCCTGGTTTACCATCCTGTTTAAATACATTGCCGATGGATTTACCAGCTGGAAGGTCACCCTGGCAGGTGCATTCTTTACGGGTATGCTCTTTACCCTGGGCAAAAATGATATTGGGGTTACTTTTATCATACAGTACCATCAAGAATATTTACGCCACTTCTACTTCCTTTGTGCTGCTCCTTCTTTTTGTATTTTATTGCTCCTTCATGTTTTACTACGGCGCCTGCTTCCTGAAGGTATGGGCTATGCATAAACAGCAACCCATAAGCCCTCACCGCCATGCCAGAAAATACAAACTCTCTTTGGTGGAATAATAAAAGAAAATATCTGCCTCATCAGGGTCAACTACCATTCATCGGGTAGGCACAACATCAACGCAATAAACAATGATTATTAGGCTACCGGAAGAATTACACTCCCTACAAGATCTCCTGTACATGCTTCTTGATATTGCTGGCAATTTTTGTGTAGGCAGGTCATTGGCATCATTGCCAAAAGGATCTTCAATTTCCTCGGCGATCAATTCAAGACTGGCCAGTACATAAAATATAAAAGCTACTACAGGGATAGCGATATATCCCAGGCTGAAAACAAAACTCAGCGGCAAGGTCATCACGTAAAAGAAAATGAACTTCTTCAGGAACACGCTATAAGAAAAAGGGATGGGTGTATTTTTGATCCTTTCACAGGCGCCACATACATCTGTAAAAGCCTGTAACTCGTCTTTAAGTGTAATTAACTGATCGCCGCTAATCGTTCCTTCCTGGTTCAGGCGATAAACACGCTTCAGCAACAAGGCCGCTACCTGGTTTGGTACATGTTTGGCATGATCCAGCCCTTCCAGTTCAGGATGCTCTTTTTCATCCAACGCCAAGCGCGTACTTTCTTCTCCCAAATGACGCGCCAGTACATTGGCATACATAGGTATTACGCGTCTGAAAAAGCCCGGTTCCCATCATCCGTGGGAGCCAGGATCGCATTCATTTTAATCGCCAGATTCCGGCTATTGTTCACCAGCGCCCCCACATCTTGCGTCCTTCCCACCAGCGGTCATACGCAGTATTCGTACGGAAAACCAGCAACATCGAGATCACAAAACTCAAGAGATTATTCATCAGCGAAATATTCTTGAGATAGTTGCTCTGGCTCATTTTGAATACCTCCAGTTCCAGGAAGGCAATCAAGGTCGTATAGGCGCTAATAGCCAGGATAAGGGGTACCAGCCTAAGCAACGTCTCGCCCTTATGAAAACGAAAAATAAAGGTGAACCAGTCTTTAGGATTATAAGTGATCATGCTACAAAAATAATTGCCAGGGGCAAATGAAAAAGAGGTTGTACAAAAGTTGGCTTTAATTATTTCGCACCGCTTAAGGCGGCTAAATCAAAGAACGCATGTTAAATCATTCATGTTCTTCATCATTGCGTTTTCCCCCTTTGTTTATTGCGAAATAAGGCCCTTTTGACAACCTCTCATATCTTCCAGGAAGATATTAAATACAATATGTGTTGGGTAAATTAGTCATTCATTGGCAGCTGTGCCGGGGGTACGGATGGAAAGATACAGCCTGGCTGATTACCCGTAAAATTAAGGAGCTTTTTTGTAAACACCAACAGATTATCAGTCTCTTATGCATTGAAAGCCATTAGATACGTAGTATTACAACAATTATTGGTATTTTCTACATGCCTTTCGCATTATTCTAAGCCCCCTGCCAATTACCTTTTTCCTGATTCCGTCCCTACATGCCTTTTACCTCCGGGCATTGGATTTGTACCCATTCCAATAACTCCTTTTTCCAGTACCTGTCTAACTGTTTTTACCTGGCTTCCACCTGTAAAATCAAGTATATGACTAACACTACTCCCCTGCATGGCCGTTTTCTGCCCGGCTTAATTGTGTACCTGCTGTTGGCATGTACAACGCTGCAAGCTCAGCCCGTATTGACCTTCACCCCCGTTATTCCTTCAGGCCTCAGCGCGCCGGTAGATGTGGTCAATGCATCCGATGGCACCAACCGTTTCTTTATTGTAGAACGAGGCGGCACCATCAAAGCTTACGATGCTTCCTTTAATTTGTTGGGGACGTTCCTCACCGTAACCGGCATTACTTCTGGCGGAGAACGAGGATTACTCAGCATGGCCTTCCATCCCGCCTACGCCACCAACCGTTATTTCTTTGTACACTATACCAATGCCGTTGGTGATGTGGAAATTGCCCGCTACCAGGTACAGGCAGGTAATCCCAACCTGGCCGACCCATCGTCCAAAACCGTGATCCTCACCATTGAGAAGCCAATACCCGAAACCAACCACAATGGAGGCAAGCTCAATTTTGGACCCGATGGCTATTTGTATTTTGCGGCCGGCGATGGGGGCGGCAGTGGTGATGAACGCAATTATGCCCAGCGCGGCGATAGCCTCATGGGGAAAATGATCCGGATTGATGTAGGTAACTTTACAACGCCTCCATATTACAGCATCCCCGCCGACAACCCTTACATTTCTGCAACGGATACCTTACACGCCATTTGGGCCTTTGGTCTGCGCAATCCCTGGCGCTGGAGCTTCGATCGGAGTACAGGCGACATGTGGATTGCCGATGTGGGACAGGATGGATGGGAGGAGATCAATTTCCGTCCGGCTGCAGCTACGGGTAACGTTAACTATGGATGGCGTTGTTATGAAGCCAATGCCCCTTTTAATAGCAGTGGTTGCCTGCCTGCAGCCAATTATATAAGCCCCATATTTTCGTATCCACACGATAATGTGACCGGTGGATTTGCCGTGACTGGTGGTTATGTTTATCGAGGGTCCCAATTTCCCACACTGGCGGGTTATTATATTTGTGCCGATTATATTTCCAACAATGTATGGCTCATCAAATCCAATGGCGGTACCGGATGGCAGGTAACGCAACAAGGTGGACTGCCTGGACGTATTGCCTCATTTGGTGAAGCCGAAAATGGTGAACTCTATGCCCTTTCCCTTACTGCAGGCGCCCTTTTCCAAGTAGCCGTTTCCAGCGCCTTGCCCCTTACGCTCCTTTCTTTCACAGCAAAAGCACAGACAGGATACAATGAATTACGCTGGAAAACCAGCCGGGAGATCAACCTGCAGCAATTTGACCTTGAATACAGCAATGATGGATCAGCGTGGATAAAAGCAGGCACGGTACTGACAGATCCTAATAATGTAAGCCCCGAATACTATTTTAAGCACCCCACCCATTTCGAAGGCAGGATGTATTACCGGTTAAAATCGATCGATAAAGATGCCACCTACACCTATTCAAAGATCATCAGCCTGGATACCGATCCCGAAAAAGGCATGGAGCTACAACTTTTCCCTACAGTGATCACTTATGGCCAGCTACAAGTGCAATTGAATGAGCCCTTCGCAAATCTCCAGCTGTTTAATATGCAGGGACAAATGCTTATCACCCAAAACCTCCAAAACCAAACCGGTATTATTCGACTCGATGTAAGCGGCTTTAACAAAGGTGTTTATACCGTGATAGCCAGCCGACCCGATAAAAAAGTGAGTAAAAGTTTCAGGGTTCAATAGAATTATCACCGCATACTCCCTTAGAAAACTACCCAATGACCAGAAAACCCGGCACTTGCCGGGTTTTTATTTACCCGGTAAGGAAGACTAGAAAGATTTTCTCAATTTTGTCCTCCCACGCTTTCCTTATCCGTCATACTTGCGACAATAACATTTAATAACGCAAAAATCATTCGTATGAAAGAGTTTATGTTCATTTTCAAAGGCCCTTATTATGAAGACATGAATTTGAGTGCCGAAGAAGCAGAAGCAAATATGTACAAATGGCTGGATTGGGTACAGCAGCTTAAAAATGAAGGCATTTATGTTGAAGGCCGCCCCTTAATTAAAGGAGGCAAAATGGTGTCCGGTAAAAATGCCGTGGTTACCGATGGTCCTTTTGCTGAAAGCAAAGAACTCGTAGGCGGTTACTTTATTATCAAAGCCAAAGACATTGACGAAGCGGTACAACATTCTAAAGGCTATCCCGATTTTGCATTAGCTGGCAGCCTGGAAGTAAGAGAAGTACAGATTATTCCTGGTGCGGACTAAACTTAACGAAAAAGATCATTTCAAGAATACCGGCTTCCGGTTACCAGCAACTGGTAACCGGAAACCGGTAACTGTACATCCTTATCTGGTTACCAGCAAGCTGGTAACCGGTATCTGTTAACTGGCAATAAGCAATTGGTATTTAATGCCCAACGAATCTCCCCAGCAGGTTGTAGAACATCTTTTCCGGCATGAGTCCGGCAAGATGATTGCTGTGCTTACCCGCGTATTTGGAACCCATAACCTGGGCATGGTAGAAGATGTAATACAGGAGGCATTTCTCAAAGCCGCCCAAAGCTGGCGTTATGGACAATTACCCGATAATCCCGCAGCCTGGCTGATGCGTGTGGCTAAAAACAAAGCCATCGATCTCATTCGCCGTGAACATCATTTCCGTTTGTATTCGCAAGAACTGGTACATCAGCTAAAAACAGAGGCTGAAGAAGCGCTCGAACATTTCTTCCTCGATACGGAGATTGCCGATAGCCAGTTGCGTATGATCTTCGCCTCTTGTCACCCCGCCCTCAAAGAAGAAGACCAGATAGCCCTGACCTTGAAAACTGTTTCTGGTTTTAGTGCTTCCGAAATAGCCCGCGCACTCATTACCAATGAAGCTACCATTCAGAAACGCCTCTACCGCGCCAAACAATTCCTGAAAGAAGTACATATCCCATTGGAAATTCCGGTGGGTGAACAGCTAAAGGAGCGACTGGAAATTGTATATTCAGTATTATACCTCCTGTTCAATGAAGGATATAATTCGGGCAAAGAAGATGAACTCATACGGCATGACCTTTGCGTGGAAGCTCTGCGCCTTGGCATACTATTGTCTCAACATGCTGTTGGCAGCCGGCCTGCTACGTATGCCTTGCTGGCCCTCATGTGTTTCCAGGCCTCCCGATTTGAAAGTCGCATAGGTGCGCACAATACCATTATCCTGCTCCAGCACCAGGACCGCAGTACCTGGAATAAAGACCTGATCAAACGCGGTTTTCAATACCTTAATCATTCTTCACAAGGACAGGCACTGACCATCTATCATATCGAATCGGCCATCGCAGCCGAACATTGCATGGCCGCTCACTTTGAGGACACGAACTGGCAGCGAATGCGTTACCTCTATGACCTCCTCCTCGAAAAAAACCAACCTCTCTCGTTCGTTTAAACCGGGCCATTGTGCTGGCTCAAATGGATCAGGCGGCTGAAGCTATCCAGGAAATTTGGAATATCGAGGGTATCGAGAAACTCGTAGCAACACAATACCTCTACCCAGCTGTATTGGGTGAACTCTATAGCCAACTGGGTGATTGTAATAATGGCCGGCAGTACCTTTCTCAGGCACATAACCTTACCACCTCGCTGGCGGAGAAAAAACTGATCCTGGAAAAATAAAGCAACTGGAGAAAATACACCTCAATTAAACAGTTTGTTCCGTCACCAGCCGAAGGCAGCTTTAGGGAGGGCCCCTTCCCGCCAGTTATCGGGACGGCTTACCCAGTATACGGTTGACTGTCTAAGACTTCCTATTGCCTTGTTGCCTTATCGCCTTGTTCATATTATGCCGCAGGGCCATACATTTGTAACATGAAGTTATGGCTGGTACTCTTGCTGGGCTTGCTCTTGTGGCAAACTACTTCCACTGCTCAAACACGCAGGGAGGATATTTACTCCGGTTTTGTTTTGTACGAAAAAAAGAGCCTGGCTCGAAAAAGACCTGCGGGAAAATGTAATAGGCCACCATTTCACTCAAGCCCTTGATAGTAATTCAGAATACCAATTTGAATCAGCCTGCCTGGCAATCTCCCAGTTTCAGCTTACCGGCGACGATGTGGCTAATGGATTTGACAAACTCTTCCTTCAATATGATTCCCTCCAATACGATACCAAAAGAGCCTTATTGGAAGCGGTCTATGCCACCTACCCAAGTACTTTTGCGCAGCAGGTACAAAAGGTGTTTCAAAACGAAACGCACCCCAAGCTGTTTGCCATGTGCGCAGCTTATCTCTTTCGGCATGATACGTCTACCAATAACGTGAATGATATCAAGATCAGGATGGTAGAACAGTTCAGCAATTATGACTCCATACCCTTGCTGCAGGCATTGGAAAATCACCTCAACACCTACCTCACCAATAAGGCCCGTAAAACGCCCGACCTTACTGCCCTCTTTAGCAGCCAAGCTATCCGTAAACAAAAAACCATTTATTCTTTTCAACGCTGGAACCGCGATTATGCAGGAATGGCCATTGTGCAGGATGCTGCAGGCCGCTTTATGCGGCATCCCGATGGACGGCTGATGATCTTTGAACAACTGGCCCGCTCGGCCTCCAACCTGCCTTATTTTATTACCAATGGGAGTACACCACAGGGCATTTACAGCATACAGGGTACCGCTGTATCTGGCAACACGCTCATTGGCCCTACCCCCAACCTTCAACTGATCATGCCCAATGAAAATAGCTGGGAAAAGTATTTTCAAATGCCTCCCTGGGAACATTGGGATAGCACGCGCGATTCAATGGTTTCCTATCTCGACCTATTCCCTCCATCCTGGAGGAAATACACACCCATGACTGAAGTATTCCAGGCGGGCAAAATTGGCCGTACGGAGATCATCGCCCACGGCACGACCATCGACCCTGAGTATTTTAAGAATAAGCCCTGGTATCCCCTTACCCCCACCAATGGTTGCCTTTGCGCCAAAGAATTATGGAATGTTTCCAATGGCCGTTTGCTGGTGAGTGAACAGTTCAACCTGGTGAGCGCCTTTATGGCCACAGTTGGCAGCAAGGGTTACCTCTTTGTTATCAACCTTGATGATAAGCAGGCCCCTGTTAGCCGTGCCGAACTGGAACAATTGGTGAAGACCTACGAGCGGAACAGGTAATAAATCGAGTAAAGAATGACGGAAATATTAAAAGTTCTTCCGTAGTAGTTGCTTAAAGGTTTCCTGGTAGTCTTGCCGCTCACTCATGCCGTTGTGGCCTCCTCCTGGTAAAGTGACTAGCGTATCCTTCTCTTTAAAGAGCTTGCTCAGCTTGACAGATGACCCATAATAGATCACCCCGTCTGCATCACCATGAAATACAACCACCGGCATTTTACATTGCGGTAAGAACTTGTTGGTTTCAAACTTGTATTTAAGCAAGAAAGGTGGCAAGATTGGATAATAATGACGCACCATATCCGACAGATTATAGTAAGGCGCCTGGAGGATCAGTAAGCGGGCCTTGCTTTGAGCGGCCAGCCAGGTAGCAGCCCCTGTTCCGATTGAATACCCCAGGATAATCATTGAATCCTCCCGGTAACCCACTTTCAATTGATCATATACAGCACGCACATCGCTGTAAAATTTATCCTGACTGCTGATGTTGTCTTCACTTTTCCCATACCCCGGTAGTCTAGCATAAAAGGTCATAACCAGCATCTGTATAAAACCGGGCCACTTCACCCCAGGAATCCAGCGAACCCGCATTTCCATGCAAATAAAAAATAAGCCCCTTCGAACTATCCGCCTTAAACAACAGACCGCTCAATGACTTACCATCGTCCATGCTAAAACTCATTTCCTGGAAAGGCTGGCTAAATCGGAATTCATGATCTTTTGCAAGCTTTTCCGGAAAGAAGATCAGCTTCTCCTGCAGAAAATACACCAGGATGCAAAGCACTACATAAAAACCAGTTATGATCAGTAAACTACTCACCAATACCTTTTTTGTGCGGGCATTCATAACAGTTGATTAATCAATAATTAATTACAACATAAACAGCCAGATCCTGCCATGCCTTTAAGATAATTCAAATCATCCATTTAATCAGCTTAATGCAGAAGGATCTCAATAAAAAAGCGAGCGTCTCCTGTGTTCGCAAGAACAAGAAGCGCCCGCTCTTATTTATCGTTTAGCCTTAAATATTAGTTCTTCAACCTGTTTAATTGTTTTACTTCACCATAACATAAAGCCCTGTTATAAATACGAATGTCATCGATAACCCCATTGAAATAATAAGGATATTGTGGGTTGATGGTCTTTCCAATATATACATCGGCATTGCTTGGAGTGAACGAAGCAGGATTATTCCGCTCTGCTTTCAGCAATCCATCTATGTATATTTTTGAAACACCATTCTCATAAGTGTACACAACGTTATACCATCTTCCTACCTTAATAGCATTAGTGTCTGCGATCGCAGCTGTTCCAGATGATCCATAATTATTACCATACCCCCTGAAAAGAACTGCTTATTTACATCAATAGGTGTATAGCAATCGGTGTAGTCTGAAAACCGGAGTGCATAATAACCATCTTCATAATCATTGGAAATTTGTTTCCCTATAATTTGGTTTCCCTTACAAAGGCCATGATAAAAGCCTTGCACTTTAACGATGGCCGAGAGGGTAATACTGCTCGCTGGATTAAGGCTGGCGCTATTGGTCACTTTCATATAGCTATTACTTCCATCGAATAAATAAGCGCCATTGGCCCGGCCAAAACGATCCGTAGTCTTGGTAGCATTATTAAATACAATATGGTTATTCTTGCCACTGCTGTCATTAAGGGTACCGCCATTAAAGTTATACAAGGCTACCAGTCCATCTTTCAAATCGTAGCAATCGCAGTCAACCGTATCCCGGATAGTGACTGTATCCTTTACAATAACTGTATCATAAATGGGCTCTTTCTGACAGGAGGCGAGCTGTGTGCCGGTAGAAAATACCAACATATACAGGAGCACGCCGCCCAAAACAATCTTTAAATATTTCATATACACGGTTATAGGTAAAATAATCAGCTAATTTAATCAACGGCGGGCTACCTTTTTGTGCAAACTGATATTCGTGCAAAAACAAGCCAAAAGCGTGTCAAAATGGCCAATAACCGTGTAATCGACGCCAACAAAAACGCCCCGCTAAGCGGGGCATTTACTTAAACTATAAAACAGTGGGATAGTACAAAATTAGAAGGGCAAGTCATCCATTGGAGCTTCGCCATAATTGCCAGCAGCTGCAGGTACTGCATTATTGGCAGGAGCAACATAGTTGTTATTATTATTGCTGTAACCGCCACCCTGGTTATCACCACCTTCACCACGGCTGCCCAGCAATTGGATACTCAATACACGCAAGGTTAAAGAAACACCTGTAGTTCCATCATTCTTGGAATAGGTTCTGATATCAGGCGTACCTTCTACATATACCTGAGTACCCTTACGTAAGTAAGGTGCGATACCCGTACGGTCTGTCCAATACGCACATTCTACCCAAATGGTTTTATCTTTCTGGTTACCCTGGGCATCCCGGAACTTCTCTGTATGCGCAACATTGAAGTTGATCACATTTTTGCCATTCACTGTGTTGGTAACACAATCCTTACCCAGGTTACCGATTGCTTGTAGTTTAATCATACTTAATAATTTTAGCTTCGTACTAATTGTTTCAACCGGCAATTTACAGTTTCCCGCAACGGTAACCATAAATAGTATTTTTGCTGTTGATAACATGTGAAGTATTGCACGCCTGCCGCAATTTCAGCCATCGCCTAAATACTACCTCCCAGCTATTCATCCGCCTTTGCAGCACCGGCATCAATAAGTCGCCCAAAGAAAATAGCATTCATAAATAACTTCGTACCACCCAGCCACAAAGCACGGAAATTGGGATTGTCGGCAATAGAGATCACTCTTCCATTCCCGATAGCACTGACCAGCACAGCGGCAGAATTTTTCAAAGCCTCCTGGTTTTCTTTAACCATATAACCACTTTGCAAGGGCTTCTCGCCATACACATACGGATTGGAATAAGGATTTTTACTACGCTCCGGAATAATATTGTTGGCCTTGAATAAGTCAACATAAGGCTGGTTATAACCATACCCCAGTGGATGTGTTTGATCTACCTCGGCCCGTAAGATGGAACCAAACATGCGCCTGGCGCCCTCCCGGTATTCCCGTTCATTATACCGCAGCAATTTGGCAGTATCTTCTTTGGCCTTTTGAAACCCACATTGGTAAGCCCTGCCTGCGCACCCCATTCCACTGCTTCTTCGGTCAATATTAAGGTGCCGCCAGCCTGCACCCAGGTCTTAAGTTTGTCCTTATTCAGGCTATTGTAATTACCTCCCGCCAGGATCATGGTATTGTACCTGTTCAGGTCAATAATATTGAACACATTGATATCTAAATGTGTGGCGGGAATATTAAAACGCTGGTCCAGCAAATACCACACTTCCCCCGCATCTATAGGGTTCACGCCTGCGCCGGTTAATAAAGCTATAGCAGGCCTGGTAACCACTGGCATCCGGCTGCTGCCCAGGTCGCTTCCACTGATCACATTTCCCGTTTTAACCGCATAGATCGTAATCCCATTATCAGCTGCCACCTGTTGCACCGTAGCATATAATTTGTCACCATCTACCGTTTGCAACTGTACCGGAATAGAAATAGTTCCATATCCAAATGACTGGTTGCCCGTGGCGGTAGCAATTTGAAAAGGCACTGTAGAAACCCTGGCGGCAATACCCACTTTTTGTAAAGCATACAAAGCACGCGGCGCATTGTAATCATCCCACCTGAATAAATAAGCATAGTTCGTTTTACCACCATTTACACTGCCTTGCGGAAAAACCACTTTATCTACTTTGTTACCCAATAGCGAAGGAGCGAACCTTCCCTTACTCACTTCCGCATAAGACAGGCCATAAGCCAGTGGCATTGTCCAGGCAGTAATATCATAGAACAAGCTGTCTTTATAGGTAAGCGTTTTATCAAAAATGCCATGCAGCAAACGGATCTGTGGTTGATTGGCGGGTATTACATACCCTTCGCCTTTATTAAAACCAATCCCGGGTTCGCTCGTAAAATTACTCCCCAGTTCATATACCTCTACCTGGTGACGGCGCAACATCTCAACAAACAATGCAGTACGAAAGGGGTCATTCCCATACCCCAATACATATCCGCCCAGTGGCGCCGCAGCAGCTTCGGCCAATGCTTCTTTATAAAATTCACGTTGGTAATTCAGAAACTCTTTGCGTAGCGCCTGCGCACCTTCCAATGTGGACAGGGCTGTTACAAACTGGTTCCGGATGGTGAAGGGGAAACGCAGTACGCCATTCATGGTTTCCTGCGCATGTCCACGAGAGGATGCCTGCTCAAAAGGATGCCTATACAACCCTGCACATCAGGATAGGTAGACCCCTTCCCATAATAAAAGTCATCATAATTCTCTTTGGTAAAATAGAGTGATCCGATACGATCCAGTACCGCAGCATGGTATATCCCGAGTTTAGCGGTTAACTCCTGGTTCTTTTGAGGGGTCAACGGATTTACGCGCGAAGGCACACCCGGTTGAAAAAGAAAGTAGCATTACTACCCTGTTCATGATGATCTGTAAGAATATTGGGTTTCCAGGCGTGGAACCATTTGAGCCTATTCTGACTTTCCACATGCACCGCTGGCAACCAGTCACGATTAAGGTCAAACCAATAATGGTTGAACCTTCCACCTGGCCAGGTTTCATTAAACTCCCGGCTATTTACATCGGTTACCAGGTTCTTACTCTTGTTTTGGTTGACCCAGGATGAAAACCGTTGCATGCCATCCGGGTTAAACGAAGGGTCAAATAAGATCACCACATTATCCAGCAATTCTTCTATTTTCTTGCCCTGCGCGGCTGCCAGGTAATAGGCACTTACCAGTGAAGCATTGGAACCACTCTGCTCATTACCATGGATGGAATGTCCGATCCAAACCACGATGGGCATGTTATCAATATTCAGGGAACCCGAGCGCGAAGGGTCGGTCAGCTGTACGTGTTGCTGTCGTATTTCTTCCAGCCGCTGGTGGTTCTTAGGAGAAGTGATGATCAACAATACCTGTGGCCGGTCTTCGTAGGTAAAACCCATTGTTTCCAGCTTCACCCGCTCAGGCGCCGCCGCTGCCACTGCCCGCATATAATTCACCAGCCGGTCATGTGTAACATGCCACTGACCCACTTCGTGGAAAATAACATCTTTGGGTTTGGGAATAGCAGGACTGTAACTAACCGAATCCGGCAGGTAATAATTTAGGTCCTGCCCTTGTACAAAAAGCGATAGCAATTGAAAGGCCACAAAGCCATGGGCCCATAGCAGTTTTCTCATATTGTTTCTGGTTGGGTATAAACCCGGAAAAATAAACAATGATGCGCGAACCGGCAAGCCGTTCAACGATTTGCCGCGACTCATTAATCAACAATAATTCAACACGTTATGCATACCAGCCTAATTTCTACAACTTCCGGACTCTCCAGTCTTCCGGACTTTCCCGACCTCCGGACTCCCCCAACTCTCCCGTCTTCCAGACTTCCCCGAACAGTTTGTATATTTGCCTGTTATTCTCCATACTAAACAAGCAAAAATGAGTCGTAAAGGAAAAGTGCTGGTAGCCATGAGCGGCGGTATTGACAGTACCGTAGCAGCCCTCATGCTCAACGACCAGGGCTATGAGGTGGTGGGTATTACCATGAAAACCTGGGATTATGCCGCCAGCGGAGGCAGTAAAAAGAAACGGGCTGCTGCAATGTAGACTCCTTCAATGATGCCCGCATGGCAGCCGTACAGCATGGTTTTCCGCACTTTATACTGGATATCCGGGAAGAATTTGGCGGCTTTGTAATCGATAATTTTGTAGATGAATACCTTGCCGGACGTACTCCCAATCCCTGCGTGATGTGCAATACCCATATTAAATGGCGGGCACTGTTAAAACGTGCCGATGCGCTTGATTGTGAATTCATTGCAACAGGTCACTATGGCAGTATTCACCAACACACGAATGGCCGTCATTACATTAGCAAAGGAGTCGACGAAACAAAGGACCAATCTTATGTGCTGTGGGGCCTTCAGCAAGACCTTCTTGCCCGAACCATGCTGCCGCTGGGTACTTACCGCAAGACCGAGATCCGCCAGATGGCCCTCGATTACGGTTACCCCGAACTGGCCAAAAAGAGCGAAAGCTATGAGATCTGCTTTGTGCCTGATAATGACTACCGCGGCTTTCTGAAACGCCGGGTCGATGGACTGGAACAACAGGTGGCAGGAGGCAATTTTGTTGATAAAGAAGGCAAGGTCCTGGGCAAACACAAGGGTTACCCCTTTTATACCATTGGCCAGCGTAAAGGGCTCGATATTGCCTTTGGGAAGCCTGTTTATGTGACCAATATCATCCCCGAAACCAATACCGTCATGTTGGGCGATGAGGATGACCTCAACCGCCATGACATGGTCGTAAGCAAGATCAATTGGCTTAAATACGACGGCATAACCGACGGTATGGAAGCCATTACCAAGATCCGTTACAAGGATAAGGGCACCCTGTCCAACCTCTACACCCATGAAAAAGGCGTAAATGTCAGGTTCTATGAAGATGCCAAAGGCGTAGCTCCTGGACAAAGTGCTGTATTTTATGAGGGGAATGATGTAATTGGCGGAGGCATCATCCAAAGAGGATAAAACACCCCCTGAAGTCGCTTTCGGACCTGATTTTCAAGCAATAAATAGGCTGATAAAACGTTATCACAACCGGGAAAGATCAAAACTTCCCGGTTTTTATTTATACCCTGCCCCATCCATCAGCCCTATGCTGAACGTATCTAAGGAGGCAACTAAAAAGAGTTATACTTGTCCAATAAGAAGATATCCATAGAATCTAACCGGTTTACCATGAAAAACACGTTACCCTGTTACATTGGCTTTCAGTACTTACTTTATTGGTCATCATCAATGCCTGTGGCAAGGAAACCGACGATACGCAGTATGATAAACCAACTGATTTCCTCCAACTGCAAATAGGCAAATATGTCATATACAGGTTAGACTCCACCAAATTCACCAATTTTGGGCTCGATGAAACGATCAGTTCCTATCAGGCGAAGGACATTGTGGAAGGTAAGTATGCCGATCAACTCAACCGGCCTACCTGGCGCATACAACGCTACCTGCGTGACCTGAACAGTACCAACGAAACCGATTGGAAGGCCAATGTGGCCTATGAAGTGATTGAGGGTGATAATATTGTTGAAGTAAATGAAAACAACCTGCGTTTCCTCAAAATGCAAGGCCCGGTCAAAGAAGGCCGTAGCTGGAAGGGCAATGGTTACTTACCCGAAGAACCCTATAAGCAATTTGATTTCAGCATCACCGAGGGCATGGAGTTTTGGGAATATACGTATGAAGAATTTGGCGCTGCCGAACTGAACGGAAAAGCATACGACAATACCATTACGATTACGCAGATCAATGACTCCACCGATGTGCCTGTTATTGATATTCACAAGCCTGCCTCAAAACTGTATGGGTAGAGAAATATGCTAAAAACATCGGTCTTATCTATCGGGATGTAGCCATTTGGGAGTACCAACCGCCTACTCAATCGGAACCCATGGGTAAAAAGGTGGGCTTTGGCTTGAGACTATCCATCCTGGATCATAATTAAACCTTTCCTTTAAAGCAGAAGGAAGGCCAAAACCATTGCTGCATGAAGTACCTCTTTACAATAGCCTGCCTTATTTTGCTTTCCCTGGGTACCCGGGCACAATATTCCCGTTATATTGTCAGGTTTACCGATAAAAAGGTACTGCCCATACCCTGGCAGCACCTGCCACTTTTCTTTCTCCCAGGGCTATTGAAAGAAGAACACGTCAGCATATCGCCATCGACTCTACGGACCTGCCGGTATCTGCAGCCTGGCTCGACAGTCTCCGGAAAATTCCCAACCTCACGATTTTGAATAGCTCCAAATGGCTCAACCAGGTGTTGATCACTACTACCGATGCCAATGCTTTGGCCAAGGTTAATTCCTATCCCTTTGTAATAGCCACCAGTCCACTGGGATTAAGAACCCAAAGTAGCCAGGATAATAAACACATTAATAAATTCACAGAAACCTATACGCCGCTCACTGCCGGGGCCATTGATCAGGCCGCCAGAACTAATGGCGAAACAGCACTTGACTATGGCAGCAATAGTAACCAGGTACGCATCCACCGGGGCGACTACCTCCACAACCACGGTCTTACAGGCAGAGACATCATTATAGCCATTCTCGATGCAGGATTCCGTACCTATACTACCAATCCCGCACTCGATAGTGTACGTTTGCAAAACCGCATACTCGGTACCTGGGATTATGTAAGGAATGAAAGCAGTGTTACGGAGGATGACACACACGGTCTTTACTGCTTTACGATTATTGCAGCCAATAGGCCCGGCGTGATAGTAGGCACGGCCCCCATGCCAGTTTTTGGTTATTGCGCACTGAACAAGTAGGGGTTGAATATCCTGTTGAAGAACAATATTGGACCGCTGCGGCTGAATTTGCCGATAGTGCCGGAGCAGATATGATCTCTTCCTCCCTGGGTTATGCCGACTTCGATGACCACGCTTTTGATCATACGTATGCACAACGGGATGGCAATACCTCCATCATTACCCGCGCAGCCGACTATGCAGCCCGCAAAGGCATGATTGTAATGAACAGCGCCGGCAATTATGGCAACCGCACAGACGATCTTAAGTTTGTAATCTGTCCGGCAGATGGCGATAGTGTAGTAGCGGTTGGCTCTGTCAACAATGCTGGAATCATAGCTGGTTCTTCCAGTTGGGGGCCCAATAGCAAGGGACGTATAAAACCCAATATCGTTTCTGTAGGCCAGGGCGCCATTATGGCCAATGTAAACGGCAATCCCATGTCCAGTAACGGTACCTCTTTCTCCAATCCCAATGTAGCTGGTTTGATAGCCTGTCTTTGGCAAGCCTTCCCTGAATTAAACAATATGGCCATTATTGATGCCGTACAAAGAAGCGCCCACAAGTTCAACAACCCCGATGAACGCTTTGGATATGGCTTGCCCGACTTTAAAAAGCGATGGTATCGCTATTGCAAAAACAAGCCCATGCCAGCAGTACCTATAATAATTGTATGGTGAACCTCCAATGGACCAGCAAGGACGATACCAGCATGGTGTACACGATTGCCCGCAAACTACCGGGCGAAACCACTTTTACCCCTGTTAAAAGGTGGCCTCCGCTTCGCAGGCTTTCAAATCCAATCAATATACCTGGCAGGATACCATCACTACAACAGCCAAAGGATTGGCTACCTATCAGATTGTACAGGCTATTGGCACCGATACTACTTTTGAGATAGCCACGCTACAAGCGTCCATCAATGCTATTTGCTTCCCCCTTAATACTACCCGCATATTGCCCAGCCCCTTTAGCAGCCAGGTCAATATTGTGATCAACTCACCCGATGCAATCAATAAATTGGGTATACAGATCAGTGATATGCAAGGCCGCATTGTGTATAAACGTATCGCCAGCAAACCAGTTGGTTATTTTAACTGGCCGATCTACTCCGCCGGTTGGCAGAGTGGCATGTATAAGGTATCCTTGTACAATGGATCGAACCGTTTCTTTGATCAAAAGTAATGAAGCTACCCTAATCAACCTGGTCATCAAACACATTACCCTTTCTTCAACAGGGCTGCAAACATTGTATCTGCCTGTTGGTCATATCCTTTAACAACTCCATTTTGATCACCTGCAGGCCAAACTGCTCCTGTATATATTGTACCACGGCCTCATTTTCCCCTTCAAATACTGAACAGGTAATGTATAAAAAATGCCCTCCGGGAGCTAACTCTTTAATTACCCTCCCCACGATCTTCTTTTGTAACTCCTGATACGGCACAATCCCTGCCGGATCAAAATAATACAACTGCTCCGGTGTCCTACTCCAAGTGCCCGAACCCGAGCAAGGCACGTCTGCAATGATCAATTCAGGTGCTTTAGCTAATGGCAACCGCTCATGCCCATTACTAAGATCAGCAACAAAAGACCCATATTGGGTGATCCCTGCTTCGGCAAAGCGCTTTTAAGGTTAACGATAATTGATTCGCGTATATCTGAAACAATGAGATCGATTTTACCCAGTATATCGCAGGCCAAAATAGATTTACCTCCACTAGCCGCACAACAATCCCATACGGGGATACCCGGCCGGGGCCACCCCTCCACTTTCAGCAGCTCCCCTACCCTTTGTGAACTATAGTCTTGTATGACTGCCTCTTTGTTAAGCTGAATAAGTTCATCCACTTTTGAAGCATTGGCCAACGCAATACAGTTGGTTGCCGGCATGCTATACGCCATACCTGCGGCCTCCAGCTTTTGCCGCACTACTACTTCCCTGCCGGGCCTTAGTCGTAGAAAAGCTGTGGCTGTACCAAAAAGGAGCCGTTGAATGCTTCCCAATCAATGCCCTGGCTAAGCGCAGTGCCCCACGGAAAAATAGCCTGTACACTTTCTCCTTCTGAAGCCGATGCCGCTACCAGTAAGAACTTTTCCTCCAATGGCAAAGCCACCTGCTCATTCCAGGCCGGTTTTAATTGCCCCAGCCATTCATTAGGGGCCGTTGAACTAAGGAATAAACCCGCCACTACCCTTTCTGCCGCGGGCAATTGGGAGAAAGCCTTTCCCAACCGGAAATAACAATAACACAGGTGACTGATACTCTTCCTGTCTCGCGATCCGTATTTTTATCCTGCCTGAAGAAGTCTTTAATAAAAATACCGAAAGGTTGCTGCCCTTTGTAGCGGTCAAGCACCTGCACAGCGGTATTGAGGTGAGCGAAAAATTTCATCCGGTGCAAGATAGTGAATAGTCAATAGTGAGTACCTTTCCAATCCATGCGCATTCGCCTCCTGATATGGTATATTTTACTACTGCCTGGATGGGCAGCAGCCCAGGAAGCCGCTTATTCATTCAGAACGATCAACATCAACCATGGCTTGTCGCAAAACAGCGTCATAGATATCGCCACCGACGATAAAGGTTTCCTCTGGTTTGCCACACAAGATGGGCTCAACCGCTACGACGGCAAAGAATTTGCTGTATTCAGGAAAAACTTCGATGATATTACCACCCGTGCTTATAGCCGGTTGGGTAAAGTCATAGCAGGTATTGATCATGACCTCTGGCTGATCACGAGTGGGGGTAAACTCGAACGGTTTAACCTGTACAATGACTCCTCTACCCCTTTCCGGAGTTTATTAAATGGAATGAAATTACCTGCTGTCAGTTGCTTTCGTCAGGAGAAAAATGGCGCTTTGTGGATTGGTACTGAAAGAGCAGGATTGTTTTACCAGGATACAGCCGCTCATACCACCCATTATACCAGGGCCAATGGCTGGCTCAACAGCGATTCTATTCACTTTCTTTTTCGTTGCCACAACAAAAATACTGGGTCCTTACTACCAATGGCATTACTGCATTGACACCTGGCCAATCCAGTGGCAAGACGCACTACCTTCACAAGGCCGCTGGTACTCCTGTTTCCTGCAGTGTAATGGAGGAAGACAGCAGCGGCAACCTCTGGTGGGCACCTATGCCCAGGGCATTTACTGCAAACGCCCCCAGGATAATACATTCGTTCCCTATACTGGTTTTAGCTCCGAACAAAACCTGCCTGCTGATTTGGTGGTACAAGCCATCAAGACCGACACCCAGGGGCGTATCTGGATAGGCACCCTTAGCAAAGGGTTGTTCATATTAAACCCGAAGGATTCTACTGTTCGCCAACTCAAACCTGAGGAAGGCAATGCCGCTAGTCTAAGCTATAAAGATGTGCTTTGCATTCAACACGATAAACTGGGAGGCACCTGGGTAGGTACCGATGGCGGTGGCGCCAGTTTGTACGACAAGCGCCTCAATATGTTTTCCCTTCTCTCGAAAAATACGCTACAGAAGAAAATACCTATCGAACAGGTACGCTCTATCACCACCGACGATAAAGGAGGTTTATGGATCGGCACCTCTTCCAGTGGGCTATCTTATGCCACCAATATACAAAGCCGCCAGTTGGACCGGGTAAACCTTTCAGCAGCGCATATCACGGATAGCAGCGAACGTATTGTTGCCCTGCATGCAGATGCTGATGATACCTGGATAGGCATCCAGGATAATGGCCTGCTGATCATGAATAGCCAAACTAAAGTTACCAAAGCCAATTTCACCCCCAAGGCCAAAGGAAAATATTATTTGCCCGATCATACTGTATGGTCCATACTCCCTGTAAACCATAACCGCGCCTGGCTGGGCACCCGTAATGCAGGGCTATGCCTGCTGGACAAACAGCAGGGGCTTATCAGGAACTTCCAGTACAACCCATTAGATAAGCAGGGGATAGCCGACAACAATATCCGCACCATCATTGCCATCAACGATACCCTATTATGCCTTGGCTTTGAAAATAAGGGCATCCAGTTTTTCAATACCCGGTCAGAAAAATTCTCTTTTCTCTCGCAAGACAAACCACTTCAACAATTACGCGAAGAAGAACCCACCCTGAAATGCCTCTTCTTTCGACCGCCCTATTTATTGATCGGTACGCTTGGCAATGGTATCATTGTGTTTGATACTACGTCCGGTAAATCCATTCCCATTACTGAAGAAAACGGGTTGCCCAACAATACCATTTATAGTATCGTACCCGATAAATTGGGTAATTTATGGATGAGCACCAATGGCGGCATTATCCGCTTTATCCCCCACTGACCTACATAAGATCAATAACTCCCATTTCAGTTTGTTTACTGCCGAAGATGGCCTGCAAGGCAATGAGTTCAATACGGGCGCCTACTATGCCGACCGCAATGGGGTTCTGTATTTTGGAGGTTCTAATGGCCTGAACTGGTTCGATCCTATCAAATATACGGGCAGTAACCCAGCGGTACCTGTTGTGATTACCCAGGCCACTATTAACAATGAACCCTGGAAGGGGGATACGGCTATTACTTATAAAAACTACTGAAACTGTCCTGGCATCAAAACTCCTTGTCCTTCAGCTTTGCGGCCCTGGACTTTGTAGCCCCTCGCAAGATCAATTATTACTACCAGCTATACCCGTACGATAAAAACTGGATCGAAGCAGGCAACAGAACCTATGCGGCTTATACCAATATTCCCCGGGCGAATATACCTTTCGTGTTAAAGCCTGGGGCCCGGCCACAGGCAGTAAAATGCCGAAGCCATCCTTTCCATCGCGATTACGCCTCCTTTCTGGAAAACATGGTGGTTCCTGGGTCTGTTGGTGGTTGTCCTGGGCGCCCTACTCTATTCTCTTTACCAATACCGTATTAATCAACTCATCGCTTTACAGAAAGTGCGCAACCGCATTGCTACGGATCTGCACGATGATATAGGTTCCACCTTAACCAATATCAGCATCCTGTCTGAATTAAGCCGGCAAAAGCTCGACCGCCAGGAAGAAGCAGGCATATTCCTCAACCGCATTGCCGAAGAGGTCAACAACTCCAGTCAGGCCCTGGATGATATTGTATGGAGCATCAATACCAACAACGACACCCTGGAGCAAACTGTTGCGCGGATGAGGCGCTATGCGGCAGAGATCTTTGATGGGGCCAATATCCAGTACTCCCTGCAGTTGGATGAACATTTTGCCCAGCGCAAACTGAATATGGAACAACGGCGCGACTGCTTCCTGCTTTTCAAAGAAGTGATCAATAACATTTACAAACATGCGGATGCCCGGCGGGTAAATATCCGTGTTTGGCTCGAAGGCAATCAACTGCACATGACCATTGAAGATGATGGTAAAGGTTTTGACCCCTCACATATTACCCATCGCAATGGGCTCAAGAACATGCAGCAACGCACTGAAAAATGGAAAGGCAAACTGCATATCCAGTCTACTCCCGGAAAAGGAACCCGTACCTCCATCAGCTTCCCGGTAAATTAGCCCCCACTCATCCCCCAAATGAGCGATACCAGTTAGTGGTATCATAAGCGTACCTTTATAGCATGTTAGCCAGGATTGCCATTTTTGAAGATAATGACAGGCTACGCGAATCGTTGGCCTACCTGTTAAAGATGAACGACTACGATGTAGTAGGCGATTATAACCAATGCAATGACGCCGCCAATATTGCCCGTGTATACAAGCCCGATGTAGTGTTGATGGATATTGATATGCCTGGCGAATCTGGTATCCGGGGTGTGCAATTGATCAAGGAAGCCCATCCCAAAACCTCTGTGATCATGTACACTGTATTTGAAGATGATGACAAACTATTCCAATGCCTTTGCGCGGGCGCCAATGGTTACCTGTTAAAAAAACGCCCCCGGCAAAACTCTTCGATGCCATTCAAGAAGTACTGGAAGGAGGTGCACCTATGTCGCCCACCATTGCTAAAAGGTACTGAAGACCTTCCAGGCCCGACCCGATAGCAACAAATACCACCTCTCCCCCGCGAAATTGAAGTACTTCAATGGCTTACCAAAGGGTACAGCATCAAGCTGATAGCTTCCGAAATGAACCTGGCTTTTGATACCATACGCGCCCACCTCAAAAACATTTATCAGAAGCTTCATGTCAACTGCGGCAAAGAAGCCATTGCCAAGGCCCTGAGTGAAAGGATTGTCTGAGCCGCTATGCTTCACTCGATCCTCAGACCCCGACATCCAATTTTCACCTCCAGGCAAAACATAGCTTATTTACGACTCAATACCGTTTGCTTAATCGAACTTACTTTGTCCGGTTCAAAGGTGAGCCGCTCTTCGGCGCTGCGTGCGCCAGACAGCAGAGCGACCCACCTTATATGGGCGGCTTACCTAAACTACAATGAATCGACATTTAGTTGCTTCGGGGCAGGGTGGTCAATTGGAAATGAGGTGCGCAATATGACATTTTATCAGTAATTTAGGGGTGTAAACACATAACCTTTTTCAAATGCCAGCTGGGGTTATCCATCTTAGTTTTTACTTTCTCCGGCACGCTTCCGGCGGCCAATGGACTGGTAAATCACCTTTTCACTTTACTTCAAGTTTACTTCCGGTTTACTTCAAGTTTACGTTTGGCTTACCTAATACTGGACTGATCCCCGGCTAAACCCCGGCTGATCTCCGGCTGATCCTGGGAGAGACCAGGCTGATACTTGCTTAATTCTCCGCCTTCACTCCTGCCAGTATGTCACTTATTTATACGCCCCCTCAAAAGGGGATTGACTTCTATTTACCGGGTCCTGAACTTTGAACAACCGGCGCCTTTTACCCTGTTCGATATGTAAACTAACCCCTAAATAAAACTTTTCCGGCTCCAATACCTGCGGGTAGTAAAGCTTTAGAATGAAGTGCGGTGATACTAATGGCAGGCATTAAAATTTTTAATCCCGCCAGCAAGGCTGGTGTTCTCACCGGCCTTGCTTTTTATTATTCGTAGCAGTTTATTTGAAACGTACAAAGGTCCCCCTAAAAGCCTCGTATACCCATTTATACAACACCAACATGGCCCCGAGAGATCGGTACTCCCTGACCCATTATAAGCCACTCTCCAAAGCAAAAAAGCCCGTCTTTACAACGGGCTTTTTGAAACATATATCTTTATAGCGTTGACGAACCTCGGCTTCAGGTTGGCCCGAAGCTGGTTTCTCCACTTATAATTCCAGCAAAGACTTCACCGGATCTTTACCAAACAACAACAGTTCAGGATTTTCCAGCAATTCCTTCACCCTTACCAGGAAGCTTACTGACTCCCTGCCATCAATGATGCGGTGGTCATAACTTACAGCCAGGTACATCATGGGTTTAATTACTACTTGTCCGTTGATGGCCATGGGGCGCTCCTGTATCTTGTGCATACCCAGGATAGCGCTTTGTGGCAGATTGATGATTGGGGTACTCATCAGCGAGCCAAATACACCACCATTGGTGATGGTGAAGGTACCCCCTTGCAATTCTTCCATGGAAAGTTTATTGTCGCGTGCTTTACCTGCCAGCTCAATTACTTTCTTTTCAATATCGGCCATGCTAAGGCTTTCCACGTTACGAATTACGGGAACAGTAAGACCCCGTGGCGTAGAAACAGCAATAGAAATATCTACATAATCATGGTATACCAGTTGGTCGCCATCAATATAGGCATTCACGGCAGGCCATTCCTGTAAAGCAATGGCGGCAGCTTTGGCAAAAAAGCTCATGAAGCCAAGACCTACACCGTGTGCTTCTTTGAACTTATCCTTGTACTTGGTACGGATCTCCATAATGCGGCTCATATCGGCCTCATTAAAGGTGGTCAGCATCGCCGTTGTATTCTTAGACTCTACCAACCTGCGAGAGATGGTCTTCCGCAACTGGCTCATCTTTTCCCGGCGTTGGTCTCTGTTGAAGAGGGCTCTTCCGCCCGTTACTTTACCCGGATTGGCCAGGGCAGCCAGTACATCATCTTTTACGATCTTACCCTGGTAACCACTGGGCGTTACAGATTTAGGATCTACTTTCTTATCGGCTATAATAGCAGCAGCTACGGGTGTAGCTTTCAGGTCATTGGGAACAGCAGTTACCGGCGCTTGTGAAGCAGGTTTGCTTTCAGCAGCCGGGGTAGCCTTGGGCTCTTCTTTTTGGCAGCCGGTGCGCCATTAGAAGCAGCAGCGCCTTCGGGTTTGGCGGCAGTGTCATCAATAGAAGCCAATACATCTCCAATATTGAGTGTATCGCCTTCCTGAACCGCCCGTTTTAAAATACCGGCCTTTTCAGCATTCACTTCAAAAGTTGCTTTTTCACTTTCCAGCTCAGCAATCACTTCATCCCTTTCTACATAATCTCCATCATTCTTTACCCATTTCAGTAAAGTCACTTCGCTGATTGATTCACCTACTGTCGGAACTTTAATATCGATCATATTAACTTATTTCTTATTTCTGTTTTTGGGGTGACTTTAACCAGTCAGGCGCAGTTTGCTGCTATACAATTAGCAGCCCTCCCGAAAGGGCCCCAAGTTACTTCATTTTAAATGGAAAATGCCGTATCAATGATCTCCGTTTGCTCCAAGGTATGCACCTTCATATAACCGGTGGCTGTGGCAGCACTGGGCTGGCGGCTGATGACACCATAGTTGATTGATTTCAGGTTCATTTGCAGGAAAGCAGCAGCACCCATATTCAGGGGTTCTTCCTGAACCCAAAACCAGGTGGCTTTACTGTATTTGGCATACAAAGCTTCCAGTTGCTTCAGGGGCAGCGGATACAATTGCTCTACCCGGATGATTGCGGTATCTTTTCTGCTTTCTTTCTGCTGCCGGTCGGCCAGGTCAAAATATACTTTACCACTGCAGAACAATACTTTCTTCACCTCATCAGCATTCCCTACAAACGCATCATCGATGACTTCTTTGAAACCACCTTCCATGAATTCCTGTTTGGGCGAATAAGTACCGGGATGACGCAAGTTGGCTTTGGGCGAGAAATTGATCCAGGGCTTCCGGAATGGCCAGGCCAGCTGCCTGCGCAGGGCATGGAAGAAGTTGGCCGAAGTAGTGATATTCGTAGCCACCATATTCAATTCCGCACACATTTGCAAGAACCTTTCCATACGTGCACTGCTGTGCTCGGGGCCTTGCCCTTCATAACCATGCGGCAGTAACATACCCACTCCATTCATCCGGTTCCACTTCTGCTCACCGGCTGCAATGAACTGGTCGATCATTGTTTGCGCGCCATTGCAAAAATCACCAAACTGCGCTTCCCACAATACCAGTGTATTGGGATTAGCCATGGCATAACCATACTCAAATCCCAGTACACCATATTCGCTCAATAAGGAATTGTAGATCCTGAATTTTCCCTTCGCATCCGGTATATTGCTCAAGCGGCTATACGCCTTATCGGTATTTTCATCGCGCAATACAGCATGCCGGTGTGAGAAGGTACCACGGCACACATCCTGTCCACTCATCCGTACATCCTTTCCATCCACCAACAAAGTACCATAAGCCATCAATTCACCGGTAGCCCAATCTACCTTTCCTTCCTCATTGTACAACTTCACTTTATCCTGCAATATCTTTTCTACCTTTTTCAATGGTTTGAAATCCGCAGGCCATACCATCAGTGCGTCAAACACTTTCCTGAAATCACCCTCACTGATCGCTGTAACAGGACTCTGGTCAAAATCTTCCGGATTGGCTTTGCGCAAGCTCTTCCAATCCAATTCAGGTTGCTGGTAGTGATAAGGCAAAGGATTTTGCTTGATCTCATCCAGGCGTTCCTGCAGATCGGCCCAGAACTTCTTCTCCATGTCTTTTGCCATCTCTTTGGCATCCGCCTCACCATTTTCCAGCAGGTAACTCGTATATACTTCCCGTGGGTTGGCATGCTTTTCAATCAAAGCATACAGGTGTGGTTGTGTAAACTTCGGATCATCACCTTCATTGTGTCCATGCCTGCGGTAGCAAACCATGTCAATGAATACATCCGTATTGAACTCCTGGCGGTAACGTGTAGCTATTTCCACGCACTTTACCACTGCCTCTGCATCATCGCCATTCACGTGCATCACGGGCGCCTGATCATGGCGGCCAGCGACGTACAATAGTCCGAGCTACGGGCATCTTCAAAATCTGTTGTAAAACCAATCTGGTTATTGATCACAAAATGGATGGTACCACCTGTATAGTAACCGTCCAGTTCACTCATCTGTGCTACTTCATATACAATGCCTTGTCCGGCCACAGAAGCATCACCATGGATGAGGATCGGTAATAATTTATCGTAATCGCTTTCGTACAGCACATCGGCTTTAGCACGTGCAAAACCTACTACCACAGGATCTACGGCTTCCAGGTGTGAGGGATTGGGCATCAATTTAAGGTGCACTGTTTTATCATTGGGGGTTTGCACTTCACTGCCATAACCCATATGGTATTTCACGTCGCCACTACCCATTGTTTGATCCAACTTGGCGGTACCTTCAAACTCACTGAATATCTGCTCATAGGTTTTACCCATGATATTGGCCAGCACATTCAAACGGCCACGGTGCGCCATACCGATCACCACTTCCTGCACATTAAAATCGGCAGCCGTATTGATGATGGCATCCAGTGCAGCGATGGTTGTTTCGCCGCCTTCGAGCGAGAAGCGTTTTTGACCAATGTATTTGGTGTGTAGGAATTTCTCAAACATGACGCCCTGGTTCAACTTTTCCAGGATGCGTTTTTTCTGTACCACAGGGATCGGCTTGCCAAAATTGCGCTCCATCTCATTCGTCAACCAGTCTACTTTCTTCTGGTCGCTGATGTATTTAAACTCTGTGCCTACATGCTCCGCATAACAAGTTTGCAAGTGCGAAAGTATTTTGCGCAGGGTAGTAGTGCCCAGACCGATCATATTACCCGCATGGAATGTTTTGTCCAGGTCTTCCTCGGTGAAACCGAAAAAGCCAGGTCAAGATTGGCGCCTCTGTCCTTACGTGGACGAATGGGATTTGTTTTGGCAATCAAATGCCCTTTATTGCGATAACCGAGGATGAGCCGGTAAGCTCCCACCTCTTTTTCCAATCAATGCTGCCGCCAACGCCAGCAGGCACTTCGGCCACAGCCGTACCATTGGCGCCGGATTTTACTTCACCAATGGCAAAGTCAAACCCTTCAAAAAATTTCTTAAGCTCCGGGTCCACACTATTGGGGTCTTTCACAAAATCCTGGTAGAGACTCTCAATAAAAGCCGGAGATGAACTGGTGATGTACGAAAAGTCCTTCATGAAGAAGCCGTTGAAATGCTAAAAGAATATAGGTATTTAAAATCGGGGTACAAATATAGCCACGATTCCCTGATTAACAGACGATCAGCCTATTTTATTGCATTTAGATTAACAGCGAAGGGGTGCCGGTTGTTCTGAAGCCGTATCTGCACCATTTCAACCCCTTTTCCTTATTTTTGAACACCTTAGAAGGTTTTTAGAAAATAAACCCCATTTTTTTGATTATTCCTGTCCAGGCTTACCTTTGCCGTCCTAAATTTTTCGAAAGAACATGGCAAATCATAAGGCTACCAAAAAAGATGTGCGTCAGGCTACAAAACGCAGGGACAGAAACAAGTACTACGGTAAAACAACCCGTAATGCGATCCGTGACCTGAAAGCGTTGAAGACAGGTAAAGAAGCTGGTGAACAATTGCCTGAAGTAGCCTCTATGATCGATAAACTCGCTAAAAGAGGTATCATCCACAAGAATAAAGCTGCCAACCTGAAAAGCAAGCTCACTAGAAAAGTGAACGCTCTGGCCGCTGCAAAATAGTTTTTCCGAGACTCTTTAATAAAGCTACTGTAGTCCCCTCATTCGTGACGGGACTATTTTTTATGCCCCTACCTGATTGATTATTAATTAGATGCATTGAATTGGGCTGAAAGGTCAGAATTTCTCTATTTTTTATGAAAATGCGCCTTTACTACCCTTCCGGTACCCTTGGACTACCCTTGTTCTACCTTGGAACCACCCTAGGGGGCTGGTCCTGACCTGTGACTCTTAGCTTCCTTGGCGCCCGTTGTTCCATAAAGAAGAGTCTGACGAGGCCCCAACCATATCGCCGATCCCATTCGTCATAATATTCCTTAAAAGGCATACCTGTGTATATTCCGTATTTTTCCTGGCCTCTTGTGCATTAACAGGTTTTTTAACCAGATTGCGCTCCAGGGAAGCCGCTTTACAGTAAACATCACCAAACCAATGAACAACACCGTCAGAAACCTGATCCTACTGATTACCAGCTCCTTAATGGCAGCAGGGGCTTTTGCTCAAAATGACCCCTGGAACCTGGGTTTTGAGCAATACAACCATCAAAATCAATCTTTTGTTTCCTGGACCAAAACAGCCTTTTCTGATCTCCACTACCAGGTGGAACCAGACAGTAGCACTGTGCACCAGGGTAAATACGCCCTCCGCTTCCAATACAACCCCCAGGGCAAAAACTTTCAGAAGGACAGGTGGTTAACAGCATAGGACTTGATGTACCCTGCAAAACCCTCACGGTATCTTTTTACGCCAAGCTCACAGGCCCCGTAAATCAATGCATTTTTGATTTTATGCCGCCCAGGACCGGGGAGAGAAAACAGTGGAAACCAAAAACATTCAGAATAACGGGCTCAACTGATTGGACCTTGTACACCGGCGAGATCGATCTGTCCAAACTCACCTTCCCCATCGATCACTTCCGTATCTCGGGGTATTACAAAGGCGAAGGAAGCGTATGGCTCGACAATTTTACCATCCTGGCCGATGGGAAACCTCTTCAGGAAACCACCACCTTCTGAAACCCGTCAACGAAAAGATCCAGCCGCTTTCCGGTGACCAGATTACCCGCCTCGCGCTGCTGGGACAAACCTGGGGGTTCCTAAAATATTACCATCCCCTGGTAGCTAAAGGCAATTTCAATTGGGACTGGGAACTGTTGCGTATGGTACCTCTGGCTAAAAATGCAACCGATGATGGCGGTTTCAGCGAAACATTATTGCGCTGGATCGACAGCCTGGGTGTGATCAACCCCTGCAGCAGTTGCAACACCAATATACCGGATGAGGCGCTCACTTATAATATTGACCTGGCCTGGATGAAAGACCAGCATTTCATCAATGACCTGCAGCAAAAATTGCAGTTCCTACTGGCCAACCGCCACAAAGGTCCCGGCCAATACGCCCAATATGAAGGAGCGGGAAACATCGCTGTATTTGGTGAATCGGAATACAAATGGCGCAATGGCATTTACCCCATTGAAGGGTTCCGGCTGTTGACGTTATACCGCTATTGGAACATCATACATTACTTCTCTCCTTATAAAAACATCATCGGCCGCAACTGGAATGAGATCCTCTATGAGTTTATTCCCAAAATGGCAGAAGCAAAGGACTCGCTGTCTTATAATACCTCCCTGGCACAGCTGATCAACAGTGTGAACGATTCTCATGCCAGTAGCTACAATCCCGTCATAGAAAAACAATTTGATGGCTACCTCCCCGTAGTTACATACTTTATCGGTGATGAACTGGTAGTAACCGGTAATTATAATGACACCCTGGCTACCAAAGCGGGTTTACAAAAAGGAGATGTCATTGAAAAAGTAGGAGGCCGTACAGTAAAACAATTGGTGGAAGAACGAAAACCCTGGCCGGCGGCTCCACCGGTTGACCGGCCCATAATTTTACGTGAAAACAAGCCCTGATTAACTTACTTAATCAGGGCTTCCTTATTTTTATGGCACAACCAAATAACAATGAGAAGAATTTTACTGTTCATTTGCGCCTGTACACCCCTCCTTCTTTTTGCTCAAACGATCCCTACCAAATACGAGCAATCCCATTTCCTGGAAACACCTACCTACCAGGAAGCCATCGCCTGGTGGAAAATGATGGATACCCGCTTCCCACAGATCAAAATGCTGACGATGGGGCCCAGCGATGCAGGCTTTCCACTCAACCTGGTCATTGTTAGCGCCGATAAGGATGTGGACATTGCCAGCCTCAAAAAGAAAGACAAACGTTTTATCCTCATCAACAATGGCATCCACCCGGGCGAACCCGATGGTATCGATGCCAGCATGTTGTTGGTGCGCGATATCGTTACCAACAAGAAAACATTACCCGCCAATGTGGTACTAGCCATCATCCCCGTATACAATATCGGGGGTTGCCTCAACCGCAGCGCCAACTACCGCGTTGACCAAAATGGTCCCAAGGAATTTGGTTTCCGTGGCAACTCACAAAACCTCGACCTCAACAGGGATTTCATCAAAGCGGATTCCAAAGAAGCAAGGTCCTTTATGGAGATCTTTCAACTGTGTGATCCGGATGTATTTGTAGACAACCATGTGAGCAACGGAGCCGATTACCAGCATATCATGACTCTCCTCACTTCGCAACACAGCAAACTGGGCGGTATTATGGGCGAGTACATGAACCAACAGTTTGAACCCGGGCTGTACAGCCTGATGAAAGAAAAGGGTTACGACCTGGTTCCTTATGTGAGCTTTGGCGGCGGCACGCCCGATATGGGCCTTACCGCTTACTTTGATGGGCCACGCTACAGCAGCGGCTATGCTACCCTTTGGCATACTTTTGCTTTTGTGCCCGAAACGCATATGCTCAAACCCTATGAACAAAGGGTACAATCTACCTACGCACTCATGGAAAGCTTCATCGCTTTCACGGCCAAAAACAGCAGCACCATCAAACAACTGCGTGCGCAAACCAAACAATCGGTCAAACAACAAACCGAGTTTCCCGTAAGCTGGGTACTCAACAGGAATAAAAATGCTACGGTTACCTTCAAAGGTTATGAAGCCAGTCGCAAACCCAGCGACATATCGGGCCTGCCCAGGCTGTATTACGATCGCACGAAGCCCTATGAAAAAGAACTGAAGTATTACAATTACTTCGACGCAAAGACCACGATCAAAAAACCAGCAGCGTACATGGTACCCCAGGGCTGGTGGACGGTGCTCGATCTCTTAAAGATCAACAAAGTACAAATGACCCCGCTGACAAAAGATACTGTTATTGAAGTTGAAGCCTATCGCATTGAGGATTATAAAACGGCCCCCGCCCTTACGAAATGCACCACCTCAACAGTGATGTGAAACTGAGTGCCAGCCTCCAAAAATAGCCTTCCGCAAAGGCGATTATTATATTCCTATGAATCAGCCCGCCAATCGCTTCCTGATAGAAGTACTGGAACCTCAGGCTGATGATTCTTATTTTGCCTGGAACTATTTCGATGGCATACTGGGGCAAAAAGAAGGCTTCAGCGGCTATGCTTTTGAAGATATTGCTGCACAATACCTGAAAGACAACCCCAGCCTTAAAACCAAACTCGAAGAAAAGAAAGCCACTGATACAACCCTGGCCAAAAGCGCCGGGGCACAGCTGGATTTTATATACAGGAATTCGCCCTGGTACGAACCGGCCCATAATCGGTATCCTGTTTTTAGAGTTGTAAATTGAGCAATCAATGTCGTTTACTTAAGCCAGGCGTAGCGTCAGCTACGGCGCCGCATTAAAAACGCAACATGTTGCTACAAAGCGGGGCCTCTAAAGGGGACCAAACGCCCGTCGAAGGTTGACAGATTAAGTAAACGACATTGATTGACCATTGAGTATTTATATATGCATGTGTTCAATACTTATCGAACTTTGGCCTATGTATAAATTAATTGTACTTGTATTTGCCATGACGATTTCCTGCTTCAGTGGTATCGCGCAGAAAAAACAACGTGATACGGTACGCAAATACCTGGATGAAAGGCTGGCCTTTACCAATAAAGCCAACATGACTTTCCCTGCACTGGCGGTGCGGAATGGCAGCCACTGGCAACTAATGTCCGTTTATGAAGACACGGCCATATTACTGAATGTCTATTTCCTGGATGAGGAGCTCACGATTAAAGATGGCACCTTTGTGCTTTATCATCCCAAAAAACAAAAAGCCATTGAAGGACGATTTATTGAGAATGTGAAACAGGGCATCTGGAAGGTATGGTATGAAAACGGCCAACTGAAGGATTCAGGATGTTACATCAATAATTACCAAACCGGTATCTGGCATAGTTGGAACGATTCAGGACAATTGGTTGCTATTAAACATTACGAGGATTCCATTAAAATCACCGGAACAATCCGTGGTTATATCAATCCAAGGGAAAAACGCGCTCCGCTATTAGCAGGTGATACCAGTGTGGGCATATTAGACGGCCCTTCAATGAGTTTTTACCCCAATGGCCAGGTACGGGACTCGGGGGATTACCGGTTCAACCGCAAAGAAGGTCCCTGGAAATACAAGTATAGCAATGGCAACCTGGAATCGAAAGGCGGCTATATACGCAATATACAATTTGGTGAATGGGAATATTACCGGGAGAATGGTATGCGCAGCACCAAAGAAAAATATGAAAACAATAAAGTAACTGGCCTGGAATGTTTTGATGAACAAGGCAACTCCTCGGGTAAAGCCTGCGCCATCCAAAAATACCCGTAGTCCAGGGCAAGTTCATTGATTTTGATAAATATGCACTTGATAATATGTTCTGGCCCGAATCACTGAAAAGAGCCAATATTGAAGGAACTGTGGAAATAGCGTATACCATATCAAAGGAAGGGAAAATGACGCATATCAAAGTTTTATCTACTCCCCACGAGCTCATGTCGGCTGAAGTGATCCGTTTCTTTAATACCCTTCAATGGTCTCCTGCGGTATCTCACAACCGCCCAATTGACTATACCATGAAATACAGTGTTCCTTTTTTTCGCTGATGCGCCTATCCCATCCGCAGGAAGGAAAGAAAACTCGTATTATCATTTAAACACATTCCTTCTTTTTGTGCCCGCATGGCGCCCAAACCGCCACTGTATCCTGTAACTGAATTAGAAAGGTATTAATTTTTTTCTTGCAAACGTTCATTGAACCGCCAGCTGTACTAACTTTATACTTGTAACAGCTTGTCATTGTTATGAAAAAATACCTACTCATACCTACCGTATGGGCATTACTGTTTGTATACCCTGGCCGGGCACAACAGCATCCATCCGGTATCAACGCGGGCAGTATACCCCTTTCTTCCAAATCGTTGCTCATACCCATCGGATGGCATCCATCAACATCCAACCCACCCCTGCTCATCGATAAAAACACCGGCAAAAACTACCATCACCGGCTTCACTGCCAATGGCGATACGCTTTTTCGGGAGCCTCCAAACGAGGGCGGCTACATGGCACCTGGATGAGCTGGTATCATCCCGGCCAACTTTGCGATTCGGGCAGGCTGGTACGCAACATACCCGATGGTGAGTGGAAAAGCTGGTACAGCAATGGTCAGCCCCGTTCACTTCGGACCTACAACGCTTATATGTTGCACCGAATTAAAGATGAAATTGCGCGTCGCCAAGCCAAAGCCACTTTTTTGCCATTACTGATATTGCAAAAACAGATCTTTCTTACGCCTACCAATTACTCAGCCCCCTGTACTCCTATCTTACCCTGGCCATCAATGCAGCCGATCCCCAAACGGTAGTCCCCCGCTCACTCGAAGATCGCGTGGAACAGAATACCTTGAATGGCTTACAACCTTACCTGCCCCCATTCACTGAATGCCTGCACGATGGTTTATACATCAACTACTATCCCGATGGCCAGGTAAAAGATTCAGGATTCTATAACAATGGTCTCCGTGAAGGAGTATGGGTGGAGTGGATCAATAATGGAGCCATGCGCGCTACCGGCGCTTATCACCGGGGACGCAAACAAGATACCTGGAAATATTTCACTACCTCGGGAAGGCTGCATGGCGTAAAAACATACAATAGGCAGGGGAAGGAAATAGCCCGTAAGAAATTTATCAATAATGAAGAACGCAATAATCAGTAATTAATAATTACGGATTATTGCGTTGATTTTATGAATATATAGGCTTTTAACCGAAGCGACCTAATGTGCCGCTGCTTTCTCTCTCACCTTATAATTACCAGGCACTACACCTGTTGAGCGGACCAACCGGTTCCAGGAATTGATCTGAATAATGGCCAGTGTAATTTTAGCAATCTCCTCTTTGGAAAAAAATTTGTCCAGTTCATCATGAATATGATCACTGTTCTCATTGGCGGGCATATACGTCAATGTTTCTGCGAAGGCCAGTACTGCTCTTTCCTGGGGAGTATAATAAGGCGTTTCCCGCCAGGCCGTTAAAGAGATCAGTCGCAGGGGTGTTTCTCCTGCATGTATGGACTCTTTATAGTGCATATCCAGGCAATACGCACAACTATTTATTTGAGAGACACGCATTTTAATGAGGTGTATGAGGGTAAGATCAATTCCAGATTTACTAATATATGCTTCTCCTTGCGCCAGGACATTATACAACCCTTCGGGCATTGCTGAAAAAGGGATTCTTTCCATATACTTTGTTTTTATGATTTATACATAGAAAACAAAGCAGCAAAGCAAAACGTGACGGTTTCCGGCAATTATTTTTGAAGTTCTTTTAGCTTATCCGGGTTGCGCATAAAATAGAAATTGCCTATATGGTTATCCCTGATGCTGAACACCTGCACGGTAACCAGCACATCATCAACGTAATAAAACAAAGCAGGTTCATGGTTCAACATTACGCTTTCAAGACGTGCGTACTGGTAATGTTTGGTATATATGCCCATCAAAAAACTGCTAACTGCTTTAATACCAACCAATGGTCTGGTAGCTGCCACCGCTTTCCCCCCACCGTCTGATAACAACACGATCTCATCATGTAACATTTGCTCCAGTTGCTGCGTATTGCCCTGCTGAATGGCGGAGAGGAATTTATTGACGTAATCAGTGGAGGTTGGCTTCATCGCAACCGGGGTGCCTTTTGCAGTTGCTCCCTGGCCCGGCTCAATAATTTTCTTGAATTGTCAACACTGATCTCCAATGCCGCTGCAATCTCTTCATGCTCATAATCAAAGGCTTCTTTGAGAATAAAAACAGCTCTTTGCCGTACATTGAGTTTTTCCATCAATACCATGAGTGAGTAGGACAATACCTCTTTTTGCAACAGCCCACCATCTGCATTTTCTGTTGCCACCGGTTCCGGCAACCAAGGCCCCGGATATTCCGCCACCAGCTTTCGCTGCCTTTTCTTGGCATTGATGGACAGGTTAATTACTGTACGGATCAGGTAGTTGCGTTTATCCGCGATCTTACCGCGTTCTACATCCATAAATTTCAGAAAGGCGTCCTGCACAACATCTTTTGCTTCATCCAGTGTGCCGAGAATATTATAAGCGTAGGTAGTTAAAAGTGGGCGATACTCCTCCATACTATTAGCAGATAAGTACGCAAAGATACAGCGAAACGGGAAAGGAGAGATGTGAAACGTGAGCGCTGGCCAGGTCAATTCACCAAGGTCTTTAAATCAAACAGCGACCACCAAAGGCAGTCGCTGTTTGACTATAGGAATGTTATGATCCAATTATCTGATAGGGCCCGATAAATCGGCATAGGTAACTTCCAGGTTCTTGAAGGTACCTTTGATCGAAAAGGTCTTTTCAGTGGAATAATCTACATCGTTCTTACCTGTAAACTCAAAGCTACCGGTTATTAAAGCTGTTTTGTCAGGCTGATTCGTTTTGATAGTAGTAAAGGTAACCGAACCGGTTTCCGAAACGCCTGCCAGATCACCAGGGAGTTGCGGTGGCGCCTCATTATCATTATCAGCCAGGGTACCGTAACTTACAATCACACATCCGTCTTTCAGGTGCCTGTCAGTGTGGTTCTCGCAGGTAGTTAACTCATATTTACCCAATTTAAACGCATTGGGCATGGGATAAAAGTTGAACTGCAGCCTGAAACTCTTTTTGCCTTCCATGCAGTCACCCACAATAAATACAAACGCTTTCTTATCGGCTCCAATAGTGGCTGTACCATTCCTTTCAGTAGCCACATACTTTTTCCCTTTGTACTCAATGACAAACTCTCCACTACCTTGCTTTTTCGGCGCACGTTCGGGAGTCAGGAAAGAAGTACCCACGACCAACGCACAGATAACAGCCACTGTTAACTTAAACAATCTTTTAGGTTTCATTTGATAGTTTTTGATCTATTTGATCCTTACGGTTCGTATTGAACCAGTATAAAGAATCTACTCTACAATCCTATTGAGTTATTCTTATTAACCCTGCTCCATGATAAGAATGGTATTCACCATTGTACATCGCGTCGGCGCTTACAGGCCCCATACGGAACAACCCGGGCGATACGGCACGAACTGCATAATAGTATGTCTGGCGGGCGCCTGTCAGGTCCACAAACAGGTTAATACGGTCATCACGCACATCCAGGTAAGTAGGTGTATTGGCATCTTTGATCCAATCCATACCCGGTATTTCCTTGGTACGGGGATTCTCTATTTCAAAACCAGCCGGCAACAGGTCGGTGATCACCACATTTTCCACATCCCCACTGTAGGCCTTTTCCAAACTGATCTGAACGATTACCATATCATTCTGTTTGAAGGTATTGCCAGTAATCACCCGGCCGTAACGGTCAAAGAATTTACGGCGTACACGGATGTAATTATCCTCCTCTTTATAAGCGCCACTCACACTGATACCCTCGCTTTGCCAGAAATAATACAACCTTCCTTCCCCTTTAGTCGTAATCTCTACATTATTGTTACCAAGCTCCTTCGCATTTAATTTCAGCGTATTGGCGGCTGCGGTACCCACCGTTTTACCATTCACCTTTATTTCGGCTGTTACGGTTGCTTTATTGGCCGCGCGCGCCTGCTTGCCCAAGGCCAGGAAGCTGAACGAACATTCCTGGGTACTGTACCAGGTACGTTGCTTGAGCTTATTGGCCACATGACTGCTCATGATCGGTATCTGCGGATTGCCCGGATCAACATCCAATAAGGCATTTAGAGCCACCGCTTCATCGCGGATATCAGAATAGAAACTACCACCCGTTTGGGCCACCGATACCTCGCCACTGAAGGAGGTAGGCAACAGTTCCCGGAACTTGGCCTTATCACCTGCAATCGCATAGGCCACACTCAACAAATATTTACCATCCAGGCTCAACAACTGGGGATTGGCCTTATAATAGTTCATAGCGGATACATTGGGCTTTCCTGCCAACGCCAGCACATACAAACTATAAGGCACTTCCTTGGGCGCGATTTTCTTTTGCTCCTTCTGATTATAATAGTATAGGATGGTTTCCTTATTCTTTAACCGGTTATTGAGGAAATTCACCAGGGTACTGAGCAGGCTTTTATCTACATCAAAGCCCGCCTTCTGCGCTTCCACTAAGAAGTGCCCGGCATACGCACTCGTCCACCACTGTTCCGTACCCTCTCCATCCCATAAAGTGATGCCACCGTTATGCACCTGACGCAATTTAATTTTACGGATCGCTTCCAGTACGTTATAATTTGCTCCGGAATTACCGGCCCCTTTTGCCTGCATTTGTTGCGCCATATCCTCATAATACAATTGTGGGAATGCTGCCGACACTGTTTGTTCCGTACAGCCATAGGGATACTGCACCAGGTAACGCAATTGCTTACCCAGCTCCAACGCCGGACTACGGCTTACCACCAACTGATAATCTGCACTGCCAGGCATAAAGTCATTGAGCGGCATCGTTACCCGCTGGGTATTACCGCCAGTAATACTGCCAGCACCCGTTAATACCTGCAAAGGTGATGCGGGACGTACGCTGATCTCTGTTTCATCCGTAAACTTCTCTCCCAATCCATTTACCTCTACAGCTATCTTGCCCACATTCACCGCCGGGGCAGCTACTACCTGGAATACCGCCCGGTTCTCACTATTGGCATTCAGCGAAACGGATTGCTTGTTATCACCAATTACTTTGAGCGGCCCGCTTACATTAAGCGTAGCGGTGGCCGATGTACTCCTGGCAGTCGTATTCGTAATGATCACCGGTACTGTAGCGGTATCGCCCGGGCTTAGGAACCTGGGCAAGGCCGTGCTCAATACCAACGGATCCGCCACGGTAATGGCGCTTTCAGTGCTACCAAAACTCTCATCTTTATAAGCTACTGCCATTAATCGCACTTCGCCACTAAACTGCGGGATATCAAATTCAAAGCTGGCATTACCGCTGCCATCCGCTTTGGCAATTCCACTCCAGTAAGAAACGATCTTGATGCGTTTGGCCGGCATGGGGTTCGTACGCTTATTCATTTCCAGGTCGCCATCACCACCCGTACTACTTAAACGAGCCCTTAATTCAGGAAACAGCAGTGGGTACATATCATAGGCTTGTACCTCCAATGATTTGGGCGCATAGAAATGACCATAAGGATCGGGCGTTTTGAAATCGCTCACCTGCAATACCCCATTGTCGACCGCCGCCAGGGTAACAAAACTACCCGGCTTGGCCTTTACAGTTACCTTTTGGTGTGTGCGTGAGCGTACAGCCTTCTGGGCCTCTATGGTAACTGCTATTTTACGGTCGGCTTCCTCTACCAGGATACTTTTGAAACCATGCGCTACTGTAAGCGGTATTTCACTTACATCATGTGGTTTGATCAGCGTGGCAGTAACGTATACATTGGGCAAATGGTCTACAGTCAACTTCAGGTCCACCGAAGCACTACGGTTTTCTACATTTACATATTGGTAAGAAACAACTTTATCGGTTTCCATTGTCACCAGCATACGGCCACTGAAGGGTGTTTTGAACAAGACCTTGGCACTTTCACCCGATTTATAAGAAGATTTATCCAGTTCAATGTCAATATTCCCTTCTACATCTACTTCAAAAGAACTGTTGTCGGTATTCCAGGAGCCATAACTATAGAAGGTACTGCTTACATAACTGGAAGCGCCCGGTACAGACACGCGCAATTCATAGTTGCCTGGTGTACGGGGCACAAAAGAAAAGGCGGTATTTTCACCGGTTACAGGCAATACCTGCTCTGCCACCACTTTATCATCCCGCTGGGATTCATAGCGAAAATAACTTCCTTCCTTGCGCAAGATGGTGCGGTATTCATGTTTGATCACTTTTACCTCGGCCCTGGCCCCACTGGCAATCGCCTCATTTTTATCTACAGCGATCAATGGGAAACGGATTGACTGGTTCAACGGATGGTACCAGTAACCATCATTACCCACACCCAGGAATACGGTTTGTGTATAGATATCAACCGAGGCATTCCGGCTCACCGGCCTGCCGGTTTCATCAAATACGGTGGCATAGAAAGTAGCCTGCAACAGGCCTTTATTGGCATAGATATCCGGTACTGAATAACTCATGCTGGCATTTCCATTGTCGTCGGTATTACCTTCTTTTACGTCTTTATCAAAAGAAATAGCCTGGTTTTCTAAACTAAAATTGAAACGGTTATACTTCTTAGGACTGAAATACCTGGGTTTTACCTGGATCTCTGCTTCATAATTACGGTTGGCAGCGGGTGGGCCAAAGAAATTGACCGCATTGATACTAAGTGTGCCCGTTTGCCCCGGGGTGAGGAACGGTTTATCCAGTTTGGCAGCTACTTTAATCCTGTCGGGAACAAACTCCTCAATGCTGAAGTTCTTACTGCCCAGCAAAACATCATTTGAAGTGTATACTTCCAAGGTGTAACTACCGGTAAGCGCCGATACGGCAATGTCTACATCCCCTTCCAGCGAGCCCTGTGCATTGAGACTCTTACGGAAAGTTTTTAATTCTTTACCATTCGGCATCAAGAACTTCATCTTAACAGGCAGTTCACCTGGCGATTTCCACAACCGGTCGCGCAGGATCACGGAAAAGTTTACCTTCTCACCCGGCCGGTAAATATCTCTTTCTGCATAAATGAAGGCATCAAGCCCTGTACTATTGCTGCGTTTACCGCCTACTTCAAAACGAGAGGTATTGACGCGGGTATTATTAAAAGGGAGGTAGTTAAAATCATCTGCTGTTTTGGCAATGATCATGGCCGGACGGAAACCTGCAAATTCCTTGCGCGACAAGGCCAGCTCGGCCACGCCATCAGTATTGGTAGTAGCGGTACCCAATACCTGGTTATTGTTGCCATAAGCAATTACGTTGACCCCATTTACGGCTTCGGCCGTTTTGATGGAATTGGCAAATACGAAGATCTTGTCCTTACCCTCTTTGGCAATTAAACCAATATCAGATTTAGAGATAAAGCGACTATCGTTAACCCAATAATCTGTGGTAGAACGGATCTTGATATGGTAAATCCCTTTGAAATCGGGCAGGCGGTCCTCAACATTAAAGGTAAATAACCGGCTATTGCCGTATTTGGGCAGTGAGCGGGTGTCAATTTCCTTTTCATAGATAACATCCCCGGTCGACACATCACCGCCACCACTGCCATAATCCTCCTCATAATAGTCCCCATCATCCGATCCGCCGCGTGAATCTTTGGGATAATACCCGTAACGCTGCGCTACCAGCAGGTTACTTTCATAGATCTTTGAAATGATCACTTTTACCTTGGGGATATTGATGATCTTCACTTCTATATTCTGGTTGCCTTTGGAAGAGAGGTATACCCCCTTACTGTTGCCAAAGCTTAGCGAAGGTTCCAGCTCACCAAAAGCTACATTGCCTTTGTACTCTTCCCGCAATACCCCGCCAATACGGCCACGCAATCCTTTCAATAAAGTAATGACATAGGTTTTATCAGCGTCAAAACTTTCACTGGTTATACTAAACCCATCATCTGTTTGCTGCACCGTAAATTTTACAGCCGGATCAAATTGAATGCGGGAGCTGATATTTTCCATCACTACCTGTTGTGTGGTACGTACATACACCGTACCGCCCGTACCATCATGCTCGGCTGTAACATCATTAATACCCAGGTTAAAAGGCGAAGGGATGATGAGTTTGTTCTCAATGGCTTCTTTGGTGCCATTGGCGCCACCATCCGGTATCAATCCTTTATCCAGGGTTACCTTGGCATCCAGGTCCTTGTCTTCCGCTTTTATACCCGCCAGCCGTAAAGAGATCTTACTGTCGTTCGACAGGGTAAGCATATCAAAACTGGCAGCTTTTCCGCCAATTTCCAATTTCAGCTTTTCTTTTATGGTGGTTGGGTTAACGGGGTAATTGAAATAGAGGTCTACCTGTGGCAGGGCCGTAGTGCTACGTTCATCCGCCAGTGTCCAGGTTACATTTGTATTATCCAGTTGCAGAAAGGGCGTGGAGAAGCTGATGTCTTCCGCCTTACCGATCTTACCATATTCACTGTGTGCCAGGATATCCTTGTTAAGCCTTGCCTTGAAACTGGTAGCGGGTGGTAAAGGCCGGGAAGGAGAAAAGACCAGTTGGTCGGGGGATTCCCAGCGAAAGCGGCCAGGTATTTTGGGTTCAAAACTAATATAGTCCGTAGAATCCCATTGATTCAACAGCGAGTCGGCTATGAGCGATTTATCAAACCTGAATACCAGGTTACCCAGGGATTGTACTTCCCCTTTGGCATTGGTATAATCGAGGTTTACCAGACTGCGGTTACAGGCAAACAAAAAATAACAACCAGTGCGGTTGTTACGGCTAACAAGTGTTTACGCATAGTGAGTTAACATTGACATGATTGTAAAGGTAAAAGCGGGGGAAAAGTACAAAATATCAGGGATTACCCAGCCTTCGTTAAAGATTATGCGGTAAAATCACGGAAAACCGTGAGAAAGTCCCCACAAAGTTTACTCGGCTGGCAGGTGGCCACAGCAGTTCAACTGCCCCATTTATTTCCGGTTGAACCCGGCAGCATAAGTATATTCAGGAAAGCTAAGGAGGAAGGCTGGACGAAGCCATATAGGGATAATTTCATACGAAAGATACATAACGGCTAATGCCATTTGCAAATTGCAATGGATAAGGATTTGTTAAATTGTAGGTCCAAAAACCAACCCCATTTGCCACAATATTTTTCAACCCGACACAATACAGCTCAAGTAAGATGCCTTTAAAGAAAAGACAACTGGAAAATGATTCCTGGAAATCGGTTTCCCATAAATGTTCGTATGTAGCGGTAAAATAATATGCCTTATATCCGGGTTTGGGTACACTATGTATGGTCTACAAAGAACAGGCAACGCATCCTCATTAATCCATACAGGGAATTATTGTTTGAACAAATCCGCCTCAACGCTCTCCAAAATAACATTTACCTCGACAGGGTCAATGGCTATCACGATCATGTACATTGCCTGGTATCCCTGGCTTCAGATCAAAGCATCGAAAAAACAGCCCAAATAATAAAAAGTGAGTCTGCTTATTGGTTTAATAACAAGGCAGACTTCAAAACAGAGAAATTAGACTGGCAGGATGAATATTTTGCCATTTCCGTCAGTGAGTCCCGGGTAGATACCGTAAGAGGATATATTGACAACCAGGTTGCCCATCACCAGAAAAAGAGTTACGCTGACGAATATGATGAATTTATCAGGCAATACCGGTTTATAAACTGGACCAGTCCGGTCTAATCGTTCCTTTCCTATCTTTAGCCCGTGAAAAATATCCGGGGCAAGCTAAAAAAAGGCGGTAAATGGTTACTGATCACCAGCGGTGGCCTCTTCCTGCTTTTTCTTTTGCTTCAATGGTGGTTTCCCCTGCCCGACCGGGTAGAATATTCCACCATTATTACGGATCACAAAGGCGAAGTGATCCATGCCTATCTCACCAGGGATGAAAAATGGCGCATGAAAACCTACCTCGAGGAAATATCCCCCTGCTACGCAAAACCATTATAGAAAAAGAAGACCAGTATTTTTATTACCACCCCGGGGTAAACCTCCTGGCTATTGGCCGGGCCATGGCCAAGAATATTTTCCGGTTAAAACGTACTTCTGGCGCCAGCACTATCACCATGCAGGTGGCCCGGGCATTAGAACCTAAAAAAGAACCTATTTCAACAAACTCATAGAAGTATTCCGGGCCTTTGAGCTGGAATGGAAATACAGTAAGGATGAGATCCTACAACTCTACCTCAACCTGGTACCCTATGGTGGCAATATTGAAGGTGTAAAAGCGCCTCTATTTTGTATTTTAATAAGAACCCCGACCACCTTTCGCTGGCGGAGATCACAGCTTTATCCATCATTCCCAACCGCCCCTCCACGCTGGTAATGGGCAAAAACAATGACCTGATCGTACAGGAGCGGAACCGTTGGCTCAAAAAGTTTGCCGCAGACAAAGTATTTACTGAAAAAGAAATACAAGACGCCCTTAGTGAACCCCTCACAGCTACCCGTGATGTGGTGCCCAAACTGATTCCCCACCTCGCCTGGAAGTTAAAAAAGCAGGGCGGCGATATCATTGCCACCAATATTGATATGAATATCCAAACCCGGGTAGAAAAGCTGGTGGAAGATTATACGCGTTCATTGCGCCTCAAGAACATCCGCAATGCTGCAGTGATCATCATCAATAATCAAACACATAATGTAGCAGGTTATATTGGCTCTTCCGGCTTTTATGACACCCTGGATGCGGGACAGGTCAATGGCGCCGCCGCCATCCGCCAACCCGGCAGCACCTTAAAGCCCCTTTTATATGGTATGTGCATGGATGAGGGATTGATGACGCCCAAGGCGATCATTACGGATGTGGCGATTAATTATGATGGGTATGCCCCGAAAACTATGACAAGCAATTCAATGGCTATGTAACGATGGAATATGCGTTGGAACACTCTCTCAATATTCCGGCGGTGAAGGGCTTACGTATGCTGGGCAAAGACAAGTTGGTACATAAGCTGGCCGCCCTAGATTTCAGGCAGGTAAAAAAGATCAGAAAAAACTAGGATTGTCGATGGTATTGGGAGGCTGTGGCGCCACCCTGGAAGAGCTGACAGGCCTGTACAGTGCTTTTGCCCATGAAGGCAAATACTTTCGCCCCAACTATACCAGGGCAGTGGATGGAACGCTTGCAACAGAAACCAGTAAGGACCGCGCTGGTTATTCCATGATGAGTCCCGCGGCTACCTTTATGATCAATGAAATATTATCGAAGGTCAACCGGCCCGATTTCCCCTCAATTGGCAGAGCACCGAGCACATGCCTAAAATTGCCTGGAAAACAGGCACTTCTTACGGTCGCCGCGATGCCTGGAGCATTGGTTATAATAAAAACTTTACTGTAGGCATCTGGGTAGGCAATTTTTCGGCCCAGGGAATACCCGAACTAAGTGGCGCCAATGTTGCCACCCCCTTACTGTTCAAGGTTTTCAATACCATTGATTATGACAGTGATCAGGAATGGTTTACCCAACCGAAGGATTGCGAAAGCCGCCTGGTTTGTTCAGAAACCGGTATGGTACCCGCAGCGCATTGCGTAAATACAGTAACTGATTATTTTATTCCCCTGATATCTTCTACCCTGGCCTGCAACAACCGGCAGGAAGTCATGATCTCACCCGATGAAAAAATATCCTATTGTAAGATCTGTATGCCTCAGGCTGGTTATAAAAAGAAATGGTATAAAACCGTAACTCCCGAAATGCAGCAGTACTATGATGAGCATCGCATAGCCTATGAAAAATACCCGTACACAATCCCAATTGTGAAAAATATTTATTGGCGGGGCGCCAGCGATTACCGCTCCCGCAATGGCGCAGAATACCTGATCAGCCGTAAACACCCCGAACCACTTCAGTTAACCTGTCAAACAGGCAATGATGTAAGTAAAGTATTCTGGTATATCAACAACAAATTCTATAAATCAGCCGAAGCGAAGGCCAAACAATTCTTTATTCCTGAAGAAGGTCCCGTAAAGATCTCCTGTACCGACGATAAAGGCCGGAACAGGGATGTGTGGATTACGGTAAAGTATGTGAATATGTGATGTGAATTAATCTATTTTCTTCAAACTTCCATTACCGGTTATCTGTGTAGAAGTTTGGGGATTGCCTTTGTAACGGATATCGCCATTACCTCCAATCCGTACATCCAGTTTTACGCTGGCCGACACATCGGCATTTCCATTTCCAAAGATCTCCACCTTGGCAGCTTCTGCTTGCAGGTCCAGGGCTTCAATATGACCGTTGCCGGTTGTTTTACATTTAAAATCACGGGTCAGTCCTTTTAAATTAATGCCGCCATTACCAGTTAGTTCCGCGTCAATTTCAGGGGCATCTACCTCCATTTTCATTTCCGCATTACCGGTTACACGCAGATCGATCCTGGACGAATCAGTAATTTTTGTAGTACTGGTTATGCCGCCATTACCGCTGGCATGGAGTTTGGACAGGCGGGGAGCGGTAACAATGATCTTTACCGACCGGCGGGGCTTGAGCCAGAAACCGTCCTTGGTTTCAATCCTGAGTATGCCATTTTCTACAAAGGTTTCTATATAAGGTATGATGTTCTCTTCCGCTTCTATTTTTACTGAATAGGGACCGATACCCACGTAGGTATCGAAATTACTGCCGGATACGATGCCTGTAAAGCCAGATTCATTCCGGTCAACAGTTTGCACGGTTCCATTCCCTTGACCCGTTTGCCGGCAACAAAATCGCAGGACGATAGGACCAGGATATTCAAAGCGCAGAGGATAAATACTAGTTTTTTCATGTGTTGGTAGTTTGGCTCGACAAAAATGCTGAATTATTGGTTGATTTTCATGATTAGACGCAAGAGAATGGCAAACGTTACAGGATTCCATAAACCCGAAATTTATTACCTTCGCACCACCATGACGGAAAAGATTCTCATTCTCGATTTCGGCAGTCAGTATACTCAATTGATTGCCAGGGCCGTCCGCGAGGCCAATGTATATTGCGAAATAGTCCCTTACCACCACAAAATTGAATTTGACCCCGCTTTGAAGGGTATTATTTTGTCGGGTTCCCCTTTCTCGGTCAATGATGCCAATGCGCCGGTTGTGGATGTAGAAAGCCTGCATCAGCGATTACCCGTACTGGGTGTATGCTATGGCGCCCAGCTCACCGCCAAACAATATGGCGGCCGGGTTGCCAACAGTAATAAAAGGGAGTATGGCCGCGCGCTGATGACCAAGGCAAAAGAAGACGTATTACTGAAAGACGTAACGGATAATAGCCAGGTGTGGATGAGCCATGCTGATTCTGTGCTGGACCTCCCCGCTGGCTTTGAGGTATTGGCCACCACTGATACCATCCCTTATGCTGCCTTCAAAAGAATGGCGCCGAACTCCCGCTCTATTGCGTACAGTTTCACCCCGAAGTGTACCACTCTATCGAGGGTAAAAAGATACTGAAGAACTTCCTGGTCAATATTTGTGGGTGTAAACAGGAATGGACCTCTGCCCACTTCATTACCGATACGGTAGCCGCCCTCAAAAAACAGATCGGCGATCGTAAAGTGATCATGGCCTTAAGTGGTGGAGTGGATTCTACCGTAGCGGCTACCCTGATACACAAAGCCATTGGCGACCGCCTGTTTGGCATTTTTGTAGACAATGGGGTATTACGCAAAAACGAATTTCAGCAGGTACTGGATACTTATGCTACCATTGGCCTCAATGTAAAAGGCATAGATGCGAAGGAACTTTTTACCGTGAATTGAAAGGCAAAACTGATCCCGAAGCCAAACGCAAAGTGATTGGCAGGCTCTTTATAGATGTTTTCCAGGAAGAGGCCAAGAAAGTAGATGGGATTGGCTTACTGGGCCAGGGCACCATTTATCCCGATGTCATTGAAAGTGTATCAGTCCATGGTCCTTCTGTAACGATCAAATCGCACCACAATGTGGGCGGCCTGCCTGATATTATGCACCTCGAACTGGTTGAACCTCTCCGTTCTCTCTTTAAGGATGAGGTACGCCGGGTAGGCGCTGAGCTGGGAATCCCTGCTAATTTGTTAAATCGTCATCCTTTCCCCGGCCCTGGCTTAGCCATTCGTATCCTGGGAGAGATCACCCCGATAAGGTAGCCTTGTTACAGGATGCGGACGACCGCTATGTGGAAGGCTTGAAAGAACACCACCTGTACGACCAGGTATGGCAGGCCGGCGCTATCCTACTGCCGGTAAAAAGTGTAGGCGTAATGGGTGATGAACGTACCTATGAGTTCACCCTTGCTTTGCGCGCTGTAACCTCCGTAGATGGCATGACGGCCGACTGGGCCCACCTCCCCTACGATTTCCTGGCACATATTTCGAATGATATTATTAATAATGTGAAAGGGATCAACAGGGTGGTATACGATATCAGCAGCAAGCCCCCTGCAACGATTGAGTGGGAGTAACCGTCTTGACTCATAATCCTTGTAATTCAATAAAATATCTGTATAGCACAGTGCGTTATTGCCTGCGCCCATTCAGGTAAATTGTGGAAGGGATCACTTCATAACGAACCATCATGAAAAAGAATAGACAGCTTATCTTTTTAACCATTTGCGCCCTGTTGCAGTGGACTATTTCTTTTTCGCAGGTTGATTCAGCGGCCATACGGCCCGACTCTCTTCCCAAGCGTCACCATATTGCCTTATTCGCCCCTTTGTACCTCGACTCGGCTTTTGATGCCACCGGGCAATACCGTTATGCGAAAAGTTTTCCCAAGTTCATTAACCCCGGACTGGAGTTTTGGGAAGGCGCCCAACTGGCCATTGATTCCATGAAAAAGAAGGGCTGCAACTGGAAATACATGTATATGATACGCGGTCGGCTACCCAGTCATTAATGTCCATACTACAAAGTGAGGAGATAAAGAAAATGGATCTACTGATTGGCCACGTGAATCTGAATGAAGCCAATTTACTGGTACAAATAGCCGCTTCGCATACGATCCCCTTTATCAATGTAAACATGCCCAATGAGGCAGGGGCTACGAATAATCCTTACTACGTTATCCTCAACTCAACCTTATCAACGCAGTGTGTGGGCATTTATAAGTTCCTGCAAAAGAACTTCTCCGTTTCCACCATTGTGGTATTCCGGAAAAAGGCCCCAACGAAGACATCCTGAAGAACTACTTCACTGAAGCCGAAAAATCGACACTGGGATTGCCATTGAAAATGAAATACGTGACGCTGGAGAATAATTTTACGCAGGACGATATCACGGATTACCTTGATAGTAATAAAACCAATGTATGCCTGGTAGCCAGCCTCGATGCTTTTTTGGACAGCAGGTTTGCCAGCACCTGGCCGCAGTTAGCAGCAGTTATACATCTACTGTGATAGGAATGCCCACCTGGGACCAATTTGATTTTGAGAAGCCCCTCTTCAAAGGCATAGAAGTATATTACAGCACTCCCTTTTATATCAATCCTGCCGATAAAGTGGCCATTGGTTTACAGGATCACTTCAGGGTTAACTATTACTCCCGCCCCTCCGATATGGTATACAGGGGGTATGAAAGCCTTTATCATTTTGGCCACCTCCTTTCCTGGCATGGTAAAAATATTGGATCAGGCCTGGGGGATAAGAAATTCAAACTCTTCACGGAATTCGATATCCAGCCTGTTATCGACAAGCAAACGATGACCCTGGACTACTTTGAAAACAAAAACTCTACTTCATTAAAAGGTAGATGGCGTAGTAAAAGCTGTTTATTAGCCTGTCTGAACCTGGATTTTGAGGATTTCTATGATTAGAAGGAATTCTTTTACCTAACCAACCTTTGTAGTTCCCAACGCTTGCCAGTTGAGTGTACTCGTTCTGGTCAAAATGGCTATTGGAATAAAACCCTGTTTACACTGCCTGAAGAAAGGCTGCCTATTCAAAATCCTCCAAATCCATAGGGCGCAACCAATGCTGGTACTGAATATTAACGACAAAAACGCCCCGGATGTAGTAACTTAAAGGTTGAAAAAGGGGATTCATGAGAACTTATTTTGTTTTGTTGCTATTGCTGGTGAGCGGCTTTGCATTTACTACCTGGATACAGGTGTACAATGAGTATGATCCTGTACCCATTCCGCCAAGCACGCAAAGATTGGGCGGCGACGCAACAAAAGGATATGAATACCTCATTACTGGTGACTATGTAAAAGGAGGCATCCCCTACAGTGCCTTCGTGATGGGCCTCGGTAAGGACAAACGAAACTTCTTACAAAGGGAAGGCAAAAATGAAAAGATTCCTTTTGAATATACTGCGGTAACAGCGTCTAATGGAGAAATACTGGTAGCTCCCAATTGCCTCCAATGTCATGCACAGGTATTTGAAGGCCAGTTATACATTGGCATGGGCAATACCACGATTGATTTTACCCAAAATGACAAGCTCAATATCAAGAACCTGAAAACACTGGAATCTTTTCTCAAACTCACGGCGCCTAAAAATACCATGCTTCCAAAGCCTTTATCGAAGTGGCCAAAGCGATTGGCACCAATTTACAAACCGAAGTGCAAGGGGTAAATGCTGCCGACCGGCTGGCTGCACTATTGGCAGCTCATCGTGATCCGGTTACTTTTAAGTGGAGCGACTCTGCACTACTTGAAATTCCCACGCAGGTAATTCCTACTGATGTACCCGCATGGTGGTTGCTGAAAAAGAAAAATGCCATGTTCTACAATGGATTTGGCAGGGGTGATTTTGGTAAATTCCTTGGCGCGTCCAACCTGCTTACTGTAGTAGATACCAGCGAGTCGGCCGAAGTAGATACTCATATGCCGGATCTGCTGGCCTATATTTATTCCCTGCAACCGCCGCCTTATCCCGGCACTATTGATTCTTCCCTGGCAGCTACCGGCGAAAAGGTTTTTATCAATAGCTGCTCCAAATGCCATGGCACTTATGGAACAGCGACAAGCTATCCCAACCTGCTGATCCCCGCAGCAGTGATCCAAACTGACTCTATGCTGTACAAAAGCAATTATTCCAATCCACAGTTTGTAGCCTGGTTCAACAAGAGTTGGTTTACGCAGGGCAGCCATCCCGCCCGCCTGGAACCATTCAATGGATATATAGCTCCACCACTCGATGGCATCTGGGCTACAGGGCCCTACCTGCACAATGGATCGGTACCTACCCTGGAAGCGCTGCTTAACAGTGACCTGCGCCCCGCCTATTGGTCCAGGAACTTCGACAAGCCCGAATATGATTATCAAAAGATGGGCTGGGTATACAAAAAACAAGATCAGCCCGGCAAAAACATTTACAATACAACCACACCCGGCTATGCCAATTATGGCCATACCTTTGGCGATAAATTAACCGGGGCCGAAAGAAAAGCCCTGCTGGAGTATATGAAGAAACTATAGCATAACGATTTGGTATTTAACCACCTAATGAGGATTATACCAATCCGGTAATTATAATTAAATTTGAAGAAATATAGTGTTGAATGGAAAGCCTTTTATCGCGCATATCAATAAATCCTGAAGTTGCTCATGGAAAGCCTACTATCCGGAATATGAGGTATACTGTGGAATCAATTATGGAATATCTTGCTGGCGGAGATACGATAGATGATATTTTGAGCGAGTTTCCGGACCTGCAAAAGAGGACATTCTTGCTTGTCTTGCCTATGCAACTGCCTCAATGAAATTCAAGGATATTGAGATCCCTGCTGCATGAAGTTCCTCCTAGACGCACATCTACCCAAATCACTTGCTTCTTTTTTTTAAGGATCAAGACGTTGTTCATTCTTCTGAACTCTCTGAAGGCAATCTAACTTCAGACAAAACAATCAACACCATTTCAATAACTGAACAACGCACTGTTATAACAAAAGATACTGATTTTTACTACTCTTACCTTGCTAAGAAAGAACCTTTTAAATTAGTCCTTGTAAAATTGGGCAATATGCGGTTACAGGATATAAAAAATACTTTGAACAAAATGCCCAGCAAGTAATCGCTCTGATGCAAGAACACTCGTTTATCATTCTTGAACCAGGTAAAATAAGGGTTTTGGAATAGGAGTTGTGGGGATATCTCATTTGGAACTTCGTGATACCATAGGATACAAGGTTATTCAACAATGGCTGGCCGACAAAGGCCATCAACCATTTCCTTTCCAGGAAGAAACCTGGGAGCATATTATGCATGGCAAAAGCGGCCTCGTTAATGCCCCCACCGGATTTGGCAAAACCTTTTCTGTATTCCTCGGTGCTGTTATCAACTTTATCAATCAACATCCTAACAATTACAAAACCAAGTCAAAGAATGGCCTTCAACTATTGTGGGTAACCCCTTTGCGTGCATTGGGCAAAGACATTGCCCGCGCCATGGAAGAAGTGATCACTGAACTGGGCATGCAATGGAAAATAGGCATCCGCAATGGAGATACTGCCATTGCAGAACGCCAAAAGCAAAAAAGGCAAATGCCCGAATCCCTGGTGATCACGCCCGAAAGCCTCCACCTCTTGCTGGCCCAAAAGGGTTATGCTGATGTGTTCAAATCCCTTAAAATTATAGCCATTGACGAATGGCATGAATTGATTGGCAGTAAACGGGGTGTACAAATTGAACTGGCTATTACCAGGATCGTGCATGTGCAGCAGGTCCAGTTCAATACGCATTGCGCTGTATGGGGCATCAGCGCCACCATTGGCAATCTTGATCAGGCACAGGATGTATTATTATCACCGGTAGGAGCAAAAGGCGAAACAGTCAAAGCCCGTTTGCGCAAAGAAGTAGTTATCGAATCCATTATACCCGATGAAATAGAACAATACCCCTGGGCCGGACATCTTGGTATCAAGCTGGCCCATAAAGTAATACCCATCATTAATGCCAGTCGCACCACCCTCATTTTCATCAATACGCGGGGCATGAGTGAGCGCTGGTACCAAACGCTGTTAAATGAAGCGCCCGACCTGGCAGGCGCCATTGCCCTACACCATGGTAGTATCGAACAAGACCTGCGCATCTGGGTGGAAGAAAACCTGCACAGCGGTAAACTTAAAGCCGTAGTATGTACCGCCAGCCTGGACCTGGGTGTCGACTTCCGCCCGGTAGAAACTGTCATCCAGGTAGGATCGCCCAAGGGCGTAGCCCGCTTCCTCCAACGTGCCGGGCGCAGTGGTCACCAGCCCGGAGAAGTGAGTAAAATACATTTCCTGCCTACTCATTCCTTAGAACTGGTAGAAGCAGCGGCTTTGAAATCGGCCATTGAAGACAACTTCATAGAAAGCCGGGAGCCTATGCTCCTTTGTTTTGATGTATTGATACAATTCCTGGGCACGCTTGCCATATCCGACGGCTTCAGGCCCGATGAACTTTACAAAGAGATCACGGCCACCTATTGCTACCGGGATATGACACCCGATGAATGGGCCTCCCTCATCCATTTTGTAACAGCCGGCGGTACTGCCCTGCAACAATATGATGAATATAAGAAGATAGAGATCATAGATGGTCTTTACCGCATTACCAATCGCCGCATTGCCATGCGTCATCGCTTGCACATTGGCACCATCGTGAGTGAATCGATGATGAAAGTAAAGTTTATAAGCGGCGGCTTTATTGGGGTGATTGAAGAATATTTCATCTCCAGGTTACAACCGGGAGAAGTATTTACCCTGGCCGGCAGGAACCTGGAACTGGTTATGATCAAGGATATGACAGCCCTGGTGCGCAAACCAATGCTACCAAATCCATTGTACCCAGTTGGCAAGGAGGCAGAATGCCGCTCTCCGCCAACCTGGGAAAGAAATTACGGGAGAAGTTTGATGAGGTAGAAACCGGCAGCAAGGAGCCCAAAGCCAGAAGCCGGAAACCACTAAAAGATATTGAGCTGGAAGTATTAAAGCCGCTATTCCAGCTACAGGAAAACCTGTCCCACGTACCCAAGGCCAACGAACTGTTGATTGAACAAATAGAAACCAAAGACGGCTTTCACCTCTTTGTATTTCCTTTTGAAGGCAGGCTGGTACATGAGGCAATGGCAGCCATACTGGCTTATCGCATCAGTAAGATACGCCCCATTACTTTTCATTTGCCATGAATGATTATGGCTTTGAGCTGTTGAGTGATCAGCCTATTCCCGTAGATGACACCAATGTATATGAACTCTTTACCCCCGCTGATATACTGGCCGATATACAGCGAAGTGTCAATGCCACCGAAATGGCCAAACGTAAGTTCAGGGATATCGCTGTCATCGGTGGACTTATTTTCCAGGGATTTCCTGGCGAACAAAAAAGGCAAGGCACCTGCAGTCCTCTGCCTCTCTGCTGTTCAACGTATTTGCTGAATATGAACCTAAGAACCTGTTATTAAGGCAGGCTTACCAGGAGGTAATGGACCAGCAGATGGAAGAGGTGCGCCTGCGCAATATGCTGGAGCGCATACAACATTCCAATATCATACTCACCTTTCCTCAACAACTTACTCCCTTCTGCTTCCCCATTAAGGTTGACAGTATGCGTGAAAACCTGACCTCCGAAAAATTGGAAGACCGGGTGAAGAAAATGCAACTGCAATTGGGCAAGTAAACACACCGGTTCGTGTAAAGCCGGCTTCTTCTTTCAATAGATTTACTACATTAGTGCACCTTAATCAGGCTACATGAAAAAGAAAATTCTCCTGGCGATCCTTATTATCCTGGTGGTCATTCAATTTATTCGCCCGGCCCGCAATGAATCGGGAGCCATTACTGCCAATGATATTACCCAGCAGTACCATGTGCCTGAGCCTATCACTGATCTGCTGAAAAGATCCTGTAACGACTGCCATACCAATCATACCCGCTATCCCTGGTATACCAATATTCAGCCGGTTGGCTGGTGGATGCAGGAGCATGTGGAAGACGGCAAACGCAATTTAAACTTTAGTGAATTTGGCACTTACAAGCCCAAAGACCAGGACCATATAATGGAGGAGATCATAGAGGTGATCGAAAAAAATGAGATGCCACTTAACAGCTACCTCTGGATGCATGGAGAAGCCAAATTAAGCGAAGAAGACAAAGAAGTGTTGATTGCCTGGGCCAAACAGCTGAAAGAAGAAATTGCCGCAGTGAAGTAAGCCAGATTAATTTGTTAGATACTAGCACGTATTCTATGAATGCACTTGCTTTACAGTCGCCAGCCTCCGGCTGGTGACGCCTATTGGTGAGCCTCTGGCTCACAAACCCAAGCCGGAGGCTTGAAAATACCCTCACTCGCCAGAGGCGAGCGAGTGAGAAAATTCCTTTTGCATTTCCACTAGTTTAAACCAGCATTTAGCAGGTATCTCATTCTTAGAATGTGTTTCTAATCTAATAAAAAAAATCATCTGGGGGCATACGAGACTCGTTGATGAGGTGGCTTAACAAAGTTTCATCTATGCTAAGTTGTCTGGAGAATTCCTTTCTTTTGCACCAAACACCTCCATATATTGCTTAAGAAAAACGCCAAATGTTTGAGTAATATCAAAATTCTTATTATTAATACAATCTTCCATTCTAAACCGGATACTTAGAAGCTTGAGTTCTATTCGGGTATCTTCACTCATTTCCTCTTGGGCCTTCTTTCTTGCCTTTGCTAGTTGCTCTTTTGCTTGTTTTGTCTGTTGAGCAGTGAGTTTCAATGAAGAAAAGACATCACCAGAAAGTTCTGCAGCGGAACAATTGTAAAAAGTATATTTCCCTTTTCCCATATTCTAATTAATAAATTTTAGATGATAGACTGTCCTTGGCTACAAGGAAACGAATATTATAATACCTATACTTCTAACACCTTCAGTGGGGATAAAGGATTTGAACTACTATAATACCAATGATCAGGCTCTCTTACATAACCTGCACGTACGGGATTCATTTGCAAATATTTTATCTTTTGCATCAACATATTACGGCCAGCAATATAAGTAGGGTGATTGGTAGCCTGCCAGAAATGATATTCATAATATTGTTTATTAAACCGGGCATGAAAGTGAAACATGTGAAGCAACCATTCCTTACGACTTTCTTTTTCATTGCTTTCTATGGCTTTCAAAATCTCCTTTGCGGTAAAGCTTTTGAACTGGCTCAGCACTTTCTGCAGGTCGCCTTCCTTCTGGGCAGCAATTAGATGCAGGTGATTGGTCATAATTACATACGCATATATTTCCAAAGATTTTTCACTTTGACAATACTGAAGGTTTTAACCAGGATGTCAGTATACAAATTCCTACTAAACACATCTACCCATCCAACGACTGTCAAAGTCACAAAAAGAGTCCATCAAAATTAGCTTTACGTAACTCAGACATAAGCATTGGATTTTATTAATAAGAAAACATACCACTTACGAAAATGTGAGATTAAAAGATTTAACAAAGGGAATAGCGTTCCAGAATAGCTAAATTCGGATCAACTACAAACTGTCGCCAGCCTCTGGCTGGTGACGTCTATTGGTGAGCCGCTGGCTCACAAACCCAAGCCAGAGGCTTGAAAATACCCTCACTCGCCAGAGGCGAGCGAGTGAGACAGATCTCCTTTCAGGAAAGCAAAATTCGGATCAACTACAAGCAGTTGCCAGTCCAATCTCCCTTAGCCGCCAGCTTCTGACTGGTGACCTCTATGGGTGAGCCGCTGACTCACAAACCCAAGCCGGAGGCTTGAAAATACCCTCACTCGCCAGAGGCGAGCGAGTGAAGAGATCTCCTTTCAGGAAAGCAAAATCCGGATCAACTACAAGCAGTTGCCAGTCCAATCTCCCTTAGCCGCCAGCTTCTGGCTGGTGACCTCTATGGGTGAGCCGCTGACTCACAAACCCAAGCCGGAGGCTTGAAAATACCCTCACTCGCCAGAGGCGAGCGAGTGAGACAGATCTCCTTTCAGGAAAGCAAAATCCGGATCAACTACAAGCAGTTGCCAGTCCAATCTCCCTTAGCCGCCAGCTTCTGACTGGTGACCTCTATGGGTGAGCCGCTGACTCACAAGCCCAAGCCGGAGGCTTGAAAATACCCTCACTCGCCAGAGGCGAGCGAGTGAGATTCCCGCAGTGAAGTAAGCCAATGAGAATGCCCGCTTTTCAATACCTTTGCCCTCACCCATGCAGGCGCCTGTTTCACATACTTTATTTGAGCACCAGTTTTGGCTTTCGCCCGAACGGTGTGTATTCTGGGAAGAAGAGAAAGCACTAATCCTTTCCGACTTACACTTCGGCAAATCGGGCCATTTCCGTAAACACGGTATCCCTGTTCCCCAAACGGTATACAAGAACGACCTGCAACGCCTGGTTAGTCAGTTGCAGTATTTCCAGCCAAAGCAATTAATTGTAGTAGGCGACCTCTTTCACAGCCACGAGAATAAAGAACTGGAACTCTTTAAAAGATGGCGGCATGATTTCGCTCACTTATCCATTCGCCTGGTAAGGGGCAATCATGATATCCTGCACGATCAGTGGTACCAGCAAGCCGCCATAGAAGTCATTGAAGACTCCCTTTGCCTCCATACGCATTTTCACTTTATACACGATCTCCTGCCCGAACAAATGAATGGAGCCGGCAAACAATATTATTTCTCCGGCCACCTGCACCCCGGCATCCGGGTGAATGGCCTGGGCAAACAATCGCTTTCATTCCCCTGTTTCTATTTTACCAAAACATTTTGTGTATTACCGGCATTTGGCCAGTTTACGGGCCTGGCCATGATCAAACCTGCCGCCAACGAAAATGTTTTTGCCATTGTAAATAAACAGATCATTCAATTGCAATGAGCGCACCATCCCTCAAGATCGCTTACGACCCTATTTATGCGCATCCCCTGCCCGAAGGGCATCGCTTCCCTATGCTGAAATATGAATTGATCCCGGAACAGCTATTGTATGAAGGCAGTATCAGCATGCAAAACCTGTTTGCACCTACTGCTTGTCCGGATGAGATCATCTTGTGGACACATGATGGGGCCTACCTGGAAAAGCTGCACCAGCAAACACTGTCGGCCAAAGAACAACGACATATTGGCTTTCCCCAATCGCCCGTTTTAACACAGCGCGAACTGGTGATCACCCAGGGCACCATCGATTGCTGCCACCATGCTTTTGAACAAGGCGTGTCCATGAATGTGGCAGGTGGTACCCACCATGCCTTTGCCGACCGGGGAGAGGGCTTTTGTTTGCTGAACGATTTTGCGGTAGCCGCCAACTACTTATTGCATCAGGGCCTGGCGCATAAAATATTGATCATCGACCTCGATGTACACCAAGGAAATGGTACAGCCCGTTTATTTGAAAAAGAACCACGGGTATTTACCTTCAGTATGCATGGCGACCACAATTATCCTTTTCATAAGGAGCGCAGTGACCTGGACATTGCGCTGAAAGATGGCACCAATGACAACATTTATTTGCCCTTGTTGGAAAATACGCTGCAAACGTTGATCAACCAGGTACGGCCTGATTTCGCTTTCTTTCTTTCGGGCGTAGATATCCTGGCTACCGATAAATTTGGTAAACTGCAGGTGTCGTTACCAGGTTGTCGCCAAAGAGATGAAATAGTGTTCTCGCTCCTGCACCAACATCATATTCCCTGCACGGTTGCCATGGTGGAGGTTATTCGCCCAATATCAAGACCATTGTAGAAGCGCATTGCAATACCTTCCGGGCTGCGCTGGATATTTACTTCTAACCAACGTAACTATAAAACAACAACGCAATAATCAAATAATTCTTAATTAGTAATTATTTGATTATTGCGTTGCAAAATAAATTGACATGCGACTTGTATCGTTACGAAGTAACTGCTACGGCCAACCTAATGTCAATTTCTTTAATTCGCTTTCTTCTTCTTCAGCTTGCTCACCTGCTCTTGCAGGTCGCTCACTACATTGGCCAGTTGGTTCACATCCCAACGTTGTTGGGTATTGGCCTTACTGATGACTATGGTAGCTTTCCACAATTCAATCACATCTTCGGCATTGATATTATAGGGCTGGTAAGCTACATTATCGCTTATCAGTGTAAACTTATTCTTAGCTCTTGTATTCTTCAATACGCGTTTATAAACAATACCTTCATTGCGGGAGATAACGATATAGGTATTGTTATTCCTTACATCTTCTACATCATCCACCTTTTCACCTACAATTACAGACCCACTCGGCGTGGGCAACATGGAGTCACCCACTATTTCAAAAGCCCGGTAAGAGCCTGGGGCCAGCATGGGTAAGGTAAAGGTATTCAATTCATCCAGGAACTCGGGGTCGGCATAACCAGCCAGGTAACCGGCTGCAGCCTTTAAAGGCACCAACTGGATCTCGCTGGATCCTGCAGCCATTTTTGTGCCCTTCGCTTAGCGAGGTAATTACCTTTAGCATCCCCCAGGTCTTTTAATAGCAACTCATCCAACGAAAGTTTGAACATCTCGCCTACCTGTTCCAACACTTCAATGCGAGGATCAGCTCTTTCTTCCTCATAAGCGCCTAATAGGGAACGCTTGATGCCCAGTTTATTGGAGAACTCTTCCTGGGTCCACCCCGTAACTTACGGAGATACTTCAGGTTTTTACCAGCTATTGCCATAGACTAATAATTTTAGCAGTAAAATTACTAATTATTTTGTCACACCAACAAATATTTTTAACACTCCCCACTAATAATTGTGTATAAGACGGCAAATGTTTAATAAAATGGTGGCCTGATTCAAAAAATTCCGTCCTCAACAACAATTCACTACCCACAATCCACAGTCTATCCGCATCCACTTTCCCACCCCTTAATAAAGTTGAAGTTTTGTCCTCGCTAATCTTTAGTATATAACCATTGAACATTTTTTTAAGCCATGAAGTTGCTAATGAAGATCCTGAAGTGGACAGGTATTGTTATTGTATTCCTGATCGTGGTACTGGCCCTCACAGTGGCCTGCCGGCAGAACCTCCGGTTTAAAGCCCCTTATCCGGATATCCAGGCATCAACCGACAGTAGTATTATAGCCCGCGGTAAATACCTGGCCTATGGTCCGGGTCATTGCGCCGATTGTCACCGGGCCGAAGGTTCCCAGGCACTGATGCTGAAAGGGGCCGATGTACCGCTTACCGGCGGTATGCCATTCAAATTACCCATTGCTACCATTTATGTAAGGAATATTACCCCGGATATGGAAACAGGCATCGGTAAAATATCCGATAAAGAAATAGCCCGTTTATTACGGTATGGAGTTCGTCCTAATGGAACAGCTGTATTGGATTTTATGCCCTTTCATGATGCCACGGACGAAGACCTTACGGCCATTATTTCTTTTTAAGAAGCCAAAAGCCAGTCAATCATCAAGTGCCCGACCATGATGTATTCATGCTGGGCAAAGTGGTTAAAGCCTTTATGATAAAACCTGTAGGCCCCACGGGCCCCATCCGCAAAAGTATTCCGCGCGATACCACAGTCATTTATGGTAAATACCTGGCCAATAGCATCGCCAATTGTGTGGGCTGTCATTCCAACCGCGATATGACTACAGGCGCTCTGATCGGTGAGCCTTTTGCAGGAGGCCTCGTCATGGAATCAATCATAGACCCGGAAAAGATTTCCCTGCTTACTCCCAACCTTACACCCGATGCCGCCACGGGTAAATTAACGGGCTGGACCCGGGAACAATTTGTACAAAGATTCCGCCAGGGAAGGATTATTCCGCATAGTCCCATGCCATGGCCCTCCTTCTCCCGTATGAGTGATGATGAACTCAAAGCGATTTTTAAATACCTGCAAACGCTTACACCTGTACACAATGAGGTTAAACCGGGATTGATCAGCCTTAAACAATGACACTGAACGCCCTCAACTATTGGGTAATTAACTGAAAAATAGCCTATTGGAGTTTATTGACCACCTCCCATAAGCAAGATCACCCTACCCGGTATAGGTCGGCATGGTATCCTGACCTATACCGGGGATTGCTAAAAACTGATCATCCTGACTTACTACCTGGCATTTCTGCCTTTTTGCCTTTAAATGCTCCCTAAAAATGGTTTTCTATGCAAACCTGGCGGATCACCCCACGATATTTTCCAGATTGTTCATTTTCATAGAAAATAATTTTTCACACTGATCTCTACCTTACCTGCTCATACTATCGTTGTAATCCTTTTTGTACGTATTGACACATTAGCTTTTTGCTGCTTCGTATACTTTATAAAAATGAAGCGGCTGGAACCCATGAAAATGGGCATTAATGCAATCGGTAACAGCCAATTTTGGTTTCATTACAGCTTGCTATGGGATAATTTTAAATGAATCGCCCAGACCTGCAGCGCTAACCACTCTTTAAGCCTGACTACCATCGCTTTTCCTTACCTTTGACGTCCTGTCAAATTGGCTCGTTATCAAACTATAGCACCTTTTTTGACGGCTAGAAGATTCATTAATCTTGTAAACATTTCAACCAGCTATAATCATGTTAGGTTTTTATCGAAAATGTTCGGAGGTAGTAAGTCGGAGAAGGATATTAAGAATATTCAGCCCCTCGTACAGCAGATTCACCAACAATTTGCGGCCTTCCAATCCCTGAGCAATGACCAGTTAAGGAATAAAACCCAGGAATTCCGTCAGCGTATCAAGGCTCACCTGCAAAAGATCGACGACGAAATTGCCGCCCTGAACAAGCAAGCCGAGGAATTACCCTTCAGTGATATCAATGGCAAGGATGCCATTTACCAGGAAGTAGATAAACTGATCAAGGACCGGGATAAACAGATCGAAGAAGTGCTGAAGGAAATACTGCCCGAAGCCTTTGCCGTAGTGAAAGAGACTGCCCGCCGTTTTAAAGACAATCCTGAGATCGCATCCACGGCTACTCAGCTGGACCGCGACCTGAGTGTAAAGAAAGAATATATCCGCATAGAAGGTGACCAGGCCATCTTTAAGAATACCTGGAATGCAGGTGGCGCCCCCATTACCTGGAACATGGTACATTATGATGTACAGTTGATTGGTGGTACTGTATTGCATGAAGGAAAGATTGCCGAAATGGCAACGGGTGAAGGTAAAACCCTGGTATCTACGCTGCCTGCATATCTCAATGCACTGGCTGGGGAAGGTGTACACATCGTTACGGTGAATGATTACCTGGCCAAACGTGACTCTGAATGGAACGGAACGATCTTTGAATGGCTGGGCCTTACGGTAGACTGTATTGACAAGCACCAGCCCAATAGCGCCGAAAGGCGCAAAGCCTACCAGGCCGATATTACCTATGGTACCAATAACGAATTTGGCTTCGACTATCTCCGGGATAATATGGTGCATACACCGGAAGAAATGGTACAACGCAAACACCATTTTGCCATGGTGGATGAGGTGGATAGTGTATTGATCGATGACGCCCGTACCCCCTGATCATTTCAGGTCCCGTACCCCGTGGCGATGATCAGCAATACCATGTGCTGAAAAGCCGGGTGGAAAAGCTGGTAGACATGCAAAAGCAGGTAACCAATAAATACCTGAATGAGGCCAAGAAATTATTTGAAGCAGGAGATGATGAACCCAAGAGCGGCGGACTAGCCCTGATGCGCGCTTATCGTGGATTGCCCAAGAACAGCGCCCTGATCAAGTTCCTAAGTGAACCAGGCGTGCGGGTAAAACTCCAAAAATCGGAGAACTATTACCTGGCCGATCAGCAGAAACAAATGCCTACGGTAGACCAGGAACTGTATTTCCATATTGACGAAAAGAATAACCAGGTAGAATTAACGGATAAAGGTATCCAGGCCATTACCAAGGCCGGTGAAGACCCTGAATTCTTTGTACTGCCTGATATTGGCGTTCAACTGGCCGAAATTGAAAAAGAAGTACAGGACAGTGAAGAAAAGCTGCAACGTAAAGAAGGGGTACTGAATGATTATACCATCAAGGCCGATCGTATCCATACTGTTCAACAATTATTGAAAGCCTATACCTTGTTTGACAAGGATATTGAATATGTGGTATTGGAAGGTCAGGTAAAGATCGTAGATGAGCAAACAGGCCGTATCCTGGACGGCAGGCGTTATAGCGATGGCCTGCACCAGGCCATAGAAGCCAAGGAAAGTGTGAAGATCGAAGCCGCTACGCAAACCTATGCTACCATTACTTTACAGAACTTCTTCCGGATGTACCATAAGCTGGCCGGTATGACCGGTACGGCGATTACTGAAGCTGGTGAGTTCTGGGATATTTATAAGTTGGATGTGGTGACGGTTCCTACCAACGTAACAGCCATCCGTAAAGACCATGAAGACCTGGTTTATAAAACCAAGCGCGAGAAGTACAAAGCCGTTATTGATGAAATAGAAAAGCTGCGCAATGAAGGCCGCCCCGTACTGGTAGGTACTACCTCCGTAGAAGTAAGTGAATTGCTGAGTAAGATGATGGCTGGTAAAAAGATCCCGCACAATGTATTGAACGCAAAACAACATGCCCGGGAAGCGCAGGTGGTAGCAGAAGCTGGTTTGGCCGGCGCCATCACCATTGCCACGAACATGGCTGGTCGTGGTACGGATATCAAGCTCGGGCCTGGTGTAAAAGAAGCTGGTGGCCTCGCCATCATTGGTACAGAACGCCATGAAAGCCGTCGTGTAGACAGGCAGTTGCGTGGTCGTTCCGGCCGTCAGGGCGATCCTGGTACTACTCAATTCTATGTGTCATTGGAAGATGAGCTGATGCGTTTATTCGGTAGCGAACGCATTGCCTCCATCATGGACCGCTTTGGATACAAAGAAGGTGAAGTGATACAGCACAGCATGGTAACCAAGAGCATTGAACGGGCGCAGAAGAAAGTAGAAGAAAACAACTTCGGTATCCGTAAGCGTTTACTGGAATATGATGATGTAATGAACAAACAGCGGAACGTGATCTACAAAAACGTAACCACGCCCTGTTTGGTGACCGCCTTGCCCTTGATCTCGATAATGCCTTCTACATTGTAGCCGAAAGTTTGATCACAGGCTTCCAGGAGCAGGAAGACTATGAAGGCTTCAAGATGGCAGCCATCGTAAACTTTGGCATTGACAGCGCTATCTCAGAAGACGAATTCAAAAAGGCCAATGCCAATCAACTGGCCGATCAACTGTATAATGAAGCAATAGCCCGTTACCAACGCAAGCTGACGGACGTACAAACCCAGGCTGTTCCTGTATTCAAAAATATCCGTACTTCCCAGGGCAACCATATCGAGAATGTGGTAGTACCCTTTACCGACGGTAAGAAAGGGATGCAGGTACTGGCCAACCTGAATAAGACGGTAGAAACCGGAGGGCGTGAATTGACCAATGCCCTGGAACGGCAGATCACCCTGGCCATCATTGATGATGCCTGGAAAGAGCACCTGCGGGCTATGGATGACCTGAAACAAAGTGTACAAACGGCTTACCTGGAGCAGAAAGATCCGCTGGTGATCTATAAGATCACCGCCTTCGACCTGTTTAAACGCATGGACAGTGATGTGAATAAAGATATCATCAGCTTCCTATGCCATGCCAATATTCCAGTGGAGCAAAACAATGGGGAGCAGATCAAGGAAGGACGGGAAGAGAAAACGGATATGAGCCGTATGCAGGCCAATAAGGAAGATATCGACCGTCGGGGTAATGATTATGCAGCCAATGAAAATGATTACTTCGATCCTTCTACCCAGGTAAAACAAGAACCTGTGCGCGTAGGCCCCAAAGTAGGACGCAATGATCTTTGTCCCTGCGGCAGCGGCAAGAAGTTCAAGAACTGCCACGGTAAAGACGCTTAATAATTAAGCCATTATATTGAAAAGCATTCACGCAAGTGGATGCTTTTTTATGCTATCTTCATCAGGATGATCAGCATCGAAAAATACGACTCCCTTTCCCCAGCCATTAAAGAAACACTACACAATTATATCCAGGCCGAATTTGGCCATATTCCCATTGTACAGGAAACCACCTGGGCAATACCTGACTGGACAATCCTGCACACCGAGAACGATACCATTGTTACCTTCTTCAATATTATTGAGCGGCAGGTATTGCTGGATGGCATTCCCTCCAAAATAGCAGGCGTCAACAACGTAATCACCCCGCCCGCTTTCCGGGGCAAGGGATATTCCTCCCAGGCCCTTACTCAAACCACCTCTTTCCTGTTTGATGAATTAAAAAGCGAACACGCCTTATTGCTTTGTGCTGATGCCATGATCCCTTTCTATAACAGGCTGGGCTGGTACACGGTCAACAGCACCGTTTATATTGAACAGCCATCCGGCAGGAAGTTATGGACCGCCAATACCATGTTGCTAAGCCCCGATAAAACAATATCGCCTGCTGCCATTGACCTGCAGGGAACACCCTGGTAATGGTAGTATTAAATATTAACAACTGTTAATCAAAGTGCACCATTAATGTGTTCTACATTTATGTGCCCGATTATCTTATCCATTTATTTAAAATACCATGAACAACTTAAAAATAGCCACTGCGCAGTTTGAAAATAAAAGCGGCGACAAAGCCTACAATCTTTCGATCATTGATCAACTGACCGCCAAAGCAGCGTCACAAGGCGCTCAGGTAGTAGCCTTTCATGAATGCTCTATTACCGGCTACACTTTTGCCCGCCACCTATCCAAAGAACAAATGCTGGCCATTGCCGAACCCATTCCGGATGGTGAAAGCATACAAGCAATGCAAGCCATTGCCGCCAAACATAATATGGCCATCCTGGCCGGACTGTTTGAAAAAGACGATCAGGACAACTTATTCAAAGCCTATGTATGTGTAGATAAGACGGGACTGATTGCCAAATACAGGAAACTCCATCCATTCATCAATCCCTACTTAATCCCAGGCGATCAATATTGTGTATTTGACCTTTACGGCTGGAAATGCGGTATCCTGATCTGCTATGACAACAATGTGATTGAAAATGTAAGGGCCACCCGTTTGTTAGGTGCCCAGGTGATCTTTATGCCCCATGTAACCATGTGTACCCCTTCTACCCGGCCAGGGGCTGGTTTTGTAGATGCTAAGCTCTGGGAAAACCGCGAAGCCGATCCTACTTCCCTACGCCTGGAATTTGATGGCATGAAAGGGCGCGACTGGCTCATGAAATGGTTGCCCGCACGCGCTTACGACAATGCTATTTATGCTGTTTTCTCCAATCCTATTGGTATGGACGACGACCAGCTCAAAAATGGCTGTTCTATGATCATTGACCCCTTTGGCGATGTGCTTGCCGAATGCCGTACCCTGGGTGATGACCTTGTAACTGCCAGCCTCACACCTGAAAAACTTATCCAGGCTGGGGGCCACCGCTATATCAAAGCGCGCCGGCCAGACTTATACCGTGAAATTATTGGAATGGAACATACGTCAGAGCAAAAAGTAGTGTGGCTGAAATGATTCCATATCTGGAATTTATGATGTAAGTTTATCCCTGTGCAGTTTACTTTTATCAAGGAAATAATCCCCGACTTTACCCATACCGTATATGGCGATCTTGGCACCTGTGGCATATTTAGAGTAATGGATGATGCAGGTAGTAAGGTTGGTAAATTTTTTATAACGCTGACGTATCTTTTTTGCATTTGGGGAGGAGGATATCAGGATTGATTACTCACCTCTGCAAAATGGCTGACGCATGTATTTAACTGATAATATCCATCTACATACCGATCACCGCCCCTGGTCATTGCAACGTGCAGATGTATATTCTCTTGACCTAAACTATAAGATCGGTAATATAAACCTCACCACCCCACCCGAACTGGCACATTATTCGCACGGCGTACAAGTCATTGCGTGGAAACGCGAGATAATAAACCAAACCAATCAGTATTAGCACATGAAACGCCTACCTGCCTTACTGGCTATTATCCTAACCATATCTACCCTCAACCTGTCGGCACAAACTACCGGCCCCAAATTAAAGATCACCCACCTTACCGGCGATCTCTACGTCTATACTACCTATAACCTCTTTGGAAAAGAGCTGTTTCCCTCAATAGCATGTACCTGGTAACCCCCAAAGGGATCGTCCTTTTGACACGCCCTGGGACACCACACAGCTCAAACCATTACTCGATAGTTTACAGGCACGCCACCACCAACAACCGGTATTGTCTATTTCCACCCATTTCCATTCCGATCGTACGGCAGGGCTCAATCACCTGTATGCACACGGTGTGAAGACCTATTCCACTTGGCAAACTTTTGAACTGTGTAAGAAAAAAGGAGAAGAACAAGCCGCCTTCCATTTTGCAGGTGATACTACCTTCCAAACAGGCGGCCGGCAGTTTGAAGTATTTTATCCCGGCCCTGGCCATGCCCCGGATAATATTGTGATCTGGTTTCCCCGCGAAAAAGTATTGTATGGCGGCTGTTTCGTTAAAAGTACCGAAGCCACCAGCCTGGGCAACCTGTCGGATGCCAATGTGAAGGAATGGCCCCATTCTCTCCGGAAAGTGATGAAAAAGTTTCCTGTACCCATTTATGTTATCCCTGGCCATGAGGGATGGAGCAATAATCAATCTTTACAGCATACCTTGCAGCTGTTAAAGGCGCATAAACCATGACGAGGTCATTTTATCATGCAATAACCCGCTTTATCTTCTTTGGTAATTACTTCTATGGATTGTGTGCCGTAGCGCTTTCTATAGAAGCCAGTCTCCAGCAACAGTACCCGCTGAACAGCGGACTGTATTATACCCTCGTTTTCTGTGCCACCATCCTCTATTACACCCGGGCGTATATTACGGAAGTAGCCGTTGAAACCACCAATAAAAGAACCAATTGGTACATGCAGTTTAAGCGTTGGGTATTTTTTCCCAGGTCATGCTTACCCTTATTGTGGCCGCAGGGGTAGCAATTATGTTGTATAAGAATTGGCAGCACCTGATCAGCCAGCCGCCGCTCACCTGGCTGCTGCTTTTTATATTCCCGGTCACCGCTTTACTGTATTACGGATTCAATCACTCCAAACTGGGCCGCTTTAGCCTTCGCAATTCCGGTTGGTTAAAACCCTTCATCATTGGCTTTGCCTGGGCAGGCCTGGTCACGGTATACCCTGTTTTGTATTACCTTATTGATCATGGGCAGGTATTTCAACCTACCCTGGTGGATGGCTGGTTCTTCATCAAGAACTTTATGTTTATTACCGTATTGTGTATCATGTTCGATATAAAGGACTATGCGGTGGATTATAATTGCCAGCTCAAAACATTTGTAGTAAAAGCGGGCTTGCGCAAGACCATTTTTTACATCATCATTCCCCTTTGTGTAATTGGATTGGCCTCTTTTATTTTGTTTGCCGTGGCTAACCATTTCCATCCCATGAAAATAGGGTTGAACATCATTCCCTTTGTGGCCCTCATCCGGGTGGCCTGGTCCATGCACCAGCGCAAATCCATCCTCTATTACCTGTTCATTATTGATGGCCTGATGCTGGTGAAAGCCCTTTGTGGTTCCCTGGCCATGATCTATTTCTAACCAGGGCAATCAAAAGTAAATTTGACATTTATTTAATCCCCTAACAGACAAATCATTACACAGTATTTTCCGCATTATCCTAAGTAAGAACCCGTACCAAATTGCACAATATTTCCGGTATTGGGTTCCCGCAACTATCTTTGTATTCGTTACCCCAAAGTCTATTAGTAGCCGGTGGCACCGGCTTTGCTTATGGAGTACCCTAATGATAGTTCTACAACCATGAGTCTTGGAAACAAAGTAGTCAGCGCCAGAAAGAGCAAAGGTTTAACGCAGGAACAACTGGCCGAGAGAGCAACGATCACCGTACGCACCATTCAACGTATTGAAAACGGTGAAAGTATTCCACGTGATTATACCCTCAAAGCCATCGCGGCCGCCCTCAATATGCCCCTGGAAGAGTTTATTTCCGTCAGAACATGCCTCAAAGTCAATAGCGCTTTCTGCCTCCTGCATCAAAATGAGCAGCGCCCGGAAGAACGCCAGGAAAGCAGCCACTTTCTACAAATGCTCAACCTATCAGCCTTTTCTTATCTCGTAGTCCCCTTTATACACTTCCTCATCCCCATCCTGCTCCTGAAAAAGTGGAAGGAAAAAGATGGCACCCTGCAAACAACCGGGCAGCGCATCATCCGCCAGCAGATCTGGTGGACCATCAGCACCCACTTTCTCTTGTTGCTGACCCTCATTTATAATCTTATTCAAGCCACCTGGTTCGAGAAAAGCAATCTACTGAACTATATCTGGATCTTTGCCGGTATGTATGTGCTCAATGCTTTTATCATTGGCTTTACGGCTGTCAGGATCAGGCATTACAGCCGGGCCTCCTATATAAACAACTGATCAACAGCACTTGTCGGGTAAATGACGGGGTAATGTCGGGGTGTTGGCGTAGGCATTTCCCAAGCATGGGCCTACCTTCGGTTCATGAAAAAACAATTCATTCCGCTACTCCTGTTCTGCTTTTGTACCCAAGCCATCCAGGCCCAGCTTCCCCCACCACTGCCTGCCCTGCAACTTAGTTTACCGGCTGGTACCCATACCCTGCCTTTGCAATGGAAAGGTGATAGCCTGAACGGACAATGGGACCCTCATGCTGCGCTCCTGATCCCAGTGACCCTTCCGGGTAGTCCCGGCACCTTTTACATGCAATTTGATACCGGCTCGCCCTACTCTCTCTTTTACAAGGATCAACTGCAGGCCATTCACCAGCAATACCCGGCCACCAAGGCCCTGTCCAGGCTGGCCGACAGCCTAAGCAACTATTCCTTCAAGGCTGGCCCGCTTTCACTCAAAGCCGCCCAAATTGCCGTACGCTCCTTTGACAGCACGGGCATTGACTGGACGAACAAAAAAGCTATTCATATTATTGGCACCCTGGGCACAGACCTGATCGATAACAAGATCGCTATCCTTGATTATCCCCGCCAACAATTGATCATCAGCGATACCCTACCTGCCTCATACAGCAAAGCAACACCTACGAGCTTTATGTATGCCATGCGGCGTATTTTATTGCCTGCAGAGATCAAGGGGAAAAAAACCATCCTCTATTTTGACTCCGGGTCCAGTGCTTTTGAGCTGCTCACCAATAAAGCCACCTGCCTTCAATTGGCGATAGACAACCATCAGCCGGTTCAATACCCTGTGTCGTCCTGGGGCAAATCATTAATGGCCAATACCATTACCACCAATGACAGCATCACTCTGGCTGGCCTGGCAACACCTATTCGCCACGCTAGCTGGATAGAAGGCGTTAGCGAAACCCAGGTAAGTCAGATGATGAAAATGGGCATCGGCGGTATGACGGGCAACAAATTATTTTTACATCATATATTGGTACTGGATACACGCAAAAAGCAATTCATGGTGTTTTGATCAATCGGTCATTAATGTCATCAGCCAAATTCAGTATATTTAGGCAAAGACAGTCATATGAGAAAAATATTAGCAGCGCTTCCCTGCTCATGATGGTTGTTGTTGCCCAGGCACAAGGTACGGGCAGCGATACCCGCTCGGCCGGTCGCCCCGTAGCCATCAGCCGCCTCCCCGATATGCCCGATGATGAAACCGTTCGCTCCAAATTCCTCAACCAGGATTGGGTGCCCGGATTGGTGATCTTCAGAAATGGCACGCCTCCCATGAATGTGCCCCTTCTCTTCGATGAATTTGGTGAAAAACTATATTACCTGCAAGGCGGCACTACCATGGAGTTTAACCATCCCGTTGCCGCCTTCAATATGTTACTCGTTATAAAAGGCGATACGACCGCTGTTCATTTCAAAAATGGCTATCCCCCATTCATAAAAACACGGGCGAAACATTTTACCAGGTACTGGTAGAAGGCAAATTCCAGTTGCTGAAGTGCAAGGCCAAAACCATTGGCCTGTATAAAGATGAAGTGACCGAAGAAAAAGGCAGGATAATATAAAAGAACTCCTGTATGCCCAGTTGCCCGATGGGCAGATCGTTATGATCAAAAAGACAAGGACTACCTCTATACCCTTCCCGGGTATGGCGATGTTATTAAAAACATGGCCGAATCAAAGAAACTGAAGTTTAAGCGTGAGAAGGACCTTATTGAGCTGTTTGAATACCTCAATACGCAGTAGCATATTTACCCCAAACAGATTTCAATTTTAAATATATCACCCCGATATGCAACGCTTTTCCTGCCAAACAGGTCAGCAGGTAAACAAGCAACTCCTTTATGAAGCAACTCCTGACCTTTACCGGATCGCTTTTGATAACGACCCTGTTTTTACCGGCTGTAAGAAAAATAAGGAAACAGCTACTGGCGAAACGCATAAACTGGTATTAGCAGCCAACTCAACCTTTCACAACGACGATGTGGAGATCTACATTGATGGTCAATCAGTATACCATCAAAGAGTAACAACCTCTACAGTGGGTTTTGCAGGCAGTACCCAACTCGATGAAGGTCATGGCAACCATTCCATTAAGGTCGTCATCAATGGAAACCTTTCCAAGTCCTCCACTTTTACCATGACAGCTAAAAAGTATATTGGCATCAACTACGATCAGGCCAATGAAATATTGATCATTTTGAGGGATGAACCCTTTGTATACGATTAATGAATGGAATCTCCCCTACAGTCGGTAGTGAAATATCATCAAAGAGAATTGGCTGGTAGATCCTGGCAGTTAATTCGTACAATTTAATCAATTAAACTGCCGGTTCATCTGGCCCTTGAGGCAAGTAAACCAGCATCCTTGTATTTTGTGGTACACATTCAACCACATCATACATGCGTACTATACATGCAGCTGTTCTGCCCCTATTATTGGTACTGGTGGCCCCCATGACCCAGGCCGGTATGCGCGATACCTTTCTTATTAAAGATGTTGCTGGTAAACTAAATCCTTCAGAAAGAAAGTACCTGCAATACACTGAAACAAAAGACGGCCTTATCCATTTCAATGCTGTTTTAACCCGTACCATTCAAAAAACAACTTATCAGGGAAAGGATGCTTTCCTGATCATACAAATGTATCAAACGGCCAAAGGCATTGACCGTGATTCCAGCTATTGCCAGCCCACCAACCTGGAGCCATTGGCCTACTCTTCGGCTATTCAATCTGAGCAATACCAGGAGCAGGTCCTATTCGCCAATGGCATAATAGAGAATACCATTACCTTTAAGGACAGTACTCGAAGGTTTACGAAAACAAATGCACACTTTTACAATGGCGTAATGACCGATGAACTCATTGCGGTATTACCTTTTGAAAAGCAAAAGCAGTTTGTTTTGAAAACCGTTAATCCCGGTATGCGGTACTTTGAATACACTACCCAGGTGGAAGTGGAAGGAAAAGAAATGATCAGTATTCCGGGAGCCGAAAAGTATTGTGCTGGAAGCTGCGGGTTACCAATGGAGCTAATTATACCCTCAATGGTTTACTGTAAAAGGCCGCCAGCAGTTGAAAAAGAAATTCCTATTTAAAAACGGCAATGCATTTATCAGGGTAGCCATGATAGCCTGATGAAGGCCTCAAACTTACCCATCTATGCAAAGCAGGCAAGAAATATTACCCGCAGTAGCCGCCATCATTTTCAATCACCAGGGAGAAGTATTATTACAGCGCCGTAAAGATGTGGGGCAATGGGGGCTTATTTCAGGGCATGTGGAATTTGGAGAAAGTGTAACCGAAGCCATCCTGCGCGAGATAAAAGAAGAAACGGATACCAGCGCCAGCATCAAACGCCTCATAGGCATCTATTCATCGCCCTCATCACAAACCTACCATTATTCCCATCGTACTGTGCAATATGTTACCACTTACTTTGAGGTAAACCTGCTGCAGGAAATAACACCCGGTTATTCCAATGAAGAAACGGCCGAGCTTCGTTATTTTCCTCAAGATGCCCTGCCCGATACCCTGGCACAGGTAAATCCCTATTGGCTGCAGGATGCCCTGGATACACAAGCTACTCCCTTCATGCGCTAACAACAATGTCAGTGTTTACCCTTTTATGTGAGACTTAGTTTTCCTTTCAGAGGTGACACCTTTCGTTTTCGAATCAAGGGAAAGGTGTCACCTCTGAAGGGCTTAAGATCAATAACTGAAATCGAGTAGGTTGTGAGGGATTAATTCCCTCACAGACCTCTCACACCACCGTACGTACCGACCGGTATACGGCGGTTTGTCAGAATAACTTAGTTTGGTGAGTTGTTTTCCAGTAATAGTAGTTTGCGAACCCTACGTATCCATGCCTGACAAAGTATTCATTATTTAATGCCCTTGTCAATATTGGACTGTGTGCAATGCGGCAATAGCCCCTACGGCTATTTGACCACTCATAGGCTTTCCCAGGATTGATTCCCAGCCTTTTCAGGTTAATCCACCGCGTTTTTGGTCTTTTCCATTGTTTCCATATTCCCATCCTTAGACGCGTTCTTACCCATCTGTCCAGTTCCTCCATTCTGCTTTTGGCTTTGGCCATCCTAAAGTAGTTCACCCAACCAACGATTGTCGCCTCCATCTTCTTTATCTTGTCTTCCACTTTACCGGGGCTTTACGCTGAGTTCGCTCTTTCATCTTTTCTTTAATCTTTCTCAGCGATTTGGGCGCAATACGTATTTGCCAGCCCTTTTCGCTTCGGTAAAAAGAAAAACCCAGTAGCGTACTGTCATTGGGGCGGCTGACTTTACTTTTTGTGCGGTTTACTTTTAACTTTAGCTTCTTTTCTATGAACTCTGTGATTGTAGTCAGCACTCGAGCCGCTGACTTTTCACTTTTCACATAGATGCTACAGTCATCTGCATATCGTACATACCGGTGGCCTCTTGCCTCTAACTCTTTGTCCAGTTCATTTAAAACAATGTTGCTCATCAGCGGTGATAACGGAGAACCTTGAGGAGTGCCTTCTTTGCGTTCTATCACTACTCCATTCTCCATTATTCCGCAGTTCAGGTACGCTCGCAGTAGCTTCAGTGTCCGCTTGTCCGTTATCTTTTGGGCCAGCGCCGACATTAACCGGTCGTGGTTCACCCGATCGAAAAACTTCTCCAGCTCCAGCTCTACTACCCATTCATTGCCGTCGTTCAGGCTGGTTTGAGCCTGATACACTGCCTGATGAGCACTGCGATTCTCTCTAAACCCATAGCTATAATTGGAGAACTCCGCTTCATACTGCGGACTCAACCACTGGGCTATTGACTGCGTAATTAACCTGTCGATTACTGTAGGTATTCCCAACATCCTTTTACCGCCTCCGTTTTCCTTGTCTATTTCTACTTTCTTCACTGCCTGGGGGCGGTACGTGCCTTCTAAAATACTAGTACGCAGTGTTTGCCAGTTGGTATTCAGGTAGTCGCGAAGTTCATCGGTCTGCATACCATCTATACCTCCAGCCCCTTTATTGGCAGTTACCTGCTTAAAGGCTTTTTGTACATTGCGGATATCTAATATTTCTTCCAGCATACTATTACTTAAAAAAAAATCATCCCAGCGTTATTCCCATTGGTTGCATGATGAGGCTCAACTCCTCCTGTGTTTTACTTTTAGCTTCCGGCTTATCCTCACACAGGTAGTTTTCTAATGTTCTTCTATTGTAATCGCATCAATCATAAACGTCTTGTTCATTTTCGCCATTCTAACATTCGGCCCTTCGGTTTGGCTGTGAGTCTTCCGTCTTTGCCCTTTACGGGGAGATGGCTCGTTTCCTTCCTACTACGGCTTCGGCTGACTTCTGCTCTAAGCGAAGAATCGCCTGCAGACCTCCCGGGGTAAGTATATCCGCTTTCCGTTCATGTAGCCTCTGCATTTACGTTCTGACAGTCTGCACAGTGTAGGGTTTCTGTTTGTGTTGCAACATCACCCATGTCAGCCCGCCTTGTATGCAATTTCTGTTCGTAGGCTCGAACGTTTGCCGCCGGCTTCTTTCAGATTCCACCTCGCGATGGACACCCTTGCCCTTGGCTAATACTATGCACTGTAACACGTATTCGGGACTTTCACCCTAGAGCTGATATACATGCCCGGCACACAACGAAAATGGCCCCACTGAAGCGGGGCCATTGTCAAAGAGAACGGATCTTTATTACTTTAATCCATATTTGTATTTATACCGCTCGTACAATTGCTTGTGCTTGTCGGTGAGATTTAATTCCCGGCCCTGAACAAATGCCTGTTGAATAATATTGCTGCGCATATCCAGCAGATCGCCATCGCATACCAACAGGTTGGCATCTTTACCTTTTTCCAGTGAACCGGTTTTATCACCCACGCCCAATATTTTAGCGGCATTGAGTGAAACAGCCGCCAGTGCTTCTTCCCTGGTCAACCCATAAGCAGCGGCCGTACCTGCATTGAAAGCCAGGTTGCGTTGACGGGTATTGCCATCATCATCATTGATAGCAAAGAGCACTCCGGCTTTTTGCAAAGCAGCAGGTGTTTTATAAGGCTGGTCTACATCATCATCTACCATGGTAGGCAGGCTGTGCATTTGTTCCAGGATCACTGCAATATCATTTGCCTTCAGCAGATCGGCAATTTGATAACTTTCAGAACCGCCCACGATCACGACTTCAAAACCAAACTCCTTTACAAAGTCGATCGCTACCAGCATTTCTTTCACAATGCTGCAGTGAATGAACAACTTTTGTTTCTTGCTGAACAAACCTTTTACTGATTCAAATTTCAGGTTGGTTTCCTCATGGCTGGCTTCCTGGTGGTAAGCCCTGGCCTCGCGGAAAAATACCTTTACACTTTCAATCTGATCCAGCGCCCGCTTAATGGGATCACCGGCAGGCTGTTGGCCAAAGCCGCCAAAACGGCCAAAACCACCACGGCCACCACCACGTATCAACAGCGATGGCATACGGAAATGGATCGCATTATCCGGAAGGTAAGCTGCATCCTCCCAGTTCCAGGCATCCAGTTGCACTACAGAGCTACTACCAGAGATCACACCGCCGCCAGGTACAATATTCGCCAGCAGGATACCATTGTTACGTAAGGTATTGGTAACCTTAGAATCCGTATTATAAGCCACCAGCGAACGGATATTGGAATTGATCAAACCCAGTTCATTCTCATCAACGGTAGCCCGCACACTTCCTACTTCCACCAAACCCAGGTTGGATTCAGATAAGATAAGACCGGGGTAAATATGCTTGCCCTTGCAGTCAATCACCTTCGCATCAGCAACGGCTGCTGTAGGGCGCACATCAACGATCTTGCCCTTGGAAAACAATACCATGCCATTTTCAATAACCTGCCCATTACCTACATGCACCGTGGCATTGGTAAGCGCAATAGTTTGCGATTGGGCGGGAGCAGGATACACCGTTTCCTGTGCGGAAACATTTGTTACGATCCAGCTACCCAATAATATAGTGAAGAATATTCTTTTCATAATTCAGTTTCGTTTACAGGGTTATCTTTTTCATTAAGAACTTCGGCTTCCTCTTCGGTAATAGCCAGCAATCCATGACTATGGTAGTGATCGGTACAGGTAAGGATCACTTCATAGCGGGGCCTGGGGCGTCCAAAACCACCACCGGGAGCGCCACCACCTGCTGCAGGGGGTACGTTTTGCCGCTGCCAGCTTTTGGATCAACCTTGTTCTTTCTGCCTGTATTTGTGCACGTAACTCATTATCACGATCCCGATCAAAGTAGATCGTACCGTCAACGATTGTTTTCTCGGCAACTGCATAAATGCTTAAGGGGTTATTGCTCCACAGTACCAGGTCGGCATCCTTACCAACTTTAATACTGCCCACTTTATCATCCACATGCAGCATCTTAGCAGGATTGAGTGTTACCATCTTCAGCGCTTCTTCTTCTGTTACGCCGCCATACTTCACTATTTTGCCAGCTTCCTGGTTCAGGCGACGCGCCATCTCGGCATCATCGGAGTTGATCGCTACATTCAACCCTACCCTTTGCATGATAGCCGCATTATATGGAATAGCATCTACCACTTCCATTTTATACTGCCACCAGTCACTGAAAGTAGAAGCATTGACACCATGCGCCTTCATTTTATCCGCTACCTTATAGCCTTCCAGGATATGCGTGAACGTATTGATGGGGAAACCAAATTTCTCCGCTACACGCATGGTAGAAGTGATTTCACTTTGCACATAAGAGTGGCAGGTAATGAATCGTTTTTATTCATGATCTCTACCAGTGCATCCAGCTCCAGGTCGCGGCGCACACCTGGCTTCTTAGCCTTCAGTGCATTTTCATAATCCTTCGCACGCTGGAAAGCATCTGTCAATACCTGCTCAACACCCATACGCGTATCAGGGAAACGGTTGTTGGCACTGGAGCTGCTGCGTTTCACATTCTCACCCAGGGCAAACTTGATAAAGGGGTCAGACCCTTTGAACTTCAGTTCCTCATCATTGGCACCCCAACGCAATTTGATCAACTGGGTTTGGCCACCAATCGTATTGGCCGATCCATGCAGGATATGGGAAGTAGTAACACCACCACTTAACTGGCGATAGATATTGATATCTTCCGGATTCAGGTTATCGGCAATCCGTACTTCAGAAGTTACACTTTGAGCCCCTTCATTAATAGAAGCAGCCGCAATATGCGAGTGCTCATCAATAACACCTGGTGTTAAATGTTTGCCCGTACCATCAATTACTTTAGCACCTGTTGCAGAGAGGTTTTTACCGATCTTAGTGATTTTACCCCTGTTACCAGTACATCCGTTCCTTCCAGCTTGCCATCTTTCTCATTGGTCCATACCGTTGCATTTTTAATGAGGATGGTTTCTTGTTTAGGTACTTCTTCGGCACCATAGGCCAGGAAGGGGAAGGTTACTTTACCCAGTTGTAAAGGTTGTTTGGGTCTTGCACTATCAGCTTTGGCTACCGCTGCTTTTTCAAAATTGGCTGTCCAGGTAAATTTATTACCGGCGCCATCACGGCCGGCACCATTCCAAACCTGACCGCTTGCCACACCACTCATTACTGTTTCAACAGCACGCGGGCCGCGGCCTTCTGTAAAGCTCAGCTTCACCAGTTTGCCATCGTAAGAATATTTACCGGTCAATGTATCTTTTTCAATAAAGGAAGCCGTTCCGCCATCCTTCAGTTCTACTGCATAGGTTTTTGCACCAGCAGCCATATTGGCTACTAATTTATAAGTGCCTTTTACATCAAACCAGCTGTCTTCCTTCACGCCGTACTTGTTGCCCTGTACCCAGTTTTGGAATACCACGGTCTTTTCCTGGAAGATGGGGCCTGAAGTAATGAGGAAGTTAGCCAGTTTACCCGCATCCAGGCTACCGGTTTTATCATAAACACCCAGCAGGGTAGCGGGCGTTTTGGTCAACGCTTCCAGCGCCTTCGTTTCTGTTAAGCCATATTCAATGGCTTTGCGCAGGTTACCTAAGAAATCACCCACCGCACTCAGGTCGGCAGTGGTCAAACAAAAAGTAATACCTGCTTTTTCAAAAGCACCTGGATTGGAAGGCGCCAATTCCCAATGCTTCATATCATCCAAACCAGTGAAGCGAACATCATTGGGATCATCCACATCCATGGCGGCGGGATAATTCAACGACAGGATAAAAGAAGCCTTGGTATCCGCCATTTCTTTGATACGCTGGTATTCATTACCACCGCCTTTGAAAACATATTGTACACCAAACTCATCACCTACGCGGTCGGCACGCAGTACATTCCATTTATCATTGGCTTCAAAGATCTGTGGCAGGCCCTGGTTTTCATTCCATGCTTTCAGCGTAAGGTTGGTACCCTCTTTGGCGGGGTTACTCTTATACCAGGCTGCATCAATATAACTTTGGCGCAGCAGGGCAATGGTACCCATCATGGAGCTGGGATAACTTTGTGTGGACGCTCCTTTATTCAATGAAAAATGAGCGGAAGCCTTTTCTTTGATGATCACCAGGTTTTCTTTGTCATCGGCCAGGGTAACTACCACCCCGGTACCACGGGCAATTCCATCTTTCTGATGGGTTAGTACCGTACCAAAACCGATATCACGCAGTGACTTGGCCTTGGCCTCATCCGTATTAAATAGCTTAGCTCCTTCTACTTCGGCATGAATGGCCTGATTCCAGCCATAAGCCCCCTTTTGGTTGGAGGCAAGCTGGGCAGGTGCATTGAAATTAAAGCCGCCCAATTGGCGGGCAGGCGCTGTAATACCATAATCAGCATACGCGTCAATAAAAGATGGATAAATGAATTTGCCATTACAATCCACCACTACGGCATCTTTGGGAACAGCCAGGTTGGCGCCCACAGCAACAATTTTCCCGTCCCTGATCACCAGCGTAGCGTTGGTAAGCGTGGTTTGGGCATCTTTAACAATCGTGGCATTCGTAAAAGCGTAGGCGCCATTTTTTGGATCCGCCACCCCATTTACCGGGAAGGTGGTCTGCGCCAGTGTAGAAGAATTTAACGCGAGTAACAGCCCCATTAGGGAAAGCATTCTCCCTGGCGGGCTAAGCCTGTTTTTCTCATATGCTGGTTGGTTTTTAATCTGAACAGAAAAGGTCCAATTTAGCTAAATGCATTAATTTAGACCATGCAAAATTGCCTGACCGGCAAATAACCTCCATGAGACGTTTATAGCCATTGTTTCCTGCTCATGAATTATTAAAATTGCTCATTTTTCTATGAATATAGCCCAGTACATTGATCATACCCTATTAAAACCCACTGCCACTTCAGATGAGATAAAAAAATATGTGACGAAGCGATGCAGTATCACTTTGCTGCTGTTTGTGTGCCTCCCCATTCGTATCCCTGGCAAAAAAATATTTATCCGGCAGTAACGTTAAAGTGGCTACCGTCATTGGTTTCCCTTTTGGCTATTCCACGGCAACTGCCAAACAGGCAGAAACAGATCAGGCTATAACCGATGGAGCAGATGAACTGGATGTAGTAATTAACCTGGTAGCTCTCAAAGCAGGCAATACAGGCTTGCTGGAGGCAGAGATAAAAGGTATCCTGGCCGCTGCTCACCGGCATGACAGGCTGGTAAAAGTGATCATTGAAAGTGGCATATTGTTGACAGAAGAGATCATCCAATGTTGTCATTTGTATGCAGCAGCAGGTGTGGACTTTGTTAAAACCTCTACCGGGTATGCCGAAAAAGGCGCCAGCGTAGAAGCAGTGCAACTGATGCGCAAACATTTACCGTCTACCATCCAGGTGAAAGCCTCAGGTGGTATCAGAACCTATACCTTTGCCAGGGAATTGGTAGATGCCGGCGCCACCAGGCTGGGCTGTAGTGCCAGTGTAGCCATTGTAACGGGGGAAAAGGAAAATAGCACAGGAAGTTATTAGTAATAAAAGTACGAACCTAATAATCAGTAATTATTAATTAATAATTACTGATTATTATTAAGAGATTATAACATGAAGCATTTAGTTGTCATACTAGGACTATTGATCAGCCTTCAAAGCATGGCCCAAACCGATACCAGTTCAGTGGTCGTACACAAAGATCCGCGCATTGATATGCTGGTTAAAAAACAGATAGAGATCAATGAAATAACTACCCGCAATGCCAGGCGTTTTGTTCCGGGGTTCCGCATCCTGGTGGTCAATACCAACGACCGTAATAAGGCCATGAGTGCTAAATCCAAACTGTACCAGGAATTTCCTGATCTGCACGTATACCTCATGTACCAGGCACCTTTCTATAAACTGAAGGCCGGTAATTTTAAAGACCGCAAAGAAGCCGATGACTACCTGCCCAACCTACAGCGCCTATTCCCTTCGGGCGTATATGTGGTGCGGGATACCATTGAAGTGAACCCTGACCCCGCAGCGAATTAAGAAGTCAGCTGAAGTCAGGAAGTCGGAAAAGTCCGGAAGAAGGTTCGCAAAACACTTTCGGACATACGGTCTTTCGGACTATTGCTTTACTTTTGAGCCATGAGCAGCCTGAAACAGAAAATACAAAGCCTGGCCAATAGCTATGCTCCCGGATTTATTGATATACGGCATCACCTGCATGCCCATCCAGAGTTGAGTTACCAGGAAGTACAAACCTCACAGTTCATACAACAAAAGCTACAGGAATTTGGCATCCCTTACCAGGTGATGGCTACTACTGGTGTGGTAGGATTGATACAAGGTAAGGATCCAGGTAAAGGGTGATAGCCTTACGGGCCGATATTGATGCCCTGCCCATCCTGGAAGAAAATGATATTCCTTATAAGTCGAAGAACGAAGGCGTGATGCATGCCTGTGGTCATGATGTACATACCACTTGCCTGTTGGGCGCCGCCAAAATACTACAGGAGCTGCGGAATGAATGGGAAGGAACGGTAAAACTGATCTTCCAACCTGGTGAAGAACGCAATCCCGGCGGTGCCAGCATATTGATCAAAGAGGGCGTATTGACCAATCCGGCTCCGGAAGCCATTTTTGGCTTGCATGTACATCCACAGCTGGCGGTAGGGCAACTTAGTTTCCGTGGCGGGCAAGTAATGGCCAGCGCCGATGAGATCTACATTACCATCAAGGGTAAAGGTGGTCATGCGGCAGCCCCCATTTAACAGTAGATACCATCCTCATTGCTTCGCACCTCATTGTGAGCCTGCAACAGATCATCAGCCGCAACAGGAATCCCTTATCCCCTTCCGTACTTTCTATTTGCTCCATACAAGGCGGGCATACTACCAATGTAATTCCCAGTGAAGTGAAACTGATGGGTACCTTCCGCGCGCTGGATGAAACCTGGCGTTTTAAAGCCCATGAGCTCATCCGCACCAATGCCGTGGGATTGGTACATGCCATGGGTGGCGAAATTGACCTGCATATTGACGTGGGCTATCCTACCGTTTATAATCATGAGGGGTTGAGTGCCACTGCCAGGAAACTGGCCGAAGACTATATGGGTGCGGAACATGTAGAAACCACCGAAATGCGCATGGGAGCAGAAGACTTTGGCTACTATACCCAATTGATCCCCGGCTGCTTTTACCGCCTGGGGTGATGAATGAAGCCAAGGGCATTACCTCGGGTGTACATACCCCCACCTTTAACATTGATGAAAGTGCTATTGAAACAGGGATGGGTATGATGGCCTGGCTGGGCGCCAATGCGCGAATGGATTAACTAAAGGTGAGTCACCCTGCCGGGCGGCTTTTGCAGCGCTGCAGGGTGGCCCACCTTACAGGAAAATACCTTACGATTGTCAAAACCTATTCTTATGACACGACTAACTGCACCAACCTTCTTATTGCTGCTATTCACTGTTATTGCACAGGCACAAAGCACTACTCAAAGTAAGTACAACCGGCAGGAACTCATGATCCCCATGCGGGATGGTGTAAAACTCAATACTGTGATCTTTACGCCCACCGCTGCCACCGAGAAATACCCCTTCCTGCTAAGGCGTACACCTTATGGTGTAAGCGACGCCGGCGCCCCGATAAAGGGAGTTATGTAAAAGACCTGGCCGATGATGGTTACATCTTTGTATACCAGGATATCCGTGGCCGCTATAAAAGTGAAGGTAAGTTTGAGATGCAACGCTTTAGCCGCGACAAGAAAGATCCGAGGGCCATCGACGAAAGCACTGATACCTATGATACTTTTGAATGGCTGCTGAAAAACATTCCCAACAACAACGGCAAAGCCGGTATGTACGGCATTTCCTATGATGGATGGACCACCATGCAGGGCGCCATTGACCCACATCCCGCCCTCATTGCTGTATCAGAACAAGCTACTCCTTCTGATATGTGGATGGGTGACGACTTTCACCACAATGGCGCTTTCCGCCTCAGTTACGGATTTGAATACGCTTTTATGGAAGAAGCCGCCAAAACCGACAGCCTCTTCCCATTTGGTATGCACGACCTGTACGATTGGTACCTGCAACTGGGCTCGCTGGCCAACGTAAACAAGAAATATTTCCACAACCATATTCCTACCTGGAACGATTTTGCCTCCCATCCCAATTATGATGCTTTCTGGCAAAAACAATCACTCCCTTATCGCCTGGATTCACCCAGGGTGTATACCATGCATGTGGCAGGCTGGTGGGACCAGGAAGATTTTTACGGCCCACTCAAAGCGTATGAGGTATTGGAGAAAAAGACCGCAACCATAAAAACTTTATCGTGGCAGGCCCCTGGAATCATGGTGGCTGGTCGGGCGGCGCCGGTAACAGTTTAGGCAATATCAATTTTGATACCGCCACCGGCCCTACCTTTCGTAAAGACATACAGGCCCGTTGGTTTGCCTATCACCTCAAAGGAAAGGAGATGGTAATTTTTCAGAAGCCATAACTTTCCAAACAGGGTCCAACCAGTGGAAGAACTATGCCAGCTGGCCGCCAGCCGAAGCGGTACAACAAAACCTGTATTTCCAGGCCCATGGCAAACTCTCGTTCGATAAACCGGTAACCCCCAAAGCGGCCGACAGTTATATCTCCGATCCAGCCCATCCCGTACCTTACCGCCCAAGGCCCATTGAACAAACTTATGGACCGGGCTCCCGCTGGCGCACCTGGCTTACCGAAGACCAACGTTTTGTGCACAACCGCCCTGACGTATTGAGTTGGGAAACGGATGTATTGACCGAAGACATTACCATCACCGGCCAGTTGTGGGCCAAGCTATTTGCGGCTACTACCGGCAGTGATGCCGATTGGGTGGTAAAATTGATTGATGTATACCCGGCTGAATATCCCAAAGACCGTAAAATGGGTGGCTACCAGTTTATGGTGGCCAATGATGTATTCCGTGGCCGCTACCGCAAAAGCTTTGAGCATCCTACTCCCATTATACCGGGTAAAGTAGAAAGCTATTCGGTTGACCTGCACAGCATCAACCATGTATTTAAGAAAGGGCATAAGATCATGGCACAGATTCAAAGTACCTGGTTTCCCATTATTGACCGCAACCCGCAAAAATATATGCCCAATATTTTTGAAGCCAAAGTATCCGATTTTCAAGTCGCCACCCATTCCATCCACCGGTCGGCCCAATACCCTTCCCATATCGAACTATCGGTGATGAAATAAAATGATCAGGGTGGGCCGCCGGTCGACGGTCCACCCTGGTTGCTTAAATAAAAGAGGGGCAGGAATAAACCCGCCCCGTGTTAACTAAGGTTAACTTGCGTATAGAAAAACTGTTTACTGGTTCAGCATATTTCAAACAATACCTTATTGGCCGCTCCTGATTCTCCTTCATTGGCTTCATAAAACTTAACACTGTCCTCTTCGCACTGCAGGGTAAACATTAAGCGCGGCCGCTCCTGCCCCGTTTGCACCGGCTCTGTTTCGTACACAATACTGCGCACCGTATAATCACTGTTCATCGTACAATCCACCTGCTTTACCTTATTGGCAAACCGTACTTCCTGTCCATCGGGCAATAAATAATGCAGGTAGATCGCCTCCTGGTCTACCCAAATATCCGTAAGCACAGAGGCCGTACTTTCCAGCTTACCGCCAGGCCCTACCCTGAACTGCTTTTCGCTGTGCAGGTGCAGGGGGTTGTTCATTCCGTTTTGTACCTGGCTGCCAAACAGCAGGCAACCGATATGGTCTACAATTTCTTTTTTTCATGCTGTATTTGTTTTAAAATGAACCTGGCATACTATTCCAGGCAATCTTTGCAGTACCCTATTCAATGCCGTTTAGCTAGAAAACTTTTACCAGGTACAAAGGTAGGCCACGCTGCAGCGCTGCATCCGCCGGGCGGCAGTGTGACTCTCCTTAAAGGGGGTTAAGCTTTACTAAAAGTCATTGTAATTAATGCGGCAACACCGCCTCTATTTCCTTGATTAATCCTTGTGCGTTACGGGCAGGCTTCACCACGGCCATCTTTCCATCAGGGCCAATGATGTAGGTGGTAGGATAGCCATTTACCTGGTAGTCCTTTATCATAGCATGTTCCCGGCCTTTATTCTGAGTAAACACATGATAACCGCCAATCTTATAGGTAGCCAGGGCGGGCTGCTTAACCGGTATCCTTACACCAAACGCCCTGTTAACAACCGCTACTTTTAAGGTAAGGAACTGGCTGGTAACCCCATCCAATAATACCCCTACCCGTATACTATCCTTACCCAGGTTATCGATTGTTCCACTTACCCACACGGTTGATTGGGCCTGTACCAGCCAGGCCTGAAAAATCAGTATTAAGAAGAAGATCATTTTTTTTTTCATGCAACCCAGCCTTATTTTTCTTCGTATTTATTCACCAGTATCCTGATCTTCCTTCCGTCCAGCCGTGCCAGTTCTACAGTTATCTGCAATTGCCCATCTTTGGCTTCTACTGTCATGCTACCAGTAGTGCTTTCGCTGCTGTTGGACTTTTGAAACGCTCCCTTATAAACAGCCTTTCCTACTTTGTATACTTCCTTCCACTCGCAAATCACTTCCTGAATCGTTCCGTCCAAAGTCCCGTCTTTATCGGCTATCCTGACAGTAACGCTTTCCTTGGAAAATTCAAGGGTTAGTACATCAGTTTTGTTATCCATAACATTCCCTTCCGGGCTGATCATTTCCTGCTTATCGGAGTAGAACACAACTTTTTTGTCGCATTGGGCTATACTGGCCGTTGCGGCCAGCAGCAGGATCATAAAGGATAAGAGCATTTTTTTCATGGCTATACTTTTTTGTTTTGGTGTATGAAATATCATAGATGTACCCTATGGGATTTTACTATTCGCATTGAGACTACCTGAACAGCTGCTAGGTTACACCATTTTCAATAAAATCAGGCATTATATCCACCAACACAGCCAGATGGATGACAAACAGGTGTCCTGCCCTGTTAAAAATTCAGCAGATCCAGCCTGTTCAACACCCCGGCCGCTTCCACTGCATCGTCATAATCAGCCGCCTCTTTTGTCAGGTTGGTGACATCAGCCCCTGTGGTAGGCCGTTCATCCTGCCCATAAGTGGCTGCATCAGTTGTTGCCTGTCCCTCCTCCCCAGGCCGGGGCAGCAAAAGAAGGTAACCAACAATACCACGATCGGTACCAGGAGTCTCATAACTATCAATTTATACATTAACTTAATACTTACCCCCGCTCCTTACGCTTCACCGTATCCAGGAAAGCCAGTACCAGGATGGCCGTAAACCAGATATAAGAATAGTTTAGATGCGTTAAGTTCCCTTGTTTAAGTCGGTGAAATAGGTGAGCATCGTATAGGCAAAGGGATAATACCTGATATGCTCCCATTGTATGACTACCAGACCAGTGATCAACAAGGCCAAACCAATACCCACCGGGGCTATGTAATTCTTTAACCGTAAGCTGATCCAGTATTGAATAACCGTGACTGCCAGTATCGATACATACATTCTGGCGGTAACGGTCAGTATATCCGTCCAGGGATAGGGTGAATTAAAAAGGTATAGCCACTATTCAAGGCATTGGCCGTCAGTGCACTTATTACCATGAAAACATTGAACAAGACCAAAGAAGCAATGATCATCAAATGGATCACCAGAAATTTGGAGAAGAAGATATCGGCATAACTCCGGGGAGAAGCATATACCTGCTTCCAGGAATTATTGCGGTATTCAATCTGTACGATCAAACTGGTCACCAGTATTACATACATGGGCAAAAAGAAAGCAGCGGCTGGCTCCCAGCACATATTCATAAAAATATGCCAGGCATCCGGTTTAAGCTTCTTCACAAAATGTTCAGGTTTTGCTACCAGCATCAACCAGGATAATAAAGGCACAAATACACTGGCCAATAAGGTAAGCCAATAGGCAGCCGTTTTACGGCATTTCAATATTTCGGCTTTGGTATTGATAATAAAGGAGGCCATAACTATTCAGATGTAATTTGAATAAATAAGTTTTCCAGGTCATTTTGTGTCAGCGACAATTGATACACTTCAACACCCTGCTGTATCAGTGTTTTGTTTATCAAGGCCATCTTTTTCCTTACCCTCAAAATGTACCAGCAGTTTGGTGCCATTTACTTCTTTGATGGGGAAATGCCCATTCAATACTTTTTGTGCGTGGGCCGTATCATTCACCTCAATTTCAATAGCCGATTGCTTTGATTTCAATTGCTGCAATTCCTGCAGTGGTCCCTGAAACAACAGCTTGCCTTTATTGATGATGCCTACATGCGTGGCCATCTTCTCTACTTCGGCCAGCATATGGCTGGATACCAGGATGGTTTTACCCTGCTCACGGTTCAGCGTTTTGATCAACTCCCGTGTTTCAATAATACCACTGGGGTCCAATCCATTGGTAGGCTCATCCAATACCAGCAGTTCCGGATCGTGCAACAGGGCAATGGCAATCGACAGGCGTTGTTTCATACCCAGCGAATAGGCCTTGGCTTTTTTGTTGGCTGCATCTTTGAGCCTTACAATATTCAGCACTTCATCGATCCTGCTTTTAGGGGCTTGATAAGACAACCTGAACAATTCAAGGTTTTCCCTGCCTGTAAGGTGTAAGTACAATGAAGGCTGTTCGATCAATGATCCCAGGCGGCTCAGCACTTCCAGGCGTTGGGCGCCTAGTTCTCTTCAAATAAACTGATACTGCCCTGCTGTTTTTTTAGCAACCCCAGGATAAGTCGCAGCGTAGTTGTTTTACCTGCGCCATTGGGGCCAAGAAATCCGTAAATGCTTCCTGTGGGCACCTGTAAACTTAACTGTTGCAGGATGGGTTGTCCGGACCGGAACAAAAAGTCCAGTCGCTGGGTTTCGATAATATGCTTACTCATGTTATTCTGTTGAAGTAATGATTGCTTTGCGAAGATTTCGTCCGTCTATATGGATGTTCGAAGAATTGTCCATTTGCATGCCCAGTTTGCCAAAGGAAGCGTCCCCGTCTTCAAACTCGGCGCCAGCCAGCCTGGTCTGCAGTTCATTTACCCATATATTGCCACGGAATCTTAAGGCCGATCCACCATTGGCATATATGGTTAGCTTATCGTAAAATGTGGCTTCTTCATTACTGCGGCCTTGCTCAAAAGCCAATTCGGTATTCTGCAGGTGGAATTGATATACCGGTTTGAACCTGGCAGCATCAGCCGTATTTTTACAACAACATTACTGCTCACCGCCTGGATACTGTCTACATTGGGAAGCGACAGTTCTATATGACCGTATATTTGATGCCTGATTTTCCCATCACGTGTCAGGGTGGAATCGGCCTCTACATACAATACACCATTTTCAACCCGCCACTTTACATGCTGGTTATCCTTCCATATTTCCAATTTGGTCGAATCGGAAGGAATGATCATGATATCCCCTATTCCATTTAGCCTCACTTCCCGGATGGGTTCTTTTATCCGATGTATATCACTCCAGTTATTAATCCGGTCACGTTGCACAATACGCCCATTGGCATACATGACCCGTACCGAAATGAACAGGCTGGCAAAAACAATGATGGTGGTAAGGAACAGTCCTAATAATATTTTGTTACTCGTTCTCATCTTACTGAGTTATGCGGGTTAAGCGAAATGTTGTTGTTTATACTTTTCATACCAGGGCTTCAGATCTTCCGGCGATAAGCCCAGCAGGTACATATTGCGGAATACCTGTGGCAGGTCTTTATCCGTAAACTCCTGTTTCCGGTATTTGATGACTTGGTTGAGCGCACCTGGTGAAACAAAATAGCCAATGCCCCGCTGGTTATAAATGATCTCCTGCTGTTGCAGGAATTCAAATGTGCGCATCACGGTATTGGGGTTTACCTCCAGTTGTACAGCCAGTTCCCTTACCGAAGGCACCCGTTCTTCCGCCTTCCATTCCTGCAGCAGTATCTTCTCGCATACATAGTCTGCGATCTGTAAGTATATAGCTTGCGATTCTCTGAATTGCATAATAATTTGTTTACGTTGGTTAAACCTCTTTTTCCTTTAACCTGTAATAAGTGATCACCCAGAATACCGGCGCCAGTACGAATTTGAAATAGCCAAAGAACACTTTATCCGTCCAGGAGGGCAGTACGATGGCCTGCTGTCCCCATTGGCCGGTGGGGCCAGGCAAATAGAACTCTGTTAAGCCGTTTCCAAATCCACCCGACGGCAATATGGGAAATAGCACCTTGCCAACCAGGATCACAAAGAACAGCATCACCAACAGCAAAGCGATGGTTGTTTTAATAAAACTATAAGTAGGGAAGTAAATTGAACCCAGCGCATAAGCCCCTGTACAGCAAAAAAGATCAGCAATATCAGCGTCAGCGTATTAAACGGATTCTCGTAATCGTTCTTGCTAAACCGGGCAAATACATTCGCTACTTTCTCCGGAACAAAAACACTACCCACTTCATGCTGCTCTTCCCATTTGGCCAGTTGAATTGCATTGTTCACCTTCAGCATGATATAATCAACAGCATAAAAGATGATGGTATAACATACAAAAAATATCAGTACACAATACAGCACCATCACCAGCACTTTTTCCAGTTGCGAGGCAGGTACCGTCAGAAAATTAATAGCCTTGGGTTTATTGGCAAGATCACCGTACAGCAGGCTGGCAAATAAAGAGCCCGTTATGAAAAGGCCTACATAATAAGTAATGATCTGTCCTTCTTTTTGCATAACACTTCTGCCATCTACCAGCATCAGAAAACCATACCACAGCAGCAACAAGGCCGCAATAGCTCCCAGCGACAGCAAATATTTATTCCGGTTATCGGCCCAGTGCTTACGCACCAATAGCCCCCAGCGTTGAAGATCAAAAACCTGGTTCATGTTCGTGATTTAAGAATTAAAAGCTAATTGAATGGGTTTACGGTTGGTAACAATGGCTTTGTACAACAACTCAAGGTCTATCTTACTCTCCTCGCCATCGGTATTGGCAGTAATAATGGCGCTGCCACGCAAAGACGATTCACTGTACAAGGCATGTTTAATTTCATCCTGGTCGAAAGAAATACGGAATGACAGCTTGTGCGCTACATCCTCAATGCACTGATCAAACAAGATGGCTCCTTCATCAATAATGGTAATACGGTCAATCAGGTTTTCCAGGTCTTTTACCTGGTGGGTGCTGATGATCACGCATTTGTTTTCATCAATAGCTCCCGCCATTACTTTACGGAACTGGCTTTTGCTCATAATATCCAATCCATTGGTAGGTTCATCCATCAGCAATAAAGAAGTATTGCAGGCCAGGCCAAAACTGATGAGCACTTTTTCTTCTGTCCATAACTCATGCTCTCCATTTTTTGAGCAGCAGGCACTTCAAACTCCTGGATGTACCGGTCAAATTGTTGCTGGTTAAAGCGGGGATAAAAGGGAGAAAGACTGTTCACCAGTTGCGCCACAGGATTATTGGGCAGGTAAAACTCTTCAGGAATCATGAATACTTCCTGCAAAAAAAGCAGGTTGCCGCTTACCGGGTACAAACCCCATCACATCAATCTGGCCCTGGTCGGGAAACAGCAAGCCGGCAATATTGCGCAGCAGGGTCGACTTACCCGTTCCATTTTTACCCAGTAACCCGTAAATATGGCCGGGTTGTAGCTGCAGGCTTAGTCCCGTAAATACCTTTTTCTTACGGTAGCCAAAGTGCAATTGTTGAATGTTTACCATGCTCGGTGTTTTAGTGTACTACTTATATAGTACACAAACATACTACTACTGTCTGCCTTCCTCCAAATAATTTGTGTTTTTTTTTCTTACCGCTCATCCAATCTCTTTATTATTCACTCATAATCAATCAATTACTTATATTGAAACCTTCTTTCAAAGCACCCTACCCGCTGCCCGGCCATGGCCATACGGGCGCCTTCCAGGTGTATGCACTACCCCCAAAGGATCGTTTCAAGTTGCTGACTGGTTCGGGGCAGATTTGGGAATAAGCCGTAGATAAGCTGTAGATAAGCTGTCCTTATTAGATATGGCTTATCTACGGCTTATAAGCAGTTTAAGTGCTGATTAAATACAACTTATCCTGAAACAAAGCCCGGAGTTGGTATATAGGTGGCTCCAACAAAGCGGGGAGGCGCCATACGGATATTGGCCTTGTTTTTACCTAACTGGCAGATTAACACCCGGATAGTATAATTACCTTAAATTGCACGCCTGTTTTTATGGCGTGAAGGTCATTCAACCAAATATCCCAAACCACCCCTTCTCTGCCCTCTGATTAAATAAATAGTATGAAAAAGAATTCATTAAGGAACAGGCGCTGGAATACCATGCCAAAGGAAGACCTGGAAAAATCGAAGTAATCCCCACTAAAGAGACTAAAACCCAAAGAGACCTCTCCCTCGCTTACTCGCCCGGAGTAGCCGAACCTTGCCGGGAAATTGAAGCCAATCCTGAAGCAGTTTATAAATACACCGCCAAAGGCAACCTGGTAGGCGTTATCAGCAATGGTACCGCTGTATTGGGCCTGGGTGATATTGGTCCCGAAGCCGGCAAACCCGTGATGGAAGGCAAGGGAGTATTATTCAAAATATTCGCTGATATTGATGTATTTGATATCGAGATCAATGAAAAAGACCCTGAGAAGTTTGTACAGATCGTGAAAGCACTGGAACCTACTTTTGGTGGTATAAACCTGGAAGATATCAAGGCGCCTGAATGCTTTTATATTGAGCAAAAGCTGAAAGAGCAAATGAAGATCCCGGTGATGCATGACGACCAGCATGGAACCGCCATCATCAGCGCAGCCGCATTACTGAATGCAGTAGAAATTCAAAAGAAGAAAATAGAGAAGGCCAGGTTTGTGGTGAATGGCGCCGGTGCTTCGGCCATGGCCTGTACCAAGTTGTACATAGCCCTGGGCGCTAAAGTAGAGAATATCCGGATGTTCGATAGTAAGGGGCTGATACATGAAAGCCGTACGGACCTGGATGATATGAAAAAGAATTCCTGTCGAGCGGTAAAAACCTTACCCTCACAGAGGCGCTGGTGGATGCCGATGTATTCATTGGCCTTAGTAAGGGCAATGTATTGTCGCCCGAAATGGTAAAATCAATGGCTAAAAACCCCATTGTATTTGCCATGGCCAACCCTGATCCGGAAATTGGTTACGAGGTAGCTACCGCTGCCCGCAAGGACATCATTATGGCCACTGGCCGCAGTGATTATCCCAACCAGGTTAACAATGTACTGGGCTTTCCTTTCATTTTCCGTGGCGCCCTTGATGTGCGTGCTACGCAGATCAATGAAGCCATGAAACTGGCGGCTGTAAAAGCCCTGGCCGAACTGGCACGTACACCTGTACCCGATATTGTAAACCTGGCCTATAACCAAAACAACCTGGCTTTTGGTCCTGAATATATTATTCCCAAACCGGTTGACCCCCGCCTGCTCAGTACCGTTGCTCCGGCAGTAGCCAAAGCAGCCATTGAAAGCGGTGTAGCACAGATCAAGATCGACAATTGGGAAGCCTATGCCATTGAATTGGAAAAACGCCTGGGCCAGGATAACCAGGTGATGCGTATCCTGGGTAATAAAGCCCGCCGTGATCCAAAACGGGTAGTATTTGCTGAGGCCGATAACCAAAAGATCCTGAAGGCCGCGCAGATCGCTTTTGAGGAAGGTATTGCTTACCCCATCCTGTTGGGTGATGAGAAAAAGATACGGGCCATTGCCAATTCGATGAAGATCGACATTGATGATATGCCGATCATTGACCCGCGTAATGATGATTATGAAGACCGCAGGAAGATATATGGCGACCTGTTCTTTGAAAAAGAAAACGCCGTGGCATTAACCGTTATGAGGCTACCAAGATCATGAAAGACCGCAACCATTTTGGTGCGATGATGGTAGAAACCGGCGATGCAGATGGTATGATCTCGGGCCTTACCCGCAATTATCCCGAAACCATTCGTCCGGCCCTGCAGGTAATTGGTACCGAACCCGGCGTAAAGAAGATAGCCGGTATGTATTTGTTACTTACCAAACGCGGCCCCATCTTCATGGCGGATACAACGGTCAATTTCAATCCCACGGCCGAAGAGCTGGCTGATATAACCCTGATGGCAGCACAGGAAGTAAGGAACTTCAACCTTACCCCGCGCATAGCTATGTTGAGCTATTCCAACTTTGGCAGCAGCGATTCGCCCGAAGCCCGGCTGGTATCCAAGGCCCGTGATATTGTAAAGCAAAAAGATCCTACTTTAATTGTGGATGGTGAAATGCAGGCCAGTATTGCCTTTAACCAGGAGATCCTCAAAGAAAGTTACCCTTTCAGTGAGCTGGTAGACCAGGAAGTGAATACCCTGATCTTCCCCAACCTGGCAGCGGGTAATGTAGCCTACAATTTATTGAAGGAAGTAGGGGGCGCTGATGCTATTGGACCTATTTTGCTGGGTCTTAAGAAACCCGTGCATATCCTGCAACTGGGCAGTTCGGTAAGGAGCATTTACAATATGGCCCTGATCACCGTTATTGACGCGCAGTTAAAATGCAAGGGCAATCCTGCCGAAGCGGTAAGAACGCATTGGTGGAAAAAGGTAAAAAGAAAGCAAGGATGCCTCCTAAGGGCATTCTTGCACATTTAACCTCCTGATATGGTCAATACTCAGTTAGTTGGCTTATTATTGTAGTAAGAATTTATGACACTATTTACCGAATTTGGCCGTTACCTGTTGATGATTAAAGGCATGTTCTCCAAACCGGAGAACGGCAAGATGTATTGGAAGGAATTCATGCACCAATGCGGTGAAATTGGTATTGGGTCATTGGGCATCGTGGCCCTGATCTCTTTCTTCATAGGAGCCGTATCTACGCTGCAAACAGCTTATCAGTTGGTAAGTCCCATCATTCCCAAAAGCACCATTGCCCAGATCGTACGCGATACCATTATATTGGAATTTGCACCTACCCTGGTATGTATTGTACTGGCCGGCGTGATAGGCAGTAAAATAGCGAGTGAATTGGGCAATATGCGGGTAAGTGAGCAAATCGATGCCCTGGAGATCATGGGCATCAATACCAAGGCCTACCTGGTACTGCCCAAGATACTGGCGGCCTTGCTGACCATACCCATGCTCATCATTATTGCAGGTGGACTGGGCATCTGGGGTGGCAGGCTGGCAGGTACCCTGTCGGGCATTCTTTCTCCACAGGAGTTTGATACCGGGTTGTTAAATGCCTTTGTACCGTATAACGTATTCTTTGCCCTGATAAAGGCTTATACATTTGCGTTTATCATTTCCAGCATATCCGCCTTTTATGGTTATCATGTAAGTGGCGGCGCTTTGGAGATCGGCAGGGCCAGTACAAAATCGGTAGTAGTTAGCTGTATTGCTATCTTATTTGCCGATTATATCTTGTCGCAATTGTTGCTAAGTAATTAACGATAAATCAGGCGTACTGCCGGTAGCCCGGCAGTACGCCATTATCTTATGATTGAAGTAAAAGATATCAAGAAGGGCTTTGGAGAAAAGCAGGTGCTGAAAGGCGTGAGCGCGAAAATGGAAGCAGGTAAATGCAACCTGATCATTGGCGCCAGCGGCAGCGGCAAAACCGTGCTCATGAAATGCCTGGTGGGGCTATTTGAACCCGATGAAGGAGATATCCTGTACAACAATATCAACTTCATCACGATGGACGATGAGCAGCGGAAAGATATCCGCAAGCAGATTGGTATGCTTTTCCAGGGATCGGCCTTATTTGACAGCCAAACGGTGGAACAGAACATTATGTTTCCCCTGGATATGTTCACGAAAGACAATTATGCCACGAAGCTGAAACGGGTGAATGAGGTATTGGAACGCGTAAAGCTCAAAGATGTCAACAAAAAATTCCCTTCCGAACTCAGCGGGGGTATGAAAAAGGGTGGGTATTGCCCGCGCCATTGTACTCAATCCCCAATACCTGTTTTGTGATGAACCCAATTCAGGTCTTGATCCCCAAACCTCTCGTTATTGATAAACTGATCAAAGAGATCACTACCGAATACAATATCACCACCATCGTGAATACGCATGATATGAACAGCGTAATGGAAATTGGTGATCATATCATTTACATGCACCAGGGCCTTAAAGAATGGGAAGGCACTAATAAAGAGATCATCTTCAGTAAAAATGAACTGCTCAATGAGTTTATCTTCGCTTCCGAATTCTTAAAAGACGCCAAAGACATGCGTATGCTGGAACAAACCGGCAAGATCGATAACGACCGGAATATGGATGAGCTGATCAAGTGAGCCGGAGGCTCACCAATAGCCGTCACCAGCCAGAGGCTGGCGACTGAACAAAACTGATCAAGTGATCACTTATATAATTCCAATTTCCGGGTCAGCCTATTGATGGTTGTTTTATCTCCATAGATGGCTATTCCACTGTAACTGATCTCCTTTTCTGAAAGCGCTTCGAGTGAAGCTTTATAGTTTTCATAACTACGCGCTGTTTGCGCTACTTCCGACAGGTCGATCACCAGTAATCCACCCAGTTGCTTTGCTTCTGTACAAATGCCTTGTATAACCTGCCGGTTGGCTTTCAACATGGGCAAGGGAATCCAGGTGAGCCCTGTATGCAATCCACCGGAAGCATCCTGCAGGTCTTCCGCTATCATGTACGGCAACTTATTGCCGAGTGATGCACCCAGTACTGCACCTGTATTGATGGCCAGGCCGGCGGGCAGGTCATCGGCAATGATCATTACCGCTTTCACCAGGTCTTGCAGGTGGATCTCCATTTTTATATCGGCCCGTTCATAGTCTGTAGCCGGTAAGGGCACTTCTTTGAAGCCCAGTTTGGTATACAGGTGGATAGCGGGCTTGAGGAGGGTATTGGACAACAATTCAACCTTCTTAATACCCAACTCCCGGGCTTTGTCTATGCAGGCTTTGCCCAATGCATAACCAATGCCTTTGCCCTGTACTTTATCGGTTACTGCCATCTTGGCCAATTCAAATACCCGCTGGTTAACCTTGATCAGTGCACAGGCGCCCACCACTTCGCCTTCCCATAAGGCCATGAAAATAAAACCTCCTTTGTTTAGTATATACCCCTCCGGATCGTTGAGCGCCCGGTTATCGGCCTCTTCCAGGCGGAAATACCGGTTGATCCATGCCTGGTTCAATTGGCGAAAAGCATCCCGGTGAATGGGTTCATAAGGCACAATCTTCAACTGCTGATCTACTGCTGTAAGCATAACTTTCTATTTGATGCAAAATTACCAGGAATGGCAAAGCCAGGCAATAACGAACAAATGGTGATGGTTTAACACGGGCGTTGTTCATGCCGTTCGCCCCAGAACCACATTTGTTTGATGATGGGGCATACGGTGGAACCATACGGGGTGATGAAATATTGTACGATGAGGGGTGGCTTATGGCCGGTAACAGTTTTGGCAATGATGCCCTCCTGCTCCAACTCCTTCAATTGCTTGATGAGGATACGTTCGCTCATCAAAGGGAATTTTCGTTTGATCTCACTGTAGCGTCGGTGCTTGTCTGACAAATAGATCAATATTTTCGCTTTGTACTTGCCTTTGATCACCTGCAAAAGGTATCAATGGGGCTATAAATGACGGCCATATTGCTGGTATTAAATTATTATTAATATCGGATCTATCAGGCTCTCTTTCATTTCATTAAGAGGCTTTTAGCGTGCGTTTCGGGGGTTCCGGTTCTCGTATCTGGCCTGTTGATTTTACCTCCCTACATATGCACATTATGCCTTACTTTTGCGGCTCCTGAATTTATAAATCACCGCTATGAGCATATTAGTTAACAAACAATCAAAGATACTGGTGCAAGGCTTTACCGGTACGGAAGGCACTTTTCATGCTACCCAAATGATCGAATATGGTACCAATGTGGTGGGAGGTGTAACGCCCAATAAAGGCGGTACTACCCACCTGGATCGCCCCGTATTCAATACCGTGGCAGAAGCCGTGAAAGCCACTAAAGCCGATGTATCGATCATATTTGTCCCCCTCCCTTTGCAGCCGACGCTATTATGGAAGCTGCTGAAGCGGGTATTGGCCTCGTAGTTTGTATTACCGAAGGTATCCCTGTACAGGATATGGTAAAAGCCAAACTGTACCTCCAGGGTACTAAAACCAGGCTGATTGGGCCCAATTGCCCCGGTGTTATCACAGCCGATGAGTGCAAAGTAGGTATCATGCCCGGTTTTGTATTCAAGAAAGGAAAGATCGGTATCGTTTCTAAATCAGGTACCCTCACCTACGAAGCATCTGACCAGGTAGCTAAAGCTGGGTTGGGTGTTTCAACTGCAGTAGGTATCGGTGGCGACCCCATCATTGGTACCACTACCAAAGAAGCCCTGGAATTGTTCATGAATGATCCCGAAACAGAAGCTATCGTAATGATCGGTGAAATTGGTGGCGGCATGGAAGCAGAAGCTGCCCGCTGGTACAAAGAGCATGGCACAAAACCGGTAGTAGGTTTCATTGCCGGTCAAACGGCTCCTCCCGGACGTCGTATGGGCCACGCTGGCGCCATCGTGGGCGGTGCAGAAGATACTGCCGAAGCCAAAATGAAGATCATGGCCGATTGCGGTATCCATGTAGTATCCAGCCCTGCAGACATTGGTGCAACCATGGCTGCTGTGATCAGAAAAATAACCGGGATCGCCCGGCCAATTGACCAATACTTTAAAAGCGGTCCGCTTCCAATAGCGGGCCGCTTTTCTTTAGGATGCCTATTCCTCAACCAATATCGTTTCATTAAGAAAACTTTTGCCAGTTACAAAGGTGGGTCCCGCTGCAGCGCTGCATCAGCCCGGCGGCAGAGTGACTCCCCTAAAAGAACTAAACGACATTGATCCCTTAACTGCTGCTAACGGTATTTTATGGCCCTTCTGCCAGATTATTATACTTTTGCCAGACCCCAACAATCAAAAGCCCCGGGCAATGCCGGGGCCTTCAATTTAATCCATCACTTTAAACACGTAGAAACAGTTATTTGAATTGCCGGATATAATTGGCCAGGTTGTCCTTACTGTTGCTGAAGGAAAATACTTCATACAGTATGAAATAATCCTGCTTATTCACGGTATTCTTATAGGCATATTTTGCAAGATCGAGCTTATAACTATCGAATGAATACATCAGTGCCAGTTGTTTTACCTGTTCGGCCGTAAAATAATTCTGGTCAATTACCTGCTTGGCAATGGTAACCCTGGAATTATCGAAACGCTCTTTGGTAAGGGTCTCTTTCAGGGCAGCAAAAGACTGATCACTCATGGGCCGGTCATACCTGTTATCCCTATCCCGGGGCCTGTCGCGGTCGTCACGGCCGGGATAATAATCCGTATCACGGCCTTTGGGGCGATCATTGTACCAATCATTATCATCTGTATCCACATAATTGGGATCCTTCATGGACAATTCATCGTACAATACCCGGCCAAAACGGTTGATCACTACATCAATATGGTATTGCGCCCGTACGTTGATATTTTTTTGGAAGAGGAGGCTTGGCTTCCGTGTTATTCCACTCCTGCCATTTGTTAATACATACACCTTAAGCGAGTGTATACCCGTAGACAAAGCAGGGATTAACATAAACTTATCATCATCCCGGATACGGTTTTCAAACCGCTTACCATCTACCTCTACCAGTAGCCGCTGGTTGCCCAGGTTGGTAATGCTTAATTTTCCATTATTGGGATGTGCAGTCACCGTATAAGCGAAAACCAGTAAAATAAGGGTAAAAACTGTTTTCATATAAACCTCCTGTTGGTTGTTTAGGATTAGATGCCAGGATGTACAGATCGTTTAGTAAGAATATGTTAAAGCTTTGCTATATCAGCCATAGGGGATTTTAGGTGTATGAAATTGGATCAATTACTGCATCACAATAGGATAATGCGCATTTTAAAACGCGCAAAGACGCAAAAATATTGCAGATTGTATAACTTGTATAAAATTTGATAGTATGCCCGTTAAAAGGTCTTATGCTTAGCACTATCCGCCTTATTTCTATTTACCGCAACCGCCCAGCAAAAATGACTACTTACGACAAAGCCTGGAAAAAATTGACAGTCTTATTCAACAAAAGGGCTACCCGCATCGGCCCTCACGGAAGTGAATAAGCTATATGCACAGGCACAAAAAGAAAAAAAATGATGCACAGCTCATCAAGGCATTGATATACCGTGCCCAGCTAAGGGATATCAAGGAAGAAGATCCCAATAAAAGCACCATTGCGGAGATGGAAGCCGAAATAGGCAAAGCTGCCGAACCGGCACGCGCCATCCTGGAAAACATAACGGCCAGTTTGTATTGGAGCTATTTCCAGCAAAACCGCTGGAAATTGTATGACCGTTCCACTACAGTCAACTTTAACCAAACAGATATTGCGACCTGGAGCAGCGCCAATCTGCATAAAAAGATCAGTGACCTGTACCTGGCTTCTTTAAAGAATGAAAAATTACTAAGGCAAACGAAACTGGAACCTTTTGATGCCATCATTGAAAAGGGCAATACACGGCACCTGCGTCCCACCCTCTTTGATCTGTTGGCCAATCATGCGCTGACCTATTTCAAAACGGATGAAAGGAATATCAACAAACCGGCCGATGCTTTTGAAATTGATGACGCCGCCGCTTTTGCCGATGCCCGCACTTTTGCCAATCACCGTTTTGTGACGACTGATAGCCTGTCGCTGCATGCCAAAGCCCTGCAGCTTTACCAACGCCTGATCCAGTTTCACCTCACGGATGCCCAACCGGATGCGCTGATTGATATTGATATTGACCGCCTGGCTTTCGCAAACAGCTATGCCGTTGTTGATAATAAAAAGGACTGTACCGCAAAGCACTGGAACAGCTTACTACCGCCCACAGCAACCGGCCCATTGCGGCACAGGCCTGGTATTTACTGGCCAATACTTATGTGGAAGAAGCCGGATCCTACGATGCATTAAAAGATACCACCCACCGCTACGCTTATTTAAAAGCCAAAGAAATTTGCGAACAGGTTGTGCAACAAAAAAGAGAACAGTGAAGGAAAAGCCAATTGCATTAACCTGCTGGCGACTATCCAACACAAGGAGGTGAACCTGCAAACAGAAAGGGTAAATATTCCAGGACAAGCTTTCCGTACGCTGGTTACCTACCGGAATATTACACAACTGCACGTGAGGTTGGTGAAAATGGATAAAAAAACAAGGACCAGCCTGGGCAATGATACCTGGGGTGACGGTTACTGGAAAAAACTGATTGGCTTGCCCGTACTTAAAACCTTTACACAAAGCCTGCCTGATACCAAAGATTATCAGCAGCATCGGATAGAGATCAAAGCCGATGGATTGCCCGTAGGTGAATATGCTTTCCTGGTGAGCGCTAACAAAGAGTTTGGTTTTACCAACAATCCTTTGGCCATACAGCAATTTTACGTTTCCAACCTGGCCTATATCAATAAGGACAAGGACTATTTTGTATTGGACCGTGAAACAGGCGCGCCCATTGCCCGTGCTGCCGTACAGGTATGGTACCGCAACTATGATTACAATGCCAGCAAGGAAGTGGAACGTCAGGGAGAAAATATGTTCACCGATAAGAACGGGTATTTTACCCTTTATCCGCCCAAGACGAATAGCAATAATTATTTCCGTATAGAAATATCCACCAAAGAAGATCGCCTGTCGCTGGATGAATTCCAGTATAACTACCAACGTGGGGAAACCCCGCCTGCGACCTCCAGCAACCAAAGTTTTCTGTTTACCGACCGTTCTATTTACAGGCCGGGACAGATCATCTATTTTAAGGGCATTGTGCTCAACCGGCGTGAGGGTCCAATCAAAATGCAGTGTTGGCCAATTTCTCTACCACCCTGGCATTGATAGATGTAAACGGGCAACAGGCAGACTCCATCAAAGTAACTACCAATGCCTATGGATCTTACTCCGGTAAGTTTACTTTGCCTTCCAATGTGCTGAATGGTCAGTTTCACCTGCAGGACAAAAAGACGAATGGAAGTATTTATTTTTCAGTAGAAGAATACAAGCGGCCTAAGTTCTATACAGAGATTGCCAAACCTGCCGGCAGCTACCGGCTCAACGACAGTATCAAAGTAATTGGTACGGCCAAAGCTTATGCCGGTAATAATATAGACGGGGCTGCCGTAAAGTACAGGGTAGTACGCAAAACCATTATGCCGATGTGGTATTATGGCTGGGGTCATAAAATATGGCCGCCTTCTAGCAGCAAAGAAGTGGAAGTTGCCCATGGCACTACCACCACCAAGGCCAATGGCAGCTTTGAGATCACCTTTAAAGCGCTGCCCGATCTAGGCGTAGATAAAAAGACCAGCCCAGCTTCCACTATGAAGTGAGTGCCGATGTAACAGATATTAACGGAGAAACACGAAGTGGCAATGCCTCGGTAGCCGTAGCTTACCAGGCCCTTCAGTTAAAGGTAGGCGCTCTGGCAAAACTACATACCGACAGCATTAAGACCATCCAGGTAAATACCACCAATTTCAATGACCTGTTTGAGCAAGCCACCGTAACCCTCACCATCCACAAATTGAAAGTGCCCGAACGCAGCTACCGCAATCGTTATTGGGAGCAGCCCGACCAGTTTGTGCTGACGCAGCAGGAATACCAGGCAGCTTTCCCTTATGATATCTATAAAAATGAAAATGAGGTAAGCACCTGGGAAAAGGAGAGAAGGTACTGGAACTTACAGATACTACCAGTGCCAACGGAAAGTTTGCCATCAAACAATCTTCCTTGCCAGCCGGCTGGTATGTAGTGGAAGCCATCACCAAAGACAAATTTGGTGAAACGGTAAAGGACAAACAGTATACTCAGTTGTACAATACAACCAGCAACATCAACCCTGCGGCTTATGGTAGTATTGAGGCTGTGAAAACCATTTACGAGCCAGGCCAAACAGCCAGCTACCAGCTTAGTACCAACCTGGGCGATGTATTTATGATCCATGATGTTGGAAGAAGGGATGCCAAAGAAGAACGTAGGTTCACCCTGTTGAATCGTAATAGTTTGTCTTTTGAGCTACCTGTTTCGGAAAATGACCGTGGCGGGCTGGGTGTACAGATCGCTTTTGTAAAAGCATAACCGGGTATATACCGATAACCTGCAGTTTACTATTCCTTACACCAATAAGGAACTGACCATTGCCTATACGACCTTCCGCGATAAGACCTTGCCTGGCAGTGCCGAAAAGTGGAAAGTAAAGATCAGTGGATACAAAGGAGATCAGGTGGCAGCCGAAATGCTCACCGCCATGTATGACGCTTCACTCGATCAGTTTAAGACGCACAACTGGCAATCACCTTCTATCTGGAACTATTATTACTTTTCATCCAATTGGGATGGCAATGCGAACTTCCGGCAGGTGGCATCGCAGGAATGGAATGACCGGGATGATAATCCGGCCTACTTTGAAAAAACGTATGACCAGTTGATGGACCTGGGTAGTGGGGGCGGCACCCAAATTATGCTAAGAGGAGCCGTAGGCGGAAGAAGACTTTACCGGAAAGGAGAAGCAGAAATGGCAGTAGCGGCAGCAGCTCCTATAGCAAATGAAGAAATAAAATCCCAAGGTGAGATGTTTGCTTGGGGAGAAAAGACAAAAAAGACCGTTGCTGATCTGGTAGAAGTTGATGAAAAGCAGCAAACTCCTTCTGCCCCTGCTGTACAACCGCGCAAGAATTTCAATGAAACGGCTTTCTTCTTCCCCGACCTGCATACGGATGCCGAAGGCAATGTGGAGTTTTCCTTCACCATGCCCGAAGCGCTTACGCAATGGAAATGGATGAGCCTGACCCACAGCAAGGAACTGGCCTTTGGCTACAGTGAGAAAAACATCATTACGCAGAAGGAACTAATGGTACAACCCAATGCCCCCCGCTTTATGCGCGAAGGCGACCGGATGGACTTCAGCGGTAAGATCGTGAACCTAAGCAGTAAAGAACTGACCGGGCAGGTAGAATTGCAACTGATCGATCCCACCACCAACCAATCGGTGGATGGCTGGTTCCGCAATGTGTTCCCCAACCAGTTCTTTACAGTAGGTGCGGGTCAAAGCATTCCCGTTAACTTCTCCTTAGAGATACCTTATCAGTATAATAAACCGGTTACTTACCGGCTGGTAGCATCTACCAAGGCAGGGTCTAATGAGCAAGCCTTGAGTGATGGAGAAGAAAATATGCTGCCCGTTGTGAGCAACCGGATGCTGGTAACAGAAAGCCTGCCGCTGCCTGTGCGTGGTAATGCCACTAAAAACTTCAGCTTTGATAAGCTGCTGAAAAGCGGCGCCAGTGAAACGCTGAACCAGCATGCACTGACTGTTGAGTTTACCAGCAATCCCGCCTGGTATGCCGTACAGGCCCTCCCTACCTCATGGAGTACCCCTATGAGTGTGCCGAGCAGGTATTCAACCGGTATTATGCCAATTCGCTGGCCAGCTCTATTGCCAATGCTTCGCCCCGTATCAAGGCCATCTTTGAACGCTGGAAAACGACGGATACAGCGTCCTTGTTGAGCAACCTGCAAAGAATGAAGAACTGAAGTCTGTATTGTTGCAGGAAACACCCTGGGTATTGGAAGCAAAAACAGAAGCGCAGCAAAAAGGAATATTGGTCTGCTGTTTGACATGGTGCGCATGAGCCGCGAACAGCAATCGGCCCTTAACCAGTTGCAGGATATGCAAAGCAGCAATGGCGGCTTTGTATGGTTCCAGGGCGGGCCCGATGACCGCTATATTACGCAGTACATCATCACCAGCATGGGCCACCTTAAAAACTGAAAGCCCTGCAGGATGATAAAAAGATCACCGCCATCATAAAAGCTGCCATCCCTTACCTGGATAAAGCCTTGAAAAAGGATTATGAGGACCTGTTGAAGAGCAATAAGCAAAAGAGCCGCTGGAAGGATTGAGCAACATACAGATCCAATACCTGTACATGCGCAGCTTCTTCCCGGAAACTGCCATACCGGCCGAGGTGTCTAAAGCTTATAACTACTTCAGGAAACAAGCGCAACAGCATTGGGTAAAACAAAGCAAGTACATGCAGGGCATGATCGCTTTGGCCCTTCACCGCACGGGCGATAGTAAAACAGCCAATGCGGTAGTAGCATCGCTGAAGCAAAATGCACTGGTGAATGAAGAGATGGGCATGTACTGGAAAGCCTTTGCTCCAGGTTATTACTGGTACCAAAGCCCCATTGAAAGCCAGGCATTGATGATAGAAGTCTTTACGGAAGTAACAAAAGACAGCAAAGCGGTTGGGGATATGAAGGCCTGGCTGTTGAAACAAAAGCAAACGCAGAACTGGAAAACCACCAGGGCCACAGCAGATGCGTGTTATGCGCTGTTATTACAAGGCAATGACTGGCTTAGCAATACACCCGAAGTACAGATCAGCCTGGGTAACTACACTATTCGCAGCAATGACCAGGCCGCCGAAGCGGGTACGGGTTACTTTAAGAAAGTAATTGATGGTAAAGATGTAAAACCCGAAATGGGGAATATCAAAGTAACGGTTTCTTCATCGGCGCCTGCTGCCAACGAGTCGGTATCCTGGGGAGCTGTATACTGGCAGTATTTTGAGAACCTGGACAAGATCACTTCGGCAGAAACACCATTGAAGCTGAGTAAGAAACTGTTTGTAGAAAAGCTCACAGACCGTGGGCCGGTATTACAGCCCATTAACGAAGGTGATGCGCTGCAGGTAGGTGATAAAGTAAAAGTGCGTATTGAGCTGCGGGTAGACCGCAATATGGAATATGTGCACATGAAAGATATGCGGGCTGCTTGTATGGAACCGGTAAATGTGTTGAGCAGCTACAAATGGCAGGGCGGATTGGGTTATTATGAAAGTACCAGGGATGCCAGCACCAATTTCTTCTTTGGGTACCTGCCCAAGGGCACCTGGGTATTTGAATATCCCTTGTTCGTTACCCATACGGGTACCTTCAGCAATGGGGTAACCAGCATTCAGTGCATGTATGCACCTGAATTTACCAGTCATTCTGAAGGAGTGAAGGTAAATGTGGAAACGAAATAAGAGGTGATTGCACACAAAGGCGGGCCACCCTGCAGCGCTGCTTTGCCGGGCGGCAGGGTGGCCCACCTTATCAGAAAGAGGTGACACCTTTCGTCTGCGTCGCAAGGGAAAGGTGTCACCTCTACTAAACAAATAAACCAGTTGGGTTTTTAAGCCGGCCACTCTTTGAAAGGGTGGCCGGCTTATTTTTGCATTATGCACAAAGACTTCCTGATCGTGGGCCAGGGTATTTGCGGAACCTTTTAAGCTGGTACCTGCAACAAGCCGGGTATTCTTACGTGGTGATCGATCAGCCGCAAAACAATACCGCTTCCAAAGTGGCAGCCGGCATCATCAACCCGGTTACCGGCAGGCGCATTGTAAAAACATGGCTGATCGATGAGGTAATGCCTCTTGCACAGGAAGCCTATACAGCCTTGGGGGCTGCATTGGATATCAAGGCCATGGAAACAACAAGCATTGTCGATTTTTATGCCACCCCACAAATGAAACTTGCTTTTGAAAAGAAGTACGAAGAGGACCCACAATATTTATCACTACCAGCAGATATCTATCACTGGCATACTTTATTCAACTACGACTTTGGCTATGGTGAGATAGATCCCTGTTATTTGATCAGGTTGCAGGATATTTTACCAGCTTATCGTTCGCTCCTGCAAAGCCAGCAACTACTACGGGAAGAATGGTTTGAATTAGACCACCTGCAGGTAACACCCGATGGTATTACTTATAAAGACATTACGGCCTCCCGTGTTATTTTTAGCGATGGTATAGCCACGGCTCAAAACCCTTACTTCAAAAACCTGCCCTTTGCTCCCAATAAAGGCGAAGCCGTATGGGTAGAGATCAAGGACCTGCCAGCTACCCATATTTTTAAAAAGGATTTAACCTGGTGCCCTGGAAGGATGATATTTTCTGGCTGGGCTCCACCTACCTGTGGGAGTTTGACAATGACCTGCCTACGCCGGGATACCGCCAGTTTGCCCATAACTGGTTGTTACAAACCATTAAACTGCCTTTCCAGATCATTGACCATAAAGCATCCTTACGGCCTGCCACGCTGGAACGCCGGCCCTTTGTTGGCTTTCATCCACAACATCCGGCGGTAGGTATTTTCAATGGCATGGGCACCAAGGGTTGTTCTTTGGCTCCCTGGTTTGCCAACCAATGGGTCAACTCCCTGAAAGGCGGTACAACACTTGATCCATTGGCTGATGTGAAGCGATTTCAGCGGGTATTAGCCCGGTAGGCGAGTGGGAAGTGACTTACCGCCCCTACTCACAACTCATCACTGACCACTAAACCCCTTAAGTCATTCACACACAATACCCTACCCCCTACTCAATTTGGGGAGGTATTTTTCTGCGTGGTTTTATATTTTTGCATCGTTCACCACCCTTTGTCATTTAAACTTTACTGCCTTGTCACAGGAATCACAGGAGCTTTATGTAGTTCCGGCCAAGTTCCGTAAGCTGGAAAACCTGCACATTCTTTTCTGGTTGGTAAAAGACCTTTGCTGGTGCCTATTATTCAGGCCATTGGGCATGATCATGATTGCCCCCACTTTGTTGGTGGCCGTGTGGATTACCTGGAAAAATAAACATATTGTGGCCGAGTTGGCGCATAACCTGGCCATCACGATCTGGATCACTGCCAACTCCATTTGGATGATCGCGGAATTTTATGCGGTAGATGAAAAAGTAAAACCCTATTGTATCATTCCCTTTTCCATCGGCATCTTAATCCTGGGGTATTATTATCTTATTTATGCGCCACTGCAACGCAAAAAGGATAAAGCGGAAGCAGTTCAGGTAACGGTAATTCCGGCAACGGCAGAAGAGGTTTAATCCGGTAAAGCAGGTTAAATATACAGACTTCATGCAGGTGCTGCCGCCTGGAGCCAGAGAAAACAGGTTGTATACTGCGCTAAAAAATCATCAGCTATTCTTGAATGGGATATGCCCCTTAGAAACTTTCCAGATATACCCATCGATGATGTAATGTGTAATTTGTGGAAGGGCTAGTAATGGCACCAGTAGGGCCAGTATATCTTTTGGGGTTGAAGGCAATAGCCTCAAAGAGACCAAATACATTATTATGTTCCTTCCATATCCAGGCATCCCAGAAGCCTTCCTCCACATACGCCAGCAACATCATACTCAATACAAACAGTACCACCCCATATTCTGTGAACAGGTGCTTAACCAGTTTGCCATAAGACCGGTTGCCAGGTTGGGTACTTTTCTTGTGGCCATATACCCATATTAATGCCATATAGGGCACACCATGCGACACCACATTGAGCAAGGTAAATGCCATATCGCCATTAAAATATACTATACCGAAGTACCAGGAAAGGAAAGTGCCTGCCATCACCAGGTTACGTGGCCAGTTAAAAAATCTTTCCTTTTTTACAAATACAAACTCTTTGATCAGGTAAGCTATGATCACCAGTAGGTAGCCTACAGCGGCCACCACCGATAAAACTCCTGCCTTAAAGTAAAGGAAATCCCCTTCCACAAACCAGTGGAAGTTGCGCGGTGCATGTAAATGCCAATAAAGTAAGGGGTAAATAGTAGCGCTATAAACAGCCACCTGATCAATGCGGTAATACCATTTATTGAATGGCTCTTTACGGGAGTATATGCGCATAAAACCATATTGCTGACGCACAAAATGAAAGACCGCCAGGTAAGCCAGCACCCGCCAGAAAAGCATAGCATCCATGTAATACAACAATACAGCAATGATAAATCCCGCAACCGGGATACCAATCAGCCTATTTTTCTGTTGTTGAAAAGTATCCCTGTCAAAATAAGTACGGTATAGGGTACTGTATACATGCGCCACATCAATAAAAACCACCAATATGATCCACCAGGCAGTAGACATTCCTGTACCGGTAGAAAACAAGCCGGGGAAAAGAAAAACGATCAGTAATGAAATAAAAGGCGGGGATAGTATGAAGATACTATCGAGCCTGGACGAATATATCCATGGTTGCTTCATCCTGTTTTGATTACTTGTAAGATCGCTGCTGCTGCCTGCCCGCCCTGGTAAAAGCCTTCTTCAAAAAAGAAAGACCCGCCAGATCGGTATGAGCAAAAAATATTCGTTGGCCTATAGGTTCATTGAGTATACGGCGGGCTTTGCCGTGAATAAAATTCCTGACCGGCCTGATCATGCCATGCCCCCAGATCATAATATCAATATTGGTTACAGCATGGGCAATATTATCATGTACTTTGACCAGGTCCTGTAATACCAGGTTCACCCATTCTTCATGCGTTCTGACAGATGCTTTCTTCCGCTCTGCTAATACATCCTCCCGTGTTAGCGGCCAGTAATAAGTAAGCACCTTTTCGGGTTCTTGCTGCTTAATGGATTGATGGGTGGCATCTACATATCCCAATGCTTCGCTATTATAGATCACATTGTCCCAACATAGGCCTTCGCCCCTGCGCTCCTGCAAGGTAGTGACGGTGAGATTGGCCACCATCCAGGGAGCATAGGTAAAATGTTCCTGCACCAATTGCTGGCGGGTAGTGTCGGGTGCCAGTAAACGCAAGGCTATGAATTGCGGAACAGCTACAATACAATGTTGGGCCCTGATGGCCTGTAAATGACCGGATACCACATCAAGGTACCTGACCTCTACCCCATCGGCCATAGTGCGTATGCTGGTAACGAGGCTATTGAGCTTTATTTTGTCTGAAAAATCTTTTTGTAACTGTTCTACCAGCCAGCCATTACCCTGCGGCCAGGTCAATACATCCTGGTGTTTGGCATTGGCAGCTTGCCCTTTGCGGGCAGCAAAATAATGAATGCCTGCCCAGGCAGCTATTTCGTCATAACGTGTACCAAAGTCATCCCGGCAGCAATAATTGCAATACCAATGCAGGTATTCCGTGGTATATCCATTTTGCAACAACCATTCTTTCATGGTAAGTGAATCCCACTGAACAAACTGCTCATCGTTGGAAGAGTTGTTGACCGGTATGGCAAAAGCATCTTTCCCATCGCGCCCTTTGGTATATCGTAACTGGTTCATGTGCTCCAGAAAACGCTGCACCTGCTGCCATTCATCGGCCGGCACACCATTTCTCGGCACCAGGCCTTCCTGCCAGGAACCATTAATATATAAACGCTCTTCAGGGTCAAAACACAAATGGTATTCATTATATACGGGCAATCCCTGCGCATCGTATCCGGTAATCACGTTACATTCCTGCAAGAAGGATAAATAATCTTTGAGGTCATTATTGGGCAGGGGCACATAATGAGCCCCCAGGGTAATGGCTTACATTATTGGCACCGGATGAGGCATTACCACCGGCATGGTCTTCCAGGTCCAGCACCAGGAAATCCTTCATATCCTGCCGGTGCAAACTGCGGGCAGCCGACAAGCCACTGATACCTGCCCCCACTATCACTACCTTCGCCTGGCCAATACTTTGCGGTTCTCCGGGTATCTTTCCATCCCGCAGCAAATGCCCGGTTTTGGCAGCGGCGCCCACTATCCTGCCAGGCACCAGCCGTTTGTTGTTAGCATTACACCCCGATAGTACCAATCCGGTTCCTGCCAGGGCAGCCACTTGTTGTATGAAATTCCTTCTGCGCATAATTATTCCAGGTAAGCCCCCATTCTTCTTCAAAATAATCCACCAGTACCTGGTTATTGAGTTTATTAACTGCCAACGATTTGGTAGTTTTCATATCCTGCGGAAATACAAACATCTGTTGGGCGGTAGCCGGGTTGAGGAATTTCAGTCCGGCGGGATACACTGCCGGCGTATGGTATACACTGTCCTTTATAGCCAGGATATACCCCCATTCGCCAAATGAAGGGACCAGGTTATGATAAGGGGCTGTGTGAAATCCTACCGACCGGATTGTTTGATCAATACACCAAAATGAACGTGGCGCTGCATAGGGCGAAGTAGATTGAATAACAGCCATCCCTTGCGGCGTCAGGCGTTGATACAACAATTTATAAAACGTATTGGAGTATAGTTTCCCTATGGAGAAATTAGAAGGGTCTGGGAAATCCACCACTACAAAATCAAACTGCCGGTCATTGTTGCGCAACCAGGAAAAAGCATCTCCATTGATCACCTGCACACGCGGATTGGAGAGGGCATGCTGATTCAGCGCCACCAACATACTATTAGCGGTAAACAATTTCGTCATGGCGGCATCAAGATCAACCAGGGTGACCGTTTCAACCGAATTGTATTTGAGTATTTCCCGGATGGCCAATCCATCACCGCCGCCCAATACCAATACATGCCTGGGATGGGGTACGGCCTGCAGGCCCGGATGCACCAGGGCTTCGTGATACCGGTATTCATCTGCCGAACTGAACTGAAGATTGCCATTCAGGAATAATCGGGTTTCTCTTTTATTACGCGTAAGTACAATACGCTGGTAAGGGGAAGAAGTGGCAAAAATAATCCGGTCGTTATAGACCAGGCTTTCTGAATAATTCAAAATACGCTCTGACAATACAAACGCTACCAATTGAGCCAGGATGAGCACAATAGCCGTAGCCCGTAATAAGCTGGCATTTCTGATCTCCTTCCCAAATTTAATAGCCAGGAACAAGCCCACCCCCACATTGAGCATGCCGAAGAATAAGGAGGTGCGCATCAGCCCCAGGTAGGGCACCAACAACAAGGGGAACAACAAGGAGGCAAGCAGTGCGCCAATATAATCAAATGTAAAGACCCGGGATACCAGCTCTTTAAAGGCTACCTTGTCTTTCAGTATCCGCATTAATATGGGTATTTCCAGTCCTACACCCGTTCCTGTCAAAAACACCAGGGTATACAGTACCACACGAAAGGAGGAAGCCAATGGGAAAACAATGAATAAAAGCATGGCGCTAAATCCGCCGATAAAACCTACCAACAGTTCGATCTGGATAAACCAACGCAGCAGATTCCGGTTAAAATAGCGGGAAAGAAAAGAGCCCACGCCCATGGAAAAAGGTATACTCCAATGATGGTGGAAAACTGTGTTACAGAATCACCCAACAGGTAACTGGCAAGGGTACCAGCCACCAACTCGTATATCAATCCACAGGTGGCAATCACAAAAACTGCCAGCAACAACAACAACTGCATACAAAATAATTACCGCGTTAGTGAATAGCCGATGCTACAATAATTGCAATGGCCAGCATAAAGAAACCTGCCACAATGGCCAGGGCAGTATTTTGTTTTTCCACGATCTCCTTCCAGAGGTTGTGTTTGGGAGTCAACTTCTCCACAACCACAAAAGAGATTACCAGCACAGCGATCCCCAAAAAGGAATAGATCACGGAATTTAGAATAGGATTTGCCTGCATAAAATATTGTTTGATTATTTATGATAGCCGGGGCCACTTGAGCTCCAGGTTTGTGGTGCATTGGAATAAAACAGTTTCCAGCCAGTCAGATTGGCGTAGGTCATCCAGCCTGCCAGTATAATTACCAGCAGGTAAAACCAGCCCATCTTTTTTATATTGGGATTATTGAATAGCATTAGGAAGAAGTATGATAAGGTGAAAAATTGCTGTTGGACCAACGTGCGCCTTCCCGGTTACGGATATAAGCATATACCAACAATCCGGGTATCAGTACCAGCACCAGAAATATCCATAGGTTGCTCCACATGGGTATATCATATTTGGCTTCGATGGTATAATAAGGCATAGCAGTACCTGCCTGTTTGGAGGCAATGATCTCAAGAACATAGTTGCCTCCAGGTATTTGGGTAAGCAGGCCATCATTGAGGTGCCACCTTCCGACCAGGATTCACCATCCTCATATCCACTATAGTGTTCAAAACCCACTACCAGCGGATATTCTTTTCCATTATCGGCATTTACCAATGTTATATTGGTCTCCAGCCAATTGTTGACCAATGGCGCATCCACCTTTACCAACAGGTTGCCACTCCCTTTTTCCAATCTGAATTTCGGTGTTACCACCGATTCCGTACTGGTAGAATCCAGCATGTACAGGGTATTTGAATAAATTACCTCCTCCCGATTGAAAAGGGTAGTAATGCCAAACAACACGAGCATTAACAAGACAGCACCCAGCATGGATCTTTTGAGCCATTGCAGGTTGACAACTCCTTTCACTGGTTGCACAGCACCAACCCCTACCCGGTAAGGCAATGAAATGTCACGGCCAAAGGCGCTGTATATTTCATAAGAACTGATATGCTCGCCATGATACCATACAAATCCTTCTTTGTTTAATTCCCTGGCCCACATTTCAGGAGGGAAATAAATTCCCGGCAATGAGGGCTCGCATCATTGAATACGTCGCCGGGAAACTCACCACGTGCATCTTTAATGGAATAGTGATATTCGTTATACAAGAGGAATGGCTCTCCTTCAAACAGTAGTTCCTGTTTATTGCTGTATGGCATGACAGGAGCTTTGTTCTTTCCAGCAGAAATATCCAGTGCCCATTATATTCCGACAGGAAAGCATATCCTTTCATGGGACTGAATAGGGTATATTCCCGCCATGGCCATCCGTGTGCATCTTCTTTCTCTGCATATCCTACCACTTCATATTCAGTGCCCTTCAGCACCCCTTTGGAATATAAAGGAATAGCAGGCGTTTTATCCAATTTCAGCTTTTGGCGATACTTCACCCGCCCTTCATGGTAAGAGAGCGCCGCCCCACAATGCTTACAAACGAAGGACTGCGCCAACGGGAATGACTTTAATTCATTAGATTTATTACATTGGTTGCAGGGAAGGGTTTTAGTAATATTCCCCACTTTCAATGAGCGCAATTGCTGAAAGTTGAATGCATCAAAATCCTCGTAATGTATCCGGAAATAGAGATATGAATTGTTTTCCAGGTCCATAATTTCTACCCGGTCGCCCTCGAGGCTGGCCGCTTCCACAGTTCCAAATACACCATTCCAATCAAACACCCATACCTCCCCTTCCACTTCAATACGAAGGCAGGTATTTTTCCTTTCCAGTATATAATTTTGACCAGATGCCGATTCAACGACGCCATTTCCCATTGCCAACCGGTACACTTTGCTATAGGTCAACTTTACGTCAGATGGCACCTTTTCATAAATAGCAAACTGCCCATAACTTTCTACGAGCGCCAGCAGGCGACCATCCTCAAAGTAGATATTCCAGTTATTAACAACGCTTTCCTCAAAATAACACCGCACCCTGCCTATGACGGTAAACTTTTTATTATTCCATACACCTGTTGTGCCAATCCGTATCGGAGAAAGTGTATCCTGCACACTAACCATTTCTCCCTTTTCCTTCAATACGCCATCATCCCACCGTTGCAGCCTGCTGCCACATTGGTGACATACTATACAATTGGTATCCCGCGAATGAAATGTAATGACCGTTGAACAGGAAGGACAGCTATGAAGGGTTGTCTGCATGAATAGATACGGTTATCTTTTAATTGTTGACAGGAGATAATGCCAGCCTCAAAAAAGCCACCAACTCATCAAACAATTGCCGCGCTGTATCATCATTGTAACGCTGGTAGTTAGAAAGATAAATATCCAGGTTAACACGTTCATATTCAGGCCATGTATGAAGTGAAATATGGGATTCGCTCAAACAGATGACTGCCGTAAAACCGCCGGGCTCAAAATCGTGGTACACTTCCCCTAATTTGCTAAGGCTGTATTTTTCTATCTGGCTATTCAATAGTTGCCGTACGACAGCAGATTTTTCAAGCAAGTGCTGGCGAGAGGAGGATATTTCTGCAATAATGTGCAGGCCCGGTTGATAGTTCATAATGCGTTAGTTCCTGGAAATGATAAAACTATTGAGAAAAATGGTCGCAGCAAAATGGAAAGGCCGTTTTTATGAGCACCAAAGGATGGTGCTCATAAAAACGGCCTGTTATGTCTTAAAATTGAGTCAGGTAAACGTTACTTCGCTAGGCGGCAATTTTGGCGGTATTTACAATCACAGAAGGGTCTTGCTTCAGTAAGAGGCTCATGGCCTTAAAAAGTTCAGGCAGTTCATGACGCATGCGGATAGGGTTTTCAAAGAAAACCTCCACGCTCACTGCCCAAAACTCGTGGTAATTAACACCAGCATATTCGCCCAGCATATTCCTTGCCCCCTGCTGCATAGATTCAAAAATAGGACGGGCAACCTTGGAGAAATTTTTAAATTCCTTCTTAAAATGCTTGTCTTCTTCCGTTTGCGTAATGAAATTAACCCAGGCCAGTGCATGCCCCATTTCGTGTAAGCCTACATTACAATTGGGCGATTCGCCTTTGATCCCTTTCAGGAAATTATCCCACGATAAATAAATACCACTGAGATCAACATGGCCCATGAAAGGACGGGAATAAAAACCATAATGATAATCGTCCTTTATTACATAGATATCCCTGAAATAATTCAATTGGTACTTGTCCAATCCGAAAGTAAGTTGAACAGAAGCAGCACTAATAAGAATAGGCATTTCGGCACTTTCGCTCACCTCTATATAATGGAACTTTTTTGACCTATGGAACAGGTAAGTACGAAACAGGAATTTGTGTTGATCTTCCAGGCTTAACCGATTATAATAACGAATATAAGGGGAAATGATGGAGTGATAAAAAGTTTCTTGTGCCAGGAAAGTCTTGTACTGACGTTTAACTAACAGGCGGTTGATCCACTCACTCACCGGATTATGGAGTATGAGGATGCTTGAAACCACCAGGAAAATGATCAAAATTTCCATAAGGGTCCATTTTTTTCTTTTTGTGAATAGGTACGCGAGCCACGGATGGTTTCACAAAGTTTGGATTAGAAAAACGGTCTTTCGGGAGATGGAAGTTACAAGATCAATTGGGGTTCAATTCGTAAGCGGGTATCTCAACCCGGGAACAAAATAAAAACAATAGTTGATAAATGAAAGCCCCTGCGCCATTTTTTGTGGACTTATTATAACATGCTGATGTTAAGCATCTTCTACCGGACTAAGCAATATTCCAGTTGTTAATAGGTCCTGATTTAGCAATAAACACATAGCAGCATATAATTCAGGCAATTGTATTTTAAATGAAGTTGGGCGCTCAAAAAATTCTCTACACATACAGCCCAGAACTCTTCGTAACGGGAAGCAGCATACCGGCCCAGGAATCCTCCCTCCTCATCAGATTGCATTTTTTAAATACTTTACGGCCAATTAAAGAGAAGTTAAAAAACCGGTCGTGGAAACCATCATCCCGCCCTTCATTCACGTTGAAGTTCACATAAGCCAGCGCATGTGCCATCTCGTGAAGTCCCACATTATCACCGTCCTGGTAATTATCAAACCCTTTCAGGAAATTACTCCAGGATAAATAAATACCGTCATGTGTTACGTGTCCTTGAAAAGGAACACTGTTAAAACCGTAATGATAGTCATGGTGCATTACAAAGATCTTTTCAAAATGATCCATCAGGTAATGCTCCAGTCCAAAACTGAGTTGGACGGCCGTGGCGCTGATGAGTAAAGGCATCCGCTCTTCGGGCTCTATTTCAACATATTCAAATTGCTTGGTAGTCATAAATACCACAGTACGCCGCAAAAACCGCTGTTGTTGGTCAGGGGGTAAATTGCGGTAATAAGGCAGGTATTGCATCAAAAGGGCATGGTAATCGGGCTGCCGGTCGTCATAAACAGCCAGGGCTTTCCGGGAATAAAAAGCAGGCGTAAGCGGCGGACAATGCGGGGTAAAACCAGTCCAACCAGCAACACTACTAAAAGGATGGCAAAAATCCAGTTGCCCAACTGGTGGGTTATTCGCTCTTGTTCCGAAATCCGAACCTGTGCCCCCTTATGAATGCTATCAATAAAAGCCCTGGTAGTACTATCCAATGGACGATACATGGTATCCCTTCCGGGGAGAATAAACATATTGGTGGAATCCTGGGGCATGGCTGTCGAAAATAATCATTTCCGGCCACCCCGGTCAGCAGCGGAAGGATGCCTGTTTTCTGTTACCTTTGCCGCTCACTGATCAAAAGTGACCATTTTGAATTTGAATATTGAATATTAACTGTTTATCATTCCGTAGCTGAAAAAAACAGCTTCAGTAACAGGTCTCGGTAAACAACGTTTTGCTTCCATATTCATTGTAAACAGATAAACATAAAATAAACAATAGGCATGTACAGAACGCATACCTGTGGCGAACTACGGTTAGCACAGGCCGGCCAGGAAATAACACTCGCCGGTTGGATACAGACGGTTAGGAAATTCGGCAGCATCACTTTTGCTGATCTGCGTGACCGGTACGGCATTACTCAACTGCTATTCGGAGAAGAACTGAATCCCCAATTGGATCAACAGCCATTGGGCCGTGAATTCGTCATCCAGGTAAAGGGCCTTGTGGCAGAACGCAGTAATAAAAACCCCAACCTGCCCACGGGGATATCGAGATCAAAGTTAATTCATTTACGATCCTTAATAAATCAGTTACCCCACCATTTACCATCCAGGATGATACAGATGGTGGTGATGACCTGCGCATGAAATTCCGGTACCTCGATTTGCGGCGCAATGCCGTTAAAAAGAACCTGGAACTGCGCTATTCAGTAAATCGGGCCGCCAGGAACTACCTCCATGAGCAACAGTTCATGGATGTGGAAACACCCTTCCTTATTAAAAGTACGCCGGAAGGAGCACGTGACTTCGTAGTGCCTTCCCGGATGAACCCAGGTCAGTTCTATGCCCTGCCCCAGTCGCCACAAACCTTCAAACAATTGTTGATGGTAAGCGGCTATGACCGCTACTACCAGGTAGTAAAATGTTTCCGGGATGAGGACCTCCGTGCCGACCGTCAGCCCGAGTTTACACAGATTGACTGTGAAATGAGCTTTGTAGAGCAGGAAGATATCCTGAACATGTTTGAAGGCATGATCAAACACATCTTCAAAGCAGTAAAGGGTATTGATTATACTGATAAGGTACAACGCATGACCTGGGAAGAGGCGATGTGGCAATATGGTAATGACAAACCCGATATCCGTTTTGGTATGTCCTTGCTGAACATTAAATCGGCCTTCTCTAAAGAGTATGCGGCATTGGCAAAAAAGAGCTGATTGCCGGTACCGAGTTCAAAGTGTTCAATGATGCAGAGACGGTGGTAGCCATTGCGGTTCCCGGCTGCGCTGAATATACCCGCAAGCAAACCGATGAGTTGACCGATTGGGTAAAACGACCACAGATCGGTATGCAAGGATTGGCATTTATCAAGTGTAATGCAGATGGCACTTACAAAAGCAGTGTAGATAAGTTCTTTACAGAAGATAAATTGAAAGCAATTGCTGATGCAGCCGGCGCCAAAGCGGGCGACCTGGTACTGATCCTGGCCGGCCTGGAAGAAAGGACCCGTAAAGCCATTAGTGAGTTGCGCCTGAAATGGGCGAAAGACTGGGACTTCGTAAGAAAGATGAGTTCAGGTTACTGTGGGTATTGGACTTCCCGCTGTTTGAATACAGTGAAGAAGACAATCGCTGGGTTGCTCGTCACCACCCTTTTACTGCTCCTAAGCCCGATCAGATCCAAACAATGATCAATAATAATCCGCTCATTGAAAATGCTGCTGAATACCTGAAGCATCCCTATGCCAATATCAAGGCCAATGCTTACGATATGGTATTGAATGGCAATGAAATCGGAGGAGGCTCTATCCGTATCTACCAACGCGACCTGCAAGAGAAAATGTTTGCGGCACTGGGTATGAGTAAGGAAGAGGCCCTGCATAAATTTGGGTTCTTGCTGGGTGCTTTTGAGTATGGTGCCCCCATGGTGGTCTTGCCTTTGGATTTGACCGGCTGTGCGCTATCCTGGGTGGCAGTGAAAGCATTCGTGACTTTATTGCATTCCCAAAAAACAACAGTGGCAGGGATGTAATGCTGGATGCACCTGCAACGATCGACAATAAACAATTGGATGAATTACAGATCAAATTGAATCCCAAAGCCTGATGAGGAACCAGGCAGTCTGCAAAGATTGATACGGGATTAAGAAAAAGATAAGAATCAAGAACTTCAAAATACAAGGTACAAGTTGCAGCTACTGTAGCTTGTACCTTTTGTTTTACAATAAGAAAATGAGGTGTAAATAGTATCTATACTTTAGTCGATTAGTTTGTTACGCATTCCATACATAATAAGGCCTGCAATGGTTTTGGCCCCTACTTTGGATTTCATATTCTGCCGGATCGTCTCTACCGTGCGAGGACTTAAAAAGATCTCTTTGGAGATTTCTTCCGTGGTCTTATCCTCCGCCAATAGCTTCAGTATGCGTACTTCTTTTTCCGAAAACTTGACGGGGTTGGGATAAAACTGGCGTACCTGCTTTTTGGTTTGTAACTTGGAAAGCACCGCTTTGTTAACCAGGTCATTGAAATAGAAATCATCGTTCATGCAGGTAAGGATGGCCTGGTAGATCTCATCGGGATCGGAGGTCTTGGTGAGATAGGCGTTGGCTCCCATTTCCATCATCTTGGTAATCATTTCCTGGTCGTCATACATCGTGAGCACGATGATCTTCACATCACTGTATTCTTTCCGCAGGATCCCGATGGCATTTACCCCATCTACTTCGGGCATGCGGATATCCATCAGTAATACATCGGGTTTTTTGAGTTGCATCTTATGCATTAGGTCTTTTCCATCCTCGGCTTCCCAAAGGATCCTCAAATAATCCTTTCCTTTTAGGGCCATCTTAATACCATCACGGAAGATTTTATGGTCATCCGCGAGTGAAACTTTAATTACCAGTTCAGCACTCATAGTTGTAGGCGGGTTTGGCTTATTAACGGGTTATTAGGCTACATAATATCCAAGTTTTGGTACGGCACTATCATTGCCAGGGGTAATCCATTCCCAACGCACGAAACATTCCTGTAAAAGCAATTTCGGGTAAAAATCCTACCCGATCTGCACAACAATAGTTAGTTGATTATTATCAATCGGGTTTTTCTAACCGGGATATTGAATTTCTACGTCCGACCGTGTAAATACTGAACGAATAAAAATGAGCAAAAGTGCTCTTGACCCCTATAATGTATCCGGTTATTTTTGTTTTGAAGTTGATTGATGAGCGGATAGGCAACCTCTCACATCCAATGTCCAGAGTTACCGTCCAGAAATAATTTCCATTAATCTTATGAAAACCAACGTCAAATCCAATATCAGTCAACTTCTTCCTTCTCTTGTTTGTTGATCCTGCCTTTATCGTATTTGTCGAACCTACCTGGCGTGTTGTCCAATACTAAAACCGGTATTTTTCTGTAAACGGCTACCCGGAGGTCGGGAAGCAAAAAACAGCACAATATTTGCTGCATATTACTGATCTGGCAGTCCCGTTTTTAAAATCCAGCCAATAACCAGGGCTCGCATTTATCCACATTTCAGCCTCAATTATTAATAACCCGCCTAGATTTAGTAAGTCTACCCACCCATTATGCGCCTTATACGTTAGTATAAATACTAAGTCGGTTCAGCGTTTTTACTCGTTTTTACCTCGTATAGTTACCACTTAAATCCTCGCAAATCCACTACCCTATTGAATTGCAGGCAATTTAATCCATTTTGACCATGAATACCACCCGTTGTCTACCTTTTTTTTTTTTGGAGGTTTTTGGTGCTCCAAACTACTATTCTAAACCTCTAAAAACTTACTACTATGATCCCAAATGAACTCATTACCAAGCGCCCTACGGCTGCTATTGGTGAGGAAATTGGCCTGGAACTGGGCACTGAACTGATCAACAATTACCGTGAAGCAAACCCTACCGACACCTCCAACTATATTGTAGGTAGAAACATCATTGAAAAGATCCTGGCTCAACCAGGTTGTGAAGGCATCCATTTTTACAACGCTATCAACGAAGCAGGCAAAAACCCTGGTTTACGTTGGTATTGACAAGGATGGCAATAACATCTTCGAATACAGCGTAGTAAATAGCGATGGTAAAATTACGAATGAGGCCGGTGTTGTAGGCGACAGGTCTGATGCAGACGAAGGTTCCTTCTGGAAATGGCTGTTTGGCTGGTAAAAACTCTTTTTCCCTGATTACTTGACTATTAAGCAAATGCCTTTTATATTTGAGAAACATTAAAAGGCTTTGCTGATCCAAAGATTAAGTATAATATCGGGCATCATACCCATAATTTTCTTTCTCATCTTCCTCAAACGGAATAAGGAAAGTAAATTATGGGTAATTTTTATTTATGTAACGCTGTCCTACCTTACTGATAATCTACTAAGTGAATTACCCAAGCCTTCACCTGTAAAATTCTATGTGTTTAGTTTTTTTACAGTCATGGAATATACATTCTTCTCCCTGTTCCTGTACCTCAGTATGAAATCTAAACTCATCAAACAGATCATTGTATGGGCTGCCCCATTATTTATTACATTGGTATTGTATTCCCTCTTCAATAAGAACCAATCGAACAATTTTGACGCCATACCTGCTTCCATCGAATCCATCCTCATCATTATCTTTTGTGTATGCTTCTTTTTTGAGCAGATCAGGGATATGGAAGTTTCCTTCGTTTATTCGTCCAAAACTTTCTGGATCATTGTTGCCATACTTATTTATATGGCGGCTACCTTCTTTCTATTTGTCTCCACCCAATATTTTACCCAGGAAGAAAGAAAAGCCTACTGGTTCATAAATTATATATCCAATATCATAAAAAATCTGTTGCTTGCAACTGCTTTCATTATACCCAATTATAAACCAAAATCATTTGTTGACCGCCCTTATGACGATGAGCTATTTGAGAGGCCGGCCATCTAACCCCTAAAACCAACCCTGCCCCTACAGTCACCACCCATGTTCTTTCTCCAAATCAATAACCCCGACAGCCCCGTTTCACTGGTACTCTTCTTTGGTACAGTGGGTATGTTGGCCCTTACCATCGGGCTTATTGTATTTATTATATTTCACCAGCGAAAGGTTATCCGCTACCAGATGCGCCTGCAACGCCTGGAACAGGAACAGCAAAAATGTTGCTGAATGCCTCTATTCGCCTTCAGGAAGAAGAACGCCAGCGCATTGCTGCCGACTTGCACGATGATGCGGGCCTTACTGGCTACCGCCCGGCTTTACCTGAACGAAAACCTGGTCAACCTCGACAAGACCACCCAGCTGCAAAGCATTTACAATGCCAAACAAATCATTGACGATACGATACAACTGATCCGTAATATCTCCCACAGCCTGATGCCACCCACCCTTAAAAACTTTGGGCTTGAATCGGCTGTTAATGACCTCTTTCAAAAGATCAGCGGTTCGGGTAGCATGAACGCCAGCTGTCGCTTTCACGACTACCGCGAACGCCTCCATCCCGATCAGGAGTTGATCATTTTCCGCGTTATACAAGAACTTGTAAATAATATCCTCAAGCACAGCAATGCCAGCTTTATTCATCTCACCCAAAACCTGGGTGGTGGTAAGCTTTACATCCGTTTGCATCATGACGGCCGGGGATCACTCAAAACGATTTTGAGAAACTCAATAAAAGTAATGTTGGTCTGGGATTGAAAAATATACAAAGCCGGTTGAAATTATTGCAAGGCCGCATATTCTTTGAAAAAGACATGTCTCAAACTTATTATAAAGTCACTATTGAGATCCCTAAACAGGAAGAAGAACCTGCAGTTGAATAATAAACAGCTTATTATATCCGATAATAATCAAGCGTTGAAGCATTAAAACTAATTACATTTGTGCTTCGTTATCAGTGAGTATTCATGGATTTACAGCAGGTAGATAGTAGTGATAACGGACTATTTTAAGTAAATTGAGCTGCCAATATCATAAAAACAATGGGACCGATTAAAGTTGCTATCGCTGATGACCACAAAATTTTCCGGAAGGGTGTTATCCTGTCTTTACGGCCCTATACCAACATCAAGTTTGTTTTTGAAGCAGAAAACGGCCAAGAATTATTAGACACACTTCCTTCAGCTCCGGAACAACCAGATGTGATCCTGATGGACCTCCGCATGCCGCAGAAAGATGGCATCGAAACCACTAAAGTAGTTGCCAAACAATACCCACAAATACATGTCATAGCACTTACCATGTATGAAGATGAGCGCTTTGTTAGCCATATGATGGAAATAGGCGCCAATGGATACCTGCTTAAAAGTGCTGATCCTGCAGAGATCAAGAAAGCCATCATGGAAGTCATGAGCAAAGGCTACTACCTTAATAACTTCGTTAACAGGATCTTACTTAAGAAATCACATGCGCGTCAAAAAGTAGTACCCACCCTGAACAGTGAGATCACCCTTAGCGACCGTGAAAGGGATGTGATCAAATATATCTGTATGGAGTTTACAGCCCACGAAATTGCTCAAAAACTGGAAGTGAGCCCACGTACCGTTGAAGCCATAAAAGATAGGCTGATGGAACGGTTTGGAGCAAAAAATACCGCCGGGCTGGTTTTCTTTGCGGTAAAGAACAACTTAATTGACTAATTTTATTTACTGCTGCTGACATATATCAACCTACTGATCGTTTAACCCACTGATATATACAGCTTAAAAATCTCAATAACACCACAGTCACTTAACCCCTTCCCAGTTGGATAATCGGGAGTAGAACGGGAGAGAGTTTCTTCTATGGAAAACCGGTTTCCGAACCTATTACCATGGTAAAAACCGGTATTGGCATACCAGAGATACTTTCTTTATTGGCAATCCTATTGCCTATTATCCCTATTTTGATCACTTTTATACGACGTACCTGGCAGCAGGATATAATGATCTTCCTGGGCGCTATTTGTCTGCTTGCCTTTATGCAACACCTCATGGTGTATATTCCTCAACTGGTACCAGTAAACATTACTTTCATCAATGGTATCTTTGGCCTCGGAGAATTCGCCCTATTATTTTACCTCTTTAAACTGACGATCTCTTCATTGTGGATCCGGGAAATGATCCATACCATTTTAGTGTCATTTACATCGGTAGCCATTACTATTTATGCCTTACGCGGTGCAGCCAATTATTCATTCGGGTTGGCAATGACCGCCGCCTTCATACTGTTATTGGCTGCAATTGTTGCCTTACTACAACTCATCAGGGATAAACAATTGTTTATTTTCCAATCGCCTATGTTTTGGATAGCGGGCGGTAATATCTGTTACTTTACGATGTTTATACTTACTGGCTTTGTAGGTTCACAGGATAAGGGAGCCCTGGCATTACAACAGGAAAAATTGATCTTATTGTCTGTGATCAATGATATCCGTTTTGCGTTTTTTATTGTAGCAGCTTGCTGCGCCCAGCCAAAGAAGGAGCCAATGGAAAGGATGTTGTAAATAAGAGTAGTTGCTTTGCTACAGGCCCTTGGCAAAACATACATACGTTAAATGGCTATTTCAGGTATCTCACCTTCAATAATTAACCTGCCCAACGTTTTAGAACGGATCTCCTCTACCGTGACGCCTGGCGCTCTTTCCACCAATTTGAAACCTCCCACAGGCAGTACATCTATGACAGCCAGGTCCGAAACGATGCGCTTCACGCACTGCACACCAGTCAACGGCAAGGTACAGGCTGTTAATACTTTTGACTCGCCTTTAGGGTTCGTATGCATCATAGCCACAATGATATTCTTGGCACTGGCTACCAGGTCCATTGCCCCCCATCCCTTTTACCATTTTGCCGGGTATTTTCCAGTTGGCAATATCCCCTTGCTCCGACACCTCCATAGCTCCCAATACAGTGAGGTCTACCTTACCTGCCCGGATCATCCCGAAACTTTCTGCACTATCAAAAAAACACCTCCTGGCAATATCGTCACAGTTTCTTTACCTGCATTGATAAGATCCGCATCAATTTCTTCTGCCACCGGATAAGGGCCCATGCCCAACATGCCATTTTCCGATTGCAGCATAATAGAAATACCAGCAGGAATATAATTGGCCACCAGGGTAGGAATACCAATACCCAGGTTTACATACATTCCATCACGCAATTCCTGCGCAATACGCTTAGCAATACCGAATTTATCTAATGCCATAATAATTTATGGGTTTCTGATGATTGTATGTTTAATGCAGCCCTGTTTGTTTAGCAAGGGCTTCCCCATCAACCTGTCAACATTCCAACTTATCAACTTAACTCATTTTCACTGTTCTTCTTTCGATCCTTTTCTCATAGGATTTCCCTTCAAAGATGCGGTGTACATAAATGCCTGCTACATGAATATGGTCGGGGTCCAGTTCTCCCGGCGCCACCAGTTCTTCTACTTCTGCAATAGTAATGGTACCGGCTTTGGCCATAGAGGTAGAAAAATTGCGGGTAGTTTTGCGGAATACCAGGTTACCCATATAATCACCTTTCCAGGCTTTCACAATGGCATAATCGGCGTGTAATGCCTCTTCCATCAGGTAATTTTTTCCATTGAAGGCGCGTACCTCTTTGCCAGCGGCGATTTCGGTTCCATATCCGGCTGGGGTAAAAATGCGGGAATACCCATCCCGGCCATTTGTATACGGGTAGCCAGGGTGCCCTGCGGTATCAAGTCAACCTCCAGCTCTCCACTCAACAATTGCCGTTCAAATTCAGCATTCTCTCCTACATAGGAGCTCAACATTTTCCTGATCTGCCGGGTCTTTAGCAGCATGCCAAGGCCAAAATCGTCTACCCCCGCATTATTCGAAATGCAGGTCAGGTCCTTAATCCCTTTACGTACCAGGGCAGCAATACAATTTTCGGGAATACCGCATAGGCCAAACCCTCCTAACATAATAGTGGCGCTATCAGGAATATCATGAATGGCAGCATCAGCGTTAGCAACAACTTTATTCATAAAGTGTATAGTTCTTCGTTTACAGCTCTTTGATGTAAGAGACGGCTCACTAGGTGATCAACAATTTACTCTACCCGTTTTACCGAATCAACAACCTGTGGCGCATCGGGATTGGTGTACACGTCCGCCCTCCGGCGGTTGGCCCGGGCAGCCAACGTATCGAACAAAACCCTATTGATATCGGGACGACTTAGGTAAAATTCAAAGCTGTGTACAAACTCGTCTTTGGTGATCTTATGGATCTGGAACACCCGCTCATACAGCTGTAGGGTTTCAATTTTAATATTCTTTCTGGCAGCTGAATCACGTTCCAGAAATTGAGAGGAGAAACGGTCGGCCTGTATCATATCCCACATCACCTTTTCCATTTGCTCCTGGGGTACTACATCCTTGGGGATCTTGTTCTTATTTGTACAGGCAACAAACAAAATAACGAGACCGAGAGTCCGGAAGACCGAAAGTCCGGTAGCCATATACTTCGAAATACTTCCGGACTTCCGGACTTGCTGTCTTTTCCGACTCATCAATCCCATCATTTTAGCTCCTGTTTATAAGTATTGGCATTTGTAATATCAACTTTCATGAGAATTTCGCGTGCTTTTTGTTTTTCTTCTGGTGATGCTTTCTTGAATATGCGCGTAAATTCCGTGGCCTTCCCTGAAAAAGAAAGGAATGATCATTGTATTGGAGATATCTGTATTCAGGGTATTCAGGATATTCAGGGTATTCAATACCGCATTGCGGCCTTCTGTCTCATTTTCATACATCGCATCCATCCCAAGCCTGTAATAGCTGTAAATAGCGTCATGTACCATTGTATACCGGTTATTGGTTAGGTTTTCCATGAGCCAGTAACGGTTACGCAATCCATCGAAGGCTTTCCAGCCGGCAATATCCCGGTTCTCGGGTGCATTATTTACAATAGCCTGTGCCTTTTGAAAATAAGGATCCCCCCACGAAGAGCAAAAGAATCAAAATCAAGGCCTAATATCAGGTAAACATAATAAGCCAGGGTAGCCGTAAGGTTAGACACCAGCGGATCGGAGCCTGAAACACGGTTCTCATTAAATTCAACCGGTTGGTATTCTACATACTTGAAGGTAAACGCCTCATCCTGGAAATTGATCAGGGGTGTTTCATAATTGGTATTGAATACCGGCCTGGCTGCCTGTACCGTAATAGATGCCTGATACACGTTTCCTGGTTGGGCAGCCCGGATAACGATCAGGAAATGGCAAGCGATCTTTTCATTCGTTTGAAAAGTTTCATTGGTCCATTTACGGTTGTTCAGGAAAGTATTCAGGGAGTTCTGTAAGGTCTGAAATATCTTTTTATCCGTTTGGGAGCTTACCTGGCTGGCATTGATACTAATACGTGCCCGCAGCTCCTGGGAATAGACCGAGGTTTGCAACCCGGAAAATAATAATACCAGTAAAAACAACTTATTGCGCATACAACAGGTTTACAATTCTATCAACGATATCATGAGCCACTTGTTGCTTGGGTTTCCGATCGTAAGGAATTTCATTGCCGCTCCGTTCAAAAATAGTGATCTTATTGGTATCATGGCCAAATCCGGCGCCCTCATCATTCAAGGAATTCAAGACAATCATATCGGCATTTTTACCAGTCAGTTTTTCACGGGCGTATTCCTTTTCATTATTGGTTTCCAAAGCAAATCCGACAAGCAATTGTCCTTTCCGTTTTTCCTGCCCCAGCGACTTCAGAATGTCCCTGGTTTTGGTAAGCTCAACAGTTAGATCACCAGCTGTTTTTTTGATCTTTTCAGGATTGGTAACAGTCGGGGTAAAATCGGCTACTGCTGCCGACATAACAGCTATATCTGCCTGTACAAATTCCCGTATACATGCCTCATACATCTGTTCGGCTGTTTGCACGCGATGTATTTTGACCCCTGCCGCGGTAGAATTTACCGTCGATGGTCCCAATACCAGATGAACAGTAGCGCCTCTCCGGGCCAATTCATCGGCAATGGCCACGCCCATTTTTCCGGAGGAATGATTCCCTATAAAACGAACAGGATCAATAGGTTCATAAGTTGGGCCGGCCGTCACGAGGGCAATTTTACCCGCCAGGTCCTGCTTCAAAAAAAATGCTCTTGTATAAATTGCATAATGGACTCCGGCTCGGCCATCCGGCCATCGCCATACAGGCCACTGGCCAGCTCTCCCCTGCCTACTGGGATCAGCTTATTGCCATAGCCCTCCAATAACTTCAAATTGGCTTGGGTGGCGGGATGATGCCACATATCTTCATCCATCGCCGGAGCTACAATGACTGGACAAGTGGCCGAGAGATAGGTAGCCAGCATCATATTATCGCATAGTCCATGGGCCATTTTAGCGAGTGTATTACAACTTAAAGGAGCCACTACCATCAAATCGGCCCAACGCCCCAATTGCACATGGTTGGCCCAAGATTCATTATTGGCTAGATCTATGACTACGGGATTCTTTGAAAGTGTAGAAAGTGTAAGGGGAGAAACAAAGTCACGGGCTGCCGGCGTCATTACTATTTTTACTTCTGCCCCGGCTTTTACCATTAGCCTGGTAAGTAATATAGATTTATAGGCGGCAATGCTTCCTGTAATAGCGAGCAATATCTTTTGTCCTGGAACATAAGATAAAACTAATTTGAAAATTTGAAAATCAGCTAATTTGAAAATGTTATTGTTCTCGGCACTACATCCATTTTCAAATACTCAAATTACCACATTATCAAATTAATAGTGTTCAAAACAAAAAGCGACGGGTGAACCCCATCGCTTACTATTTTTACCTGTTCAGTCAATTAGCTAAACAGATCATCTTCGTTCTTGCGGTAGTAGATCTTGTCGTCCAGGAATTCCTGGGTAGCCAACAAAGAAGGGTTGGGCATACGCTCATAAGCCCTTGATATTTCAATCTGCTCTTTATTCTCGTGGATCTCCTCCAGGCTATCAGTATGGCTGGCAAATTCTTCCAGCTTATTGTGCAACTCCTCTTTCAGGGAAATATTGATCTGGTTGGCACGTTTGGCAATGATGGCAATGGATTCATACACATTACCGGTTTTGCCTTTGATCACGTTCAGATCTTTGGTTTCCGCTGTGTTAGCGGTATTAGCGCTAATTTGTCTTCTTAACTTGCTCATTATTGAATACTTTACTGATTTCTTTAATATTGTTTCGCGATAAACTGGAATAACGCTCAACTTCTTTTATTAGTTTGCTTTCCGGAAAACGGTCCACAAAATCGTTGCATTCCGTAACTACCTGTTCAAAACGGGCAGGCTTTTTATCTTCAATACTATTGGATGCAAATTGGTAATACGATTTGATAATCCTGAATTTGTATTCATCACTTTTCTGCGAATCAGGAAAATCATTCATCAAGCTCGTATAAGCAATAGCTGCAGCCCGGTATTTGCCCATATTGTAATACAGCTCTGCGCTTAAATGCTCTTTCGCTTCCAGTTTCAAACGGCATTTGTCAATGATATCGGTAGCCTCTTTGATCCTGGTTGAGCCGGGGTGCGTATTAATAAAGGTCTGCATCAACCCAATTGTTTTTTGCGTATTGGTTTGATCCAATGGCGTTTTGGGTGATTGCCGGTAATAGGTATAGGCCCGCATATATTCCATTTCTTCTGCGCGGGGGCTATTGGGGAATACCTCTACAAACTGTTTGAACAGGTTTTCTGCATTCATCCAGTCACGCAAATAATAGCCACAATAGGCAAACTTATAGAAAAGATCTTCAAATTGAGGCTGCCCTTTCAATAGGGGAACAGCTCTTCATAAAGTTGCTTGGCGTAATTGTATTTCTTGGCTACGTAATACTTTTCAGCCATTCGCAGTTTGTAATCATAATCATTACTTTTCTGCACTTTGGCAAACTTAGAACAGGATGCAATCCCTATCGCGAAAAATACAATTAAAAGCGCTGACTTCATAAAGGTGGGCAAAGTTAAGGTATTAGGTGCAATAATAGGAAAGGATTGTATAATGGATCGAAACCGGTCGTTAAGATAAATATAAAACCCCTCCTTTTACAAGGAGGGGTTATTATTTATAATGTTGACAGCAAAAGTATTATCCTCTGCGGCGCAAGTTCGGATGTGGAGCAGGTACGGAGTTCGGACCTTGCTCACCAGTTCCATCACGCAGATCAACAGTAGTGCACTCGCCACCAGCTTCACCATATTTGAAGATGAAACGATCGGAGCTAATGCCTTCTTTTTCAACCAAGTAAGTAATTACTGCATTTACACGATCCCAGCTTAATTGTTGCTCGGATTTGTTAGTAGAGCAATAGCCTACTACAGCAATCTTACAATCAGGATTGTTACGAATTTGTTGAGCTGCGCTGGCCAACAATGCTTTAGCATCATTGCTCAGGGTTACTGATTTGCCTTTGAAGCTTACACTTGGCAGGCTGCCGATGTTACAAGCACTACCTGGTTTCAAGTTCTTCATCGCTTCTCTCAGTTCATCGCAACAAGCAGGAGGAGGGCATTTACCAACGCCATCAGCATCAACAGGCTGGCACTGAGTAGGTGTGATCAGTTCTTTATCTTTGTAATCAGGAACGCCATCACCATCGGTATCGCGGCTTACACCATGAGAGTCAACCGGTGCACCAGCAGGTGTATTAGGCTCATTATCAAACTGATCGGTAACGCCATCGCCATCTGCATCATCCAAAACTGGTCTTGGCAGTCTCATGTGACGGGGCTTGTTGATCTCGTTGTAAGCATAATCCAGGGGATTCATCCACCACAGTGGCTCCACAGATTTGCTGCCACCGATAGCGAAGTTCAAACCAACTGAGAAGAAGTTGTACAAATCCATATCCCTGGTCTGAGCAGTGTTGGGGCGGCCATTTTCTTGCCATTGATTACCATCCAACAAGTCCGTTTTGGGAAGGGTGATCTTGTCTTCAATACCTAGGCTGATGGTTTTGCTGAGTTTGAATTGCATACCGAGACCAAAGTTGAGGTTGGGACGGAAAGGCTCACCAAATAATTTAGCCTGACCATTGTCTTCCTGACCTTCGGTTTCATACTTACCATCCAACAGATTCTTCAGGTCCTTGCGGATATCCTTACGATCCTTGTATTGGAAACCACTAGGACCGTACTTAGAAATAATGCTGGAGAAGTCATAAGCAGCACCGCTGCTGTTCAAGGCATCGACTTTGGTGTCGAAGATCGTTCCTCAATACCGGCAAACGCGTATACGTTGAAGCCGGTTTTGGCCCGATGGAAGCGGATGTTATTCAGTGTGAATACAGCCTGCAAACTCGCATCGTAGATATTAGTTTTGTAATTGTAGAATACCGGCTGCGTAGTATATGCATTCCAGGCCGGATTCTTTTGATAATTGGTTGAAGGTTGGAAATTAAGCCCTTTCGTGTTCAGGTAATTGAAATCACCACGTAAAGAGAATACATAACCCAGTGCTTTACGAACATGTAAACCGGCGCCCCATCCAAACTTGGAGCGAACGTCGCCGATTATGTTACCAAGGCCGCCCTTGATACCAATTTCCCAACGATTCCTGGGTTTAGCAGGAAAGGGATAATTGTTAGCCATAAATTCACTGTGCTGAGGTAATCTTTTTGATGGTATTACAGAGGAATCCTGTACATCGTAGCTGCCGCCTATTTGGGCAAACGAGCCAGACGCGAGCAGGCATAGTAAGCCAAACAGACCTGTGTACTTTTTGCTTGCCATAACTAAAGTTTATGTGAAGGATTAAGAAAACCAATGTCCAAATTAGTCACAAAAATATTAATTGAAAACTAAATACCAAATTTTTTACCCAACAACACCTGTATTATCTTGCTGTCTATCATTCAATAAGACTCCTATATGTATGGCTAATTAACTGTCTTACTTACGAAGTAAAATAGTAATTTGCCGTTCCTTTTGGAATAAATGAAATTATCACAGGCTATACTACGGGATGAATTGACTGAATTTGAGAAACAATTCCGGGAGGCAGTTAAAAGCCAAACGCCTTTGCTGGACCGCATTATGCGGTTTATTGTAAACCGGAAAGGCAAACAGCTAAGACCCATGTTTGTACTGCTTTCGGCCAAATTATGCGGCCCCGTAACCGCATCCTCCTATCGCGCCGCTTCCCTGGTAGAGCTCCTCCATACCGCCACCCTGGTTCATGATGATGTAGTGGATGAATCCCTGGAACGACGGGGCTTTTTCCACCTACGCCCTCTGGAAAACCAAGATTTCGGTACTTGTGGGTGATTATCTCCTCGCCAAGGGGATGCTACTATCCCTTGACCACGACGATTTCAGAATCCTCCAAATCCTTTCAGACGCCATCCGGCGAATGAGTGAAGGAGAACTGCTACAATTGGAAAAATCCCGGACCCTTAACCTCAAAGAAGATGTCTATTTCGAGATCATTACCGGTAAAACGGCCTCTCTCCTCGCTTCTGCCTGCGCTGCAGGTGCCTGGTCGGTAACTCAAAATGAGACCTTGACTGAAAAAATGCGCCTTTTGGCGAAAAAGTGGGGATTGCCTTCCAGATCAAGGACGATTTGTTCGACTATGGCACTGATTCCATCGGGAAACCTACCGGCAATGACATCAAAGAAAAAAGCTCACCCTCCCACTTATATATACCCTTAACAATTCTGATGCCACTACCCGCCGGCGCCTCATTTATATTATCAAAAACCACAATAAGGATGCAGAAAAGGTTCAGGAAGTTATCGATACCGTAAAGCGAATGGGGGTATCGAATACACCGAACAAAAGATGTTTGCTTATCGTGACGAGGCTTTGAGTATATTACAGGAGTTTAAAAACCCGGAAGTGCAACAGGGGCTCGAAGAACTGGTACGGTTTACAACAGACAGAAAGTATTAATTTGAAAATGTGCTTATTAGGCCATTTGTAAATGCCCCAAAGGCATGAAACAAATACCCTTTAATAAGTAATTTCCTTGCAGTCAGAGAGACTCATTTTCAAATTTTCAAATTAACACATTGGCTTTTACCATGCAGAAACGATGGAATATACTGACATCAGATGAAGACAAGATACAGGCCCTGTACGAATCCCTCAAAATACACCCCGCCCTGTGTAAAGTGTTGGTACAGCGTGGCATAAGCGACTACCCCATCGCCAAACAATATTTCCGGCCACAACTTTCCGACCTGCATGATCCCTGGCTCATGAAAGATATGGAATTGGCCGTACGCCGCATCCTGGCCGCTTTTGACAAACAGGAGAAAATACTGGTCTTTGGCGATTATGATGTTGATGGTATTACCTCCGTCTCCTGCATGTTCAGCTTCCTGAAAAAGCACTATAACCCCGAAAAATTAGACTTTTATATTCCACACCGCTACCGGGAAGGCTATGGCATTTCCCAACAGGGAATTGATTTCGCCGCTGAAAACGGTTTTACCCTCATCATCTCCCTCGATTGTGGTATTAAATCGGTTGATCTCATCAGCTATGCCCGGAGCCTGGGAATCGATTTTGTGGTGTGTGATCACCACACCCCCGATGCAGTGCTGCCACAAGCAGTAGCGATCCTCAATCCCAAACAAGCGGACTGTCCTTACCCCTATAAAGAGCTTTGCGGCTGTGGTGTGGGTTTCAAATTGATTGCTGCCCTTACCCAACGCCTCCAATTGCCGGCAGCCGAGGCCGAAGAATACCTCGACCTGGTAGCTACAGCCATTGCGGCTGATATTGTGCCTATGACCGGTGAAAACCGCATACTGGCCTTTTATGGGTTAAAAAGGCCAATGAGATGCCCAATTATGGCATTAGTGCCCTGAAGCAGCTCAGCAAACTGGAATCGGCCCTGTTTATCAATAGCCTCGTGTTTATGATCGCCCCCCGGGTCAATGCCGCCGGACGAATGGACGATGCCCGCAAAGCAGTACAAATGTTCATTGCTGGCAGCCAGGAAGAAGCGCACCAATATGCCGAGATGCTGCATTCGGACAATACCAACCGCAAGGAGGCCGATAAAAATATTACGGACGAAGCCCTGGCCCTCATTGAAGGCAATGCCGAATTCCTGGAGCGTAAATCCACCGTTATTTATCAACCCCACTGGCATAAGGGCGTTGTAGGCATTGTGGCCTCCCGCCTCATTGACCATTATTACCGCCCTACTATAGTACTCACACAATCAGGCGAATATGTAGCTGGTTCGGCGCGTAGCGTGGCCGGGTTTAATGTATATGAAGCCATTCACCAATGCAAAGACCTGCTGCTGGGCTATGGTGGGCATTTTTATGCGGCAGGTATGACCCTCGAACCGGGTAATGTAGATGCTTTCCGCGCCCGCTTTGAAGAAGTAGTAGCTGCCACCATAAATCCCGAACTGCTGATACCCGAGATCATCATTGACGGGGAAATCCATTTCAGGGACCTGAAGCCAGCATTCTATAATATTACCCACCAAATGGAACCCTTTGGCCCCGATAACCTCAAACCCATTTGGGTAACCAAAAATGTAACGAATAGCGGCTATTCCAGGGTGGTCAAGGACAACCATATTAAGTTCTCCCTCCGCCAGGAAAATATCCTGTTCAACGGCATTGGCTTCAATATGGCCCGCAAATTTTACCTGCTCCAGGAACAAAAACCACTGGATATCGTTTTCACCCTCGATGAGAATGTATGGAATGACGAAAAACATCTACAATTAAAAGTGATCGACTTCAGGCTGTCGGAAGCATAAAAACCGGACTACCTAAGAAGCCCGGCCTTTAATATCAATCTGATTCATTATTCACTACTTAGCTTCTTCCACTACTACACTTTCCTTCTTCTCACCTCCCATCAATTCTACACTGCGGTTAATGAAATTAGTGAGGTTACTTCCCTTCAACAGTCCTTGTGATAGCAAGGCAAGATCGGCCAGGTTAAGTACGGTTTTAGATTGCTTTTCAGTATTAACCTCGGCCAGTACGCCCTGGAATATGGGGTGATTACCATTTACTGTGAGGATCACCTCGTCGGGCATATTGGCATAAAAAGCTCCCATTGGTCCTTGCATGGCAGCCATATCTTTCATCCTGCGCATAAATTCTGGGCGGGTAGCCACTACGGGCGGCGCTTCGGTACTTAGCCCTTTCACTTCTACTGTTACATGCAGGTTGGCCGGTTGTATATTGAACAATTCTTTCAGCTTTGCTTCATCGTCTTTACTCAATACCGATTCTGTATTCTCCTGCTTGTCGATCAGGTTTTCGGCAATGTCCGCATCCACCCGGTTGAAATGCACATCATTCCACTTACTTTCCATTTGATTCAGGAAAGCGGCATCTACCATGGTATCCAGCTTCACTACAATATATCCTTTCTCTGCCGCCGTTTTGATGTATGCATCCTGTTGTACTGGGTCGGTCGTGTAGAGGATTACCAGTTTACCATCCTTATTTTTTGCAGGGTTTCTGTAGCCAATCGCAGCTCTTCCAGCGTATAGAATTTCTTATCCCCGGTATTGGAAGAAGCAGCTTCAAATATGTGGAACTTATTGGCCTTTTCCAGGAACTTATCATCCGTCATCATACCATACTTCACAAACAATCCCAGGCTATCCCATTTTTCTTCAAAAGATGTGCGATCCTTGTTAAAGATCTCCTCCAGCTTATCGGCCACCTTCTTGGTAATATGGTTATTGATCTTCTTCACATTGGGATCACCTTGCAGGTAGCTACGGCTCACGTTCAGCGGAATATCCGGTGAGTCGATCACACCATGCAGCAACATCAGGAATTCCGGTACAATGTCTTTTACTTCATCTGTTACAAAAACCTGGTTGCTATACAATTGTATCTTGTCCTTCTGGATCTCATAGCTCTGTTTGATCTTGGGGAAGTAGAGAATACCCGTAAGGTTGAAGGGATAATCCACATTCACATGGATCCAGAACAAAGGAGCTTCATGATAGGGATATAACTCTTTGTAAAAATTTTGGTAGTCTTCCGGTGTTAGATCCGAAGGCTTCCTGGTCCAGGCAGGTTGTGTATTGTTGATCTGCTCGGGCTTTGCACTTTCTTCTTTCTTTTCTTCTCCGGCATTGGGCTCAAAGAAAATAGGTACCGGAAGGAAACGGCAAAAACGGTGCAATACCGCTTCTACCCGGGATGCCTCCAGGAACTCCTTACTTTCTTCGTTGATATGCAATACGATATCCGTACCACGATCGGCCTTTTCCGTGTCTTCAATAGTATACTCCGGACTGCCATCGCATTCCCAACGAACCGCAGTAGCGCCTTCGCGGAAGCTTTTGGTAAATACCTCTACCTTATCACTCACCATGAAAGCAGAATAAAAGCCAAGACCAAACTTTCCGATGATATTGTTCTCGTTCTGCCCCTTGTATTTTTTTACAAACTCTTCAGCACCACTGAAGGCCACCTGGTTAATGTATTTTTCAACCTCCTCAGCCGTCATACCCACCCCTCTGTCAGAAATGGTAATCGTCTTTTTTCGGCATCCAGTTTTACATCGATCCGCAATTCGCCCAACTCACCTTTTGCTTCACCAATGGAAGAAAGAGTTTTGAGTTTCTGCGTGGCATCTACCGCATTGCTGATCAGCTCACGAAGGAAAATATCGTGATCGCTGTACAGGAATTTCTTAATGATGGGGAAAATATTCTCTGTTTGTACCCGTATCGTTCCTTTTTGCATATAAAAAGCAGGTTTTGTTCATACAAGCTACCAAAGAAAATGCCAGCCAGAACAAACCGGTAAAAATGTCAGGTGGGCCACCCTCAACCGTTCTCATCTACCCAGTTACCTCAAAAACCAACTTTGTTGAAAACTTCCGTCTATCCATAACATTGAGGTAATCTTACTGCCTTTATCTTTGAAGTGATACAACCCACCTCAACACCCCATCCAATCCTTTGTTAGGCCCGTCTTTTCTGTGCCTTGTGCTCCAGCTACAATAACCAAAAAACAATTTCATGAGACAAAGCTACTATCTCATTATGATACTGCTATGCCTGGCAATCAACCAAATACAGGCGCAAGTATCACTCACCACTCCCAATGGCAATTATAGCCAGGATTTTAATACCCTGGCAATCACAGGTACCTCCAATGTCCTTCCTGCCGGTTGGTTGATCCTGGAAACCGGTACCTCTGCCACGGTAAATGGACAATATACTGCCGGCAATGGCGGAGGAACCGCCGGGGATACGTACAGTTTTGGCGCAGCATCCGTTGCCGAAAGAGCGCTGGGCGGCTTATTATCCGGCACTTTTACTCCCACCATTGGCGTAGGTTTTACCAATAATACTGGCGCCACAATCTCATCCATTGTGGTATCCTATACTGGTGAGCAGTGGCGCTGCGGCACCACCGGCCGGGGAGCAGACAGGCTTGATTTTCAATACAGCCTCAATGCCACTGATCTGGCAACAGGCACCTGGACCGACGTTAACCAGCTGGATTTTTCTTCTCCCAACGTTACCGCCACCGGCTCCATGAATGGTAATGATGCCGCCAACCGCACGGCCGTCACCTTTACCATCAGTGGCCTCAGCATTCCCGCCGGCAGCACCTTCTACTTCCGCTGGAACGACTTCAACCCTTCGGGCGCCGATGACGGCCTGTCAGTAGATGATTTCTCTATCAATTATACCACCGGAGGCGGCCCTGGTACCACCGTTTCTGTAGCCTCTACCACCAATGCTGCAGAACCTGCCACCAATGGCAGTTTTACCGTTACCCTTTCATCCGTATCGGCTACAGACATAACCGTTAGTTACAACTTTACCGGCAGTACAGCCACCCTGGGTGCCGATTTCTCGGATCCTGAAGCAGGCGATATAATCATACCTGGCGGACAACTTTCGGCCCTGGTGTCTATTAATGTAATAGATGATGCATTGGCAGAAGTACCCGAAACCATAACCATCAACCTTACCGGCGCTACCAGCCCTTATACCATTGCAAGCGCTACCGCTTCCATTAACCTCACTTCCGAGGATATCAATACCGTCAATTTTACCGGCTCCTATGGACAAGATTTCAATACACTGGCTGCCACCGGCACATCGAGTGTCACTCCTATAGGCTGGGCATTTATTGAAAGCGGCGGCAATGCCGACCTCACCTATGCCGCAAGCGCTGGTGCTGCCAATAGCGGCAACACCTATAGCTTTGGTACAGGCTCCGATGCAGACAGGGCATTTGGCGCCCTCCGATCAGGAAGCCTTACGCCGGTCATTGGCGCCTTGTTCACCAACAATACCGGTGCTACGGTTACTTCTCTTAGCATTACCTATACCGGGGAACAATGGAGACTGGGTACTGCTAACAGGAATGACCGTATGGATTTTCAATTCAGCCCTGCAACTACCAGTCTCACTACCGGAACATGGGCAGATATTGACGGTCTGGATTTCATTGCTCCCAATGCATCCGGTACGGTAGGGCCATTTGATGGTAATGCAACCGGCAATCGTGTAACCATTAATTATATCATCAATGGGCTGTCTATACCCAATGGTGCTGTTTTTGGCATCCGCTGGCAAGATTTTGACGTAACGGGCGCCGAAGATGGCCTTGGCATCGATGATTTTACGATTACACTGGGCTGTACACCGCCTACTAATCAACCTACAATACTCAACCTTACACCCGCCCTGCAATCCATCAATGGTAGTTTTACAAATGCTGTAGCAGGAACCACTCCGGCTGATGCATACCTGGTATTGGTTTCTACTGCCCCCACCCTAACCGAATTGCCTTCCAGCGGAACAGCTTATGCAATTGATGATGTGATAGGTAATGCCAATGTAGTATCGCTGAGCGGAAACACCTTTACCGCTACAGGGCTTACACCTTCTACTACTTATTATTTCTTCGTATTCTCGACCATTGCAGCCTCCAACTGTTATAATACCAGTGCCCCATTAACAGGAACCATTGCCACTACAGCGCCGCCAGCCTGTACACCGCCAACCACGCAGGTGTCTGGACTGGCAGCACCCACTATCACAGGCAATACCATCGACCTTACCTGGACAAGGGGCAGCGGCGATAATGTACTGGTGATAGCCCGAAAGGGAGAACCAGTCAATAGCGCCATCTATAACAGCCTGGTCTACCCGGCTGGTACAGAAATAGGTTCAGGCAATTTTGTGATCTATAACGGACCTGCCGCTGCATTTTCCTATGCCAGCTTGTCGCAGAATACAACCTATCATTTTTCATTATACGAATACAATAGTGCAGACCTGTGTTATCTATCACCCGCGCTCACCGGCAATTTCACAACCCTTTGCATCAACCCGGAAAATGTGACTGCACTTGCCGGAACTGTCGGCAATGCACAGATCTCCGTTTCCTGGACACTTCCTGCTGCCGCCTGCTATGATGAAGTAATTGTGGTGGCATCCACCAGCTCCATTATAGGCACCGGTGATACTTATCCTGCGCCAGCCAACCCGGCTTATGCTGGAGGGGAACAAGTAGTATATCGTGGCACCGGAACCAATGTAGTTGTTACAGGACTTACTAATGGCACTACCTATTATTTCAAGGCCTTTACACGCAAAGGAAGTAGCTATTCAAATGGCACGCAGATCACTGCCATTCCTTTCGATCCGGCCACCGGTTACTTGTATTTGTATGGTAACCTGCATGCTCACTCATCTTATTCCGATGGCAATAAGGATAATACGGCCAATACACCTGATGAAGACTTTGCCTTTGCACGGGATGCTCTGTGCATGGACTTCCTCGGCATATCAGAACACAACCATGCAGGTGCCGGTATGAGCTATCCCACCTATGCCCAGGGCTTTGCTGAAGCCAATTCGTTGAATGGAGTGGCAGGTCCGGGTGGACATAGCATTGTAACCCTCTGGGGTATGGAATGGGGTGTCATTAAAAATGGTGGTCACGTACTGGTGTACGGATTTGATGACGACCTTATAGGATGGGAATCGGGTAACTATGACCTCTTTGTGGCCAAGAACGATTATGCCGCATTGTGGAATACTGTTAATAGCCGTAGTGGCGCCTTTGTTACATTGGCCCATCCCAATACAGCCGACTATAGCGACCTGGCAGCAGGTTATAATGCAACAGCAGATGCAGTCATTGTGGGAGCAGCCATTGAAAGCGGTCCCGCGTTCTCCACCTCTACTACCTACAATGATTTCCCGTCGAGCCTGGCTTATTTAAGCTATTACCGCACCATGCTTTCAAAGGATATCACCTGGCTCCTCAAATGGACCAGGATAACCATAACCTCACTTTTGGTACGGCCAATGCCAACAGGATGGTAGTCCTCAGTTCGGCCAAAAGCAGGGAAGCTGTTATGGAAGCCATTCGTTCCATGCGCTATTACGCTTCACAGGATTGTAATGTGCGGATCGATTTCAAAAATGATACACGCCCCATGGGAAGCCAGGTGATGAACAGCGGCGTTCCTGGATTGTCCATCAACGTAACCGATCCCGATGCCGAACTGGTAACGACTATTGAAATATGGGGTGGTCAGGTAGGTTCGGCAACACCGGCTGCTGCTATTAAGACCTATACCAATACGGCCAGTATCAACTTTACCAGTGGCGATCCGCAAAACACTCAGCCCAATAACACTACCTGGTACTATTATGCAGTGATTACGCAGGAAGATGGTAATAAAGCAGTAACGGCTCCCATTTGGTACACGCGCAATGATATGCTGCTCCCCGTTACCCTTGCCAGCTTCCGTGCTAAGTACGACGAAGTAAACAACCGGGTAAACCTTACCTGGACTACGGCGCAGGAAAACAACAGCAAGGAGTTTATCATAGAGAAAAGCGGAAATGGAACCAGCTTTGAACCGATCGGAAAAGTGAATGCAACAGGCTATTCCAATAAAGTAGTAAACTACTCCTTTACCGATGAGCAACCGCTCAACGGCAATACCTACTATCGCCTGCAGCAGGTTGACCTGGATGAAAGGAAGAAAGCCTCTGCAATAGTTAAAATTTCGATCAATAAGAGCTTCTCTATTTCATTCGGCCCCAACCCGGCCTATCAGTACCTGACCATAAATATCCAGAACAATCATGCTCCCCTGGCTATTCAACTTACCGACCTCAACGGACGTTTGCTGCAACAGCGTAATCTGCAAGCCTCGTCCAACCAGGTCATTCAGCTTCCGGTAAGCCAACTGCCTGGCGGCATGTACCTATTGAAAATCACCGGTACCGGTGGCACAAGAACGGAGAAGGTCATGGTAAAATAGATATCTCCCCGATTACCCTCAATAAGAATGGCCGGTAGCGGAATCCGCTACCGGCCATTTACATTCAGACTTAGCCGTATTATATTCATAACCAATAACTTATCGGGGAATAAGGCAAAATGGTGCTTCCCACTACAGCCAGGTAGCCAGCCTTTATTGTATTAAATTGGGTGATTGGTACAAGCTGAAACCTAGGCTAGTACTAGCTTATACGCCTAAAAGGGCCTGGGAATTGCACTGGGATGCTCTACAACTAGCACTCCACTATAGAGGGCCAGTGCAATTCGGCGTGGATCCCAGTGCAATTAAAAGAGGCTATTTAGGCTATTCCACATGGATCCGGCGTGTATCTCACCGCTACCTGATCTCAAAATGATAAGTCCCCGCCACCACCTGATACACTTGTTTACCTGGCATATATTTATCTGCAGCACGTATCGCGCCCTCATTACCGGTCACTAGCTTGCCATGCTCATACAAATGCTGACCATCAGTGACCGGCAGCAGGATGGTAGCCGTTGAATTGGCAGGAACCGTAACCGACCAGCTGATCAAACCCGCATTTTTTTCCCAGGCAGCGATGATATTTCCATAAGGGCCTTCGTGTACCGCTTCAAACTGCTCCAGCCCTTCGACAAAATGAGGTTCCAGTATCACATTTTTAAATCCAGCCTCTTTTTCATCGGGCTTAATGCCGCCAATACCTTTGTATAACCACCCTCCAATTTCACCAAACATGATATGGTTACGCGAAAGATCTGACTTGGCATTGATGTCCCAGTTCTCATACAACGTAGTAGCGCCATTCACAATCCACCAGCCCCAGGAAGGGAATGTTTCCTGTGCAGCCAGTTTATAAGCAACGTCCGCATAGCCGTTTTCACTCAAAGCATTGAGGATCGCTTTTGTTCCCAGCAATCCCACATCCAGGTGGAAATTATCCTGCTCTACCCTTTTGGCAAGCGTTTCCGCTACTTTACTTTTATGCTCAACCGGCACTAGTCCCCAATACAAAGCCACACTCAGTTCCGTTTGTAATCCTGAGCCATAGGTAAACTTTTCTTTATTGAAGTATTTCCCATTAAAGGCATCCCTTATTTTAGCTGCCAGGACACTATATTTTTATAGTCCGCTTCCTTACCCAATAGTTTTGCTGCCTTGGCCAGGATAGTAGCATCGGTAAAATAATAAGCGGTAGATGTAAATTCCACCGGACTCTTTGATTTCACCGGCACCCAATCGCCCAGGCCCCAGGTAGTAAGGCCCGAAGGATACAATTCATTGATATGATCTACATACAGTTTGATGTTGTCATAACAATCGGCCAGTAATTTTTATCGCCATAGAACAAATAAATATTCCAGGGTATGATGGCAATCGTACTGGTCCAGTCAGGACCATTGCCCCACTCATAGCCCCAGCCGCCCGTAGGAATAATGGAAGGTAATACCCCATTGGGCTGCTGCTCATCACGGTGATCGGCCAGCCATTTCTCATACACCGTGATCCCATCAAACCCATACAGGCCCGTCTCAATGGCGATCTGTGCATCACCTGTCCAGCCATTTTTCTCCCGCTGCGGACAATCTGTAGGATAACCAAACAGGTTCGACAGGTAGGCATTATTGGTAGCCCACCAGATTTTATTGATCGTGTTGTTTGATGATTTGATCTGGCCCGCCACTGGTACCTGACTGTGCATGAAATAACCCGTAAGACTTTCCTTCGTAAGCGTTACCGGTTTATTGCTGGTCACTTCTATAAACTGGAAGCCTTTGTAATTAAAACGGGGCCTAAAACTCTCCTCCCCTTTGCCAGCCAGGATGAAAATATCAGTTTGAAAAGGATCTTTATCATCACTAGGGCGATAATGTACATCTATATTAGAGAGATCGGCCCGGCCATTGGGATACAATTGTTCTGCATGTTTCAGCCGGAGAATGGTGCCGGCTTCCCCGCTCACTTTTAGCCGGCTCACGCCCGAAATATTCCGGCCCAGGTCAAACACATAAACCGTATCACTGATCCGGTTCACCGATTGCGGAGCGATCTCTTCTACCGCCCGAATAGGATGCATGGCCTGCGCTACTATATTGTTGGAAGGAGCAGCACGATACACAACAGCATTCCATTTACTATCATCAAAACTTGCTGTATTCCAACCAGCTTGTTCGAGGCGGGCATCATAATGCTCCGCTGTATAAATACTATTAAAAACAACAGGTCCTAGCGCCGTTTTCCAATCCTTGCCCGAAGTAATCGTTTCCATGGACCCATCTTCATAGGTAATCTGTAAGTCCAGGCAAAAAGCCGGCCTTGCCCGCCAGGGCGCTTTGTGAAAATTCAGACAGCGGTCGACTGGTGATTGTACCAGCCATTCCCCAATAATACCCCAATGGCATTTTTACCCCTTTGCAGTTGCGCCGTTACATCATGCGTTACATACAAAGTGCGCCGGTCAAATCGCGTATACATAGGATCCAGTCGTTGATTACCGATCCGTTGCCCATTGATATATAATTCGTACAATCCAGCCACTGCGATATAGGCTCTTGCCAGCTTTATCTTTTAGCCGCTTCAAACACTTTCCTGAACTGACCGGCAGGTTTTACAGTTACATCGTTTACATCACAGATCCAGGCCCCCTTCCAGTTACGTTTATCCATCATACCCATTTCAAAACTCCCGATAGAGGAGCCGGACTTAATACCATCCTTATCCCAAATATCCACCCGCCAGAAATAGCGGGTAAAAGGTTGTAAGGCCTTGCCTGCATAAATGATCAAACTGGCAGGTCCATTCATTTTGGCCGATTGCCAAACCATCCCCTTCTTCATATCTGCTGAATAGGTAGAAACATAAATCTGGAAAGCTGTTTGTCGCGCCCCGGTTCTTTCATCCATCAGGCGCCAGGAAAAACGCGGTTGTGCTGCGTCAATCCCGATGGGATTGACCAGGTACTCGCATTTCAGACCGGCCGGTTTGGCAGGCGTATATGCATGGGCAGTATAGAGCAACAACAATGCCCCCAGGATACATATCAGATTATTTCGGAAAACAACCATTTGATTAGGGTATAATTTAGGAAGTGGCCTTCAGTTCCTGTCTATATAGCTTCAATAGAAACCCGGGTAAATTTTTCCTTTTATTGTACTCAGAAACCATAATATATCCTTCTTTGGCGGGCAATATCTTCCTTGTAGCATTGCCATCCTTTGCTGGTACTTTGCGAACAACTTTTTTACTATTCACATTATAAATACTTGAATTTTCGCCATCATCAACAATCAGGTAATGGGTTTTTGAATTGGTATTCAATACGGTTGAAAACGCCCTGTATCCACTCAAACTCAGCGGAAAGGCCGACCTGCGAAAGGCTCCCTTTTTACTTTCCACAGGCGTTTCATAAGTTAATACACCCTTTGCATCCTGTTTGAGTAAAATAGGATCTTTCAATTTAGCCTTCGACGTACCACCCAACGCAAGGATAAATATTGGTGGGGTGATCAGCGGAGCCGTAATTAAAGAAAAAAAAATGGTTCCTATTCTGGCCCGCTTTACAAAAGAGTTGCCTACAAAATAGGTGTTGCCCGCATAATCCTTGAAAGAGGTCATCAGGTCGGCATACACTTTCTTGTCCCTGTAATAACCTTTAGCCGAAATAGATGGGTTGGACTCATCATCCCAGTAAGAAAACGTTTCCTTGATATCTTTTTTATCATGACCATCGATGCTGCAGTTATAGATGCCTGCATAATACCCTTTGGCAATACCTTTGGGAGAGGCCCCATGTGCACTACTACGATTCGATTTTATATAACCGCTGATATAAGGCTTTCCGGTAGCAGGATTATTTTCAAAAGCAAGAACACCCAATCTGTGTCCTTTCTTATCTTTCACCGGATATTTCGGATAAACAACACTATCTGGTACGCCAAAACTATGAACCTCATAATCAACAGATGCTGAATTGTCTTTACTTCTCATCACCATATACAGATCCTTGCCAGAAGCCAAAAAATAGCCGGCGGGTTCCTCTTTAACCTGCTTTTGCCATAAGCGCACTCCGTCAGGTGTAAAAACAGAAAGCTCTTTTTTATCTTCACCGCCAAAGAAACAGGCAAAACCATATTGCGGCACATTGATAAGTTGAATATCATTCTTCAACTTTCCATAAGCTTTTACTTCCCTGTGTTTTCCGGTAGGAAAGGATTCCATCTCCAGTTTAATAGGCAAAAATTTGTCTTTAGTATTTTCCCATTCAGTCCCAAAAACTGGAGCATAACAGCATGCTTGAATCCCGGCTGTGCCGCATTGAATTCTTTCTTGTTGGCAAAGGCCTTTCCATAAAAACGGGATTTGAAATAGGCCAGGCAAAGAACATCCTGTTCAAAAGCTACGCACTGCAGATAGATACTTTCGTCTTTAAAATTCACAGAACCGATATCATTCAGATTTTCATCCAAGATCGTTACCCGGTAATTAAAAGAATCTTCACTCACTTTTTCAAGCCGTGTAAATACAAGGTAACCTACCAGGGCGCCATCCTGTGTAATAGGCCCTACCTGTGAGGATATCTCATCACTTACTTCTTTAAATACTTTCGATTGAGCAGTAGAACACAAACGAGCCAACGAAAACGTTAGCATTAGTAACATTACTTTTTTCATTTCAGACCATGTTTAAGGGGAGAGTTGATTTATTTGGTTTCAAACATTCTGGCAAATTCACGATACAAACTGGTGGAGTTATCTACAGTAAACTCTTTTGCAATTAAAGCTTTATGCTTATCTGAATTATCGGCATCCAGCGCCAGCGCATACATCAACCTCTTGAAAGATTTTTCGGCTGGCGGCATGTTCTTCCAAAAATGGGCATTTTGAAATGATTTACAATATCCCTCAAGACTTTCCCGTGGTATCTGTTCAAGAGTTGTTTGCAATTCATAATACTCCTTTGATACGTATTCCTTGGGGATTACACCAATGGCATTGAACCGCATCAATTCCCTGTCAGCATAAAACAGTCCCGAACATATATTGTATACCATAAAATCATACCACTCATCTTTATTGCCTTTATCCTTTTCCAGCATAATCCGGTACAAACAGGTGGTAAGATTCATGTTGTTGTATAAATTCCACAGCACTATCTTATTAGTCCTTTCCCTGATAGCAGCCGGAATAGGTGTAATAATTGATTTCACGTCCGTAAAACCCTTCGTTTTATGATACCTTTCTTCACAATCAGGGTGGGTTTTTAAAGAGTCCTGCAGGGTTGAAGTATCCCTGAAGTTATAGTTCCGGGTAGATAACCCCTTTGATCGCTTTTGTGACCATCCATCTTCAAAAGGAAGATTATAAGCTGTAAAATACTCCTTAACAGGCGCTTTCAATGGCTGCCTGTATTGTATGTCGGCACTATCCAACCGCAAAAATAGGTTGCTGTAAATGAAATTTCAGCCTTCTTCAATAAAATAATGGCCAAAGAATCGGCATCACTTTCATGGTACCGTTGGTGCTTGCTTCGGCTGAATGAATAATTCGCCAGTATCTTTTTCAAACGGGTAAGACGCTCATATTTAGAATCCAATACGGCGTTCAAAGAATTTTTATATTCTTCCGAGGTAAGCAACTCGGCCCGCTGTTTCATGGCATTCTCGGGATGCGCAAGAATGTTGTGCGACATCTCATGTGCCAATACCAGTGCCAGCTCCTCTCTCGACTGAGAAAAAGTAATTAACCCAAGGTTCAGGGCAAGGATATTATTGCCAAGTGCATAAGCATTCACTGAACTACTCCTGTCCAACAATATAAAGGGAGCCACGGGTACCCGGTCCCTATTTGCGTTCGCAATTTGGCTAACAATGCCATAGACATAACTAAAAACCTCTTTATCATGCACATAGCTGTTGCTTTCGATAGCATCAGTCAAAAAACTGCTCCGTGAATCCCAAATTTCTTTATACTTCTTTTGGGTTTCTTTCTCTTTGTAGAGAACAGGACAAACCCAAGCCTTTTTCAAGGAATCTTTCTGCTTTTCATAAAATATTTTTGATAATTCCTGATAACTATACAGGCTTTTATCCTGCGCAATCGATCCTGTACATACCAGGATGCAGAAAAAGAATAAGTAAGCTCGCTGAAGTTGCATAAATAGGGGGTAATAGGTATAGGGATAAACGAAAGTTCAGTTTAATTTGTTGTTTCAATTATTATAGCGGGTGCCTTTATAAGTCAGTCCAGCACAAGAGTTTGGATTTTATTTAAACACCTTAGCCTACCGGTTGAGTGGCTTTAAAATCGCTTGGACCTGGCAGCAAAACCCTACTTTTGCTGAGAGTGCAAGATAAACAACTGACTATCAGTTACCAAAAAGTTCCCCCTGATTCTAAAACTTTCCGCCATCCCCTTTGCCAGGTCCCTGTAACATTGTATCTTTGCAGCCCCTTAGCAAAAAAATCCCAGTCCTTTGGCTGAAATTTAGTAGCAACGGGGATTTAATCAATTTTTTTCTAAACAATTAAACAGGGATCATGAACAATTACGAATTGATGGTGATTTTTACCCCTGTGCTCTCTGAGGACGACTTCAAAGCCGCCCAGAAAAATTTACTGCCTTCATTACTGATAATGGCGGTCAAATTGTGCACACCAATCCCTGGGGTCTGAAATCACTGGCGTATCCCATCCAGAAAAAACCACTGGTTTGTACTGGGTACTGGAATACAATGCGCCATCCACCTTCAATGAGCAATTGAAAATTCAATTGCTTCGTGACGAGAATGTGCTCCGTCACATGTTCACTGCACTCGATAAATACGCCGTCGAGTACAATGGAAGAAAGAGAAGTGGTGTACCTACAGGAGTCGAAAAAGCAGTGGAGGGATAACACATGGCAAAAGCAAATGAAATTAAGTACCTGACCGCCATTAAAACCGAGAAACCCCGGAAGAAATTCTGCCGTTTCAAGAAATATGGTATCAAGTACATTGATTACAAAGACGGTGAATTTCTGAAGAAATTCCTGAACGATCAGGGCAAGATGCTCCCCGCCGCATTACCGGTAACTCTCTGAAGTACCAACGTAAAGTAGCGCAGGCAGTTAAGAAAGCCCGCCAGATGGCATTACTGCCTTATGTAACGGATCTATTAAAGTAAACCTCACCCTAATCCCGTGATGAACGGGTAGACAGTCATCCCCTCCCATAAGTCGGGATAGATTGGGAAACGGTGAACAAAAAAACATCATGGACATCATCCTGATAAAGGACGTAGATAACCTGGGCGGCGCTCACGAAGTAGTGAAAGTGCGCAATGGTTATGCCCGTAACTACCTCATCCCTCAAAAATTTGCAGTAGAAGCCAATCCTTCCAACCTGAAACAACTGGAAGAAAGGATGAAGCAGATCCGCAAAAAGGAAGAAGCGATGTTGAAAGAAGTAAATGCGGTAATCGCTAAACTGAAAGATGGAGTGCTGAAACTCGGTGCTAAAACCGGTACCAGTGGCAAGATCTTCGGTAGCGTTACCTCTTTACAGATCAGCCGCGCTATCCGTGAGCAAAAAGGATATGAGATCGACCGCAAGAAGATCTCTATCGTGGATGAAGTAAAAGAACTGGGTAATTACAAGGCAACTATTGATTTCGGTAATGGCAACAGTACTGAAGTTGAATTTGAAGTGGTAGCCGAGTAAGCTCGTCTGATACAAATCATTAAAAGACCTTCCCCGCCGGGAAGGTCTTTTATTTTCCGCCCCTTGTCTGCATTTAAACTTCTCAACTTGTCAACCCTTCCCCCTCCCTCCTCTGTCAACTCATCAACCTATCCACTTACAACCCTCCCTTCTGTATTCTATATTCTGAATGCTGTATTCCAAATTCTGACTTCAGAATTCTCCAAGCTTCCCGTATATTTATATTACAATCCTTCACAATGCGTATTTTCTACATTCTGTACCTGACCTTGGTATGCCTTGTTGCTTGCCAGGATGCTCAAAAAAGCCCTATGTAAGAACAGCAAAAGATACCCTCCCCTTAAAAAGTAATATTGATCCTTCCATACCTGGTAATTTCAGTACGCAACGATCACTTCGTTTTGACAGTACACAGATCGTTCAATTCCTCGCGGCATATCCCTAATTAAAGACTATAGCAAGGAAATACAGCAATTCTATAGCGGCCGCGGTTATACCTATGCCTGGTTCGATAGCCTGGGCATTATTGAGCAGGCAGGCAACCTGTTGAATAGAGTAGAAAACATCAGCGATGAAGGCATACCCCAGAAAGTACTGTACAAAGGCGCTTTTGATACCTTGGTAGCAGATGAACAATACAAAACCAATGACAAGACCACCGCACCTTCTGTTGATGTGAATACAGAACTCATGCTTACGGCGCAGTATTTCTATTACGCCCGCCATGTATGGCAGGGTATACCCGAAAAAGAAACCAAGGCCCTGGATTGGTTCCTGCCCCGTAAAAAATAGCACAGAATGCCATGCTCGACTCCTTACTGCAATCACCTACCGATTCCTTCCTGGCCGATGAACCTTTGTATTATCAGTACTACAAACTAAAGGATCAGCTCAAAGAATACCGGAATATAGCCACGCAAGGCGGGTGGCCAGCCATCAAGGCCGATAAGAAAAAATACCAGGCGGGTGATTCAGGAGCGGCCATCAAACAGATACGGCAATACCTGCGCATTACCGGCGACCTGCAGGCCGATGATGGCAGCAATCATTTCGACACAGCGCTTACGCGAGGCATCAAAACATTTCAGCGGCGTTTCGGCATGAATGAGGATGCTGTAATAGGCCCTGCAGTGATCAACGAAATGAACGTCCCTGTAAACCAACGCATTGAACAAATTATTGTGAATATGGAACGTTGCCGCTGGGTGCCTGCACGGCCCATGGGCGAATACCTTGCCATCAATATCCCCGATTACAAATTGTATGTTTTCAATAAAGACTCGGCATTGTGGAGTATGAACGTTGTAGTGGGGCAAGCTGTACACAAAACCGTTATCTTTTATGGCGAAATGAAATACGTAGTATTCAGCCCTTACTGGAACATCCCTCCCGGCATCCTGAAAAATGAAGTTTTACCCGGTATCCGCCGCAATCCCAATTACCTGGCCCGCCACCGGATGGAAAAAGTAGGCAATACCTACCGGCAAAAGCCCGGTCCCGGTAACTCACTTGGACAGGTAAAATTCCTTTTCCCAATAGCTACAATATCTACCTGCATGATACCCCTTCAAAAAGCCTTTTTGGACGCGAAAATCGTGCTTTCAGCCATGGCTGTATCCGACTGGCCGAACCTAAAAAACTAGCCGAATACCTGCTCAGGAATCAGCCAGAATGGACCAGTGACAAAATCACCCAGGCCATGAATGCCGGCAAAGAACAATATGTCACACTTAAACAGCCTGTTCCTGTATTCATTGGCTATTTTACAGCCTTTGTAACATCAGATGGCAAGCTGAATTTCAGGCAGGATGTATACAACCGGGATGGCAGGCTGGGGAAAACAATATTGCAATAAAATGCTTCCGTCAGATCAGGTTGGAAAGGCATTGCAAACGAATCTTAAAGAAGATTATTCATGGTATGTCTCCATCAGACAATTTACACAGGTTTACAACGTTTTAAATCTGCAAAACCTCCCAAATCCGCCCCAGTAAAGGGTCAGCGGAATAATTTTGTTGTTTACATAATTATTTCACTATCTTCACAGTTGATTAATGTACTTAGTTCTCGTGTTCTGAAGTGTCTTACCTAATATCCTGGTTTCCTCAGTTCATTGCAGTAACTATTGTCATTATCGGTTTTTTTTCAGCACTTTAAAAATTTTAGTTACAATGAACATTTACGTAGGGAACCTCTCCTGGCAAATGACCGACGAGGATCTGAGAACCTTATTTGAACAATATGGTTCTGTTACTTCTGCAAAAATCGTTAAGGACAAAGTAAGCGGCCGTAGCAAAGGCTTCGGTTTCGTAGAAATGCCCGAAGATGGCGAAGCTCAAAATGCATTGAGCAGCCTGTACGAATCAGAAGTACTCGGCAGAAAGATCATCGTTAACGAAGCACAGCCTAAACCTCAGGGTGGCGGCGGTGGCGGCTTCAAGAAAAGAAGCTTCGGCGGCGGTGGTTCCGGCGGCGGCGGCTACAAAAAAGGTGGCTTCAATCGCGGCGGCGGCGGCGGCGGTTACAACAGGGATTATTAATCAAATTTGATCTCTTTGTATACACTAAATCCTTCTGATCACTCAGAAGGATTTTTTACTTTATAGAACACTCATTCCCAATACCCAGTCATCTCCACAATATCCTCCCCTCTGCCAGGCCTCCCATTCCCCGCGCTACTCACAACTGAACACTCACCTCCCCATCCCTTCAAAACAAACACCTCCAATCGTAGGTTGGGGCCATTCACCCTAGCCACTTACCTCCCGCCTTTCCCCCTCCTCATCTTAATTGCCTTTTAATATCGTTTTAATGCTCCCTGAAGGTGCAAAGCCGATATTATTCACCCGTTGAAAGCTGATTGAATTAAGTCATTGGCTTCCTATTGCGAACACAGAAATTTAATCTAATGACCATAGACAAGGCATGGCTTTTGTCAATATAAACCTGACCTTGGAAACAACAGGCTTTTGTGGAACAAAAGCTGCAGTTTATACCAATCATAATCGTAGAATTTACAAAAGGAGGTACTTGTGCTAACTGTTATTATTCCCGTTTTAAATGAAGAGCAAACCATTGCCCGTGTTGTTGCCTTTTGTCGCCAGCATCCACAGGTAACGGAAGTTATTGTAGTAGATGATAAGTCAGAAGATGCAACCGCACAAGTAGCAATAGCTGCAGGCGCTAAAGTAATTACCAGCCAGGTACGAGGCAAAGGTATTTCCATGAAGGATGGCATTCAACAGGCAACCAACGAGATCATCCTCTTTCTTGATGGAGATATTGATCCCTATCCCGATGGCACCATTACAGGCTTGTCAGAGCCCCTCATCAATGATGAAGCAGATTTCGTAAAAGGCAGCTTTGCCCGCAACGCTGGCCGGGTAACCGAATTGGTAGCAAAACCCTTGCTGAATATATTCTATCCGGGCCTTTCCTCCTTCACACAACCATTAAGCGGAATGATTGCCGGTAAGAGATCCTATTTTAAAAAGATCGATTTCTTCAACGATTATGGAGTGGATATAGGGATCCTGATCGACATGTACCTGATGAAAGCCCGTATCAAAGAAGTGAATATTGGTTATATAGAGAACAAAAGTAAACCCTGGCAAGCCCTGGGCAAAATGAGTAAAGAGGTGTCTCGTGCCATCATCAGCAAGGCACAACGCCAACATCCCGAAGATATCAGCGAAGAAGAGATCCATTCACTGGAAACCATCAACCGGGAAATGAATAAAACCTTGCGTGAAAAGTTGAGCGGCTTTCACAAAATGGTGGTATTCGATATGGATGATACCATCCTCATGGGCCGGACTATTGACGCCTTTGCAAAAGAATTTGGATTCACCGGAAAACTGGAAGACCTGCGGGCACAGGAGAAGGATTCTATTATCCTTACCAAACGAATTGGTATGCTGCTCAAAGGTCGTACCATGGATGATATGCTCAATGTGGCCAGTAAAATAAACATGGTACCAGACATTAAAGAAGTAGTAAAGCAACTCAAGGAGAAAGGGTATATCATAGGCATTATCAGCAATAGCTATACCCTTATTACCAATTATGTGCGTCAGCAGATAGATGCTGATTTCTCCTATGCCAACCAGCTCGAATTCTTTGAAGGGAAAGCCACTGGCGAAGTAAACCTGCCCTACTATTTCTTTGGTTCACCCGACAGTATATGTGGCCACTCTTTTTGCAAAACCAATGCCTTGCAATATGCCAGTGAAAAATACAGCGTTCAGTTGAAGAACTGTATGGCCGTAGGCGATAGCCGTGATGACCGTTGCATGGTGGGCCATGCCGGTAAAGGCGTTGCTTTTGTACCAAAGATGAACTACTTGAATCGATCGCATTGAAAAATATCCGGGAAAACAGCTTTGAACCCTTGCTGTCTCTCGCTTAAAACAACAATCACTCAATTTGTAAACCTTTAAAAAGCCGCGTATGCCTAAAACCTTTTACAATATCCTGGTGCCGGTAGATTTCACTGGAAAAAACAAATGGGCTATATCCAAAGCCATAGAGCTGGCTAATACCTTTCATTGCAATATTCACCTGGTCCATGTGGTATCCAATAACCTGCTGCCATTATTGCCGATAGAAACCAGCTTGAACATGCCTGGCCATGCTGCTGAAATGAACAATGCCAGCAGAAAGCTGGAAGCTTTAAAAGACATATATCGCCAGCATATTTGTGGCGGGGGTAAAATTGAGATCAGTCTGCTGCAAGGCAATGCCAGTCAGCAGCTGTCTAAATACATTGAACAATACGAAATGGACCTGGTCGTAGTGGGACTGGCCAAATTCAACCTCATACACCGCATACTTTCTTCCGTATCCATCAGCAGGTTGGCCCGTAAAACCAATGTGCCAGTACTAGCTATCCGCTCCAGCGGACTGGTAAGCCATTTCAAAAGATCGTATTGCCATTGACCGGTGAGCTGCCCATGCACCGCATTAAACTCGCTACCATGTTGGCCCGTTCCTTTAAATCGACCGTTTACCTGGTATCCTTGCGCAACGATAACGATGGCAATGCGGCCGAAAACATCATGGATAAAGCCCTGGAAGTAGTGCAAAGCCTATCTACCATACCCGTTCAGTCCTTCCTGCTTGAAGGAAAGAACCTGGCCAAAAGCACCCTCGAATTCTCTAAACGGATCAATGCCGACCTGATCATGGCCAATCCTTTCAAAGAGTTTCACCTACCAGGCTGGTGGAGCAGGCTCACCAAAAGATCCTGTCCTATGGTTCAAATATTCCTGTTATTACCGTCGACCAAAAGAATGAATCGATTTCTGCATCATAAGTAGTTTTTTAGAGGTTTATTAGCCCATCCTGTTCAGGTTGGGCTTTTTTATTTTACCCCGGTCAGGAAAAGTAATGGGTTCAAAATACCCTGCTGACTATACATGCTTCTGGCCCCTGAAGAGGAACTTACCGGTCAACATTTCCAGGGAGAACTCCGCGCACTCTATGAGTTCACCATCCAGGTGCGCAGGTATCGGCTCGGTGGCACGGATCACTACCTGTTTTATCTTTTCCGTTTTCACAAATGGAAGGGTTATATGTTTGCCCTTTTCCACCTTGGGCAGGTAAAAAAGCCTTTTGAGAGGATGTATTTTCCGGATGATCACGAGGTCGAGCCAGCCATCATCCACAACCGATTGGGGTGCCACCATAAAACCACCTCCGTAACGTGAGCCATTGGCGATGCTGATCATAAAATAACGGTCTTTTTCTACCTGCCCATTGTATTCAATCTCCAGTACTTTTTCCCGGTAAAAGAAGATTTTCCTGATCACAGTGGCCAGATAGGCCAGGTGGCCGGCTATAAAGCGCTTCTTACCCATCGATTTTACCACTTCTCCATCGAAGCCTATTCCTACCCCATTCAGGAATAAACGGCCATTACAGCTGCCCGCATCCACCATTTTGGGCGAGGCTGCCAACACCCTTCGCACCTGCGCCTCAAAGGAAAGATTGCCATATAACTTCCAGCCGAAATCGTTTCCGGATCCACCCTTAAAAACTGACAAGGGAATGGATATATTTGGATACTGGTTGATGAAATGGTTCAAGGTACCATCGCCACCCAGGATAAAGACATCCGTAAAGCCAGTAAACTGGTCGGGCCATTGGTCCATAAAGACTGTACAGGGTATTTGCTGGCTTTCCAGCAGGTCCTGCATTTGCCGGGTAAGATGTGCTGAATAACCACTACCAGCCAAGGTATTGCAAACGATGGCAATGTTAAAAGAATGGATCATAAGGCGCGCTAATCAATGAATGTATTTAAAAGATAAGTTATTTTGATTTCACTGGCCCAACAACTTTAATATACCTACAAAATGATTGTTCCATGAAAAGAAGGGATTTTATAAAGAGCACCTCAATGGCAGCAGCAGGTATCACCATACTCAACTTCCCCGTATTTGGAAAGAATGCCCCCAGCAATAAAGTCGTGCTGGCTGTAATGGGTGTCAATAGCCGTGGCGCCTACCTGGCCGAATGCTTTTCCAAACTACCCAATGTAGAAATAGCCTACCTGTGTGATGTGGAAGAAAAAGCTATTCAGAATGGTTTAAAACCATTTGTCCAGGCCAGCAGAAAACCCACCGTGATAAAAGATATCCGGCAACTGGTACAGAAAACAGATTTCGATGCACTGGTAATAGCCGCGCCTGACCATTGGCATGCGCCTGCTTCGATACTAGGCGTATCACATGGTAAACATGTGTACGTGGAAAAACCCTGCGCCCATAACCCCTATGAAGGCGAATTGCTGGTGCAGGCTATGAATAAATACGGTAAACTGATTCAGATGGGCAACCAACGCCGCTCTTTCCCTACCCTCATCAATGCAGTGAAAGAAGTAAGAGAAGGTATCATCGGTAATGTGTATTTGGGAAAAGGTTGGTATGCTAATAACCGTAAATCCATTGGTCGGGGCAATAAAGTAGCCGTACCCATGACCCTTGATTTTGACCTGTGGCAGGGCCCTGCCCCACGCAGGGATTATATGGATAACCTGGTACATTATAACTGGCACTGGTTTTGGCATTGGGGTACTTCCGAAACTTGTAATAATGGTACCCATGAAATTGACTGCTGTCGTTGGTTCCTGGGTGTCGACTTCCCTACGAAAGTTACTTCTGCCGGTGGGCGTTATGCCTTTAATGACGATTGGGAAACGCCCGATACCCAGGTAGCTAGTTTTGAATTTGGCAGCAACAAAGCGATTACCTGGGAAAGCAGGAGCTGCAATGATTACCCGGTAGAAGGCGCCAGCAGGGGCTTTATCATTTACGGCGATAAAGGCACCTTGGTGAATTACGGAGCCGATACCTATAAAATATTCGACTACAATAAGAAACTGATCAAGGAAGTGAAATCAGATGCCAAAGCCGAATCCGGCAACCTGGTAAGTTCTACCGGCAACCTGGATTATTATCACTTCAATAATTTCATCAATAGCATTCGTGGAGAGGGAGAAACTCAACTCATCTGTGAATGAGGGGCATAAAAGTATATTGCTTTGCTTGTTGGCCAATATTGCCCAGCGTACAGGAAGAACCCTGCATACCGACCCTACGAATGGACATATACTCAAGGATAAGCAAGCCATGAAAATGTGGAAAAGGGAATACGAGAAAGGTTGGGAGCCTAAGCTATAAAGAAAAGACGGCATGTAGGCACTCGCTATCAGATCCTGAGGCAAAAGCCTGCATGTATAATACCCTCATATCCAAATCCGCACTCGATAAAAGTGCTGAACGTACCTCAATCCGGGCACCTATGGCTGTAACCTGGAATGCTAATGTAGTATAGGAAGGTCCGTCATTAATTCCCGTTTCATCAAATTGGACCACGCCTGCTGCCAGCCGGGAATAAACATCAACCTTGGGTTTATCTAAATAGTTATACTGGCCATTGGCCATAATAGCCGTTGTTAAATAAGACTTTTTAGCTGCCGGAGATATGAATTTAACATCAAGCTTCTGGTAGATACCGGTAACACCTATCCCCACCGGCGGGAAGGGAAATAACGATAGGATAGGCTATAAGTTGCTCTTCCTTTAACATCCTCCACTTTCTGATTGCCGATACCGGTAACAATAGTCTGTATACCAGTTGTCAATTCCTGTAGTGTTAATAGAGGAAACCCGAAAGATACCTGGTGTTTTTGCGTACGGGGTCCTGTGATTGAACATATAGGCTTTGCCCGATTAGCATGACCAGGAGAATGCAGGTTATGCAGCGAGAGTAAATATTTCCCATAAGTAAAGGTTTAGGTTTTGTTATCCTAATATAACAAACTTTGCCTTTAACAAATGTTAAAACCCGCTCATAGCCTTCATTACAACAATTCCAGTTTCAAGTTACGTTGAATAAGAAAGGGTACTTCCATTTGACAATTCTTATAATCCCCGTCACAATTCATCCGTAGGGAAAGATGGAGGGTATTGGACATATCCGCCCATTTTATTTTCCCATCCTTCCTGTTCATAATGGTATTGATGGTAAATTCTTCATTTCCGAAATGCACATTGTTTTACCTGCTGCTGCAGGTTGTACCATCTGAAAATTATTAAGTACGCCCGCAGTTACCGGCTTTTGCATATCCTCCAATAGGAAAGCAAGACAGGGTTCTATCGGTGGTAGGAATTTAGTACGCACTGTTGCTTCCCGTTGAGTTACACCGGTAATGTATCCCTTAATAGCCAGGCAATCCTCACCCAAAAGGATGGTTTTCCCATTGGCAAAATTACCTTTTGCTGTTTCCTTTTGATCAGGCTATCACCCACCTTCTCCAGAGTGGTGATGCGCGAGGCTGGGCTTACTGCTACAAAAAAGGTAATAAAATCGGTAATGGGTCCTGTCATGCCAGCCACCTCGATGCGGGGTATAGCAATTGCCCCCTGGGATGCAGGGAAATGCGATAAGGTTTTACAGCCAGGGCTTCCTCGTCCATATTCACTGTATCCTTAGGTGAATACAGCGTTTTTGACAAGCTTCTCACCTCATCCCAGGCAATACCCGCACTGTCTTTTACCACGGTACATTCCATGACCACTACCGAAGTTCCATTCCACTGATTATTATAAAACTGCTCTGCAGTCAACCGGTAATGGTATTTATCACCCACCTTGTAGATACGGGGAAATAACTTTCCGGCAAGGGGTTTATCCTGTGCCAGCATCATCAGGGTGGCTTGTAGGCATACAATCACTAAACAGGCTTTCAGGGCGCATACTTTTGTTTTCATAACAATGCTATTAAAAGGTTGTATATACATCTATTATTAGTTTATAAAGCGTGGGTCATCTTTTGTAAAACACCTATACCAGTCTGTAATTGAGATTGGGGAATGCCTTTCAATACTTTCATATATAGTTCGCCGGATATCCTAACTCCTGCTTTTTGCACCTCCTTTCCTTTGGCGGTGAGGTAAACGAGGTTCGAGCGGTTATCAGCAGCATCCGTTACCTGCCTGATCAGCTTGTTTTTCTTCATGTTCATCAATACCCGGGTAACGGTCGTTTTATCGCGGTTGAGCTGTTCGCTGATCTCTTTCTGGCTGATGCCATCCTTGTACCAGAGCACCACCAGAATAGAAAACTGTTCGGCAGTAACGTCAATATTGTGCGTTTTAAACTCCGCCGCCAACACCTGGCTGAACCTGTGGGAAAACTCCGCACACAAGAAGATAATATTCTGGTCTAGGCCTGATGGTTTCATATTGGTTGTATCTACAACTAAAGTAAACAGATTGCCATTGCATACAAAATCATTTTGCGGGGATTATACCGGCAATCGATCTCCTGGTCTTCCTACCGTATAATCAGCGTAAACAGTTGCTTTATATTGCGCTACTAAGGTCTGCAAACCAGTCGATTGCAGTAAGTTAACAATCCCTTATTGCATCATATAAAAAAATATAGTATCTTTGCACCTCATTCTCACTCTTAGCAGACTGGATTTTTTTTCCCCACACAGAAAACTCATCAAGTCATAGGTTGATGAGACAATCAGTTAACTCTCTCCTTCGTTTTCATCCGCGCAGCCGATAGTTAACAATTATTTATTAAAAACTATCAATTTGACATTTGATCAACTGAATCTTCAGGAGCCTTTATTAAAGGCGCTGAAGGAAACAGGTTATAGTACCCCTACTCCAATCCAGGAGCAGTCTATCCCTGTAGTATTACAACAAAAGACCTGTTGGGCTGTGCTCAGACAGGCACCGGCAAAACAGCCGCTTTTGCGATCCCTGTATTACAATTATTGCATAGCCAACAACCTGTACAAAGGGGCCCCCGTGCTATTAAAGCGTTGGTGCTTACCCCTACTCGCGAACTGGCTATCCAGATAGAAGAAAGTTTCAGGGCCTATGGTAAATATACCGGCCTCAACCAAATGGTTATTTTCGGTGGTGTATCACAAGGTAATCAGGTAAATACCTTGCGCAATGGTGTTGATATACTCATTGCCACACCTGGCCGCCTGCTTGACCTGATCAACCAGGGCTTTATTAACCTGCACCATTTACAGATCTTCGTATTGGACGAAGCAGACCGCATGCTGGATATGGGTTTCATTCATGACGTAAAAAGGATCATTACCCGTATTCCTGTTAAAAGACAAACTTTGTTCTTTTCCGCTACCATGCCCCGGAAATCGCCGGACTGGCCAATACGATCCTGAAACAGCCGGTAAAAGTAGAAGTGGCGCCTGTATCTTCTACCGCCGAAAGGATTGAACAACAGGTATATTTTACTGATAAGGACAATAAGCGCTCCCTGCTGATCCATGTGTTGGAGAATTCCAATATTGAACGTGCACTAGTTTTTGCCCGTACGAAATATGGCTCCGACAAGATTGCTAAAGCATTAACACGTGCTGGCATTAAAGCAGATGCTATTCATGGCGATAAGTCACAGAATGCGCGTCAGCATGCACTCAACAATTTCAAGAATGGTAAGATCCGTATCCTGGTAGCTACTGATATTGCAGCCAGAGGTATTGATGTTGACAATCTCACCCATGTGATCAACTATGAGTTGCCCAATGTACCGGAAACTTATGTGCACCGGATTGGCCGTACGGGTCGTGCCGGCGCCAGTGGTATCGCCATATCATTTTGCGATGGTGAAGAAAGGGCTTACCTGAAAGATATTCAAAAGCTCATCAGGCAATCCATCCCAGTAATAGAAGAACATCCTTATCATTCTACCAAAACCGTTATTAATCCACAACCAGCTATTCAAAAGAAATCGGCCGGTGGTGGCGGAAACAGGAATGGTAACAGTAAGTTCAAGAAGCGGTTCAACAACAACCATTCTTTCAACCGGTAACCACTAATCTTTACTCAAACAGTATTTCCTTCGGGGAAGATTGTTAGGATAAAACAAATGTGCGAATGCAACTATTACCCAATAGTCACATTCGCACATTGCTTTTATAGTACTTTTTACTTTCTTTTTTGGCAAAGGCTACACGGTAAAACTCATAGCCCTTCTCCGTATTATTTGGCATGTATTTACGGCGGTATTCAACAGCCCCTTTGTCTTCTAACAAGGCCCAGTTAAAATCATTGAGGTAGTCTCTCAATTCTTCCGGCCTGAATCAAAGGTCCACCGTTCCTCGATCTTTTCCAGGTCACTAAGCAACTTCTCTGCGCCATAAAAAGATGATGGATCATCTAGCACCAACCGGTTTATATAGGTGAATATAACATAAGAACCTCCGGCAAAGCGGCTCAAAAACCGGAATACATTCTCAATGGCCGAAGCTGTGAGGTAATTCGTAACCCCCTCCCAAATGATCACAGTAGGCTTTGTCAAATCTATTGGGTTCCAGGAAATCATATCATCCAGGCTTTCCTTATTAAAATCCAGCTGGTGGTAGATGACATTATCGGCCAGCCGGCTCAGGTTTGACCTCAATACACGCAATTTGTAGGAAGAGGTATTGGGATGGTCGATCTCTATAACCGGAATATCCCTTAAAAAGCCAAGCCGCAGCCCTCGTGTATCAAAACCAGCGCCCAGTATCATTACCTGCTCGGCCCCATTATTGACTGCGTATTGCAAAAGATCATCAATATACTTGGTGCGGGCTATGCCAGAAGAAAATGCACCCGGTATTTTACGGTGAATGATCTTTTGAATGAGGGTTCTGAAAAAGGTATCTTCGACAATTGCGTAGCCCTTTTTAGTCCCCTATCCAGGAAAGAAATAGCATAGGGATCATTGAACAACCGTGAGCCCTGGGGCCGGGCTGTTTCAAGTGCCCTGAATAAGGCCATGTATTGTGCTGTTCTGCTGGCTTTATCTTCCTTCATAATGTTGATGTGGTCCCAAAATGGCTGTTAAACTACACAACATTCTACGATTATGCAATGACATGCAAACTTATCCTGGTATCAACCATCAATAGCTTTGACCAATGTTTCGGCAAATGCCATAAGCTCCTGCCTGGTTTCGGGGTGGATCAACAATCCCTCCTCGTTTAACTTCGTGGTGATAGCGGGGATGGTAATTTGTCCACTGTTCTTTACACCCAGGGCTTGCAGCGTTAGTACTAAAGAAGCATGGGCCCTATCGCCTCCCCGGTATAAAGGGGAAGCGCTGATCGTAGCCACCGGCTTCTCATTCAATTCACCCGATGAAACTAACCAATCCAAAGCATTTTTGAGCACCCCGGGAACCCCAAAAGCATATTCCGGGGTACAGATAACCACCCCATCAGCCCCTGAATATGTGTCCGGAGCGCCTTTACCCTCAATAAGGGCCCCTCTTTATCAATATCAGGGTTAAAATGAGGTAAATCGCCAATACCCTCAAAGATGGTATAATCAACCTCCGCAGGCAGCAGACTACCCAATATTTTCAATAAGGTGGTATTGGCCGAGGTTGTCCGCAAACTACCAGAAATGGCGACTATCTTTTTCATAATGGTTAGTACGATATAAAGTTAAAACTCCATCCGTAAGCTTCGATAAAATCAGTTCGCCGGCGAATAGCCCTAAATACAGCATTACTTCTACAAAATAAAACCTGGTATGTTTGGTGTTTCCCAAAACATACCAGGTTTGTTTATTGAATAACTTACCGCTCTATAGATAACTGCTACTTCAACTCCTTGATCTTAATACTCCGGAAACTCACCGCATTGCCATGGTCTTGCAATAAGATACGGCCTTGTTTAGCTTCTCCGAAATTGGGCCATTTGCTGTATTTGCTGATGGCTACCAGGTCACGGAATGCCTGGGAACCACGTTCATATTCCAATACCTTTAACCCATTGAGGTAATGCTCTACATGGTTATTGGGATACACTACTACCCGGCCAGTATTCCATTGCCCCGGAGGACGTGTAAACCGGTCCTGCTTCTTAGCAGTGATAAGATCATACAAGGAAGACAAGGTACGGTTACCATCGCGGCCCATCCTGGCATCCGGATGTACTTTATCATCCAATACCTGGAACTCAATCCGATGGCAGAGCCAGGATTATTTTCTGTCAAAGTTACAAAGTACTTTACCCCGCTATTGGCACCGGTGGTGATCTTAAACTCAAAGGTCAGGTCAAAAGCACTGTATTCTTTGGTAGTTACGATGTCGCCTCCGTTGGTAGATTCGGCACCATTAGATCCCAACACACTCAGCGTACCATCCTTGATTTCCCAACCCTTTTCGGGAAGCCAGGTTTATAAGCGCCCTTCCACCCCTTGGAACTTACGCCATCAAACAGCAGTACGGTGCCCGATTTTTCTCTGCATCAGAGAGCGTATTGGGAATGGTATTCACCACATAAGTAGTCTTTAAATGGGGTGCAGGCACCAGTTTACTAGTTTTAATGCGTATATTTTTCCAATAGATCTTTTACCTGCCTGTTCGGGATTCTTGATACCATGCACCTGTAAGCCAATAAACCCAGTGGCATCCAAAGTATCTACCACATAGGCCGCTTCGATACCATTTACCCAGGTACGCAGATTATGACCAATACACTCAATACGTACTTTGTTGAACTGGCCATTCTTAAAGGCTGGTTGGGCCGCCGGGTTCAGTCCCAAAGGATACAACCAATCTCTTCTTGCTTCATCATAAATGCCGCCCGACCAGCGACGTGAGGAAGGATCAATTTCATACTGATAGCCATACACACGCCCCGTGCCATTATTACCTGCCGGATTAAGGTGGCTTCTGAACTGGATGCCCGAATTGGATGTGGTATCTTCCATCAGCACCTCCAACTCAAGGATAAAATCGCCATACTCTTTTTCTGTTACCAGAAAAGTATTGGGGGTATTCAGTGAGGTAACGCCGGTAATAGCACCATTCTCTATTCTATATTCTGCATTACCAGAGAGTTTCTTCCAACCATTGAGTGACTTACCATCGAACAAGCTCGTCCAACCAGTCTGCTGCTGTGCGTAAGCACCAGAAGCAAGCATTGTCATGGCAAAAATTAAAGGGAGTTTTTTCATATCGCAAAGTAATAATTAGGAAAAGTTATAGGCTGATTTCCATTGTTTCGTCACATGGGTATAAGCAGCCTCATTGGCCAGGTGTACTGATACGGCGGTAGTGGCACCCGTAATCACATTGGAAGTGGGCTGCTTTTTTTCAACAATACACTTGTGAAAATCCTGCACTGCATACCAGGTACCGTCTTTCATGGGTTCTTTGATAATGGGTATGCCACCATCTTTATTCCATTCTATTTTGGTAGCACTGCTTACACCATCTACCGTCTCCAGTTCTTTCTTGACAGCTGCTTCGGGGTAAAAGATGCCTTCGTTTACCAGGAGGGCTACTGTGCCCTTGGTACCTTTTAGTTTGAATATATATCCTTCACGGGCATTGCCACAGGTAGAACCAAAATTACCGATCATGTTCTCCTTATTGTACCGGAGCACTACTTGCACATTGTCGTACGCCTCTCTTCCATCTTTATAAAAATCAATGCCCCCTACGCCCATTACTTCATCAGGATGTGTATTAAAGGCCCAGTTGATAAAATCAATCTGGTGGGATAATAATTCGGCTACCAGGCCACCTGAATAGGCCTTGTACATCCGCCAGTTTACCTGCCTGTCCGTATATCCTGCTGGAACAGGCCTCCGCCAATTCCAGTTACGATCCCAGCGGCAGTCAATATGCGTTATCTTACCGAGATAACCTTTTTCGATCATTTCTTTCACCTTAAAATACAGAGGCACATACCGGTACTGATGCCCTACCTGCAATACCTGGTTGGGGTGCTGCTTTACCTGCTGCACCAATTTTATGGCTTGCGGAATATCGTAGGTCATCGTCTTTTCCAGGAATACATGTTTGCCGGCCTTCAATGCATCAGAGGCAATGGGAAAATGCATGTTAAGCGGCGTAGCAATGATCACTGCCTGGATCGTTTTATCTTCCAGTAGTTTGCGATACTCCTTATATTCCTTGGGTGCAGAGTCAGTCGCTATTTTACGGGCATGCTCCAATCTAAAGTCCAATAAGTCACAAATGGCTGCTATATTAAAAAGCTCCGGTAATCCACGCATGATAGACATAATACCCGTACCCCGGTCGCCACATCCAATTACACCTATGTTTATTTTCTCTGTGTATTGGGTGCTAACAGCCTGCAACAACTGGTTATGCAGGAGAAACCCTCCTGTAAGTAAGCCAGCCTGTTGTATAAATTTTCTTCTACTCATGTTAAAAGGACTCGATTTTCAATAATCTATGTTCAATTGTCAATGTTCAGTAATGAACTGATAGAACCTGCTGGTAGCCGTATCGGCTATTTTCCCCTGCTTATCCCGGTAAATGAAATAAGCTGCCATTTCCTTCCTGTTCTCAACAAAGTCGATGGCTTTCTGCAATCCCATTACCATGAATGCATTATCATAAGCATCTGCTGTTATGGCATCGGGGGCGTAAACAGTTACACTGATCAGCTCACTTTGGGATGAATATCCTGTTCTCGGATCAATGATATGCGATATTTTTTTACCGGCACTTTCATAGAACTTACGGTAACTGCCCGAAGTGGTAATGGCACCACTATCAATGGAGATGATCTTTTGCAATAAAGACAGTTGGAATTCATCTTCACCAGGCGCTTCAATGCCAATCTTCATTTTCTCATTGCCGGGTTGACGATGCCCCCTGATCCTGATCTCCCCTCCGATCTCAATGATATAATTATTAATAGGTTGCTTGTCCAAAAGGCTGCCACTACATCCACGCTATAGCCTTGTGCAATGCCATTGACATCAATTTTAACGCAGGGCTTTGATTTACTAAAGCCTGCTGCCATTCACGGATAAAAACCGGGAATCTACACATTGTTTTAAAGAACGTATGGTGGCCGAGTCGGGCAATTGATCCATCTTTTTGGGACCAAAACCCCAGGCTTGCACCAATGGTTGGACGGTAATATCGAAGATTCCCTCTGTTTGCTGGTAAGTTTCTATGGATTTCCTGACCACCTTGGTCATATGATCGTCCATAGTAATGGAAGCTTCGGCCTGGTTGAAGCGGCTGATGAGGGAGTAAGACTTATAGATGGAGAGGGAGCTGTCAATGACAGCGAGGAGGCTATCTACCTGACTTTTTAACCAGGCTATCCGTGGCATAATAGGTTACCTGGTAAGTAGTACCTTGTGCAAATCCTGATATACGATAAGCCCTTATGGGTTCTGCACGATAAACAACAGCACCACACAACAAAAGGGGTAGGAAAATAAGCAGGTTCCTCATCCGGACAAATATAAATAAAGCCCGGTTGCAGAATGAGGAAACCCGCTTAAATTTATGCAAACGATTCCGCGATTGCCTTACTATTGAGCATAATCCGGACGCCCATTTTTCCAGGCGACGGGATAACGTGCGCAGGGGGTATTAATGGCCCCATCTACGGCCGATGGATAACAATCAGGCGTTCCATAGATACCATAAGGATCAAAGAAATACCAGCGTTTGTCACCCGGGTCACGGTGAGCGTAGAAAATGTGCAGGTGATTGGCAGCCTGGCCTCCCGGACCGGTGCTACCAGCCCATCCAATCACATCGCCAGCCTGCACATTTTTGCCGACCAAATCACTACTTAGCTTCTGTGAATTGGTTCCCCACCATCCCACGTCGGGATTCCTGTCTGATACTTTCAGAGGGCAGCCCGTATTCTTCAAATGATTTTCATATTTAACCCTGGTAGGATCATTTGGCGCTTGGGATAAGGTAGGTTGACTCTTACTCCAGGCCACCGAGCAGTCATTGTCGGCCCCATTCCTGACGTGCATATAAATGGTGCGGTAAGCATCTTTTTCACCTCCTACATTGTGGCTAATGATGATGGTATTGCCCGACCATTCGTCGTATCCGGCAAACACTACTTTCCCCGCTGCTGCTGCAACGAGCTGAAATGTCTTACCATCTTTCCTGGAATAGTCCATGGCATGGTGCCAGGCGCCGGCAGAATACAACCAGCCATTCTTCGACATATCTGATGCCTTTTCTTTGAATGGCAGCGTAAGGAATCTATCCTTGGCATCATAAAGGACAGAGTTGCGTACATAAAAATCATTGCCCAATTTCAGGTTGGGCCAGCGATAGTAAACCCTGGCGCTGGAGGAAGGATTGGCCGGGCAGGTGCCGGGCTCCCCTTCACAATGTTGTGAAGTGGCATAGATGCCATAGTCATAGCTATCGCGTCCAGCAGTAGCTGGGTTATCAGCCATCAGGACCTGGTTCATACAGCCTCCCGGACAATCACCATCGTAGGTTTCCAGGTCAACCAACTGCAGGTTGGAGGTATTATACTCCGCCCATTTGGAAACAAAGCTTTGCCAGTCGGTTCCATGCCAAAGAGCATAACCATCAGTACCTTGGCGCCACACGCCTAAAAAAATACGTTTGCCTCCTTCTACATAAGACTCCATATCAATTAAACGCAAGTTCTCTTTGGCCCTGTCTTCCCAGTACTTGGTAAACTGGTTCCAGTCCATTCCATAAGGAGACAATACATATCCATCGTTGCCGGGGTTGAAGACGCCCAGAAAATACCGTTTGCCTCCTTCTGTATACGTCTCTATATCTGTAAGCCGGAGATTCTTACTATAGTCCCTCCAAAACTTATTGAATTCTCCCCAGTCGAGGCCTGTGGGTGTAAGGGCATATCCTCCTGTTCCCTGCCTGAATACACCGAGGAAGTACCTCTTGCCCCCTCTGTATAGGTTTCAATGTCTATAAGACGGAGAGTTTTACTGTAGTCGCTCCAAAACTTGTTGAAAGCTGCCCAGTCAAGGCCCGTAGGGGTCAGGGCATAACCATCGCTGCCGCCTTCCCATACACCGGAGAAGTATCGCTTTCCACCTGTTTCATAAGTTTCAATGTCAATAAGTCGAAGGTTTTGTTTGGCCAGTTCACTCCATTTTTATTGAAGTCTGCCCAGGATACACCTGCCCATAAATACGTACTGCCATTCCCCTTGCGCCATACCCCGGAATAAAGGTCCTGCGCAGTGGCATACAAGCCCGACAGTAATAATAATAGTAACGGATAAACAACTTTACACTTCATAGTTGATATTTTTAAGGTTATGGTAAAACAGTATCACTAGCTACTATCAGAAGTGTGAGGGAAGTATCAGGAAGAGCACGAACAAGGATTCAAACAGTCTATTGAATATAATAACCTAAAGTAAATACAAGTTATCAGCTTAGACGTAATCAGGCGAGTGAACGGAAACCGGATGAGTAAACGGCAAGAAATGTGAATATTATTTATTGAATAAGGCATTGATCACGGCGTCCTTTTACGGCGCGATACTTCAAGAGTTGTATAATCCTGTAATATCAGGGTGGAGTTGGCTTTTGAAAACTTCACGGCATATTTAAGGTTAACCAGGTAAGATTTATGGATGCGCAGGAATCCCTGCCCGGCAAGCATGTCTTCATATTCTTTCAATGTTTTTGCACTCACCAGTTTCCTGCCCTTGGTAAGGTGAAAATGAGTATAGTTATCATTACCTGCACAATACATGATCTCTTCCGGCAGCAGAAAATAGTTGCCATCAAGGGTGGCAATGATCAATTTAAAATCCTGCTGTGCCGGATTACTCATATTATTGACAACCTGTTGCAATTGCTCTTTTTCGATCAGGTGCCGGGGGCGGCTTTTCAATTTGTTCACGGCCTCCTTCAGTTCATCAGCATCAACCGGTTTTAAGAGATAGTCCAGGGCGCTGCATTTGATGGCGCGGATAGCATATTGATCATAAGCCGTAGTAAAAATGATCTCAAAATCAATATGGTTAAGTTCCTGCAACAGGTCAAAAGCATTCATTCTGGGCATTTCAATGTCCAGGAACACCAGGTCGGGCTGGTGTGCGCCAACAGCCGCAATGGCCGCCAAAGCATCCGCACAAATGGCTACCACCACTACTTCCGGACAATGGATCCGCAGCATGGCTTCCAGCGATTCGCGGCAATGTTTTTCGTCATCAACAATAATGGCTTTCATGATCAAACCATTTTATTCTGAATATAATTGAGTGTAATAAGTACACGTGTACCACACCCCTGTTGGTTTTCATCATAGAGATCCTCCACTTCAATGTTTGTGTTCACATCATAAGTGGTATTCACGATATCAAGCCTTTCACCGGTTATTTTCATACCATGGCTTTTTCTTTTTCAGGGCCGACCTGCTGCGCATGTCGGCAGAGGCCTGCCGTCCTACCCCATTGTCTTCCACTTTTATGCTAAGGAGTTCATTAACATGTTTGATTTCCAATAATAATATACCACCAGGTCGTTCACGGTAAAGCAGCCCATGCCAGATGGCATTTTCTACATAAGGTTGTATGATCAGGGGAGGAATGACTACCTGTGCGGGATCGATGGTTGGATCCAGCAGCAAGCGGTATTCAAATACATGATCAAACCGTATGGATTCCAATTGTATATACAGGTCCAGCGCGCTCAGTTCATTTTCCAGGCTAACCCATTCGCTGCGGGAGTTATCCAGGATCATCCGCATGAGCCGGGAGAACTTGGTCAGGTAGCCGGAAGCATTCTGGGGGTCGTTCTTTAGGATAAAATTATTAATGGAATTCAGGCTATTAAAGATGAAATGGGGATTCATTTGCGCGCGGAGCATATTCATTTTAACACGGGCAATCTGGCGTTCAAAATCCCTTTGCGTGGCGGCCTTATTTCGTAAGGTTTTTATGCGCTGCCGAACAAAATAATACACAATGGCAACAATGGCCGATAAGATCAGCGCCAGGAACCAACCTGTTTGCCAAAAGGCAGCATGTACAGTAAATGGCCAGGCAGCCATATTGCTCCATTGATTTGATCCAGCCGCAGCCCTTACTTGTAGTGTGTATTCACCGGCTGGTATATTTCTTAAGGTGAGCTGCCTGGTGTTTCCCAGTTTTATCCAATTGCTATCTTGTCCCAATAGCCTGTATTCATACAATACGGCCGCCGGGTTATTGTAATGAATGCCGGTGAACAAGAATTCCAGCGAGTTTTGTTTGGGGGCAAGCTCGACGGGCGTTTTCGCATCATTTTGTAACAATTGGTTTTTGCGATTTACATCCTGCAATACCGTTACTTTCTCTATGTAAAGTACAGGTGCAGAAATTGTTTTAGCATATATGACTGGATCGAACGACAATAAACCAGAAGAGGTAGCCATCCAGATCATTCCTTTGTTATCCTGGATCATATCTACTCCCTGGTAATCACCTTTCAGTAAAGCACGGTCTATGTTTTTGGATACTATTTTAATATCATTGCCCAATTGTTCTATGCGATTAATCCCATTATAAGCTACTGCCCATAGAATATTTTCTTTATCAACCAGTAATTTCAGGAATATATCAGAAGAGAGGCCGTCATTAGTTGTAAGTTGCTTCTCCATAATGAGACTATCGCCCACAAATCGGCACAATAGAAGGCCATTACCTTGCGTAGCAATCCATACTTTTTGTTCGCGGTTCATTTGCATGTCTGCAATGGCGAAGGATTGTTCTTTCTGTAAGGAGATCAGCTCAAGGTAATTGTCTTTGATGGTGGCCAATCCCCAGGTACTGCCTACATAGATCTTTCCTCCCGGGCTTTCGATCAGGCTACGAATGATGGGATTATCACTGACTTCCTGTTTATACGTGTATTGGGTAAATTGGAGCGAATCGTTCTTGCCTTTTATTATATGCGTCACGTTCTTATCGCCGGTAGTCCAGAGATCGCCCTTTTACCAGGGTACAAACGCAAAAGGTTTTGTCGCCATATCCCCCATCCTTATAGAAGTATTGTAGTTTGTTGTTGCTTTGTCGAACCAATCCTTCGTAGCCACTGCCAAACCACCGATCCCCATCAGGCATTTCACAGATGCTCTTCAATTCGGCATGAGGGAAAAGCGTTTGGGCGTTGGGATAGGCCATTTCAAAATGGTCATTTACCTTTTGAATAATCTTCCCCGGTTGCCTCCGGCCAGGAGGCCGCCATCTTTAATTGATAAATACTGTAAAGCTCATTAAAGCCCTCAGGCTTATCCTGGAGATGGCTTTTAAATATCTCCGGTTGAGCATACAAGATACCTTCGTGGGTAGCGATCCAGAAATTGCCATCTTTATCCTGGGTAAATACAGAGCCCCATTCCCGGTGATCAAAAGGAATAATGACAACCGGTCTGAATTTTTTGATTTGATGTCTACCTCATAGATCGCTTCGGAATTGTAATAATACCAGTTATTGCCTTCGCGGTGCAGGTCCATGCCCGTGATGTAGGGAATGGGTAGCGCTTTCCATTCATTTCCTTTCTTATAATTAACGCCACTGAAATTGCCACAGATCAGTACTTCTCCTTCATCAGTACATACGATGCCATTCAGCAGATCGGCGGCATGACTCATTCCCCATATTTTATGAAGAGATTCTTGTTCAGATTCATAGACATTGTAAAAGTTGCCTACAAGTAGTTTACCATTCTTTTGAAGGGCCATGTGCTTAACACGCCGGTCGTCACCCAGCGTTCTCCAAACAGGCAATATGCGGGGGGCGAGGGCGACGGTATCCTGGTGTATGGCCTGGCGGATAGCGGCCGTGTCAAGCCAGGCCGGTCCTGTGCCCGTACCCACCCAAAGCCCCTGGGGGACGGCCAGGAGACTATAAACCGGTAAATTGTCTCCACTGATTACGGGAATGATCTCCTTATTATCATAATAGAAAAGGCCGGTTACGCTCCCAATCCAGAGGATGTGGCGGGCAGTATCCTCAAGAAAGCAGAAAACCCGGCCAATCCTTTTATTGCGGGCAAACAGATAATTTGAAATGGCATAGCCATCATAGCGGCTAAGCCCGGCTGTATGACCAATCCAAAGTAAATGACGATTGTCGAGGTGAAGGGAAAGTATTTCGGACGAAGGGAGTCCGTTCCGGGCCGAGAGTTCCGTAAACCGGTAATTGACAGGAGAGGTCGTATTAAAGGATGTTGCGCTATTACCTGCAGGCAATACAGGGGCACCAGGAGTAGGCAAAACAGGCGGCATGTGCTGGCGCTTGACAAGTAGGCTGTTTAGTGTTTGGTAATCACTAAAATTAAGTAATCGGTCTGGTAAAACCGGGCCTATTGAGGCAGGGGGCCGGAATGAGGGAACGGAAGAGGTGATTGATTGGGGTATGGGCAAAAAAAAGCCCCGTAGTAAACTACGAGGCTCAATAAATATGGCAGCTACCTACTCTCCCGCATTGTTGTGCAGTACCATCGGCCATGAGGGGCTTAACTACTCTGTTCGGTATGGGAAGAGGTGAACACCCTCGGTATAACCACCATAAGAAGTTAATACCGGATATTATCCAGTCAATAAGATTACATATTGGGAAGTTGTAAATGAGAGCAACAGAACAAACAATTAAAATATTAACATTGAAATTGATTAAAAAAATTAAAGCGTACGGGCAATTAGTACTACTCGACTTTACTGTTACCAGTTTTACATCTGTAGCCTATCAACGTAGTAGTCTCCTACGACCCTTAAAAGAATACTCATCTTGTGGAAGGTTTCACGCTTAGATGCTTTCAGCGTTTATCCTGGCCGGACGTAGCTACTCTGCATTGCACCTGGCGGCACAACAGATACACCAGCGGTCCGTACGACCCGGTCCTCTCGTACTAAGGTCATGTCCACGCAATATTCTAACGCCCATCACAGATAGGGACCGAACTGTCTTGCGACGTTCTGAACCCAGTTCACGTGCCACTTTAATCGGCGAACAGCCGAACCCTTGGGACCTTCTCCAGCCCCAGGATGTGACGAACCGACATCGAGGTGCCAAACCTCCCCGTCGATATGAGCTCTTGGGGAGATCAGCCTGTTATCCCCGGAGTACCTTTTATCCTTTGAGCGATGGCCCTTCCATACAGAACCACCGGATCACTTTAGCCGGCTTTCGCCCCTGCTCGACTTGTCTGTCTCACAGTCAAGCTCCCTTATACTAATGCGCTCTGCGTACGATTACCAACCGTACTGAGGGAACCTTTGCAAGCCTCCGTTACTTTTTAGGAGGCGACCACCCCAGTCAAACTACCCACCATGCACTGTTTCCCGGTAGGGATTAGACTCTAAGCAAACAAAGGTTGGTATTTCAACGACCGCTCCACGGCACCTGGCGGCACCGCTTCAAAGCGTCCCAACTATTCTACACATTGTTTGCTCAAAATCAATGCAAAGTTGTAGTGAAGGTTCACGGGGTCTTTCCGTCCCGTGACGGGTAACCGGCATCTTCACCGATACTACAATTTCGCCGGGCTCGCGGAGGAGACAGCGTTCAACTCATTAGACCATTCGTGCAGGTCGGAACTTACCCGACAAGGAATTTCGCTACCTTAGGACCGTTATAGTTACGGCCGCCGTTTACTGGGGCTTCAGTCAGGAGCTTTGGCTTGCGCCGAACACCCTTCCTTAACCTTCCAGCACCGGGCAGGTATCAGGCTCTATACGTCATCTTACGATTTTGCAGGGCCCTGTGTTTTTGTTAAACAGTTGGTTGAACCATTTTACTGAGACCACCCAGAAGGTGGTATGCTTTATCCCGAAGTTACAGCATCAATTTGCCTAGTTCCTTCTCCGCGGCTCACCCGAGCACCTTAGGCTATTCGCCTCGACTACCTGTGTCGGTTTGCGGTACGGGCCGCTTTAGCCACACCTTAGAGGTTTTTCTCGGAGGTTTGATTAGGATCACTATCAGCGCTGCCGAAGCTTTGCTGTACTATCAGGTTCGCCATCTCTTCCGGATTTACCTGGAAAAGATATAACTACACCCTTTAACGGGAACATCCGTTGCCCCGCGGATCTTTCACTACCTCGTCACCCCATCGGAACTAAAGCAGGTACTGGAATATTAACCAGTTTTCCATCAGCTGCGCCTTTCGGCTTTGCCTAAGGACCCGACTAACCCTGATCCGATTAACGTTGATCAGGAACCCTTAGTCTTACGGTGAAGTAGTTTTTCACTACTTTTATCGCTACTTATGCCTACATTTTCTTTTGACAACGCTCCAGCACACGTCGCCGTGCACCTTCGATGCAGATGTCAATGCTCCCCTACCACTCAACATTGCTGTTGAATTTAGAGCTTCGGTGGTATGTTTGATGCCCGATTATTTTCCGTGCAGGATCTCTCGACCAGTGAGCTGTTACGCACTCTTTAAATGAATGGCTGCTTCCAAGCCAACATCCTGGCTGTTATAGAAATCCCACCTCGTTTGATCAACTTAACATACGCTTAGGGACCTTAGCTGCTAATCTGGGTTATTTCCCTCTCGGCCACGGATCTTAGCACCCGCAGCCTCACTCCCGGAGAAATTTGCTAGCATTCGGAGTTTGTCAGGGTTTGGTAGGCGGTGAAGCCCCTAGCCCAATCAGTAGCTCTACCTCTAGCAAACATCTATATCCGAGGCTGTTCCTAAAAACATTTCGGGGAGAACGAGCTATCTCTCAGTTTGATTGGCCTTTCACC